>CAVSIP010000008.1:0-250743 GCA_963728075.1 uncultured Actinomycetota bacterium | reverse complement strand
GGCGATACTGGGATCGAACCAGTGACCCCTGCCGTGTGAAGGCAGTGCTCTCCCGCTGAGCTAATCGCCCGGAGTGCCGCCACTGTACAGCCTCGGTGGGCGCGCCCGGATCACCCGGATGACCGGTCCGGAATGTCCGGCATGCGGCCTCTTTCGGGACTCACCTGGGGTTACGCGTCACCGTTGGCTGGGCACCCTCGTTACTGAGGCGACAACGACGTCACGCCATGGACGAGACGCGAGGAAGGCCACCCCACATGAGCACCCGCCCCCAGACGGTCACGACCCAGCTGGAGCTGCGGCTCGTCGTGCCGGGGAACGCCTCGCTGCCGGTGCTGGCCGACGTCCGTTACGAGGGCACCGACCCGTACGCGATCGACATGGCGTTCCACACCGGCGCCAGCGACGTCGTCGAGTGGACCTTCGCCCGGCAGCTGCTCACCGACGGGGTGACCCGGCCCGTGGGCGAGGGTGACGTGCAGGTGTGGCCGTCGCAGTCCGGTGGCCGTGCAGTGGTGTGCCTGTCGCTGTCGAGCCCGTCCGGCCGGGCGCTGTTCGAGATCCCGCTGACGGACCTCGTCGAGTTCCTCACCCAGACCTACGCGGCCGTGCCGACCGGCAGCGAAAGCGACTACGTCGACGTCGACGCCGAGTTGGCGCTGCTGCTCTGGAGCGAGCCGGAGGTCTGAGGCCCGGTCACGGGTCGGCGCGCTGCGCCGCCCGCTCGGCGAACAGCTTCCCGGCACGCCTGGTCAGCGGCCCGGCCGTGCCGGGCAGTTCCCGCCCGTCCACCCGCGCGACCGGCTGGACGTCCCGCGTCGACGACGTGAGGAAGACCTCGTCGGCCTCGGCCAGCACCTGCATGGGTAGCGGCTGCTCGTCGGCCTCGGGCAGCCACTCCAGGAGCAGCTCCCGGGTGATCCCGCCGAGGCACCCGCTGGACAGCGGCGGCGTGAGCAGCCGCCCGCCCACCGCGACGAACACGTTGCTGCCCGTCCCCTCGCACAGCTGGCCCGCTGTGTTCGGGAACAGCGCCTCGTCGGCACCCCGCTCGTGCGCGTACGCCAACGCGACGACGTTGTCGGCGTACGAGGTCGTCTTCAGCCCCGCCGTCGCCGCCCGCTCGTTGCGGCACCACGGCACGGTGACCGCCACGGTGGCGTCCGGCCAGGGGCTCAACGGGACGAGTGCGACGACGACCGTCGGCGCCGCCGCGCCGCGCGAGGAGCCGAACGGGGCCGGACCGCCGGTGACCGTCACCCGCAGGCGCGCCGGCTCGTCGGCCGGATGAGTCGCCAGCACCGCGTCGATCCCGGCCAGCACCGACCGCATGTCGACGTCGAGACCCAGCCCGTCGCCCGAGTGCGCGAGCCGGCGCAGGTGCCGGCTGAGCGCGAACGGCCGTCCGCCGACGACCTTCATCGTCTCGAAGACCCCGTCGCCCACGGTGAACCCGTGGTCGTCCGCGCGCACCGCCGGCCCGTCGCCGACCAGCTCGCCGTTCACCCAGACGGTCATGACGTCCCCCTCACGACGAGGCCACCTCGAGCAGCCGCGCGGCCTTGAGCTCGGTCTCGGCCCACTCGCCCTCGGGGTCGCTGCCCCAGGTGATGCCCGCGCCGACACCGAGCACGAGCCGTCCTTCGACCCACTCGAAGGTACGGATGGCCACGGCGAGCGTGCCCGTACGGGTGGCCGCGTCGACCCAGCCCACGGCGCCGCAGTGCGCTCCCCGCGGGGTGGGCTCCAGCGCCCGGATCAGCTCGAGGGCGCTTGACTTCGGCGCGCCGGAGACCGATCCCGGCGGGAACGTCGCGGCGAGCAGGTCGGCCCAGCCGGCTCCCGGCCGCAGCCGGGCCTCGACCGTGGAGACGAGGTGGACGAGCCCGGGGTGCTGCTCGTACGCGCAGAGCTCCGGCACCGTCACCGTCCCGACGTCGGCCACGATCCCGAGGTCGTTGCGGACCAGGTCGGTGATCATCACGTTCTCGGCGACGTCCTTGTCGAGCATGCCCTCCGGCGTCCGGGCGGTGCCCTTGATCGGCCGCGAGCGGACCGTGTCGCCCTCACACTGCAGGTACACCTCCGGTGACGCGCTGACCACGTGGACGCCGTGGTCGGGCAGCTGCACGGCCGCGGCGTACGGCGCCGGGTTGCCAGTGGCCAGCGCGGCAGCAAGCGCGTCGAGGTGCTCCGGCGTGGCGTACGGCGCGCTGAGCAGCCGGGACAGGGTCACCTGGTAGACGTCCCCGCGGGCGATCGCCTCGCGGATGCGGCGAACGCGGTCGACATACGCCGCGCGGTCCAGCGAGCTCGTCCACGACGCTCGGGGAGGCCCGTGCCACGGGCGCAGGGTGGGCGTGGGCGTGCCGGCTACGGTGGCGAACCGGGCACAGGCGAGCCGGCCCTCGAACGTCAGCACGACGACCCACGTGCCGTCGCTGTCGAGTGCCGCCGGATCGCCGGTGACGTCGAGCAGGCCGGTGAAGGCGCGGCCGCCGACGCGCGCGTACGGCGCGAGCCTGCTGCGCACCGTCGTCACGGGGCGGACGCTACCGCCGGGACCCTCACCGCCACGCCCGCGGGACGTGTAGAGTTGGGTCCGCGGTCGGGGCAGTTTCCGACCATGCGGACGTGGCTCAGTTGGTAGAGCATCACCTTGCCAAGGTGAGGGTCGCGGGTTCGAATCCCGTCGTCCGCTCGGATACGCCGCACCGGGGGCGTCTCCGGGGCCCTCGGCCCCACGGCGGGATGGCCGAGTGGCTTAGGCAAGGGCCTGCAAAGCCCTGTACGCGGGTTCGATTCCCGCTCCCGCCTCGGGCGATTAGCTCAGTGGGAGAGCGCTGCCTTGACACGGCAGAGGTCACTGGTTCAATCCCAGTATCGCCCACCAGCGAACGAAAGGCCCGGCCTCGCAAGAGGCCGGGCCTTCGTCGTTGTGCTCCCGTGGTCGGCGCTCCAGGAGTTGTCCGGTGGCCGGCTACTTCTTCTTGAGAGACAGCGTCACGTGCTCCGCGTTCACGAAGCCAAGCAGATTCGCCACGGTGATCGTGTAGCTACCTGGCTCGAGTAGCACACCGCTCTCCCCGTCCACGGTCTTCCAGTTGTAGATGTAGCCGGGGAGAGACGCGTCGTAGCGCATGTAGTCACTGTTTTGGTTGGCCGCACCCGCGTCTTCGAGGTGCACAGGACCGCTGGGCCCCGTGATGCTCAGAGTCGGCGGCTCCGTGTCGGGGCATCCGGTCACTGTCACCTTGACCGGAATAGTGCTTCCCACCTTGAACTGCTTGGCTCCGAGCGAAACCGGAGGAAGCGTGCCTTGGTACGTCGCCGCCGCCACGGACGCGGTTGCCGTATTCGAGCCCGTCTCCTCGTCCTTGTCGGTAACCGACACTCCGACGATGTAGCTCCCCGGCCCCGCGTAGTCGTGGTGGAAGGAGGTGAAGGAACCGGAACTCGTGCCGTAGTTCGCGGTGCCGAGGCTCTCCTGGTCCCCTGTCCCGACCAGGTAGCCCCAGTCCACGACACCGGAGTACGGATCGTCGTGACTGTTCGCCGGGTCCGTGAACGTTACGGACGAGATGGTGACGCGACAGCCGCTTACGGTGAGATTGCCTGCGAAGGCTGTGACCGTCGGCGCGACGTTGCTGATGGCGACGACCTGAGTCAGTTCGTTGCTCTCGTTGGTGCCGTCGTGCACCGTGGCGCTGACGGTCGAGTTCTTGGGGCCGTCAGGGAACGTGCACTGGAATGTCCCCGTGCTCCCGGTGATGGTGTCAGAACTGTCGACCAGCGTTCCGTTGGTGCCGCAGGACGGGTGCCCGGTCACGAAGGTCCAGGCGCTCGAGTCGGCATCTGTGATGAAGAAGGTGTACGTCCGCGCGGCCGTCGCGCTCTCGTCGACCGACGAGGGATGTGCCGTCCACGCGATCACAGGCGATGGTCCGGCGGCGACAGTGAACGTCGCGCTGTCGAGGAGCTTCTCTGCCGGCGCGCAGTCACTCTGTGCGCACACCTTGACGGACCAATCGGTCCCAGCCAGCGACGGAGCATATGTCTGCGACACGACGCCGGTCGCAGCGACCGACACGCCGTCGGAGTGCTGGGCGACCGCGCCCTTGTACCAGACGAAGTACAGCGTGGCGCTGCCACCGGATATGTCCGTGACGTTAGCCTTCGCGCAGATCGTGTCGCCAAGGGCAAACGTTGACGCCCCGGTGCTCGTGCAGGAGCCGGCAGCATATGTGTACGTACTCACGGTGGCTGCGGCGACGTTGCCGTCGGTGAAGGTTCCGCTCTCGCTGATCTGGTTGCCTTCGGCGTCCGTCGAGGTCGCCGTGTAGGTGTAGTTCCCCACCGCGATCGCTGGGTCGTCGGACAGTGTGACGGTGCAGGACCACGCGCCGCCAGCCGAGACCGTTGCCGAGCACCCGTCGTGCCAGAGCGCGTTGTCCGCCGCAGCCGCCACGTCCACCGTGTGGCCTTCGACGTACCCGGCACGGTTGTCGTTGTTGCCGCTGATCGTGACAACTGACCCTGGTGAGTAGTCAGCCTTGTCTGTCGCCACCGTCGCACCCGCGACGCTGGCGAGCGCGCTGACCGTGGCAAACACCGTGACGGCAACAAGCGCCGAACGGTGAAAGCGCCTCGTTGGCTTCCTTTGGAACATGGGCAACTCCCCGGATATGGCCGTCATGGGCTGACGGCGGGACTCGCCCCGCGCCGGGTTCGCCATTCGCTCTGCTGCGCCCCAGGCGACCAGGTCTGGGCGCGGCGTCTTCGCGTTCGCGGGCAGTGCCCATGGCACCACCGCTTGCAGAGCGTGACATCCACCGAAGGGCCCGCATCCCGTTGGCAGTGCCCAACGTCAGCGGGTTAGCCCGCCCGCCGCTCGCCCCACCTCTCGACGGCCCGCTCGGTCGGGGTCAGATCCGCGCGCAGGCGCGGCATCGAGCGGGGGTGGTTCTCCCGCAGCCAGGTGACGAGCTTCTCCCGGACGTCACAGCGCAGGTCCCATGCGCTCGGTGCGTCCGCAGCGCTCATCAGCGCGCGCAGCTCGAGCAATCCCCCGGGCAGCACGTCGGTCACCTGCAGCACCCACTCGCGGCGGTCCCACAACGGTGACTCCTGCAGCAGCCGGTGCAGCTCGGCACGCAGGTCGTCGACCGGCACCTCCCAGTCCGCGCGCAGGTAGACCGAGCCGATCACCCGGGACTCGTGGCGGGTCCAGTTCTGGAACGCCTGCTCGACGAACCGGGTGGTCGGCAGGATCAGCCGCCGCTCGTCCCACGTACGGACCACGACGTAGGTCAGGGTGATCTCCTCGACCCGGCCCCACTCGTCGTCGATGACGACGACGTCCTCGATCCGCAGCGCGTCGCTGAAGGCGAGCTGCAGGCCGGCGAAGATGTTGCCGAGGAGCGGCTTGGCCGCCACGCCACCGATGATGCCGGCGATCCCGGCCGACGCGAGCACGCTCGCCCCGAGGGCGCGGACGTTGCGGAACGTCATGAGTGCCGCACCGGACGCCAGCACGATGGCGATGGCCGCCACGAGCCGCCGGGCCAGCAGCAGCTGGGTCCGTACGCGACGGGCGCGCCGGTTGTCGGGAGTCGCGATCGTGCGCTCGACGCGCTCGAGTGCGACATCACTGGCCGCATACGCCACCTGCACGGCCAGCCACGTGGCCGCCGCGATGAGTGCGATGCCCAGCGCGTGGCGGATCGGGGCATCGGTACGCCCCTGCGGGGCCTGCGGGGGCAGCCCGATCTGGATGCCGGCGACCAGGGCGGTGACGAAGGCCGGTACGGCGCACCGGCGGAGCACCACGCGCAGCTCCGGCCAGCGACGACACTCTCTTGCGACCAGCCGGCGTCCGACCTCGGTGACGAGCAGGACGACGAGGACGGTGGTGGCCAGGGTCAGCCAGCTGCGCAAGGTCACGGCGCGGGGGTTCTCCCAGAGCTAGGGGGCGATCAGTACCAGCCCACCTGCTGCTCGTGCGACCACGCGCCGCAGGGCGAGCCGTAGGCGCCGGCGATGTAGTCCAGACCCCAGCGGATCTGCGTGGTCGGGTTGGTCCGCCAGTCGGCACCGGCGCTCGCCATCTTGCTACCCGGCAGCGCCTGCGGAATGCCGTACGCATCCGACGCGGGGTTGTCGGCGTCGAGCTTCCAACTGCTCTCGCGGCCCCACAGCGCGTCCAGGCAGGACCACTGGCCACCCCAGCCGCGCTGGGCCGACAGGTGCTGCGCAAGGGCCCGGACGGCGGTGGGGCTGGTGTCCACCGGCGGGACGACCGACGCGTGGACACTGCGATGCGGGACCGTCGGCGAAGCGGCGGCGAGGATCACGTGCTCGGCGGGCGCCGGACGGGCGCCGGGCGCCGAGAGGGCGTGGTGGGCGAGCACACCGGTGGTCGCCAGGGCGAGGCCGCCGGAGACGGCGAGAACGCGGGGGGCGACGGGCAGGCGCGGGAAACGGGGCAGGCGCACGGCGGGGAGGACCTTCGCTCGGGATCGCGGGCGTCGAGGTCTCCAACGCCGCACTCCTCCCCAGCAATTCCGGACGAGCCGGAGAAATCAGGCCGTCGCGACGTCCTTCTGGCTGTTGCGGGCACGGCGCTGCGCGACAACGGCGCGCGCGGCGGACCGGTCGCGTCGGGTGGGGCACCCGTTCGGATCGGCCAGATGGGCGACGACCTCGCCCCGGGTGGCGAAGGTGGTACGGCAGTACGGGCAGGAACGGAGCAGGGGCACAGTCCTCCTCAGAGGTTGGTTCTCAACAGTCGGTCTCCGCACAGGGCGCAGCAGTACCGGATCGGTACGTGGGCAACCTGCTACACGACTTACAACGTTGGGATACCCGAGGATGTTCCCGGAAAACGCCCTCAGCGTGTGGCCGGCTCCGCCAGCGCGCCGTCTTCCTCGACATGGCTCATGATGTCGGCGAGCCGGGCGGTGACACCGCCGACCACGACGACCGCGACACCGACGTAGAACAGCCACCAACCGCCGACGATGAGCCCGATCCCGCCCACCACGAACCCGGCGACGATGATCAGTACGGCCGCCCACACGGCGGCACTCCCCCGCGACTCCTGCCCGCTGCTCACGTCGCCTCCCCTGACGGTCCGGTGCTGCCGGAGATGTTCTCACGACCCGTGTCCTGGCGAGCGCCGCCCCGGCGCGCCCGAGCTCGTGCCGTGTCGCCCGTGGGCCACATCTTGTCGATCTCGGCGTTGAGCTCGGCGCCGAGCAGCACGGCGAACGCGGTGATGTAGAAGAACAGCAGCACCGCGACCGGCGAGGCGAGCGACCCGTACACCGACTGCCGGGAGAACACGTGGGTGATGTAGAGCCGAAGGCCGAAGCTGCCCGCCACCCACAGCACCATCGCCAGCACGCTGCCGGGCAGTGCCCGCCGCCACGAGGTGCGCACCGGCACGCTCACGTGGTACAGCGTGGCGAGCAGCAGCACGCTCACCCCTGCCGCCGTCGGCCAGTACAGGATCCGGACGAGCGTGCCCACCGCACCCCGGTAGTCGGTCGGCGACCAGGCGACGATGGCGTCGGGCCCGACGACCAGCAGGGGCAGCATGATCACGCCGGTCGCCACCGCGCCGAGGTAGATGACCAGCGCGAGCAGCCGGCTGCGCACCGCGGAGCGGACGTCGCGCATGTCGTACGCGATGGTGATCGTGTTCACGTACGTCGCCACCGCCGACGACCCCGACCACAGCGACAGCACGAAGGCGATGGAGACGACGTCCGCGCGGCCGTTCGTCAGCAGCTCATGGAGTGAGGGTCGGATGAGCGTGCGGACGGCGTCCGGGGCAATGACCTGACGGGCGCCGCCGAGGACGAAGTCCTCGATCTTCGAGATCGTGCCGGACGGCAGGTCCTCACCGAAGAAGCCGATGATCCCGATCACGGCGAGCAGCAGCGGCGGCAGGGAGAACAGCTGCCAGAACCCGGCCTCGGCCGACAGCCCGAAGATCCGGTCCTCCCACGCCTCGCGCAGGGTCTCCTTGACCAGCGACCACGGCCCGCGTTTCGGCCCGGACCCCGTGGTCGCAGGAGCCGACCCGGTGCGCTCCTGCAGCGAGGCCATGCCGCAACGGTAGGGGACTTGCGTCCCGACGTGCAGGCACCTGTCCGTGCGCCACACTGACGGCATGAGCGGTGACACGCACGAGGTGACCAACCAGGCCCCGCCGCTGCAGGGGTACGACGTCTTCGCCGACGATCCGGCACTGGTCGAGGGCGTCGCACGGCACCAGGCCGGGTGGGCGGTCGAGGAGCTCGGCCGGCTCGGCCGCCGCGCCGGTGAGCCCGAGGCGCGGGAGTGGGGCCGGCTCGCCAACGAGAACTCCCCCGTCCTGCGCACGCACGACCGGTTCGGCCACCGCGTGGACGAGGTGGACTTCCATCCCACGTGGCACCAGCTCATGGACGTGGCCGTCACCAACGGGCTGCACGCCGGGCCCTGGCAGAACCCCGGTCCCGGCGCGCACGTCGCGCGCGCCGCGGGGTTCTACCTGTGGTCGCAGGTGGAGGCCGGGCACGGCTGCCCTATCTCGATGACGTACGCCGCGGTTCCCGCCCTGCGCGTTGAGCCTGCCCTCGCCGACGAGTGGGTGCCCCGCATTGCCACGCGCGAGTACGACTTCGGGTTGCGGCCCGCGCAGGACAAGGCGGGTGTGATCTTCGGCATGGGCATGACCGAGAAGCAGGGCGGGTCGGACGTCCGCGCCAACACCACCACGGCGGCGCCACTGGCCGCTGACGGGGAGTACGCGCTGACCGGCCACAAGTGGTTCTGCTCGGCACCGATGTCGGACGCGTTCCTCGTGCTCGCGCAGGCGCCGGAGGGCCTGACCTGCTTCCTCGTCCCGCGCGTGCTGCCCGACGGGACGCGCAACGTGTTCCGCATCCAGCGGCTCAAGGACAAGCTCGGCAACCGGTCCAACGCGTCCAGCGAGATCGAGCTCGACGGGACCTGGGCCCGCCGCATCGGGGCGGAGGGCCGGGGTGTACGGACCATCATCGAGATGGTCAACCTGACCCGGCTGGACTGCGTGATCGGCTCCAGTGCGCTCATGCGCGCGGCCGTGTCACAGGCCACGCACCACGCCACCCACCGCCGCGCGTTCGGCGACTACCTCGTCGACAAACCGCTCATGCAGAACGTGCTGGCCGACCTCGCGGTGGAGTCCGAGGCGGCCACGACGGCCATGCTGCGGCTGGCGTCGACGCTCGACGGCCAGGAGGACGCGTTCAAGCGCCTCGCCGTCGCCGTGACGAAGTACTGGGTCACCAAGCGCGGCCCCGCGGTCGCCGCGGAGGCGCTGGAGTGCCTGGGCGGCAACGGCTACGTCGAGGACTGGCCGATGGCCCGGCTGTACCGGGAGGCCCCCGTCAACTCGATCTGGGAGGGCTCCGGCAACGTGCAGGTCCTCGACGTGCTCCGCGCCATGGTCAAGCAGCCGGAGACGGTGAGCGCCTTCTTCGACGAGGTGGCCCTGGCTCGGGGTGGCGACCCGCGCCTGGACGCCGCGGTGACGGGCGTGCAGGCCGACCTCGCCGACCTCGACGGCATCGAGGGACGTGCCCGCCGGGTCGTGGAGCGGATGGCACTGGTGCTGCAGGGCTCGCTGCTGGTGCGGTGGGCGCCTCCCGCGGTGGCGGACGCCTTCTGCGCGAGCCGGCTGGGCGGTGACTGGGGGCAGGCCTTCGGCACGCTGCCCCGAGGCGTCGACGTCCGGGCCATCGTCGAGCGGGCCACCCCCAAGCCTGCCTGAGCACGGAGCCCACGGTGATCTGCGCGGCGTGCCGCGAGCGGCACCACCAGGACTGCCCGGGTGGCACCTGGTGCGACTGCCAGCACCGGCCACCCCCACCGCCTCAGCCCACGACGGGACCGCCCGGCGAGTGACCTACTGCAGGACGGCCGACAGGTCCGGCTGGGCCGGGAACGTCGTGTCGAGGTCGGCGGGCAGGACGTGGTCGGTGCGGAACGCCTGGCACCGGTCGTACCGGCTCCAGTAGAGGTCCGGGTCGCCGGCCAGGATCTCGCCCGCGCCGCGCAGCTGCGAGCAGATCAGCCGCTCACCGAACGTGTGCGATGCGTTGAAGAAGTACGTGTCGTTGTCGATCGGTGAGGGGCAGCCAACCGGCGACCCGCAGCTCGGGTCCCCCGCGGGCGGCGGGTCGCCGGACAGCAGGCTGCGGCGTATCGGCTCGGGGTAGGCCTCGAGCGGCGCGATGATGTAACCGAGGAAGTCCCCTGCCGTGCCGATGTTCACGACGTCACGGACGTCGCTGCCGACCGTGTCCGCGACGGTCTGGACGACCTGCGGGTACATCTCACCGGGCCCGCCGTTGAGCAACAGGTCCCCGATGCGCCCCGAGTACGACAGCGTGCCGATGACGTCGCCGGTGATCCACGGCGGGTTCGCGGGGCGGTAGGCCGCAGCAACGCCCATCGCCGGGCTGTACACCAGACCCAGCAGCGCCGCGTTCGTCGCCGGATCGGCGATGAGGTAGCTGTGCAGCGCCACCACCGGGTCACCGGTGAGCGGCTGCGCCGAGTCGACGGCGAGCGCAGCGCGGTCGACGACCTGGGTCGCGTACGCATCGAGCGCGCACTCGGCCCGCTCCTGCGCGCCGGTCTTCGACGCGTCGGGGCAGCCCGCGTGGGTCGGCTGGGTGCGCCCGAGCGTGGCGACCTGGTCGAAGCCGAAGCCGCCGAACCGGTTGCCGAGCAGGTACGAGACGTCACCGGTGTAGTCCGCACTCGCGTACAGGTTGTCCGAGCCGAGGACGGTCGGGTGCACGGAGAAGTTCAGGTACGTGAGCAGGGTCCGACCGGTGTCCGCGTCGCGGGCCTGCAGCACTCGCAGGTCGTCGTCGACGACCTGGTTAGCGGGGTCGTTGCTGAACTGGTTGGTGACGAGCGGGTCGCCGGGCGCGGGGTATCGCTCCGCCTCCCCCACCACACCGCCGGGAGCGGTCCCGTAGTAGAGGTGCGCCGGCGTACGGCTGTCATAGGCGGCGACGAGCGCGGCCACGGTCTGCTCGTAGAGGTGCTTCAGGTACACGGTGGGGATACCACCCCAGACGCCGACCGCGTCCGGACCCGAGTGGCTGTGGTTGGAGTCGACCAGGATCGAGCCGGCGGGGATGCCGGTCTGCTCGCTGACCGCCTTGCGGATCGCCTCGATGCCGAAGGGGCCCTGCTGGTACGCGGCGAAGAAGCCCTGGACGTCGAGCTGCGCGAGCTCGATGGTGTCGCGGCCGTCCCCGACCGCGATCGCGCGGACGTGCACGCCGTACCGGGCGGTGCTGCCGGTGGCGGAGCCCAGCTCGCCCTTCGCCGGGGCGCGGGTGAAGCGGGAGAAGCCGTACCCACCGAGGTAGATGCCGGTCCAGTCGTCGTCCGCCGGCGCCAGGCTCTTCTCGGCGACACCGACCTCGTACGTCGCGGGGCGGTGCTCGCCGGAGCTGCCCGGCTGGGTGGGCCTCCCTGGCTGCCCTCCCGAGGCGGCGAACGCAGCCGGAACCGAGACACCGGCCACAAGCGTAAGCGACAGCAAGGTCGACAGACGGCGCATGATCACGCAGGTTCGACGCGTCGGCGGGCGATCCCTGCCGCACTAGCCGGACTGGCTCCCCCACAGCTGCAGGACCGCGCCCGGCCGCCGCCAGGTGTGCGTGAGCTCGAGCCCCGCCGCACGGAACCCCGGTCCCACGGCCCCGAGGTCCCGGCGCCAGTGCGAGGCCAGGAACCAGACCCGCGACCGGCCGGTGGCGAGAGCGGTCACCTCCGCCGTCATCGCCGGCGGGTCCGTGACGTGCGGGTGGAGGAAGTGCACGCGCTGATCCCGCACCACCGGCGCGAAGTCGTTCGCCTGGCTGGTGGTCTGCCGCATGCCGCTGGGAAGTGGCGGTGTAGAGACCGAACGCCCAGCGGCTGGCGCTGTACACGAGCACCCGATCGCCCGGGGCGAGCCGCGGTTCCAGTGTCGCGACCAGGGGGCGGACATCCTCCACCGGATATGCCGCTGGTGCCGGAGCTGCCACGTACAGCGCCCCGGCCGCGGCGACAACGAGCGCGGGGGACGCGGCCGTCGCGAGGGGACGCAGCCGAGCGCTCCACGCCCGCAGAGGTCGGCCGGCACGCTCCGCCAGACCCGCACCGGCGACGGCGAGCAGCACGGCGAGCGAGGGATACAGGTGGATGTCGGTGCGACCACCGCCCAGCGGCGCGAGATGCAGGGCGGCCAGCGCGACCGCAACCAGCAGGGGCGAGACGAGCAGGATGCCGGCGAGCGGCCGCAGAGCGAGCGCCACGGCCGCCGCACCCAGCACGAGGATCGCCGCGATCACGCCGTCGACGGGGAGCAGACCCGCACCGACGCGCTCCAGCGCCCCCCACGCATCGGCGAGAAAGCCGCCCGGGCTCCCCGTACGCAGGAAGTCCGCCGCCCAGAGGTCCTTCAGCGCGTCCGTGCTCGCGGGCCGCACGACGAGCAGGTACACGGCACCGCCCCACGCCGCGACACAGGCTCCCGCTGCGAGCGCGGGCCGCCAGGCCCGCTGCACGAGCGCCAGCGGTACCACCGTGACGAACGCGGCCGCCACCGTGGGCGCGGTGTCCGCCGACACGGCGAGCGCGAGCACGGCCAGGGCGGCCAGCGCCAGCCACCGGCGCCGGTCCCGGGTGCCCTGGACGACCCACCACGCCACGGCGAGCAGCGCGACGGTGAGCGCGGCATCGAGCGTGTACGGCTTGACCCGCGTGGAGTACGTCACGTGCATCGGCGCCACGACGATGATCCCGGCGGCGCCGAAGGCTGCCCACGCCGGCAACCGGGCCCATCGTGCAGCCAGGTACAGCAGCGCGGGCGTGAGGGCGCCGACCGCGAACGGCAGGGCTTGCGCCGCCACCGTCGAGAAGCCCGCGGCTCCGAAGACGCCGCGCAACAGGGCCGTGAAGCCCGGAGCCGTCATGCCGGCGACGACCACCTGGTGGAAGCCGTGCGCCTTCCACACGAGTGCCGGGGCGGCGTCGTCGAGCCAGAGGCTGCTGGGCCCGAGGTCGGGGGCCCGGACGACGGCGGCGACCGCGACGAGCAGCACCGGTGCGGCGAGGATCCGCGCCCACCGTGCCGCCCGGCCGCCCACTCCGGCCAAGATAGCCGGGCGCCGGGCGCAACCGGCCTCCCGACGCGCGCCTGCGACCCGGCCGCGACCACCCGTCGCATAGCGGTCCCCCGAACGGGGCACGCCGTGACCATGGACCTCGCCAGCCTCAGCACGTTGTACGCAGCCGACGGGCCCTTCGTGTCGATCTACCTGGACACCACGAGCGCGGTGGAGAACGCCTCCGCCCGGCTCGAGACCCGGTGGAAGAACGTGCTCCGGGAGCTCGACCAGGCGGGCGTCGACGGCGCGACCAAGGACGCCCTCACCGCCGTACACGGCGAGCACGACCGGGGCGGCGCACGGGTGCTCGTCGCGTCTCACGGCACGGTGCACCTCGCCACCTGGCTGCCCGAGCCCCCGCCGCGGGATCTCGTGAGGGTCGACCCGCTCCCGCATCTGCTCCCCCTCGTCGACAGCCTGGCGCTGCGGATCCCGCACGTCGTGGTGCTCACCGACCGCGAGGGTGCCGACGTCCTGGCGTACACCACCACGCAGGAGCCCGTGGCGCAGGCGTCACTGGAGACGAAGATCTGGCCGATCCACCACACCGGCGTGGGTGGCTGGTCCAGCAAGCGCTACGACAACACGGTGCGCAACTCCTGGGAGGAGAGCGCCCGAGAGGTGGCAACGCTCGTCGACAACGTCTGCCGCGACATCGGTGCCGAGATCGTCATCGCCTCGGGCGACACCCGGGCGCTGGCGCTCCTGGAGGAGCAGCTGCCCGAGTCGCTCCGTGCGGAGCTCACCACGATCGACGGCGGCGGACGCCACCTGGACGGCTCCGACGACGTTGTGGCCGAGCAGGTCGTCCGAGCGCTGGCCGACCACGTGGCCCGCCGGACGCTGCAGACCCTGACGCGGTTCGCCCAGGCACGCGGCCAGGGTGACAACGCCAGCGACGGCGTCGCGGAGACCGTGCGCGCCCTGCGCATGGGCCAGGTCGACACGTTGCTGCTCACCGACACCTTCGACCGCACGCAGCGCGGCTGGTTCGGCCCGGAGGCGGTGCATCTCGGCCTGGCCCGCGGCGACCTCGAGGACATGGGCGTCCGCGAACCCGGGGAGGCTGAACTGGGCGACATCCTGCTGCGGGCTGCAACCGGAACAGCCGCCGAGGTGCGTCTGGTCACGGGCGGCGTCGAGGAGTCGCCGTCGGACGGTGTCGGAGCGCTGCTGCGCTTTCCCGCCGCCGAGGGAACCGAGTCCTGAACCGTCGCCGGCCGCCGGCCTCGTCCGGCTCGGCTAGCCTGACCCCTTCCGGACAGCAGCGCCCGAACAGAGTTCGACGGGCGCCCGAGCGAAGGACGTCCGACCCGATGAAGGCCTGGCCCGGCACGGCGTACCCGCTCGGAGCGACGTACGACGGCACCGGGACGAACTTCGCGCTGTTCAGCGAGGCGGCCGACCATGTCGAGCTCTGCCTGTTCGACGACGAGGACCGCGAGACTCGCGTACGCCTGCCCGAGATGGACGCGTTCGTCTGGCACGGCTACCTCCCCGGCGTCGGCCCGGGCCAGCGGTACGGCTACCGGGTCTACGGTCCGCACGAGCCGGCCCAGGGCCTGCGCTGCAACCCGGCCAAGCTGCTGCTGGACCCGTACGCCAAGGCGATCGAGGGTGCCATCGACTGGGACGAGTCCCTGTTCGGCTACCGGTTCGCGGACAACACGGCGGTCAACGACGACGACTCGGCACCGCACATGCTGAAGTCGGTCGTCATCAGCCCGTTCTTCGACTGGCAGAACGACCGGCCGCCGCATCGCCCGTACAGCGAGACCGTCATCTACGAGGCGCACGTCAGGGGCCTGACCATCCGGCATCCGAAGATCCCGCCGGAGATCCGCGGCACCTATGCCGCACTCGGACACCCGGTGCTGGTCGAACACTTCCAGCGGCTGGGCGTCACCGCCGTCGAGCTGATGCCCGTCCACCAGTTCGTCCAGGACCACTACCTGGCCGAGAAGGGCCTGCGCAACTACTGGGGCTACAACACCATCGGCTTCTTCGCGCCGTACAACCTGTACTCCGCCAGCGGCCAGCTCGGCCAGCAGGTCCAGGAGTTCAAGGGCATGGTGAAGGCCCTGCACGAGGCCGGCATCGAGGTCATCCTCGACGTGGTCTACAACCACACCGCCGAGGGAAACCACCAGGGCCCGACACTGTCGTTCCGCGGGATCGACAACCAGGCGTACTACCGGCTGGTCGAGAGTGAGCCGCAGTACTACATGGACTACACGGGCACCGGCAACAGCCTCAACGTCCGCCACCCCCACGCACTGCAGCTGATCATGGACTCGCTGCGCTACTGGGTGACCGAGATGCACGTCGACGGCTTCCGGTTCGACCTCGCATCCGCCCTCGCACGGGAGTTCCACGACGTCGACCGGCTGTCCGCGTTCTTCGACCTCGTGCAGCAGGACCCGGTCGTGAGCCAGGTGAAGCTGATCGCCGAGCCGTGGGACGTCGGTGAGGGTGGCTACCAGGTGGGCGGCTTCCCCCCGATGTGGACGGAGTGGAACGGCAAGTTCCGCGACACGGTCCGCGACTTCTGGCGCGGCGAGCACGCCACGCTGGCGGAGTTCGCCTCCCGGTTCACCGGCTCGAGCGACCTGTACGAGTCGAACGGTCGCCGCCCCGTGGCGTCGATCAACTTCGTCACCGCGCACGACGGCTTCACCCTGCACGATCTCGTCTCGTACAACGAGAAACACAACGCGGCCAACGGCGAGGACAACGCCGACGGCGAGAACCACAACCGGTCGTGGAACCACGGCGTGGAGGGCCCCTCGAAGGACCCAGCGATCGTCACCCTGCGCGAGCAGCAGAAGCGCAACCTGCTCACGACGCTGTTCCTCTCGCAGGGGGTCCCGATGCTGCTGCACGGCGACGAGATGGGCCGGACCCAGGGCGGCAACAACAACGCCTACTGCCAGGACAACCGGGTCTCGTGGTTGGACTGGGCCGACGTGCGGCGCAACGAGGAGCTATTCGACTTCGCCTCGGGGCTGATCAACCTCCGGCACGCCCATCCGGTGTTCCGCCGGCGGCGCTACTTCCAGGGCCGGCCCGTACGCGGCAGCAACATCGACGACATCGCCTGGCTCAAGCCGGACGGCCAACCGATGGGCGACGACGACTGGGAGGTCGGGTTCGCCCGGTCGCTCGCGGTGTTCCTCAACGGCCGTGGCATCCCCGAGCTCGACGCGCGCGGGGAGCGCATCCACGACGACTCGTTCCTCCTGCTGTTCAACGCCAGCCACGAGGACATCGACTTCACCCTGCCGGAGCAGGAGTACGGCGCCGAGTGGCATCCGGTGGTCGACACCCACCGTGGGCTCGTCGTCCCCGAGGGCGAGGCGGAGCGGCCTGCGAAGGCGCGCTCGGAGCTGTGCGTCCCGGCCCGTACGACCCTGGTCCTCATCCGGGCGCGCTGACGGTGGGCCGGCCGTCCGCCACCTACCGCCTGCAGGTCCACGGTGGGTTCACCTTCGACGACGCCACAGCCGTCCTCGACTACCTGGTTGCACTCGGGGTCTCGCACGTGTACCTGTCCCCCGCGCTCCAGCCGGCCCCGGGGTCCGTGCACGGCTACGACGTGGTGGACCACCGCCACGTCAACGACGAGGCCGGCGGGGAGGCCGCGTACGCGCGTCTCGTCGAGCGCACCCGGCAGGCCGGCCTCGGCATCGTGCTCGACATCGTGCCGAACCACATGGCCGTGCCGACCCCAGAGTCACTGAACCCGGTGCTCTGGGACGTGCTCCAGCGCGGCCGGGCCTCGCGGTACGCGTGCTGGCTCGACGTCGACTGGGACGCGCACGACGGACGGCTGCTCATGCCCGTCCTCGGCGCACCGCTGGACGAGTGCCTGCAGCGCGGGGAGATCGTCCACGACGGGCCGGTGGTGCGCTACTACGACCACGTGTTCCCGGTGGCGAGTGGGACCGGGCACCTGCCGCTACCGCAGCTGCTCGGCGCCCAGCACTTCCAGCTGGCGTACTGGCGCACCGGCAACACCGACCTCAACTACCGGCGGTTCTTCGACGTGACGCCCCTTGCCGGGGTACGGGTCGAGCTGCCCGAGGTGTTCGACGCGACGCACGAGCGGGTGCTGCGGATGGTGCACGACGGCTCGGTGGACGGGCTGCGGGTCGACCACCCCGACGGGCTCGCGGACCCACGCGGCTACCTCGCGCACCTGGCCGAGGCGAGCGGCGGGATCTGGACGGTCGCGGAGAAGATCCTCGAGGTGGGCGAGGAGCTGCCACGGGACTGGCCGTGTGCCGGCACGACGGGCTACGACGCGCTGGCCGAGGTCACCGGTGTGCTGACCGACCCGGCCGGCGAGGCGCCCCTCACCGATGCGTACGCACAGATGGCCGGCGTCACCGCCACGTACGACGAGGTGGTGGAGCAGTCCAAGCGCCTGGTCGTGGACCGCGTGCTCGTCGCCGAGGTCGACCGGCTCGCCGACCTGCTCGTCCGCGCGACGGAGGCCGACCGCGCGGCCGCGCGTGAGGCGGTGGTCGAGATGCTGGTCGCCTTCGGCGTCTACCGCGCATACGTGGGCGACCCCCATGCCGCCGAGCACGTCGCCGCGGCCAGGGCGACCGCCGTCCGGCGAGCACCGCACCGGGCGACGGAGATCGCGCTGGTCGGCCGGCTCGCCCTCGGCGAGGGCAGCGGCGACGCCGCCGCGGAGTTCGCGACCCGCTTCGGCCAGACGACCGGACCGGTGATGGCCAAGGGCGTCGAGGACACGACGTTCTACCGCTACGTCCGGCTGGCCGCCCTCAACGAGGTCGGCAACGACCCGGGCCGGTTCGCGCTGGACGTGCCGGGCTTCCACGCGTACTGCCAACGGCTCGCCCGTGACTGGCCGGCCACGATGACCACGCTGTCCACCCACGACACCAAACGCTCCGAGGACGTCCGGGCCCGGCTGCTGGTGCTGGCCGAGCTGCCGGCCGAGTGGCTCGCCGCCGTCGACGGGTGGCGACGGCGGCACACCTTCGGTGACGCCAACGCGGAGTACCTGTTCTGGCAGTCGCTGGTCGGCGCCTGGCCGGTCTCCCGGGAACGACTGCAGGCCTATCTGG
This sequence comes from uncultured Actinomycetota bacterium, assembly GCA_963728075.1. Lineage (GTDB taxonomy): Bacteria > Actinomycetota > Actinomycetes > JAFAQI01 > DASSKL01 > CAVSIP01. Next base: position 232,436 of record CAVSIP010000008.1, on the reverse strand, counting down.
AGAAGGCCACCCGGGAGGCGAAGCGGGGCACGTCGTGGATCGACCCGGACCCGGACTACGACCGCGCACGGGACCGCTTCGTCGAGGAGGTCTTCGCCGACCGGGATCTGCTCGACACCGTGGGCGCGTGGGTGGAGGACCATCTCCTGGTCCCGGGCCGGGTGAACTCGCTGAGCCAGAAGCTCGTGCAGCTGACGATGCCGGGCGTGCCGGACGTCTACCAGGGCTGCGAGCTGTGGGACCTGTCCCTGGTCGACCCGGACAACCGGCGTCCCGTCGACTTCGCCGCCCGGCGGGAGCTGCTTGCTCGTCTGGACCCGGGAGGGGGCCCGCCCCCGCTGCATGCGGACCGGGACGGACTCAGCAAGCTGCAGGTGGTGCGGGCCGCCCTACGCGCTCGGCAGGCGGTGCCGGACACGCTGACCCCCGGGGCGCCGTACGAGCCACTGCCCGCGCCGCCGCATCTGCTGGCGTTCGCCCGAGGCGGCGATGCCATCACCGTGGCCACGCGCCTCCCGGTGGGTCTCGAGCGCGCAGGCGGCTGGCGGGACACCACCCTCGACCTGCCCAGCGGGCGGTGGCGCGACACGATCACGGGTCGGACGTGGGCGGGTGGCACGCAGCGGGTCGGTGCCCTGCTGGGCACGCTTCCCGTCGCCCTGCTGCTGCGCACCTCGTCCGCCCGCATGGACGAGATGGACGTGGGCACGGTCTCCGGATGACCTCCTTCCGGGTGTGGGCCCCCTTGCCCACGAGCGTCGACCTGCAGCTGGGCGAGCGCCGCCTGCCCATGCGCCGTGAAGCCGACGGCTGGTGGGAGACCGACGCCTCGGACGTGCCACCGGACCAGGACTACGCGTTCGTGCTCGACGGTGGGCAGCCCCGGCCCGACCCGCGGTCGATGTGGCAGCCCTACGGGGTGCAGGGCCCCTCCCGGCTGCTGAGCCACGACGCCTTCACGTGGCACGACGACGCGTGGCGCGGCGTGCCGCTGACGGGCAGCGTCTTCTACGAGATGCACGTCGGCACGTTCACGCCGGAAGGGACGTTCGACGCGGCGATCGGCCGGCTCGACCATCTCGTCGACCTCGGGGTGGACATCGTCGAGCTGCTGCCGGTCAACGCCTTCGACGGCCCGCGCGGGTGGGGTTACGACGGGGTGGACTGGTACGCGGTGCACGAGCCGTACGGGGGCCCGGACGGGCTCAAGCGGTTCGTCGACGCGGCCCACGGCCGTGGGCTCGGGGTGGCGCTCGACGTGGTCTACAACCACCTCGGTCCGAGCGGCAACTACCTGTCCGACTTCGGCCCGTACTTCACCGACCAGCACCAGACCCCCTGGGGCCCAGCGGTGAACCTGGACGCGCCGGGATCCGACGAGGTGCGCCGCTACATCTTGGACAACGTGGCGATGTGGCTGCGCGACTACCACATCGACGGCCTGCGCCTCGACGCCGTCCACGCGCTCAAGGACGATCGCGCGCTCCACCTGCTCGAGGAGCTGGAGGGCGAGGTGGCCGCCCTGCGCGGTCTGCTCGGCAAGCCGCTGTTCCTGGTGGCGGAGTCCGACCGCAACGACCCGCGCACGGTGATGCCCTGGGAGGCCGGTGGCCTCGGTCTCGACGCGCAGTGGAGCGACGACTTCCACCACGCGGTCCACGCCCTGCTCACCGGGGAGAGGCAGGGCTACTACTGCGACTTCGGCTCGCTGGAGACGCTGGCGAAGGCACTGACGTCCGTGTTCGTGCACGACGGGACGTACTCCACGTTCCGGGGCCGCCACCACGGCCGACCGGTGGACCGCAACCTGCAGTCCGCGCTGCGCTTCCTCGGCTACCTGCAGAACCACGACCAGGTGGGCAACCGCGCCATCGGTCGGCGGATGACACAGCTCGTCTCCCCCGGACTGCTCAAGGTGGGTGCCGCACTGGTGCTGACCAGCCCCTTCACCCCGATGCTGTTCATGGGCGAGGAGTGGGGCGCGTCGACCGCGTGGCAGTACTTCACGTCCTTCCCGGACGCCGGGCTCGCCGACGCCGTGCGGAACGGGCGGCGCAGCGAGTTCGCCGCTCACGGCTGGAACACGGACGAGGTTCCCGACCCGCAGGCGGAGGACACGTTCCGGGACTCACAGCTGGACTGGTCGGAGCCGGACCGGGAGCCGCACCGAGACCTGCTGGGCTGGCACCGCCGCCTCATCGCGCTGCGGCGGTCCTACCCCGAACTCGCCGACGGGCGCCTGGCGGACGTGCAGTGCACGTTCGACGAGCAGGCGCGCTGGTTCGTCCTTCGCCGCGGCCGAGTCGCCGTCGTCTGCAACCTGGCCCAGGAACGCCAGAGCGTGCCGGTGGACGGCGCGCCCGCCACCGTCGAAGCGGCATCCAGCCCGGGGTTCGCCTACAGCGACGGCGCCGTCGAGCTGGCTGCTGAGTCGGTCGTGGTGGCGGTGCTCGCCTGACCGTCTGCGTCGCACCTCGCCGCCCCTCACGCGGCTCTGGGTCTGGGTGGGGCGCGCAGCTCGTGGCCGTCGGGTGCGGTGAACACCAGGGTGCCGTCGGTGTGGCGGGCGAGCTGCCAGTCGGTGTGGTGGAGCAGCCAGTGGTGGAAGGCGCACAGGTGCGCGCTGTTGTGCAGGCTGGTCGCTCCGCCGCGGGACCAGTAGTCGATGTGGTGCAGCTCGCAGCGCTTCAGCCCGGCTTGGCAGCCGGGGAAGGTGCACCCGCCGTCACGCAGCCGGGCGGCGCGGCGCTGGGCGCGGGTCCAGGACTTCGACGCCCGGCCGATGTCGAGGATCTCGCTGTCACCACCGAGCACGACCGGGATGAGCTCGGCCTCGCACGCGAGCCGGCGCACGGCGGCGGCGGACAGCGGGATAGCCCCCTCGAGCAGCCCCCAGCCCTCGACCTGGCCGGTGAGGGTGGCGTGGTCGATGGTGACCGTGACCTGGGTGGGTAGCCCGCCGGTGTCGGGCAGGTCGTCGCAGCGCAGGTAGCGGCCGCACACCTCGGTCAGGGCGTCCGCGGTGCGCTGGGCGCCGGTGCGGTCGTCGTCCGCCGAGACCTTCTGGGACAGTGCCCGCAGGACGGTGAGCAGCTGCTGCCCGCCGACCGGGTCGAGCATGCCCTCGACGTGCACCATCCCCTCGAACGTGGTCGCGGCGCTCGCCCACCGGGAGGCGAACTTGCGCTGCTCGCGTTCCAGGGCGGTGTCCTCGGCGCCGGTGCGGATCAGCAGCTCGTGGGTGAGCCGGCCCAGCTGGCCGGGGTCCAGCGTGCGGGCGGCGTCGACCAGGATCGCTTCGGCGTCGGTCTCGACCGAGGGAGGCAGCTTGTCGAGGGTGTCGAGGATCGCCCGGGTGTGCCGGGCGGAGACCTCCCCCGCCTCCACCGCGGAGGCGAGCACCGGGTGCCGCCCATACCGTCGCGCGGCCCACAGCAGCTGCCCGGCCTCACTCGGTGCCCGGCGCTGCTCCTCGACCAGCCAGCCCCGGGTCGACCGGCCGCACTCGGTCACCGTCACGTCCCGGCGGTCCAGGGCGACCAGCCGCTCGGCCAGCAGCCCGTCCAACCGGTCCTTCGCCGCGATCAGGCCCTCGGCCTGCTCCAGCAGGACCGGGTCGGGCAGGTCGGCCGCGGGCACCGACGCCAGTGCGTCCAACGCCTCCCGCAGCCGCTCCATCCACCCTCCCGCCCGAACAGGTGTTCGAGGAGAAGCTACCCGCGCCCAACAGGCCGGACCACCGCTGCCGCGCAACCTGTGGGAATCACCGCTGGTTGACTGGGGCGATGCGCCGCCTGCTCCCCCAGCCGACCCTGGACAACGTCGACCTGGACGAGGCGTACTGGGTGGACGACCCGGGCCGCCAGCACGTCCGCGCCAACATGGTGTCGAGCGCGGACGGCGCGGCCCAGGCCCGGGGCAAGTCGGAGGGGCTGTCCGGTCCGGCGGACAAGCGGCTGTTCTCGATCCTGCGCAACCACGCCGACGTGCTGCTCGCCGGAGCGAGCACCGTACGCATCGAGGGCTACGGCGGGCACAAGCCGGCGCCGCACCGGCGGCAGTGGCGGCTGGAGCACGACCTGGCCGAGGCGCCGCCGATCGCCGTGGTGACCCGCAGCTGCGCGCTCGACCCCGAGGGCCCGCTGTTCACCGACTCGCTCGTCCCGCCCATCGTGATCACCCATCGGTCCGCCCCGGCCGGGCTTCGGCACGCCCTGGCGGAGCGAGCCGACGTCATCGTCGAGGGCGATGGCGACGTCGACCTCCCCCGCGCGCTCGACGCGCTCGCCGAGCGGGGCCTGCGGCGGGTCAGCTGCGAAGGCGGGCCCAACCTGCTGTCACACGTCGTTGCCGCCGGACGCCTGGACGAGCTCTGTCTCACGGTGTCCCCGCGGCTTCTCGGCGGGGCGGCGACGCGCATCCTCGACGGCCCGCTCGTCGAGCCGCAGGCGCAGATGCGCCTGCAGCACCTGCTCGAGGACGACGACGGCTTCCTGTTCCTGCGCTACTCGCTGCGCTGACACACCCGCTACGCGGAGTCCGACTCGTGTGTCGTCACCCGCCCGCACCGGGCAGGATGCGAACGTGCACCTGCCCGTGAACCCGCCCGTGGCCCCGATGCTGGCGAAGGCCGTCCCTGCCATCCCCCGCCCCGACGACGTGGACGGTGGCGTGCTGTACGAGCCGAAGTGGGACGGCTTCCGCGCGATCGTGTTCCGCGACGGCGACGAGGTGGAGATCGGCAGCCGCAACGAGCGGCCGTTGACTCGCTACTTCCCCGAGGTCGTCGAGGCCGCACTGGCCGGGCTGCCGGATCGCTGCGTCGTCGACGGGGAGATCGTCGTCGCCCGCGGCGAGGGGCTCGACTTCGACGCGCTGCAGCTGCGGCTGCACCCTGCCGCGTCGCGCGTACGCAAGCTCAGCGAGGAGATCCCGGCGGCCTTCGTCGCGTTCGACCTGCTGGCCGTCGGCGACGAGTCGCTGATGGCCGAGCCGTTCGAGACGCGCCGGGAACGCCTCGAGGCAGTGCTCGCCGAGGCACGGGCCCCGGTCTACGTGACCCCCGCGACGCGCGACGTCGCGGTCGCCGAGGAGTGGTTCGCCGCGTTCGAGGGCGCCGGACTCGACGGCGTCGTCGCCAAGCCGCTGCGCCTGCCGTACCGGCCCGACGAGCGGGTCATGTTCAAGGTCAAGCACCACCGCACCGCGGACTGCGTGGTCGCCGGGTTCCGCTGGCACAAGTCCGGCGGCGTGGTCGGCTCGCTCCTGCTCGGCCTGTACGACGACGAGGGCGCGCTGCACCACGTCGGCGTGGCGGCCTCGTTCCCGATGAAGCGCCGCAAGGAGCTCGTCGACGAGCTCACGCCCTACCGCGAGAGTGCGACGGACGGGCACCCGTGGCTGGCGAACGAGCACGGCCCCGGCGGTGCGCCGAGCCGCTGGAACGCGGGCAAGGACATGTCCTTCGAGCCGCTGCGCCCCGAGCTGGTCGCCGAGGTCGCCTACGACCACATGCAGGGCCCGCGGTTCCGGCACGCGACCCAGTTCCAGCGGTGGCGTCGCGACCGCGACCCGCGGACCTGCACCTACGCCCAGCTCGAACGGCCCGTAGGGTTCGCGCTCTCCGAGGTCTTGGGGTCCTGATGCTGTTCACCAGCCACGTGCTCACCGGGGCGGCCATCGGCACCCTGGCCCGCCGGCCCCTGCCGGCGGCGCTGTTGGGGGTCACCTCCCACGTCGCGATGGACTCGCTGCCCCACTGGGGCGACATCCCGATCCACGAGGTGCTGCACATCGCCCGCGCAGACGGCCTGACCGCGCTGGCACTCGGCGGCGCTGCGGTCGTCGCCGCACGCGGCCGGCGCATACCCGTCGCGGCAGGGGCGTTCGGCGCCGGCATGCTCGACCTGGACAAGCCGTTCCGGCACTTCTTCGGCTTCAGCCCGTTCCCGGCGGCTGTCGACCGCTTCCACTCGGCGATCCAGCGTGAGCAAGACCACCGCCTGCCGTACGAGGTCGCGACCGCAGCTGCACTCGCCGCGAGCCTGGCGCTACTGCTTGCGCGCACGTGACGGCGCGACCCGGGTGGGCTCGTCGGCCTCCTTGGGGTGGTGCGGTGGCAGCGGAGCCTCCCCCAGACCCGCCGCCTCGTCCCGGGCCACCCAGTCGAGCAGCACCTGCAGGTCGCAGACCGCCTCGTCGATACCGGCGTGCGGGTCGCCGAGGCGGGCGAAGCGCTCGGGCACCGTCGCGATCGTGAAGTCCTCGGTGTCCACGTCCGGCAGCTCGTCCCAGGTCACGGGCGTCGACACGGTGGCGTCCGGCCGGGCGCGTACGGAGTAGGCGCTCGCGATCGTGCGGTCCTTCGCGTTCTGGTTGAAGTCGAGGAACACGCGCTCCCCACGCTCCTCCTTCCACCACGCGGTGGTGAGGAGGTCGGGAGCGCGCCGCTCGGCCTCCCGGGAGAACGCGAGCGCCGCGCGGCGCACCTCGCGGAACCCCCAGCGCGGCTCGATCCGGCAGTAGATGTGGATCCCCCGGTTGCCGGAGGTCTTCGGCCAGCCGACGTAGCCGATCTCGTCGAGCACCTCGTGGACGATGCCGGCGGCCCGCTTGGCGTCCGCGAACGACGTGCCGGGCTGGGGATCGAGGTCGATGCGCAGCTCGTCCGGCCGCTCGACGTCGGCGCGGCGGGAGTGCCACGGGTGGAACTCGACGGCGGACATCTGGACGGCCCACACGACGGCCGCGAGCTCGGTCACGCAGAGCTCGTCGGCCGTACGACCGGAGGGGAAGCGGACCTGTGCGGTCTCGACCCAGTCCGGCGCGCCCTTCGGCAGCCGCTTCTGGTAGATCCGCTCACCCTCGACGCCCTCGGGGAAGCGGTGCAGCATGCACGGCCGCTCGCGCAGGGCCCGGACGACGCCGTCACCGACGGACAGGTAGTACCGCGCCAGGTCGGCCTTGGTCGTGCCGAGCCGCGGGAAGTACACGCGGTCCGGGTGCGACAGCCGGACGCTGCGGCTCCCGACCTCGATCTCCACCGCCGGCGTCGGCATGGGCGGAACGTACCGCGTGCGAGCATCGGAGCCATGGAGCGCATCGAGAGGTCCGACGCCGAGTGGCGCGAGCTGCTGGGCGCGGAGGAGTTCGCCGTGCTGCGCCAGGCAGCCACCGAGCCGCCCGGCACCGGACCGTTGCTGAACGAGCACCGCATCGGGGTGTACCGCTGCCGCGCGTGCGACCAGGAGCTGTTCCGGTCGGAGACGAAGTTCGAGTCGCACTGCGGCTGGCCCAGCTTCTACGACCCGGCCGACTCCGACGCCGTCGAGCTGCTGCCCGACCACTCGCACGGCATGGTCCGTACGGAGGTCCGCTGCGCCCGGTGCGGCTCGCACCTCGGGCACGTCTTCGACGACGCGCCGCAGACACCGACCGGTGACCGCTACTGCATGAACTCGATCGCCCTCACGTTCGAGGCGGCGGAGTAGCGCCGTCGGCGGGATGGTGTGATGCGGTCATGAAGACACGCACGCTCGGCGGGACCGGGATCAAGGTCAGCACGTACTGCCTCGGGGCGATGATGTTCGGCCAGTGGGGCAACCGTGACCACGACGACTCCGTCCGGATCATCCACCGGGCCCTCGACGCGGGCGTCAACTTCGTGGACACGGCCGACGTCTACTCGCAGGGCGAGTCGGAGGAGATCGTCGGCAAGGCGCTCAAGGGCCGGCGCGACGACGTCGTGCTGGCGACGAAGTTCCACGGCTCGATGGGTGATGACCCGAACATGGCGGGCAACTCCCGCCGCTGGATCGTCCGCGAGGTGGAGAACAGCCTGCGGCGGCTCGGCACGGACTACATCGACCTCTACCAGGTGCACCGGCCCGACGCCGACACCGACGTCGACGAGACGCTGTCGGCGCTGTCCGACCTGGTGCGGTCCGGAAAGGTCCGGGCCATCGGTTCGTCCACGTTCCCGGCCGAGGAGATCGTGGAGGCGCAGTGGGTGGCCGACCGGCGCGGCCACGTGCCGTTCCGCTGCGAGCAGCCGCCGTACTCGTTGTTCGTCCGCGGGATCGAGAGCTCCGTGCTGCCGACCTGCTCGCGGTACGGCATGGGCGTGATCGCGTGGAGCCCGCTGGCCGGCGGCTGGCTCACCGGCCGCTACCGCAAGGGCCAGGAGATCGACATGAGCAAGGGCCGTGCCGCCCGGCTGCCGCAGCGGTTCGACCCCTCGCTGCCCGGCAACGCCCGCAAGCTGGACCTGGTCGAGGACCTCGTCGAGGTCGCCGAACAGGCGGGCTGCTCCCTCACGCACCTGGCCCTGGCCTTCGTCGTCGCGCACCCCGCAGTGACCTCGGCCATCATCGGCCCGCGGACGATGGAGCAGCTCGAGGACCTGCTGGCAGGCGCTGCACTGCAGCTCGACGACGCCGTCCTCGACCGCATCGACGAGCTGCTGCCGCCGGGGACGAACGTCAACCACCTCGACGCCGGCTACCAGCCACCGTCACTGCGCCGTTCGCACCGCCGGCTGCCACCGCACAAGCGTGCGGCGGGCTGAGCGCTGCGACCCCTTCGCTACGGCAGGGCGGCGACGATGTCGCTCAGCGGCTTGCGGGCTCCGGTGTAGAACGGCACCTCGACGCGCGTGTGCAGGCGGGCACGGGCGCCACGGAGGTGGCGCATGAGGTCGACGATGCGGTGCAGCTCGTCCGCCTCGAACGCCAGCATCCACTCGTAGTCGTTCAGCGCGAAGCACGCGACCGTGTTCGCGCGGACGTCCGGGTAGTCCCGGGCCATCCGGCCGTGCTCGGCGAGCAGCTCGCGGCGCTCCTCCGGCTCGAGCAGGTACCACTCGTACGACCGCACGAACGGGTAGACGCAGACGTACCGCTTCGGGTCCTCGCCGGCGAGGTACGCGGGGATGTGGCTGCGGTTGAACTCCGCCGGCCGGTGCAGCGCCATGACCGACCACACCGGCTCACAGGCGCGGCCGAGCGCGGTCTGCCGGAAGCGCGCGTACACGTCCTGCAGGTCGTCCGGGCTCTCCGCGGTCCACCAGAACATCAGGTCCGCGTCAGCGCGCAGGCCGCTCACGTCGTACGTGCCGCGCGTGCCCACGCCCTTCGCGCCGACCTGCTCCAGCAGCGCCTCGACCTCGGCCGCCGCGGCGTCCCGACTCTCCGTAGGGAGCCGGTCACCCGTGCGGGCCTGGAACACCGAGTACATCGTGTAGAGGATCTTCTCGTTGAGCTCACGCGTGGCACGGGCCTTCTCGTTCATGCGTTCATTGTCGCTCCGGGGGAAGGAGAGCGCACATGCGGCGTCGGGCAATGCTCTTGCTGATCGCGACCGTGGCGGGCCTGACGGCCGCCCTGCCGGCTGCCGGGGCCAGCGGGTCGGCCCCCGCCTGGGGCACCTACCACCGCACCCCGGGCCGGGAGGGCGACGTGAGCCTGCCCGAACCGCACGGCCTGGCGAAGGCGTGGGCACACAGCCTGCAGGGCGCGGTGTACGGCCAGCCGCTGGTCGCGAACGGGCTGGTCTACGTTGCCACGGAGCGGGACGTCGTCTACGCCCTCGCCCAGTCGGACGGTCACCCGGTGTGGGCTCACCAGGTCGGCCATGCGGTCCCGCGGGACCAGCTGCCCTGCGGCAACATCGACCCGCTCGGCATCACGAGCACGATGGTGCTCAGCGCGGACGGGCGGACGCTCTACCTGGCCGCAGAACGGCAGACCGCGCACGGACCGCACCACTTCCTGTTCGCGTACAACGCGCTGGACGGGACCATGCTCTGGATGCGGCTGCTCGACGTGACCGGGCACGACCCGGTCGCGCACCAGCAGCGCGGTGCCCTCGCGCTCGCCAACGGCCGGGTGTACGTACCCTTCGGCGGCCTGGCCGGAGACTGCGGCGACTACGTGGGCTACGTGGCCGGAGTCGCCACCGACGGGCACGGCGACGTCGCGGTGTGGCAGGTCCCTACCACGCGCGAGGGCGGCATCTGGGCGGCGTCCGGCCCGGCGGTCGGCGCGGACGGGAGCGTGTACGTGGCGGTCGGCAACGGCGCGCAGACCTCCTCCTACGACGGCAGCGACTCCGTCACCCGGCTCTCCCCGGACCTGCGACGGCTGAGCTACTTCGCACCCCACGAGTGGGCCCAGGACAACCAGCGCGACCTGGACCTGGGGTCCATGGGGCCGCTGCGCCTCGCCGACGACCGCTTCGTGGTGGCCGGGAAGAACGGCACGGTCTACCTGCTGCGCGCGCACGACCTCGGCGGGATCGGAGGCCAGCAGGCCGCGCTGTCCGGCTGCCACGCCTACGGTGGTGCGGCCCGGCACGGCTGGACGGCCTTCCTACCCTGTACCGAGGGGGTCCGGGCGGTCCAGGTGAGCGGCACGTCACTCGCCTGGCGGTGGACCGCCCCCTCGGGCGTCACGGGTTCCCCCGTCTTCGCGGGCGGCGTCGTCTGGGCGCTCGACACCGGCAACGGCTCACTGCACCTGCTCGACGCGAACACCGGCTCCGACCGCGGGTCCTACCCGGTGGGCGCCGTGTCCCGGTTCATGTCGCCCACGATCGTCCCGGGCTGGGTGTACGTCGGCACGCTGGACGGGATCACGGCGTTCCGGATCCGGTGAGGGCCGCGAGCACCTCGGCGGCGGCGCGCTGCGCGGACCGGATGCAGGCGGGGATGCCGACGCCGTCGTAGGCCGCGCCGGCGACGGCGAGTGCCGGCTGCGCGGCGACCGCCGCGCGGATCCGGGTCACGCGGTCCAGGTGGCCGACGGCGTACTGCGGCAGCGCCCCGCCCCACCGGGTGACCCGCGCGTCCACCGGGGCGTCGTCGCGCCCCAGCGACAGCCGCAGCTCCGCACGAGCGAGCGCGACGAGCTCCTCGTCGTCGCGCTGCAGGTCGGCGGTGTCCCCGAACCGGCCGAACGAGCAGCGCACGAGGAAGACGTCCGGCGCCGCACCGCCGACGTGCGGCCACTTCGCGGAGAAGAACGTCGCCGCCTTCACCGGACGCTGCTCCACCGCCGGGATCAGGTAGCCGCTGCTCGCGGGCAGCGGTGCCGTACGGCGGTAGGCGAGCGTGACCAGCGCGACGCTGGCATACCCGATCCCCGCGAGGGCGGACGCTGCGACCGGCGCCACGTCGGCGAGCAGGCGGGAGGCCGGTGCGCCGGGCACCGCGAGCACCACCCCGTCGGCCTCGAGAGCCTGCTCGTCCCGGGTGGCTCCGTGCACCAGCCGCCAGCCGTCCGGCGTGCGGGACAGGGCACGGACCGGCCGGCCGAGCACGGCGTCGCCGGGGTCGAGCGCGGCGATGAGGCGGCCGAGCCCCCCACGGACGGTGGCGAAGACGGGTCCGGTGGGCGCGGCTGTACCGGGCGGTGGGGTCATCGCCGCCCGTGCCGCCGCGACCAGGGACCGGTGGGCGGACAGGTGCGGGACCAGCTGGGGCACCGTGGCCCGCAGCGACAGCTCCGCGGCTCGGCCCGCGTACACGCCGCCGAGCAGCGGGTCGACCAGCCGCTCGACGACGTCCCGACCGAGCCGGCGGCCGACGTACGCCCCGACCGCGACGTCCCCGTCGGGGGCGTGCCCCGGCAGCACCGGGTCCAGCGCCGTACGGGCCAGCCCGGCCGGCGAGAGCACCCCCGAGGCCGCCACGGGCCGCAGGTCGGCCGGGATGCCCATGAGCGTCCGCGGCGGGAGCGCCCGCAACCGGCCGCGGCTCCACAGCGAGGCACCACCCGCAGCCGGGTGCACGAGGTCCTGGGCGAGGCCGACCTCCCGGGCCAGCTCGACCGCGGCCGGCTGACGGAACAGGAACGACTCCGCCCCGGCGTCCACCGGCACACCGGCGACCTCGCTGGTGAGCAGCTTGCCGCCGAGGCGCTGCGAGCCCTCGAGCAGCGTCACCCGCGCGCCGGCCGCTCGAAGTGCCCGTACGGCCGCCAGGCCGGCGACTCCACCCCCGACGACGGCGACGTGCGGAGTCCTGGGGGTCACGGCTCCACCTTGGCAGACGTGCAACCGCCGGCGGCAGCGGTGCGTCCAACCCGCATGCGACGGACTTCGGTGGCGGTGCCCCTGGCGGTCGCGACGCTGCTGCTCACCGGCTGCACCGGTACGCAGGGCAACGGCACGGCGTCGACGTCCGCGGGCGCACCGCAGCCGGCGCCACCCGCGCCTGGAGGAGCCGCGGGCGGCGGCACGGGCGGCGCCACGAAGGCGGACCAGGCTTCCGGGTCCGGCAGCGGGGACGCGACCCCCCACCTCACCTCGGCGGTGCTGCAGGACCGGGACGTGGTGTTCACCGCGGACGCGACCGTCCGCAGCACCGACATCCGTGCGGCTGCGGCCACGGCCCGCCGGATCGTCACCGGTGCGGGTGGCGTGGTCTACGGCGAGGACAGCAGCCTGGCCGGCGGCGACGGCTCCACGGTCTCGCTGACCTTCAAGGTGCCGCCGGACGCCTTCCAGCACGTCCTCGACCGGCTCACGCACGACGTCGGGGACACCGTCGAGGTCACCCAGCACGCCGAGGACGTCACCACCCAGGTGGTGGACGTCCGCAGCCGGCTGGCGACCCAGCGCGCCAGCGTGGAGCGCGTACGCGCCCTGCTCGACCGGGCCAACACCGTCGGCGAGGTCGTCCAGGTGGAGGGCGAGCTGACCCGTCGCGAGGCGGCGCTCGAGTCGCTGGAGGGCCAGCTCGCCGCCCTGCAGAAGCAGGTCGCGCTCGCGACCATCTCGCTGCACCTCGTCGGCCCGGCGGTCGCGGTCACGCAGCAGCCGCACCCGGCCGGGTTCCGGTCCGGCCTGTCCGGCGGGTGGGGCGCGTTCCTGAGCGTGGTCCGCGGGCTGCTGGCCGCCGTCGGCGCCCTGCTGCCCTTCCTGCTGCTCGTCGGCCCGGTCGCGCTGGCCGCGTGGCTCGTGCGCCGTCGCGTCAGGCGCGCCCGGCCACCAGCTCCGCCAGAGCGCGCATGACCTCCCGGTCGTCGTTCACCGAACGCGTGCGGGCGAACGGCAAGCCGGCCTCGTCGGCGACCCGTCGGGCCTCGATGTCGAGGTCGTAGGCCACCTCGAGGTGGTCGGCGACGAAGCCGCACGCGCAGACGACCAGACCGGCGGCACCCGCCGCTGCCCGGTCGCGGATCACCTCGAGCACGTCCGGCCCGAGCCAGGGGTCCGGGGTGCGACCCGCGGACTGCCAGCCGACCGACCAGGTGTCCAGGCCGGCCCGCTCGGCAACCGCGCCGGCGGTCTCCCGCAGCTGGTCCGGGTACGGGTCCCCGGCGGCGACGATGCGCTGCGGCAGCGAGTGAGCGGTGAACAGCACCTCGGAGCCGGCGGGCAGCCGGGTCAGGGCGTCGCGTACCGCGTCGGCGAGGAAGTCGACGTACGCCGGGAGCAGGTGCCAGGACGGCACCGTGTCGACGGCCAGCCCGTGCTCCGTGCCGGCGGTGGCGGCGCGGGCGGCGTACTCGCCCACCGACATCCGGGAGTGGTGCGGCGCGAGCACGAGCCCCACGACCCGCTCGACACCGGAGCGGGCGAGCTCGGCGACCCCCTCCTCGATCCGCGGCTCCGCGTGCTTCTGGCCGAGCGCGACCCGGTACGCGCCGCGCCGGTGGAGCTCCTCCTGCAGCGCCGCGCACTGCGCTCGGGTGATCTCGCGCAGCGGGAACGTGCCGCCGAGCGCGTCGTAGCGGGCGACCAGGCCGGCCAGCAGCTCCGGCGGTGGCGGGTTCCCGCGACGGATGTCGGTGTAGTAGGCCTCGATGTCGTCCTGGTCCCGCGGCGTGCCGTACGCCATGACCAGGACGCCGACGGTCACCGGCGCGACTCCTCGTGCACCAGCTCGACCACGCGGGCGAGCACGGCCGGGTCGGTGTCCGGGAGCACGCCGTGGCCGAGGTTGAACACGTGCCCCTCGGCCGTCTGCCCGGCCCGAAGCACCGCCCGGACCCGCTCGGCGAGCACCTCCCAGGGGGCGAACACCAGCGCCGGGTCGAGGTTGCCCTGCACGGCACGGCCGGGCCCGATCCGCGGTACGGCGACGTCCAGCGGAACCCGCCAGTCGACGCCCACCACGTCGGCCCCGGCCTCGCCCATGGCGGCGAGCAGCTCGCCGGTGCCCACCCCGAAGTGGATCCGGGGCACGCCGCTGACGCTGGCGAGGACGCGGGTGCTGTGCGGGGCGACGTACCGCGCGTAGTCGTCGGGTGAGAGCGCTCCGGCCCAGGAGTCGAACAGCTGCACCGCACTCGCGCCGGCCTGGACCTGCACCTGCAGGAAGCGGGTGGTCACCTCGCCGAGCCAGCCCAGCAGGGCGTGCCAGGTGGCCTCGTCGCCGTACATCAGCGCCTTGGTGCGCTCGTGGGTACGGCTGGGGCCGCCCTCCACGAGGTAGCTGGCGAGCGTGAACGGCGCGCCGGCGAAACCGATCAGCGGGGTGGCAGCCAGCTCCCCCACCAGGGAGCGGACCGCGGCCTCGACGAAACCGAGGTCCGCACCGTCCGCCGGCGGCAGCGCCTCCACGTCCGAGCGCTGGCGCACCGGATGCTCGATCACCGGCCCCACGCCGCCGACGATCTCCACGCCCAGCCCGGCCGCGCGCAGCGGCACGACGATGTCGCTGAACAGGATCGCCGCGTCCACGCCGTACCGTCGCACCGGCTGCAGGGTGATCTCGGTGACCAGCTCGGGCCGCTGGCAGGCCTCGAGCATGGGCACGTCCGCACGCACCTTCCGGTACTCCGGCAGCGCCCGGCCGGCCTGACGCATGAACCAGACCGGGGTGTACGGGACCGGCTCGCGTCGGCAGGCGCGCAGGAACGGGCTGTCACTCGGGGAGGGCACGCCCCGATGCTTTCACGCACGGCGCGACACGCCGCCGGAGATGGCCGGAACTGTCGTAGGTGCGTGCCACCGTGACGACATGACGCAGCAGCAGTCCGACCAGCTGTTGGAGAACCACTGGTGCGGGGAGTGCCGCGACGAGCGCCTCTTCGAGACCCCGCCGTGCGTCGACGGGCACGACGACTGCCCCGAGCGGATCTGCACGGTCTGCGGATACGCCTTCCTCGTGGCGGTCATCCCGACCGAGCCGACGCCCGTCGGCCGCCGGTCGCACGCAGCCTGACCTGGTCGTCCGCCGGGCTCAGCCCGCTCCCCCGCCGGCCCCGATGAGCGCCACCCCGGTCAGCACGGTCACGACGCCGAGCACCTGGACGCGACGCAGCCGCTCACGGTGCACCCATCGTGCCAGGACGACGGTGACCGCGGGGTAGAGCGAGGACAGCACCGCCACCACGGAGAGCAGGCCGCTGCGTACCGCGACCGCGTACGAGGCGTTGGCGGCGAGATCGGCGAGCCCGATGGCAGCGATCAGGGCGAGGTCGGCGGGTCCGCGGGGCAGCCGCCGTCCGGCGACGAGCGCGACCGCCAGCACGGCGGCGGTGACCGCACGCGCCAGCAGCAACGTCATCACCACGTCGTGGCGGCTGCCCTTCGCGATGAGCACGACGACGAGGCCGAACCCGGCGGCCGCGACCAGCGCCAGCGCGACCGGGCGGACTCCCCCCACGCCGGAGCGGACCTCGGGACCGCCGGAGAGCACCACACCCACGCCACACACCGCCAGCCCACCGAGCTGCAGCGCGGTCGGTGCCTCTCCCGTGGCCAGCCCGGCGAGCACCGGGATGGCCAGCCCCACTCCGGCGAGCGGGGCCACGACACCCATCGTGCCGACGGCGAGAGCCCGGTAGAACGCGAGCACGCCCACCAGCCCGCTCACTCCCGCGCCGAGTGCCCAGGGCACGTACGCCGGGTCCGCGCCGTACGACCCGGCGACCGCGGCGACCACCAGCAGGACCACGAAGCCGACGGTCTGCGACAGGCCGACGACGACGAGAACCGGGTGCCGGCGCGATGCGGTGCCGCCCAGGAAGTCGGCCACACCCCAGACCGCGCTCGACAGGAGGGCCAGCAGCGCGGTCACGGGCGGGCAGCGTACGCGGCGCGCCGCGCCTGTCTCCCGGGCGACGGGCGCCTACCCTGAGGCCATGGGCGCCGCCCTCACCCCGCCGCCGCTGCCCGAGCGGTTCGCTCGAGCTGTCGCCGGGCTGGCGAAGACCCCGCTGCGCGCGGAGGTCTCGGTCACGGAGGGTCCGGCGCCGCAGCGGCTGGCGCCCTATGCGGTCGCCCTGCACGCTGACGTGACCGTGCAGGACGAGGAGCTCGCCACCGGGCGCCTCATCGTCCTGCACGACCCGGACGAGCCCGAGGCGTGGGCCGGGGACCTGCGGATGGTCGGCTACCTGCGTGCCCGGGTGGACCGGGAGATGGCCGCCGACCCGTTGCTCACGGCGGTGGGCTGGAGCTGGCTCGTGGACGCGCTGGAGAGTGCCGGCGCCGACCACGTGAACGCCGGTGGCACCGTGACCCGGGTCGCGTCCGAGCGGTTCGGTGCACTGGCCGGGCACCCGGAGGTGGCCGAGGTCGAGGTGCGCGCGTCCTGGACGCCCATCGGGCCGCTGCAGCCGCACCTCGTCGCCTTCGCCGAGCTGATGTGCATGGCCGCCGGGCTGCCCCCGTCGAGCCCCGGGGTCACCCCGCTGCCCCGCCGCGCGCAGCGCCGGTCGCGCTGAGGCTCAGACGCTCGTCCGCGCCCGCGGGATCAGTGCCCGCGCCGGCAGGCCGGCACGCGGCAGCTCCAGCACCACGGTCGTCCCCCGGCCGGGGGCGGAGACGACCTCCAGGGTGCCGCCCGCCAGGCGAGCCCGCTCCCGGAGCAGCCCGAGACCGACGTGACGGCCACGGTCGGGCCGCACCGCCTGGGGGTCGAAGCCGGGCCCCTCGTCGACCACCGTCGCGGTCACCGTCGCCTCGGTCACCTCAAGGCACAGCCGGGCGGTGTCGACGTCGGCGTGCTTGACGACGTTGAGCAGCGACTCCTGGAAGAACCGGTAGACCGTGACCGCCGTCACGAGCGGCAGGGGGTGCGGCTCGTCCGGCCACTCGATCGCGACCCGCAGCCCGTACCGGACCTCGAGGTCGTCCCGCAGGCTCGTCAGCGCGCGGGCCAGGTCGCCGTCACGCAGGGCAGGCGGACGGGTGCGGGCCATGACGGCGCGGACCTGATCCTCCGCCTCGGCGACCAGGTCGCCCGCCCGCTCCACATCGGCGGGCTCGCCGGAGGCCAGCAGCGAGCGAGCCAGCATGAGCGACTGCGCGGCGGTGTCGTGCAGCTCGGCGGCCAGCTGGCCGCGGGCGCCCTCCTCCGCCTGCACCAGGCCGGACAGCAGCTCGAACATGCCGGCGCTGGCGGTCTCGGCGCTGCGTCGATGCTGCTCGGAGAGCTCGTCGGCGACCTGCGCCCGCAGCCGTAGCGCCTGCACCATCCGGGCGGCCTCGGCCAGCTCTGCGCCGGCGAGCCCCGTGGCCAGGGTGTCGTGCTCCCCACCGACACGCAGCGCGCGAATCGCCTGGGCCACCATCCGCCCGCCCAGCGCCGCACCCAGGCCGGCACCGACGGCACAGACCAGGCCCACCGCCAGCCCGACGACCGAACCGGCGACGACCGTGCTCGCGGTCACCGCCACGGCGAGGATCAGGCCGGCACCCGCGCCGGCGAGCCCCCACAGCACGCGCAGCGGCAGCCGGGTGGCCGCGCTGCGCAGGCTTCTCACCGGGGATGCCCCAGCGGATGGTCGGACAGCGTGCCGGTGGTCGTCCACTCGTGCGCCGGGTCGACGGCAGGGGGGTCGAGCGACACGCTGTCGACGGCCAGCCCGGGCTCGGCGGCCAGGGCGATGGCGCCGAGCAGCGATGCGACCGCACGTTCGACGGAGTGCAGCTCGCCCACGATGTCACCGAGCGGGTCGGGGCCACCGGGCGAGGCGGCGAGCCGGGCCAGCCGGTCGGCGGACTCCTGCAAGGCCATCAGGGCGGGCGCCGACTGGGCGCCGAGGTCGCCGAGGCTCCGCGCCGCGGTCTCTGCCGCGTCCGCACGTGCCACGGCCTGGTCGCGGCTGCGGGTCAGCTCGGCGACGGACAGCCACGACTCGGCCTGCTGGGCCAGCACCTCGGCGAGCATGACCTCGCGGCGTCCGAACGGCGGGGCACCGGCGGGCCGGCAGGCGACGAGGACCGCCAGCGGAGACTCCACCGGACCCAGCACAGCGGAAGCGTACGGCCGCCCGTCGTCGACGCCGGTCGCCACGCCGCGAGCGCCCAGCGCGCGCAGCACCCACGGCGAGTCGAAGGCGGTCGGCTCGGCGCGGCGACGGCGCACCCCGTGCTCGTCGCCGGCGTACACCACCGGGCCGTCGGAGGCGACCAGCACCATCTCCACGTCGGCGCCACCGAACAGGCGTGCGGCCGCCGTGAGGACGACCTGCGCCGAGACGTCGGTCGACGGCACGCCGATCTCCTCGTGGCCGCGGGCCAGCTCCTCGAACAGCCGCGCCTCGGCCGTACGGGCGGTCTGCTCGTCGTAGGACAGCCACAGCAGCGACAGCGGCGCGACCAGCCCGAGCAGTCCCACCGGCTCGTTGGCGCCCAGCCAGGCACCGAGCAGGCCGAGGCTGATGCTCGCGGAGGCGTGGATGGCGTGCAGCGACAGCGACTCGGTGGCGAGCCGCAGCAGCGACCCCCCGGTCATGACGGACAGCGGTACGGCGGACAGCACCTGGTTCGCAGCCCAGTAGACGACCATGGCGCCCACGACGGCGACGAGCCCGCCACCGCCCTGGTGCGCGACGACGGCGGCGAGCGCGGCCGACGCGGTGATCTGGGCGACGTTGTACTGCACCTTCACGACCGGCTGGCGCCGGACGGCCTGCGAGATCGCGACCCCGATGAGCACGCTGGGCACGATCCACGCGCCGCCGTGCAGCAGCAGCGCGCCGCCGACCACACCCTCCGTCATGGTGAACGTCCATCGCTGGCGGGCGAAGGAGACGTGCACCGCTGCGAGCTCGGTGACCGCCACCACCGCGCCGAAGGCGATGGGCAGCCACCAGTCCCGGGCCGTACCCCCGGCGAACGGCAGGCACGCGGCCGAGCCGAGGAGCGCGCCGAGCGCGGCGAGCCGGACCCGACGGAGACGCGTCACTCAGCGTCACCCCATCCCTGCACCGACCAGGACCGCGTCGACCACGACCGCGTGGACCACGAGCGCGTGGACCACGACCGCGTGGACCACGACCGCGTGGACCACGACCGCGTCGACCACGACCGCGTCGACCACGACCGCGTCGACCACGACCGCGTCGACCACGACCGCGTGGACCACGAGCGCGTGTCCGTCGTCCAGAGGTCGTCGGCCCAGAACTCGTCCGGCCACAGGCTGGCCGTCTCCTGCCACTGCTCGGAGGTCGGTGTGAAATCGCCCTCCCCGGTGTTCGCGCCGTCCGAGAGACCGGCAGGCACCGCGTCGACGAGACCCTCACCTGCACCCTGGCCACTGACTGCCTCGGGGTGTGCAGCGTCGCGGACGGTGGCCTTCAGCTGGGCCGCCGAGGCGCCGGAGTGGTCGGCGGCGACGACGGCCGCGAGGCCGGCGACCAGTGCGGTCGCGCCGCTGGTGCCGGATCCGGGGATGAGGTCGGTGGTGCCGTCCACCGGTGAGGTCGCCTTGCGGTTCTGCCGGGCGACGAACGAGTCGGCGGGCACGAGCCCGAGCAGGTGGACGCCGGCCGCGACGACGTCCGGCTTGGTGACCGGGTCGCCGTTGCCGTCGTCGTACACGGTGCCGCTCCCGGAGAAGCTCGCGACCTCCGGTACGGAACCGGTCGTGTCAGCGGCACCGACGGTGAGGGCGCGCGGGTCGAAGCCCGGGTCACTGACCACGCCCGCGGTGTTTCCGGACGCGGCGACGACGAGCACGCCGGCGTCCCGGACGGCCTCGACGGCGATGTTGAGCGGGTCGGCACCGTAGACCCCGCCGACCGGCGGGTCGACGCTCAACGACAGGTTCGCGATCTGGATGTCCTCGGAGTTGGAGGCGACCCAGTTCAGGCCCGCGACGACCGAGGCGAGCGAGGCCCTGCCCTGGTCGGTCGCCACCTTCACGACGTCGACGGTGGCGCCAGGGGCGATGCCCACGGGGCCGCCCGAGGCGACGGGCCCACCGGCCAGGATGGACGCGACGTAGGTGCCGTGCCCGTACCCGTCGGTGTAGGGCTCGCTGTCCACCGGCGTACCCCCGTGCACCAACCACGAGGTGTCCACCCCGTCGACGAGGCGCCCCGACTGCCGGTTGAGGGCGGGGGTGTCGGACACACCCGTGTCGATGACCGCGACCGTGACCCCGTGCCCCGCGCCCGGGTCACCGGCGGGAGCGCCGAGCGTGGCCGGCGCGCGTACTCCGGTGGGCGTCGGTTCCTGCTCTGGGCGGGAGGCGACGTGGACGGGACGGTCCGGGGTGAGGCCGGCTACGCCGGGTCGCGTGGCGAGGTCGGCGAGCGCGGCGGGCGTGCCGCGGACGATCTCCGAGTGGACCCCCGGGAGGTTCGTCACCAGCTCGACACCAGGAACGGTCAACGGCCTGTCACCGACGAGGCCCACGACCGCCGTCACGAGTGCGCGACCGGCGGCCGCGCTGGCGGACAGGCCGAGCGGCAGTAGCGCGGCGAGCATGGCGACGGCCACCGCCGCTGCCCACCGACGATTGAGTCGTCCTGCAGTCGTCACGTCCGTCTCCTCGCGTCACCGGCTCGCCCCGCCTACGTTGCTCTTCGGCACGCGGCGCGCCGGACTTTCGCCGAATCGACCGCGATCCCCCGATCGGCCCACCGCCGTCGCCGGTTCCGTGCCCGTCCGGGTTCCGTTGTCCGGTTCTCGCAGGCGGGTGATCGGCATTCGGCCTTCAGATCGGCACCCGTTCGGCCGATTGAGCGGTGAACGGCAGGCGCGAGAGCGCCTGAACTCAGCCCCTTGGAGGACCGGTGACAGCGCTTGCCGACCGTGCGGTCGAGCCGCAGCCCTCGCCCGAATTCACCGCCATGGTCGTCGACGACCACCCGCTGATCCGCGAGTCGATGGCGAACCGGTTGCTCGCGATGGGTGCACGCGACGTCGTGGAGGCGGCGACCTGCGCGGAGGCGCGGGCGCGGGCCAACGTCAGCGGCCCGCGTGACCTGTGCGTTCTCGACGTCGGGCTCCCGGACGGGTCCGGGCTGGACCTGCTCGGTGAGCTGCGTTCGGCCGGGTGGCCGCGCCTCGTGGTCCTGTCCGCCGCCGACGACCCGTACTCGGTCCGGGCCGCCTTCGTGGCCGGCGCGCAGGGCTACCTGCTCAAGTCCGCCTCTCCCGTCGTCGTCGCCGACGGCGTCCGGCGGGTGCTCGACGGGGGCGTGTACGCCGACCCGTCCGTCGCCTCGCTGCTCGCCGCCGGGCTGCGGACCAGCCCCGCCAGTGACGGCGTCTCCGACCTGTCCGGGCGCGAGATCGAGGTCCTGCGGCTGGTGGCCGACGGTCGCTCGAACAAGGAGATCGGCGACACGCTGGGCCTGTCCGCCCTCACGGTGAAGAGCCATCTGGCTCGCATCGCCCGCAAGCTGGGCACTGGGGACCGGGCCGAGATGGTCGCCCTCGCCATGCGGGCCGGCGTCATCCGCTGAGCGTGCCGCAGGGCTGAATGCGCCGTCCGTCGTAACGTGGACGGGTGAGCACGCGGGAGGACGAGCCCAGCGAGGCCGTTCCCCTGCTGTCCCCGCGGGACGGCTTGCCCGACGTGGTGACGACTCCCGAGGCTCTTGCGAGAACCGTCGCCGCCTTCGCCGCCGGCACCGGACCCGTCGCGGTCGATGCCGAACGGGCCTCCGGCTACCGCTACCGGCCGCGTGCCTACCTGGTTCAGCTACGCCGGACCGGGGCGGGGACCGCGCTGGTGGACCCCATCGCCTGCCCCGACCTGTCGGAGCTCGGCGCCGTCCTGGCGGACTGCGAGTGGGTGCTGCACGCCGCCTCGCAGGACCTGCCATGTCTCGCCGAGCTCGGGATGCGTCCGAACAGCCTGTTCGACACCGAGCTCGCCGGCCGCCTCGCCGGGTACGAGCGGGTGGCCCTCGGCACGCTCGTCGAGCGGCTGCTGGGGCTCGTCCTGGAGAAGGGGCACGCGGCCGCCGACTGGTCGCGACGACCGCTGCCGGAGCCGTGGCTGCACTACGCCGCCCTGGACGTGGAGGTCCTCGTCGAGCTGCGGGACGTGCTGGAGGCGCAGCTGCGCCGCCAGGGCAAGCTGGACTGGGCCCGCGAGGAGTTCGCCGCGGTGCTCGCTGCTGCCCCGCCCGAGCCGCGAGCCGAGCCGTGGCGACGCACCTCGGGTATCCACCGGCTGCGCAGCCGCCGGCAGCTCGCCGCCCTGCGCGCCCTGTGGGAGGCACGTGACCGGGTCGCCGCCGAGCGGGACCTCGCGCCGGGACGCATCATCCCCGACTCCGCTCTCGTCGCGGCGGCGGCCGCGGGGCCTCGCAGCGCCGCCGAGCTGCTCGAGCTCCCCGGGTACCAGGGACGCGGTGCGCGCCGGTACGCGCGGCTGTTCTCCTCCGCGCTGCACGACAGCGCCCGGCTGGGCGAGCAGGCGCTGCCCCGCCCGCTGCCGGCGGGGGACGGCCCGCCCCCGGCGAACCGCTGGGCCGATCGCGATCCCGAGGCCGCCGGGCGACTCGCCCGCGCCCGCCAGTCGCTCGCCGAGATCGCCGAGGCCCACCAGATGCCTGTCGAGAACCTGCTCCCGCCCGACGCACTGCGCCGGGTTGCGTGGGACCCGCCGGACCCGTCCAGCCCACAGCGCGTCGGGACGGCGCTGCGCGCCGCGGGCGCCCGCGGGTGGCAGGTCACCCTGACGGCGGAGGCGGTGGCCACGGCGATGACCGACGGGCTCGCCCAGGCCTCCGGGCACTGAGGGCAGGCGGCCGACCTGGTTTGACCCGCCGCGAGCTGGTGTGGTTAGGTTGCCCTTAGCCAGGATCCGCCTGATCCTTCCAGCGATCCCCGGGAGACGGTGTTGCTCGCCAACTTCCTCATCGGCCTGCGGGAAGGCCTCGAGGCCTCGCTCGTCGTGGGCATCCTCGTGGCCTACCTCGTCCGTAGCGGCAACCAGGACCGGCTTCGGCCGCTGTGGGCCGGGGTCGCCGTCGCCGTCGGCATGTCGGCGGCGGTCGGTGCGGTCCTCACCTTCACCAGCGCCTCCCTGTCGGGGGCCAGCCAGGAGTCCTTCGCCGGAGCGACCTCGCTCGTGGCCGTGGCCTTCGTCACCTGGATGATCTTCTGGATGCGGCGGACCTCGCGCTCGCTCAAGGGCGAGCTGCAGGGCCGGCTCGACGCCGCGCTCGCGATGGGCTCCCTCGCCCTCGCCGTCACGGCATTCCTCGCCGTCGGACGCGAGGGGTTGGAGACCGCGGTGTTCCTCTGGTCGGCGGTGCAGGCGACCGGCAACGGGGTCGCGCCGCTCACCGGGGGCGGCCTCGGGCTGCTCACCGCGATCGTCCTCGGCTACCTCGTCTACCGCCGGTCGGTGGCCCTCAACCTGGCCAAGTTCTTCACCATCACCGGGGCCCTGCTGGTCGTCGTGGCCGGCGGCGTCCTGTCGTACGGCATCCACGACCTGCAGGAAGGCGGGCTGCTGCCCGGCCTGCACGCGCTCGCCTTCGACGTGAGCGGCACCATCCCCGCCTCGTCCTGGTACGGGTCGGTCCTGCACGGGGTGTTCGGGTTCACCCCCGACTCCACCTGGGCGCAGACGATCGCCTACGTCGTCTACGTCGTGACCGTGCTCTACCTGTTCTTCCGCCCTGCGGCGCCCAGCGCAGCCCCGGCCCCAGAGGCCGCGCCCCGTACCAGCGACCACGCCGTGACCTCCCCCGGCAGCCGCGCCCGCAGCGCGGGCTGACCACAGATACTGAAAGCAGAGTTCGCACCATGACGCGCCCTTCCGCGATGCCGCTCGCCCTCCTCCTGCCGCTCACCGGCCTGCTCGCCGCGTGCGGCAACAGCGGACCGGTGAAGCAGACCGTCCAGGTGACCGCCACCGACACCTCCTGCGACGCCGCCACGACGCAGCTGTCCGGCACCGGCACGTACGCGTTCACGGTGACGAACAAGGGCAACCAGGAGACCGAGCTCTACCTGTACGACGCGAACGGGCACAAGATCGAGGAGGCCGAGGGCATCGGCCCTGGCACCACCCGCACCCTCAAGGCGAAGCTCGGCGTCGGCACCTACCAGCTCAACTGCAAGCCCGGTGAGAAGGACAAGGGCCTCACCGCGGAGATTCGCGTCAGCGGCTGACCCCTACGTCCTGGCCCGAGCCGGCCATATGCACCCGGCCGGAGAGGATGCCGGACACCCCCCGGAACGGATCGCGGATGTGCAGGACCATGAGGGTGTTGCCCGTCCCGGTCGCGCCCGACGCGAGCACGATCGAGTCGCGGAAGAAGCCGCCGTTGCACATCTCGTCCAGCCGGACGTTCCCGGAGGAGATGCGCGCGTCGCTCGAGCGGTGGCGTCGCCGAACTGGGCGATGAGCGCGGAGAAGTCGTCGTCCCCCACCTCCGTGTGATCGCCCACGCCGACGGGAGCGGCGTCCACGAACCGCCACAGATCGTCCTGCTCCCACTGGCGATGTCCCAACCGAGGGTGGCGAAGTTGCGGCGCAGGTCGTCGGCCGGCTCCTCGAACGTGACGAAGCCCGGGATGCCCGTCTCCAGCGTCGGCACCCCGGCCCCGTCCGGAATCCCCACCACGTGCACCCCCTTCGCCGCGATCTCGTCGGTCACCGCTCGCCCCCCTCCAGACCCAGCGCGGTGACGACCGCGCCGACGTCGTCGAGCCGACCCAGCACCCGTCGCTCCGGCGCCGGTGAGGAACGCACCACCGTCGGTGTCGCCACGACGTTGAACCTCTCGGCAGCCTGCGGGTCGCGGCTGACGTCGACGACCTCCACCTGGACGTCCACGCCCAGCCGATCCCGGCAGATCGCGCGCAGCTGGTCGGCGATCCGGGCGCCGTCACCGCGCTCGACGAACACGTGGAAGACGTAGTCCCCCATCACGCACCACCTCCTTGCGGGACCGGAGCCCGCTGGACCGCGCACCACACCCGCTTGCCGCGATCGGGTCCGGGTGGAGGCTGAGGTGGTGCGACACGGCGTCGTGTCCGGGGAACCACACGCCTCCGGCGGTCATCACCGGTTCGCAGCACATGCCGCACCCGTCCAGGTTCTCTGAGCCCCGCTCGGGCCGCGGAGACCACTCCTGGGCCGGCGCCGCTCGGCGCTCAAAGATACCGCCGATTCGGCAGCCAATCACCGGCCGGAAGCACCCGGATCACCCGATCGCCCTAGCACGCCTGGGCCCGACGTGGGTACCGTCCAGCTGTGCACGGTTTCCGGCCCGCTGTCGCGCTACGCCAGTGCGTCCTCGGGGTGTCCGTGCTCCACGACGTGGACGTCGACCCGGACGAGTCCGGAGTCCGGCTGCCCGGCCTCACCGCGCTCATGGTCTGCTGGGACGAGGTGCGGACCGCGCTGGCGGGCGTCGACCCCGACAGCGACGTCGGGCGCAGCCGGGTGGCCGCCTGGCTCGCCGCCCGGCGGCGGCTGGCCGACCTCCCTGCTCTCGAGGTCCACGAGCGCATCCGACCGCTCGCCCTACCCGTCGACCACGACCTGCACCCCGGCGCCCACTGGCCGCACGCCCGCCTTCTCGGCGACGCCCTCGACGTGGGCCTCGGGCTGGTGGGCCTGGACCCGCAGCGCCCGGACGACGTGGCGCCGCTCGCGACACCGCTGCTCGCCGCCGCCGGCTTCGACGCCGACCTGTGGTGGCCGGAGGCCGTGGCCTACCTCGAGCGGATGGGGGCGCTCGCCGTCGAGCGCTACGCCCGCGATCCGGAGGCGCCGCTGCGGCCGATGGGTGACTGCGACGTGGTCACCCTGCTCGCGTCGCGGGCGTTCCGCGCCACACTTGCCGCCGGGGCTCAGGGCATGCGGCCGATCGCGGTCCCCATGCGCCGGCGCGGGTGGCTCGAGCTGTCGAGGATCGATCCGGCCTTCGTGAGCGCCGCTGCGGCGGCCACGCAGTCCGCCGACCGCGGGTTCGCGGGGCCGCTGCTCGTCACCCGCCACGAGGTCGCGATGCCGACGCGCGCGGGCCGCCCGGCCGAGATCGTGCTGCGCGACCCCGCTCCGGACGAGGGCTGGCGCAAGGGCGTCCTGTACGGCGTGTGACAGGCGCACGGCGCTCCCCGGCGACGGTCAGTCGGGCAGGACGACGTCCGTGCTGTCCCTGACCACGTCGAGCACCGCCACGCTGATCCCGGCCGCGTCGAGGCCCAGCTCGGCCAGGATCTCTGCGCGCTTGGCGTGGGCCAGGAACTGCGGGGGGATGCCGAGGTTGCGCACTGGCGTGCTCACGCCTGCGTCCGCGAGCGCCTGGGCCAGGGCCGCGCCCGCGCCGCCGACCCGGTTGCCGTCCTCCACGGTGACCACGTGGTCGTACGCCCGCGCGAGCGCCGGCAGCGCAGGATCGACCGGCTTGACCCATCGCGGGTCGACCACGGTGACGCCGACCCCGCGGCGCTCCAGCTCGGCTGCCGCCGCCACGCACGCCGTCCCCATCACGCCGACCGCGACGAGCAGGACGTCGGTGGACCGACCGGGGCTGCGGTGCAGGACGTCCATGCCACCGATCCGGTCCACGGCGGGGACGTCGTCGCCGGCACTGGCCTTCGGGAAGCGCAGGACGCTCGGCCCGTCGCCCCGGCCCACCGCCTCGCGCAACAGGTCACGCAGACGGGTGGCGTCGCGTGGCGCCGCGATCGCCAGACCGGGAACGGGCTCCAGCAGCGCAAGGTCCCACATGCCGTTGTGGCTGGCGCCGTCGTCGCCGGTCACGCCCGCGCGGTCGAGAACGAACGTCACGGGCAGCCCGTGCAGGGCCACGTCCATGAGCAGCTGGTCGAACCCGCGGTTCAGGAACGTCGAGTACAGGCAGACCACCGGCTTGAGCCCGCCCATCGCGAGCCCGGCCGCGGAGGTCACGGCGTGCTGCTCCGCGATCCCGACGTCGAAGACCCGGTCGGGGTAGGCACAGGAGAACGCATGCAACCCCACCGGTCGCAGCATGGCGGCGGTGACGGCCACGACGTCCGGGCGCTCCGCCCCGATGGCGACCATCTCCTCGCCGAAGACGTGGGTCCACGTGGGCGAACCGGCGGACAGCGGCTGCCCGGTCACCGGGTCGATGACGCTCACCCCGTGCAGGCAGTCGGCCTCGTCGTCCTCCGCCGGCGCGTAGCCGTAGCCCTTGCGAGTCATGCAGTGCACGATCACCGGCGCGCCGAACTCGCGGGCCCGGCGCAGCGCGCCCTCCATCGCCGCGATGTCGTGCCCGTCGATGGGGCCGACGTACTTGATACCGAGGTCCTCGAAGAGCACCTGTGGCGCCAGCAGGTCCTTGACGCCCCGCTTCAGCCCGTGCAGCGCCTCGTACAACGCGGGGCCGAGGACCGGCGCCTTGGGCAGCGCGGTCTTCACCCGCTCGAGCAGCTGCTCGTACTCCGGGGTCAACCGCAGGTTCGCCAGATGAGCGGCGACCCCACCGACGGTCGGCGCGTAGGAGCGGCCGTTGTCGTTGACCACGACGATGACCGGCCGGTCACGCGCCGCGGCGATGTTGTTCAGCGCCTCCCAGCACATCCCGCCGGTGAGTGCGCCGTCGCCGACGACCGCCACCACCGCACGGTCCCGCTCGCCGCGGAGCTGGAACGCCTTGGCGAGCCCGTCGGCGTAGGACAGCGCGGTCGAGGCGTGCGAGTTCTCGATGAGGTCGTGCTCGGACTCCCCCCGGCTGGGGTACCCCGACAGACCGCCGCGCTGGCGGAGGCGGCCGAACCCCTCCTGCCTGCCGGTGAGCATCTTGTGGACGTACGCCTGGTGACCGGTGTCCCAGAGGATCCGGTCGCGAGGGGACTCAAAGACGCGGTGCAGCGCGATGGTCAGCTCGACGGCGCCCAGGTTGGGGCCGAGGTGGCCGCCGGTCTTGGACACCCGGTCGACGAGGAAGTCACGGATCTCGCTGGCGAGGATCTCCAGCTCGGCCGGCTCGAGGCGCCGGAGGTCGCGCGGGTCGCGGATCGACTCCAGGAATGTCACGCGTCGGTCCTTCCCTGTCGCGGTCCGTCGGCCAGTCTATGTCGCCTGGTACCCCGGAGCGGGTACGTGATCACCGTCAGAGACGGGGTACCCAGCGGCGGCCGTGAAGAGCCTCCTCCACCAGGGCGACCTGGCGACCCACCTGTTCCAGCCGCCGTCCCTCGCGCTCGCAGACGACGACGGCCGCCTCCAGCACCTCCGGCGAGGTCACCTCCCGCAGCTCCTGCCGGACCGCGGCCAGGGCGTCCCGAGCGGCGGCCGCTGCCGCCTCCACGTGCCTGGCCGCGAACCGGGCGAGCACGACCGGGTGGCGGCGCAGCACCTCATAGCCCCGGTAGTCGGGCGGGCAGAGGTCGAACAGCCAGCCGGCCGCCCGACGCTCCCACTCCGGGCTTCCGGGCGCAGGCACCTCCGCCGGCCAGCCGGGAGGCAGCGCCTCGACCATCACGCCACCGCCCAGAACATCACCGCGATGCCGGCGTACAGCGCGGACAGCGACCAGCCCTGCCACGGGGCCGTGCGCCCGCTCGCGAGCAGCGCCGCCGGTGCGAGCACGCCCACCCCGAGACTCACCATCTCGGTCCAGGTGAAGGCCAACGGCAGCGGCCGCATGGCCAGCGAGGCGAACAGGACGGCGGGGATGACGAACAGCGCGACCTGCGCGGCGGACGACAGCGCGATCTCGGCCGCCAGCTCGACGTTCCCGCGCGCGGCGACGACCACCGCGCCGCCGTGCTCCGCCGCGTTGCCGACGATCGCCACGATGATCGCTGCGACGAACAGCCGGTCCAGGCCGGTGTCGTCCGCGAAGTGCTCGATGGTTCTCGTGAGGATCTCCGTCACCACCACCGTCGCGACCGTGGCAAGGCCCAGCGCCAGCAACGCCTGTGGCAGCGGCCAGTCCGCGCCCACGACCGCTCCCTCGTCGAGCGCCCTCCGGTGTCGCCGGTGCTCGTGGCGGGTGGACAGCACCGTCACCACGACGTACAGCGCCAGCAGCAGCGCCATCGGCGCGAAGGTGTACCGGCCGAGGAGACCGTCCCTGGCGCCCGCCCAGTGCGCGGCGCTCGGGACGAGGAAGAGCAGCACGGCCAACGCGACCTGGCCGAGCGAGAGCGCCGCCGTACGGGAGTTCACCCGTCCCCGCCCCCCGACCATGAGCGAGAAGCCGAGGACGAGCAGCAGGTTGCCGAAGATGGAGCCGGCCAGCGAGCCGAGGACGACGTCGAACAGGCCCTTGTGCACCGCGAACAGGGAGATCATCAGCTCGGGCGCGTTCCCGAAGCTGGCGTTGAGCAGCCCGGCCACCGCCGGCCCGGTGTGCTCCCCCACCCTCTCCGTCGACTCACCGATGATCCACGCGAGGGGGACCAGCGCGATCGCGCTGAGCAGGAACAGCGTGGACTCGGCGACCCCAGCGGCGGCAGCAGCGATGTCCGCGGGCACGAGCAGCAGCGACAGCCAGAGCACGCGCCGCACCACGATCCTGCCTCCTCAGCCGCTGGCCGGGGCCTGCCCCGGCTCGAGCCGGGCCACGCACTCGACGTGGGCGGTCATGGGGAACAGGTCGAACGCGCGCAGCGCGGTCAGCCGGTAGCCGGACCGCTCGGCCGCCGCGACGTCCCTGGCGAGCGCGGCCGGGTCGCACGCGACGTAACACACCGTGCGGGGCGCGGCAGCGGAGATCGCCGCCATGACGTCCGGTCCGGCCCCCGCCCGCGGGGGGTCGAGCACGACCACGTCGGGCCGTGGCAGCCGCGCCACCGTGCGCGCGTCCACCCGAGCCCGGCGGACCGCCACCTGGCCGAGACCGCCCAGGTTGACCCGGGCGTCCCGGACCGCGGCGGGGTGGGACTCGACGGCGGTGACCCGGCCGCCGGGTCCGACCCGGGTCGCGAGCGCCCCGGCGAACAGGCCGACCCCTGCGTACAGGTCCCACACCCGCTCCCCCTCGGCCGGCTGCACCTGGTCGAGCACGGCGGCCACCAGCGTGTCGGCCGCCGCTGGGTGCACCTGCCAGAACCCACCGGCCGAGACCTGCCAGTCGCGGCCCGCGGCCCGTTCGGTGAGCGCGGGCGGCCCCTCGACGACGGCGTCGTCCACGGACACCTGCCGCTGCCCGCTCGCGACGGCGGCCGCCACCTCGACCGCGCGTACGCCGGGCCACACCCGGCCCTCGATGCCGGCTTCCTCGACGAGCGGATGTGCGATCAGGCACCGCTCGACGGGCTCGACCTCGTGGCTGCGATGCCGCAGCAACCCGGCGGCGCCGCCGGCCCGGACCGCGAACCGCACCCGGGTGCGCCAGCCGAGCCCGTCCGGCGCCCCGGGCACGTCCTCGACCACGACGTCGCGGTCCACGCGGGCGAGCCGGGCCAGCTGCTCGCGCACCACGCTCGCCTTGAGGTCCCGCTGGGTGGCGAGGTCTGCGTGCTGCCAGTCACAGCCCCCGCAGCGGCCCGGACCGGCGTACGGGCACGGCGGCGGGACCCGTCCCGGCGCTGCACGCAGCACCTCCACGGCATCCGCACGCAGGTACCGGCGTCGCTCGTCGGTCACGACGGCCTGGACCCGCTCACCGGGGAGGGCGTGGCGGACGAAGACCACCCGCCCGTCGTACCGGGCCACGCAGTGACCGCCGTGGGCGACCCGCTCGACGTCGACCTCGATGCGTTCCCCGGTCAGGGCGCCGCGTCCCCGCTGCCGCTCGGCGGGCGCCGCGCACCACCGACCACGTAGGCGTCCTCCCGCTGGGCCGCGTGCTCGGACGACACCAGCTGCCACGGCACGCTGGTCACCATGACCCCCGGCTGGAACAGCAGGCGGGTCTTCAGCCGCAGCGCCGACTGGTTGTGCAGCAGGTGCTCCCACCAGCGGCCCACGACGTACTCCGGGATGAAGACCGTGACCACGTCGCGCGGGCTCTGGCGGCGCAGGTCGCGGACGTACTCGACGATCGGCCGCGTGATCTCCCGGTAGGGCGACGCCAGCTTCTTCAGCGGGACCGGTATGCCCCGCCGCTCCCACTCCTCCTCCAGTGCTGTGGTCTCGCCGGGGTCGACCGAGACCGTGACCGCCTCCAGCGTGCTCGGCCGGGTGGCCCGCGCGTAGGCCAGCGCGCGCAGCGTCGGCTTGTGGATCTTCGAGACGAGCACGATGGCGTGGTTGCGGGACGGGAGCGTGGTCTCCTCGTCCGTGGGGACCAGCTCGGCGCTGACCCGGCTGTAGTGCCGGTTGATGCCCAGCATCATCAGGTAGAGCAGTGGCATGGCCACGAGCACGATCCACGCACCGTGCATGAACTTCGTGATCGTCACGATGACGAGCACCAGCCCGGTGAAGGTCGCCCCGGTGGCGTTGATGATCCGCGACCGCTTGTAGCGCGACCGTCGGACCGGATCCTCGTCCTCGCGCAGCAGCCGGTTCCAGTGCCGCACCAGCCCGCTCTGACCCATCGTGAACGAGGTGAACACACCGATGATGTAGAGCTGGATCAGCCGCGTGGTGGAGGCGTCGAACGCGAAGATCAGGACCATCGCGAACGCGGCCAGCAGCAGGATCCCGTTGCTGTAGACCAGGCGGTCACCACGCGTGTGCAGCTGCCGGGGCAGGTACCGGTGCTGCGCCAGGATCGATCCCAGCAGCGGGAAGCCGTTGAAGGCGGTGTTCGCGGCGAGGATGAGGATCAGCGCCGTGAACGCCTGGATGTAGTAGAAGAACGGGTTCTGCGTCCCGTGGAAGACCGCCTCGGCGATCTGGGCGATCACGGTCGGCTGCGCGTACGTGCTGCACTTCGCCGCGAGCCCGGTGAGGTCGCACGGGTCCTCCACGTAGTGGACGTGGGTGATCATCGCCAGCGCGGTGATGCCGATGAACATGCTCATCGACAGCGTCCCCATCAGCGCGAGCGTGGTGGCCGCGTTCTTGCTCTTCGGCTCCCGGAAGGCGGGCACCCCGTTGCTGATCGCCTCGACACCGGTGAGCGCCGTCGTGCCGGAGGCGAACGCCCGTAGCACGAAGAAGACGAACGCCAAGCCGGTGATTCCGGTCCTCGCCGCGTCCACCCCGAAGTCGGCACTGGTGGCGCGCGGCGCGTTGCCGGTGAGGCTCTCCACCAGACCGACGGCGATCATCCCGAGCACACCCAGGACGAACGCGTAGGTCGGGATGGCGAACGCGCGGCCGGACTCGCGGACGCCCCGCAGGTTCATCGCGGTGAGGAAGGCGACGAAGACGAGGGCGAGCAGCAGCCGGTGCGGAGCCAGCGAGTCAGCGGCCGAGATGATGTTGTCGACGCCGGCGGACACGGACACGGCGACGGTCATCACGTAGTCGACCAGCAGCGCACTCGCCACCACCACACCGGCGGAGGGGCTGAGGTTGCGGGACGCGACCTCGTAGTCACCGCCGCCGGTCGGGTACGCATGCACCAGCTGCCGGTACGACAGCACGACGACCACCAGCAGGGTGAACACCCCGGCCGCCAGGTAGGGCGTGAGGTAGAGGTAGCTCAGCCCACCCAGCGTGAGGACAACGAGCACCTCCTGCGTCGCGTACGCCACGGACGACAGCGGGTCGCTGGCGAAGATGGGCAGCGCGA
Organism: uncultured Actinomycetota bacterium; assembly: GCA_963728075.1. Classification (GTDB taxonomy): domain Bacteria; phylum Actinomycetota; class Actinomycetes; order JAFAQI01; family DASSKL01; genus CAVSIP01. Next base: position 199,647 of record CAVSIP010000008.1, on the reverse strand, counting down.
GCCGCTTGGGCAGCAGGGTCTCCGACAGCTGAGTGCTGCGGAGCGGCTGGCCCACGACGAGCCGCTTCCAGAAGTCCGCCAAACGTGGCACGAGAGGGGATGGTAAGCGCAGGTCAGCCGAAGGCGGGGGCCGGGCAACGCTGTACCGTGTCGCCGACGAGGAGGCGAGGCATCAGGTGCACGTCGTGATCATGGGCTGCGGGCGCGTCGGGTCGACGCTTGCCCTCAGCCTGCAGCATCGCGGCCACAATGTGGCCGTCATCGACCAGGATGCCGACTCCTTCCGGCGCCTCGGTGCCGACTTCGAAGGCCGCCGCGTGACCGGGATCGGCTTCGACCGGGACACCCTCGTCATGGCGGGCATCGAGGAGGCCGACGCCTTCTGCGCAGTGAGCAGCGGCGACAACTCGAACATCATCGCCGCCCGGGTCGCGCGCGAGACCTTCGGTGTGGACAACGTCGTGGCCCGCATCTACGACCCGCGCCGGGCCGAGGTCTACGAGCGCCTCGGCATCCCCACCGTCGCGACGGTGCGCTGGACGTCGGACCAGATGCTGCGCCGGGTCCTGCCGGAGGCGGCGCACAGCGAGTGGACGGACATGTCCGGCCGGGTCGTGATGGCCGAGGTGGCCTACCACCACGGTTGGATAGGCCGCCGCGTCTCCCATCTGGAGGAGGCCGCCGAGGCGCGGGCGGCGTTCATCACGCGGTTCGGCGAGGGGATCGTGCCCGACGCCGGCACCGTCGTGCAGGAGGGCGATCTGGTGCACGTGCTCGTCGCCAAGGACCGCCTCGCCGACGTCGAGGACACCCTGGCCCGCGCCCCCGAGGAGGGCTGAGGCGTGAAGGTCACCATCGCCGGCGCCGGCAACGTGGGGCGTTCGATCGCCCGCGAGCTGCTGAGCAACGGCCACGACGTCGTGCTCGTCGAGAAGGAGGCTCGGGCGATGAAGCTCGAGACCGTCCCCGACGCCGAGTGGCTGCTCGCTGACGCGTGCGAGATCTCCGCGCTGGAGGAGGCGCGGATCCAGGACAGCCAGGTGGTGGTCGCCGCCACCGGCGACGACAAGGTCAACCTGGTCGTGTCCCTGCTCGCGAAGACGGAGTACGCCGTACCCCGCGTGGTCGCGCGGATCAACCACCCGAAGAACGAGTGGCTGTTCAACGAGTCGTGGGGCGTGGACGTCGCCGTCTCGACCCCCCGGTTGCTGTCCGCCCTCGTCGAGGAGGCGGTCAGTGTCGGGGACCTCGTGCGCCTCATGACGTTCCGCCAGGGCGAGGCGAACCTCGTCGAGCTCACGCTCAGCTCTGACGCACCGCTGGTGGGCCAGCGCGTCGGCGCGGTGGAGTGGCCGCTCGACACGGCGCTGGTGGCCATCCTGCGCGAGGGCCGCGTCATCGTGCCCACGCCGGACGACCCGCTGGAGGCGGGCGACGAGCTGTTGTTCGTGGCGGCCCCGGAGATGGAGCAGCCGCTCGGGCGCCTGCTCTCCGCCAACATCCACTGACCGCCGCGCTGCAGCAGGCGGCTCAGCCGGTCACGATGCGGTAGTCCGGGTTGTAGAGGACCCGCCGGCTGCGCCCGACGGAGACCCGCCCGCGGGCGACCAGCTGCGCGCCCGGCTCGATGCCGGCGATCCGGCGGCGCCCGAGCCACACCAGGTCGATCGCCCCGCTGCCGTCGTACAGCTCGGCCTCGAGCGTCGGCACGCCGGCGCGCGGCCGCAGGGTGACGGTGCGCAACGTCCCGGCGACGTACACCTCGCTGCGGTCGATGACCTCCGCGATCGGTGTCGCGCCGTGCTCCTCGACCCCACCCTGCAGGTCCGCCGCCTCGAGCTCCGCCCGGTCCGCGGACAGCCGGTGCAGCACCCGGCGCAGCGGTCCCCCCCGCTCGGTCATCAGCGCACCTCGGATATCTCTGGTCCGCGCTCGAACGGGTCGATGTTCGGCCCGTCGCCCTCGCCCTCGTTCAGCGCCTGGGCGGCCTCCCGCGGCAGCCGCAGCGGCAGCGGGTCACGGGGCGCCATCGCGTCACTCCCCCGGTCCACGACCACCCGGCGGAAGGCGTCCTCGAGCCGTGCGGCGGCCTGCCGGTCGGCGGCAGCCGGCCCGGACAGCAGCCCGCGCAGGAACCATCGCGGGCCGTCCACGCCGAGGAACCGGGCCGGCTGCAGCGCCCGTCCCTGTCCCGGCGCCTGACCGGGCAGCTGGGCGGCCAGCTCCGTGCCGAAGGGCCCCTGCACCTCCTCGGCCGAGCCGCCGTCGGCACGCAGGGACTGCACGATCTCGGCGCGCACCTCGTCCCAGATGCCGCTGGTCTTCGGTGCGGCGAACGCGCTCAGCTGCAGGGCGCTCTGCCCGTCGACGATCGTGGCCCAGACGACCTGCTGGCTCTGCTGGTCCATCTCGACCCGGGCCTCCATGCCGGGCAGCACCGCCACCCGCAGGCCGCCCAGGTCGAGCCGCCCCACCTCGTCCTCGTCCTCGGGCGCGTCCTCGACGTCCCAAGGTCCCTCCGGCCGAGCCGGAGGCGCAGCAGGCTGCTCCTCGGTCACGGTCGGCTCGTCGGTCACCGGATCCTGCGCCGCGACCTCGGTCGTCGCCTCGTCGTCGGCCGCGCGTCGCCGTCGGAACACCGTCAGTCTCCTTCTTCTCGCTCACCGGAGGCGTACCCACCGGTCGAGCCGAACCCGCCTTCTGCGCGGACCGACTCCGGCAGCTCACCCACCGCCGTGAACGCCACTCGCTCGACCTTCTGGATGACGAGCTGGGCGATCCGGTCGCCACGGCGGAAGCGCACCGGCTCCCGCGGGTCGAGGTTCACCACGATCACCATGATCTCCCCCCGGTAGCCCGCGTCCACCGTCCCGGGTGCGTTGACCAGCGCCACGCCGCACCGGGCGGCGAGTCCCGAGCGGGGATGGACGAAGGCGGCGTACCCCTCGGGCAGAGCGATCGCGATGCCGGTGGGGAGCACCGCTCGCTCGCCCGGCGCCAGCTCCGCGTCGGCAGCAGTCACCAGATCCGCACCCGCGTCGCCGGGGTGGGCGTACGCGGGCAACGGCAGGTCGAGGTCCAGCCGCCGGACGAGGACCTCCACGGTGCCGGTGCCGCTCACGGGTTGAACCGGCTGCGGAACGCCTCGTCCACGCCGCGACCGCCGTGCTTGGCGAAGTGCTCGGCGTCCACAGCGATGAACAGCCCGGCCGACCGCAGGGCGACCTCCCCGTCGGCGCCGCCGAGCCGGCCCTCCGCCTCGGTGTAGATCTTGCGGCCGTCGACGCCGGTGCACCACGCCTCGATGAACAGCGTCTCGCCGACGGGAACCGGGCGCAGGAAGTCGGTCTCCAGGCGCCCGGTGACGCCCGGGCGCCCGAGGACCCACAGCAGCGACCCGAGGGCCTCGTCGAAGGCGGCGGCGAGGACACCGCCGTGCGCGAGCCCCGGCGCACCCTGGTGGTCGTCGGTGACGGTGAACCGGGCAGTGATGCGAACGCCCTCCTCTGCCTGCACCTCGAGGTGCAGGCCGGTCGGGTGCAGGTCGCCGCAGCCGAAGCACATGCCGTAGTGCGGCCCCATCCGGCTTCCGGGCGACGGGGTGTCCGGGTGCCGCTGCGGCGTCTGGGCGCCGGGGGGCGGGCTGGTGGCCTCGGACGGCCCCATGCGCTGACCTCCTCGCTGCCGCGCCTGCGCAGCGCGGCGGTCGGTGAGGCACCCTATCGACCGGAACCCAGGAACCCGGAGGCAGCCGTGAGCAGGAGTGTGGTGGTCACCGGCGCGAGCGGTGGCATCGGTCAGGCGACGGCGCTCGAGCTGGCCGGCGCCGGCTACGACGTGATCGGCACCGTGCGGACGGCCGAGAAGGCCGCGTCCCTCGACACCGCCGCGCGCGAGCGTGGGCTCACCGTCCGTACCGTGCGCTGCGACGTGGCGGACGCCGCGTCGACCGAGCGCGCCTTCACCGAGATCGCGGAGCTGACCGGCGGCGGGCCGTGGGCCGTGGTGAACAACGCCGGGTACGGGCAGGCCGGTGCCGTCGAGGACGTCACCGACGACGAGGCGCGGGCGCAGCTGGAGGTCAACCTGCTCGCGCCGGCGCGCATCGCCCGGCTCGTCCTGCCGGGGATGCGCGAGCGCGGGGAGGGTCGGATCGTCAACGTGTCGTCGATCCTGGGCCGGGTCACCGTCCCTCTCGTCGGCTGGTACTGCGCCAGCAAGCACGGCCTGGAGGCGCTGTCGGACGCGCTGCGGATGGAGGTGGCCGACGCCGGCATCCACGTGGTGCTGATCGAGCCGGGCACCTTCGGCACCGGGATCTGGGGCGAGGCCCGCTACCCCGCGGCGCCGGTCAGCGACCGGTACGCCGGCACCTACGTCCGGGCGCGCGGGATGACCGAGCCGCTGGTGCGGTTCATGCCCGACCCGGTCTGGGTGGCCCGTACGGTGCGCCTGGCACTGGGTGCGCCGGTCCCGCTGGCCCGTTACCTCGTCGGCGCCGACGCCGTCGCGGGGGTCATCGCGAACAAGGTCGTCCCGACCCCGGTGACCGACCTGATCAAGGGCATGGTCGCGGGCGTGCAGGGGCTGCCGCTCATCCGCCGTCGGGGACGCTGAGCGCCCGCTCGGCCAGCCCGATGGGCAGCATCCCGCTGGCGGCGATCCGGTCGTGGAACGCCCGCAGCGAGCCGCGGCGCGTCGCCGTCCACTCGTCGCGCATCCGCTGGATCTCCAGCGCCCCCGTCAGGTACGCCGCAGCCTGGGTCGGCCAGGCGCAGTAGCGCGCCACCTCGGCGGTGGCGGTCTCCCGCGACAGCGACGCCTTCGTCGACATGAACGTGATCGCCTCGTCGACACTCATGTCCCCGGCGTGCAGCGCGGTGTCCACCACGATGCGCGCAGCGCGGAACAGCCGGGCGTCGACCTGGCACAGCTCGTGCCGGGGGTCGGTGAAGAACCCCTGCTCGGCGTACATCTGCTCCGCGTACAGCGCCCAGCCCTCGCTGAAGTACGGGGTCCCGAACATCTTGCGGAGCGGGCGCCGGCAGTGCGCCGCCACCCACGACAGGTGCCAGTGATGGCCCGGGTACGCCTCGTGCACGGCGATGGACGGCATGCTGTGGTGGCTGTTGGTGGCCAGCCGCTGCTGCACCTGCTCCGCGGTGGCGTCGTGCGGGGGGTACGGCACGAAGAACGTGCCACGGCGGCGGTCGGTGAACATCGGCGGTGCGGAGTAGGACGCGACCGCCAGCATCGCGCGCTGGAACGGCGGGGACGGGTCGACCGCGCACTCCTCGCCCTCGGCATGGCCGACCAGGTCGTGCTCGTAGCCGAACGCGCGGGCGCGCGCGGTCCAGTCGGCGTACGCGGTGCGCATCTCCTCCGGCGTTGCCGGGTGGTCGGCGTTGAGCCGCTCGAGCAGCGCCCGCCAGTCCTCGTCGCCGTCGATCTCCTTGGCACGGCGCCGCATGTCCGCAGCGAGCTCTGCGTACGCACGCTCACCGCGCTGGTGCAGGCCGGCGGAGCCGTACGCCAGCCCCTCCGCCTCGCGCAGCAGGGTGGAGTACCGCTCCTCCCCCAGCGCGAAGTCGCCGCCCGCCCGTCCGGCGAGGTCGTCGAGGAAGCCGGCGTACGCCTCGAACTCTGCTGCGGCACGCTCACCCGCCTCGGCCAGGCGGGCGTGGCCGTCCGCGTCGCCGACGGATTCGGCGACGCTGCCCCGCAGGTAGGCCACGGCCCCCCGCGCCTGACCGGCCGCACGGCGCACCAGCACGGGAGCGACCAGCTCCGGGTCGAGGTTCTCCCGACCGGCCGCCAGCAGCTCCCCGGCGCGGGTCAGCCGCGACACCGCCGAGGCGATGAGCTCCCGCTCGGGGCGCAGGCCGTGCAGGAACAGCACGAACACACCCTGCAGCACGGGCCCCGAGTACATGTCCGGGTAGCGCCGCCAGTCCTGCCAGTCGCCGGCCATGACCTCGCGCTTGCGCAGCGTCGCCAGGACGAGGTCGCGGTCGATGCGCTCCTCGGCGCTGAGGTCGTCGTCGGCGAGGGCGGCGAAGCGGTCGCGCCACGCCCGCGCATCCGCGCGCCGCGCCGCGAGCCCGCCGGCGGTGAGGTCAGGGAGGTCGTCGTCGTGACCGGGGACGCCCAGGCCGCTCGCCCGCACCGGCTCGGCCGCGAGCTCGGCGGTGATGAACTCCTGCGTCAGGCGGTCGAAGGCAGTCCCCGGTTCCGTCACGCCGGGGAAGACTAACCCTGCCGTACCGCTGTGGCGAGTACGGCGGCGAGGTCCCCACGCCGCGCTATGTGGACGTCGGTCAAGCCGAGCCAGGACGCCAGGTCGCGCAGCTCGGCAGCCAAGGCGCACGCGACGGCTGCATGGTCGGTGTCGCTCTCGGCCCACGCGGCCTGCACCCGCAGCAGGCCGGCGCTCCGGTCGGCTTTCAGGTCGACCCGCGCGACGAGCCGGTCCCCCAGCAGGAACGGGAGCACGTAGTAGCCGTGCCGGCGCTGCGGCGCCGGCACGTAGATCTCGATCCGGTAGTGGAAGCCGAACAGGCGCTCGACCCGGGAGCGCTCCCAGACCAGCGAGTCGAACGGTGAGACGAGGGCACGCGCACGGACCCGGCGCGGTATCGCAGCGCCCGGCAGGACGTACGCCGGAACCCGCCAGCCCTCGACCGCGACCTCCTCGAGCAGCCCGGCGGAGACCAGCTCGGCGATGCGGGGCCGGGCGAGCGGCGCCCGGATGCGGAAATAGTCGGCGAGGTCCGTCGCGCTGGCCACCCCCAGCGACTGTGCCGCGACCAGCAGCAGCCGCCGGTGCGCCTCCTCCTCGGCCGGGTCCGGCTCGGCGAGCACGTCCGCGGGGATCACCCGCTCGGTCAGGTCGTACAGCCGCTCGAAGTTGCGGCGGCCGGCCGTGGTGACCGCACCGGTCCAGAACAGCCACTCGAGGGCAGCCTTCGGGCGCGACCAGTCCCACCAGGTGCCGCGGCGCCGCTGCTCCTGCTCGAGGTCGCCGGCACCGACCGGGCCGCGGGCACGCACCTCGGCCAGCACCTGCGCGACGTACTCCGGGTGCTCACGCGCGATTCGCGCCGGGCCGCCCCAGGTCTCGTACTGCTCCCGCGCGCGACGCATCCGCCAGCGGAACAGCGGGTGCAGCCGTACGGGCAGCAGCGACGCCTCGTGCCCCCAGTACTCGAACAGCTCGCGGTGCCGGTATGCGTGCCGGTCGAGTGCATCGCGGGGGTACGCCCCCATCCGCGAGAACGTCGGCAGGTAGTGCGAGCGGACGAGCACGTTGACCGAGTCGATCTGCACCACGTTCACGGTGTCCACCACCCGACGGACGTGCCGCCGGTCGACCGTGGCGTCCGGGCGGGCCCGCGCGAATCCCTGCGCCGCCAGGGCCAGCCGGCGTGCCTGCCCCAGGGACAGGCCGCCTGGGCTCACCGCGCCATCGGGGGCGGCTGGTAGCCACCCGCGACCTCCGCGACGGCACGGGCGACCGCGACCGCCGTGCGGTCGTGGAGGTACGGGGCCACCACCTGGACCCCCACGGGCAGGCCCTCGTCGGTCAGCCCGACGGGCGGCACCGCCGAGGGCAGGCCCAGGACACCGATGAGGCCGGTCCACCACGTCATCTGCAGGTAGGGCCGCTCCTCGCGCCCGACCAGCACGGTCCGCGACAGGGAGTCGCCGTCCTGGGTGTGCGGGAAGGCGGCACGCAGTGTGACGGGGCAGAGCAGCGCGTCGACGTCACGGAACCACCGGGCCCACACGCCCGCGAGCTCGGCGCGGCGGCGCTGCAGCCGCAGCCAGGTCAGATGGTTGCCCGCTGCGGCCTCGGCGATCTCCTCGGGCAGGCTCGGGGCGATCGCGGCCACGAGCAGCTGGTTGAACACCTGTACCTGCTCGAGGAAGTCCACCGGCGGCCGCGACTCGACGACCTGCGCGCCGGCGTCCGCGACCGCGTCGGCCACCGCGCGAAGCCGCGCGGCGTACGCCGGGTCCGCCGGGCAGGACGGCTCGTCCAGCCACACCGCCACCCGCGCGCCCGCCAGGCGCTCCACCGACGGCCCGGGCAGCTCCAGCCGCCAACCCGCGGCCTGCTCCGGTGGCGGGCCGGCGATGACGTCGAGCAGCAGGTCCAGGTCGTCCGCGCTGCGGGCGATCGGCCCGAAGACGTTGATGTCGGCGTCGGTCGTCCCCCCGCCGACCTGGTCGAGGTAGCCGCGCTGGGAGACCACGCCGTAGCTCGTCTTGAGGCCGAACACCCCGCAGAAGTGCGAGGGGAACCGGACCGAGCCGCCGATGTCCGTACCGGTCTCGAAGCTGGTGAGCCCGGTCGCCACCGCCGCGGCAGCGCCGCCCGACGACCCGCCTGGCGTGCGCGTCGGGTCCCACGGGTTGTTCGTCGTGCCGAAGACGTCGTTGTAGGTCTGCAGGTCGCCCGACCAGCGCGGCACGTTCGTCTTGCCGAACACGACGGCCCCGGCCTCCCGCAGCCGAGCGACCACCGGCGCGTCCCCGGACGGGACGTGCTCGGCCAGCTCGGACGCCCCGCCGGTGGAGCGCAAGCCGGCCACCTCGATGGCGTCCTTCACGGTGATGGGCAGCCCGTGCAGGGGGCCCCGGACGCGGCCGGCGGCGAGGTCGGCGTCACAGGCCTGCGCCTCGGCCAGCGCCCGCTCCGGGTCGAGGGTGACCACCGCGTTGAGCTGTGGGTTCAACCGGTCCACCCTGGCGAGGTAGGCCGCGAGCAGCTCGCGGCTCGACAGCTCCTTGGCGCGGACCGCCGCGGCAAGCCGCGTGGCCGGAGAGAGAAGCAGCTGGTCGTCCATGGTGGTCATCCTCGCCCACGCGGCCCGGCGAGCGAGCGGTCGGACGACCACGGCGCGTACGGGGCCATGGTGAGGGACGCGAGCGCCACGAGCACGCGGTCGTAGTTGACCCGCCAGCCGGCGAAGGCGCGCCACGCCGCCTCCCGGTCGGCACGCACCGGCACGCCGGCGGCCACCAGGGTGTCCACGACCTCGTCGTACTCGTCGCGGGTGACGGTGATCGGCGCGTCGGGGGCGGGGTCGGGCTCGTACGGGATGCCGTAGAAACCGGCCACCCGCCGCAGCGCCAGGTAGCCCGCCCGAATGCACAGCTCGGCGTCCACGTCCCGCTCCACGTCCACCGTCGACGCGTACAGCGACGCCGCGTCGAGCACCGCGCCCGCGGTGGTCACCCACGAGTGCTCCGGCTGCGGGGAGCGGAAGAACGGCAGCGCGGGAAACGAGGTGTGGGTCTCCTCGATGTCGACGAACCAGGTCTCGCACTCCGACCACAGCGGGTTGAGCAGGTGGAAGCGCTCGAGCACCCACGCACGGACGAGCAGCTCCGTCCCGCTCGGGGGGCTGCCGGCGCGCACCTCGAGCTTGCTCACCAGGTGCTCGCGCCGCGAGAACGAGGCGTACAGCGACGGCAGGTAGGTGATGAGCAGGGCGAGCAGGGTCAGCCCGACGACGGCCTCGCTCACGGCCGCCAGCATCGGGCCGACCGCGTTCGCCCCGACGAAGCCGAGGGTGGTCAGGGACGAACCACTCAGCTCGATCACCGTGACGACGTCTCCCGCGGCCAGCCCCCACAGCAGCGCGGCGTAGCCGAGCCAGACCAGGAGCAGCCACGCGACGAGCAGCGCGAGCAGGCCGGCCGGCGCGTACGACGCCATGACCCGGTCGCGCCGCCGGTACTCCGGCGCCCGCCCGATGCGGACGAGGTAGACCGCACGGACGGCCGAGAACACCGCACGGGACAGGCGTACGGGTACCCCGCGGGGGACCACCACCGCCCGGACCGCCGAGCCCACCGTGGCCAGCACGGTCACCACGCCGGCCGCGGCGACGACCGCGCGCACGGCCGCCTCCCCTGCGTCCACCGCACCCTCCCGGCCCCGGAGTCTGGCACCGCGTGTCACGCTTCCGGACGTGGGGAGGCATGCGACATGAGTGACAAGCAGTCCGACCTGGCCTGGAAGGCCGTCTCCGGCGTGTCCGCCGTGGTCGCCGCCGTCGTCGCCCGCAAGGCGATCACCTGGCTGTGGGAGAAGGCCACCGGCAAGGAACCGCCCGCCAACCCCGAGCACCCGGAGGTGACCTTCGCCGAGGCGGCGGGCTGGGCCGTCGTGTCCGGCATCGTGGTGGCGCTGGCCCGGCTGGCCGCGCAGCGCCAGGCCGCCGTGCGCTGGCAGCGGGCCACCGGCACCCTCCCGCACGCGCTCACCGACCGGCAGCCGGAATGACCAGGTTGCCCGGCTTCGCGAGGTAACGGGAACATCACTCTGTGCGCGCCTGGCGTTTAGCTCCGCCTCAGCCGCGTACCTTCCCCCTATGGCGCAGCCGCTCCTGTACCGCCGCCCGCAACGCCTCGCCGCGGTGCCGAACATCGACGCGCTGCTCACTGCGCGCGTGCGGCACCGCGTCGGTTCCGCCCTGGCGGACGTCCGGGCGAGTGTGGTGTTCGACACCAACGGGGCGGGAGCCTGGACGCTCGTCCTCGACGACGGGCGGGTGAGCCTGCGCCGCGGCTCGGTCCGTACGCCGACGACGACCGTACGGGTCGACCCGGTGACGTTCGGGTCGATCCTCGACGGCGAGATGTCCGGCGTCGACGCGTTCCTCGCCGGCGCGCTGAGCGTCCGGGGCAACCTCGCGCTCGCCCTGCAGATCGACGGCTCGTTCGACGTGGGCGTCCGACCGCCGGAGCACCCGCGGGCACGCTACGTCGACGTGATGGGCGTACGCACCTTCTACCTGGAGGCCGGCCCGCCGGACGCGCCCCCCGTCCTGCTGCTGCACGGGCTGGGCGCCACGAACGCCTCCATGCTCCCCCTGCTGCCGGAGCTCGCCCGCGACCACCGGGTGATCGCCCCGGACAACCCCGGGTTCGGCGCCTCGGATGCCCCACGCTGGCGCTACACGGTGGGCGAGTTCGCGACCTGGCTGCGGGAGTTCCAGCGAGCGGTGGAGGCGCCGCAGGCCGCGCTCGTCGGCAACTCCCTCGGCGGGCGGATCGCTCTCGAGGCGGCGCTGACGTCCCCGCACACGGTGACCCGGATGGCGTTGCTGTGCCCGTCGCCTGCGTTCCGGCGGATGCGGCAGTTCGTCCCCGCCGTCAAGCTGCTCAGCCCCGACCTCAGCCGCATCCCGATGTGGTTCCACCACACCGGCGTCGTCCACGGGACGCGCGCGATGTTCGCCGACCCGGACCGGTTGCCGCGCGCCTGGTACGACGCTGCCGCCGACGAGTTCGTCCGCGTCCTCGGCAGCCGGGCGCACCGGCGCGCGTTCTTCGCCGCGATGCGCCAGATCTACCTGGAGGAGCCGTACGGCGAGCGGGGCTTCTGGGACCGGCTGCCGCGGCTGGAGACCCCGACGCTGTTCCTGTGGGGGGACAACGACCGGCTCGTACCGTCCGGCTTCGAGCGGCACGTGGTCGCGGCCGTACCGCACGCCGAGTCACTCGTCCTGGACGACTGCGGGCACGTCCCGCAGTTCGAGCACCCGGACACGACCAACGACCTGGTCCGCGCCTTCCTCGCTCGCTGACCGGCCTCCGCAGCCCCGCCCCTCTCCGCGCCGGGCGGGGGCGGGTGGGAGACGCTCCCTAGTGGCGCAGGTCGGCGGCGATCGCGTCGCCGAGCTGGCGGGTCTCGCGGCGGTTGAGCTCCGCGCCGGCGATGGCGCCGGTGAGGAACGGCGCGAAGCTGGACACGTTGCGGCCGAGGCGGCGGACGAGGCGGCGACGCAGCTCGCGGCGCGCGGCGCCGGACAGGGCGGTGACCAGGCCCGGGCCGCTGGGGTCAATCCCCCGGCGACGGGCCCAGGCCGTCAGGTACGCGGCCGCCCGCTGGGTCCCCGAGCCGGGGACGGAGTGCCCGTACACCTCGTGGAGCTCGGCGATGAGCTTGAGCTCGATGGCGAGGATGGCGAGGGTCTCGGCGGCCAGCTCGACGGGCACGGCGAGCAGGAGCGGCGGGGCGGCGTACTCGGCGGTCGCCAGGGCACCGCTGGCCGCACCGACAGCCGCTGTGGCGCGCGTCGCACCGGTGACGAGCGACTCGGCGAGCGCGTCGCCGGTCCGCCCGTCATGGTGCTCACGCAGGGTGGCGAGGTCGCGTACGGGGACGTGCGGGGCCAGCTCGATCGCGCGCTCGACGAGCCAGCGACCGCTCGCGAGGCCGGCCGCGCCCGCCGTACGCGCGCTGGCGGCGAGCAGACGGGCGAGGGCAGCCACCAGACGCGCCCGCGCGGCACGGTCGAGCCGCTCCCCGTCCGTGAACCGGGAGACCAACGTCTCCAGGTCGGAGCGGGCAGCGGCCCGGTCGGTGTCCGTATCCGCGGCAGACACGATCAGGCGGCGCACTCGCGACAGATGAGCTGGCCGTTCTTCTCGCTCGCCAGCTGGCTGCGGTGGTGGACCAGGAAGCAGCGCGAGCAGGTGAACTCGTCCGCCTGCCGCGGCAGCACCTTGATCGCCAGCTCCTCGCCGGACAGGTCCGCGCCGGGGAGCTCCAGCGACTCGGCCAGGTCGGCCTCGTCCACGTCGACGCTGCCGGTCTGCGCGTCACGGCGCGACTTCAGCTCCTCGAGGCTGTCCTCGCCGATGTCGTCGTCGTTGGTGCGTGGAGTGTCGTAGTCAGTTGCCATGGAGCCCTCGCCTTTCTCGTACCGCCTTGTAACGCACAACAGGGCCGCCGTGTGCCCGTTTCCGTGGTCGGATTTCGCCGGCCGACCGTGGCCCGGCCGGCGCATTGTGCCCTCCCCGCCCAGAAGGACACGTACGGGGCTGCCGATAGGTTCCGCGCGTGCCCGTCTACGCGCTCGGTGAACGTGTCCCTTCCATCGCTGCGGACGCCTTCGTGCACCCCGACGCCGTGGTGATCGGTGCCGTCACCATCGCCGCCGAGGCGACCGTGTGGCCCGGTGCCGTGCTCCGCGGCGACTACGGCGAGATCTCCGTGGGCGCGCGGACGTCCGTCCAGGACGGCACCGTCGTGCACGCTACCGAGATCCTGCCGACACGCATCGGTGCCGACTGTGTCGTTGGTCACATCGCTCACCTCGAGGGGTGCACGATCGAGGACGGCTGCCTGGTCGGGTCAGGGTCTGTGGTCCTCCATCGCGCCGTCATCCGGACCGGTGCGCTGGTGGGCGCGGGCGCGGTGGTACCCAACGACATGGAGGTACCGGCCGGCGCGATGGCCCTCGGCGTGCCGGCGCGGATCAAGCCCGACGTGGTGCGCCGGGAGATGATCGCCGCGGGTGTGGCGTCGTACGTGGCGAACGGGCGGCGCTACCGGCAGTCGCTGCGCCGGCTGGACTGACCCGGATCCGGGTCCATACCGGGCCGCGGGAGCGGGTACGCCGACGGGGAGACGACATCGAGCATTCGGAGGTCACCCGTGGCCGAGATCGGCATCTTCCTGTCCAGCGAGGACCACGACGCCAAGGCGCTCGTCGAGGCGGCGGTCGCAGCGGAGGAGGCCGGGTTCACCAGGGCCTGGATCTCCGACCACTTCCACCCGTGGATCGACGAGCAGGGTGAGAGCCCGTTCGTCTGGTCGGTGCTCGGTGCCATCGCCAGCGCGACGGAGCGCCTCGAGGTGACTACGGCGGTCACCTGCCCCACCTTCCGCCTCCACCCGGTGGTCATCGCCCAGGCCGCGGCCACGACGGCGCAGCTCTTCGGCGACCGCTTCACCCTCGGGCTCGGCTCCGGTGAGGCGCTCAACGAACATGTGACCGGCCTGCCGTGGCCACGCGCCGACGTCCGGCTGGAGATGCTCGAGGAGGCCGTAGCGATCATCCGCCAGCTGTGGACCGGCGAGCTGACGAGCATGGAGACCGAGCACTACACGGTGGAGAACGCCCGGATCTACACGCTGCCGCACCGGTCCCCGGAGATCCTCCTGTCCGGGTTCGGCCAGAAGTCGATGGAGCTGGCCGCGCGCATCGGCGACGGCTACATGACCACCTCCCCGAAGGCGGACGCGCTCGTCGCGTACCGCGGCATGGGCGGCAGCGGGCGTACGCAGGGTGGGGTGAAGGTCTGCTGGAACCCCGACGAGCAGCAGGCGGTCAAGACGGCGCACGAGCTGTGGCGCTCGGAGCTCGTCAGCGGCCAGATCACCCAGGACGCACCGCTGCCCAAGCACTTCGACGAGATCTCCCAGCTCGTCACCGAGGAGCACGTCCGCGAGAAGGTCGCCTGCGGTCCGGACCCGCAGCGTCACGCGGAGGTGGTCGGGCAGTACGTCGAGGCCGGCTTCGACGAGGTGTACGTGGGCCAGATGGGACCGGACATCCCCGGCATGATCGAGTTCTACCGGCGCGAGGTGCTCCCCCGTATCCAGGACTGAGGGGTCTCTGCGACCCTGGGGGCATGTCGCTGACAGCTGACCGCCCCAGCACTGTCGAGGAGTTCCGCGCCACGGCGTCGGAGACCTTCGAGTCGACGAGCCCGGCGACCGGTGAGGTCGTCGCCACGCTGCCCGTCTGCGGGCCGGGCGAGGTGGCGGCCGCGGTCGCGCGCGCCCGGGAGGCGTTCCCTTGGTGGCGCGACCTCGGGTACGCCGGCCGGTCCGAGCGGCTCAAGCGACTGCAGGGCGTTCTCGTCCGCCGCCGCGAGGAGCTGCTCGACCTCATCCACCGCGAGAACGGCAAGCCCGAGGCCGAGGCACTCATCGAGCACCAGCTCGTGCTCGAGCACATCGAGTGGGCACGCAAGAACGCCAAGAAGGTGCTCGGCTCGCAGAAGGCGCCGGGCTCACTCACGCTCATGAACGTCGCCGGCGAGGTGTCCTACGAGCCGTTCGGCGTCATCGGCGTGATCGGCCCGTGGAACTACCCGCTGTTCACCCCCATGGGCTCGATCGTCTACGCGCTCGCCGCCGGCAACGCCGTGGTGTTCAAGCCGAGCGAGTTCACCCCAGCGGTCGGGGTGTTCCTCGAGGACTGCGTGCGCGAGGCCGTACCGGAGCACCCGGTGCTGCAGACGATCACCGGTCTCGGTGAGACCGGTGCGGCGCTGTGCCGGGCCGGGGTCGACAAGATCGCGTTCACCGGCTCCGCGCCGACCGGCAAGAAGATCATGGCGGCCTGCGCGGAGTCGCTGACCCCGGTGCTCATGGAGCTCGGTGGCAAGGACGCGCTCATCGTCGACGCGGACGGGGACGTGGAGAAGGCGGCGTCGGCCGCTCTGTTCGGCGGGTGCTCCAACGCCGGCCAGACCTGCATCGGCGTGGAGCGGGTGTACGTGGTCGAGTCCGCGTACGACCGCTTCGTCGAGGCGATCGTCAGCCGAGCCCGGACGATCCGCGCCGGCGCGGACGCGGACGCGGCGATCGGGCCGATCACCATGCCGAAGCAGCTGGACATCATCCGCGCCCACATCGAGGACGCAGTCGAGCGCGGCGCGACGGTACTCGTCGGCGGGCCGGAGTCCGTACGCCCGCCGTTCGTCGACCCGGTGATCCTCACCGACGTCCCGACCGACGCGAAGGTGCTGCGCGACGAGACGTTCGGCCCGGTGATCCCGATCATCAAGGTGCGCGACGTCGACGAGGCGCTCGCGCTGGCCAACGACACGACGTACGGCCTCGGGGCCGCCGTGTACGGCAAGAAGCGGGCCATGGAGATCGCCCGCAAGATCCGCTCGGGCATGGCCGCGGTGAACTCGGTGATGTCGTTCGCCGGGTTCGCCTCGCTGCCGTTCGGCGGGGTGGGCGACTCCGGCTTCGGGCGCATCCACGGCCCGGACGGCCTCAAGGAGTTCACCCGCGCGAAGGCGATCGCCCGCGAGCGGTTCGCCCTGCCGTTCGACATCCTGTCCTTCGAGCGCCCGGCCTGGCTGCCCAAGGCCCTCAAGAAGATCCAGGACCTGCAGTACGGCAAGCGGTGACGGCCCCTGCACGTTGATCTGTCTCGTCGCACGGGACAGACCGACTTGCAGGAGAACCCTCGCGACCCGCCGTACGAACCCCCAGTTGAGCTGTCCCGCGAGGTGCGGGGCATACGCGGGTCGGCCGGCCCGGCGTCAGCCCTGGTAGCGCACCGCGAGGTCCAGCACGGCCCGGACGTACCAGTCCGCGTGGTTGTACGCGAAGATCGCGTCGTACAGCGCCTGGCCGCCGCGACCGCCACCGCTGTCGCACAGGTAGTACGCCGCCGAGTAGATCGCGTCGACCGGGTCCATGATGTCGGCCTTGCCGTCACCGTCGGCATCCCGGCCGTAGTACCTCCAGGTGGACGGCAGGAACTGCATCGGGCCCATCGCGCCGGCGGACGAGGTGCTGGTGTCGCGCCCGTGCCCGGTCTCGACCGCACCGATCGCGGCCAGCACGCTCCACGGCAGGCCCGGGCAGGTACCGGCCGCCGCGCGGTAGAGCCGCAGGTACTGGGCGGGGATCACCTGGCGGGCGTAGTCGCTGATCCGCGACTGGTCGACCGCGGACGGCCGCAGCAGCTGGACGTGCGCTCGCTGGCCCATCACCGCGTGCACGGCGTCGGTCAGCCGGGCCAGCGACAGGCGCGGCGCCGCGACGAGCAGCCGCCGCGCCGGCAGCATGCCGAGCCACCGCGCCACCTCGTGCGACACCACGACGTCCGCGCCGGGGATCCCGAAGGACGCGAACGCGCCCAGCCGCGGGGTGCGCTGGTGGCCGCTCGCGGCGGTGATCCGCTGGCCGAAGTGGTCACGCAGGTTCCGCTCGTACGAGTACGACGCCGCCAGGTCACCGTGCGCGACCGCCTCCCACAGCTGGTCGGACGCGGCGGTGATGCGCGGGGTGAACTCCCGGAACTCCGAGGGGTCCACCCCGACGCCGAAGAGGTTGACGTACGGGGTCCGCACCCGGCCGGCGTCGAGGACGGCGACGGCCTCCACGCCGGGTACGGCACGCAGCCGGGCGACCTGCGCGCCGGTCGCGCTGAACCCGAGCTCGACGACCACGTCCGGCGTGCGCAGCACGTGCAGCGCGGCGACCGGCCGGGCGGAGACCGGCGCCCGCTGCGCGCTCGCGACGCCGCCTGCTGCTGGCGGGCGTAGCGCCGTCAGCGGCGGCCGCCGCCGTCCGCGCGGCGACGGCGCAGCGGGCGGCGCGTGGCGCCCGGGTGCGGCAGGACGCCCAGGGCGGCGCCGCCGGCAGCAGGGATCGCCACGGCCACGGCGAGCGCGACCAGGCCCTGCGCGGCGGGGCAGCCTGCGGAGCGGCGGTGGCAGTCGCACCAGAACCTCCCGTCGTCACCGTCGCCCCCTACCCGCCCCAACGAGGCGGGTCACGGGTTGGTTACGACGCCGGGCGCGGATTTCCTGCCCCGCCCGCTCAGTCGCGGTCGGCGCCGAGCGGGGCGAGCAGGTCGTGCAGCGGCCCGAACAGCGCCGGCGGCGCCGCGATCACCAGGTCGGGGCCGGCCTGCCTGCCGTGCAGGCCCCCGACGTACGCCCCCGCCTCGCGCGGCGATCAGCCCACCCGCAGCGAGGTCCCACGGGTTCAGCCCGCGCTCGTAGAACGCGTCCAGCCGTCCGGCCGCTACGGAGCACAGGTCCAGCGCGGCGGCGCCGTGCCGCCGGATGTCGCGTACGCGGGGCAGCACCTCGGCGAGCACCTGCGCCTGCCGGGCGCGGCGGGCCGACGCGTACCCGAAGCCGGTGCCGACCAGGGCGCGCGCGAGGTCGGTCTCGTCCGAGCAGCGCAACGGGCGGCCGTCGCAGGTGGCGCCGCCACCGCGGACCGCCTGGTACGTGTGCCCCTTGGCCGGGTCGTACACGGCCCCTGCAACGGCCGACGCCGTCGAGCTCGGCGGCGATGGACACGGCGAAGTCCGGGATCCCGTACAGGTAGTTCACCGTGCCGTCGAGCGGGTCGACGACCCAGCGCACCCCGGTCTCGCTGTCCGCGGCGCGCACCCTCCTCCGCGAGGATCCCGTCACCGGGCCGGGCCTCGCGCAGTCCGTCGACGATCAGGTGCTCCGCGGCCGTGTCCATCTCGGTGACGACGTCGGTAGGCGACGACTTGGTGCCTGACGCGTGCAGGTCGCGCGGGCGCCGCTCCACGAGCAGGGCGCCGGCCTGATGCGCCAGCGAGGTGGCGAGGTGGAGCAGCTCGTGCGGGTTGGGAGGGGAGGTCACGTCCCGAGTGTGTCGCAGCCGACCCCCGCCCGGGCCTAGGCTGGCCCCGTGGACCCGTCGCCGCTGCTGGCGCGCATCCGGTCGTCGGTGATCGGCGACGACCAGGTCATGCCCGGCCCGTACGGCCCGCGGCGCGTCACCTACGCCGACTACACCGCCTCCGGCCGTGCCCTGACCTTCCTCGAGGACTTCATCCGCGACGAGGTGCTGCCGCGGTACGCCAACACGCACACCGAGTCCAGCGGCACCGGCCTGCAGACCACCCGGCTGCGGGAGGACGCCCGCCGGATCATCCGCGAGGCCGTCGGCGGCGACGACTCCTGCGCGGTGCTGTTCTGCGGCTCCGGCTCCACCGGCGCGATCGACAAGATGGTGCGCATCCTCGGCCTGCGTGTCCCCTGCCAGCTCGACGACCGGTACGACCTGACGGCGCACATCCCGGACGAGGAGCGGCCCGCGGTGTTCATCGGGCCGTTCGAGCACCACTCCAACGAGCTGCCGTGGCGGGAGTCGATCGCCGACGTCGTGCAGATCCCCGAGGACGCGGACGGCCACATCGACGTCGAGGCGCTGGAGAGCGCGCTGCGTACGCACCAGCACCGGCCGCTGCTCATCGGCTCGTTCTCCGCGGCGTCGAACGTCACCGGCATCGTGACCGACACCCGCCGGGTCGCGTCGCTGCTGCACGCGTACGGCGCGCTGTCGTTCTGGGACTTCGCCGCGGCCGCCCCGTACGTCGACATCGAGATGGGCAGCGAGGGCGACCCGTGGCGCAAGGACGCCGTGTTCATCTCGCCGCACAAGTTCATCGGCGGCCCAGGGACGCCCGGCGTGCTGGTGACCCGGCGCGCGCTGCTCGCCAACCGCGTGCCGACCGTGCCCGGTGGCGGCACCGTGGCGTACGTCAACCCGCTCGAGCACGTGCTACCTCGACGACGTGGTCGCCCGCGAGGAGGGCGGCACCCCGGCCATCGTCGAGTCGATCCGGGCCGGGCTGGTCTTCCAGCTCAAGCAGGCGGTCGGCGCGACGGCGATCCGTACGGCGGAGGAGTCGTTCCTGCGGCGGGCCGTGCAGTCGTGGTCGCAGAACCCGGCGATCGAGATCCTGGGCAACGTCGACGCGGAGCGGCTGTCGATCGTGTCCTTCGTCGTACGCCCGCCAGGTGGGCGCTACCTGCACCACAACTTCGTGGTGGCGCTGCTCAACGACCTGTTCGGCATCCAGTCGCGGGGTGGGTGCTCGTGCGCGGGGCCGTACGGGCACCGGCTGCTCGGGATCGACCTGGACCGCTCGCACCAGTTCGAGCGGGAGATCCAGATCGGCTGCGAGGGCATCAAGCCCGGCTGGGTGCGGGTGAACTTCAACTACTTCATCTCCGAGGCCGTGTTCTCCTACGTCGTCGACGCGGTGCACTTCGTCGCCGAGCACGGCGTCCGGTTCCTGCCGGACTACCTCTTCGAGCCGACGACCGGCCTGTGGCGCCACCGTGCCGGGCCGGTGGAGCCGCCGATGCGGCTGAGCGACGTCACCTATGACACCGT
This sequence comes from uncultured Actinomycetota bacterium, assembly GCA_963728075.1. GTDB lineage: Bacteria > Actinomycetota > Actinomycetes > JAFAQI01 > DASSKL01 > CAVSIP01. The sequence continues at coordinate 179,921 of CAVSIP010000008.1, read as the reverse complement.
GTCCGGCCAGATGCGCTATCCCCACCACGACGACCGGGCCCCCGAGTCGTCCCTGGCCGGCTACCTGGCGGAAGCGCGCGAGCTGGCCTCCGTACGGCCCGTGCCCGCGCTGGCAACCGGTCCGGCGGGGCTGCGCGAGGACTTCGAGGCGCTGCGCTGGTTCGAACTGCCCGTGGACAGCGTGCAGGGGGCCTGCCCGTAGGGCCGTCGAGGCGCCCGTTGATGGTCCGGCCGCGTAACCGTTGTGGACGACCCTCGCGGAGCGCGCCTGCGGTGCATAGCATCCCGAGCCGTGAACATGCGGGGGATCGGCCTGGCGTTGGCCACGGCCGCACTGCTGGCCGGTTGCTCGTCCGGCACCACGCAGGCGCGCGCCCTCCCCACCCCCTCGCGTACGAGCGTCAGCCCCTCCCCCAGCCCTACGGTCGAGCAGCAAGTAGAAGCCGCCGTGCGGGAGTACTTCGACGCGGCGAACCACGCCCTCGCAACGGGCGACACCACACACCTGGAGTCGCTGAGCCTCCCCGGCTGCGGCTGCCGCGAGCTGGTTGCCTTCGTGAAGAAGACATATGCGAGTGGGCTACGACCGAAGTCCGCCGCGTTCGAAGTGGGCGCGGTGCTGGTACATGACCTCGTGGGCGCAACAGCTGCGGCAACGGCCGAGGTCGGGATGGACGAATACGACGATGTCGACTCAGCGGGTCACGTTGTCATGCACTACCCAGCACATCACGGGAATCAGGACCTTTCCCTGGTGCAGCACGGCGTGCGATGGGTGATCAGCAATGCGGTGCGACTTGACTAGCTCTAAGCCTCTAGCCGCCGGTGTCTTGGCATCGCTCATCGTGTCGTTTGCGCCAGCGGCCATCGCCGCGGCCGACGAGCCGCCTTGTGGTGCCTATTGCGCAGCCGCCCCCACCGTCACTCCTACTGACTCGGGGTATGACGGCAGTCGGCATGTGCCGGGGGCGGACGCCGTCTCGGTCTCCCAGGGCAGCTCGGACGGGTGTGCCAACTGCCAGTGGGCCATCGTCATCGCCTGCCCCGGCAACGGCCTGAACGGCCAGGCGAACGTGGACGCCAACTGCACCGGGTCGTCCGCGGGCTGCCAGCCCGGCCAGGTGCGCTACCGCGTCTACTGGCGCCCGGATGCCGACAGCCCCTGGCGCGTGGGCGGCACGGAGTGCCTGGGCCAGCGGCAGCCACCGGCAGTCGCCGACGTCGGCGGCGCTGCACAGGACTTCCTCGACCACATGGACCTGCCGCTCCCCCAGCCGACGGTGCAGCCGTACGACGGGGCCGTGGTCAACAAGGAGGCCATCTTCAGCGCCGGCTCCGGCGATCCGGTCACCACGACGTTCGACCTCGGCGGCCTGGCCGTGACCGTCACGGCCACGCCGGTCGCCTGGGACTGGACGTTCGAGTCCGGCGTCACCCAGCGCTTCGCCAAGCCCGGAGGGCACTACCCCAACCGCGACGTGACGTACGTGTACCGCACGCCGGGCGACCGGCAGGTCACCGTCACGACCACCTGGTCGGCCACGTTCACCGTCGCCGGCGGCGCGGCCCAGACGGTCACCGGAGAGGTGCGGCGTACGTCACCGCCGCTGCTGGTGCACGTGCGCGAGGCGCCGGCGGAGCTCGTCAGCCGCTGACACCTTCATGCGGCCAGTGAGGGCTAACCAAGATCGCCAAACCACAGCTGGCCGCACGAAGGTGGTCATGGGGCGCACGAAGGTGGCAGCCGACGACGAGGGGCCCGCCGCAACCAGCGACGGGCCCCTCGTACGTGAGCTCCTACTTGCGGCGGCGCCAGAGCACCGCGCCGATCACAGCGGCCACACCAGCGACCGCAGCTGCGATCGACCCCTTCTGCTTCAGCGACGAGCCCCGGTCCTCGGCTCGTCGGTCGGAGGCCGCCCCACGCGCCGTTCCGTACGGCGTGGCCGCGCCCGCTGCGGGCTCGACCGGGGCGTGCTTAGGGCCCGACCGCCCTCCCTTCCCTGCCTGGGGCACCGCAGGCGGTGCCGAGGGAAGGTCCGCGACCCGACCCGTGGGCTCGTCCGTCGGCGGCACGAGCGTCGGTGCGGGGTCGGCGCCGACGGGCGGTGGTCCCTCGCCGCGGGCGGCGCGGACGTAGTCGTCCGGGCTGGACGGCGGGCGGTACGGGCCCACCACCTCACGCTGCTCGCGCGAGCGGATGCCGATCTTGTTGCCGAGCCAGACCACGGGGTCGTAGCGCCGGTCGACGACCCGCTCCTTCATCGGGATGATCCCGTTGTCGGTGATCTTGATGTGCTCGGGGCACACCTCGGTGCAGCACTTGGTGATGTTGCACATGCCGAGACCGAAGTCGTCCTGCAGGGACGAGCGCCGGTCCAGCGTGTCGAGCGGGTGCATGTCCAGCCCGGCCTGCGCGATGAAGAACCGCGGGCCGGCGAAGACCTGCTTGTTCTCCTCGTGGTCACGGACGACGTGGCAGACGTTCTGGCACAGGAAGCACTCGATGCACTTGCGGAACTCCTGGATGCGGTTGACGTCGTCCTGCTGCATCCGGAACTTGCCGCCGGAGTTGTCCGTCGCGGGCGTGAACGGCTGCACCCGCTTGGCCATCTCGTAGTTGTACGAGACGTCGGTCACCAGGTCCTTGACCACCGGGAACGTCCGTACGGGCGTGACCGTGATCGGCTCGCTGGTGTCCAGGGACGACAGTCGCGTCATGCACATCAGCCGCGGCTTGCCGTTGATCTCGGCGCTGCACGACCCGCACTTGCCGGCCTTGCAGTTCCAGCGGACGGCCAGGTCGTTGACCTGCGTGGCCTGCAGCCGGTGGATGACGTCGAGGACGACCTCGCCCTCCTGGCCCTCCACGGTGTAGGTGGCGAAGTCCCCGCCCTCGTGGTTGCCCCGCCAGACGCGCAGGGTCAGCTCTCTCGCCGGCATCAGTGCTCCTCGAACAGGGCCTTGAGGTCATCGGGCATCTGCGGCAACGGCTTGCGGTCCAGCCGGAGCACGCCGTCGGGCTGAGTGAGCACGAGGTTCACCTTGCCCCACTCCGGGATCGGCCGACGGGTAGTCGTCACGGGTGTGTCCGCCGCGGCTCTCCTGCCGCTCGAGCGCCGCGATCGCGATGCTCTCCGCAGACGGTGAGCAGCGAGCGCATGTCCAGGGAGAGGTTCCAGCCCGGGTTGAACTGACGCTCGCCGTTGACGCTGATGTTCTTCGCCCGCTCCTTCAGCGCGGCGATCTCCTTCAGCGCCGACTTCAGCTCCTCCTCGGTGCGGATGATGCCGACGAGGTCGTTCATCACCTGCTGCAGGTCGGCCTGGATGGCGTACGGGTTCTCCCCGCCCGGGTGGTGGAACGGGGCGAGCGCCTCGCCGGCGGCCGCCTCCACCTGCCTGGTGTCGAGGGCCGGGCGCGAGGTGCGCTTCTTCGCGCGCTCCGCGGCAGCCAGCCCCGCCCGGCGGCCGAAGACCAGCAGGTCGGACAGCGAGTTGCCACCGAGCCGGTTGGACCCGTGCATGCCGCCGGCCACCTCGCCCGCGGCGTACAGGCCGGGGACGATCGACTCGGCGGTGTCCGCATCCACCTCGACGCCGCCCATGACGTAGTGGCAGGTGGGGCCGATCTCCATCGGCTCCTTGGTGATGTCGACGTCCGCCAGCTCCTTGAACTGGTGGTACATCGACGGCAGCCGCCGCAGGATGTCCTCCGGCGTACGCCGGCTGGCGATGTCGAGGAAGACACCGCCGTGCGGGGACCCGCGGCCGGCCTTCACCTCGGAGTTGATCGCCCGCGCCACCTCGTCACGCGGCAGCAGCTCCGGCGGCCGGCGGTTGTTGACGTGGTCGGCGTACCAGCGGTCCGCCTCCTCCTCGGTGTCCGCCGTCTCCGCCCGGAAGAACTCCGGGATGTAGTCGAACATGAACCGGCGGCCCTCGGAGTTGCGCAGCACGCCACCCTCGCCGCGGACCGACTCGGTGACGAGGATGCCGCGTACGGACGGCGGCCAGACCATCCCGGTCGGGTGGAACTGGACGAACTCCATGTTGATCAGCGACGCGCCGGCCCACATGGCCAGGGAGTGCCCGTCGCCGGTGTACTCCCAGGAGTTCGACGTGACCCGGTAGGACTTGCCGATGCCGCCCGTGGCGAGCACGACCGACGGGGCCCGGAAGGCGATGAAACGGCCGGACTCCCGCCAGTAGCCGAAGGCGCCGGTGACCTCGTTCCCGTCCTTGAGCAGGCGGGTGATCGTGCACTCCATGAAGACGTCGACGCCGAGGGCGACGGCCTTCTGCTGGAGGGTGCGGATCATCTCCAGGCCGGTGCGGTCACCGACGTGCGCGAGCCGCGCCGTACCGGTGGCCACCGAAGTCACGCTGGCTGATCTTGCCGTCCTTGGTGCGGTCGAAGACCGCGCCCCACTCCTCCAGCTCCCAGACCCGCTCGGGGGCCTCCTGGGCGTGCAGCTGGGCCATGCGCCAGTTGTTGAGCATCTTGCCGCCGCGCATGGTGTCCCGGAAGTGCACCTCCCAGTTGTCCTCCGGCCACACGTTGCCCATGGCCGCGGCGATGCCGCCCTCGGCCATGACCGTGTGCGCCTTGCCCAGCAGCGACTTGGAGACGACGGCGGTCTTCGCGCCCGCCTCGTGCGCGGCGATCGCGGCCCGCAGACCGGCACCGCCCGCGCCGACGACGAGGACGTCGTAGTCGTGAGTCTCGTACTCGGCCATCTCAGAAGATCCAATGCGGGTCGTTGAACACGCCGGCGGACACGAGCCGGATGTACAAGTCGGCCAGGGCGATCCAGATCATCGACGCCCAGGCCCACTCCTCGTGGCGGGCGTTGAGCTTGGAGACCAGCGTCCAGAACCGGTACCGGATCGGGTGCTTGGAGAAGCTGTTCAGCCGGCCGGCGGTGATGTGCCGGCAGGAGTGGCACCCGAAGGTGTACCCGGCGATGAGCACCGCGTTGATGACCAGGACGACCGTGCCGACGCCGATCCCCACCCCTTCCGGGAAGAAGAACGCCTCGCGGCGTCCCAGGTGAGGATCACCGACAGCGCCACCGCGAAGTACCAGGCGTAGCGGTGCAGGTTCATCCCGCTGAACGGGAAGACCATCTCACCGGAGTACCGCTTGGCCGGCTCCCCCACCGCGCACGCCGGAGGCGAGCCGAAGAACGCCCGGTAGGTCGCCTTCCGGTAGTAGTAGCAGGTGGCCCGGAACAGGCCGGGAACACCAGGATCAGCAGCGCCGGGGAGATGTTCGACGGCAGCGGGATGAAGTGCGGATAGATGTTGTCCACACAGTTGTTCGCGATGCACGGCGAGTAGAACGGCGAGAGGTACGGCTCGGTCCAGTAGTTGTTGTTCACGAACGCGACATAGATCGCATAGAGCGTGAAACCACCGAGCCCGATCCACACGGTGAGGGGGTAGCGCCACCAAGCGTCCTGGCGGAGAGTGCGCTCCTTGATGAGCGCCCGCCGGCCCCCGATCGTCTGTTGCGTCATCCCTGCGGCCCCGTCCCTTCTCGTTCCGCGCGCGGCAGGTCGTCAGGATCATCGCAGCCCCACGTGGAGTGAATTCTCTCCGGGGGGCACACCCCTTGAGGAACAGACCGCGACCGAATGGTGTTGGCTGGAGCGTGATGACCCCGACCATTTCCCAGGACAAGCAGGCTCTCAACCGGGCGGACCGCTGCGACCGTTGCGGCGCGCAGGCATACGTCCGCGCGGTCATGCCCGGGGGCGGCGAGCTCCTGTTCTGCGCCCACCACGGGCGTCGGTACGCCCCGCGCCTGCGCGAGGTGGCCGTCGAGCTGCACGACCACGAGGGCGTGCTCGAGACCGCTACCGGGTCCTGAGCCGCCGCTGCTCCGCCGACTAACCGGAACCGATCAGCTCGGCGAGGTCGTCGAGCTGGCGCGCCAGCCAGCGCCCGACATCGTTGGACCGGACCACGGACGCCGCCGCCTCGCGGCGGCGTTTCCGTTCCTCGGGGTCCATCGTCAGCGCGAGGAACATCGCCTCCGCCTGCTGCTGGATGTCGAACGGGTAGACGGTCAGCGAGTGCTCGCCGAGCTCCTCGTGGGCGCCGGTGTTCTCCGACAGCAGCAGCACGCCGTCGCGCTCGTTGACGAGGACGGCCTCCTTGGCGACCAGGTTCATGCCGTCGTTGACGGCGTTGACGATCAGGACGTCACACAGCGTGTAAGCGGCGACGGCGAAGGCCAGGTCCTCCTGCAGGCGCAGGTCGATCGGCTGCCAGCCGCTCGGCGTGGTGCCGCGCGTTCACCTCCGCGGCGACCGCGCCGATCGCGGCGATGTAGTCGGAGTACTCCGGGACGTCGGTCCGGCTGGGCATGAGCGAGGCGAGGAAGGTGACCTTGCCGTGCAGCTCGGGGTGCTCGCTGAGCATGACGTCGAACGCCCGGAAACCGCGGACGATGTTCTTCGACGGGTCGGTGCGGTCGACGCGCAGGATGAGCCGGCGGTCGCCGCCCAGGTGCCGCCCGTGCAGCACCGCGCGGTGCATCTCGACCTCGTCGGACTCGCGGATCGCCTCCAGCGCCTCGACGTCCACCGAGATCGGGTATGCGCGGGCCCGGCGCGACGGTCACCCAGGACGACGCTGTTGTCGCGCAGTCGATCGGCAGGTCGAGCAGCTCCTGCGCGCTGAGCAGAAAGTTGCGGGCGAACCGGCGGGTGTGGAAGGCGACCACGTCGCAGCCCAGCAGCCCCTCCATGATCCGGTCGCGCATGTCCGGCGGCAGCGTGCGCCAAGAGTCAGGGCTCGGCCACGGAATGTGTACGAAATGGCTGATCACCGCGTCCGGGCACCGGTCCCGGACGCCCGCCCCACGAGGTAGAAGTGGTAGTCGTGCAGCATCACGAGCGCGCGTCCACCGTGTGACTCGACGGTGTCCGCGACCGCTTCGGCGAACTGCTGGTTGACCGCGACGTAGCCGTCCTCGAAGGCCTGCCGCGTCTCACCGGTGAGGTCCGGTGCGGTCGCGCGGCCGTACAGCCCGTGCTGGATGAACCACAGCAGCGGGTTCGCGATGACCTTGTAGAACGCCTCGTGGCGCTCCGGCTCCACCTCGACGTAGCGGACGTTGAGCGTCGGGCCCTCGGCGTCCTCCTCCGGCGGGACCAGCCGCGGCGCCGGCTCGAAGGCGATCTCGATGGGTGCGGCTCGTGCTCGGAGGCGACGACCGCGTCCTCCGGGGTCGACGCCGCGCAGACCCACACGGCGTCGTCGAGGTGCTCGGCGAGGCCCATGAGGGCGGTCACGAGACCGCCGGCGCCGCGGCGGATCACCCGGCCGGTGCGCCCCCGCCGGAACGACGCGGGTCCGCGGTGCGACAGCAGCACCACGGGCAGCGCCGGCGGCTTGTCGAGGGCCATGCCTCTACCTTGCCCCACCCTTGCGGCAGAGCACCGAGTGGGTCATCGGTCGCAGCGGCCGCCGTACAGGGACCAGCCGGACACCTGCCGCGCGAACAGCGGGCGGGCCGTGGGCAAGGCCGCACCGGTGTCCGGGTCGGTCAGCATGGTGTCGCCGCTCGCGACCAGCACGCACCCGCGGCGGTCCAGCGCGTTGGTGAAGAAGTCGCCCAGCCGCCGGTCCTGCCCGGTGACGACGCACGTGGTGCCGCCCTGGCAGATCCCGCCCTCGTGGACGGGGCGCCCGAAGACGTCGGCGTATGCCGTGCGCGGCCTGCCATGGCCGAGCCCGAGGAAGGTGGCCGCCATCGCCGAGACCTTGCCGTCGGTGGCGCAGTCCGGGTCGACGACCTTGTCGTACTGGTACCAGACCACGGAGACCTTGCCGGCGTCGCCGGCCGCGACCCAGGGCCACAGCACGGTGGTGCCCGGGTGGGCGACGGTGACCGGGCGGGCCCAGTGCCGGCCGTCCCTGGTCCAGGTCATCTTGATCGAGTTGGCCGCCGGCGTCTCCGCACCCGAGCAGCCGCCGGTCGTGCCCGGCCTGCGGTCGTCGGTGTCCCAGACGAGGTAGACGGTGCCGGCCCGGTCGATCGCGATCGCCGGCCAGTGCCCCTTGATGGACGTGGCCGGCACGCCCTGGTACGCCGTGAAGTGGGCGTTGGCGGGGTCGTCCCAGGCATGGGACGCATCGGGGAGCACTGCGATGCCGAGCCCGGTGCGGTTGCTCGGGTGGGAGAAGATCACCGGCTCGACGAGCCGCCCGCTGCGATGGTCGTAGTACAGCTTGCCGAAGCCGGTGTACGTCCCGCCGTCGGCGAGGTCACCGGTGTCCGGGATCCCGGTCTGGTCACAGCTCGCGCCGGAGTCGGTCGAGTGGAACACCTCGTGCCCGCTGCCCGGTCCCTCGAGGGTGTCGGTGGCCAGGAACACCTCGCCGGCCTTGCCGCCGGCCAGCCACGGCCGGTCCCCGTTGTGGCAGTTCACGGTGCCCGCGGGCCAGGTCTTGCCACCGTCCGGGCTGGAGAACAGCGCGTCGTTGGCCAGGTTGATGCCGGTGTTGTAGATCGTCCCGCCCGCGTCCTCGGTGAGGTCAGGGTCGGAGAAGCCGCTGTTCTCGCTGGGGTCGGTGTAGAAGCCGGTCCCCTGCCAGTCGACGGGAGCCCAGGTCTTGCCGCCGTCGGTGGAGGTCCACATGACCACCTGGTTGCGATAGGTGCCGACGAAGTCGGCATCCCCGTTCGGCGACGCGACCAGTCCGTCCCGGAACAGGTGTGTGGTGCCCTCGTGCGCGGTGTAGAGCAGGGTGTGCGTCTTGCTGCTCTCCATGACCAGCGGCTCGCCGCCGGCCAGGGAGTGCGAGACGTACACGGGCTTGCCGAACGCCAGCGCGGGCCGGCCGTGGGCCGCGGCAGGGACCGTGATGGCGGCGCCGATGACAGCGGCGGCACCGAGGACGGCGAGGGCGGTACGGCGGCGGGTCGCGAGCATGCCCGGAACGTCCCATTCGACCGTGGACCGATCAACGGAGGTTCAGGCGCGCCCCAGCCGGGCGCGGGCCGCCCATCGCCCCTCCTCGTGGCTCACGTCCAGCGGCAGCCCGAAGCACGCGGAGAGGGTCGCGGGCGTCAGCGCCGAGTCGATCGGCCCCGCCGCCACCTCGCGCCCGGCGCGCAGCAGCAACGCGTGGGTGAAGCCCGGCGGGATCTCCTCCACGTGGTGGGTGACGAGGACCAGCGTCGGAGCCGCCGGGTCGGCCGCCAGCCGGGCGAGCAGCCGGACCAGCGCCTCCCTGGCCCCGAGGTCGAGCCCCGCGGCGGGCTCGTCCAGCACGAGCAGCTCCGGGTCCGGCATGAGTGCCCGGGCGACCTGCACCCGCTTGCGCTCGCCCTCGGACAGTGTCGCGAACCGGCGGTCGGCCAGCGGTCGGCAGCCGACCAGCGCGAGCAGCCGGAGCGCACGCTCCACGTCGCTGTCGTCGTACGGCTCGCCGCCGCGTTGGACGGCCGCGTACGTGGCGGTCAGCACGACGTCCAGCACCCGTTCGTCACGGGGCAGCTGATCGGCCACAGCGACGCTGGACCAGCCGACGCGCGGGAGGAGGTCGTCGAGGTCAGCGACCGCGACGTTCTCACCGAGCAGCTCCACGCGACCCGCCGTCGGCACGGTCGTCCCGGTGGCCACCTGGAGCAGCGTGGTCTTGCCCGCCCCGTTGCTGCCGAGGACGACCCAGCGCTCCCCTGCCCGGACGGTCCAGCTGACGCCGTCGAGCAGGGCGGCCGCGTCACGCTGGACGCGGACGCCGGCGAGCTGGACGACGGGTGCGGACACGCCGCGAACCTACGTCACGCGCACCACAGCGGGGACGTGCCGTAGGTTCGCGGCATGGTGAGTTCCGGAGACCCGGCGCCCCAGTTCCGTCTGCCGGACCAGGACGGCGCCGAGATGGCGCTGTCCGACCTGGCCGGCAGCTGGGTCGTGCTGTGGTGGTACCCCAAGGCGTCGACGCCCGGTTGAACGATCGAGGGACAAGGGTTCCGTGATCGAGCCCACGAGTTCGCCGACCTCGGCGCAGAGATCCTCGGTGCATCCTTCGACACCCAGGAGGAGAACCGCGACTTCCGCGAGAAGCAGGGGTTCCCGTTCCGGCTGCTGTCGGACGTCGACCGCTCCGTCGGCGGCGCGTACGGATGCCGGCGACCGGACGACGACCAGCTCGCGGCGGTCCCCCTGCGGATGACGTTCCTCCTCCGGCCGGACCAGACCGTCGAGAAGGTCTACGAGGTCAGCAACGTCAAGGACCACCCGCAGGAGGTCCTTGACGACCTGCGGGCCGCCGCCGGCTGAGGCGACGGCCCGCAGCGCCGGTCACTTCGCGGTCGCGGTCGCCTCGTTGCTGGGTGGGCTCTCCCCGTCCGCGCTGTAGGCGGTGACCACGTAGGAGTAGGTGGTGCCTGACGTGGTGCCGGTGTCGTCGTACGACGTCGTGCCCGCGGGCACGGTGGCCACCGGTGTGCTCGCCTCGGCCCCCGGTGCCGTTCCCCGGTAGACGCGGTAGCCCTCGAGCGGGCTGCTACCGCTGGATGCCGGAGCGGACCAGCTCAGCTGGACACCGGTCTTCGTCTTGTCGCGCGGCGGTGCCGCCGTGAGGCCCTGCGGCGCGTCCGGCGCGGTGGCCGTCGTCGGGCTCACCGTCCCCGTGCTCGTCGTGTCGTAGGCGGCGAACAGCGGCGAACCGCCGGACTGGTAGGCCACCGTGCCGAGAGCGCTGTAGGTGTTCTGGGTCGGGTCGGTCACGCACGCGTCGATGCACCCGTCGGCGTACCCGACGACGACCTTGCCCTGCTTGGTGACCGTCGCGTCGATGAAGTCGAGCAGGTTGCGGCAGGGGCTGGAGCCTCCCCCCAGCCAGATGCAGCCGCGCTGCACCGGGTCGGTGGGCGTCACGTCGACGGTGGACCAGGTCGCGCCCCCGTCGTACGTCGTCGCGACATACAGGTGCCAGACGCCGTTGAAGCTGGACTGCTGGTCGTCCCCGCCGGTCGGGGTGCCGAGGAACGCGCACGCGGCGCGGTCGTTGTCACCGGCGACGGCCGCAGGGAACTGGATGTTCTGCAGGCCGAACGCCGTGCCGAGGTCCTGCCGCCCGGTCCACGTGGCGCCGCGGTCGGCGGACGTGGCGGCGTAGGCGTGCCCGTCCTTGCCCTGGTAGCACTCGTAGACCCGGCCGCCGGCACCGACGCCGATCGACGGGTCGCTCTCGTCCTGAGTGCCGGAGCCGGGGATGGTGTGCACCGTCCAGGTCAGCCCGTTGTCCGTGGACTCGGCGAGGCCGGCCTGGCCGCCGCAGTCGCGGTTCGGCACGTACACCGTGCCGTCAGGCGCGACCTTGACGTGACCGTGCAGGCCGCCGCACTGGGTGGTCCACGGCGGGACGGCCGGGCCGAACGTCAGGCCACCGTCGTCACTGCGTGCACACCACCCGGGGCCGGGCGACAGGCCGGACTGCGCGCAGTAGTAGACGGCGTCCGGGTACCCGGACGGCACCAGCGCCCCAGGCGCGTACGGCCCGGCACCGATCGTGGGGTGGTCCCAGCCGGGGAGCGCGCAGTTGTCGGCCGTCGGCGTCCACGAGGCGCCGTCGTCATCGGTCATGGCGAGCAGGCTGCAGCCGCCCTCCAGGCCGCCCGCCCACGTCCGGCCCTGGGTGGGGTCGGTCGCGAGGATCGGGTCGACGTTGGTGACCGAGGTGTACGGGCTGGAGACGTCGGTCCAGGTCGGGGAGCCGGTGTCCAGGCCGGAGATCCGCAGGGTCTGGGTGAAGGCCTGGAACATGACGGTGCCGGTGGCCCAGTCGGCGCCGACCGACGGCTCGCCGGCGTCGGTGGCGAGGCCGGCGGGGGCCGCGTAGGTCGTGAACTGCGGCGCGGTCGCGGCCGAGGCCGCTCCCCCGCCACTGGTCACCGCGAGCCCGGCCGCGGTGACGACGGCCGCCAGCGTGCCGCCGAGTCGTCGGCGGGCCGGCGGTGCCGGAAGTGTGCGCATGCTGCCTCCAGGTCGGGAAGGTGGGCACCCGGATAACGACGAACCATGTCAAAAGTCGCGGTCGGCTACCGAAGACCCTCGCCGCCGTGACGTTCTCCCCTGTGCACCGGGACCTGGCCGAGCGACGGTCGTGGAGACCAGGAGGGTGGTGGCGCCAGATGCGCAAGATCGTGGCGGCGCTGAGCGTGGTAGGTCTGCTCCTGCTAGCCGGCGCTGCGGTACTGCACTACGTGATCGTCCCGGGGCAGCTGAAGCTGCCCGGTGACATCGACCGCACCCGGCACGGGACGGTCGCACTCAAGACCATGCTCGACCCGACCGCCCTCGCGGCAGGCAACGTGCAAGGGGCCTTGCTCACGAACGTGAGCTACCCGGTCGACTGGCGGGTGCAGGTCCTCGAGACCAAGGGAAACTCCGCCCTGCTGCGCGAGACCCGGACCGTGTACCGGGACGGGCAGGTGCTCATGCAGACCCAGCACGACTACTCGCTGGACCGCAAGGACCTCGTCGGGGACACCGGGTTCGCCAACCGTGCAGGGGTTCTCAAGCCCGGCGGGATCAGCGTCAACTTCCCGTTCCAGACCAAGGCGCGCGACTACACCGGCTACAACGCCGAGATCAACGCCACGGTGAAGGACACCTACCTGCGGACGGAGACCCACGCCGGCATCAAGACCTACGTCTTCAGTGCCGACATCCCGGCGACCAAGGTCGTGGACCCGGAGACGCTCAAGGCGCTGCCCGCAGCCGTGCCCAAGGCGATGCTCCTCGGCCTCGCACCGCAGCTCGGGCTGACGGCGGAACAGCTCGCCCCCCTGAGCGCGGCGCTCGCCACGCAGCCCGACCCGGTGCCGCTCACCTACACCTACGCCGAGCAGGCGACGTACTGGGTCGACCCGCTCACCGGGATCGTGGTGGACCTGCAGCGCGCCGAGACCCAGATGGCGGCGCTGACGGTGAACGGGCAGCTCGTGCCCCTGGCGCCGGTGTTCGAAGGCTCGTTCCAGCTGACCCCGGCGAGTGCGCGTGATGCGGCCAACGAGGCCAAGGACGCGCACCGGCTGGTGTTCTGGCTCGGCGACGCGGTGCCCGGGATCATGGGGTTGCTCGGCATCGCGGCTCTTGCCGGTGCGTTCGTCGCCTCGCGGCGCCGCCGCCCGGCGGCTCCGGAGGTTATCGCTCGCGCCCCGGTCGGCGTGTGAAGGAAGGCGGGACCGGACCGTAGCGGACGTTACCGGTAGGGCTGGCGCGATACGCCAGCCCTACCGGCTGCCCGGGGACGGTTCACGGCAGCGGCACCTCCACGGTGGCCACGACGTTCGCCGCCGATGTGGCGAGCAGCACGTCGTACGGCCCCGGGTCGGCCCGCCAGGCGTGGTCGGCGGGGCTCCAGTACGCGAACGCCTCGCGGTCGAGCTCGAAGAGCACGGTCTCGCCGGTCCCCGGCTCCAGCCAGACCTTCGCGTACGCCCGCAGCTCCTTGGGCGGGCGGGCGACGGACGACTCCCGTGGCGCGACGTAGGCCTGAACGACAGTGGCACCGCGGCGGGCACCGGAGTTGGTGACGTCCACAGCCACGGTCGCGCCGCCGTGGGCGACGGACTCCACGCGCGCGGAGCCGTACGCGAACGTCGTGTAGGACAGCCCGTGCCCGAAGGGGTAGCGCGGCGGGATGCCGCGCGCGTCGTACCAGCGGTAGCCGACGAACAGCCCCTCGCCGTAGTCCACCCGGCCGGACTCCCCCGGGTACGACGTGTAGGCAGGCGTGTCCTCCAGCCGCCGCGGGATCGTCGTCGGCAGCCGGCCGGACGCGTCGACGTCGCCCGCCAGGACGTCGGCCACCGCGTTGCCGGTCTCCTGGCCGAGGAACCACGACTGCAGCACGGCGGGCACCCGGTCGGCCCAGTCCATCGCCACCGGCGCTCCGGCGTTGACCACGACCGCCGTACGGGGGTTGGCAGCGGCTACCGCCTCGACGAGAGCGGCCTGGTCGCCGGGCAGGTCCAGCGTGTGACGGTCCCGCCCCTCGGTCTCCCAGTCGCCGTTGGTGCCGACGACGAGCACCACGACGTCGCACTCGCGGGCGAGCTGCACCGCCCGGTCGAAGGCGTCGTCGGGAAGCGGGGCCTGCATCCGCAGCTCGACCCCGACCCGCGCAGCACCCGTGCTGCCCTCAGGCGGGCTGCCGAGCTCGCACCGCAGGTCGTACGACCGTCCCGCCTGCAGGTCGACTTCGATCTCATGGCGGCGGTGCCGCTCGGCCAGCGTCCAGTCCTCGACGAGCACCTCGTCTCCCAGCAGCAGGCGCAACCTCGCCGTGCTGCCCGCCTGGAGCAGGTAGCGGCCGCCGGCGGGGACCTCCAGGCGGGTGCTGAGCACGGCCGACCAGGGGCCCTCGACGTCACCCGGGTTGCGCCCGGACCAGCCGATGTGGCCGCGGCGGGTGACCTGGTGGGCCACCGGCTCCCCGGCCGGCTTCTCGCCCGCGAAGTAGTCGACGTCGATGCCGGGCTCACCGGAGCGGGCGCTCGTCCACCGCAGGTCGACGGCGGGCGGGTAGCGGGTGATGCCGCAGCCCGGCTCGTGGCGAACGTCGGCGTCGGGGAACCGCTCGCGCAGCCCCTCCAGCACCGAGAGCGCGTAGTACGGCGAGACGGATGCCGAGCCTCCGCCGAGGATGTTGTGCGCGTCGGCGTTGGGACCGACCACGGCGATGCGGCGCAACCGCCGGCCGTCCAGGGGGAGCACGGGGGTTCCCTGCACCGGCTCGTTGCGCAGCAGCACGATGGCAGCGGCGGCCGCCTCGCGAGCCACCGCTCGCCGGTCCGGGACGTCGTCCGCACGCTCCTCCGGCGGATCGTGCCGGTCCGCCAGCGCACCGGTCCGCCGGGCGAGGAGCAGGATTCGCCGGACCGCCTCGTCCAGCTGGCACTCCTCCACCGTCCCCGTGGTGAGCGCGTCGAGCAGCGCGCCGCCCCGGTGCTGGGTGGGGCCGGGCATCTCCACGTCGAGGCCCGCCGCGAGCGCCTCGGCCGTGCTGTGCGTGCCGTACCAGTCGGAGACGACCAGGCCGTCGTAGCCCCACTCCTCCCGGAGCACGGTGGTCAGCAGCCAGCGGTTCTCGCTGCACCAGGTGCCGGACAGCCGGTTGTAGGCGGACATGACCGCCCAGGGGTGCGCCTCGCGCAGGGCGACCTCGAACGGCCGCAGGTAGATCTCGCGCAAGGCTCGTTCCGGCACCTCGGAGGAGATGGTGAACCGCTCGAACTCGGAGTCGTTGGCGACGAAGTGCTTGATGCAGGCACCGACCCCCTGGCTCTGCACCCCGGTGACGTACGCGACGGCGGTGCGCGCGGTCAGCACCGGGTCCTCCGAGTAGCACTCGAAGCTGCGGCCGGCGAGCGGGTGCCGGTGGATGTTCACCGTGGGCGCGAGGAGCAGGTGCGCCGCCTTCGCCCGCGCCTCGGCGCCGAGCTCGCGACCCACGCGCTCGACCAGCGCGACGTCCCAGGTCGCCGCGAGCGCGGTGCCGCAGGGGAAGCAGGCAGAGGGCGGCCCGCCGGCGGCATGCCGCCCGCGCACCCCGACCGGGCCGTCGCTCATGGTCAGCGCCGCGAGGCCGACGTGCGGCACGGCCGGGAGGTGCCAGAGGTCCACCCCGGCGGTCAGCGCCACCTTCTCCTCGAGCGTCAGGCGCCCGAGCGCGTCCTCGAGATCTGCCTCTGGGTCAGGCATGCACGGGCGCGCGCAGCATCGCGCGCAGCTCGGCGGCCATCTCCTCGCGCACCGGGGCGCCGGAGATCACGACGTCGACCATCGTCACCGACGTGTGGGTGTGCCCGCGCGCCCGGATGTGACGTACGGGCACCCCGGCGGCGGTGAGGGCTTCGGCGTACGCCCGCCCCTCGTCGCGCAGGGGGTCGAAGTCGGCCGTGACGATCGTCGCCGGCGGCAGGCCGGCGAGCGAGCCTCGCAACGGCGAGGCCTTCGGGTCCGTGCGCTGGGGCTCGTCCGCATAGTGGTCCCAGAACCAGCGCATGAGCGGGGCGGTGAGCACGTAGCCGTCAGCGTTCTCGGCGTAGGACCCGGTGGCGGTGTCACAGTCGGTCACCGGCGTGAGCAGCAGCTGGCCGGCGATCTCGGGGCCGCCGGCGTCGCGGGCGAGCTGGCAGGCCACGGTCGCGATGTTGCCCCCGGCACTCCAGCCGGCCACCGCGATCGGCCCCGGTGCTCCGCCCAGCGCCTCGGCGTTCTCGGCGACCCAGCGCACGGCCGCGTACGCGTCATCGGCGGCGGCCGGGAAGCGGTGCTCGGGCGCGTGCCGGTAGTTCACCGACACGACCAGCGCACCCGAGCGGGCGGCCAGGTCACGGCACAGCGGGTCGTCGGAGTCGAGATCGCCCAGCACCCACCCGCCGCCGTGGAAGTACACGACCACGGGGTGCGGTCCCGCCCCGTGCGGGCGGTACAGGCGGTAGCCCAGCGCCGCGTCCGCTCCGGGCAGCTCCCCGTCGACGACCTCGGCCAGCTCCGGTCCCGGCGGGCGCTCCGCAGAGGCCACCTGCATGAACGCGCGGGCCTCCGGCACCGGGAGGGTCTCCAGCGGCGGTAGCCCCATCGCGGCCATGGCCTCGAGCACCAGCGCGACGTCGGGCTGCAGGCGGCGGACCACGCCGTCGGTGCACTGCGTCCCGGCCGGACCGGTCAGCCGGAAACCCAGGTACCCCTGCTCGACGACCTCGTCGCACGCGGCCCGGTAGCGGTCGACCCCGCCGATGTACGGGTAGAACACCCGTGGCTTGCCGGGAACGTTCGCCCCCATGTACCAGGAGTCCGTCTGCGGGTAGAGGGTGATCGCCGCGCAGTCGGCGACGTGCTGGTTCCAGCCGTCCTCGGCGAGCGGGGTGGGCTCGATGGTGTGCGTGCCCTGCTCACGGAGGTGGACCAGGCAGTCGGACACCCACTCGACGTGCTGCTCGATGGACACGGCCATGTTCGACAGCACCGACGGGCTGCCCGGACCTGTGATCGCGAAGAAGTTGGGGAACCCGACAGTGGTGAGGCCGAGGTAGGTCGAGGGGCCGTCGGCCCACTTCTCCTTCAGCGTCACCCCGTCGCGGCCCTTCACGTCGACGGCGACGAGCGGGCCCGTCATCGCGTCGAAGCCCGTGGCGTACACGACCGCGTCGAACTCGAGCGATTCCTCGGCGGTCTCGATGCCGCTCGCAGTGATGCGGACGATCGGGTTGCGGCGCAGGTCGACCAGCCGCACGTGCGGCAGGTTGAACGTCTCGAAGTAGCCGGTGTCCAGGCACGGCCGCTTGGTACCGAACGGGTAGCCCTTCGGGCACAGCGCCTCGGCCGTCTCCGGGTCGGTCACGACTGCGCGGATCTTCTCGCGGATCATCTCGGCGACGATCTCGTTCGACGCCGGGTTCACGCCCTGGTCGGCGAAGACCCCGAGGATGGCGAACAGCTCACCGGCTTCCCACGCCGCCTCGAACCGCTCCCGCGCGACCTCGGGCGGCGCGGTGACCCCCATGACCTCGGTGACCTCGGTCGGGATGCCGCCACGGGACCACTTCGCCGCCTGCCGGTAGCCGTCACGGTCCGCGGCGAGCTGCTCGACCCGGCCCTTCGGTGCGGGCCCGTTGTGGGCCGGGATGGAGAAGTTCGGCGTGCGCTGGAAGACGGTCAGCTGGGCCGCCTGCCGGGCGATGAGCGGGATCGACTGGATCGCCGAGGATCCCGTGCCGATCACGGCCACCCGCTTGCCCGTGAAGTCGACCGGCTCGTGTGGCCACTTGCCGGTGAAGTACACCTCGCCGGCGAAGCTGTCGGCACCGTCGATGTCGGGCGTCTTGGGCAGGGACAGGCACCCGCTGGCCATCACGTAGTAGCGGCAGGTCACCCGGCGGCCACCGTCCGTACGCACGCGCCAGACGGCCGCGGCGTCATCCCATTCGGCGCCCTCCACCCGGGTGTTGAAGGTGATGTCGCGCCGCAGGTCGTAGCGGTCGGCGACGAAGCCGAGGTAGGCGAGGATCTCCGGCTGGGTCGCGTACTTCTCCGACCAGGTCCAGGCGTTGTCGAGCTCCGGGTCGAAGCTGAGCGTGTAGTCGGTGGTCGGGATGTCGCACCGGGCGCCGGGGTAGCGGTTCCAGTACCACGTGCCGCCCACGTCGCCGGCCGCATCGAACACGTGCACGGAGAACCCAAGCCGCCGCAACCGGTGGAGCAGGTACAGACCGGAGAAGCCGGCCCCCACCACCACGACGTCCACGTCCGGGGTGCCGACCCCGGACCCGTTGCTGTTCGACTCCGCCATACGCCCGAGTCTTGCATCCTCGCGAGTGACGCGCATCACACCGCGGGTCCTCGGGCCCGGCTCCGGGGCCACCGGCAGGACCTGCCGCCGCCGCGTCGAAGGCTGCTGAACAGCCGAGTTCGAGGTAGGCACATGCGCGAGACGAGCACGGAGCCGCAGGTCACGGCACGACTTCCCTACCTGCCCGCCCTGGACGTCCTGCGCGGCCTCGCCGTAGGGCTGGTGCTGCTGCAGCACGGCGGTGTCGCGCAGGCACGCGGCGGCTACCTCGGGGTGACCGTGTTCTTCACCCTGTCCGGCTTCCTCATCACATCCCTCCTGCTGGTCGAGCACGGGCGCAGCGGCCGGATCTCCCTGCGCGCGTTCTGGGCACGCCGGGCCCGGCGCCTCGTGCCAGGGGTGCTGCTGTGCTTCCCGCTCGTGGCCGTGGTCGTCGCCGCGTCGTCCCAGCACGCCGGACGCGGCCTGGTGGGGGACGCGGTCGCCGCGGCGTTGTGGGTCGCGAACTGGCGGTTCGTGTTCGCCCACCAGAGCTACGCCGACCTGTTCTCGCTGCCGTCGCCGTTCCAGCACTTCTGGTCGCTGGCGGTCGAGGAGCAGTACTACCTGGTCTTTCCCGTCCTCGCCGCCGTGCTGCTGCGCCGCGGTGGCCGGCGGGCGCTCGCGCTGGTCGCCGGCCAGCTGCTCGTCGTCTCGGCGGCGCTCGGCGTTGTGCTGACCGCCCACGGCGCGTCGATCAGCAGGGCCTACTACGGCACGGACACGCGGATCGCGGAGATCCTCGTGGGAGTCCTGCTGGCTCTCGCTCTCGTGCAGCGGGACGGCATCCGCCCCGTGGGGCGATCCGCCCAGCGGGGTCTCGACGCCGGGGCCACCCTCGCTCTCGTGGTGCTGGGGGTGATGGTGACCAACCTGCCGTACGGTGACGAGCGCATGTTCCGGGGCGGTCTGCTGGTCGCCGCCGGATGCAGCGCCCTGGTGATCGCTGCCGTCGTACAGCCGCAGTCACGACTGGGGCGGACCATCACCTTCGCGCCGCTGCAGTTCCTCGGCATCGTGTCCTACGGCGTGTACCTGTTCCACTGGCCGATCTTCTTGCTGCTGACCGCGCAGCGGACCGGCTTGCACGGCCCCCAGCTGCTCGCCGCCCGGTGCGCGGTGACCCTGGTCGCCGCGACGTTGTCCTACGTCCTCGTGGAGACTCCGGTGCGCAGCGGCCGGCCCTTCGCAGGTCGGCCCGGCGCGGCCTTCTCGGCCTGGCTGACCGGCGCCACCAGCGGTGTCCTCGTCGTCGCGATGGCGGCGGGAGTCATCCTGCTGCCTGATCTGCACCCGGCCCGGCCACCGGTGACGGTCGCGAACGGCACGGCACCGAACCCGGGCGCGGGAGCTCAGCTGCCAGCGGGGGGCGTCGCGTCCACCACGACGATCACCCGGTCATCGCAGGCGCCCGGCAGCGGACCGCAACCGCCTCCCTCGCAGCGGGCGGGCCGTACGCGGGGCCGATCGCAGCCGGCACCCCTGCCGGAGGACCTGACGGGCGGGGACCGCGACTACACGCAGCCCCCGCCGCCACCCGACGTCCCACCGGGGGCCCTGCGGGTCCTCGTCGTCGGTGACTCCGTGGGCAACAACCTGGGCAGAGGGCTGGTCGCATGGGCCGCGGACCGGTCGGACGTCGCGGTCTACAACCTGGCGATCCCTGCGTGCCCGGTGAGTCGTGGTGTCGACCGGCGCCTGGACGCCGGCCACGAGTTCCCGGTCAAGCCCTGGTGCGACTGGTGGAGCGACACCTCGAGCCCCCGCTACGCCGCGGCGCAGCGATTCGCTCCGGACGTCGTGCTGGTCGAGGACGGCATCAACGCGACCTTCGAACGGCGACTGCCGTCCTGGTCCGGGTGGGAGGGGCCCGGACAGCCGCAGTTCGACGACTGGATGGTGTCCGAGTACCAGGCATTCGTCGACGCGCTGAACCGGTCGGGCGCGACGACTGTGGTGGCGAACGCACCGTGCGCGGACTGGCAGCGGCTGTTCCCCTGGTTCACCGACGGTGACCGCCGGGTGCGCGACCTGGACACCGTCGACTACCCGCGGATAGTCGGTGCGCGCAGCGCCGACCTGTTCGACGAGGTCTGCCCCAACGGCCAGTACAGCGACACGGTCGACGGGGTGAACGACGCGCGTCCGGACGGCTTCCACTTCACCGACGAAGCTGCCGAAGCCCTCGCGCGAGACTGGCTCGGACCGCTGCTCATCCAGGCCCACAACGGCCCGTTGGGCGGTGTGGCCGGCTGACCGCGCCCGTCACCACGCGTGGCCCGGCCCCGCGGACGTCGGCTCACGCAGCCGCTGCTCCCCCTCCGCCTCGCAGGAACCACCCATGACGACCAGATCGCCCAGCCCGGGCGCGAGCTCGTACACCACGGCGCCGGTGCCTCGCGGCCGGAGCCGGAACGCGCGCCGTGCGCCCAGCGAGACCGTCGCCACCAGCGGGCGGGTCATGACGAGGCGGTTGCGGTCACCGTGCCCGGCCACGCTGTCGGAACCATCGCGGTAGAGGTTCACCCAGACCCGGTCGAACCCGACCCCATAGCGCCGTGACAGCGCCCCGGCCATGTCTCGCAGGATGTCCGGGATGGTGTCGTCCTCCGCGTCCGTCGACCAGCCGGCGGTGAGCCGCGGTTCGCGCACCACGCGCTCGTACATACGTACGGTCCGCTGCCGCCAGCGAGCCGGAGACCCAGCCCGGGCAGTAGTCGATCCACGAACGCTCGTCCAGGTCGATCCGCTGCACGGACGCGTACGAGACGTCCAGGGCGGGCGGGCCCCCGTCGAGCAGCGACGGCTGCCAGCTGAGCGCGGCCGGCGACGGCGAGCCCACGCGTTCAGGCTGGGCGCGTGGCCGCGGGGACGCCCTCAGTCGGACCGGGTCCCGTGACCCGCCGCGGGCAGCCGCATCCGCTCGCGCACCGTACGGTCCACGAGGACGGGAACGAACTGGCTGATGCGGGCGTCGGCGTAGGTGGCGTACACCTCGTCGACGAGGTTCCGGATGACCCCGGGGCCGACCGCACCGGAGAACTCGCCGGCCAGCTTGTCCGCGACCCGGGCGACCTGTTCCTCTACCGGTTCTGGTGCGGTCACGTCCGCCTCCACACGTCGGCGATCAGGCTGCTCCTACGACGAGTGTTCCCGCGCCGGGGCCCCAGGCAAGGCCGCTGCGGATCTGTTCACCCGTTGTTCACCTGGGACGGACCGTCACGTGCGTCTGGTATGACAGGAATGGTCCACTTCGGAGTCGACGCCGCTCGGCGAGGAGCCCATGTCCAACTCCAGTTCATCCGCGGTGGTCGCGGTCGGCCGGCTGCGTGCCGAGCTGACCGCGGTGCTGGCCGACCTCGACCGGTGGGAGGACTTCCGGCACGTCGAGGTGGGTGGCGCCTACCTGGACCGCATCCGCCGTGCCCGGCGGGCCATGACGGCGATCACCAGCGACCTGCCGGCGCCGTTCTCCTTCACCAGCGAGGACCTGTCCCGGACGGGTCAGACCGTCCGGGAGTCGGCGGCACAGCGCCTGCGTGCGCACGTCGAGTCGCTGCTCGCCCTCCTCCCCGCCGCACCGCTGCCCTGGGACGCCGAGAACGCCGTCGCAGCGGAGAAGGTGGCGACACCGTGGCCGGTCGGGCGCATCCGCCAGGAGCTGCGGGCGCTGTCGGCCGAGCTGACGGGGTGGCAGGGCTACCGCCATGTGGATCTCGCCGACGAGTTCCGACAGCGAGCCAACCTCGTCCTCGCGCACGTGCGTGGCCAGCCTGACGCGGGGCAGCGCCTGCTGCCGGTGCCGCTGCGGTTCACCGAGGCGGACGTCACGGCGGGACGGACGATGACCGACGCGGCGTACCAGCGGCTCGTCGACTTCGTCCAGGAGCTCGCCGGTTGCGTCCCGGCCGGGGCCGCCCTGTCGGCCACCCCGGCAGACCTCGCCGACCTGCATCCCGTCGTGGCGACGGCCGCCGCGACGGGCTGGCAGCAGGGCGACCACTCGGCCGCGGTGCTGGCCGGCGTGCAGGCGTTCTGTGACCGGCTGCGCCAGCGCACCGGCCTGGTCGACCCCAGCGCGGTCGAGCTGCTCGACCGGACCCTCGGCACCGACGACCCGGTGCTGCCCCTGACCGACCTCACCACCGAGGCCGGTCGACGGGAGCAGGGCGGCTGGCACCACCTGGCACTCGGCCTGGTGCTCGGCATCGGCGCCAACGCGTGGCTCTCCCGGTCCGCGGACCTGCCGGCCAGGCGCGCCCAGGAGATGCTCGCGGTGGCCAGCCTGCTGCTGCACCGGCTGGACGCGGTCCCGGCAAGGACGTCACAGGCCGGATAGCAGGTCCGCCAGCTGCCGGGCGTTGGTCTGCGCGTAGTCGCGGTAGCAGTTGTTCAGGAGCAGGTGGGTCTGCGCGGTCTCCCCTGCCAGCTCCTGCAGGCGCGGTGCCCAGTCCTGCAGCTCCTCCTCGCCGTACAGGTAACCGAAACGCTCGTAGATGTTCCTGCTCTCCCACTTGTCGCTGTGGCCGTGGAACCGGACGACCGCCAGGTCGTTCGCGGTGGCAGCGAGCACGGGCGGGATCGACGAAGTGTGCCCCTGCGGCATGTCCACGCAGACGTACGGGATCGCGTACGACCGGAGGAAGTCCAGCGTCTCCTCCGCGTTGCCCTCGCTCATCCACGTCTTGTTGCGGAACTCCACGCAGATCCGGTACGGCTGGGCCCGCCGCTGGCACTCAAGGATGTAGGTCTTGTTGCGCCCGCCGATCGGGAACCACTGCGGGAACTGGAAGAGCAGCGCCCCGAGCTTGCCGGCGTCGTGCAGCGGCTGCAGCGCGGACAGGAACCGCTCCCACACCAGCTCCACGTGCTCGTCGGGCAGGTCCTTGAGGTAGACGTTCTTCTTCGTCTCCGGCCGGATCTCCTTGAACAGCGACGTGGGTCGGGTGGGGTGCTGGGTGAGCAGCGAGAAGGCCTTGACGTTGAACGTGAAGTGCTCGGGCGTACGGCTCGCCCACAGCTCGGCCGTGCGCTCGCTCGGCGGCGAGTAGTACGTGGCGTCCACCTCGACCAGCGGGAACTGCGACGCGTAGTACGCCAGCCGCTTCTCGGGCGTACCGGCGTCGTCGGGGTACCAGCCGGACTCGAGCAGCGTCTTGTCCGTCCACGACGCCGTGCCGACGAGAATCTCGCCCACGGCGGCACCGTACCCGGGTCTGGTGCCGCGGCCCCGAGGCAGTGGCGCCAGATCTGGACGCCGTACGGCGTGTCGCCCAGCGGTGGCGCCAACGCCCGAGAAGGGAGTGGCGAGGTGCCGCTACCGCGCCGACCAGTTGCGGATGGCCAGGATGCGCTCCTGCAGCTGGTCGGCCGTCGCCTTGGCGATCTGCGGGCCGCCACAGATGCGGCGCAGCTCCGCATGGATCGAGCCGTGCGGGCGCCCCGTGCGGTGGTGGTAGGAGGCGACCAGTCCGTTGAGCTCGCGGCGCAGGGCGGCGATCGTCTCGTACGTCGACAGCGGCAGGTCGTCGTCGTCCGGCGCGGGACGCGCGCGGCGCTGGGCGGCCAGCTGCTTGGAGTGCCGCTCGCGCAGCAGCGTCGCCACCTGGTCGGGTTCGAGCAGGCCGGGGAGGCCGAGGAAGTCCTGCTCCTCCTCTGGCAGGACACCCGTGCCGAACTCGGCGCCGTCGAAGAGCACCCGGTCGAACGCGGCATTGGCCTCGAGCGCCTGGAAGCCGATCGTGTCGTCCTCGCCCGGCTCGTCCTGCTGGGCCTGCGCGGCGGCGAGCAGGTCGTCGTCCAGCAGGTCCGACGCGACGCCCGGCGAGGTCTCGAGCACGTGGTCGCGCTCGGCCTCCATCTCGGCGGCGAGCGCCAGGAGCGACGGCACGCTCGGCAGGAACACCGACGCGGTCTCACCGCGCCGCCGGGCCCGGACGAACCGGCCGACCGCCTGGGCGAAGAACAGCGGCGTCTGCACGCTCGTCGCGTACACGCCGACCGCGAGCCGCGGCACGTCCACACCCTCCGACACCATCCGCACGGCGACCATCCACCGGTCCTTCGACCGCGAGAACTGGGCGATCTTGCGGCTCGCCTGCGGGTCGTCCGAGAGCACGACCACCGGCTGCTCGCCGCACACCCGCTTCAGCAGCAGCGCGTACGCCCGCGCGGCCGCGTGGTCGGTGGCGATGACCAGGCCGCCGGCGTCCGGCATGCCGTGCGCACGGACCTGCGTCAGCCGCATGTCGGCCGCGCGCAGCACCTGGGGCACCCACTCCCCCGCCGGGTCCAGTGCCGTGCGCCAGGCCTGCGCGGCGAGCTCCTCGGTCAGCGGCTCGCCCAGGCGCGCGCTCATCTCGGTGCCGGCACTGGTGCGCCAGCGCATCTCGCCGGAGTAGGCGAGGAACAGCACCGGCCGTACGACGCCGTCGCGCAGCGCGTCGCCGTAGCCGTAGCCGGTATCGGCCAGCGACCGCAGGGCGCCGGAGGAGTCCGCGCGCGTACTCCACGAACGGGATGGGGTTCGTGTCCGAGCGGAACGGCGTACCGGTCAGGCCCAGCCGCCGCGCCGCGGGCTCGAACGCCTCGCGGACGGCCTCGCCCCAGGAGAGCGCGTCACCGGCGTGGTGGATCTCGTCGAGGATCACCAGCGTGCGGCGCGCCTCCGTACGGGCGCGGTGCAGCGCAGGCGCCATCGCGACCCCGGCGTACGTGACGGCAACGCCGCGGAAGTCGCGTGACGTGGATCCGTCGGAGTTGCGGAACTCGGGGTCGAGCGGGATGCCGTGGATGTCCGCGGCCAGCGCCCACTGGCGCTTGAGGTGCTCGGTCGGCGTGACGACGGTCACCCGCTGGATGACGCCGTCGTCGAGCAGCCGGCGGGCGAGCAGCAGCGCGAATCGCGTCTTGCCCGCGCCGGGGGTCGCGACGGCGAGGAAGTCACGGGCACCCCGCGCGAAGTACGCGTCCAGCGCGGCGCTCTGCCATGCCCGGAGAGCCGGCGGGGCAAGGTCGGTCAGGGCGGAAACGGACATGGGAGCCCGAGGTTAGCCAGGCCGGGAGATCGTTCGGGTCAGGACGCGCCGAGAACCTCGGCGACCTCCGTGTCACCTACGGGTGAGAAGTCGCGGTAGTGCCGGCCGACCGCCTCGAACGGCACCGGTGCCTGGGCGGCGACCACCTCGTCCGCGACCCGCTCGAGCGCCGCGAGGCTGTCCGCGGCCGCGACCGGCACCGCGACGATCGACGCGCGCCGGCCAGCTCCGGCTGGCCGGGCACCCCCAGCTTGCGGACCACGAAGACGTCGAGCGGCGCCCCGAGAGCCCAAGCGACCTCCGCGGCAACGGGGAGGCCGCCGCGGGCGAGGCCGAGCACGACGACACCGTCGCGGCCGACGTACCCGCCGAGCGACCGGGCGAGGACCCGGCCTGCGTGCCCGCGGTCGTCGAAGGTCATGCTGGAGACCTACCCGCGCCGCACCCGTGACAACGGTGCCGACTGCCCGCACCGAGGTTCCTCCGGTCGCGTCCGCGGGCACGACAGGCGAGGCGACGGACGCGGGTGCGGAGGGTCTTCTGGTGACGCAGGCGTGGCGACGGTGCGAGCAGTGTCGCAAGGTCAAGGGCGTCGACGACTACGAGGAGGACAACCCGGCCTGTCGGACGTGCATGCAGGGGCGGCGGAGCTCCCGCAGCACCGCTGCGAGCGCCCCCGGCGGGACGACGACGGTCCGCACCCAGCGCCGTACGCCCGTCGGGACGACCGGGCTCGGCGACGTGGAGGTGCGTACGCGACGGGCCCGCGCCCGCGCCCTCGAGGCGCTGGCCAACGCCCACCCCGAGGAGTTCGCCGACCTGCTGGCCGCCGAGCGTCGTTCCGAGGGCCTCCTCTAACCGGTCGTGAAGCAAACTGCACCGCTACGGTGCAGTTTGCTTCACGACCGGAGGTGGGTGCCGCGGATCGAGGCGTCGAGCACCTCGACCGTGTGGGCGAGCGCGACCGGCCGGCCCTGGCGCTCGAGCGCCGCGGCGATCTGCATGAGGCAGCCGGGGTTGGCCGTGACCAGCAGCGTCGCCCCGGTGGACGCGACGTTGTGCGCCTTGCGCTCGCCGAGCTCCCGAGCCGGCTCGGGCTGCAGCAGGTTGTAGATGCCCGCGGAGCCGCAGCAGATCTCGGCCTCCGGGATCTCGCGGACCTGCAGGCCGGGGATACCACGCAGCAGCTCGCGCGGCTGCGCGCGGACGCCCTGTGCGTGGGCGAGGTGGCAGGCATCGTGGTACGCCGCCACCGCCTCGACCGGGTGCCGCGGAGCCCGCGGCCCCAGCTCCGCGACGAGCTCGGCGACGTCGCGCACCTTCGCGCTGAACGCCGCCGCCCGCTGCGCCCACTCGGGGTCGTCGGCGAGCAGCGCGCCGTACTCCTTCATCGCCGACCCGCAGCCGGCGGCGTTGACCGCGACGAGCTCCGCGTGCTCGAGGGCGGCGATCGTGCGACGGGCGAAGGCCCGGGCCTCCTCGCCCCGGCCGGCGTGCAGGCTCAGCGCGCCGCAGCAGCCCTGGGAGGCCGGCGCCGACACCTCGCACCCCTCCGCGGACAGCACGCGGGCTGTGGCCGCGTTGACGCCCGGGAAGAACTCCCGCTGGACGCAGCCGAGCAGCATCGACACCTTCGCCCGGCGCTCGCCGGCCGCGGGAGTGTGCTCCGGCGTCGGCTCCGGCCGGCCGAGCACCGGCAGCAGCCCCTCCATCGCACCCAGCGTCGGCGGCACCCGCCCGAGCAGCCCGCTGCGGCGTACGGCCCGGGCCAGTCCGCTGCGCTGGTACGCGCGCAGCGGCCCGCGCAGGGCCCGCAGCCGGCGGGGGTACGGGAACAGCGCGAAGATCATCCGGCGCAGCGCGCGCTCGCCCCGACTGCGGCGGTGCCGACGCTCGACCTGCGCGCGCGCCGGCTCGATCAGCCGGTCGTAGCGCACGCCCGACGGGCAGGCGGTGACGCAGGCCAGGCAGCCCAGGCACTGGTCGAGGTGCTGGACCATCGCCGGGCTGAGCGGATCGCCGTCGAGCCCCTGGCGGATGAGGTCGATCCGCCCGCGCGGGGAGTCCATCTCCTCGCCCCACAGCAGGTACGTCGGGCAGGTGGGCAGGCAGAACCCGCAGTGCACGCAGTCGTCGACGACGTCGCGCGGCGGTGGGTGCAGCGCGTCGAAGGCGGACGCGGGCTTGCTGTCGCGCACGGTCAGATCCCTCCCACGAACCGCCCGGGCGCCAGCCGCCGCTCGGGGTCGAACTGCGCCTTCACCCGCCGCATGAGGTCCAGCCCGTGGGCCGGCCCCCACGGGTCGACGTCCCCGGGGTCGCCGTGGACCAGGATCGCGCTGCCGTCGTACGGTGCCAGCCGCTCGCGCAGCGCCGGCACCTGCTCCGCCGACGGCAGCGCGGCGTACAGCACCCCCGCCCCCGCGTGCCCGCTCACCCGTGACGCGCCGGCGGCGCCGAGCCCGTCCAGGACGTGCGGCAGCGCGGCCGGCTCGGCGGCCACCTTCACGCCCACGTCGCCGTCCCGCCAGGGCCGCTGCCCGTAGCCGGACGGCGGACCGTCCAGCTGCTCGCCGCCGAGCGACCGCGCACGCGCGTCCACTCCCGCGGCGACACCCTCGACCTGCACCACCAGCCGGTCGTCGACCAGCTCCACCGCGGAGGGGACCGACTGGGAGTGCAGCACGTCGGCGAGCCGGTCCGGCGCCACGCTGACGAACCGGCTGGCCTCCGGTACGGGATGCAGCCGGAACACGACCTCGGCGAGCACGGCGAGCGTGCCGTACGAGCCGGCGAACAGCTTGCACAGGTCGTAGCCCGCGACGTTCTTCACGACCTTGCCGCCGGCCTTGGCGACGGTGCCGTCGGCGAGCACGTACGTCGTGCCGATCAGCAGGTCGCGCACCCCGCCATACAGGTGCCGGCGAGGCCCGGTCGCGCCGGTGGCCACGATCCCGCCGAGGGTGGCGCCCTCCTCCGGCGGGTCGAGGGCCAGCATCTGCCCCGCCTCGGCCAGCAGCGGTGCCAGCGCGGCGAGGCGTACGCCGGCCTGGGCCCGCACGACGAGGTCGCCCGCCGCGTGCTCCAGCACCGCGTCGAGCGCGGTGGTCGCCACGACGGTGTCGACCGCGGGCGGAGGGCCACCCCATGCCCACTTGCTGCCGCCGCCGCGGACGGCGACGGTGCCGCCGGCGCGTACGGCAGCCGCCAGCTCCTCGAGTGATCCCGGCGTGACGGTCGGCATCAGAACAGCTCCGCCAGGCCCTGCTCCTGCAGCGGGTGCACGCCGCGCCGCGGGCCGGGTGCCTCCCCGCACAACCGCGGCGTGGGAAACACCTTGCCGGGGTTGCTGATCCCGGCCGGGTCGAACGCGCACCGCACGAGCTGCATGAGGTCGAGGTCGGTGTCGGTGTACATCCGGGACATGTAGCGCTTCTTGTCGTGGCCGACCCCGTGCTCGCCGGTGATCGAGCCGCCGAACTCGATGCAGATGTCGAGGATCGCGCCCGCGACCTGCTCCGCCTGCTCCGTCTGGCCCTCGACGTCGGCGTCGAAGAGCACCAGCGGGTGCAGGTTGCCGTCGCCGGCGTGGAAGACGTTGGCGACGCGCACCCCGTTGTCCTCCGCGATCTGGGCGATGCGGCGCAGCACCTCGGGCAGGGCCGTACGCGGGATCACGCCGTCCTGCACGTAGTAGTCGGGGCTGATCCGGCCGACCGCGGCGAAGGCGGACTTGCGGCCCTTCCACATCAGTGCCCGCTCGTCGTCGTCGGCGGCGACCCGGATCTCGAACGCGCCGTTGGCCGCGCACAGCTCCTCGACGTGCCCGAAGGCCGCCACGACCTCCGCCTCGGGACCGTCCAGCTCGACGACGAGCACCGCGCCCGCACCGGCGGGGTAGCCGCAGTGCACCGCGGCCTCGGCTGCCTCGATCGACAGCGCGTCCATCATCTCGACCGCGGCCGGGACGATGCCGGCCGCGATGATCGCGCTCACCGCCGCGCCGGCGTCGTCGGTCGTCCGGAAGCCGGCGAGCAGGGTCTGCACCGCCTCCGGCGACCGGGTGAGCCGTACGGTCACCTCGGTGGTGACCCCCAGCGTGCCCTCGCTGCCGACGAAGGCGCCGACCAGGTCGTAGCCCGGGTGCTCGACCGCCTTGCCGCCCAGCCGCACCCGCTCCCCGTCCGGCGTGACCACCTCGAGCCCGGTGACGTGGTTGGTCGTGAAGCCGTACTTGAGGCAGTGCGCGCCGCCGGAGTTCTCCGCCACGTTGCCCCCGATGGAGCACACCAGCTGGCTGGACGGGTCGGGCGCGTAGTAGTACCCGTACGGGCTCACCTCGCGGGTGACCTGCAGGTTGATGACACCGGGCTCCACCACGGCGCGCTGGTTGACGACGTCCACCTCGCGGATGGCGGTCATCCGGGAGGTGACGACGAGCACCCCGTCCGTACGCGGCAGCGCCCCTCCGGACAGCCCGGTGCCGCTGCCCCGCGCCACGAACGGGACGCCGTACGACGCGCAGCGACGCACCACGGCTGCCACGTCGTCGGCCGTCGCGGCGAGCACGACCAGCCCCGGCGTGCTGCGATAGGCCGTCAGCCCGTCGCACTCGTAGGTGCGCAGCTGCGCCCGGTCGGTGATGACCGCGCCCGGCCCCAGCTCGGCGACCAGCTCCGCGGCGAGGGCGTCGAGCGCGGCGGTCATGACCTCAGTCGAGCAGGTCGTAGGCCGGCAGCGTGAGGAAGTCGACGAAGTCGTCGGACAGCGCGACCTGCTCGAAGACCTCGCGGGCCTCCTTGAACCGGCCGCCGTCGTACGTCTCCGCGCCGAGGGTGTCGCGCATCTTCGCGAGCTCCTCGTCGATGACCGTACGGACGAGGTCCGCGGTCACCTGGCGGCCGTCCGAGAGCGTGGCGTCGTTGTGCACCCACTGCCAGACCTGCGAACGGGAGATCTCCGCCGTGGCGGCGTCCTCCATGAGGTTGAACAGCGCGGCCGCGCCGTTGCCGCGCAGCCAGGACTCGATGTAGAGGATGCCGACGCTGACGTTGGTGCGCAGGCCGCCCTCGGTGACCTCGCCAGGCGTCTCCTTGGCGGCGAGCAGCTGCTCGGCGCGCACCGAGACCTCCGGACGCTGCCGGTCGATCTGGTTGGGCTTGTTGCCGAGGACCTTGTCGAACTCCTCCATGGCGGTGGGGACGAGGTCCGGGTGCGCCACCCAGGTGCCGTCGAAGCCGTCCGTGGCCTCGCGCTGCTTGTCGGCGCGGACCTTCGCGAGCGCCTGCTCGTTGACCTCCTTGTCCCGGCGGCTCGGGATGAAGGCGGCCATCCCGCCCATGGCCCACGCGCCACGCTTGTGGCAGGTGTGCACGAGCAGCTCGGTGTAGGCGCGCATGAACGGCACCGTCATCGTCACGCTGTTGCGGTCCGGCAGCAGGTACTCCTCGCCCCGCTCCCGGAAGGTCTTGATCATCGAGAACATGTAGTCCCAGCGCCCGGCGTTGAGGCCCGCGCTGTGGTCGCGCAGCTCGTAGAGGATCTCCTCCATCTCGAACGCGGCGGGGATGGTCTCGATGAGCACGGTGGCGCGGATGCTGCCCTGCGGCACGCCGACGGTGTCCTGCGCGTACACGAACACGTCGTTCCAGAGCCGCGCCTCGAGGTGCGACTCCATCTTCGGCAGGTAGAAGTACGGGCGCTTGCCCTTGTCGAGCAGCCGCTCGGCGTTGTGGAAGAAGTACAGCCCGAAGTCGAACAGCGAGCCGGACATCGGCTTGCCGTCGACCTCGACGTGCTTCTCGGGCAGGTGCCAGCCGCGCGGGCGGACGAACAGCGTCGCCGTCGTGTCGGCCAGCTTGTACTCCTTGCCCTCCGGGCTGGTGAAGTCGATCCGCCGCTCGATGGCGTCGGTGAGGTTCACCTGGCCCTGGACCATGTTGTCCCACGACGGAGTGTTGGCGTCCTCGAAGTCCGCCATGAACACCTTGGCGCCGGAGTTGAGCGCGTTGATGAGCATCTTGCGCTCGGTCGGGCCGGTGATCTCCACCCGGCGGTCGACGAGGTCGTCGGCCGGCGGCACGACCCGCCACGAGGTGTCCTCGCGGACGCTCTTCGTCTCGGCCAGGAAGTCGAGCTTGCCCGTCTCCGCGGCCTGGCGGCGGCGGTCGAGCCGCCGCTGCAGGAGCTGCTCCCGGGTCGGTCCGAACCGCCGCTGCAGGTCGGCCACGAAGGCCAGTGCCTCCGACGTGAGCACCTCGTCGTAGCGGTCGGCCACGGGGCCGAGCACCTTCGCCTGAGCGTCCGCCATCGCAGGCGCCTCCCTCGTCGTCGTGGATCTGCGTTCTTTGTACGACGGGCCCCCGCAGTCCAAACAGCCGGGGCCCGGTGAACTCGTGCGGTCAGCGCTTCCGGCGCAGCAGCCAGATCAGCAGGGCGAGGACCGCGGCCGCGCCGACGACGGGTGCGAGCCGCTGCAGGACGGGCGAGCCGGCCGCCTCGAACAGGTCGATCGCCTCCGCACTGCGCCGCCGCTCCTGCTGCGCTGCGGGGCGCGGGCCGCTCGACGGCGCGCCGACCGCCGACAGCGGTGTGGCGGGAGCCGGCGCCGGCTCGGTGGGCGCGCCGGCAGGCGGCAGCGGAGTGGTCGCGGTGGCCGGCTGCGCTGCCGCCTGCGCCTCGACAGCCGGTTGTCCGGCCGCCTCCTCCGGGGTGCCGGTCTCGCTCACGCCGCCGTGCTCGATCTCGTCGGACAAGTGCTGGGCGAACTGGTCGATGAGCTTCGCGCTGACGTCGGCCATCACGCCGCGGCCGAACTGCGCGGGACGACCGGTGACGTTGAGGTCGGTGACGACCCGGACCTCCGTACGGTCGCCCTGCGGGTGCAGCGTCGTCGTGACCGTGGCCTTCGCGGTGCCGCTGCCCCGCGCCTCCTTGCCGGACCCCTCGATCACGGCACGGTGCGACGCATCGTCCTTCTCGACGAACGTCGCGGTGCCCTTGTACGTCACGGTGATCGGCCCGACCTTGACCTTCACCCGGCCGTGGAAGGTGTCGCCGTCCACCTCGTCGAGGGTGGCGCCGGGCATGCAGGGCGCAATCCGCTCCACATCGAGCAGGACGCGCCACGCGTCGTCGACGGGCACCGGGACCGTGAAGGTGTTCTCGAGCTGCATGCCTACTCCTTACCCTCACGCAGCCGCGCCAGGTCGGCGGGGGTGTCGATGTCGCTGTCGGAGCCAAGATCCTCGCACGGCACCGCCACGACGTCGTCGGGGTGCTCGCGCAGCCAGCGCCGCGCGCCGACGTCGCCGTACGCGCCGGCCGCCACCTCCGGCCACACCGACGCGTCGAGCAGCACCGGGTTCCGCGCCCGCCCGTGGTAGCTCGCCAGCGCAGCGCGGGCACCGTCCCGCCAGGCGGCGACCAGCCGGCCGACGAGCGCCGGGGAGACATGCGGCTGGTCCGCGAGGGCTACCACCACGGCTTCCGCCCGGCCCGCCAGCGCGGCCAGGCCGGCCCGCAACGACGAGCCGATGCCCTCCGACCAGTCCGGGTTGTCGACGGCCTCCGCGCCGTCGAGCTCCGCGCTCGCCCGTACCTCGTCCGCAGCGGCCCCGAGCACGACCACGACCGGCGCACAGCCCGCCTCCCGCAGCACGCGGGCCCCGCGCTCGACGAGCAGCTCGCCGTCGAGGTCGACCAGTGCCTTGGGGCCGCCGAACCGGGAGCCTCCCCCCGCCGCCAGCAGCAGGCCGGCAACGGTCATGCCATGCGAGCGGGGTGCATCTCGCCGTGGATGCGGCCCGCCGTGCCGGACAGGGGCTGGCCGGTGCCACCCCAGCGGTGCTGGATGATCTCCGCGGCGATCGACACCGCCGTCTCCTCGGGGGTCCGCGCCCCGATGTCGAGCCCGATCGGCGAGGACAGACGCGCCAGCTCCGCCTCGGTGAGCCCCTCCTCGCGCAGGCGCCGCAGCCGGTCGTCGTGCGTCCGCCGGCTGCCCATGGCACCGATGTACGCGGCAGGTCCGCGCAGCGCCAGCTCGAGCACCGGCACGTCGAACTTCGGGTCGTGGGTGAGGACGCAGATGACCGTGCGCTCGTCCACCTCGGTGCGCGCGAGGAACTTGTGCGGCCACTCGCACACGACCTCGTGCGCGTCCGGGAACCGCTTGCGCGTCGCGAACACGGGACGGGCGTCGCACACCGTCACGTGGTAGCCGAGGAAGACGCCGACCCGCGCGACGGCGGAGGCGAAGTCGATCGCCCCGAACACCAGCATCTTCGGCGGCGGGGTGAAGGCCTGCACGAACACCGCGACCTCGTCCAGGCGCCGCTCGCCGCGCGGGCCGTAGTGCCGGGTGCCCGTCTGGCCCTGGGCGAGCATGCCGCGCGCATCGTCGATGGTCGCCGCGTCGAGACCCTCGTTGCCGAGGCTGCCGATGACCCGGTCGCCCCAGACCAGCAGCTGGCGGGCGAGCGGGGCGCCGTCGACCACCGTGGCCACGGCCACCGGCTCGTCGCCCTCCAGGGACGCGAGGACCTCGCGCAGCCCGGCCGCGTCCTCGGGGCGAACCGGCTGGACGAGGATGTCGAGGATCCCACCGCAGGTCAGCCCCACGGCGAAGGCCTCGTCGTCGCTGATCCCGTACGTCTCCAGGACCGGCTCGCCGGTCTGCAGGACCTCGGTCGCGAGCTCGTACACCGCGCCCTCGACGCAGCCGCCGGAGACGCTGCCGACGGCCTCCCCGCCGGCGCTCACCGCCATCGCGGCACCGGGCTCGCGCGGTGCGCTGCCGCGGATGCCCACCACGGTCGCCAGCGCGAACGGCGACCCCTCGTCGTACCAGCGCTGCAGGTGCTCTCTCACCTCACGCACGGACGGGCTCCCTTCCGCTCGCGGCCCCGGCCACCACGCGCGCCAGGTGCTCCAGCGCGGCGAGGCTGTGACCCTCCACGAAGTCGTCAACGTGCGGGAGCGCCGCAGCCATCCCGGCGGCCAGCGGGGCGTACCCGGGGCGGGCCTTGCGCGGGTTGGCCCAGACCACCCGGTGGGCCAGCCGGTGCAGCCGCGCCATCTGCTCGCCCAGCAGCCCGGGATCACCGCGCTCCCAGCCGTCGGACAGCACCACGACGACGGCACCGCGCGCGGTTCCGCGCTGTCCCCACAGGTCGAGGAACTGCTTGAGCAGGTCCCCGAGCCGCGTGCCACCGCTCCAGTCCGGCACCGCCTCGGCGACGGCGGCCAGCGCGGTGTCCGCGTCGCGGTGCGTCATCTCGCGGGTCACCCGGGTGAGCCGGGTCCCGATCGTGAAGACCTCGGTGGGCGCCCTGCCTCGGCGGCTGGCGGCGTGCGCGAACCGCAGCAGCGCGTCCGCGTAGGACGACATCGAGCCGCTGACGTCCACGAGCAGGACCACCCGCCGGGGCCGGTCCTGCCGGTCGTGGCGGGCCAGGTGGGGCGTCTCCCCACCCGCGCGCAGCAATGAGCGCATGGTCCGTGCGCGGTCCACCCGGCCCCGGTGGGACGGGGCGAGCCGGCGGGTGCGGCGCCGCTCCCCCGGCATGGCGAACGCCGCCAGCAGCCGGCGCAGCTCGTCGCGGTCCGCCTCGTCCATGCCCGCGATGTCGCGTACGCGCAGCACCTCGGTCGCGCTGGCGGCGACGGGTACCCGCTCGCGGTCACCCGCGTCGTCCCCCTCCCCCGCCCCGGCCAGGTCGGGTGCGGCCACGAGGCGCAGCGGCGCCCGCGGGGCCATCGGGGGCCGAACGGGCGCTGCCGGGCGGGAGCCGAAGTACGCGGCGAACGCGGCGTCGTAGCGGGCCAGGTCGTCGTGGCCCGAGCACAGCGTCAGCCGGCCGGCCCAATAGACGTCCCGCCGGCGTACGGGGTCCAGGCGGTGCAGCGCGCCCACGAAGGCGTGCACCCGCTCGGCGGACGCGTCCACCCCGCCGGCGCGCAGCGTGTGCGCGAAGCCGACGACCGTGTCGGTGAGCTCGTAGGTGTCAGGCGCCACGGGCCGCCTCCGCGACCAGCGCGCCGAGGTCCAGCCCGCGGGCCCGCTCCTGGTCCTCGCGGTACTTCAGGACGCTGCCGAGCGTGACCGCGGCGAGCGCCGGGTCGAGGCGCTCGGCGCCGAGCGCGATGAGCGCCTCCGTCCAGTCCAGCGTCTCGGCGACGCCGGGCGGCTTGAGCAGGTCCTGCCCGCGCAGCTGCTGGACCGCGGTGGCGACCTCGCGGGCCAGCCGCTCGGTGGCCTCCGGCAACCGGCTGCGCACGATGGCGACCTCGCGGTCGAACGACGGGTGCTCGACCCAGTGGTAGAGGCAGCGCCGCTTGAGCGCGTCGTGCACCTCGCGGGTCCGGTTGGAGGTCACCACCGCGACCGGCGGCACCTCGGCGCGCACCGTGCCGATCTCCGGGATCGTCACCGTGAAGTCGGACAGCACCTCGAGCAGGAACGCCTCGAACTCGTCGTCCGCACGGTCCACCTCGTCGACGAGCAGCACCGACGGGGTGGTCTCGAGTGCCTGCAGCAACGGCCGCGCGACGAGGAAGCGGCGGCTGTACAGCTCGTGCTCGAGGTGGTCGGCCGGCTCCGTGCTGGCCCGGCCGGCGGCCTCCGCCGTACGCAGGTGCAGCAGCTGGCGCGGGAAGTCCCAGTCGTACAGCGCCTGCGCGGCGTCGATGCCCTCGTAGCACTGCAGGCGGATCAGCGGCGCGTCGAGCACGGCGGCGATCGCCTTCGCCAGCGCGGTCTTGCCGACCCCCGCCTCGCCCTCGAGGAACAGCGGTCGCTGCAGGGTCAGCGCGAGGTACACCGCGACGGCGATGCCGTCGTCCGCGAGGTAGCCCTGCGCCTCGAGCAGCGCCCGGACGTCGTCGGGTCCGGACACGCCCTCCGGCAGCAGCCCACGCTTCATGCCCACAGTGTGCCCCGTACGCACGCCCCGGCCTCCGACGCCGCCACCCCCACGCACGAAGGCGGCGGTGGACCGGTCAGCCGGCGGCCGCTGCCAGCGCTCGCGCGGTGAGCACCTTCGCGAGGTGGCGGCGGTAGTCCGGCTGGGCGTGCAGGTCCCCGGTCGGGCTCGCGCCCTCGTCCGCGTGCTGCGCGGCCTCCCGTGGCTCGGCCCCTCCGGTGAGCGCCCGCTCGACAGCGGTGGCGCGCACCGGGGTCGGCCCCATGTTCGTCAGGCCGATCCGGGCCTCGGCGATCGAGCCGTTCGACCGGCGTACGGCCGCGGCCACCCCGACGATCGCCCAGGCCTGCGCGACCCGGTGGAACTTCTCGTAGTGGACACCCCATCCCGGCCCCAGCTTCGGCAGCGACACCTCGACCAGGACGTCCTCGGGCCCCAGCGCCGTCTGCAGGTAGTCGACGAAGAACTCCGCCGCCGGTACGGTCCGCCGCCCAGCAACGCTCTGGACGACGAAGTCCGCGTCCAGCGCCACCGCCACCGCGGGCAGGTCGCCCGCTGGGTCGCCGTGGGCCAGCGAGCCGCCGAACGTCCCCCGACGGCGCACCTGCCGGTCGGCCACGGTGGCGGTCGTCCGGGCGACCAGCGGCAGGTGCTCGCGGACGAGCGGGTCGGCGAGCACCTCGGCGTGGGTGGTCATCGCACCGATGACGATGCGGTCACCGTCCTCCCGCACGCCCCGCATGGCCGCCACCCGGCCGACGTCCACGACCACCTCGGGGACGGCCAGGCGCAGGCGCAGCAGCGGCAGCAGGCTCTGGCCACCGGCCAGCACCTTGGCCTCGTCGCCGTACTCCTGCAGCGCGCCGACCGCCTCCTCCACGCTGTCCGGCCGTACGTACTCGAACTTCGCCGGGATCACCGCGCACCTCCCGTTGCCGCCTGCACGGCCCGCCACACGCGCTCGGGACTCGTGGGCATCCGGATGTCCGTCACGCCGAGATGGCGCACGGCGTCGAGAACCGCGTTCACCACGGCCGGCGTGGAGGCGATCGTGCCGGCCTCGCCGACGCCCTTCACCCCCAACGGGTTCGACGTCGCGGGCGTCTCCGTGCGGTCGGTGGTGAACTCGGGCAGGTCGGGCGCCGCGGGGACGAGGTAGTCGACCATCGTGCCCGTCGTGAGGTTGCCGTCCGCGTCGTAGACAGCCTCCTCGTACAGGGCCTGGGCGATGCCCTGCGCGAGACCGCCGTGCACCTGGCCCTCCACGATCAGCGGGTTGACGACCTTGCCGACGTCGTCCACCGCGACGTACGTACGCAGCTTCACGAAGCCGGTCTCGGTGTCGACCTCCGCGGCGCACAGGTGCGTGCCGTGCGGGAAGGAGAAGTTCTCCGGGTCGAGCACGAAGTCGCTGTTGAGCGAGGGTTCCATGCCGTCCGGCAGGTTGTGCGCCGCGAACGTCGCCAGCGCGACCTCCTGGATGCTGACCTTGGCCTCGGGCGACCCCTTGACGCTGAACACGCCGCGGTCGAACTGCACGTCACCCTCGGCCGCCTCCAGCAGGTGCGCGGCAACCTTCCTGCCCTTGTCGACGACCTTCTCGCAGGCCTTGTGCACGGCGATCCCACCGACGACCAGGGACCGCGAGCCGTACGTGTCCATGCCCATCGGCGCGGTCTTGGTGTCGCCGTGGAGGACCTCGACGTCCTCGAACGGCACGCCGAGCGCGTCGGCGGCGATCTGCGACCAGGACGTGACGTGCCCCTGGCCGTGCGGGCTGGTCCCCGTGACGACCTCGACCTTGCCGGTGGGGAGCATGCGTACGCTCGCCGCCTCCCAGCCGCCCGCGCCGTACGACAGCTGCCCCAGCACCCGCGACGGCGCGAGCCCGCACATCTCGGTGAACGTCGAGATGCCGATGCCCAGCTGGACCGGGTCGTCGCGATCCCGGCGCTCCTGCTGCTCCCGCCGCAGCCCGGCGTAGTCGAACAGCTCGGTCGCCTTCTCGGTCGCCGCCTCGTAG
This sequence comes from uncultured Actinomycetota bacterium, assembly GCA_963728075.1. Taxonomy (GTDB): domain Bacteria; phylum Actinomycetota; class Actinomycetes; order JAFAQI01; family DASSKL01; genus CAVSIP01. Next base: position 141,568 of record CAVSIP010000008.1, on the reverse strand, counting down.
TTGCCGCTGTCGTAGGTCAGCCCGGCGATCGTCGTGTAGGGGAACTCCTCGTGGCGGATCCAGTTCTTACGCCGCAGCTCGAGCGGGTCCATGCCCAGCTCGACGGCGAGCTCGTCCATGATCCGCTCGATCGCGAACGTCGCCTCCGGTCGGCCGGCCCCGCGGTAGGCGTCGGTCGGTGTCTTCGTCGTGAAGACGCCGGTGCAGGAGAAGCGGTAGGCGTCCATCGTGTAGATCGCGTTGAACATGAACGCCCCGAGCACCGGCACCCCCGGGGTGACGAGCATCAGATAGGCACCCATGTCTGCCTTCAGGTCGACCTTGAGGCCGCGCACGGTCCCGTCCCGGTCGGCCGCGATCGCGATGTCCTGGATCTGGTCGCGGCCGTGGTGGGTGGCGAGGTAGCCCTCGCTGCGCGACTCGGTCCACTTCACCGGCCGGCCGAGCGTGCGAGCCAGCAGCAGGCAGGCAGCCTCCTCGCCGTACACCTGCAGCTTCGACCCGAACCCGCCCCCGACGTCCGGCGCGATGACCCGCAGCTTCTGCTCCGGCAGGCCGGTGACCATGGCGAGCATGAGCTTGAGCACGTGCGGGACCTGCGTCGCCGAGTAGACCGTGTACTCGTCAGCAGCAGCCACCGGGGCGACGACGACGGCACGGGGCTCCATCGCCGTGGGGATGAGCCGCTGCTGGATGAACCGGCGCTCGACGACGACCTCGGCACTGGCGAACACGTCGTCGACCGGACCGTTCTCGAACGGCCACGTGAAGCACTTGTTGGTGCCCTTGTCCCCGTGGACGAGGTCCTGGTCCTTCAGCGCCTCCTCCATGTCGACGACGGCCGGAAGCGGGTCGTAGTCGACGTCGATGGCCTCCAGCGCGTCGGCTGCCGCGTACCGGTCGGTTGCGACGACCACCGCGACCGGGTCACCGACGTAGCGGACCTCGTCGACGGCGAGCGGGTGGTGGTCGGGGTGGACCATGTCCTCGGTCACCGGCCAGGCGCAGGGCAGCGCGACCTGGTCGGCTCCGAGGTCGGTGGCCGTGTACGCCGCCACCACCCCCGGCTCGCGCAACGCCGCGGAGAGGTCGAGGTGGCGGATCCGGGCGTGCGCGTGCGGGCTGCGCAGGAACGCGGCGTGCAGCATGCCCGGGAACTGGATGTTGTCCGTCCAGGTCGTCTGCCCGGTGACGAGCTTGGCGTCCTCCTTGCGCGTACGTGCGCGGCCCAGCTCCGGTGCGGTGGTCATGCCTTGGCTCCCATCTCGTCGGCGGCCTGGCGGACGGCGCGGACGATGTTCTGGTAGCCGGTGCAGCGGCACAGGTTGCCCTCGAGCCCCTCGCGGATCTCCGCATCCGTGGGCGAGGGGTTGTCCTGCAGCAGGTCGACCGCAGCCATGATCATCCCCGGGGTGCAGTAGCCGCACTGCAGGGCGTGCTGGTCGCGGAACGCCTTCTGCAGCGGGTGCCACTCGCCGTCAGCGGCGAGGCCCTGGATGGTCGTCACCTCCACACCCGCGGCCTGCACGGCGAGCACCGTGCAGCTCTTCACCGCCCGCCCGTCGAGGTGGACCGTGCAGGCACCACAGTTCGAGGTGTCGCAGCCGATCGGCGTACCGGTGCGTCCCAACCGGTCGCGCAGGTAGTGCACGAGCAGCAGGCGGGGTTCGACGTCGTCCTCGTACGTCACTCCGTCCACCGTCATCCGGACTCGCGTCATGGACCCTCCTCCGACTCGGTATCCGCAACCTACGACCGAAGCAGGGCAGTTCGTAAGGGTTGACATTGCTAGCGTCCTGGTGTGACCGGCACGGCGCCGGACGACGTCCGCTTCTGCGTGAGCTGCGGTGGAGCCATGCGCACCCGCGAGGTCTCGGGCCGACCCCGGCGCACCTGCGGCGCCTGCGGGCACATCCACTTCACCGACCCGAAGGTCGGCGTCGGCGTGCTGGTCATCCGTGACGACCGCCTGCTGCTGGTGCGACGGGCGGTGGACCCGGAGCGCGGGCGGTGGGCGATCCCCGGCGGCTACCTCGACGCCGGTGAGGACCCCCGGGAGAAGGCCGCGCTGGAGGTCCACGAGGAGACCGGCGTCGAGGTGCGGGTCACGGACCTCGTGGACGTCTTTCCGGGGCACCCCCGGGGCGCCACGATGTTCGTGCTCTACCGCGGTGAGTGGCGGCGTGGCGAGCCGGTCGCCGGTGACGACGCGGACGACGCCCGGTTCTTCCGGCGCGAGGACGTGCCGCACCTGGCGTTCCAGAGCACCCGTACGGCGGTCGACGCCTGGCTGCAGCAAGGCTGACGCCCGGCCACCCCTCCGGGTGACCGGGCGCCAGTACGCGCGTGGCCGGCTCAGCTGTTTCCGGGCGCGGCGCTGATGTCGGCGAGGGCCGACTGCTGGTCGCGCTCCATCGCCAGGTCGCCGAGGCTCACGATGCCCACGGTCCTGCCGTCCTCGACGACGGGCATCCGCCGGACCGCCCGCGAGCGCATGGTCTGCACGACCTGCTCCACCCGGGCGTCCGGGCCCACGGCCTCGAGGTCGCCGCTGCAGATGTCGCCGACCGGCGTGGTGTTCACGTCGCGACCCTCCGCGACCGCACGGATCGCGATGTCGCGGTCGGTCGCGATGCCGGCAACGCTGCCGTCGCGCAGGACGACGATCGCACCGGTGTCGGCCGTGCGCATGCGACGGGCAACCTCGGCGATCGGCTCGCTCGCCTCGATGGTGACGGGGTCGGTGGTCATGACGTCACGTACGGCTGTCGCCATGTCGTCTTCTCCTCTCTCGTCGCTCGTCTGCGAGCCTTCCCGGCGCCAGGTCGGGAAACCGGTCGAGAGCGGTGAGGACGACCTATCCGCTGCTGCCGAGACGGTTGCGTACGCGGTCGACCACGGCGAGTGCGGGCCCGACAGCACGGTTCGCCGCGGCCCCGTGCGGTCGCTCGGGATGGGGGCGCACCGGCGCCGCCCGCCAGGCTGCCTCGTACTGCCCGCCCAGCCGGCGCCGCTCGTCCAGCGGCAGCCCTGCGCGCAAGGCTGGGAACACGCGGTTCTCCTCCTCCCACACGTGCTGCCGCACGTCGTTGATGAGCCGCCTGGTCATCGTGTGGAAGACGTTGAGATCCGGGCCGGCGCCCTCCAGGCAGCGCATGACCGCCTCGGCGTGCCGGTGCTCGCCGACCATGAGGTCGACCATTTCCTGCTCCAGGACGCGCTGCGCCACCGGGTAGACCACCTGCTCCTCCGCCACCCCGTGACGGACCAGCAGCTCGATGAGCCGCTCCACGATCTCGCGCGCCCGCTCGAACGCGGCGTTCTGCTCGTACTCGACGATGAGCCGTGACACCTCACGGTGCTCGCGGGCCAGCAGCTCCAGGACGTCCTCCGCCATGTCGGTGAGGTCCCCGAGCACGTTGAATCGCAAACGGCAGGGGCATGCTCGCGACATGAGTGAGCAGAGCAGGGAGCAAGCGGTCGTCGCGGCCGTACCGAAGCAGCTGTTCATCGGTGGCGGCTGGCGTCCGGGACGCGCGGGCGAGCTCGGCGTGGACGACCCCGCGACGGGCAACCAGCTGTGCCGGGTCGCCGACGCCGACGAGGGGGACGCCCGCGCGGCCCTGGACGCGGCCTGCGCCGTACAGGACGACTGGGCGGCCACCGCGCCGCGGGAACGCGGCGAGGTCCTGCGCCGCGCGTTCGAGCTGCTCCATGAGCGAGCCGACGACCTGGCGCTGCTCATGACGCTGGAGATGGGCAAGCCGCTGGACCAGTCGCGGGCGGAGATCGCGTATGCCGCGGAGTTCTTCCGCTGGTTCTCCGAGCAGGCCGTACGCATCGACGGGCGCTGGTCGACGAACCCGAGCGGGGACGGCCGGCTGCTGACCATGAAGCAGCCGGTCGGTCCGTGCCTGCTCATCACCCCGTGGAACTTCCCGCTCGCCATGGGCACCCGCAAGATCGGGCCCGCGGTCGCGGCGGGGTGCACGATGGTGGTGAAGCCGGCGCAGCTGACGCCGCTGTCGATGCTCGCGCTGGCGCAGGTCATGTCCGACGCCGGCCTGCCCGACGGGGTGCTGAACCTGGTGACGAGCTCGTCGGCCCGGCGGGTGTCCGAGCCGCTGATGAGCGACCCACGGCTGCGCAAGATGTCCTTCACCGGCTCCACTCCGGTGGGCCGGGCACTCATGCGCCAGGCGTCGGACAACCTGCTGCGCGTGTCGATGGAGCTCGGCGGGAACGCGCCGTTCCTCGTCTTCGACGACGCCGACCTGGACGCGGCAGTGGAGCACGCGGTCGTCGCGAAGATGCGCAACATGGGCGAGTCCTGCGTGGCCGCCAACCGCTACCACGTGCACCGCTCGGTCGCGGACGAGTTCGCCGCGCGGCTCGCCGAGCGGATGGCGGCCATGCAGGTCGGGCGAGGTACCGACGACGGGATCGAGGTCGGGCCGCTCGTCGACGGCGAGCAGCGGCAGAAGGTCGTGTCGCTGGTCGAGGACGCCGTCGGCAAGGGAGCGCGCGTACTCGCCGGCGGCGAGACGCCGGACGGTCCCGGCTCCTTCTACCCGCCGACCGTGCTGGCGGGCCTGGACCGCGGGGCGGACATGTACCGGGAGGAGATCTTCGGCCCGGTCGCGCCGGTGTACGCCTTCGACGACGAGGACGAGGCGCTCGACCAGGCCAACGGCACCGAGTACGGACTGGTCGCGTACGTGTTCACCGAGGACCTGCGGCGCGCGCTGCGCGTCACCGAACGGATCCAGGCGGGCATGGTCGGCCTCAACCGTGGCATGGTCTCCAACCCCGCAGCCCCCTTCGGTGGCGTGAAGCACTCCGGGTTCGGCCGGGAGGGCGGCGCCGAGGGCATCGAGGAGTACCTGTCGACGAAGTACGTGGCGGTGGACCTGTAGCGGCGCCGGCGAGCGGGCGGCGGGCGGGGTCCGGGGTCAGGACAGGCGGCGGTCCAGGCGGCGGTCCAGGACCGGCTGCCCGTCCCCGGGCGGGGCGACGTCGAAGGCGACCCGCAGCTCGCGGCCGTCGATCCGCACGGAGCACAGGCTGTTGTCGAACCACGGACCGTCGACGATCCGCCAGCGCACCGGCGGGCGGGCTGCGCGCGCCGTCGCGGCCAGGCCGCGGACGAGCGCGGCGAGCGGCCGGAACCGCGCCAAGGGGGCGGCCCGGCGCAGCCAGGTGGGCAGGGCGTTGCGCAGCGGCGAGCAGACGACCTGGTGCACGGCCACCCCGCCGTGCTCACCGACCGCGGCCCGGGCGACGTAGGAGAAGTGCACGTCCCCCGACAGCAGCGTGATCGTGGCCGGCGGCCGCCCACGGCGGCCCTCCGCCACCTCCCGCAGCGCACCCGCCAGCCGGTGGAAGGACCCCTCGAACGCCGCCCAGTGCTCCAGGTCGAGGTCCTGCCGGATGCGCTCCCCACGCCGCGCCCATCGGCGACCCCACGCCCCGTGGCACACCGCCTCGTTCCAGGCCTCCAGGTGGTGCAGGGCCGGCGGCAGCAGGTAGGGCAGCGAGGTGACGACGAGCAGGTGGTCCAGGTCCCCGGTCAGCCGCTCGTCGACCCAGCGCCACTCGTCCTCGTCCAGCATGTCCCGGTGGTCGCCCTCGACGATGCGGCCCGCACGCGAGTCGATGACGACCATGCGGGTGCCACCGAGATGGCGCTCGACGCTCCAGCGGGCGTGCTTGCGCCCGTCCGCTTCCACCTCTGCCCGCTCGGCGAACGCGCGCAGCACCGCCTCGCCGTCCTCCCCCGGGCCCAGGCGGCGAAGCCGCGCGTAGATCTCGTCCCGCTCCAGCTCGGCCGGGGCGAGGTTGCCGAGGTGCTGGTAGATCCAGTAGCTCATCAGCGCGCTCTGGAGCCGGCCCGGCCACCAAGGCAGGGTCGCCATGCGGGCGCGCCACGCGGCCGAGGTGTTCCAGTCGTCGTTGACGTCGTGGTCGTCGAAGATCATGACGCTGGGCACGGTGGAGAGCAGCCAGCGGATCGTCGGCTCGCCCCACGCCTCGGCGTACAGGGTGCAGTACTCCGCGAAGTCTGCGACCTCCTCCCCTGGCGGCCGCGTCACGTCCCGCCGGGACCGGATGAACTCGACCGTCCCCGGCGAGACGTTCTCGTCCGCGTACACCTGGTCGCCCGCCATCAGGAGCAGGTCGGGCAGGTCCGAGCGCCGGCCCCGCCACAGCTGCTCGGCGAACGCCCACAGCGCGTCGGTCTCGCGGCCGGCGGGGTGCCGGTTGCGTGCCCAGGTGTACGGCGGGTGGTGCGGCGAGGTGGCCCGGCAGGACCCCCAGGCGATCCGCAGCGGCCGGCCGCCGGCCAGCGTGCGCACGACGCTGGCCGGGTACGGCGAGCCCGCCTCCGGCCACACCCGCTGCCCGTCGAGGGACACCTCGTACGGCGTCGCGCTGCCACGGGCGAGCCCGCTGACCACCACGAGTGCGTAGTGGTGCCCGGCGACCGTGAACGTGCGCGACGCGGACCCGAGGACGCCGACCTCGCACGGCCGGTCGGTCTCGACCCATATCGTGGCGTGCGTCTCGCCGACGTGACGCAGGATCGGACCGAGCAGCAACCGCGGGGTGGCACGTGACACGTCTCGCTCGTACCCCCGGTTTGGAGACCCGCCACGCGGGAGACGGTGCGCTCGTGCGCTCTCTCGGGGGTGCGTCGTGCCGCAGATGACTCTCGAGGGCCACGACGCACTCGTGCTGTGGACCCAGCTCGCCGTGCTGCTCATCGCGGCGCGGATGCTGGGCCGGGTGGCTCAGCGGCTCGACCAGCCGCCGGTCGTCGGCTCGCTGCTGGCGGGGCTGCTGCTCGGCCCTTCGGTCTTCGGGCAGGTGTGGCCGGCCGGGTTCCACTGGTTCCTGCCCGCCGATGGGGACGAGCCCCGCCTGCTGTTCGCGATCGCCTCGGTGAGCCTGCTCATCCTGCTGATCGTGCTGGGCGCGGAGGCGGACCTGCCGCTCATCCGGTCGCTGGGGACCGCGGCGGCAGCCGTCAGCGCGGGGAGCATCGTGCTGCCCCTGGCCGTCGGCCTGGCGGCCGGCTACCTCGTCCCCGACGCGCTGGTCGGAGAGGGCGCCCGCCGTACCTCCTTCGCGGTGCTGCTCGCGGCCGGGCTGTCCGTCTCCTCGCTGCCGGTGGTCGCGCGCATCGTCAGCGAGCTGGGCATGGAGCGGCGCAACTTCGCCCAGCTGGGCGTGGCAGCCGCCACTGCCAACGATGCGTACGGCTTCCTGGCGCTGGCGGTCGGTGCGGCCTTGGCGGGTGAGGGCTCCGGCCTGGGCCGGCTGGTCCTGCCGTTCGCCGGTCTCGTCGGCCTGGTGGCCGTGCTGGCCTGGATCGGGCAGCCCGCTGTGGACGGGATGCTGCGGGTGGTCCGCAAGCAGGGCCCGAACGTCGCCGGCTCGCTGGCCGTGTCGTTCACGGCGACGTTCGCCGTCGCGGCCGCGGCGCAGGCGCTGGGCATCGACGCGGCCTTCGGGGCCTTCCTCGCGGGCGTGGTCCTCGGACGCTCACGGTTCCAGCAGTCGCAGTCGATGGAGGTCCTGGAAGACACGACGACCGCGGTGTTCGCGCCGCTGTACTTCGCCACCGCCGGCCTGCAGGTGGACCTCACGACGCTCGGCGACGCGGCGGTGGCGTGGTCCTTCGTGGCGCTCCTCGTGGTCTCCGCGGTGGCGAAGTACGCCGGGTCCGCGCTGGGCGCGGTCGCCGCCCGGCTGACGTTTCGCGAGGCGAGCGCGCTCGGTATCGCGCTGAACGGCCGCGGCGCGATGCAGGTCATCATCAGCTCTGCCGCGCTCGCGTTCGGTGTGTTCGACACCGCAGCGTTCACGGTCGTCGTCCTCGTGGCGATCGTCACCTCCGTCGGCGTGCCGCCGCTGCTGCGCGCGACGGTGAAGGGCTGGCGCGGGTCGGAGGAGGAGCAGGAACGGCTGGAGCGCGAGGAACGGCTCGAGGCGAACGTCGTCGTACGCGGCCAGCGCCTGCTGTTGCCGAGCCGCGGCAGCCTCAACTCCTTCACGGCCGCACAGGTGCTCGACTGCGCCTGGCCGGAGTCGTCGGAGCTGACCGTGCTCAGCATCGGTACGGAGGCCGGCGACGAGCCGGACGTGTCGCCCATCCTGGAGCTGCCGTCGGGACGGCCGGTCCGCCACCAGCACGTCACGGAGGGCCACGTCCTGGAGGAGATCCTCGAGGAGGCCAACCTCGGCTACGGGGTCATGGCCGTCGGCGCCGTCGAGCAGCCCTCCCACGAGCGCCTGCTCCCCCAGGTGATCGAGGAGCTGCTGAACTACAGCCCGATCCCGATGCTGGTCGTTCGGCGCGGCCGGGTGGAGTCGGGGGCGGGGCTGCCGATCCCGCGCCACTTCCGCAACATCCTCGTGCCCGTCGCCGGGTCGGCCGCGTCGCGGGCCGGGCAGGAGGTGGCGCACAGCATCAGCCTGCAGACCGGCGCCGACGTGCGCCTGCTGCACGTGCTGACCCGCCCGGAGACCCGCCCGCAGCGCGGCCGGCTCCTTCGCGCGCGCGTGGCGCCACCGGCGGGATCGGCGGGATCGGCGGGATCGGCGGCGGAGGGTGCGGTGACCGCCGTCCTCGTCGACGCCCAGGCGGTCGCGGAGGAGCACGGCGTCGCGGCGGTGACCGAGCTGCGCCGAGGCTCGTTCGCGGGCGAGGAGGTCGCGGAGGCCGTCCGCGACAGCGGTGCGGACGTCGTCGTCGTCGGGGCGACCGTGCGCCGCGTCGGCGGCCGCCCGTTCCTCGGGCACACGGTCGAGCACGTGCTCGAGCACGTCTTCGATGCGACGGTCGTCGTGGTGGTGCTGCCCGAGGTCGCCGTTACCAAGACCGGTGAGGGCCACGCGGACCGCAGCTCGCGCTGACGATGCTCAGCCGCCCAGGGCGGCCCACTCGCGCACGAGCGGCAGCACGTCCTCCGCCGGGCGGGACGGCAGCATGAACACGCACCGGTCGACCCCGCTCTCGCCGTAGTGACGGACGACGTCGGCATCGGGGCGGCAGGCGTAGATGGTCACCGGGATCGCGTCGCGGCCCTGCTCCGACGCCCGGCGCTGCAGCTCGGCGATGCGGTCGGTGACCTGCCCCCGGCCGGAGATCGGCATCCAGCCGTCGCCGTAGTCGAGCACCCGCTCGATCGCCGAGGACCCGCTGCCGCCGACGAGAACAGGCGGGTGCGGCCGCTGCACGGGCTTCGGCCACTGGTGCGTGGGGGCGAATTCGACATGGCTGCCGTGGAACTCCGCCACCTCCTGGGTCCACAACACCTTGATCGCGCCGATGCGCTCGCGCAGGACCTCCCAGCGCTGCCGCGGGTCGGTGCCGTGGTCGGCCATCTCCTCGCGGTTCCACCCGCCGCCGACGCCGAACAGGAACCGACCCCCGGACAGCAGGTCCAGGCTCGCGCTCTCCTTGGCCGTGTGGATCGGGTCGCGCTGCATGACCAGGCAGACACCCGTACCGACCTTGAGGCGCTCGGTCACGCAGGCCGCCGCGGTCAGCGCGACGAACGGGTCGAGGGTGTGCTCGTACTGGCGCGGCAGCTCGCCGCCACCCGGGTACGGCGTCTGCCGGCTCACCGGGATGTGGGAGTGCTCGGCGACGAAGAGGCTGTCGTACCCGGCGTCCTCCGCGGCCCGGGCCACGTCCCGGATGTCGGCGGAGTAGTCCGTCGGGAAGTACGCGAGGCCGAGCTGCACGGGGGACCCTCCTGGCTGGTCGGGAACCCCACCGTAGTAGCAGTCAGCCATGGCCTACGAGAAGCGGTACGCGGACGTGCTCGGCCGGCGGATGGCGTACGTGGAGGTCGGCGAGGGCGACCCGGTCGTGCTCCTGCACGGCAACCCGACGTCGTCCTACCTCTGGCGCACCGTGATCCCCGAGCTGACCGCCTGCCGGACCCCGGGCCGGCCAGCGACCGGTTCGTGGACCACCGGCGCCACCTCGACGCGCTGCTCGACACGCACGGCGTACAGCGCAACGCCACGCTCGTGGTCCACGACTGGGGGTCCGCCCTCGGCTTCGACTGGGCCAACCGGCACCGCGAGCCCGCCGACGTCGTCGAGATCGCCACCGCGTACGCCGAGTGGCTCGCCGCGAGCGACGTGCCGAAGCTTGTTCGTCAACGCCGAGCCCGGCGCCATCCTCACCGGCGCCCAGCGGGAGTTCGTCCGCACGTGGCCCAACCAGCAGCAGGTCACCGTGCCGGGCATCCACTTCGTGCGGGAGGACTCCGCGCAGGAGATCGGCCGCGCGGTGGCGAACTGGTACGCGGGGCTGTGAACGGGGGGCTGCGGAAGGGGGTCTGTCAAGCGGTCCTGACCGGGACAGATCTGGGCGAGGACGACAGAACGCGCCGGCCCAGCGGCTCGCACTTCGCGCGGATTCGACTTACCATCCGGTGCAGTGGAACGCAGGTGGAGAACGTCGTCACCGCCCGTGACGGTCAGTCACGCTTGTTCCAGGACACCGTGACCGCCACGGCGCCCGGGCACGCGAGCTCGTCGCGCCGGAACCACGCGCCACCAGCCCAGCCACGTAACCAGCGACAGCCGACAACGACGACCGAGGCGAAAGGCTCTTCGTGACCATGGCCAGCTCCGCCGCCGCGACCCGCTCGGACCCCGATTCGGGCGTGGACGTCGACGCCCTGATCAAGCGTGGGCGCCGCAAGGGCAGTCTCCCCCTCGACGAGGTGAAGGCGACCCTGCAGGACGCCGGCGCCACCGCCGCCGCGGCGAAGCGGATCATGCGCACCCTCACCGACGCCGGCATCGAGCTGGTGACCGACACCGAGGAGACGCCCAAGCCGCGGCGCCCGGCGAAGGGCAAGACGGCGAAGAGCGCCGCGACCGCGAAGCAGGACGGCGAGGGCGAGCCGGCGCAGGCGAAGCCGGCCCGCAAGAAGGGCGCCAAGGCTGCCCAGGACGGCAGCGCCAAGGCCGACGAGGACGCCGGGGAGACCGAGGAGGAGCCGTCCGGTCCCGACGCCTCCGCGGAGGACGAGGAGGAGGAAACCCCGCTCGCGGTCGAAGACGAGGTCGCCCCCTCGACGGACCTCGTGCGCGCCTACCTCAAGGAGATCGGCCGGGTCGCCCTGCTCAACGCGGAGCAGGAGGTCGAGCTCGCGAAGCGGATCGAGGCGGGGCTCTTCGCCGCTGAGAAGCTGCGCCAGGCTGAGAACGGCGAGCTCAAGCTGCCGGCCGCCATGCGCCGTGACCTCGACTGGATCGCCGCCGACGGCCAGCGCGCCAAGGACCACCTGCTCGAGGCGAACCTGCGCCTCGTGGTCTCGCTGGCCAAGCGGTACACCGGCCGCGGCATGGCCTTCCTGGACCTCATCCAGGAAGGCAACCTCGGCCTCATCCGCGCGGTGGAGAAGTTCGACTACACCAAGGGCTACAAGTTCTCGACGTACGCCACCTGGTGGATCCGCCAGGCCATCACCCGCGCGATGGCGGACCAGGCGCGCACGATCCGGATCCCCGTGCACATGGTCGAGCAGATCAACAAGCTCACCCGCGTGCAGCGGCAGATGCTGCAGGACCTCGGCCGGGAGCCGACCCCCGAGGAGCTCGCCGCCGAGCTCGACATGGACCCGGACAAGGTGCTGGAGATCCAGGGCTACGCGCGTGACCCCATCTCGCTGGAGACGACCGTCGGCGACGACGCTGACTCCGTGCTCGGCGACTTCATCGAGGACACCGACGCCCCGGTCGCCGCGGAGGTCGTGACGTTCGGGCTGCTCCAGGAGGAGCTGCAGGACATCCTCAAGACGCTGCCGCCACGCGAGGCCGCCGTCGTGTCGATGCGGTTCGGCCTCACAGACGGCCAGCCGCGCACCCTCGACGAGATCGGCAAGGAGTTCGGGCTGACCCGCGAGCGGATCCGCCAGATCGAGGCGCGCACGCTGTCGAAGCTGCGCCACCCGTCGCGGTCGCAGAAGCTGCGCGACTACCTCGACTGAGCCGCGTGCGGCTGCTCCTCGTACGCCACGGCGACGCGCATGCCGGCCTCCAGGGGCTCGTCCCCGGCCGGCGGGGCTGCGGCGGGCTCACCGAGCTCGGCCGGGACCAGGCCGCGTCGCTGCGCGACTACCTGGGCCGCCACGACCGGGTGAGGCCCGACGCGCTCCTCGCGAGCACGCTGCCCCGGGCGGTCGAGACGGCGCGCATCATCGCGCCCGCGCTCGGGTTCGACACCGTCGAGGAGCAGTGCGACCTGTGCGAGGTCCACACCGGCGAGGCCGACGGCCTGGAGTGGGCCGAGTACGGCGAGCGGTACGGCACCTTCGTCATGCAGGACGAGCCCGAGCGGGTGTTCGCGCCGGAGGGCGAGAGCTGGAACAGCTTCCACGCGCGCGTCGAGTCGATGCTCGCACGGGTGGCCCGCGAGTACGCCGGGCAGACGGTCGTCGCGGTCTGCCATGCCGGGGTGATCATGGCCTCGCTGCGGGTGCTGCTGGGCATGCCCCGGTCGGGCCGGCACAGCGGGCTGCGGCCGACGAACACCGGGATCACCGAGTGGGAGCACGACGGCACCACGCGGCTGTGGACCCTGCGCTCGTTCAACGAGACCCCGCACCTCGTCCCCACCGTGAGCTGATCCGAGGGGCACGCTCGCGCAGGACGGGTAAGGCCTGGTCATGGCAGCGGAGCACCCCTTCTCGGTCACGACCGCGCGGCAGGCCGCCGGACGCGGAGCGCTCGAGGACTGGCTGGCAGATTTCCTGGCCAGCCCGGGCAGCGACAACGAGGTGCTCGCGGCGAAGCTGACCGACCCTCCCCGGCACTGGCTCGGTCCGGTGCTGGTGCCGATCGAGCGGCTGCACCGGTTCGCCGGGCCGGCGGGGCACCCCGTGCTGCGCGTGACCGGCGAGGACGACTGGCGCGACGACGTCGACGACATGGCCGAGCAGGCGGACGACCCCGCCCAGCTGCCGCCCGTGGTGGTGACGTACCAGGACGGCGTCCTGGTGCTCGAGGACGGCAACCACCGGGTCGAGGGACTGCGGCGGGCCGGCGCGGGCGAGACGTGGGCGGTGGTCGGCTTCGCCACGGCGGCCGACCGGGACCGGTTCGCGTCGGCTCAGTAGACGTCGGGCCGGTCGAGCGGCAGCCGGAGCCACTCGATCATCTGGCGCAGCTGGCCGTACGCCGCGAGCCGCGCCTCGTCCGTACCCTCCCGCTCGGCGCGCTCGACCGGCTCCCACAGCCGATGCACCATGGTCGGCCCGAGCTCGAGCAGTCCACCCGAGCCGCCCGTGGTCCACCTCGCCAGGACGTAGCGGACGACCGCACCTTCGGGGATCCCCAGGTTCCCGGCCAGCCCGCGGACGGTGGCGAGCGGGTCCAGCCGGGCATAGAGCGCGACATCGGCCTTGAAGTTGGCGTCCGGGTCGTCGGCGTCCCACGGCCCCTCCCAGCGCTCCAGCCGGACGACCGGCTCCTCGCCGGTCACGGCCGTCCGCCCGTCGCCACCGGCCGGCCCTGGGCGGCCCACTCGCTCCAGGAGCCCACGTACAGCGCCGCCTCGACGCCCGCCAGCTGCAGCGCCAGCACGGTGTGGGCGGCGGTGACCCCGGACCCGCAGTAGGCGCCCACCGGCCGGGTCCCGTCGACCCCGAGCGCGGCGAAGCGCGCGCGCAGCCGGTCGGCCGGCAGGAGGTGCCCGTCGCCGCCGACGTTGCCTGCGGTCGGCGCGCTGACCGCGCCGGGCACGTGCCCGGCGACCGGGTCCACCGGCTCGACCTCGCCGCGGTAGCGCTCGCCCGCTCGGGCGTCGAGCAGTACACCGTCGGCGGCGACCCCGGCGGCGGCGTCGGCGTCGAGCAGCGGCAGCCCACCGGCCCGCGCCGTGAAGTCGCCCGGTACGCCCGGAGCCGGCCCACCGGTCTCCACCGGCTCGCCCGCGGCCACCCAGGCGGCGTACCCGCCGTCGAGCAGGGTCACGTCGCGGTGGCCGAAGTAGCGCAGCAGCCACCAGGCGCGGGCGGCCACGGACCCGTCAGCGGCGTCGTACACCACCACCGGGCTCGCCTCCCGCACCCCGCAGCGGCGCATGGCCGCCTCGAACGCCGGTGCGTCCGGCAACGGATGCCGACCCGAGCTCCCGGGCGGGGCGGCCAGGTCGCGGTCGAGGTCGACGAAACGGGCACCCGGCAGGTGGCCTGCGAGATACTCGTCGCGACCCGGTGGACCGGCGAGCCGCCACCGCACGTCGAGCAGCACCGGCGCGGGGCGGCCGGCGCGGCGCTCGAGAAGATCCGGCACACTGACGAGCGGGGACGCGGCCACGCCGCCACCCTCGCACGCAGCCACCGCACCTGCACCGGGAGGCCTCATGGGCGACGTCGCGTACGTCTCGAACGTCCGGATCGAGCGCGTCGGTGGGCCGGTGCGCAAGGCGTTCCTCCCCGCCGAGGACGAGCCGGTGATGTTCGGCGTGCACAGCGAGGTGGCCGAGCACTACGGCGTCTCCCCCGAGGACTTCCCGCCGCACGCGACGACGCTGGACTACGTCGTCGGCGCCGCCGCCGGTTGACTCACCGGCACGTTCGCCGGGGCCCTCGCGGCCCGGCGGATCGACCCCACCGGTCTGGTGGGCACCGGTCGCGGTGAGATCGAGCTCGACGGCAGCACGCTGGTCATCAGACGGATCCACGTCACCTACACCGGGTTCACCGTCCCGGAGGACCAACGTGAGACCGTCGACCGGGTGCTCGGCTTCCACGCCGACCACTGCCCGGTCGCGCGCAGCATCCGCGACGCCATCGACGTGACGACATCCTGGGAGTAGCTGGTGCAGGTCCGGATCTTCACCGAGCCGCAGCAAGGCGCGACGTACGACGACCTGCTCGCCGTCGCCGAGGCCGCGGAGGACGGCGGCTTCGACGCGTTCTTCCGCTCCGACCACTACCTGCACATGGGTGGGGTCGACGGTCGACCGGGGCCGACCGACGCCTGGGTGACGCTCGGTGCGCTGGCGCGGGAGACGTCCCGCATCCGCCTCGGCACGCTGGTGACGTCGGCGACCTTCCGGCTGCCCGGCCCGCTCGCCGTCAGCGTGGCGCAGGTCGACCAGATGAGCGAGGGCCGGGTGGAGCTCGGCCTCGGCGCCGGGTGGTTCACCGACGAGCACCGGGCGTACGGGATCCCGTTCCCGCCCACGGGTGAGCGGTTCGAGCGGCTCGAGGAGCAGCTCGAGATCATCCACGGGATGTGGTCCACCCCGGACGGGCAGACGTTCTCCTTCCAGGGCAGGCACTACACCGTCGAGGACTCCCCGGCGCGCCCCAAGCCGGTGCAGGACCCGCACCCGCCGGTCGTCATCGGCGGTCACGGCCCCAAGCGCACGCCCCGGCTGGCCGCCCGCTTCGCCGACGAGTTCAACGTCCCGTTCCCCTCGCTGGAACAGGCGAGCACGCAGTTCGGGCGGGTCCGGGATGCCTGCACCGCGGCGGGCCGGGACGCGGACGACCTGACGTACTCCGTCGCACTGGTGGTCTGCTGCGGGCGGGAGGAGGCGGCCGTCCGGCGGCGGGCGGACGCCATCGGCCGCGACGTCGAGGAGCTGCGGCAGAACGGCGTCACGGGCACGCCGGCGGAGGTGGTCGACCGGCTGGGGCGCTTCGCCGAAGCCGGCGCGCAGCGCGTCTACCTGCAGGTGCTCGACCTGCACGACCTGGACCACCTCGACGTGCTGGCGTCCGACGTGCTGCCGCAGCTGCGCTGAGCGTCAGCAGCCCTCACCGGCCGCCAACCGCAGCAGGTCTGCGAGCCGCGCGAGCCGGGCCGCGTCGCCTGGGCGTGGGACGGCGACGGCCAGGTGGTCACCGAAGCCGTAGGTCTCCATCGTCACGAAGACGGACTGCGGCGGCGCGTCCAGACGCAGCGCGGCCCGGCGTACGGTGCCGTCGTCGGCGATCCAGACGTCGACGGGCACCCCGCTGCCGGCCAGCGCGGCGAGCACCCGGCCGGCCTGCTCGGAGCGCAGCTGCGCCGGCAGCACGCCGAGCAGCGCCGCCGCGCCGAGATCCCCCTGGTAGTGCGTGGTCGGCGTGTGCCGCACGTCCTCGCGCCCCACGACCGTGACGTCGTGCCCACTGCTGCCCAGCGCCCGCAGCAGCGCCAGCGGGTCGGCCACGCCCTGCGCCGCCGGCACCCCGCCGGGCACCGTGTACGACCCCCACTCCTTGCCTCCGGCCCGCGGCCGCAGGCAAGCCGGCAGGTGGACGTACACGACGTCACCGTCACCGCGCAGGTCGACCCGGCGGCCCCGCACGCTCTCGGTGAACGTGGCGCGGTGCAGCGCCTGGTCGAACGCGCCCGAGCCGACCACGCTGTAGCCCACACCCGGACCCGTCACCGTCATGACGAGGGACATCCGGTACGTGCCGGCATCCTGCAGCGTGGCCGCGGCCGTACGGATCGTCGCCACCCCCTCGTCGACCGGACGTGCCGCCCCGGAGGCCACCGTGGCGACCCCCGCAGCCAGCACAGCCCCACAGGCGGCGGCCACCAGGCCCGGGCGGAGGTCCACGTCAGACCGACTTGCGGTACCTCGACACCGACAGCGGGACGAACACCAGCAGCATGCCGGCCGCCCAGCCGGTAGCCGCCCAGAAGTCCACGGCTGTCGGGCCGCCGAGCACGAGGTCGCGCACGGCGTTGATCGTGTACGTCACCGGCTGGTGCTCGGCGAACACCTGCAACCAGCCCGGCATCGTCGCGGTCGGGACGAACGCGCTCGAGGCGAACGTCAGCGGGAAGATGACCGGGAAGGTCGCGGCCTGCGCCGCCTCCTCGTCGCCCACGGACAGGCCGATGAGGGCCATCATCCAGCTGAACGAGAAGCCGACGAACAGCAGCAGGCCCATCGCCGCGGTGAACGCGTACCACGGCGTGTGGATGCGAAATCCCACGGCGAACCCGATCGCCACCATGAGCGCGACGACGAAGACGTTGCGTACCAGGTCGGCCAGCGTGCGGCCGGCGAGCACCGCCGACCGTGCCATCGGCAGCGAGCGGAACCGGTCGATGAGACCGAGACCCATGTCCTGCGCCAGCCCGATGCCGGTCTGCACGCCGCCGAAGAGCACCGTCTGCACGAAGATGCCGGGCATCAGGTAGTCGACGTAGGAGACGCCCGGGATCGGGATGGCGCCGCCGAAGACGTACCGGAACAGCAGCACGAACATGATCGGCTGCACGAAGGTGAACACGATGAGCTGCGGCAGCCGCAGCACCCCGACCAGGTTGCGCCAGGTGATGACGAGCGAGTCGCTGACCGCCCAGCGCAGTGCCGCCGTCCCCCCACCAGCAGTGCTCACGCCGGGATCTCCTCCACCTCGTCCTCGGCCCGGTGCCCGGTGAGCGACAGGAAGACGTCGTCCAGCGTGGGCTTGTGCACCTCGATCGCGACGATCTCCACGCCTTCGCCGTCGAGCACGCGGACCACGTCGACCACGCCGCGGCTGGCGTCCTCCACCGCGACGTGCAGGCTGCGCCGGTCGTCCGCGACGGTGACGTGCCCGAGGTCGGCGACCAGCCGGCGCGCGCGGTCGGTGTCGCGGATCCGGCGGAAGGCCACCTCGACCACCGTCGCTCCGAAGTCGGCCTTGAGCTGCGCGGCGGTCCCCTCGGCGATGACCCGCCCGTGGTTGACGACGGCCACCCGGTCGGCGAGGCGGTCGGCCTCCTCCAGGTACTGCGTGGTCAGCAGCAGCGTCGCCCCCTCCGCGACCAGCTCCTCGATGATCTTCCACAGCTCCGTCCGGCTGCGCGGGTCGAGCCCGGTGGTGGGCTCGTCGAGGAACAGGACGGCAGGCGATCCGACCAGCGCAGCCGCGAGGTCGAGCCGGCGGCGCATGCCCCCCGAGTAGGTGCGGACGGGCCGCCCGCCGGCGTCCGCGAGATCGAAGCGCTCGAGCAGCTCGCCGGCACGACGGCGGGCGTCAGCGGTCGGCAGGTGGTTGAGCCGGCCCACCATGAACAGGTTCTCCTGCCCGGTCAGCCGCTCGTCCACGGCGGCGTACTGGCCCGCCAGGCCGATGCGCCGGCGCACCTCGGCCGGGTCGGCGGTCACGTCGACGCCGGCGACCTCGGCCCGCCCCGCGTCCGGTCGGAGCAGCGTGGTGAGCACCCGTACGGTCGTGGTCTTGCCGGCGCCGTTGGGGCCGAGCAGGCCCAGGACCGTACCCTCGGCCACCTCGAGGTCCACCCCGTCGAGAGCGACCACGTCCCCGTACTGCTTGCGAAGCCCCTCGGCACGGATGGCGGCTGGCACGCGGGGCAGCATGTCAGACGGTCGGGACGGGCACTGCGGAGGTGTTGCCGGTATGGACGATTTTTCCGACATCCCGGGACAGGGCGGTAGGTGGTCGGTCACGCTATCCGCGAAGTAGCGCCCATCATCCCCTGGAGCAACACGTGATCCGCCGCACCGCCGTCGCCAAGTCCAAGGACGTCAAGGTCACCTTCGCCCTGCCGCAGGGCGAGCCGGAGGGCCCCGTGTCCGTCGTCGGCGACTTCAACGACTGGACCCCCGGCAAGCACACGCTGGTCAAGCGGGCCAACGGCACGCGCAGCGTCTCCGTCACCCTCCCCAAGGGCTCCAACGTGCACTTCCGCTACCTCGCCACGGGTGGCCGCTGGTTCGACGACCCGGACGCCGACCGGGTCGACCCCGACGGCAGCCTGCTCACCGTCTGAGCTAGCCCTTCTTGGCCGCAGCCTTGCGCTGCTGCTTGTACTCGCGCACCAGCCCGAGCGTCCGCTCGTCGGTGATGTCGGCGACGGAGCGGTGCACGCCCTCCTCGCCGTACTCCCCGGCCGCCTCCCGCCAGCCCGGCGGAATGACGCCGAGCTGCTTGCCGAGCAACGCGAGGAAGATCTGCGCCTTCTGCGGCCCGAAGCCGGGCAGCGCCTGCAGGCGGACCCGCAGGTCCGCCCCGGTGGCGGCGTCGCGCCACACCGTGGCCGCGTCGCCGCCGTACTGCTCCAGCAGGATCCGCGCGAGCTGCTGCACCCGCCCGGCCATCGCCCCGGGGAACCGGTGCAGGGCCGGCGGCGTGGAGAACAGCTCGACGAGTGCGTCCGGGTCGTACCCGGCGATCTCCGCGGCGTCGAGCCGGTCGCGGCCCAGCCGCTCGGCCAGCCGGTGCGGCGCGGAGAACGCGCGCTCCATCGGCACCTGCTGGTCCAGCAGCATGCCGACCAGGAGGGCGAGCGGGTCAGTGGCGAGCAGCGCGTCCGCGGCGGGATCCTGCGCGAGGTGGAGCGGCATGCGCACAGTCTGCCGCGCGGTGCTCAGCAGTCGATCGTCTGGCAGGTGAGCACCGACGGCGGACCGGTGTCCGTCGGCACGGGGTGCGGCATGGGCAGGTCGAACCGGACGACGAGGAACCACGCCTCGGCCGCCAGCGCCGCCGCCAGCAGCACCGCGCCCAGGACCCACCACAGCCGCCGGCCCCGGTGATGGTCCGGGGCCCGGGCGTGCCGGCCCGGAGCGGGAGCCAGCGTCGGTGTCGACATGGTGGTTCCAGCGTGGCCGCGGGAGGCCGTACCGGACAGGGCACTGCGGCCCGCCAGGACGGGCCGTCGGACGGCGCGGCGGGGCCATTAGCCTGCTCCCTCGTGCCGGACAGCCCGCCGTTCGTCTACCGCGCCCCGGTCCGTTACTACGAGGTGGACCAGCAGGGCGTCGTGTTCAACATGTGGTACCTCGGCTACTGCGACGAGGCCTGCAGCGGGTTCCTGGCCCAGCTGCCCGGCGGCCGGCTCGGGCCGGTGGGGCTGGACATCCAGCTCGTCCACGCCGAGGTCGACTGGCGCGGGTCGCTGCGGTCCGGCGACGAGGCCCACGTCCACGTCCGGGCGGACACGGTGGGCACGACGAGCTTCACCCTGCTCTTCGAGGTCCGCAACGGCTCCGACCTCGACGTGGCGCCGCTCGTACTCGCGCGGATCGTGTACGTCGTCGTCGCCGAGGACGGCTCCGGCAAGCGCCCGGTCCCGGACGACCTGCGCGCCGCGCTCACCGCGAGCACCTGACAGCCGTCCGCGCGCGGCCCGACCGCCTCCGCCGGACAGATCAACTCGCGGTTCGTTCCTCACCCCCAGCCGAGCTCCTGGAGGCGGGCGTCGTCGATGCCGAAGTGGTGGGCGATCTCGTGGACGACGGTCGTGCGGACCTCCTCGACGACCTGCGCCTCGGTGTCGCACGCATCGCACAGCGGACCGCGGAAGATCGTGATCCGGTCCGGCAGCACGCCGGCGTACCCGCCGTCCCGCTCGGTGAGCGGCACGCCCTCGTAGAGGCCGAAGAGGTCCTGGCCCTCCGGCGACTGCTCCTCCACGAACACGGCGACGTTGTTCATCAGCCGCGCCAGCTCCGGCGGGATGCTGTCCAGCGCCTCCCCGACCAGCTCCTCGAAGCGCTGCGGGTCGACCTCGACGCTCATCGGCCGAACCGATGTCGCAGCAGCCGGGCCGCCGCCGCGACACCCCGGGCCGGGCGGAACCGCGCAGCAGCAGCGGACAGCGCGGCGTACTCGTCGTCGGCGAGCTCGATGTCGGCCGCGGCGACGTTGTGCTCGAGCTGCTCGACGCTCGACGCTCCGGGGATGGCCACGACCCGGGGCGGGTGAACCACCCACGCGAGCGCCACCTGGGCGGGGGTCGCATCGTGGCGGGCCGCCACCTCGCGCAGGGTGTCCAGCAGCGGCGCCGCGTGCTCCAGGTTCTCCGGCAGGAACAGCGGGTTGCCCCGCCGCACGGCCCCGGAGGGGGGATGCGCTGCGTCGTACTTGCCGGAGAGCAGCCCCTGCGCCAGCGGGCTGTAGGCGATGACGATCCGGTCCTCGCTGGCGGCGTACGGCAGCAGGTCGCGCATCGGGTCCCGTGCGACCAGGCTGAACTGCACCTGGTTGGACAGCACCGGTCGCCCGAGGGCCGCCTCCGCGGCCCGCCAGCGGCTCAGCGAGTAGTTGCTGACGCCGACGTCGCCGACCAGCCCGACGTCCTGCAGCACCCGCATCCCGCGCATGATCACCCGGTCGGGGACGAACGGGTTGGGCTGGTGCACCTGGTAGAGGTCCAGCCGGTGGACGCCCAGCCGCGCGGCGGACGCCACCGCACGCTGCTCGACGACCGGCGCGAACGGGGCGACCGGGAACAGCTTGGTCGCGACGTACGCGTCGTCGCGCACCCCCTCCAGCGCCGCGCCGACGATCCGCTCGCTGGCGCCGAACCCGTACACCTCGGCCGTGTCGACGAGGTTGACCCCCAGCTCGAGCGCGCGGCGGACCAGCCGGCCCGCCTCCTCGCGGGCGTACTCGGGCCCGTAGCCCCACTCCCGTGAGCCGAACTGCCAGGTCCCCAGACCGATCTTGGACAGCCGGCCGCCGGTCACGGTGGGCACGTAGCGCACGGCGCCTCCTCAGCCTCCCTGGCTGCCGACGGCCGCGAGGGCCCGCTCGAGCAGCTCGTCGTAGCTCGCGTCGTTGGATGCGCCGCGCAGCACGTCACCGCCGGCGAGCACGGCGGGAACGGCGGTCACTCCCGCCTCGAGCGCGTCGGAGAAGTCGTCGAAGACCTCGTCGACGGCCGTGGCCCACTCCGCCTGGAGCCGCTCGGTGAACTCCCCCGCCGGCAGGCCGGCCTCGCCGGCGACCTCGGCGAGGACGGCCCGGTCGGAGATCGTGCGGTTGTCGGCGAAGTACGCGCGAAACAGCGCCATCCGGTAGCCGTCCGCGAGCTCCGGCCAGTGCCGCGTCGCCAGCTTCGCCGCGGCGTTCGGCGGCAGGCTGTGCGTCGGCGGTGTGCTGTCGCCGTCCCACATCCGGAACTGCAGCCCGGGTTCGAGCGCCGCCGGGCGCGCCCAGGAGCGGGCGTAGGCGCGGAACCGCTCGGGCTCGGTGTCGCGCGGCTCGGTGCGCAGCAGGAAGCTCTTCCACCGCACCTCGACCTCGCCGGGGCGTTTGGCGGCGGCCCGCTGCAGGCGGACGGCACCGATGTAGCACCATGGACACAAGAAGTCCGAGAACGCGGTGACGACGGTTGGCGCCGGCATGACGCCCACCGTACGTCGCGGCCCGGCGGGAACATCGTGCCGGTACCACGCGTTGAGGACCAGTGTGAGCGCCGGGAGGTCGGCGCCGACCCAGCAAGCATCCACCCACTCGCCTGTCGAGGTTGCACCATGACGTCCCCTGCCCTGGCCCGCGCCGCCGCGCCTGACGAGAGCGTCGAGACGGTCGACACCGTCGTCGACGAGCTGCTCGCGCGTCACCGCGACGAGGGTCAGCTCACGCTCGAGCAGCTGCGCCACACGCTCGAGGAGGCCGCGCTGCCGCCCTCCGTCGCGCGTACCGTCCTGCGCCGGCTCGCCGACGCCGGGGTCAGCCCCGGCGTCGACGCCGAGGAGGACACCGACGAGGACGAGGACGACACCCCCCTCGTCTCGCTGGACGAGGAGGCGCCGACCACCGACCTGGTGCGGCTCTACCTCACCGACATCGGCAAGGTCGCGCTGCTCAACGCCGAGGAGGAGGTCGAGCTCTCCAAGCGGATCGAGGCCGGCCTCTACGCCGAGGAGCTGCTGCGCCGCGCCGCGGCGGGCGAGATGCGGGCGCACAAGGAGAAGTACCGCAAGGAGCTCGTGGCGCTGTCCGCCGACGGCTACCGCGCCAAGCAGCACCTGCTCGAGGCGAACCTGCGCCTGGTGGTGTCGCTGGCCAAGCGCTACCAGGGCAAGGGCCTGTCGCTGCTCGACCTCGTGCAGGAGGGCAACATCGGTCTGGTCCGCGCGGTGGAGAAGTTCGACTACGCCAAGGGCTACAAGTTCTCGACGTACGCGACCTGGTGGATCCGCCAGGCGCTGCAGCGGGCGATCGCCGACCAGAGCCGCACCATCCGCGTCCCGGTGCACATGGTCGAGCAGATCAACAAGGCCGTGCGCATGCGCCGGCTGCTCGACCAGCAGCTCGGCCGTCAGCCGACCATGGAGGAGCTGGCCGAGGCGCTGGACTCCACCCCGGAGAAGGTCGAGGAGGTCCTGGGCTACGGCCAGGACACCGTGAGCCTCGAGTCACCGGTCGGCGACACGGGCGACACCAGCCTGGGCGACCTGATCGAGGACACCGAGACGTTCCACGCGAGCACCGCGGTGGAGTTCCGCGACCTGCAGGAGCGGCTTGGTGACGTGCTCGCCACGCTGCCGGAGCGCTCGGCCGCGGTGATGTCGCTGCGGTACGGGCTCGCCGACGGTCGCGCTCGGACCCTCGCGGAGGTCGGCGACCTGCTGGGCCTCACCCGCGAGCGGGTCCGCCAGATCGAGCGGGACACGGTCAAGGCCCTGCGCAAGGCGGGCACCGCCGAGCCGCTGCGCACCTACCTGAACTGACGCTCTCGGCCGGCCGGCCCGAGCCCCAGTGGCCTTGCCCGGACGGCCGGACCTGGGAGACTGGACGACATGCTGGGCGACGGTGACGGGTGGGCGCGCTGCTCGCGCGCGCACCGGCACTGGGGCCGCCACGGTGCTGCCGGCCTGCTGCTGTGCCACACCGACGACAGCGGAGACCTGCACGTGCTGCTGCAGCACCGTGCCTGGTGGAGCCACTACGGCGACACGTGGGGCGTCCCCGGCGGGGCTCGTGGCCGCAACGAGTCACCCGAGCAGGCCGCGGTCCGTGAGGTGGGCGAGGAGGTCACCGTCGACCTGTCCGCCGTGCGCCTGGCCGGCCGGTTCGTCGACGACCACGGCGGCTGGAGCTACACCACGGTGCTCGGCTGGTCGGAGCAGCTGCTCGACGTCGCCCCGTTCGGCGGCGAGAGCACCGACGCGCGCTGGGTGCCGGCCGACCAGCTGGGCACGCTGCCGCTGCACCCCGGGTTCGCGGCGAGCTGGCCGCTGCTGCAGCAGTCGCTGCGCCGGTCGGCCTGAACCGGCCTCACAGGTAGAGGCCGGTCGCCCCGCCCTCGATCCGCTCGGCGGCGACCGCGTGGATGTCGCGCTCGCGCAGCAGGACGTACTCGTCACCGTGCAGCTCGACCTCGGAGCGGTCCTCCGGGTCGAACAGCACCCGGTCGCCGATCTGCACCTGCCGGACGTTCGTGCCGACCGCCACGACAGCCGCCCACGCCAGCCGCTTGCCCCGGTTCGCGGTCGCCGGGATGACGATGCCGCTCGAGGACCGGCGCTCCCCGGACTCCACGTCGATGCTGACCAGCACCCGGTCGTGCAGCATGCGGATGGGCAGCTTCTCGGAGGGGGCGGTCACGCCGACGACGGTATCGTGGCGCGCCCGCCACCGTTGTTGACTCCGGTTCAGGAGGCTCCGTACCGTCGGGCCAGTCGAGAGGAGCCCTTCATGCCGCCTGCCCGCCTTCGCCGTACCGCCCTCGCCACCGCCGCCCTCGCCGCCGGCGCGGGCGCCGTCGCGCTGCGTCGCACCGGGGACGACCTGCCCGACCCCGCTGCTGAGGAGCCGTTCGGCCTGCTCGCCGGCGAGCGGTCGACGGTCACGACGGAGGACGGCATCACCCTCGCGGTGGAGGAGTTCGGCCCCGCCGACGCGGACACCACCCTCGTCTTCGCGCACGGCTGGTCCCTGTCGTCCCAGTGCTGGCACTACCAGGTGCGCGACCTCGCCGAGCACCTGCCCGGCGTCCGCGTCATCACCTACGACCAGCGCGGGCACGGCCGCTCGGACCGGACGCCCCGTGAGCGGGCGAACATCGCGCAGCTCGGCCGCGACCTGCTCGCCGTGATCGCCCAGCGGGTCGGGGACCGCCCGGTCGTCCTCGCCGGCCACTCGATGGGTGGCATGACGATCATGGCGCTGGCGGAGCAGCGCCCGGACCTGTTCGGCGACCAGGTGGTCGGCGTGGCGCTGGTCGCGACGTCCGCGGGCCGGCTCGGCGAGAACACCTTCGGCATGCCGCGCCCCGTCGCCGCCGTCGGCCGCCGGCTCGTCCCGCGGCTCATGGAGCGTCAGGTCGCCGCGGAGGCCGCCGGCAAGGCCGTACGCCCGCCGTCCCCCGCAGGCACGCGACGGCTGCTCTTCGGCGGTGCGGCCTCCCCCGCCCAGGTGCGGTTCACCACCGAGCTGACCGCAGCCACGCCGGCCGAGACGACGGCGGCTTTCTGGTACACCTTCGAGGACCACGACCGCCGACAGGCGCTCTCGGTGCTGCGGGACGTGCCCGTGTCGATCTTCGTCGGCGCGAACGACAAGCTCTGCCCGGAGGACCACGGCCGCGAGATGGCGGCCCTGCTGCCGCACGCCGAGCTGGTCGTCTACCCCGGCGCCGGGCACATGCTGCCCCTCGAGCGCCACGAGGACGTGACCACGCGCATCGCCCGGCTCGCCCGCCGTGCCTTCGCGCCGGCCGACGTCGAGGACAGCGTCGCGTCGTGACTGCGGCGGAGCAGCCGGCGCAGGAGGGCCTGGCCCCGTCGGTGCTCGACCTGCTGCAGGTCGACGACATCGCCGACCCCTACCCGGCGTACGAGCGGATGCTGGCCGAGGGGCCGGTCGTCTCCCCTGACGGGCTGTTCTCGGTGCTGCCGACGTACGACGACTGCTTCGCGATGCTCACCGAGCAGACCTCGAGCGTCCAGCGTGAGAACGCGACGCTCTACCAGCAGGTCGTCGCCCCGCAGCTGGCCGAGCGCGACCTCGACCGCGACCGGGCGAGGCCGTTCCTGTTCCTCGACCCGCCGGACCACACCCGGCTGCGCCGCCTGGTAAGCAAGGCGTTCACCCGCCGAACCGTCGAGGCGCTGCGGCCGTGGGTGGCCGACCTCACCGAGCAGATGCTCGACGAGGCCGCCGAGCGCGGCACCCTCGAGCTCGTGTCCGACGTCGCGCACCCGCTCCCGGTCGCGGTCATCAGCGAGATGCTCGGCGTCCCGCACGAGGAGCGCGACACCTTCGCCGAGTGGTCGCACGTGCTGGCACGCAGCCTCGACGCGACGCTGAGCGTGCCGGAGCCCGAGGAGGCCGCGCACCGGCAGCGGGCTGCCGACGAGTTCCGGGTCTTCTTCACGACCCTGTTCGAGCAACGCCGTCGCGACCCCCGCGACGACCTGCTCAGCGCCCTGGTGGCCGTCCGTGACGAGGGCGACCGGCTCACCGACGACGAGCTGCTGTCGACGTGCATGCTGCTGCTCATCGCCGGCCACGAGACGACGGTCAGCCTCATCGGCAACGGCATGCTCGCGCTGCTGCGCCACCCGGTGCACCAGAAGCGGCTGGGCTTCGACGCCGGGTTCGCCGAGGCGTACGTCGAGGAGGTCCTGCGCCACGACCCGCCCGTGCAGATGACGATGCGCGTCACCGGCGAGGACGCCACGGTCGCCGGCCGGCACGTCCCGGCCGGCGGCATCCTCGTGCTCATGCTCGCGGCGGCCAACCGCGACCCCAGGCAGTTCCGCGACCCGTCCCGGTTCGACCCCACCCGCCGCGACGCCTCGCGCCACCTGTCGTTCAGCAGCGGCATCCACTTCTGCCTGGGGGCGCCGCTCGCCCGGATGGAGGCGCAGGTGGTCCTGCCCGCCCTGGCGCGACGGCTCCGCGACCCGCAGGTCGGCAACGGCGGGCTTGCGTACAAGGACAACATCGTGCTGCGGGGCCTGTCGCGGCTGCCGATCGCCGCGGACATCACCGCGGGCTGAGCCGGGCAGGCGGCGGAAAGGTCGATGATGTGGCAGCGCCACGACCGGCTCGTCCGTGGGCGCGTAGCGGACGGCCTGCGCCCGCCGTCGGCGGTCAGGGGAACAGCTCGCCGACGGGCTGGGGTTGACCGAGGTAGTTGCCCTGGCCGTAGTCGCAGCCGAGGTCGCGTAGCGCCTGGACGGTCGCGGCGTTGCCGACGAACTCGGCGATGGTGGCTCGGCCGAGCCCCTGCGCGGTGTTGATCATGGCGCGGACGATGAGCTGGTTGGTGCGGCTGGCCGGCAGGTCCTGGATGAACGTGCCGTCGATCTTGAGGATGTCGAACGGAAGCTCTCGCAGGTAGTAGAACGACGACAGCCCGACGCCGAAGTCGTCGAGCGCGAAGCCGCAGCCCTGGGCGCGCAGCCGGCGGATCGAGGTGTCTGCCAGGGCGATGTTCGCGATCGCCATCGTCTCGGTGATCTCGAAGATGAGGCGGGCAGGGTCGATGGCGTGGCGGCGCAGCGCGTCGTCGACCCAGTCCGCGAGGTCGGGGTCCGCGAGGGACGCGGCGGACAGGTTGACCTCCAGCCGCGGATGCTGGTCGGCCGGCAGCGCGGCGAGCAGCTCGGCGGCGTGGTCGACCACGTAGCGGTCGATGTCGTTCATCAGTCCGAGGCGCTCGGCGTGGTTCAAGAAGGTGGCGGGCTCCCACACCTGGTCGTCACCGATGAGCCGCAGCAGCGCCTCGTAGTGCAGGTCGGGTCCGGCCTGGAGCGGGATGATCGGCTGCAGGTACAGCACGAACTGATGGTCCTGCAACGCCCGGCGTATGCGTTCCCCCCACGTGAACCGGGCTCGTGACTGCCTGGCATGGGCGCCCTGGGGACGATGGATGACGAGCCGTCCGCGGCTGGTCTCCTTCGCTTCGTACATGGCGAGGTCGGCCTGGGCGAGCAGCGCATCCCCCGCCACGCCGGGCTCGACCAGGGTCGCGCCGATGCTCGCCGTGACGTGCACGCGCGCATCGGGAGGAACGCGTCCGGGGGTCACGGGCACGCTGACCGTGGTCAGCGCCGTGGCGACCCGTGCCTCAGCGCTGCGTACCGCGGCCTCGTCCGAGGCGTCCTCGAGCAGGAGGGCGAACTCGTCTCCCCCGAGCCGGGCCAGCACGTCCTCGGCACGCATCCGGCTCCGTAACGCGTCGCCGACCGCCTTGAGCACCACGTCACCAGCGGCGTGACCGAGTGTGTCGTTGACGTACTTGAAGTGGTCGAGGTCGAGCAGGAGCACGGCCCCTCGCGCCGAGTGCCGCGCTGCCCGCGCCAGGTGCTCGGTGAGCTCCTGCTCGAAGCGGCGACGGTTGAGCAACCCTGTCAACGGGTCATGGTCGGCCAGGTAGGCCAGTCGCTCCTCAGAGCGCCGCTGGTGGGTCACGTCGACGATGTGGATGACCACCGGATGACGTTCTGCAGGCGCCGGCATCCGTGCCGCGGAAATCAGGACAGGCACGACCACGCCGTCGGCGCTCAGCAGCCGCCGCTCGACGGTGTACTCGCGGATCACACCGCGAAGGAGGTCGGTCCATGACGTCTCGTCGACAGGGGCGTCGTCGGGATGGAACAGCTCTGCGATGCTCCGCCCGACGAGGTCGGAGCGCCGGCGCGCCACCAACCGTGCCGCGGCGTCGTTGACCACGGCGATGCGTCCGGACGCATCGGTCAGCAGCATCCCGTTCGGAGCGCTGTCGAACGCGCCGGCGAACCGAGCGCGGGTCCGCGCCAACACGCCAGCCGCCCCGCCCACGAAAGCCCCGAGAAGCGAGAACGCCCCGGCGCGCAGCGCGATCTCGCCTGCTGCCGGATCATGGGAGTCGAGGGTCTCCCCGGCGGCGAACACCAGGGCGGCGAGCACCCCGCCCACGACACCGCCGCCGAGTCCGAAGGCGACCCCGATCACCGCGACCGGCAGCGCCAGCAACGTGTCTACTGCCTCCCCGCCGACCAGCTCAGCAGCCCGCGCCCCGAACACGCCCGCGAACAACCCTCCGGTCGCGCCGACCGCGACAACCGGCCGCTGCCACACCCGTCGGCTCGACAAAGCGTCCTCATCGGAAGCGGATCCGCAACTCCCCCAACCAGCAGAGCGGCCTGCAGCATCAGCCGATACGTGGCGCGCCGGCCACTCCGATCGCCTGGGCCAGCTGCGCGCGGTGCTCGCCCGGGGTGCCGAGCAGCAGCTCGCTGCTCTTCGCACGCCGGTAGTACAGGTGGGCCGGGTGCTCCCAGGTGAACCCGATGCCGCCGTGGATCTGGATGTTGTCGGCCGCGCACCGCATCGCCGCCTCGGAGCAGACCACCCGGACGAGGTGCGCCACGGCCGGCAGGTCGTCGCGAGCCTCCGCAGCCACCCACGACCCGTAGTACGCCGCCGCGCGGGCCGACTCCACCCGCAGCAGCATGTCCGCGCAGCGGTGCTTGACACCCTGGAACTGGCCGATCGGCCGTCCGAACTGCATCCGCGTACGCGCGTAGTCGGCTGCGATCTCCATCGTGCGCTGGGCCGCGCCCGTCTGCTCCGCGCCGAGCAGCACCGCGCCGACCTGCAGGGCGTGCTGGACGGCCTCGGCGCCGCTCACCCGCTCCGCCGCGACACCGGAGAGCTCCACCCGAGCCAGCTTGCGCGTGCGGTCCAGCGTCTTCAGCGGCGTGCAGGTGAGCCCGCCGGCGTCGCCACGTACGGCGTACAGCCCGTCGGACGCCTCGACGAGCAGCAGGCCGGCGACGTGGCCGTCCAGGACCAGCTCCTGCACCCCGTCGAGCGTGCCGCCCGATGCCCGCACCCCGTCGCCGAACGCCAGCGTCGCCAGTGTCTCCCCCGCCGCGATACCCGGCAGGTGCTGCGCTGCCGCGTCGCCGCCGGCGGCGAGCAGCGCGGCGGTCGCCAGCGCCGCGGACAGGTACGGGGCGCAGGCGAGCGCGCGCCCCATCTCCTCCATGACGACCGCAACCTCGCGCCAGCCGTACCCGGCACCGCCGTACTGCTCCGGCACGGCCAGGCCGGTGAGACCCAGCTCCGCCGTCATCCGCTTCCAGACGCCCGGGTCGTAGCCCTCGGTGGTCTCCATGAGCCGGCGGACCTCGGACTCCGGCGAGGTCTCGGCGAGGAACCGGCGGACGGAGTCGCGCAGCGCCTCCTGCTCCTCGCTGAAGGTCAGGTCGGGGACGGACGCCATCAGCCTCTCCCCCGCGTCTGGGACCACGGCTTGCCGGCGTCGAGGTCCGCGTCCTTGGGCAGCCCGAGCACGCGTTCGGCCAGGATGTTGCGCTGCACCTCGCCCGTCCCCCCGCCGATGGTGAGTGCCGGGGCGAACAGGTAGCCGTACGACCAGATGCCGTTGTCGTCCCCGAGCGGGCCAGCCTGCTCCAGCAGGCCGCTGCGACCGGCCAGGTCGCGCGCCAGGCCCATGATGTGCTGCCCGTGCTCGTCGGCCATGACCTTGCGGACCGACGCCTCGGGACCGGGCACCTTGCCGGCCAGTGTCTGCGCCAGCGTGCGCAGCCGGATGAGGCGCAGCACCTCGGCGTCGACGTACAGCTGCGCGAGCCGCTGCTGCAGGACCGGGTCGCTGACGCCACCGCGCTCGCGGACCACGTCGACGAGGTCGTACGCCGAGGGCCCGCGGCCCCACAGCGCGCCGCCGGACGACAGGCTCACCCGCTCGTTGCCGAGCGTGACCTTGGCCAGCTCCCAGCCCCGGTTCACCTCACCGACGCGGTTGGCGTCCGGGATGCGGACGTCGTCGAAGAAGACCTCGTTGAACATGTGCTCGCCGGTCATCTCCACCAGCGGCCGGACGGTGACCCCAGGAGTGTCCATCGGGCAGATGAAGTACGTGATGCCGTGGTGCTTCGGGGCGTCCGGGTCGGTGCGCGCGAGCAGGATGCCGTACTGGGCGAAGTGGCCCATCGACGTCCAGACCTTCTGGCCGTTGACCACCCACTCGTCCCCGTCACGAACCGCCCTGGTGGACAGGCCGGCAAGGTCCGATCCGGCGCCCGGCTCGCTGAACAGCTGGCACCAGATCTCCTCGCCGGCCAGGGCCGGCATGAGGTAGCGGTCCTGCTGCTCCTGGGTCCCGGCGTAGATGATCGTCGGCCCGGCCCAGCCGATCCCGATCTGGTTGGACGGGCGGGACACCCCGGCCCGGCGCAGCTCGTCGTCGATCACCAGCTGGTGCACGGGGTCGGCCGCCAGCCCCCACGGCTGCGGCCAGTGCGGCGCGACGTAACCGGCCTCGGCGAGCTGGCGGCCGGTCGGCTTCGGGTGCTCCTCGAGCCAGCGGCGTACGGCCTGCCGTCGCGGGTCGTCGTCGCCGGGGAGGTCGAGGTCCGCGGCATCGCTCATGGCACCGGACCCTAGCGGCGGATTCACTCGCTAGCGTGGGCGGTATGGAGCAGCAACGCGCCGAAGAGGTGGTCGAGAAGCTGCGGGCACGCGGCGTGTTCGCGCACGTCCAGCGCTCCGGCGTGTTCCAGATCGGCGTCCGAGTGGTCATCCCCGACGGCCGCGAGGCGCTGTGGGACACCGACGGCGCCGCCGGGCTGGAGGCGCAGGTCATGCGCGACGGCATGCTCGTCGGCTTCGTGCCCACGCTGCCCGGCTCGGAGGAGTTCGACGTCGAGGCGACCGTCGACGCCATCGCGCGCGCCGACTACGGCGAGGGCTGAGCACGGCGACGTGCTCCTCACCGCAGGCGATGGCGCGCGATCTGGACCGCGTACGGCGGGTCGCCCAGCGTTGGCGCCAACGCCCGTACGAAGGGAGGCGGCGCGCGCCGACTACGGCGAGGGCTGAGCGGGCCAGCCGGGGACGCCGTCGTCGAGCTGGACCCCGGCCGAGTTGAGGAAGCCGGAGACCAGCCGGTAGAAACCGGCGAGCACGACCAGCTCCACCAGCTCGGCGTACGACCACCGCTTCGCCAGCC
The DNA here is from genome assembly GCA_963728075.1 of uncultured Actinomycetota bacterium. Lineage (GTDB taxonomy): Bacteria > Actinomycetota > Actinomycetes > JAFAQI01 > DASSKL01 > CAVSIP01. The sequence goes on along the minus strand of CAVSIP010000008.1, from coordinate 109,867 downwards.
GCTGCCACGTCGCGTCCGCGACGGTGTTGTCGGCGCACAGCTCGTCGGCGGCAGCGACGAGGTCCCGCTCGTACTCGGTGAAGTGCTCGGCCCCGTCCTCGCGCGCCAGGGCCGCGATGTCGTCGTCGGAGAGCCCGGAGGCCCGGCCGATGACGGTGTGCTGGCCGAACTCGTACTCCGAGCGGCTGCGCGCACCGACCCGAAGGATGACGATCTCCCGCTCCCGGGGCGTGAACGAGCTGCGCTGCAGCAGCTGCCCGCCGAGCCGGTTGAACTGTTTGAGCACGCCGGGGTTGTGGGCCAGGGTCGCGAAGATGTTCAGCGGCCGGCCGTCACGGACCAGCGTGCGACCGAGCAGCTCGGTCACCTCGGGCGGCGGGTTCTCCAGCGGGGGGATGCGCTGATCGGGCACCGGCCGACCGTAGCGCGTACCCGGCGGATCAGCGCAGCTGGTCGAGCTCGGCGGCGAGCGCGCGGATCTCGGCGAGCACCTGGGCCTGCGCCGACTGCACCGGATGGCGCTGCCCCGGCACCGGCGTCGCCCCCTCGCCGTACCGCCGGGCCACCCGCAGCAGCTCGTGCAGGGCGGCCGGACTCGCCGGCACCCCGGTGAACCGTCCCTGCACGTAGTCGCAGTGCAGCGCACGGACGGCCTGCATCTCCTCGGCGGACTCCACGCCCTCGGCCACCGTGCTGATACCGAGCGACTGCGCCATCGTCACCACGGCACGGAGCACCGACCGGCTCTCCGGGCGGGTGACGAGGCGCTCGACGAACGACCGGTCGATCTTCAGCATGTCGATCGGCATCTCGAGCAGGTAGGTCAGCGACGCGTAGCCGGTGCCGAAGTCGTCGATGGCGACGCGGACACCGCGGTCGCGCAACCGCTGCAGACCCGTGAGGGTGTCCTCCATGCCGTTGACGAGGACGTCCTCGGTCACGTCGAGCACCAGGGCAGAGCCGGGCAACCGGTGCCGCTCCAGCGCACCGAGCACGGCGCCGGTGAACCCGGCGTCGCGCAGCTGCTGCGCCGAGACGTTGACCGTGACCCACTCCAGGTCGGCGCACTCCTCGTCGTCCCAGGTGGCGCGCAGCACGCGGCAGGCCTCGTCGAGGACCCACCCGCCCGCCTGCACGATGAGCCCGGTGTCGACGAGCTGCCGCAGGAACTGGCCCGGCAGCAGCCGCCCGCGCTCGGGGTGCTGCCAGCGCAGCAGCGCCTCCGCCGCGGCGACGGTACCGCCGTCGAGACGCTGGAAGGGCTGCAGGTCCAGCGCGAACTCCCCGCGCTGGAGGGCCCGCTCGAGGTCGGCGGTGTGCACCGCCGCAGCAGCCATGCCGTCGTCGGCGGCGACGTAGCGCACCACCCGGCTCTTGCCGGTGGTCTTCGCCGAGTACAGCGCCGCGTCGGCGTGCTCGAGCAGGGTGTCGATGTCGTCCCCGTCGACGCCGGCCAGCGCCAGACCGATGCTGGCGGTGACGAACGCCTCCGCGTCGCCGAGCAGGAACGGCTCCGCCAGCGCGCGCAGGATCCGCCCGGCGACCGACTCGGCGACCGGCGGGCTCTCCAGGCCGTGCAGCACGACGGCGAACTCGTCGCCGCCGAGCCTGGCCGCCACATCGGTGGGCCGCAGCTGCTCGGTGATCCGCCGGGCCGCGGACTGCAGCAGCCGGTCACCGGCCGCGTGCCCGAGGCGGTCGTTGACCTGCTTGAAGCCGTCCAGGTCCAGGTAGAGCACCGCACTGCACACACCGTCTACGGTGGCGGCGAGGGCTGCCTCCGCGCGCTGGCGCAGCCGCGTACGGTTCGCCAGCCCGGTGAGCTGGTCGTACAACGCCATCCGGGACAGCTCGGCCGCCTCGCTGCGCGCGGTCTCGACCGCGTCCATGCGACGCAGCCCGCCGCCGAGGTGCGTGCCGAGGGCGACCAGCAGCTCGACGTCGTGGGGCTGGAAGGCTCCGTCCGCACGCATCGCGATGAGCACACCCACCCGCACGTTGCCACTGGTGACGGGCACCGCCAGCGCCGACTGCATCTCCCGGGCGGTCAGCAGGTAGGGCACCGCCTGCCGTACGGCCGCACCACCGCTGCACGGCACCGGCTCGCCGTCGGCGAGCACGCGGTCGAGGAACGAGTCCTTCGGCGAGACGGCGGCGCCCCGGGCGAACGACGCGCCGAGGGTGCCACGGGGCCGCAGCTCGGCGTCCTGGAACAGCAGGAGGGTGCCGGCGTCGGCGTCGACCAGACGCAGGCCCTCCCGCAGCGCGACGTCGACCAGCTCGTCCACGTTGGACGCGCCCGACAGCGACTCGCCGAGCGCGACGAGGTCGGTCGCACCGGACAGCTGCGAGGACAGCCGCGAGGCCAGCTCGGCGTGCTGGCCCACCAGGGTCCGCAGCATGCGCAGGTGGCGCACCTGCTGCACCAGGTAGACGGCGAAGGCAGCGGCGAAGGCGACCATGCCGAGCCGTACGGTCTCCGCGGACACGCCGACACTCGCCCAGACGGTCGGTTGGCGGGAGAACACCACGAGCGCGACGGCGAGCCCCACGAAGGCGAACGCGCCGACCGCGGCGAGCTCACGGAAGCGCCGCCGGAGCGCGTCGGGCGACACCGGGCCGCTGCGGTTCGCGAGCCCGGCTGCTCCCTGGACGCGACCGTGCCGCCCCACGGCACGCTGCTCTGCCACGACATACCCATCGGTGCATCCCGGGCCGATCTGTACCCCCGATCGAAGCAGTGTCCGCTCAGCGGTGGCGCAGCCGCTCCAGCCGCTCCTCGTCCGCAGCCCGCTTGCGCTCGGCCGCTTCGAGCAGCGCGGGGAGGTCCTCGTGGGACCAGATGACCACCCCGTCGTCGTCGGCCACCACGAGGTCGCCGTCGCGGACCAGGGCGCCGGCGATCGTCGCCGAGCCGCCGACCTGGCCAGGGCCGTCCTTGCGTGAGGCCACCGGGGTCGCGCCGCGGCACCACACCGGCAGCCCGAGCGCGGCGATCTCCGCAGAGTCGCGGACCAGCCCGTCGGTGACGACTCCGGCGATGCCGAGCGACTGCAGCTCGCGGGCCACGAGGTCCCCCATGCAGGCGGTCCGGGACTGCTCCGCCCCGGCGACGACCAGCACCGTGCCCGGCGCCGGCCGTGCCGCCGCGATGTCGCGCATGGCCGCGTTGTCGTCCCGGGTGAGCGCGACGACGAGCGCCGGGCCGGTGAGCCGCTGGCCCGGCCGGAGCGGGCGCACCCACTCGGAGAGGACACCGCAGCCGCCGGTGGCATCCGAGGCGAGCGTCGTGGCCAGCCAGTCGGGCAGGGTCACCGGTCGTACTCCTTCAACGCCGCCTCGGCGGCCCGCAGCTGCTCTCGAAGCTCAGCCGCCCGCCCCTCCGCCTCCGCCCGGCAGGAGTCGACGGTCTCCGCGATGAGCGTGCTGACGGCCTCGTCGTCGATGAGGTCCGCCAGCGCGCGCACGGCACCGGCCCGTACCGGCGCGGCTCGACCCACCCGGCGGCTGCCCCTCGTCGCCTCCGCGGTCCACGTGCCGTCGGCGAACCGCAGGGTGAGCGTCACCGGCGAGGCCGGGCGCCTGGCGGCGCGGCTCGGGCGCCTGGCGGCGGTGCGCTTGGCCGGGCGGGCCGGCGCGTCCGCGCCCGCCGGTGCCTGCGCCGCGTACTCCTGCGGTGCCTGCGCACCTGCCTGCTCGGCCGCCTGCTTGGCGGGCACGGCCTTACGCGGCGTACGGGACCGGGCGGGCTGCTTGCGTGGCGCCGTACGGCTCCGCTCCGCCGCGGTGGCCTCGGGAACCGCGGCGAGGCCGCGGCGTCCCGGCAGCCCCAGCTCGGCCGGGGCGAACGGGATCTCGTCCTTGCCGACCCGGACGACGATGAACTCGTCCGCGTCGTGCTGCGGCTCCCCCACGCGCACCACCGAGCCGCGCGCGCCGGCGGCCAGACCCGCGGAGCCGCTGCGCACGACGACCCGGGGCTGCTCGCCCCGGCCCACCTGCTCCCGCAGCTCGGCGACCTGCTCCGGCGCGAGTGGCGCGGGAGCGGTGGCACGGCGTCCAGGCATGCGCTCCTCCTTCCCAGGCCAGCGATGGTAGGCGTACGCGCCTGCGCCACACTGGGCCGCATGGACGCTGAGGACTTCGACGCCGTACTCAAGACCGTGCGCCGCTTCGTCCGGGAGGAGGTCGTCCCCCGCGAGGAGGCGATCGCCGACAACGACGAGGTGCCCCAGGAGCTGTGGGACGCAGCCCGTGAGATGGGCCTGTTCGGCTTCGCGATCCCGGAGGAGTACGGCGGCCTCGGCATCTCCATGTCGCAGGAGGTGCGGCTGGCGATCGAGCTCGGCTGGACCACGCCCGCGTTCCGCTCGATGTTCGGCACGAACAACGGGATCGGCGGGCAGGTGATCCTGCTCGACGGCACCGACGAGCAGAAGCAGCACTACCTGCCGCGCATCGCCAGCGGCGAGTACGTGACCTCGTTCGCGCTCACCGAGCCGGAGGCCGGCTCCGACCCGTCCGCGATCGCGACGACGGCGGTCAAGGACGGCGACGAGTACGTCCTCAACGGCACCAAGCGCTTCATCACCAACGCGCCGATCGCCGACCTGTTCATGGTGTTCGCCCGGACCAACCCCGACGACAAGGGCCCGGGCGGCATCTCCACCTTCGTCGTCCCGAAGGACACCCCGGGGCTGTCGACCGGGCCGCGCGACAAGAAGATGGGCCAGTCCGGCGCGTGGACGTCGGAGGTGTTCTTCACCGACGCACGGGTGCCGGCGTCGTCGCTGGTGGGCGGGGTCGAGGGCAGCGGCTTCGGCACCGCGATGAAGGCGCTCGCCCGCGGCCGGCTGCACATCGGCTCGCTGTCGGTCGGGATCGCGCAGCGGCTGATCGAGGAGATGGTGGAGTACGCGCGCAACCGGCGGCAGTCCGGCCGCGCGATCGGGGAGTTCCAGCTCATCCAGGGCCTCATCGCGGACTCCTACACCGAGATGTACGCAGGCCGGGCGATGGTCGCCGAGGCGGCGAAGAACTACGACAGCGGCACGGACCGCAGGCTCGGCCCCTCCGCGGCGAAGTACTTCTGCACCGAGATGGTGGGCCGCGTCGCCGACCGAGCCGTGCAGGTGTTCGGCGGCATGGGCTACATCCGCGGCGTGACCGTCGAGCGGTTCTACCGCGACGTACGCGTGTTCCGGCTGTACGAGGGCACCAGCCAGATCCAGCAGACGATCATCGCGCGGTCGCTGCTGCGGGGGTAGCGGCCGGCACCTCCCCCTCGACCGCCCCGGGCAGGGGCTCGACGCGCAGGGTGGCGGCTGCCGCCGCCAGGGCCGCGATACCGGCAGCCACCAGGAACGACGGCCGCGGACCCCAGTGCGTCACCGACAGGCCGCTCAGCGCCGCACCGAGTGCCGTACCGGCGAGGAACCCGGTGGCCAGCCAGCTGAACGCCTCGGTGGCGGCGGCCGGCGGCGCCATGCGGCCCACCTCACCGTAGATCCGGCCGATCGTGGGGGCGATCGTGAGCCCGTTGCAGAACAGCAGGACGGCGAGCCCCGCCTTGCCCGGCGACAGGGACAGCACGCCGAGCGTGGCCGCCACGAACCCGATCATGACGGGTAGCGGCAGGCGGGCGAGCGCGGGTCGCGCCCCGTAGATCAGCCCGCCGGTCATCGAGCCGGCCGCCCAGACGGCGAGCACCGCGCCCGCCTGGCTGTTGGCCGTCCGCCCGCTGACGAACGAGATGATCGCCAGGTCGATGAAGTTGAACGACATGACCAGCAGGCTGCCGACGAGCACGATCCGCCGCAGCGACGGCATCCGCCACAGGCCACCCGGGTGCGTGCCGTCGGTGGTCGCGACGTGGTTGGCGAGCGGGTGCGCGACGAACGCGGTCACCCCGACGAGCCCCACCAGGCCGGTCACCGCCAGCGCAACCTGCGGGTCGGAGAACGCGACGAGGAGTGCGACGAGCATCGGCCCCACGATGAAGATGACCTCCTGCACCGTGGCGTCGAGCGCGTACATGGTGTCGCGCGCGGGCCCCTCGAGCAGCGCCGACCACAGCGAACGGGCCGCCGCTGACAGCGGTGGCATGGTCGTACCGGCGAGCACCGCCACCCCGACCAGCAGGCCGGGAACGTCCTTGGGCACGTAGGCCAGCGCCGCGAGCAGCAGCGCGTTGAGCACCGCCGCCACCACCAGCACCCGACGGCGACCGAGCCGGTCGGCCGCCCGCCCGACCAGCGGCCCGGCCAGGCCGCTGCCGACGACGTACGCGGACATCACGACGCCGGCCCGCGCGTACGTGCCGTGCCGGGTGACCAGCAGCGTGATCGCGAGCCCGGTCATCGCGATCGGCAGCCGGCCGAGCAGCGCGGTGGGCAGCAGCCACCGGATGCCGCGCACGCGCAGCAGCGCGCCGTAGCCGGAGGGTGTCACGGTCCAGCGTTGCACAGCCGCAGCCATACGGGCGAGCGCTGTGCCGGGTCAGCCGGTGTAGCGCGCGAGGCGCGCCACGGCCGCGTCCATCTGGTGCCGCGCGGTGGTCATGTTCCGTACGCCGGAGAGCATCACCGAGAACACGACCGTGCGCCCGGAGGCGGTACGGGTGTAGCCGGACAGTGTCGTCACCCCGTTCAGCGTCCCGGTCTTCGCCCGTACCCGGCCGGTCAGCCACGGACCGCACAGCCGGTTGCTCAACGTGCCGTCGATGCACGACCGCGGCATCGCGGTCATGAGGTCGTCCGCGATGTCCGTACCGGCCAGCGCAGCCAGCCACGACACCAGCTGGGTGGGCGCCTCCCGGTTCAGGTAGGACAGGCCGGAGCCGTCGTACACGCCGCCGAGGGGCACGTTGAGCCGGCGCGCCGCCGCCCCGACCGCCGCGATGCCGCTGGCGCGGGTCCCGTGGCCGGTGGCCGCCGCGCCGGCCTCACGCAGCAGCATCTCGGCGTAGAAGTTGTCGGAGTACTTCAGCGTGTGCCGGACGATGGCGGACAGCGGCGGCGAGGCGTCCGTGGCGAGCTGGTCCGTCAGGGGCGCGGCCGGACGGCCGGCGCAGTTGGCCCCGGCCACCCCGATCCCGCGGCGCGCGAGGATCCGGCGGAACAGCTGGGTGTTGGCCGGGGTGGGGTTGCCCGAGAAGCCGCGGTTGCGGTCGACGGTGAACGCGGAGATCGCACTGGTCTCCCCGGGGACGAAGCTCGCCTTCCACCCCGGCGCCCACGTGTCGTGGCCGTACCGGCTGTCGTCGACGTACAGGCCGCCGTGGACGTGCCAGATGCCCGCCTTGCGCAGGGAGACGGCGAGCCCGTCGAGACGGGCGCTGGTCAGCGTCGGGTCGCCGGAGCCGATGACGACGAGGTCACCGAGCAGGACGCCGTCGGAGCGGACCGGCGCGTCGGTCATGAGCCGGTTGACGTACCGGAAGTCGCCGCCGTGCCGCAGCAGCACGGTCGCCGTCGTGAAGATCTTCTGGTTGCTCGCCGGTGGGAGCAACGCCGTCGAGGCCACCCCCATGCGCCCGACGCCGGCCACGTCGGCGCGTACGGCGGCGTGCGCGGCCGTGCTGGCCCGCAGGTCCGCCGCGATGTGCGCCCGCAGCCCGGCGAGTGGATCGGTGGCGGCACCGGCCGAGGGCACTGCGAGCCCGACCACCCCCAGCACGACAGCGGATGCGGCAGCGACACGACGGAGCAGGCGGGGCATGGACAGGACGTAACCAGACGAACACGCCGCGTGCTGGGAAATCACACGGATGTCACCCACAAGGACCAAACGGCTACCGCCCGCGGGGCTAGCCTGACCGGGATGACGACCGACCGCCCGCCCCGCTGCCGCCCCGTCCCCCCGGCGGCCCTGCAGAACGCCCTCGCCACGGGCGGGACGGCGGACGCCGAGCTGCTGCAGCGCCTCGAGGACGCGCTCGCCGCGCTGCCACCTGCCGAGCGCTCCGCCGCGGTGGTGGCGTTCGGTCTCGCGGAGGGCGCCCCGGGGGTGGCGGACGAGCTGGGCCTGACCGCCGAGGACGCCGAGGCGCTCTCCCGCAGCGCGCTGCAGCTGCTGCGCGGCGCCCTGGCCGGCCTCGACCTCGCCGAGCCGGGCGTGCACCCGAGCCTGCCCAAGGCCCGCCGCCGGGCCGTCGACCCGCTCGACTGAGGACCGCCCCCACCCGCGCCTTCGTGCGGCCCCTGACCGCCTTCATGCGCCGTACTGGGGTCAAACGATCTCCACCAGCCCCCACCAGCCGCACGAAGGCGTGGGGGTGGCGTGGGGGTGGCGTGGGGGTGGCGTGGGAGTGGCGTGGGGGTGGCGGGGGGCTGGTCGCGGAGACGGACGAGGCCCCGGACTCCTCGAGGGTGTCCGGGGCCTCGCCAACCGACCCGCCAGGTCTGCCTCTCGGCACAGGTTGGCTCGTAGCCACAATGGTTGGGACCGGGGGCCATGGATCGGGCCGGCAGGTGCCTCATCGGCACCACGGGGTCCAACCTACAGCGCCGTCCGGGCATTCCCCGGCCCACGGTGACCTTCGTAGGGTGACGCCATGGCCCACCCCCCGCTGCTGCTCGAGCTGGACCTCACCGAGGAGCTGCTCGCCGCCCCGCCCACCGACCCGCTCGGCATGCTGCAGGCCCGCCGCCGCTCGACCGTCCGCAGCGTCCTGACCAGGCTGTACGAGGCCGCCGCCGACCCGCGGGTCGGGGGGCTGGTCGCCAAGCTCGGCGTGACGGGCATGTCGCTGGCGCGGGCCCAGGAGCTCGCGGCCGCGGTGACGGCCGTACGGGACGCCGGCAAGGTGACCGTCGCGTGGGCGGAGACCTTCGGCGAGCTGGGCGGGGCGAGCGTCCCGTACGTGCTCGCCGCCGCGTTCGGCGAGGTCTGGCTGCAGCCGTCCGGCGGGGTCGGGATCACCGGGGTCTCGGCGCAGGCCGTCTTCCTCCGCGACGCGCTCGACAAGGCCGGCGTGGACGTGCAGGCCTTCCAGCGGCACGAGTACAAGAGCGCCGGCAACATGCTCACCGAGCGGGGGTTCACCCCGGCCCACCGCGAGGCCACCGAGCGGCTGGCCGAGTCCGTGTACGAGCAGGTGGTCACCGCGATCGCCACCGCTCGGCGGCAGGACCAGGCCACCGTCCGAGCCGCGGTGGACCGCGCCCCGCTGTCCGCGCAGGCCGCGCTGGACGCCGGGCTGGTGGACCGACTGGGCTACCGCGACCAGGTGTACGCGGACGTCCGGCGCCGGCTGGGCGGGGATGTGCGGCTGCTGTTCCTCGCCCGCTACCAGCCGCCCCGGCGACCCGCGGACGCGCTGCGCCGGGCCGTACGCCGCGACAACGCCCACGTCGCCCTGGTGACCGGCGCGGGCCCGATCCGGCTGGGCGAGAGCGGCCGGGCGATGCCGCGCGGGCCGGCGATGGGCTCGGACACCGTGTGCGCCGCGCTGCGGGCGGCGTTGCGGGACGACGACGCGCGCGCGGTGGTCTTGCGGGTCGACTCCCCCGGCGGCTCGTACGTCGCCTCCGACGCGATCTGGCGGGACGTCGTGCGGCTGCGGGAGGCGGGCAAGCCGGTCGTCGTGTCGATGGGCGACGTGGCCGCATCCGGCGGGTACTTCGTCGCCTGCCCGGCCGACGTCATCGTGGCCTCCCCCGCGACAATCACCGGCTCGATCGGTGTCATCGCGGCCAAGCCGGTGGTGAACCGGCTGGCCGAGCGGCTCGGCGTCGCCGTCGACTCCGTGGACCGCGGCGCACACGCGGGCCTGCGCTCACCGTTCCAGGCGTTCGACGAGGAGGCCCGCGCCCACCTCGACCGGTGGCTGGACGAGATGTACGAGGACTTCCTCGCCAAGGTCGCCCAGGGCCGCGGGATGACCCGGGAGCAGGTGCACGAGGTCGCACGTGGCCGCGTCTGGACCGGTGCGGACGCCCACGAGCGCGGGCTCGTCGACCTGCTCGGCGGCCTGCGCCTCGCGGAGTCGGTGGCCCGCGAGCGGGCCGGCCTGGCCGCCGACGCCCCCGTACGCCCGGCCCGGCAGCCCTCGCTCGTCCGGCGCGTGCGCCGGCCGCGCAACAGCGAGGACGTCGGTGCGACCAGCCGGCTGCTGCCGGGGAGCCTGGCGTCCGCGCTGGCGATGGCCCAGGATGGGCCGCTGCGGATGCCGCCGCTGTCCCTGTCCTGAGTCCCCTGTCCACGACGGAGCACCGCCATGGCCGACGTCCAGGTCCCCACCCCGCACGGCACCCTGCGGGCGTACCTCGCCACCCCCGACGGCACCGGACCGTGGCCCGGGGTGGTGGTGCTGCACGAGCTGTTCGGGCTCAACGACGACATCCGCGCCCAGGCGGACCGGCTGGCCGACGAGGGCTACGTCGCGCTCGCGCCCGACCTGTACTCCTGGGGCCCGCGCATGCGCTGCCTGCGCGAGACGTTCCGCGCGCTGCGCGCCGGCGAGGGACGCGCCTTCGACGACATCGACGCCGTGCACGACTGGCTGGCCGCCCGCGCCGACTGCACCGGCAGGGTGGGCGTGATCGGCTTCTGCATGGGCGGCGGCTTCGCCCTGCTGCTGGCGCCGCGTGGCCGATTCGACGTGGCTGCGCCGAACTACGGCGAGGTCCCCCAGGACGCGGAGCGGGCGCTGGCCGGGTCGTGCCCCATCGTCGCGAGCTACGGCGGCAAGGACCGCCTGATCCGCAACGGCGGCCCGCGCCTGGAGTCGGCCCTGACCGCGGCCGGGGTGGAGCACGACGTCAAGACCTACGCCGACGCCGGGCACAGCTTCCTCAACCGCCACACCGGCTGGGCCGCCGCGCTGGGCAAGGTGACGGGCACCGGCCTGCACCAGCCGTCCGCGGACGACGCCTGGCAGCGGATCACCGCATTCTTCGACCAGCGACTGCGGTAGCCGCAGGACTAGCCGGCCGCCAGGGCCTGCCGCGCCGCAGCCCCGGCTCGGGCGCCGTACGACCCGCCGAACAGCGCCGCGTGCACCAGCAGCGGGTGCAGCTGGTGCAGCGGGACCCGCGCCTGCCAGCCGTCGGCCGGCGGCAAGGCGTCCCCGTACGCCGCCAGCACCGTGTCCAGGTGCGGCAGCCCGAACAGCTGCAGCATCGCCAGGTCGGTCTCGCGGTGCCCACCGTGCGCAGCAGGGTCGACGAGCCACACGCGGCCGTCCGCCGCCCAGTGCACGTTGCCGCTCCACAGGTCGCCGTGCAGGCGCGCGGGCTGCTCGGCGGGCCCGGCGAGCGTCTCGACCCGGGTGACGACCTGCTCTACGGCGGCGCGGTCGTCCGCCGACACCGCGCCACGGTCCGCGGCGAGCCGCAGGTACGGCCGCACGCGCCGCTCGGCGTAGAACGCCGGCCAGTCCGGTGCGGGCGTGTTGTCGAGGGGCAGCGGGCCGATGAAGCCCGCCCGGTCCGCGCCGTACGCCGCCGCGCCGGCCCGGTGCAGCGCCGCCAGCTCGCGGCCGAACCGCTCGGCCGCCGCCGCACTCGGCGCGCCGGGCTCGACCCACTCCAGGACGAGCACCTGCTCGCCGCGGGCGACCACCTCGGGCACGGCCGCACCGCCCTCCGCCAGCCAGCGCAGGCCGGCCGCCTCGGCCGCGAAGAAGCCGGCGGGGGCGTCGTCACGCGCCTTCGCGAACAGCGTCCGCCCGTCGCCGGTCCGTACGCGGTACGCCCGGCAGATGTCGCCGCCGCCGACCGGGACGGCGTCCCGTACGTCGAGGCCCAGCGCCGCCAGCTGCTCGCGGATCACCCCCCGACCTCCCGGCGCACGTGGTCGAGCAGTCCCTGGCAGGCCGCCTCCACCATGTCGAGAACGCGGTCGAACCCGTGGTCGCCGAAGTACGGGTCGGGGACGTCCAGCCCGTCGGCGTCGGGGTCGAACTCGCGCAGCATCCGAACCTTGTGCGCGGCCCGGCGGTCGGGGGCCAGCCGGCGCAGGTCCGCTGCGTTGGAGGCGTCCATCGCCAGGACGAGGTCGTAGCCGGCGAACCAGCCGGAGGCGAACTGCCGCGCCCGGTGCTCCGACCCGTCGTACCCGCGTCCGGCGAGCGCCTCCAGCGCCCGGTCGTCGGCACCCTCTCCCACGTGCCAGTCGCCGGTGCCGGCGCTGTCCACGTGCACGGACTCGGTCAGGCCCTCGTCACGCAGCATGGCGCGGAAGACCACCTCAGCGGTCGGGGACCGGCAGATGTTGCCGAGGCAGACGAAGCAGATCCGGTAGGCAGCCACCCCTCCAGGATGCCTACTCGACGTGCCGGTACGCCCCGCGGTGCCAGACGAGCGGGTCGCCCAGGTCCCCCACCTCGACGTGCGCGGCCTCGCCGGTCACGAGCCGCCCCCACCCGAGCGGGCGCTCGTCGTGCACCGTGCAGCCGGCCCACGACGTCACCCCGTCGAGGACCGGGCCCCAGTCGGTGTCGCGCCACGGCCGCGTACGGAACACCCCACCCGGCGCGGGGCGCAGGCCGGCGACCTCGTCCGCGACGTCCCGGTGCTCCCAACCGAGCAGCTGCACGGTGAACCGGCCGGCGTCGAGCAGCCCCTCGAGCAGGTCGCTGTCCTCCCCCACGACACCCACCACGTACGCCGGCTCGGCGACCAGGACGGACGCCACGGTCAGGCCGACCGGCCCGGGAGCCGTCCAGAGGGTCGTCGCGCCGGTGAGCCGGCCACGGAAGCGGCGCAGCGGGTCACGATCGGACTCGCCGGGCAGGAACGGGTGGTCGCCGGAGATGGTCACCGACAGCCACGGTAGTCGCCCGCCCCCTCCGCCTTCGTGCGGCCAGGTGGGGTCAGACGATCTCCAACAGCCACCGCTGGCCGCACGAGGGCGCGCACTGGCCGCACGAAGGCGGGACGGGTGGTCGCCGGAGATGGTCACCGACAGCCACGGTGGCCGCCCTAGCGCTTGCCGAGACCGACCAGACCGAGCACCGCCGCGACCGGTAGCGCCGTGCGCGGTGCGAACGGCTGGCGCCACAGGCCGCCGTGGTTGGCGCCCTGCATGAACAGCTCGTGCGGGTGCGCGACCGGGGCGCCCGGGTCGGACGCCGCCGCCGGGTTGCGCAGGTCGTGCGCGAGCATCGCCGCCATCAGCGTGTTCGCGGTCGCCGGCTCGAAGATCTCCACCCCGAACCGCGGGGCTCCCGCGTACGCCGCGGCCAGGATGCGGTTCTTCAGCACCGACTGCGTCCGGGTCGGCGGGGCGACGTGCGCCGACACCGACACACCGTCACGACGCGCGAGGGCCGCCCGCCAGCGCTGCACCCGCTTGGCCAGCGCGTAGTTCGGTCCCTGCTGGGCGACCAGGCAGTCGGTGATGCCGACCGGCCCGGCGGCGGTGTCGAGCAGCCGCTCGTAGTTCGGGGCGAACAGCCGCGCACCGGTCGCCAGCGACAGCGGTCGCTGCACCAGGCCCTGGACGCCGCGCTCGGCGTACCGGCGCTGCGACATCTCCACGGCGTCCACCGGTACGGCGAAGACGTCCGTCGGGGTCGCGAGGTAGGCGATCGCCGAGTCCGGGCGCCGCGTGAGCAGGTCGACGGTCAGCGCGTCGACGGCCATGGCCAGGCGGGCGAACGTCGCACCGTCCGCGTACGCGTAGTTGCCGAGGACGAGCGGGCGGGCGTCGAAGGAGTCCACCCACGACCGGATCTCCGGCGTCTCGGAGAGCAGGTCGGCACCGGCGTGGTCGACGACCGCGTCGGCGTCGTCCTCCACCGCCGTACGCACGGGAGCGTGCAGCCGGCCGCTGCCGTCGCGGGCGGCGGCCACGACCCGCGACCACACCTGCGGGCGCGGCAGGTCCACGGCCACGACCTCCGCGCCCCAGGCGCACAGCGAGCGCAGCGGTCCCATCTCCGCCCCCGCCCCGAGCAGCACCAGGGTGCGGTCGGACAGGTCCAGCCAGTCCGGGCTCGCCGTCACCTGGCGGATCGCCTCGGCGAACGACGGCTCGGTGATGCCCCGGGTCACCCAGTCGTCGAGCTGGCGGTGCAGCGCCTCCCCCCGCAGCAGCTGACCGCGGTACGGGACCGCCAGCTCGCGTACGCGCTCCCCGCGGCCGGTGACCGTCGCCGTCCGCAGGGGGCCGTCGGTGTGCTTGCCGAGCGCGTCGGCGAGCGGCAGCTCGGTCTGCCCGCGCCGGAACACGAACGCCTCGTACGCGGCGTCCAGCCCGTCCTGCGCGGCACCGAGCGACGCCTGCGCCGAGCCGGCCTCGACCTCCACCAGCCGGCGCAGATGGTCGACGTAGTGCCTGCGCCAGTCCCGCTCGGACACGATCGACTCCGCCAGGGCCGCGTCCTGCCCCCGCGCGGCAGCCGCGAACACCGCCCGGCCGGCGGCGGAGCTGCTGCGCCGCCCCTCGCTCTCGCCGAACTGCACGCCGTCGCTCGTACGGGGCTCCTCGTCGCCGGCCACCGGCTCTCCCTCCGTCGCGGACACCGCCCTCCCCCGACCTTGCGGTACGAAAGGGAGAAAGCCAACCCCTACTGGCCGGTAGTCCTGGTGACGTACCGGGCTGCGTACACCGACCCCGGCAGCGGCCCGAGCAGCTCGCCGAGCTCGTAGTCGGCGTCGGCTCCGTCCGGGCCGTGCAGGACCACCCGGGTCTCGCCCTCGCGGAACGTCACCTGGGCACCGGCCAGCGGCCCGTCCACACACACCGCGCGGCGGAAGTCCACCCCGCGAAACTACGGCGAAACCGCCCGGCCGGCCACGAACCGCCCTAGCGTCGAGACATGCCCCGCCGTGCTCCCGCCGTCCTGGCCGCGCTCGCCGCGGCCGTCCTGGTGGGGGGCGTGGGCATCGCCGCGGGCGCGCAGGGCCAGGCGGAGCAGCCCGCAGCCGCGCCGGCCGCTCCCGGTCCGGCCGCCGCTGCGCGGACCCAGCCGCACGCGGCACGCGAGCCGGCGTTCCCGTACCGCGCCTGGGTGTCGGTCGCGCTCAGCCCGGTGTGGCTGGCACCCGAGTCCGCCCGACCGGTGGACCACCCGGTGCTGGCCAGCCCGGTCCGGGTGCACGACTGGCTGCGGCCGCAGTCGACGGCGCGGCGGGTGGACCTCACCGACCGGCTGATGACGCAGCTCACGCTCGGCGAGCGGGTCACGGTCGTCGCCGCACGAGGTGACTGGCGGCAGGTGGTCGTCGTGGACCAGAAGGGCGACTACTTCAAGCACGGCATCGTCGGCTGGGTGCCGGCCCGGCAGCTGACCACGGCGGCCCCGCCGCCGCACGACCGCACCGTGGACGTCACCGTACCGACGACGTGGCTGCATGCCGCTCCGGCGACCGGTGGGGTCGGCTGGCGCACGCTGGAGGTCGCGTACGGCACGACGCTGCCGGTGGTGTCCGAGGCGGGGCGCTGGCTCCGGGTGGCCGTCCCGGGCGCCGGCACCCGGCTGGTCGAGCGGGCGGCCGTCCGGCTGCAGCCCGGGCGGCCCGCCACCGGGGCGGACGTCGTGCACGAGGCGCGCCGGTTCGTCGGGCAGCCGTACCTGTGGGCGGGCACGTCCGGGTTCGGCTTCGACTGCTCCGGTTTCACCTACGCGATCTACCGCCAGTTCGGCATCACGCTCATGCGCGACGCGGCGGACCAGGCCCGGCACGGCCGGGCGGTCGCGCGCACGGACCTGCGCCCGGGTGACCTGCTGTTCTTCGGTCGCAGCGCCGACTGGCGGTCGGTGCACCACGTGGGCGTCTACGCGGGCGACGGGCTGATGATCGACGCGCCGCGGACCGGCATGGACGTCGAGGTGGTGCCGCTGTGGCACTCGCGCTGGACGGCGCAGTTCTGGGGCGCCCGCCGGGTGCTCGGCTGAGCGCTACAGCGAGCCGAGGAAGTCCAGCACCGCGGCGTTGAACGCCTCCGGCTGGTCCTTGTTGGCGGCGTGCCCGGCGTCCGGGACGACGACCTTGCGCGCCTGCGGGATCTTCGCCGCCATGTAGTCACTCGCCGGGTGGTACGGCTCGTCGAGGCCGCCCACGAGCACGAGCGTGGGTACGGCGATGTCGCCGAGCGTGTCGATGACCCGGGCGTCCCGCTGGGCGAGCATGCCGCGGGCGGCGTGCGCCAGCCCCGCCGCGCTGCGGTGGCGGGCGCAGGCGACCTCGGGGCTGTTCGGCAGGGCGTCGAGGCCGCGCTCCTCGTACCGGACCGCGGTCCGCTCGGCCGTACGGTTCCAGCCCTCGCGCGCCTCGTCCTTGCGGAACCCGGGGCCGGTGTCGAACAGCATCAGCGCGGCCACCCGCTCGGGGTGCAGGAGCCGGAAGCGCAGCGACATGAACCCGCCGAGCGACAGCCCGCCGAGCACCGCCCGCTCCGCCCCGACCTCGTCGAGCAGCGCGGCCATGTCGGCCACCGTGAGGTCGTCGGAGTACCGGGACCGGTCGTCGGGCGAGTCGGAGTCGCCGTGCCCCCGCATGTCCCACGTGACGACACGGCGGCCCGCGGCGACGAGGGGCTCGACCTGCCCGGACCACAGCCGGTGGTCCGAGGAGTACGCGTGGCTGAGCAGGACCGCCGGACCGTCGCCGGCGACCTCGTAGAAGATGCGGACCCCGTCGCGGTCCAGGTACGCCACCCGTCCTCCTCTGGTCGTCTCAGCCGGTGAAGAAGCCGCCGTCGGGGTGCAGGATCGCGCCGGTGAAGTACGACGACTCCGCGGAGGCGAGGAACAGCGCGGCGTCCGCGATGTCGCGTGGCTGCCCGAGCCGGCGCAGCGGCAGCGTGCCGACGAACTGCTCGCGCAGCATCGGCGTGTCCGCGATCACCCGGGTCATGTTCGTCTCGATGAAGCCGGGACCGATCGCGTTGATCCGGATGCCCGCCGGGCCGAGGCTGCGCGCCACGTGCTTGGCGAACATCCAGACACCGGACTTCGACACCGCGTACGCCAGCGGGCCGGCGTTCGGGTTCTTCGCCGCCACGGACGCGATCACGACCAGCGAGCCCTGCCGGCCGGTGTCGACCATGTGCCGGGCGGTCGCCTGCACCGCGAGGAAGGTGCCGGTGAGGTTCACGTCCAGGACCCGCTGCCAGTCGTCGAGCTCGAGCTCGAGGAACGGCAGGGCCGGGTTCTCCAGCGCGCGGGCACCGCGGGTGACCATCTCCTCGTCGAGACTGCGGTCGCCGCTGGAGTAGCGCCCGTGCGAGATGCCGGCGGCCGTCACGAGCACGTCGACGCCGCCGAAGGTGTCGACGGCCGTACGCACCATCGCCTCGTTGTCGGCCGGGCTGGCTGCATCCAGATGGGTGAACAGCGCCTTGACCCCATGCTTCTCGGCGAGGGCGACGGACTCCGCGCCCGGCTCGTCGAGCACGTCGGCGACGAGAACGTTCGCGCCCTCCTCGGCGAACCGCTCCACGCAGGCACGCCCGATCCCGTTGCCGCCGCCGGTGACGACGGCGACCTTGCCCTCCAGCCGACCGCTCACTGCTGCCCCTCCCCCGCCGACTCCTCCGCCTGGACCTGCTCCAGCTTCTGCCGCACCCGCCGCATGCCCGCCAGCCACCGGTCGCGGTCGCCCGTACGGCGGCGCTCGTAGTCGGCCACCTCCGGGTGCGGCAGGACGAGGAACGTGCCCGTACGCACGGCTTCGACGACCTTCTCGGCCACGAACTCCGGCTCGACGACCCCGCCGGCCGCCAGCGTGGCGTTGTGCGTACCGGCGCCCATGAGCATGGGCGTGCGCACACCCTGCGGGCACAGGCACGACACGCCGATGCCCTGGTCGCCGTAGTTCATCGCCAGCCACTCGGCGAAGGCGACCGCGGCGTGCTTGGTGACCGTGTACGTCGCGGAGTCGAGGTTCGTGAGCAGCCCGGCGGCCGACGCGGTCGTGACGATGTAGCCGCTGCCGCGCTCCAGCATGCGGGGCACGAGCGCGCGGGCGGCGTACACGTGGTGCATCACGTTGATCTCCCACGAGCGCTGCCAGTCGTCGTTCGACTCGGCCAGCCCGCGGCCCAGGCCCACGCCGGCGTTCGCGCAGAACAGGTCGATCGGGCCGCAGTCCGCCCACGTCCGCTCGACGAGGTCGCGTACCTGCGCCTCGACCGACACGTCGACCTGCGCGGAGACCGCGTTCGTACCGGAGAGCTCGCCGGCCGTCCGGTCGGCTGCAGCGCCGTCGATGTCGGCCACGACGACGGCGGCCGCACCGTCCCGGGCGAACCGGTGGCACAGGGCGCGGCCGATGCCGCTGCCCCCGCCCGTCACGACGACGACAGACCTGCTGATCTCCATGCGCGGAACCCTAGAGGCCGCGGTAGAGCGGCCGCGCCCCGGGTAAGACGGCGCGCAACGAACGGGACGTGACGAGAGGAGGAGCGGTGGCCGAGCGTGACACGAGCCTCGACGTGGGTCAGGTGCACCAGCTGTCGGACGAGGAGCTGCGCCGCGCGGCGCTGACGGTCTGCGGGCGCGCGAACGACGTCGACGAGGCACGGGACCTGCTGGACGCCCTGGGCCTCCTCGACGACCTGCGCTCGCGGCGCGCAGCCTGACCAGGCGTCAGCGGCCGTGGAAGGTGCCGGGGCGCTTCTCGCGGAAGGCGCGCATCGCCTCGGCGGAGTCCTCGGTGGACTGGACCACCGCCATGTGGGAGGAGATGAGGTCCAGATGGGTGCGGGTGTCCAGACGCAGTGACTGGTACGTCGCGCGCTTGATCACGCCGGCCGCGACCGGCGGCATGGCGGCCAGCCGCCGGGCCAGCGCGTAGGTGCGGTCGAGCACCTCGTCGTCCGGGTAGCAGTGGTTGGCGATGCCGATCCGCTCCGCTTCCTTGCCGTCCACGAAGTCGCCGGTGAGCAGCAGCTCGAGCGCCTTGGCGACCCCGACCAGCCGCGGCAGCCAGAAGCAGCCGCCGTCCCCGGGAACCAGGCCGACCCGGATGTAGCCCTCGGAGAACCGCGCGGACTCCCCGACGATGCGCATGTCGCACATCAGCGCCATGTCCATGCCCGCACCGACCGCCGGGCCCTTCACCGCGGCGATCACGGGCTTGTCGAGGTCCTCGAGCGCCAGCGCCACCCGGTGGATCCGGTGCGTGAGCATCCGCTTGCGCTCGAGCGGGGTCGGCTCGACGTCGCCCAGCGAGCCCAGGTCGATGCCCGAGCAGAAGGCGTCGCCCGCGCCGGTGAGCACGACCGCGCGGACGTTGCCGTCGTCGGCGGCGTCGCTGAGGGCAGCCACCCACTCGTCGATCATCTCGAGGGTGAAGGCGTTCTTGCGGTCCGGCCGGTTGAGCAGGATCGTCGCGACCCCGCCCTCGACAGAGTACTCCAGGTCAGCCATGCGTCGGTCGCTCCTTATCGCGCGCTGGTGAGCAGCGGCCACAGCCCGTCGGCACCGGCCTGCAGTGCCGCCCGGCCGAGCACACGGCCCCAGTAGTCCTCGGTTCCGAACTCGTCCCGCCACGCCCACAGCCGGGTGGTGCTGTGCCGCAGGACGTGCTCGCGGGTGAACCCGATCGCGCCGTGGACCTGGTGCGCGAGCCGGGTGACGATGCCGGCGGCGCGGCCGGCCTGCTGTTTGGCGGCGGCGACCCGCAGCTCGGCGTACGGCTCACCGTCCGCGACCGCGCGGACCGCGGCCTCGGCGGCCACGCCGGTGGCGGAGACCTCGCCGGCGAGCTCGGCGAGCTCCTGCTGGACGGCCTGGAACCGGCCGATCGGGCGGCCGAACTGCACCCGCTCCCCGGCGTAGCGGACGGTGAGCTCCAGCGCCCGGTCCGCTGCACCGGCCATCTGCACCGACCGGGCCAGCGCGCCGCGCAGGGTGAAGGCGTCCACCGTCACGTCCGGCCCCGGCTCGGCGATGCGCTCGGCGGGCACGGTGACGCTGTCCAGGACGAGGGTGTCGCGGGGCTCGTCGGCCAGGTTGCGCCCGGGCTCGGCCCGCCAGTCGGCCGCCTCGATCAGCGCGACCGCCGGCCGGTCACCGGGCAGCAGCAGCGCGACGCTCGCCGCGCAGCGGCCGTAGGGCACCCGGGTCAGCCGGCCGGACACCCGCAGCCCGTCGTCGGTGTGCTGCACGGTCATGCCGGACCCGACCGCAGCGCTCAGCGGACCGGTAGGCACGTCCAGCCCGGACGTCGACAGCAGCCAGCCGGCGAGCCAGCCGGTCTCCGCCAGCGGCACCGGGGCGGCGTACCGGCCGGCGGCATGCAGCACCACGGCGGCCTCTGCCAGGCCGGCACCGGCACCGCCGCACTCCTCCGGTACGGGCAGCAGCGTCAGCTCCGCCTGGGCGAGCGCGTCCCAGACCCGCGGTGCCCAGCCGTCGGCGTCCGCGGCGGCGTCGACGGCCTCCGGTGGGCACAGGTCGGTGAACAGGGCGTCGGCGGTGCTGGCGAGCAGGTCGTCGGTCACCGGACCTCCAGCGCACGCGCGACGATGCCGCGCAGGATCTCGTTGGTGCCGCCGCGCAGGGTGAACCCCGGTGCGTGCAGCACCGCGTGGGCCAGCCGGCGGGCGAGGGTGTCGGGAGCCGCGTCCGGGTCCGGCTCCACGGTCGTGACGAGCCGAGCCGCCTCGACGACCTCCTGCTCGAAGCGGGTGCCGAGGTCCTTCACCAGCGCCGCCTCGGTCGCCGGGGCCCGGCCCGCGGCCAGTGACGCCGCCACCGACAGCGACATCTCCCGCAACGTCATCAACCGGCCCACCAGCGTGCCGAGCGAGGCCGAGGCGACCGCGCCGGCGTCCGCCAGCTGCCCGAGGTGTCCGACCAGACTCGCCAGCAGCAGGTAGGTCGACAGCACCCGCTCCGGGCCGCTGCGCTCGAAGGCCAGCTCACCGGTCACCTGCCGCCAGCCCCCGCCGACCTCACCGAGCACCCGCTCGTCGGGGACGAACGCGCCGTCCATGACGACCTCGTTGAAGTGGTGCCCACCGGTCAGCAGCGCGATCGGGCGCACCTGCACGCCCTCACCGCGCAGGTCGACGATGAACTGGGTCAGCCCGGCGTGCCGGTCCGCACCGGGCGGCTCGCTGCGCGCGAGGCAGAAGAACCAGTGCGCATGATGTGCCCCCGACGTCCAGATCTTCGTGCCGGTCACCCGCCAGCCGCCCTCGACCCGCTCGGCACGGGTACGTACCGACGCCAGGTCCGAGCCGCTGTCCGGCTCGCTCATCCCGATCGCGAAGAAGCACTCACCCCTGGCGATCTGCGGCAGGAAGAACTGGCGCTGCTCCTCCGTGCCGTGGTGGAGCAGCGACGGCCCGGTCTGCCGGTCCGCGACCCAGTGCGCGGCCACCGGTGCACCCGCGGCCAGCAGCTCCTCGACCACCACGTACCGGTCCAGCGCCGACCGGCCGTGCCCGCCGTACTCCGCCGGGATCGTCATCCCGACCCAGCCGCGCTCCGCCAGCCGCTGGGTGAACCCCTCGTCCCAACCCGACAGCCACGTGTCCACCCCCGGCTGCCAGCGCCCCTCCGCGACCTCCTGCTGCACGAAGGCGCGCACCTCCGCGCGCAGCGCCACCGCCTCCGGCGGCAGCTCCGCCAGCGGGAACGCCGGTCCGCGGGTGCTCACGAGACGTCCGAGGAGTGGCCGGGGAACACCTTGGCGCCCGGGTCGATCACCGTGGCCGCGTTGTTGACGGCTGTCGCCGCCTCTCCGAATCCCACCGAGATCAGCCGCACCTTCCCGTCGTACTCGGTGATGTCGCCCGCCGCGAACACGCGCGGCAGGTTGGTCTGCATCGTCGTACCCACCCGGATGTGCCGCTTGTCCAGGTCGAGACCCCACTCTTTCATCGGGCCCAGGTCGGCCGTGAACCCGAGGGCCGCCACGACCGCCTGCACCTTGAGCACCTCGCGCTCGTCGGTCGCGTTGTCGAAGACCTCGACGGCCTCGATGGCGGCCCCGCCGCGGATCTCCGCCACCTCGTACGGCGTGAGCACCCGGACGCGGGTGGAGGCCAGCACCCGCTGGACCGTGCCCTCGTGCGCGCGGAACCGCGTCCGGCGGTGGACGAGCGTCACGCTGCGCGAGATCGGCGCCAGGCTGAGCGCCCAGTCGAAGGCCGAGTCGCCCCCGCCGACGATGAGGACGTCCTGGTCGGCCAGCTCGTCCAGCCGGGGCACGAAGTAGCGCAGGCCGCGCTCCTCCCACTGGTCCCCGCCGGGGAGCGGCCGCGGCGAGAACGTGCCGATCCCGCCGGTGATGATGACGGCCTTCGCCTCGACCAGCTCGCCCTTGTGCGACCGGACGACGACGCAGTCCGGGCGCGGGCGCAGCTCCTCGGCACGGTGGCCGAGCAGGTAGGTCGGGGCGTACTGCGCCGCCTGCTCCACCAGCGCGTCGGTGAGCACCTGGCCCTTCACCGCGGGGTAGCCGGCGACGTCGTAGATCATCTTCTCCGGGTACATCGCCGTCACCTGGCCGCCCGGCTCCGACAGGGAGTCCATGACCGTCACGGACAGGCCCCGGAAACCGCCGTAGTACGCGGCGTAGAGGCCCGCCGGTCCGGCGCCCACGATGAGCAGGTCGGTCTGCATCGACCGAGCGTAGAGGGCAGTTCCCGCGTATCCCTTGCGCCCCCGCTCCGGGCGCGGGACCGTGTGCCTTCACCGGCGGCGAGGGGGACTCGTGACCGAAGTGCAGGCGCGCAACGTGCGCGTCGGCGTGGTCACCACGTTCCTCGTGGTGGTCACGCTGGCGGTGTACCGCGTGGTGCCCGGGCACCGTCCGGTCGACCTGCGCGCGTACTGGTCGCTGCTCGCGGTGGCGACGGTGGGCGCGGCCGCCGTCCTGGTGCTCCCCTGGGCCCGGCTGTTCACCTCCTGGCGGGGCAACGCCCTGCTCTACGCCTGGTCGGTCGTCGACGTGGCCCTCATCTCGGCGCTCGTCGCGGTCACCGGTTGGGGCGACTCGCCGATGTGGGGGCTGTACCTGCTCACCACGGTCTTCTTCGCGGCGTCGTACCCCCAGGTCGCCCAACCGCTCCTGCTCGCCTTCACCGTGCTGGGCTACACGGTCACCGCGCTGATCGTCGCCGACCACGCCGCGGGCGCCGCTGAGGTGGTCCTGCGGTCCGCGCTGATCGTCGCGGTCTGGGTGCTCACCAGCAGCCTGGCCCGCGAGCTGCGGCGGGAGGCCGAGGGACACGAGCGCGCCCGCGCCGACGCCGCCGCCCGGTCGGCCGCCCTGCTGGACTCGCTCACCGCCCTCGAGGAGGCCCAGGAGCAGCTCGTCGAGCGTGAGCGTCTCGCCGCCGTCGGCGAGATGGCCGCCACGGTCGCGCACGAGCTGCACAACCCCATCGGCGTGGTCACGAACGTCCTCTACCTGCTCGAGCAGCGCTTCGGCGACCTCCCCGACGCCCGGCGCATGCTCGACACGGTCAGCCGTGAGGTGGCGACGGCCACCCGGGTCGTGAGCGACCTGCTCGAGTACACCCGGCCGCGGCCGCTCATCACGGGAACCTGCCACCTCGACCGGCTCACCACCATCACGCTCGAGACACTGCCTCCACCGGCGGGCGTCGAGGTCCGGCTGCACCTCGACGACGACCTGCCCCCCGTCGTCGGCGACCAGGACAAGCTCGGCCACGTGCTGCGCACGCTGCTCACCGGCGCGTACGACGCGCTGCCGCAGGGCGGGCAGGTCGACGTACGGGTGGAGCACCTCGAGGCGACCGTTCGGGTCACCGTGCGGGACAACGGCGCGGGCATGGACGAGGCGACCGTCGCCGCGCTCCTCCAGCCGTTCTCCGGGCAGTCCTCGCTGTCCGCCCCCGCCGGCCTGGGGCTCGGTCTCGTCGTGGCGGACCGCATCGTGCGCGCCCATCTCGGTGCGCTCGCGGTGACCAGCCGCGTCGACGAGGGCACGTCCGTGTCGGTCACGCTGCCCTGCGCCCCCGCGGACCTGCCGCTGCCCCGCGCCGCGGACGCGGACGGCAGCCCCCTGCAGCGCACCGGACCGGCGGGCGACGCCCCGTAGGTTGGCCGCATGCAGATCCACGTCCGCCGCGCGCGGACGTCCGACGTGCGCGCGATCCGGCGGCTGGTCGACGCGTACGCCCGCCGCCGGATCCTGCTCGACAAGGCGACAGTGACCCTCTACGAGGACGTGCAGGAGTTCTGGGTCGCCGAGACCGAGGAAGGCGACATCGCCGGCTGCGGTGCCCTGCACGTCCTGTGGGAGGACCTCGCCGAGGTCCGCACGCTCGCCGTCGACGAGCACTGGCTCGGCCACCGGATCGGGACGCTCCTGCTCGACCAGCTCCTGCAGGTCGCCCGTGACGTCGGCGTACGGCGGGTGTTCTGCCTGACCTTCGAGGTGGACTTCTTCGCCCGGCACGGGTTCGTGCCCATCGAGGGCGCACCCGTGGACGAGGACGTGTACGCCGAGCTGCTGCGCTCGTACGACGAGGGTGTCGCGGAGTTCCTCGACCTCGACCAGGTCAAGCCCAACACCCTCGGGAACACGCGGATGCTGCTGCACCTACCCCCCGTGACATAACCGAACGGCGTTCGGCATCCTGGGCGGGCATTCCCCCGGGAGAGGAGACGCCGTGGTCGACGCGGTGAACGAGGAGCGCGAGGAGCTGCGCCGTACGGTGCGCGACTTCTGCGAGGACAAGTCGCCGGAGTCCGAGGTCCGCCGGCTGATGGAGACCGAGGAGGGCTTCGACGCCGCGGTCTGGCAGCAGATGTCCGAGCAGATGGGCCTGCCCGCCCTCGGCATCCCCGAGGAGTACGACGGCGCGGGGTACGGTCCGCTGGAGACCTCCGTGGTGTTCGAGGAGATGGGCCGGGCGCTGCTGTGCGCGCCGTACTTCTCCACCGTCGCGCTGGCGGCCAACGTGCTGCTGGCCAGCGGCGACGACGCCGCGAAGAAGGAGTACCTGCCGGCGATCGCTGCCGGGCAGACGCGGGCGACGTTCGCGCTGACCGAGGAGTCGTCGCGCTGGGACGAGGCGGGCGTCACCACCTCCGCTCGCAAGTCCGGCGCGGACTGGACGCTCGAGGGCACCAAGTGGTTCGTGCTGGACGGGCACACCGCCGACCTGGTGCTCGTCGCCGCCCGGACCGACTCCGGCGTGGGCGTGTTCGCCGTACCGGGCGATGCGGACGGACTGACCCGCGCGCCGATGGTGACGATGGACGCCACCCGCAAGCTCGCGCGGCTGACCTTCGCGGGCGTGCAGGCACGGCCGATCGGCGACCCGGCCGCCGGCTGGGCGAGCACGGAGCGGGCGCTGCAGCTCGCCGCCGTCGCCCTGGCCGCAGAGAACGTCGGCGGGGCGCAGAAGTGCCTCGACGCCTCCGCGGACTACGCGCGTGAGCGGGTCCAGTTCGGCCGGCCGATCGGGTCGTTCCAGGCCGTCAAGCACAAGCTCGCGAACATGCTCACCGAGGTGGAGCAGGCGCGCTCCGCGTCGTACTACGCGGCCCGCGAGGCGGCCGAGGGCGGCGCGGACCTCGCGCTCGCCGCGTCGCTGGCGAAGTCGTACACGTCCGACGCGTTCTTCCACGCCGCCGCCGACACGATCCAGATCCACGGCGGCATCGGCTTCACCTGGGAGCACCCGGCGCACCTGTACTTCAAGCGCGCCAAGTCCAGCCAGCTGCTGCTGGGTCACCCGAGCCACCACCGCGCGCTCGTCGCCGAGCGCGTCGGCATCTGAGAGAGAGGTCGACGATGCGCTGGCGTATCGAGGACTCACCGGAGCGCGCGGAGTTCCGCGAGCAGTTCAAGGGCTGGCTGCGCGAGAACCTGCCGGACGGCTGGCTCGACGCGGTCGACAACGACGACGACGAGCGGCTCGCGGCGGCTCGTCAGCAATGGGACTTCGGCGCCTGGCAGAAGACGATCGGCGAGAGCGGCTACGGCGCACCGCTGTGGCCGAAGGAGTACGGCGGGCTGTCCGGCGAGTCGTGGATGCAGCAGGTCGTCCGCGAGGAGCTGACCAAGTACCGGCTGCCGTCGGTGAGCGTCAACATCCTGGGGGTCGGCCTCGCCGGCCCGACGCTCGTCGAGCACGGCACGGACGCGCAGAAGCAGCGGTACCTGCAGAAGATCCTCACCTCCGAGGAGATCTGGTGCCAGCTGTTCAGCGAGCCGGGGTCGGGCTCCGACCTCGCGTCGCTGTCCACGCGCGCCGTCCGCGACGGCGACGAGTGGGTCGTCAACGGCCAGAAGGTGTGGACGTCGATCGCGCAGATGGCGAAGTTCGGCATGCTGCTCGCGCGGACCGACCCGGACGCGCCCAAGCACGACGGGCTGTCGTACTTCATCGTCGACATGAAGGCACCCGGCGTGGAGATCCGGCCACTGCGGCAGATCACCGGCTCGGCGGAGTTCAACGAGGTGTTCTTCACCGACGTCCGCATCCCCGACGAGAACCGCGTCGGCGAGGTGGGCGAGGGCTGGCGCTGCGCCCGTACGACGCTGATGAACGAGCGCGTCACCCTGTCCGGCGTCTCGCTGGACCGGGTCGCGTTCATGGGCGGCGTGCGCAAGGACCCGTGGCAGTCCTTCCTCGACTCGGTGCCCAACCGCGAGTCCGACCTCGTCCGTGACCGGCTGGCCCAGCTCTACATCGAGCAGGAGGTCAAGGAGGTCACGTCCTTCCGTGCCGCCGCGGCGCGCGCGGCCGGCCGGCAGCCGGGTCCCGAGGGCGGCGTGAGCAAGGTCTTCAACGCCGAGCTCAACCAGCGCCGCAGCGAGGCAGCGGTCGACGCGGCGGGCATGGGCGGCGTCGCGTGGATGCCCGGCGACGACGCGGCCGAGTCGCGGGCGCACAACTTCCTGCGCGCCCGGGCCAACACCATCGAGGGCGGCACGTCCGAGGTGCTGCGCAACCAGATCGGCGAGCGGCTGCTGGGCCTGCCGCGCGAGCCCGACGTCGACAAGGGCGTGCCCTGGAGCCAGGTCCGCCGCTGAAGACGCCTCACGCCAACGCCCGGCACGGTGACCGTGCCGGGCGTTGGCGTGTCAGAGCGCGGCTAGGCCTTGGCCGGCGTCCAGGCGGCGGGCAGGTGCTTGATGCCGTTGATGAAGCTGGACCGCAGCCGGTCCGGCTGGCCGGTCGAGCGGATGTCCGGCACCCGGGTGAGCAGCTCGCGGAACATCACCGTGATCTCCCGGCGGGCCAGGTGGGCGCCGAGGCAGAAGTGCGGGCCCGGCCCGCCGAAGCCGACGTGCGGGTTGGGGTCACGGGTGATGTCGAAGGCGTACGGGTCGGTCGAACACGTCCTCGTCCCGGTTCGCCGACCAGTAGAACAGCAGCACCTTGTCGCCCTCGGAGAACGTCCGGCCGTTGAGGTCGGTGTCCTTCGGTCACCGTCCGCCGCATCCACGCGACGGGCGAGGCGTACCGGACGATCTCCTCCACGGCGGTGGGCGCGTACTCTCTCGTAGTCCGCCAGCCACAGCTGCTTCTGCTCCGGGTTCTCGGTGAGGAAGTGCAGCCCGTGCGCGATCGCGTTGCGGGTCGTCTCGTTGCCCGCGACGACGAGCAGGATGAAGAACGAGCGCCAGCTCGTCGTCGGTGAGCCGCTCACCGTCGACGTTGGCGTTGACCAGCGCGCCGACCAGGTCGTCGGTCGGGTTCTCGCCGCCGCTGCCGGCCGAGCTCCTGGACGAGCTTCGCGAGGTCCTGGCCGGCGCCGAGCAGCTGGCCGATGGCCTCGTTCATGTCATCGGACAGGTACTCGGGGTCGCCGCCGGCGAGGATGATGTTCGAGCGCTCGAAGATGAACTGGTACTGGCTCGTCCGGGATGCCGATCATGTCGCAGATGATCTTCAGCGGGAGCCTGGCGGCGACCGTCGACGACGAAGTCGCCCTCCCCCGTCTCGAGCATCTCGTCGACGATCGAGGACGCGACCTGCTGGACCTGGTCCTCGACCTTCTTGAGCATCCGCGGGGTGAAGCCGCGCGAGACGATCCGGCGCAAGCGGGCGTGCCGCGGGTCGTCCATGTTGATCATCGAGCCGAAGAAGTGCAGGAACTCCTCGGGCATGTCCGGGATCGAGGTGGCGCTGCGACCCGAGCAGAACTCCTCCGGGCGGCGCGAGGCCTCGAGGATGTCGGCGTGCCGGGTGAGCACGTAGTAGCCGGGGCCGACCGGGAAGAACTCCGCGACCTCCTCCGGCTCCTCGAAGAACGGCACCGGCACCTGCCGGCGGAGCAGCTGGAACGCAGCCTCCCGCTCCTCCATCGGGCGGGCCCAGAACTCCAGGTCGTTGAAGTCGATGTCCTCGACACGCAGTTCGGGACGAGCACCAACGGACAAAACGACCACCTCATCGCAGAACGGGGATCCGTGCCGTCACTCTTTACACCAGGACGCCGGGTGTCAAGGGATGCCAGACTCCGGGCATGACCGACCCGCTCGCCGTCGCCGCCGCTGTCCTCTCCGGTGACCGCGGCTTCGACGACCACCCCTGGCTGCCCACCGGTGAGCTCACCGAGGTGGCCGACGGCACCGCGTTCGTCAGCGCGTTCGCCAACGTTACGGCGCTCCGTACCGGCGACGGGCTGGTGCTCGTCGACACCGGCAGCGGCCCGATGGCCCGGCACGTGCACGAGCGCGTACGCGGCTGGTCCGGCGACCGGCTGCACACCGCGGTGTACACCCACGGGCACATCGACCACGTCTTCGGCGTGCAGGTCTTCGAGGCGGAGTCCGCCCGAGCGCGGCTGGCCGGCGCCCGACCGTGCGTGGCGCACGAGGCGCTGCCCGCGCGCTTCGACCGCTACCGGCTGACCGCCGGGCTACAACGCGGTCATCAACCAGCGGCAGTTCCGGCATGGCCGAGCCGACTGGCCGACCGACTTCCGCTACCCGGACGAGACCTACCGCGACGCGCTCGACCGTCGAGGTCGGCGGCGAGCGCGTTCGAGCTGCACCACGCGCGCGGGCGAGACCGACGACCACACCTGGGTGTGGGTGCCCGAGCGCAAGGTGCTGTGCTCCGGCGACCTGTTCATCTGGGCGTCGCCCAACTGCGGCAACCCGCAGAAGGTGCAGCGCTACCCGCGCGAGTGGGCGGCGGCGCTGCGCGCGATGGCCGACGCTCGGCGCCGAGCTGCTGCTGCCCGGCCACGGCCTGCCGCATCGCCGGCGCCGACCGCGATCCGGACAGGCGCTCACCGAGACGGCGGAGCTGCTCGAGCTCGCTGCACGACCAGACGCTCGAGCTGATGAACGAGGGCGCGCGCCTGGACGAGATCGCTGCACGACCGTACGGCGCCCGGCGCACCTGCTCGAGCGGCCGTACCTGCGGCCGGTCTACGACGAGCCGGAGTTCGTCGTGCGCAACGTCTGGCGGCTGTACGGCGGCTGGTACGACGGCAACCCGGCGCACCTCAAGCCCGCGCCGACGCAGCGCTGGCCGGCGAGCTCGCCGCGCTCGCCGGGCGGCGCGGGCGGCTCGCCGACCGGGCGCGAGCGCTGGCCGCGGCCGGACGGCGACCTGCGGCTGGCCGGGCACCTCGCGGAGCTGGCCGCGCAGGCCGCGCCGGACGACACCGGCGTGCACGAGGCGCGCGCGGAGGTGTTCCGGGCCCGCGCAGGCGGCCACGTCGACGATGGCCAAGGGCGTGTTCGCGTGGGCGGCCGCCGAGTCCGAGCAGCGCTCCGGCCGTACGGCGCAGTAGGCGGGGCGGCCGGCGGGCGGCACGCGAGAGCCCACGAGAGCCCGCGAGACAGATCAACTTGCGGGGCAGGCGCCCGCCTCAGCGCCGGCGACCACCCATGAGGTCGCGTACGAGGGGTTCGTAGTGCTCGAGGGGCGGGGTCGGGTACGCCGGGTCGAAGGCGGCCTGGTCGTAGTCGGCGCAGAACTCCGCCGTCAGGTCGAAGTACGGCGAGCCGCGGTAGCGCTCGCGCTTGTCCCGGTCGCCGCCGAGGAAGTGGTAGTAGTAGTAGCCCTGGAAGTCGGTGTGGTGCTCGACCATCCAGTGCAGGTCCTCGGACACGAACGGCTTGAGCATCGCCGCGGCGACGTCCGCGTGGTTGTACGGCGCGAGCGTGTCGCCGATGTCGTGCAGCAGCGCGCACAGCACGTACGCATCCGGGCGGCCGGCCCGTTCCGCCCGCGCCGCGGTCTGCAGCGAGTGGGTGAGCCGGTCCACCGCGAAGCCCCCGAAGTCACCGTCGAGCAGGCGCAGGTGGGTGAGCACCCGGTCCGGCAGCCCCCGGGTGAGCTCGCCGTGCGCCGCGCCGATGATCGCCCAGTCCTCGGCCGTGCCCTCGTCCATCGCGTGGAAGGCGGCGCGCCTGTGCTCCGCTGCGGTCTGCGTCATGCGCCCGACTGTAGCGCTGCTCACAGCCCGACCACGGCGACCGCGACGACGCCGGCCGCCAGGGCCAGGGCCACCAGGTCGGCGAGCCCCAGCCGGACCCCTTCTGCGGGCGGCACGGCCGGGCCCCCGCGCGTCTGCATCGCCTCCGCGAGCTCACGCGCCCTGCGGGTCGCGGCGCTGACGGCGGTGAGCACGAACCGCGCCCACGACCGTGCCCGCCGCCGCTCGTGGGCGGGCACCCGCAGCCGCCACGCCGCGAACGCCGTCCCGAGCTCGTCGACGAGCAGCGGCAGGCTGCGTACGGCCAGTGCGGAGACCAGGACGACGTCGTCGACGGGCAGCCGCAGCGGACGGGCGGGGCGCATCAGCGCGGCCAGCGCGGGCGCCAGCTCGGCCGTCCGGGTGGTGGCGGCGAGCAGCAGCGCCGCCACCAGGAACAGCAGCGCGACCCCGGTGCCACGCAGCATCGTGAGCAGGCCGCCGAACCCGTACGGGTCACCGCCCGGGAGCGACCCGACGACGATCGGGACCGCGGTGACCAGGACGAGCCAGCGCGGCGGGCGGGGCAGCCAGTGCCAGGGCAGGCGCGCCGCTGCGGCCCCGGTGCCGAGGACCGCGAGCGTCGCCAGCTCCACCGGCCAGGTCGGTACGGCGGCGACGGTGAGGCCGAGCGCCACCAGTACGGCGATCTTGGTGCCCGCCCACATCCGGTGCACCGGGGACGTGCCCGGCACGTGCCGGAGCACCTGCGCCGCGGTCAGCACGCGAGCCGTCCCGCGACCAGCTCGGCGACGCGACCGCATCGGGCCGCCTCTTCCGGGTCCGGCGTCAGCACGACCGTCGCGACGCCGGTGCCTCGCGCCCGCTCCAGGGCGGCCACGAGCTGCAGCGAGCGCGGCCGGTCGAGACCGGCGAACGGCTCGTCGAGCACGACCAGCGCGGGGTGGCGCTCCAGTGCGCCGGCGAGCGCGACCAGCCGCTGCTCACCGCCGGAGAGCTCGTCGACCCGGCGGTGCAGGTACTCCTCCGGGGCAAGACCGACCGCCTCCAGCGCCGTTGCGGCCCGGGCGTCGCCGAGCGCAGGGTCGAGGCGCAGGTCGTCGCGTACGGTCGCGCCGAACAGCTGCAGCCGCGCCGACTGCAGGCACGCCCCGACCCGGTCGGCGGCCGCTGCGGCGGGGCGGCCCTCGATGCGCACCTGACCCGCGGTGGGCGCGAGCGCCCCGGTGAGAACCCAGAACAGCGTGCTCTTGCCCGACCCGTTGCGACCGTGGACGGCCACCCCCTCCCCCGCCGCCACGGTGAGGTCGACCCGCTGCAGCGCCTGGTGCTCCCAGGGCGTGCCCGGGTCGTACACGTGGGCCACCCCGGCCGCGACGAGGACCGTCACTCCGGTGCACCGCCCAGCCAGAGCACCCGGTCGGCCAGGCTGACGTCCTCCGGCCGATGGGTGATGTGCACGACCGTCACACCCCGGTCGGCGACCCGCCGGAGCACGTCCATGACGGCGGCGCGGCCCTCCGGGTCGAGCATCGACGTGGACTCGTCGCTGACCAGCAGATGGGGGCGCCGGGCGAGCGCCCCGGCCACCGCGAGCCGCTGCAGCTGACCACCGGACAGCGTGGCCGTCTCCCGCTCGGCGAAGCCGCCCAGCCCGACGTCCACCAGCAAAGCGTCCACGTCCGGGTGCTCCCCCGGCGGCAGGCCCCACACCACGTCGTCGCGGACCCGGACGCCGAGCACCTGGCTCTCCGGCCGCTGGCCGACCACCGCCGTGCCGCCCCGGTGCCCCAGGCCGGCCGCGCCGGGGCGCTCCAGCCGGCCGGACGTCGGCGGCAGCCCGGCCAGCAGCATGCCGAGTGTGGACTTTCCGACCCCGTTGGGGCCGACGACCGCGACCAGCCCGCCGGCCGGGATCTCGTACGTCAGGGCGGGCAGGGCGTCCGCGGCGGCACCGGGATAGCGGTACGCCGCCGCCTGAAGGCGGACGGGTACGGGCTCCACGGCGGTCCCGGGGCCGTCGGGCGGTAGCAGCATCGGATCGCGCAGCGCCGCCGTCAGGTGGCCGGTGAGCGGGCGCGTGACCGCGAGCGCTGCGGCGACGAAGGTCACCACCACGACGAGCTCGCCCAGTGCGAAGACGAGCACCCAGTGGTCGATGACCGCGTCGACGAACCGCCGTGGCCACTCGGCACCGAGCAGCAGCCGTCCCATCCCGTCCGCGACCGCCCGCATCTGCGCGAAGACCAGGTGTCGTGCGGTGTCGAACACCGCCAGGCTGCCGAGCGTCAGGACCGCCCCAGGCACCCACACGAACGGCGTGCCCGAGGCCACGATCCGCGGGGACCGCCACCCACGGCGCAGCCCCGCGCCCACGACCGCACCGCAGCCGGCGTCCAGCGCCATGTTCCCCGGCCCGCTGGGCCCGAGCACGATCGCGGACAGGACGATCGACACGAACGCCATGACGAGCACCGCCCGGGCGCGACGCCTGGCGGCCACGACCCCGAACGGCGCCATCGCGGCGATGAAGAAGACCAGCCCGAAGGGCAGGAAGAAGCTCGCCGCGAGCAGGGCGATGGCGAGGTCGGCGAAGACCGCTGCCTCGGCCAGCTCCACCGCGTCGAGCGAACCGCGCCGCCGTCCGGTCACGACTGCGGCGGCTCGACGATGCGCACGGGGTGGACCGGCTCGTCGAAGCCGCGCAGCGGCTGCTCGGGCAGCTCGGCCAGCGTCCACCCGGCCGAGCGCAGGACGTCGGCGACCTCCCGCGTGGCCAGCACCTCGCCGGCGCCGGCAATGCCGAGCAGCCGGGCGGCGAGGTTGACCGGCGGGCCGAAGTAGTCCCCGTCCTGGGTGAGCACCTCCCCCACGGCGACCCCGGCCCGCGCCTGCAGGCCGGCGTCCGTGCCACGGGGGTGCGCCACCAGGTGGCAGGCGATGCCGGCCACGAGCGCGGGCGTCGGCGCGACGTACATGACCCCGTCGCCGAGGAACTTCACGACGCGACCGCCGCCGTGGTGGATGGCGTCCGCGCACACCGCCTCGAACTCGCTGACGATGCGCGAGAGCTTCTCCAGCGGCAGCGTCCGGGACATCGCGGTGAAGCCGGCCAGGTCGACGAACCCGATCCCGCTGACGAGCTGCGCGGTGGGGGCGAGCGACATCTGCTCGAAGTAGCGCCGCGTGACGTCGACATGCCGCCGGTACGCGAGGTCGAGGAGGCGACCGAGGGCGGGCACCAGGGCAGCCAGCTCGGTCCACGCCCGGCCGGTTCGGATCTCGCTGCCGGTCTCGACCAGGCTGGTCTCGGGCACCCGGGCGCGCGCGAGGGAGGTACCGGCCTCGGCGACGCGGGCAGCAGCCGCGCCGATGACCCGGGACAGCCCGAGCGCCGCCTCCCGGTCCATCCGGTCCCGCAGCGTGCGCCAGGTCTCGAGCGCGTCGACGTCGGCGTCGGACAGCGCGCGCACGTCCTCCGGCGGTTGCCACAGGCCCAGCGCCGCGCAGGCGGCCGCCGCGTCGGCGAGCGGCAGGCCGGCGCGCTCGGCCGCCTCGGCGAACGTGTACCGGGCCGGGCCGGGCCGCACCAGCCGGTCACCGCCGAGCGCGAACAGGCGACCGGCCCGGTCGGCGTCGACCATCTCCTCGATGCTGCAGCCGAGCTCGGTCAGGTAGCGCAGGAGCGCGAGCCGGTCGTCCGCCCCAGGCGCTCCCGGGTCGTACAGGCCGGCGGTGACGTAGTCGTCGACACCCCGCTCCACCGAAGCAGTGTGGCACCCCTCAGGCGGACAGGCGGGTCACCTTCACCGCGTCGAGCAGGCCCAGCATGTCCAGCAGCGTGCGCGCCTCGACCGCGCTCGCGGCGTGGGCGCACACCGCCAGCGCGGCCCGCCGCCGCTCCTCGTCGGTGACGTAGAGCACCGCGTCATCGTGCATCGGGACCTCCATGACGCACCTCCCTCGTAGGCCGGATGAGGTCTCATCGGCACGACGGGCGCCGGGTTGAGCGACGATGTACGGCGTGACGTACAAGGCAGTGGTGTTCGACTACGGCGGCACGCTCACCGAGCCGTACCGCGACGCGATGATCAGGTTCTCCGCCGAACGG
This sequence comes from uncultured Actinomycetota bacterium, assembly GCA_963728075.1. Classification (GTDB taxonomy): domain Bacteria; phylum Actinomycetota; class Actinomycetes; order JAFAQI01; family DASSKL01; genus CAVSIP01. The sequence goes on along the minus strand of CAVSIP010000008.1, from coordinate 75,464 downwards.
CCGCACCTGGACCTCCGGCTGCTGCGGGACGTCCTGCAGCCACTGCAGAGCGGTGCGGAGGGCTCGATCGTGGTGCGCTGCGAGCGCGGCGAGGCGACGCTCGAGGAGCTCGTCGACCATCTCGAGGAGCTCGCGCCCGGCGGCGGCGACCTGTTCCGCCCGGACACCACGCCACTCATCGGCCTCGGCCGCAACGCAGACATGCACCGGCTGCTCGCGGACGTACGCGCCGCCGGCCTGCGCACGGCGGTGCTGTCGAACATCTTCACCGGGCTGCACGCCCTCTACGACGTCGACGCCGAGGACTTCGACGCGCTCGTCTACTCGTGCGAGGTCGGCATGCGCAAGCCGCAGCCGGAGATCTACCGGCACGTCACCGACCTGCTCGGCGTGCAGCCCGAGGAGGCGCTGTTCCTCGACGACTTCGCGGCGATGTGCGAGGGCGCCCGCGCGGTCGGCATGACCGCCGTGCTCGTCGCCGACCACGCGACAGCGGCGGCGCAGGCCCGCGAGCTGCTGGGCCTGGCCGCCGCTGAGGCGGTGCACTGAGCGCTAGACGGTCTTCACCGCCGAGACGAGCGCGGTGAGCGAGTCCTTCGCGTCGCCGAAGAGCATCGTGGTCTTCGGGTCGTAGAGCAGCGGGTTGTCGATGCCGGCGAAACCGGGCCGCATGCTCCGCTTGAGGAACACCACGTTGCGCGCCTGGTCCACATCGAGGATCGGCATGCCGTAGATCGGGCTGTCCGGCACGCTGCGCGCGGACGGGTTCACCACGTCGTTCGCCCCGACGACGAGCGCGACGTCGGTGTGGCTGAACTCCGGGTTCACCTGCTCGAGCTCGTGCAGCTCCTCGTACGGCACGTTCGCCTCGGCGAGCAGCACGTTCATGTGCCCCGGCATGCGTCCGGCCACCGGGTGGACGGCGTACGACACCTCGATCCCACGGGACTCAAGCTCGGACGCCAGCTCGTGGATGACGTGCTGCGCCTGCGCGACCGCGAGGCCGTAGCCCGGCACCAGCACGACCTTGCGGGAGTAGGCGAGCATGACCGCCACGTCCTCGGCCGTGCCACTGCGCACCGTCCGGTCGCCGCCGTCCTCGGCCGCTGCGGCAGCACCAGCAGTCGCGGTCAGCGCACCGAACAGCGTGCTGGTCAGCGACCGGCCCATCGCCTGGCTCATCATCCGGGTCAGCAGGGTGCCGGACGCGCCGACCAGTGTGCCCGCGACGATGAGCAGCGTGTTGTGCAGCACCGCACCGGACGCCGCCACCGCGAGGCCGGTGAACGAGTTCAGCAGCGAGATGACGACCGGGACGTCCGCGCCGGCAACCGGGAGCACGAACAGCACGCCCAGCACGAGGGCGACACCGCCGAGCGCCAGCAGCAGGGGCATGGAGCCGGTCACCAGGACCGCGGCCACCAGGCCGAAGGCCCCCGTCCACAGCAGCAGGTTCAGCTGCCGCTGAGCGGGCAGCACGACCGGACGGCCGGTCATGAGCTCCTGCAGCTTGGCAAACGTGATCGCGCTACCGGTGAACGACACCGAGCCGATCAGCGTGGAAGCGACCACCGCGGCGGCCGTGCCGACCGAGGCGTTGCCGGAGTCGCGGCTGAACTCGAGCACGGACACCAGTGCCGCGGCCGCGCCGCCGACGCCGTTGAACGCCGCCACCATCTGCGGGATGGCCGTCATCTTGACCGCGCGCGCCGCCGGGACGCCGATCGCGGTGCCGGTGAGGATCGCCGCGCCCATCCAGGCGAAGTTCGTCAGGCCCGGCACGGCGAACGTGGTGCCGACCGCGAGCGTCGCCCCCGCCGCGCCGACGAGGTTGCCGGCGCGCGCGGTCTTCGGGGAGCTCAGACCCTTGAGGGCGATGATGAAGCAGACCGCCGCCGCCAGGTAGGCGAGGTCGATCCCGTCGAGCCTGGTCATCACACCTTCACCTCGTCCCGGCTCGGGATGAGGTCGTCACCCGGGACGGTCTCCTGCTTGCGGGCAGCGGGCTTGCGGCCCTTGAACATCTCCAGCATCCGGTCGGTCACCACGAAGCCGCCGACCGCGTTCACGGTCGCGAGCACCACCGCGAGGAACCCGATCAGCTTGCCGCCGACGGAGTCCGCCGTACCCAGCACGATCATCGCGCCGACGAGGATCACGCCGTGGATGGCGTTCGCGCCGGACATCAGCGGGGTGTGCAGGATGCTCGACACCTTGGAGATGACCTCGAAACCGACGAAGACGGCGAGCACGAAGATCGTCAGCAGCGCGATGCCGCCCACCTCGTTCGTCGTCACCGCTGCGGCCACGGTCGTCATGCTGTGACCTCCTCTGCGAGGGCGGACTGCGCCGCCTCGTGGACCACGGAGCCGTCGTGGGTCACACAGCAGCCCGTGGCGATGTCGTCGTCCGGATCCGGAGCGACGGAGCCCTCGTGGTGGACGAGGAGCAGCAGGCTCACGATGTTCCGCGCGAGCAACATGCTGGCGTGCGCCGGCATCGCCGCCGGCGGGTTGGACAGGCCGGCCACCGTCACGGCGCCGTGGACGACGTCGCGGCCCGCGACGGTGAGCTCGCAGTTCCCGCCGCCGTCGGCGGCGAGGTCGACGACGACCGAGCCGGGTCGCATCCGCTCCACCATCGCGGTGGTGACCAGCAGCGGCGCGCGCCGACCGGGGACGGCCGCGGTGGTGATGACCGCGTCGGCCTTGGCCACGTGGTCACCGACCATCTCACGCTGCTTGGCGAGGAAGTCCTCGGACTGCACCCGCGCGTACCCGCCGGCGCCCTCCTGGCTCTCCAGCGGCAGCTCGAGGAACGTGGCGCCCAGGCTGCGCACCTCCTCGGCGGCGGCGGCGCGTACGTCGTACGCCTCCACCACCGCGCCGAGCCGGCGCGCGGTCGCGATCGCCTGCAGGCCGGCCACCCCGGCACCGAGCACGAGCACCCGGGCCGGCGGGACGGTGCCCGCGGCGGTCATGGCCATCGGGAACAGCTTGGGCAGCCGCTCGGCGGCCACGACGACCGCGCGGTACCCGGCCACGAAGGCCTGGGACGACAGGGCGTCCATGCTCTGCGCGCGGCTGGTCCGCGGGACGAGGTCGAGGCTGTACGCCGTGACCCCGGCTGCAGCGGCCGCACGGACCGCGTCCGGGTGGGACCACGGGGGAAGGAACCCCACCATGGCCGCACCGTGACGCAGCCGGGCGATCAGGCCCGGCTCCGGCGGCTGCACGTAGAGGAGGACGTCCGCGTCCTTCAGCAGGGCGTCACGGTCGGTGACGACCGTCGCCCCTGCTTCGACGTACGCGTCATCCGCGACGAACGCGGCGGCTCCGGCGCCCCGCTCGACCGCGACTTCGAAGCCGGCGGCGACGAGCTTGGCGACGGTGTCCGGCACCGCGGCAACTCGGGTCTCCCCCGGCATGGACTCGGTTAGCACGACTGCTCGCACGGCTTCGACCGTAAGTGCGAACAAGGTCCATCTCAGGGAGGCGAAGGTCCCGGCGGCCCGTGTCGTTGGGCCTCCGCCGCCGCCGGAGGTGAGCCGCACGGCCTCCCCGGGTAGGGTGAAGGGCCGAAGCGGAACGTCTTCCGGGTCACGAACAGGGAAAGGAACGCCCATGCCACGCGCCGATGCCATCGAGGTCGAGGGCACGGTCGTCGAGGCGTTGCCGAACACGATGTTCCGCGTGGCGCTGGACAACGGGCACGAGGTGCTGGCGCACCTGTCCGGCCGGATGCGCCGGCACTACATCCGCGTGCTGCTCGAGGACCGGGTCGTCGTCGAGCTGAGCCCGTACGACCTGTCCCGTGGCCGGATCGTCTACCGCCACAAGTAGGCGCCAGGAGGGATCAGTGCTCCGGCCCGATCCCGTCCGCCTCGGACTGCGCTCCGTGGAACCGCTGCCAGCGCTGGTCGGCCGTCGGCACGATGAACAGCCCCTCCGCCTCGACCGTCGTCTTCCCGTCGACGGTGATCCGCCCGCCTGAGGTGATCTTGCGGCCGTCGGCGCTGATGTTGCGCGCCTCGACCGTGGTGGGCGTGCACAGCGGGGTCGGCCGGCGGTAGGTGACGGTGAACCGGGCGGTCATCCCGGGGACGGCCGCGACCGCGTTCGCGTGACCCAGCATCTGGTCGAGCACCATGGCGAGCATGCCGCCGTGCACGTAGCCGGGCGGCCCCTCGTACGCCTGCGGGAACGTGACCTCCGCACGCAACCCGCCGTCGTCCACGGTCGGTGTCACGGGGATCGCCACCGGGTTGGCCAGACCCGAGACCGCGTTGTAGCGGCGGGAGTCGAACCCATCGGTCTCGCGGTGCTCCTCGCCCAGCAGGTCTGCCGCGCGGCGCAGCAGGGCGCCGGCCTCGCGCAACCGGTCCGCGGGGACGCGGGTCCGGACCACGGCGTCGACGAGCGAGCGGGCCAGGGTGGCCAGCTCGAGCAGGGCGGCCTCGTCGGCATCCACCGGGGCGGCGTCGTATCCGTGGGTCACCCGGCCAGGGTGCCAGGTGGTCCCGGACGCGCCGTCAGGCGGTGACGACGTTGCCGTCGACGACCTTCACCGGGAACGACGGCAGCGGCACCGGTGCCGGGCCGCCGGTGTTGTCACCGTGCAGGTCGAACGTCGACCCGTGGCACGGGCAGTCCAGCTCGCCACCGGCCGGCTGCACGGTGCACCCCTGGTGCGTGCAGATCGCGCTCAGGGCGAGGACCGTGGAGGCGTCGGGCCGCGTGACGGCCATGGGACGCCCGTCCGGCCCCGCCACCACCACGGCGCCGCCGACGGGCACGTCCGAGAGCTTCGCGAGCACCTTCCCCGAGGGGAGCCCCGCAGCCGAGCCGGTTCCCGTGGTGGTCGTGCCCGTCCCCTCCGCGCAACCGGTGACGACGTAGGCGCAGGTGGCGCACATGCCGATCAGCACGCTGCGACGGCCGAGCTCCAGGGACACGGATCCTCCTCGGGGGCGGGCCGAACGGCCCGGCTGGTCAACGCTGCGGCGACTGGCGGGGTTCCGCGGTGAAGCTGCCCTGCCACACCGCCCGCGAGCCGGACTCACCGATCCGCACGACCTGCACGCTCGCGCCGACCGCGACGGCGGTGGTGAGCACCGCGGCCACCAGGGCCAGCCTGCCATGCCGGGTGGTGCGCGAGCGCAGGTACCAGACGGCGAGCACAGACAGCGCGAGCCCGGTCGTCCACGGCCACAGCTGCCGGCCGAGCGCGGTGTGCCGCGCGACGAGGTCGGTGACGAACACCCGCTCCTTCAACCACTGGCCGGCCCGCATGGCGACGGGCACGCTCGTGGCCGCAGCGAGGGCGAGCAGCACGGTGGTCACCGCCAGCCAGTGCGGCGGTCGACGCCACCACGCCATGACGCACGCGGCGACAGCGGCAGCGGGCACGAGCACCACGACCGCGTGCACGACGAGGACGTGCACCGGCAGCCCGTTGACCTCGGTCAGCCCCATGCCCGGATCACGCGGACCAGGCTGCCACGGTTCACGCTGGGGTCGCGGACTCCCCGTCGAGGAGCACTCCGGAGGTACCGGTGCGGACGACCACCACGGGGCACGCGGCGTGGCGCACGGTGGCCTGGCTCACCGAGCCGCGCAGCGCCGCAGCCAGCCGGCCCCTGCCGTGCGCGCCGACGACCAGCAGGTCGGCATCCTGCGACATGTCCGCCAGGACGTCGGCGGCGGTGCCCTGCCGTACCTCGGCCGTCACGGGGTAGTCGCCCGCCACCCTGCGCACCACCGCCTCGAGGTCACGCCGGCAGGCCTGCTCCAGCACCGTGTCGTCCTGCACGCCCGCCAGGTCCCCGAACCCGTCCGGCGGCACCAGGTTCCACGCGATGACCGCGGTCACCCGAGCCCCGTCGAGCGCCGCCTGCCGGACAGCCCAGCGCAGCGCCTCGCGCGCGGAGTACGAGCCGTCCACGCCGACGACGATGTGCCGGGAGGACGTGGTCCGGTCAGTCATGGCCTGCTCCTCTCGCGCCCGTGCCGGGGGCGACGCGCGCCGGTCACCCGCCACAGCGCCTTGTGCGCCTCCACCACGACGAGCAGGAGCAGCGCGAGACCGACCAGCACCGCCCACTCGCCCGGGGCCAACGCCGCCAGGCCGAGGGCGGACTGCGTGAACGGCAGGTACATCGCGATCACGTGCACGCCGAGCGCGAGCGCGGTGCCCCCGATGAGCAGCGGGTTGCGTCGCAGGGGCACGCGGAACGCGGACCGGGTCTCCGACCGCGCGTTGAACACCATGACGTTCTCGAACAGGACCATCAGCAGCGTGGCCGCGTTGCGTGCCGCCGGCGTCGTCCACCCGAGGTCCAGCAGCACGTGGAACACGCCGAAGGCGACACCACCCGATCACCAGCGCCACGAGCAGGACCCGCTCGACCATGAGCCGGTTGAAGATCGGCTCCGCGGGAGGCCGTGGCGGGTGCTTCATCTCGTCACCCTCGCCGGGCTCGAACGCAAGGGCCACGTCCTGGATGCCGTTGGTGACGAGGTTGAGCCACAGCAGCTGCACGGCCAGCAACGGGATGGGCAGCCCCGTGCCGAGCGCGAGGAGGAAGAGCACGACCTCGCCGGCGCCGGTGGCGACCAGCAGCTGGATGACCTTGCGGACGTTCGCGTACGCGATCCGCCCCTCCTCCACGCCCGCTGCGACCGAGGAGAAGTCGTCGTCGGTGAGGATGAGCTCCGCAGCCTCCCGCGCGACGTCCGTCCCCGACCGGCCCATCGCCACGCCGACGTGCGCCTGGCGGAGCGCCGGCGCGTCGTTGGCGCCGTCACCGGTGACCGCGACGACGTGGCCCGCGCGGATGAGCGCCTGCACGATGGTCAGCTTCTGCGCCGGCTCCACGCGGGCGAAGACCTTCGCCTCGGCGACGAGGGCGTCCACGGCGTGCTCGCCCGCCTCCTCGGCGGCGCGCAGCTGCTGGCCGGTGACGACCTGGCCGCGGTCCTCGGCCATGCCGACCGCGCGCGCGATCTCCAGCGCGGTGTCGGGGTGGTCGCCGGTGACCATCACGACCTCGATGCCGGCACCGTGGCAGTCGGCGACCGCAGTGGCGGCGGCGGGGCGGGGCGGGTCCATCATCCCGACGAGACCGAGGAAGGTGAGCTCGCGCAGGTCCTCCTCCGCCAGCTCCGCCCGGTCCGCGGTGCCGCGGTAGGGGCCACCGGCAACCGCGATCACCCGGCACCCCATCGCGGTGAGCCGGTCGGCGGCGGCCAGCGCCTCGACCACGTCCAGCGGCCGGTCCCCCTCGGCGGTGGCCTCCCACGTGCACATGGACAGCACCCGCTCGATCGCGCCCTTGACCATCACCTCGTCGCCGTCCGGACCGCTGTGGCGGGTCGCGGCGTACCTCCGCTCGGACTCGAACGGGATGGCGGCCACCTGCGGGCGGGCGCGCAGTGCCTGCGTCCGGGTGACCCCGACCTTGTGCGCGAGGACGAGCAGCGCGACGTCCACCGCGTCGCCGTGGTGGGTCCACCCGCCTTCGGTGTGGGCGAGCACGGCCTCGTTGCACAGCACCGTGGCCAGGGCCAGCCGGTCCACCAGCGTGAGGTGGCGTACGTCCTCCCCACCGGGCAGCAGCAGCTCGCCGTACGGCTCGGTGCCCGCGCCGGTCACCTCCCAGGCGGGCTCGCCCGGCAGGGTGATCCGGGTCGCGGTCAGCTCGTTGAGCGTCAGCGTGCCGGTCTTGTCGGAGGCGATGACCGTGCACGACCCGAGTGACTCCACCGCGAGCAGCCGGCGGACGACGACCCGCCTGCGCGCCATCCGGGTCATGCCGATGGCCAGCGCGACGGTGAGAGCGACCGGCAGGCCCTCGGGGATGGCGGCGACGCTGAGCGCGATCGCCATCAGGGCGACCTCGTGCAGCGGCGTGCCCCGGCCGGCCTCGATCGCGCCGAGGCCCACGGCGACGAGGGCGATGACCACTGAGACGCCGAGGGTGAACTGGCGCATCCGCACCAGCAGCGGCGGGTCGGCCTCCACCGGCCGGGCCAGGTCCCCGGCGAGCCGACCCACCGTCGTCCCCGCCCCCGTGGCCACCACCACACCGGTGCCCCGGCCGAACGTCACCAGGGTGCCGGCGTGGGCCATGTTCAGCCGGTCCGCGAGCCCGGTCGTCGCCTCCAAGACGGTCGCGGCCTCCTTGGCGACCGCTTTCGACTCCCCGGTGAGCAGCGACTCGTCGCAGCGCAGCGCGGGTGCGTCCAGCAGCCGTACGTCGGCCGGCACCCGGTCCCCCGATGCCAGCAGCAGCACGTCACCGCGGACCAGGTCCATCGCGTCGAGCTCCACGACGTCACCGTCGCGCAGCACCCGCGCGTGAGCCGGGACCAGCCGGCGCAGGGCTGCCGCACTGTGCTGCGCGCGGTTCTCCTGGAACCCGCCGATCACGGCGTTGAGGACGAGGACGGCGCCGATGAACGTGGCGTCGGACCACTCGCCCAGGTACGCCGACAGGCCTCCGGCGAACATGAGGACGTAGATGAACGGGCTGAGGAACTGCCGGAGGAAGACCGCCCACGCACTGGGCAGGGGTGGCTCCGGGATGACGTTCGGCCCGTCCTCGGCGAGGCGGCGTTCGGCCTCCACGGCCGAGAGCCCGTTGGGCCCGCTCCCCAGCTGCTGCAGCACCGCATCGACGGGCAGCGCGTGCGCGCAGGGCGTCCGGTCGGTGGCGTGCTGCACGATGGCGGTCATGTCGGTGGCCGTCTGGTCGGGGGCTTCGGGCCCCTTCCACGGTTCCGCAGCACCGACGGGCGGGCCAGGGGGCGAAGGTCCCCAGCGGGTCAGCCGCCGGACACGAGCACGTCGGCGCCCTCGGGCGGGGTGGGGTCGGCCGCGGACTCGCGCCAGCCCGCGGGCAGCGTCACCGGGCGGGGGCCCTGCAGGTGACCGCGGGGCAGGTGCTCGGAGCCGGCGGGCAGGGTCTCCGTCGGGTCGAGCTCGGCGAGCAGTGCGTCCAGCTCCGCGAGCGAAGACGCGTTCGCCATCTGGCGACGGCGCTGGCTGCCTGCGCGGTAACCGGTGAGGTACCAGCCGACGTGCTTGCGGAAGTCGCGCACGCCGATCAGCTCGTCGCCCTTGGCCTCGACGAGCAGCCGCACGTGCCGGCGCATCACCGGGATGACCTCGCCGAGCGCCGGTGGCGGTGTGACGTCCCGGCCGGCGAACGCGTCGACCAGGTCGCGGAACAGCCACGGCCGGCCGAGGCAGCCCCGGCCGACCACCACGCCGTCGCAGCCGGTGTCGCGCACCATCCGTACGGCGTCCCCGGCCGCCCAGATGTCACCGTTGCCGAGCACGGGCACCGACGTGACCGCCTGCTTCAGCCGACCGATCGCCGACCAGTCTGCGCGTCCCGAGTACAGCTGCTCCGCGGTCCGGGCGTGCAGCGCGACGGCCGCAGCACCGGCGTCCTCGGCCGCCCGCCCGGCATCGAGGTAGGTGAGCGCCGCCTGGTCCACGCCCATGCGCATCTTGACGGTCACGGGCATGGTCCCGGCGGTGGAGACCGCGGCACGGACGATGGCCGCGAACAGCGCGGTGCGTACGGGCAGCGCCGCTCCCCCACCGCGCCGGGTGACCTTCGGGGCCGGACAGCCGACGTTGAGGTCGACGTGGTGCACACCGACCTCCTCGACGAGGATGCGCGTCGCCGCACCGACCACACGCGGGTCGACGCCGTACAGCTGCACGCTGCGCACGTGCTCGTCCGCACAGAACTCGACCATGCGGTAGGTCTTGTCGTTGCCCTCGACGAGTGCCCGGGCCGAGACCATCTCGCTGACGTACAGCCCCGCGCCGTAGGACCGGCACAGGCTGCGGAAGGCCGTGTTCGTGACGCCCGCCATGGGTGCCAGCACCACGGGCGGGTCGACCTCGATCGGTCCGATCTTCAGCACCACAGGTCCGTGATCCTCACGTCGAGGCGGGCGAGCAGCCGGCGCAGCAGCGGCAGCGACAGCCCGATGACGTTGCTCGGGTCGCCGTCGACGCCGTCCACGAACGGCGCCGCGCGCTCGTCCAGCGTGAACCCGCCGGCGACGCGCATCGGCTCCCCGCTGGCGACGTACGCCGCGAGCTCCTCGTCGGTGGGGCGGCCGAAGCGGACGGTGGTCTCGGCGACGGCGGACACCTCCCGGCCCCGCGCGGTGTCGACGACGCAGTGACCGGTGAGCAGCACCCCCGTACGGCCTCGCATCTCCTGCCAGCGCGCCATCGCGTCGTCGGCGTCCACCGGCTTGCCGAGCGACCGCCCGTCGAGCTCGAAGACCGAGTCACACCCGACCACGAGCGCGCCGGCTGGTAGGCCGCGGCCGGCGACCGTACGCGCCTTGGCCATGGCCAGCTCCTCCGCGAGCGCCCGCGGGTCGGTGGTGGTGACCGCCTCCTCGTCCACGCCGCTCACCACGACCACCGGGTCGAACCCGGCGGAGCGCAGCAGCCGCAGCCGCGCGGGTGACGCGGAGGCGAGCACGAGTGGACGGGACGACACGAGAGCCCATGCTCGCACGCCACCGGAGCCCCCCGTCCGGAACGGGAGGCAACCTTTCGCGGGGTCCTGTTGGTTGTGTGAGGTGAGACCGAGAACCTGGGGGTGTGGTGGCGGGCGAGCCGGAGGGGCTGCGCGAGTTCGTGCTCGCGCGCCAGGACGCGCTGCTGCGTACGGCATGGCTGCTGACCGGTGACTGGCAGCAGGCCGAGGACCTGCTGCAGACGTCGCTGGCGCGGGTGTGGCCACGCTGGGAGCGGCTGGAGCGCGACGGGCAGCCGGAGGCCTACCTGCGCCGAACGATGGTGAACCTGTACGCGAGCTGGTGGCGGCGCAAGTGGCGCGGCGAGCAGCCTACGGAGGTGCTGCCGGACCGCCCGGCCGGCGACGACCCGTACGGGGACGTGGACCTGCGCGACGCGCTGGCGCGGCTGCTGCCCGCGTTGCCGCGGCGCCAGCGTGCCGTCCTGGTGCTGCGCTACTACGAGGACCTGTCCGAGGAGCAGACGGCCGAGGCGCTCGGCTGCTCCGTCGGGACGGTGAAGAGCCAGGCGTCCCGCGCCCTGGCCCGCCTGCGGGCCACGGCCGGCGACGACCTGCAGCGGTGGGAGGCGACGCGATGAGCGAGCAGTTCGAGGACCGGGTCTCGGCGGCGCTGCACACGCTGGCACCGCCCCCGCCACAGGCACCCGACCTGTTCGCCGGTGCGCGGCGCGTACGCAGCCGCCGCCTGCGCGTGCAGGCGGCCGCCGCAGGGGTCGCGCTGGTCGCAGGCGGGGTCGTCGGGGTGACCGCGCTGACCGGCGGCGGCTCACCCGCGGTGGTGCAGCGCCCGCCGGCGGCCGGTACGGAGGTGGCGGCACCGGGCTGCCCGAACGAGGCCCTGCCCGACAAGTACACGCCGCCACACCCCGGAGCGGCTCAGCGGCTCGTGCCCGGCGAGCCGGTGGTCGCCACCGTCTGCCGCTACCCGGGACTGAACGACGGTGGCCCGCTGCGCCACGCCGACGTCCGCAAGGGCATCGGGGACCTGGTGGCTGCGCTGAACGCGTTGCCGGCGGTGACACTGTCCGGCCGCACGTACTGCCCGATGGATGACGACGCGCACTTCAGCGTCTACTTCGCGTACGCCGACGGCGTCCACGTGGGCGTGCACCTGCCCCTCACCGGCTGCCGGGTCGCGACGAACGGCGCGTACACGGCCGCTGTGACCGACGCGGTCGTGCACCGGCTCACGGCGCTCGTCGACGCGGCCGGCGCCCAGGCAGCCGCCGCCTGCGCACAGGTCCTGGTGTCCACCGGTGAGCGGGTCTCCGAAGCCACCGGGCAGCACACGCTGGCACTCGCGCTGACGAACACCGGCGGCTCGCCGTGCACGCTGCATGGCTACCCCACCGTGACACTGCTGGGTCCGGACGGGCAGCCACTCCCCTTCTCGTACGCGAGAAGCGGTGACCAGATGGTGACCGCCGACCCGCCGGCGGACGTCACGCTGCAGCCCGGCGGTCACGCGTACGCGGTCGTCAACAAGTACCGCTGCGACACCGGTGACGTCACGCCGGCACGCTGGGCCGAGGTGACGCTGCCCGGTGCCTCCAGCGGCACCCGCATCGCGATCCCCGACGGCCTGGACCTGGCCTGGTGCGGCGAGGGGGACCCCGGCTCGACCGTGCACCTGTCACCGGTAACCGGCACCCTGCGGGACGCGCTGAGGCACTGAGTCCGGACGGAATGCGCTTGCGTCCCTGCAACGGCGCAGGACACCGTGCTGGCGTGCAGGTCCGGCAGCTGCGAAGCGACGACTGGCCCCGTTACCGGGAGATCCGGTTGGCGGCGCTGGCGGACGCGCCGGGTGCGTTCGGCAGCACGCTCGCGCGCGAGCAGGCGCTCACCGACGCCGACTGGCAGGAGCGGGCGCGGTCGGCTGCAGCAGGAGAGGTACGCACCGCGTTCGTCGCCGAGGAGGACGGCGCATGGGTCGGCCTGGTCGGCGGCTACGTGACCGACGGCCCGCCGGCCGACGTCGAGATGGTCTCCCTGTGGGTTGCCCCGCACGCACGCGGACGCGGTGTCGGGAACCAGCTCGTCGACGCAGTCGTGCGCTGGGCGTGCGACCGCGGCGCGCGCGTGCTCGGGCTCTGGGTGACAGAAGGAAACCGGCGGGCGATCGGCCTCTACGAACGGCGCGGCTTCGTCGCCACCGCCGACCGCCAGCCGTTGCCGAGCGACCCGGACCGGCTGGAGATGCACATGGTGCGCGTGCTCACTCCCGCTGCGGCGGGTCGCGGTACGTCCGACCCAGCGGGTCGGTCCACTCGACGGTCCCGTCAGGCAGGCGCCGGTAGCGCCAGCGGGTGAACGTCTTGAGCCGGTGGTGCCGTCGACACAGCGGGACGAGGTTGTCGCGGTCGGTGGGACCGCCTTCCTCCCAGGGCTCACGGTGGTCGAGGTCGGAACGCCGCGCCGGGCGCGTGCAGCCGGGGAACCGGCAGCGTCGGTCCCGGCCTTCCACGAACCGGCGCATTCCCCGGCTCGGGCGGTACGCCGTACGACCCTGGTCGAGCAGCTCGCCCGTCAGCGGATCGGTCACCCAGCGCTGCCAGATCGCGTCGCCGGCCAGCACGCGCACCAGCTCGGGCGGCAGCGGGCCGAAGCCGTGCAGCGTCGCGGGCTCGTCCGCCAGCCCCACGAGAGTGGGCAGGTCGACCGTCACCTGCAGCTGGACCTGCGGGGCCGCCTCCGAGCCGGTGACGAGTGCGTACAGCGCGTCGGCACGTCGCTGGTCGAGCGTCCGCCCGTCGGCCCACCGTTCGGCGACGGCCGTCACGGCGTCCCAGATGGCGCGGATCGACTCCGCCCCCATGGTCGCGGTCATCGTCGCCATGCCGTCGGGCTCGGCCCAGTGCTGGACGGCCCGCGTCTCCCGCGCCAGGGCGCTGCGCTCGGCTGCTCCATCGGGATCCGCGGCGACCACCGCCCGGCGCACCAGACCGCGGAAGCGCCCGGGCGTGAGCTCCGCGGCCTGGTCGAGCACCGCCTTCTCGACCAGCCGGCAGGCCTCGGCGCCGAGGACGGTGGTCTCCTCGACGAGCACCATCGCCTGCAGCGGGGTGAGCGCACCGACCGCCAGCGCGTCGCGCGACGCAGTCAGTCGGGTCGCGAGTGCCCGGGCGGCGGTGATGCGGCGGTCGGCTGCCGCCGGCGACAGCGTCAAGGCGCAGGCGACCTCTTCCCGCACCCAGTCGTCGTCCTCGTCCGGCTCCGGCCCGGCCACGGTCGCGAGGAGCGCGACCTTCTGCGCCTCGACCCATGCGGTGACCTGCTCCCACGCCGCCAGGGCGTCGAGCTGCTCGTCCCGGGACAGCGACGCGGGGTCCGCGTCCACGAGCCGTGCCAGCAGGTCCATCACAGCGAGGACATTACGGGTCACGTCCGACAGTTCTGGCTGACCCGGAAGGGGCTGAATGCCCTGTGTACGAAGGGAATGCGACACTGCCGGGTCATGCCGGTGCTGTTGCTTCTCGGGTGTGCCGCGTTCGGTGCGGCCGACCAGTACGTCGGCAGCCTCACCCGGTTCTGGGTGCACGCGTGGGAGGTCCCCGCACTGTCGGCGCCGTGGCTGCTGCTGCCGTTCGTGATCGGGTGTACGCAGCGCAGCCCGCAGCGTGCCGCCGTACTGGGTGCTGGAGGCACACTCGTCGCCCTGCTCGGCTACGGCCTCATGACGATCAGCCCGATCGAGCACGCGCATCTCAGCGTCGCGAGCCTCACCGAGTTCGCCCGGTCCAACGCGCTGTGGTTCCTGGGCAGTGCAGTGACCGGGCCGCTGTTCGGCCGGCTGGGCCACCGCTGGCACGTGGCGCGAGCGCGCCACGCGGCTGCCGTTGCCGCCGGTGCGGTCCTGCTCGAACCGCTGGTGCACGCCGCTCCGCATCCGGGGGTTCCGCTGGGATCGATCCCGTTCGGTGCGGTGACGGGCACCGAGCTCCTGCTCGGGATCGGGCTGGCCGCCTGGTTCGCGTGGCAGCGGCGACAGTCGTCTGTGCCCGCGTGAGAGGCTGCCCGCCGTGCCCGAGGTGCCCCCGGATCCGGCGCAGTACGACTCCTTCGCGGCGGAGTACGAGGACCATGCAGCCGTGGCTCCGTACAACGCCCTGTACGACCGCCCAGCGACGCTGCGGCTCCTCGGCGACGTCGCCGGGAAGCGGATGCTGGACGCCGCCTGCGGCCCGGGCTTCTACCTCGAGGAGCTGCTCGGACGAGGTGCGGACGGCGCCGGCTGTGACGCGTCGCCGGCGATGATCGAGCTCGCCACGGCCCGTACCGGCGGCCGAGCGGACCTGCGCGTCCACGCCCTCGACGACCCGTTCACGTGGCTGGACAGCGCCTCGCTGGACGTCGTCCTGTGCGCGCTGGCGTACCACTACGTGACGAACCGAGTCGGCTTCCTGCGGGAGGCGTACCGCATGCTGCGACCGGACGGCGTGCTCGTGCTGAGCACCCCCCACCCCACCAGTGACTGGCTGCGGCTGGGCGGCTCGTACTTCGACGTCAGCCCGGTCACCGAGACCCGGAGCAAGGGCTGGGAGATCACGGCCTGGCGGATGCCCCTCACCAGGCTCGCCGGGGAGTTCGCCGAGGCCGGCTTCGCCATCGAGCGGCTCGTGGAACCGTCTCCCGACCCCGCGATGGCGGACGCGCACCCCGACGTCTTCGACAAGCTCTCGCGCGAGCCCGCGTTCGTCGCCTTCCGGCTCCGCAAGGCGATGTAGACGACGACTGGCTGGCTCAGGCCTGCTGGTTCGGGACGATCACCGCGCGTCCGGCCAGCTCGCCCTTCTCCAACCGGTGGTACACGTCGACGGCCTCATCGAGGGAGAACGTCGTCATCTCCGGCGTGAGCAGGCCGCGCGCGGCGAGGTCCAGCACCTCGACGAGCTCCTGCCGGGTCCCCCAGTACGTGGTCTGGATCGACACCTCGTAGGGCACCGAGAAGAACGACACCGGCAGGGTGCCGCCGGCGATGCCCACGACGGTCAGGTCGCCGAGCATGCGCGTCACGCCCGCGCCCAGCGCCATCGTCGCGTCCGCACCGACGAAGTCGAACACCGCGTCGGCACCGACGCCGCCGGCCGCCTCGCGGATCTGCTGGACCGCCGTGTCGCCGGGGGTCACCGTCAGGTCCGCGCCGTGTCGCTCGGCCAGCTCCAGCGCCTCCGGCCGGGTGTCGACGGCGATGACTCTCGCTGCGGTCGTGGCCTTGAGGATCTGCACCCCCAGGTGCCCGAGACCACCGACGCCGATGACCACGGCCGTGCTGCCGGGTGGCAGCTTCGGCCAGGACCGGCGCACGGCGTGGTACGGCGTGAGCCCGGCGTCCGTCAACGGTGCGGCCGCGGCGGGCTCGAGCCCCTCCGGAAGCGGGACGAGGAACCGCGCGTCCGGCACGAGCATGAGCTCGGCCATGCCGCCGTCGAGCCCCAGCCCGCCACCGCCGCCGGGCACCGGGGCGCCCAGCGGGTTCTCGCAGTAGTTCTCGATGCCGGCGCGGCAGCGCGCGCAGGTCCCGCAGCCCCACGGCCCGTGCACGGCAACCGGCTGCCCGAGGTCGAACCCGACCACCCCGGCGCCGACGCTGTGCACCCAGCCGGCGTTCTCGTGGCCCAGCGTGAACGGCGGACCCCACGGCAGCAGACCGCCCTCGAAGTCGCGCATCAGGTGCAGGTCGGAGTGGCAGGCTCCCGCCCCGCCGACCCGCACGACCACCTCTCCGGGGCCAGGGGTCGGGTCGTCGACCTCGACGATCTCCGGGTCGGACTTCCACTCGAGCAGGCGTAGCGCGCGCATCACGTCCCCTTCGGTTCGCCGGTGGGTCCCACCCCAGCACGGCGACCGGCCGGCCAGATGGGGACCAATGTCACGTATTCACCACGTCGTCCATCGCGCGGTAGATCCGCTTCTCCGACACCGGGCGCGCAGTGCCCAGCACCTGCGCGAAGACGCTGACCCGCAGCTCCTCGAGCATCCAGCGCACGGCGACGACGTCGTCGTCGCCCCGGCGCGCCTGCGGGAGCCCGGCGACTAGGTCGGCGTACTCCTGCTCGACCCGGTGCACACCCACCATCCGCTGCTGGTCACGCAGCGGGTCGTCGGTGAGCTTGTCCAGCCGGTGCGCGACGCCGCGCACGTACCGCACCACGTCGCGCAACCGCCGGCGCCCGGTGGCGGTCACGAAGCCGGGGTACACCAGCCGGGCCAGGTGCTCCTGCACGTCCGCGACGGACGGCGCCAGCACCGGCGCCGTCAGCGGCGCGAGCCGCTCCTGCACGTCCTGTCGTACGGCCAGCACGTCTGCGACCTCACCGACCACGGCCAGCACGGTGCCCACCAGGTCACCCTGCACCTGCGCGCGCAGCCGGGCGAAGGCGTCCGCGTCCCACGCGGGTCCGCCCGCCTCCGCGACGAGGAAGTCGGCGGCGCAGGTCAGGCAGTCGTCGAACAGCGCCGGCGCGCCGGAGTGCGGCGCGTGGGTGAGCGCCAGCTTCGTCCGGTTCGGCAGCTGCGACAGCACCGGCTTGACCGGTGACGGCAGGCCCAGCATCAGGAGCCGGCGGGTGCCGGACCACATCGACCGGCGCTGCTCGACGGCCGAGGCCAGGATGCGTACGCCGACGGAGCGGCCCTCGTCGACGAGCGCCGGGAACCCCTGGACGGCGTGGTCGCCGAGCCGTCGCTCCACCACCGTGGGCAGCGAGCCGAACGTCCAGGACGTCTGACCACCGACCTCGAGCTCCGGCGCTGCGTCGGCGAGGGTCGCCTGCAGCCGGCGCTGCAGCCGGTCGCGCAGAGCGGCGAGGTCGCGACCGGTCGCGAGCTCGCGCCCGTCCGCGTCGACCACGCGGTAGCGCATGCGCAGGTGCGGCGGCAGCCTGGTCAGGTCCACGTCGTCGGGCGAGACCTCGACGCCGGTCAGCCGCAGCACCTGCCAGGCGAGCGCGTCCGCAAGCGGACGGCCGTCCGGCTCGAGACCCGGCAGCAGCTCGCGCGCCAGGTCGGGCGCGGGCCCGAGCCGCCGGCGCACGTCCTTCGGCAGCGCCCGCAGCAGCGCCGTGACCACGTCATGCCGCAGGCCCGGCACGTGCCGTTCGAGGTCCTCCCCGCGGACCCGGTTGAGCACGGCCAGCGGAACGCTCACCGTGACGCCGTCGTCGTCCGCCCCGGGCTCGAAGCGGTACGACAGCGCCAGCTCCAGCCCCTCCCGCCGCCAGACGTCCGGGTAGTCCTGCTCACTCACCCCGCCCGCACCCTCGGCGACGAGCAGCGACCGCGAGAACGTCAGCAGGTCCGGCTGCTCCCGCCGCGCCGTCTTCCACCAGCGGTCGAAGTGGCGCGCGGACACGACATCGGCCGGGATGCGCGCGTCGTAGAAGTCGAACACCGCCTCGTCGTCCACGACGATGTCCCGTCGGCGTGCCCGATGCTCCAGCTCCTCCGCGCCCTCTACCAGCCGCTGGTTCTCGGCCAGGAAACGGTGGTGCGCCTGCCAGTCCCCCTCCACGAGCGCGTGCCGGATGAAGATCTCCCGCGACAGCGCAGGCTCGATCCGGGCGTAGCCGACGCGCCGGGACGGCACCACGGGCAGCCCGTACAGCGTGACCTTCTCGTACGCCATCACCGCACCGCGCCGCGCGTCCCAGTGCGGCTCGCTGTACGAGCGCTGCACCAGGTGGCCGGCCAGCGGCTCGATCCAGTCCGGCTCGATACGCGCAGCGTCCCGCCCCCACAGTCGCGAGGTCTCGACCAGCTCGGCGGCCATCACCCAGCGCGGCGGTTTCTTGAACAGCGCCGACCCCGGCCACAGCGCGAACCGCGCGCCGCGCGCACCGAGGTAGTCCTGCTTGTCCGGGTCGCGCAGCCCCACGTGCGACAGCAGCCCTGCCAGCAGCGACAGGTGCACCTGCTTGCCGTCGGCGGGTGCGTCGTTGAGGCGGATGCCCATGCCACGCGCGACCTGGCGCAGCTGCCCGAACAGGTCCTGCCACTCGCGCACCCGCAGGTAGTGCAGGTACTCGGCGCGGCACATCCGCCGGAACGCGCTGGACGACAGCGCGCGCTGCTTCTCCTGCAGGTAGTTCCACAGGTTGAGGTAGGCCAGGAAGTCCGACGTCGGGTCGGCGAACCGGCGATGGCTGTCGTCGGCCGCCTGCTGGTGGTCAACCGGCCGCTCGCGCGGGTCCTGGATGGACAGTGCAGCGGTGATGACCAGCACCTCGCGTACGCAGCCGTTGCGGTCGGCCTCGAGAACCATCCGCGCCAACCGCGGGTCGACCGGCAGGGCGGCCAGCCGCCGGCCCAGCGGGGTCAGCCGCTTGCGTGGGTCGGGCTCGTCCGGCTGCAGAGCGCCGAGCTCGTGCAACAGTGCGACACCGTCGCGCACCTGCCTGCGGTCCGGCGGGTCGAGGAAGGGGAAGTCGGCCAGCTCCCCGATGCCGAGGCCGGCCATCTGCAGGATGACCGACGCGAGGTTCGTGCGCAGGATCTCCGGGTCGGTGAACTCCGGCCGCGCGAGGAAGTCCTCCTCGGAGTACAGCCGGATGCAGATGCCGTCCGACGTACGGCCGCAGCGCCCCTTCCGCTGGTTCGCCGAGGCCTGCGAGACCGGCTCGATCGGCAGCCGCTGCACCTTCAGCCGGTGGCTGTAGCGGGAGATGCGCGCCGTGCCCGGGTCGACCACGTACTTGATGCCGGGAACGGTCAGCGACGTCTCGGCGACGTTCGTCGCGAGCACGACGCGCCGCCCGCCGTGCGGTGCGAAGACCTTGTGCTGGTCGGCTGCGGACAGCCGCGCGTACAGCGGCAGCACCTCGGTGTCGGGCAGGTTCATCCGGCGCACCGCCTCCGCGGTGTCGCGGATCTCGCGCTCGCCGGACAGGAACACGAGCACGTCGCCGGGCGCCTCCGCACGCAGCTCGCTGATCGCGTCGCAGATGGCCTCGACCTGGTCGCGGTCACGGTCGTCGGCCTCGTCGGCAACCGGCCGGTAGCGAACCTCCACGGGGTACGTACGGCCGGAGACCTCGACGACCGGCGCGTCGGCGAAGTGCCGGGAGAAGCGGTCCGGGTCGATGGTGGCGGAGGTGACGACGACCTTCAGGTCGGGCCGACGGGGCAGCAGCCGCTTGAGGTAGCCGAGCAGGAAGTCGACGTTGAGGCTGCGCTCGTGTGCCTCGTCGATGATGAGCGTGTCGTACTGCCGCAGCTCACGGTCGCTCTGGATCTCGGCCAGCAGGATGCCGTCCGTCATGAGCTTCACGCGGGTCTGCGGGCCGACCCGGTCGGTGAAGCGCATCTTGTAGCCGACCGCGCCGCCGACCTGCGTGCCCATCTCCTCGGCGATCCGCTCGGCGACGGTCCGCGCGGCCAGCCGCCGGGGCTGCGTGTGGCCGATCACGCCGGCGTCACCACGGCCGACCTGCAGGCAGATCTTGGGCAGCTGCGTGGTCTTCCCCGAGCCGGTCTCCCCCGCGACGATGACCACCTGGTGATCGCGGATCGCAGCGGCGATCTCCGCCCGGCGCGCGCTGATGGGCAGCTCTGCCGGGAACGTGATCTGCGCCAGCTCGCCGGTCACGCCGGCGAGGCTAGCCGGGCGGCCGGGCCCGCCCGTACGCAGCATCGTCACGGTCCGTACATGGCCCGGATTGACTATGGCCGCGTGGCCCGGGCCCGCGTGAGTATCCCGGAGTCCACGCAACGCACCCGGATGGTCACACCATGCGTATGAGATGGCTAGTCATCCCCACCGCGCTCGCCACCGCCACCGCCACCGCACTCGTCACGGCGCCCGCGGCCAGCGGCGACCCGGCCCCCGCCTTCCCGCCGGGAACGCACCTGGCGGCGGGCTTCCCGTACGGCCTGGTCCAGGGCGAGCCCAGCCTCCGGGTCACGCCCGCGGGCGACATCTTCGTCATGGCGCCCGCCTCGACCCCGATCGGCTGCGAGCTGTGGCGGGTCGCCCCCGATGGCCGGTCGGCGACGTTCCTGGGCGCACCCGACAACGGGGTCGGCGGCGGTGACTGCGACCTCGCCGTGACCCCGCCCCAGCCAGGAGCCACCGCGGCCACGCTCTCGTACTCCAGCCTCACGCTGGCGAACCTGACCGTGGGCCGGTCCACCGACAACGGTCAGACATGGACGCTGGCGAACCCGGCCGGCAGCCAGATCCCGCTGACCGACCGCCAGTGGATGACCGCAGGTGTCGACGGCACGATCTACATGAGCTACCACATCGTGGAGACCAACAACATCGCGGTCGCCGCGTCCACCGACGGCGGGATGACCTACCTCGACCGTGGGCTGGCCATCGACGCGAACCACATCGCGCAGGCGCTGTACAACAACATGCTCGGCCCGATCGTGCAGGACCGCACGTCGACGCTGCCGGTGAAGCCGCTGTACACGATCTTCACCGCACCGCGCAACGCGACCGAGAACCTCAACTCCGTCGCCGGGACGCTGGCCACGAACAACTTCGGCGTCTACCTCGCGACGTCACTCGACGACGGCTACACGTGGACCGACACGCCGATCTACGAGGGCGACGGCTCGGAGAGCTACGACCACATCTTCCCGTCGCTGGACATCGACGCCGAGGGCGGTCTGTGGGCGGCCTGGTCGAGCGGTACGCACGTGTACACCGCGTACCGGGCGCCCGGCTCACTGACCTGGACCACACCGGTGCAGGTGGACGCGACCGGTGCCACGTCCAACCTCTACGCCTGGGTGGCAGGCGGCGAGGGCGGCCGCGCCGACGTGGTCTGGTACGGCGGCACCGCAGCGACGTACGACGACCCCGGCAACGTCTGGAACGTGTACATGGCGCAGGTGCAGTTCAAGCCGTTCGGCCCCGCCACCCGTACGCAGACCGTCGTCGGCGACCACCCGATCCACTACGGGGCGATCTGCACGACCGGCGTCACCTGCACGGGGAACACCCGGGACCTGCTCGACTTCTTCCAGGTCGCGCTGACCCCCGACGGTCGGGCCGCGATCGCGTGGGCCGACGACTCGCCGCAGTCCGGCGGCGCGTCGGCAGGCGCCACGCAGGTGTACGCGAGCGTGCAGTGCGCCGGCCTCAGCGCCACCACCGGGCAGAACCTGCCCGACACCTGTTAGCGTCCGGCCGCGCGCTGCCGGACGAGCATCCGGCGGCCCACGAGCATGGTGGCCGCGGACAGGACCGCCGCGACCACGGCGCCGGACCAGGCGGCGGCGTACGACCCGTGGGTCACCACGAAACCGAACAGCAGCGGCCCCAGGACCCCGCCGACGCGGCCACCGGCCTGGGTGATGGCGGTGGCCTGGGCGGGGTGGTCCTGGTGGGTGCGGATGACCGCGAAGTTGAACAACCCGTTCCAGCCCCAGCCGGCCCCGAACGCCAGCACCACCCCGGGCACGAGCAGCACCGGTAGCCGGGCGGCAGCGGCCACGGCCAGCAGCACGTAGCCCGCGCTGCCGGTCAGCAGCATCGCGGCCACCACCGGCAGGTGGCGGCCGCCGCGCCGGTCCGCCAGCACGCCGGTGACGATGCGCGCGAGCATGGCCGAGACGCCGCCGAGCGCGACGAGCAGACCGGCGGTGCCCTTGCTCACCCCGGCGTGGACGCTCGCGGTCGCGAGGAAGCTGGCCAGCGCGGTCGCGCCCGCGATGCCGAGCAGGAACCCGGCCGACAGCACGACGAGCGGCACGGTCTGCTCGCGCGGCAGCGGTGGCGCGCTCGGCTGGGCGCGTCGCTGCGCGAGCGTCGTACGTGGGCGTGGCAGCGTGGCCGCGACGACGAGGGCCAGCGCGCCCGCCGCCACGAACGCCCAGCGCCAGCCGACGGTCAGGGCCACCACGGGGACGGCCAGCCCGGCCAGCAGGGTCGACGCCGGTACGGCGGACTGCTTGAACCCGAACGCGAAGCCCTGGCGAGCCGCCGGGATCCGCCGCGCGAGGAACACGTTGGCGGCCGGCTGCATCGCGGCACTCGACGCCCCGGCCACCATCATCGCCGGGAGGAGCGTCGCCCAGGACCGTACGGCCGCGGCGACCACGAGCAGCAGCAGGCCGCTGCACACGGCCGCCGTACGCATCACGCGCAGGGCACCGAGCGACGCGACCATGCGGCCGAACGGCAGCGAGCAGACAGCCGCACTGACGAAGTACAGCGCGACGGCGACCCCCTGGCCGGACTCGCCGAAGCCGAGGTCCTCCTGCAGCTGGACGGCGAGCGCGGCGACCAGGAACACCGGCAGCGACGCGACGACCGAGCCGGCACTCGCCGCGGCGACGTCCCGGACGAGGTCGCGCTCGGGGTTCATGGTGCCCACCCTGTCAGCCCCGCCCCCGTCCAACCTGCCCCGCCGCCAGGGCGCGCGAGACAGATCCACTCGGGGTTCGTACGGCGTGTCGCGGGCCGTGTTCCGCAGGTGGCCTACCGCAGCAGGCTGCGGGCGATCTCGCTGACCTGGATCTCGTTGGTGCCGGCGTAGATCTCGAGCACCTTGGCGTCGCGGGCGAGCTGCTCGACCTGGAACTCGGCCATGTAGCCGTTGCCGCCGAAGAGCTGCACGGCCTCCATCGACACCTGCACCGCGGCCCGCGCGGAGTACAGCTTCATCGCGGAGGCCTCGGCCAGGCTGGGCCGCTTGCCCGCCTTGCTCATCTCGATCTGGCGAAACACCAGGTTCTGGATGTTCTGGCGCGCGATCTCCATCTCCGCGAGCTTGAGCTGGATGAGCTGGAACTCCCCGATCGGCCGGCCGAACTGCACCCGGTTCTTCGCGTACTCGACCGAGAGGGACAGGCACTGCTCGACGATGCCCAGGGCCATGGCGGCGACGCCCGTGCGCTCGGTGGAGAACGTCTCCTTGGCGCCCTCGCGGTACGGCCGGTCCTCGGTCTCGCCCAGCAGCCGGTCCTTCTCGACGTAGACGTCGTCGAGGAACAGCTCGCCGGTCGGCGAGGAGTGCAGGCCCATCTTCCGCAGCGGCTTGGACTGCTCCAGCCCCTTCATGCCCGAGTCGAGCACGAACGAGAGGATCTTGCGCTCCTTGGGGTCGTTGCCCTCGTCGAGCTTGCAGATGAACACGATCGTGTCGGCGTACGGACCGTTGGTGATGAACGTCTTCGAGCCGTTCAGCAGGTACCCGTCGCCTTCACGGACGGCGCGGGACTGCATCGACCCGAACGCGTCGGAGCCGGAACCCGGCTCGGTGATCGCCCACGCCCCGACCTTGTCGAAGGTGAGCAGGTCGAGCGCCCAGCGCTCCTTCTGCCGGGTCGTCCCGCGGTTCATGATCGTCGCGGCGGTCAGGCCGACGCTGACCCCCATCGCGGTGACCATGCCGGGGCAGTACCGGCACAGCTCGATGATCGGGATCAGCGTCATCGCGCCGCCGTCACCGCCGCCCTCGGTGCGACCGGAGGACCGGTCCTCCCCGGAGGTCTCGGCCTCGACGCGCTTGGCGAAGCGGGCCCGCGCGGCCTCGTCGAGGCCGAAGGTCTTGTACATCTTGCGGAGGACGTCGTACGGCGGCATGTCGCCGTGCTCCAGCTCCTCGAGGTTGGGCTTGATCTCCTTGTCCACGAACTGCCGGACGGCGTCGCGGATCATCAGCTGGTCGTCACTCCACTC
Organism: uncultured Actinomycetota bacterium; assembly: GCA_963728075.1. GTDB lineage: Bacteria > Actinomycetota > Actinomycetes > JAFAQI01 > DASSKL01 > CAVSIP01. Next base: position 51,255 of record CAVSIP010000008.1, on the reverse strand, counting down.
GAACATGGCGGGGAGCCTACGGGAGACTGTCCGCATGCCTCGATGCGTGGTCCTGCTCCGCGGCGTGAACGTGGGCGCCCACAACCGGATCGCGATGGCGGACTTCCGGGCGGCGCTGGAAGCGGCCGGGGCCGCGGCGCCGCAGACCTACCTGCAGAGCGGCAACGCCGTGGTCGACGCCGAGCCGGACGGGCTGGCCGACCGCGTCGCCGATGCGCTGCGTGCCCGGCACGACCTGGACGTCGCGGTGCTCGTCCGCACCGCGGACGAGCTCGCCGCCGTCGTCGCAGCCAACCCGTTCCCCGACCGCGCGGCGGCGGGTCCGACGATGGTGCACGTCGCGTTCCACGACGAGCAGGTGGACGGCTCGCTGCTCGACTCGCTCGGCACGGAGCACCGCGGGGACCGGCTCGCGCTCGGCGACCGCGCGATCTACCTGTCGTTCGCCAAGGGCTCGCACGACTCCCCGCTGCAGGACGTACTGCGCCGGCTGGGCATCACGGCGACCGCCCGCAACTGGCGTACGGTCACCGCCCTGCTGGACAAGGCCCGCGACTGACCGGACGACGACCGCCCTTCGACCCTGGCGATGTTCCACGCAGGACGTCACCGTGTCCGCATGCCATGGGATCACGAATGGGCCATGTGGCTGCTGTACGCGTGCACGCTCATCTTCCTGCTGCAGCCGCGTACCGGCCGCAAGTAGAACCGGGTACCCCTACCGCCGTACGCCGTGACCGGCCGGCTGCCGCCACCACTCCCAGCCGTGGTCGGCCCGCCGGAACGACGACTGCACGCTCGCGCCTGTCCAGTGCCAGCGGCGGGACACCGGCCGGTCGGCCGCCTGCTGCGACCAGTCTCCCGACGCGACCACGGGCAGCACGGCCCGCAGCCGGTAGGCAACCCAGTCGGCGGCCAGGTAGGCCCACGCCTCCACGATCTCGCCACCGGCGGTCTCGACCCGCACCCGGCGCCGGGTGAACTGCCCGGTGGACGTCAGCCCGGCACAGCCGAGCGCCTCGTCGACCTCGGCGAGCGTCTCGTCGGCCGCGGCCGGGTCCAGGCGAACCAGGACACCACTGACCCGGTCCGCCGTCTCCCCGGTCACCACGGCGATCGGGTAGGCCTGGTAGTCGAGCATGAGCGCGCCGGGAAGGGTGGCCGGCTCCGGCTCGTGCTCGGCGGGCGCCAGCAGTGCCGCGTCCCCGAAGCCTGCACGCAGCATGCCGTAGGTGAAGACAGGTACGTCGTTGCTCACGTCCTCGATCGTCCCCGCCGGCCCGGGTACACCTGTCCCGACGAACGTCCCCGATGGCCGGACAAAGGTCCCGAGGCCCCACCGGCCGGGACCCATGGCCCTACCCGCCGGGCCGGGGCGCCAGGCAGCGTCGTGGCAGGAGGCGCGACCGGGATGATGTGGTACGGCGAAGGCCCCGGCTGGGGCGGCTGGCTTGCGATGACGCTGGTGATGCTCGCGTTCTGGGGGCTGCTGGTGGCTGGAGGAGTGGCCCTGTGGCGGTCACAGCGCGGTGGGCCACGCCACACCCGCCCTCCCGAGCCGGACGCCCAACGGCTGCTCGACGAGCGGTTCGCCCGTGGGGAGATCGACGAGGAGGACTACCTCCGCCGCCGCGAGCTGCTGCGCAGCGGTCGCTGAGATGAGGCTGCGGGGCTACCTGCTCGCCGGCGGAGCAACGCTGGCGCTCACCGGCGCCTCGCTGGGTGCCGTCGCCTTGGCCGGCGCGCCGGGAGCCGGATCGCCACGGACGGCGCCGTCCGCAGGCCGGCTTGCAGCCACGAGCTGCGCTCCGGGACGAACGCCGGGGGCCCAGGTGCCGGTGATGCTCTCGGACATGGGCCGTGGCGGCATGATGGGCGGCTGGATGAACGGCCGCATGATGCTGCAGCCGCTGGTGACGAGCGTGCCCGCCGGCCAGGTCACCTTCGTCGCGCTCAACCACGGCGTGCGTGCGCATGAGCTGGTGGTGCTCCCCCTGCCCGCCGGGGAACGCGCGGGCCAGCGACCGGTCGGCAGCGACGGCACGGTCGACGAGTCCGGCAGCCTCGGCGAGGCCTCCCGCGACTGCGGGGACGGCGAGGGAGACGGCATCCGGCCCGGCGACGCCGGATGGGTCACGCTGAACCTCTCGCCCGGCCGGTACGAGCTGGTGTGCAACCTGCCGGGCCACTACCGCGCAGGCATGTACGCCGAGCTGGACGTGCGCTGAGCTCGCACCTGATCCGGCCGGATGCTCAGTGGCGCGGCGCCGGCACCCGCTCGTGCGAGCCGTCCGGGACGACGACCTCCGGTGTAGCCAGGTGGATCCCCAGCGCGTGGCGCACCGTCGTCACCAGCCAGAGCAGGCCGATCGTCACCGCCAGGGCGGTCAGCACCCGCTCGCTCCCGGTCACGGTCGCCGCGATGGTGAGCGCCGTCGCCAGCGCGCCGCCCCAGGACATCACTCGGGAGTAGCCGTCCACGCTCAGCAACGTGTCGCCGCCGGTGGCGCAGGCGAGCACGCCCAGAGCCAGCAGGGCGACCGCCAGCCAGCGGACCGACCCCACGACGGCCGCTTCCGTCCCGGCCGCGTGCCAGGCGTACAGGTAGCCGGCGATCGCCACGGCCCCGGTGCCGGCGGCGTCCTTCACGGTCAGCCTCATCGCGCACCTCCTCCGCACGACGGCGGTCGACTGAAGCGTCGCGCGGCCGTCGCGCCATGCCCAGGGCCGATCGGCCCCGAAAGAATGTGTCGCCGCTATGACGGCAGACGCCGCGGAGGTCCGCGCCTGAGGGGAATGTCCCCGGTGACAGCGCACTCCGATCGGGCGCACCATGCGGTCCACGCTCCGGTGTGTGGCCGGGGCGAAGGGAGGGCGCCATGTTGCTCTACTCGCGGACGCTCATCGTGCGAGGGGACCAGCGCAGGACTTCGGCGTGGGCGGAGGAGATGCGTGAGTTCGTCAGCAGCGCCGCCGGCCTGCAGTTCTCACTGTGGGCTGGGATCGCGGGTGCGCCGATCGGCACCCTGGGCTTCACGACGTTCGTGCAGTCGCAGGCGGAGCTGGAGGCCGCCACCGCCTCGCTGACGACCGACGAGAAGTACCACGACAAGGTCGCCAAGGGGATGGACTTCGTCGTCGCGCCGCCCGAGGACCAGCTCGTCCAGATCCAGCACACCTCCGGCGGTTCCTACCAGCGTGCCGATGTGGGCGCGATCGCCACCATCACCACGGCGCAGATCGCCAACGGGCAGTACTCCGCCGCACTGAAGTGGTCGGTCGAGATGGCCGATCTCGTCACATCGATCACCGGCGTACCGGTGCTGTTCGGCAACTCCGTGGCGGGGCTGTTCGGCCAGGTGGGCTTCATCGGCACGAGCCCCGACATGGCCTCCGCCGAACAGATGGAGGAGTCGCTGAACAAGGAGCCGCACTACCTGGCGAAGCTGGATGCCCTGGCCGGCCTGTTCGTGGACGGGTCCGGACGCCGTCAGCTGCTGCGCCGCATCGCCTGAACGAACGGGCCGACGCCGCGGTCGTCACCCGCCGGCCGCGGCGAACCAGCCCTGTGTCAGGTCCTGATGCGTGCTGATCCAGGTGCTGACCGCCCGCTCGGTGGCAGCTTTGGTCTTGGCGCCCCGCAGCGCCTGCTCGAGCTGGCCGAGCGGCTGGTCACCCAGGGAGAACCGGCTCATCCACTGCGCGACCCGCGGGAAGTCGGCACCGAAGTCCTTGCGTGCGACGACGTGGATCTGCTCCGGCTTGCCGAACGCCCCCTTCGGGTCCTTGAGGTCCCTGATCGGGAACTTCGCGTACGCCCAGTGCGGCCGCCACAGGGTGACCACGATCGGCTTGCGGGCCTGGATCGACCGGTCCAGCTGCGCCAGCATCGCGGGCGTGGAGTCGGTCGTCAGCTGGTAGCCGGACAGGTGGTACGCCGGCATCACCTTGTTCTTCGTGATCCGGGTGAGCCCGGCTCCGGGCTCGATCCCCACGATCCGCCCGTCGAAGGTCGCCGCCTTGCCCTGCAGGTCACCGATGCTGCTCGCGTGCACGTACTTCGGCACCGCTAGGGTGAGCTTGGCGTGGTCGTACCAGACCCCCAGGTCCTGCAGCCGGCTCTTGTACCGCTGCCAGTAGTCCGCGTGGGTCTTCGGCAGCCAGGCGTCGAGGAACACGTCGATGTCACCCTTGGCCAGGCCCGAGTAGAGCGGGCCGGCGTCGAGCTGCGTCAGCTGTACGTGGAAGCCCTGGTTCTCCAGGACGTGCTTCCACAGCTGCGTCGCCGCGATGTCCTCGTCCCACGGGATGTAACCGATCCGGATGGTCTTGCCGACCCCGACGGCTCCGGGTGCGGTCTGGGTCGTGGGTGCGGTCAGCGTCGTGCCCAGGGTCAGGCCCAGCAGCGCGAGTGCCACCCCGGCGAAGCGCACCGGCCGGGTCCGGAAGACCGGCGGCAGCAGGTTCGCGAGCGGCCCCTCGCCGGCCGCCGCGGCGGCGGCCCTGCGGCTGCGGCTCTGGGCGAGGACGCCGAGAGCATCCGTGGTCCGGTCGAGGAAGATGGCCAGGATCACCACGCCGAGACCGGCCTCGAACCCCAGGCCGATGTTGAGCCGGGTGATGCCCCGGAACACCTCTGCACCGAGCCCGCCGGCGCCGACGATGCCCGAGATGACGACCATGGACAGAGCCAGCATGATCACCTGGTTCAGGCCGGCCATGATGGTCGGGAGGGCGAGCGGCAGCTGGACGCGGGTGAGCACCCGCCACGGCGTCGTCCCGAACGCCTCCGCTGCCTCGATGACCTCCGGGTCGACCTGCCGGATGCCGAGCTCGGTCAGCCGCACGCCGGGCGGCATGGCGAACACCACGGTGGCGACCACGCCCGGCACCTCGCCGATGCCGAAGAAGAAGATGGCCGGGATCAGGTAGACGAACGCCGGCATCGTCTGCATGAAGTCCAGCACCGGTCGCAGGATGCGGCTGCCCCACGTACTGCGCGCAGCCACGACGCCGAGCGGGATCGCGATGGCGATCGCGACCAGGCTGGCGACGAGCACCAGCGCCAGCGTGGCCATGCCGGTCTCCCACTGTGCCAGCGAGTCCAGCACGGCGAAGCCGACGAGTGTGGCCAGCCCGAGTCGCCAGCCACTGATCGCCCAGGCCAGGATCGCGAACAGCCCTGCGAGCGCGAGTGCCGGTGGTGCGGTGAGCACGTCGGTCAGGCCGCCGACCATGGTGCCGACGACGAGGTTGATGACGTGGAACAGCGGGCCGAGATTGTCCCGGAGCCAGGCGACCGCGACCTCGACGGCGTTTCCGATGGGGAACCTAGGCACGGTCGCTCACCTCCTCCTGCCCGGCGGGGTACGGGTCGGCGGCGGTCGCGCCGCCGAGCGCGGCCAGCAACGTGGCCCGCGGGACGACGCCCACCAGCCGGCGCTCGTCGTCGACGACAGCCAGGGGCAACCGGCTCTCGGCAGCGGGGGTCAGCAGCTCGGCGACGGGGGTGTCCGGGTGCACGGTGGTGACGTCGCGACCACCGTCCGGCTCCAGGCTCGGCCGGCCCGAGCGCGCGGCGTCCGCCACCTGGTCGTCGGTGAGGGTGCCGAGCATCCGGCGGGCACCGTCCACGACGAACAGGCCGGTCGCCCGCCACTCGCGCAGCACCTCGAGCGCACGCGCCGGGGCGTCGTCGGCGCGGACGACGGGCGCCGGCGGTTCCATGACGGTACGCGCGGTGAGCACACGTGACCGGTCGACGTCCGCCACGAACTGCGCGACGTAGTCGTCCGCCGGCTCGGCGAGGATCTGCTGCGGAGTGCCGATCTGCACGATGCGGCCGTCGCGCATGACCGCGACCCGGTCGCCGAGTCGCATCGCCTCGTTGAGGTCGTGGGTGATGAACACGATCGTCTTGTGCAGCGTCCGCTGCAGCTCGACCATCTGGTCCTGCATCTCCCGCCGGATCAGCGGGTCGAGCGCGCTGAACGCCTCGTCCATGAGCAGCACGTCGGCGTTCGTGGCCAGCGCCCGCGCCAGCCCGACCCGCTGCTGCATCCCGCCGGAGAGCTGGTCGGGCACGGAGTCCTCCCAGCCCTCGAGGCCCACCATCTCCAGCGCCTCGCGCGCCCGGCGCTCGCGCTCGTGCGCGGGCACGCGCTGCACCTCGAGCCCGTACCCCGCGTTCTCCAGCACGGTGCGGTGCGGGAACAGCGCGAAGTGCTGGAAGACCATGCTCATCCGCCGGGCACGCAACGTGCGCAGGTCGTTCGCGGACAGCGCGGTGATGTCGTCACCACCCACCTGCACGGTCCCGGCCGTCGACGGCAGCAGGCCGTTGAGCATCCGCAGCAGCGTCGACTTCCCCGATCCGGACAGCCCCATCACGACGAAGCTCTCGCCGGACCGCACCTGGAAGGACGCGTCGATCACAGCCGGTGTGGTCCGGTCGGTGCGGACGTCCTCGCGGCTCTCGCCGGCCTGCAGCCGGCGAACCGCCTCGTCCGCATCGCGGCCGAAGACCTTGTAGAGGCTGCGCACCTCGATGTCTGTCACGGTGAAGGTCCCCACGGCAGGAGTCGTACGCCGTAGGCCGCGCTACCCGGCCGTCCCGACCGGAAACGTACGAAGGGAACTTTCTGGGCGGATCAGGCGTTCCGGCCCCTGCGAGGTCAGTGGGCGGGCAGGGGCTCGCAGGCGAGGGCCTCGTAGCCGCCGAGCACGTACGACACGTCGCGGAACCCGCGCTGCTCCAGCAGCCCGGCCGCGATCACCGAGCGGGTGCCGGCCGCGCAGAAGACCGCCACCGGGGCCGACGGGTCGAGCCGGGCGAGGCCCTCGGGCAGGGCCGCCAGCGGCACGTGGACGCAGCCGGGGACCCCGCCCTCGGCCACCTCCGCGGGGTTGCGCACGTCGAGCAGCTGCAGGTCGGGCAGCTCCGCCCACCGCTGCCCGAGCTGGGTCACAGTGAGCTGTGAGGTGCGAACGGAAAGGTCGGGACGCTCGGTGAGATGGCGGACGAGGTCCGGCAGGTGACCGATGACCAGGTCGAAGCCGATCCGGGCCAGGCGCACCCGCGCCTGCCCCTGCGTCCCCGGCTCCCCCGTCACGATGATCGGCGCCTGTGCCGGGATGACGCTGCCGGCGTACTCCGCGAACCGGCTGTCGAGCCCCGCCTGCAGGGCCCCCCGCAGGTGCCCGGCGACGTACTCGGCGGTGGGCCGGGTGTCGAGGACGACTGCGCCCTCCCGCTGGGCCGCGAGCACCTGCTCCAGCGTCATCCCCGGCGGGTCGCCGTGCTCGTCCAGCAGCGGACGGTCCTGCCGGTTCAGCACCGCGTCGTAGCCGAAGTACCCCGGCGCGGTGGGCTGCCCCTCGGTGACCAGGGCCACGAACGCCTCCTCGCTCATGGGCTGCACCGCGTAGTTGAGGACCCGCTGCTCCCCCAGAGTCGACGACGTCTCGGTGGACAGGTTGCGCCCGCACGACGAGCCCGCACCGTGCGCGGGGAAGACCCGCGTCGCATCGGGCAGGGGCAGCAGCTTGGTGTGCAGCGACCGGTACAGCCGGCGGGCCATCTCCTCGGCGGTGAACCCGACCGAGCCGAGCAGGTCGGGGCGCCCGACGTCGCCGATGAACAGCGTGTCCCCGGTCAGCACCCCGTACGGCACGCCGTCGTCGGGATGCTCGCGGACGACGACCGAGATGGACTCCGGCGTGTGCCCGGGGGTCTCCAGCACCTCGAGGGTGACCTCGCCGAGGGAGATCCGCTCCCCGTCGGCAAGGTGGCGGATCGGGAACTGCGCCGTGGCGGCCGCTCCGTACGCGATCTGTGCACCGGTGGCCGCCGCCAGCTCGAGGTGACCGGAGAGGAAGTCCGCGTGAAAGTGCGTCTCGATCACCAGCTCGACGTGCAGGCCGGCGTCGGCCGCGTCGGCCAGGTACATCTCGACGTCCCGACGCGGGTCGACTACCACCGCCCGGCCCGTCGTCTCGTCACCGATGAGGTACGACGCCTGCGAGAGGCAGTCGAGGTAGTACTGCACGAACTTCATGGCCGCAGCCTTCCGCGTCCGCGGGGTCGGGCGCAATCACCCGCCGGTGTAGGTGACGTTGTCCCGCAGCCAGCCAGCGGCACGCCAGCCCAGCTCGATCGCCGCGCCGCACAGGCTGGCGACACCGACGGCGGCCAGCCAGACGATCGCCCGCGGCGCCTCCAGCGCGAAGAAGGAGCGGGCCGTGGGGATGAGGAAGGCGAGCACGAACAGCCCGGCCATCGCGGCGACCAGCACCCGCCGGCCCTGCGTGGCCGGGCGTGCGAGCAGCGACAGGATCCACAGCGCCACCCCGAACAGCACGATCGCAGCGGTCGTCCGCGCGGCGGTGAGGCTCGTGCCGGGTTCCTCGCGGGCCAGCGCGTACGCCGCGAACGTCCCCGCACCGGTCACCAGCCCGGCGGGTACCGCGAAACGCAGCACCCGCAGCAGGAAGCCCGGCTGGTAGCGCCGCTCGTTGGGCGCGAGTGCCAGGAAGAACGCCGGAATCCCGATCGTCAGCGCACTGACCAGCGTCAGGTGCCTCGGCAGGAAGGGGAAGGGCAGCAGCGCCACGCCGACCAGGATGGCGAGCAGCGTCGCGTACACCGTCTTCGTCACGAACAGGTTCGCGACCCGCTCCACGTTCGCGATGACCTTGCGCCCCTCGGCGACGATGTCCGGCACGGCGGAGAACCGGCTGTCCATGAGCACCAGGCGGGCCACGCCGCGGGTGGCGTCCGTCCCCGAGCCCATCGCGATGCCGAGGTCGGCCTGCTTGAGCGCCAGCACATCGTTGACCCCGTCACCGGTCATCGCGACGACGCGCCCGAGCCGCTGCAGGGCGCGGACCATGTCGCGCTTCTGGGCCGGCACCACCCGGCCGAACACGGTGTGGTGGAGCATGGCGTCGGCGAGTGCGTCGGCGCCGGCGAGCGTGCGGGCGTCCACCGGCTCGTCGGCCCCGTCGATGCCCAGGCGCGCAGCGACCGCGCCGACCGTCCGCGGGTGGTCACCGGAGATCACGACGACCCGGACCCCCTCTCCGGCGAGGAACGCCAGCGTGCTCTCGGCGTCCGGGCGCACCTCGTCCGCGAGCCGGACGAGGGCCACGGGGGCGAGCCCGTACGGCAGGGCCTCGCCGTCCAGCGCGGCGTCCGCCCGGGCCAGGACGAGCACCCGCTCCCCCGCCCCGGCTGCCCGCTCGGCCTCCCGGCCGAGGCCGCCCGCCTGCACGTCCCCGAGGACCACCTCCGGCGCCCCGAGCACCCACGTGCCGCGGTGGGCGAACTGCGCGCCGCTCCACTTGCGAGCAGAGGAGAACGGCACTGCGGTGGTCGCCGACCAGCCGTCCGCGGGTGCGCCGACGGACGCGGTGATGGCCCGTGCGCTGGCGTTCTCGTCCCCGGTCGCCGCGAGCAGCGCGGCCAGGGCCTGCTCCGCGGAGGCGGCCGCCGCGCCGTCCGCCGGCTCGATCCCGGCACAGGTGAGCGCGCCCGAGGTGAGCGTCCCGGTCTTGTCGATGCACAGCGTGTCGACGCGCGCGAGCAGCTCGATGGCGGCCATCTCCTGGACGAGGACCCGCAGCCGGCCGAGGCGGATGACACCGACCGCGAACGCGATGCTCGTCAGCAGCACCAGCCCCTCGGGAACCATCGTGACGATGCCCGCCACGGACCCGCGCACGGCGTCGGCGAGGCCGCTGTTGCGAACCAGCTGGCTGATGACGAGGAGCAGCCCGGTCGGGGCCATGAACCAGGTGATGACGCGCAGCATCCGGTCGATCTCGGCACGCAGCTCGCTGTGGACGCCGGAGAACTGCCGCGCCTCGTGCGCGAGCTGTGCGGCGTACGTGCCCTCCCCGACCGTGGTCGCCCGGAAGCTGCCCGACCCGGCCACCACGAAGCTGCCCGAGAGCACGGGGTCGCCGGCACCCTTCGCCACCGGGTCGGCCTCGCCCGTGACGAGGGACTCGTCGAGCTCGAGGCCGCGCGACTCGACGACCGTGCCGTCAACGACCACCTGATCGCCGGGCCGGGCGAGCAGCAGGTCGTCGACCACGACCTCGTTCGACCGGATCTCGCGCGCGACCCCGTCCCGGACCGCGTGCACCTTCGGAGCCGTGACCACCGCCAGCCGGTCGAGGGTGACCTTCGCGCGCAGCTCCTGCACGATGCCGACCAGGGTGTTGACCAGCAGGATCAGCCCGAAGACCGCGTCCTGCAGCGGGCCGACGACGAGGATGACCACCAGCAGGGAGCCGAGAATCGCGTTGAAGCGGGTGAGCACGTTCGCCCGCAGGATGTCCTCGACGCTGCGGCTGGTCTCGGCCTCGACCACGTTGACCTGGCCGGCGGCGCGCCGTTCGCGCACCTCCGCCTTGGTCAGACCGCTCGCCGTCTGGGTCACCTGCCGGCCCGCCTGGCCTGGCCGCCGGCAGGCGGCGCGGTGAGGGACTCCGCCGCCGGCACCGGGGGCGTGGCGGCGGCGCGCCGGTGGACCTCCTCCACGCTCGAGCCAGGGCGCGCCACGGTCCGCAGCGTAGGGGGCAGGGGAACCGTACGCACCTCTGCAGCGCCTACGGCAGGGTCACGGCAACGCCGGCGTCGAGCCCGCCCGCCGGACGATTGGTGACCGCGGTGATCGGCCGGAACCGGTAGCCGTGCTGCTGCAGGGCACCGACGAGCTGCTGCAGCGCGTGCAGCTGGTACGGGCGAGTGACGTGGCAGATGCCGATGGCGCTGCCGCTGCGGGCGGCGATCCGGGCCAGCGCAAGGAGCTGCGTACGCGCGGCGGCGTCGCTGTCGTCGTTGTCGAGGAACACGTTGTTGATGCGCGACGGCATGCCCAGCGACAGCGCGGTCGCGTACGCCACGGTCTGCTGGGAGGTCACCGAGTCCAGGAACCACAGACCTTGCTCGTGCAGGGCGGGCAGCACCACCTGCACGAGGGACAGCGTCGACGTGCCGAGGGAGCCCTGGTGGTTGTTGGCCCCCACGGCGTGCGGCACCCGTGCCCGGGCAGAGGCGACGTACGTGCGCGCGTCGGCGCCGGTCGCGTCGATCGCGATCCCGCCCGCCGGCTGCAGGTCCGCGGCGATCGGCAGCGGGATGTGCAGCAGCACCGGCCGCCCGGCCGCGCTGACGGTGGTGTCGTCCCGCGGGGCGTTGGCGGCCATCGGCATCACGGCGAAGGCGACCGGCACCGGCAGGGCGAGGTAGTCGGCGAGGTAGGTGTCCGCACCGCCCACGTCGTCGACGACCACAGCGATCGAGGCGCCGTTGCCGTACGGCAGCGCCGCGACATCGGCCGGCAACGCGGCGGGGGCCGTCGTGGTCGGCGACGCCGGCGGGGTGGTGGGCACCGGCACCGGTACCGGCCTGACGGAGCGGGTGGGCGCGGCGGACGGCGACGGCGACGGCGACGGTGCGGTCGCGGTGGGTGTCGGCGAGAGCGCGGTCGGCACCGACGTGCCGCCGCAGCCGGTCAGCAGCAGCGCCAGGAACACCGCCCACCGGCGCCGCATGCCACACCTCCGGTGACGAGCATGTCCGGCATGCGCGACATGCGCGAGTGCCGAAGGTCACCGCCGGGTGACCCGAGCGTCAGCCGGCCTGCTCCTCCAGAGCGTTGGTCAGCAGGGCCACGAGCGCCTCGAGCTGGACGTCCACGGTCGTGGCCTCCTCCTCGGCCCCGTCCAGAGCGCGGGCGGCGAGGCCGGCCTTGGCGTCGATGAGCTCGGCGATGCGCGCGTCGATGGTCTGGGCGGCGATCACCCGCCACGCGGTGACGGGCTGGTCCTGCCCGATCCGGTGGACGCGGTCGATGGCCTGGGTCTGCTCGGCGGCCGTCCAGGACAGCTCGGCGAGCACGACGTTGGAGGCCACCTGCAGGTTGATGCCGACCCCGGCTGCGGTGAGCGAGCAGACGATGACCTGGACGTTCTCGTCGTTGGTGAACGCGTCGATGTTGCGCTGACGGACCCGCGGCGTCTGGTCGCCGCGGATGGACGCCGTGGTGAGCCCGCGGCGGGCGAGCGCCGCCTCGGCGGTGTCCATGACGTCGATGTGTTTGGCGAAGAACACGACCTTGCCGGCGCTGCGCGACAGCTGGGCGGTGAAGTCCGCGGCCAGCTCGGCCTTCGCGGTGCCGATCCGCCGCATCATGCTGAACACGTTCTCGCCGGTGCCCGACTCGTCCGCCTCGCGCAGCTCGCGTGCGGCGACCTGGCGGACCAGGGCGTGGTCGATCCCCGCCACCTCTTCCCCGCGAGCCGCGAGCGCGCTCTGGTAGCGCTTGACCAGCCGCCGTACGAGCCGACGCTCGGCGTCGCGGATCGAGTTGGCCTCCGCGCCCTCGAGCTCGACCGGCATGTCAGCGATCCGCCGGGCGGGGATGTCCTTGGCGACGTCCTCCTTTCGCCGGCGGACGATGCCCATGTCGATCACCGTGGAACGCGCCGCCGGGTAGAAGTCCGGGTCCGCCGGCGTCATGCCGTTGTCTTCCAGCGCGTGCAGCAGGTCCGGGGCCGGCTGGTCGTCGTCGACCCAGCCGAGGAACTCCCAGATCGCGAGGAAGTCCTCGATGTCGTTGATGAGCGGGGTCCCGGTCAGCGCCATGAGGAGCGGGCGCAGGGTGCGCTTGCTGATGCGTCGCGACAGGTCCAGGACGTTGCGGGAGCGCAGTGACCCCTTGTTCTTGATGAAGTGCGCCTCGTCGATGACCATGCCGCGGAAACCGAACGTGCCGAGCCAGCCAACGTGCCGGTCGAGGATGTCGTAGTTGACGATGACGATGTCGCAGAAGGCGTCGACGTTGTCGCCGTCGCTGTGCACGACCGTCGCCGGGTGCTGTGGCGTCCACATCGCCGCTTCGCGGGCCCAGCTGGTCTTGACCACGTTCGGCACGACCACGAGCAGGGGGTAGGCATCGGCCACCTGCGCCGCCAGGAGGGCCTGGGCGGTCTTGCCGAGGCCCGGCTCGTCCGCGAGCAGGAACTGGCGATGCCCCTCCCGTGCCGCGGCCACGACGCGCGCCTGGTGCGGCATGAGGTCACGGCCCGGCGCGATGTGCGCGCCCCAGGGCTCGGGCAGGTCCATGCACGACGGGGCCCCGCCGGACGCGCTCTCGAACGACCGGAGCAGGGGACCCATCAGCTCCCAGTCCGCGAGCAGGCGGACCCGGGGACGCGCGGCCGGCGCGGCCGAGTAGTCCGGGGCGAGGAAGGGGTTGGCGAGCTGCCGGGAGATGACCGACTGCGGCACCACCCGACGCTCGTCACGGGCCGACTCCTCGTCGGCCTCCTCGGCGACAGGCGGGGCCGGCTCGGGCTGCGCCATCCCCGCCTCCTCGCGGAGCACGCGCATGACCTCGCCGGTGCCGGACAGCATCTCGGCGTCGTCGGTGAGCAGCTCGAGCAGCGCGGAGTTGCGCGCCGCCGTCCGTGCCATCACGGTGGCGAGACCCTCGATGCGCTTGAGCTGAGTGCCGCGCTTGGCCTCGCTCGGCTCTTCCTTCGCCTGCGCGCGCAGCTCGCGCATGAGCAGGGCGACGGCCTGGAAGGTCTCCCGGGTCGAGGAGGTGACCCGGCCGCGCTGCACCGCCACGTCGACGCGATGCATGGCGTCGGCCAGGACCGGAACCGGGCCGTCGTCGGCACGCCGGCGCGGCGGGCGTCCACTCTGCGACGCCGAGCGTCCTCCGCCCTGCGGACGGCGGCCACGTGGTGGCACTCCCACTCCCTCATGGGTCGACCAGCATGTCGCTGACCCTCGGCCCGTCAGGCGCTTGTGTCAGGCGGCGCCGGCGGACCCTCTGGGAGGTCGATCGCCAGGCAGAGTGCGGCGGTCGCCTCAGTGCCACCACTCTAGTCGATGGCGCGGATCATCGGCCGCCCTGTCACCGAAGCGGGCAGGGCCTTGCTCACCGTGGCCGACGACCCGCCGCCGATCGACTCACGTGACCGCGGTCAGCGCCCGCTCCGCGGGACGGGAATGACCGGCACTCGGACTGCTGGACGACGCCGAGGTCGGTCACGGCTCCGGCCTCGATCGCCTGGTGCACCTCAGCGGCCGAGTTCGACGTCGAACAACGTGAGCTGCCCCGGCACCTTCACTACAGCCGCCACATGTGTCACGGTCGGGTTCACGGCTTCCGCGTCAACCGGCGCCTCTTACGGACAACGCTCTGATGCCCCACACCGGACCCAAGGTTACGGGAATGGTTCTGACCTCGGGACAGTTGACGCAATCGGTCAGAGTCCGAGATGCTGTACGGCAACGGTCTCGATGTCGTGATGGTTGGCGAAAGGGCTAGGGATGGAGCTCAGCGTTCGGGAGGCCGCGGCACGCCTCGCGGTTGACGACTCCCGCGTGCGGCGGCTGATCTCTGCCAACCGGCTGAGGGCCCGCCGTGTCGGAGGGGCCTGGCTGGTCTCTGCCGAGGACGTGGCCGAACTGTCCGAGCGCCGTTACGGACCCGGACGGCCGCTGGCGCCGGCGCGTGCCTGGGGGCTGCTCGACCTGCTGGACGGCGGGTCGGCGCGGTGGCTGTCCCCGGTCGCGAGGTCTCAGGTGCGTTCGTTGTTGCGCGGTCTCGACGGGGCTGACGCGGTCCGGTGGCGCTCGGCGCTGCGTGCGCGCAGCGAGCTGCATCGAGTTGACGCCCATCCCGCGGCGCTGCGCCGGCTGGCCGATGAGCCCGCGGTCCGCGCCGCCGGAGCGAAACGTGCCGCCGGTGCAGGGGCCGACCTCGTCGTCGTCGACGAGGTCCCGGAGGTCTACGTACCGGCGGACGAGTGGCCCCGGCTGCGAGCGAGGCTGCATCTGCACGCGGCGGACGGGCAAGGGAACCTGCTGGTCCGTGTTCCCGTCAGCCTGTGGCCGTGGCCGGCCGGCGCCCCCGTTGCCCCGGCAGCGTTGGCCGCCGACCTGCTCGAGTCGCCGGAGCCACGGGCGAGGCATGCCGGGGCTGTCATGCTCAACGAGCTGGCGCGTCGGCACCGCCGAGACGGCACATGAGCACGGAACCGGCCGGCGAGCCGAGGGTCGAACTCCCGCCCCTGACCGCGCCCGTCGATGAGCTCTGGCACGTACTGCTCGACCTCGCCGAACAGCTGCGCGTGCCGTGGACGCTCGTCGGCGGTCAGATGGTGCTGCTGCACGCCCTGGAACACGGGCAGACCCCGCCCCTGATCAGCCAGGACGGCGACATGCTGGCAGACATCCGCGCCGAACAGGCCGCGCTCACCGCCATCGTCGCCGCGCTGCGCGACGCAGGGTTCCATCCGGAGGTGGCGGCGGACAACGTCGTGCACCGGTACCAGCGCGCGACGAAGGACCCCGCGAAACCTCTCAAGATCGACCTGCTCGCGCCAGACGGCCTCGGCGACAAGGCGAGACTAACCACCACATCTCCGGGACGCACGGTCCAAGTGCCGGGCGGCACACAGTCGCTCAAGCGCACCGAGTTCGTCGTCGTCGTGCACGAACGACGCACCGGGCGGATCCCGCGGCCGACGCTACTCGCCGCGATCATCGTCAAGGCCGCAGCGATAGCGCTGCCCGGGGAACCTGCGAAACATCTGCGCGACGTGGCGCTGCTGTGCGCTCTGCTCGATGACCCGTTCACGGCAGCGGAACAGCTCGCACGGAAGGACCGGCAACGACTTCGCCTTGCCCGCAACCTTGCAGACACCAGACACCCCGCGTGGCTGCTGGTGCCCGCCGAGATCCGCGCGAACGGTCAGACAGCGTACGAGGTCCTCACCGGCACGGCCTGATACCGACCACTGGCCTGTCTGGCTGCAGGACCGCGGGCGAATGCACCCTCCGCTGCGGGAGGTCGTCCCGTCCGCGGGCTTCGTTGAAGTCGCCGCATCCGAGCACGTTGGGTGTCTGGCGGGACACGGTCTCGAGCACGACGTCAGAGTCGAACAGTTCGCCGCGGTAGGTACCAGTCTTGGCCGTTCCGCTCCTCGCGGCGACCGGCGACCTTGCGGCCACCGCGGGCAGCGGCGATGGCCTCGTCGATCAGCCAGGTCCGTGCCAGGTACTCCCGGCCGTCGTCGGCGTAGTACCGGAAGAACACCACGTTGACCGGCACGCCGAACCCGGTGTTGAGATAGCTGACGATCCGTTCCGTCGCTGAGGTGCGGGAGAGCCAGACGCTGCCGCCGGCCGATACGAAGCCGTACTTGCTGGCGTCGTCCCAGTTGCGGACCGTGGACTCTTCGCCGAACGAGACGGATCAACATCGCTGGCGACGACGGTCAACCGCTGCGCGGCATTGAGCTCGTCCGGCGGCGCCTCCCCGAACCGGTCCGCGAAGGCCTCCTCGAAGGCAACATCGCTCCGGTACGCGGCGAAGATGTCGAGCACTTCCTCCACCGTGTGCTTCGCGTCCGCCTGCGTCAGAGCCTTCTCTGTCTACACTCCCGGCTCCTGTTTCCGCTGCCCTTCGAGACCTAAGGACGCGTCGGCGGGGGCGGGCAGATCAGGTCTCGGGCAATGCTGCGCGCCGTAGGCACCGATGTCCCCATCCGGAAGCACTCGCGTGGTGTTGTTCACCCTGACTTCCCCCCAGCACGCTGGCCGCATGTTCGCGCGCTAGCCGGACGAGTCTCCGGTCGCCAGGGATGGCGGCCACGGAACCGTCGCCCCACCGTCGTCCCCGTCGGCCGCGCGGGGCAGCGAGACGCTGAACCGGCATCCCTCTGCGACATTGCTCACGCTGATCGTTCCGCCGTGGGCTTCCACGACGCCGCGAACGATGGCCAGGCCGATACCGCTGCCGGCGCTCTCCCCCGGGGTGCGGGCGGCCTCGCCGCGGAAGCCGGTCTCGAACACCCGCGGGACGTCGGCCTCGGGAATGCCACCGCAGCCATCCTCCACGGCTAGGCGCACCGACCGGTCATCGGTCGTGCAGGACACGCGTACGCGACCACCTGGTGGCGTGTGCCACAGGCCATTGGCGACCAGGTTGGTGAGGACGCGGAACAGCTGCCCCTGGTCGGCCCAGGCCATCGGAGCACCAACGACGTTCACGTCCAGGTGCACCCCGCGTCGGTGGGCGAGTGGCTCGCTGGCCGCCAGCACCTCCGTCGCCACCGGTCCGACGGCGACCGCGTGCGGGTCCGGCTGCAGGCCGCCGGTGTTGAGGCGCGAGAGGTCGAGCAGGTCGGTGACCATCCGGGAGAGCCGGTCCGTCTGCTGGCGGATGCGACGGAGGTAGTCATGCACCGTGGCGGGGTCGGTGACGACGTCGTCCTCGATCGCCTCGGCCATCGCGCGGATGGACGCCAGCGGAGCGCGCAGGTCGTGGCCGACCCAGGCGAGCAGCTCCCGGCGACCCGCCTCGGTGGCCTGCTCGCGGTCGTGGGCCTCCGCCAGCCGCCGGTGCGCGTCCGCGAGCCGCTCCACCCGAGCACCCAGCACCACCCCGGCCCCCACCGCAGCCAGCGCGGCCGCAGCGGTGACGGCCAGCAGGACGACGAGGGCGTGGCCGGAGAGCAGCATCAGCGCGGCGGCTATCGAGACCCCGACGACCATGACCGCCACCGGGGTCGCGATGAGCACCACCAGCGCCGGCCGCAGCGACCACTGACGCGCGTGCCGGTTGAGCAGCAGCCACCCGGCGGTGCCGCCAACGGCAGCCACCGCCACGGCGAGAGCGAAGGCGAGGAACGCGTCCTGGACCGTCATGCCGGTGCCTCGACCGGGCAGGGGTCGAAGCGGTAGCCGACGCGTGGGACGGTGACGATCCGGTGCGGGTCCGCCGGCTGCACCTCGATCTTCTCGCGCAGGCGTCGTACGTGCACGGTCACCGTGGACACGTCACCGAAGTCCCAGCCCCACACCCGCTCGAGCAGCTGCTCCCGGGTGAAGGCCTGTCGCGGATGCGCGAGCAGGAACCGGAGCAGGTCGAACTCGCGGGAGGTGAGGGCCAGCGGCCGGCCGCCCACCGTCACCTCGTGGGCCGCCAGATCGATGGTCAGGTCACCGTCGCGCAGCACCGCCGGCTCCCATCGCAGGGGGCCGGACTGGCTGCGCCGCAGCACTGCGTGCACCCGCAGCACCAGCTCGCGCGGGCTGAACGGCTTGGTCACGTAGTCGTCCGCGCCCAGCTCCAGACCGGCCAGCCGGTCCGTCTCGTTACCCAGCGCGGTCAGCAGGATCACCGGAACGGCCGAGGTGGCCCGCAGCTGCCGGCAGACCTCCAGGCCGTCGGGCGGTGGCAGCATCACGTCCAGCACGAGCAGGTCCGGCTTGCCACGGGCGGCGAGCTCCAGCGCGCTCGTCCCGGTGTGCGCGAGCAGCACCTCGTAGCCGGCGCGGGTGAGGTAGCGCGCCAGCACGTCGGTGATCGTCGGGTCGTCGTCGACGACCAGCACCCGCGCCGTCACCCGACCATGAGACCACCCCGCGCGCGTGCGGCGCCATCGGTCCGGGGCGACGTCACCGTTCGGTAATCACTCCGTCAGATCGCCATCATCGCCTTTCGCCGGCCGCCCTCGTTGACTCGAACCGACCGGTCGCCCGACCGGCAGAGAGGAGTCACACCATGAGACTGCGCACCGCACTCGCCACCGGCGGACTGGCGCTCGGCGTCGCGGCGACCACGCTGCTCACCGCAGGACCGGCGGCTGCCGGAGTCACCGGTCCGGCGCTGTATGTCGAGGGACAGCTCTACCGGACAGTGGGGACACCGACAGATCTCTCCGGTACCGGCGCCCCGGCACAGGCATGGGACTTCATCTACGACCTCGGAGGCCACCAGCCGAACGTCGCCACCGCCGCTCCGGGCGACCCCGGCTTCAACGGCGGCCGGTGGCAGGTGCACGGCCTGGCCATCCCCGACTACCAGGCGGCAGTCGACGCGGGTGACGCCAACGGCAACGGGGTTCTGGACTCGGCGGCCGAGGTACATCGCGCGATCGACGCCGGCGCCGTGACCGACCTCGGGGTCGTCCGGCAGTTCGAGTGCCCGGTCATCCCCGTTCCGCGGAGCGGGCCCTGATCTCTGGCCGGTGAGCTGAACGACGGCGGGCTCGTCGGCCGCAGTGAGCAAAACTCAGGCCACCTCGGTGTGAAGGCGGCCGGCGACCTGCCCCCGGCTCGCGCCCACCGCTCCTCGGTGGCCCGGGAGGTGGCTCTTTGGGAGACCGAGTGGGCCACTACGCCGCGTGGGACGTAGAACGTCGTGGCCTCCGCCAGTGGGGCTGAGCAAGAGCTGGAAGCAGCCTCTGCCGAGCCCCGCCTGAACTGCGTCGCACGCGACCCACGCCGGCAGGACTCGGATCCGGCCACGGACATTGCCGTGACCGGATCCGGGACATTGCTGACCGCACTACGGACATTGCCGACCGATCCAGCGCGGACACTTCCTGACCGTCCACGCTAGCTGCAGCCGCTGGTGCTCCCGCACGACTCGCAGACGTAGCAGCTGCCGGCCGGACGCATCTTGATGCCGCACGTCATGCACAGCGGCGCGTCGATCGCCGTCTGCGACGCCGAGCCGGGAGGCGGCGGCGCCGCACCCTCGGCGGGCTTGTGCTCCTCGATCGGCGCGCTGCTGCGCAGCTCCTCCACGTCGACCTCGTCCTCGTCGACGGCCTGCGTCGTGTCGTACGACCCGCTGGCGACCGCGGCCGCCCGCTCCTCGGCGGTGAAGATGCCCATCTCGGCGCGCTTGTCGTACGGCAGGAAGTCCAGCGCGAGGCGGCGGAAGATGTAGTCCATCATCGACTGGGCCATCCGCACGTCCGGGTCGTCGGTCATGCCGGCCGGGTCGAAGCGCATGTTGATGAACTTCGACACGTACGTCTCCAGCGGCACGCCGTACTGCAGCGCGATGGAGACCGCGATGGAGAACGCGTCCATGACGCCGGCGAGGGTGGAGCCCTGCTTGCTCATCTTGAGGAAGACCTCGCCCAGACCGTCGTCCGGGTACGAGCTCGCCGTCATGTACCCCTCGGCGCCGGCGACCGAGAACGACACCGTCTTCGACGGGCGCGACTTCGGCAGCCGCTTGCGCACCGGCCGGTGCTCGACCGGCGCCTCGGCCACGGCCTCCTTCTTCGCGGCCCTCGCGTCGGACAGCGGCTGGCCGACCTTGCAGTTGTCGCGGTAGATCGCGAGCGCCTTCAGGCCGAGCTTCCAGCCCTGGAAGTAGATGTGCTCGACGTCCTCGACGGACGCCGACTCCGGCATGTTCACCGTCTTGGAGATGGCGCCGGAGATGAACGGCTGCACCGCCGCCATCATCCGCACGTGCCCCATGGGCTGGATCGCGCGGACGCCCATGGCGCAGTCGAACACCTCGTAGTGCTCCGGCTTGAGGCCGGGGGCGTCCATGACGTGCCCGTGCTCGGAGACGTACTCGACGATCGCCTCGACCTGCTCGTCCTGGTAGCCGAGCTTCTTCAGCGCGCGCGGCACCGTCTGGTTGACGATCTGCATGCTCGCACCGCCGACGAGCTTCTTGTTCTTGACCAGCGCGAGGTCCGGCTCGATGCCGGTGGTGTCGCAGTCCATCATCAGCCCGATGGTGCCGGTGGGCGCGAGGACGGACGCCTGCGCGTTGCGCCAGCCGTTCTTCTCCCCCACCGCGAGGCTGGCCTGCCAGGCCTTCGTCGCCTCCGCGAGCACGAGTGCCGCATCGTCGTCGACCGGACGGATGTCGTCGTTGGCGGCCGCGTGCTTGCGGATGACGCGCTTGTGGCCGTCGGCGTTGCGGGCGTAGCCGTCGTACGCGCCGACGATGCCGGCGAGCTCGGCCGAGCGCTTGTACGCCGTACCGGTCATGAGGCTGGTGATCGCTGCGGCGAGCGAGCGCCCGCCCTCGGAGTCGTAGGCGTGGCCGGTCGCCATGAGCAGCGCGCCCAGGTTGGCGTAGCCGATGCCGAGCTGCCGGTAGGCGCGGGTGGTGTCGCCGATCGCCTCGGTCGGGAAGTCCGCGAAGCAGATCGAGATGTCCATCGCGGTGATGACCAGCTCGACGGCCTTGGCGAACGTGGCCGCGTCGAAGGTGTCGTCGGCGCGCAGGAACTTGAGCAGGTTCAGGCTGGCCAGGTTGCACGAGGAGTTGTCCAGGTGCATGTACTCGCTGCACGGGTTCGACGCGGTGATCCGGCCGGTCTCCGGGCAGGTGTGCCAGTCGTTGATCGTGCCGTCGTACTGGATGCCCGGGTCGGCGCACCCCCAGGCCGCCTCGGCCATCTTGCGGAACAGCTCGCGCGCCTCGACGGTGGACACCACCGAGCCGTCGATGCGCCCGCGCAGCGCGAACTCCTTGCCGTCCTCGACGGCCTTCATGAACTCGTCGCTGACGCGGACGGAGTTGTTGGCGTTCTGGTACTGGACGCTGACGATGTCGGTGCCGCCGAGGTCCATGTCGAAGCCGGCGTCGCGCAGGACGCGGATCTTCTCCTCCTCGCGGGCCTTGGTCTCGATGAACTCCTCCACGTCGGGGTGGTCGACGTCGAGGATGACCATCTTCGCCGCCCGGCGGGTGGCGCCACCGCTCTTGATCGTCCCGGCCGACGCGTCCGCGCCACGCATGAACGACACCGGCCCCGAGGCGGTGCCGCCGGAGGACAGCAGCTCCTTGCTGGAGCGGATGCGGGAGAGGTTCAGGCCGGCGCCGGAGCCGCCCTTGAAGATCAGCCCCTCCTCGCGGTACCAGTTCAGGATCGAGTCCATGGTGTCGTCGACGGCCAGGATGAAGCACGCCGACACCTGCTGCGGCGCGCTCGTACCGACGTTGAACCACACCGGCGAGTTGAAGCTGAAGATCTGGTGCACGAGCATGTGCGTCAGCTCGTGCTCGAAGGCCTCGGCGTCCTCCGGCGACGCGAAGTAGCCGTTGTCCTCACCGGCGCTGCGGTAGCTCTTCACCACCCGGTCGATGAGCTGCTTGAGGCTCCACTCCCGCGACGGCGACCCGACCGCGCCACGGAAGTACTTCGTCGTGACGATGTTGACGGCGTTGACCGACCAGAAGTCCGGGAACTCGACGCCGCGCTGCTCGAAGTTGATCGAGCCGTCACGCCAGTTGGTCATGACGACGTCGCGCCGCTCCCAGGTGACCTCGTCGTACGGGTGCACGCCGGGTCGGGTGTAGACGCGCTCGACGCGCAGACCCCGCGCACGGCGGGTCCCATTGCGCGCCGAACCGCTCACCGTCTCCGTCATGGAGCTCTCCTTCCGCTGGGAGCAACATCTGTGGCGGGCATATCCATCCCGCCGTGGTGGCTGATCTGGGGCTGGTGGTGCGAGGGGTGGTCGCCGGTTGGGTCGGCGCCGCCCCCGGGAGTCAGGGGGAAGACGCCGCGCGCCACGGCGCGGAGAGCAGCTGCGCCGGGGGCGGCGCCGGGCCGGGACCGGCCGTACCGGGACGGCGACGCTCGGCCCGCAGGGCCGCGATCTCCGCCTCGAAGTCGGCCAGGGACGTGAACGACCGGTAGACCGACGCGAAGCGCATGTACGCGACCTCGTCGAGCTCCCGTAGCGGGGCGAGGATCGCCAGGCCCACCTCGTGGGCAGGCACCTCCGCCGCACCCTGAGCGCGGACGGCGTCCTCCACCTGCTGCGCGAGGACCGCGAGCTGGTCCTCGGTGACCGGTCGGCCCGAGCAGGCGCGCCGCACCCCGTCGAGCACCTTCGCCCGGCTGAACGGCTCGCTGGCGCCGGAACGCTTGAGCACGGACAGCGCGGCGGTCTCGACGGTGGTGAAGCGTCGCCCGCACTCCGGACAGGCCCGACGGCGCCGGATCGCGGCCCCGTCGTCGGCCTGGCGGCTGTCGACGACGCGACTGTCCGGGTGGCGGCAGAACGGGCACTGCATGGGGACTGCCACCTCCTCGTCGGGTCTTCGTCGACCGGTGCCGCTGACCACCTGCTGTGTACGGATCTGTGGGCAACCTGTGGGCTACCTGTTACTAACCCGGCACAATCTGTGGACGACTTACAGCGGTGTAACTACTAGATGTTGTGACCGTAGGGCGAGGAGGACCGGCGCGCAAGCAGCTCGGCCGAATCCGTCGAGGCGAATGGCAAAGCCGCAGGTCACAGGCCCGCAACCGGCGTGTCGTGGGACGAGGTCGTCAGCCGCGGGGCACCAGGAGGGACTCGCCCGCGCGCAGCGTGGGTGTGGACAGGTGGTTCAGCCGCATCAGCCGTTGCACGGTCACCCGCGGGTCGTTGTCGGGCGCCGTCCGCACCGCCACCTGCCAGAGGGTCTCCCCCGGCGTCACGGTCACCCGCTGCAGCGCCGGTGTGGTCGAGCCGGCGTCGGCGGAGAAGCGGCCCAGCGAGAACGCCGCCAGCAGCAGGGCCGAGACCACCAGCACGAGCAGCACCCGCCCGCGGCGGGTCAGGCGCGCCCGGCGTGAACGCCGTCGCGCACCGGGACGCGGGGTGACCCGGCCGGAGGGCACCCGGCGTCGGCTGGACGGCGCGCCGCAGCGCGTCCGCAGCGGGGTCACCGCGGCCTGGGTCTCGCTGGCCCGGGTCATGTTGGCCGGTGTCGTCGCCCTCTGGGTCATGGCCCTCTCCTCGCCTCGCGGATCGAACGGCTGTTCGATCGAACGTCTGTGCGAGTTGTACCACCCGCGGCCGACAAAATCACGCGACACGTTCGAACAGGTGTTTGAACCTGGCGCGCCGGACGGCTACCGTCATCGGCGGACGGTCGGACGACGAGCGGACGGCCCGCGGGAGCCCAGGCGGGCATTCGCCCTGAGGAGGACACGGTGAGTGGATCAACCGGCAAGCGCTCCGGCGGCGGGCGCACCAAGC
The DNA here is from genome assembly GCA_963728075.1 of uncultured Actinomycetota bacterium. Taxonomy (GTDB): domain Bacteria; phylum Actinomycetota; class Actinomycetes; order JAFAQI01; family DASSKL01; genus CAVSIP01. The sequence goes on along the minus strand of CAVSIP010000008.1, from coordinate 27,422 downwards.
GTTCCGACGGCACCGCCGTCCGCGACTTCCCCGACGGCCCCGCCGACGCGACCGGCCTGACCCCCCGCCAGCGCAAGGTGCTGGAGGTCATCCGCGACTCCGTCGAGCGGCGCGGCTACCCGCCGAGCATGCGGGAGATCGGCGAGGCCGTCGGCCTGACCAGCACGAGCAGCGTCTCCCACCAGCTCGCCGCGCTGCAGCGCAAGGGGTTCCTGCGCCGCGACCCCAACCGGCCCCGCGCCGTCGAGGTGCGCGTCCCCGGCGACACGACGGCCGACCGCGCCCGGGCGACGTACGACGAGACCGGCAGCGGTGACGAGCGGCCGGCGGCGGCCTACGTCCCGGTCGTCGGCCGGATCGCGGCCGGTGGCCCGGTCCTCGCCGAGCAGGCGGTCGAGGACGTGTTCCCGCTCCCGCGCCAGGTCGTCGGCGACGGCACGCTGTTCCTGCTCCGGGTCAGCGGCGACTCGATGATCGACGCGGCGATCGCGGACGGCGACTGGGTGGTGGTCCGCCAGCAGCCGGTGGCCGAGAACGGTGACATGGTCGCGGCGATGATCGAGGGCGAGGCGACGGTGAAGACCTTCCGCCGCAGCGACGGCCACGTCTGGCTCATCCCGCACAACCCGGCGTACGAGCCGATTCCCGGCGACGAGGCCACCGTCCTCGGGCGGGTGGTGGCGGTGCTGCGGCGGGTCTGACCCGCGCGGCCCGGCCGGGCTACGGGTGGCGCGCCGCGCTCTCCGTCGACCGCCGGCTGACCGGGACGACCCCGTCGCCGTGCCCGACGTCGTGCCCGTCCGCACGCAGGGCGGCCACGGCCAGCAGCGCCAGCATCCGCAGCAGATGCAGCCCGTCCCGGCGCTCGTCGGCCAGCACGAGCGCACCCAGCGCGGCTCCCCCGGCACGCACCGGCACGCTGGTGGACCACCGCCGCGGCTCACCGAGCGCGTCGGTGCTCACCCCGTCGTGGGGGTCCAGGGTGGACGGGGGCTGCCAGTCCCCGACGGAACGGTCGAGGCGCAGCGAGCCGTCCTCGCCCGCCCGGTAGAACGCGACCCCGCGCGCCCCGGTGGCCTCGCCCACCGCACGCAGCAGCGCCGACAGCGCACCGCCCGGGGGTGCGGCGGCCAGTGCGGACGTGACCGCGAGCGTCGCCTCCAGCTCGCCCGTCCGGGCGGCGAGCGTCGCCTCCAGCCGCCGGTTGGCGTGGTGCAGCCGCTCGGAGAGCTCGCGGTTCTCCCGCGCGAGCCGGCGGCGCTCCAGCCGTGACTCGACGGCGGCGACGATGCGCTCGGGGCGCACCGGCTTGGTGAGGTACTCGTCGGCCACGCCGACCGCGGCCACGGCGCTCTCGAGGGTCGCGAAGCCGGTGACGATGAGGATCGGCAGCTCCGGGTCGAGCGCCTTCAGCGCGGCCACGACGTCCCTGCCGGTCATGTCCGGGAGCCGGTGGTCGACGACGGCGAGGGTGGGGACGTCGTCGTGCGCCAGCCGCAGGGCGGCGGTGCCCGTCCCCGCCCCGAACGCGGCCATGCCGGCGCCGGCGAGGATCTCGACGACCGTCTCCCGGATGCCGTCGTCGTCGTCGACGACGAGGACGTAGTCCCCCAGGCCGCTCATGGCTCGACGCTACCCCTAGGCCGCCGAGCCGGAGGCCCGCTGCACCAGTTCGAGCAGCACGGGGACCTGGAAGGGCTTCTGGACGACCGCGAACGCGGTCTTGGCCTGGGCGAGCTGGTCCTCCAGCGCGTACGCCGTCATGAGGATGACGTGCGGCGGTGGGCCGCCGAGGGTGTGCAGCACCGTCACCCCGTCCATGCGCGGCATGCGCACGTCCATGACCACGACGTCGTAGCCTCCGGCGGACAGTTGCTCCAGGGCGGCCTGCCCGTCCACGGCCACCGCGACCTGGTACCCGGCGGCCTGCAGGATGTCGCTGAGGGTCTCGCGCATCCCGGCCTCGTCGTCGACGACCAGCACGGCGCTCATGGGCTCACCCCCGTGCGCTCGGCGGTGGTCTGGCCCGCGTCCTGCGGAGACCGTGGCGCGGCCACGACGGGCAGCACGAGGCGGAACGTGCTGCCCTCCCCTGGTGCGCTGGTCACCGCCAGCGTGCCACCGTGCGCCTCGACGACCCGGCGGCACACCGCCAGGCCCAGCCCGACGCCGCGCGCCTTGGTCGTGAAGAACGGTTCGAAGACCTGCGCCTGGGTGCGCTCGTCCATGCCCTGGCCGGTGTCCGCGACGGACACCGACACCGCACCGTTCACGACCTGCACCCGTACGGTGAGGACGCCGCCGTCGGGCATCGCCTGGTAGGCGTTCGTGAGCAGGTTCAGCAGCACCTGACGGAGCTGGTCCCGGTCCACCGAGGCGGGCGGCAGGGCGTCGGCGAACTCGGTGCTGACCTGCACGCCGTCCGGCGGCGGGGTGACCGTCAGCGCCTCCTCGACCAGCCCCACCAGGTCGGTCTCGGTGCGCCGCGGCTCCCGGTCCCGGGAGAACTCGAGGATGTCCTGGACGATCCGCTCGGCCGCGCCGACCTCGCGGTCGGCGGCGTCGAGGTTGCGAGTCAGCGACTCGGGGAGCGGCTCGGCGAGCCGGCCCACGTGCGACCGGATGAGATACAGCGCGTTGGTGAGCACCGACAGCGGGTTGCGCAGCTCATGGCCCACGGTCGAGGCGAACTGCCCCACCGCGGCCAACCGCTCCTGGCGGACGAGCTCGCGCTGGGTGCGGGCCAGCTCCTCCAGGCTGGTCCGCAGCTCGGCGGTGCGCTCGTCCACGAGCTCGAGGGCGTACCGACGACGGCGGGCGAGCGCCTCGACCGTCCCCGTCGCCACGCCCGCGATCACGAGCCCTGCGGCGAGCATGATCCACGGTACGGCGTGAGCCACGCCACCGGCGAGCCACCCGCGCGGCTTGATGACGAGCAGCCACTTCACCTGCTGGGGCCCGCTGCCGAGCGTCACCGTCGCCGAACCGGTGTTGCCCTCCAGCGGCAGCTTCGCGAGCGGCACGCTGGAGATGACCGCCTGGTCGGTCACCGGCTCACCGGCGGCGTACACGGCACCCAGCACCTCGTGGAACGGCGCGTTGGGGTTCGGGGAGGCGCCGGTGTACGGGTGGATCTGCGAGTCGGTCAGCACGACGTACCCGGCGCCACCGAGGGCGAGGTCGAGGTGCCGCTCGTCACCGACGCGGTACACCGGCGTGGAGCCGAACCCGCCGGCAGCGACCGACTCGACGAGCGCGCGGCGCACCGGCCGGGAGACCGGCTCACCCGGCTGCTCCTCCGCGGCCCCGGCGGTGGCGAGCACCGTGGCGGTCCCGCCGTCCACCTTCAGCAGCTCGAGGGAGGCGAAGCCACCCTTCGACGGGTCCGGCGCCACCAGCGGCGTCGCGTTGCCCGCGAACGCGGCGGGCGACCCCTGGGTGGACGCGGCGACGGCCAGCAGCGCGCCGAACTGCGCCGGAATCGTGCCGAACGTGCCCTGGAGGTAGGCCTGGACCTCCTTGGTGCGCTCGTCGAGCAGCCGGCGCTCCTGGTCGTTCACGACGCCGTGCATGAGCCAGGCGCCGACAGCGGTGACGAGCACCACCGCGGCGAGGATCGCGTAGGAGATCGGTCTGAGCGTGCGGGACCGACCCGTTCCCCCCTCTGCCACGTGCTTCCTCCGTCCGGGCGCGGCGTTGTAGCACTATCGCCCGGATCGCCCCGCCTGCGCTATGAACCGAAAGGACTAGTGCAGCCTTACTCGACGGGGGCTGCGCCGAGCTCGGCGGCCAGCGCCGGGGAGACCCGCGCGTGCAGCACGGTCCCGTCGGCGGTGTGGCGTACGTCCAGCACCTCGCCGGAGGCGTGGGCGCGCGAGACCAGGTCGCCGCGGTCGTACGGGACGAGCACCTCGACCTCGACCGGCGGGCGGGGCAGGGCGCGCTCGACCGCGGCGAGCAGGGCGTCGAACCCCTCGCCCGTGCGTGCCGAGACGCACCGGGCCGTCGGCTCGCGGCGCTGCAGGCGAGCGAGCACGAGCGGGTCGGCGATGTCGGCCTTGTTCACCACGACGATCTCGGGCAGGTCGCGCGCGCCGATCTCGTGCAGCACCTCCCGGACCGAGCGCAGCTGCGACTCCGGGTCGGGGTGGGAGCCGTCGACGACGTGCAGCACCACGTCGGCCTCCACGACCTCCTCCAGCGTCGAGCGGAACGCCTCGACGAGCTGGTGCGGCAGGTGGCGGACGAACCCCACGGTGTCCGACAGGGTGAACTCGCGGCCGTCCGGCGTACGCGCGCGGCGCACCGTCGGGTCCAGCGTGGCGAACAGGGCGTTCTCCACGAGGACACCGGCGCCGGTCAGCCGGTTGAGCAGGCTGGACTTGCCGGCGTTGGTGTAGCCGGCGATCGCGACGCTCGGCACCCGGTTGCGGCGGCGGTCGGCCCGCTTGGTCTCGCGGGAGGTGGCCATGCCGGCGATCTCGCGGCGCAGCCGGGCGGTGCGCTGGCGGATGCGCCGGCGGTCGGTCTCGATCTTCGTCTCGCCGGGGCCTCGGGTGCCGATGCCACCACCCGTGCGGCTCATCGCCTCGCCCCAGCCACGCAGGCGGGGCAGCATGTAGTCGAGCTGGGCCAGCTCGACCTGCGCCTTGCCCTCCCGGCTGGTGGCGTGCTGGGCGAAGATGTCGAGGATCAGCGCGGTGCGGTCGATGACCTTGACCTTGACCACGTCCTCCAGCTGCCGCAGCTGGCCGGGGGTGAGCTCGCCGTCGAGCACGACGGTGTCCGCGCCGGTGGCGACTACGATGTCCCGCAGCTCGCGCGCCTTGCCGGAGCCGACGTAGGTGGCCGGGTCCGGCCGCTGGCGGCGCTGGATGACCCCCTCGAGCACGTCGGACCCGGCCGTCTCCGCCAGCGCCTTGAGCTCGACGAGGGAGTTCTCCGCGTCCTCGGCCGTGCCGTCGGTCCACACGCCGACCAGGACGACCCGCTCGAGGCGCAGCCGCCGGTACTCGACCTCGGTGATGTCCTCGAGCTCGGTACGGATGCCGGCGACGCGGCGCAGGGCGCGCCGCTCCTCCAGCTCGAGGCTCTCGTCCTCGCCGTAGGGGGCGTCGTGGTCGAACAGGTCAGGTCCAGCTGTCATCAATGGCTCAACGCTCCCGGCGGGACGGATCATCCCGGGCATCGTGACACCCCGGGCGCGTACCGGCACGCGGGTTTCGCCGCCAGCCGGCTCAGGGCAGGTGCAGCTCGCCGTCGGCGACGAGGACGGCCGGCCCGGTGAGGGTCACCGACCGGTCCGCGGCGATGCCGACGACGAGCCGGCCGCCGGGGACGTCCACGGTGTACGTGGCCGGCAGCCCGGTGCCGTCGCGGCCGGCGGCGGCGACCGCGACGGCGCACGCACCGGTGCCGCAGGAGCGGGTCTCCCCCACCCCCCGCTCGTGCACGCGCATCGCGACGTGGCTCGGCCCGCGGTCGACGACGAACTCGACGTTGACCCCGCCGGGGAAGGCGGGTGCCACGTCCGGCGGGGTGGCGAGGGCACCGGGGTCGGCCAGGTCGTCGACGAACGTCACCACGTGCGGGTTGCCCATGGAGACGCCGGTGGCCGGCCAGCGGCCGCCGACGACGTACGCCCCCTCGATCGGCTCCCAGCGGCCCATCTCCACGCTGACGTCACCCTCGGCGGGGACGTGCACGGTCTTCACCCCGCCCCGGGTCGCCACCGCCACCGGGCCCGGGCGGACCAGCTCCTGGTCGACCAGGTAGCGGCCGAAGACCCGGATGCCGTTGCCGCACATCTCGGCCACCGACCCGTCCGCGTTGCGGTAGTCCATGAACCACTCCGCCGCACCCCTCATGCCGGAGGCCTCGGGCTCGGCCGCGGTGCGGACCACGCGCAGCACCCCGTCACCGCCCAGGCCGCCGCGCCGGTCGCAGATCGCGGTGACGACTGCAGCGTCCAGCTGCAGCCGGCCGTCGTGGTCGGGCAGCAGCACGAAGTCGTTCTCCGTCCCGTGCCCCTTCCAGAACCGCATCCGTCCAGCGTAGGCCGGGCGGCCCGGACGCGTGCTCAGCCCGCGGCCGGGCGCTGCTCCGGGAGGTCCTCCGCGGCCATCGGGCTCCCCCGCCAGCCGAACCCCCGGGTGAGCATCCAGCGGGCCCGCTCGGGCCGCTGCGGCCCGCTGAACAGGTAGCCGATGGCCCGGTCGCACCCCAGCTCGCACAGCCGGGCGCCCTCCGCCCAGGACTCGACGCCCTCGGCGACCACGTGCTTGCCGCGGGCGTGCGCGAGGCGGATGACCGACGCGACGATGGTGTCGTCCTCGAGGTCTGAACCCACCCCACGGACGAAGCTGCGGTCCAGCTTGACCGCGTCCACCGGCAGCTCGTCGAGGGTGGCCAGCGTCGAGTACCAGGTCCCGAAGTCGTCGACGGCGGTCGCCACCCCGACGTCACGCAGAGCCTGCAGCAGGGCGGCGGCGTGCTCCGGGTCGCGGCTGATGACCTCTTCGGTGACCTCCAGACCGAGCGCGCCGCCTGACAGCTGCGCGTCCTCGACCAGCCGGCCGACGAGGTCGACGAACCCGGGGGCGGCGAGCTGGGCCGAGGAGAGGTTCACCCACAGCCGGCGCTGGGGCATGCCGCTGCGGTGGGGCAGCTGCTCCCAGCGGCTGAGCTCGGTCACCGCCTCGCGCAGCACCCACTCGGCGATGCGCGGCGCGGCCCCGGAGGCCTCCGCCACCGACAGGAACTCCCGCGGCCACAGCAGGCCCCGCTGCGGGTGCTGCCACCGCAGCAGCGCCTCCATGCCGACGACGGCACCGCTCGCCAGCTCGATCTCCGGCTGGTAGTGCAGGACGAGGGAGCGGTCCTCCACCGCCGTGTCCAGCGCGCGGGCAACCTCGGTGTCGACCGATACGGACATGCGCGGCCCCTCCCGCCGTGCGGCGCTTCGCCCGAAGTGTCGTCGCACGAACTAGGCGCCGCCATCACCCGGACGGACTATTCCAGGAGCGCCAGCGCACGGCCGGGGAGGTCGGGGTCGCGTGCGTCCAGCCAGACCACGCGGCGGTCACGGCGGAACCAGGAGCGCTGCCGGCGGGCGAAGCGCCGGGTCGCGCGCACGGTCTCCGTACGGGCCTCGGTCTCGGTGAGCACCCCGTCGAGCAGCGCGAGCACCTGCTGGTAGCCGAGCGCGCGCGCGGCGGTGATACCCGCCCGCAGCCCGTCCCGCTCGAGGCGGCGGACCTCGTCGACCAGGCCGCCGTCGAACATCCGCTCCACCCGGACGGCGATCCGCTCGTCGAGGACGTCCAGCGGCAGGTCGAGCCCGACCTGCACGGCCTCGTAGACCGGGTCAGGGCCGGGCAGCGTCGCCGTGAACGGCCGCCCGGTCAGCTCCACGACCTCGAGCGCTCGGACGATCCGCCGTCCGTTGCTCGGCAGGATCGCCTGCGCGGCGTCCGGGTCGACCTCCGCCAGCCGCGCATGCAGCCGGCCGGGGCCGACCTCGGCGAGCTCGGCCTCCAGGCGAGCGCGCACCTGACGGTCCGTCCCGGGGAAGCGCAGGTCGTCGAGCACGGCCCGCACGTACAGCCCCGAGCCGCCGACCAGGACGGGGACGCGGCCCCGGGCCAGCACGTCGCCCACGCAACGCCGCGCGAGCTGCTGGTAGTCGGCAACCGACGCGGTCCGGGTCACCGGCCAGACGTCGAGCAGGTGGTGCGGCACCCCCTCCCGCTCGGCCTCGGTCACCTTCGCTGTGCCGACGTCCATGCCCGCGTAGAGCTGCATCGAGTCCGCGTTGACGACCTCACCACCGAGCCGGCGGGCGACGGCGACACCCAGGGCCGACTTGCCGGTCGCCGTGGCCCCGACGACTGCGACGACCGGCCCGGTCACCGCTGCGCCCGCCACTCGGCGACCAGGTAGCCGACGCCGTACGGCGCCGCGTCGTACGTCACCCGCCCCGAGAACCGGGCTTCCCCCGCCGCCCCGGCGAGCACCTGCCAGGCGGCGCGACCCGCGACCGCGAGCTCCGCCGCCTCGGCGGGGTCGAGGCCCAGCAGCCGGCCCGCGTCGGCAGCCGCCAGCGCGTCGGCGAGCCGGCGGTCGTACGCGGCGGCGGCCGGGGTCGGGGGGCGTGGCGCAGCCGGCTCGCGCCGGGCGCTGGCGTCCCCCATGACGAGCAGCGCGGTCCGCCCCGGCCGGACGGCGAGGTCGTGGCCGGCAGCGGCGCAGGCGGTGGGGGTGGCCGTGGCCTCGACGGGCTGCCAGGTCACCGGCGCCGGGCGGCCGTACCGGTCCAGCAGCCACGCCGCGACCAGCAGCGACAGCGGCAGGTCGACCTCGGTGGTGACCGGCACGTCGACGCCGTACGGGCGGAACGACCGGGCCAGCGGCTCACCGGGCCGTACGTCACCGACCGCGACGAGCCGGTCGGGGCTCGCAGCGGCGAGCGCGGCGAGCGCGCCGGCACAGGCGGCGCGAAGGTCGTCGAGCTCCGGTGCTGCGCCGGCAGCCACCTCGGGGACGAGCAGCGGAGGATGCGGGAGCACGGCCGCGGCGACGAGGGTCACCGCAGCGCCTCCAGGGCCGCCCGCCGGTCGTCGGGCAGCCGGCGCACGGCCTCCCGGAAGGTGACCCCGGACAGGCGCGCGACGCGTGGCTCGACGTAGGCGACGACCCAGTCCGGGTCGTGGCGGGACACCTCGCGCAGCACCCAGCCGATCGCCTTGCGGAGGAGGAACTCGCGCTCGTCGAGCAGGTCCGCGGCGGTCAGGTGGTCGCCGTACATCTCGAGCGCCTCGACCAGGGCGACCACGTCGTCGTGCCCGAGGTCGGGGTGCTCGCACTGGTCGCGTACGACGGCAGCCCGGGTCTGCGGCACGGTGGCGCCGAGGACGGCGAGCTCGCTCTCCAGGGAGGCCTGCTCCCCCGCCGCGCACTCCGGGGTGCCGACCTCGCGCAGCTCGCGCTCGACCGCGGCGGCGAGGGCGGCCGGGTCAGGCAGGGCGCACCTGCGGCAGGCCCAGCAGCACGCCGGCCGGCTGCGCGGGGACGGCGTGGCGCGCGGCCCACGCGTCGCCGCCGCGCGTGCGCCGGTGCGCGAGCACCGGGCCGTCGGCGACGAGATGGTGCGGTGCGCCGTACGTCACCTCCACCTCGACCACGTCACCGGGACGCACCCCCTCCGCCGCGGTGAAGTGCACGAGCCGGTTGTCCCGCGCCCGGCCGCTCATCCGCGCGGTGGCCTCGTCCTTGCGCCCCTCGCCCTCGGCCACGAGCAGCTCGACCGTGCGCCCGACGAGCCGGCGGTTCTCCGCCAGCGCGATGTCCTCGACCAGCGCGACCAGCCGCTCGTACCGCTCCTGCACGACCTCTCTCGGCACCTGCCCGTCCATCTCCGCCGCGGGCGTGCCGGGGCGGATCGAGTACTGGAAGGTGAACGCGCCGGCGAACCGGGCCGCCCGGACCACGTCGAGCGTCGCGGCGAAGTCCGCCTCGGTCTCGCCCGGGAAGCCGACGATGACGTCGGTCGTGATCGCCGCCTCCGGCATCGCGGCGCGCACCCGCTCGAGGATGGCGAGGTAGCGCTCGGCCCGGTAGGACCGGCGCATCCGGCGCAGCACGTCGTCCGAGCCCGACTGCAGCGGCATGTGCAGCTGCGGCATGACGTTCGGCGTCTCGGCCATCGCGGCGATCACGTCCTCGGTGAAGTCGCGCGGGTGCGGGCTGGTGAAGCGCACCCGCTCGAGCCCCTCGACCTCGCCGCAGGCGCGCAGCAGCTTGCCGAAGGCGTAGCGGTCGCCGAACTCCGCGCCGTAGGAGTTGACGTTCTGGCCGAGCAGGGTCACCTCGACCACGCCGTCGGCGACGAGCGCCTCCACCTCGCGCAACACGTCGCCGGGCCGGCGGTCGGCCTCCCGGCCGCGCAGCGCTCGGCACGATGCAGAACGTGCAGGTGTTGTTGCAGCCGACGCTGATCGCGACCCACGCGGCGTACGCCGACTCCCGGCGGGCGGGCAGCGTCGACGGGAAGGTCTCCAGCGCCTCGCGCAGCTCGACCTGCGCCTCCTCGGCGACCCGGGCCCGCTCCAGCAGCACCGGCAGGGAGCCGACGTTGTGGGTGCCGAAGACCACGTCGACCCACGGCGCCTTCTCGACGATCCGGCCCTGGTCCTTCTGCGCCAGGCAGCCGCCGACGGCGATCTGCATGCCGGGGTGGCGGTCCTTCACCGGGAGCAGGTGGCCGAGGTTGCCGTACAGCCGGTTGTCGGCGTTCTCCCGCACCGCGCAGGTGTTGAACACGACGACGTCCGCCTCGGCGCCCTCGGGGGCACGGACGTAGCCCGCCTGCTCGAGCAGGCCGGCGATCCGCTCGGAGTCGTGCACGTTCATCTGGCACCCGTAGGTGCGGACCTCGTACGTGCGCGCGCTCACAACACCCCAGGGTACGGGCGTCAGCGGGCGTACTCCGTGGCGCGCGACTCGCGCACGACCGTGATGCGGATCTGGCCGGGGTAGGTCAGCTCCTCCTCGATCTGCTTGGCGATGTCGCGGGCGATCACCTGGGCCTGGATGTCGTCCACCTCGTCGGGCAGCACCATCACCCGAACCTCGCGGCCAGCCTGCATCGCGAACACCTTCTCCACGCCCTCCTGGCCGCTGGCGATCGCCTCGATCCGCTCGAGCCGCTGGACGTAGTGCTCGAGGCTCTCCCGGCGGGCGCCGGGGCGCCCGCCGCTGATCGCGTCCGCGGCCTGGGTGAGCACCGCCTCGACGGTGCGGACCTCCACCTCGTTGTGGTGGGCCTCGATCGCGTGGACGACGTCCTCCGGCTCGCCGTACTTGCGCGCGATCTCCGCACCGATGATCGCGTGGCTGCCCTCGACCTCGTGGGTGAGCGCCTTGCCGACGTCGTGCAGCACCGTGCAGCGCTTGAGCAGTACCGGGTCGAGGCCGCAGCTCGCTGGCCATCATCGAGGCGAGGTGCGCCGACTCGACCAGGTGGGCGAGCACGTTCTGGCCGTACGACGTGCGGTAGCGCAGCGACCCCAGCAGGTGGATGAGCTCGGGGTGCATGTCGGTGAGACCCAGGTCGACCAGGGCGTTCTCCCCCGCCCGCACGCACAGTGCCTCCACCTCCGTGCGCGACCGGTCGTACACCTCCTCGATCCGGTGGGGGTGGATGCGCCCGTCGAGCACGAGCTTCTCCAGCGTGAGCCGGGCCATCTCGCGGCGCACCGGGTCGAAGCAGGACAGCAGCACCGCCTCGGGGGTGTCGTCGATGATGAGGTTCACCCCGGTCGTCGCCTCGAAGGCGCGGATGTTGCGACCCTCCCGGCCGATGATCCGGCCCTTCATGTCGTCGCTGGGCAGGTGCAGCACGCTGACGACCGACTCCGACGTCTGGTCGCTGGCCACCCGCTGCACCGCCAGCGTCACGATCTTGCGGGCGCGCTCCTCCGCGGTCTCGCGCGCCTCGGCCTCGATGTCGCGGGCGAGAACGGCGGCCTCGCGCTTGGCCTGCTGCTCGATCGTCGCGACGAGCTCGGCCTTGGCGTCGGCGGTGGTCAGCCCGGCGACCCGCTCCAGCTCGGCGTTGCGCTCCTCCTCCAGCGCCTCGAGCTCGGTGTGGCGCCGGTCCAGCGCCGCCTCCGCGGCCGCCAGTTCGCGGTCGCGCCCGTCGAGCCGGGACCGCTCGGCGTCGAGCCGCTCCTCGCGCTCGGCGAGCCGCTGCTCGCGGCGCTCGAGGTCGCCCTTGAGCTCGTGCATCTCCTCCCGCAGCGCTCGGGCGTCGTCCTTGAGGCGCCGCACCTCGTCCTCGGCGGTCTGCCGGGCCTCGAGCGTGGCGGTACGGGCGTCGTCCTGGGCTCGGCGGCGGATCTCCGCCGCCTCGTGTTCCGCCTGCGCCCGGATGGCCTCGGTGTCGACAGGGGGAACGGCTGCGGCGCGATCAGCGGAGAGGCGCTGGAGCCGACTGAGCAGGACGGCGAGCAGGACGAGAGCGAGCAGTACGGCGAGGGCAGCGACCGCGACGAGAGCGTCCACGGCACGCCTCCTCCCTGCGTCCACGGGCACCCCGCTGCCTTGCGGGCCGGGTCCCACCAGCGAGTGAGGCACGCTGTGTGCGCCCAAGGGGGCACGCCCCCTGGCGGGAGCCATCAACTCAGTCGGCCGGAGCCGAGCGTCTCGTCGCGGTGATCGTCCGGTGCGTGGTGCGCCGTTCGGTGTGTGGTTGTGGTGGTGCGGTGGTGCGGATCACTATGTCCAGCCCGCGCGGCCGTACGGCTGGTCACCGTGCGAACGCGCTAGGTCGTCGAGACTTGAAGGCTAGGCGTGTCGCAGAACGAGATCAAGCAAACGCGGACGGGTCGGCGTCGGCATCGGCACCGACCGCGTCGCGCACCACCTGCGCCGCCAGCCCGGGCGGGTATCCCTTGCGCGCGAGCATCCCGGCCAGCCGCCGAACCCGGGTCTCGTGGGGCAGGCCGGTCATCGCCCGCAGCCGCCGCTCGACGAGTGCACGTGCGGTCGCGCGCTCCTCGTCGTGGTCGAGCCCGGCGAGCGCGTTGCTGACGTGGCCGTCGTCGACCCCCCGCGCCCGCAGCTCGTGGGCGAGAGCACGCCGGGCCAGGCCCCGGCCGGTGTGCCGGCTGCGTACCCAGGCCTGCGCGTACGCCGCGTCGTCGACCAGCCGGACGTCGACCAGCCGGTCGAGGACCGCCTCGGCGACGTCGTCGTCGATCCCCCGGCGACGCAGCGTGTCGGCGAGCTGCGCACGCGTACGCGGGGCACCCGTCAGCTGGCGCAGGCAGATGTCCCGGGCCCGCGTCTCCGGATCCGACGGCGGGCCGCCGTCCGGCGTGTCCTGCGCTGGCTTGCGCCCGCGTCGGCCGGCCACCGGCTCAGAAGTCGACGGCCGCCGACGGCTGCAGCGGCACCGGCGCATCCGGGTCCTCGGTCAGGTCGATCGGCGCGTCGAGCCGGGCCCCGATGCCGAGCTTCTCCTTGACCTTCTTCTCGATCTCGTCCGCGAGATCGGGGTTGTCACGCAGGAAGGAGCGGGAGTTCTCCTTGCCCTGGCCGAGCTGGTCGCCCTCGTAGGTGTACCAGGCGCCGGACTTGCGGACGAGGCCGTGCTCGACGCCCATGTCGAGCAGGCTGCCCTCGCGGCTGATGCCCTCACCCCAGAGGATGTCGAACTCCGCCTGCTTGAACGGCGGAGCGACCTTGTTCTTCGCGACCTTCACGCGGGTGCGGCTGCCGACGGCGTCCTGGCCGTCCTTGAGCGTCTCGATCCGCCGGACGTCGAGACGCACGGAGGCGTAGAACTTCAGCGCCTTGCCCCCGGTCGTCGTCTCGGGGCTGCCGAAGAAGACGCCGATCTTCTCCCGCAGCTGGTTGATGAAGATCGCCGTGGTGCCGGAGGTGGACAGCGCGCCGGTGAGCTTGCGCAGCGCCTGGCTCATCAGCCGGGCCTGCAGGCCGACGTGCGAGTCGCCCATCTCGCCCTCGATCTCGGCCCGCGGCACCAGCGCGGCCACCGAGTCGATGACGATGATGTCGAGCGCTCCGGAGCGGATGAGCATGTCGGCGATCTCCAGCGCCTGCTCGCCGGTGTCCGGCTGGCTGACGAGCAGCGCGTCGGTGTCGACGCCCAGCTTCTTCGCGTACTCGGGGTCGAGGGCGTGCTCGGCGTCGATGAACGCCGCGATGCCGCCGCCCTTCTGGGCGTTGGCCACCGCGTGCAGCGCGACGGTCGTCTTACCGGAGGCCTCCGGGCCGTAGATCTCGATCACCCGGCCGCGGGGCAGCCCGCCGATGCCGAGCGCGACGTCGAGCGCGAGCGACCCGGTCGGGATGACCTCGATCGGTGCACGGGCGTCGTCGCCGAGGCGCATGACCGCGCCCTTGCCGTGGGCCTTCTCGATCTGCGCGAGGGCGGTGTCGAGAGCCTTGTCGCGGTCGAGTCCTGCCATGAGAGCACCCCTGTGGGTCGAAGCTGTCCTGCTGTCGACGGCGACGCTACGGAGCGGGTCCGACAGTTTCACCTCGCCGACCCGATCTGTGGACGTCCTGCCAGGACAGACAGTAGGCGAACAGGTGTTCGAAGCAGGAGCGACACGCCGGGAAGTCCGCGGGAGGGGCACGCGGTACCGGGCAATGGCGCGGAATCTGGACCCCGTACGGCGTGTCACCCAGCGTTGGCGCCAACGCCCGGAACCGGGGGGCGGAACCGGGGGGCGGAACCGGGGGGCGGAACCGGGGGGCGGAACCGGGGGGCGGAACCCGGGGCGGAACCGGGGGCGGGGCTGGGTCCGGTCAGGCGTAGCAGTGGATGGTGCCGCCGGCGTACTCGCGCATCGCGAGCACCGCGGCGAGGGTGTCGATCGGCGCGCCCGGCGGCGCGCCGTCGCGCTCGGCGTACGCCCGGGCCAGGTTCCCGACGACCCGCTCGGACTCCCCCCACTGCGCGAACCGGCCGAGGTCGGCCCGGCGGGCCGCCTCCAGCGGCTGCCAGCCGGCGGCGTGCGCCTCCGCGGCGTAGTCGGCGAGCCAGGCGACGTACGCGGCCATGTCGTCGAGCGCGGCGGGGACCTCGTCGCCACGGCGTACCGGCCCGTGCCCCGGTACGAGCACCTCCGGCTCGAGGTCGCGCAGCGCCTGCAGCGCGGCGGGGTAGCCGGCCACCGACCCCATGAGCAGGAACGGCGTGCCGCCGGCGAACACCAGGTCCCCGGCGAAGACCACACCCCGCTCGGGCAGCCAGACGTAGACGTCGTCCGGCGTGTGGGCGGGACCGACGTACCGGCAGCGCGCCTCGAGGTCGCCCACGTGCAGGCTCAGCGTCGCGGCGAACGTCACCTCCGGCGGGGCGGGCTGCACGGCGCCGTAGTCGACGTCCGGGAACAGCGCCTGGGTGGACAGCCCGGACTCGAGGACGCCGCGACGGGTCAGCTCGTGGCCGACCCGCACCGCCCCCTCGACCAGGCAGTTGCCGAACGTGTGGTCGGCGTGATGGTGGGTGTTGACCAGCGTGCGTACGGGCCGCCCGCCGCTCTCCGCGGCCACCGCCGACAGCAGCCCGCGGGTGCGGCCCTCGGTGGAGGACGTGTCGACGAGCAGCACCCCGTCCGGGCCGACCACGGCGCCCGCGTTGTTGATCATCCAGGAGCCGTCCGGCTGCACGTAGGCCAGGACGTCGTGCGCCACCCGCTCCAGGTACGGCGTGCCTGCGCTCATGCGCCGGACGGTACGCCCTCCGCCGCCGGCCCCGGGGAGCTGCGGCGCAGCCGCAGCGCGGCCAGGACGAGCGGCGCCACCAGGAGCGCGGAGGCGGCGGCCAGGACGGCGTAGCCGGCGGCGGCGACCACCAGCCCGGACAGCAGCCCGGCCAGGCCGCCGGCCGCGCTCTGCACCAGGTCTCCGGCTCCCTGCACCTGGGCGCGCCGCTCCACGGCCACGGCGTCGACGAGCAGGCTGCTGCCCGCCACGAGGCCGAAGCTCCAGCCCAGCCCGAGCAGGAACAGCCCCGCGGTCAGCTGCGGGCCGCCGTGCGCGGGCGCCGTCCCGGCGAGGGCGCAGGCGAGCACGAGGGTCGACGCCCCGACCGCCAGCAGCGGCATCCGCCCGAGCCGGTCGGCGAGCCACCCCACCCCCGGGGAGAAGGCGTACATCCCGGCGATGTGGACCGAGATGACGATCCCGATGACGCGCAGCGCCGCCCCGGCGTCGTGCATGTGCACCGGCGTCATCGACATGACGCCGACCATCACCGCGTGGCTGACGGCCATCGCCGTCAGGCCCAACCGCGCGACCGGGTTGGCGGCCACCTCGCGCAGGGCCGCACGCGGGGACGGACGCACGACCGCACCGGCCCCACCGGACAGCTGCAGCGGGTCCGGCCGCAGGCGAGCGGACACGACCAGGGCACCCGCCGCGAACGCGAGTGCCGAGAGCAGGTACGGGCCCGCCAGCCGGGGCAGGCCGAGCGCGCGGGCCGGTCCCCCGACGGGGTCGACGAGGTTCGGGCCGGCGACCGCACCCACGGTCAGCGCCGCCAGGACCAGCCCGATGGCCCGGCCGCGCTGGGCGGCCGGTGCCAGGTCGGCGGCGGCGTAGCGTGCCTGCAGGTTGGCCGCGCTCGCCGAGCCGAACAGCAGCGCCCCGACGAGCAGCAGCCCGAAGCTGTGCGCGGGCACGGCGAGCAGCGCCAGGACCGCGCCGGCCAGCCCGACGGCGTAGCCGGTGGCCAGGGCCGGTCGCCGCCCCCCACGCGCGGCGACGAGCGCGAGCGGGAACGCGACCGCGGCCGCGCCGACGGTGCTCGCGGCCTGGGCCAGCCCGGCGAGACCGGGACCGCCGAGGATCTCCTCGGCCACGAGGCTGCTCACCGCGATGCCCGCCGCGGTGCCGACCCCGCCGAGCGCCTGGCTCACGACCAGCACGCGCAGCGTGTGCCGCTGCGCCGCCGCGGTGTCGGTCATCGGTCCTTCGCCGGGATGTCGAAGTAGTCGCAGACCGCCCGCCACACGCGCTTGGCGTCCTCACCCTCGCCGAGCGCCTCGTGCACCGTACGGCCGCCGAGCTGCGGCATCACCTGGTCCCGGGCGACGGAGTCGGCGTACGCACCCCCGAACAGCTGCTCCATCCGCCACCAGAAGTCGGTCAGCCGCACGCCTGCCAGGGTACGGCCGCCCGCCGCTGTCGTACGGGCGGCGCACACTGGTCGGGATGGACGTCCTCGAGCGGTTCTCCCCGGCGACGCGGGCCTGGTTCGACGCGTCGTTCGCCGCGCCGACGGCGGCGCAGCAGGGCGCCTGGGAGGCGGTCAGCCGCGGCGAGGACGCACTCGTCGTCGCGCCGACCGGCTCCGGCAAGACGCTCGCGGCGTTCCTGTGGTCGCTGGACCGGCTCGCCGCCGAGCCGCCGCCGGAGGACCCCGCGCAGCGGTGCCGGGTGCTCTACGTCTCCCCGCTCAAGGCGCTCGCCGTCGACGTCGAGCGCAACCTGCGCGCCCCTCTCGCCGGCATCGCCCGCCAGGCGCAGCGGCTGGGCCTGGCGGAGCCCGTGGTGAGCGTCGGCGTCCGGACCGGGGACACGCCCGGCGAGCAGCGGCGCGCGTTCGCCCGCCGGCCGCCCGACATCCTCATCACCACTCCCGAGTCGCTGTTCCTCGTCCTCACCAGCCAGGCACGCGAAGGGCTGCGGGGGGTGCGGACGGTCATCGTCGACGAGGTCCACGCGGTCGCGGGCACCAAGCGCGGGGCCCACCTGGCCCTGTCGCTGGAGCGGCTGGACGCGTTGCTGGAGCGCCCGGCGCAGCGGGTCGGGCTGTCCGCCACCGTCCGGCCGGTCGAGGAGGTCGCCCAGTTCCTGGGCGGCACCCGTACGCCGACGGTGGTGCGCCCGCCCGCGGACAAGCAGCTGGACCTGTCGGTCGTCGTGCCCGTCCCGGACATGACCCAGCTGGGCGAGCCGACCGGCGAGCTCGACGGGCCGGCCAGCGGACCGGAGCAGCGCACCAGCATCTGGCCCGCGGTGGAGAGCCGGGTGGCCGAGCTGGTGCAGCAGCACGGCTCCACGATCGTGTTCGCGAACTCCCGCCGGCTGGCCGAGCGGCTCACCGGCCGGCTCAACGAGCACGCCGAGGCGGACGTCGCCCGCGCCCACCACGGGTCGGTGAGCAAGGAGGTCCGCGCGGCCATCGAGGACGACCTGAAGTCCGGCCGGCTGCCGGCGGTGGTCGCCACGAGCAGCCTCGAGCTCGGCATCGACATGGGCGCGGTCGACCTGGTGGTCCAGGTCGAGGCACCGCCGTCGGTGGCGAGCGGGCTGCAGCGGGTCGGGCGGGCCGGGCACCAGGTGGGTGCGGTCAGCCGGGGCGTGGTCTTCCCGAAGTACCGCGGCGACCTGCTCGCCGCAGCGGTCGTCGCCGAGCGCATGCGCGCCGGGGCGATCGAGGCCCTGCACTACCCGCGGAACCCGCTGGACGTGCTGGCCCAGCAGGTGGTGGCCATGGTCGCCATGGACGACTGGCACGTCGACGACCTGCTCGCCCTCGTCCGCCGCGCCGCGCCGTTCGCGACGCTGCCGCAGTCGGCGTACGACGCGGTGCTCGACATGCTCGCCGGGCGCTACCCCAGCGACGCGTTCGCCGAGCTGCGGCCGCGGGTCGTCTGGGACCGGGTCGCGGGCACGCTGACGGCCCGGCCGGGCGCCCAGCGGCTCGCGGTCACCAGCGGCGGGACCATCCCCGACCGGGGGCTGTTCGGCGTGTTCCTCGTCGGCGAGCGACAGACCAGGGTCGGCGAGCTGGACGAGGAGATGGTCTACGAGTCGCGGGTCGGCGAGGTGTTCACGCTCGGGTCGAGCTCGTGGCGGATCGAGGACATCACCCACGACCGCGTGCTCGTCTCCCCCGCACCGGGCCAGGGGGGCAAGCTGCCGTTCTGGCACGGTGACGCTCCGGGCCGCCCCCTCGAGCTGGGCCGCGCACTGGGGGCGTTCGTCCGCGAGCTGTCCCGGCTGGACGAGCCGGCCGCCCGCGCGCGCCTGCAGGCGGCCGGCCTGGATGCGTGGGCGGCCGACAACCTGCTCGCCTACCTCGCCGAGCAGCGGGCCGCCACCGGAACCCTGCCCGACGACCGGACGATCGTCGTCGAGCGCTTCCACGACGAGCTCGGCGACTGGCGGGTCGTCGTGCACTCGCCGTTCGGGGCGCAGGTGCACGCCCCCTGGGCACTGGCGCTGGCGGCTCGGCTGTGCGAGCGCTACGGCGTCGACGCGCAGGCGCTGCACGCCGACGACGGCATCGTCGTGCGGCTGCCCGAGACCGAGGAGCCGCCGCCGGCGGATGCGGCGGTGTTCGCCGCCGACGAGGTCGAGGGCATCGTGCAGGCGGAGCTCGGCGGGTCGGCGCTGTTCGCCAGCCGGTTCCGCGAGTGCGCGGCGCGGGCGCTGCTGCTCCCCCGCCGGCACCCGGGCAGGCGCAGCCCGCTGTGGCAGCAGCGGCAGCGGGCCGCCCAGCTGCTGTCCGTCGCGAGCGGCTACGGCTCGTTCCCCGTGGTGCTCGAGGCGATGCGCGAGTGCCTGCAGGACGTCTTCGACGTCCCAGGACTGGTCGAGCTCATGCGCGACATCGAGGCCCGGCGGGTCCGGGTGGTCGACGTCGAGACCGCACTGCCCTCTCCGTACGCACGCTCCCTGCTGTTCTCCTACATCGGGGTGTTCATGTACGAGGGCGACGCGCCGCTCGCCGAGCGCCGCGCGCAGGCGCTGTCGCTCGATCCCGCCCTGCTCGCCGAGCTGCTCGGCCAGGCCCAGCTGCGCGAGCTGCTGGAGCCCGAGGCGGTCACCGAGGTCGAGGCCGAGCTGCAGCGGCGTACGCCCGAGCGCCGGGTCCGCGACGTCGAGGACTGCGCCGACCTGCTGCGCGTCCTGGGGGACCTGTCCACGGCCGAGCTGGTCGGACGCGGGGCCGCACCCGAGTGGCTGGCCGCACTGGAGGAGACCCGCCGCGCGATGCGGGTGCGGATCGCGGGTGAGGAGCGCTGGGTCGCGGTCGAGGACGCCGCCCGGCTGCGCGACGCCCTCGGGAGCCCGCTGCCGGTCTGGGTGCCGGCGGCGTTCCTCGAGCCGGTCGACGATCCGCTCGGTGACCTCGTGAGCCGCTATGCACGCACCCACGGACCGTTCACGGCCGCGGAGCCGGCGGCCCGGCTCGGCCTCGGCGTCGCAGTCGTCGAGCAGGCCCTGCGCCGCCTCGCCGCACAGGGCCGGGTCGCCCAGGGCGAGTTCCGGCCGGGCGGGACCGGCACCGAGTGGTGCGACGCGGACGTGCTGCGGTCCCTGCGCCGCCGGTCCCTCGCCCACTACCGGCGCGAGGTCGAGCCCGTGCCGCCGCGTGCCCTGGCCCGCTTCCTGCCCGCCTGGCAGGCGGCGGGCGTCGGATCGGGGTACGGCTTCGACGGGCTGCTGCGCGCCGTCGAGCAGCTGCAGGGTGCGGCGGTCCCGGCGTCCGCCCTCGAGAGCCTCGTGCTGCCGGCCCGGGTCGCCGACTACACCCCGGCGATGCTCGACGAGCTGTGCGCATCCGGCGAGGTGCTGTGGGCCGGACACGGCGCGCTTCCCGGCGGTGACGGCTGGCTGTCGCTGCAC
Source organism: uncultured Actinomycetota bacterium (assembly GCA_963728075.1). Lineage (GTDB taxonomy): Bacteria > Actinomycetota > Actinomycetes > JAFAQI01 > DASSKL01 > CAVSIP01. The sequence goes on along the minus strand of CAVSIP010000008.1, from coordinate 7,247 downwards.
CTGCCCGACAGCGCAGCCCTGCTGCTGCCACCGGTGGCCGACGACGCGCTCGCCTCCCCCCTGCACCAGGCGGTGGCGGAGGCGCTCGGCGGCGGGGGTGCGCTGTTCTTCCGGACGCTGTCCGACCGCGTCGGCGCCACCGACGACCAGGCCCTCGCGACGGTGCTCTGGGAGCTGGTCTGGGCGGGCGTGGTCACCAACGACACGCTCGCCCCGCTGCGTGCCTCGCTCGGGGGGCAGCGCCCGGCCCGGCGCGCCACGCCCGTACGTCGCCGGGGCCGACCGGCCCGGCCGTCGCGCAGCGGGCCGCCGCAGACCGCGGGCCGGTGGTCGCTGCTGCCCGAGCGCGAGACGCTGGCCACCCTCCGCGCGCACGCGCTCGCGGAGACGCTGCTCGAGCGGCACGGCGTGCTGACCCGCGGCGCGGTCGTGGCCGAGCGCGTCGCAGGCGGGTTCGCCGCCGTCTACCCGGTGCTCAAGGCGTTCGAGGAGACCGGCCGGGCCCGGCGCGGGTACTTCCTCGAGGGGCTCGGCGGCGCGCAGTTCGCGGTCGGCGCAGCGGTGGACCGGATGCGCGCGCTCGCCCGCGGGCCCGCGGACGACGCCCCGTGGCGCACCCCCGTCCCCGGTGGCTGGCGGAGCCGGGAGCGGCCCCGGCAACGTGCCGTCGTGCTCGCCGCCGCCGACCCCGCGAACCCGTACGGCGCGGCGCTGCCGTGGCCGGAGCGGGCCGATGGCGGCCACCGGCCGGGGCGCAAGGCGGGCGCGCTGGTGGTGCTGGTGGACGGCGCGCTCGTCCTGTACGTCGAGCGGGGTGGGCGGTCGCTGCTGTCCTGGACCGACGACCCGGACTGGCTGGCGCCCGCCGCCGACGCGCTGGCGCTGGCCGTGCGGGAGGGCGGCCTCGGGCGGCTCGCGGTGGAGCGCACGGACGGGGAGCCCGCGCTCACGTCGCCGCTGGGCACGGCACTCGAGGCAGCCGGGTTCCACCCCACCCCCCGGGGCCTGCGCCTGCGACGCTGAGAGCCGGTCGCGCTCAGCCGTGCACGGCCGTGCCATTGGCGGCGTCCACCCAGCGCTCGAGGTCGGCCGGCGCCATCGCCGGCGCGTACCGGAAGCCCTGTGCCTCCTGGCAGCCCAGCGCCCGCAGGGCGGCCTCCTCCGCCTCGGTCTGCACGCCCTCCGCCACCACGCGGCAGTGCAGCTCGCGGGCGAGGGTCACCACCATCTCCACGATCGGTCCGGCCGCACCCACCACCAGCGCGGACACGAACGAGCGGTCGACCTTGAGGCAGTCGATCGGGAAGGCGTGCACCCACGACAGCGTCGAGTAGCCCGTACCGACGTCGTCGATCGCGACCAGCACGCCCAGCTCGCGCAACCACGTGAGCACCTCGAAGGCGCGGGCGGTCTCGCTGACCGCCGCCCACTCGGTGATCTCCAGCTCGAGCAGGCGGGCCGGCAGGGCGTTGGCGGACAGCGCCTCCACCACGGTCTGGGTCAGGGCCGGGTCCCCCAGCGTCCGCGCCGACAGGTTCACCGCGACGCGCAGCTCGCGGCCGCTCCGCCGCCACTGCGCGGCCTGCTGGCACGCCGTCCGGACGGCCCACAGGTCGATCGCGCTGACCAGCCCGGCGCTGTGCGCGAGGGGGATGAACTCCTGCGGCGACACCTGCCCGCGGAGCGGGTGCTCCCAGCGCACGACCGCCTCCACCCCGGCCACGGTGCCGTCGACGAGACTGACCTGCGGCTGGTAGGCCAGGGAGAAGCTGCCCTCCGCGACCGCCGTCTGCAGGTCGGCCTCCAGGGCGAGCTGGTCGAGGGCGCGCACGGCACGGTCCGGCTCGCCGACCACGCACCGGTTGCCGCCCTCCTCCTTGGCGAGGTACATCGCCGCGTCGGCGTCGCGCAGCACCTCCTCCACGGAGTCGTGCTGGACGAGGACGCCGCCGATGCTCGGGCGCGGGTAGACGATGCGCCCACCCACCTCGACGCCCTCGGACAGGGTGGCCAGGATCCGGCGTCCGGCAGCCAGCACACCGGCCTCGCCGTTCACCCGCGGCAGCAGCACGGTGAACTCGTCCCCGCCGATCCGGGCCACGACGTCGCCCGGCCGCAGGCACCCCTGCAACCGCTCGGCGACCGCGCGGAGCAGCTCGTCCCCCGCACCGTGACCGAACGTGTCGTTGACGACCTTGAACCGGTCCAGGTCGAGGAACAGCACGGCGGCGCTCGCCGGCGGCGCGGTGGTGATCACCTCGTGCAGCCGCTCGGTGAACACGTGCCGGTTCGGCAGGCCGGTCAACGCGTCGGTGCTCGCCTGCTCGCTCACCCGCTCGATCAGCCGGGCCTTGAGCAGCGCGGTGGTCGCCTGGTCGGCGAGACCGGACATCCGGGCGAACAGCGTGCCGTCGTCTCCCCCCGACGCCCGCTCGCTCGACCAGGCGGCCAGGAGGATGCCGAGGAACGTGTCGTCCGCCGCCATCGCGACGATCGCGATGCGCCTGGTGCCGAAGGCACGGAGCATCGAGCGCAGTCCCGGCGAGGAGCTGGTCTCGTCGTACAGCTGCGGGTGGCTGGGCTCCCGGACGAGCTCGAGCACCTCGGGGACGTCCGCAGCGGGCACCCGCAGCGCCGGCAGCTGGGACGCCTTGTCCGCCGGCCAGCCCGCCCAGCCGGTGGGGACCAGGCACCGCGAGTCGGGCTCCCAGAGCAGAGCGGTCGCCGCATCCGAGCCGACGATCGACAGCGTGTGCTCGGCGGCCAGGCGGAGCACCGTCTCGACGTCGTCCGCCCGCAGCAGGGACCGGGAGAACGACAGCAGCACCTCCGCGTCGTGCCGACGCTGCAGTGCCTCGGCCCGCGCGGTGGCGGCGTCGAGCGCGGCGGCCGCGACGCCGGCGTACGCCCGCAGGATCTCCTCCTCGGCCGCGAGGAACTCGCCGCCGAGCGCCGCCAGCCAACCGTAGTCGCGCGCGGCCGAGCGGACCGGTGCCACGATCACCGCGCTGGACGTCGGCGGGTCGCTGCCGGCGAGGAGGGCCGCGGCGAGCTCTGCGGTGTCCCGCTCGCCGAGGCCGTCCGCGTGCACCTGGGGGTCGTCGTCCGGCCCGAGCCGGGCGACGAGGACGAAGCCCTGGGCCGAGATCGCCGACCGGCCGCGTTCCACCACGCGGGCCAGGACGGTGTCGACGTCCGCTGCCGAGACCATGTCGGCGACCGTCGCCTGCAGGCCCTTGAGGTTCTCGTGCACCGCGTCGGGGGTGAACTGCCGCGAGCGGCGCAGCAGGCGCAGCCGCTGGGCCAGCCGCGGGGCACGGCGCCAGCGCAGCCGGTACACGCACGCGGGCGCACCGCGCACCTGGCAGAAGGGGTGCTCGATCTGCGCCTCGGGCAGCCCGAACAGGACGGACACCTGCGAGAGCAGGCCCATCGTGTAGTCGCAGTCGAGGTGGCTGAGCCGATGCCCCTCGTGGACGAAGTAGCGCACCACTGCGGACGAGGGGCCGACCTCCAGCGCGGTCATCTCCCCCGCGGTGGAGAACTTGGTGTTGGCCTTCGCCACCTGCCGCAGCAGCCCCGCGGGGGACCCGAACAGGGCCAGCAGCGCCTTGAGGGTCGCCCCGACCCGGCTCTGCAGCGCGCTGCGCCCGATCCGTACCGCGACGTCCGGCTGTCCGGTGACCTCCGCCGCGGCCTCGAACAGCCGCAGCTTCTGCTCGTAGGAGGACCAGACGCGCTCGTCCTCGAGCTCGGCGAGGGAACGCGTCTCACCGGCCAGCGCGAGGAGACGCTCCACGCACTCCGACCCGCACCGGCTGCGCACATAGTCGACGATCAGCCGGATGGTGAACCCGGCCGTCTCGCGCCCCTCGTGCACCACACCCTCCACCCCCGGCAGCACCGAGGACAGTATCGGCCTACCAGCCGGACAGGTGAACAACACTGGCATCGTGCCCGAGGGAGACGTCGTCTGGCTGACCGCGCACCGGCTGCACCGGGCACTGGCCGGCCAGCGGCTGCGCCACGGCGAGCTGCGGGTCCCCGGTTCGCCGACGTCGACCTGACCGGCCGCCAGGTGCTCGGCGTCAGCGCATGGCTCTGCTCGACCAGCGCGTGCTCGCCGGCGTGGGCAACCTCTACCGGGTCGAGGCGCTGTTCCTGCGCGGGCTGTCACCGTGGGCCGCCGTCGGCCAGGTGGCCGACCTGCCCGCGCTCGTCGACACCTGCCGCGACCTGCTCGTGGTGAACCGGGACCGCTGGCAGCAGGCGACCACCGGGTCGACGCGACGCGGTGCCCTGCAGTGGGTGTTCGAGCGGGCCGGTCGCCCGTGCCGTCGTTGCGGCACGCCGATCCGGACCGCCCGCCAGGGCGAGCCGCCGCGCGACCGGGTGACGTACTGGTGCCCGTCGTGCCAGCCGAGCCGGGACCGGGGCGGGGCGCGGCTATCCCGAGGCGGTGACCAGGGCGGCGGCGAGCAGCGCAGCGCCGGCAGCGGGGTCGCCCGCCGGGGCGTCGACGTGGCTCACCAGCCAGCGCAGGACCAGCTCGACCGCCGGCGCGGAGGGCTCGGCGCCCCCGGCGGCGAGGACCTCGTCCACCCCCTCGCGCGCGACCGCCCACAGCGGACCGTCGCCGACCGTGGTGAGCGGGTGCAGCGCGCCCGGGTCGTCCTCGGCGAGGCGCCGCACGGCACCGGTGGTGGAGATCCGCTCGGCGGCGACGGCGAGCGCACGGGCCAGCCCGTCGGCGACGGCCACCGCGGCGCACTCCTCCGCCAGGTCCCGGACCGCGCCGTCCACCGCGGCCGCGAGCACGGCGTTCTTGGTCCGGAAGTGGTTGTAGAGCGTGGCCTTGGCGATGCCGGACAGGCTCGCGATGTCGGCCATGGTCGCCCGGCGGACGCCGTGCTTCTCCACCGCACGGACCGCGCCGTCGAGGACGGCCCGGCGGGTGCGGCCCATGGCGTTGCCCGCCCGGGTACGGGTGCCACGCTCACGCCGGGGGGCGGCCGAGGGGTCGGCCGGCGAGAGCTCGGACGTCACGCCGCGGCGACCACGCGGACGGCGGCCTCGGCGGCGGCCCGCTCGGCGGTCTCGACCTCCTGGCCGACCTCGCGCAGCAGCACGGACAGCGGCAGCTCGAGCGCGCCGCAGATCGCCGACAGCAGCTCGGAGGACGGCTCCTTCTGGCCGCGCTCCACCTCGGAGAGGTAGCCGAGGGAGATCCGGGCAGCGGTCGCGACCTCACGCAGGGTGCGGCCCTGGTCGAGGCGGTGGCGCCGCAGCGCGTCGCCCAGCAGCGGGCGGAGCAGGACGACCATCTGCGACTCCCTCCTCCGGGACGACATGGCCGGGTCGAGGCTGCCGGCGTCGGGGTGCGGCTCCCACGTACCCGCAAGCACCGACTGTGGCCCAGAGCCCAGCTGGGTCATTCGGCGGCGGTGTCCCATGGCTCGTCGAACTCCAGGTGCCGGCGCAGCAGGTCCAGCGCCGTGACGACCGCGTACGACCGGACCCGGTCGCGGTCCCCCACGGGAGCCGGGTGGACCAGACCCTGTCAGTTCCTTGGGAGGTAGTATGCTTGGTCGATACGCGAGAAGTGCGCGATGCATCCGCGCTGCGCGGTTTGCTGGATGATCTGAGACGAGAAAATGTTGTCTGCGAAACAAACCCGCTTCCGCTCGGTGACTTTGTGTGGGTTGCGCGACCGGTCGCCTCAGGTGGCCAGACATTGTTGTCGTCTTCTGCGTCTGCGTCTGCTGCGGCTGCTGCGGCTGCCTCGGCGTCCGCTTCTTCGAGTCACATAAGTTCACATCACGATGTGTTTTCTGAATTTGATTCACCAGATAGCCGGCAGAGCGTTCGATCCGTCGCAGTGGTTGCTGCTACACTGTATTGTTGAGCGCAAGACTGTTGCAGATTTGAATTCGTCGATTGTCGACGGGCGATGGGAAGAGCAAAAATTCCGACTGCGCCAATGTGGAATCTCAGGAGTAACCTATCTGATCGAAGGATGGGGAAACAATACGCACCCCGCTATTTTGCAGGCACAAGCGGCGAGCGCCAGTGGCAGCATCCCACGGAAGCACGATGGCTGGCATCCATGTCGCCGCGCACGAGCGGTTGCAGAACGACGTTTCGGCAAAACTTTGCGAGACTCATGTGTTTGATGGGTTTTTTGCATTTCGTTCAACAGACGACAATAACTCGCGCCGATTTCTGGTGGCAGTGACGAAGTACTTTGAGGAAGAACTGTTTCGGAAATTACAGGGTTGGGGACACACGGGCGCCCAGGGGCGATTGTGGTGGCCGGCTACATACGAGCGTATGCGTTCACACCCGGTAACTTCGGACGTGACGTTTAGTCAGTTTGCTTCCAGAAGTACCAAGTCGGGCAATCTGCGAATTCGCGATGTGTTCGCAAAAATGCTAATGCAAATTCGTGGAGTCACCGAGGAAATATGCGCAGCTATTGTTGAGACGTATCCCGTGCCTGGCGCCCTTTTCTCTGCGCTTGCCGTTTGCGACACCCACGCCGAGCGCATTGACCTGCTCTCACACATTTCGATCAATTTCGACCCAGCGACTTCGGCCCAAGCAGATGGGAGTGTCCGCGGAGATGAATCAGCTTCAGAAAGCGAGTTTGGAGCGTCATTGTCGCAATCTCAAGAATCGATGGGTATTGACTCGCAGTCGCGCATTCGCGCGCGTGCCGCGGTGTCGCGCCAGCGACGGAAGGCTGGCCGCCGGACGGTCCCGAAGGCAGTCAGCGGTCTGATCGCGACTTTATTTTCCCCCTCATAACTTTTTTTTGAATAAAGCATAGTGCAAATTTTTCTCTCAAAAGGCATGATCCTCCGGCGTTTTTTTTCCATCATTGGCATCCATTCCGTTCCAGTTGAGATGGCGCACAAACGAGCACACCGTGAACGTTAAGGCAACTCACACTGTATCGAGCGACGTCTGCAGCATCTCGTTTTGCAAATCAAAGCCAAAGACGCTCAACTGTCAGCACCAACGTCTCCACAACTTGATCGAGCAACAGAGCATCGGCGACCTGGGCCCGTTCTGCCCAGTCACGTATTGGCTTGTCGTTAAACACAGGGCGAGTAAATCGTCCGGCTAGTTCGCCTTCCGCCGCAGCGTGGGTTGTACTTGAGCTATCCGTTGCCAGCGAGTCAACAGCGAGCGCGGGACCACCCGAGGAGTTCCGAGCCCATCTCTTGCACCACGCACTGTGGGCC
>CAVSIP010000007.1:0-639826 GCA_963728075.1 uncultured Actinomycetota bacterium | reverse complement strand
GATTGCTGCAGGTCTGGTTGACATCTCTTTTGTGGGACGTGGTCCCGCAGGAAGGATGTCGCTATGCCGAAGAAGTTCCCGCCGGAGTTCAAGCGTGACGTGGTCCGGTCGCCCGTCGGGGTGATCTGAGCCAGGCCGAGGTCGCCGCCGACTTCGACATCTCGGTGGAGTCGGTGCGGCGCTGGATGCGCCAGGCCGACATCGACGATGGCGTCATCGACGGTCAGACCAGCGCGAGCAGGCCGAGCTCGTGCAGCTGCGCCGGGAGAAGCGCCGGCTGGAGATGGAGAACGAGATCCTGCGTCGGGCGGCGGCCTACTTCGCCGCAGGCAGTCCTCCCAAAATGATGTTCCCGCTGGTCCGTGACCTGGCCGCCGAGGGGTTCCCGGTGCGGCTGACCTGCGGGGTGCTCGGGCCACTCACCCAGGCGTACTACGCGTGGCGGGCGCAGCCGGTCAGCGCACCGCGACCTCGAGGACGCCTACCTGACCAACGCGCTGCGTCGACGCCCACGACGACGACCCGGAGTTCGGCTACCGGCTGCTGGCCGACGAGCTCGAGCGAGCCGGGCATCGGTCGTCGGGGAGCGGCGGGTCTGGCGGCTGTGCTCGCAGCAGCGGCTCTGGTCGACCACGGTCCGCAAGGGCCGGCGCGGCAGCGGGAAGACACCGGGCCCGGCGGTCCACGACGACCTACGTGCAGCGGGACTTCACCGCGCTCGGCGCCGGATCGGTCGTGGGTCACCGACATCACCGAGCACCCCACCGCCGAGGGCAAGCTCTACTGCTGCGCGATCAAGGACCTGTTCTCCAACCGGATCGTCGGCTACGCGATCGACGATCGGATGACCGCCCAGCTCGCCGTCACCGCGCTGCGCACCGCGATCGCCCGCCGCCAGCCCGACCGGCGTCGTCGTGGTTCACAGCCGACCGCGGATCGCAATTTCGAGCGCGATCCTTCCGAGCCGTCCTCACCGCCGCCGGCCTGCAAGGCTCGATGGGCCGGGTCGCCTCCGCCGGCGACAACGCCGCGATGGAGTCGTTCTGGCACGCCTGCTGCAGAAGAACGTCCTGGACCGCCGCACGCTGGCGCACCCGCGACGAGCTGCGCTACGCGATCGTGTTCTGGATCGAGCACACCTACAACCGCCGACGCCGTCAACGCGCCCTCGGCAAGCTCACCCCGGTCGAGTTCGAGCTCGCCTTCACCAGCCAAGCCGCCGACGTTGCAGCATGATCACCACTCACCCGCTGTCAACCGAACCTGCAGCAATCCCAGGCGCGGCCCATCTGTGTCGCCACAGGCCGTCCCAACAGGAGGCGACAGACCAGTCAGGCCGTTCCGCGCACCGACTGCTCCGACCGTTTCACTCGGCAACCACCCCTCCTGTGGGGTGGTCGATGAGATAGCGCCAACGACCGTCCGCGCCTCGTACGGCCACTTCTGAGGACACAGACTCGAAGGTCATGGCTTCCGACGTGAACTGCCAGGCGTTGCTCATCAGCGCGATGTCACCCGCCTCGACGCAGTAGCGCGTAGTCATGGACATACGGCCGTTCAGACCGACGAAGCCAGCCCAAACGTTGCGGATCGCCGCCGGGCCGCGAGCCGCTGTCCCGTCCTGATCGAGGAGGCACGCATCGTCGGCGTAGAGACGCACGAGTGCGTCGACGTCGCGCTTGTTGAAGGCTTGTTCGGTCGCTCCGTGAAGGTCCTCGGCTCGTGCTGCGCTCATACCGCAAACGCTAGCCAGACTGTGTGCGTTCGTCTGCGATCGTCCCTCTGGCCCGGCGGACAGCGGCCCGGGAGGCTGGGACACTGAACGTCGACGACGAGCAGCGCCCGTGCGGACGGTCCTCCAGGGTGGTCACGGTGAGAACGTAGCGCCGCTGCGCCCGGAGATCGGGTTCATGACCACGTCCGGACGCACGCTGACGCCCACTGCGCCCAGCGGGTCGGTCGTGGCGTCCTCGGGGTTGAGCTCCTCGAGGGAGCGCCCGGCCGTCTCGGGGTAGGCGAGCAGCACGAGAACGGCGAGCAGCAGCGGTCCGGCCGCCAGGACGGCAAAGGCGAACGAGAGCCGGCCGAGCGTCGCCCCGAGGAAGCCGGCGAGCAGCAGACCGACGATGCTGCCGGCACGGTTCATGGCGGAGAGCACACCGTTGGCGACCCCGCGCACGGACGTCGGGAACAGCTCCGGCCCGTACGCGCCCGCGGTGGGCACGATCGCTCCGCCGAGCACCGTGCTCGCGACCATCAGCAGCCACAGCCCGAGCAGCGGCGAGTTCACGGCGGCGACCAGCAGCAGCGCACTGCCCGCTGCCGCGGCTGCCAGTACCCGCCTGCGCCCGCGCAGGTCGGACAGGCGGCCACCGAAGACGACGCCGATCGCGCCGGGCACCGCCGTGACGATCGTGAACAGCGCGATGGTCCCCGGGCCGAACCCGCGCTCCTCGCGCAGCATCTGGTTCTGGAACTGGCTGACCGGCAGCGTGAACGCGGTCAGCAGGAAACCTCCGGTGCCGAGCAGCAGCAGGCGGCGACCGTGGCCGCGCAGCTGCCGTACGGCGGCACGCACGTTCGGCACGGCAGCGATCTGGTGCATCTCGAACCGGGCGCTCTCCGGGAGCCGCCGGGACAGGCGCCACACAGCGAGCAGCCCGAGCAACGGGACGCCGTAGAGCAGGCGCCAGCCCGACATCCCCACCGACGTGAGCGGGAGCAGCCCGACCGCGAGCCCGCCGCCCAGCGAGCCGGCCATGACCAGCAGTCCGATCGCCCATCCCCGCGCTCCCGCAGGCATCCGCTCGGTCGCGAAGACGGCGATCGTCACGAACGCCGCGTTGACGAACCCGCGGGCGAGCAGCTGCGTGCCGGCGAACGCGGCAAGGGACGGGGCCGCAGCACCGGCTGCGGTGAGGGCGCACCCGCAGGCGATGCTGAGCAGCAGCACCCATCGCCGCCCGCGCCGGTCGGCGAGGGCCAGCAGAGGCAGGGTCAGGAGCACGTCGGCGCGCAGGACGGCAAGCGTCACACCCTGCCCGCCGACTCCTACGTCGAAGGTGTCCGCGACGTAGGTGAACGTCGCCGGCACGAGTGCGACCAGGTACCCGACAACGAACGCGAGGGCGGCGAGCACGTCGAGGGTGCGGGCCTGGTCGACGTCGAGCCGCTCCGCGGACGCCCACCACGGGACCCGCCCACCCGGGCCGATCCGCCGCAGCTCCGAGCGGATGAGCCGGCCCATGATCCAGCGGAAGAACCGGACGGGGGACACGTACTCGACGTGCTGGCGGACCTCGACCCGCCCGTCGGCGTGCGGCTCGGTGACGACCTCACGGACGTACCGCTCGACCGGGCCGTGCTCGAGCTCGAACCGGCCGGGCGCGACGACGCGCTCTCGCACCACACCGTCACGAGGACGCAGCGCCGCCTCGGCGTCGGCGGGATCCAGGACGGCGCGCGACGTGAGGCGGATGAGGGAGCCCGCCGCCATCCGGTCACGGTAGGAGCGCGGCCTTCGGTCGTCGAGGCCGGTCGGTGAGCTCGGGCAGAGGCTTCAGTGCTGCGGAGGGTCGCTCGAATCGTCCGGTCGAGGCCAGGCGTCGGCGACGTCCCACTCCATGAGAAATCTGCACGAGGGGCACAGCAGCGCCCGCCGGGTGCCTTCACGTACCACCAGCCGCAGGCTGATCCGCGTGCCGCACTCGCGACACGCGATGCTCGGCCCGCTGCTCGACACGAGTCCCGCCGTTCTGCTCGAGGCCCCCGCCGTCCCTTCGGCCAACGCGCCGCGCGGCGTACACGCCCGGACGGCGGTGCCGGGTGTGGGCCATCAGGCCCAGCGGGGTGAGACGACGCTACGACGTGACCCAGTCGGACACGGTGCCCAGGCTCGCGCCGGGCGCGTACATCGCCTCCGGGTCGGCCCGGACGGCCGCGTCGAGCGCGTGCGCGTCGTCGCCGACGAGGATCCGCCACGCGCCGCGGCGGACCCCGTCCAGGATCACGGTCGCCGCCTGCTCCGCGGTCATCGGCGCGTTGTCGCGGAACGCGGCTCCCATCTCCCGCACCGCGTCCTCGGGCTCGCCGCCGTGCGCCCGCAGCGAGTTCAGCACGATGTCGGTGCCGATGTGCCCGGGCATGACGACCGCCACCTTGACGTGCGGTGCGTTGACCCGGAAGTCCTCGAGCAGCGCTTCGGAGAAGCCCTTCACCGCGAACTTGGCGGCGCTGTACGCCGTGTGCGGCATGCCCGGTGCGAGCCGCGCCCAGAACCCGTTGACGCTGCTCGTGTTGACCAGGTAGGCGTCCGAGCTGGCGACGAGCAGGGGAACGAACGCGCGCGAGCAGTTGTACACACCGCCCCAGCAGACGCCGAACGTCCGCTCCCACTCGGCCGGGTCGGCGGTGAGGAAGCTGCCCCCGCCACCGATGCCCGCGTTGTTGAACAGCAGGTCGACGTGGTCGGTCTGGTGGTCGTGCAGCACGTCGTCCCGGAAGCGCTGCACCGCCTCCGGGTCCGACACGTCGCAGGCGTGCACGGTGAGGGGTACGCCGGCGGGGGCGCCCGCCTGCGCGCGCCGCACGGTCTCGTGCAGGGCGGCCACGTCGAGGTCGCACGCGGCGACGGAACAGCCCTCCCGAGCCAGCTGGACGACGAGCTCGCGGCCCATGCCGCTACCGCCGCCCGTGACCACCGCAAGCCGACTGGTGAACGACTCCATGGCGACCTCCGCACTCCCACCCGGCGCCAGGCAGCGCCGTCCGTGCAGTCTGTCGCACCCGCCGCTGCTAGGGCACCAGCGGCAGCCAGGGGTCCTTCGCGTCCCCGAGCAGCCGGGCGTGCCGGCAGCCACCGCACACCACGAACACCCGCCGGGCGACCCGGGTGATCTCGCCCGCGGCGACGGACCCGCAGAACGGGCACGGCCCCGTCGCGACCTGGCCTCGTTGCTGGACGCTCATCACAACTCCCCCATTCCCCGGTTGAGGAGAAAGGACCCTCAGCACAGCAGACGCCACCCGGACGGCGGTACGGGCGGAGGTCCCGACTCGTACGGCGTGACGGCGGTCGGCGGCCGGGTGTTGCCCACGCCGGCCACGAGGTGGCGCTCATCGCCCGCGGCGCCCACTACGAGGCGTTGCGCGAGCGCGGGTTGCAGGTCGACTCGCCCGACGGGTCGATCACCGTACGCACGCCCGTACCGGTGGTGTGCCTGCGGTCGACGCGCTGGTTTCCGACGGGTCCGGCGAGCTGGCCGCCCGGGCGGTCGCCGAGGCCGAGGGGGTCCTCGCCGCCGCGGGTATCGCGGTCGCCTCGGTCGAGGAGGACAGGGTCCGCCGGGAGGAGGGCCGGGTCGGTATTCGCCCCATCGAGGGCCGCCGCCGGCTCGGCGGGTCGACCTGGCAGAGCCTGCAGCGCGGCCTGCCGACCGCCGACGCCGGTGAACGCGCGCCTGCAGGAGCAGGTCGCCCGCGCCGTGCAGGAGCGCCGGCCGCCACGGTCCCTATCGGAGCAGGCGCTGCTCGCGGCCCTCACCCCGTCCCGACGGTGGACGTCCGGCCGGCCCGCTGACGACGGGGCACCTGGACCGAACCGCGCTCGGTTCGCCGATAGGCTGCCCCCCTCATGCGGGATGACGGGATCGAGCCGGCACACGAGGAACAGGCGACCGACGCGCAGGTCGACGCCGACCTCCCGTACGTCCCTGGGTCGGCGCGGGCAGCGCTCGCGCACCGCACGTTCCGGCTCGTCTGGGGTGGCGCGTTCGCGTCCAACATCGGTACGTGGATGCAGAACGTCGCGCTGGGCGTGTTCGCGTACGACATCAGCCACTCGGCGACGTACGTGTCCCTGCTCGGGTTCGCCCAGATGGGGCCACTGCTCCTGCTGGCCATGGTCGGCGGCGCGCTCGCCGACGTCATCGACCGGCGGGTGCTGCTGCTGGCCTGCCAGATCGAGCAGATGCTCATGTCGCTGGTGCTCGCCTGGGTCGCCTCCAGCGACCACCCGTCCAAGGGCCTGGTCTTCGCCGTGGTGCTCGCCATCGGCGTCGGCAACGCGCTCAACGCGCCGACGTTCTCGGCGATCCTGCCGATGCTCGTCGGCCGGCGGGACCTGCCCGGGGCGGTGTCGCTGCAGTCGGTGCAGATGAACACCGCGCGGGTCATCGGGCCGGCGATCGGCGGCCTGATCATCCCGAGCATCGGCACGTCGGGTGTGTTCGCCGTCAACGCCGGCACGTACCTGTTCGCGATCGTGACGCTGGTGCTGGTGACCCTGCCGCGGCCGTACCCGCCCGCCGGCGAGAAGGGCTGGCGGCGGCTGGCCGGCGGCATCGCGGTCGCGCGGCGCGACCGGCTCGTGCGGGTGAGCCTGCTCACGATCGCCGGCATCTCGTTCTTCTGCCTGCCCTTCATCGGGCTCATGCCGGTGCTCGCCGCCCGCAACCTCGGCATCGACCCCGCGAGCGAGCTCTACGGCGGGCTGTACGCGCTGTTCGGCCTCGGGGCGGCACTCGGCGCCGTGTCGGTCGGGACCGTCTTCGTCCACCGGTCCCGACCGCGGATGGTGCGCACCGGCCTGGCCTGGTTCGCCGTGATGCTCACCGGGTTCGCCCTCGTCCGGCAGGTGGCGCTCGCGTACCCGCTGGTGCTGCTGGTCGGCTTCAGCTACTTCGTCACGGTGACGGCGCTGTCCACCACGCTGCAGGAGCACATCGCCGACGAGATCCGCGGGCGCGTGATGGCCCTGTGGATCATGGGCTTCGGCGGGACGGTGCCGCTCGGGTTGCTGGCCGGCGGCGCGGTGGCCAGCGCCACGTCCGTCACGGTCGTGCTGCTGGTCGGCGCGGTGTGCGCGGCGATGCTGTCGTTCGTGGCTCGCCTGGACCCCCGACGGTCGTAGTCTCGTACGCATGGCGGGGCTGGAGACCGGTGCCGTTCAGCCGGCCGCGTCGGACGAGACGGCCGACGACCGGCGGCTGCGGCACGGCTACCCGCCGCCCGAGCTGCCGCCGGGCAGCGAGACGACGGCGTACTGCGGCGCCCCGATGACCGTCGAGGGCACCTACACCAGCGGTCCCCCCGCCGACGCCTGCCCGCTGTGCGTCGTCATCTGGCAGGAGCGCAACCGCCGCTGAGCGCCGGCGGCGTCAGTCGACCAGGGACTGGTAGACGAGCTGACGGAGCTGGGAGCGGATGGGGTACGTGCTCGACGGCAGCAGCTGGGTCAGGAAGACCACGTTGATCTCCTCGGCGGGGTCGACCCAGAACGCCGTGCTCGCCGCGCCACCCCAGCCGAACTCGCCCTTGCTGGCGAGCTGGTGCATGGCCGCCGGGTCGTCCACGACCGAGAACCCGAGACCGAAGCCGACGCCGTCGAAGCTGGTCTCCGCGTGCAGCGGCCGCCCGAACGCCTGCAGGTCCGCGCCGCCCGGCAGGTGGTTCTGCGCCATGTACGCGACGGTGCGCGAGCCGAGCAGCCGGGTGCCGTCGTACTCGCCGCCGCCGAGCAGCATCTGGGTGAACCGGTGGTAGTCCGCCGCGGTGGACACCAGGCCACCGCCGCCGGAGAACATCGCCGGCACCCGCAGCGCCGCCCGCCCCATCGCGTCGTTGCGTACGGCCCTGCCCGTGCCGGCCGGGTCGGGAACGTACAGCGCGGCGAGGCGGCCGTGGTCGACCTCCTCGACGTGGAAGCGCGTGTCCGACATGCCGAGCGGCTCGAAGATCCGCCGGCGCAGGAACTCGTCCAGCCGCATGCCGGAGGCCACCTCGACCAGCCGCCCGAGCACGTCGGTCGCGACCGAGTAGTTCCACTCCGCGCCGGGGTGGAACAGCAGCGGCAGCTCCGCCCACGCGTCACAGCACTGCGCGAGGTCGGCCCCCTTGGGGGATCCCCACTCGAACCCGGCCGCGCGGTAGATCGCGTCCACGGGGTGCTGGTAGTGGAACCCGTACGTCAGCCCGGCCGTGTGGGTCAGCAGGTGCCACACGCGGATCGGCTCCAGGGCCGGTACGGTCACCGGCTTGTTCGGCGGCCCACCGGTGTAGACCCGCATCTCCTCGAACGACGGGATGAACCGGCTGATCGGGTCGGTGAGCTCGAAGGCCCCCTCCTCGTACAGCATCATCGCGGCGACGGAGGTGACCGGCTTGGTCATGGAGTAGACGCGGAACAAGGTGTCGACCTCGACCGGCGCCCCGGCCTCGAGATCGCGCTGGCCGTACGTCGACAGGTGCACGGTGCGGCCACCGCGGGAGACGAGGATCAACCACCCGGGCAACCGCCCGTCGTCGACGTACCGGGCGAAGTGCCGGTCGATGCGCTCCAGCCGGGCCGGGTCGAAGCCCACCTCGGCCGGCTCCACGTCCACCTTGATGTCAACCACGCGTCAGCCTCCCGTGCAGCGATGTGCGGGCAGCCTACGCACAGCGGCGCGGCAGCAGCTCGGCCGCCGCCAGCGCCTCCCCCACGAGCGCGGACACGGCGTCCACCTCGATGAGGAACCCGTCGTGCCCGTACGGCGACTCCATCACGTGCAGGCCCGGTCGGCCGGGCAGCCCGTCGGCGATCTCCTCCTGCAGGTACAGCGGGTAGAGCCGGTCGCTGTCGATGCCGCCGACGACCGTGTGCGCGGTCACTCGGGACAGGGCCGCTGCCACGCCACCGCGGCCGCGGCCGACGTCGTGGGAGTTCATCGCCCGGGTGAGGACCAGGTAGGTGTTCGCGTCGAAGCGGCCGACGAGCTTGTCCGCGTGGTGGTCGAGGTAGGACTCGATCGCGAACCGGCCGCCGCGGTACGGGTCCTCACCCTGCTGCGCCGAACGGCCGAACCGGTCGGCGAGCTCGGGCTCGCTGCGGTACGACAGGTGCGCGATCCGGCGGGCGAGGCCGAGCCCGACGTGCGGCCCGTCGCCGGGGGCGGCGGCGTAGTAGTCCCCGCCGCGGAACTTCGGGTCGGAACGGATCGCCTCCACCTGCGGGTGGCACAGCCCGATCTGCTCGGCGGACGCGTACGCGCCACAGGCCAGGACCACGGCCGAGCGCACCTGGTCCGGGTGGCTGACCGCCCACTCCAGCGCTCGCATGCCGCCCATCGAGCCGCCCACCACCGCCGCCCACTGGCGGACGCCGAGCACCTCGGCGAACGCCGCCTCGGCGGCGACCTGGTCTCTGATGGTGAGGTACGGGAAGCGGCTGCCCCACGGCTGCCCGTCCGGCGCGGGCGACGCCGGGCCGGTCGTGCCCTGGCAGCCACCGAGGACGTTCGGGGCGACGACCCACCACCGGTCGGTGTCGAGGGCGCGACCCGGCCCCACCAGGCCGTCCCACCACCCGGGTGACGGGTGGCCCGGCCCGCTGGGCCCCACCACGTGGCTGTCGCCGGTGAGCGCGTGCAGGACGAGGACGGCGTTGGACCGGTCGGCGTTCGGCTCGCCCCACGTCTCGTACGCGATGCGCACGCCCGGCAGTCGGCCGCCGAACTCCAGCGGTACCTGGCCCGGCAGGTCCACGAACCGCCGGTCGCCCGCCGGGTCTCCCTCCCGCCACGCGGCGGTGGCGGGAGGGAGAGAGCCGGCGTCGCTCATGCCGACTTCGCCGCCCGGAAGCCCGCCTCGAGGTCGGCCTTGATGTCGTCGATGCCTTCCAGGCCGAGGGAGAGCCGGATCAGCCCGGGCGTCACGCCGGCGGTCAGCTGCTCCTCCGGGGTGAGCTGCGAGTGGGTGGTGCTCGCCGGGTGGATGACCAGGCTGCGCACGTCACCGATGTTCGCCACGTGGCTGAACAGCTCGAGCGCGTCGACGAACTTGCGACCCGCCTCGACACCGCCACGGATCTCGAACGAGACGATCGAGCCCGGCCCTTTGGGCGCGTACTTCTGCGCGTTGGCGTGCCACGGCGAGTCGGGCAGCCCGGCGTAGTAGACCTTCTCCACCTCGTCGCGGGTGGTCAGCCACTCGGCGACCGTCGTGGCGTTCGCGACGTGGCGCTCCATCCGCAGCGACAGCGTCTCCAGGCCCTGGATGAGCAGGAACGCGTTGAACGGGGAGATCGCCGAGCCCAGGTCGCGCAGCAGCTGCACGCGCGCCTTGGCGATGTAGGAGCCGTGCCCGAGCGCGTCCCAGTAGACCAGGCCGTGGTAGCTCGGGTCCGGGGAGTTGAACCCGGGGAAGCGGTCCTTGTCCGCACCGAAGTCGAACGTGCCGCCGTCCACGACGACCCCGGCGATCGCGGTGCCGTGGCCGCCGATGAACTTCGTCGCGGAGTGCACGACGATGTCCGCGCCGTGCTCCAGCGGCCGGATGAGGTACGGCGTGGCCACCGTGTTGTCGACGATGAGCGGGACGCCCACCTCGTGCGCGACCCCGGCGACGCCCTCGATGTCGAGCACGTCGATCTTCGGGTTGCCGATCGTCTCGCCGTAGAAGGCCTTCGTGTTCGGCCGAGCCTTCGCCCGCCACTCGTCGAGGTCGTCGGGGTTCTCCACGAACGACACCTCGACGCCGAGCTTGGGCAGCGTGTAGTGGAACAGGTTGTACGTACCGCCGTACAGGCTCGCCGACGACACGACGTGGTCGCCGTGCTCGGCCAGGTTGAGGATCGCGAACGTCTCCGCGGCCTGGCCGGAGGAGGTCAGCAGGGCGCCGACTCCCCCTTCGAGGCTCGCGATGCGCTCCTCCACGACGCTCTGCGTCGGGTTCATGATCCGGGTGTAGATGTTGCCGGGCTCGGCCAGCGAGAACAGGTCCGCGGCGTGCTGGGTGTCGCGGAAGCTGTACGAGGTGGTCTGGTAGATGGGGACGGCGCGGGCGCCGGTCGCCGTGTCGGGGGCGGCGCCGACGTGGATCTGCCGGGTCTCGAAGCTCCAACCGGGCTGGGACATGGACTGTTCTCCTCAGGGCATGCGGAAACGGACGACGGGGTCGGGACGGCGGTGCCGCGCGCCGAAGCGCGCGCTGGGGCACCGGGTCAGCGACAGACCTCGTCGTGCATGAGTCGGGTGGCGTAGCCCCACTCGTCGTTCGAGCTGGCCGACTGGGCCGGGACCGTCACGTGCAGCACAGGACCCCTTCTCGTCCGGGGCCCAGCGCCTCGCAGGGCCCGCGCTTGCCGGGCGCGATGTGCGACCGGCCTGGTCATCACCCGGGGCACCCCACCGCGGCGGAGGGTTGCCGGCCAGCGAGCCGGGGCTTGACGCTGGCGCTCATGACCTGAGCGGAAAGGTTACACGGAGCCGCGCGGGCTCCGCCACCGTGCTGCCGGCTACTGCGCGGCGGCCACCGACCCGCTCTCGCGTACGGCGTCCTCGTGCATCTCGGCGAACACCTCGTGCAGCCGGTCGTGCGGGACGCGGGCCTCGAGCAGCGGGAGGAAGATCTCCTCCTCCTTGTGGAAGTGCAGCCGGACGACCGCGTACAGCCCGTACAGCAGGGCGCGCAGCCGCTGGCGGGCCGCCGCGTCCAGGGGCTCGCCGTCGACGCGCTCCCCCCACACCTGCAGCTCGGAGACCATGCGACCGATCTCCTCGTGGTCCCGGCGCATCGTCGCGGTGGCCTCCGTCACGCCCGTGATCTCCTCGACCAGCGCGTAGACGGACTTCTCCTCAGCATGCGAGTGCGGGACGAGGTGACCCACGAGGAAGTCCAACGCCTCCTCGAGACGGTCGCTCACCTCCTCGTCGGTGGTCTCACCGACGGCGTCCGCGGCGAAGCGGAGCTGCTCCACGTACGGCAGCAGGTCCGCGTGCTCCTCACGCATTGAGAGGGTGTCTGCCATGCACCCCAGTGCCGCATGTCCAGCCCGCGGACGCCTAGGGCCTTAGGTCCCGGCAGCCCCCTCACCGGCGGATGAGCCCCATGACGAGGTCGCGCCCCCGGTCCAGCGGCCCGGCGATCGGCGCGGCCAGCTTGTTGGCCAGCTGGGTGTTCACGGCGGGATGCGGGTGGGTCGGCGCGACGGCCTGGGTGAGCGTGGACTCGGCGCCGAGCGAGCGCCGGCGTGCGCCCGTGATCGCCTCGAGGAGGACGGGGAACTCCTCCTTCTCCTCGTGCTCGGCGTGGGCGAGCACCGCCGCACGCAGCCGGCGCAGCATAGGCAGGTAGCCGCGACCGTCCGGGCCGATCCTGTCCAGCTCCTTGAGCAGCTTCTTGGCCTGCTCCTCCTCGGCGAGCCGCGCCCCGATCAGCCGCTTGCCACCCTTGGCGGCCCGCTTGGCGACCGGGTGGACGTGGGACTCCTCCGCGGCCTCGTGGACGGCCAGCAGCCGGCGCAGCTCGGCGAACGCACGGGCGCGCATCGGCCCGGGCAGCATGGCCTTGCGGAACTGGCGGCGGATCTGGGTGTGCTGGGTCTTCAGCAGGTCCACCACGTCCGGCGCGACGGCGGCTCGCTTGTTCACGGCACCTCCCGGGTGTGCAGGCACGGTCACGTCTGGTCCGTGGGGTGGCTACCCGGACACCGGCGCACGAACCGGGCGGGACCTGCCTTGCCCGTCCCGCTGCCCGCACCGGACCCTGGAGGCATGAGCCGCTGGACACCGGACGACATGCCCGACCTCACCGGCCGGACCGCCGTGGTCACCGGCGCCAACAGCGGCATCGGCCTGCACACCGCGCGCGAGCTTGCGCGCCACGGAGCCCACGTCGTGCTCGCCTGCCGCAGCCCGGAGCGCGGCGAGCAGGCGCTGCAGCGGGTTGCCGCCACCGCCGCCGGACCGGCACCGCGGCTCGGCCTGCTCGACCTCGCCTCGCTCGCGTCCGTGCGCGCCTTCGCCGCTGACGTCCGCGAGAGCGAGGGCGGCGTCGACGTCCTCGTCAACAACGCGGGGGTGATGGCGCTGCCCCTGCGGCGGACGGCGGACGGCTTCGAGATGCAGCTGGGGACGAACCACCTCGGTCACTTCGCGCTCACCGGGCTGCTGCTGCCGGCGCTGCTCGCGCGGCCCGGGGCGCGGGTGGTGACGGTCAGCAGCACGATGCACAAGACTGGGAAGATCGACTTCGACGATCTGGGCAGCGAGCGGTCGTACGGGAAGTGGACGGCGTACGGCCAGTCCAAGCTCGCGAACCTGCTGTTCGCGCTGGAGCTGGACCGGCGGGCCCGGGCGGCGGGTGTCGACCTGACCAGCGTCGCCGCCCACCCCGGGTACGCGGCGACGAACCTGCAGACCAGCGGCCCGCGGATGGCCGGCAACCGGGTCATGGAGGCCCTGAGCGGGCTGGCCAACCTGCTCGTCGCGCAGAGTGACGAAGCCGGCGCATGGCCGTCGCTGTGCGCCGCGACCGCACCCGACGTCCGCGGCGGCGAGTACTTCGGCCCGGACCGGCTGTTCGAGAGCCGCGGCCACCCCACGCGCGTCCGCCCGTCGTCGGCCGCCCGGGACGAGGCGACCGCCCGGCGCCTCTGGGAGGTCTCCACGGAGCTGACCGGCGTCCCGTACGACGCGTTGAGCGACTCACGCGTGTAGGTGCGGGGCGCGCTGCGGTGCGCCAGGATGCGGGCATGGCATCCGAGACCTGGATCACGCAGCTGACCCCGCTCGCCTTCCTCGAGCGCAGCGCGGCGGTCTTCCCCGACAAGACCGCCGTCGTCGACAGCCGCGCGGACGGCCGGGACCGGCGGATCACCTACCGCGAGCTCGCCACGCTGGCGACGCGTACGGCACGCGCGCTGCAGGCGTCCGGGATCGAGCCCGGCGACCGGGTGGCGTACCTGCTGCCGAACGTGCCGGAGATGCTCGTCGCGCACTTCGCCGTACCGCTCGCCGGTGCGGTGCTGGTCGCCATCAACACGCGGCTGTCCCCGGAGGAGGTCCGCTACATCTGCGACCACTCCGGCGCGAAGCTGCTCGTCGTCCACGAGTCGCTCGCGGCGACGGTGGCGCCGGTCGCTGACGCGTTCGAGACCGTGCGGGAGGTCGTGACGCTCGAGGGCGCGGGCGGGACGACGTACGACGACCTGCTCGCGCGCGGCTCGGACGAGCCGCTGCCGTGGACCGTCGAGGACGAGCGGGCGACGATCTCGATCAACTACACCTCCGGCACCACCGGGCGGCCCAAGGGCGTGATGTACAGCCACCGCGGGGCGTACCTCAACTCCCTCGGCGAGATCATCCACTCCCGGCACAGCCCGGACAGCGTGTACCTGTGGACGCTGCCGATGTTCCACTGCAACGGCTGGTGCACGACGTGGGCGGTGACCGCGATCGGCGGTACGCACGTGTGCCTGCCCGCCGTCGTACCGGCGGAGATCTGGCGGCTCATCGACGCCGAGCACGTCACCCACCTCAACGGCGCCCCCACCGTCCTGGTGTCGATCGCCGGCGCGCCGGAGGGGCACGAGCTCGACCACGAGATCGTCGTGACGACCGCGGGTGCGCCGCCGTCCCCGACGGTCATCGCGCGGATGGAGTCGCTCGGGTTCCGGGTGATCCACGTATACGGGCTGACCGAGACGTACGGCCCGTACAGCATCTGCGAGTACCAGCCCGGCTGGCTCGACCTCGACACCCCGAACCGTGCCCGGCTGCTCGCCCGCCAGGGTGTCGGCATGGTGCAGGCCGAGGAGATGCGCGTCGTCGACGACGAGATGGACGACGTGCCGCGGGACGGCGAGACGATGGGCGAGGTCGTCATGCGCGGCAACAACGTCATGAAGGGCTACTTCGCCGACGAGGAGGCGACCGCGACGGCGTTCCGCGGCGGGTGGTTCCACTCCGGCGACCTCGGCGTCCGCCACCCCGACGGCTACGTCGAGCTGCGCGACCGGGCCAAGGACATCATCATCAGCGGCGGCGAGAACATCTCCACCATCGAGGTGGAGCGGGCGATCGACTCGCACCCGGCCGTACTCGAGGTGGCGGTCGTGTCGATCCCGCACGAGAAGTGGGGCGAGCGGCCGAAGGCGTTCGTCGTCCTGCGCGAGGGGCAGCAGGTCACCGAGGCCGAGCTGGTCGAGCACGTACGCGGCCAGCTCGCCCGGTTCAAGGCGCCCGACGCGATCGAGTTCGTCGGCGAGCTGCCCAAGACGTCCACGGGGAAGGTGCAGAAGTTCCAGCTGCGCGAGAAGGAGTGGGCCGGCTTCGACAAGCGGATCCACTGACGGCGTACCCCGGGGGCCCGCCGGCCGGGCGGGCATTGGCGCGCCATCTGGACGGCGTACGGCGTGTCGCCCAGCGTTGGCGCCAACGCCCGGAAGGGGGGGCTCGCAGCGGGGGCCGGACGGCGGGGCGGCAGCGGCTCCTACCGGCCGCGGTGCCAGGCGGGCTTGCGCTTCTCCAGGAACGACGCGATGCCCTCCTTGGCGTCGGGGAGCTGGCTGGTCGCGGCCATCACCTCGACGACGTAGGCGTACGCCTGCGGCTGGTCCATGCCGATCTGCGTGTGCAGCGTCCGCTTGCCCATCGCCTTGCTCTCCGCACTGCCGCGGGTGCAGCGTTCGAGCAGGCCCTGCACCGCCGAGTCGAGCTGCTCGGCCGGCACCACCGCGTTGACCAGCCCCCAGCGCAGCGCCGTCTCCGCGTCGATCGTGTCGCCGGACAGCGCCATCTCCATCGCCTGCTTGCGCCCGATGTTGCGGGCGATCGCGACCATCGGCGTGTGGCAGAACCAGCCGCCCTTGCCACCCGGAGCGGCGAAGCCGGCCCCCTCGGCGGCCACCGCGAGGTCCGCGCTGGCCACCAGCTGGCAGCCCGCCGCGGTGGCCAGCCCGTGCACCCGCGCGACCACCACCTGCGGCACCTGCTGCATGAGCGTCATCAGCTCGGTGCAGGTCCACAGCAGGGTGCGTACGCCGGCCAGGTCGGCCTCCGCGACGTCGGCGAAGTCGTGCCCGGCGGAGAACACCGGGCCGTTGCCGGCGAGCACGATGCCGAGCGCATCACTGTCCCCCACCTCGTTGAACGCGGCGATCAGCTCACGCATGTGCTCCAGGGACAGCGCGTTGCGCCGCTCCGGCCGGTTCATCGTGATCGTCGCGTAGTCACCACTGCGTTCGACGAGAACGTGCTGGTAGCCCATGGGCCGAGGCTACGCAGGTCACGGGCCCCCGACCAGCCGGCGCCGGGCGACCTCGTAGTGCGGCCAGAAGCGCGGCGTACGCGGCAGCGCCGGCAACGTGGCCCGGACCCCCCGCCGCAGAAGCGCATAGGTCCGCTGCTGGGCCGGGCCCCACGGCAGGCCGTACGCCCGCCGCAGCGGATCCGGCAGCATCGCCGCGGCCAGCACCCGGGCCAGAGCGTCGGCGCCCGGTCCCTGCGTCTCCCGCGCGGAGGCGAAGATGCTCGACGCGATGACCCGGCCGTTCTCGTCCGGCGCCACCTCGCCGGTGGCGACCATGCGGGTGACGTACGCGTCGAGCTGCGGGCGGTTGGCCGGCAGCGCGTCCCCGTCCGCCCCGAACAGCGCGCCGAACCGGCGCATCTCGTCGACGTACCGGTCGGCCAGGGCGTCGGGGAGCGGCGCGACGAAGTCGTGGTAGGTCCGCAGCGCGCTCCACACGAGCGTCGCATGCACCCATGCGGCCAGCTGCGGGTCGCGTGCGTCGTACGCGCGGCCGGCCACGGTCCCGCGTACGGGCCGGTGCCGACGGCCCACCCGCTCGGCCGCCGCGCGCGCCTGCGCCGCGTCACCGAAGGTGATGGTCAGCGTGGCCTCCAGGGTGGCGGTGAGCCGCCGGACCGGGTCGCTGGTGAAGTCGGAGTGCTCCGTCACCCCGGCGGCGACGAGCGGGTGGCCGACCTGCAGGAGCAGGGCGGCGGCACCACCGAACAGCAGCACCCGTTCCCGGCCGACCCGCCAGGCAGCGGAGTGGGGGCCGAAGAGCCCGGGGTCACCGCCGGCACCTCCCCCGGGCGGCGGCGGGGCCGCGAACGCGGTCAGCGGGTTGCGGATGGTGGGCGCGGTCATTCCAGCCCGGCGTACGTGGTCGAACGGTCCTCGGCCCGCGCACCGGCCACCTGCTCCGTGCACGCGCGCAGGTCGGCGAGGAACTCATCCACCACCGCGACGTTGCCCGCGCTGACCGTCAGGTGCAGCGAGTCCGGCGGGGACTGCCGGTCGAGGTGCCAGCCGCGCTCGTGCATCGCGTCACCGACCGCGAAGACGTCGATGCGCTCGGCCACGTCGGGGTCGGCGGAGATGGCGAGCAGGTGCGCCGTCGGGTCGCCGAGCACGGTCAGCCCGGGTAGGGCACGGACGCCCGCCCGGATGCGGTCGGCGGCGTCGATGGTCTGCCGGGTCAGCCGCTGGTAGCCCTCGAGCCCGAGGTGGTTCATCACCGCCCATGCGGCGGCCATCGGCAGGGCCGGGCGGGTGCCCTGCATGTTGGGCGAGCCGTAGAAGCCGCCGAGCCAGTCGGAGAACATGAACGTCTGGTAGCGGCGCAGCTCCTTGCTGCGGTGCAGGATCACCGACGCGCCCTTCGGCGCGTACCCGAGCTTGTGCACGTCCGCGGAGATCGTCGTGACCCCCTCCACGCGGAAGTCCCACGGTGGTACGTCGTGACCGAGCTGCTCCATGAACGGCAGCACGAACCCGCCCATGCAGGCGTCGGTGTGGAAGCTGGCGCCGACCTCGGCGGCGAGCGCTGCCAGCTCGGGGATCGGGTCGACGACACCCTGCGGGTACTGCGGTGCGGAGCCGACGACCAGCACGGTGTTGTCGTTGACCGCAGCCGCGGCCGCGTCGACGTCGGCCCGCCAGTCCGGCCGTACCGGGATCTTGCGGACGGTGAGCCCGAAGTAGTGGGCGCCCTTGTGGAACGCCGCGTGCGCACTCTCCGGCACCACCATCTCCGGGGCCGTGATGCCGCGCTCGGCCTTGCCTCGCTCCCGGGCGGCCTTGACCGCCATGAGGATGCTCTCGGTGCCGCCGGAGGTCATGAACCCGGCGGCCTCAGGCGGCGCGTGGAACAGCTCGGCGCAGGCACCGACCACCTCGGAGGAGATCTCGGCGAGGCTCGGGAACGCGGCCGGGTTGAGCGCGTTCTCGTGCAGGAACATGGTGGCCGCCGCCTCGGCGACTTCGTGCACGTCCGGGCCGCCGTCGAAGACCAGGCCGAACGTGCGGCCGTCCTGCCACCGCGCGTCGCGGGATCGTTTCGCCTGCAGGGCGGCGACGACCTCGTCCTTGCCCATGCCGCGCTCGGGCAGTCCCATCAGCCGTCCTCCTCCAGTGCCGCGGCCAGCGCCTCCACGCACCGGTCGATGTCGGTGTCGTCGATGACCAGCGGCGGGCAGAAGGCGACGACGTCCGCACCGATCGGCCGGGCGATGACCCCGTGGGCCAGCATCCCGTCCCGTACGGCCGGTGCGCTACGACCCTCGGGCAGCACCGCGGCCCAGACGGCCCCCGCACCCCGCACGGCGGCGAGGCGGCCGTCGGCGAGCAGCTTCGCCAGCCCGGCGGACAGCCGCTCGCCGACCGGGTTCGCCCGTTCGAACAACCGCTCGTCGTCGAGGATCGCGAGGTTCTCCAGGGCGGCACGGCAGGCCGCAGGGTGCCCGCTGTAGGTGTGGCCGTGGCGCAGCATGTAGGCCGGGTCGGCCTCCAGCGCCGCGCGCACCTTCGCGCCGACGAGCACCCCGCCGAGCGGCACGTAGCCGGACGTCACGCCCTTCGCGAAGGTGACGAGGTCGGGCTCGATGCCGTACCGCTGCGCGCCCCACCAGGTGCCCAGCCGGCCGAAGCCGGAGATGACCTCGTCGAGGATGAGGTAGGCGCCGTGCTCGTCGCACAGGTGCCGCAACCCTTCCAGGTAGCCCGGTGCGGGTGGCATCACCCCGCCTGCGCCGATGACCGGCTCGGCGATCACCGCGGCGATCCGGTCGCCCTGCGCGGCGAACAGCCGCTCGGCGTCGGCGAGGTCGTCGTGGGCGATCTGCGCGACGTCGCCGAGCAGCGGGCCGAACCCCTGCTGGTTCGGGGGCAGGCCCTGCACGGACAGTCCCCCGTACGTCACGCCGTGGTAGGCGTGCCGGCGGCCGACCACCATCGTCCGCCGCTCGTCCCCGGCGACCACGTGGGCGACACGGGCGATCTTCAGCGCGGAGTCGACCGCCTCGGAACCCGACGTGCACAGGAACACCCGGGCGTCGGGCATCGGGGCGGTCGCCGCCAGCCGCTCGCACAGCTGGTCGGCCGGGTCGTTCGTGAACTTCTCGAACGTGTGGTAGCCGCCGAGCGTGCGCAGCTGGTCGGCGACGGCGGTGGCGATCCGCTCGCGGCCGTGCCCGACGTTGCAGTACCAGAGGCTGGCCAGCGCGTCGACGTAGCGCTGCCCGGCGTCGTCGTAGACCGCCGCCCCCTTCCCCCGGACGATGCGGACGAAGTGCTCGGCCGCAGGCCGGGCGAAGGGGTGCAGGAACGCGGGGACAGCCATGCCGGTCACCGTAGCCGTACGCTCCCCCGGTGCCGTACGCCCGCCGGCGCGGGGGGAATGCTCAGGCGGCCCGGCTGTGCAGGCGCTGGCGCAGACGCACCCGCGTCATGTGCTCGGCGGCGGTGACGAGTCCGACCCCGGACAACCCTTCGGCGCGCAGCGCCCGCCGGCAACGGGTCGCACACCGGATGACCGAGCCGGGTGGCAGCTGGGGGAACTCCCCTACCAGCCGCAGGGTCATGTCGACGAAGTCGTCCTGGTACTTACGCGTCTCGAGCACGGGACGTCCTTGGGTGCGTCCGATCTGGCACCGCTATTGGACGGGAGCCGGGCACACCTGGCCATACAGCAACTGACGTATTCGACGCTCCGTCTCCGATCGGTCACCTAAGGTCATGTCAGGAGAACTCGGGCTCGTCCCACCAGGGGTAGAACTCCGGCATGTCCGCGCTGACCTTCATGGTGAACCGCGGCGGGCGCTTCTCGAGGAACGAGCTGACGCCCTCCAGCGCGTCCGGCGCCCGGCCCAGCGCGGAGATGCCGCGGGAGTCGATCCGGTGGGCCGCCATCGGGTGGCTCTCACCGAGCATCCGCCACAGCATCTGACGCGACAGCGCGACCGACACCGCACTGGTGTTCTCCGCGCACTCGCGGGCGAGCGCGTGCGCAGCGGGCAGCAGCTCGTCCGGCGCGTGCAGCGCCTTGACCAGGCCGGCGTCCCGGGCCTCCTGCGCGGGGAACACCCGGCCGGTCATCACCCACTCCTGCGCCTGGCTGATGCCGACGACGCGCGGCAGGAACCAGGTCGAGCAGGCCTCCGGCACCAGGCCGCGGCGGGCGAAGACGAACCCGAACCGTGCCTCGGTGGAGGCGAGCCGGACGTCCATCGGCAGCGTCATCGTGACGCCGACGCCGACCGCCGGCCCGTTGATCGCCGCGATCACCGGCTTGGTGCTGCGGAAGATCCGCAGCACGACCTGGCCGCCGCCGTCACGGCGCAGGCCCGGCCGGCCACCGCGCGCCTCCGCGTCGAACGTGCGCGCGCCGGCGGACAGGTCGGCCCCGGCGCAGAAGCCGCGGCCGGCACCCGTGACGACGACGGCGCGTACGTCGTCGTCGGCATCGGACCGGTCGAAGGCGTCGATGAGCTCGCGCTGCATCACCTCGGTGAAGGCGTTGAGCTTGTCCGGCCGGTTCAGCGTCAGCGTGAGGACACGATCCTCGACGCGGTAGGCGATGTGCTCGTAGTCGGTCACCCGGGCAGTCTGCCCGAGCCGCCTCAGGCCTTCGCGAGGCGGCGCCGCACGACCGAGACGCCGCGCTCGGTGATGCCCTGCAGCAGCCACGGCGCGAACCGCTGCAGCCGCCACATCACCTGGGCGTTGAACGGCGTGACGATGAGCGCCTTGTTGCGGTCGACCCCGCGCATGACGTCGCGCGCCAGCTTGCTGACGTCGTAGGCACGGTTGGCGTTCTGCATCTCGCCAGCCCGCTGCATGAGCGGCGTCGAGGGCAGGTCCGTCGTCCCGGTCGGGTTGCGCACCATCGGCGTGTCGACGAAGCTCGGGCAGATCGCCGTGACCTTCACACCGAAGTGGCGGGCCTCGGCGCGCAGCGCCAGCGACAGTCCGACGACGCCATGCTTGGTCATGACGTACGGCGTGAGGAACGGGGCGGGGACCAGCCCGGCCAGCGACGCGGTGTTGACGATGTGGCCGAAGCCCTGCCGGACCATGAGCGGGTACGCCGCGGCGACGCCGTACGCGACACCGGAGAGGTTGACCGCGATGATCCGGTCCCAGTGCTCGACGGTGAGCTCCTCGACCTCGCCGCCGATCGCGATGCCCGCGTTGTTGAACACCAGGTCGAGCCGGCCGCCGTCGGCAGCGGCCTTGCGGTAGCAGTCCGCCACCGCCTCGGCGTCGCGGACGTCGAGCTGCACGCCGGTCGCCGTGCCGGGGCCGCTCGCCGTCAGCTGCTCGGCGACCTGCGCGGCGCCGTCACCGTTGACGTCGGCGACGACCACGCTGTCGCCCCGCGCGACCAGTCGCTCGGAGATGGCCTTGCCGATGCCCGACGCGCCTCCGGTGACCACTGCGATCCGCGACACGACTGCTCCTCGAGAACTCGGGGTGGGTTGCGTCCACGGTCGCAGACCGCGAGCGAGCGGGTCAATCGAGGTTGGACGCGGATTCAACAAGCGTGACGCACGTCACGCGCGGGGGCCGGGCTGCGGTGGGATCGAGCGGATGTGGGGGTGCGCGCCCCGGGCGTCGGGCGAGATGCGCACCGGCTGGCGGGGCGGGGCGCCGGCGGTGATGAGCGAGACCAGCGTCGCGAACAGGGAGAACACGCCGATGACCCCGGCGACGACCGCGTGCTGGATGAGGTGCAGGTCCTGGCCGGGCTGCTGGCCCGGCAGGAAGACGGGCAGCGCCTTGGCCGGCTCGGCGAAGTAGACGCCGGCGGCGAAGAACGCAAGCAGAGAGATGAACGCCCAGGCCGCGGCCTTCGTGTACGGGTTCTGCGGTCGGCGGGTCGGGCGACGCCGTACCGGGGACTGCGTGCTCACCCGGCCAGGGTACGCCTGGTGGGCGCGTCAGCCCCCGGCGCCGGACAGCGTGGTGACGCCACCGTCGATGACCACGGTCTCACCGCTGATCCAGGAGGCGTCGTCGCTGAGCAGGAACGCCCCGAGCCGACCGACGTCCTCGGGCTCGCCCAGCCGCTTCATCGGGTACGCCTGCGCCGCCTGCTCCTCCCTGCCCTCGTACAGGGCCCGGGCGAAGTAGGTCTTGACCACGGCCGGGGCGACGGCGTTCACCCGCACGCTGGGCCCCATCTCGCCGGCCATCTGCTTGGTGAGGTGGATGAGCGCGGCCTTGCTCGCGTTGTACGCGCCGAGGAACGGGCCGGTACGGACGCCGCCGACGCTGGCGACGTTGAGGATCGCGCCGCCGCTGTGCTCCTTCATCCACGCGTGCCAGCACTGCTGCGCCCACGCGATCGGGGAGACGACGTTGACCTCCATCACCTTGCGGACGGTCGCGAGCGGCGCGTCCATGATCGGGCCGAAGTGCGGGTTCACGGCCGCGTTGTTGACCAGGACGTCGACCGAGCCGAACCGCTCCAGCACCGTCGCGACGGTCGCGGCCTGATGCTCCTCGTCATCCGCGCTGCCGCGCGAGGCGATGGCCCGCTCGGGGCCGCCGAGCCGCTCCACCGCGGCCTCCAGCTCCTCGGGCTTGCGGGCGGTCACGCACACCCGCGCCCCGCGCTTGGCCAGCTCCTCGGCGATCGCCAGGC
The DNA here is from genome assembly GCA_963728075.1 of uncultured Actinomycetota bacterium. Taxonomy (GTDB): domain Bacteria; phylum Actinomycetota; class Actinomycetes; order JAFAQI01; family DASSKL01; genus CAVSIP01. The sequence continues at coordinate 617,133 of CAVSIP010000007.1, read as the reverse complement.
CGATGCCCCGCGTACCGCCGGTGACGATTGCCACCTTGCCGTCGAAGTCGCCCACGTCCACCTCTCCCTCCGGTCGCGGTGGACCGTACACGGCATGCTGGGCGGGTGGCGCAGCGCATCGAGGACTATGCCTTGCTCGGGGACACGCAGACCGCAGCCCTGGTCGGCCGGGACGGGTCGATCGACTGGCTGTGCTTCCCCCGCTTCGACTCCGCCGCGATGTTCGCGGCCCTGCTCGGCAGCGACGAGCACGGCCACTGGCGGCTGGCACCGCAGGGTGACGTCCGCGCCACCCGCCGCCGCTACCGGGGCGACTCGCTGGTGCTGGAGACCGAGTTCGACACCGACGAGGGCACCGTCCGGCTGGTCGAGTTCATGCCCATCCGCGGGCAGGCGCCGGACGTCGTCCGCATCGTCGAGGGCGTGCGCGGGCGGGTGCCGATGCGGATGGAGCTGCGCTGGCGGTTCGACTACGGGCGGACGGTGCCCTGGGTGCGCCGGCTGGACCGGGACGTGGTCGCCGTCGCCGGGCCGAACGCCGCCTGGCTGCGTACCCCGGTCGAGACCCGGGGCGAGGACTTCTCGACCGTCGCCGAGTTCGCCGTCGCGGAGGGCGACCGGGTGCCGTTCGTGCTCACCTGGCGGGAGTCGCACCTGCCGCCACCCGAACCGGTGGACCCGTTCGAGGCGCTGGAGCGGACGGAGTCGTTCTGGCACGAGTGGATCGCCGGCTGCCAGTACGACGGCGAGTGGCCGGATGCCGTACGCCGCTCGCTGGTCACGCTGAAGGGCCTGACGTACGCGCCGACCGGCGGCATCGTCGCCGCCGCGACCACCTCGCTGCCGGAGCAGCTGGGCGGCATGCGGAACTGGGACTACCGCTTCTGCTGGCTGCGCGACGCGACGCTGACCCTGCAGGCGCTGCTGGCCACGGGGTTCACCGCGGAGGCGCGGGAGTGGCGGCGCTGGCTGCTGCGCGCGGCGGCCGGCACCCCGGAGGACCTGCAGATCATGTACGGCGTCGCCGGGGAGCGGCGGCTGTCCGAGTGGGAGGCGGACTGGCTGCCGGGCTACGAGGGCGCGCGGCCCGTACGGATCGGCAACGCGGCGGTCGGCCAGTTCCAGCTCGACGTGCACGGCGAGGTCATGGACGCGCTGCACCTGGCCCGGCTGCACTCGCTGGAGCCCGACGAGTACGGCTGGGCCCTGCAGGTCGCGCTCATGGAGCACCTCGAGCAGGTCTGGGACGAGCCCGACGACGGCATCTGGGAGGTGCGCGGCGGACGGCAGCACTTCACGCACTCCCGCGTCATGGCCTGGGTCGCCGCCGACCGCAGCGTCAAGACCATCGAGCGGTTCGGCATGCACGGCCCGGCGCAGCGGTGGCGTGCGCTTCGGGACGAGATCCGCGCCGACGTGCTGCAGCACGGCTACGACGACGAGCGCGGGACGTTCACGATGTACTACGGCAGCCGCGAGCTCGACGCCGCTGTGCTCATGCTGCCGCTGGTGGGGTTCCTGCCCGCCGACGACCCGCGCATGGTCGGCACGGTCGCGGCGCTCGAGCGGGAACTCCTCGCCGACGGCTTCCTGCTGCGCTACACACAGCCGGGATCGGACTCCCCCGACGGGCTGCCACCCGGTGAGGGTGCGTTCCTCGCCTGCTCGTTCTGGCTGGCGAACAACTACGCCCTGCAGGGGCGCGACCGGGACGCACGCGCGCTGTTCGAGCGGCTGCTGGACCTGCGCAACGACGTCGGGCTGCTCGCCGAGGAGTACGACCCGCACAGCCGCCGCCAGGTCGGCAACTTCCCGCAGGCGTTCAGCCACGTGCCGCTCATCGAGACGGCACGGGCCCTCTCGCGCGACGGCGGCCCGGCGCACCCGCGCCGCGACGACTGACCGCGCTGCAGCAGGATGCGGGCATGACCGACTCCGCGAGCACCGACTACGCCCAGCAGTTCCCGAGCCTGCAGTTCGAGCGTCCCGCGGACGGTGTGCTGCGGGTGGTCATCAGCAACCCGGGCCGGCTCAACGCGACCGACCGCGCGATGCACCGCGACCTGTCGCTGCTGTGGCGCGCCGTCGATCGCGACCCGTCCGTCCGCGCCGTCGTGGTCCGTGGGGCGGGCGAGGCGTTCTCCGCCGGCGGTGACATCCGGATGCTCGACGACATCGTCGAGGACTGGACCGCCCGGGTGGAGGTGCTGCGCGAGGCGCGCGACCTCGTGTACGAGATGGTCAACTGCGCGAAGCCGATCGTGTCCGCGATCCAGGGCCCGGCCGTGGGTGCCGGCCTGGTGGTCGCGCTGCTCGCCGACGTGTCCGTCGCCGGGCGGACCGCGCGGATCATCGACGGGCACACCCGGCTGGGTGTGGTGGCGGGCGACCATGCGGTGATCCTGTGGCCGCTGCTCTGCGGGCTCGCGAAGGCGAAGTACCACCTGCTGACCTGTGAGCCGCTGTCCGGCGAGGAGGCGGAGCGGATCGGCCTGGTCTCGCTGTGCGTGGCGGACGCCGAGGTCCACGACCGGTCGCTGGACATCGCCACGAAGCTGGCCCAGGGCTCGCAGTCGGCACTGCGCTGGACGAAGTACGCGCTGAACAACTGGCTCCGTCAGGCGGGCCCGGCGTTCGACGCCTCGCTGGCGATGGAGTTCCTCGGCTTCACCGGGCCGGACGCGCGGGAGGGCGTGGCGGCCCTGAAGGAGAAGCGGCCGCCGCGGTTCACCGGCGCCGCGTCGGAGTGAGCGCCCCCGACCCGGTTACGGTCAGCTGTTCTGCGCGGCGACGTGCTGGAACACCGGCACGCCGAACGACGTGAGCTTGGTGGAGACGAGCAGCCCGGGCAGGCCTGCCAGCGCCTTGGGCAGGGACAGGTTGCTCAGGTCGAGGATGTCGTCGACCCGGACCAGCCGGCCCTGGCCGTCGACCCAGATCTGGCGGATGACCTGGCGGCCACCGAACGTACCGGCGGGCAGGCCGAGCTGCGCGGCGACGTCCGCGCTGCCTACGCGGAGCTCGTACACCTGCAGGGGCGCCGGGCCGAGGTCCTTGCCCCGCTGCATGCCGGCGTCGCGGACCGGCGTCAGCGCGCCGTCCAGGACCGTCGTCAGGGTCAGCAGGTCGGCGCCGGGCTTGACCGGCAGCTGAGAGGTCGACCCGTCGGCCCAGCTGACGTACTCCCGGCCGTTGCTGAGCACGACGCGGCCGAGGGAGCGTTGGGGCTGGCCGGTGGCGTCGCCGTACGCGTAGACGTCCACGTGCATGCGCGTGTGGGTGAAGTCGACGTTCCCGGCGTAGCGGAGGATGTCGTTCGGCGGCTGGGCCGGGTCGTGCTGCGATCCGCCGCGCGGGCGGACGAGCACGGTGAACTGTGCGCTGCCCGTCGCCTCGGTGGCCTTGGCGGCCGCCAGCACGGCGTCACGCGGGGCGACCTTCGCCGCGGGCTCGGACGCCGCCGGGGTGGGCTTGTGGTGCACCACCACCGGCGCCGCCGCGTCCTGCGAGCCCGACCCACCCATGCATCCGGTGGCGAGCAGACCGGCAGCGGTGACTACGGCGAACAGACCAGTGCGCATGGTCCATTCGTCGGCATGGGTGGGGGCCGGTCTTGAGCCGCCCTCCGCACCGTTCGGCGTGTGCCCGCCACGAGACAGATCAACCTGCAGACCGTCAGCCGACGCTGATCGTGCCGCCGCCGATGTGGAAGCGGGGGCCGCCGACCCGCAGCGCCATGCTCGGGTCGACCCGGACGACACCGGCGAGGTGGGACAGCGGCACCGGCTTGATGCGCACCCAGTCGCCGGTGTGCGGCGCGACCACCATCTTGCCGTCGCCGATGTACATCGCGACGTGGTCGACGTTGCTCGGGTCGGACTCGTCGTAGGTCCAGAACAGCAGGTCGCCCGGCCGCGCGTCGGACAGCGGCACGTGCGGGCCCGCGAACCACTGCTGTTGCGACGTGCGCGGCAGCGCGACGCCGGCATGCGCGTACGCCCAACCGATCAGGCCCGAGCAGTCGAAGGAGTCCGGGCCCACGGCGCCCCACACGTACGGCTTGCCGATCCGGCTGTACGCGGCCTTGAGGATCGTGTTGATCTGCTGGCGGGTGAGGTAGGACCCGGCGTCGCGGATCATCACGACCTTGCGCAGCATCTGCACCGAGGCGCCCTTGGGGAGCAGCTCGGCGAGCCGGTCGCGCAGCGCCAGCGGGTCGGTCTTCGGGGCGCTGACGACGACGCCGTTCGAGGCGGGCAGGCCCAGCCCGCGGGCCTCGTTGCGGCCGACGACGGCGTCGACGCCGGGCAGGGTGGAGGCGAACGCGCCGATCCGCAGGTCCATCGGCCGCTTGCCGCGGACGTGCACGGCCGTGCCCAGCGGGAGCGCAGCGTCGTGGCCGAAGCCGAACGAGGCCACGAGCTCCCCCCGCGCGACGGACAGCCACAGCGGGTCGGACTCGGCGGACAGCTTCGGGGTGAACGCGCGGAAGGTGGAGGCGTCCACGCCGAGGACGGACGCCGGGTGGCCGTCGACGTTCGCCCGGCCGATGTCGACGAGCTCGACCGCGTCGACTCCACGCTGGCCGGCGATCGTGCGCAGCTGCTCCCGCGTGACGGTGTGGGGCAGGGTGACGAGGAAGTCCGCCTGGTGCAGGGACTCGAGCGGCCGTACGGTCACCCGGTTGCGTGCGGCGTGGCGGGTGCTCGTGGAGCCGGACGTCTCCGTGGCGCCACCGCCGGAGCCTTCGGTCGGGGACAGCGCACCCGCCGCGGCCCGGATGCCGTCGGCGACGCCCGTCCCGGACCCGCGGAGGACGCCGCTCGCGGCGCTGGCGGTGCCGACCGACAGGCTGGCCAGGACGACGACGGCGAGGGCGGCCCGGCCGGCGACCGGGAGGCCGCGCAGCACCGCCCACACCGCTCGTAGCCGCGTCCGCACCGCTCGTTCTCCCTTCGGCCTCACCCCCCGCTCTCGCCCTGGTCAACGACGCAGGGCGCGCGGGGGTAACGCCCGCCTCCGGACTTCCCGGGACCCTTCGACGTACGCCGTCGGGTTCCTGCCCGCTGACCGGAACTTCCTCGCCGGGTACGTTCCGGGCGTGGCGAGCGGACCCGACTACCCGGGCGCCGGGCGGTGGGTGCCCGCGGGCGCGGACCTGGACCGGTTGCGGGACGCGGCGCGGGGCTGCCGCGGCTGCGACCTGCACGAGAACGCCACCCAGACGGTGTTCGGCGCCGGCGCCCCGGCGGCCCGGGTCGTGCTCGTCGGCGAGCAGCCGGGGGACGTCGAGGACCGGAGGGGCCTGCCGTTCGTCGGTCCCGCCGGCACGCTGCTCGACCGGGCTCTGGAGGAGGCCGGGATCGACCGGTCGACGGCGTACGTGACGAACGCGGTCAAGCACTTCGCCTGGCGGCCGCAGGGCGGCGGCGGCACGCGGCGCATCCACCGGACGCCGGACACCTGGGAGGTGGCCGCCTGCCGCCCGTGGCTGGAGGCCGAGCTGTCCCTGCTCGACCCGCAGGTCGTCGTGTCGCTCGGCGCGACCGCGGGGAGAGCGCTGCTGGGTCCGTCCTTCCGGGTGACGAAGGCACGCGGGACGCTGCTCCCCTGGCCGCCGGACGGGGCACCCGCCGCCGAGGACGGGGCCACGTCGGCCGGGTGGCTGCTGCCGACGATCCATCCGTCGGCCGTGCTGCGCGCCGACGACCGGGAGGCCGCCTATGCCGGGTTGGTCTCCGACCTGGCGGTCGCGGCGGGCGCACTCGCGTCGTAGCGCAGGCGGTCAGCTCGTGGGCGGCGGGCCCAGGAGCTCGATCGCGTGCTGCTCCGCCGCCCGCGCCAGGGCCGCCGGGTCCGGCGCCGCGGGGTCGGGCAGCCGCCGCTCGAGAGCCGGCTCGCCCGCCATGCGCGCGAAGCCCTCGAAGCCCGACGGCGTGGTGATCTGCAGGACGCGCAACGGCTCGTCCGGACCGACGAGGAACGTGTGCGGCCGGCCGACGGGGAGCAGGACGAAGTCGCCGGGCCCGGCCGCGAGCTCCAGCCCGTCGCAGCGGAACGTCGCCGTGCCGTCGAGCACGTAGAACATCTCGTCCTCGCTGAGGTGCCGGTGCAGCGGCGGAGCGAACCCCGGCGGGTTCACGAACTCGGCCACGGTGAGGCGACCGGAGGTCTGCGCCCCGGCGGCCTTGATCGTCACCAGGTTGCCGAGGAACCACAGCGTCTCGCCCTCGTCGTCGCCCAAGACGTACGGCCGCACGCCGGTCAGGTCGGTCATGACGGAGCCTTTCGATAGATGGCGATATGATGATTAGATGAGCAGTATGCTCGAATGATGAGCGACGTCAACCCCGGGCGGGCCCGCCGCCGCTACCGATCCCCCGTCCGGGAGGAGGGCGCCCGGCGTACGCGTCAGGCCGTCGTGCGCGCCGCCGCGCAGCTGTTCACCGAGCGCGGCTACGCATCGGCCTCCCTCGCCGACGTCGCCACCGCCGCGGGCATCGCGCGGCCCACCGTCTTCGCCGCGTTCGGGTCGAAGCCCGCCCTGCTGCGGGCCGTGCTCGACGAGGCACTCGCGGGCGACGACGATCCGGTCCCCGTCGCGGAACGGCCCTGGTTCCGCCCGGTGTGGGACGCCACCACCCAGGCGGACACGCTGGCTGCGTACGCCGAGGTCTGCCGGGTCATCGGGTCGCGAGCGGCGCGCCTGTTCGAGGTGGTGCGCCGGGCAGCCGACGACGCCCCGGACGCCGCGGAGCTGTGGCAGTCCCTCACCGCCAACCGCCGGGCCGGCGCCGCCATGGTCGTCGGCCGCCTGCTCGAGCTCGGCCCGCTTTCGGCGGGGCTCACCTCCGACACCGGTACGGACACGCTGTGGGTGTTCAACGACCCGGCGCACTACGACGCGCTCGTCCTCCAGCGGGGATGGCGCGAGCAGGCGTTCACCGACTGGCTGGCCGCGACCATGCAGCGCGCCCTGCTCCCGCCCGCGTCACGGGACTGACCGCGCCGCCGCGTCGTAGCGCAGGAACGCCGGTACGGCGGCCGCCAGCAGGGCGACGCCGGCGATGCAGGCGACACCGCCGCTCACCACGGACACCATCGGGCCGAACGCTGCGGCGACCCCGCCGGCCTCGACATCGCCGAGCCGCGGACCGCCTGCGACGACGACGATGAACACACCGGAGAGCCGGCCGCGCAGGGAGTCCGGGGTCGCCGTCTGCATGATCGTGTTGCGGAACACCGCGCTGACCATGTCCGACGCCCCGGCGACCGCCAGCAGCAGCAGGCCGAGCCACAGCGTGCGGGTGAAGCCGAACCCGGCGATGGCCGCGCCCCAGCAGACGATCGCCACCACGACGGCGAGGCCCTGACGGCGCACCTGCCCCAGCCAGCCGCCGAACGCCGCGCCCAGCAGGGCGCCGGCCGCGGGGGCCGCGTACAGGAAGCCGACGGTGGTGGCGCCGCCCCCGTAGAACCTGCCGGCGATCGCCGGGAACAGCGCCCGGGGCATGCCGAACACCATCGCGTTGATGTCCACCAGGAACGTCATGAGGACGACCGGCTGCCCGGCGAGGAACCGAAGCCCCTCCAGCACCGAGGACCAGCCGGCCTTGCTCCCGCCGCCCTCCGGCGGCATCGGGGGCAGCCGCCAGACCGCGTACAGCGCCGCGGCGAACGTGAGCGCGTCGACCAGGTACGCGGCGAAGAAGCCGCTCGCACCCACGAGCGCGCCCGCGGCGAGCGGCCCCCCGGTCAGCGCGACGTTCATGCCGATCTGGCTCAGCGCGTACGCCGCCGGCAGCTGCCCTGCCGGCAGCAGCTTGGGGATCATCGCGCTGCGCGCGGGGTTGTCCACCCCGACGACCGCGGACTGCACGAGCACGATCCCGTACAGCAGCGGCAGCGACTCCAGGTGCATCACCGCCTGCACGACGAGCAGCGCCGACAGCGCGGCGAGGACCGTCGAGGTGATGAGCGAGAGCCGGCGGCGGTCCATCGCGTCGGCGATGGACCCGCCGTACAGGCCGAACCCGGCGAGACCGACCAGGCCCGCGAGGCCGACCAGGCCGACGTACAGCGAGGAGTGGGTGAGGTCGTAGACCTGGATGGGGACGGCGACCTGGGTCATCTGGTTGCCGAACATCGACACCGTCTGCCCACCCCACAGCCGGCGGTAGTTCGGGTGCTCGCGCAGGGGGGTGACGTCGGCGGCGACCCGTCGCAGCACCGACGGCCGACGCGCGGACCGGCTCCCGTCGCGGTCGTTCACGGGGCGAGCCGCTCCACGCGCCAGCCCTCGCCGTCACGGACGTAGCGCAGCCGGTCGTGCAGCCGGTCCGGGCGGCCCTGCCAGAACTCCACCACGTCGGGCACCACGCGGAACCCGCCCCAGTGCGGCGGGCGCGGCACGTCCCGCCCCTCGTACCGCTGGACCTGCTCGGCGTACGCCTGCTCCAGCGGCTCCCGGGATACGACGGTGCGGGACTGCGGGCTGGCCCAGGCGCCGAGCTGCGAGCCCCGGGGGCGGGTGGCGAAGTAGCGGTCGGACTCCGCCTCGCTCGTCCGCTCGGCGGCGCCCTCGACGATCACCTGCCGGTGCAGCGCGTACCAGGGGAACAGCAGCGCCACGCGCGGGTTGGCCGCGAGCTCGGCGGCCTTGCGGGAGCCGTAGTTCGTGTAGAAGACGAACCCCCGGTTGTCGAACGCCTTGAGCAGCACGCTGCGGGCGCTCGGCCGGCCCTGGGGCCCCACCGTGGTGAGGACCATGGCGTTCGGCTCGTGCACGCCCGCGGTCTGCGCCTGCGTCAGCCAGCGGCCGAACTGCGCGACCGGCTCGGCGGCGAGGTCACCCTCCAGCAGGCCGCCGTCGGTGTACGCGTGCCGCCACGCGGAGAGGTCACTGCCCGGATGCACCGGGCTTTCGTAGCACGGCAGAATGCCCCTGAAACCGCAAGCCAGCGAACCACCCACCCGACACCCTGAGGAGCGCGGCACGATGCCGGACGAGTTCTCCCCCGGCCTCGAGGGCGTGGTGGCCTTCGAGACCGAGATCGCGGAGCCGGACAAGGAGGGCTCGGCGCTGCGGTACCGCGGCGTCGACATCGAGGACCTGGTCGGCCACGTCGCGTACGACGGGGTGTGGGGGCTGCTCGTCGACGGTGCGCTCGAGCCGGGCCTGGTGCCCGCACCCGCGCACCCGCTGCCGCTGCGGACGGGCGACGTCCGCGTCGACCTGCAGAGCGGGCTGGCGTCGCTGGCCGCGGCCTGGAACCTCGGCCAGCTGCTCGACATCGACGCCGGGCAGGTCCGCACGGACGCCGCGCGCTGCTCGGCGACGGCGATCTCGTTCGTCGCGCAGTCCGCGCGCGGCGACCGGGCCACCGTGGCCGCGGCTGACCTCGACGCCGCGGGCACGATCCCGGAGCGGTTCCTGCTCGAGTGGCGCGGCGAGGCCGACCCGCGGCACGTGCGCGCGATCGACGCGTACTGGGTGTCCGCCGCCGAGCACGGCATGAACGCCTCGACGTTCACCTCGCGCGTGGTCGCCTCCACCGGGGCGGACGTCGCCGCGGCCCTGTCCGCGGCCGTGGGCGCGCTGTCCGGGCCGCTGCACGGCGGCGCCCCCTCGCGGGTGCTGGCCATGCTCGACGACGTGGCGCGCAGCGGCGACCCGCGCGCGTACGTCCGGGCCGAGCTCGACGCCGGGCGCCGGCTCATGGGCTTCGGGCACCGGGTGTACCGCGCCGAGGACCCGCGGGCCCGGGTGCTGCGGCGGACGGCGGCCGAGCTCGGCTCCCCGCGCTACGACGTCGCCGAGGCGCTGGAGCAGGCCGCGCGCGACGAGCTGCGCGAGCGCTACCCGGACCGCGTGCTCGAGACCAACGTGGAGTTCTGGTCGGCGGTCGTGCTGGACCTGGCCGAGGTCCCGCCGCACATGTTCACCGCCATGTTCGCCTGCGCCCGGCTGGCCGGCTGGAGCGCGCACGTCGTCGAGCAGAAGCACCTCGGCCGGCTGGTCCGCCCCTCGGCCCGCTACGTCGGGCCCGGGCCGCGGCCGGTCGACCAGGTCGGGAAGGGCCGGTCGTGACCGACATCGTGATCCCGGAGGACCTCAAGCCGAGCGACGGGCGGTTCGGCTCCGGGCCGTCGAAGGTGCGCCCGGAGTCGCTCGCCGCCCTGGCGGCGACGGGCCGCGACCTGATGGGCACCTCGCACCGGCAGGCTCCCGTACGCGGGGTGGTCCGGCGGGTGCGCCAGGGGCTGGCCGAGCTGTTCGCGCTGCCCGACGGGTACGAGATCGCGCTGGGCAACGGTGGCTCGACCGCGTTCTGGGACATCGCCACGTTCGGCCTGATCGACCAGCGCTCCCAGCACCTGGCCTTCGGGGAGTTCAGCGCCAAGTTCGCCTCCGCAGCCGCGGCCGCGCCGTTCCTCGGCGACCCGTCGGTCGTCCAGGCCGAGCCGGGCACCCGCGCCGTGCCCCACGCGGAGAGCGGCGTGGACACGTACTGCTGGCCGCACAACGAGACCTCGACCGGCGTCATGGCGCCGGTCGCCCGGGTGCAGGGCGCTGACGACGGGGCGCTCGTGGTCATCGACGCCACGAGCGGCGCGGGCGGGCTGCCCGTCGACGTGAGCCAGACCGACGCGTACTACTTCGCGCCGCAGAAGAACTTCGGCGGCGACGGCGGGCTGTGGCTCGCGGTCCTCTCGCCCGCGGCGGTCGAGCGCGCGCAACGGCTGTGCGGCGAGCGGTGGGTGCCCGCGTCCCTGGACCTGAAGATCGCGATCGACAACGCGCGCCAGGACCAGACGTACAACACCCCCGCGGTCGCGACGCTGTTCATGCTCGCCGAGCAGGTGGAGTGGATGAACGGGCGTGGCGGCCTGGAGTGGGCGGTCTCGCAGACCGCCGACTCCTCGACCCGGCTGTACGGCTGGGCGGAGAAGTCCGAGTACGCGACGCCGTTCGTCACCGACCCGGCCGACCGGTCGCTGGTGGTGGGCACGATCGACTTCGCGGACACGGTCGACGCCGCGGCGGTGGCCAAGACGCTGCGGGCCAACGGGATCGTCGACACCGACCCGTACCGCAAGCTCGGCCGCAACCAGCTGCGGATCGCGATGTTCCCGTCCGTCGAGCCGGACGACGTCGAGGCGCTGACCCGCTGCATCGACTACGTCGTCGAGCACCTGTAGCTCCCGGCGCCCCTGCGCCGCGCCTTCTCGCCGGGCGATCTCGGCGGGCGAGGAGGGTGGCAGCGGCGGCGAGGAGCACGGGCGTAGCGTGCCCGACATGGAGTACACGCACCTGGGACGCACCGGCCTGTCCGTGTCACGACTGTGCCTCGGCACCATGAACTTCGGTCCGGAGACGAGCGAGGAGGACTCGCACACGATCATGGACCGGGCCCACGAGGTGGGCATCAACTTCTTCGACACCGCGAACGTGTACGGCTGGCAGAAGGGCGCAGGCGTCACCGAGCAGATCATCGGCCGCTGGTTCGCCAAGGGTGGCGGGCGCCGCGACCGTACGGTCATCGCCACCAAGCTGTACGGCTCGATGGGCGACTGGCCGAACGAGACGTTCCTGTCCGCGCTGAACATCCGGCGCGCGTGTGACGCGTCGCTGCAGCGACTGCAGACCGACCACATCGACCTGTACCAGATGCACCACGTCGACCGGAACACGCCGTGGGAGGAGATCTGGGAGGCGATGGAGGTCCTGCGCGCGCAGGGCAAGATCCTCTACGTCGGCAGCAGCAACTTCGCCGGCTGGCACATCGCCAAGGCGCAGGAGGCGGCGCGGCGCCGCCAGTTCATGGGTCTGGTGAGCGAGCAGTCGATCTACAACCTGGCCAAGCGGGAGGTCGAGCTGGAGGTCGTGCCCGCGGCGCAGGACTACGGGCTGGGCATCATCCCGTGGAGCCCGCTGCACGGGGGCGTGCTGGGCGGCGTGCTCAAGAAGGCGCGGGAGGGCAGCCGGCGCAGCAAGGGCCGGGCCGCGGAGCTGGTGGAGAACCAGCGCGAGCAGGTGCAGGCGTACGAGGACCTCTGCGACGACATCGGCGAGGAGCCGGCGGACGTCGCGCTGGCGTGGCTGCTGCACCGTCCGGGGGTCACCGCGCCGATCATCGGGCCGCGGACGCAGGCGCAGCTGGACGGTGCCCTGCACGCCCTCGAGCTGCGCCTCGACGACAAGACCCTCGCCCGGCTCGACGAGATCTGGCCGGGCCACAAGACCGCGCCGGAGGACTACGCCTGGTAGCCCCCCGTCCGCCGTCTCCAGTTGATCTGTCTCGTGGGGGCGTTGGCGCGCGATCTGGACGGCGTACGGCATGTCGCCCAGCGTTGGCGCCAACACCCGGGCGGGGCAGGGTGGGTCAGTGCCCGGTCAGCGGCCACGTGGCGTACGGCTCGTGGTGGGCGCGGGGGCGGCCCAGGGTGCTGCGGACGAGCACCAGCTCGTCCGCGATCCACGCTGGGCCGGCGTAGGCGCGCAGCGCGTCCACGTACGGGCGCAGGTCGGCGCCCGCACGGTCCCGCGCCCGGGCCAGCGTGAGGTGGGCGCGGAACCGCCGGTCCTCCATGGCCAGGCCGCTGCGGCGGCCGGCGGCGACCGCCCGCTCGGCGAGCCGGTGCAGCGGGTCGAGGTCGCCGTCCAGGCCGAGCCACAGCACCGTACGGCCGAACCGCCCGGCACCGGCGATGCGCAGCGACAGCGGCGGCGTACGACCGGCCGCCCGGCCGAGCCGCTCGGTCAGCTCCGGGACGACGGCGTCGTCCACCGAGCCGTAGAACGCGACCGTGAGGTGCCACTGCTCCTCGGTGGTCCAGCGCAGCGCCGGGTCCGGTGCGGGCAGCGCCGCGCGCAGGTGCGCCAGCGCCTCCGGCGACGGGTAGACGGCGGCGAACAGCCTCACGACGCCGGCCGCACCTCGTCGTAGACCGCCTGGTCGTGCCAGCGCCACTCGCGCACCCGCGTGCCGGACAGCCGCAGCATCGCCAGGCCGACGACGGCGGCGGCCGAGGCACTGGCCAGCCCGCCGATGATGAGGCTGAACCGCGGGCCGAGCACCTCGGCGATCCAGCCGATGAGCGGTGCGCCGAACGGCGTGGTGCCGAGGAAGACCAGCAGGTACAGCGCCATCACCCGACCGCGCATCTCCGCCGACGATCCGAGCTGCATCGTGGAGTTCGCGGTCGTGGTGACGGTGATCGAGAACACGCCGGTCACGACGAGCATGGCGATGAACGTCTCGTACGACGGCATCAGCCCGTCCACGGTCTCCAGCACCCCGAACAGGAACGCGGCCCCGATGAGCATGCTCTGCCGCGGCCGCTCCCGCCGCGCGGCGAGCAGCGCACCGAGCAGTGAACCGGTCGCGAGCGCCGTGGACAGCAGGCCGTAGGCCGCCGCGCCGCGGTGGAACTCGCCCTTGGCCATGAGCGCCATGGTGATCTGGAAGTTGAACCCGAGCATGCCGACGACGCCGACCAGCACGATCGGCAGGTACAGGTCGGGCCGGCGGCGGACGTACGCGAGCCCCTCCCGCAGCTGGCCGCGACGCTTCGGCTGGATCGCACCGCGGAACAGCTCGCCCTCCCGCATCGCCACCAGCCCCGCCAGCACGGCGGCGAACGTCGCCGTGTTCACGAGGAACACCGGGCCGGTGCCGATCCCGGTGATCATCACGCCGGCAACCGCCGGGCCGACGATCCGGGCGGTGTTGAACGTCGCCGAGTTCAGGCTCACGGCGTTCGGGACGAGCTCGGGCCCGACCAGCTCGGTGACGAAGGCCTGCCGCGTCGGGGTGTCGACCGATGTGGCGACGCCGAGCAGCAGCGCCAGCACGTAGACGTGCCACAGCGCGACCACCCCGGTGATGTCCAGCACGCCGAGGGTGAGCGCGAAGGCCCCCATCGCGGTCTGGGTGGCCACCAGCAGCAGCCGCTTCGGATAGCGGTCGGCGAGCACCCCGCCGTACAGCCCGAACAGCAACGTCGGCAGGAACTGCAGCGCCGTCGTCACCCCGACGGCGACCCCGGAGGTGTGCGACAGGCGCAGCACCAGCCAGTCCTGCGCGACGCGCTGCATCCAGGTACCCGTCAGCGAGACGACCTGGCCGGAGGCGAACAGGCGGTAGTTGCGCACCCGCAGCGAGCGCCACATCGTGGCGCCGCCGCGTGCCGCGCTCACGAGGACGCCAGCCGGTCGAGCAGCGCTGCGGCGGAACGCAGCACGTCGCGGTCATGCACGTCGAGCTCGGCGAGCCGGCGGGCGAGCCAGGCGTCCCGGCGACGCCGGTCGTCGTCGAGCAGCGCCTGCCCGTCCTCGCTCATCGACAGCAGGGACTGGCGGCCGTCCGTGGGGTGCGGCGTACGGGTCACCAGCCCGCGCTCCTCCAGCGCGGCCAGGATGCGGGTCATCGACGGCGGCTGGACCTTCTCGTGCGCGGCCAGCTCGCCCGGCGTCATCGGCTGGTGGCGGGACAGCGTCGCCATGGCCGCGAGCTGCGACAGGCTCAGCGAGGTGTCGGCGCGCTCGGCCCGCAGCCGGCGCGCCAGCCGCATCACCGCGATCCGCAGGCTGCTCGCGACGGCGACGTCGGAAGACTGCGGCATGTCTTTAGCCTAACTCATGAGTCTTGCTAACGACAACTGCCGGGGCGAGGCGCCTCGACGTATCGTGCGCTGGTGACCGACGCCGGGACGACGAGCTCGTTCGGCGAGGACGGCCGGCGGCTGAGCTACGGCGGCTACCTCGAACTCGACGAGCTGCTCGACCTGCAGCGGGGGCTCACCGGCGAGCACGACGAGCTGCTGTTCATCGTCGTGCACCAGGTGTACGAGCTGTGGTTCAAGCAGCTCCTGCACGAGCTGGAGGCGGCCCGGGCCGCCATCGACGCAGACGACGTGCCGGCCGCCCTCCACCACCTGCGCCGGGTGTCGGTCATCGAGCGGGTGCTCGTCCAGCAGATCGACGTGCTCGAGACCATGCAACCGCACGACTTCCTGCGGTTCCGTACCGAGCTGGCGCCGGCGAGCGGTTTCCAGAGCGTGCAGTTCCGCGAGGTGGAGTTCCTCTCCGGGCTCAAGGACCCGCGCTACCTGCAGCGGCTGGACCTCGGCGACGCCGAACGCGACCGCCTGCAGCGCCGGCTGGACGAGCCCAGCGTCTGGGACGCGTTCGTCGCGCTGTGCCGGCGTCGGGGCGCGGACAGCGTGGACGACATCGTGCTGGACCGCGAGCGGTACGGCGAGGTGTTCGAGCTGTCGGAGTCCCTGCTCGACCACGACGCGAACCTGCTGCGCTGGCGCAGTCACCACGTCGAGATGGTCGCCCGCCAGATCGGCGACAAGCAGGGCACCGGCGGCTCCACCGGCGTCGGGTACCTGCGCCGGACGCTGGACAAGCGCCTCTACCCGCAGCTGTGGCAGCTGCGCAACCGGCTGTGACGCCCACCCGGGCGGACGCGGAGGCGCTCGACCGCGCGGACCCGCTCGCGCACTTCCGGTCCGCGTTCGTCATCGACGACCCGGACCTGCTCTACCTCGACGGCAACTCCCTCGGCCGGCTGCCGGTGGAGTCGTACGAGCTGCTGCGCGCGACCGCCCGGGAGGAGTGGGGGCGCGGGCTGGTCGGCTCGTGGGAGCAGTGGATCGACCGCCCGGCGCAAGCCGGCGACCTGCTCGCCGAGCAGGTGCTGGGCGCCGCCGCGGGCGAGGTCGTGGTGAGCGACTCGACGTCGGTGAACCTCTACAAGCTGCTCGCCGCAGCGCTCGACGACCGCCCGGACCGGCGGGTCGTCGTCACCGACGACGACAACTTCCCCACCGACCGGTACGTCCTCGCCGGGCTGGCAGGGCAGCGCGGGCTGGAGGTCCGTACGGTCCACGCCGACCCGGTGCAGGGTCCCTCCCCCGAGGCGATCCGGGACGCGCTGCGCGATGACGTGGCGGTGGCGACGTTCTCCCACGTCGCCTACCGCTCGGGTGCGCTGGTCGACCTGGCCGCCGTGCAGCGGGTCGCCGACACCGCCGGCGCGCACCTCGTGTGGGATCTCAGCCACTCGGCCGGCTCCGTGCCGGTGCGGCTCGGCGCCAGCGGTGCCACGCTCGCCGTGGGGTGCACGTACAAGTACCTCAACGCGGGCCCCGGCGCCCCGGCGTTCCTCTACGTACGCCGCGACCTGCAGCAGCGGCTGCGCTCCCCCATCTGGGGCTGGTTCGGCCAGCGCGAGCAGTTCGCGATGGGCCCCGGCTACGACCCCGTCCCCGGCATCACCCGCTTCACCGTGGGCACCCCGCCGGTGCTGGGGGTGGAGCTGGTCGCCGCCGGGGCCCGGGTGGTCGCCGAGGCCGGCATCGACCGGCTGCGGGCGAAGGGGGTCGCGCTGACGACGCTGGTGGTCGCGCTCGCCGACGCCTGGCTCGCGCCGCTCGGGTTCGCCGTGGCGACGCCGCGCGACCCGGACCGGCGCGGCAGCCACGTGTCCCTCGCCCACCCGGACGCGTGGCGGATCTGCCGCGCGCTGGTCGAGCAGGCGAAGGTGGTCCCGGACTTCCGCGGGCCGGACCGCGTACGGCTGGGTCCGGCACCGCTGTACACCCGCTACGTCGACGTCTGGGACGCGATGGACCGGCTGCGCGCGTTGGTCGCCGCCGGCGGGCACGAGGCGGTGGACCCCGGTGAGCGGCGGGTGACGTGACCGTGGGCGTGCCGACGGTGGCGTACGGGCCGCACGCCGCTAGGAGACGCCCAGGGCTCGCTCGATCGGGCCGATCGCGAAGTAGGCCGCGAAGAACAGCGAGATGCCCCACATGAGCCAGCCGGGCTCACGCCACTGGCCCTTCGCCGTCTTCAGCACCACGTAGGTGATGAACCCGGCGCCGATGCCGTTGGTGATCGAGTAGGTGAACGGCATCAGGGCGATGGTCAGGAACGCGGGGATCGCGATGTCCCAGTCGGCCCAGGGGATGTCCTTGACCTGGGTCATCATCATGAAGCCGACCGCGATGAGCGCCGGGGTCGCCGCCTGCTGCGGCACGATCGCCGCCAGCGGGGTGAGGAACAGCGCGACCACGAACAGCAGCGCGGTGACCACGTTGGCGAAACCGGTCCGCGCACCCTCGCCGACACCGGCCGACGACTCGATGAAAGCGGTGTTCGACGACGCGGACGCCGCGCCACCCATGACCGCCGCGAGCCCGTCGACGAACAGCACCCGGCCGATGCGCGGCGGACGGCCCTGCTCGTCCAGGAGGCCGGCCTGGTTGGAGATGCCGACGATCGTGCCCATGGCGTCGAAGAAGTCCGACAGCACGAGGGTGAACAGGAACACCACGGCGGTGATGGCGCCGGCCTCCGCGAAGCCGCCGAAGAGGCTGAAGTGGCCGAGCAGCCCGAAGTCCGGCGTGCTCACCGGGTTGGACGGGATCTTCGGGACGATGAGGCCCCAGGCCCGGTCCGGCGTGTTGCTGAGCGCGCGGATGACGATGGCCAGCGCGGTCGAGACCACGATGCTCGCCAGGATCGCCCCCGGGACGCGGCGTACGAGCAGGACGAAGGTGAGCAGCAGCCCGACGACGAACACGACCACGGGCCAGCCGGCGAGGTGGCCGACCGTACCGAGCTGGACGGGCGTGGCCGCCCCCTTGGGCGTGCTGACGAAGCCCGCGTCGACCAGGCCGATGAAGGCGATGAACAGCCCGATGCCCACGCTGATGGCCTGCTTGATGGCCAGCGGGATGGCGTCCATGATCGCCTGGCGAAGGCCGGTGACGACCAGGACGACGATGCCGATCCCCTCGAGGACGACGAGGCCCATCGCGTCCGGCCAGGACATGGTCGGTGCGATCTGGAAGGCCAGCACGCCGTTGAGGCCCAGCCCGGCGGCGATGGCGAGCGGCAGGTTGCCGTAGACGCCCATGATGAACGTCATCACCGCGGCGACGAGCGCCGTCATGGTGGTGAGCTGACCGGTCGACAGGTGGTGGCCGAACTTGTCCGTGCCGCTGGCCAGGATGATCGGGTTGAGCACCACGATGTAGGCCATCGTGAAGAACGTCGCGAAGCCGCCACGGACCTCGCTCTGGAAGCTGGAGGAGCGCTCGCTGACCCGGAAGAACCGGTCGACGGCGTTGCGCGGTGGTGCGGGAGGCGACGGCCGGGGCGCGGTGGGCTCGGCGACGCTCGTGGACATGGAGGTCCCCTTCTAGGAGTACGCGGGGGGGAAGGCAGGAGCAGCCTGCCAGAACTAACCCGTCGCGGCAGGCATTCCGCCCCGTACGCTGGTCACATGCCTGCGACGACGCGCGAGCGCGCCCCCGTCCGCACCCTGCGGGCCGCGGACCTGCGGACGGTGTCCGCCGGAATGTTCGCCTGGCTGGGCGCGCTGGGCGTGCTGGTCGGCCTGCAGCGCAGCGGCGCGGCCGCGATCCCCGCGTGGGCGATCTGGCTGTGCGTGGCCGGGTTCGTGCTGGGGCTGGCCTCGCTGTGGCTCCTGTGGACGCGCAGCGTCCGCCTCCGGCGTGGGGACCGCTGACCGGCCCCCACACCGAGCCGGAGCCTAGTCGCTGAAGACCATCCGGCTGATCCAGTCGGCGACCAGGGCGGGCTTGTCCTCGCCCTCGATCTCGACGGTGTACGTCCGGGTGACGTTGATCGCGTTGCCCTTGAGCTCGGCGTTCTTCACCACCGCACGGGCGCGGATCTTCGAGTTCACCTTCACCGGGCTGATGAACCGGACCTTGTCGAACCCGTAGTTCACGCCCATGACGATGCCGTCGAGGCGCGGGCTGTTCGACGCGCGCACCGACCCGGACAGGTGGACCAGCAGCGAAAGGGTGAGGAACCCGTGCGCGACCGTCACCTTCCACGGGGAGAGCTCGGCGGCCTTCTCCGGGTCGACGTGGATGAACTGGTGGTCGAGCGTGACGTCGGCGAAGGCGTTGATGCGGTCCTGATCGACGAGGAACCACTCGCCAGGGCCCTCCTCCTGGCCGATCGTCTCCTTGATCTTCTCGTATGCCTCGGCAGCCTTCGACATGCCTGACCTCCGGTTGGGCGACGGGAATCCTCTGGATGCACCGTAGCCAGTCGGCAGGGCGCCGACGACGTCGGTCAGGAGTGCCCGAGCGACTCGGCGGGCTCGCTGTCGCTCACCGACCCCCGCGAGCGTCCCGAGGGGACCTCGGCGCTGACCATGTCGTAGGAGAAGTCGTCGACGGCGGGTGGCTCGGCAGCCGCCGGCGACGGCATGACCACGGCCTCCGAGTGGGCGCCGCAGCCGTGGTCGACGGAGACCACACGACCGTCGTCCGGGGCGTACTCGTTGGCGCAGACGCCGAACGCCTGGCGCAGCCCCCCGGACAGCGGGACGAAGAACCCGCACGTGGCGCACGCGGCCGGCGCGGAACGGGCGATCTTGGACTCGGGGCCGGCGTCACCGCCGTACCAGCGCTCGACGGCGTCGGTCCGGCCCTCGAACGACAGCACCCGGGCCCGGCCCAGCCCCAGCTCGAACGCAGCGGCCACGACCTCCTCGTCGTCGCTCGCGAGGAACGCGGGCGTCAGCCGCTCGTCACCGGCCGGGGTGGGCAGCAGGTCGCCGACGCCCAGGTCGCCCGGGCGCAGCCGGTCACTCCACGGCACCCACTCCGGCGCGAGCAGCGCGTCCTCGCCCGGCAGGAGCACGACCTCGTCGACGGTGACGTCCTTGGCGCGTGAGGCGCGGGCGACGGTGACCGCCCAGCGCCAGCCGCGGTAGGCCTGGTTGAGGCAGGCGAAGGAGTGCGTGACCAGCCGGTCGCCGTCCGCCTCCACCCCGAGGTGCTCGCCGACGAGACCGGGCCCGGCGGCCTCCTCCGCGGCGGCGCGGGCGAGGTCCACCGCACCCTTGGCGGCGGCGTCTGGGGCAGCGGAACGCGTACGGGTCGTCGGCGGCACCCGCCCAGTGTCCCGTACGCGACCCCGAAGTGGGCAACACTGTCCCCATGAGGTTCGCCCCGGTGGCGTGGGCCCGGCGCCTGATGCGTGCCGGTGGCGCCGGGGAGAGCGGCCTCGCGAAGCTCACCGAGGTGCACGCGGTGCACTCCGCCGGCGACACGATGATCGCCGTCGCGCTCGCCGGGACCCTGTTCTTCAGCGTGCCGGTCGGCGAGGCACGGGGACGGGTGGCGCTGTACCTGCTCGTCACGATGGCGCCGTTCGCGGTGATCGCCCCGGTGATCGGTCCGATCCTCGACCGGTTCCGGCACGGCCGCCGGTACGCCGTCGCGGTCACCCTGTTCGGCCGCGCCCTGCTCGCGCTGGGGATCGCCCGGGCGCTGTCGTCGGCGGCGCCGCTGGCCCTCTACCCGGCGGCGTTCGGCGTACTGGTGCTCTCGCGGGCGTACGGCGTCTCCCGCAGCGCGGCCGTCCCCCGGCTGCTGCCGGAGGAGGCGACGCTGGTGCAGGCCAACGCGCGGCTGTCGCTGGCCGGGCTGGCCGCCGGCGGGCTCGCCGCGCCGATCGCCGCCGGCATGACCGCGCTGCTCGGCCCGTCGTGGACGCTGCGCGCCGCGACCGCTGTGCACGTGTTCGCGGGCGTGCTCGCCCTGCGGCTGCCGGCCAAGGTCGACTCCCACGCCGGGGAGGCCCCGCTGGCGCGCCGGCCGATCTGGCCGGGCGTGGGGCGGCTCATCCCGTCGTTCCAGACCGTGGGTCCGAGCGTCGGCGGGCTGCTGCGGACGGCGGCCACGATGCGCGCGCTCAACGGGTTCGTCATCCTGTTCCTCGCGTTCCTCATCCGCACGTCACACCTGTCCGGGCTGAACCACAAGACCGAGCTGGGCCTGGTCGCCGTCGCGGCGGGTGCGGGCGGGTTCCTCGGGACGGGACTCGGCGCACGCCTGCGGGTCATCACCCCGGAGCGGCTGGCGACGACGGCGCTGGTCGTCGTGTCGGTGGCGGCGCTGGCCGCGGCTCGCTGGTTCTCCCTGGTCACCGTGCTCCCGCTCGCCCTGCTGTCCGGGATGGGGCAGTCGCTGGGCAAGCTGGCCCTGGACGCGACGATCCAGCGGGACGTCGACGACGAGGTGCGCACGTCGACGTTCGCCCGCTCGGACACGCTCATGCAGCTGTCCTGGGTGCTCGGCGGCGGCATCGGCATCGCACTGCCGTCGAACGGCACGCTCGGCTTCTCCCTCGCCGCCGCGGGGCTCGCGGTCGCCGTCGTCGGCACCCTGCGCACGCTGCGCCGCCGCCGGGCGGTGGCCCGGCGCACGCGCGTGCACCCCGCCCGGCCGGGCTGAGCGGGCACCGCCCGTACGGCGGTCAGGCCTCCAGCTCGCGGGCGACCGCGTGCACCAGCTCCGCGACCTTGCGGGCCGCCTGGCGGTCGGGGTACTTGCCACGGCGCAGCTGCGGCTGCACGCGCCCCTCGAGCACCTTGATCATGTCCTCGACCATGCCGTGCAGCTCCTCCGGCGGGCGCCGGCTCACGGCGGACAGGGACGGCAGCGGGTCGAGCACGTGGACGGACAGGGCCTGGTCACCCCGGCGGCCGGCGGCGACGCCGAACTCGACCCGGGTGCCCGGCTTGAGCGTGGTCACGCCGCTGGGCAGGGCGGAGTTGTGGACGTACACGTCGTCGCCGTCGTCGCGGGAGATGAAGCCGAAACCCTTCTCCGCGTCGAACCACTTGACCTTGCCGGTGGGCACGAGGACCCCTGCCTGAGCTCGCTCGGAAACTGGAGCGGCCAGCGTAGCCGGTTAGGCGCCCTGTCGTGGCGGGCACCAGACATGGGGGACGAGAGCGCAGGACGCGAGGAGGAGCGACCGTGACCGACCAGCCGAAGGACCGCGCCGGCGTCGACGAGGCTGTCTCCGCGGACGCCTCCGCGGTGACCGGGAAGGTTCCCGGCCGCGACGGCGGCCCGCAGGACCAGCAGGACATGCAGGCCGCCGAGGGCCTGTCCGCCTCGAGGCGGAACGAGCAGGCGTACGACGAGATGCTCGAGCGTGGCGCCGAGCAGAAGGGCGAGGGGCGCGTCCCCTAGCCTTCCGGGAGTGAACGAACCGGTTCAGCGACGCACCGCGCCTGCCGACGGCCTCATCCTCGGCGGCGCGGTGCTCGTCTTCCTCGGCGTGCTCGCGATGGTCTGCGGGTTCGGCCCGTTCTTCTACTCCTACGACGGGCCGGTGTGGCTGCAGGCACTGTCCGGGCTGGCGGTCGTCGGCGGCGGGCTGACGTACGCCGGGTGGCGGGCGTCCGGCGAGACGTTCAGCGCCAGCGACCCGGATCAGCCAGCAGCTCGTTCATCGCCCCCGAGCGAAAGCCTCTGGAGTCCACCTCCACCGCGCTGAACCCCTCGACCGCGGCGAGCAGGTCGGGACGGGCCGCCAGCGCCGGGGTGAGCGCGGCGTCGACCTCGACGCGCGCCCGGTCCCCCAGGTCGCGGACCCGCAGGTTGTCGGTGTGCAGCCCGGCCGCGGTGAGTGCGGCGCGCAGCGCGGTCTCCGCACGCTCGACCCGGGCGAGACGGGCCGGGGTGACCTCGATGCCGTACGCCACCCGGCTGGCGAGGCACGCGGCGGCCGGCTTGTCCCAGGTGGGCAGGTCCCAGCGCCGGCTGATCTCCCGGACCTCGGCCTTGGTCAGCCCGGCGTCGAGCAGCGGGGTGGCCGCGCCGCGCTCGGCGGCCGCGCGGATCCCGGGCCGGAACCCGGCGACCGCGTCGTCGGCGTTGGTGCCGGTGGCGACGGTGGCCAGCCCGTGCTCGGCGGCGAGCGGGGCGAGCACGTCGAGCAGCTCCGCCTTGCAGAAGTAGCACCGGTCGCCGGCGTTGGCGCGGTAGCCGTCGTGCTCGTCCTCGTGAGTCGCCGGCGTGAGGTGGCGCACGCCGAGCGACGCGGCGTACGCCCGGGCCTGGTCGAGCTCGGCGGCGGGCAGGCTCGGCGACACCGCGGTGGCGGCGGCGACCCGGTCGGCGCCGAGCGCCCGTACGGCGGCGGCGAGCAGGAACGCGGAGTCGGCGCCGCCGGAGAACGCGACCAGCACGCTGCCGAGCGCGCGCAGCCGCTCGGTGAGCAGGTGCTCGGCCAGCCAGCCGGGGAACGCGTGCAGGTCCGGCAGGCGGACGTCCGGGTCGGCGTCCGCGTCGCCGACGATGACCGCGAGCGCACCGGCGACGCGGGCGCCGTCGACGTCGTGCGGGTGGTCGCCGACGTAGATCCGGGCGCCGCGCTCGGCCAGTGCCGCACCCTTGCGCGCGCGCCAGCACCAGCCGACGACCTCGTCGACCTCGATGCCGAGGTGGGCCAGGGTGAGCTCGGCGAAGTCCTGCTTCTTCGCCGTGACGACGACGGCGCGATAGCCGCGGCGGCGTACGGCGGCGACCGCCTCGGCCGCGCCCGGCATCGGGTCGGTGGCGGGCACGGCGAGGTCCGCGTACAGCGCCCGGAACCCCTCGGCGGCGGCCTCGACCCGGTCGTCGGGGAACCAGTGCGCGAGCTCCCACTCCAGCGGCGGGCCGAGCCGCGACACCGCCAGGTCGGCGTCGATCGGTACGCCGGTGTCGGCGGACAGCGCACGGAAGACCGCGGCGATCCCCCGACGGGTGTCGGCCAGCGTCATGTCGAGGTCGAACCCGACGACGAGCGGCTCCCCTCCCGGTTTGTGAACGGTGCGATCCATCGGGATGACGCTAACCGTTCACAAACCGCGGCGGGGCGCGCTCAGGCGTGCTCGGCGGCGGCGGCCTGCTCCAGCCCCAGCCGCTGCACCGACTCCTCGCGCATCTTGAACTTCTGGATCTTGCCGGTGACGGTCATCGGGAACTCGTCGGCGAACAGCACGTACCGGGGCACCTTGTAGTGGGCGAGCTTGCCGCGGCAGAAGCCGCGGACGTCGTCCTCGGTGGCGCTCTGGCCGTCCTTGAGCTTCACCCAGGCGCACAGCTCCTCGCCGAACTTCTCGTCCGGGACGCCGACGACCTGCACGTCGGCGATCGCGGGATGGCTGTAGAGGAACTCCTCGATCTCGCGCGGGTAGACGTTCTCCCCGCCCCGGATGACCATGTCCTTGATCCGGCCGACGATGTTGACGTAGCCGTCCTCGTCCATGGTCGCGAGGTCGCCGGTGTGCATCCAGCCGGCGGCGTCGACGGCCTCGTCGGTGCGCTCCACGTCGTTCCAGTAGCCGAGCATCACCGAGTAGCCGCGGGTGCAGAACTCCCCCGGCTCGCCGGTCGGCAGGGTCAGGCCCGTGGCCGGGTCGACGATCTTGACCTCGACGTGCGGGTGCACGCGGCCGACGGTCGCCACCCGCCGGTCGAGGTCGTCGTCCATGCGGGTCTGGGTCGACACCGGTGAGGTCTCGGTCATGCCGTAGCAGATCGTCACCTGGTCCATGTGCATGTCGGACACGACCCGCTTCATCACCTCGACCGGGCACGGCGAGCCGGCCATGATGCCCGTCCGCAGCGAGCCGAGATCGTAGTCGGCGAAGTCCGGCAGCGCCAGCTCGGCGATGAACATCGTCGGTACGCCGTACAGCGACGTGCACTTCTCCTGCTGCACGGCGGTCAGCGTCGCGGCGGGGTCGAAGCCGGCGGAGGGGATGACCATGCACGAGCCGTGCGAGGTCGCCCCGAGGTTGCCCATGACCATGCCGAAGCAGTGGTAGAAGGGCACCGGGATGCAGACCCGGTCCGCCTCCGTGTAGCCGCACAGCTCACCGGTGAAGAACCCGTTGTTGAGGATGTTGTGGTGGGTGAGGGTCGCGCCCTTCGGGTAGCCGGTGGTGCCCGACGTGTACTGGATGTTGATCGGGTCGTCGAAGGACAGCTCGGCCATCCGGTCGTGCAGGCGGTGGGTGGGTACGGAGTCGCCGCGCTCGAACAGGGAGTCCCACTCGGTGGAGCCGAGGAAGATGCAGCCCTCCAGGGCCGGCAGGTCACCGCGGACCGACTCGACCATCTCGACGTAGTTGCTGGTCTTGAACTCCGGGGCGCTGACGAGCAGCCGGCAGCCGGACTGGTTGAGCGCGTACTGCAGCTCGTGGCTGCGGTAGGCCGGGTTGATGTTGACGAGGATCGCGCCGACCTTGGCGGTGGCGTACTGCAGCAGGGTCCACTCCGGCACGTTCGGCGCCCAGATGCCGACCCGGTCGCCCTTGCCGACGCCGAGGTCGAGCAGGCCGAGGGCGAGCGTGTCGACGTCGGCGTTGAACTGTGCGTACGTCCAGCGGCGGCCGGTCGGGACGTCGACGAGCGCCTCCCGGTCGCCGAAACGGGCAGCCGTACGTTCGAGGTTCGCGCCGATGGTCTCGCCGATGAGCGGGACGGACGACGTACCGGATGCGTAGGACAGCGGCATGGCCGCATCGTCGCACCGATGCGCGAGAAGCGAAACTGGTCGCATGGGCACGCGGGACGAGCGGGCGCAGCGGCTGGCCGACCTGGCGATGGCGCTGTCCGAGCGGATGCCGCGGCGGCGCCGGCCGCGCCGGTTCGAGGGCCTGGCTCGGCCGGTGAGCCGGCGCATGCACGCCCTCGGCGTCCGGGAGCTGGTGGACGCGGCGGCGTACGACCGGGGCGCGCTGGTGCGGGCCGCAGACCTCGCGGCGAAGGCGGGGGACGACGTCGCAGAGGCGATGCTCCGCGACGCCGTCGCCGCCATTACGTCGCGGTAGCGGAACGCGATGAGGGGCCGCCCTCGCGGACGGCCCCTCATCGCGTGATGCGTCTCGGCTGCTACTCCGTGCGACGCCGGCGCACCACCAGCGGCAGGCCCGCCAGCGTGAGCACGAAGCCCACGAGCGCCGTCAGACCCGCGTTGAACCCGGTGTACGGCAGGTTCGGGATGACGATGGGCTTGACCTCCGGCGTGACCGGCGGCGGAGTGGTGGGCGTCGGGGTCGGCGTGATGACCTCGCCCGCGACCACCGCAACCGTCGCGGTGTCGGTGGCACTCACAGGAGTGTCGAGCGGGTCCAGACCGCCGGCGGTGGCCACGTTGACCACCTCGCTGACGTCACCGGTGAGCGTGGTCGTGCCGGTGAACGTCACGGTCTGCCCCGGGGCAAGCGTCGCGACGGTTCCGATGTCACCGAGCTTGTCGTCCTTGACCACCACGTCGTGCAACGGCACGTCACCGGAGTTGGTGACCGTGTAGGTGTAGGTGATGGTCTCGTCCACGAAGCCGGACGTCGGCGCATCCTTCACCACGTCGATGGCCGGGTGAATGACGTCCGTGCTCGCCGTTGCGGTCGCGGACGTGCCGCCACCGGTCACGGTCGCCGTGTTGACGAACCGCTTCGCGTCGCCGACCGTCAGCACGTGCGAGCAGGTGTACGTCCAGCTCTCACCCACGTCCAGCGAGCCGTTGGCGTTCGTGTCGCCCGAGGCGAAGACCGGCGGCAAGTCGCAGAGCTGGTCGGTGACGACCGGGCTCGGCACACTCGCGCCGGTGGCCGTGACGGTCAGCGTGTAGACGGCCTTGTCACCCACGTGCCCCTGCGCCGGCCCGGTCTTGGTCATGGACAGGACCGGGATGGCCGGGTTGATAGGCGGCGGAGAACCCGGGCGTGAACACCGTGAGCGGTTCGCACGGACCCCATGCGCTGTTGAACGCCGGGTCGGTGCTGACGAAGTGCGCCTGGAAGGCGTAGGCGCCCGCCGTGGCCGGGGTCATCGTGCTGCTGGGGTGAGCGATGCCCGCGACCACCGCCACGCTGCCCGCCGCAGTCGCGGCGTTGCTGTTCGCTCCGCCGGCACTGCACGTCACACCGTCCGGGTACCAGAAGAAGTCCACGTTGCCGACGGCCGAGTTGGACACCGTCGCGTAGTCGTGAACCGCGGTGCCGACCGCCACGGATGTGACGACGTTGTGGCTGCCGTCATGGATCGTCGTGGCCACCGTTGGCGTCACCGCCGCAACCGCTGTGACGGTGAGGGTCTCACAGGGCCCCCACGCTGCGGGGTACGTCAGGCTGCCCAGGTAGTGGGCCTGGAAGGCGTACGTCCCTACTGTGGCCGGCGTCTGAGCGGTGCTGGGGTGCGCGGTGCCGTTCGCGTCCAGCACAACTCCCGCGCCGGAGGCGGTGGCGTTCGCACTGTTGGTGCCACCGGCCGCACAGGTGACTCCGTCCGGGTACCAGAAGAAGTCCACGTTGCCGGTCGGCGTGGCACCGGAACCGGTCACGGTCGCCGAGTCGTGCACCGTGGTCCCCGCCACGACGGAGGTCGTGACCGTGTGGGTCCCGGTGTGGATGGACGTCGCGACCGTTGCCGCGTTCACGGTCAACGCCTCACAGGGGCCGTAGGCCTCGAGGTAGTTGCCGTCCCCCGGGAAGTGGGCCTGGAAGTAGTACGTGCCGGCTGTGGCCGGCGTCTGGCTCGCGCTCGGGTGGGCTACTCCCGCGCCATCCAGCGCGTGGCTGCCCGAGGAAGTGGCCTGGCCGACATTGGTGCCGTCGTTGTTGCAGGTCACGCCTGGCGGGTACCAGTAGAAGCTCACGGTTCCGGTCGGCGTCCCCTGGTTTCCCGACACCGTCGCTGAGTCGTGGACCACCGTCCCCGCAGGGACGGCCGTGACGACGTTGTGCCCGGGGTCGTGAATCACGGTGGCCACCGTGGCAGTGGCCTTGAGGAAGTCCTGCAACTTGTTGAGCGGTACGTCGGCATTACCCGTCTGGATCTTCGCCCCGCCCCCACCGACGGGTCCGACGTAAGCGTCAGCAACGGATGCGTGAACCGTGCCACCGAGATTCGCCGGGACCGTGAGGTCCAGCCGCACCCACAGCTCCACGATGACGACCTTGGTGCTCTGGCCGGTGAGACCGGAGACCGTGATGCTGTCGGTGAAGGCGGTGGCCGGGCCGGCGGCAGCTGCGGTAGCGACGGTCACGCCAGTGGCTGTGTTCGCGAGGTCGGTGTCGTCGAAGAACGCGCAGCCAAGGCCGTAGGCCGCGTCGTAACCGAATGCCTTGTTGCTCGACGTCTCGGTGTCCCACTGCACGACGACCGTCGCCGCGCCAGCGGTCGCCATGGCGTTGTCGACCGTGAGCTTGAACTCGAACGGGACGATCTGGCCGAGCGTCAGCGTCGAGGGTGCCAAGGAGTTGACACCGGTGCCGTACTCAGCATTCGGGAATGTGGTCGACGCGCACGTCTGCGGCGGCTGCAGGTGGGTGTAGGTCGCCGGCCCTGCCGCCACCAGATCCACCTGGTTGCCTGCCGCCAGTGCTGCCGGCATCGTCCCAAGTCCCAGCAGCGACGAGGACATCAGCGTCAGGCCCGAGAGCAGCGGAACGAATCGCAAGGCTCGGAACTTGTTGAGCCACCGTGGCATCCACATGTACGGGTACCGACGCGGCTGTGTCGCGAGGTCGGGGTCTCTGGGGGCCCCCGGCGGCCCTAGCTGCGCGTTCATTCCTGCCTCCTGACCTGCCGCCACGACGCATGGCGGACTGGTGGCTCAAGGTCAGGCTGGGGGCCGGAGATCATGGCCCCCGCAACGAAGAATCAACGGGCGCCCAACAGCGCCGCGCGAGCGGGAAACGGGTGTCGCTCGTCCGGGTGATTCGAGGCTTGCGCCTCTAGTCAGGGGCTCCTGCTCGGTGACGGCGGCCGACGACCAACGGCAGGCCGAGGAGCACCAGGGCGAAGCCCATCACCGCGGGAAACCCCACGTCCCCGCCCGTGTACGGAAGCTCGGTTGGCGTCACCGGTCCAGCGTCCGAGGTGACAGGTGGCTCGCCCATCACGACGCTCACCTGGGCATGCGAAGTGGCCGACACGGAGCGCCCGAGCGCGTCCGTCGCCGACACGGTGCCGGCGTTGGCCACGACGAGCGCGCTGTCCGTGAGGACGTAGTCGGCGGTGAGGGTGCCCTGCTGGCCCGGTTGCAGGGTGCCCAGCGAGCCGACGTCGCCGAGGACGTTGTCGTCCACGGTCACGCCGGTGAGCGGGGTGTCTCCGAGGTTGGCTGACCGTGTACGTGAAGGTCACCGTGTCGCCCGGCTCTCCCGACTGAGGGTTGGCCGTCTTCACCAGGCCGACCTTCGGATGGAGCACGTCGATGCGGTACGTGGCCGTCGAGGTTGCGCCGTTCACGGTGCCGGTGGCGTCATCGACCAGGGGGTCGGCGTCGCCCGCCTGGACCACGTGCGAGCAGCCGTACAGCCAGACCTCGCCAGGGGCCAGCACACCGTTGCCGTCGGCGTCACCGGACTCGTACGTCGGCGCGCACAGCGTGGAGGTCACCGTGGGAACGCCGGCGTCCGCGCCGGTCGGCAGCGACAGCGCCAGGCGGTAGCGCACCGTGTCGCCCACGTGGGCGAACTCGGTGGGTGCCCCCGGCTCGCCAGCCGAGGCGGTCAACAGGGGCAGCCGCACGACCGGCGGGCTGCCCACGAGGGTGACCCCGCCGCGACCTCCACCCGGACCATTCCCAGCCCACGCCACCGGACCTGCGGCTGCAAGCAGCCCGGCCACGCCAGCCACGACAGCACCGAGCCCGAACAGCCGGGCACGCTCCGTCACGACCATGAGCGTACGGTAGCGAGCGCATGCCGCCCTGGACACAACGCTCGCCCAACACGGAGCGTGGCCAGCCCGCCGTTGGGCCCAAGGTCCCTTGTTCTCTGGCAACTACTGACCGGAGAGGGTCGCTGCCCTACCGTCAGCACGTGGGCGCGAGACAGTCACCCGTGCAGAGGCTGCGTGCCGCCTCGCGACGGTGGCCGTGGCTGACTGAGCAGCGGCCCTCCGACGTCGTGTTCATCAGCCTGTGGCTGGCCGGTGCCGGGGTCGTCAGCTACCAGCTCTTCGACGACGTGCAGCACCACCGGCCCACCCACTATCTCGACGCGTTCGTCCGCGTCGCGCTGATCCTGCTGCTGGCCGGGCACCTGACATACCGGTACGTACGGGACAGTGGCCAGCTCCGTCGTGCACGCATGGCAGCGACACACCTGCTGCACTCGCTGTCCCGCGTCACCGAGCTGGACATGGGCCAGCTCGAGCTCGACGAGCTGCTACCGGATCTCATCCGGCGGGTCCGCCTGGAGCTGAACGCGGACGCGGCCGCGCTGCTGCTGCTGTCCGAGGACCGCTCGACGCTGCAGGCTGCCGCCGCGGACGGCTACCCCGCGCACCAGGACCTCCGCGAGACGCTCCCTGCGGCGGAGGGTGTGGCCTGGCGGGCGGTGCTCACCGGCGGGCTGGAGGTCCAGGACCGGGACGGTGAGGACGCGCTCACGGTGCCGCCCACGCCCGCCCGTGGCATCGCCGCGGCCGCGCTGCACGGGCGAGAGCGGCTCATCGGCGTGCTGCAGGTGACCCGTACCACCCGCCCGCAGTGGAACTCGACCGAGCTGGAGCTGCTCGGCGGGGTGGCGAACCGGGCGGCCGGCATGATCGAGCGGGCAGCGCTGCGGGAGCGCGAGCGCAAGGCGATGCTCAGCGCCCAGCACGCCCGCCGGCACCTGTCACTGCTCGTCGAGGCCAGCAAGCTGTTCGCCGGCTCCCTCGACGACTATATTCCCGCGCTGCGCGGGGTCGTCGACATCGCCGTCGGTGAGTTCGCCGACTACGGTGCGGTCTACCTCGCAGCCGACGGCGAGCTCCTCTCACCGCTCGTCGCCGCCCACACCGACTCCGAGCTGCAGCCGACCGTCGAGCAGCTCAGCATCCTCACCCCACCCCAGCAGCACCCGCTGACCACGGTGATGGCCTCGGGTAACGGCCTGCTCATCAAGACCCTGCAGAGCCGTCGGACCGAGGACGAGCTGGACCTGCCCTTCCTGCAGATCGCTCAGCGGCTGAAGCTCGACAGTGCCGTGCTCGCCCCCATCCGGACGCACGGCCTGTCCTTCGGGGTGTTCGTGTTCGGGACGGTGCGCCCGCGCCGTGGGTACCGGCCCTCGGACCTCGCGGCAGCCGAGGAGCTCGCCACCCGAGCGGCGGCGACCGTCGAGCGGACGTTGCTGTTCCGCGAGGTGCAGGCCGCTGCCGACACCGCGCAGCGCGGCGTCGTCCAGCTGCGGATGATCAGCGAGGCGGCGGTCACGATCAACGCCCCGCTGGCCCTGGGGCGGGCCCTGGAGGTCGCCGTCGGCGAGGCGCGCCGGGTCGCCGGTACGGAACGCGCCCACGTCCGGGTCACCTCGGCCACCCGCGCGTACGAGGCCCACAGCGGCGCGGTCCGGCGGACCGTGTCGACCGAGACGTGGCGTTACCTGGAGGGCCTGCGCCAGCCGCTGGCCGCCAGCGACACGCGCACGTCGATACCCGCGGAGATCCGCAGCGAGCTGCCACGCGTGTGGATGGCGACCCCGTTCGCCAGCACCACCGGTGACAGCCAGGGCATCCTCATCGTCGGGGACGACGGCGGCGACCGCGCCGAGTTCAGCCCGGACGACCAGGCCGTGCTCACCCTGCTCGCCCAGGTGGTCAAGGTCGCCGTGGACAACGCGTTGCTGTACGCGTCGGTCGAGGCCAACGAGGCGCGGCTGGCCGCCGTCTTCGACGCCTCCCCGATGGCCATCCTCGAGCTCGACGCGGCGGGTGAGGTCGCGCGCTCCAACCGGGCCGCGCGGACCCTGTTCGACTTCGGCGAGACCGAGCCGGTCCGGTTCGACACCGACGTGCAGGGGCGTCTGCAGGAGATCGTCAGCGCCGCCCGCGCGTCCAACGCCCCGGTGTACGACGAGCTGCCGCTCCGGCGATCCGACGGGGAGCTGCGCCTGCTCGCCGCCACCGGAGTGCTGCTCGGCCACACCGCACCGGCCGGGGCGCTCGTGCTCGTCTCCGACATCACCGAGCAGCGGCGGCTCGAGGAGCACGTCAGCCAGGTGCAGCGGCTGGACACCGCGGGCCGCCTGGCCGGTGGCATCGCACACGACTTCAACAACCTGCTCACGGTGATCCTCGGCCACACCGAGACGCTGCTGCACAAGATCCCGGACGAGGACCCGCTGCACCGGCACGTCGCCGCGATCAACCGCTCGGGCACCCGTGCCGCCGCGCTGACCAACCAGCTGCTCACCATCAGCCGCCGCCAGGTGTTCCGGCCGGTGGCGATGGTCCCGGACGACAGCATCCGCGCCTTCGACGACACGCTCCGCCGCGTGGTCGGCGAGTCCGTTCAGCTCGACCTCGACCTCGGGGCTGCGGGCGCCATGGTGCACCTCGACCCCGAGCAGTTCGAGCAGATCCTGCTGAACCTGGTGGTGAACTCCAAGGACGCGATGCCGGACGGCGGCCGCGTGGTGATCCGTACGGTGCTGCCCGACCCGGCGCACGTCGACCTGTCGGTCGCCGACACCGGTACCGGGATGGACGCGGAGACCCTCGCGCACTGCCTCGAACCGTTCTTCACGACCAAGGACCGGCACAAGGGCACCGGTCTCGGGCTCGCCGCCGTCTACGGCATGGTCCGGCAGAACGGTGGCGAGGTGCTGCTCGACAGCGCACCCGGCCGGGGCACGACCGTCACCCTGCGGCTGCCCGTCGACAGCGACGGCGCCCGTGAGGAGACCGCGGCGCCCGACGTGAGCGGGCCGGGCATCGCCGAGCGCGCCGACGAGAGCGAGGTGATCCTCCTCGTCGAGGACGAGGAGGAGGTGCGCTGGCTCGCCCGGTCGGTCCTGGAAGGCGCGGGCTACCTCGTGATGGAGGCCGAGAACGGCCTGCAGGCGCTGGACCGGATGACCCGGTACGAGGGGCGCCTCGACCTGCTCGTCACCGACGTGGTCATGCCGGCGATGTCCGGGGTGGAGCTCGCGCGGCGGCTGTGCGCGCTGCGTCCGGAGCTACCGGTGCTGTTCGTCTCCGGCTACTCGGAGAACATGCCCGACCTCGGCGACAACACGCATGCGGTCAGCCGCTTCCTCGCCAAGCCGTTCACGGCGGCGGCACTCGCGCACGCCGTACGCGAGACGTGCGACCTGGCGGCTCAGGGCTCGAAGCGGTAGCCGACACCGCGGACGGTGCACACCCAGCGCGGGTGGTCCGGGTCGGCCTCGATCTTGTGCCGGACCCGGCGTACGTGCTCGGTGACGGTTGCCGGGTCCTGCCACTCGGAGGAGGACTCCCACACCTTCGAGAGGAGCTGCTCGCGGCTGAACACCTGCCGGGGTGCGGCAGCCAGGAACGCGAGCAGGTCGAACTCCTTGGCCGTCAGGTCCACCTTGCGCTCACCGGCCACGACGTCGCGGGTGGCGAGGTCGATGGCGAGACCGTCGTACTCCAGCCGCTTGCCCTGCGGACCACCCTGACCGGCCCGGCGCAGCACCGACCGGATCCGCGCCGCGAGCTCCCCGAGGGAGAACGGCTTGACCACGTAGTCGTCGGCGCCCATGCGCAACCCGACGATGCGGTCGGTCTCCTGACCGCGCCCCGTGACGAGGATGACCGGGACCTCGCTGCTACGGCGGATCGCGCTGAGCACGTCGAACCCGTCGCGGCTGGGCAGCATGACGTCGAGCAGCACCAGGTCGACCTGGTTCTGGCTGAGCGCGGCGAGCGCGCCGTCGCCGTCCGCCGCTTCGTGGACGCGGAACCCCTCGTCCTGCAAGTACTCCGCGATCATGTCGCGGACGTCCTCCTCGTCGTCGACGACGAGGATCTGCGGCCGCGCCCCAGTCACAGGCACCACCATACGGAATGGATCTTCCGCGCGTTGGGCAACTGTTGATCCCCCGTGGCGCACGCGGTGTTCCGTGCCTTACATCGTCGAGCGCATGGCAGAGAGCCGTGCTGGTGGCGAGCGTCGGCGCATGACCGTACTCGTCGTGGGCACGGACAACTGGGCCATCGAGCAGGCCCGGACGTCGCTGGCCAAGAAAGGTGCGCGCGTCCTGCGCTGCCACGAGCCCAACGCACCGGCGTTCCCGTGCAACGCGCTCATCGAAGGTCGCCGCTGCCCGCTGGACGTCGGCTTCGACGTCGCGGTCACCGTACGCGCCCGGCCGGCACCGGTGCCCACGCTCGGCGAGACAGGGGTCACCTGCGCCCTGCACGCCGGCGTCCCGCTGGTCGTCGCCGGCGTGCACGAGGGCGACCCGTTCCAGCCGTGGGCGACGCAGGTGGTCGACTACATGGGCGACGTGGCAACCGCGTGCGCCACCGTGGTGGCGGCCAAGAAGGACTACATCGACCTGACCGACCGGGAGCGCCAGGCCGCCGACAACCGCTGAGGCCTCAGGCCCGGCTGCCGGCGTCCACCGGCTCCACCTGCTCGGCCGCCCGCACCGCGGCCGGGTCGTCGACGTGCGGTGCCAGCGGGCCGCCGTCGACGGGGACCATCCAGACGTGCATCATCGGCGGCGTCGTCCGCGCCTCCTGCCCGGCGGCGCACCGGCCGTCCTGCTGCAGCGCGACGACGCTGGCGCCCTGGAAGCACAGGTTCGTGTGGACGTGCCAGGCGTACAGGCAGCCGGCCGGCATCGGCGGGTCGGCAGCGGTCGGCGGCATGAGGTACATGACCGCGACGAGCACCGCCCCCTTGGCCGTGTTCGCGTAGACCAGCTCCTGCGGCGCGTCCGGGTTGAGGACCTCCGTGCCCGCGAACGTCTGCGCGTAGTTGCGCATGTTCAGGTAGTGGACGACCGGCAGCCCGCTCGGCGTGTTCGGGGTGAAGCCGTCGGCCCTGGCCGCAGCCAGGCTGCGGTACTTGTCATTGGCGGCGACCGTGCGGTTCACCAGGTCGCGGGCCGCCTGCAGCTCCGCCTCGGTCGGCGGCGTGGTGCAGCTGCCACCGGCGACGAGCTCCTCGCCGCCCGTGAGGTGGGTGTGGGTGGGCAGCAGGATCGGCCCCGCGTCGGTGTCCATCAGCGCCACCCGCTCGGTCGTGGCGGTGCCGTGGTCGTGCGCGTGCGCACCACCGCCGACGGCCAGCGCCGTGCTAGCGCTGGCGAGCACCGCCAGCACCGTGACGGAGGCGACCGCAGCGCGTGCGGCCGGCGCCACCGTACGCCGCGCGACCGGGGTGAGCAGGGCGGCGACGAGGACGACGCAGAGCAGCTCGAGCGCGGTCGACAGCGCGTCGGCGACCCCGACCGGCTCGACGCCCCCGGCGCTGGGTACCAGCGGCAGCCCGGTCGTACGGCTCAGCGCCCAGACGACGACGACCGCCGCCTGCACTGCGGCTCCGGCGAGCAGGACCCTGCGGCGGGCGCCGGCGAGCACGGCGTACGCCCAGCCCGCCTGCAGCCAGCCGACGACGAGGAAGAACACGCCGTGGGAGACGTCCTCGCCGAAGTGCTCGCCGGTGACGGCGAAGTGGATGGCGGCGGTAGCGGCTGCTGCAGCGGCGACGCTGACGCGCAGCAGCCAGCCGACAGTGTCGCGCTCGTCATGCATGGGCAGAAGGTGCCACGCCGCTGCCGGCTCGTCCAAGGGTTGCGCAGCGGAAAGCCGAAGGGCGGCCCCGCCGCAGCGGGACCGCCCTTCGTACAGGGAGTGCTGGACTCAGAAGTCCATGCCGCCCATGCCGCCGTCCGCGCCGGGCATGGCCGGCGGGTTCTTCTCCGGCTTGTCGGCGATGACGGCCTCGGTGGTGAGGAACAGCCCGGCGATCGACGCGGCGTTCTGCAGCGCCGAGCGGGTCACCTTGGCCGGGTCGATGATGCCCTCGGCGAGCATGTCGACGTACTCGCCGGTCGCGGCGTTGAGGCCGTGGCCGACCTGCAGCCCGCGGACCTTCTCCACCACGACGCCGCCCTCGAGGCCGGCGTTGACGGCGATCTGCTTGAGCGGCGCCTCCAGCGCGAGCTGGACGATCTTGGCGCCGGTCGCCTCGTCACCCTCGAGGTCGAGCTTCTCGAACGCGGAGGTGGACGCCTGCAGCAGCGCCACGCCGCCACCGGCGACGATGCCCTCCTCCACCGCGGCCTTCGCGTTGGAGACGGCGTCCTCGATGCGGTGCTTCTTCTCCTTGAGCTCGACCTCGGTGGCCGCACCGACCTTGATGACCGCGACGCCGCCGGCCAGCTTGGCCAGCCGCTCCTGCAGCTTCTCGCGGTCGTAGTCGGAGTCGCTCTTCTCGATCTCGGCCTTGATCTGGTTCACGCGGCCGGCGATCTGCTCCGGGTCACCGGAGCCCTCGACGATCGTCGTCTCGTCCTTGGTGACGACGACCTTGCGGGCACGGCCGAGCAGGTCCACGGTCGCGTTCTCGAGCTTGAGGCCGACCTCCTCGCTGATGACCTGGCCGCCGGTGAGGATGGCCATGTCCTGCAGCATCGCCTTGCGGCGGTCGCCGAAGCCCGGTGCCTTCACCGAGACGCTCTTGAACGTGCCGCGGATCTTGTTGACGACGAGGGTGGCCAGGGCCTCGCCCTCGACGTCCTCGGCGAGGATGACCAGGGGCTTGCCGCCCTGCATCACCTTCTCCAGGACCGGGAGCAGGTCCTTGACCGCGGAGATCTTGCTGTTGATGAGCAGGATGTACGGGTCGTCGAGGACGGCCTCCATCCGCTCCGGGTCGGTGACGAAGTACGGCGAGATGTAGCCCTTGTCGAAGCGCATGCCCTCGACGAGCTCGAGCTCGAGGCCGAAGGTGTTGCTCTCCTCGACCGTGATGACGCCTTCCTTGCCGACCTTGTCCATGGCCTCGGCGATCATCCCGCCGATCGCCTTGTCGCCGGCCGAGATCGAGGCCGTGGAGGCGATCTGCTCCTTGGTCTCGACGTCCTTGGCCTGCTTGGACAGCTCCTCGCTCACGCGCTCGACGGCGGACTCGATGCCGCGCTTGAGCGACATCGGGTTGGCACCGGCGGCGACGTTGCGCAGGCCCTCCTTGACCAGGGCCTGGGCGAGGATCGTCGCGGTGGTGGTGCCGTCACCGGCGACGTCGTTGGTCTTCTTCGCTACTTCCTTGACGAGCTCGGCCCCGATCTTCTCGTACGGGTCCTCGAGCTCGATCTCCTTGGCGATGCTCACACCGTCGTTCGTGATGGTGGGGGCGCCCCACTTCTTCTCCAGCACGACGTTGCGGCCCTTGGGGCCGAGCGTCACCCGGACGGCGTCCGCGAGCATGTTCATGCCGCGCTCGAGGGCGCGCCGCGCCTCCTCGTCGAACGCGATGATCTTCGACATGCGGATCCTCCCCGCGCTTGGGATGTACCGACCGGGCCCGGACGCCCGCGACGGCAGGCCTGGCGGGGGTCACCCGCGGCGGCCTCACCGGTACCGGTCTGTTGTCACTCGTAGCAGGTGAGTGCTAACGACAAGTATTAGCACTCGACCCCGGTGAGTGCAAGCCGGGTGTCGGGCGGTCAGCCCTCGGTACGGGCGGCGCGGCGGGCGGCGCGCTCGGCCCGGTCCGCGGCGTCCATCGCCTCGGCCTCCTCGAGCGTCGGCGCGGTGCCCCCGAGGCGTACGGGCAGCCACCAGCGGTCGCCGTCGCCGGCCGGGGCGTCCGGGTAGGTGGCCTGCACCTTCTCCAGCAGGACCCCCATGCGCTCCTTGAGGTCCGCGGTGACGACCTCCACGTCCGTACCGGGCGGCCGGCGTGAAGGGCTCGCCGACGGAGATGAAGATCGTCCGGCCGCGGGTGAAGTCGCGGGGGCGCCCCTTCGTCATGATGCGCTGGGTGCCCCAGACGACGACCGGCACGATCGGTACGCCGGCCTCCAGCGCCATCCGCGCGGCGCCGGTCTTGAACCCCTTCAGCTCGAACGACCGGCTGATCGTCGCCTCGGGGAACACGCCGACGATCTCGCCAAGGCGCAGGTAGTCGACGGCGTCCCGGTAGGACTGCGCGCCCGCCTCCCGGTCGACGCTGATGTGCTTCATGCCGCGCATGAGCGGCCCCGAGACGCGGTGGTCGAACACCGCGTCCTTCGCCATGAACCGCACCAGCCGCTTCGACGGGCGTGCCGCGAGCCCCGCGAAGATGAAGTCGAGGTAGCTCACGTGGTTCGACGCGAGCACGGCACCGCCCGTCCGCGGCACGTGCTCGGTACCGGTCATGACGATACGCAGGCCCAGCGCGCGGAAGCTCAGCCGCGCCAGGCCGATGACGGGTGGGTAGACGATCTCGGGCACGGGCTGACGCTACCCGTCCGGGTCAGCCGCCCGCGACGGCGGGAATGATCGACACCGTCGACCCGTCCGGCGTCGCGGTAGCCAGGCCGCCGGCGAAGCGGACGTCGTCATCACCGACGTAGACGTTGACGAACCGGCGCAGCGTGCCGCTGTCGTCGAGCACCCGCTCGCGTACGCCGGGGTGCTCGGCCTCGAGCTTGTCCAGCACCTCGGCGAGGGTGGCCCCGTCGACAGCGACCTCGGACGCGCCACCGGTGAGGTTGCGCAGGATGGTGGGCACGCGCACGGTCACGCTCATGCCGTCACCGCCGACCGGAACGCCTCCAGCGACGGGGGGATGGTCACGGTCGGGCGCGCGACCGGTGCGACCGCGTCGAGCGTCTTCAGCCCGTCACCGGTGTTGAGGATCACCGTCTCGGCGTCGGGGTCGAGCGCGCCCTCGGCGAGCAGCTTGCGCAGCGACGCGACCGTCACCCCACCGGCGGTCTCCCCGAAGACCCCCTCCGTACGGGCCAGCAGCCGGATGCCGTCGACGACCTCGTCGTCGGGGACGTCCGCGATGGCCCCGCCGGTGCGGCGGACGACGTCGAGCGCGTACGGGCCGTCCGCCGGGTTGCCGATCGCCAGCGACTTGGCGATCGTCGACGGGCGTACCGGCTGGACGACGTCGTGGCCGGCCCGGAACGCGGCGGACACCGGCGAGCAGCCGGTCGCCTGCGCGCCGAAGACGCGGTACGGCGTCGCCTCGACGAGGTCGAGGCTGCCCAGCTCACGCCAGGCCTTGTCCACCTTCGTGAGCAGCGAGCCGGAGGCGATCGGTACGACCACCTGCTCGGGCAGCCGCCAGCCGAGCTGCTCGGCGATCTCGTAGCCGACGGTCTTGGAACCCTCGGCGTAGAACGGCCGGACGTTGACGTTGACGAACGCCCACGGCTCCTCGCCCGCGACCTCCGAGCACAGCCGGTTGACGTCGTCGTACGTGCCGTCGACCGCGACGAGCGTCCCGCCGTACACGGCCGTGGTGACGACCTTGCCCGGCTCCAGGTCGGACGGGATGAGCACGACCGAGCGCATCCCGGCCCGCGCCGCCGCGGCGGCGACCGCGTTCGCCAGGTTGCCGGTGGACGCGCAGGCGAGCACCTCGTACCCGAGCGCCTTGGCGGCCGACGCGGCCACCGCGACCACGCGGTCCTTGAACGAGTGCGTCGGGTTGCCGCTGTCGTCCTTCACCCACAGCGCGCGCATGCCGAGCTCGCGGGCGAGGTTGTCGGCGCGGACCAGCCGGGTCATGCCGACCTGCAGGTCGACGAGCGGCTGCGCCGGCAGCAGCGACGCGTAGCGCCACATCGTCCGGGGGCCGGCCTCGATGTCGGCACGGGTCACGCGCGGGAAGTCGTACACGACCTCGAGCGGGCCGAAGCACAGCTCGCACACGTGGCCCGCGGTGAGGTCGTAGGTGTGTCCGCACTCGCGGCAGCCGAGCGCACGGGCGGAACCGAACCGCGCGTCCGCACGGACGTCAGCGAGAGCGGTGTCGTCGAGAACAGACATGAGCGAGGCCTCTCCTCATCTCCCCCGCACATGGCGGGACGGAATTGGCACCGTGCTCGCGGCGGGCCTCGCAGGCTGCAAGGAATGACGCCGGAGTGGTTGCCGGGGCTTCAACGGGCCGGTCCCTCTGCCCCTCTGGATGAGCTTCCGTATGCAGTTGTGCCGACAAGTGTGGCACACCGCGCGCCGGTGGCGCCCCGGAGGTCAGCGCTGCGGCAGACCCACGCGCTCCACCCGCTCGTCCGACCGGGTCGCGTCGAGGAAGACGTGGCGGACCTTCGGCCATCGCTCGCCGATCTCGTGGTCGATGTCGGCGCTGATCCGCTCGACCGCGTTCGCGTCCAGCTCCTCGACGAGGTCCACCCGCGCCGCCAGGAGCACGTCGTCCGCACCCAGTCGCATCGTGAGCAGGTCGACGACCCGGTCGAC
This sequence comes from uncultured Actinomycetota bacterium, assembly GCA_963728075.1. Taxonomy (GTDB): domain Bacteria; phylum Actinomycetota; class Actinomycetes; order JAFAQI01; family DASSKL01; genus CAVSIP01. Next base: position 577,107 of record CAVSIP010000007.1, on the reverse strand, counting down.
CGCCGAGTGCCGCCCGAGGTAGTCGGTGACGTCGCGGCGCAGGGCCGGGTCGGCGGCCTCACCGATGAGCAGGCCCTTCACGTCGTTGCCGAGCGCGATCCCCACGACGACCAGCAGGACCGCGATCAGGGCGGCCGCGACGCCCTCCCACCAGCCGTTACCGGTCGCCTGGTGCAGGGCGATCCCGAAGAAGGCGAACACGAGCCCGATGAGCGCTGCGGTGTCCTCACCGGCCACCGTCTTGACGCTCGGGTCGCTGCTCGTGCGGATGTGCTCGATCACGCCACGGCCGGCCTGCTTCGCCTCACCGCGCGTCTGCCGGACCGCTCGCAGCCACGACGTGCCCTCCGACAGGAACGCGACGACGAGGACGGCGTAGGCGATGAGGAAGTAGTTGCCCGAGGTGTGCTCGTGGCTGGTGAAGGCCTGGTACGCCTCGATGGTCGAGAAACCGGCGCCGGCCACGAGGATCCCGACCGCGGCGATGAGCGCCCAGAAGAACCGCTCCTTGCCGTAGCCGAAGGGGTGCTGCGCGTCCGCACCCCGCTTGCTGCGCTTGAGCGAGGTGAGCAGGAAGGCCTGGTTCATCGTGTCCGCGATCGAGTGCGCACCCTCGGAGAACAACGCGGCGGAGCCGGTGAGGAACCCGCCGGCGAACTTCGTCACCGCGATGACCGCGTTCGCACCGAGCGCGATGGTCACCGTCCGTTTGCTCTCCCCGGCCACGACGGGCTCCTCTCCCTCTCCTGACGGACCGTGTACCCGGGATCGCCCCGCGGTGACCGCGCCACTACGATCGCCGGGTGCCAGCGCGGGCAGGAGTCCTGGTGGCCTCCAACCGGGGCCCGGTCTCCTTCCGGACCAGCGACGACGGCACGCTCACCGCACACCAGGGCGGGGCGGGCGGCCTGGTCGCCGGCCTGCGCACCGCCGCCCGCGACCGCGACCTGCTGTGGGTGTGCGCCGCGCTCAGCCCCGCCGATCGGGAGGTCGCCGCCCGCGCCCCCGGCGGCCGGCTCGACCGCGCCGGCCACGACACCGGCGACACCGCCGTACGCATGCTCGCGATCGACGAGGCGACGTTCCACCGGGCGTACAACGCGGTCGCGAACTCCACCCTGTGGTTCGTCAACCACCTGCTGTTCAACCCGCCCCGCACGCCGTCGTTCGACCAGCGCTTCGCCCGCGAGTGGCAGGCCTACGTGCAGTACAACCGGACGTTCGCCGAGGCGCTGGCCGAGGAGGCGGCCGACGGGGCCAGCGTGCTCGTGCAGGACTACCACCTCACGCTGGCGCCGGCGATGCTGCGGGAGCTGCGACCGGACCTGCGCATCGGCCACTTCACGCACACGCCGTGGGCGGCCCCCTCGTACTTCTCGCTGCTGCCGGACGAGGTGGCCGAGCAGGTGCTGCGCGGGCTGCTGGGGGCACACTCCGCCGGGTTCCTGTCCGCCCGCTGGGCAGCAGCGTTCCTCGACTGCTGCGAGCAGCTGCTCGACGCCGACGTCGACCGCGACGCGGGCACGGTGACGCTCGACGGGCACCTCACCCGCGTCCGCGTGCACCCGCTGGGCGTCGACCGCGAGGAGCTCACGTCACGCGCTGCGCAGCCGGACGTGGCCGGGCGCCGGGCCGGCCTGCTCGAGCGGCTCGCCGGGCGCCGGCTGATGCTGCGGATCGACCGGACCGAGCTGAGCAAGAACATCGTCCGCGGCCTGCACGCGTACCGGGAGCTGCTCGAACGTCACCCGGAGTGGCGCGGGCGGGTGGTGCACGCCGTGTTCGCCTACCCGTCCCGCCACGACCTTCCGGAGTACCGGGAGTACACCGCCGAGGTGCTGCGCGTCGCGCAGGAGATCGAGAACGCGTTCGCCACCCCCGACTGGAACCCGGTGATGCTCGACGTCACAGACGACTACGCGCGCTCGTTGGCGGCGTACCGGCTGGCCGAGGTGCTCGTGGTGAACCCGGTGCGCGACGGGATGAACCTGGTCGCCAAGGAGGGGCCGGTGCTCGCCGAGGAGGGGACGGCGCTGGTGCTCTCCCGGGAGGCGGGCGCCGCGGACGAGCTGGGTGAGAGCGCGTTCGTGGTGAACCCGTACGACGTGTCCGCCACCGCGGAGGCGATGCACGCCGCGCTGTGCCTGCCGCCCGACGAGCGCCGCGCGCGGACGGAGACGCTGACCGTCGCGGCCACGGCACTGCCCCCGCGGGAGTGGATCGCCGGTCAGCTGGCCGAGCTGGAGGAGACCGCCGGCAGCTAGTCCCCGGCCGTGTGCCGCGGTTGCTTTTGTCGGGAAGTGAGGCTAATGTATCGAACATACGTTCGAGCCTTGGCGGGAGGTGAGCGCGGTGGAGCAGCTGCTCGAGGCGCTTCGCGCGCTCACCGCCGTGCCACCGGCCGAGCTGCCGGACGCCGCGCTGCTGGAGCGGGCCGAGGGCCTGATCGAGGCCAAGGACCTCCTCGACGGGCTGCTCGCCCGCGAGCTGGTCGCCCTGGACCGCCGGGACGTGACGGTGACCGAGTGCGGCCGGGCGACGCGCGGCTGGCTCATCGAGGAGCAGCGCCGGGCACCGAGTGAGGCCGGGCAGCTGCTGTGGGCCGCGCGACGGTATGGCCGGCTCCCGCTGCTGTCCGCGGCGGTGGAGGCGGGGGAGGTCTCCGCGCGGCACACCCGGGCGATCCTCGACACCCTCGACCAACTGCCCCCCTCGGTCGAGACCGACGCCGAAGCGATCCTGGTCGAGGCGGCCCGCACGCTGGACCCCGGGCAGCTGGGCCGGCTCACCCACGAGCTGCTGATCCGCACCGGCGCCGAGGACACCGCCCTGGAACGCGAGCAGCGCAAGTTCGCGTCCCGGTGGGCGAGCGCCGCGACCACGTTCGAGGGGATGGTGCACGTCGAGGGCATGCTCGACCCGGTCGGCGGGCAGCAGCTGCTCACCGTCCTGCGGGCACTGTCCCAGAAGGTCTCGGCGGACGACGACCGCACCGGCGCCCAGCGCACCGCGGACGCCCTGACCGAGGTGTGCGGCCACTACCTGCGCTGCGACGACCTGCCCGACACCGGCGGGCTACCCACCCAGGTCACGGTCACCATCGACCACGCCACCCTCACCAGCCAGGTCGAGGGCTGGGGGCTGCTCGAGGGGGCTATCCCGCTGTCCGCCGCCGCCGTGCGCCGGCTCGCGTGCGAGGCCGAGCTCATCCCCGTCGTCCTCGGCGGCGACAGCGAGATCCTCGACATCGGCCGGACGTCCAAGACCTGGACCCGCGCCCAACGCCGCGCCGCCCGGCTGCGCGACCGTGGCTGCACCTTCCCCGGCTGCCAAGCCGGGCTGCACCGCTGCGAGCTGCACCACATCGACCACTGGTCCCGCGGCGGCCCGACCAGCCTGCACAACTCAGCCCACCTGTGCGCCTTCCACCACTGGCTCATCCACCACGAGAACTGGCACCTGCAACGGCAAGCGTCCGGCGAGCTGGTGTTCACCGCACCCGACGGCCATGAGCTGCGCGCCCCACCCAAACCCAGAGCCGCGTGAGGGGCGGCATCGGATCCACCTGCAGCGCGCGTCAGACCACGTCGCCGATGGCAGCAGCGAGCGAGCGCAGGAACGCCACCACCGCCTCCGGGCCGTCGAGGACGAGGTCGGCCTGCTCCCGCAGCTCGGCCACCTCCTCCGAGCCGGAGCACACCTTGACCGCCGGAACTCCCTCGCCGCGCAGCGCATCCAGCGCCGCGAACGCCGGCAGGTCTCCGAGATCGTCGCCGACGAACAGCGCCGACCCGGCGTCGTACTGCTCGGCGAGCTCGCGGACGGCCGCGCCCTTGTCGACGCCCGGCGGCCGCAGCTCGAGCACGTACCGGCCGGGGACGACCTCGAGCCCGTGCCGCCCGGCGAGGTCGGCCAGCGGCGCGCGCAGGCGTTCCAGCTCACCGCCCGGGTCCGCGGCCCGGCGGGTGTGCACGACGAGGGAGTGGTGCTTGTCCTCGACGGCCACTCCCTCGGCGGCGGCCGCGAGCACGCCGGGCAGGGCCGCGCGCGCCGCGTCCACGCCGGGGTCGGGCTCGGGGCTGTCGAGCCGGCCGTCGTGCCAGCGCTGCAGCCCGTAGTGGCCGAGGACCACGAGGCGGCGGACGTCGTGCAGCCCGCCGAGCCGCACGACGACGTCCGCCGGACGGCCGGTGACGATGGCGCACCGGCCGACCCGGGCGGCGAGCACGGCGACCGCCTCGATCGCACCGGGGGCCGGGCGGGCATCCTCCGGCCGGGGCACGATCGGCGCCAGCGTGCCGTCGAAGTCGATGGCGACGACGGCGCGGGCCGGGTCGGCCAGCAGGGCGGTCAGGCCGATGCGGCCGGAGTCGGTGGTCGGCTCGGGCAGGGGCACCCGAGCACCGTAACCGGTACCCGCGCCGCGACTCAGTGCGGGAAGTACCGGGTGACCACGACGGTCAGGCCGGTGCCCGGCAGGCCCTCGAAGCGCGGGTGCACGCGGGTGATGGCCGGGAACTGCCTCGCCAGGGCGCGGGCGGAGGCCTCCTGGCCGGGGGCGTAGTAGACGGTGGTCGCGGCGAAGCGGCCGCGCACGTTGCCGACCGTCCGGATCGGCCAGCCGCCCTTGCGGAACCGGTCGGCGGCGGTCGTCGCGAGGCCCGACACGGTGGAGTTGTTGAGCACGGTCAGCGGCAGCCGGGCGGCCGTCGCCTGCCCCGCGCTCGCCGGCGCGGAGGCCGGCGGCGCGCTCGCGGGAGGTACGGCCGGGTCAGCGGCGGCACCGCCGGAGTCGGACGTCGCCGCGGTGGGCAGCGACCGCCGCGACACCGTCGGGTCGCCGGTGGAGTCGCCGCCGTTCCACAGCAGCAGCGTGCCGACGATCGCCAGGACCCCGGCGACCGCGACCGCCGAGTACGCGATCTCCCGTACGGCGCGTGGCGCAGCCGGGCGGGGTGCGCGGTCCGGGGCGGGCTGTGCCGCGTGGCGTCCCACGAGGGGTCGCTCTCAGGCCTCGATCCCGAGACGGCGTGCGGAGCGGGCGCGCTGGCGCGCCGTACGCAGCCGGCGCAGCCGCTTGACGAGCATCGGGTCGGCAGCCAGCGCTTCGGGACGGTCGATGAGCGCGTTGAGGACCTGGTAGTAGCGGGTGGCGGACATGTCGAACAGGTCGCGGATCGCCTGCTCCTTGGCCCCGGCGTACTTCCACCACTGCCGTTCGAAGGCGAGGATGCTGCGGTCGCGCTCGGACAGCTCGTCGGCCGGCCCCGCGGGTGCGACGGCGTTCACGGCGTCCATCGGCTCTCCTTCGTCCCCGTCGAGTGCATGCGCCCCGTCGATCGCATGCAGCAGCCAACTTACAACGTTGTCATTCTCGCACGGAGCGCCGACGTTTCCCGCGACTTCGCCCGGGTCGGCGGGTCAGGCGCGTGCCGGCTACGGGTACAGGCCGCGGATGGCGTGCGCCTCGGCCACCCGGCCGACGCCGACCATCTGGGCCGCCGTCCGCATCGACACGCCCCGCTCGGTGGCCAGCGTGGAGACCTCGTCGTAGGACCGGGCCATGATCTCGCCCATCCGGTCGTTGACCTCGTCCTCGGACCACCAGTACGACTGCTGGTCCTGCACCCACTCGAAGTACGACACGACGACACCGCCGGCGTTGGCGAGCACGTCCGGGACGATGACCGTCCCCTTGCTGCCGAGGATCTCGTCCGCCGCCGGGGTCAGCGGCCCGTTCGCCGCCTCGACGACGAACCGGGCCCGCACGCGGTCGGCGTTGTCCTCGTGGACGACGCTCTCCAGCGCGGCGGGGACGAGCAGGTCGACGTCGAGCTCGAGCAGCTCCTCGTTGCTGATGGTGTCCGTGCCGGGGTAGCCGACGACCGACTCCGCGCCGGCCCGGACGTGGCGCAGCATGGCCGCCGGGTTCAGCCCCATCCCGTTGAAGACGCCGCCCTTGACGTCGGAGACGGCGACGACCTTGCAGCCGGCGTCGTGGAGGAACTGCGCCGCCAGTCCCCCGACCTTGCCGAAGCCCTGGACCGCGACCGTGATGTCACGCGGGTCGACGCCGGCCTCGCGCAGCGCCGCGAACGCGGCGACCATGACCCCGCGGCTGGTCGCGCCGCCACGGCCGAGCGAGCCGCCCACGGACAGCGGCTTGCCGGTCACGACGCTGGTCACGGTGTGCCCGGAGTTCACCGAGTAGGTGTCCATGAACCAGGCCATGGTCTGCTCGTCGGTGCCGACGTCCGGAGCCGGGATGTCCTTGTCCGGGCCGATGATCGGCAGGACCTCGCTGGCGTACCGCCGGGTCACCCGCTCCAGCTCGGTCTGGGAGTACAGCCGGGGGTCGATCGTGAGACCCCCCTTGGCGCCGCCGTACGGGATGCCGACGATCGCGCACTTCCACGTCATCCACATCGCGAGCGCGCGGACCTCGTCGATGTCGGTGTCGGGGTGGTAGCGGATGCCGCCCTTCGCGGGCCCGCGGGAGAAGTTGTGCTGAACGCGGTAGCCGCGCAGCACCTCGACATGGCCGTCGTCGCGGCGCAGCGGGACGCTGACCGTCAGCTCGCGCCGCGGGGTCGCGAGCATCTGGTGCATGCCGTCGTCGAGGCCGAGCTGGCGGACGGCCTCGGCGAGCTGCACCTGAGCCGACTCCCAGGCAGACCCGCGTGCGGACACGGGGGCAGTCTGCCACGTGGGGCCGCTGCTATCCGCCGGCCACGCGGGCCCAGATGCGTGCTGTTCCGTCCGGCTCGAACTCGACGCCGGCCTCGCGGACGAGCTCGCCGACGACGATGCCACCGAAGGTGGAGTCGTCCCACTGCAGCCGTTGCAGGGCCTCGGCGCGACTGATCCGCAGGCTGGCCGTGGTCTGCAGCCGTACGTCGTCGCCGTCGCAGTCCGCCGCGACCGCGTACGGGGACGCGGCGACGTACGCGAGCCGCGCGAGGAACTCGCTGGTCACGGTGGCGGCGGCGTCCGCGGTCGAGGGCGAGCAGCGCTCGAGCAGCGCCGCACGGACCGTGGCGCGTACCTGCGGCACCTCGGCGAGCGAGTCGATCTCGACGTGCACGTGATGCTCCTCGGCCGCGGCGGGCAGCCTCCGGTCGGTGTCGTGGTCTCACCCGTTCGGGTACCCGGCGTCCCCCGGCAGCATGCGGCGTACGGCGATGGAGCCGGCGAGGGGACTCGAACCCCTAACCTGCGGTTTACAAGACCGCTGCGCTGCCAGTTGCGCCACGCCGGCCGGCGGCCCCGATGCTAGCCGCGGCCGGATCGGCTGCCGCTCAGCCGACCTCACTGTCCTCACGGGAGCGCAGGTGCCCGTCGAGCTTGCGCTTGATGCGCTGCAAGGCGTTGTCGATCGACTTCACGTGCCGCTGGAGCAGCTCGGCGATCTCCTGGTAGCTCTTGCCGTCGACGTAGAGGCACAGCACCTCGGCCTCGAGGTCGGACAGCGCCGCGTCGAGGTGGTCCTGCAGGTCGCGGATCCGCTCGGCGGAGATCACCAGGTCGGCCGGGTCGCTGACGCCCGTGGTCTGCAGCACGTCGCCGAGCGTGCGCTCGCCCTCGTCGTCACTGAGGACCGGCCGGTGGAAGGAGACGTAGTTGTTGAGCGGGCCGTGCTTCTGCCGGGTCGCGGTCTTGATCGCGGTGATGATCTGCCGGGTCACGCACAGCTCGGCGAACGCGCGGAAGCTGGTCTGCAGCTCGGGGTTGAAGTCCCGGACGGCCTTGTAGAGGCCGATCATGCCTTCCTGAATGATGTCCTCGCGGCTCCCGCCCACGAGGAAGTACGACCGGGCCTTCGACCGTGCGAACCCCCGGTAGCGGGTCAGCAGCGCGTCGAGCGCCCGCTCGTCGCCGTCCCGGGCCGCGGCCACCAGCTCCTCGTCGCCGGCACGGGCAGCGGCGCGCTCGCCGTCGTCGTGCACGCGGAACAGGCGCACGGATTTCCGCCCTTCGCCGGGAACATGAGCATTCGACACGTTGTGCCCCCAACTGTATTGGGATGCCGTCGTGGTGACCATCGGGCTACGTCACAACAACGAGCCAGCGACATTGGGGTAACGCTCAGCGTTGAACCAGATCCGACTACGGACAGTTGGTGGGCGCTCACGAAGCGCGGCGGCGCCGCGCGATCTCGGCCAGAGCGACGCCCGCCGCGACCGAAGCGTTGAGCGACTCCGTCCCGGCCACCATGGGGATGCGCACGCGCAGGTCGCAGCGCTCGGCGACGAGCCGGGACAGCCCCCGGCCCTCGGAGCCGACGACGAGGACGAGCGGCGCGTCGGCGACGTCGAGCTCGTCCAGCGTGACCTCGCCGTCGGCGGCGAGCCCGGCGAGCATGAGCCCCGCCGAGGCGTACGCGGCCAGCGTGCGCGCGAGGTTCGTCGCCCGGGCCACCGGTACGCGGGCCGCCGCCCCGGCGCTGGTCTTCCAGGCCACCGCGGTCATCCCGGCCGCGCGGCGCTCCGGGACGACGACGCCGTGCGCGCCGAACGCGGCGGCCGAGCGCACCACGGCGCCCAGGTTGCGCGGGTCGGTGATGCCGTCGAGGGCGACCAGCAGCGCGGGGCGCCCGCTCTGCTCGGCCCGGCGCAGCAGGTCGTCCGGGTGGGCGTAGGAGTACGGCGGGATGGCCAGCGCCAGGCCCTGGTGGACGGCGCCGCCGGCCATTCGCTCCAGCTCGGCGCGCCCCGCCTCCAGGACGGGGATGCCGGCATCGCCGGCGAGGGTGATCGCCTCGGTGACCCGCGGGTCGGTGTCGATGCCGACCGCGACGTACACCGCCTGGGCCGGCACGCCCTCGCGCAGGGCCTCGACGACCGGGTTGCGCCCGACGACGACCTCGGGGCCCGCCGGCTTGCCCCGGTCGCGGGCAGCGGACTTGCGGGCCGCGGCGGCCCGCCGCTGCGCCGGGTGGCCCGGGCGCATCTCGGCCTTCGGGGTCGGGCCCTTGCCCTCCAGCGCGCGACGACCGTGCCCGCCGGTGCCCTTGGCCGGCCCCTTCTTGCGCGCCATCAGCGGATCCGCCAGCGCGGGCCCTGCGGGGTGTCCTCGACGACGATCCCCGCGTCGGTCAGGGCGTCGCGGATCCGGTCGGCCTCGGCGAAGTCGCGCCGCTCGCGAGCGGCCTGCCGGGACTGCAGGGTCACCGCGACGAGCGCGTCGACGACCGGGGTGAGGTCGGAGCCGGTGGCCGGCCACTGCGCGACCGGGTCGAGCGCGAGCACCTCGAGCATGCGCCGCACCACCGCCAGCGCCGCCGCCAGCGCGGGACGGTCGGCGGCGGCCAGCAGCCCGTTGCCGTCGTGGACGGCACCGTGCAGCACGCCGAGCGCTCGCGGGACGCCGAGGTCGTCGTCCATCGCCTGGGCGAAGGCCTGCCAGGTGTCCTTGGTGGCCGCGTCGCCGACCTCGAGGGCGAGCGACTCGGCCTCGCCGACGCCACCGAGGGCGTCGACGGCGTTGCGGACGAACGTCTCGATCCGCGCGTACGCGGTGTCGGCCTCGGCGAGGCCCTCCTCGGTCCAGTCGATCACCGACCGGTAGTGGGCGGCGCCCAGGTAGTAGCGGACCGCCTGTGGCCGGGCCCGTTCGAGCACGTCGGCGACGACGAGAGAGTTGCCGAGCGACTTGCTCATCTTCTCCCCGCCGGTGTTCACCAGGCCGTTGTGCAGCCAGTACCGGGCGAACCCGTCACCGGCGGCCTGCGACTGCGCCACCTCGTTCTCGTGGTGCGGGAAGACGAGGTCGATCCCGCCGCCGTGGATGTCGAAGGTGGGGCCGAGGTACTTCGTCGCCATCGCCGAGCACTCCAGGTGCCAGCCGGGGCGCCCCGCCCCCCAGGGCGTGTCCCACGACGGCTCGCCGGGCTTGGCGCCCTTCCACAGCGCGAAGTCGAGCGGGTCGCGCTTGGACCCCCCGCCATCGGTCCCCAGCATCTGGTCGACCCGCTGCCCGGACAGCGCCCCGTACGGGGCGAACGAGCGCACGTCGAAGTAGACGTCACCGCCCGCGGCGTACGCGTGCCCGGCCTCGATGAGCCGGCGCATGAGCGCGACCATCTCCGGCACGTGGCCGGTCGCGCGCGGCTCGACGGTCGGCGGTAGCACCGCGAGGGCGTCGTACGCGGCGGTGAACGCGCGGGTGTTGCGCTCCGCCAGCGCCCACCACGGGACGTCCTCGTGCCCGGCATTGTGGATGATCTTGTCGTCGACGTCGGTGACGTTGCGCGCGAACGCCACGTCGTACCCCGTGGCCAGCAGCCAGCGCCGCAGGACGTCGAACGCCACCGCGCTGCGCGCGTGGCCGACGTGCGGCGCCGACTGCACGGTGGGCCCGCAGACGTACACGCTCGCGACGCCGGCGGTCAGCGGCTCGAACGGCCGGACCGTCCGCGTGGCGGTGTCGTGCAGGCGCAGGCTCACCGGGCCAGGCTATGCGGTGGGCGCCCCGGCCGCCTTCGTGCGGCCTGGTGGGGTCAGACGATCTTGGTTGACCCCAGTACGCCGCACGGAGGCGGTCATGGGGCGCACGAAGGCGCAGGTGGGGGCGGGCTGGTCAGCCGTGGAAGACGACCTTCTCCGGGCGCAGCCGCAGCACCACGCGGACGTCGTCGGGGCCGTCGAACGGGTACGGGCGCTCACCGCGGTAGGTCTCGGCGAAGGAGTCGATGAGCTCGCGGCCGCCCTCCTCGGTCATCTCGACCGTGCCCCGCACCTCCAGGTAGCTGTACGGGTTGCCGGGGTCGGTCGCGAGCACGGTCGCCCGCGGGTCGCGCTCGAGGTTCTGGTGCTTGCGCCGGCCCTTGACCGTGGACATCAGCACGTCGTCACCATCGAGCTTGGTCCACAAAACCGACAGATGGGGTCGACCGTCCGGCTCCACGGTCGCGAGAGTGACGAACAGCCGATCGTCGAACCACTTTCGGGCCACTTCTGGGATCTCAGGCATGACACTGGTGTTCCCGGCTGCGCCGACCGGAGTAACCGATCAGGGTCCTTCGGCGTTGAAGTAGGCAGCCGGTCGTACCGAAGGAGAATGCGTGGAGCACGTCATCGAGCTGCCGAGACCGCTTCGGCTGCTCCTCCGCGCCGGGCTGGTCCTCCTCGAGTCGACCATCCTGCCGCTCACCGTCTTCTACGCACTGCTGTCCTTCGGCCCCCGGGTCGCGGTGAGCGCCGCCCTCGGCTGGTCGTACGCGAACATCGCCCGTCGGCTGCTGCGCCGCGACGGCGTCCCGGCCATGATCGTCCTCGGTACGGCGCTGGTCACGGTCCGCGCCGCGGTGTCCCTGGCGACCGGCAGCACGTTCATCTACCTGCTCCAGCCGACCCTGGGCACGTTCGTCGTCGCCGCGCTGTTCCTCGGCTCGGTCCCGCTGCGCAAGCCGCTCACCGCACGCCTCGCCGGCGACTTCTGCCCGATCCCCGAGGCCGTGATGACCCACCCGCGGATGCACGAGTTCTTCCTGCGCATCTCGCTGCTGTGGGGGCTGGTCTACCTGGTCAACGGCTCGGCGACGCTGTGGCTGCTGCTGCACCAGAGCGTCGGCGGGTTCGTGCTGGTCAAGCCGTTCCTGTCCGCGGGGCTGACCGGTGCGGCCGTCGTCGCGTCGTACCTGTGGTTCCGCCGGCACATGCGCGACCAGGGCGTCGTGCTGCGCTGGGGCACCGCCTGAGCCGCTACTCGCGGCCCCGGGCCCACGTCCAGGCGTAGCCCTCGTCCTCGCACTCCCGCGCCGCCGGGCCGAGCCGCAGCGGGCGGAACGTGTCGAGCATGACCGCGAGCTCCTCGGTGCGCTCCTGGCCGAGCCCGGCCTCCACGCTGCCCGGCTGGGGGCCGTGGGTGAACCCGGACGGGTGCAGCGACACCGAGCCCTGGCCGATCCCGGAGCCCTTGCGGCTCATGAAGTCCCCACCGACGTAGAACAGCACCTCGTCGGAGTCGACGTTCGCGTGGTTGTACGGCACGGCGACCGCCTGCGGGTCGAAGTCGAACGGTCGGGGGACGAACGAGCACAGCACGAAGCCCGGGCCCTCGAAGGTCTGGTGGACCGGCGGCGGCTGGTGCACCCGGCCGACGATCGGCTCGAAGTCGTGGATGGAGAACGCGTACGGCCACACGTAGCCGTCCCAGCCGACGACGTCGAACGGGTGGGTGGCGTAGGTGAACCGGGTCAGCCCGTCGCGGTGCCGGACGAGCACGTCGACCGGGCCGCCGTCGACGACCAGCGGCTCGCCCGGGCCGCGCAGGTCCCGCTCGCTGTACGGCGCGCCCTCCTTGAGCTGGCCGAGCCGGGACAGGTACCGCCCGGGCGGGCCGACGTACCCGCTCGCCTCGACGACCAGGGCACGGACCTCCCCCTGCGGCAGCCACCGGTGGGTCGTGGAGACCGGGACGACGACGTAGTCGCCCTCGCTCACGTCCAGCGCGCCGTACACCGACTCGAACCGCGCCCGGCCGCTCTCCAGGTAGACGACCTCGTCGCCGACCGCGTTGCGGTACAGCCCGCTCTCCGCGCCGGCGACGGCGTACGACAGGCGCACGTCGTCGTTGGCGAGCAGCAGTCGCCGGCCGGTCACGAGGTCTCCGCCGCCGGTGAGCTGGTGGGTGTGGAACAGCCGCGGGCGCAGCGGGGCGTTCGGCTCGGTCCCCTCGCCGGGCGCCGGCTCCGCCTCGGCGGCGGTGATCGCGGTCGGGATCTCCAGGTGGTAGAGCAGCGAGGTCGAGAACGAGAACCCCTCGCGGCTCATCAGCTCCTCCGCGTACAGCCGCCCGTCCGGGCGGCGGAACTGGGTGTGCCGCTTGCGCGGCAGCTCCCCGACGGCGCGGTAGAAGGTCATGACGGCGCCTCCCTGGCGATCGGGCGCAGGCGGCGGGGGCCGGTGTCCATCCGGTCCTGCTGCGGCTCGACGGCTATCTCGGCGTGCAGCACGCTCAGCCCCTGCCCGGCGCACAGCACCGGGTTGAGCTCGACGGCCCGCACCTCCGGCAGGTCGTCCGCGAGCCGGCCGACCCGCGCGAGCAGCTGCTCGAGAGCGGCGACGTCGCCGGCCGCGGCACCCCGGTAGCCGAACAGCAAGGGCGAGGTGCGCGGCTCCCGGACGAGCGCGGCCGCATCCACGTCGGTGAGCGGCACGGCGCGGTAGGCCTTGTCGCCGAGCAGGTCGTGCGCGACTCCGCCGAGCCCGAAGCCGACGAGCGCGCCGAACGACGGGTCCTCGGTCACGGTCACGACCGTGGCGACCCCGGCGGGGGCGAGCCGCTGGACGAAGACGGACCCGCCGGACAGCGCGGACATGGCCTCGTACGCCGAGCGCACGTCGTCGTCACTGCGCAGGTCCAGGCGTACCCCGCCGAGGTCCGTACGGTGACGCAGCGACTCGTCGGCGGCCTTGAGCACGACCGGGTAGCCGACCTCCCGGGCCGCGGCCACGGCGGCCTCGACGGTGGTCGCGGGGGCGGCGGGCAGCACCTCGATGCCGTACGCGGCCAGCAGTGCGAGCGTCTCCTCGGCGCTCAGCGCGGCCCGGCCGCCGGCCCGGCCCAGCGCGGTCTCGACCACGGCGCGCGCCGCGTCCGGGTCGACGTCGTCGAAGGCGGGCACCGTGCCGATCGGGCGCCGGCGCCACTCGGCGTACGCCGCGGCGCGGGCGAGCGCCAGCACGGCGGTCTCCGGCGAGCGGAACGACGGCACCGAGCCGCGCATGGCCACGCCCTCGGGGCTGGCGCGGCGCAGCTGCTCGGGCACCCCCTCGAACGCGAGGAACGTCGACACCACCGGTTTGGTGGCGTCCTCGGTCGCCGCGGCGAGGGCCGCACCGACCGCCTCCTGCTCGACCTCCAACGGCGGGATGAACACGGTGATGACCGCGTCCACGTCGTCGGCGGCGAGCGCGTCGGACAGCGCCCGGCCGAACGCCTCGGCGCTGCCGGCCGCCCCCACGTCGGTCGTGTGGGTGACCTCGAGCCCGGCGGACTCGCAGGAGTCGGCGGCGAGCACCTGCAGGGCCGCGGAGTTGCCGACGACCGCGACCCGCCGGCCCGCCGGCAGCGGCTGGTAGGCGAGCACCTGCGCCGCGTCGAACAGCTGCGCGAGGGTGTCGACGCGGATGACGCCGGCCTGGGCGAACAGCGCGTCCACCGCCTCGTCGGGGACCGCGACCGCGTGCCCGGCGTGCCCGGGCGGCAGGCCGGCGAGGGACCGGCCGCTCTTCACCGCGACGACCGGCTTCTCCCGCGCGACCCGGCGGGCCAGCCGGCCGAACTTGCGCGGGTTGCCGAACGACTCGAGGTAGAGCAGCACGACCTCGGTGGCGGGGTCGTCCTGCCAGTACTGCAGCAGGTCGTTGCCGGACACGTCCGCCCGGTTGCCGGCGGAGACGAACGTCGACAGGCCCAGTCCCCGGCGGGCGACGGACTCGAGGATCGCGATGCCCAGCGCGCCGGACTGGCAGAAGAACCCGACGTTGCCCCGGCCCGGCGCGATCGGGGCCAGCGTGGCGTTGAGCGAGACCGCGGGGTCGGTGTTGATGACGCCCAGGCAGTTCGGGCCGATGACCCGCATGCCGCCCTCGCGTGCCAGGCGCACCATCTCCTGCTGCGCGGCGGTGCCCTCCTCACCGGCCTCGGCGAACCCGCTGGAGACCACGACCAGCCCGCGTACGCCCTTGTCCGCGCACTGGCGGACCACGTCGAGGACCGACGCGGCCGGGGTGGCGACGACCGCGAGGTCCACCGGGTCGGGGATGTCGGCGACGGTCGGGAAGGCGCGGATGCTGGCGACGTACGGCGCCTCGTGGTGCACCGGGTAGACCGGGCCCTGGAAGCCGGCGGCGAGGATGTCGTCGAGCACGACCCGGCCGACGCTGCGTGCCTCCCGGCTCGCACCGACGACGGCGACCGAGGAGGGGAACAGCAGCCGCTCGATGGACCGCGCCTCCGCGCGGTGCTCGCGCGACTGCATGACCTGCGTCGACTGCTCGGTCTCGCCGATCGGGAACTCCAGGTGGACCACGCCCTCCTCGAACGAGCGGTGCGCCTCGTAGCCGGCGTCGAGGAACACCCGGACCATCGCCCGGTTGCCGGGCAGCACGTCCGCGACGAACCGGCGTACGCCCCGCTCGCGGCCGGCGGCGGCGAGGTGCTCGAGCAGCACCGAGCCGATGCCGCGGCCCTGGTGGCGGTCCTCCACCACGAACGCCACCTCGGCGGTGTCCGGGTCGTCGCCACGGTCGTAGCGGCCGACCGCGACCATCGCGCCGCCGATCGTGCAGATCAGCGCCACCCGGTCGACGTGGTCGACGGTGGTGAAGCGCTGGATGTCCCGCTGGGACAGCTGCGGGCGTGGGCTGAAGAAGCGCTTGTAGATCGTGTCGTCGGACAGCCGGGAGTGCATGGCGACGAGCGCCTCGGCGTCCTCGGCGCGGATCGGACGCAGGTGGGCGGTGCCGCCGTCGCGGAGCACGACGTCGGCCTCCCAGGCGGCGGGGTAGTCAGTCACGGGCGTCCATGGGGTCCAGGCCGTGCAGGGGCCAGATCGCGCGCCGGGTCGCGGCGACCGCGCGGTCGACCGGGTCGTCGGGGTTGCCGACCCCGCCGGGCCACGGGTCGTAGCCGTCGGTGCCGCCCTCGTCGCAGACCGCGGCCCGGTCGACCGGTCGTCCGGCGGCCTCGGCGAGCAGCGCGGTCCAGGCGCGGGGCACCACCTCCTCCGCGTACCCGCCGCCGCCGAGTGCCACCCAGCGCCCCCTGGTGACCTCGTGCGCGAGGTCGTGCAGGGTGCGGTACGCCGCCGCCATGCTGTTGACGGTCAGCTTGAGGTCGGCGAGCGGGTCGAGCCGGTGACCGTCGCAGCCGCACTGGGTGACGAGCACCTGCGGGTGGTAGGCGCGCACCAGCGACGGGACGACGGCGTGGACGGCGCGCAGCCAGGGCGCGTCGTCCGCGCCCGGCGGCAGCGCCACGTTCACGGCGTAGCCCTCGCCGCTGCCGGTGCCGACGTCGGTGGGGAAGCCCGTACCGGGGAACAGCGCGTCACCGGTCTCGTGCAGCGAGACCGTCAGCACCCGCGGGTCGTCGTAGAACGCGGCCTGCACGCCGTCGCCGTGGTGGGCGTCGAGGTCGATGTACGCGACGCGCTGCGCACCCTGCGCGAGCAGCCAGGCGACGGCGACCGCGGCGTCGTTGTAGACGCAGAAGCCCGACGCCTGCCCCGGCATCGCGTGGTGCAGCCCACCCGCGATGTTGACCGCGTGGTCGTGCGTGCCGGCCCACACGGCGGCCGCGGCGGTCACGCTGCCGCCGGTGATCAGCGCGGCGGACTCGTGCATGCGCAGGAACGGCGGGTTGTCCGGTGGAGCGATGCCGGCGGCGAAGACCGGGTCGTCGCGGACGGTGTTGACGTAGCGCAGGTGGTGGACGAGGCCGAGCGTCGCGTCGTCGGCGGGGTCGGGTTCGACGACCTCCAGGGCGTCGAGGACACCGAGCCGGCCGGCCAGCTCCATCGTCAGCTGCAGCCGCTTCGGGCGCATCGGGTGGCCGGGCCCGAAGTCGTACGCGGCGTACGCATCGGCCCAGCAGGCGACCACCCTGTCGCTCACGCCGTCAGGCTGTCACAGCGGCCGGCCGGCCGGGCGGTCAGCGCTGGACGACCAGGGCGGTGGCGATCGCTGCGACGCCCTCGCCGCGGCCGGTGAGCCCCAGCCCGTCGGTGGTCGTCGCCGACACGGACACCGGCGCACCGACCGCCGCGGTCATCGCGGCCTCGGCCTCCGTGCGGCGCGGGCCGAGCCGTGGCCGGTTGCCGACCACCTGCACGGCGACGTTGCCGACCGACCAGCCGGCGGCACCGAGGCGGCGGACGGTCTCGCCGAGCAGCGCCGCGCCGGAGGCGCCGGCCCACTGCGGGTCGGCGGTCCCGAACTGGCCGCCGAGGTCGCCGAGCCCCGCGGCGGACAGCAGCGCGTCGCAGGCGGCGTGCGCGGCGACGTCCCCGTCGGAGTGCCCGGCCACCCCGGTCTCGTCCGGCCACTGCAGGCAGGCCAGCCACAGCGGCCGGCCCGGCTCGTACGGGTGGACGTCGACCCCGACCCCGACACGCGGCAGCTCGGGCAGACCGCGGGTGAGCGGCACGACCTGCTCGTCAGCGGACACCGGCCGCCCTCCGTCGGGCGAGCACGGCCTCGGCGAGCACCAGGTCGAGCGGGCGGGTGACCTTGAACGCCTCCGGATGGCCGGGCACGACGTGCACGCGCCGGCCCAGGGCCTCGACCAGCCCGGCGTCGTCGGTGGCCTCGGTCGTGCCGGCGGCCGCGTGCGCCTCCTCGAGCACCGCGCGGCGGAACCCCTGCGGCGTCTGCACGGCGCGCAGGGCAGCCCGGTCGACGGTCTCCACGACCGTGTCGGTGCGGTCGACGCGCTTGACCGTGTCGACGACCGGCAGGCCCGGGACGACCGCGTCGGCGCCGGCGCGGACGGCCGCGACCACCGCGTCGACCAGGTCGCTCGGGGCGAGCGGCCGGGCCGCGTCGTGCACGAGGACGACGTCGACCTGGGCCGGCAGGGCGGCGAGCGCGCGGGAGACCGACTCCTGGCGGGTCTCCCCGCCGGCGACCACCTGCACGTCGGTGGTCACGTCGAACGACGCCAGCAGGGCGCGCACCTCGGCCAGCCCGCCGGGCGGCGCCGCGACGACGACCGTGTCGACCGCGCGGGCCTGGGACAGGGCGCGTACCGCGTGGACGAGCATCGGCGCACCGCCGAGCTCACGGAGTGCCTTGGGCGCACCGGGACCGAGCCGCTCCCCCCGGCCGGCCGCGGGGACGACGGCCGCGGTGGTCACTGCTCTAGCCGGCGAGGACCTCGTCGAGGATCGCCTCGGCCTTGTCCTCGTTGGTGCCCTCGGCGAGCGCCAGCTCGCTGACGAGGATCTGGCGGGCCTTGGAGAGCATGCGCTTCTCGCCCGCGGACAGGCCGCGCTCGCGGTCCCGGCGCCACAGGTCGCGGACCACCTCGGCGACCTTGTTGACGTCGCCGGAGGCGAGCTTCTCGAGGTTGGCCTTGTAGCGGCGCGACCAGTTGGTCGGCTCCTCGGTGTGCGGTGCGCGCAGGACCTCGAAGACCTTCTCCAGGCCGTCCTGGCCCACGACGTCGCGGACACCTACGAGCTCGACGTTGTCGGCCGGGACCCGTACGGTCAGATCTCCCTGGGCGACCTTCAGGACGAGGTACGTGCGGTCCTCGCCCTTGATCTGCCGGGTCTCGATTGCTTCGATGAGTGCAGCCCCGTGGTGGGGGTAGACGACCGTCTCGCCGACCTCGAAAGTCATGCTCTCGTGCCCCTTCCGCCGGCTTCCAGGCTAACACGGCGTGACGCCGCGCACACCGGCCATTGCCTGCATTCTCGCAGGTCAGAGGCCATATTCGCCGCAGAGGGGGACTTGACAGACAGCCCGCGAAGTGCTTCCCGGACTTGCGGGAGCCGCCTGTCGGCGGGCCGTCGCCGGGTGCTGCGGGTGCGGTCAGTACCCTTCTGTGCGCACTGTCCCCCCGCCTGCCGTCCGGGCCAGCCAGCCGCGCTAGGGAGTTGAGTCACGCGTGATCGGGAGTCGTCGCGCCGTCCGCGGTGCCGTGGGTGCGGCCGCGCTGGTCCTCGCCGCCGGCGGGCTGGCGGGTTGCGGATCGGGCCAGGAGGCCGAGACGTCCGTGCAGTACCCGCACATCGACGGTGCGGTCGCTGACCTGGGGTCGATCGGCCTGCGCAACGTCTTCATCGATCCCGGCCCGGGCGGGATCGTCGACGCGGGTGGCGACGCGTACATCCACATGACGATCGTCAACACCGGCCAGGACGCCGACACGTTCACCGGGGCGTCGAGCCCGGTCGCGGCGTCGGTGGAGGCCGGCCAGCTCGCTCAGGCCGGGTCCAGCTCCCCGTCGGCGACGGCGTCCCCGAGCCCGAGCGTCACGACCACCGCGGAGCCGTTCCAGGCGAGCAGCGGATCGCTGCGGATCGCACCGGGCGGCCGGCTGATCTTCCGTACGCCGTTCGACCAGACGCAGGCACCGGCGCTGCGCCTGCACGGGCTCAAGCAGCAGCTGCGCGCGGGGCAGACCGTCCAGGTCACGTTCGCGTTCGGCAACGCCGGCTCGGTCGCGGTGCTCGTGCCCGTGACCCACGCGACCGGCACCACGGAGACGGCGACGCCCGTCCCCAGCCCGACCGAGGCGTCACCCACGATGATCAACCCGCCGGGCTCCGCGACGCCGTACCCGTCACCGAGCGCGTCGCCGGCCGAGGTCCACATCTCGATCTCGCCGAGCGCGAACGTGACGGTCGCGCCGACCGGGTAGCGCTGGGAGCGCGGGGCTCAGCGGCCCTGGTTCTTCACCGCCTCGATCGCGGCTGCCGCGGCGTCCGGGTCGAGGTACTCACCGCCCGGCAGCTTCGGGCGCAGGTCGCCGTCGAGGTCGTAGCGCAGCGGGATCCCGGTCGGGATGTTCAGCCCCGGGATCTCCTCGTCGCTGACGCCGTCGAGGTGCTTGACCATCGCGCGCAGCGAGTTGCCGTGCGCGGCGACGAGCACCGTACGGCCCGCCCGCAGGTCGGGGACGATCGCGTCGTACCAGTACGGCAGCAGCCGCACGACGACGTCCTTGAGGCACTCGGTGCGCGGGACCACCTCGTTCGGCAGCTCGGCGTAGCGCGGGTCGCCGACCTGCGACCACTCGGAGTCGTCGGCCAGCGGCGGCGGCGGGGTGTCGTACGACCGCCGCCAGGTCATGAACTGCCCCTCGCCGAACTCGTCGCGGATCTGGGCCTTGTTCTTGCCCTGCAGGCCGCCGTAGTGCCGCTCGTTGAGCCGCCAGGTGCGCCGGACCGGGATCCACATCCGGTCGCACTCCTCCAGCGCCATCTGCGCCGTGCGGATCGCGCGGGTGAGCAGCGAGGTGTGCACCACGTCGGGCAGCAGGCCGGCCTCGGCCAGCCGCCGGCCCCCGCGACGGGACTCCTCGCGGCCGGTGTCGTTGAGGTCGACGTCCACCCAGCCGGTGAACAGGTTCTTGGAGTTCCACTCGCTCTCGCCGTGGCGGAGCAGCACGAGCGTGCCGGTCGTCATGGGTTCCGAGTCTCCCAAAGCCCGCAGCCGCTACTCGCGGGGGCGGCGGGCGGGGTCGGCGAAGCCGGCGAAGGCCTGCAGGTTGCGCAGGCTCTCGCCGCGCTTGACCCGCCAGTCCCACTCCTTGCGGATGGCGGTGCCGAACCCGATCTCGAGGGCCTTGTCGAAGTTGTCGTCGGCGTAGGTGAGGACGCTGCCGAGCAGCCGGTCGACCTCCTCGGGGGTCACCGCGCACAGCGGCAGCCGGCCGGTCAGATACACGTCGCCGAGGTGGTCCACCGAGAACGCGACCCCGTAGGTCCGGGCGTTCTTCTCCAGCAGGTACCGGTAGAACGCCTGGTGGTTCTCGTCCGGCTGCCGGCAGAAGAACGCCTCGACGAGCAGGCTGTGCTCGCCGGCGACCAGCCAGCACATGGTCGCGAGCTTGTGCTCCCCCGGCAGCTTCACCAGGTACGCACCCGGCTCGGTCCGCTCGTAGTCCAGGCCCCGCTCGTCGAGGGTGTCGCGGAGCACCGCGTCGAGGTCGCTCACCCGGCGACCCGCATGTCCAGCGACGTCACCGCCGCCTGCTCCTCGAGCGCGGCGCGGTAGGTGCCGAGCAGCCCGTCGACGGTCGCCGACCAGCCGAACCGGCGGGCGTGGGTGACCGCGCCCTCGGCCAGGCGGGTCCGCAGCGCCGGCTCGTCGAGCAGCCGCGCGACGGCGGCGGCGTACGCGGCCGGGTCGTGCCCGGCCACGAGCAGCCCGGACGACCCGTCCGCGACCGCGGTCACCAGGCCGCCGACCGAGGCCGCCACGACCGGGGTGCCGCACGCCTGCGCCTCCACGGCGACCAGGCCGAAGGTCTCGTTGTACGACGGCACGACGCAGACGTCCGCTGCGGTGTACCAGTCGGCCAGCCGCGACTGCGGCGCCGGCGGCTCGAACCGCACGACGTCGGCGATGCCGAGCTCGACGGCGAGCTCCTGCAGGTACGTCGGGTGCTCCAGGCCGGTGCCGGACGGGCCACCGACGACGGCCACGACGAGGCTGTCGCGCAGCGCCGGCCGGTCGGCGAGCAGGCGGGCCGCCGCGTGCAGCAGCACGTCGGGTGCCTTCAGCGGCTGCAGCCGGCCCACGAACAGCAGCACCTGCGCGTCCCGCGCCAGACCCAGCCGCGTCCGGGCCGCCCGCCGCGGCCGGGGCCGGAACACGTCGAGGTCCACCCCGGGCGGCACGGTGACCACCCGGCGCGGCTCGGCGCCGTACAGCTCCACCAGCTGGTCGGCCTCGTCGTCGGTGGAGGCGACCAGCCGGTCCGCGGCCTCGACCACCTGCATCTCACCGATCACCCGCGCCTGCGGCTCGGGGGTGTCGCCCTCGGCGAGCAGCGCGTTCTTCACCTTCGCCATGGTGTGCATGGAGTGCACCAGCGGGACACCCCAGCGCTCCTTTGCGAGCCAGCCGACCTGCCCGGACAGCCAGTAGTGGGAGTGCACGACGTCGAAGTAGCCCGGCTCGTGCATGGCCTCGACGCGCAGCACCCCGGAGGCGAACGCGCACAGCTGCGAGCACAGGTCGCCCTTCGCGAGGCCCTCGTACGGTCCGGCCGTGATGTGCCGCACCGTGACGCCGGGGCACAGCTCGGCCACCGGCGGCTGCTCGCTGCTGGTGGCCCGGGTGAAGATCTCCACCTCGATGCCGCGTGCCGCCAGCCGCTTGGAGACCTCGACGACGTAGACGTTCATGCCGCCCGCGTCACCGGTGCCCGGCTGCTCCAGCGGCGAGGTGTGCACGGACAGGGTGGCGACGCGCCGCGGCTCCTCGAGCACGCGCGGGCGACCGACGGACGGGGTCATCGGCCCGTCACCTCCCTCCCCGGGCAGCGGGGACCATCCTCCCCGACGCGCCTGACGCGCCGCGTGGGGGGTCGGTTCAGCGCCGCCGGAAGGCCGCGTACCGGCGCCGCCTACCCTGCCGCACATGAGCAGGCGAGGAACTGCCGTGGTGACCGGGGCGAGCAGCGGGATCGGCGAGGCGACCGCCCGCAGGCTCGTCGCCGAGGGGTACGACGTGGTCGCCGCCGCCCGCCGCCGGGACCGGCTCGATGCGCTGGCCGCCGAGACCGGCTGCCGCGCCGTGACCCTCGACGTGACCGATCCGGCGTCGGTTGCCGCGCTCGTCGAGCAGGTGCCGCAGTGCTCCGTCCTGGTCAACAACGCCGGCGGCGCGCTCGGTCTGGAGCCGGTCGCGCAGGCCGACGAGGCGCACTGGCAGCGGATGTACGACGTGAACGTTCTCGGCACCCTGCGGATGACCAAGGCGCTGCTGCCTGCCCTGGTGGCCGGCGGCGACGGGGTGATCGTCAACGTCACCTCGACGGCCGGGCACGGGGTCTACGAGGGCGGCGCGGGCTACAACGCCGCCAAGCACGCCGAGCGCGTCCTGGGCGAGGTACTGCGGCTGGAGCTGTGCGGGCAGCCCGTCCGGGTCTGCGAGGTCGCGCCCGGGATGGTGCACACCGAGGAGTTCTCGCTGGTCCGGTTCGGTGGGGACGCCGCCCGGGCAGAGGCGGTGTACGCGGGCGTGCCCGACCCGCTCAGCGCGGACGACGTCGCCGACTGCATCGCCTTCGTCGTGACCCGTCCCGCGCACGTCGACATCGACCTGCTGGTGGTCCGGCCGCGCGCCCAGGCGTCGGCGACCAAGGTCCACCGGGAAGGCTAGAAAGGACATATGACCGAGGCCGACCACACGCACGTCGTCAACAACGGCAAGCGCGACCTCACGATCGACGAGCTGGCCCTGTCCCAGCCCGGCATGGACCGGCTGATGGCAGAGGTCGGCCCACGGGTGCACCGGCTCTACCACGCCGGCAGGGCGGGCAACTGGCCGCTGGCGGCGTACTTCTACAAGTCGGTCGTCAAACAGCTGCGCGCCTGCGTGTTCAGCCGGCCGCGCTACGACCCGGAGATGGCCGCGTACATCGACGAGGACTGCGAGCCGGTCCGCGCGGCCATCAAGGCCGAGGACGCGACGGCGTTCGAGGCCGCGTACGAACGCATGGTCGACCGGGCCAACCACTACCACGACGTGTTCGGCAAACCGTTCATCCGCTGGGTCACCCCACCGGAGCCGCCGAACGACCTCGACCTCACGGCAGGGATCTCATGAGCCTCGCGTACTCCGAGCTCGTCGCGGCCGTCCGCAAGGAGGGCACCGCGCTCGTCACCGCCGGCCGGGTCGGGCTGTCGGACCCGGTCGAGTGCTGCCCGGGGTGGGACGTCGACCGGCTGCTGCGTCACGTCGGCCGGGTGTTCCACAACGTGGCGAACATCGTCTCCGACCGGGTGAGCGAGCGGCCGCCGCTGCCGCCGCGGCCCGAGCCGGACGCCGACGCGGTGGCGTACTGCGAGGACGCGCTCGAGGAGCTCGTCGACGCGCTGTCGTCCACGCCCGCCGACACCCCCGTGTGGAACTGGTCCACCCAGGAGCAGGTCGCGCAGTTCTGGGCGCGGCGGATGGCCCACGAGGCGGCCGTGCACCGGTGGGACGCCCAGCGCGCGCACGGCTACCAGCAGCGGGTGGAGGCGGAGCTGGCGACCGACGGGGTGGCCGAGCTGCTCGACACGATGCTGCCGTACGTCCTCTCGGAGCAGCCCGCCGAGGACCTGGCCGGGGTCCTGGGGGTGGAGTGCAGCGACACCGGGGAACGGTGGCGGGTCCGGCTCAGCGCGGACAAGGCGGTGCAGGACGAGGCCGCCGACCCGGACGCGACGGTCAGCGGCCGCGCGTCCGACGTGCTGCTCGTGCTGTACGGGCGGCTGCCGCTGGAGCGGGTGGACCTCGCCGGCGATACGGACCTGGTCACCCGCTGGCGGGAGTCGGTGCGCCCGTAGCGTCAGCGCAGGGCGGCGAGGGTGCGCTCGAAGACGTCGTAGGCGTCCCGGCCCAGCAGCACGAACCGGCAGTCGGTGACCTCGGTCGGGGTGCCCAGCACGGTGCTCAGCGCGATGTGCGCGGCGTCGTCGAGCGGCCAGCCGTAGATGCCCGCCGACACCGCCGGGAACGCCACCGACCGGCAGCCCAGCTCGTCGGCGACGGCGAGCGCCTCGCGGTAGCAGGACGCCAGCAGGTGCGCCCGGTCCTCGCTGCGGCTGAACACCGGGCCGACGACGTGGATGACCCAGCGGGCGGGCAGGTCCCCGGCCTCGGACGCGGCCGCGCGGCCGGTCGGCAGGCCGTCCGGCCAGTCCGTCTCGCGCAGCCGGCGCCGGCCCTTCAGCTGCACGTCACCACCGGCCGCGAGCAGCGCGCCGTCGACACCTCCGCCGCCGAGCAGCGAGCCGTTGGCGGCGTTGACGACGGCGTCGACCTGCTGGTCGACGAGGTTGCCGGGTACGAGCGTCAGCTCCACGCGCGAGGCCTTTCCCGGTCAGTCCAGGCGGATGCGCAGCCGACGGAACCCGCGGCCCTTGCTCTCGACCTTCACGACCTCGATCCGGCCGATCTGCTTCGTGGAGGCGACGTGCGTCCCGCCGTCGGCCTGGGTGTCCAGGCCGACGATGTCGACGATCCGCACCTCCTGCAGCTCCGGCGGCACCAGGTTGGTCGCCGTGCGCACGATGTCGGGGATCCGGAACGCCTCGTCGCGCGGCAGCACCTTCACGTCGATCCGCCGGTCCGCGGCGACCTCGGCGTGGCACGCCTCCTCCACCGCCTCCTTGAACCCGGGCGGGACCTCGGGCAGGTTGAAGTCCATCCGGGCCTCGAGCGGCTCCATGTTCCCGCCGGTCACCAGCGCCTTGAAGTCGCGGAACACCACGCCGGAGAGCAGGTGCAGCCCGGAGTGAGTCCGCATCAGCGCGCTGCGCCGCGGGTCGTCGAGCGCGCCGCGGACGGCCGTGCCCGCCGGCGGCAGCGGGTCACCCTCGGCGGGCACCAGGTAGAGGTCGTCACCCTTGCGCGCACCGACGATGCGGGTCTCGACCCCGCTCCACAGCAGCACCCCGTGGTCCGGCGGCTGCCCGCCGCCACCCGGGTAGAAGGCAGACCGGTCGAGCACGATCCCGTCCTCGGACACGTCGAGAACGGTCGCCTCCCACTCGCGCAGGGTCTGGTCGTCGAGCTCCAGCCGATGGGTCCGCATGCCTTGCAGGCTATGGGGTACCTCCAAGGCCATGGCCGACACCATCGCCGTGCTGCGCGGCGGCGCCCGCGACGGGCAGACGACGATCGTGTCCGACGACGTACGGCGGCTGCGGGTCGCCTCGGAGGCGCCGGGCCTGGTCGACGTGTACGAGAGCACCGGGGCCACCGAGCACGTCCGCGGCAACCAGCAGCCCGGTGTCGTCTTCGAGTTCCGGTCCCAGGAGCCGATGACCGACGAGCACGGCCAGGTGCTGCGGCTGCCGGCCACCGAGGGCGGGGAGCCGCTCGCCTAGGGCGGTACGGAAGGATGCCCGCGTGTCGTTCACCCGGGCAGAGTCGCTGCGCCGGCTGGCGGACGAGCAGTTCGACGTCCTCGTCGTCGGCGGTGGGATCACCGGTGCGGGCTGCGCGCTCGACGCGGCCGCCCGCGGGCTGCGTACCGCGCTCGTCGAGAAGGACGACTTCGCGTCCGGCACGTCGTCGCGCTCATCGAAGCTCGTCCACGGCGGGCTGCGCTACCTGCAGCACGGCGACGTCCGGCTGGTGTACGAGGCGCTGCGGGAGCGGCGGCGGCTCATGCGCAACGCGCCGCACCTCGTCGAGGTCATGCCGTTCGTCATCCCGATCCTCGGCAAGGGCGGGGTGGTCAACCCCAAGCTGGCCCGCGCCCTCGGCACGTCGATGTGGATGTACGACCTCACCGGCGGCGCCCGGATCGGCAAGCTGCACAAGCGGCTGGACACCGCCGAGACGCTCGCGCACATGCCGACGCTGCGCCCGGACAACGTGGCCGCGTCGTACCTGTACTACGACGCGCAGGCCGACGACGCGCGGCTGACGCTGGCGGTGCTGCGCACCGCCGCCGAGCGCTACGGCGCGGCCGTGGCGAACGGCGCCCGGCTGGTCGGCGTCGACAAGGGGCCGGACGGGCGGGTCCGTGCCGCGCGCGTCGAGGCCGACGGCGCGGTCGTCGAGGTCGCCTGCCGTGCGATCGTCAACGCCGCCGGCGTGTGGGCCGACCAGGTCACCGCCGCGGTCGAGGGCGGCGACCCGCACCTGATCCGCCAGGCCAAGGGAGTGCACGTCGTCGTCCCGTGGCACCGGGTGCGCAACGACGTCGCCGTCGTGCTGCCCGTGCCGCAGGACCGCCGGTCGGTGTTCATCGTCCCGTGGGGCCAGCAGGCGTACATCGGCACGACGGACACCGACGACGAGGGCCCGCCGGACAGCCCGCGCACGACCGCGGAGGAGGTCGCGTACCTGCTCGGCGCGGTCAACGCGTCGCTGGTCGACCCGATCACCCCGGACGAGGTAGTCGGCACGTGGGCCGGCCTGCGGCCGCTGGTGCGCACGGCGAGCAGCGCGCGCACCGCGGACCTGTCCCGCCGGCACCGGGTGGACGCGGCGCCGTCCGGAATGGTCACGATCATCGGCGGCAAGCTGACGACGTACCGGCAGATGGCCGCGGACACGGTGGACGCGGTGGTGCAGGTGCTGGGAGCGGGGCGGCGTCGCTGCCCCACGGGCCGGCTGCGGCTGCACGGGTCCGGCGGCTACCGCGACTTCGCCGGCTCGGGTGACGTCGTACGCGTGCACCTGGCCCACCGGTACGGCGGGGAGGCGGCGGCCGTGCTCGGGCTGACGTACGAGGACCCGGTGCTCGCCGAGCCGCTCGTCCCGGGCCTGCCGTACCTCAAGGCGGAGGCGGTGTACGCGGTGCGCGCGGAGATGGCGCGCAGCGTCGACGACGTGCTGTCGCGGCGGACACGGGCGCGGCTGCTCGCCCGCGACGCGGCGGCCGACGCGGCGGAGTCGGTGGCGGCGCTGATCGGGCCGCTGCTCGGAGCGGACGGGGAGACGATGACCGCACAGGTGGAGGCGTTCCGCGCGTCGGTGGCGGCGGAGCGCGAGACGGCGACGGTGGGCACGTGAGCGGGCTGACACCGGGCGTCCCGCTGCCGATCGACGACGCGGCGGCCGCGACCAGCCGGATCCCCGCCGCCGCACCGCTCGGCGACCCGGCGCTGCGACGGCTGCGTGACGTGTGCGAGCGGGTGGTCACCGACGACATCGACGAGGCCGGCCGGGACTGGTGGCCGCTGTCACTGGTGTGGGCGACGCAGGGGGTGCTGCCCGCCCGGCCGGGTGCCGTGGCACGGCCGACGACGCCGGAACAGGTCGCGGCGGTGCTGCAGGTGTGCCACGAGGCACAGGTGCCGGTCACGCCGGCGGCCGGGCGCAGCGGCGTGTGCGGCGGGACCGTGCCCGTGCACGGCGGCGTCCTGCTCGACCTGCGCGACCTGGCCGGCGTCCGCGGGGTCGACGACGCCTCGCTGCTCGTCGACGTGCTGCCCGGGACGTACGGCGACGCGCTCGAGGACGAGCTGCGCGGGACGCACGGGCTGACCGTCGGGCACTGGCCGCAGTCGGTGACGATCTCGACGGTCGGCGGCTGGCTCGCGTGCCGCGGGGCGGGGCAGTACTCCACCCGCTACGGCAAGATCGAGGACATCGTCACCGGGCTGGACGTGGCACTCGCCGACGGCACGCTGCTGCGTACCGGGGACCAGCCGCGGCAGGCGACCGGGCCGGACCTCACCCAGCTGTTCGTCGGGTCCGAGGGCACGCTCGGCGTGATCGTCGGCGCGCGGCTGAAGGCGCACCCGGTCCCGCCCGCCGAGCGGCGCGCCGCGTACGGGTTCCCGTCGTTCACCGCGGGGCTGGACGCCATGCGGCGGATCCTGCGGCGCGGGGCCACACCGGCGGTGCTGCGGCTGTACGACGAGACCGAGTCCAAGCGCAGCTACGACCTGGAGACCAACGTGCTGCTCGTGCTCGACGAGGGCGACCCGCGGCTCGTCGACGCGGTGCTGCACGTCGTCGGCGAGGAGTGCGGGCAGGCCGAGCCGCTCGACGTGGCGCTGGTCGAGCGCTGGCTGGGCCACCGCAACGACGTGTCCGCGCTCGAGGCGCTCGTCGGCCGCGGCTACGTCGTGGACACGATGGAGGTGACCGGCTCCTGGTCGGCGCTGCCGGCCATCTACGCCGAGGCGGTCGCGGCGATGCTGGCCGTCGAGGGCACCGCCGCGGCGTCCGCGCACCAGTCGCACTCCTACGCCGACGGCGGCTGCCTGTACTTCAGCGTCGGCGGGGTGGTCGAGCCCGACCGGCGTGAGGAGTACTACCGCGCGGTGTGGGACGCCGGCACCCGGGCCGTGCTGCGCCGCGGCGGGTCGCTGTCGCACCACCACGGGGTGGGGCTGAACCGCGCCCGGTTCATGGCCGAGGCGCTCGGGCCCGCGTTCGGCACGCTGGCCGCCGTCAAGCGGGCGCTGGACCCGCACGGCGTCCTCAACCCCGGCAAGCTCGGACTGCCGTCCCCGTTCGGAGAGGTCCCCTGGCCGTGAGCATCCTCGTCATCGACGTCGGGACGAGCGGGCTGCGTGCCGCGGTCGTCCGCCCGGACGCCACCCTCGCCGTCGAGCACTACCGCGAGCTGCTGCCGTCCTCCCCCGTACCGGGGCTGGTCGAGTTCGACGCCCGGGCGATGGCCGACGCGGCGCTCGAGCTCGCCCGACGGGCGCTCGCGGACGCCGGCCCGGTCGAGGCGGTCGGCATCACCAACCAGCGGGCGTCCACGGTCGTGTGGGACCCGACGACCGGGCAGCCGGTCGGGCCGGGCATCGGCTGGCAGGACCTGCGTACGGTCGGCACCTGCCTGGAGCTGCGGGCGCAGGACGTCGTGCTCGCCCCGAACGAGTCGGCGACCAAGCTGGCGGCGCTGCTCGACGCGGCCGACCCCGACCGCAGCCGCAACCTGCTGTTCGGCACCGTCGACACGTGGATCGCCTGGGTGCTGTCCAACGGCGAGCTGCACGTCACCGACCACACGAACGCCGGCATCACGGGGATGCGTACCGCGGACGGCAGCGGGTGGAACGACGCGGTGCTCGACGCGCTGCGGATCCCGCGGGCCTGCCTGCCGCAGGTGCACGACTCCTCCGCGGTCCTCGGCGCGGCCTCCGCGCTGGACAGCGCCCCGCCGATCGCCGGCCTGGTCGGCGACCAGCAGGGCTCGCTGGTCGGGCAGGGCTGCCTGCACCCCGGCCTGGCGAAGGTGACGTTCGGGACCGGCGGGATGCTCGACGTCTGCGTCGGCGCCGAGCGTCCGCAGTTCCCCCGCCGGGGCTCGCACGGGGCGTTCCCGATCGTCGCCTGGTCGCGGGACGGGCGGCTGACCTGGGGCGTGGAGGCGGTGATGCTCTCGGCCGGCACGGCGGTGGAGTGGCTGCGTGACGACCTCGGGATCATCGGCTCGGCCGAGCAGTCGCACGAGGTGGCGGCGTCCGTACCGGACAGCGGCGGGGTGATGTTCGTACCGGCGCTGCTCGGGCTCGGCAGCCCGACGTGGGACTACGGCGCCCGCGGCACCCTGCTCGGGGTGACCCGCGGCTCCGGCCGGGGGCAGATCGTCCGGGCGGTGCTCGAAGGGGTGGCGCAGCGCGGTGCCGACCTGGTCGAGGCGGCCGAGGCCGACGGCTCCGTACAGATCCCGTCCCTGCGGGTCGACGGCGGGATGTCGCTGAACCCGACGTTCGTGCAGGCCCTGGCGGACGCGGCGCAGAAGCCGGTCGAGCTCTCCCCCGTACGCGACGCCACGACGCTCGGCGCGGCGTTCCTCGCCGGCCTGGCGATCGGGACCTGGGCGAGCGAGGACGAGGTGGCCGCCGCCTGGTCACCGCGCGCCGTGGTCGAGCCGGGCGCGGCGAGTGACCGGGCCCAGTGGGCGGAGGCCGTACGCCGCGCCGCCGGCTGGATCTCCGACCTGTCCGCCCTCGACTTCTGACCCGCCACCCCGCGGTCGTGAAGCGAAACGGCACGCTCAGGTGCGTTTTGGCTCACGACTGGCTTCGCTAGGTTCGGGCCATGCGCTATCGCCAGCTCGGCCGCTCCGGCCTGACCGTGTCCGTCGTCGGCCTCGGCTGCAACAACTTCGGTCGGCGGATCGGCTTGGAGGCGACCCGCGCGGTCGTCGACACCGCGCTGGACGAGGGCGTGACGCTGTTCGACACCGCGGACGTGTACGGCGACTCCGAGCTGCTGCTCGGCGAGGTGCTCGAGGGGCGGCGCGACGACGTCGTGCTCGCGACGAAGTTCGGCTCGCCGCTCGGCGGGCGGCTCGGCGACGACCACGGCTCGCGCAACTCCCGCCGCTACATCCGCAAGGCCGTGGAGGCGTCGCTGCAGCGGCTGCGGACGGACTGGATCGACCTGTACCAGCTGCACTTCCCGGACGGGGTCACCCCGATGGAGGAGACCCTCGACGCGCTCGACGAGCTGGTGCAGGAGGGCAAGGTCCGCTACGTCGGGTCGTCGAACCTCGACGCCTGGCGGGTCACCGAGGCCGAGTGGCTGGCGCGCACGCGGGGCACCGCCCGGTTCGTCTCCGCGCAGAACCGCTACAGCCTGCTCGACCGGCTCGCCGAGCGGGAGCTGGTGCCGGCGTGCGTGGAGTACGGGATCGGCATCCTGCCGTACTCGCCGCTGGCGAACGGGCTGCTGACCGGCAAGTACCGCCGCGGTGAGCAGGCGCCCGCGGGCACCCGGCTGGCCGACCGGCCGGAGGCGCTGACCGACCGGGCGTTCGAGGCGGTGGAGAAGCTCACCGCGTACGCCGAGGAGCGCGGCCGCACGCTGCTCGACGTCGCGGTCGGCGGGCTCGCCGCGCAGCCCGCGGTGGCCAGCGTCATCGCGGGCGCCACGACGCCGGAGCAGGTACGCGGGAACGTTCTCGCGGGCGAGTGGGTTCCTCCTGACGAGGACCGTGCCGCGCTCGACGCCGTGGTGGCGCCGCGCCGGCGGTCCACGTAGGGGAGGACGCAACCGTGGGTCTGCTGTTCGCGCCGGTCAACGCGCTGTGGCTCGTCGTCGGGGTGGTCGTGCTGGCGGTGAAGGTGTTCGCGCTCGCGGACGCCGCGATCCGGCCGGCGCGATTGTGGCCGGCGGCCGGGATCCCGTGGAGCAAGAACATCTGGCTGCTCGTCCTCGCCCTGGCCGTGCTGTTCAGCGGTCTCGGCATCCTCGGGCTGGTCGCCCTGGTCGCGTCGATCGTCTACCTCGTCGACGTACGTCCCAAGCTCCGCGAGGTCGGCGGCGGCCGCGGCAACCAGCGGCAGGTCGGCCCGTACGGGCCGTGGTGACCCTGCGGTAGCGCCGCTACGGGACGGCGCGCGGGCCGGGACACGACGGCGCCCCCGGCCGGGGGAAGCCGGGGGCGCCGTACGGGGCAGCGAGCCTCAGGAAGCGCTGCTGTCCTTGCCGGTGGTGGACCTGGTGGTCTTCTTGGCCGTCGTGGCCTGCTGGCCGCGCAGCTGCTTGATCGCCTTCTCGCCACGGGTGGCGAGCTCGCCGTAGAACGCGGTGGCGACGGTCTGCGCCTGCAGGGCGCGCTGCTGGACCTGCGTCGGGACCTTGCCGAACTCGGCCGAGGCCTTCTGCAGCTCGGCGGGCAGGGTGCGCAGGCGCTCGACGACGAGGTCGCCGGCGCCGGCGATCGCGTACAGCGGCTTCACGTCAGGACGGACGGTGCGCTTGGTGGTGGCCATCGTGGTGCTCCTTCTGCTGTTCTTCGCTGGTTGGCTCTGGTGCGGGGACGAGGGGCTCGTTCTCGCGCCGGAAGGACTCGTAGATCTCGAGCAGGACCTGCTTCTGCCGCTCGGTGATCGTGTGGTCCGCGAGGATCGCCTGCGGTACGTCGGTGTCGACGACCCGCTCCTCGAGGATCCCGGCCTGCACGTACAGCGCCTCCGCGGAGATCCGCAGCGCCTTGGCGATCTGCTGGAGGATCTCCGCGCTCGGCTTGCGCAGGCCGCGCTCGACCTGGGACAGGTAGGGGTTGGACACACCCGCCAGCCGCGCCAGCTGGCGCAACGAGATCTGCGCGTTGTTGCGCTGCTCGCGGATGTACTCCCCGACCTGCCGTACCGGGATCGAGGCGACGTCCCACTTGCGCTCGTCCCTGCTCACGTACCTACGGTATGCCCGTCTGCTAACTGTTGCAAGCACCCTGCAAGCACCTGGTGTGTGACGTCGGTCACGGGTGCCGGGTCACAATGGCGGCGTGTGCGGCCGGTACGCGTCCTCGCGCTCCACGGTGGAGCTGGCGGACCACTTCGACGCCGAGGTGAGCGGGCCGCTGCCCGCCCCCCGGCCGGAGATCGCCCCGACCGACCGCGTGCCGGTGCTCTTCGAGCAGGCGCTCGACGGGCAGGAGCGGCGGGTGCTCGCTGCGGCCACGTGGGGCTTCCCGCGGCCCGGGGCCGCGACGAGCGCGGTGGTGATCAACGCGCGGTCCGAGACCGCGGCAGGGCGGCCGCTGTTCGCGGCCGCGTGGCGTGCCCGGCGGTGCCTGCTGCCCGCGGACGGCTGGTACGAGTGGGCGCCGGTGGACGGCCGGAAGGTCAAGCACCTGCTGCACCCGGCGGACGGCGAACCGCTGGCGCTGGCAGGGCTGTACCGGGACGGCGGCGACGGCGTACGCGTCGTCGTGCTCACCGGGGCGAGCAGCGGTGCCGGCGCCTGGGTGCACGACCGGACGCCGATGGTCGTGCCGCCGGCCGGGTGGGACGCCTGGCTCGGCCGGGCGGCGGACCCCGGCGCGCTGCTGCGTCCGGCGTCGGCGGCGATCACGGTCGTACCGGTGGACCCGCCCGTACCGCAGGCCCCGCTCGTACCGGAGACGCAGCCGACGCTGTTCTGACAGCGGCACCCCTTTTCCGGGGTTCTCGTGCATCCTGGGTCGGGGCCGCACCGGCCCCGCCGGCACCCGAGCGCCGAGTCCCGTCCGCGGGGAGGCCGGCTTCCACGTACCGACCGCGGACGGGCAGCGGGGGACCCACCCCACCCGGACGCCACGGCGTCCTCGGGGCGAAGCCGGGTCCACCCGGCCGGGGCGTGGCCCGTCCCGAGCCCGACAGCTAACCCCGCAGGCGCCGGAGGGCTCCCCCATGTCGTTTGCACGCCGCGCCGCGTACGTCGCTGCGCCCGCCGCCCTGTTCGCCGCCGACCTCGCCGCCGCACCCGCCGCCTCGGCGGCCGCCTGGCCGATGCCGCCGGTGCCGTCCGGCCCGTACGCCTCACCGACCGCCGGCCAGCTCGCCGCCCTGCGCGGGTGCGAGTCCGGCGGCAACTACGCCATCAACACCGGCAACGGCTTCTACGGCGCGTACCAGTTCGACCTGTCCACCTGGCGGTCGGTCGGCATGCCCGGCTACCCCAACCAGGCGCCGCCCGCCGCGCAGGACCGCGCCGCCACGATCCTCGAGGTGCAGCGCGGCTGGGGACCGTGGCCGGCCTGCTCGCGCAACCTCGGCCTGGCCACCCGGCCGGCGTCGGCGTTCGCCCCGCGTACGGTGCTGCCGGCGTGGACGGTCGGTGCGAAGCTGTCGGCACCGCTGGTGCGCTCGCAGCACCCGGTCACCTACTCCGGGCACGTCGAGAATGCCCCGCCCGGGCTGGTCGTCTCCGAGCAGATCTTCCGCCACGGCGCCTGGCAGACCATGGCCACCACGCACGCCGACGAGCGCGGCGGCTGGTCGTTCACCATGCGCCCCGGCCCGACCGGCGCGCTGCAGGTGCGGGCCGTCGCCGCGCCGACCGGCCACTACCGCACCACCCCCACCGGCGCGCTGACCCTGCAGGTCACGCGGTAGGCAGCACCGCCCGCACCACCCCCACCTGGCGGCCGTGTCCGAGTACGGGCCCGGCCGCCAGGTCGTCCGGGACCTCGACGGCCACCCCGGACGCACGCAGCGCGGCGACCAGCACCGGGCTGCGGGCCCGGCCGGCACCGTCGTCGATCTTCAGCGCGACCGCGGTGCCGTCCGGCAGGGCGGCCGCGTACACCCCTTCGGCGCCGTCCTTGGCGAGCAGGCCGGGGACGGACCGCATCAGCGCGGTGACGTCCCGGCCGCTGCCGCCGACGAGGTCGGGATGCGCGCGCATCGCGTCGGCGACCCGGCACTCCGGCGTGCCGGGGGCCGCGGTCGTCAGCCGGGCGAACGCCCGGGCCAGGCCGGTCAGCGTCAGCGCGAACAGCGGCGCCCCGCAGCCGTCCACCGCCGTGTGCGCGACCCGCTCGCCGGCGAGGTCCTCGACCGCGGCCCGGATCGCCTGCTGCACCGGGT
The DNA here is from genome assembly GCA_963728075.1 of uncultured Actinomycetota bacterium. GTDB lineage: Bacteria > Actinomycetota > Actinomycetes > JAFAQI01 > DASSKL01 > CAVSIP01. The sequence continues at coordinate 542,651 of CAVSIP010000007.1, read as the reverse complement.
GGTCCGGCGCCAGGTAGCCCTCGGTCGGCCAGCCGCTGCGAGCCGCGGTGACGAGCATCGCCGCGTGCTTGCCCGAGCAGTTCTGGTGCAGCCGGTCCGGCTGCCCCCCGGCGGCGAGCACCGTACGCAGCGCAGTCTCGTCGAGCGGCAGCCCGGGCGTGTTGGCCAGCAGGTCCGGGGACAGGCCGGCGGTCACCAGCAGCCGCCGGACCTGCGCGAGGTGCCGGTCCGCACCGCTGTGGCTGGACGCGGCGACGGCGAGCAGCTCGTCGTCGCCGTCGAGCCCCGCACGCATCATCCCGACCACCTGCAGCGGCTTGTTCGCGCTGCGCGGCAGCACCGGCAGGTCCGGCCGTCCCACCGACAGCAGCGCCGACCCGTCCGGTGCGAGCACGACGACGGACCCGTGGTGGTGCCCCTCGACGAACCCGGACCGGGTGACCTCCGCGACGACCGGCAGCATCTCGCTCACCCGCGCACCCCCTCCGCCCGCCTGCGCGCGGCGTACGGTCAGTCGCGCTCGTCGAGCAGGGCGGAGACGTCCGCCTCGCCGTCGCGGTAGCGCCGGGTGATCTCCGCGGCGCAGGCATCCATGACCTGCTGCACGGCGCGGCGCTTCTCGGAGACGTTGCGCTCCTCGTTCTGGAACGCCTCGAGCGCGCGGGCGAGCTCCTCGTCGGTGCGGGCGGTGACGTCGGAGAGGTCCACGTCGGCGACCAGCGCCTCGACGTGGCGGCGGTGCGCGTCGACCCGGGACGGCTCGACGGTGCTGTGGCGGCCGAGCCCGCGGGCGGCGCCGCGCTCCTCGGCGAGGATCTTCGGCAGCTGGGTGACGAGGTCACCCGAGTCACCGGAGCGGCGGGCCTGCTCGGCCTTGACGATGTCGATCCGGCCGTGCAGCAGGCGGCGGACGTACGACAGGTCGGTCTCCTCCTGCTCGGCCTCGTCACGCAGCTGCCGCACCTCGGCCAGCGGCAGCGACGACAGGCCGGCGAGGTAGTGCTCGGACAGCACCCGGTCGATCCGGCGGTGTCCTCCGGGCATCGGGTCGGTCACGGGTTACTCCTCCGCCTGCGCGGGTGTGCGGCGTCTGCAGTACGTCACCCGAGATCGTCGCACGAACGGGCCCATCCTGCTCCGCCGGACGGCTCAACGTCCGGCCTCCGCGTGCCGAAGGGAAAAGCAGAGACCCCCACGTGCCCCATGACCGAGGAGGCGGCTCTTGCGCAAGGGCGACCTCGGCAGCACCCCCCTCGCCATGGTGCTGCGTTCGCTCGCCGATGATCGGGCGACGGGGTGCCTGCACGTGTCGCGGGGCGAGGACGAGGCGCTGGTCCACCTGTCCGCGGGGCTGGTGTACGCGGTGTCCGTACCGGGACGGCGCACCCAGCTGGGGGCACGGCTGGTGTCGTCCGGTGCCCTGTCACCGGAGGCGCTCGCCAGCGCGCTGGATGCGCAGCGCGAGGACATGGCGGGGTGGCGGCTCGGCGAGCTGCTCGTGCACCTGGGCTACGTCGACCAGGACGTGGTCGACGGGTTCGTCCGCGAGCAGCTGCACGACGCCATGTGGGACCTGCTGCACTGGCAGGAAGGCTCGTGGAAGTTCCGCGCCGGCGAGCAGACGCAGCAGGACCTCGTACCCATGACGGTCGAAGAGCTGCTCGCGGCCGTCCAGGCGCGCACCGAGGGGTGGACGGAGATCCACTCGCTGGTTCCCGGGCCCAACGCCGTACCGGTGCTGGCCGGCCAGGGCGCGTCCGGGCAGCTCGCGCTGGACACCGACGCGTGGTCACTGCTCTGCCAGGTGAACGGGGAGCGCACCGTCGGCCAGATCGCCGCCGAGAGCGGGCAGACCCTCTTCGAGACCGGGCAGGTGCTCGTCGGGCTGGTGCGAGCGGGAATTGTCGCGGTGGCGGAACCCGCAGCGGCACCCGACCTGGTCGTGGAGCCGGCCCCGGTCGTGGAGGTCAGCGCGGAGCGCTCGGACAACGAGGAGACGACGTACGCGGACTCCATCGCCCGCGTGTCGAAGGCACTGTCCGATCTGCTCGGACCGCAGCCGTCGGCGACCGACCCGTTCGAGGTACCGGCCGACCTGCGTACGCAGCCCGCGACGCCGGACCTGTCCAACGACCCCGAGTGGCAGCGTCGGCAGCGCATCCGTGCCGCCGCGGCAGCCGAGCTGGCGGCGGCGCATGCGATGGCGGAGGCGATGCGGCACGGCGGCAGCCCGGCTGCCGTACACGCCGTCACGGCGGAGGAGGCGGTCGCGGACGGCGGCGCGGAGGATGGCGGCGTCGGTGCGGTAGGCGGCGTCGGCACGGTAGGCGCGGAGGATGTGCCCCCCGCCGAGGCGGTCGACCCCGTGAGCCTGGTGGAGGACGACCGGCCGATGGCACAGGTCGTCGACCTCGCCGCCCGGCGTGAGGCCGAGGAGCAGGCGCGCAAGGAGGCCGCCGAGCGCGAGGCCGAGGAGCAGGCGCGGCGCGAGGCCGAAGAAGCCGCCCGGCGTGAGGCCGAGGAGCAGGCCCGGCGTGAAGCCGAAGAGCAGGCCCGGCGTGAAGCCGAAGAGCAGGCGCGGCGTGAGGCCGAAGAAGCCGCCCGGCGTGAGACCGAAGAGCAGGCGCGGCGCGAAGCCGAGGAGGCCGCGCGTCTCCAAGCCGAGCGTGAGGCCGAGGAGCAGGCCCGCCGTGAGGCCGAGGAGCAGGCCCGCCGTGAGGCCGAGGAGCAGGCCCGCCGTGAGGCCGAGGAGCAGGCCCGCCGTGAGGCCGAGGAGCAGGCCCGGCGTGAGGCCGAGGAGCAGGCCCGGCGTGAAGCCGAAGAGGCCGCGCGTCTCCAAGCCGAGCGCGAGGCCGAAGAAGCCGCGCGGCGCGAGGCCGAAGAGGCCGCCCGGCGCGAGGCCGAAGAGGCCGCCCGGCGCGAGGCCGAAGAGGCCGCCCGGCGCGAGGCCGAAGAGGCCGCGCGGCGCGAGGCCGAAGAGGCCGCGCGTCTCCAAGCCGAGCGCGAGGCCGAAGAGCAGGCCCGCCGTGAGGCCGAAGAGCAGGCGCGGCGCGAGGCCGAAGAAGCCGCGCGGCGCGAAGCCGAAGAAGCCGCCCGGCGCGAAGCCGAAGAAGCCGCGCGTCTCCAAGCCGCGCGGCTCCAAGCCGAACGCGAGGCCGAAGAGGCCGCCCGGCGCGAAGCCGAAGAGCAGGCGCGGCGCGAGGCCGAGGAGCAGGCGCGGCGTGAGGCCGAGGAGCAGGCCCGGCGCGAGGCCGAAGAAGCCGCGCGTCTCCAAGCCGAACGCGAGGCCGAGGAGCAGGCCCGCCGCGAGGCCGAAGAGCAGGCCCGGCGCGAGGCCGAGGAGGCCGCCCGCCGCGAAGCCGAGGAGCGGGCGAGCCGGCGTTCCGACTCGTCGGCGGTGGCCGCCGCATCAGCGATGCTCACCGAACTGGCCGCTTTCGGCGCCGAGCCGCCTGCCGCGCAGGTGGAGGAGCCGCCCGAGGAGGCCGAGCCGGAGCCTGCCGCGAACGGGTGGGACAGCGATGGCTGGGCCGTCCGCGTCCCGGCAGCGTCCGGGGAGGACACCCAAGTGGCGCCGGCAGCGACGCGTACGGCGACGGACGCAACCGACACAGCCGCGCTCCTGCGCGAGCTGTCCTCACTCGGCGACGACGACGATCCTGCCCCCGCACCCACTCCACGCGTGACAACGGGGACCCGCCGCCCGATCACCCCGGAGAAGGGCAAGAAGAAGCGCGGCTTCTTCAGCTTCTGACGCCGCTACCGGGCCGACGGTGCCCAGCCCAGCCCAGCCCAGCCCAGCCCAGCCCGTCCGCGAGACAGCTCAACTTGCAGACGGCCACCCCCCAAATCCCGGTGAGACGGCGACAATTGGGGGGTGCGGGCGGTGGTACAGCGGGCGAGTCGGGCCTGCGTACGGGTCGACGGTGCGGTGGTGGGCGAGCTGCCGGCGCCGGGGCTGGTCGTCCTCGTGGGGGTGACACACGCCGACGACCGTGACCACGCCGACGCGCTCGCCGCCAAGCTGCACGGCCTGCGGATCCTCGACGGCGAGCGCAGCGCCGCGGACGTCGGCGCCCCGTTCCTCGTCGTCAGCCAGTTCACGCTCTACGCCGACACCCGCAAGGGGCGGCGCCCGTCGTGGTCCGCCGCCGCGCCGGGGGACGTCGCCGAGCCGCTCGTCGAGGCCGTCGCCGCGGCGCTGCGCGAACGCGGTGCCGCCGTGCAAACGGGACGATTCGGCGCCCACATGGAGGTCGAGCTCGTCAACGACGGGCCGGTCACGATCCTGCTCGAGACGTAGCCCGAAAAGTCGTGTGTAAGAAAGTCGGCCCCTGTCCCGATACAGACAGTGTGCGATGGCTACGCCGCGTGTCAGCGGGGCTGCTGAGCGCCACTGTGCTACTGCCGGTGGCGGCTGTCACCGTGCCGGCGTACGCGGCCGACCCCGGCGTCGACGTCACCATCGCCCTCGCCCCCGGGCGGCCCACCGCCCTCGCCCGTGCGGCGAGCCAGCCGGCACGGGCCGACACCCACCGTGCCGCCGCCGTCGTCGCCCCCAGCCAGCAGGCCCGTGACCACGTCACCACCTGGCTGCGCGACCACGGGCTCACCGTCACCGGCGGCGACGCCTGGAAGGTGACCGTACGGGCCGCCGCCGGCACCGTCCGTCGGCTGTTCCCGGACGGCCGGGTGCCCGACGCGCTGCGCGCCGACGCCCGCGCGGTCGTCGGCGTCGAGCAGCAGCGGGTGTGGCACCACCGCGCCGGCTACACCTCGGGTGACCTTCGCCGGGCGTACAGCACCGCCGACGCCGCCCGCGGGCTCGGCACCACGGTCGCCAGCATCCAGTTCAGCGGCTGGTCCCAGCTCGCCGGCACGTCCGGCGGTGGCGACCTGGTGGAGTACGCGACCGCCACCGGCCTGCCCGTCCCGTCGCTGACCGCGGTGTCGGTGAACGGCGCGGACGTGGCCCGGCCCGACTACCCCGGCGACGACTTCGAGGTGGCCCTCGACCAGGAGGCGATCCTGGCCGGCGCCCCGCTCGCCCGCCAGCGCGTGTACGTGACCACCAACGACCGGCAGGGCGCCGTGCTCGCGTGGCAGCGGCTGGCGGCCGACGTCGCCTCCGGGCTGCGCATCGCCGCTGTCGCCACCTCCTGGGGTGACTGCGAGCAGGACCTCGGCGCCGACACCATCCGGGCGATCGAGGACCAGATCGAGCTGCTCACCGCCATGGGCGTCACGGTGTTCGCGTCGACCGGCGACAACGGCGCGTACGACTGCCCGGCCGGGACACCGTGGGCCGGCCAGCCGGCCGTCGACTTCCCCGCCTCGTCGCCGCACGCGGTCGCCGTCGGCGGCACGGACCTGGCCAAGACCGCGGACGGACGCTGGGCCGAGACGGCATGGGGGCCGGACGCCCTCGCACCGGGCCGCGCGGATGCGGGCGGCGGCGGGCCGTCGAGCGTGTTCCCCCGGCCCGGCTGGCAGGCCGGCGCCGCCGGGCTGCCCAGTGCCCGCCTGGTCCCCGACATCGCCTCCGCGGCCGCCCCGGACGTCGGGTTCAGCGTCTACTGGTCCGGCGACGGCACCGGGCAGCGCTGGTGGACCGCGTCCGGTACGAGCGTCGGCGCTCCGCTGCAGGCGGCGCTGTACGCCTCGACGCTGAGCTCGCTCGGCCGTACGCGTGGCGTCGGCAACCTGCTGCCGGTGCTGTACGCGCACCCCGAAGGCTTCCGCGACGTCGTCACCGGCGGCAACGGCACCTACCTCGCCGGTGCCGGCTACGACCTCGCGACCGGTCTCGGCGCCCCGCAGTGGCAGACGCTCGCCCCCGCGCTCACCCAGCCGGTGCTCTCCCTGCCCGCGGGCAGCCGCGACGGCACGGTCACGTACGACGCGACGATCCCCAGCAACCTGTCGGTCGGCGCCTACACCGTGGGCGAGGGGCCGCAGACCTGCGACACGCCTACGGGTGAGGCCACGCCGGCCACCGGTGCCGTACAGCTCTCCCCCGGCGACCGGGCCACGAGCATCGGGCTCGCGCTGGCCGTCCCCACCGGCTGCCTCACCATGAGCACCCCGGTCGTCCTCGACACCCGGGCACCGGTGGTCACGGCGTCCCTGGCCGCGGACGGTCCCGGTCGGCTGACCGCCCGCTGGAGCGCGACCGACCCGGCGCCGTCGTCCGGGCTGGGCTACCGGATCGAGCTGACGACCGAGTCCGGCGGCAGCGCGCCGGCGCTGTGGTTCACCACGTACGCCGCCGCGGGCGGGTTCGCCCGGATCACGGTGCCGACCGGTGCCGCGTACCGGCTGCGGGTCACGGCCACCGACGGCGCCGGCAACGTCTCCTCGCCGGCGGTGACCGACCCGGTCGCGATGCGCGCCCCGCAGGTCGCCGTGCGCGGCGTCAACGGGCAGATGTACGTGCTGCGCTCGGGCGGCTGGGTACCGGTCGCCGGCACGCTCACCTCGTCACCGGCGGTCGTCGGCTGGCGCAGCCAGACGTACTACCTCGGCACCGACACCAACCACCGGCCGGTCGTGCGCACCGGCGGCGCCGACTGGCAGCCGCTCGACGGCGGGCAGTTCTGCTGGCAGGTCAACGGTGCGGTCGTCGGCGACACGCTGTACGTCACCTGCGAGACCCAGCAGCACCGCGCGTTCGTCGCCTGGGGCGACGTCACCGCGGGTGCGCTGCCGACGCTGGGCGGCTGGCACGACCTGGGTGTGACCGCCAGCGGGCCGCCGGCGGCGGCCGTCGTGGGCGGGCGGCTGACGTTCGTCGCGACCACCACCAGCGGCCAGCCGGCGTGGCGCACGCTCGACACGCCCGCCTGGCAGCCGCTGCCGGGCAGCTGTACCGGGGCGCCGGCGCTCGCAGCGCTCGACGGCCTCGCCTACCTGGCCTGCCGGGGCCCGGCCGGCGACGTCGTCTACCGCCAGTGGGTGGCCGGCGCCTGGTCGGCGCCGCGGTCGCTCGGCGGCCAGACCGCCGGCCCGCCGGGGCTGGCCGTGCTGCCGGACGGGCTGCGTGTCTACGCGCCGGGCATCAACGGCGCGGTGTACGTGCGCACGCTGCAGGTGGGCTGGTGGCCGCTGGGCGGTGCGATCCTCGGCGGGGTCGGCGCGGGCGCGGTCTGACCCCTGCGCCTACCGCCAGGTGAACCGCGGCTGGCCGAAGTGGCGCACCCGTGTCGTCCGGCCGGCGAGCCCGACCTCCGCGAACTGGTGCAGCACCGCCGCCGTCGGCGCGTGGATGAACCGGCCCTGCAGCCGCAGCCGCATCACCCGGTCGGGGTTGCCCGGCTCCTCGACGATGATCGGCGGCTGCTGCAGCTGCGCCAGCGGCACGTAGTGCACGCGGGCGACCTCGTGCGGGCTCGGCCGCACCGGGCCGGCGTCGGCGCCCCACACGACGACCGGGGCCATCGCGTACCCGGACCGGGTCGGGTAGTCGTCGAGCCGGCCGAGCACGCGGTCGGGGCCGAGGTCGAGACCGAGCTCCTCGTGCAGCTCGCGCAGCGCCGCCTGCTCCGCGGTCTCCCCCGGGTCCACCCGCCCGCCCGGCAGCGCGTACTGGCCGGAGTGGTTGCGCAGCGTCGCCGTACGCCGGGTGAGCAGGAAGCAGGCCTCGCCGCGGCGGGCGACGACGGTGATGGCCACGGCCGCGTGGGTGAGGTCGGCGAGCTCCTCGCGCCGGACGGCGAAGCCGGCGAGGTTGGTGACCAGCCGTTCGCGCAAGGCGTCGTCGAGGGCGATCACACCCGACATCATGGCGGCATGCAGCTGCTCGCCCGGGGACGGGCCGCCGACGTGTACGACCTCGGCGACGGGACGGTGCTGCGCCGCTACCGGATCGCGGTCGACTCGCTGCGTGAGGCGACCGCCATGGCGTGGCTCGCCGAGCACGGCGTCCCGGTCCCCCGCGTGGTCAGCGCGGACGGGCCGGACATGGTGATGGAGCGCGTCGACGGGGTGAGCATGCTGGCGGACCTGCAGCGGCGGCCGTGGCTGATCCGCCGGCACGGCCGCACCCTGGCCGCCCTGCACCGGGCGCTCGACGCGGTACCCGCGCCGGACGGGCTGCCCGAGCCGTACGGTCCGGGCAGCGGCGTCCTGCACCGCGACCTGCACCCCGACAACGTGCTGCTCACCGCCCGCGGCCCGGTGCTCATCGACTGGTCGAACGTCGCCCGCGGCCCCCGCGCCGCCGACGTGGCCGAGTCCTGGCTGCTCAACGCCTGCGGCACCCCGCAGGGCGGCGCGCTCATCCGGGTGCTCACGGTGGCCGGCCGGCAGGCGTTCCTGCAGGCGTTCCTCAGCGGCGTGGACACCGCCGCGGCGGCCCCGTACCTCGCGGCCGTCGTCGCGCACCGGCGCCACGACCCGAACATGTCCGCCGCGGAGCTCGCGGCGATGCAGCGCATCGCCGACCGCCACACCCCGACCTGACCACGGTTGTGAAGCGAAGTGCACGTGAGCGTGCCACTTTTCTTCACAACCGGCGGGTCAGGCGTCGACGACCCGCTCCGCGGACGCGGGGATGCCGCCGGCCGTCATCGGCGCGGCGTCGTCGGTGTTGCGCTTGACCACCGCGAGGGCGATCGGGCCGAGCTCGTAGTGGCGGACGGCGGTGCCGACGTAGCCGACCTGGCGGCCGTCGACCTCCACCGGGGCGCCGGTCGACGGCAGGTGCACCTCGGTGCCGTCGAGGTGCAGGAACACCAGCCGGCGCGGCGGCCGGCCCAGGTTGTGCACCCGGGCGACGGTCTCCTGGCCGCGGTAGCACCCCTTCTCCAGGTGGACGGCGGACTCCAGCCAGCCGAGCTCGTGCGGGATCGTGCGGTGGTCGGTGTCCCTGCCGAGCCGGGGCCGGTGCGCCGCCACCCGCAGCGCCTCGAACGCGTCCATGCCGGCGACGGGTACGCCGAGGTCGTCGACGACCGCGCGCAGCCGCTCCCGCGGGACGAGCAGGTCGGTGCCCCACGGCAGCTCGCGCGCCTGCACCCCTTCGGGTAGGGGGGGTCGCTGCGGTCCGCCGAGGGTGAGCACCGCCCAGTCGGCGGTGACGTCCGCCGGCTCGACGCGGAGCATGAACACCATCTTCTGCAGGTACTCCAGCAGCGGTGCGGTGGACGCCGCCTCGACGTCGAGCCAGGTCGTCTCGCCGTCGTCGTACGCGACGAAGTGGTGCTCGACACGGCCGTGCGCGTCGAGGAACAGCCCCTCCACGGCCTGCCCGGCCGGCAGGTGCTCGAGGTGCTGGGTGGTCAGCGAGTGCAGCCAGGACAGCCGGTCGACGCCGCGCACACTCAGGACGCCGCGGTTGCTGCGGTCGACGACCGCTGCCTGTTCGGCGAGCCGGCGCTGCTCGTGGAACGGCTCGCCGTAGTGCGCGGCGACCCCGGCGTCGGGCGGGTCCGCCTCGACGGCGCCGGGCAGGGCGAGCAGCGGGCTGACCATGGCATCGAGGGTACGTCGCGCCCGCTCCGGTGGGCGGACGACGAACGCCCCGGCCGCGCGGGGGTGCGGCCGGGGCGTCGTCAGCGGGGATGGTGGCGTTACTGGTCGGTGCTCCCGTGGGAGCCCGTGCCGTCCGACGACGTGCTGTCGCCGGAGCTCTGGGTGGTGTCGGGCTTGCTCTGGTCCTTGGCCTCGGTGGAGCGGTCCGGGCCCGACGTGGCGTGGTCGTTCGGCTGCGACTCGGGCTGCGGCTCGGTCTCGGGCTTCGTCTGGTCGGTGCTGCCGGCCGGGTGGTCGCCGGACTTGCCGTGGTCCTCGCCGGCCTTGCTCTTGCCGTCGGAGGCAACACTGGAAACGATCTTGCCGTGGTCGCCCGGCTCGGTCTCGCCGTCGTGGCTGGTCGCCGCCTTGGAGACGTCCGCGCCGTGGTTGTCCGTCGGCTTCGCGTCGGAGCTGGCGCCGGTCGAGTCCGGGGTGTCGGTCTGCTGCGTGCTGTCCTCGGCCTTCGGCAGGGAGATGCCGACGTGAGCCACGAAGTTGGCAACGCCGTTCTGTGCGGAGGCGGGCAGTGAGCCGGTCGCCGCGGCCGCGACGCCACCGGCGGTGGCGAGGCCGAGGGTGCCGGCGACCGCAGCCGCCGCGAGCTTGCCGAGCGCGAACTTGCCGATCATGCGGTTCCTCCATGGGGTCCTGGTGGGCACCGCCGCCTGCGCCACACGGAACGCCGCCAGCGCCTCCAGCTCTCCCGGCAAGGGCCCGTCACCGGGGGAGTCGAACGACGCAGCAGCGGACAGCACCGCCGACAGCCCCTGGGGGGCGTCGTCGGCCGGCTCCGCCGGAGCAGCCAGCAGGCGCTCGACGAGCTGTCGGTCCACGACCGGCTCGTCTGCGCCCGAGGTGCCTCGCCTGTTCATCACCATGGGAACCGCCTCACATCGGTAATGCGTTACACCCCGGCTTCGGAGGGTGACTCTGCGAGCAGCTTCGCCAGCCGCTGCAGCCCCCGGTGGGCCAGGACCCGTACGGCCCCAGGCCGCTTGCCCACCACTTCGGCGGTGGCCTTCACGTCCAGCCCGGCGACCACCCGCAGCAGGACGACCTCGGCCTGGTCGGGCGGCAGCGACGCGATGAGCCGCAGCGCCCGCTCGGTGGAGATGCCCTCCTCCACCGCGGCCTCGACGTCCTCCTCGGCAGCCCACTCGAGGAGCTCCTCGTCGCCGCTGTACGCCTCGGCCGGTCGCCGGGACGCCGCGCGGCGGGCGTCCAGCCAGCGGTGCCGGGCGATGGTGAACACCCAGGCCCGGAAGCCCGCCTCGTCGCCGCTGAACCTGCCGAGGTCGCCGACCACGCGCACCCACGCCTCGGCGGCCACGTCGTCGGCCATCGGCCCGGCGAGGCCGCGCAGGAACCGCAGCAGCCGCGGCTGCACCGTGCGGAACAGCTCCGCGAAGGCGGCCTCGTCGCCGTCGCGAGCGGCCTCGAGCACCGCGGCGAAACGGTCGCCGAGCTCGGGGATCGCCATGACCGCTAGGCGGCCGACAACGTCTGCAGCGCCGCCTCGGCACGCAGGACCGTCATCTGCCCGAAGGCCTCGACGTCCACGTCCGGCTGGTCACCCATGACCCCGGCGCGGTAGCGCGCGTACACGCCTTCGATGATGCACGCCATCCGCCACTGTGCGAAGGCCACGTAGTACGGCATGTCGGAGACGTCCCGGCCGGTCTCCTTCGCGTACGCGTCCAGCAGGTCCTGCCGGATCGCCAGCCCGCTCGGCGCGGTCGTGGCCTCGAGCGTCACGCCGGAGGCCTCCCCCGGCTCGGTCCAGTACGCGAGCATCCAGCCCACGTCGGCCAGCACGTCGCCGAGCGTGCACAGCTCCCAGTCGAGGACGGCCTGCAGCTGACCGGTCTGCGGGCTCACGAGCACGTTGCCGAGCCGGTAGTCGCCGTGGACGATGCCGGTGTAACGCTGCTCCGGCCTGGCCTCGACCAGCCGGCGGTGCGCCTCGGTCACGGCCGGGATGTCGCGGCTCTCGACGCTCTCGTACTGCTTGTGCCAGCGGCGCAGCTGGCGGCCGAGGTAGTCCGCGCGCTTGGCGAGGTCGCCGAGGCCGACCGCGTCGACGTCCACGTCGTGCAGCAGCGCGGCCACGTGCGCGAGGTCGAGCCCGACGGCGTGGCGGGCCTGCTCGCTCATGCCGGCGGCCTTGTCGAGGGTGTCGAGCACGACCCCGTCGACGAACTCCATGAGGTAGAAGTCGGCGTCGTTGACGCCGGCGTCCTGGCACAGCCCGAGGGGTGGGGGGACGGGCACGGGCGTCGGGTGCAGCGCGGAGATCAGCCGGAACTCACGGCTCATGTCGTGCGCGGTCGCCAGCACGTTGCCCAGCGGCGGGCGGCGCAGCACGATCCGGCGGCCGCTGGCGTCGGTGAGACCGAAGGTGAGGTTCGACCGGCCGCCCGCGATGAGCTGTGCGGTCAGCGGTGGGGTGACGCCGGGGACGTGGTCGGTCACCCACGGGGTGACGCGGGTCAGGTCGACCCCGCGGGGCTGGCTGCTGTCGCCGGGCTTGTCGGTCACGCCGGGATCGTCGCATGCCGTCGGGCTGGTAGAACTCGTCCCCATGCCCCTCGACCCACAGATCCGCGCCGTGCTCGACGCTGCAGCCGCCGCGGGCGCACCACCGCTGAGCGAGCTGCCCCCGCAGCAGGCGCGCTCCGGGTTCCGGGAGATGACGCTGGCCGGTCTTGCCGACCTGGCGCCCGAACCGGTCGCGCAGGTCGACGACGGGACGCTCGCGGGCGTGCCCGTACGCACCTACGACCCGGGCATGGACGGGGCGCCGACGACGGTGTACTTCCACGGCGGCGGCTGGGTCATCGGCGACCTGGACACCCACGACCCGCAGTGCCGCCGGCTGGCGAACGCGGCCCGTACCCGGGTGGTGGCCGTGGACTACCGGCTGGCCCCGGAGCACCCGTACCCGGCGGCGCTGGACGACGCGTACGCGGTCACCTGCGCGGTCGCCGCCGAGCGGGGCGCGGTGGCGGTCGCCGGGGACAGCGCCGGCGGCAACCTCGCCGCCGCGGTGGCCCTGCGGGCGCGCGACGAGGACGGTCCGGCGATCACCACGCAGCTGCTCGTCTACCCGGCGCTCGACCCGACGCTGACCCAGCCGTCGGTGACCGAGAACGGCGAGGGCTACTTCCTCACCAAGGCCGGCATGGAGTGGTTCGTCGGGCACTACCTGCCGGACCGGGCGACCCGGACCGAGGCGTACGCCGGGCCGCTGCACGCGCCAGACCTGGCCGGCCTGCCGCCGGCCGTCGTCGCCACCGCCGAGTTCGACCCGCTGCGCGACGAGGGGGACGCGTACGCGCGCCGGCTCGCCGACGCGGGGGTCGCGGTCGTCCACCTGCGCCACCCCGGGCTCGTGCACGGGTTCGCCGGCATGGCGGCGCTGGTGACCGCGGCCGCGGAGGCGCGGGACCGGGTGTTCGCGGAGTACGGCGCGGTCCTGCACGCCACGACCGGCTGAGCGCGTCAGCGGTCGTGCGCGGGCTCCCGGTCGCGGGGCTGCTGCGGGACCGGCAGGGACGCGCCGCGCAGCCGCAGGGTGAACACGCTGCCCGCGCCGGGGGTGCTCTCGACGTCGACGGTCCCGCCCATGGAGCGGGCGAGCTGCCGGGAGATGTAGAGGCCGAGCCCGGTGCCGGTCTGGGTGCGGGCGTCGGCCAGCCGCTCGAAGCGCTGGAAGATGCGCTCGCGGGCCTCCGGCGGGACGCCCGGGCCGTGGTCGATGACGGCGACCGCGACCTCCGTGCCCGACCAGGCGAGCCGGATCTCCACCGGCGTCTCGTCCGGGGAGTACTTCACCGCGTTGAACGCCAGGTTGGCCAGCGCCCGCTCCACCCACACCGGCGTGCCGACCGCCAGGACGGGTTCGGTGGCGTCGAGCAGCCGCACCTCGCGATGCGGGTACAGGGCGCGGACGTCGTCGGCCACCTTGCGCGCGACGTGCGCCACGTCCACCGTCGCCGGCTCGTCCCCGGGCCGGCCACGCTCGATCTTCGACGCCTCGAGGATGTTGAGCACCAGCTGCTCCAGCCGGTGCGCCTGCCGGGAGATCGACCGGACGCCCTCGTCCTGCTGCTCCGGGGTCATCCGGTCGCGGCGGGCCAGCAGCGTGGCCGCCCAGCCCTTGATGGACGACAGCGGCGTGCGCAGCTCGTGGGAGACGACGGCGACGAAGTCGTCCTGCAGCCCGGCGAGCTCGCGGGCCTGGGTGACGTTACGGGCGATGACGACCAGGCGCGGCCCGCGGCCCTCGCTGGCCGGCACCGGGCTGTAGGAGCAGGACAGCCAGTGCTGGCCGCCCTCCGCCGTACGGACCTGCAGGTCCGCCGGCAGCGCACCGCCGGCCGCCGCCCAGCCGTCCAGGTCCACCGGCTGGTCGCCGGCGTCGCGCAGGTTCAGCCGGTGCAGGCTCGGGCCGCCGACCATCACCTCGGCCGGGTAGCCGGTGATGGCCGCCATGCCGGCGTTCCAGCTCTCGACCGTGCCGTCGGCGGCGAGGGTGAGGATGCCGTCGGAGGTGCGCCCGACGATCTCGCCGAGGGTCTGGCGCTCCTCGAGCAGCGACTCGACGAGGTCGCTCTTCTCCAGGACGGCGGCGAGCTCGCCGGCGAGCGTGCCGAGGATCGCCAGGTCGCCGCGTACGGGTGCGCCGCGGTCGAACACCGCGAGCATGCCGGCAGGCCGTCCCGCACGGCGCAGCGGCGCGACCAGGCAGTCGCGGTGGCCGGTCGCGCGCAGCCGCTCGGCGACCGGCGCCGGGGCGTTGCGCAGGTCGAACCGGGTCGGTGCGAGCAGGCTCAGCAGGTCGGCGAACGGCACCGAGCCGCCGGCACCGTACGTGGTCCGCTCGGTCGCGTGGGCGTCGACGGTGAACACCTCGCGGGCCCCGGACCCGTCGACGAGGATCACCTGCGCCGAGCGGGCGTCGAAGCTGTCACGGAGCGCCGCGAGGAACGGGGGTACGGCCTCGCGCGGGTCGAGGGAGACGGTGAGCGCGTGCGTCGCCCGCTGCATGCCGGCGAGGCGCACCTGGTCGATCGACGCCTCCTGCATGCCGCGGCTGCCGATGTGGAGCACCCACATCGGCACGGCGGCGACGGCGAGGAGCCAGGGGCTGGCCTCGTACGCGCCGACCAGCAGCATGCCCAGGCTGATCGCGACGGTCGCGCTGGCCAGCCGCCCGCCGATCCCCGCGGTGGCGTCGCGGGCAGGCCCGTCGGCGCCGAGCAGCGCGAAGAGCACGCCGAGCGCCACCTGGTTGACGACCACCACGGCGACCAGGCCGGCGAGGACGGCGAGCAGCTGCTCCCCGGCGAGCGGGTCGGAGACCCGGGCCACGACGAGGCTGCCCACGGCGGCCGCCAGCGTCCACTGGGCGATGTTGAAGACGCTCTTGACCAGCGGCCGGCGCAGGGCGACCGACACGCCGATCTGGGCGGCCGCGGTGACCGCGACGACCGTCAGGCCGCTGAACGCGTACAGCAGCGGAGCCAGTGCCGCCTCGAGCAGGTGCACCGACAGCCCCTGGCCCCGGACGTCGACGCGGCGGTGCACGGCCTCACCGGCGCCGACCAGCAGCACCAGGAACGGCAGCGTGCCCCATTCGGCCCGGCCCGGACCGCCACCGGCGACCACGGCCACGGCCGCGACGGCCGCGGCGACGGTGGCGAGGGCCAGCACATACCGGCGCACGGCAGGCGGCATCGCGGCGGGGTCTGCCCCCTCCGACCCGGTGCCGACGGCCACGCTCACTCCAGTCCTGTGCGCCCTGATACGTCCAGTTGGCCATGAGACACGCCAATCGCGCATGATCCGCGCGGACCGTTCGGTTCTGATCAGTTGGTGCTACTGGCGGCCGCACACGCCCGGCAGACCCCGAAAACCGCGAAATGGCGGACGTCGACGCGGAAGCCGTGCTCGTCCGCGAGCTTGGCCACGGCGTCCTGCACGACCGACGGCGGCACCTCCTCGACCGACTCGCACTCCCGGCAGACGAGGTGGACGTGGTCGGCGTCATCGGCCGCGTGGTAGGTCGGGGAGCCGTGCCCGAGGTGGGTGTGGGTGACCAGGCCCAGCTCCTCGAGCAGCTCGAGGGTCCGGTAGACGGTGGAGATGTTCACGCCCGTCGCCGTACGCCGCACCTCGGCGACGATGTCGTCGGGTGTCGCGTGGCCGAGCCGCCGGACCGCCTCGAGCACCAGCTGCCGCTGCGGCGTCAGCCGGTACCCGTGGGCGCGCAGCGCCCGCTGCCACCCTTCCTCGGTCACGCCCCGAGCGTATTGCTCCGGTGCCATGCCGTACGAGCACCGGCGTGATTCGCCGTGCCGGCCCGGCCGCGGCCCCGGAGCAGCTCCGCCCGGGCGATCCCCGCGCTGTCCGGGCCGGACGGCTCGGCCAGGTCGAGCAGCAGCGTGAGCGGGATCCCCGCTGCCAGCAGCTGCATGGGCAGCGGCACCGACGTCTTCTCCCCAGCGCTCACATCACCGTCATCGGCTGCGACGGCCGCATGCTGCACGGCCCGCACGGGTGATCTGTCACCTAGTCACTGCGGACAGGGCCCGCCACCCGGTCCGGATCAGCGCGGCGCCGAGCAGCAGCAGCCCCGCGGCCATCCACCACGCGGCCGGGTAGCCGGCGTGCGCGGCGACGAACCCGAACGCCAGCGGCCCGACGCACGCCCCGCCGCTCGCCCCCACCTGGGTCAGCCCGGTCGCCCGGCCCGGGGCGTGCGGGTGGCTGCGCGCGACCGCGAAGTTGAACAGCCCGGCCCAGCCCCACCCGGCGCCGTACGCGACCACCGCGGCCGGCAGCAGCAGGGCGGTGCCACCGACCGCGAGCAGCGCGAACCCGGCCGTGCCGGCGGCGCTCATCGCGGCCACCACCCGCAGGTGCCCGCCCGCCCGGCGGTCGGCCCGGTAGCCGACCCCCAGCCGGACGAGCAGGCTCGCCGCGCTGCCGGCCGCGGCGAGCAGGCCGGCCACGGAGTCCGACACCCCGGTATGCACGGCCGAGAGCACGAAGAACGCGCCGAGCGCGTTCGCCGCCGACGACCCCGCCGCCATGCCGAGCGCCAGGATCACCAGGGGCCGTACGGCCAGGTGCCCGCCGCCGCCGGCCGGCGGGTCGGCCGCGGCGCCCTCCGCCCGCGTCGACACGAGCAGGCCGGTGAGCGCCGCCGCGAACGCCGCCAGCACGAACGCCCACCGCCAGCCGATGGTCACCGCGACCGCTGGTACGGCCAGGCCGGCGAGCAGCGTCGCGGCCGGGATCGCCGCCTGCTTCACCCCGAACGCGAACCCCTGGCGCGCCCGGTGCACCGCCCCGGCGATGTAGCGGTTGGCCGCCGGCTGGATCGCCCCGTTGGCCGCGCCGGCGACGGCCAGCGCGCCGACCAGCCCCGGCCAGCTGTGCACGAGCGCGGCGATCGACACCAGCACGGCGAACGCGGGGACCGTCGCCAGCCGCATGAGCCGCGCACCGCCGACCCGGTCGGCGAGCCGCCCGAAGTACGCGGTGCAGGCGGTCGACGCGGCGAAGAAGCAGGCCACCGCGATGCCGAGGCTGCGCTCGTCCAGCTCCAGGTCGCGGCTGATCTGCACGGCCAGCGCGCCGGTGAGGAACACCGGCAGCAGCCCGCCGGTCGTCGTCGCCACCGCCGCGACCATGGGAGGCAGGGCAGGGCGGTGCAGGCGCGGTGACATGGCCGGGCGAGGGTATCGACGCGCGCGGCGGCGCAGGCGGTTAGTCCTTCCTAGCCATTTCTTCCCCTGGCGACAGCGGGGCACCATGGGGTGATTTAGGAGAGAAGCCGACAGCCCGGGTGTATCGACCCGGAAGCCGCCGACGACGGGAGCGTCTTGACCGCCACCGTGGTGCTCGCAGCGCTCGCCGCGCTCGCGGCCGCTGCCGCCGTCGTTTCGACGGTGTGGGCGCTGCGCGTACGCCACACGCTGCAGCAGCGCGAGGGCCGCTCGCGCCGGCTCTTCGACGCCAGCCCGGTCGGGCTGTTCATCACCGGGCCCGGTGGTGAGCGCCGCTACCTCAACCCGCGCCTGCTGGAGATCACCGGCGAGCCGGCAGACGCTGCCGACGCCGTGCTGACCGGTCCCTTGCACATCTTCGACGAGGACGAGCCGGCGATCCTCGCCCAGTGGTCGCAGGCCGCCGCGGAGCTGGCGCCGTACGGGTCGCGGTTCCGGATCGTGCGCGTCGACGGCGCGCTGCGCTGGGTCGACGTGCATGCCCAGCCGGTCGTCGCCGACGGTGAGCTCAGCGGCTGGGTGGGCACGGTCACCGACTGCACGGACGAGGCCGTCCGGCAGGGCCGGCTGCAGCGCTTCTCCGACATCCTCGAAGCCACCACCGACTTCGTCGTCATGGTGGACACCGACGGGCGGATCACCTACCTCAACACGGCGGCGAAGAAGGCGATGGGCCTCGCCGTCGAGGCCGATGCGGACTTCTTCGGCCAGGACCTGCTCAGCCCGGTGTCCCGCGCCCGACTGGAGACCGAGGCGCTGCCCGCGGTCGACGAGCACAGCGTGTGGATCGGTGAGATGACCCTGCGGCTGCCCGGCGGGGTGGAGATGCCCACGTCGCTCGTGCTGGTCGCGCACCGCCGGGACGACGGCGAGGTCGACTACTACTCCGCGTTCTGCCGTGACATCACCGAGCAGAAGCTCGCCGAGGCGCAGCTGCTGCACGCCGGGCTGTACGACGCGCTGACCGGCCTGCCGAACCGGGTGCTGTTCCTCGACCGGCTCGCCCAGGCGCTGGTCCGCGCCGAGCGGACCGGTGAGTCGCTGGCGGTCATCTCCCTGGACCTCGACCGATTCAAGCTGGTCAACGACTCGTACGGGCACCGCACCGGCGACGCGGTCCTGGTACGCGCGGCGTCCCGGCTGTCGGAGGTCACCCGCCCCGGCGACACGGCCGCGCGGTTCGGCGGTGACGCCTTCACGATCCTCTGCGAGGAGGTCACCGACGAGGAGCAGGCGCTCGAGCTCGCCGAGCGGTTCGCGGCGACGCTGTCGGCGCCGTTCGACGTGGACGGTGAGCGGGTGTTCCTCACGGCGAGCAGCGGCGTCGCCGTGTCGCTGTACGGGCCGACCACGCCGGAGATGCTGCTGCGCAACGCCGACGCGGCGCTGCACCGGGCCAAGGAGAAGGGCCGTGCCCGGCACGAGCTCTACACCGAGCACATGCGCACCTCGGCGGTGCAGCGGCTGCGGACGGCGAACGACCTGCACCGGGCGCTCGCGGAGGCTGAGTTCCGGCTGGTGTACCAGCCCGAGATCTCCCTCGCCGACGGGCACATCACCGCGGTGGAGGCGCTGATCCGCTGGCACCACCCGGAGCGCGGGCTCGTCCCCCCGGTGGAGTTCGTCCCGCTGGCCGAGGAGACCGGCCTCATCGAGGTCATCGGCGGGTGGGTGCTCGAGCAGGCGGTCACCCAGGCCGCCCGCTGGCAGCAGGCGCGGCACGACCGCACCCCGCTGCCGGTCTGGGTGAACATCTCGCCGCGCCAGCTGGGCAACCCGTCGCTGCTGCGCCAGGTCGCCGCGATCCTCGACCGGCACGACGTCGACCCGTCGTGCATCGGCCTGGAGATCACCGAGAGCGCGCTGCTCGACGACGTGGACGCGGCGATCGCGCAGCTCGCGTCCCTGCGCGGGCTGGGGCTCAAGCTGGCCGTCGACGACTTCGGCACCGGCTACGCCTCGCTCGCCTACCTCAAGCGGCTGCCCGTCGACGCGGTGAAGATCGACCGGTCGTTCGTGGATGGCCTGGCCACCGACGACGACGATGCGGCGATCGTCACCGCGGTCATGGGGATGGCGCGGGCACTGCGGCTCAGCACGGTCGCCGAGGGGGTGGAGACCCGGGAGCAGATGGAGGTGCTCACCGCGCTCGGCTGCTCGCTGGCGCAGGGCTACTACTTCACCACCCCGCAGCCGGCGAGCACGCTGGACCGGCTGCTGGAGAGCGACCGGCGCGGCGCGCTGTTCTCCTTCGCGCCGCAGACCTTGCCGCAGGCTCCGGCGCAGCGCTCCCCGGAACGGTCGTCCCGGCTGAGCGGGTGACCCACCCGGCATCGTCCGTCCGTACCAATTCCGCCCGAGTGGCCCCGCTGTCCGGACTTTGCTCCCTACGGTGATGTCATGCGCGTGTACGGCCGACTACTGACCGCATTCGCGATCGTCGGGGGGCTCGTGGCCGGACCGGCCACGATCGCCGCCGCTGACAGCGGTCCGGACGCCGGTGTCGCCGCCGTCCGGGCCCTCGGCCGGCAGGTCGCCTCGGACCTCGCCGGGTCGACCGGGCAGGTCTCGGCGCGGGTGGACATCGCCGGATTCGGCAGCTTCGCCGTCGGCACCGCCGAGCCGCTGCGTCCGGCCAGCACGCAGAAGATCTTCACCGCCACCACCGGGCTGCTCGCCCTGGGCAAGGACTTCCGGTACGTGACGCCAGTGCTCACCAACGCACCGGGCATCCGATCGGACGGTCTGGTCGCCGGGGACCTCGTGATCCGGGGCTCCGGCGACCCGACCCTCACCTCGGCCCGCCTCGACGGGCTGGCCAAGGCGCTGCACCGGGCGGGCGTACGGCGGGTGACCGGCGGGGTGTACGTCGACGACAGCCGCTACGGCCACGACACGGTCGCGCCCGGCTGGCAGCCGGACTTCCTCGGCTCGGAGGCCGGGCCGATCTCGGCGTTCACCGTCGACCGGAACATGTGGCGCGACGACGCGGGCTACCTGGCGAACCCGACCCCGGCGAACGGCCGGCTGTTCTGGAACGCGCTGGGACGCGCCGGCATCCAGGTGGTCAACGGGCTGCACTTCGGCACGCCGCAGCGGGCGGCCACCGTCCAGCTCGCGACCGACGGGTCGGCGCCGCTGGCGGACATCGTCACCTCGATGCTGAAGCGGTCGGACAACTTCTACGCGGAGATGCTGCTGCGAGAGGTGGGCGCGAAGCTCACCGGCCACGGCACCCGCGCCACCGGCATCTCGGCGGTCAACGCCGCCGCCCGCCGGCTGCACGTACGCCTCGGTGACGTCTACGACGGCTCCGGCCTGTCCTACCTGGACCGGGAGACGCCGGACCGGTTCGTCGCCTGGCTGCAGGCGGCGTCCCGTACGCCGGCCGGCGACGTGCTCGCCCGGGCGCTGCCGACGTCGTGCACGCCGCCCGGCACGCTGCGGCACCGGCTGTGCGGGGCGTGGCTGACCGGCCGCGTGCACGCCAAGACCGGCACGCTGGACGGCGTCGCCACGCTCGCCGGCTACACGACGACGCGCAGCGGGGAGCGGGTGACGTTCTCCGTCCTCACCTCCGGCGCGACCGACCTGTGGACCGCCCGGTCGAGCATCGACGCGGCGGTGGCGCGGCTGGCCCGCTTCGACCCGGGGGCGCCGCCCGCGCCGGACCCGGCACCCGCGGCCCCGAAGGCGGCCCCGGCCCAGCAGCCGGCGGTCACCGTCCCGGCACCCCGCCGGCCGGCCGCCGCCCCGAAGCAGCGCAGCACCCCGCCGAAGGCGCCCCAGCTGCGCGCCGCAGCGGCCAGCCGGGCGGTCACCGACACCGGTGGCAACCCCGTACTCCCGATCTCGGCGGGCATCCTGCTGGTCGGCAGCGCCCTGGCCGGCCTCCGCTACCGCCGCCCGGTGTAGCGACCCCCGTCACCGTCCCCACCACCCCACCACCCCACCACCCCACCACCCCACCCGGTGATCGTTTGCAGCAGACCCGCCATAGAGGGCGGGTGCGATGCAGACGATCACCGGGGTGTGGGGTGTGGGGTGTGGGGTGTGGGGGGTGGGGGGAGCGGGGGAAGCGGGGGCGGGGCTACAGGGCGGCGCGGACGGCGTCGGGTACGGGCCAGCGGCGGCGGCGCCCGGCGTACACGACCCGGCGCAGGTCCGGCAGCAGGTAGCGGACCACGGGGTGCTGCGGCGGCTCGCTGACCGACGCCTGCAGGAAGTGCCCGTACGCCGACCGGTCGCCGACGTCGAGGCTGAACCGCGCACGGGTCAGCGCCCACGACAGCCGGGTGAACGGCTCGGCGTGCGCGACCTCGGCGTCGAGCCGGTCGACCTCGCGGTGCGCGGCCCGGTCCCACACCGGCCGGGAGCGTCCCGCCCGCAGCGCGTCGTGGACGGCGAGCTGGTGGACGGCCATCATCCGGCGGCGCCGGGCGGTCAGGTGCCACTCCAGCGGCTCGCCGGTCAGGTCGCGCAGGGTGAGCAGCTCCTCCTGGCTGTCCCGGGCGACGTAGAGGGCGGGGACCGGGTCGACGCCCTCCGGCCAGTTCGGGGTGGGACCGCCGCGGGCGACGAGCACCAGCCCGTGCAGGCGCAGCCGCTCGGCGCGGTCGAGCGCGGCGCCGCGCAGGTCGGCGAGCACCTCCCGGGCCATGGACTCCCCGGCCTGCAGGTAGCCGTTGAGCCGCAGGGCGACCACCGCGTCCGTACGGGCCTGCAGCGCGTGCGGGTGCCGGCTGCCGACGAGGGTGGCGGCCCGGCGCGCCGCCCAGACGGCGCTGACCTCGCGGTTCCACGACCACAGCCGCGCGATGCCGGCCCACGCCGCCGCCTCGGTGACCGGGTCGGGTGACGGCGCGTGCCGGGCGTACCCGGCGACCGCCACGTGCAGCGCGGCCGCCACGGCGGGGTCGCGGATGGCGGCGTTGCGGTCGTCGGGGACGAGGGTCGCCAGCCAGCCGGGGTCGGGGGCGACGTGCCGGTCGCGCAGCCGCTCGTACGCGCCGGGCACCGCCGCCAGGTCGGGCCAGGCGAGGGTCGTGAGCAGGCGCGGGTCGGCGGCGACCGGTACGTGCAGCTCCTGGCGCAGGCGGGCCAGGACACCGCGGCGGGCCCGCGGGTTGGCCGGGCGGCGCCGGGGCGGGTCGGGCGTCGTGACGCCGGGCAGCAGCTGGCTGCGCACCTCCCGCAGCGCCTCCAGGCCCGGACGGTCGCCGGCGAGCAGCAGCTCGGCCTGCACCCGGGCGAGCGCGCGCTCCCACGACGGGTCGTCCGCGGGGGTGTCGGCATCCGCCGGCGCGTGCAGGTCGACGGTGGCCGCGAGTGCGGCGGTGACCGTACGCCGGACCCGGTCGACGTGGCGGACCTCCAGCCCGTACGCCGCGCCCACCTCGGCGCGGCTGTGCACCCGGCCACCCAGACCCTCGGCGGCGACCCACACGTCACGGTCGCGCTGGTCGAGCACGCCGGCCGCCACCGCGCTGTCGGCGGCGCGCAGCAGCCGGGAGCGCAGCTCGGCGGATCCGGGGGCGGCGGGCTCGCCGCGCAGCTCGGCGGACAGCGTGCGGAGCGCGCGCACCAGGTCCGGCTCGCCACCCACGCCTCGACGCTACCCCCGCCGGGATGGCACGAGGGTCACCCTCCGAGTCGCCCGGATGGCGGCTTGTGCGCTGAGCCGTTCGGGCTAGAGAGTGGCAGCCCACCGGGCTAACCGCCGGGTGATCCGACCGGGGCGCCGTCCTCGCCCCCCGACCCTCGGAGGCTCCTTGTCCTCATCCGTCGCGCCGGCGCCGCGATGGCGAGCCGCGCTCGCCGTCACCGCCGCCGGCGCCACCGTTGCCGCGACTCTGCTCACCACCGGCGGTACGGGCTCCGCGCCGCCGCTTCCCTTCCACGCCCGCGAGTGGCTGCGCCCCGCGCAGGGCATCGACCAGGCCGGCGGTGCCGGCGGCGAGACCGACGAGATCAAGGCGGCGCTCGGGCAGTTCAACGACGCGCGCAACGCGCCGGGCTTCGCCCAGGCCGGCGGCTACACGGCCGCGGTCGACCACATCAACGGCATGCCGACGTCCGGCGGTACGTGGACGCCGGTCACGAACGTCCCGTACAACTCCGACGACCCGCACTTCCGCGACTACTACTCCAACTCCGGCGCCGGCTCCGGGTACGTGACCGGCCGGGTGCAGACCCTCGCCGCGAGCGACCGCTACCTGTTCGCCGGCGGCGCGGTCGGCGGTGTCTACCGCACCGCGGTGGACGGTAACGGCACGGACTGGACGCTCGTCTCGCAAGGCGTGCCCGCCCTGTCCAGCGGCGCGCTGGTGTACGTACCGAAGGCCCGCGAGCTCTGGTACGCCACCGGCGACGGCTCGACCGGGTCGACCACGTACACCGGTGACGGTGTCTGGGTCGCGACCGACCCGGACGGCACCCCGTCATGGACGCACCTCGCCGACGGCACCGGGCATCCGAACCTGTTCGACGGCGCGGTCATCAACCAGCTGCGGTTCTCCCCCGACGGGGCCTGGGTGTACGCCGCGTCGAGCTTCGGCGTGTGGCGGCACAGCACCAGCGACCTGACCGCCGAGTGGCAACCGGTGTTCGTCCCGCACCCGGACTCGCTGCCCGGTGGGAGCACGGCGGGCCCCGGCGCGTACGCCGACAACTACGTGACCGACGTCGCCGTCGACCCGGCCGACCCCGGCCACGTCGTCGTGGCGTACGGCTGGGTGGCCGGCGGCGCGGCCAACGGCTGGTACGACGGCCGGTACTCCGACGGTGCGTGGACGTTCACCCGGTCGAACGTCGCCGGTGCGATCACCACCACCGACATCGGGCGGACCACGTTCGCCTGGGCGGGCAACGGCACGCTGTACGCACTGGTGCAGAACCCGGACCACGCCGCCACGGGTGTGTCGTACTCCGAGCTCGAGGGCGTGTTCCGCTCCAGGGCCGGCATCAGCGGCCCCTGGGCGAAGATCGCCGACTCGCAGAAGCTGTCGCAGTCCGGCTCCGCGCTCGACCCGACGGTCAACGGCGCGGGCGCGGTGTTCGCCGGCTACCAGCCGGGCGTGCAGGCCTGGTACAACCAGTTCCTCGCGGTGGACCCGGCCAACGCCGACCACGTCATCGTCGGCCTGGAGGAGGTCTACGAGACCACCAACGCGGGTGCCGGCTGGCGCACGATCGGCCCGTACTGGAACTTCTTCTTCTCCTGCTGGGGTTCGGACGTCCCCGCCCCGCAGGTCGGCTGCCCGACGACCACCCACGCGGACCAGCACGCGGTGACGATCGCCGGCAACCGGCTGTTCGTCGGCAACGACGGGGGCGTGTACGCCCGGCCGCTCGACGGCGGGACGGTCGACCGCGCCGGCCACGCGACCGACTGGGTCAGCCTCACCGCGAAGGGGACGCCGGACTTCCTGCAGTACTACGCGGTCGGCGTGGGCGCGTGGAACCCGGCGAAGGCGGACGCGACCACGGTCGGCGACCACACCGGGTACGTGATCAGTGGTGGGATGCAGGACAACGGCGGGTCGATCAAGTTCTCCGACACCCAGGGCATGAGCTCGAACTTCGGTGGTGACGGCGGTGACGTGCTCGTCGACCCGAACGACGGCTGCCGGATCGTGCAGGAGTACGTCGAGCTGTCGATGAGCGTGACGAACACGTGCGCGGCGACCGACCCGACGAGCCTGGCCGCATGGTCGTCGACCAGCGCCGCGCACACCCGGGACATCCGGCCGCCGGAGACGCACGCGCAGTTCATCGCGCCGTTCGCCGCCGACCACCGGGACATCAACACCTGGGTGGCGGCCGGCCAGCACGTGTGGCTCAACACCAAGGGCTTCAACATCGGCAGCGGCAGCGACTGGCTGCAGCTGGCGGACCTGGGCACGAGCGCGGCCGGCTCGCCGCACATGGCGACCGCGGTCGCCGCCGACGGCCACGACGCGATCGTCGGCTACTGCGGGTCGTGCAAGCCGGGAGCGTACGAGGGCGGCATCGCGTTCGGCACGGCCGAGCCGGGTGCCACCTGGACGCGGGTGTCGCTGGGCGACGCCGGGCTGCCGGACCGCTGGGTCGGCGGCGCGGACGTCTACCACGACAGCACGGGCCAGGTGCACTACCTGCTGGCGTTCAACGGCTTCTCCCGCCGCTGGACCGAGGGCCCGGGCGCGGGTGTCGGGCACGTGTTCACGTCCACGGACGGGGTGCACTGGACCGACATCAGCGGCAACCTGCCGGACGTCCCGATGAGCACGGTGAAGTGGGTCGGCGACGGCCGGATCGTCGTCGGCTCCGACCTCGGCGCGTTCCTCCTCGACCAGGGCACCTGGTACCGGCTCGGCACGGGGCTGCCGGCCACGGTGGTGACCGACCTCGAGCCCGGCCCGGACGGCAACCTGTACGCCGCGACGTACGGCCGGGGAATCTGGTCGCTCCCGGTGTCCGGCCTGCCCTCGTACGCCGGGGGCTCGGCCTGCCAGGACGCCTACATCGGCCAGGACGTCCCGGCCGACTGCGACCCGTACGTGCCGATGACCTCCAGCACCGGGACCAAGGGTGCTGGCAAGGGCCGGAGATAGCGAGTAGGACACCCTGGAGCGGTATGGGCCCCGGACACCTAGGGGGCGTCCGGGGCCCGACCGTGTCACGGGCTGGGGCTCTCGGTGCGCCCCCTGACCGCCTTCATGCGGCCAGCTGGGGCTGTTGGAGATCGTTTGACCCCAGTACGCCGCACGAAGGTGCGGGTGGGGGTGCGGGGGCGGCGCGGGTGAACGCCGGCTCGCTCACCCGGTCACCGTGGCGATGTCGTCCTCGCTGTAGCCGAGCTCGTGCAGCACCTCGTGGGTGTTGCCGCCGAGCTCGGGCGGCTCGGGCAGCCGGTCGACCGGGTGCGCGGAGAACGCAACCGGCGAGGCGACCGACTCGAAGCCGTCGTCCTCCCCCACCTGGACGAACGCGCCGGACGCCCGTGCCTGCGGGTCGGCGACCACGTCACCCGGGGTCTGTACCGGGGCGAACCACACGTCCTCGGCGTCGAAGCGCTCGAGCCACTCGGCGTAGGGCTTCGTGGCGAACTCGGCGTCGAGGATGCCGATCAGCTCGTGCCGGTTGTGCCGGCGGGAGCGGGCGGAGGCGAACCGCTCGTCGTCGAGCAGGTCCGTACGCTCCAGCGCCTTGCACAGCCGCGGGAAGTGCCGGTCGGCCTCGACGCCGAGCAGCCACACCCACTTGCCGTCGCCGCACCTGTAGGAGTTCGACGTCGGGGTCGGCGCCTCCGTACGGGGCACCGTGCCGGCGACCTTGCCGAGGGTGAGCTGGATGGCGATGTCCCAGCCGAGGGTGTAGATGCCGGTACGCAGCAGCGAGGTCTCGACCAGCTGGCCCTGGCCGGTGCGGCCGCGGTCGAGCAGCGCGCCGAGGACACCGGCGAGGGTGGCCAGGCCGGTGGCGTGGTCGCCGAGCCCGCGCGGGATCGGCGCGGGCGGCTGGCCGGCCGGGACCATCTGGTGCAGCACACCGGAGCGGGCGCCGAACGCACCGATGTCGTAGCCGGCCCGGTCCTTGTCCGGCCCGTCGGAGCCGTAGCCGGTGAGCAGCGCGTAGACGAGCCGCTCGCGGCTCGCGCGCACGTCGTCGGGCAGCAGCCCGAGCCGGGCGAGCGGGTCGAGGCGCAGGTTGGTGACGAACACGTCCGCGGTGTCGAGCAGCCGGTCGAGCGCGGCCCGTGGCTCGAGCCGGGTCAGGTCGAGGACGACGCTGCGCTTGCCGCGGTTGTCGACGGCGAACGGCGCGTTCGGGATGTCGGCGGAGTAGCCGGTGCTGGCGAACATGGCCCGCATCGGGTCGCCGGCGGGTGGCTCGACCTTGATGACGTCGGCACCCCAGTCGGCCATCACCCCGGCCGCGGACGGACCGGCCACCCACACACCCAGCTCGACGACGCGGATCCCCTCGAGAACGCTCACGAGGGGCGACGCTACCCGCCATCCCTCCCTGTCCCCCCAGTCAGCCGACGGGTGTCACCTTCCCGGCGGCGACGAGCAACGACAGGGTGCGCGCGAGGAACTCGGCCATCTCGGCCCGGGTGACCGTGCGCCCCGGTCCGTACGTGGCCGGTGCGACACCGGCGGTGATGCCGAGCCCGGTGAGCGCGGCGATGTCGGCGACGAACGGGTCGTCGGCGGGTACGTCGGAGAACCGGCTGACGCTGATGTCCGCCTGCTGGCCGGTCGCCAGCCGGTACGCGCGGACGAGGAAGGCCGCCATCTGCTCGCGCGTCACCGCCCCGCCCGGGTGGTAGGCGTGCCGGTCGCTGCCGCGTACGGCGAGGACGGCGGCGAGCTGGTTCACGGCGGTGGCGTAAGCACCGGCCGGGTCGACGTCGGTGAAGGCCATCGCCGGCCGGGTCGGCAGGGACACCCCTGCGGCGGTGAGCAGCCGGGCCAGGAACAGCGCCATCTGCCCGCGGGTGACCGCGCGGCCCGGTCCGTAGACGGTCGGCGTCTCCCCCTTCGCGATGCCGTAGCCGGTCAGGCACGCGGCCGCGGCCTGCGCGAAGCTGCCGGCCAGGTCGGCGAACCCGGTGCCGGTGCCGGCCGGGCACGCGGTGGTGAGGCTGACGGTCGGCGGGCCGGTGACGGCGAACGGGGTGCCGGACAGCTCGGTGATGCCGGGGGAGCTCAGCCCGGACAGGGTGGCGGTGAGGCAGCCGGTGGCGTCGTCGCGGGTCTGCGGCTGCACCGGCTGCCAGGCCGACCCGGTCCACCAGTACAGCTCGTGACCGGCCGGGACGTTGCACTCGGTGACGGCGAGCGCGGTGAACCCGGTCGAGCGGACGTCGAAGTACGTGGCCGGCTGCGAGCTCGGTGGCGTGCTCGCCTCCGGGTCCGCGGCGTACTGGCCGACGGTGACCGCGCCGAGGCCGTGGCCGACGACCGTCGTGTGCGCGCTGGTCGCCGTCGCGGTGCCGAACGCGCTGTCGGACGCCCCGGAGTGCGCGTCGGTCGTGCCGGCCGGCGGGGCCGGCGGCGTCGGCGGCGTCGGCGGCTGGGGCGCGGGCGGGGTGCTGCCGGCGCCACCGGGGGTCCGGGGACCGCTGACGGTCACCGTGGCGGTGAGCGGCGCTGCCGGGTGGCTGCCGGCGTACGTGGTTGCCTGGGCGCCCACCTGCACGGTGTACGTGCCCGCGGCCAGGCTGGCGGCCGGGGTGAAGGTGAACGTGCGGGCCAGGGTCTGCCCGTCGGTCGTCGGGTCCGGCTGCGGGTCGACCGCGGTGACCGTGCCCGTGACTGGCTTGCCGGCCGCGTCGCTGACGGTGACCTGGCCGGGCACGCTGGCGGCGGTCATGTACTTGTCGAAGGTCAGCGTGACGGTGGCGCCGTCCGACGTGGCCTTCGCCAGGGTCGGTGCGGCGAGGGAGACCAGGGCGACGTTGAGCCCGTACTGGGCCGGGAGCACGTGGACGGGCTGGGTCTCGGCGGTCCGGTAGCCGTCCTTGGTGAACACGACCTTCCACCAGTCGACCGGGACGTCCCAGTGGTAGGCGCCCTGCGGGTCGGTCTGCACCGGGTTGTCCTCGCCGAACGCGCTGCCATCCCACACGGTCCACTTCCCGTCCTGGCTGGTGGCGTACTCGATCGTCGCGGTGACGTTCGCGAGCCGGTTCGACGGGACCGCCTCGTAGACGTAGCCGCTCGGGTCGATGGCGGGGGTGCTGGAGCCGACCGGCTGGTGGTGGTGCGGCAGCGGCGAGGTCACGGTGATCTTGCCCATCGGGCTGGTGGACGAGCCGTGGGGTGGCGGCGGGCACTTGGCCATGATCGTGCTGCTGAGCGCGTTCACCTCGTCCTGGTACTTCGCGTCGAGCAGCAGGTCGGAGACCTGGGTGACGCCGGTGAGCTTGCCGTGAGTGGCCGCGCCGGCCACGCCCTGCATGACCGCACCCTCCACCGCGCCGCCGGGCGAGAGCTTGCCGGCCACGAAGTTGGCGGCCGCCTTGAGCCCCATCGTGGACGTGCGGTGGAAGTCCGCCAGCTTGATCTTGTCGATCAGGTCGCCCTTCACGCTGGCGTCGCCGCTGAACAACGGGTTGTCCGAGGAGCACTGCTTGTCGACGTAGTCGACCATCTGGTCGAGCACGCCGTTGCCGGTCTTCTCGGTGAACGGGTCGAGTCCGGGGATCTGGGCGGCGCCGTTCGCGAGCTGCTTCGCGGCGGCGTTGATCGCGTCGACCTTGGCCTGCGGGTCGAGGCTCTTGATCTTGTTGGTGACCTCGATCGTCTCTTCGATCTTCTTGACGGTGCCCGCCAGCCGCGGCGCGGCGAGAGCCGCCGGATGCGCCCGGCCGGCCAGCGACGGCGACGCGGTCGGCGTCGTGTCCACCGGCAGGTACATGGTGACCGTGTGCACGATCGACCCGTCCGCCCGCGTGGAGTCGGTCACCGTCTGACCGAGCAGCGGGCTGCCGGCCTCGGCTGCGAGCTGCTGGTCGGCGGCTGAGGGCTGGTAGTCAGGCGCGTCGCTGACGGTGAACGTCGCGCTGATCGTGGTGGGGCTGCCGTCCTCGGTCAGTCCGGGCAGGTCGCCGCTGACGGTGCCACCGGTGGCGGTGGCCGTGTCCTGCACGTTGGTCACCTCGGTCAGCGCGTCGGGCAGCAGCGCGTTGACCTGCGCGGGGGTGGGGTCCTGGGTCTGCAGCCAGGACGTCACGGCGGGCAGCACGTCGTAGTCGACGGAGAAGTCGGTCGGCAGGTCGGTCTTGACCTTGGCCTCGAACACCCCGTCGGCGCTCTTGGCCGCGTCGGCCTTCCCGTCACCGACGTGCACGACCACGTTGGTGGCGCGCGCCGGGTCGCTGAACGTGACGTCGACGATCATGTACGGGTTCTGCGGCCGCCAGATGTAGCCGAACCGGCGGGATCCCTGGCGCGGGTCCCAGCTGATCTGCCGCCCGTCGGGCTGGCGGATGGTGATGTTGGTGATCACCACGTCCTGCGGGTCGTAGTGCACCGGGGCGCTCGCCTGCAGCGGGGGGACACCCGCGCCGACCACGGCGGTGGCGGTCAGCTGGTGGCTGGCCACGCTGCTGGCAAGGGTGACCTGGCCGTCCCAGTAGCCGCCTGCGCTGGCGGTGAACGTCCCGATCCGCGCGTCGCCGTCGGAGACGGTGACGGTCAGCCCGGCGGGTGCCCGGCCGGAGACGTGGATGTCGGTCACCTGGGTGTGCAGCGGCGCGTCCAGGGTGAGCCCGCCGACGGTGATCCCGGCGCTGCCGATCTGGGTCGGGTCGACGCCGTCCGCGGCCGCGGTCGAGGTGGCGGTGAGGTCGGTGTCCGCGGGTGCGCTCGGGTCGACGGCGAGTGCCTGGTGCACGACCGCGGTGCCGCCGGCAGGGAGGTCACCGATGGCCACCTGGACGTGGTCGCCGTCCACGGTGGTGAACGGCACCGGCTTGCCGTCGAGCAGCACGCTGCTGTCACCCAGCGTCGTGTACGCGGGCACCTGCAGGGTCGCGGTGGCGTGGTGCAGCACCTGGCCCGAGTCGTTGTGCACGGCGGTGCGCACGTCCACGGTCTCGCCCGCGGCCACGGTCGGCTCGCCGGCGGTCACCGTGGACCCGGCGTTGGCGAACGGGCCGGTCTGCGCCTGCGGGGTGATCGTGCCGAGGTCGAGGACCTGCGCGGTCTGCGGGGAGGCGTCGACGGAGCGGCTGCCCAGCCGGGTCTGGAAGGTGACCACGTGCGGGCCGGCTTCGGGGAAGTCCAGGGTGAACGCGGGACCGTTGCCGTACTGCCAGGAGACCTGCTGCGGCTTGCCGTCGACGAGCCGGGCGATCGACGCCTCCCACCAGTCGTCGGCACCGATCGCGAGCGTGCCCTTGACGCCCTGCACCTTGCCGAGGACGAGGTCGAGGCTGATCGGGGTGGACGGGTCGGCCGGTGCGGTACCGGTCACGCACGCGTACGGCAGGCCGATCTGCGCGCCGTTCGAGCAGAACTGCACGGCATCTCCGGGCCGGGCCAGGATGGACACCGAGCCGGACTGCGGGGAGAACTGCTGGGACGGTGAGCGGAGCCGCAGCACGAGGTGGATCGCGGTCGTCCAGTCGATGGGCTGATCGGTCAGCTGCCCGTTGTGGTAGTAGTCCGTCTGCAGGGTCAGGTTCACCGGGTAGCTCACCGGTGCGGCGAGGGTGGCGTCGGCGGTGGCCGGGGTGCCGGCGGTCAGCGTCACCGGCTGGCTGACCGCAGGGTCGGACGGGGTGCTCGCCGACAGCGTGCCGTCACCGGCGAGCCCGGTCAGCGTGTAGTGGCCGGTGTCGTCGGTGGTGGCCGTGTAGTTCCAGTCGCGGCCGTCGACGTGCTCGCTGAGCTGCACGGTCGCGCCGGGCAGCCCGGTGGCCGCGGTGCCGTCACGGGAGACGGTGCCGGACACGCTCGCGGTCGGCAGCGGGTTCAGCGTCAGGTCGGCGGTGGCGCCCGCCCAGGTCAGCGTGGTCGTGGTGAAGGTCGCGGACTGCAGCGGCAGCGTGGTGTCGTACAGCTGGGCGCGGACCTGGTAGGTGCTGCCGTCGGCCGGCACGGGCAGGGTCGCGGTCGCAGTCCCGTTGGAGTCGTAGGGCCGGGCGACGACGCTGCCGGTGCTGTCGAGCACGGACACATCGACGTCGAGGGGCTTGCCGGCCGCGTCGTGGACGTGCACGGTCAGCGTGCCGTACAGCTGCGGGGTCAGGGTCACGTCGGTGGTCAGCCCGCCGGAGACCTGCACGGACGTGCTCGCGGTCTGCTGCCCGGTGGCGTTGTCGAGCCACAGCCAGTACGCCGACAGCGGGGTCGGCAGCGCGGCGAGGTCGAAGGTGTTGCCGGTGGTGTCGAGCTTCTGCTCGACGCTGTCGGCCATGGTCTCGCCGCTGGTCAGCAGGGTGGAGCCGACCTGGCTGCCGTCCGGGGCGTCCACGACGACGTGCACGGTGCCGGTGACGTCGGCCGGGAAGTCCGGCGCGTCGGCGGTGGCCGTGTGCCCGGCGCCGTCGGCTTCGGTGACGGTGACCCCGGTGATGGACGCGATACCGGTGGTGACGGCGAACTGGCCGCTGTACGTGCCGGGATGGTCGGGGTCCGCGGTCAGCGGCACGGTCTTCGTGGCCGCCACCGGGGAGCCGGTGACGTCGGCGGGCGCGGCCAGCCGGCGGGGGTGCACCATCACGTGCGGGGCGGCGGTCAGCGTGGTCTGCACGGCGGGTGACCCGGTCGTCGGCGCCCAGCTGGTGTAGGCGACGACCGCGGACACGGTGCGGTTCGGCTGGCCGGTCGCGGTGACGGTGAGCGTGGAGCCGGACACCACCGCGGACAGGTGCCGGGGCACCGAGGTCGAGGTGGTGACTGCCGGGACGGGCAGGTCCGGGGTGGTGACGGTCTGCGCCTCGGAGTACGGGGCGGCGGTGCTCCCGGCGAGGGTCTCGACCGTGTACGTGTACTGCGTGCCCGCGTCGGCAGCGGTGTCCTGGTAGTTCGTGCCGCCGGACAGCGGCAGGTCGGCCAGCGTGGTCGCCGCCTGCGTGCCGGCGGCGCGCATCACCCGGTAGCCGGTGACGGAGGTGTCCCCGGACGGGTCCCAGTTGAGGGTGACCGTCCCGTCGTTGTTGGCCTGGGCGGCCAGCCGGCTGGGTACGAACGGCGGCGGCTTGGTGGTGACGGTCTGCGTGGCGGTGTACGGGCTGTCGGTGTCGGTTCCGGTGAGCGTGTGCACGGCGTACGCGTACGTCGTCTTCGGGCTGGTGTCGGTGTCGTCGTAGGCGGTGACGGTGCTCACGGGGGCGTAGGCACTCAGGTCCGTGGCATCCGGGCCCCGGTAGATCTCGTAGCCGTACAGACCCGCTGCGCTGCTGGCCGGCCAGGACAGGTGCACGCCGGTGTCGGTGGCGGTCGCGGCCAGCGCCACGCCGGTGAACACCGCGGTGTGCACCTGCGCCTGCGGGCCATCGGTCGCGTTGCCGACCGCGTCCTCGGCGGTGACGGTGACCGTGTAGGCGGTGTCCGGGGCCAGGCCGGTCAGCGTCGCGCTGGTCGCCGACCCGGCGACGCGGGTGGTCTGCCCGGTGCCGTCGCTGACCGCGTAGGCGGTGACGCCGACGTTGTCGGTGGCGGCCGCCGACCAGGTGACGGTCACCGAGTCGCTGGTCACCGACGAGGCGGTCAGCGTCGCGCCGGTCGGCCAGGCAGGCGGCTCGGTGTCGGCGAGCCGGCCGACGTAGATGGCCTCGTACCCCGGCCAGGAGGTGGTGAGGTTGGTCGCGGCGGAGTCGACGACGATGGCCGCGCCGTTCTGGCTGAGCGCACCGGTCGCGTCCGCGTCCGCCGGGGTGGTGCCGTCGGGGGCGGTGCTGACCTGCACCGGTCCGGCGCTGCCGGCCGTGTACTCCCACAGGCCGCTGGGGCCCACGGTCGAACCGGTGATCGGCGGGAAGGCGACGAAGGTCAGCTTGGACCCGTCGGCGCTGAGCACCGGGTCGAGCACGCCGCCGAACGCGGCGGTGCCGGTGAACGCGCCGCTGAGCACCGGGGTGTGGTCGGTGCCGGCGACCGGGAGGAGGCTGATCTGCTGGCCGGCGTCGAAGGTGACGACCGCGGCGGTGGCCCCGTCGGCGGTGAGCCCGGGCGGGCCGAACATGGCGGTGGCGTCGTCAGCGCCCACGTCGGTGACGGCCAGCTGCTGGGCCGTGCCGAACGGGTCGGTGTCGGCCGTCCGGGTCGCCGCCCACACGCTCCACTCGCCGGGGGTGCTCGTGGCCGCGTCCGGGTTGGCGTAGGAGTAGAAGACCGCGACGGTGCCGTCGTTGGTCAGCGCGACGGCGTTGACGGCGCCGCCGATGCCCTCGTCCCCGGCGCTGCCGATGCGGGTGAGCGCGGCCGGGTCGGCGAGCGGGGCGGACAGGTACGCCCAGCCGGTGTACGTCCCCGCTGCGGGGGAGGTGAACGCGGCGGGGAAGGCGACCGTGCCGTCGTTCGCGACCGTCGGCCGGCCGGCCTCCAGGTAGGCCTGCGCGGTGGTGGGCGCGAACCGGGTGATGCTGTGGTCAGTGGTGTCACGGACGAACACCTCGTCGTGGCCGTCACCGCCGCCGGCGGGATACACCGACTCGAGGAAGGCGACGTAACGGCCGTTCGGGCTGATCGACGGCATCGACCCGCCGAAGTGCACGTCCTGGGTCGCGGACGTGGAGTCGACCGGGTCCTCGCCGATCAGCGTCGTGGTCCCCGTCACCGTGTCGCGCAGGTAGGCGTTCTGCCCGGTCTGCGGGCCGTTCGCGTCGAGGTTCGTCGCCTGCGAGGCGAAGACGATGCGGGTGCCGTCGGCGCTGATGGCCGGGGCGGAGCTGGGCCCGTCGGCCGGGGTGCCGTCGGTGGCGACGCTCGCCAGCGACAGCGGGTACGGCGAGCCGGTCACCGCGGCGGCCGGTACGGCCGGGGCCACGACCAGCCCGGCGGCGAGCAGGCTCAGCGAGCCCGTTCCGGCAACCACTGACCACAACGTCCGTGACCGCAGCATGGACCCCTACCCCTCGGACCGGTTCGGCTCTGGTGTGTCGTCCCGTCCCGCGCGCGGCGCCGGCGCGGTCGGGCGCGCCGTGTCGGTGACGAACGCGACCAGGTCGGCCACGCCCCGGATGGGGGCGACCCGCCCGGTGCTGACGTCCTCGACCGAGCCGGTGAGCTCCCCCCAGCCGAGCTCCCGGCTGCTCAGCCGCAGCACGAACGAGACGAACACGCGCCGGACGCTAGGGACGGCGGGTACCAGCGGCGTACCAGTTCCGGAGGTAACGGCCCCGGTGCCCGGTTCCGACGCGAAAGTCGGTCAGCGGATCCGGTCGAGGGCAGGCGGGGGCGGCACGCCGAGGCTGCGGGCCACCTGCCAGGCGCGCCCGTGCAGGGCCGAGGCCCGGTCGTGCAGTCCGGCGGCCTGCAGCAGCCGGATGGCGGCGAGGTAGCGGGCGTCGCCGTACGGGTCGGCGTCGATCGCGGTCTCCGTCCAGCGGGCCGCGGCGGCGAGGTCGCCGTCCGCCTCGGCGGCGGCCGCGAGCCGGTCGAGCACCTGCAGGTAGCGGCGGTGCAGCCGCTCGCGGGGTGCCGCGGTCCACTCGACGAACCGGTCGGCGGGCAGCAGCTCTCCCGCGTACGCGCTGACCGCCAGCTGACCGCGCCGGCGGGCCTCGCCGTCGTCGGTGGCGGCCAGCGCAGCGTCGGCCTCGGCCCGGAACAGGTGGACGTCGACGGGGACGCCGGCGGCCAGCCGGACCGCGTCGCCGGTGCGTTCGAGCAGCCCTCCGGCGGCGGCGCGCACGCGGGTGAGGACGTTGCGCAGCCGGCGGCGGCCGACCTCCGGGTCGGTCTCCGGCCACAGCGCCTCGACCAGCTCGTCGACGTGCACCGCACCGGACAGGGCCACGAACTTGACCGCCTGACCGGGCAGGTCCCCGAGCCGGCCCACCGGTGCCCCGTCGACGCGCAACGCGAAGTCGCCGAGCAGCCGGACGTGGTGGCGGGCGTCGTCCGCCGGTGCAGGCAGCTCCCCGCCGGCGGCGCGCAACCCGTCCACCGTGGTGACGTCGAGCGCCTGCATCGCCTCGCGCAGCAGCGCGCGGGCGGTCGGCTCACCGACGAACAGCTGCCGGGCGGCGTCGGGGACGCTGGCGCCGGCGGCGACCAGCCGGGCGATCTGCTGGGTCTCGGCCGGCAGGTCGGCCAGCTGCGACTGCTCGTCGACGGTGACCGGGACGCCGAGCCCGGCGAGTGCCTGCCGGGCCCGTTCGGCCCACGGGTGGGCGTGCACACGCTCGAACAGCTCCAGCGCCTCGGACAGCCGCGGGCGGGCCAGCCGGGCGTCCCCGGCTGCGGCCAGCTGCTCCCCCCACGCGAGCAGGGTGCGTGCCTGCGGGTAGAGCACACCGATCTGCTGGTAGAGCGCGACGGCCGCGGCGAAGTCGGCCGCGGCGTCGGCGCTCAGCCCGGCGACGGCACGGCCGCGTGCCTGCATCGCCCGCTCCCACAGGCCTTCCGGCTCGGCAGCGCGACGGTCCATGGTCGCGAGCATCGCCGCGACCTCCTGCTCCCGACCGGCGGCGGCCAGCGCCTCGGCATAGTCCGCCTTCCAGTGCACGATGGTCGGTGCGGCCAGCCCGTGCAGCCGGTAGGCCTCGTCGAACGCGGCGACGGCGGCGGGCACGTCACCGTCGGCCTGGGCGGCGAGCCCGAGGGTGGCATGCGCGGGCACCCGGAACAGCTCGACGCCGGTCGCGTCCATGAGCTGCAGCGCGCGGCGGGCCAGCCGCTCGGCCTCGGCCCGCCGCCCCCGCGAGGCGTCGAAGTGGGCCAGGCACACGCAGGCGAACAGCACGACGGCCGGCTGGTCGGTGCTCTCGGCGAGCCGCAGCGCCTCGGCGGCGGACAGCTGCCCGGCGTCCCAGTCGCCGCTCCAGAACACCGTGTTCGCGTGCAGGCACAGGGCGAGGGGAAGCACGCCGACCGCGCCGACCTCGCGGGCGGCGGTGATGAACCGCTGGGCGTGCCGGGCCGCCTCCGCGTGCCGGCGCGCGGAGGCGAGCCCGGCCACCACCTGCTGGAGCAGCTGCACGGCCCGCAGCGGGTCCGCGCCGGTCCCGAGCGGCCGGCTCACCCCGCGGACGAGCGCGTCAGCGTCGAAGGCTCGCCCCGACCAGCTGCGCGCGACCCCGCTGGCCACGTCCGCGGTGGCGCGCAGCGCGTCGTCCCCGCGGGCGGCGACGGTGACCGCCCGGTCGCCGAGCCGGACCGCCCGCTCGAGCTGGCGGGCGTAGATGGCGAGGGCGGCCGCGTCCGCGTACGCCTGCACGGACACGGTCGGGTCGGACTCCTCGCGCAGGCGGCCGGCCTCCTCGAGCGCGTCGACGGCGCCGGGCAGCGCATGGCCGGTCATCAGCGCGAGCCGGGCCTGCAGGGTCGCGACGGTCAGCCGCGTCTCCTCGTCGCCGGGCGCGTCGGCAGCCTCGGCGAGCAGGCTCGCCGCGCGGCCGACCTGACCGGCCAGCAGCGCGGACTCGGCGGCCGCGGCGAGGCGACGGCCCCGCTGGCCCGCGTTCTCACTCAGGCGGGCCGCCGCGGCCAGCGCCGTGGCCGCGGTCGCGTGCGCGCCACGGGAACGCGCCCGGTCGCCGGCCACGTCCAGCACGCGGGCGGTGCTCTCGTCCGGCCCGCTGGCAGCGTGCGCCAGGTGCCACGCCTCCACCTCGGTGTCGCCGACCGCCGCGGCCACGTCCGCGAGCACCCGATGGACCTGCCGGCGCTGCGACGGGGACGCGAGCTGGTAGACCGCCGAGCGGACGAGCGGGTGGGAGAACTGCAGCCGGTCCGACTCGACGCGCAGCAGGCCGGCGGCCACCGCCTCGTCCAGCGCGTCGGCGGGCAACCCGAGCGCGGCACCGGCCGCGCTGACCCGGTCGGCGATGCCGCTGGCCGCCGCGGAGGCGACGAGCAGCGCCTGGCGTACCTGCGGTGCGACCTCGGCGACCCGCCGGCGGACCAGGTCCTCGATCTCCGGCCGCACGGGTGGCAGCGGCCCGATCGGTTCGGTGCCGCCCAGCTGCCCGGGGCTGAGCGCCCGGGCCAGCTCGATCAGCGCGTACGGGTTGCCCGCGGCCGAGGAGACCAGCCGCCGCGCGACCTGGGCGGTGACCTCGGGCACGGTCACGGCCAGCAGGCGATGCGCGGACCGCTCGTCGAGCGGGCTGATGTCCAGCCGGGGCAGCCCGGACAGGTCGACCGGCGGCTGGATGCCCGCGCGATGCCCGAGCAGCAGGCAGATCCGTTCGGCGCGCAGGCGGCGGGCGACGAACGCGATCGCCTGCGCGCTCTCCGCGTCCACCCACTGCACGTCGTCGACGACGACGAGCAGCGGCTCGCCCGCGGCCACCTCGGCGAGCAGGGTCAGCGCGGCCAGCGCGACCGCGAAACGGTCACCGGCCACCGGCGCGCCGAGCGCGAACGCGCCGCGCAGGGCCGCGCCCTGGCGTCCGGGCAGCGTGTCGAACCGGTCGACCAGCGGTTCGAGCAGGCTGAGCAGCGCCGCGTACGGCAGCGCGCTCTCGGCTTGCACCGCGGTCGCGGTGAGCACCCGCCAGCCGTCCGCACGGTCCTGGACGGCGTGCAGCAGCGACGTCTTGCCGATCCCGGCCGGGCCGTGGACGACGCGGACCTGGCTGGTGCCGGCGGCGGCGTCCGCGAGCAGGTGGTCGAGTGCCGCAAGGTCAGCGGCGCGACCGATCAGGTCGTCCACGTCCGGCTCGACTATCCCGCGCCCCACAGCGCCGCTCGTCCCTCCCCCAGGCTCCCGCGCACGGTAGACCACCAGCTTCTGAACGGCGGCGCGGCGGTCAGCCGGGGAGCAGCCGGTGCTCCACCGAGCGGAACCGCGCGAAGTCCCGGTCGAGAGTCACGATCACCGCGCCGCTCTCCGCCGCGATGGCAGCCAGGGCCCCGTCGGCGACGAGGTCCCCGCGCGCATCGGCCTCCACACACAGCTGCTCGAGCAGGGCGAGGTGCCGGCTCCCCGGGGAGGTCGGCAGGTAGTGCGGCTGCGCGACGACCGACCGGGCGAACGCGAAGGCGACGTCCCGCGGCGTCGGTTCGACGAACACCCTGCGGTGCGTCGCCAGCCGCAGGAACGAACCCCACACGGTGCTGGGGACGGTGCAGGGCTCGTCGCCGGCCAGCAGCGCGTCGAACCAGGGCCGCACGGCCGTGAAGTGGGGATGGTCGTCGCGGTGCGCGGCGAGGACGACGTTGACGTCGAGCAGCAGCATGCTCAGCGGCGCCGCACGAGCGGCACGTCCTCGTCGAGGGCCTCCTGCAGGGCGACGTTCGAGGTCAGGTCGATGCCTGGCCGCGGCCCGCCGGAGCCGTGGAACACCGGTACGTCCGGACGCTCGCGGTCACCGGCCGGGCTGAACAGCTCCCGGCGCAACGCTGCCTCGACCACCTGACCCAGCAGGCCCGTACGGTGACGCCTGGCAGGTCGTCGAAGGCGCCGCGGCGTCCACCGGCAGCGGCGACTACGCGCTCCTGCGGAAACCCGCCGCCCGCCCGCTGGGACCCGTGCCAGCCGATCCACTACGTCATCAGCGGCAACCAGCCGTTCACGGGCGCCGACGACGTGCTTGCCTCCGCGATCGCCGAGGCGAGCGCCGTCTCGGGCCTGCAGTTCTTCTACCAGGCCACCAGCGCGGAGACCCCGGTCGACCACCGGCCCGCGTACCGGCTACCCGTCCTCGTCGCGCAAGCGGCATCGCGCACTACGCCGCCGGCGGCCGGGCCGGCCTCGGCCTGCTCGGCCAGGGAGCCTGCTTCACCGAGCGGTGACGCCGGACCCCCGCCCCCTACGACACCAGCGCCTCCGCGGCCTCGGGCAGGGCCCAGCGCCGGCGCTTGCCCTGCCGCAGCAGCCCCTGCAGGTCGGGCAGGAGGATCTCGCGCATGCCGGGCACGAAGTCGGGCATGTCCGCGGCCTGCGCGGCGTAGTGGCGAAACGCCGCGGTGTCGCCGAGGTCGAGGCTCATCCGGGTACGGACCATCGCCCAGTTGATCCGCGCGAACATGTCGGCGGTGCTCTGGGCGATCTCGTCGAGCGCCTGCACCTCGGCCGTGACCTCGCGGTTCCACAGCGGCGACGACCGCCGCCGCGGACCGTCGTCGTGCAGTGCGAGCTGGTGCAGGGCCATCACCCGGCGGCGGCGGGCGTTGAGGTGCCAGTCGAAGGGGAACCCACCGACCTCGGTGAGGGTCAGCAGCCGCTCCTGCGCGGACTGAACGGCGAGCAGCGACGGGACGGGCTCGAGCCCCTGCTGCCACTGCGGGCTGGCCGCGCCGGCGCCGAACAGCGCGATCGCCTCCAGCCGGGCGCGTTCGGCCGGGGGCAGCGACGCCTGCTCGGCCGCCCGCAGGACGTTCGCGAGCGTGTGCTGGGCGGTGCGCAGGTAGCCGTTGCCGCGCAGGATGCCGATAACGTCGCCGTAGACCTGCAGGGTCAGCGGGTGGGTCGGGCCGAGCAGCCGGCGTACGTGCCGGGCACCGATGACCGCGGCCATGCCGCGGCGGGTCATCCAGATCCGTACGGCGGCGGCCCACGCCCGGGCCTCGGTCTGCGGGTCGGGCGAGACGGGGTGGCACAGGTAGCCGGCGATGGCCTCCATCACCTCGTGCCCGCTGCCCGGCGTGATCGCCGGGGTGGTCGGGTCGGCGGGGACGAGTGCGGCGAGCCGGTCGGGGTCGATGCTGTCCGGACGGCGGGGCCGCCCCTCGCTGTTGAGCAGCCGCAGCAGGGGCGGCAGCGGGGCCTGCGCCTCCTGGGCGAGCCGGGCGAGCAGCGGCTCGCGCAGCCGCGACCGGGCCGCCCGCTCACTCGCCGGAACCGCTCCCGGCTGCGCGCGGTGGCGGACGGCGGTCGACTCGGACCGCTCGCGCCACAGCGCCTGCACCGTGGACACCTCGCGCTCGTTGCGCGCGAGCGCGGCCTGCCCGTGCAGGCGGGCGAAGGCCTGCTCCTCGCGCAGCTCCCGGTCGCGGGGCTGCACGCCCGGGTGGTGCAGCCGCCGGTGCTCCACGAACGGCGCGACGAGCGCGGTGACCTCGACGCGGATCTGGTCGACCCGGCTGGCGGTGATGCCGTACTCGCGGGCGACGTGCGCCCGGCTGTAGAGGCGGCCGGTGAGGCCGGTGACCGCGAGCCAGATGTCCCGGTCGCGGGCGCTGACGTGCCCGGCGCCGACGGCGGCCCGGACGATGTCGACGACGTACGCGCGCGCCGCGGCGGGCGACACGCCGGCGTCGGCGAGCGCCTGCCGCGCGGCGGAGGCGGTCTCGCGGTCTTGCCGCAGCTCGCCCGCCAGCCGCTGCAACAGCACGGAGAAGTCGTGGCGCAGCATCGGCCGATGAGACTAACGGCCTATGCCAAGCCGAGTACAGACATGCAACAGTATGCGTGAGGGCCCGGAGCGTCCCCCAGCGCACCGGGCCCTCCTCATGCGTCCGGCCGCCCCCAGCCCGGCCGGACCCACAAGTCCCCCGCCGGGCCATGATTCCGACACCGGCGTGCTGAACCCCCGTCCAGCAACGCAACGTGACGGAATGTCGCAGCGTGAGGCAAACCGCTGCGGCAACCGGACCGACGCGGCGTCGCCGGGACTAATCACCGGCCGCTCGCACCCCCTACCCTCAGCCGGGTGGTGAGCGACGACACCGAACACCGCCGCTTGGTCGCGACGTTCCGGACCTGGTTCGCCGCGGCCGACGGGCTGCGAGCCGGCGCGGACCCCGACACCGCGGTGCACCTCGTCGAGGCGCACGACGACCACCTCGAGCGGCCGGCGTACGAGTGGCGGCGCGGGGACGTGCGGCGGCTGCTGCTCGACATCCTGCCGGCGCGGCTGCCCGCCGACGAGGACGAGATCGCGGAGATCGGGCCGAGCCTCGCCGCGTGGCTGCGCTTCCTCGACGAGCACCGGCGGCTCGAACCCGCCGGCGCCCTCGGCGAGCTGCACGCCGAGCTGGCCGCCGCCGAGGAAGAGCTGCCGGCCGCGATGGCCGACCGGACGCGCTGGGGGCCGGCCAAGACCATGGTCACCGCCATGCTCACCGAGGGCGTGGACGTCGAGGACCCGGCCGCGATGCAGGCGTGGGTCGACGCGCACAACGCAAAGCCGCTCGCCGAGCGCCGGGCCGCGCTGCCCCT
Source organism: uncultured Actinomycetota bacterium (assembly GCA_963728075.1). Lineage (GTDB taxonomy): Bacteria > Actinomycetota > Actinomycetes > JAFAQI01 > DASSKL01 > CAVSIP01. The sequence continues at coordinate 500,571 of CAVSIP010000007.1, read as the reverse complement.
GCCCGGCGACGACCTGGAACCGGACATCCTGCCGCTGCGGATGGCGCCGCCCGCCGACCCGGCCACGCTCGTGGCAGCCGCCGAGGCCGCGCCGCTCGTCACCCGCATCCGGCGGCTGGTCGCCCACGTCGCGGCACGGCCCGTACCGGTGACCGGCACGGGCAACCCGAAGCTCGCCGAGCTGCCCGCGCTGGTCGAGGTGCTCGGCACCGGGGAGACCACCGACCGGGACCGGTGGGGGCAGAAGGTCCGCAGCGCGTCGGACCTGCCCGGTGTCGCGGAGGCGTGGACGCTCGCCACCTGGGCGGACCTTCTCGACGTCGGGGCGACGAAGGCCCGGCTCGGCGAGGAGGCCTCCGACGACCCGGTGACCGTCGCGTACGCGCTCGCCGATGCGGCGCTGGAGGCCGGCTGCTGGTTCGGCGGCGGCACGCAGGTGCTGGTCCCGCTCGCCGACGCGGTGGACGAGACGCTGCCCGTCCTGCTCGCGCTGCTCTACCAGCGGGGAGAGCCGGTGCCGGCGGACGAGCTCGACGAGGTGCTCCTCGAGGTGGTGGGCGAGGACCGGGGCCCGCTCAGCGACATGCTCTGCCGCCTCGCCACCGGGATGGCCCGCGACGCGCTGGAGCGGCTGGCCCGGCTGGGGATGGTCGACCGGTACGGCGTCGTACCGGCGGCGACGCCGTACGACGACGAGCACGTCGACTCCGTGGCCGTCACCCCGCTCGGCGAGCAGTGGCTCGCCGTGACGCTGCCCGAGATCGCCCCCGTCACCGTGCCCACGCTGGTCTCCCTCGCAGAGGCCGACGCGGCCACGCTGCTCAGCGGCGCGATGGGCGGTCCGATGGCCGAGACCGACGCGGCCGTCGCCGCCTGGTGCGCCGCCCGCACGCCGCAGGCGGCCGCGGCCGAGCTGCTCGGGGCGGCCCGTACCGGTGACCTGGACACGCGCGCGGCCGCGTTCGCCGCCCTGTCCCACGTCGGCCCGGCCGCCGAGCCGGCCGTACGCGGGGCACTGGACGACCCGGTGCTGCGGCCGTTCGCGCGGCTGTGGCTCGTCGACGCCGGCGTGGAGCCGGCCGAGGCGCTCGAGCCGGGGGAAGGCGCGGCCGCGTTCGTCGAGTCGTGCGCGCTCATGCTCATCGGCGGTGGCGCGGCCGAGCTGTGCCAGGCGTTGGCCGCCCCGGAGGCGACGCTGCCGCTCGGGCGGCTCGCCACGTTCGTCGGCGACCTGTGGCGGGTCGAGTCCCCCTACACCGAGCCGGTGCTCGAGAGCCTCGGCCACGGCTTCGCCGACAAGGCGGTTCGGCGGGCGGCGAAGCAGGCGCTGTACAAGCTGCGGCAGGCCCGGTAGCGGGGGTCGGCGGCGGGGGCCGCGCGCGGTTCAGCGGAAGGGCATGAACGTGACGGAACTGGTCACGCCCTCCCAGTACCTGTCGTTGCCCGTCATCGTCAGCCCCAGACGTTCCGCTACCGCGATGCACAGGCCGTCCCCCAGAGAGAGCGAGCCGCTCGAGTCGCGGCGCGATGCTGCAACGAGCTCCGCAGCGCGGACGGTGTCCTCATCGGTGACCGGCTCCACCGTCAGGCCCATCGCCAGAAGATCATCGTGCAGCTCCTGGCAGGACTGCCGATGCCCGCGCTCCTGCGCGCGGTACAGCGTCTCGACCATCACGGATGCCGGGACCACACCCACCGGCAGGAGCTTGTCGACGGTGGCCGCGCCGCGCTCGTGCAGCACCCAGGCGAGCGCTGCGGACGCGTCCAGGACGACCTTGCGAGCAGCGGCGCTCACAAGCCGAGATGGGCGAGCAGAGCCGCACCCGCGTCGGCGCTCTCCTGCTCCGTACGGCGCTCGGACGCGCTCTGAGCTGCGCGGCGCTGCTCGAGCTGCCGGTCCTGGTCGCGCATCGCGCGGACATCAGCCTCGGTGTCGAGCCCGGACGTCTCGGGCGCGGCGGCCCAGACGCGTGCACGGATCGAGGCCACCGTCTCGATCACGACACGACCCTCGCCCTCCGGGCGGGCCACGACCTCGTCGCCCTCATCGAGGTGCGCGGCGCGGCGTACGGCGGCGGGCAGCACAACCCGGCCCTTCGCCCCCACATGGAAGGACGCGGACACGGCACCAGCGGGGAGAGGCATGTACCCCATTGTGCACGGTAGGGCCACCTCTCGCAATCAGGTGCCACTCCTACGCAGAACGTGCCACTTTGCGGCCGGCTAGTCCCCCACGCGCTTCAGGCGCGCGGACAGGTGCGGCTGCAGGGGCTGGCCGACCGCCGCGAGGTCCATCGCGTACATCAGGTCGCCGTCCACCAGACCGTACAGGCGCTTCTCGGCGCTGACCTCCTTCGCCGTACGGGTCCGGCCGACGAGGTCCGTCACGATCTCGATCTTGGTGCCGGTCACCGTGCCGTAGAACATCTCCACGAAGCCGGTCGGCTGGGCGAGCAGCACCTCGAGCATGCCGGCGGGCTGCGGGCGCCAGAAGCCCACCTCGCGGGCCATCGGGCGCGCGTCCTCCAGCGACCAGGTCTCCGAGGAGTACTGCAGCACCGGCTTGCCGTACCAGGCGAAGGTGAGCTGCTGGCCGTACCGGAAGTCGGCCTCGAGCGTCGGGTAGCCACCCACCCCCTCGCCCTGCCAGGTGCCGATCAGCCAGGACAGCGGGAGCAGGTCGCCAGGAAGTTCCTCGTGCACGCGCCCAACGGTAGTCGGGGGGCGGCTCGTCGGGAACCGCGGCGCGGGCCGGGCGCGTCCAAGGCGCGTTGGACCCTGCCGGACCCCATCGGACCCTCCGGACCCGAGGAGCGCGCCATGACACCCACCCGACGACTCGTCGCCACCGCCGCCGCTGCCGCGCTCGTCGCCGCAGGGGCGGGTGCCGCCGTCTCGAGCGAGCTCAGCCCCGCCGCGGCGGCCGGTCCCCCGCCCGGCGCGGTGACCGTCGGCGGCAGCGGGCAGGTCACCGGTACGCCGGACGTGCTGCGGGTGAGCGCGGGCGTCCACGAGGTCGCGGGCAACGTCACCGCGGCGCTGAACGCCGCCAACGCGGACGTCGCGCGGGTCACCGCCGCGCTGCGCAAGGACGGGGTCGCCGACGCCGACATCCAGACGTCCAACGTCGCCATCAACGAGAGCTACGACGCCCACGGCCACCCGAACGGCTACCGCGTCGACGAGGGGCTGACCGTCCTGCTGCACGACCTCAAGGCGGCCGGCCGGGCGATCAGCGACGCCGTCGGCGCTGGCGGCGACGCCACCCGGCTGAACGGCGTGGAGTTCACCCTGCAGGACAACGCCGGGCTGCTCGACCGCGCCCGCCAGGCGGCGTTCGTGGACGCGAAGCAGAAGGCGGAGCGGTACGCGCGGCTGTCGCACCGTTCCCTCGGCGCGGTGAAGAGCATCGAGGAGACGGTGCACGCGCCGGTGCGGTATCCGGCGGCCGACGCCGCCGGCGCGCTTGCGGCCGCGCCGACGCCGGTGCCGGTCAACCCCGGGCAGCAGGCGGAGTCGGTGACCGTGACGGTCACCTGGACGCTGTCGTAGGGGCTTTGTTCACAGGCGGTTCTCGGGTTGCTTTTGTCGGGAAGTGAGGCTAATGTATCGAACATACGTTCGAGCCTTGGCGGGAGGTGAGCGCGGTGGAGCAGCTGCTCGAGGCGCTTCGCGCGCTCACCGCCGTGCCACCGGCCGAGCTGCCGGACGCCGCGCTGCTGGAGCGGGCCGAGGGCCTGATCGAGGCCAAGGACCTCCTCGACGGGCTGCTCGCCCGCGAGCTGGTCGCCCTGGACCGCCGGGACGTGACCGTCGCACTGTGCGGCCGGGCGACGCGCGGCTGGCTCATCGAGGAGCAGCGCCGCGCCCCCGGTGAGGCCGGGCAGCTGCTGTGGGCCGCGCGACGCTACGGGCGGCACCCGGTGCTCGCCTCCGCGGTGGAGGCGGGGGAGGTCTCCGCGCGGCACACCCGGGCGATCCTCGACACCCTCGACCAACTGCCCCCCTCGGTCGAGACCGACGCCGAAGCGATCCTGGTCGAGGCGGCCCGCACGCTGGACCCCGGCCAGCTCGGCCGGCTCACCCACGAGCTGCTGATCCGCACCGGCGCCGAGGACACCGCCCTGGAACGCGAGCAGCGCAAGTTCGCGTCCCGGTGGGCGAGCGCCGCGACCACGTTCGAGGGGATGGTGCACGTCGAGGGCATGCTCGACCCGGTCGGCGGGCAGCAGCTGCTCACCGTCCTGCGGGCACTGTCCCAGAAGGTCTCGGCGGACGACGACCGCACCGGCGCCCAGCGCACCGCGGACGCCCTGACCGAGGTGTGCGGCCACTACCTGCGCTGCGACGACCTGCCCGACACCGGCGGGCTACCCACCCAGGTCACGGTCACCATCGACCACGCCACCCTCACCGGCCAGGTCGAGGGCTGGGGGCTGCTCGAGGGGGCTATCCCGCTGTCCGCCGCCGCCGTGCGCCGGCTCGCGTGCGAGGCCGAGCTCATCCCGGTCGTCCTCGGCGGCGACAGCGAGATCCTCGACATCGGCCGGACGTCCAAGACCTGGACCCGCGCCCAACGCCGCGCCGCCCGGCTGCGCGACCGCGGGTGCACCTTCCCCGGCTGCCAAGCCGGCCTGCACCGCTGCGAGCTGCACCACATCGACCACTGGTCCCGCGGCGGCCCGACCAGCCTGCACAACAGCGCGCACCTGTGCGCCTTCCACCACTGGCTCATCCACCACAAGAACTGGGGCATGGAACGGCTGGCCACCGGCGAGCTGGTGTTCACCTCACCCGACGGCCTTGAACTGCGCGCCCCGCCCAAACCCAGAGCCGCGTGAGGGGCGGCGCTGGGTGTGGACGGGGCGCAAGTGCTTCCGTTGGTGAGGGCTGGGTCAGTGCGTCAGGGTGCAGGTCACCGACGCGTACCCGCTTGCGCTTGCCGTCACGGTGAGCGAGCTCTCACCCTGGCCCAGGGTGAACTGCGCCCGGCCGCCATTGTTCGCTCCGTTGACGTTGCCGCCTGTAGAGCTCTCCGTGTCGCCCGCCGTGATCGTCACCGTGGTCGAGACCGTGGGGTTGTGGTTGTCGGCGACAGTGACCGTCACCGGTGAGCCGACGGCCGACGGGACTGACACCTTCGTCGACCACGTCTTGTTGCCGTTGCCAAGCGCTACGCCGCCGCTGGGGCAGGTCGTCGACGAGCTCGTGAAGGTGAGCGCCGGCAGGGCGTTAGTCGTGCCCGACACGCTCAGGCTGGCCGAGCTCACCCAGTTGTTGCCGAGCAGGCCGTAGACCGCATACGAGTACGCCGTGCTCGGGGACAGGCCGGCGTCCTGGCACGGGGTGTTCAGCGCGACTGAGCTGCAGATGACGGCCGTGCCCCTCATGACGCGGTATGCCGAAGCGCTCGGCGCGGATGCGCCCGTCACGGTGATGTCCAGCTCCTCCGTACCCACGGGGGTGACCGTGGCGGTGGTCGGTGCACTCAGCGTCGCTGCGGTGGCCGTGACAGTCGACGACCCGGTCGTGGCCCAGTAGGCCCACGCGGGTGCGGCCACGGTCAGCGCTGCCACTCCGGCGATGGCTGTCAACACCAGGCGCCGTTTCATCCCAGCCGTCCCGTCACCGTGAGCCCGATGGAGAAGGTCGCGCCCTGGCAGGCGTTCTCGGCGGCCGCGCTCATGGTCACGGTGCCGGTCACCGTGCCGGTGCCGCCTGCGGCGATGCCGGTGGGCAGCGGTGCGGTGGGTGTGAACGCGACGTTGGCTGCCGTACAGCCGGTGGTCTCGGTGTTGACGCTGTCCTGGGACACACCCGTGACGTCCAGCGCGCCGCTTGCGCTCGTGTTGGTCACGTCGAAGCTGACGGTCACGCTGCCACCCGGGTAGAGGCCGGTGACGCTCTGGTTCGCGACCGAGAGGGAGATCGTCCCCGCCGTGGCGCTGCCGGTCCCGGTCCCTGTCGACGTCCAGTACGCGACCGCGGTACCGGTGGCCATCAGGGTGGCCGCGACCGCTCCGGCAGCGACCACGGGCAGCCGGTGCCACCTCGCGCGGGGAAGCCGGTGAATGCTCATCACTTCGCCTCTTGAGCGTTGCCCGAGTACGACAGCTGGACGGTGGCGTCCTTGCAGGCGTCCTGAAGACCGTTCGGTCCCGAGCGGTTGAGCATGCTCAGGGTCGGCCAGAAGTCTTCGGGAATTCCCAGGCCGGACAGCGGCCGGCTGGTCTTCTTCTCCAGGCGCAACGGGTAGCCGCCGGAGTACGGCGTGACCTCGAAGTCAGCGCTCGTGCAGCCCTCATGGTTGGTGCCGACGACCGTGACCACGAGGTTCGTGACGAGGATCGGCTTGTCGTTGGGGTTCGACAGCAGCAGGTCGATCGGGGCAGCCTCGCCGCCCGGGTAGAGCGTCCCTGTTGCGTCGCCGGAGATCCCGAACGCCTTGCCCGGAGGTGTCTTGACCTTGAGCTTGGTCTTGACACTGGCGGTCGTCACGGGATCGCCGCCGCCGGAGCCGGAGATGACGAGGGTGTAGTCACCGTCCGGCGTGGTCACCGCGTCGGTCGTGACTGTCAGCGTGGTGGAGTCGTCCGCCGGGTTGGGGTCGAAAGCAGCCGTCGCACCCACCGGCAAGCCGTCCACTGACAACGTGACCAGCGCGGCGAAGTCCGTACGGCCGATGCCGATCGCATACGTCGCGATGCCGCCGGCCGCGATCTGCTGACCGTCCGGCGAGATGGCGAGGGTGAAGCCGGGCACCTTCGGCGCCGCGACGACCGACAGGGCGACGACGACCTCGTACTTCGCCTTGCCGCTGAGGCCGGTGACCTTGAAGTGGTAGTCGCCCGTGTGGGCCTTGTCCGTCGTCTCGACCGTCAGGGTCGAGCTCGTACCGGACGTGTCGAGCGACGTAGGCGAGAACGTGGCCGACGTCTCGTGCGGCAGGCCGTTCGCAGACAAGGTGACCCCGCCGGTGGGCGGATCCGTGCTGAACAGCGTGACCGTGTACGTCGCCGTGTCGCCTTGCGTGACGGTGGCCGCGGACGGGGCGACGGTCAGGCTGAATCCGGGCGCCGGGCTCACTGCCGTGGGCGCCGCGACGCCGAGAGTCACGTCGACGTCGTGGCCGTCCTTGCCCGTGTCTGCGTTCTCACCGTGGACCTTGAACGTGTACGTGCCGACCTTGAGGGTCGCCGGCACCGTGATCATCAGCACGCGGCTGGGGTCATCGGTCGTGACCGCGGTGCCGCTTGACCAGTCGGCGGTGACGCCCTTCGGCAGATCCTTGACGCTCAGCTGCACCGGGTCGCTGTAACCGCCGGGGCCGGGCACCATCGTTACCGTGAAGTCGGCCTCGGCTGTGTTCCCGGCCGCGGGCTGCGTCACCGTCTGCGCCGGCGCCGACAGCGAGTAGTCCTGTTTCGGCGTGCCGGCGAGGACGTTGGGGCTGACCAGGGCCAAGGCGCCCAGGGACACCAGGCTGAGGGCAGTGAACAACGTCAGGCGAGGCCGCCCGCCGCTCGTCGCTGCCTTCATCGTCCACCGTCCTCGGTCACGTCACGGTTGGGTCTTGGTGGTGGAGGGACGGCGCGAACACCGCCCCTCCACCACGGAGGGGTCAGCTGGCGTCGTAGTGGAGCGTGAGGGTGGCGTCCTTGCAGACGTCCTGACTCGTCGCCTTGTCGTTGAACTGGATCGATGCGGTCGCGTCCTCGCTCGCGTCCTTGGCCAGCTCTTGCGCCGTCCAGGTCAACGTGACGGCGTTGGCGAGGCTGTCCGCAGTCGAGACACCATTGAGCAGGTAGTCACTGGCGCTGCAGCCAGCGGTCGCGTAAGGCGCATCGACGGTCAGGTAGGCCTTCACGGTGGTGACGTAGACGCTCTGGTCACCGGTGTTCTTGACCGTCACGGTCACGTCCTGCGAACTGTCACCGGGGTACATGGCATCGAGAGGCGCGGTCGTGAAGTCGAGCGTGTCCGTCGCTCCGGCGGCCGTCGATGCCGATCCCGTGCCCCTGCCCGTCGTTGTCCAGTAGGCCCAGGCGACGCCGGTGCCTGCTGCTACGGCCATTGCCGTGCCGGCGAGACCGGCCACTACCCGCTGCTTCTTGCTGAGCTTCATGTGGCTCCCCCTTCAGGAGTCGTTTCACCTGAAGGACGCCGGTTTCGCCACTGCTCCCCGCCGGGCTGGTGCTGGCAACCATGGTCGCCCGGCAGATCGACGCTCGCCCTCAAGCCCCCGCTTGGGCTCTGGGAGAGAGCAAACGACTGGCATCGCTACGCAGAGTCACCGGACACCCAACACGCGCCCAAGGACACGCAGAGTCGCCGGGGCGGGCCGGTCAGGGCGTGACCCACCGGCGGGGGTTCGTCCCGGTCGCGGCCAGCCGGCCCTGCTCCTCGAGCAGGTGGAGGTGGGCCAGGGTCTCGCCGTTGGCGGCGCGGCGCATGTAGCCGTGGATCTGCTCCCACGGTCGCGACCAGGTGAGCCGCTGGGTGAGCTCCCAGGTGGTCGACCCGGGGCTCTCGCGGACGAGGGCCACGATCTCCTCGAGCCGCTCGTAGTGGTGGCCGATCAGCTGGTCGACACGGTCGGCCAGGCCGGCGAAGCGGTACTCGTGCGCGGGCAGGACCTCGTCGACGTCGAGACCGCGGACCTTGGCGAGGGCGTCGAGGAAGTCGGCGAGCGGGTTCTCCCGCTGCTGGGCGTGCACAGCGATGTTCGGGCTGATCCGCGGCAGCACGTGGTCGCCGGAGAGCAGCAGCCGGTGGGTGCGCTCGGCGAAGCACAGGTGGCCGGGCGAGTGCCCCGGCGTCCACACGGCGCGCAGGTCCCAGCCGGGCAGGTCGAGACGCTCGCCGTCCTCGATCAGACGGTCCGGCTGGGCCTGGTCGACGAACTGCCGTACGCCCATCGACGCGCCGGCCAGGTCGCCGAGCTCCTCGGCCGGGACGCCGCAGTCGACGAGCAGGTCGCGCATGCGGGCGACGATCGTGTCCATGTCCGCCCCGTACCGCCCGGGCAGCAGGTCGGCGTCCGCCGGGTGCAGCCCGACCCACGCGCCGGACGCCTCCCGCACACGGCCGGCGAGGCCGTAGTGGTCGGGGTGGATGTGGGTGACCATGACCGCGCGGACGTCGGCGACCTGCCAGCCACCGGCCTCAGCAAGGCCGCCGACGAGCGCCTGCCAGGCCTCCTCGGTGTCCCAGCCGGCGTCGACGATCGCGACCCCGTCGGGCAGCTCGAAGGCGTAGACGAGGACGTAACGCAGCGGGTTGTCCGGGATCGGCACCGGGATCGACCACAGCCCGTCGCGCACCTTCTCGACCGGCGGCATCACCCCGTCGGCCCAGGCCTGCTTCTGGACGACCCCGGTGACCTCCATCAGCCCTCTTCCGTCATGACGACGAGCACCGCGCCGCCGTCGACCTGCTGCCCCTGGCTTACCCGCACCTCGGCGACCGTCCCGTCGGCGGGGGCGGCGACGGTGTGCTGCATCTTCATCGCCTCGAGGACCACGAGCGGCTGGCCGACGCTGACGCTGTCGCCCGCACCGACGTGGACGCGCAGGACCGAGCCGGGCATGGGCGCGACGAGCGAGCCGGCGGCGACGTCCTCTCCCGGGTCGCGGAACCGCGGGACCTCGGTGAGCGTGGACGCCCCGAGCGGCGAGTCGACGTACGCGGTGAGCCCGTCGAGCGCAACCTCGTACGTGCGGTGCACGCCGTCGCGCTCGAGCACGACCCGGTCCGGGGTGGCGCTGACGACCCGGTGACCCTCGACCGTGGTGCCGCGGTAGGTGACGACCGGGCCCTCCTCGTAGGCGACCCGCTCGGGCTGGGACGGGTTGTTGCGCCAACCACTCGGCAGGTCGGCGAGCACCCGCGCCTCGGCCCGGTGCCGCGCCTGGCGGGCCATCGCGGCGGCGACCGCATGCTCGTACGGGACCTCGACGGTGCCGGTGAGGTCGTGGCGGTCGAGGAACGCGGTGTCGGTCGCCCCGGCGAGGAACTGCTCGTGCCGCAGGATGCGGACGAGCAGGTCGCGGTTGGTGGTCAGGCCGTGCAGGCGCGCGCCGGCAAGGGCGGCGGCGAGCTTGCGGGCGGCCTCGGCGCGGGTGGGCGCCCAGCCGACGACCTTGGCGAGCATCGGGTCGTAGTGCGGCGAGACGACGCTGCCGGTCTCGACGCCGGCGTCGACGCGTACGTCGCCCGTGACCTCGAAGCGGGCGGCGGTGCCGGTGACCGGCAGGTAGCCGCGGGCCGGGTCCTCGGCGTACAGGCGGACCTCGATCGCGTGCCCGTGCAGCGGCGGCGGCAGGTCGGCGGGCAGCGGCTCGCCCTCGGCGACCCGCAGCTGCAGGGCGACCAGGTCGAGGCCGGTGACCAGCTCGGTGACCGGGTGCTCGACCTGCAGGCGGGTGTTCATCTCCAGGAACGCGAACTCGCCGTCCGGGGCGAGGACGAACTCGACGGTGCCCGCGCCGACGTACCCGACGGCCTGCGCGGCGGCAACCGCCGCGTCGCCCATCCGGGCGCGCAGCGCCGCGTCGACCGCGGGGGACGGCGCCTCCTCGACGATCTTCTGGTGGCGGCGCTGGATCGAGCACTCCCGCTCGTACAGCGACACGCAGCGGCCGTGCGTGTCCGCGAAGACCTGGATCTCCACGTGCCGCGGTGCCTGCACGTACCGCTCGACGAACACCGTGCCGTCGCCGAACGCGCGCTCGGCCTCGCCCTGCGCGGACTCGACGGCGGCGGCGAGGTCGGCGGCCTGCTCGACGATCCGCATGCCGCGGCCGCCGCCGCCGGCGCTGGCCTTGACCAGGACCGGGTAGGCGTCGGCGGGCACCTCGTCCGGCGCCCAGGTGGGCAGCACCGGCACGCCGGCTGGCGCCGACCAGCGCTCTTGGCCTCGACCTTCGATCCCATCGCCGCGATCGCCGCCGGCGGCGGCCCGACCCAGGTGAGCCCGGCGTCGCGTACGGCGCTGGCGAACGCGGCGTTCTCGGACAGGAACCCGTAGCCGGGGTGGACCGCGTCGGCGCCGGCGGCGCGGGCGGCGGCGAGGATCGCGTCGACGTTCAGGTACGTCTCCGCGCTCGCCGCGCCGGGCAGCCGGACGGCCTCGTCGGCCTCGCGGACGAACGGCAGGCCGGCGTCCGGGTCGGAGAACACCGCGACGGTGGCGATGCCGAGCTCGCGGCAGGTGCGGAAGATCCGGCGGGCGATCTCCCCGCGGTTGGCGACCAGCAGCGTGGCGATCACGGCGTCACATCCGGAACACGCCGAAGCCGCGCTGGCCCCGGATCTCGGTGTTGTGGATCACGGACAGGCACAGGCCGAGGACCGTACGGGTGTCGCGCGGGTCGATGATCCCGTCGTCGTAGAGCCGGGCGGTGAGGAACAGCGCCAGCGACTCGGCCTCGATCTGGGTCTCGATCAGCTCGCGCATCGCCCGGTCGGCCTCTTCGTCGAAGGCCTGCCCGCGCGCCTCGGCGGCCTGCCGGCCGACGATCGACATGACGCCGGCGAGCTGCGCCGGGCCCATCACCGCGGACTTCGCGTTCGGCCAGGTGAACAGGAACCGCGGGTCGTACGCCCGCCCGCACATGCCGTAGTTGCCCGCGCCGTACGACGCCCCCATGTTCACCGTGAGGTGCGGGACGCGGGAGTTCGACACCGCGTTGATCATCATCGAGCCGTGCTTGATGATGCCGCGCTGCTCGTAGTCCTTGCCGACCATGTAGCCGGTCGTGTTCTGCAGGAACAGCAGCGGCGTGTCGACCTGGTTGGCCAGCTGGATGAACTGCGCGGCCTTCTGGCTCTCCTCGCTGAACAGCACCCCGCGGGCGTTGGCGAGCACGCCGATCGGGTAGCCGTGCAGCATCCCGAAGCCGGTGACCAGGCTGGTGCCGTACAGCGGCTTGAACTCGTCGAACTCGCTGCCGTCGAGGATGCGGGCGAGCACGTCGCGCGGGTCGAACGGCTCGGTGAGGTCGGTGGGGACGATGCCGAGCAGGTCCTCGGGGTCGTACAACGGGGGCCGGCTCGGCGCGGACGGGCCGGGGCCGGCCTTGCGGTGGTTGAGCCGGCGGACGATCTGCCGGCCCAGCCGCAGCGCGTCGACCTCGTCGACGGCCATGTAGTCGGCGAGGCCGGAGACCCGGGCGTGCATCTCCGCGCCGCCGAGCTCCTCGTCCTCGCTCTCCTCGCCGGTGGCCATCTTCACCAGCGGCGGGCCGCCGAGGAACACCTTCGCGCGCTCGTCGACCATGACCACGTAGTCGCTCATGCCGGGGACGTACGCGCCGCCCGCGGTGGAGTTGCCGAACACCAGCGCGATCGTCGGGATCGCCGCGGCGGAGCGCTGGGTGAGGTCGCGGAACCCGCGGCCGCCGGGGATGAAGATCTCGCTCTGCGTCGGCAGGTCCGCCCCGCCCGACTCGACCAGGCTGACGCTCGGCAGCCGGTTCGTCAGCGCGATGTCGGCGGCCCGGTTGGACTTGCGCAGCGTGAACGGGTTCGACGCCCCGCCGCGTACGGTCGGGTCGTTCGCGGAGACCAGGCACTCCACGCCCTCGACGACGCCGATGCCGGTGACCACGCTGGCGCCGACCGTGTAGTCGGTGCCCCACGCGGCGAGCGGGGACAGCTCGAGGAACGGCGAGTCGGGGTCGAGCAGCAGCTCGATCCGCTCGCGGGCGAGCAGCTTGCCGCGCTTGCGGTGCCGTTCGACGTACCGCTCACCGCCGCCGGCGTTCGCCAGCGCGAGCTGGCGGCCGACCTCCGCCAGCAGGGCGAGCAGCGCCTCGCGGCGCTCGGCGTACTGCGGCGCCGTACGGTCCACCCTGTCCGGCAGCACGGGCATGCCGGGCAGTCAACCACGGCGCTTCCGGCCACCCGGCCCCGGTCGTGAAGCAAAGTGCACGTCAGCGTGCCACTTTGCTTCACGACCGCGGGCCTGCGTCAGGCCGCAGCGATCGCCGCGAGCTCGTCCGCGCTCAGGTTGACGGCCGCCGCGGCGCAGTTCTCCTCCAGGTGGGCGACCGACGACGTGCCGGGGATCGGCAGCATCACCGGCGACCGGTGCAGCAGCCACGCCAGCGCGAGCTGCGGAGCGCTGACCCCGTGCCGCTCGGCGGCCTCGGACAGCGGGTTGCCCGGCTTGGCCAGGCCGCCGGTCTTCAGCGGGAACCACGGGATGAAGCCGATGCCCTCGCGCTCGCAGTGCTCCAGCACCGCCTCGTGCTGGCGGTCGGCGACGTTGTAGAGGTTCTGCACGGTGACGACGTCGACGACCTTGCGTGCCTGCTCGAGCACGTCGACGTCGACCTCGGAGACGCCGATGTGGCGGATCTTGCCCTCGCCCTGCATCGCCTTCAGCTCGCCGAGGGAGTCCTCCAGCGGGGTGTCCGGGTCGACCCGGTGCAGCTGGTAGAGGTCGATGCGCTCCACACGCAGCCGGCGCAGCGACATCTCGACCTGCTGGCGCAGGTACTTCGGCCGGCCCACCGGGTGCCACTCGCCCGGCCCCGTACGGGTCAGCCCGCCCTTCGTTGCGATGACCAGTCCGTCGGGGTAGGGGTGCAGCGCCGCACGGATGAGGTCCTCGCTGACCTCGGGGCCGTAGGAGTCAGCGGTGTCGATGAAGTCGACGCCGAGCTCGACGGCGCGGCGCAGCACGCGCAGGCACTCGTCACGGTCGCGGGGCTCGCCCCACACGCCGTCGCCGGTGAGCTGCATCGCGCCGTAGCCGAGCCGGTGGACGGGCAGGTCGCCGCCGATGGCGAACGTGCCACTTGCAGGGACAGGGCGGGTGTCGGTGGAGGTCATGAAGGTGGCCTACCCGGGTCGGGCCGGGAGAACAGACGACCCCCGGGCGCTTCCTCCTGGTGGAGGGCCGGTTGGACGGACCGGCTGCCCGGGGGTCGGGTGTCTGTCAGGTATTCGCCGTACGCCGTCACCGAGCGGCGTGGCTCACACCGAGAGTCCAGGGACGGCGACTAGCGGACAGCCACCTCACGAGTCCAATGAGTACACAACGTTGGACCACCTCCCTTCTCGTGTACCGAAAAGACTAGCGCCTCAGCCCTCGAGCAGCGCGCGCGAAATGATGAGTTTCTGGATCTCGCTGGTGCCGCCGCCGAGCGAGGTCAGCTTCGCGTCGCGCAGGGACCGCTCCGGCGAGAAGTCCTTGAGGTAGCCGTAGCCGCCGTGCACCTGGATGGCGTCGAGGGCCACCTTCACCGACAGCTCGCCGACGAGGGTCTTGGCGATCGAGGCCTCCACCTGGTGCGGCTCGCCGGCCTGCTTGAGGTACGCCGCCCGGTACACCGCCGTACGGCAGACCTCCAGGTTGATCTTCATCTCGGCGATCTTGTGGGCGACGGCCTGGAACCTCGCGATCGGCTGGCCGAACTGCTCGCGCCCCTTGGCGTAGCGAATGGTGTCGTTCAGCACCGCCTGCATCTCGCCGATGCTGCTCGCCATCATCACGGTGCGCTCCCAGTCGAAGCACTCGAACGCGATCCGCCACAGCGCCTCGCCCTCCGGGCCGAGCATCGCGTCGGCGGGCACGCGGACGTCGGTCAGCGCGATCTCCGCGGTCGGTGAGGAACGGCAGCCGAGCTTGTCCAGCTCGCGGCCGACCGTGAACCCGGGGGTGTCGGTCGGGACGACGAACGCCGAGGCGCGCCGCTCCCCCGTACGCGCCAGCACCGTGCACACGTCGGCGATCGGCCCGTTCGTGATGAAGATCTTGCTGCCGTTGAGCACCCAGCTGTCGCCGTCGAAGACGGCGGTCGTACGCAGCCCGGCGGCGTCCGAGCCGGCGCCCGGCTCGGTGGACGCCCACGAGCCGATCAGCGTGCCGTCGCACAGGCCGGGCAGCCAGCGGCGCTTCTGCTCCTCGGTGCCGTGCAGCCAGATCGGTGCGGTGCCGATCACCCAGTGCGCGCCGAGGGACAGGTTGAGCCCACCGTCGCGGCCGCCCTCGGCGATCGCCTCGTTGGCCAGGCAGCAGTCGATGATCGACCCGCCGGCGCCGCCGTACTCCGCCGGGATCGGCATACCCGCCAGCCCCTGGTCGGCCAGCGAGCGCCAGACGTCTGGGTCCCAGCGGCCCTCCTTGTCGCGGTCGGCCGCGCCGGGAGCGACGACCTCCCGCGCCCACTCGAGCACGGTCTGCCGGAAGGCCTTCTGCTCGTCGGTGATGGAGAAGTCCACGCCCCGGAGTCTGCCGCACCCGGGGTGCGCACAATGGCCCGCATGGCGACGCGGCTCGTGGTGAAGGCGACCTCCGGTACGGACTCCCCCGAGCGGTGCGCGCAGGCGTTCACCGTCGCCGCGGTCGCCGTCGCCAGCGGGGTCGAGGTGTCGCTCTGGCTGACCGGGGAGTCGGCCTGGTTCGCGCTGCCCGGCCGGGCCGAGGCGTTCGAGCTCGCCGAGTCACCGCCGCTCAGCGACCTGCGCGACGCGGTGCTGGCCGGCGGCACGCTGACCCTGTGCACGCAGTGCGCGGCCCGGCGCGGCATCGCGGCGGCCGACCTGCTGCCGGGCGTACGGATCGCCGGCGCGCAGGCGTTCGTCGCCGAGGTGATGGGCGAGGGCACCCAGGCGCTGGTCTACTGACGGCTGCCCGTACGCAACCGGTCGAGTGCGTCGCTCGGGCGAGGTGAGGGCACCGGGGCCGGCGGGGCAGGGGCCGGTGGGACCGGCGTGGCCGGCGGCGCTGCCGGCCACGGGACGGCAGCGGCACGGCGTCGCCGGCGCAGGTACTCGCGGACGGCGAGCACGACGATCAGTACGAGCAGCAGCAGGACCAGGCTGCCGGCGAGCGGCACGGCCCACGGCAGGCGGCCCTGCGGCGCACCCTCGGACCGGCCCGGCGCCTGCGCCGCCCCGACCGAACCGGAACCGCTGACCGGCAGCTCCGCCTTCTGGACGGGGACCCGCCCGGACCACCGGGCGACCGGTCCGCCCGGCCCGCCGAGGGTGACCACGCCGTCGAGGCAGTCCGCCGTGATCGGCGTCGTCATCAGCCACGGGTAGCGGATCGCCGTCCGCGGGACGAACGTGTCGAGATGCCGGCTGGCCTGGAACACCGGCGGGCCGCCGTCGCACGCCCGCAGCGTCACGGCCGCGTCCGGCTTGACCAGCGCGTCGCCGGCGCTCGTCATCGGCACGCTCAGGTACTGCCGGCCCGACCGTGAGGTCAGCAGCGTCGGGCGGGCGAGGCTGAACCCGCGGGCGAGCGCGCCTGGCACGTGGACGACGACCGCGATCACGGTCCGCGTCGTGGTCTTGAGCGCCACCGCGCCGTTGGCCGCAGACTGCTCCTGTGGTGGCAGCGCGCCGGCGACCCCGCCGACGTAGTCGCCGGGCCCGATGCCGGCCGGTACGCGCACCGTCGCGTCGACGAGTGCGGCACGTCCCGGCGGGACCACGACGTGCCGCCGGCTCAGCGACAGCCAGCGGACCAGGTCGTGGGACCCGGCCGGCGCCGCGCCCGGCTGGCCGTAGTTGACCCCGGTGGTCTCAGCCGTGCTCGCCCCGACGGTGGCGAGGTCGTACGCGACCGGCGCCGTGCCGTGGTTGGCGACCTGGAAGTGGAAGGTGGCGGTGCCGCCCGGGCCCAGGTCGACCTCCGCGTAGCCGTGCTGGCCCGGCGGGACGAGCGACAGGCCGGGCGGCGGCCCGGCAGGCGGCGAAGTGCCGGCCGCGCCCCAGGCGTGGCCGGCACCCGCAAGGAGGACCGACAGGGCCGCGGCGAGCAGCGCCGCGCCCCGGCGAGCCAGCATCACGGGCCGCTCGCGATCGTGTACTGGACGTTGGCGCCGTACGTGGCGGCCCAGCTGTTCGCGTCGAGGGTCACCGACACGTTCGGCGTCACGGTGAACGAGCCCTGGCCCGTACCGGCCGCCGCGGAGAGGATCTTCAGGCTCGAGCCGAGCGTCCCGACCCCACCACCGGTGATCGCGCTGCTCGTGTTCGTCGCGACCGGCGGGTTGACGCCGACGATCGTGGACCCGGTGTAGGTGAACGCGTCCGCGGCCTGGGTGCCGACCTTGATGGTCCAGGACTCGCCGGCCGCCGTCGGCAGCGTGGTGAAGTCGATGAGCAGCCCCTGGGTACCGACGGCCGTGGGCGTCCCGGCGGTCGCGGTGCCGGTGCCGGACGTGTCCCCCGTGGCGTTGGACGTGTAGCTGAACCCGCCGCTGGCGTCGGTCGAGGTCACGGTGTACGTCACGCCGTTGTCGGTGCCGGTGTAGGACCCGGTGTCCGTCGCACCCGTCGAGAGCACCACGCCGGTGTTCACCCCGGAGGCGGTCCACGTGCCGGTGTAGGTCAGGTTGCTGACCTGCACCGTCCCGTTCCAGCCGGCGCCGGTGCCGGTGAGGTCGCTCCACGTCGCCACCGGCAGGCTGCCGGTGGCGGCCGCGCCGAGGGTCGCCCCGGCGATGGCGGCAGGTCCGGCGATCGTGACGTCGAGCGAGCCGCCGACGGCGGCGACCGTCACCGTGCTGGTGGAGCTCGTACCGGCGAACGCGGGACCTGCGCCGGCGACGGCGAGGGCCACCGCCGCCCCGACGACGAGACGCTTACGTGCCATGGGAGCGGGTCCCCTCTCCAGAGTCAGCCTTTCGGTTCCGTCATCGTCCGAAAGGGCCTGGGCTTGAATGGCCCGTTGTGACCATCTCGGTGTGACAGGGCAGCGACTCCGGCGTCACGACACGCGGCGGAAATCCACCCGAAGGGTCCGTTTGGGTGCGAAGGTCAAGTTCGGCCGGGACTCGGCCGACCACTTTCCCATGACCCAGTCACAGCAGTCACAGCAGTCACCAGCCGCCGCCATCGGCGTGCTGGCGATCTCGGCTGTGCTGGGTGTGGTCGCGCTGACCGGCGCGTCGGCGTACGCCGACACGGCGACCCCGACCCCGACCGGCACCCCCACGGGGACTCGACGGCGACCCCGACCCCGACCGGCACCCCCACGGGGACGTCGACGGCCAGCGCGCCGCCGACCGCGACCTCCTCGCCGTCGCCGAGCCCGTCCCCCACGCAGTCGTCGGTCCCGACGCCGCAGCCGACGCAGACGTTCACCGCGAGCATCGAGGCGCTGCAGCCGTACGTGCCGCAGGACTCCTGCGACCCGGCCGCCAAGCCGGGCACGGTGAAGTTCGCGCAGCTGCTGATGACGACCTACCCGGACACCGGTACGTACGGCATCTCCCGCGAGTGCCTGCCCGGAGACGTCAGCGAGCACCACGAGGGCCGCGCCTGGGACTGGAAGGTCTCGGTCAACAACCCGGCGCAGGTCAAGGAGGTCAACGCGGTCCTCGACTGGCTGCTGGCCACCGACTCCTACGGCAACAAGGCGGCGAACGCCCGGCGGCTGGGCGTCATGTACATCATCTGGAACCGCCACATCCTCGGCACCTACCGGCTGGACGAGGGCTGGCGCGCGTACAACGGCCCCGACCCGCACACCAACCACGTGCACTTCTCGCTGAGCTGGGCCGGGGCGATGGGCCGTACGTCGTGGTGGACCGGCCAGGTGAGCGCCGTCGACTACGGGCCGTGCCGGGTCGCCGGGCTGTCGTTCGCCCCGCAGAGCGACGGCGCGCCCAACCCGACCAAGTGCCCCAGCGCCGCCTGGCCCGGCCCGGCCCCGTCCGGCGCGCCGGCCTACTACGGCGCGCTGCGGGCCTGGAGCGGCGTCACGCTGAAGAACGGCTCCACCGGCCCCGCCGTGAAGGCGGTGCAGCAGGCGCTCGGCGTCACCGCCGACGGCGGGTTCGGCCCCGAGACCGAAGGCGCGCTCAAGACCTTCCAGTCCAAGCACTCGCTGACCGCGAGCGGGGTCGTGGACGCCAAGACCTGGACGGCGCTGCTGCAGGCTGCCGGCGGGGTGAGCCCGGCGACCACTCCGTCCCCCACCCCCACGCCGACGTCGAACCCCGCCGGCGTCCCGCCGCGGGTGAACTGGTCCCGGCCCAAGCCGGCCCGGTTCCGTACCGGCACCTCGAGCAGCCGCCCGGTCACCTCGGCGACCGCGCCCAAGCCGGTGCTCGGCGGCCCCGGGGCGCTCAAGCCGTACGCCGGCACCACGCTCAAGGTGGGCTCGTCCGGTGCGCCGGTGAAGGCGCTGCAGGCCGCGCTCGGCATCACCGCCGACGGCGCGTTCGGCCCGCAGACCAAGGGTGCGGTCAGCTCGTTCCAGACCGGGCACGGGCTGTCCGGCTCGGGCGTGGTCGACCCGAGCACCTGGCAGGCGCTGATCCTCGCCGCGACGCTCGACCCGTACCGCGACCAGACGCTGAAGTACGGCTCCTCGGGGACCGCGGTGAAGGTGCTGCAGCAGCAGCTCGGCATCACCGCCGACGGCGCGTTCGGCCCGCAGACCCGCTCGGCCGTGCAGACCTACCAGGCCAAGCACAGCCTCGACGCCACCGGCGTGGTCAACCTGGCCACCTGGCTCGCCCTGGGGGCCTGACCCCACCCGTCGGGCCGTAGGGTGCCGCGCATGGCACTGTTCGACCTCACCGGGCACGTCGCCCTGGTCACCGGCGGCAACAGCGGCATCGGCCTCGGCATGGCAAAGGGGCTCGCCGAGTACGGCGCCGACGTCGCGATCTGGGGCACCAACGAGACCAAGAACGCGGCGGCGGCGAAGGAGCTCGAGGCCTACGGGCACCGCGTCGTCGCCCTGCGCTGCGACGTGGGCGACGAGGCCGCGGTCGACACCGCGTTCGCCGAGACGGTCTCCGCGCTCGGGAAGGTCGACTCCTGCTTCGCCAACGCCGGGGTCGGCGGGATGGCGCGCTCGTTCCTGGAGATGAGCGCCGAGGAGTGGCGCCGGGTGCTACGGGTCAACATCGACGGTGCCTTCTACACCTTCCGCGCCGCGGCCCGGCACATGGTCGAGCGCGGCGAGGGCGGCAGCCTCGTCGGCACGGCGTCGCTCGCGGCGATCGAGGGTCAGGCCCGCGGCGAGCACTACGCCGCCACCAAGGGCGGGCTGATCTCCATGGTGAAGGCACTCGCCGTCGAGCTGGCCCGCAACGGCATCCGCGCGAACACGATCCTGCCCGGCTGGATCGAGACGCCGATGACCGACGGCATCCTGCACATCGACGCCTTCCAGGACAAGGTCCTCAAGCGGGTGCCGCACCGGCGCTGGGGCGAGCCGGAGGACTTCGCCGGCATCGCCGTGTACCTCGCCAGCCGCGCATCGGCGTACCACACCGGCGACACCTTCGTGATCGACGGCGGCTACTCGATCTTCTAGGCGAATGGCCGCCGGTCGTGAAGCGAAACGCACCCGAGGGGTGCGTTTCGCTTCACGACCGTGCGGGTCAGGCGAGGGCGCGGCGGGCGGTGAGGCGCTTGACGACGAGGTAGAGCTCGCAGCCCAGGCAGTAGCCGAACGCCGCGTTGAGGAACGCGGCGGCGAGCGCGAACGACGCGGCGACCAGGCCGAGCCAGGCCAGCCCGCCCAGGTAGCCGGCCGTGCCGATGACGGCGAACGCCAGCCCGACACCCTGCGCGAAGCGCGGCGGGGCGGCGTCCTCGAGCTCGGTCGGCGGGGCGAGGCGGGGCCGGACCACCCGGCGGAACAGCACGCCGTACGGCGAGCGCGCGGGGCCGAGGGTGGCACCGAGCGCGAACAGCACGGTCTGGGCGAGCAGCAGCCAGCCGCTGCCGGTGACGATGACGGCGGCGAGGACGACGGTGGTGAGGACGGCCGCGAAACGCGGGCCGCGCGGGTCCACGGACATGGACACAGATCTCCTGACGGACGCGAAGGGAACGGGGCGCGGAAGCGTCAGGAGTGACACAGGCAGGTGGTCACGCGGCACAGGTCCACCGCGCGCCGGCTCCACAGGAGCGCACCTGCCGGGAACGTCACGCGGGTCACCGTACGGGGGCGCCCGTACCGGGCGCAACCGAGGACGGGGCCACCGAGGACGGGGCCACCGAGGACAGGGCGGCGAGCACCTGCTCGGTACGGGGGACGCCCGCCGCCCGCAGCACCACCCGGCCGGCCGCGTCGAGCACCAGCGTGGTCGGCGTCTTGAGGACGTTCAGCCGGCGCACCAGGTCCAGGTGGGACTCGGCGTCGACCTCGACGTGCGCGATCCCGGCGCGGCCGTCGGCGACCCGGGCGAGCACGACCCGGGTCTGCCGGCACGGCGCGCAGAACGCGGAGGAGAACTGCAGCAGCGTCGCCTGCTCGCCCAGCGGCGCACCGACCTCCGCGGCGGTCAGCCGGTCCCCGTCGACCGCGCGGACCCGGCCCTGCCGCGCGCGCCAGAACGCGCCGTACGCCGAGGCGGCGGCGAGCACGGCGACGAGCACGATCAGACCGGTCATGACAGGGAGTTCGACACCGGCGGGCCAGCTCCTATTCCCCGGTACGGGTCAGCCCGCGACCGGCACGGTGACGAGCGTACGGCCGTCGAGGGTCTCGACGACCAGCCGGTCGAGGGCCGCGCGGGTCATCGACGTGCTGCCGGTCATCTCCGCCGCACCCTCGTAGTTCGCCTCCCAGCTGCCCGCGACCTCCCGGGAACCGTCCCGCCCGACGGCGACCAGCCGGCAGTGCTCACCGGGCGGCACCCCGCGCAGCGTGAGCTGGACGACCGTGCCGGACGGCCGGTCGGCCAGCGTCACCCGGGCGTGCACGCCGGTCGGCCCGGCCGCCACGAGCGCGGGCGGGCCCGCCTCGGGGCCGAACGCGGCGTACGCGCCCACCCCGCCCCCGGCGAGCACGGCGACGGCCGCGGCGGCGGCGAGCACCCGCCGGCGCTGCCGCTCCCGCCGGACCTGGGCCAGCAGCCGCTCGACCGGCGGCGGCGCGGGCGGCCCGGCCGCCGCCTCCTGAAGCGTGGCCCGGGCCAGCAGCCCGGGCAGGGGGGCCATCTCGGCGAGCTCCTCCCGGCAGGCCGGGCAGCCGTCGAGGTGGCCCTCGAGCCGTGCCCGCTCCGCGGGGTCGAGCCCGCCGAGCACGTACGCGCCCAGGTCGGTCCGCCGGGCACAGGTCATGACGTCACCCCCCGCTCCTGCAGGGCCAGCCGCAGCGCGCGCAGCGCGTAGTACGTCCGCGACTTCACCGTGCCGGGCGGGATGCCGAGGCGGGCGGCCGCCTCCGCGACCGACCGGCCGCGGTAGTACGTCTCGACCAGGACGGCCCGGTGCTCGGCGGACAGGGCGGCGAGCGCGTCGGAGACCAGCCAGCCGTCCAGCGCGCGGTCGATCTCGTCGGCGACCGGGACGGCCGCGAGCGCCTCGTCGGTCACCTCCGGCGGGCGCGCCTTGCGGGCCCGGTGGCCGTCGATGGCGATCCGGCGGGCGACGGTGAACAGCCACGGGCGCACGTCCCGGTCGTCGTCGAGGACCTCCGGGTGGCGCCAGGCCCGGACGACGGTCTCCTGCACGATGTCCTCCGCCCGCTGCCGGTCCCCGCCGCACAGCCGCAACGCGTACGCGAGCAGCGACGACGCGTGCGCGTCGTACAGCGCCCGCAGCGCCCGCTCGTCCGCCCGTGCGGCCATACCCGCTCCACGGACCCCGCGGGCCACGGGTTCACCCGCTCACTTCAGCGCGAGCGCGTTCGCGGGCGAGCCGGTGCCACCGGGCATGTGCAGCGGTGCGCTGGTGAGCAGGCACTCGTGCACACCGTCGTCCGCGCAGTCGGCAGCGAGGTCGGCGAGCCACCACAGCTCCCCGAGGGCGAAGCCGAGCTGGCCGATGAGCAGCCGGTGCAGGAACCCGGTCGGGGCCGCCTCCGGGCGGCCGTCCGGCGGCCACACCTCGACCGCGGGACAGTCGGAGACGACCGCGCTGGCACCGGTGTCCCACAGGTACTCCGCCATCGTCTCGGTGTGCTCGACGCCGACCGCGGTGAACGTGCCGTACGCGAGCTCGGCCCGGTCGGCGGAGCCGAGCCCGGCGTACCAGGACAGCCAGCCGGTGTGCACCAGCAGCACGTCACCGGGCCGGAACTCCACTCCGGCGGCCCGCCGCGCACTTTCAAGGTCGTCGACGCTGAGCGGGTGCGGCGCGCCCGGGTCGTACGCCTGGCCGCTCGCCCGCCAGACGTCGAGCACGACACCGCGGCCGGCGATGCCCCGGCGGGCCCAGTGCTCGATGCCGTTGCGCGCCCGGGCCTCGATCTCGGCCTGCGTCGCCCCGTTGTAGAAGGCGTCCGGCGCGTACGCGACGTGGCACAGCGCGTCCCACTGGCTGGAGGCCTGCGGGAAGAAGTTGTCGTACACGTCGTCGAAGCCGGTCGGCCGGCCGAGCTGGGTGTGGCGGACGGCACCGCGCCGGTACAGCGGCGGGGCGATGAGGTCCAGCGGCGCGTCCAGCGGGAACGCCGCGCCCTTGCGGACGCAGGCCGCGGCCGCGGCGACGGTCTGCGGGGTCTGCAGGTTCAGCCGGCCGACCGCGTCGTCGGCGCCCCACAGCCCCCAGGCGGAGCGGCCGCCGTGAGGGGCGGGCGGCAGGTCGGCGTAGCTCGGCAGGCCGGTCATCCGCGGAGCAGGAACGCGCGGGCGGTAGCGGTGATCACGATGCCCTCCGGGTCGGTGGTGACGTCGGTGAGGTGGATGGGGAACGGCAGCTTCGGCATCGACACCGTGTACGACAGCTGCGAGGCGGCCGCGGCCTGCGCGGCGGCCGGGACCGGCCTGCCCGCGACGGTGATGTCCTTGCTCACCACGACGATCTGGTTGTGCTGGATCGTCACGTCGGCCACCCCGTGCGCGGGCACGTGCTGGCCGGCGTAGGAGATCGTCGCCGCCACGTCCAGCCGGCTGCCCGGGCCGTCGCTGAAGCGCGCCCCGCTGACCGCAGAGTCCAGGGAGTCGTAGGAGACCCGCACCACGCCGGCGGCGGAGTCCACCCGGATCTGGTCGGTCTTGCGCGCCACCACGTCCGACAGCGGCAGGTGCACGCCGTGCAGGGTCACGTCCACCTGGTCGACGGTGAGCTTGTCGGTGTGCAGGTTGTAGACCTGCACACCGACGTTCGGGTACACCCCGTTGAAGACCTGGGTGAGGAACGGGAACCCGCCGATGTGCACCTCGGGCCGCTCGGCGAGGTGCTGGCTCTGCTGCACCTGGTCGGCGACCACGCCGTCCGCCGTGCTGGCGGCGAGCCGGTCCACACCGGCACCGACACCGACGAGCAGGGACAGGGACAGCAGCAGCCGGATCACGAGGACATCAACCCATCAGCAGCCGGGCAGCGACGTAGGCGGCGGGCGCGGCGACGGCGACCGGGGCCAGCATGTCCACCGGGTCCAGCGCGGACCGGGCGCGGTCGTCGTCGTGCGCGTCGTAGGCGGCGCGGCAGGCGTCCACCCCGAGGTCGGCGGCCAGCGCGGTGACCCCGGCGACGAGCGCCAGCGGCCACGCGTCGGCCAGGTCGATCGTGCCCGTGCCCCACCCGTACAGCGCCCCGGCGCCCGCCGCAGCCAGCGCACCGACGAGCAGGCCGGCCCAGCCGCGACCCCCCTCCGGGACCACCGCCGGGCGCGGCAGCACGAGGTCGACCAGCCGCGACAGCAGCATCGCCGCGGCGACGCCCGCGAAGCTGGTCGCCGCGGCCGCCCGCCCGCCGGTACCGGCCCGCAGCGCGACGTACGTCGCGGTCGCCACGACGAGCAGGACGGCGGACATCGTGCCGGCCAGCGACCGGGTGACCGCCGTCCGGTGCCGCCGCAGCAGCTGGTGGCCGAGCGCGGCCACCATCGCGACACCCACCACCCCGACCAGGCCGCCGATGTCGCTGTCGGTGCCGCCGACCACGACCGCGTCGGCCGCGATCGCCGCACCCGCGGCCACGGCGAACGCGCCGGTGCCGCCGGTCACCCCGAGCACGGCCAGCCAGGCGAGCGTGAACACCACCTGCAGGACGAGGACGGCGACCGCGAGCGGCGCGCGCCCGGCGTACGTCACCCCGAACAGCCCCGCGCTCACCGCCGCGGTGACCAGGCCGGTCACCAGCGGGGAGGACGACGCGGGACGCGTGTGCGTCCCCACCACCGCGCCACTCGCCACCCGTCGATGATGACAGACGGTGACGGGGCTCACCCGCCGGCGAACGGCGGCAGCACCTCCACGGTGGCCCCATCGGCGAGCGCGACCGCGCCGTGGGCACGCCCGCCGACCGGCGCGCCGTCGACGACGAACGAGCACCGGGCGAGCACCGTCGCGAACCGCTCGTCGTGCTGCGCACGGGCGTACGCGAGCGCCGCGGCCAGCGTGTCGGCGTCGAACGGCTCCTCGGCCGTGCCGGCCGCGTCCTTGGCGGCGGCCCAGTAGCGCAGGACTCCTCGTGCCATCTCGTCTATTCTCGACCCAGATCCGTTCGCGGGCAGCGTCGCCCCACCCGATCCCTGGAGGCTCGACGTGTCCCGGCTCCTCGTTCTCACGAACGCACCCGGCCCCTCCAGCGAGGTGCTGCCCGCGCTCGACCTGCTGCTGCACGAGATCCGGGTGCTGCCGCTCGCGCCGGTCGCACTGCTCGAGGCGCCGCCCAGCGACGTGGTCCTCATCGACGCGCGCCGCGACCTGCACACCGCCCGCGGGCTGTGCCGGCTGCTGCAGACGACGGGGACGTCCGCACCGCTGCTCGCCGTCGTCACCGAGGGCGGGCTGGCCGCCCTGACCGCCGACTGGGGCGTCGACGACGTGCTGCTCGAGACCGCCGGGCCGGCAGAGGTCGAGGCGCGGCTCCGGCTCGCCGTCGGCCGCCGTGCGCTGGCCGCGGCCGAGCCGGCCGAGCAGGAGATCCGTACCGGCGAGCTGGCGATCGACGAGGCGACCTACACCGCCCGGCTCAAGGGCGAGCCGCTCGACCTGACGTTCAAGGAGTTCGAGCTGCTGAAGTTCCTGGCCCAGCACCCGGGCCGGGTGTTCACCCGGGCGCAGCTGCTGCAGGAGGTCTGGGGCTACGACTACTTCGGCGGCACCCGCACGGTCGACGTGCACGTGCGGCGGCTGCGCGCGAAGCTCGGCCCGGAGCACGAGGCGCTGATCGGCACCGTGCGCAACGTCGGCTACAAGTTCGTCGCGCCGACCGCGTCCCGTACGGCCGAGCCCCGCGCCGACGAGGCCGCGGAGGGGTCCCCGACGCGGCGGTAGGGTCGCCGCCATGCGCATCGAGCGGCACCGTCGCCTCGACGACGCCGCGATCCGCACCGTGACCGCGCTCGTCGACCAGGTGACCGAGGCCGACGGCGTCGCGCCCGCTGTCCGAGCACGTGATGCTGCACCTGCGCTACGGCGGCGACGACCCGACGATCAACCTGCTCGCGCGTGACGGCACCACGATCGTCGGCTACGCGCACCTGGACCCGACCGACGCGGTCGAGGGGCCGAGCGCGGAGCTGGCCGTGCACCCGCAGCACCGGCGGCAGGGCGCCGGGCGGGCGCTCGTGCACGCGCTGCTCGACGACAGCGCGCGGCCGGCTGCGGCTGTGGGCGCACGGCGAGCAGGCCGGCGCGCTGGCGCTGGCGGTCGGCATGGGGTTCCGCCGCGAGCGGGTGCTGTGGCAGATGCGCCGCTCGCTGTACGCACCGCTGCCCGAGACCACCCTGCCCGACGGGGTCGCCGTGCGCACGCTTCGTGCCGGCCAGGACGAGGCCGCCTGGGTCGAGGTCAACAACCGGGCCTTCGCCGACCACCCGGAGCAGGGCGGCTGGACCGTCGCGACCTGCAGCTGCGCGAGCACGAGCCGTGGTTCGACCCGGCCGGGTTCTTCCTCGCCGAGCGGGACGGGCGGCTGGTCGGCTTCCACTGGACGAAGGTGCACGGCGCCGGGGCGAACGGGTCGCACGACCACGAGCCGATCGGCGAGGTGTACGTCGTCGGTGTCGACCCGGCCGAGCAGGGGCACGGGTTGGGCCGGGCGCTGACCGTGGTCGGGCTGCGGCACCTGCGTGCCCGCGGGCTGTCGCAGGCGATGCTCTACGTCGACGAGAGCAACGCGGCCGCGATCGCGGTGTACGAGCGGCTCGGCTTCGCCCGGTGGGACACCGACGTCCTCTACCGCCGCGGCTGACGTCCCCCGCGCTAGGGGAGCGGGTGGCCGAAGACGGCCCAGTGCACGGGGTAGAACACCGCGGCGGCGACCAGGCCGGCCGCCGGGATCGTGAGGATCCACGCGACCACGATGTTGCCGGCGACACCCCAGCGGACCGCGGAGATCCGCCGGGTCGTGCCCACTCCCATGACCGAGGAGGTGATGACGTGCGTCGTGGACAGCGGCAGGCCGAGGTGGGCGCCGGTGAGCAGCACCGCCGACGCGGTGGTCTCGGCCGCGAACCCGCGGGACGGGTCGAGGCTGATCACGCGGCGCCCGAGCGTACGCATGATCCGCCAGCCACCCGAGTACGTGCCGAGGCTGATCGCCGACGCCGCCAGCACGATGACCCACCACGGCACGGCGAAGGTGCTCAGGTGCCCGGTGGAGACCAGCGCGAAGGTGATCACCCCCATGGTCTTCTGCGCGTCCTGGGTGCCGTGCGAGAACGACATGGCCGCCGCGGACAGGGTCTGCAGGCGGCGGAAGCCGCGGTTCACCCGGGCCGGCGACCCGTTGCGGACCACCCACAGCACGCCGAGGTGGAACAGCGCGCCCAGCGTCAGGCCGACCAGCGGCGAGACCGCCATCGGGATCACGACCTTCTCCACGACACCGGACCACTTCACCGTGACGGACGAGGCGATGCCGGCGCCGACCAGGCCGCCGATGAGCGCGTGCGACGACGAGGACGGCAGGCCGAAGTACCAGGTGATGAGGTTCCAGACGATCGCGCCGACGACCCCGGCGAACGCCACCGTGAGCCCGAGGTTCGGCTGGCCGGGGATCTCGATGATGCCCTTGCCGATGGTCGCCGCCACCCCGGTCGCGAGCAGCGCCCCGAGCAGGTTGAGCACGGCGGCCATGGCGAGCGCCGTCCGCGGGGTCAGCGCGCGGGTGGAGATCGACGTGGCGATCGCGTTGGCCGCGTCGTGGAAGCCGTTCGTGAAGTCGAAGCCGAGCGCGACGAGGACGAGGACGGCGAGTCCCAGCTCCTGCACTAGGACTCCTTGACGGCGATCGACTCCACCGTGTCGCCGACGTTCTCGAACGCGTCCGCCGCCGCCTCCAGCTGCTCGGTGACCTCCTTGAGCTTGAGCACGGTCAGCGCGTCGTACTCCCCGCCGAACAGGCGGGCGAGGAAGCGCCGGTAGAGCTGGTCGCCCTCGTTCTCCAGCCGGTTGACCTCGATCCAGAAGTCGGCGAGGTCACGCATCGAGCGCAGCCGCGGCATCGCCGCCGCCGTCACCGCGGCGGCCCGCTCGAGCACCCGCACCTGCCCGGTCACCTCCTCCGGCAGGTCGCCGAGCTCGGACAGGACGATCAGGTCGGAGGCGGCCTCCATGTAGTCCATGACGTCGTCGAGCCGGGAGGCGAGCCGGTAGATGTCCTCCCGGTCGAACGGCGTGACGAACGTCGAGTTCACCTCGCGCAGGATCGCGTGGGTGAGCTCGTCACCGGCGTGCTCGCAGTCGCGGACCTGCACGGCCAGGGCCGGGCGCTCGCTCGCCGGCGCGGCGATCAGCTCGCCCAGCAGCCGCACCCCCTCGACCAGGTTGTTCGCGGAGGCCGTGAACAGCTCGTAGAACGAGTCCCGTCTCGGCGTCAGTCGCAAGCGCACGGGTCCAGCCCTTCCCCCGGTCGGCGGCGGTCGATCCGCATCGTACGGAGCGCCGTCGTACCCTGCCCGCATGGCGCGTTCGATCTCCCGCGAGATCGTCATCGAGGCGGACCCGGGCACAGTGTTCGACGTCCTCGCCGACCCCTCCCAGCACCCGCTGTTCGACGGGTCGGGCACCGTCCGGGGCCGGGTCGGCGGCCCGCCTCGGCTCTACCTGGGCGCCCGGTTCCGGATGCGGATGACCCTCGGGCTGCCGTACCTGATCTCCAACCAGGTCGTGGAGTACGAGGAGGACCGGCTGATCGCCTGGCGGCACGTGGGGCGGCACGTGTGGCGGTACGAGCTCGAGCCCGCCGGCACCGAGGACGCGCCCGCCACCCGGGTGGTCGAGACCTTCGACTGGTCACCCGCGCTGGCCCCCTGGCTGCTGGAGGGCATGGGCGTACCGGCCCGCAACGCCACGGCGATGGAGGCGACCCTGCAGCGGCTGAAGGTGCTCGTCGAGGGCCGCCGGGTCAGCTGACCCGCGCCGTCCCGCTGCGCCAGCACGGGCGGGAGGTCAGGGTCGCGCCGGCGCGAACAGCTCGAGCTCCAGACCGTCGGGGTCGCGGACGACGAAACCGGAGCCGTACGGCGCGTCGGTGATCGAGCCCGGGGAGACCCCGCGCTGGGCCAGCGCGTCGCGCCACCGCACGAGCGCGTCCCGGCCGGTGCAGGTGACGGCCACGTGCGCGACCTGCGGGGTGGCGGCGCTGGCGAGGGCGAGGACCCAGCCCCCGGTGGGGCTCAGCAGCGTGACGTGACCGGTCCCGTCGTCGGCGACGTGACCGTCCACGCGGACCAGGTCGAGCGCGTGGGCGTACCACTGCTCGCTGCGCCGCAGGTCGGTGACCTCCAGCGCCACGTGGTTGAGCCCGCCGAGCGTCGGCGGTGCGTCCGGGACGCCCACGAAGGACCGCGCGTCCGCCTCGTCCAGCGACGGGCCGACCGCCGGCGAGCCGTGCTCGGCGAGCAGGCGGACCACGGTCTGCTCGTCCGGGCCGGGCGCGTCCGGCGGGGGGAGCCGCAGGTCCTGCGTCGGCGTCCCGACCGCCTCGATGAAGCCGAGGAAGCTGTCGTCGGCGTGCACGAGCAGCATCCGCGCCGGTTCCGCGCTCGTCACCCGGAACGTGTGCTCGACCCCGTGCGGCAGGACGACGTACGTGCCGGGGCGGGCGACCACCGTGTCGGTGCCGCAGCGGACGACGACCTCGCCGTCCAGGAGCAGGAACGCGTCGTCCAGCCCGTCGTGCACGTGCCGGGGCGGCGACCCGCCGGGCGGGACCGTCAGCTCGATGACCGCCGGTGTGCGCGGGGCGCCCTCGGGGTTGCGCAGCACGGCGAGCGTGCCGAGGAACCACCAGGCGGGGCCCGTGGCCGGCTCGCTGCACAGCTGTCGCGGGCCCGCGTGGACCGGTATGGCCGCGGTGTCCGTGGGAGTGACGCTCATGGGGTGTCGGCCTCCTCCGGTCGAGGTGTGGGTCGGGACGGGTCCGCAGGCGCGTCCTGCAGAGCCGAGACGAAGGTGTCCAGCGCCCACGCGACCGCCTGCTGCGCGTCGCCGGCCTCCAGGCCGCTCTCGTCGGCGATGAGCACCCAGGACGCCGAGCTGCACAGGTGGGTGACCACAGCGGCGGCCCAGCGCGCGGTGTCCGGGTCGAGGTCGTCGGTGAGCGGCCGCAGCGCGGCCTGGATCGCCTCCACCCGGCGGCCCCGTACGCCCGACCGCGTGCTGCGCCCGGCGGTCGTGCGGACCAGCGCGCGGGCGAGCTCGGGACGGGTGGACAGCCGGCGCGCGGCGTCGAGGAAGCTGGCGGCGATGTCCTGCGGGCCGGCGACGTCGAACGGGACGCCGAGGGAGCCGTACAGGTGCTCGCCGGCGGCCTGCAGCAGCGCCGAGCGGTCCGGGAAGTAGCGGTACAGCGTGCGCAGCGAGATCCCGGCCGCGCGGGCGACGTCGCCCATCGACACGTCGTCGGCCGCCCGGTCCTCGAGCTCGGCGATCACCGCGTCGAGCACCGCCTGGCGCACCTCCTGCGCCTGCCGCTCCCGCAGCGTCGGCGCCGCCCCCGCGTTCATGACACGACCATGTCACCGTGACATGGTCGTGTCAAGCGGGCGAGGCGTACGTCAGTCGCAGGTGCCGGTGGACACGGTCTGGGTCGCGCTGCGGCCGGCCGCCGCGTCGGCCGAGACCTCGCTTGGCGGTCAGCGCGTAGCCGGTGTTGGGGTCGTCGACCGCGGCCGCGAACACCACGCCGTACACCGTGCCGTTCGGGGCGAGCAGCGGCCCACCGGAGTTGCCCGGCCGCACCTTGCGCGTAGATCGAGTAGATCTCGCGGGTCACCTGGCTGCGCTGGTAGATGTCCGGGCCGCGCGCCTCCTGCACGCTCGCGGATCCGGGCGGCGACCGGCGCTGGAACGGCCCGTTCTCCGGGTAGCCGGCGACGACCGCGCTGTCGCCCGGCCGGCGCCGGCGCCGGCGAACTGCAGCGGCGTACGGCGCAGCCCCGGCACGTACGAGCACCGCCACGTCGGGCTCCGGGTCGTAGAGCACCACCCGCGCGTCGTACGTCGCTCGCCGTCGACCTGCACCGTCGGCTCGCGGACGCCGGCGACGACGTGGGCGTTGGTCATCACCCGCTCGGGGGCGTAGACGAACCCGCTGCCCTCGAGCTGCCGGGAGCAGGACCGCGCGACCCCGAGGATCTTGCACGATCCGGGGCCGGGCGACCTGACCGCCTGGCTGTTCGGCCACCGCCGGGTCCGGCGGCTCGACGCCGGGACGATCTGCTCCGGGCCGAGCGCGCCGAAGACCTGGGGGAACCCGTGCTGGTCGAGCAGCTGCCGGAACGACGCAGAACAGGTGCCGGGCGGCGTCCGGCATGACGTCGTCGACCGCGTCAGGATCGACCGAGTGGCGGACCTGCTGCGACAGCCGACGGCACGCGCGCTGTGCGGCCAGCGCCGTCCCGACCAGCCAGGCGACCAGCAGCACGGCACGACGCTGACCACGCCGCCGCCGGCACGCGTCGACCAGTCGGGCCGGGTGCCAGGTGAGCCGGCGGCGGACGGCGACGCCGACCGCGGTGGCGACGCAGCTGGCCGACGCTCGCCGCGAGCGAAGACCGCGAGCAGCGCCGAACGATGCGCCGGGTTGCCAGCCAGGCTCGATCGCGTCGGCCAACGTCGGGCGCGAACGCGCGCGCCGAGCACGCCGCCGCCGAGGAAGCCGGCGAACGACAGCACGCCGACGACGAAGCCCTGCCGGTAGCCGCTGATGGCGAACAGGACCGCGCGCCACGACCAGGACGAGGTCGAGCAGGTCTCCGGTCACCCTCGACTCCGGCTGCGTCGGCGTGCCGCTGACGCGGGCGGCAGCGCGAGCCGCCGAGCGCGCTCGGGCGGGGTCGAGCAGCCGGTCGGTGTCCCACGGCCGCTCCCAGCCGCCCAGCGCGAGCAGCCTGTCGAGCAGCCCGGCGGTGAAGCCCCACACCAGCATGCCGCGCACCTCGAACGCCGGGCCGACCCAGCCGCTGGGTGGCGCACCCGTACCGGTTCGCCGGGTCGGCCAGCTCCGCCACCGGCACCCGGGCCACCGCGGCGACCTCGGCCGGTCTCGCCCGGAGCGCACGTCCGACGGCGTCGCGCCACCAGGCGAGCACCGGGTGCACCACGAAGCTCGACGGCGGCAGCCACAGCGCGGGCAGCTCGGCCAGCACCTCGCACGCTGGCGGGGTCCAGCCCGGCCTCCTCCTCCGCCTCGCGCAGCGCGGCCCGCACCGGCCCGTCGTCGTCCGGGTCGACCGCGCCGCCGGGGAAGGCCGGCTGGCCGGCGTGGTTGCGCAGGTGCGGCGCCGCTCGATGAGCAGCAGGTCCGGGCCCGTCCGGCCCCTCGCCGAAGCAGCACCAGCACGGCCGACTCCGTCGACGCCCTCTCGGCGGCGCGGAACCGCGGCTGAGGTCCTCGGCGCGCACCGTCCGCGGCACCGCGCACAGCGGGCGGAGCCAGCCGGGCACGTCGGTCGCGCCCCGGCTCACGCCAGCACGCACCCCGAGGTGCGTCGCACGTCCAGCGCGCAAGCGCGTCGACGACGGTGAGACGCCCCGACCTGCGGTGCGCGACGTCCCGCCCGACGCGTCGACGAACAGCGTGACCGGCGGCGCCGCGGCGACCCGGAACCGGCGCGAGCACCTGCCGCGTCGTCGACCGAGGCGGGTAGCGCATGCCGGCGTCGCGGCGGCGAACGCGAGCGGTCGCCGCGCGCGGTCCTCGGTGTGCACGCCGAGCACGGTCAGCCGGCCGCCCGCCCGCTCGCGCAGGCCGCGCAGGTACGGGCACCTCCTCCCGGCACGGCGCGCACCAGACGCCCACACGTTGACGACGCGGCGGGCCGGCGCACGCCGGGCCAGGTCGACCGTCCGGCCCCCGCCAAGGCAGGGCAGCGTCAGGTCGGGCAGGCTCGCCGTGGCCGGTGCCAGGCCGGGCAGGGGTCGAGGGCCGGCCTGCGCGGCGCAGCTGCGCGCGATCGGGCGTCGGCGACGTCGCCGGTCGGCCAGCCGCCGCGGGCGTCGCCGCCGGCCGCAGCCGGACACGCGCACGCCGCGCGCCAGCAGCGCCGCGACGCCGGCCGCGCGGCCACTGCGCCGGCCTCACGGCGTCGCCGCGACCTGCTGCGGCGGCCTTGACCAGCTTCGCCGCCGCGGCCCGGGTCGGTCGGGCCCTCGCCGTACGACGGGCACAGCGCGGCGACGCGCGCACGCGCCGCAGGCCGGCTTGCGGGCGTGGCAGACCCGCCGGCCGTGGAAGATCAGCCGGTGGCGAAGCATCGTCCACTCGCGTCTTCGGGAACAGCGCCGCCGACGTCGTGCTCGACCTTGCACCGGGTCGCTCCGGCTCGGTCCAGCCGAACCGCCGCGACCAGCCGGCCGAAGTGGGTGTCGACGGTGATGCCCGGGCACGCCGAAGGCGTTGCCGAGCACGACGTTGGCCGTCTTGCGGCCGATGCCCGGCAGCGTGACCAGGTCGGTCGAGCCGGCCCGGCACCTCGCCGTCGTACCGCTCGACGAGCGCGGCGCCCAGCCCGATCAGGCTGGTCGTCTTGTTCCGGAAGAACCCGGTCGGCCGGATCAGCTCCTCGAGCTCGGCCCGGTCGGCGGCCGGCGTAGTCGGCCGCGGTCGGGTAGCGGCGAACAGCGCCGGGGTCACCTCGTTGACCCGCTTGTCGGTGCACTGGGCCGACAGGATCGGTCGCGACGGCAGCTCCAGCGGCGTGCGTGAAGTCCAGCTCGCAGTGCGCGTCGGGGTAGAGCTCGGCCAGCTCCCGGTTGATCCGGCGGGCCCGGCGCACCAGCGCCGTACGCGTCTCGCCGGTCGGGCGCTCACGGCGCCAGCCCAGCGGCGGCTGCTGCAGACCCGCGCGTGAGCCGCGTCAGACCGGACGGCGGGAGGTGCGCCTGAGCCGTCCGGCCGATCGTCTCTCAAGGCGACTGCGAAACCCCGTCGAAGCCGGCAGCGACAGGAAGGCGAGGTGACCATGACGGAGAGGGCGGCCACGAGTGGGCCGCGGCAGCGGCCGGTGCCCGCAGCGCAGCGCCGAGTTCGCGCACCTCTCGCTCGACGGGCTCCGTCGGCTACCGGCGGGCGCTGACGGCAGAGGAGGACCGCGTCTCCTACTGGCGACGGATCATCCAGGCCCGGCTGGACCTCGTTCGCGCCGGCGGACGGCAGCGCCGTCGACCTCGACCACGCTGCGCGGCGTGCTCGCGGAGGAGCGGGTCGGCCGTGGCCGGCACGGCGCTGCATGGCGGTCGTCCCCGTCGACGACATCCCACCCCTGCCCGACCTCGCCGGCCTGTGGGAGCAGGACCCGCGCGCCGGGGACGACGACGCACAACGCCCGGCTCGAGGCCGGTCTGGTCGAAGGCCGAGCAGGCGCTGTCGGCGTACCGGACCGCACTGCACCGCCGGCTCGGTGCGGCAACCGGCGAGCTCATCGCGCGCTACCGGGAGGAACCGGCGGCGTGCCTGGCCATCCTCCCCCTCGAGCCGCTGGTCGCCCCGCGGGCCGCCGGCGCCTGAGCAGGTGTAGGTCGCGGCGGGTTCGGGAACCCTACCGGGCGACATGTACCTCCTCTTCGCGCTGCTGTTCCCCGTCGCCCTGATGACGGGGACCATGCTCATGGAGCGCGTCGAAGCGCCACTGCGCCGTGAGGCGATCGGCGAGCAGGTCGTCCGCTTCCTCGAGACCGCCCGGCCGGACGAGGTCGAGACCTTCGTCAGCGAAGGCTTCGCCCCCGCGCTGGACCGCTACTGGCAACGTCAGCCCCAGCGACGCTCCGCTCGCCGGGTCCTGCGCCACACCGAGAGCACCGCGTAGCAGACTGCAGCCGTGGACGATCTACTCGCCGGTCTGCCCCTGTTCGCCGCCCTCGAGGACGAGGCCGCCGAGGCGCTGCGCACCGCCATGCGCCGCGAGACGTTCTCGCGCGGGCGGGTGCTGTTCCGTGAGGGGACGCCGGCGACCGGCTGTACGTGATCCTCGAGGGCAAGGTGAAGATCTTCCGCACGTCCACCGGACGGGCGGGAGAACATGCTCGCCGTGCTCGGTCCCGGCGACATGTTCGGCGAGCTGTCGCTGTTCGACCCGCGGCCCCGGACGGCCAGCGTCGCCACGATCAGCGACGCCGCGATGCTCTCGCTCGCGCACGACGACCTGCGCCCGTGGCTGACCGGCCGACCGGCGGTCGCCGAGCACGCTGCTGCGCGCACTCGCCCAGCGGCTGCGGCGGACCAACGAGGCGATGGCCGACCTGGTCTTCTCCGACGTACCCGGGCCGGGTCGCGAAGGCGCTGCTCGACCTCGGCGAGCGGTTCGGCACGCAGACCGACGAGGGCATCCGGGTCACCCACGACCTCACCCAGGAGGAGCTCGCCCAGCTGGTCGGGGCCAGCCGCGAGACGGTGAACAAGGCGCTGTCGGACTTCGTCTCCCGCGGCTGGATCCGCCTGGAGGGCCGTACGGTCACCCTGCTCGAACCCGAGCGGGTCGAGCGCCGCGCCAGGTAGCCGCACCGCCCCGCCGCCCCGCCGCCCCGCCGCCCCGCCGCCCCACCGCCCCGCGGTCGTGAAGCAAAACGCACCTGAGGCTGCCAGTTCGCTTCACGACCGCACCGCGAGGCGGCGCTCGACGGCAGCGGCGACCTCGGCGACGAACGCCCTCGGGCGGGCGTACAGGTCTTCGGTGGTGAACCGCAGAACGAGCCAGCCCAACGCGACGAGGTGACGGTCCCGGCGCCGATCCCGGCTCGGGTGGCTGCCGAGCTGGTGGTGCGGGCCGTCGATCTCCACAGCGACCTTCAGCTTCTCGTCCGCGAGGTCGAGACGGGCCACGAGAAAGGGACCGTCCCACACCTCCACCTGTGCCGTGAGCGTGATGCCCGCCCGCCGCAGCAGCCGCTGCCCGTACGCCTCGGCGGCGGACTCGGCACCGACGTCGTACGCCGCGAGCACCGACCTCAGTGCCCGGGCCCCTGCGTGCCCGCCCGTCATCGTGTCGGCCAGAGCCGTCAGCTCCTCCAGGTCCAGCACCGATGAGCGCAGCGCTCCGTGGATGGTCGCCGCCAGCTCCGCCGGAGGCAGCGTCTTGGCCAGGTCGAACACGGTACGCCCCGGCGGGGTGGCCGGCCATCCGGCGCACAGAACGGGAGTCGGAAGGTCGCGGGTCCTGGCGACGATGGCTGCGTCCAGCCGGCGCGACCCCGACTCGTACGGCAGGAGCACCCTCGGGCAGTCGTCGCCACCTCGGACATCGATCCCCTGCGCACGCGCCGCACTGAGGGAGAAGAACATGGCTCTGCGGCCGCACGAGAGCAGCGCGGCCACGTGGCGTGCGTACAGGGTCAACGGCGTGGACGCCGCCGCGTACACCCACCGCTGCACCCGGACCCACACCCCTGACCGCACCCGGCCGGCGATCTGGCGACGGGTGAACCCGTACGCAACTGCCTGCTCGCGGGTGAACACGCCGCCCTGCCGTCGGGCCACCGCGGCCAGCCGCACTTCTCGTACGTCCACACGGTGCAGGCTCGCGGCGCAGCACCCCCGGCACGCGCCCCGACCGTCATCTGTGGACAGCGGCCGCACGGTCGTGAAGCAAAACGCACCTGAGGCTGCCACTTTGCTTCACGACCGCGGGGACGGGGGCGGGGGGCGGGGGCGGGGGGCGGGGGGTCAGGCGACGGACAGGTTGGCCGCGGAGCGCTCGGTGGCCGGGACCTCCGCCTCCATCTCGGTGGAGCGGGCCAGCGCGAGGGCCTGGCGTACGGCGTAGCGGGCCGCGGGCAGGTCACCGGAGGCCTGGTAGCAGTTCGCCAGCACCCGCAGCGCGACCACGCGGGAGCGCACGTCCTCGGCGGGTACGGCCAGCGCCCGGTTCGTCGTCGCCAGCGCGTCGGCCGCCCGCCCCAGCTCGAGCAGGGCCCCCGCGTAGTGCGCCAGCGCCTGGCGCCGCGGGAAGATCAGGGACGGCTCCTCGGTCGACCGGGCCGCCTCCTCCAGCAGCGGCAGCGCCTCCTCGGCCCGGCCCTGCTGCCGCAGCGCCATCGCCAGCAGCACCTTCGGTCCGACCAGCGCCCGCTCCTCCAGGTCCAGCGCGCCGAGGGTCTCCAGCGCGGCGCGCGCCGCATGCGCCGCCTCCAGCGGGTCCCCCCGGTCGAGGTGGCAGTAGCCCAGCGACGACAGCGCCAGCGCCTCGGTCGTCGGGTGCTTGGCCTCCACCGAGCAGGTCACCGCGTCCTGCAGGATCTCCAGCGCCCGGTCCGCCTTCCCGGCGTTGCGCGCGGCCACCCCCTCGGCGATGAGCGCCATCGCCTGCCCCCAGGTGTCCACGAGCGTCACGAAGTCGTCGTGCGCCCGCGCCGCCTCGGCCCGCGCGGCGGCAACGTCGCCCAGCTCGGCGGCGGCGTACGCGTCGATGGTGCGACAGGCGGCGACGCCCCAGTGCTCGCCCATCTCCTCCCCGACCGTCATCAACCCCTGTGCGAGCGTGCGCGCCTCGACGAACCGACCCTGCAGCAGCCGGATGAACGCCTCTGTGCCCGCGCACCAGGACAGCCCGCCCTCGTCGTCGAGCGCACCGAACACGGTGGCGGCCCGACCCAGCGCCTGCTCGGCGACGTCCCAGTCCCCGCGCGTGGTCGCGCTCCACGCCAGGTGCTGCAGCGCCCAGCCGACCCCGTGCTCGTCGCCGACCCGCTCGGAGAGCTCCAGAGCCTGGCGCATCCGCTGCTCGGCCTGCCGCAGCCGACCGGCGAAGTAGTCGAGCATGCCCAGCTGGCGCAGCGCCTCCCCGGTGATCCGGTCGACGCCCGCGTCGCTGGCCATCGCCAGCGCCTGCACGAGCGCCTGCCGCGCCGGCTCCTCCTCACCGCGCAGCCGCCGGATCTCCCCGAGCACGACCAGCGCCCCGGCCCGGATGCCCAGGTCCGCGGACCGCAGCGGCTCGGCCAGGTCGTGCTCGGCCTCGTCGAACCGGCGCATCGCCGTACGGGCGTCGGCCCGCGCGGTCAGCGCGAACAGCCGCGCCGACTCGCCGACCCCGCCGTCGACCAGCTCCAGCGCCCGGTTGAGCGCGACCTCGGCCCGCTCGTCGTCGTCGCGGGACAGCGCCACCTGGCCGAGCCGGCACAGCGCCGCGAACCCCAGCGCCCGGGCCCGCCACGCGAAGTCGCCGGGTGCCAGCCGCATCTCCACGGCCAGCGCCACGGCCCGCTCGGCCTGCGCGGCGACGAAGCTGTCCACGTCCGCGCGTGAGCCCGGCAGGTCGGCCTCCGCCCACTCCGCGACCGCCGCGTGCTGGCGGGCCCGCTCGGCCTTCGGGATCGCGGCGTACACGACGTCGCGGGCCAGCGCGTGGATGAACGCGAACTGCGGCCCGGACGCGCTGTCCTCCCCGGTCGAGGCGAGGATCCCGCGGGCGACCAGCGTCTCCAGCGCGGCCTGCACCTCGCCGACCGGCCGGGGGTCGATGGCGAGCAGCGCGGCGGCGGAGAACCGTACGCCGACCACCGCCGCACCGCGCAGCACCGCCTTCGACGTCGCGTCCAGCCCGTCGAACCGGGCGGCGAGCACCGCCTGCACCCCGGCGGGCAGCACCTCCGAGGGCAGCTCACCCTCCAGGTGCCACCCGTCGTCCTCCCGGCGCAGCAGCCCCCGGTCGACGAGCAGGTGCAGCACCTCGGCGAGGAAGAACGGGTTGCCCTGCGAGCGCTCCAGCAGCAGGTGCCGCGCGGCCGCGTCCAGCTCGGCCCCACCGAGGTACGCGCGCAGCAGCCGGTCGGCGGCCGGCTCGTCCAGCGGCGCCAGCGGCAGCAGCTCGGGCGCCGGCAGGCCGCGCCACCAGTCCGGGTCGAGCCCCTCCCCGGACACCACGTCGCTGCGGCCGACGCAGACCACCATCACCGGGCCGGACAGCCGCCCGGTGACGTACGCCAGCGCGGTCACCATCTCCGGGGCCGCCCACTGCAGGTCGTCGAGCACGAGCACCAGGGGCCCACCCGCCGCCAGCCCCTGCAGCAGCGCGAGCACCGCGTCGAGCACCGGGTCCCCCGGCTCGCTGCCCGCACCGGGCGCGGCCGACTCCCGCGGCGCCGGCGGCGTGCGCGCCGCCAGGCCGAGCAGCCCGAGCAGCCGGTCGGCGACGTTCGCCGGGACGGACTGCCGGTGCGTCGGGTGCTCCAGCCGGGCCACCGTACGGCGCACCCGCTCGACCGCCTCCTCCGCCGACTCGCCCTCCTGCACGCCGCACGCCGTGCGCACCCACTCGGCCATCGGGGCGAGCGTGCGCCCCGCGCCGTACGGGGTGCACCGCCCCCACAGCACCCGGGCCCGCGGCAGCTCGGCGGCCAGCCGGGACAGCTCGGCCGCCAGCCGGGTCTTGCCGACACCGGCGTCCCCGGTGACGACCACCGACCCGGGTACGCCGCGCTCGCGGACGGAGGTGAGCCGGCCGACGAGCAGGCCCAGCTCGGCCTCCCGGCCGACGAACGGCGCCTCCTCACCCAGCCCGAGCCGGACCGACCCGGGCGGGCGCAGCCCGACCAGCTCGTAGGCCTGCACCGGCTCGCGCTTGCCCTTCAGCCGCAGCGGGGCGAGCGCCCGCCACGACGCGATCGGCATGGTCGCCAACGCGGTGTCCCGCCCCGCGTACACGCCACCGACCGACGCCGCATCCGCCAGCCGGGACGCGGTGTTCACCGTGTCGCCGACGACCGTGTACGACATGTGCGCCTGCACGCCGGCGAGCACCTCGCCGGTGTTCAGCCCGACCCGCAGGCCGAGCCGGCGCCCGCCGCCGCTCTCCTCCTCGACCAGCCGGCGTACGGCGGTCTGCATCTGCGCGGCGGCGCGGACCGCACGCTCCGGGTCGTCCTCGTGCGCGGTCGGCGCGCCGAACACGGCCATGATGCCGTCGCCGGTGAGCTTGTCCACGTGGCCGCCGACGTCGGCCACCGCGCGGGCGAGCTCGGCGAGCAGCCGGTCGGTGACCACGCCGACCCGCTCCGGGTCGAGGTCCTCGGCCCATGCGGTGAAGTCGGACAGGTCGCCGAACAGCACGGTCACCCAGCGCCGCTCGGCGCTGGCCTCGCCGAGCTCGGGCGCGCGTTCGAGCGGTGCCCCGCAGTTGAAGCAGAACCGGGCGCCGGGCACGGCGGGGGTGCCGCACGCGCCGCAGACCAGCGCGCTCATGACGCGTCCAGGTACTCCAGCTGGGCAGCGACGGACAGCTCGGCGGCCGGCCACACCTCCCGGGGCACGTCGACGTAGACGACCTCGACGACCTCGCGCGGTGTACGCGCACCCTGCGCGACCGCCGCCCGCACCTGCGCCAACCGCTCCTCGCGGTGGGTGAGGTAGAAGTCGAGCATCGCCGCGGCGTCGGGCACGACCGGCCCGTGCCCGGGCAGCAGGCTGCGTACGCCGGCGTCGGCCATCGCCCGCAGCCGGCGCAGCGAGGCCAGGTAGTCGGCCAGCCGCCCGTCCGGATGCGCGACGACCGTGGTGCCACGGCCGAGCACGGTGTCGCCGGTGAGCACCGTGGCGTCGGCGGGCAGGTGGAACGACAGCGAGTCCGCCGAGTGCCCGGGAGTCGCGACGACGTGCACCTCCAACCCGTCGACCGCGACGACGTCGCCCTCGTGCAGGCCCTCCTCGCCGTACCGGAAGGCCGGGTCGAGCGCGCGGACCGGCGCGTGCGCGAGGTCGGCGAACGTGCGCGCGCCCTCGGAGTGGTCGTGATGGCCGTGGGTGAGCAGCACCACGGCGACCGGGCCGGCGGCCTCGGCGACGGCACGCAGGTGCCCGGCGTGCTCCGGCCCGGGGTCGATGACCACCGAGCGGGCGCCGCCCGGCTCGCGCAGCACCCAGGTGTTCGTGCCGTCGAGCGTCATCGGCCCCGGGTTGGGGGCGAGGACCCGCGCGGCCCGTGCCGTCGCCGGCTCGGGTGGCGTGCTCATGCGGGATAGCCCGCGTCGTGCGGGAGCAGCAGCCGCACCTGGTCGGCCTCGACCACCACCCGCGGCAGCACCGGCCGCACGTCGCGGGACGTACCGGCCTCGAGCACGTCGGCGACCGTGTCGTACGCGGTGAGCTCGGCCAGGGTGTACGCCGTCGGCGGCAGCATGCCCAGCTCGCCGTCGCGGAACCGCTCCAGCGCGGTCTGCGGACGCATCCACGCGACCCGGTCGGCCTCCCCGCCCACGTCCCGGGTGCGCTGGCCGGCAGGCAGCGCCGCGACGAAGAACCGGGTGTCGTAGCGCTTCGGCTCGATCTCCGGGGTGATCCAGTGCGCCCACGGCCGCAGCAGGTCCGTCCGCAGCACCAGCCCGCGCCGCTCGAGCAGCGCCGCGAACGCGAGCGAGCGGTCGAGCAGCGCCTGCCGGTCGGCCTCCCAGTCGTCACCGGTGGTGTCCGCCACCACCTCTCCCGCGTGCTCCCCCGCGAGCAGCACACCGGACTCCTCGAACGTCTCCCGGACGGACGCGCAGGCCAGCGCTCGGGTGAGCCCGTCGTCGGACTTCAGCAGCCGGCCCCAGGCGTCGATCGACGCGCCCGACCAGGCGGTCGCCGGCATGTCGGTGTCGCGCGGGTCGACCGA
Organism: uncultured Actinomycetota bacterium; assembly: GCA_963728075.1. Lineage (GTDB taxonomy): Bacteria > Actinomycetota > Actinomycetes > JAFAQI01 > DASSKL01 > CAVSIP01. The sequence continues at coordinate 458,653 of CAVSIP010000007.1, read as the reverse complement.
GCCGCCAGGGAAGACGTACATGCCGGCGGCGAAGGCCATCGTCTGGACGCGGCGGAGCAGGTACGCCTCGAGCCCGTCCGCGCCCTCGCGCAGCAGGACGACGGTGGCCGCGTCCTTGGTCGGGGCAGCGGCGACCTCGCCGGCCCGGATCTTCTCGGCGCGCTCGCCCCACTCCGCGGGCATCCGCGACAGCCGCGCGCGCAGCGCGTCGAGGGCTCCGGTGGGGTCCGCGGTCATGCGGCGATCGTACGCACCTGGCGCGCCGGTGCCGCCCGCCGTCAGCGGACCTCGACCACGACCTCCACCTCGACCGGTGCGTCGAGCGGCAGCGCGGCGACGCCGACTGCGCTGCGCGCGTGCTGCCCGGCGGCACCGAACGCGTGCCCGAGCAGCTCGCTCGCGCCGTTGACGACCTGCGGCTGGCCGGTGAACGACGGGTCGCTCGCGACGTACCCGACGACCTTCACCACGCGGACCACCTGGTCGAGGTCACCGACGACCGACTTCACGGCCGCCAGCGCGTTGAGCGCGCAGGTGCGGGCGTGACCGGTGGCATCCTCGGGGTCGACGTCGGCACCGACCTTGCCACGGCCGGCGAGCGTGCCGTCGACGAGCGGCACCTGACCGGAGGTCCACACCAGGTTCCCGCTGCGCACGGCGGGGACGTACGCCGCCACCGGCGCGGCGACGTCCGGCAGCGCCAGGCCGAGCTCGGCGAGCCGGTCCTCGGCGGCGCTCACGGCTTGGGGCGCTTGAGGTAGGCGACGAGCTGCTCGGCGCTGGGACCGGGCACGACGGCCACGAGCTCCCAGCCGTCCTCACCCCAGTTGTCGAGGATCTGCTTGGTCGCGTGCACCAGCAGCGGCACGGTCGCGTACTCCCACTTCTGCATGCACGCGACCCTACGCGTCGGTCAGCTGACGGCAGCCTTCCGGCGGCGGAGCAGCCGCTTGCGCTCGAGCTCGTTGAGCCCGCCCCAGATGCCGTGCGGCTCCTCGACGTCCAGCGCGTACTCGAGGCAGGCCTCGCGCACCACGCACCCGCGGCACAGCGACCGGGCGTTGCCCTCGCGGAAGTCCTTCTCCGGCTTGCGCTCGAAGTGCCCGGGCGGGAAGAAGTACACCGCGTTCTCGCCGCGGCAGGCGGCGTTGGCGCGCCAGGTGGTCTCGTCGAGCACGGTCGAACCCCCTCGGACCGAGGAAACTGAGTGTGGCCTCAACAGGGGGATTCGCCGCCCGCCCCGGGACTCCTCCCGGGGGGCGGCCACGAGTTTCCGGCGTTCGCAGCGCGGCTACCCTCCGGATCATGAGCGAGCACGGCGACGACTGGGCCGGCGTCCGGCTGCACGTCGTGACCGGCAAGGGCGGCACCGGCAAGACCACGGTGGCCGCCGCCCTGGCCCTGGCGCTCGCCAGTGGCGGCCGACGGGTGCTGCTCGCGGAGGTCGAGGGCCGCCAGGGCATCGCCCAGCTCTTCGACTGCCCGCCGCTGCCGTACGAGGAGCGCAAGGTGGCGGTCGCGCCCCGGGGCGGCGACCTGTACGCGCTCGCCATCGACCCGGAAGAGGCGCTGCTCGAGTACCTCGAGATGTTCTACAACCTGCGCCGGGCCGGCCGGGCGCTCAAGCGGCTCGGCGCGATCGACTTCGCGACGACGATCGCCCCCGGGCTGCGCGACGTGCTGCTCACCGGGAAGGTGAAGGAGGCGGTCACGCGGAACCGGCGCGGCGGCTCGCCGTACGACGCGGTCGTGCTCGACGCGCCGCCGACCGGGCGGATCGCCCGGTTCCTCAACGTCAACGCGGAGGTCGCCGGCCTGGCCCGGATGGGCCCGATCAAGGGGCAGGCCGACGGCGTGATGGCGCTGCTGCGGTCGCCGCAGACGGCCGTCCACCTGGTCAGCCTGCTCGAGGAGATGCCCGTGCAGGAGACCCTCGACGGCGCGGCCGAGCTGGCCGAGGCGGGCCTGCCGGTCGGCGCCGTGATCGTCAACATGACCCGTACGCCACAGCTGCCGGCCGGTGAGCTGGCCGCGGCCGCACGCGGCGAGCTGGACCGCCAGGCGCTGGCAGGGGGCCTGAAGGCCGCCGGCCTCGACCTCGACGACGCCGCGGTCGACGGGCTGGCCTGGGAGGCCCGCGAGCACGCCGAACGGGTCCAGCTCGAGGAACGCGAGCGGGACACGCTGGCCGGCCTGCAGCGCCCGACCTACGAGCTGCCGCTGCTCCCCGACACCCCGGACCTCGGCGGGCTCTACCGGCTGGCGGACAGCCTGTGCCAGCAGGGAGTTCAGGGCGAGCGGGGGGTGCGGGCCCGATGACCACCCCTGACGCGCTGGACGTCGACGGACTGCTCCGCTCCGCGCGCATCATCGTCTGCACCGGATCGGGCGGGGTCGGCAAGACCACGACCGCGGCGGCGCTGGCGCTGCGCGGCGCCGAGCTGGGCCGCCGGACCGTCGTGCTGACGATCGACCCGGCCAAGCGGCTGGCGCAGTCGATGGGGCTCACCGAGCTCACCAACGAGCCGGGCCGGGTGACCGGCATCGACGAGTCGGCCGGCGGCGAGCTGCAGGCGATGATGCTCGACATGAAGCGCACGTTCGACGAGCTCGTGCTGGCCCACGCGGAGCCCGAGCGTGCCGAGCAGATCCTGGCCAACCCGTTCTACGTGTCGCTGTCCAGCAGCTTCGCCGGCACCCAGGAGTACATGGCGATGGAGAAGCTGGGCCAGCTGCAGGCGACGGGGAACTGGGACCTCATCGTCGTCGACACCCCGCCGAGCCGCTCGGCGCTGGACTTCCTCGACGCGCCCGACCGGCTCTCCCGCTTCCTCGAGGGCCGGATGATCCGCATCCTGCTCGCCCCCGCCCGGGCAGGGGGCCGCGCGTACCTGAAGTTCCTGTCGGTCGGCGTGAACATGATCACCGACCTGCTCAACCGGGTGCTCGGCGCGCAGGCGCTCAAGGACCTGTCGCTGTTCGTCTCCTCCATCGAGACGATGTTCGGCGGGTTCCAGGAGCGGGCGCAGAAGACCTACGCCCTGCTGCAGCAGGAGGGCACCGCGTTCGTCGTGGTCGCCGCACCGGAGCGCGACGCGCTGCGGGAGGCGTCGTACTTCGCCGAGCGCCTGGAGGGCGAGGACATGCCGCTCGCCGGCATGGTGCTCAACCGGGTGCGCACCACCGCGGTGCCGCAGCTGTCCGCGGAGCGCAGCCTCGCCGCGGCCGAGGCCCTCGACGGTGACGGCGGGCACCCGCTCGCCGCCGCGGCGCTGCGCCTGCACGCCGAGCGGGTGACCGCCGCGGCCCGCGACCAGCGGATGCGTGAGCGGTTCACCTCCGCGCACCCGGCCGTCCCGGTGGTCGAGGTCGCCGCCCAGGCGGGCGACGTCCACGACCTCGACGGCCTGCGGGTGGTCGGTGCGGACCTGGCCCGTGGCCTGGCCGCGCAGGCTCCGACCGGCTAGCTGGCGATGCTGGCGCCGCCAGCGCTGCCCGAGCGGCGCTCGTACGCCACGCGGGCCGTCTCCAGCAACCGGCGCCACGAGGTGACGTCGGGCCGACGGCGCAGCAGAGCCCGGCGCTCGCGCTCGGTCATCCCGCCCCAGACCCCGAACTCGACGCGGTTGTCGAGCGCGTCGGCCAGGCACTCGGTCCGCACGGGGCAGCCGAAGCACACCGTCTTGGCCCGGTTCTGTGCTGCGCCCTGCACGAAGAGTGCGTCGGGGCTCACCTGCCGGCAGGCCGCCTGGGTCGTCCAGTCCTCAATCCACGCCATGCTCTGTGGTCCTCACGCGTTGTGCCGCGGCAACTGCGGGTCACGGGGAAGCAGCGCCGTGTAAGGACCGTACGAAGTGGACGCATCGGTCAACAGTCTCCGACCGGCTTATTCTGGATGGTCCTTTCGGGCCATGGACATCGACCGAGCGGCCGGTCACCCGCGACGACATACCCTGGACGGATGGGACGCGACGGACTCGGCACCCGCATCGGCCTGCTCGTCCTCGTCAGCATGCTGTCCGGCGTCCTCGTCGCGGGGCTGGCGCTGCCGGTCATCGGCGGGCTCGGGCTGGCCGCCCGCGCCGGCGTCAAGGAGTTCCAGAGCCTGCCGACCGAGCTCGAGGCGCCGCCGCTGCCCCAGCGGTCCACCATCCTCGCCAAGGACGGCAGCACGATCGCGACGTTCTACTACGAGAACCGCGTCACCGTCCCGCTGTCCCTCGTCGCGCCGGTCATGCGCAAGGCCATCGTCGCGATCGAGGACTCCCGCTTCTACGAGCATGCGGGCATCGACGTCAAGGGCGCCCTGCGCGCGCTGGCCACGAACGCGAGCGCGGGCGGCGTGCGTCAGGGCGGCTCCACGCTGACCCAGCAGTACGTGAAGAACGTGCTGGTGGAGAAGGCGCGTACCGCCCAGGGCCGCAAGGCGGCCACCGCCGACACCCTCGGCCGCAAGCTGCGGGAGGCCCGCTACGCCCTCGCTCTCGAGCAGCGGCTGACCAAGGACGAGATCCTCGAGCGCTACCTCAACATCGCCTACTTCGGTGACGGTGCGTACGGCATCGCCAGCGCGGCCATGCACTACTTCTCCGTGCAGCCGTCGCAGCTGACCCTCCCGCAGGCCGCGATGCTCGCCGGCATCGTCCGCAGCCCCGGCGCGTTCGACCCGGTGCAGCACCCGAAGGCCGCGAAGGACCGCCGCGACGTCGTGCTGCGCCGGATGGCACAGCTGAAGTTCGCCCCGCAGGCCGACGTAGACCAGGCGCTGAAGACCGACCTCGGCCTCAAGGTCAGCGAGCAGCGCAACGGCTGCGAGGGCAGCTCCGCACCGTTCTTCTGCGACTACGTCCTCGAGGAGGTCAAGCAGGCGCAGACCCTCGGACGCACCGAAGCGGACCGCGTACGCCTGCTCCTGCGCGGCGGGCTGACGATCCACACCACGCTCGACCCGAAGGTGCAGTTCGCCGCCGACCACGCAGTCCAGCAGAAGGTGCCGCCGACCAGCCCGTACGGCGCCGCCGAGGCGGTCGTCGAACCGGGGACCGGCGCGATCAGCGCGCTGGCGGTGAACAAGCCGTACGGGTCCGGCAAGGGCCAGACCCGGGTCAACCTGGCCGCCGACTACGACCACGGCGGCAGCCAGGGATTCCAGTCCGGGTCGACGTTCAAGATCTTCGTGCTCGCCGCTGCCCTCAAGCAGGGCCTCACGCCGTACTTCACGATGAACGCCCCGAACGTGCTGGCGAACCCGGCCGGCTTCCGCACCTGCAACGGCGCCTCGCTGGACTACGGCGGCAAGGACGTGCACAACGCCAGCGCCCACGAAGGCGGCACGTACACCCTCGAACGCGCGACCTGGCAGTCGGTGAACACCTTCTTCGTCAAGCTGGAGACGAAGATCGGGCTGTGCGACCCGGTGCAGATCGCCCGCTCGGTCGGCATGCACACCGCCGGCACCGCGGCGCACCCGGCCGGCGAGCCGATCTCGGAGTACCCGTCGTTCACCCTCGGCGTGTACGACGTGAGCCCGCTCGACCTGGCCAACGCGTACGCCACCTTCGCCGCGCACGGCAAGTACTGCGACCCGGTCGCGATCACCAAGATCACCGATGCGAACGGCAAGGAGCTCAAGCTGCCCCAGTCGGGCTGCCGCCAGGCCGTCGAGCCCGCGGTGGCCGACGCGGTGAGCCACGTGCTGCAGGGCGTCATCGCGCACGGCACCGGCACGGCCGCGCGGATCGGCCGCCCGGCAGCAGGCAAGACCGGGACGGTGGAGAACTTCTCCGCGGCCTGGTTCTGCGGCTACGTCCCCCAGCTGGCCAGCTGCGTGTGGTTCGGGTTCCCGGAGGGTGCGGGCAACCGTGAGCTGACCAACGTCGACGTCAACGGCCAGCACTACTACCACGTCTACGGCGCGTCGATCCCCGCGCCGATCTGGGGCGCGACGATGGCCACGGCGCTCAAGGGCGAGCCGGTCAAGCCGTTCCCCGGCCTGCCGACGCAGTTCGCGCCGCCTCCGCCGCCGCCCGCCCCGAGCGGGCCGGGCGAGGGCGCGAACCCGACCCAGGAGTCACCGCCCCCGGCGCCGGCACCGACCAACACCAAACCCACCAAGCCCGGCAAGCCCCCGAAGCCGCACTAGGCCCGGCGCCTCAGCCGCCGAGCTGGCGGCGCACCTCGGCAGCGACCCGCGCGCCCTCGGCACGCCCGCCGACCTTGGGCTGCACCGCCTTCATCACCGGGCCCATCGCCTGCGGGCCGGCCGCACCGGCCCCGGCGACCGCCGCGGCGACCAGCGCGGACAGCTCGTCGTCGGACAGCTGCGCGGGCAGGTACTCCTCGAGCACGGCCCCCTCCGCCCGCTCCTTGTCCGCGAGCTCGGGACGGCTCGCCCCGTCGTACGCCTCGGCCGCCTCGCGGCGCTTCTTCGCCTCCCGGACCAGCACCCGGACGACCTCGTCGTCGGAGAGCTCCCGGGCCTGCTTGCCGGCGACCTCCTCGTTGCCGACCGCCGTCAGGGCCATCCGCAGCGTGGCCGTGCGCACCGCATCGCGGGCCTTCATCGCCGTGGTGAGGTCGTCGTGCAGGCGCTGCTTGAGGCTCATGCCGGACAGGTTCGCACGTCGGCGAAGATGAACGGGTGCGCGCCACCACCGCCGTCCCGCTCGGCCTGCTCGCCGCCGGAGCGGGCGCGGTGACGTACGCCGCGACGTACGAGATGCGCAACTACCGGCTGCGCCGCGTCGAGGTGCCGGTACTGCCGTCCGGCTCGCGGCCGCTGCGGATCCTGCAGGTCTCCGACCTGCACCTCACCGCGCGGGACGAGCACCGCGTACGGTTCGTCCGCCGGCTGGCCGTGCTCGAGCCCGACCTCGTCGTCGACACCGGCGACAACCTGGCCGCCCCGGACGCGGTCCCGGTCGCCCTGCGCGCCCTGGAACCGCTGCTCGCCTTCCCGGGGATGTTCGTCACCGGCTCGAACGACGTCTACGGCCCGCGGCCGAAGAACCCGGCCCGCTACCTGCTGCCCGACCGGGGGCGGCGCTTCCACGGCCCGACGCTGCCGTGGGAGCGGATGCGGGAGGCGCTCGTCGCTGCCGGCTGGCTGGACCTGGTCAACCGGCGGAGAACCACCACGGTCGCCGGGCTGACCCTCGACGTGGCCGGGGTCGACGACCCGCACATCCACCGGGACCGCTTCGACCAGGTCGCCGGCCCGGCCGACACCGACGCCGACCTGCGCCTGGGCCTGGTGCATGCGCCGTACCCGCGGGTGCTCGACCGGTTCGCCGCCGCGGGCTTCGGCCTGGTGCTGGCCGGCCACACCCACGGTGGTCAGCTGCGGGTGCCCGGGTACGGCGCGCTGGTCACCAACTGCGGGCTGGACACGGCGCGCGCCCGGGGCCTGTCCCGGTACGACGGCATGTGGCTGCACGTGTCCGCCGGGCTGGGCACGAGCCCGTACGCCCCGGTCCGGTTCGCCTGCCCCCCGGAGGCGACGCTGCTCACTCTGGTGGGACGGTAGACTCGTCCGCGTTCCCTCGGGGTGTGGCGCAGCTTGGTAGCGCGCTTCGTTCGGGACGAAGAGGTCGCAGGTTCAAATCCTGTCACCCCGACTCATCGGAACCGGCCGGTGCTCTCCGCGGAGGGCACCGGCCGTTTCGGGCGTACCGGGCCTAGCCGCTCGGCGGGGCGTCGAGCCGCCACGCCGGGCTGCCGCCGAGGACGTACGGGTGCTGCGGGCCGTACGCACCCTGCGCGGTATAGCGGGGCGCCTGCGCCCGGCCGTACGCGACCGCCTCCCCGATCGTCACGTGCCCGTCACCGTCGGCGTCGGCCGCGCCGCGGCGCAGCCCGCGGTCCCAGGTGAAGCCCACCCACACCGACTCGCCCCAGCGCGGCTCCTCGTAGGACTTCTCGTCCGCGCGCGAGGACGCGGTCACCATCCGGTGGCCGGTGGCCAGACCCGGTACGGCGAACCCGGCCGCCTCGCAGCCCTGGAAGTCCAGCCAGGCGTGGCCGCGAACCCGGGACAGCTCGGCGCCGACGACCTGCTCGGAGACGAACCGGTTCTCCGCGGTCCACAGGTAGTAGTGGCCGGCCGGGCAGGGCCCGCGCCCGGCGATGCAGACGTGGCCGGAGAAGTGGAAGACGCTGAAGGTGTCCGGACCGCTGCGGGCCGCCAGCCAGCGCATCGCGCCGACCACCGCGCCGTACGTCGCCTGCCGGTCGGTCAGCATCCGGATGTGGTCGGCGCGCCAGCCGTTGCGCAGCAGCGTGTCGCGGATCGTCACCGCGTCACCGCGGCCACCGGCGGTGTCGTGCGTGCGGCCGGCGTAGTCGGTGATCCCGATGACGACCGCCCACCGCTTCGCCGGCGGCACCACCGGACGGGCCCGCAGCAGCTGCACGGACAGCGTGCCGCGGGTCGGGACGGCGACCCGGCCGTCCGGGCAGTGCCCGGCGACGACGGAGACGCGCACCGTGCTGCCGGGGACGACCGCGGCGGGGCGCGACATCGCGTCGCAGACGGTCATCGTCCGCGGCCCGTCACCCGGGTGCTGGAAGGTGAACCGCAGCGCGACCGCACCGCCCGCGTCGTCGTGCGCGGCCAGCCGGAACAGCACCTCGTCGCGGCGGACGGCCACCGTCCGGCTCAGCACCGCACCCGCAGTGGTCCCCTGCGCCGCGGTGTACGCGTAGGAGAGCGTGCGCGCCTGCGGCGAGGTCGACGCGGTCGCGGGGAACGCCAGCGCGCCGAGGGCCAGCGCGACGGCGACCAGGACGCTCCGTACACGCATACATGCATTTTGTACTGGTTTGCCTGGTTCGCAAACCCTGGTGGGCCCTGTGGGTGGGCCCGCCCCCCGGCGGACCCACCCACCCGGGGTCGGCTACTGCAGCGTGATCGTGAGCTGGGTCGTGGACTGTCCCGGAGTGACGCGGACGCTGCCGGCACGGCCCGCGTACTGGCCGGTCCCGCCGGTGATCGCGAGCTCGGCGGACTGGTTCGCCCACTTCTGGATGCCCTGGACGGCGAGCTGGCCACCAGGGATCGCCAGCGTGACCAGGCACTGCGCCTCGGCGTTCGACGGGCTGGTGCCACGGATGAGCTGGCACTCGCCGCGGTCGTACCCGACGGCCTTGCCGGAGCTGTCGTACAGCGTCTCGACGACGAGGAACCCGTCGCCCGGGTCGGGCTGGTGGTTGCCGTTCATGTCGATCATGCCCTCGTTGTCACCGATGATCGACTTCGCGGTCAAGGTCATCGTCGTCGCGGCGCCGCTGGGGCCGGCCATGGCGACACCCAGGCCGGCAGCGGTCGCCGCGGCGGTGAGCCCGGCCAGGACACGAGTGCGGGTACGGATCATCATCGATCTCCTTCGAGTGGTACGGACGGGTCGGCACCGGCGGCGAGCAGGTGGGCGAGCTTGGCCGCGGCGATCTCCAGCAGCGGGCCCACGGCCTCGGGCGCGACGCCGAGACAGTCGGCGATGAGCGCCTGGTCGGCCCCCAGCTCCGCCAGCCGCAGGGCCAGCCCGTGCGCGCGAGGCAGCTCGGCCAGCGCGTCGTCCCGGTGCACGGCCGAGGACGCTAGGGGCGCCGTCCGTCGACGACCTCAGTAGCGACTACTGAACTTGTGCGGAACCGCCCGCCAGTACCGCCGTCAACGCCGACCGGCCGGTGACCCCGAGCTTGGCGTACGCCGCGTAGAGGTGGCTCTCCACGGTCCGGACCGAGAGCACCAGCCGGCGGGCGATCTCCGTGTTCGGCAGGCCCTGCGCCGCCAGCTCGGCGACCTCCGTCTCCCGGCGGGTCAGCGCCGCGGCCGCGCCGGCCGCCCGGCCCGCCGGTCCGGCCACGACCTCGGGGGCGACCCACGCGGCGGCCCGCCGGTGGGCAGCCGCGGCGGACGCCCGGTGGCCGGCCGCGGCGTACGCGTCCCCCGCCTGGCCGGCGAGCTCGCCCGCCACCCAGACGTTGCCCGAGGCCGCGAACGCCTCCGCCGCCGCGAGCAGCCCCTCGGGGTCGGCAGCCCGCACCGCGCGGGCGTGCACGGCGACCGCCTCCGGACCGGGACCGTCCATCCCGGCGGCGAGCCGCTCCAGCCGGTCGACCACCGCCCGCCCCGCACCCCAGCGCACCGCGTCATGCAGGGCCAGGACCGCGAACGCCGGCTCGCCGGACGCCTCCTCGGCGTCGGCCGCGGCGAGGAGCTCGGCGACCGCGCGGCTGCGCTCGCCGCCCGTGGCCCGCACCCACGCCAGGGCGCGCCGCGCGTCGCCGGCGTACGGCGGGGAGATCTCGCCGGCGCGCCGCACCGCCTCCTCGGCGCACCGCTGCGCCTCCGGCCGCCGGCCGAGCATCGCCTGCGCCTGGGCCGTGAGTGCCACACACCAGGGCAGGCACCGGTTCGGGTCGTTGACCCGCAGCGTGGCCGCCGCCGTCGTCAGGTCCTCGAGCGCGGTACCGGGGCGGCCGCGCAGCAGCTCGACCAGGGCGAGCTTGGTGCGCGCGTACGCCAGGTCACCGGGCCTGGCCGACACCCCCGCAGCCGAGCGCAGCAGCGGCCCGAGCAGGTCGACCGCCTCGGTGAGCCGCCCCGTCATCACCAGAGCGTTCGCGCGGGCGGCGACGATCCAGGTGACCGCGCGGGTCAGCCCGTCCTGCACCGCGGTCGCCACCGCCGGGGCGAGCGCGTCGCAGAGCGCCAGCACGCGGTCACCGCGCCCGGCCACCGCGAGGCTGGCGCCCACCGAGGGCAGTGCCCGCAGCCGGACCCGGTCGTCCATGCCGGCCTCGACCAGCGGCAGGCCGAGTGCCAGCGCCTCGGGAAACCTGCCCTCGTACGCGGCCAGCGTCGCGAGGTGCCCGCGCGCCAGCATCCGGTCGACCAGGTCCGCATCGGCGTCGGCCTCGAGCTGCTCGAGGATCGCGCGGGCGGCGCCCAGCCCCTGCGGGGCCTGGAAGGCCGCCCAGGCCCGGTCGGCGGCCAGCTCCCGGCGGCTCACGGGGCCCGGCTCGCTGCCCACCAGCGGGTCGAGCGTGTCCAGCGCGTCGCCGTACCGGCCCAGCTCGGCGAGCGCCGCGCCCGTCTGGTGCGCCGCGGCGAACGACGGAGCCAGGTCGTGCGAGGCGCGCGCGAGACGCAGCGCCAGCGCCGGGTCGAAGGAGGCGCGCGCCAGCCTGGCCGCGCGCAGCAGCAGGTCGGCGTCGGTCGCACTGGCCGACTCCAGCCGCCACAGGGCGACCCGCAGCGCGTCCCCCGCGCGCTGCGCACCGGCCGCCTCGACCGCGTCCGCGAGCCGGCGCTGCAGCTGCCGCCGAGCCAGGACGGGCAGGCGGGCACGGACCGCCTCGCCGAACAGCGGGTGGCCGAGCCGGACCACCGCGCGACGCCCGGACTCGTCCACGGCGATCAGGCCCTGCGCCTCCTCGGCGACGAGGTCGGCACCCGGCACCAAGGCCTCGACGATGCCGAGCCCGACCGGCTCACCGACGGCGAGCACCTCGGCGAGCCGGCGCCGGGCTCCCTCCAGCCGGCCCATCCGGTGGGCGACGACCTCGGTCAGCCGCGGGCCGACCGTCCGGGAGCCGCGCCACCGCCACCGGCCGCCGTCCACCGAGAAGTCGCCGACGTCGACCGCGTCGGCGAGCAGCTCCACCGCGTACATCACGTTGCCGTCGCTGAGCTCCCACAGCCGCTGAACGGTGTCGGCGTGCGGCTGCGCGCCGACGCAGCCCGCGACCAGCGCGCCGAACTCCGTGCGGCCGAGCGGTTGCAGCTCCAGGCGCGGCAGCAGCCCGTCCCGGGACAGCGCGACCACCCCGGCCGGCTGCCGCTCGCCGGTCCGAACGGTGACGAGCACCGACGCGGCGCCGGTGGTCGCGAGCCGGTGCACGAGAGCGACGGACAGGTCGTCGAGCAGGTGCGCGTCGTCGACGACGAGCAGCGCCCGCCGGCCCTGTGCCCGCTCGAGGAGCGCCGCGACGAGCCGGGACAGGTACACGGCGCGGCTGCGCCCCTCCTCCGCGACCGCCGGCAGCTCCCAGTCGTCGAGGCCGCCGAGCGGTAGGGCCGACGACGACGGGGTGGCCGTCGCCCAGCTGACGTACCAGTCGGCCAGCCCGTCCACGGCAGCGCGGGCCACCCGCGTCTTGCCGACCCCCGCCTCGCCGCCGAGCACCGCGCCCCGCGTCGCCACCGCGGCCCGCAGGAAGGCGACCTCCTCCGACCGGCCGACCAGCGATGCTCCCCCCGACACGGGAGGCATCGTGGCCGACAACCGGCAACGAGGACGGGCGATCGGCCAGAAAGTCGGGGGCAACACGGGAGATACCAGGACAACGGCTCTCGCATGCTTGACCGCGGCGGGCGAACGGGAGCATCGTCCCGCCGTTCCGTTGACTGCCCAGCCAACGGGTGTCCTGAGGGGGGTCACCATGCAAGCCGTTCCACGCATCCTCGCCGGCGGCGCCGCAGCCGGACTGCTGGTCTGCGGCGTCCTCACCGGACCAGCCGTCGCCGGCGTGAACAGCCCGGCCACCGTGACGGTGGTCGTCGACCATCTCAACAACCCGCGTGGGCTCGCGCTCGCCTCCGACGGCAGCCTGCTGCTCGCCGAGGCAGGCAAGGGCGGCTCCACCTGCCTCGACGCACACACGTGCGTGGGCAACACCGGCTCGTTCGACAAGATCACGAACCTGTCGGGGACACCGCAGCGCACCCGCCTCATCCGCGGACTGTTCTCGGTCGCCGACCAGTCCGGGATGTTCGCCGAGGGGCCCGTCGGCATCACCACCGGCCACGGCACGTTCGGCATCTTCGGCGGCAACACCGCGCAAGTGCCCCCGGGCGTCCACACCGCTGCGGTCGACGCCGCGCGCACGCAGGCCGGCCAGCTCGCGCAGATCATGGGCACGTCGCTGAAGACGCTCGCGCCCGTCGGCGACCAGGACTACCAGTGGACCAAGGACCACAAGAGCCTCGTCCCGTCGCAGTTCCCCGACTCCAACCCCAACGGCGTGCTGGTCGTCCCGCAGCACGTCTACGTCGTCGACGCAGGGGCGAACACGCTCCTCGACGTCTACGGCGGGGTGGCGCACGTCGTGGCGTTCTTCCCGGCACCCGCGGGCGCTCAGACCGACACGGTGCCGACCTGCGTGGCGCAGGGGCCGGACGGCGCGCTGTACGTCGGTGAGCTGCTCGGCGGCTTCTACGCGCCGGGCCACGCGCGGATCTGGCGGGTCGTCCCCGGGCAGGCGCCGACCGTCTGGGCGAGCGGGCTGACGACCGTCCAGGGCTGCGGGTTCACCCCGGACGGCGCGTTCTACGCGACCGAGTTCATGGTCCACGGGCTGTCGGAGTCGCCGGACGCCGACCCGTCCGGTGACGTCGTGCAGATCGTCAACGGGCGGCAGACGCACCTCGGCACGGGGCACCTGTTCTTCCCGTCCGGGTTCGCACCGGCAGCCGGCCACGGCGTGTACGTGTCCAACTGCAGCGTCGCCACGCAGGACGGCATGGGCAAGCTGTGCCCGACCGGCGGGCAGGTGCTCCGCATCGGCTGACCCGTCCCCCAGTCGCGAACTGCGGGCTGGCGCCGCTAGAGCGGCGCCAGCCCGCAGTGATGTTCGGGCGGGTCGGTCAGCGGCCCTGGAACGTGGGCTCGCGCTTGTCGACGAAGGCCTTCGCGGCCTCGCGGTGGTCCTCGGTCAGCCCCGTACGCAGGTGGTGCGCGGCCTCCATGTCGAGGCACTCGCCCATCTCGCCGTGCACCGCCCGGTTGAGGTTCTCCTTCATGTAGCGGTACGCGACCCGCGGTCCGTTCGCCAGCCGGCGGGCGCGATCCATGACGTCGGCCTCGAAGGACTCCGCCGGGAACACCGCGTTGACGATGCCGAGCCCCTCGGCGTCCTCGGCGGAGAGCTTGTCGGAGAAGTAGTACAGCTCGCGGGCCTTGGCGCTGCCGACCAGCCTCGTGAGGAACCAGGTGCCGCCGTAGTCGCCCGCGAACGCGACCCGCGCGAACGCCGTGGTCAGCACCGCCCCCGTGACGGCGTAGCGCAGGTCGCAGGCCAGCGCCATGGACAGCCCGGCCCCGGCCGCCGCGCCGGGCAGCGCGGCGATCGTCGGCTTCGGCATCTCGTACAGCCGCCCGCTCGTCGCCCGCTGCGACAGCCGCTGGCGGTGCACCCGGGCGTCGAACGCAACGTCGCCGCTGCGGCCCTCGGCCATCGCCTTGACGTCGCCGCCGGCGCAGAACGCCCCACCGGCGCCGGTGAGGACCACGCAGCCGACCTCGTCGTCCACCTCGACGGCGGCGAGCGTACGGGCCAGCCCCTCGAGCATCGGTGTGGACAGCGCGTTGCGCCGCTGCGGGCGGTTCAGCGTGAGCACGGCCACGCCGTCCTCCACCCGGGCGAGCAGGTCGTCGGTGCCGGTGTCGAGCGCGCGCATCAGGACTCCACGGGGACGAGGTCGAAGCGGACACCGGCGATCTCCAGCGTCCGGCCCGGCTGTGTGGTCGCCACGGTCACGCCGACGATGCCCTCCTGCCGCGCGTCGTCCACGGCGGTGAACCGCACCCCGACGTCCGCGACCGGGACGCCGACGACCGCGCTCCAGCGCTGCTCGACGTGTGCCGGGTCCACCGCCGCGACGGTCACGCCGGCCACCCCACCGGGCGCGTGCTCGGGCACGGTCCCCTCCCACGCCGGCCCACCCCAGCGCCAGGAGCCCTCGGGGTCGCACGCGTCGACCGCGACGATCGCCCCCGGCACGTCCTTGGGGTGCAGGTGGATGTCGACGATGTCGTCGTGCGCCATGTCGTGCACCACCCGCACGCCGAGGTCGGCGATCCGGCTGCGGGCGGCGGCGATGTCCGCGACCTGGAACATGATCATGTAGCCGCCGTCGCCGCCGCGGCGGTCGAGGTAGCGGCCCGCAGCCGTCCCCTCCTGCACGGGCGAGACGACCTCGAGGAACGTGTCACCGACCGTGAACACGGCGTTGTGCAGGCCGAAGTGGCCCACCCCCGGGTCGCGGAACGGCTCGGCCACGCCGAGCTCGGTGCGGATGCGCTCGACGGTCGGCTCCAGGTCCCGAGCGACCAGCACGGCCTGGCGGATGCGCGGCAAGGCGGCCATGACCGGCACCCTAGCCCCGTGGTGGGATGCCGCCATGCTCGTCACCGGCCTCGACCTCCCCGTGCGCTTCCGCCCCGCCTGAGGAGACACCATGCGCTTCGGCATCCACCTGCCCCAGTACGGCCGTGCCGCCGGTGCGGACGCGGTCACCGCCGCCGCACGCCAGGCCGAGGACCTCGGGTTCGCCGACGTGTGGGTCAGCGACCACCTCGCCGTCCCGACCGGCGCGCCGTACCCGCCACCCTTCCTGTACGAGCCGGTCGTCACGCTGACCTGGGCCGCAGCGGCGACCACCCGCGTACGGCTGGGCACCAGCGTGCTCGTGCTGCCGTACCGCCACCCGCTCCACCTCGCCAAGGAGACCGCGTCGCTGGATCGCCTATCGGGCGGCCGGCTGGTGCTCGGCGTCGCCGCCGGGTGGCTGCGGGCGGAGTTCGACGCGCTGGGCGTGCCGTACGCCGAGCGCGGCCGCCGCACCGACGAGGCCATCGACGCGCTGCGCGCCTGCTGGACGCAGCGCCCGGTCGACTTCGTGGGCGATTCCGTACGCCTGCACGACCTGCAGGTGCTGCCGCAGCCGGAGCGGCCGATCCCGCTGTGGGTCGGTGGCACGTCCGACGCCGCGCTGGAACGGGCGGTCACGCGCGGCGACGGCTGGCACGCCAACACCGCCGACCCGGACGAGCTCGGCCCGCTGGTGCGCCGGATCCGCGACCGCCGGCCGGAGGAGGAGTTCACGGTGTCGACCCGCGCGGCGTGGGACGGCCTGTCCGGCGACCACGACGCGATCCGGCGCTCCCTCGAGGGGCTCTCGGAGGCGGGCGTGCAGCACCTCGTCGTCACGCCGCTGCAGTCCGACGTCGACGGCTGGCTGCGCTCCGTCGAGGCGCTGGCCGAGACGTTCACCGGCGTCTACGGTGCGCTGTCATGACCGGACGCATGCGCTTCGGCGTGTTCCTCGCCCCCTTCCAGCCCACCGGGCAGAACCCCACGCTCGCGCTCGAGCGCGACCTCGAGCTCGTACAGCACCTCGACCGGCTCGGCTACGACGAGGCCTGGATCGGCGAGCACCACTCCGGCGGCTACGAGATCATCGCCTCGCCGGAGCTGTTCGTCGCGACCGCCGCCGAGCGCACCCGGCACATCCGCCTCGGTACCGGGGTGAACTCGCTGCCGTACCACCACCCGTACCTGCTCGCCGACCGGATGGTGCTGCTCGACCACCTCACCCGCGGCCGGGCGATGTTCGGCGTCGGGCCGGGCCAGCTCACCTCCGACGCGTGGATGCTCGGCATCGAGCCGTCGGAGCAGCGCCGGATGATGGCCGAGTCGCTGGAGGCGATCCTCGCGCTGTTCGACGGCAGCGAGCCGGTCACCCGCGAGACCGACTGGTTCACCCTGCGGGACGCGACCCTGCAGCTGCGGCCGTACAGCCACCCGCACATGGAGATGGCCGTCGCCGCGTCGATCTCCCCGTCCGGCCCGTCGCTGGCCGGGAGGTACGGGCTCGGCCTGCTCTCCCTCGCCGCCTGGGCGCCGGCCGGCTTCGAGGTGCTCGGCGGGCACTGGGGTGTCGTCGAGGACGAGGCGAAGGCCGCGGGCAAGGCCGTCGACCGGGCCGGCTGGCGGATGGTCGGGCCGGTGTACGTCGCGGAGACCGACGAGCAGGCCCGCAAGGACGTCGAGCTCGGGCTCCTGCAGATCTTCGACTACCTCGGCCACATCATCCCGCTGCCCGAGACCGGCGCGACCACGTTCGACGAGATCGTCGACGAGATGAACGGCAACGGCACCGGGGCGATCGGCACGCCGGACACCGCGATCCGGTTCATCGAGCGGCTGCAGGAAGCCTCGGGCGGCTTCGGCGCCTTCCTCATGCTCGGCGGGGAGTTCGCGCCGCGCGAGAAGCTGTTCCGCTCCTACGAGCTGTTCGCGCAGTACGTCATGCCGCACTTCCAGGGCCAGCTCGCGCCGCCGCAGCGGTCGTACGAGTGGGTGCGCTCGCAGACCGAGGGGATGTCGACCAAGTGGGTGGCGGCGACCGCCGACGCCATCCGCGCGGCGACCGAGCAGTACAAGAAGTCGCGCGGGTGACGCAGACGCCCGCACCCGCGTGGGAGCTGCGCTTCCGCGCGCCGCGGTGGTCCGTGCCGTCCTGGGCCGAGGACCGGCCGGAGCGCTGCGTGCTGCGCGGCAACCAGGGCGGCACCTGGGAGGTCTACGCCTGGGACGCCACCACCGGTGAGCCGCCGCGGCGGGTGACCGCCCGCCCCAACGGCACCGTGCTCGCTGCGATCGACCGGGCCGGCGAGCACGTGTGGTGGTTCTCCGACACCGACGGCGACGAGTTCGGCCGGTGGATGCGCCAGCCGTTCGGCGGCGGCGGCGACGTCCCCGTCGACCTGCCGGACGCCTACCCCGCCGGGCTCGAGATCGGGCGCACCCTGACGGTCGTCGGCCGCAGCACCGACGACGGCAGCACGCTGCACGTCGTCGACGCGGCCGGCGCCCGGGTGCTGTACCAGCACCGGGAGGACGCCGGTGTCGCCGGGCTGTCCCGCGACGAGGACCTCGTCGTCATCGAGCACAGCGAGCACGGCGACTCCCGGCACCCGGCGCTGCGCGCCGTACGGCTCGACGGCAGCGCGGTGGCCGACCTGTGGGACGGGCCGGGCAAGGGGCTGTCCGCGTCCGGCTTCCCCGCTCGCCCCGGGCGACGCGCGCGTGCTCGTCACGCACGAGCGACGCGGCCGCGAGGAGCTGCTCGTCTGGGACCCGCCGGCCGGCACCGAGCGGGAGCTGCACCTCGACCTGCCCGGCGAGGTCTCCGGCGACTGGTACCCGGACGGTTCCGCGGTGCTCGTCCGCCACGACCACCGGGGGCGCGCGGAGCTGTACCGGTACGACCTCGCCACCGACACGCTCGAACCGCTCGGCACGCCCCGCGGGCTGGTCGGCGCCGCGACCGCCCGCCCGGACGGCGGCGTCTGGTTCGGCTGGTCGTCCGCGGCGGAGCGCCCGCGGGTACTCGACCTCACCGGGCGCGAGCTGCTGCCGCCGCCCGTCCCGGAGCCGCCGCCGTCCGTCCCGGTCGAGGACGTCGTCGTCGGCGACGTGCACGCCCTGCTGTGCCGGCCGGCCGGCGACCCGCCGTACCGCGCGGTGTTCGAGATCCACGGCGGCCCGACCGCGCACGACACCGACTCGTGGCGGCCCGACGTCGCGGCCACGGTGGACGAGGGGTTCGCCGTCGTCCGGGTGAACTACCGGGGGTCCACCGGGTACGGCAGCGCCTGGCGGGACGCCATCGAGGCCGCGCCCGGGCTGGTCGAGCTCGAGGACATCGCGGCCGTACGCGACCACCTGGTCGACGCGGGTGTCGTCCGGGCCGACGCCGTCGCGCTGCTCGGCGCGTCGTGGGGCGGGTTCCTCACCCTGCTCGGCATCGGCACCCAGCCGGAGCGCTGGACCGTCGCGGTGGCGGAGGTGCCGGTGGCCGACTACGTCACGGCGTACGAGGACGAGATGGAGGCGCTCAAGGCGTTCGACCGGTCGCTGTTCGGCGGGTCACCGGCCGACGTGCCGGACAAGTACGAACGCTCCAGCCCGATCACCTACGTCGACCGGGTGCGCGCGCCCGTCCTGGTGATGGCGGGCGAGAACGACCCGCGCTGCCCGATCCGCCAGATCGAGAACTACCTGGGCGCGCTGCGCGAGCGCGGTGCGCCGTACGAGGTGTACCGGTACGACGCGGGGCACGGCTCGCTCGTCGTGGACGAGCAGATCCGCCAGCAGCACGTCGGCCTGGACTTCCTGCGCCGCCACCTGCCCGCGTAGGACGGTACGCGCGCCCGCCCCCGGCCCCCGGCCCCCCAGCCACAGCCCCCGGGCCCCGCGCCGGGCGTTGGCGCCAACGCTGGGCGACCCGCCGTACGACGTCCAGATCTCGCGCCAACGCCGGCGCGAAACGTGGCGGCGCTACCCGGACAGCTCGGCGGCGAGCAGCTCGGCGATCTGGGCGGTGTTGAGGGCCGCCCCCTTGCGCAGGTTGTCCCCGACGAGGAACAGGTCCAGCGAGTACGGGTCGTCCAGCGCCTTGCGGACGCGCCCCACCCAGGTCGGGTCGGTCCCGACGACGTCCACCGGCGTCGGGAACTCCTTCGCCGCCGGCTCGTCGCACAGGACGACACCGGCCGCGTTGCGCAGCACCTCCTGCGCCCGCGCCTGGGTCACCTCGTTCGCGAACGTGGCGTGCACCGCCAGGGAGTGGCCGGTGACCACGGGCACCCGTACGCAGGTCGCCGACACGCGCAGGCCCGGCAGGCCGAGGATCTTGCGCGACTCGTTGCGGACCTTGAGCTCCTCCGACGTCCAGCCGTCGTCCTTCAACGAGCCGGCGAACGGCACCACGTTGAGGGCGAGCGGCGCCGGGAACGGGCCCATGTCGTCGCCGAGCACCCGGCGCACGTCCCCGGTCTGCGAGCCGAGGTCACGGGCGCCGGCGATCTTCTCGATCTGGTCGTGCAGGGTGTCGATGCCCGGCTGGCCGGCGCCGGAGGCCGCCTGGTACGACGCGACCACCAGCTCGGCCAGCTCGTACTCGCGGTGCAGCGCCCCCATCGCGACGATCATCGACAGCGTCGTGCAGTTGGGGTTGCTGATGATGCCGCGGGGACGGTTGCGGGCCTGGTCGGGGTTGACCTCGGGGACGACCAGCGGGACGTCCGGATCCATCCGGAACGCGCCGGAGTTGTCGACGGCGATCGAGCCCCGCTCGGCGGCCACCGGGCACCACTGCGCGGAGACCTCGTCGGGGACGTCGAACATCGCGACGTCGACCCCGTCGAAGACCTCCGGCGCGAGCGCCTGGACCTCCACCTGCTCGCCGCGGACGGTCAGCCGGCGACCGGCCGACCGGGGCGAGGCGACGAGACGGATCTCGCCCCACACGTCGTCGCGGGTGGAGAGCAGGTCGAGCATGACCGTGCCGACGGCACCGGTCGCACCGACCACGGCGAGGGTGGGCCGGGCGCTCATCGGCCGGTCCCCGCGTACACGGTGGCGACCTCGTCGGTCCCCAGGTCGAACGCGTCGTGCAGCGCCTGCACGGCCGGCGCCACGTCGGTGTCACGCACGACGACGGAGATCCGGATCTCCGAGGTCGAGACGTTCTCGACGTTGACGTTCGCCGAGGCGAGCGCCTCGAAGAACGTCGCGGACACGCCCGGGTGCGAGCGCATGCCGGCACCGATGAGCGAGACCTTGCCGATGTGGTCGTCGAACAGGATGTTCTCGAACCCGATGGCGTCCTTGATCCGGTTGAGCGCGGCCATCGCCCCCTGACCGTCCGCACCGGCCAGCGTGAAGGAGATGTCCGTACGGCCGGTCGCGCCGGACGGGTTCTGCACGATCATGTCGATGTTGACCCCGGCGTCGGCCAGCGCGCGGAAGATCGCGGCCGCCTCGCCCGGCTTGTCGGGCACGCCCACGACCGTGATGCGTGCCTCCGACAGGTCGTGCGCGACCCCGGAGATGATCGCCTGTTCCACCTTCTCCTCCTCGGCGACGGCCTTGACGACCGTCCCCTCGCGGTTGGAAAACGACGAGCGGACGTGGATGGGCATGCCGTACCGGCGCGCGTACTCGACGCAGCGCAGCATGAGCACCTTCGCGCCGCACGCGGCCATCTCCAGCATCTCCTCGTAGGAGATCCGGTCGATCTTGCGCGCGTTCGCGACGATGCGCGGGTCGGCGGTGAACACGCCGTCCACGTCGGTGTAGATCTCGCACACCTCGGCACCGAGGGCGGCGGCGAGCGCCACGGCGGTCGTGTCCGACCCGCCCCGGCCGAGGGTGGTGATGTCCTTGGTGTCCTGGCTGACGCCCTGGAACCCGGCGACGATCGCGATGTAGCCGGCGTCGACCGCGGCCCGGATGCGCCCGGGCGTCACGTCGATGATCCGCGCCTTGCCGTGCACCGAGTCGGTGATCACGCCGGCCTGCGAGCCGGTGAACGAGCGCGCCTCCATGCCGAGGTTCGCGATCGCCATGGCCAGCAGCGCCATCGACATCCGCTCACCGGCGGTGAGCAGCATGTCCAGCTCGCGCGGCGGCGGCAGCGGCGATACCTGCTGGGCCAGGTCGAGCAGCTCATCGGTGGTGTCACCCATGGCTGAGACGACGACCACGACGTCGTGGCCGTCCCGCTTCGTGGCGACGATCCGCTGCGCGACCCGCTTGATCTTATCGGCGTCAGCAACGGAGGAGCCGCCGTACTTCTGTACGACGAGTGCCATGGAGAACCCGCAAACTCCTCGGTGCCGGAATCCGAGCCAGTCTACGCTGCCGTCCGTGCGCCCCGGTGTGCTCGCTCACGGCGTGCGCCGCTCCTTCGGCGAGGTCGAGGCGCTGCGCGGCGCCGACCTGCACGCGCCCCCCGGCGAGATCACCGCCCTGGTCGGGCCCAACGGCGCCGGCAAGACGACCCTGCTCCTCGTGCTGGCCACCCTGCTGGCCGCCGACGCCGGCCAGGTGAGCGTGGCCGGGTACGACCCGTCGACCCAGACCGACGAGGTGCGCGCCCGTACTGGGTGGACCCCGGACGTGTTCGGCCTGTACGAGAACCTCACGGCGCGGGAGTACCTCGAGTTCTTCGCCGCCGCGTACCGGCTGCCCCGTACGGCCCAGCGCGGCCGCGCCGCGGAGCTGCTCGCCCTCACCCACCTCGACGACCTCGCCGACCGCCCGGTGCACACGCTCTCCCGCGGACAGAAGCAGCGTCTCGGCGTCGCCCGAGCGCTCGTGCACGCACCCGAGGTGCTGCTGCTCGACGAGCCCGCCGCCGGGCTCGACCCGCGGTCACGGGTCGACCTGCGCGACCTGCTGCGCCGGCTCGCCGGCGACGGGACCACCGTCGTCGTCTCCAGCCACGTCCTCGGCGACCTCGACGAGCTCGCGGACAGCGCGGTCTTCGTCGAGGGCGGGCGCACGGTGGGCGCACGGCGGATGTCCGAGCTGGCCGGCGCCCGCGCCCGCTGGCGGGTCCGGGCCCTGGACCATGCCGCGCTGGTGGCGGCGCTGTCCCGTACCGGGCGCGTGTTCGAGGTCACCGGAACGGCGGACCAGCAGGCGGCGCTCGCGGAGGTGACCGGGGAGGCCGATGCGGCCGAGCTCGTGGCGCAGCTGGTGGCGGACGGCGTACGGCTGGTCGAGTGCGCCCCCGCCGGCGGCGCGCTGGAGGCGGCGTACCTCGCCCTCATGCAGGAGCGGACATGAGCACCTCCGGCATCCTCACCGTCGCCCGCCAGGAGCTGCGGCTGCGGATGCGGGCCGGCCGGTGGCGCTGGCTGCTCGGCGCGTGGTTCGTCATCGTCGCCGGGTTCACCGGCCTGGAGCGGGCCGCGCTCGACGGGCAGGACGTCGCCCACGACGCGTACGGCACCGTGATGTACGGCGGGCTGATGCTGTTCGTACTCGCGCTGGCGCTGCTCGTCGTCCCGGCGCTGACCGCGCAGTCGGTCAACGGGGACCGCGAGCGTGGCGTGCTGGCGACGCTGCAGGTGACCCGGCTGCAGCCGTACGACATCGCGCTCGGCAAGCTCGCCGCGGCGTGGGGCACCACGCTCGCGTTCCTCGCCGCGACCGTGCCGCTCATCGTGTGGTGCGTCGCGGAGGGCGGGGTCTCGGCCTGGCGGCTGGTCGTCACGACCGGGGTGGTCGCGCTGCTGCTCGGCGTGGTGTGCGCGGTCGCGCTCGCGCTCTCGGCGCTGCTGGCGCGCAGCACGACGTCGAGCGTGCTGTCGTACCTGGCGGTGTTCGCGCTGACCGTCGGCACGCTGGTGGTGTTCGGGCTGGCCACCGCGGCGACCTCCGAGAAGGTCACCCAGACGGTGCAGACGCCGGGTGGCGTGCAGACGTGGACGTCGTCCCAGTCGCGTCCGGATCGCACCTGGTGGCTGCTCGCGCCGAACCCGTTCGTCGTCCTCGCCGACGCGGCGCCGGTCGTGTGCACGCCGCCGCGGGCCGAGCAGGGCTGGGCCGCCTACGCGCCGCTGCGGCCGGGCGAGGCCGCCTGCGCGCACCGGACGGACGTGGACCCCCTGGGTGCGATCGGCCGGTCGGTCCGTGACCTGCGCAGCGGCCCCGGCGAGCCGGCGGGGTCCGGCGGGCTGGTCTGGCCGTACGGGCTCGCCGCCGACCTGACGCTCGGCGGGGCGGCGGTCTGGCTCACCGCCCGCCGGCTGCGCACGCCCAGCGCCCGCCTGCCGCGCGGCCTGCGCGTCGCCTGACCCTCGCCCCGGGCCCGCCCCCTCGCCCCGGGCCCTCGCCCCGCCCCCTCGCCCCGGCCCCTCGCCCCGGGCATTGGCGCCAACGCTGGGCGACACACCGTACGCAGTCCAGATCTCACGCCAATGCCTCGTACGGAGAAGCCGGGGTACGGCGGCGCGCTCAGACGTCGAGCAGGCGCCGGCCCTCGAACGCCCGGCCGAGCGTGACCTCGTCCGCGTACTCGAGGTCACCGCCGACCGGCAGCCCGCTCGCCAGCCGGGTGACCCGAAGGCCGAGCGGCTTGAGCACGTTGCGGGCGAGGAACGTGGCGGTCGCCTCGCCCTCGAGGTTCGGGTCGGTGGCGATGATCACCTCGGTGACCGTGCCGTCCGCGAGACGGGTCATCAGCTCGCGGATCCGCAGGTCGTCCGGGCCGACGCCGTCGATCGGGCTGATCGCGCCGCCGAGCACGTGGTAGCGCCCGCGGAACTCCCGCGTGCGCTCGATCGCGACCACGTCCTTGGGCTCCTCGACCACGCAGATGACCGCAGGGTCGCGGCGCGGGTCACGGCAGATCCGGCACTCCTCGCTCTCGGCGACGTTGCCGCAGATCCGGCAGAAGTGCACCTTCTCCTTGACCTGCACGAGCGCGTCGACGAGCCGCTTGACGTCGGCCGGGTCGGCCGCGAGCAGGTGGAAGGCGATCCGCTGCGCGCTCTTGGGCCCGACCCCGGGCAGCCGCCCGAGCTCGTCGATGAGGTCCTGGACCGCGCCTTCGTACACCTAGAACCCGGGCAGGCCGAGGCCGCCCGTCCCCCCGGTCAGGGGACCCATCTTCTGCTCGGCGAGCTGGTTGGCCTGCCGGCCCGCGTCGCGGACGGCCGCGACGATGAGGTCCTGCAGGGTCTCCACGTCGTCCGGGTCGACGGCCTTCGGGTCGATGGCGACCTCGAGCAGCTCGCCGTTCCCGGAGACCGTCGCCGTCACGAGCCCGCCGCCCGCGTGCCCCTCGACCCGCTCCTGGGCCAGCTCCTGCTGGGTGGCCATGAGCTGCTGCTGCATCTGCTGGGCCTGCTGGAGCAGCTGCTGCATGTTGGGCTGTCCGCCTGGCGTCGGTCGCGACATGGCGCCAGCGTACGTCGTCAGCGGCCGTCGATCTCCCCGATGACCCGCGCGCCGAGCTGCTGTTCGAGCAGCGCCACCGGGTCGGCGGGCGCGTCCGCCTCGGCGTCGTCGAGGTCGGGCTCCGGCTCGGGCTCGGGCGGCGGCATCGGGGCCGCCGTACGCGCGGGCGGCGCGGACGAGGCGCCGTCACTACCACCGTCGCCGACGACCGTCTGCACGGTCCAGTCGACGCCCAGGACCTCCCGCAGCGCCTCGCGCACGACGTCCGGTCCCACGCCCGTGTCGAACTGACGGCGGATCGGTGCGTGCTTGAACTCCAGCGTCACCGACCGGCCGTCCGCCGCGACCACCTGCGCGTCCTGCAGCTGCGCGTGCGTCGTCCGCTTGCGTGCCTTGATCGACTCCAGCACGTCGCTCCACACCCGGCGTACGCCCGCGGCGTCCACCCCACCGTCGGCCGTGGCCGGCGGCGCGACCGCCTCCGGTACCGCCTCCCCGCCCGATTCGTCCCGGTCGTGAAGCGAAGTGGCAGCCTCAGGTGCGTTCTGCTTCACGACCGCGGCGGGGGCGGGGGCCGCGGCGGGGGCCGCGGCGGGGGCGGGGGCGGGGGCGGCGCCGATGGACGAGCGGCGCTCGAGCCGCTCCAGGCGGACGAGCAGGGCCTCGGGGTCGGTGCCGGCGGCCGGCAGCAGCACCCGCGTGCACATGAGCTCGAGCTGCAGCCGCGGCGAGGTGGTGCCCTTCATCTCCCCGATGCCCGCGTTGAAGATGTCGGCGGCGCGGACGAGTGCCGCCCGGCCGAACGTGGTGGCCTGCGCACCCATCCGCTCGAGCCAGTCGCTGGGTACGGACAGCAGCCCGGACGTGCCCGCATCGGGCACGGCGTCGAGCACGAGCAGGTCGCGGAACCGCTCGAGCAGGTCGATGGCGAACCGGCGAGGGTCGTGCCCGGCCTCCACCACCTCGTCGACGAGCCGGAGCACGGCCGCCCCGTCACCGGCGGCGAACGCCTCCACCACCTGGTCGAGCAGCTCGGCGTCGGTGTAGCCGAGGAGCGCGACCGCGTGCGCGTACGACACCCCTTCGGGGCCGGCGCCCGCGAGCAGCTGGTCGAGCACCGACAGCGCGTCGCGTACGGATCCCCCGCTCGCCCGCACCACCAGCGGCAGCACCAGGGGGTCGACCTCCGCGCCCTCCTGCTCGCAGACGCGAGCCAGGTGGTCGCGCAGCACGGCGGGAGGGACGAGCCGGAACGGGTAGTGGAACGTCCGGGACTTGATCGTCCCGATGACCTTCTCCGGCTCGGTCGTCGCGAAGACGAACTTCAGGTGCGGCGGCGGCTCCTCGACGAGCTTGAGCAGGGCGTTGAAGCCCTCCCGGCTCACCATGTGCGCCTCGTCGACGATGTAGATCTTGAACCGGCTGCTCACCGGCGCGAAGAACGCGCGCTCGCGCAGGTCGCGGGCGTCGTCCACGCCGCCGTGGCTGGCCGCGTCGATCTCGATGACGTCGAGGCTGCCCGCCCCGTTGGGGGCGAGCGCCTGGCAGGAGTCGCACTCCCCGCACGGGGTCGGGGTCGGACCCTGCTCGCAGTTGAGCGAGCGGGCCAGGATGCGCGCGCTGGAGGTCTTGCCGCACCCGCGCGGGCCGCTGAACAGGTACGCGTGGTGGATGCGACCGGAGCGCAGCGCCTGCTGCAGCGGCTCGGTGACGTGCTCCTGGCCGACGACCTCGGCGAAGGTGCCGGGGCGGTACTTGCGGTACAGGGCGAGCGTCACGGCAGGCGGCTCCCGGGTCGAGAAGGACCCCCCGCGCACCCGCCAGAGCCCGCTTATCCTTGCTGCCTTCCGGCCCTGGGGAGGTTCACAGGATGCACGCCGCGCGGGGGGCCTCCTCCACTCTAGACGGCCGCGGCCGTAGGCTGCCGGCCTGATGAAGGGGACCGTGTGAAGGGGATCGTCCTGGCCGGCGGTGCGGGCACCCGCCTGCACCCGATCACGCGCGCGGTGTCGAAGCAGCTGCTGCCGGTCTACGACAAGCCGATGGTCTACTACCCGCTGTCGGTGCTCATGCTGGCCGGCATCCGGGAGATCCTGATCATCTCCACCCCGGTCGACCTGCCGAGCTTCGAGCGGATGCTCGGCGACGGCTCCGACCTCGGCGTGTCGTTCTCCTACGCCGTGCAGGAGGAGCCGCGCGGGCTCGCCGACGCGTTCGTCGTCGGCGCGGACTTCGTCGGCGACGACACCGTGTGCCTCGTGCTCGGCGACAACATCTTCCACGGGCACGGCCTGGCCGAGCTCCTGCAGGCGGAGGCCGCCGCGCTGTCCGGCGCGACCCTGTTCGGCTACCCCGTGCACGACCCCCACCGGTACGGCGTGGCGGTGACCAACGACGACGGCCGGCTGGTCGAGATCCAGGAGAAGCCGGAGCGTCCCCGGTCGAACCTGGCGATCGTCGGGCTGTACTTCTACGACAACCGCGTCGTCGACATCGCCGCGAACCTCGAGCCGTCCCCGCGCGGCGAGATCGAGATCACCGACGTGAACAACCGCTACATCCGCGAGGGCGCCGCGAAGCTCGTCAACCTCGGCCGCGGCATGGCGTGGCTCGACACCGGTACGCACGACAGCCTGATCGAGGCCGGCCAGTACGTCCAGGTCCTCCAGCACCGCCAGGGCGTACGGATCGCCTGCCTGGAGGAGGTCGCCTACCGGATGGGCTACATCGACGCCGAGCAGGTCGCCCGCCTCGGTGCCGCGCTCGGCAAGTCCAGCTACGGCCAGTACGTCAGCGAGCTCGCCACCTCGGTCGCCGACGGCTGACGTCGGGGCCCGGGTATCCTGGCCCGCGGAGGATTCGCCTAGTTGGCCTAGGGCGCACGCTTGGAAAGCGTGTTGGGGGCAACCCCTCGCGAGTTCGAATCTCGCATCCTCCGCCATCGCTCGACAAGACCGGCCTCGCGCCAGGAACCGGCGTGAGGCCGGTCTTTCCGGGTCGAACCGGTGGACTGTTCCCCGACCCCGGGACGAACCCGGCCGTCGCAGGTAGCGTCGGGGCGCATGGACGGCAGTGCGACCACGCGCAGCGCGGGCGAGGCCCGGCTGCTCGACGCCGTCGGCGCCGCCGTGATCGCCACCGACCTGACCGGCCGGATCTTCCACTGGAACCTCGCCGCCGAGCAGCTCTACGGCTACTCCGCGGCGGAGATGCTCGGCGCGAGCGTCATGGACCTGTTCGTCCGCCAGGAGGACCTGCAGGCCGCGGGCGCGATCATGACCCAGGTCCTCGCCGGCCGGACGTGGAGCGGGGAGTTCCCCGTACGGCGCAAGGACGGCAGCACGACGCTCGTCCGCATCACCGACGGGCCGATCGTGGAGGGCGACACCGTCGTCGGTGTGGTCGGCCTCAGCGAGGAGATCACCGACCGCCGCGTGCTCGAGACGCAGGCCGCCGACCGCGACATGCGGCTGCGGCTCGCACTCGACGCCGCCGGGCTGGGCACGTGGCGATGGGACGCCGCGACCGGTCGGTCGACGTGGGACGAGCGACTGGAGGCGCTGTTCGGGCTCCCGCCCGGCGGCTTCGACGGCACCGACACCACGTGGGAGTCGCTGGTCCACCCCGAGGACCGCGCGGAGATGCTCGCCGCGGTCGACCGGGCCCTGCGCGGCGGGACGGCGTACGCCGTGCGCTACCGGGTGATCCGCCCGGACGGCACCACGCGCTGGCTGGAGGGTCGTGGCCAGGTGACCCTCGGCCCCGACGGCGAGCTCACCGGCACGGTGGGCTGCGCATACGACGCGACCGCCCGGGTGGAGGCGGAGCAGCGGCTCGTCGGCCTGCAGCAGGCGATCACGGCGATCGGCGGCGAGCAGACCGTGCCCGCGGTCGCCGAGACCGTGGTCCGCGAGAGCCGCCGACTGTTCGGCGCGACCGACGTGTCGCTGCTCCTGCGCTCCACGCCCCGCGCCGCCCTGTCCGTGGTCGCCGGGGCACCGACGGTCGGTGGGGCCGCTGCCGACGCCGTCACCGACGCGGTCACCACCGGCGGGCTCGTGCTCGTCCCCCCGACCGACGACCAGGGCGGGGCCGCCTGCCTACCGCTTCGGAGCAGCGCCGACCTGGTCGGGTTGCTGGTGCTGCACTTCGACGGCCACGCCGACCTCGCTCCGGAGACCCTCGCCGCGCTGGGCACCCTGGCCGGTCAGGCCGCGGTGGCATTGGAGCGCGCGCGCCTGCTCACCGCGTCCCAGCGAACGGCACGGGAGCTGCAGGCGGGGCTCGCACCGCAGCCGCTGCCCGCCGTCCCCGGCCTGGAGCTCGCCGCCCGGCTCACCGCCGGCGGTGACGTCACCGAGCTCGTGGGCGGCGACTGGTACGACGCGATCGAGCTGGACGACGGGCGCCTGGCCCTCGTCATCGGCGACGTCATGGGCCGAGGCGTGCGCGCGGCGGCCACCATGACCCGGATCCGCGCAGCCGTCCGGGCGTACGTCGCCGTGGACCCTGACCCGGCCGTCGTGCTCCGCAAGCTCGACCGGCTGGTCGCCCGGGAGGACGTCGACGAGTTCGTGACGTTGGCGTACGCCGTCGTCGATGCTGCCGCCGGCACCGTGGAGCTGGCGAGCGCGGGGCACCTGCCGATGATCGTCGTGGACCCGCACGGCCAGGTGCGGCTGGTGGACGTCGGCGGCTCGCCGCCCGTGGGGCTCACGACCGAGACCCGGGAGACCGTCCGTACCGCCTGCACCGCCGGCACGACCGTACTGCTGCTCACCGACGGGTTGGTCGAACGACCCGACAGCGACCTCGACGTCGGCCTGCAGCGGGCTGCCGACCAGCTGTGCGGGCTGCTGCGCAGCGGTGCGACCGGCGCGGACGCGGTCGCCGCCCTGACCGCTGCCGCCCCGCCCGGCGGCGACGACGTGACGCTGCTCCTGGCGCGTCTGCGCTGACGACCGGGCCGACCGCAGCGGTGCCCCTGGTGACCCGGGTGGCACTCGCCGCCGCGAGCGTCGCGGGCGGCTGGCTGGCCGTGGCGCTGCCACTGCTCGTCGCCGGCTGGTACCGGCCGGGCCCGGCGGTTCCGCTCTGCGGCGCGGCCGCGCTCGGCGCCGCGGTCGCCGTCTGGCGCTGGTCCGGACGCGACGGTGGCGACCATGCGCCCAGGGAGTGGGTGCCGCTGCTGCTGACGCTCCTCGTCGTCGCCGGCTTCACCGCCCTGACGTGGGTGACGCATGCCAGCCACGTCGTCGTACGCCGCGACCCGGCCGCGTACGCGTTGACCGCCGACTGGATCGCCCAGGCGGGCCGGCTGCCGATCCCCGCGCACGGCGACCTGTTCGGCCTGCTGCCCGGAGTGCGTGTCTCCAGCCCCGCCTACTACGCGGCCGACCACCTGCACAGCGTCGTCCCGCAGTTCATGACGGGGCTGCCCCTGCTGCTCGCCCCCGCCGGGTGGGTGGCCGGGCTCGACGGGATCCTGCACGCCAACACGGTGATCGGCGGGGTGGCGCTGCTCACGGCGGCGGGACTGGCCGCCGCCGTCGCCGGCCGGTGGGCCGCACCCGCTGCCGCCGCCCTCCTCGCGGTGATCTTCCCGGTGCTGCACGCGACGCGGACCACGCTGGCCGAACCGGCCGCCATGCTGCTGTTCCTCGCCGGGCTCACCGCAGTCCTGGCCGGCATGCGCCACCACCACCGGCGCTCCCAGGCGCTGCTCGCCGCGGGGGGTCTGCTGCTCGGCCTGTCGAGCCTGGTGCGGCTGGACGCCTTCGCCGATCTGCTGCCCGTGGTGGCGTGGCTGGCCGTCCTCGCCGCCCGCAGCGGCACCCGCCGGGCGCGTCCGGTCGGTGTCGGCCTGGCGGTCGGCGTGGCGTACGGGGTGGTCGACGGCCTGGTCCTCAGCCGGCCCTACCTCGCGGAGATGCTGCCCCAGCTGCTGGCCGTCGCGGTGGGGTGGGTGCTGGTCCTCGGTGCCGGCTGGTGGTGGCTGCGCCACGGTGGCCGCCTCCGCCGTGCCGGCTGGGTGCGCAGCTGGCGGCGGTGGCTGCCGAACGCGGCCGCCGGCATGGTCGTCGTGGGAGCCGTCGCCCTGGCCGTCCGACCGCTCCTGCAGACCGTCCGCACCGCGCACTACCGCGGCGCGCCAGCCGTGGCAGCCCTGCAGGCGCACCAGGGGCTGCCGGCGGACCCGAACCGGACGTACGCCGAGCAGAGCATGCACTGGCTCGCCTCGTGGTCGGGCATCCCGTTCGTCGTGCTGGCCGTCCTCGGGCTGGCCGGGCTGACCCGGGCGGCGCTGCGGCGCGACCCGGCCGGGGCGAGCACCCTCGTCGCCCTGGCCGCCGGGGCCACGACGCTGCGCGTGCTCTGGTACCCGGGGATCATGCCGGACCACCCGTGGGCGGACCGCCGCCTGGTGCCGGTGGCGCTCCCCCTGCTCACGGTCGCGGTCATGTGGCTGCTGGCCCGGTTCCCCGCCGCGGCTCGACCCGTTGCCGTCGGGGCGCTGAGCGTGCTGCCCCTGATGGCGACCGCACCGCTCGCGGGGGCGGGCACGGAGCGCGGCGAGCCGGCCGCGCTGGAGCGGCTGTGCGCCGCGCTGCCGGAGCACCCTGCCGTGCTCGTGCTCGGCTGGCAGTCGAGCCAGCAGCTGCCCGGTTCGGTCCGCATCCGTTGCGGGGTCCCGACGGCGGCGATCGCCGCGCCGGACACGGTCCTGGTCACGGAGGTGGCGAGATCCGTGACTGCGCACGGCCGCCGCCTGGTCGCGGTCTCCCGCGACCCGGCGGTGCTGACCGGGCTCGGGCTGACCCCGCACCACCTGCTGACCCTGCACACGACGGAGGACGCGCGGCTGCTGACCGTACGGCCACAGTCGACGCAGCCGTTCGTCCTGCCGCTGTGGACGGCGACGGTCAGCCCGCCGGACGGCTCCTGAGGCCCCGCCGGCACAACGGCAACGAGGCCCCGAGGCGCCTGGGAACGGCGCCCCGAGACCTCGTCACCGGCTGCTCCTGCTGGCTGGCTGCTGGCGGTGGAGGTGGGATTTGAACCCACGGAGGCTTGCACCTCACACGCTTTCGAGGCGTGCTCCTTCGGCCGCTCGGACACTCCACCGCGGACCAGCCTAGCGAACCGTCCCCCTGCCACGGCGGGCGGCGAAGAACTCCCGCAGCACCGCTGCGCACTCCTCGGTCAGGACGCCGGGAACCACCTCGGGACGGTGGTTGAGGCGGCGGTCGCGGACGACGTCCCACAGCGAACCGGCCGCGCCGGCCTTCGGGTCGTCCGCGCCGTAGACCACGCGCGCGACCCGGGACAGCACGGCGGCGCCGGCGCACATCGTGCAGGGCTCGAGGGTGACCACGAGGGTGGCGCCGTCGAGGCGCCAGGAGCCGAGCCGCTCTGCCGCGCCGCGCAGCGCGAGCATCTCCGCGTGGGCGGTCGGGTCCTGCGTCGCCTCGCGCGCGTTGCGGCCGGTGCCGAGCACCGCGCCGGCCGCGTCGACGACGACCGCACCGACGGGAACGTCGGCGGTGGCCGCGTCGGCCGCGCGCGCCTCGGCGAGCGCCAGCCGCATCCACGCGTCGTACGGCGCGGGACTCACCCCTCGCGCAGCCGCTCGAGCTCCTCGCCGCAGCCCGCCTGCTCGCAGACCGCGGAGATGATGTCGGCAGGCAGCTGGCCCTCCGCGGCGCACAGTTCCAGCAGCCGGCGCCCGGGGGTGCCGACGTCCTTGAGCAGCTCGGTGTCGCCTGCGGGCTCGGCCGCCGGCCGCATCGTGCCCTCGTCGTCGTCCTCGTCCTCGTCGTCGTCCTCGTCGACTTCCGCGGCCACGGCCTCCTCGTAGAGCAGGCCGGCGAGCTCGGACGTC
Source organism: uncultured Actinomycetota bacterium (assembly GCA_963728075.1). Lineage (GTDB taxonomy): Bacteria > Actinomycetota > Actinomycetes > JAFAQI01 > DASSKL01 > CAVSIP01. The sequence goes on along the minus strand of CAVSIP010000007.1, from coordinate 426,228 downwards.
TCGGCCATCCGGACATCCGAGATGAACACGCGCGGGTCGTCGTCCCCGTCGATGCGGACGATGCCGAACCACTCGTCGTCCTCCTCGACGAAGAGCAGGGCCGGCCCCTCGGCGTCCTCGTCGAGCAGGTCACGGAGCAGGTCGGCGAGGGTGTCGAGATCCTCGACGTCGTCGAGCTCGAGCTCACTGGCCACCCAGCCGCCACCCTTGCGGGCGAGTGCGGCCGCGAAGTACGCCACGGTCGGTCCGTCCTCTCTCGGTGTCTTCGGCGCGGTCAGCCGGTCGCCGCGTCCACTGCCCGTTCGAACGCGGCACCGAACCCCAGCCGCTCCGCGACCGCCGCGAGCATCTCGTCGGCGAACGCGTCGTGGTCGGCGAGCACCGCACCCAGCTCCATTGCGTCCATCCCGAGGTCGTCGAAGATTGTCAGGTCTCCGGCCGGCCAGACGTCGTCCAGGTCCCCGTCACCCGGCACCGCGACCCCCAGGCGATCGACGACCGCACGCGCGAGGTCCCACGCTACCGCCGCGGTGACGTCGGACAGCAACATCCGCACGTTGGCACCGCGTACCCGGATCGCGACGAAGAACTCGTCCGCGACGTCGACGAGCCCGATCACCCCCACCTCGCTCGCCTGCTGGCGCAGGGCGGCGACCAGCCCGTCGAGGTTGTCGGCGAGCCGCTCGGGCAGCACGCCGACCTCCCACCGCCCGTCCTCCCGCGAGACGACGAGGGCGAAGCTCTCCACCACGCCGGCACCGATCACCGATGCGACCCCACGGGCCGGATCGTGGCAGAAGTCCGGCCGTACGGCGAGCGGTCGTCGGTCACGGCGCCCGCAGCTCGGCGGCGATGTCGGGCGCCGCCGGCGGCGACGCGGCCGATCCCGGCTCGCCGTGCAGCGACCGGGCGGCCGTGACCCCCGCCGCGGCACCCTCACCGGCGGCGACCTGGACCAGCTGCAGCCCGGGGACGACGTCCCCGGCGGAGAACACGCCCGGCACCGACGTCCGCCCGTCCCGGTCGATCACGACGTAGCCGTCCTCGTCGATCGCGCAGCCGAGCATCCGCGCGAGCTGCGTCCGCGGCTCGTGCGCGACCGAGAAGAACAGCCGGCTCGCGCGCAGCTCCCGGCCGCCGGCCAGCCGGACCGAGCGCAGGTCGCCGCGCTCCCCGACGAGCTCCACGACGTCCTCCTCGACCAGCTCGACGTCGTGGCGGCGCAGCAGCGCGTGGCAGGCGCCGTCCCCGGTGAAGCGCCGGCCGCCGGTCACCACCGTCACCGAGCGGGCCCAGTCGAGCAGCGTCACGGCGAACCCGGCGAGGTGCTCGCTCCACCCGTACGCCACCACGTCGTGGTCGCGCGCGTCGTACCCGTCGCAGCTCGGGCAGTGGAACACCGACGCGCCGTAGTGCACGGCGAAACCGGGCAGGTCGGGGAAGGCGTCGCGCACGCCGCAGGCCAGCACGAGCCGCAGCGCGCGGACGGCGGAGCCGTCGTCGAGCTCGGCGCGGAAGTCACCGGTGCAGCCCGACACCGAGGTGACCTGCCCCGGCCGGTAGTGCGCCGTCGCGTACGACAGCAGGTCCGCCCGGCCGCGGGCGAGCAGGTCGAGGGGGCGCTGCGGGTCCCGCCCCAGGTAGCCGTGGGAGTGCACCACCTGCGCGGCGCGGTACTCCCCGGAGTCGACCACGAGCACGTCCCGGCGGTAGCGCGCCAGCCAGGTGGCCGCCGCGAGCCCCGCCGGTCCGGCCCCGACGACCAGGGCGTCGTACGGGGTGCCGCGACCCTCCCCCGCGCTCACGCCATCTCCAGCAGTCTCTGCTCGACGAGCGTGGGCAGGGACAGCGTCTTGTAGCCCACCTCGTCGAACAGCACCGTGAGCCGGTCGTCCTCCACGGTCGGATCGGCGTCGTCCTCGACCGTCAGCCGGGTGGCGGGCAGGTCGGCCGCCTCCGCGAGCGCCCGCGGTTCCACCGGGCCCGGCGCGAGCTGGACAAGCGTGGCGACCCGCTGCAGCATGAGCGCGTCCGGCGCGCCGGCGGCGAAGAACCGGCGCAGGCCCAGGTCCTCGGGCCGGTAGAACAGCACCGCCACGGCCGACTCGCCGTCCCGGCCGGCCCGGTGGTAGTAGCTGGTCGTGGCCACGACCACGTCCAGCTCGCCCGCGAGGAAGGCGTCGTGCACCTGTTCGCGGTCGTGGCCCCACGAGGAGACGCAGTGCGCCTCGTCCACGACGACCAACGACGGTCGTGCCAGGAAGACGAACTCGGCGTCACCCGAGCCGACGGCGTCCCAGGCGGCGTCGGTGGCGGCCCGCGACTGGGCAGAGTTCGCGGCCACGGCGCCGACGCCCGACCGGGCCAGCAGGCCGGCGACCTGGTCACGCTGCAACGCGATCAGCGGTGACACGACGACCGTCGGGCCGGGCAGCAGCACCGCCGAACCTGGTAGACCGCGGGCTCGGCCGCGGTGAGCGGGGCACGGCTGGGAGCAGGCAGGGATGGCTCCTTGGTCGCGGCGGGGCAGGGCGCCGCCGGACCTACCCCGCCAGGGGCACGGCCAAAGGTGTCAGCGCCGGTAGGTGTGGATGAGGAACAGCTCGCGCTCGCGGGCCAGCCGTGAGCGCCGTGGGGCCACCCGCGCGCGCAGGCTGCGCAGCTCGGCCAGCTCGCGCAGGAACTCGGCCCGTCGACGCCGCCGACGGCCGCGGGCGTCCTCGTCGCCGGCCATGGCGGCAGTGTTCCCCGGCAACGGCCTCTCCTAAGGGTGACACTCCGGTGCCCGGCCGAACGGGTGACGGCCCGCTCAGCCGCGCAGGTGCAGTCGGCCGCGCCGGTGATGATCGCGATCGCCGCCGCGAAGAGTTGGCAGGATGCCGGGCATGCACACGCATGTCGCGGACCATCCGCTGGTCGCCCACAAGCTGACGGCGCTGCGGGACCGCTCCACCGACTCGGCGACGTTCCGGCGGCTCGCCGACGAGCTGGTCACGCTGCTGGCGTACGAGGCCACCCGCGACATGCGGGTCGAGCCGGTGCGGGTGCAGACCCCGGTGGCCGGCGCGGACGGCGTACGCCTGGCCCGCCCGCTGCCTCTCGTGGTCCCGGTGCTGCGCGCCGGCATCGGCATGCTCGACGGGATGGTGCGGCTGCTGCCGACCGCGGAGGTGGGCTTCCTGGGGCTGGTACGCGACGAGAGCACGCTGACCGCGCACACCTACGCCGACCGGCTGCCCGCCGACCTCGGCGGGCGCCAGGTGTTCGTGCTGGACCCGATGCTCGCCACCGGCGGCACCCTGGTGACGACCGTACGGCTGCTGCTCGAGCGCGGTGCGGCCCAGGTGACCTGCATCTGCCTGCTGGCCGCGCCCGAGGGGCTGCACCACCTCGCAGGGCAGGTCGGCGACGCCCCCGTGACGGTCGTGACCGCCGCCGAGGACGAGCGCCTGAACGAGCGCGGCTACATCGTCCCCGGCCTCGGCGACGCCGGCGACCGCCTCTTCGGCGTCGTGTGACCGCGGGGCGAGGTCAGCCCTGGGGACGGACCGCGCCGGCGAACTCCTGGGCCCAGTAGCCGGTGAGGCTGGACACCTGCACCACCTCGCCGGTGCGCGGCGCCTGGATGAACTGGTTGTTGCCCACGTAGATGCCCATGTGGTGCAGGTCGGAGTGGAAGAACACCAGGTCGCCCGGCACCATCCGTGACCGGGAGACGTGCCGCCCCTCGTTCCACTGCGCCCCGGTGTAGTGGTCGAGGTAGACGCCGGCCTTCCCCCACACGTACTTCGTCAGGCCGGAGCAGTCGAAGGAGTCCGGCCCCTCCGCACCCCACTGGTACGGCTTGCCGAGCTCGCGGTACGCCCACTGGACGGCGACCCGGGCACCACCCGAGCCACCGGTCGGAGCGCTGCCCCCGGCCTCCGGCTGGCTGTCCAGTGAGGTGACCGCCCGGTTCAGCGCAGCCTCCCGCGCCGCGAGCGCCGCGACCCGGGCCGCGGCCTCGCGCGCGGCCTTCGCCGCGGCCGCGCGGCGGGCGGCGGCCTGCAGGGCGGCGAGCTTCGTCCGCAGTGACTGCAGCAGGGACTGCTGCTGGGAGACGGCGGAGCGGATCGCGGTGCGGTCGGCGGTGATCTGCGCCGTCAGGTCCTGCTGCGCGCTCAGGGCGCGGTTCGCGGCCTCCCGCGCGTCCTGCTGGACGTGGCGCGCGGTGTGCAGGTCGTCCAGCGTCTGCTGCTGGGTGCGCGCGATCTGGTCCAGCGAGCTCGCCCGGTCGAGGAAGTCCTGCGGGGAGGAGTCCGTCACCGCGGCGAGCCCCGCGAGCCCGTGGCTGCGGTACGCAGCCGCCGCGAACGCGCCGATCGTCTTCTGCAGCTGCGCGACCTGCCCGTCGGCGCGCGCGACCCGCTGCTCGGCGGAGGCGTACCGGCCTTGGGCGCTCGCCAGGTCGATGCGGGCCCGGTTGTAGCGCTCGGCGATCTGCTCGGCGCGGCGATCGAGCGCGTCCAGCTGGGCCTGGGCCTGCGCCACCTGGCGCTGGACGTCCGCGAGGGAGTCGGCGGCGGCTGGTCCGGCCGAACCGGCGACCACCGCGACGGTGACGGCGGTGAGGACGGCGGACAGCGCGGCGAGCAGACGGGTGAAAGGGGGTCGTGCCTGCGTCCGAGGGCGTGCTGCCACGGGCGGGGACTCCTTCTTCCGCTCGTTCCGCCTACCGGGTTAGCTGTCGGGTTCGGGCGGGGAAGAGGCGCCCTACGGGAGCAGGCTCCCGATTCACCCCAAGGGGACGTGGGTCCCCGGCTCCCGCTCGCGCGGGACTCGGCGGTGACCGCACGCCGCCGACCCCGGTGGCCGACAGTCACGGAACGGTCACGAGAAAGTTACCAGCCGATGGCGGCCGTCGCCTGCTCCGGATGGCCGTGTCGGGAACGCCCGTTCCAGGCGTTTCGCCCGGGGTTGGATGCCTTCGCCCGGCCCGGGGGTGGCCGGGTCCCGGCGGTTGCGTCGACCCGCACGCGGGCATCCCGCAGGACGTGAGCGACGTGGGTACCCGGGCCGGCGAGGCCGTCCGCGCTGTCGGCGAGCGGGTCGACGAGGCAGCCGGCGGTCCCGCCCGGCGCCGGGTCATCGTGCTGCTCGCCGGCGTGCTGGGGCTCGACACGGCGGACAAGGCGGCGCTCAGCGCCGTCGCCGGCGGCCTGAAGCACGCCTTCGGCATCGGCAACACCGAGATCGGGATCCTCGTCTCGATCGTCTCCCTCGTCGGCGCGGTGTTCACCCTGCCCATGGGCGTGCTGACCGACCGGGCCCGCCGCACCCGGCTGCTGTGGGGCGCGATCGCGCTGTGGACGGTCGCGATGCTGATCAGCGGCGCCGCGACGTCGTACCTGTTCCTGCTCCTCGCCCGAGTCTTCCTCGGCGTCGTGACGGCGGTCGCAGCGCCTGCCGTGGCCTCGCTGCTCGGCGACTACTTCCCCGCCCGCGAACGGGGCCGGATCTACGGGATGGTGCTCTCCGGCGAGCTGATCGGGCTCGGCATCGGCTTCATCGTCGCCGGCGTGGTCTCCGACTGGACGTCGTGGCGCTGGGCGTTCTGGTCGCTGGTGCCGTTCAGCGCCGCCGTCGGGTATGCCGTCTGGCGCTACCTGCCCGAGCCGGCGCGTGGCGGGCAGAGCTGGCTGCGGGCCGGTGCCGAGCACGTGCGGTCGGAGGAGGACGCCGCGGAAGGCCGATACGAGGACGCCCGGGCCGACGACGCCGACCCCGACTCACCGGTCGAGGGCAGCCTGGCCCGCCGGGCGGTCGAGGAGCAGGACGTCCCGCCCCGGGAGGACCTCGTCCTGCACGACGACCCCGCAGGCTCGTCGTTCTGGTGGGCGCTGAAGTACGTGCTGTCCGTGCCGACCGTCCGGGTGCTCATCCTCACCTCGGCGCTCGTCTACTTCTACTTCTCCGGCCTGCGCGCGTTCGCCGTCATCTTCGTGACCAACCACTACAGCGTCTCCCGGGCCGCGGCCACGCTGCTCGTCCTCGTGCTCGGGCTCGGCGCGATCGGCGGGGTCTTCCTCGGCGGGCGGATCAGCGACCGGCTGATCGAGCGCGGCCGTTTCAACGGGCGCATCCTCATCGTCCCGGTCGTCCTCGTCGCCACCGTGCTGCTGTTCGCACCGGCCGTGTGGACACGCGTGCTGTGGGTGGCCGTGCCCCTGTTCATCGCCGCCACGTTCTTCCTCGCCGCGGCCAACCCACCGGTCGACGCGGCCCGGCTGGACATCATGCACCCGCGGATGTGGGGGCGCGCCGAGAGCGTGCGCCAGTTCCTGCGGGGGCTGTCCGAGGCGGCGGCCCCGACGACCTTCGGGGTCGTCTCCGCGCACGTGTTCGGTGGCCGGCAGGCGGGCCTGCAGAGCACGTTCCTCGTCATGCTCGTCGTGCTGCTGATCGCCGCGGTCGTGGTGCTGCGGGCCCTGAAGACCTACCGCCGCGACGTCGCCACGGCGGCCGCATCCGTCCGCAACACCGACGGCAGCGAGCCGTACCCCTCGTGAGCGCGCTCGCCGTCGTCACCGGCCTCGGCGCTGCGCTGCTGCTCGCCGTGGGATTCGTGCTGCAGCAGCGGGCCGCGTCGGACGAGCCACCGGAGCTCGCACTGTCCCCGCGGCTGCTCGTCCACCTGGTCCGCCGGCCGCTCTGGCTCGCCGGCATCGGCGCCATGGTGCTCGGGCAGCTGCTCGGCGCCACCGCGCTCGACCTCGGCTCGCTGGCGCTGGTGGAGCCGCTGCTGGCGGCGAACCTGCTCTTCGCGCTGCCGCTGTCCGCCGCGTGGCACCGCCGCCGCCTGGGCGTACGGGAGTGGGCCGGCGCGCTGATGCTCTCCGGCGGTCTCGGCGGTTTCGTCGCCGTCGCCCAGCCGCACGGGGGGAACGTCGCCCACCTGCCGTGGCCGAACTGGGCGATCGCCGGTGGCGGGTTCGTCCTCGTCGCCGGTGCGCTCGTCGCCGCCGTCCGGGGACGCCGGCTCGGCGAGGAGGCGACGCTGCTGGCGGCCGCGGCGGGCGTGCTGTACGGGCTGCAGGACGCGCTGACCCGCCGCCTGCTGGCCGGGCAGTTCCCCGGGCTGCCCGAGCTGCTGACCAGCTGGCCGCCGTACGCGCTGGTCGGCGTGGCGATCGTCGGACTGCTGCTCGCGCAGAGCGCCTTCGAGGCGGCGCCGTTGGCCGCGTCGCTGCCCGCCATCACGATGGCCGAGCCGATCGCCGGCATCGCCTTCGGCGTGGGCGTGTACGGCGAGTCGATCCGGCTGGCCCCCGGCTACCTCGCCGCCGAGGTGCTGACGATCGGCGCGATGGTCGCCGGCGTCATCCTCGTCGCGCGCTCGCCGCTGGTCACCGGAACCTTCCCCGGCGAGGCGGGCCGGGAGGAGGAGCTAGGCGATCGGCAGGCTGCGTGAGCCCGCGGCCCGCTCCTGCAGGCGGCAGAACGCGCACACCTCGGCCGTGCTCGGCGACCCGCACCGGCTGCACTCCCCGACGGTGGCGCGGTCGGCCTCGGCCACGTCCTCGAGCACGGGCAGCATCCGGTCGATGAACTGCAGGTAGAACGCCGCCTTCGCCCCGGGTGACTGCTCCTCCAGCTCGCCGAGCAGCTCCTTGTAGCGCAGGTGGCGGTTGCCCGCCGCCATCGGGCACTCCTCGATGATGTAGTCGATGCCCTTGAGCACGCAGTACGCCGCGGTCTCCCGCTCACCGATGCGGATCAGCGGCTTGGCCCGGCGGACGAACCCGTCGGCCGCCGGCAGCATCGGGCGCTGCCGGGCCAGGTAGTCGACCTGCCACTGCAGCACGTTGCCGAACAGCACCGCGGCCTCGTCGTCGAGGTTGTGGCCGGTGACCAGCACGTCGTACCCGCGGTCCATCGCGGCCCGGTTCAGCAGGTGACGCTTCGACAGGCCGCAGGCGGAGCAGGGCGAGCGGCGGACGGCCTGGGACGCCTCCGGGATGCCGAAGCCCACCTCCGCGCGGACGTCCACCTCGACGAGGGTCGCCTCTCGGGCGCGCGCGAAGTCGCGGGCGTGCTCCAGGGAGTGGTCGCTGTACTCACCGATGCCCAGGCCCAGGTAGACGCCGTCGGCGGCGTACCCGAGGTCGAGCAGGATGTCCCAGACGGCGAGGGAGTCCTTGCCGCCGGAGACGGCCACGAGCGCCCGCTCGTCCGGGCCGAGCATGCGGTGCCTGTCGATCGCCCGGCGGACCTGCTCGCGGCAGTGGTGCAGGAAGCAGTCGCGGCAGAACGCGGCGCGGTGGCGGCGGACGTCGATGACCGCGGGCTCGCGGCAGCGGCGGCACTTCACCGGGCGCCTCCGGAGATGACCGGCCGGATCTCCACGTCGTCGGTGTCGGCGAGCACCGCGTCACCGGTGACGAGGCTGTCGCCGCGGATGACGAGGACGGCCTCCCGCCGCAGCCCGAGCTGGGCGAGCAGCTTCTGCACGGGTAGCGGGCCGTCGAGCTCGACGGTGCGCTTGGGGTGGTGCAGCCGGACCTGCATCCCCCCACTGTAGGTCGACCCCGGCAGCCGCCCCCGTCAGTGGGAGCGCTGCCCGGGGTCGACGTAGCGCTGCTCCTCGGCGTACCGCTCCAGCGCGCGGTGGTCGGCCTCGGTCTGCGGCCGGTCGAGCAGCGCCCGCGGCCACAACCGCTCCCGCAGGACGACGTTGAGCTCGGCGCCGAGCAGCACGAACTGGGCGGCCAGGTAGAACCAGGTGAGCAGCGCGATGACGGTCGCGAAGTCGCCGTACGTACCCTTCGATCCGGCGATCTTGTGGTTGATGATCGCCATCGCGGCGTTCTGCAGCACGAACCAGGCGACCGCGGCGAACAGCGCCCCCGGCAGCGCCTGCCGCCAGGAGACGTCGCGGACGGTGAGCCGGTTGAAGGCGACCGCGAACACCGCCACGTCGATGGCGATCGTCACCACGTAGCCGCCGACCTGCGCCGCCGGGCCGAGGTGCAGGAACTTCCCGGAGCCGGTGACGGCGCCGGACACCGCCGTGGCCAGGATGAGGCCGGCGCCGACGGTGACCACGAGCACCAGCGAGCGTTTGGTCTTCTCCACCAGGGAGGGCCGCTCGGCCATCGGCACGTCGTAGACCGAGTTGAACGCCGTCTGAGCGGTGCGCGCGACAGCGAGACCGCTCCAGGCCGCGAGCACCAGCCCGACGACGAGCGCCAAGCCGTTGCCCTTGAGTCCCGACCCGGTTCCGAGGCTGCTGCCGATGATCGGGATCTGGCTGAGGAACGAGCTCTCCACGCTGTCCCGCAGGCCGGGGTGGCCCTGGAGGACGAAGCCCAGGACGGTCATCGCCGCGAGCAGCAGCGGGAACAGGGAGAAGAACGCGTAGTACGCGATCAGTGCCGCGAGGTTGGACGCCTGGTCCTCGCTGAACTTGCGCAGCACCGCCCACGGGAGGCCCGCCCACGCGTGCCCCTGCTGGAAGCGGTCGGCACCGCGCAGGGACGACCGCAGGCGTTCCTTCATGCGCGTGGGGTACCCCTGCCGGCGAGCCTCACCCGTTCCAGTCGAACGTGCCGCGGTCCCCGTGCAGCGGCCGGCGCGGGCTGTTGACGATCTCGACGACGTCGCCGCGCCGGGAGAAGTCGTAGAACCACCGCGCGTCCGCCGGGCTGGCGTTGACGCAGCCGTGGGAGACGTTGCGTCGGCCCTGCGCGGCGACCGACCAGGGGGCGGAGTGCACGAACTCGCCGCTGGTGGAGATGCGCACGTTCCAGTGCACCTTCTCGTAGTAGCCGTCCGGTGAGTTCCGCGGGATGCCCACGGTCGCGGAGTCCATCACCACGGTGCGGGCCTTGCTCAGGACGATGTGCACCCCGCCGTGCGTCGCGTACTTCGGCCGGCCCGCGCTGATCTGCATGGTGCGGACCACCACTCCGTCGCTGCGGACGGTCATCGTGTGGGCGGCGACGTCCACGACGCTGACGTGCGCGGGTCCGATGCGGTACCGGACGTCGTGGACGGCGTGCTCGCCCCACACGTCGCCGCCGAGGTGGAGGCGATGCAGGTCGACGATGACGTGCACACGCGTTCCCGCCGGCCAGTAGTGCCCCGGCACCCAGTGCACCTCGCGGGCGGTGAACCACCGCCACGAGCCGGTCAGGCCCGCGGAGTCGTGCACCTGCAGCCGGGCCTGGACCGCGGGCCGAGCGGCCGTGGGGATCCGGCGGTCGAACTGGACGACCACCGGCATCCCGACACCGACCACGTCCCCGTCACCCGGGGTCAGCGTGGCGTGCAGGTGCTGGTCGGTGTCGGTGGTGGTGAACCGGCCGGTCCGGTCCACGGTCCGGCCGGTGAGGTCGCGCGCGGCGACCCGTACCTCGTACACCGAGGCGGGGACGAGCGCGCGGCCGGCCGCCCAGACCCGGTGGTGCGGGCTGAGCACGCCGGGGACGTCGGTGCCCGACGGTCCGGTCACCGTCACCCGCTGCAGGGTGCCGTGGTCGACCACGACGTGCAGGGGCCGGTTCCACGCGACCGGACCGTCGGCACCGGGCAGGTGCAGGGCCATCGGCGGCGGGGCCGGCGGGGGCGGCTCACCCGCGTCACTCGTGGCGACCACGGCACCGGCAACCGCCACCGCGGCGGCAGATGCCGCCACCACGCGGTGCAACAGGCGCACGTACGACCCTTCGTGTCTGGTTGGTCCCTGTGCGTGTCCTTCCCGGTGCGCCGGGGCTTCTCACCCGGATCCGGCGATCGGACGGCCCCCGCCGAACGACGTTCTAGAGTCCTTGCGTGCCGCGCCCCCACGCTGTCTACCCCGGCTGGCGGGTCGTCGCCGGGGTGTGCCTGCAGCTGACGGCGGTGTCCGGGTTCGGCTTCTACAGCCTCACCGTCTACCTCCACGTGCTCGTCACCCAGCGCGGCTTCGACCTGGCCGCGGTCTCGGGCGCGACCAGCGTGTTCTTCCTGCTGTCCGGGCTGTTCAACCTGCCGGTCGCCTCGATGCTGTCGCGGTACGGCGAGCGCCGGGTCATGGCGCTCGGTGGCCTGGTCATGACGGTCGCGCTGCTGCTGCTCGGGCAGGTGCACAACACCGGGCAGATGTACGCCGTGTACGCGCTGTTCGGCCTGGCGAACTCCGCCGTCGGGCCGGTGCCCGGGCAGCTGCTCGTCGCCCGCTGGTTCTCCCGCCGACGCTCGTTCGCACTCGCCCTCGCCACCACGGGGCTGTCGATCGGCGGGATCGCCGTCGCGCCGGGAGTCGCGGCGGCGACGCAGCACCGCACGCTCGGCACGGTGGCACCCTGGCTGGCCGCCGCGTTCGCGGTGGCGGTCGCGGTGAGCATCGTCCTGATCCGCACCGACCCGGCGGTGCACGCGGAGCGGTTCGACGAGCTGCGCCCGCTCCCCGGCCGCGCCGCGACCGAGGACGTCAGCCTGCGTGACGCCGTGCGCACCCGCCTGTTCCTGCTCGCCACGGTCAGCCAGCTGTTCGCGCTGCTGGCGCAGGTCGGCGGGATGTCGCACATCTACAACCTCGGCGCCGACCGCGTCGGCACGGCGGTCGCCGCGACCGCGGTGTCCGTGGTCGCGTTCGCGAGCTTCAGCGGCCGGTTCGTCGGCAGCCTGGTGATGCGCCGGATGACCGTTGCCTCGTTCGGCGTGCTCATGCTGGTCCTGCAGGCCGTCGGCGCGGCGGCGCTGGGGTTCGCCACCAGCACCGGCCCGCTGTTGACCGCCACCGCCGTGTTCGGACTGACCATCGGCAACGTGCTGCTGATCCAGCCGCTGCTGTTCGCCGAGGCCTTCGGCGTACGCGACTACGCGCGGATCGTGTCGTGGAGCCAGCTGGCGGCGACCGCCGGCATCGCCACCGGTCCCTCGATCGTCGGCCTGGCGCGCGACCACACCGGCAGCTACACGTCCGGCTTCGTCATCGTCGCCTGCTCCTCGCTGCTCGGCGCGGCCGCCATGTGGGCGACCGGGCGCGCGCAGCGGAGGTCCGTGCTGCACCCCACTCCCATCCCGCCCGCCCCGTCCGTCGTCGGAAGGTGACGCCATGAGCGATCCCGCGCAGGAACCGGTCCGGTACGAGTCGTCCGACGGTGTCGCCCTGGTGACCCTGAACCGCCCGGACCGGCTGAACGCCTGGTCCGCCGACCTGGAGACCGCGTACGCCGCCGCGCTCGACCGCGCGACCGCGGACCCGGACGTCCGCGTGGTCGTCGTCACCGGTGCCGGGCGCGGTTTCTGCGCCGGCGCCGACATGAGCACGCTGGAGGGCATCTCGAGCGGCCAGGCGGTGGCGGCCCACACCAAGCCGCACCACGACTTCGAGCCGGCGGTGCCGAAGCCGGTCATCGCCGCGGTCAACGGCGCCTGCGCCGGGCTGGGCATGGTGCATGCCCTGCTGTGCGACATCCGGTTCGCGGCGGCCGGGGCGAAGTTCACCTCGTCGTTCGCGCGCCGCGGGCTGATCGCCGAGCACGGGATCGGCTGGCTGCTGCCCCGCGTCGTCGGGCTGTCCCGCGCGATGGACATCCTGCTGTCCGGGCGGGTCTTCCTCGCCGAGGAGGCCGAGCGGATGGGCCTGGTCGACCGGGTGGTGGAGCCGGAGCGGCTGCTGGAGGAGACCCTCGCGTACGCGCAGGACATGGCGACCTGGTGCTCACCGGCGTCCATGCGCGAGATGAAGGACCAGCTGTGGCGGCACACGTCGGGAACGCTGGGCGAGCACGTGGCCGACGCCGACCGGCGCATGCTGGTGTCGTTCGGACGGCCCGACTTCACCGAGGGCGTGCAGTCCTACACCGAGAAGCGAGAGCCGCGGTTCCGCGGCGTGACGGGGAGCGAGTGAGCATGGCGGAACGGATGTCGATCAGCCGGCTGGTCACCTGGCTGGCCGCCCAGGACCCGGACCGGCCCGCGGTCACCGACGCGACCCGGACCGTCAGCCGGGCCGAGCTGGACCGGCACACCAACCGGCTGGCGCGGGCGTACGCGGACCTCGGCGTACGCGAGGGCGACATGGTCACGGTCGCGCTGCCCAACGGGGTGGAGTTCTTCGAGGCCTGCGTGGCGATCTGGAAGCTCGGCGCCACCCCGCAGCCGGTGTCGAGCCGGCTGCCGTTCGCCGAGCGCGAGGCGATCGTCGAGCTCGCCGACCCCCGCCTCGTCGTCGGGGTCGAGCCTGGCACGCACGGCAACCGCACCTGCGTACCGGTGGGGTTCGTACCCGACCCGCAGCTGCCGGACGGTGAGCTCCCGGACCGGGTGTCGCGGTACTGGAAGGCGCCGACGTCCGGCGGGTCGACCGGCCGGCCGAAGATCATCGTCGCCGAGCAGCCCGGCCTGTTCGACCCGGAGGAGCCGGCGGTGTTCTACCTGCACCCGAACGGCGTGCAGCTCGTCCCCGGCCCGCTGTACCACAACGGCCCGTTCATCTACTCCATGCGCGGGCTGTTCTGCGGCCACTCGCTGGTCGTCATGGAGCGCTTCGACGCGGAGCGGGCGCTGGAGCTGATCGAGCGGCACGGCGTCACGTGGGTGCTGCTGGTGCCGACGATGATGCACCGGATCTGGCGGCTGCCCGAGGAGGTGCGCTCGCAGTACGACCTGTCGTCGCTGCAGTCGATCCTGCACCTCGGCGCGCCCTGCCCCCCGTGGCTGAAGCAGGCCTGGATCGACTGGCTGGGGCCGGAGCGGATCAACGAGCTGTACGCCGGCACCGAGGCGCAGGGCGTCACGTTCATCACCGGCCAGGAGTGGCTGGACCACCCCGGCTCGGTCGGCCGGCCGGCGCTGGGCACGCAGTTCAAGGTGCTCGACGAGGAGGGCCACGAGTGCCCGCCCGGCCAGGTCGGCGAGGTGTTCATGATGCCGCCGCAGGGGCCGGGCACCACGTACCACTACCTCGGCGCGGAGCCGAAGAGCCTCGAGGGCTGGGAGTCGCTCGGCGACCTCGGCTACCTCGACGAGGACGGCTTCCTCTACCTCACCGACCGGACCGCGGACATGATCCTCTCCGGCGGCTCGAACGTGTACCCGGCGGAGGTGGAGGCGGCGATCGACTCGCACCCGGCCGTCCGGTCGAGCTGCGTGATCGGCCTGCCCGACGAGGACATGGGCCAGCGGGTGCACGCGATCGTCGACGCCACCGAGCCGGTCACCGAGGACGAGCTGCGCCGGCACGTCGTCGAGCGGCTGGCCGGCTACAAGGTGCCGCGCGGCTGGGAGTTCACCGACGAGCCGCTGCGTGACGACGCAGGCAAGATGCGCCGGTCACAGCTCAAGCGCGAGCGGATGCAGCAGGCCTGACGCCTCCCACCCCCTACGCCTTCGTGCGGCCTGCTGTGGTCAAGCGATCTTGTTTGACCCCAGTACGGCGCACGAAGGCGGTCACTGGCCGCACGAAGACGGCTGGTGGGTGCGGGTCAGGCGGCGGCGGGGACCGGTGGCGGGGCGAGGACGCCGCCGTCGTCGAAGACGATGACGCCGTTGCACAGCCGGTTCCACCCCTGCTCGGGGTGCGCGTGCGTGATGTGGGCGGCGCTCCAGTCGGGCGCGTCAGCCGGCGGGCACTGCGGGCGGTGACTGCACATCGTGAGCACCTCCTCGGTGACGTGGCCCCCGTCGCTACCTACAACGAGTGGAGCACCCGCGCGGTTACGCGGTCACCCTCTCTATCGGCAAGCGGGACGTGAACCTTATGGACTAGTCACCTCAGGTGCATGCCGCCGTCGGCGACCCACACGTCGCCGGTGACGTAGCGGGAGATCACCAGCCCCCAGACCGTGTCCGCGATGTCCACCGGCTCGCCGGAGCGGCGCAGCGGCGTCATGGCCTGCACCGCCTCGTGCTCGGCGTCCCAGTCGGCGGTCCACGGCGTACGGATCAGCCCCGGCGCGACCGCGTTCACCCGCACCTCGGGACCGACCGCGTTGGCGAGCAGCCGGGTGAGGTGGTTCAGCGCCGCCTTGCTGGTGGCGTACGGGATCGAGCTCCCGCGCGGGGCGACCCCCGCCAGCGACGACACGTTCACGACGCAGCCGTCGCCGGTCGCCTTGAGGTGCGGCATGGCAGCCACGGTGACCTGCCAGGTGCCGACGACGTTGACGTCGTAGATCCGGCGGAAGATCTCCGGTGTCGCCGCCTCGAGGTCGGTGTGCGGGATCTTCACGGTGGTGCCGGCGTTGTTGACGAGGACGTCGAGGCGCCCGTGCCGCTCCACGGTCTCGGCGACCAGCCGCTTCGCGTCCTCCTCCACCGAGACGTCCGCCTGGACGTAGTGCGCGCCGATCTCCTCCGCCAGCGCCCGCCCGGTGTCCACCGAGCGCGCCGAGTTCACGACGACGGCGAGCCCCTCGGCGGCGAACCGGCGGGCCACCGCGGCCCCGATGCCGGACGACGAGCCGGTGACGATCGCGACCTTGCCCTGCATCAGACCTCCCGGGTGGACCGCCAGCGGACGTCGCCGGCGAGGGTGCGCTTGAGGACCTTGCCGCCGGGGTTGCGCGGCAGCGGCTCGTCGAGCACGGCGACGTACTCGGGAACCTTGAAGTCGGCGAGGTGCTCGCGGGCGTACGTCAGCAGCGCCGGCACGTCGAGCGCGCCGCCGGCGGGGACGAGCACGGCGCCGACCTTCTCGCCCATGACCTCGTCCGGCACGGCGACGACCGCCACCTCGCCCACTGCCTCGTGGGCGGCGAGCACGTTCTCGACCTCGAGGCTGTACACGTTCTCCCCGCCCCGGTTGATCATGTCCTTCACCCGGTCGAGCACCGTGACGAAGCCGTCCCCGTCGATCATCGCCACGTCACCGGTGTGCAGCCAGCCGTCCCGGAACGCCGCAGCCGTCTCGGCGGCCTTGTTCCAGTAGCCGTCGACGACGTTGGGCCCGCGGACGAGGAGCTCGCCCGGACCCTCCCCGTCGACGTCGAGCCGGAGGTCGTCGACCGGGATCGGGAAGCCGACCGTCTCCGGGCGCGCGTCGGCGAACTCGTCCGGCAGGTACGTCACGACGCTCGCCGCCTCGGACAGCCCGTAGCCGTTGCCGAGCCGCACACCGGGCAGTGCGGCGCGCAGCCGGGCGACCAGCTCCGGGGCGATGGGCGCCCCGCCGTACGACAGGATCCGCAGCGCGGACAGGTCACGCCGGCCGAACTCCGCCGCGTTGAGCATCAGCCAGTAGATCGCCGGCACCGCGGTCGACATCGTGACGCGCTCCCGCTCGAGGGCGTCGAGGAACGCCCCCACGGAGAACCGCGGCAGCACCACCGCGCAGCCACCGACGTACAGCATCGACACGAGCTGGCTGTTGCAGCCGGTCACGTGGAACAGCGGTACGGACACCAGGTTGCGCTCGCCGACCGCGTCGTGGCCGTAGCCGCGGATCCGCCGGGTCGACTCCACGATCGACAGCAGGTTGCCGTGCGTGGTGCGCGCCCCCTTGGGGAAGCCGGTCGTGCCGGACGTGTAGAACAGCGCGGCCAGGTCGTCGCGGCCCAGCGACTCGTCGGCGTACGGCGTGCTGGAGGGCAGGTCCGGGGAGTCGAGGACGACCGTGGCGCCGGAGTCGTCGACGACGTAGGCGGCCTCCTCGCTGGTGAACCGGGTGTTCACCGGTACGGCGACGCCGCCGGCGAGCAGCGTGCCGAGGTACGCCAGCACCCACGGCAGGCCGTTCGGCAGCCGGACCGCGACCCGGTCGCCGCGCCCGACGCCCTGCGCGCGCAGGCCGCCCGCGACCCGGGCGGCGGCGTCCCACAGACCGCGGTAGTCCACGTGCTCGCCGCCCGCCTCGGCGACCGCGTCGGCAGCGGGCGAGCGGTCGACGGTCGCGCGCAGCATCGCGACCACCGAGCCGGGCAGCCCGTCGTACCGCGCGATGCCGTCCGGCCCGCGGGTGATGCCGGACCGGTCGAAGGGATAGGTCACCGGAACGGGTCCTCACTCACGCGGACGACCAGCTTGCCGAGGTGGTGGCCGCCCTCGAGCAGGTCGAGGAACGCCTGCACCGCCTGGTCCAGCCCTTCCCGGACGGTCTCCCGGTAGACCACCCTGCCCGCACGCAGCAGGCCGCCGACCTGCTCGACGAACGCCGGCCCGCGGTCGACATGGTCGGAGACGATGAACCCCTGCAGCCGGATCCGCTTGCCGACGACCAGCCGCAGGTTCGTCGGCCCGGGCTGCGGGGTGTCGTACTGCGAGATCATCCCGCAGGCGGCGATCCGGCCGAACGGGTTCATGCACTCGATCGCGGCCTCGAGGTGCGCGCCGCCGACGTTGTCGAAGTACACGTCCACGCCGTCCGGGGCTGCGGCGCGCAGCTGCCCGACCAGGTCGCCGTCGTGGTAGTCGAACGCCGCGTCGAAGCGCAGCTCCTCGGTGAGCCAGCGAACCTTCTCGGCACTGCCCGCGCTGCCGACGACCCGGCAGCCGTGCTCGCGGGCCAGCTGCCCGACCAGACTGCCGACCGCGCCGGACGCGGCCGAGACGAACACCGTCTCCCCGGGCTTCGGGTCGCCGACGTCGAACAGCCCGACGTACGCGGTCATCCCCGGCATGCCGAGCACGCCGAGGTAGGCCGGCAGGGGCGCGACGGCCGGGTCGACCACCTCGCACGACGCCGCCGGCAGCACGGCGTACTCCTGCCACGCCGTGTTGGTGCGCACGGCCGTGCCCTCCGGCAGGGCGTCGGTGCCGGACCGCTCGACGACGCCGACGGACCCGCCGTACATCGGCCGGTCGAGCTGGTACGGCGGGGCGTACGACGGGCCCTCGTTCATCCGGCCGCGCATGTACGGGTCCACCGACATGTACACGTTGCGTACGAGCACCTCGCCGCCCGCCGGATCGGGCAGGTCGCGCTCGACGAGCGCGAAGTCCGTCGGGACCGGGCGGCCCTGCGGCCGCTTGACCAGATGCCACTCTCGGCTGCTCACCACGCCACCGATCCTGCCAGGCGACCCGCCGGCCACGATCCCCGCCCGAAATGCCCCCCTGCGGTCGGCGTGCGACGTAACGTCATCGGTGTCGGGAGGGATGAGCACACATGCGCTTGGCAGCACGACTTCGGCGGGGGATCACCGTGGCCGCGACGGCGGCCTTCGTCCTGGGGGCGGCACCGTCCGCGTGGGCCTCGCTCACCGGGCCGGACGTGTCGAACTGGCAGCACCCCAACGGGGCGGCCATCGACTGGCACCAGGTCAAGGCCGCCGGCCACACCTACGCCTTCATCAAGGCCACGGAGGGGCCGGGCGGGCGGCGCAACGGCCAGTGGTACACCAACCCGTACTTCGCCGCCGACTGGCGCGACGCCGGCGCCGTCGGCCTGGCCCGCGGGGCCTACCACTACGCAGAGCCGGAGCGGCCGGTCGTCGACAGCGCCGTCGCCCAGGCCCGCTACTACGTCTCGGTGACGGGGACCATGCACGGCGGCCGCGACCTGCCGCCCGTCCTCGACATGGAGACCGACAACGGGCTCTCCGCGGACGAGCTGACGACCTGGGCGAGGACCTGGCTGCAGGAGGTGCAGCGGCTCACCGGCCGGGCGCCGATGATCTACACCTACCAGTACTTCTGGCAGCACCAGATGGGCGACACCACCGCCCTCACCGGCTACCGGCTCTGGTTCGCGCGCTACACGAACGACCCCAGCCAGGTGCAGCCGCCGGGCGGCTGGCAGACCTGGACGTTCTGGCAGTACACGTCCACCGGCTCGGTACCGGGCATCCAGGGCGACGTCGACCTCAACCGGTTCTGCTGCGCGGTGACCAACTTCGACGCGCTGGCCAACGGTGCGGGCGCGTCGGCGTACGCGAGCAACCCCTTCGGCAACCTCGACCATGCGATCCGGCAGCCGGGGGGCCTGCTGCTGCAGGGCTGGGCCATCGACCCGGACACCACCGACGCCGTGCAGATCAACACCTACGTCGACGGGCGGATGGTGGCCGGCTTCGCCGCGGACCAACCCAGCCCGGACGTCGCGGCCGCCTACCCGGGCTTCGGTACCGACCACCGGTTCGCCGCGAAGGTGCCGGCCGCGGGCGGGACGCGCGACCTGTGCGTGTACGCCATCAACATCGGATACGGGCACGGCAACCCGAAGATCTCCTGTGGCCAGGTGACGCTCGCGACGACCCCGTACGGGCACGTCGACGGCGTCGCCCGCGTTCCCGGCGGCATCGCCGTACGTGGCTGGACCATCGACCCCGACGTCGCCGACCCGCTGTGGGTGCACGTGGCGGTGGACGGCCAGGTCGTCACCGCGCTGCGCGCCAAGGACCCGCGCGGTGACATCGCGGCGGCGTACCCGGGCTACGGCTCCGACCACGGCTTCAGCGGAACCGTCGGCGTCGGAGCAGCCGGCGACCACCGGGTCTGCCTGTACGCCATCAACATCGGCGGTGGGACGAACCCGGTGCTCGGCTGCCGCACCGTGCACGTCGAGACGACGCCGTTCGGGCACGTCGACAGCGTGCAGCCGGCAAGCGGCGGCATCGCCGTCCGCGGCTGGACCATCGACCCCGACACCACCGCGCCGCTGTGGGTGCACGTGGCCGTCGACGGCCACGTCGTCACCGCGTTCCACGCCGGCGACACCCGCGGCGACATCGGCCGGACGTACCCGGCGTACGGCGCGGAGCACGGGTTCAGCGGCACGGTCGCCGCAGCGTCCGGGCAGCACCGGGTGTGCCTGTACGCGATCAACCAGGGCCCCGGCTCCACGAACCCGGTCCTCGGCTGCCGCACCGTCACCGTCCCCTGACGCGTGTGACGCCCTGCCGGTCGGAACCGGCAGGGCGTCACACGCGAGCGGGTGCGGGTCAGGCCTTCGCGAGCTGCGGGTAGTCGGCGTCGATCGCGCCGATGAGCGCCAGGCACTCGACGAAGAAGTAGATGCCCTTGAAGAACTCGAGGATGTCGCCCTCCTCGATGAGGATCTTCCGGTACATCACCGTGCGCTGCGCGTCGTAGCCCTCGTGCAGCGCCTTCCAGTCGGCGTAGTCCATGGTGAGCACGAACGTCGCCTCGAGCGGGTCGTCCGGGCCGATGATGCGGCAGTCGGCGACGTTGCCGCCCTCCCACTGGACGTAGAGGTACGCCGGGGCGCCGCCGTACTCCGCCGGCAGGTCACGGCAGCCGAGCGCCCAGGACCCGGGGTACATCGACCGGACGAGGTCGAAGAAGTCCCAGTACTCCTGGAGCTTGCCCTCCTTGTCCGCGGCGGTCGGACCGGTCTGCAGGACCTCCCGGACCTGGTCCGCCCACTCCTTGCTGAAGAACTTCGCGGCCATGCCGGTCAGCCCCCCGCCAGGGTGATCTGCGCGTTCTGCAGCATCTCCTCGATGTCCGGCGCGAGGTCGATGCCGACGTCGTTCAGCTTGCGGCGCAGCTGCTGGAAGAACAGCAGCTGGACCTCGTCCTCGGTCCAGCCGAGCGGCTCGAAGTAGATCTCCCGGCTGCGCGCCGCCGACAGCGACAGGATCGTGCGCAGCGTGTTGTGGATCTCGTTGATCATGGTCGGGTCCTTGGTGACCGCGTCCTGCAGGTAGCGCATGCCGCCCTGCACGTGCCGCGACTCGTCGCGGCAGGTCGCGGTGAACCCGGTGTAGTACGCGGGCAGGAATCCCTTCCACCGCGCGTACGACAGCGTCACCTTCATGACCGACAGCGCGAGGACGCCCTCGATCCAGAGGAAGTAGTTCGTGCCGTACCGGACCCGCGCGCGCTCGTCGTAGGGGTCGCGGCGCAGCTCCTCCGCCTGGTAGGCGAGCAGGCCGAACGGGCCGACGAACGTCTCCGCGACCCACGGGAACGAGCGGTCGAGGATCGCCATCAGGTCGTCGCCCTCGAAGCCGACGACCTCGCGGTAGAACCGGTCGAAGAAGACCGTGTGCCGCGCCTCGTCCTCGATCTGCGCGGCGATGTGGATCTTCTCCTCCTCGGTCGCGCCGATCATGAAGATGGGCAGCTCGATCTCGACCTGCCGCTCGCCGTGGTGGAAGCCGGAGGCGATGCCCATGAAGGACTCGCGCTCCTCCTCGGTCATCTTCTCCGTCCAGTCCTTGCGGTCCTGGGTGAAGTCGAGGTCGTAGACGTCCCAGCGCTGCTTGAGGTACTTGCGGTACAGCGTCGGGAAGTCGGGGAGCGTGCGCAGGTCCTTGTGGACCAGCTCGATGACGTCGTCGATGTCGATGTCGCGGATGGCGCGCAGGTCACTGCGCTCGATCTGCTCGGCCTCTTGGTCGGACAAAGCCCGCGGCCCCTCGTGGAGCACTGCGGTCGGGCTCTTGCGTTCCGCCATGCGGGTACCTCCTCGGCAGCGAGCGCTCCGGCTAGAACGGCGCTCTAGTCCCGCACGCTAGGTGACGCAGGTCACACGCGACAAGGGGTGAGTCCGAACGGGTCAGGTGACCCCGCGGGTGCGGTGCGAGGCCCGCAGCTCCTCCAGGTGCGGGTCCGGCGCGTACCTCGGGTGGCGCAGCCAGGCGAGGGTGTCGCGCAGGGTCTTCTTCGTCCGGCGCGGCCCGCGCATCCGCAGCAGGCCCAGCAGACCGAACGTCCCCGCACCCCCGGAGACGAAGAGGAAGAACATGCCGACGGCCATGAAGGCGACGTCGAGCGGCGCGCCGCTGCCGGCCCTGATGCCGTACGCCATCGCGACGCACAGGACGAGGAAGGAGGAGTAGCCCAGGACGGCCGAGGCGCCGAGCAGGACGACCGCGGTGCGCGCGTGCAGCACGCTCGGGCGCGCCTCGGTGCGCGCGAGCTCCAGCTCCTGCCGGACCAGCCGGCGGGCCTGCTCCTTGGCGCGCGCGACGAGCTCACCGAGCTCTTCCTGCGGCACGGTCCACCTCCCCGACGGCTGCCCCTGACGCATGATCCCGTACCCGCCACCTCCCTGGCGAACCCGGGCCGCGTCGCGGACCCTGTCGGGATGGACAGCGTCGTGCCGGAGGTAGCGCCTGCGCCGACGCTCGCGAGCGTCGCACGGCAGATCGGACCGCGCGGCGTCACCGACGCGGTGGTCCCGCTGGCACTGTTCCTCCTGTTCAACGGCACCGCCGGGATCGCGGCAGCGGTCCTCGTCGTCACGGTCTGGTCGCTCGGACTGCTGGGTCTGCGCGCGGCGCGAGGCCAGCGGACCGGGGTGATGCTGTGGCTGGTGGCCGCGTACGTCGCCATCCGCGGCGGGGTGAGCGCGGCACTCGGCTCCAGCGTCGCGTTCTTCGGTCCCGGGGCGCTGAACAAGGCGCTGGTCGGGGTCGCGTTCCTCGTCTCCGCGGCCATCGGGCGGCCGGCGGTGGCCTGGGTCGCGAACGTCATCTACCCCTTCGCCGACGACGTGAAGGCACACCCTGCGTACCACCGCGTGTTCACCCGGCTGACCGTGGCGTGGGGTGTGCTGCAGCTCCTCAGCGCCGCCCTGGACATCTGGCTGCTGCTGCAGACCTCCACGACCACGTTCCTCGTGGTGCGCGCCGCGTTCGGCTGGCCGACGACCGTCGGGCTGTTCGCGTTCTCGCTGCAGTACCCGCGCCGGGTCTTCCGCCGCGAGCCCGAGCTCGAGCCCTACGTCAGCGCTGCCGAGGCCGGGCGCCGCGCGGCGCCCGCGAGCCGCGCCGCGTCGTAGGTGAACAGCGCGAGCGCGGCCCAGACGAGCACGAAGCCGCCGAGCCGCACCGCCGACATCGCCTCGCCGAACACCAGCACCCCGAGCAGGAAGTGCATCGTCGGGGTGACGTACTGCAGCAGGCCCAGCATGCTCAACGGGATACGGGTCGCGGCGGCACCGAAGAGCAGGAGCGGCACGGCGGTCACCGGGCCGGCGAGCACCAGCAGCCAGGCGTGCGCCGGCCCCTGCGCGGTGAACGTCCCGCCCGGCAGGAGGAGCAGGTAGGCCACGGCGACCGGGGCCAGCGCCGCGGTCTCCACGAACAGGCTCGACACCGCCCCGACGTTCGCCTGCTTCTTGAGCGGGCCGTACCCGCCGAAGCTGAACGCGAGCGTCAGCGCGATCCACGGCGGGCGCCCGTGGGCCACGGTGAGCACGGACACCGCCACGCCGGCGACGGCCAGCGCGGCCCACTGCAGCCTGCGCAGCCGCTCACCGAGCACGAACACCCCCAGCAGCACGGTCACGAGCGGGTTGATGAAGTAGCCGAGAGAGGTCTCGACGACGTGGTCGTGGTTGACCGCCCAGATGAACGTGCCCCAGTTGACCGCGATGAGCACCGCCGCGGCGCTCAGCCGGACCAGGGTGCGGCGGTCGACCGGTGGGCGCAGGCGACCGACGAGGAGCAGGACCGTCACCGCCACCAGGGACCACACGACGCGGTGGGCGAGGATCTCCAGCGCACCCGCCGGCTCGAGGTGCGGCCAGTACAGCGGGAACAGCCCCCACAGCAGGTACGCGCCGGCGCCGAGCACCACCCCGCGGCGCGTCTCCGTCACCGGTCCATGCTGCCCCAGCAGCCGCCGTACCGGGGGGCTGCCAGGATCACGGGATGACCGAGACCCCGCCGGTACGGATCGAGACCGAGGACGGCGTCCGCTCGATCGTGCTCTGCCGCCCCGACCGCTACAACGCGATCACCCCACAGCTGCGGGATGCGCTGTCCGACGCCATCGACGCCGCTGACGCCGACCACGACGTACGCGTCATCCTGCTGCGCGCGGACGGGCCGGCGTTCTGCGCGGGCTACGGCCTGGACTGGTCCACCGAGGCGCAGGCGGGCGAGGAGTCCGGCCGGGTGTGGGACTCCGCCCGGGACCTGCGGATGATCGGGTCGTTCGTCGACGTGTACATGAAGCTCTGGTACGCCGCGAAGCCCACGGTCGCCGCCGTCCAGGGCTGGTGCATCGCCGGCGGTACCGACATGGTGCTGTGCGCGGACATCGTCGTCGCAGCGGAGGACGCGTCGTTCGGCTACCCGCCCGCCCGGGTGTGGGGCACGCCGACAACGGCGATGTGGGTGTACCGGATGGGCTTCGAGCGGGCCAAGCGCTACCTGCTGACCGGCGACGAGATCCCGGCGACCGAGGCCGCGCGGATCGGGCTGATCCTCGAGACGGTGCCCCCGGAGCGGTTGCAGGAGCACGCGATGGCGCTCGCCAAGCGGATGGCGCGGCTGCCGCTGACGCAGCTGACCATGCTCAAGCTGCTGTGCAACCAGCCGGCGGAGAACATGGGCCTGGCCTCGTCCCGGACGCTCGGCAGCCTCTTCGACGGGGTGGCGCGGCACACCCAGGAAGGCCGCGACTTCGTCGCGCGGTCAGCCGAGGTGGGGTTCCGCCAGGCCGTCCGCGAGCGCGACGACCCCTTCGGCGACTACGGCTCCCGCCCCCGCTGAGGGTTGCCGCACGTTGATCTGTCTCACCGCACGGGGCAGATCAACTCCTCAGACGCCGTTCGGGACCGCGTCCCAGACCATCCGCTCACCCTCGGTGTCCGTGAGCAGGTCCAGCGGGCTGCGCTTGTCGATGTGCCCGATCAGGCCGTTGTAGATGCCGTACCCGACGAGCTGCTGCAGCCGCTTCGGGAAGGTCCGGACGAGTGCCGGCGGCACGCCGAGCTGCTGGTTCTCCTGCTGGCGGATGAACCCCGCGCAGTAGTTCATCGCGATGCCGTACCGGCGGTCCTCCGTACGGTTCGCGCCGCCGCCGTGCCAGAGCGCGCCGTCCCACACGAGCACGCTGCCCTTGCGCATCTCGGCGGCGACGGTGTCGTACGTGCCGCCGTACTCCGGGTTGTCCTGCAGGTGCGAGCCCGGCACCAGCCGGGTCGCCCCGTTCGCCTCGGTGAAGTCGGTGACCGCCCACATCGTGTTGCAGACGATCGGCGGGTGCGGCTTGGGCAACGGGATGAGGATGTCGTCGGCATGGATCGGCTGCGCCTTCTCACCCGGGCAGATGACGATCGAGGACAGGCTCGAGATGAGGCACCCGCGGTCCAGCACGCCCTCCACGACCGGGAGCACGGTCTCGTGCACCGGAACCCGCTGGTAGAGCTCGCCGTGCACGAGCAGGTTGTAGATGCGCAGGGTCCGGGCGCCCTCGAAGTCGTTGCCGGACGGGACGACGCCCCGCTCGGCCTCCAGCCGGTCGAGGTCGGCCTTCAGCTCGTCGGCGAGTGCCGGGTCGAAGGCGTCCTCGATCACGGTGAACCCCTGCGTACGGACCCGCTGGACGTGGGCCTCGACCTCCGCCTGGCTGCTCACGCCGCTCCCTCCGACAGCACGTCGAGCGCGACGGCGGCGTGCAGCGCCGCGCCGACCGCCATCGCGCTCTCGTCGATGACCATCCGGTTCGAGTGGTTGCCGGGTACGGGCTGGGTGGCACCCTCCGGCTGCGTGCCGAGGAACACCATCGCGCCGGGCACCCGCTGCAGGACGTAGCTGAAGTCCTCGGCGCCCATGATCGGGTACGGCATCGGTACCGCCACGTCCGGACCGACGAGCTCCCCGGCGACGCGAAGCGCCTGCTCGGCGAACGCCGTGTTCACGGTCACCGGGTAGCCGGCGTCGATGCGCACCTCGGCCGTCGCCCCGTGCGCAGCGGCGATGCCCTCGGCGAGCCGGCGCACCCCGGCGTGCACCACCTCCCGGGTGTGCTCGCTGACCGCCCGGATGGTCCCCTCCAGGTGCGCGGTCTCGGGGATGACGTTGTTCGTCGTACCGGCGGTCACCCGTCCGACCGTGACGACCGCGGGGTCGAACACGTCCACCTGCCGGGTCACGAAGGTCTGCAGGGCGGTGACGATCTCGCAGGCGACGACGACCGGGTCGAGCCCGTCGTGCGGGCGCGAGGCATGCCCACCGCGACCGGTGACGGTGACGTGCAGCACGTCGGCCGAGGCCATCAGCGCCCCGGGCTTGGTCGCCACCCACCCGGACGGCACGTTGGGTGTCTGGTGGATGGCGAACGCCGCCGCCGGGTCGAGGCCGTCGAGCAGCCCCTCCTCGAGCATTACCCGCGCGCCGCCGTACCCCTCCTCGCCCGGCTGGAACATGAGCACCACCCGGCCGGCGAGCCGGTCCCGGCGCTGGGCGAGGAGGCGCGCCGCGCCGACGAGCATCGCCACGTGCGCGTCGTGCCCGCAGGCGTGCATGACGCCCGGCACCTCGGAGGCGTACTCCAGCCCGGTGTCCTCCGGCATCGGCAACGCGTCGGTGTCCGCGCGCAGCAGCACGTCCCGACCCGGCCGGCCCCCCTCGAGCACCGCCACGACCGAGGTGGTCCGGGTCCCGAGGCGCACGCCGGTGAGCCCGAGGCCGTCGAGCGCGGACAGCACCGCCTCCTGGGTACGGGGGTTGGCCAGCCCCGTCTCGGGGTGCCGGTGCAGCCGGCGCCGCAGGTCCACCAGGTCGGGAAGCTGTGCGCGTGCGTCCTCGAGCAACCCGTCCGTCGGCATCCCGGCATTGTGCACGCTGCGTTCCGCACTGACCACGCAGGCGCGTACGATGGCCCGCGTCCGATCCGGGGGGAACCGGCCACGACCTCGGGAACGCGATGGACTGGTACCTCGCGCCGGCAGACCCCGCCGCGCTGCACGAGCTGCGACACGAGATCCGCGGCTACCTGGCCCGGCACGCAGCCGAGGGGTCCCGGGTCGACGACGCCGAGCTCGTCGTCGAGGAGCTGGTCGGCAACGCGCTGCGGCACGCCGGAGGCCCGGTCTGGGTGTCGCTCAGCTGGCGCCGCCCGCGGCCGACCCTGCACGTCCACGACCTCGGGCCCGGCTTCGACCCGACCCGCCTGCAGGCCGCGGCGCAGGCGCCGTACGGGACCGCCGAGCCGGACGAGACGACGCTGCCCGAGGGCGGCCGTGGCCTGTTCCTCGTCAGCCACCTCGCGCACAACCTCGAGGCGGCGACCCGCGCCGCCGGGGGCGCCGTGGTCAGCGCGGAGCTGCCCGTGCTCCGAGGCGGCACGACCAGCCACGACCCGCCGCGCCGGTCGAGCGGGGCGCTGCCCGACCTGGCCGAGGCGCGCGCGGCGGGCGGATTCGACCGGGAGACGTTCCTGCGGGCCCTGGTCGTGCAGCTCGCCCGCACCGTGGAGCTGGCGCACGGCCCGGCCGCCGGCGAAGCCGCCGTGGCCCAGGTGGGGACCGACGTCGGCGGCCAGATGGAGGAGGAGTACCGCCGGGCCGAGCAGGTCGTCGGGCGGATGTCCCCGGACCAGATCGCCCACTGCCTGGTCCGGCTGAAGCACGCCATCGACGGCGGTTTCTACGTCGTGGAGGCCGACGAGCACCGGATCATCCTGGGCAACCGGCGCTGCCCGTTCGGCGAGGCGGTGCAGCTCGCACCGTCACTGTGCCGCATGACCTCCTCGGTGTTCGGTGGGATCAGCGCGCGCAACAGCGACTGGGGTGCCGCCGTGCTGCTGGAGGAGCGGATCGCGGTCGGGGACCCCGGTTGCCGGGTGGTGATCTGGCTCGAGCCACCGCCGGAGGAGGCCAGCGGGCTCGTGCACTCCTACCGGCGCCCGGGCTGAGCGACACCTGGGGCAACAGCCGCCTTTCCGACCTTTGTAGGACAACCGCCCCACGTCGCGGTACCAATACCCCATGACTCCCCCGGCGGGGCTGTTCCGTCGCGCGTTCGACGCCTCTCCACACGGCGTCGCGCTGGTGACCCTCGACGGCGTCCTGCTGTACTGCAACCCGCCACTGGCTGCGCTGCTCGGCCGCGACCCGGACTCCCTGGTCGGCCGCACCATCGCCGACGGCGTCCCACCGGAGGACTACGCCGCCGCCGCCGCGCACGTGCAGACCCTGCTCGCCCGTCCCGACCAGGCGGTCGCGTTCGAGCTGTCGACACGCGGCGCGGACGGTACGGCCGTCCGGCTGCACCTCGAGCTGGCGGTGGTCTCGGGTGACGACGCCACGGAGTCCTGCCTGCTCGCCCAGGTCACGGACGTCACCCCCCAGTGGCAGGAGGAGCAGCGGCGGCAGCAGTACGACGAGCTCACCGGGCTGTCCAACCGGGTGCACCTGGAGGACGTGGCCGCCCGCTCGCTCGCGGTCCGCCCCTCCGGTGAGATCGCGCTCGCGGTGCTCGACATCGACGAGTTCCGGCTGATCAACGACTCCCTCGGCCACGCTGCGGGAGACGAGCTGCTCGTCCAGCTCGGCGCGCGCCTGCGGGACCTCGACCCCCGGGTCCTCGTCGCCCGGTTGGGGGACGACGACTTCGCCCTGCTGCTGCAGCGTGGCGGGCAGGACCGCGCCGTAGAGCTCGCCGAGGGTGCCCTGGCGGCCGCCGCCCTGCCGTTCGCGCTGGCGGAACAGGCGGTCACCCTGCGGGCGAACGTGGGCATCGCGGTGGCGGACCGGCCGGTGACGGCCGCGGACCTGCTGCGCAACGCCGATCTCGCGATGTACGCGGCGAAGGCGGACGGCACGGGCGGCATCGCCGTGTACGAGCCCGCCATGCTCACCGAGTCACGGTTCCGGTTGCAGATGGGCGAGCTGCTGCGCCACGCAGTGCGCCGTGCGGAGACCCGGGTGCACTACCAGCCGGTGGTCGACATCCGTACCGGCCGCGTCACCGGCGCCGAGGCGCTGCTGCGCTGGCACAGCCGTGAGCTGGGACCGGTCCCGCCGGAGCGCTTCATCCCCGTGGCCGAGCGCACCGGCGCCATCGCCGAGCTCGGTACGTGGGTGCTGCGGCAGGGCTGCCGATGGGCGGCCCGCCGGTTGGAGGACGGCCTGCCCGCGCTCCAGGTCTCGGTGAACCTGTCGGTGGCCCAGCTGCGTGACCCGGCGGTCGTCGCCACCGTCGAGCGGGCCCTGCAGGAGGTCGACCTCCCCCCGCGGCTGCTCACCCTCGAGATCACCGAGAGCCTGCTCGTCCGCGACGGCGACCCCGCGGTCCACCACCTCGAGCAGATCGCCCGGCTCGGCGTCATGGTCTCGGTCGACGACTTCGGGACCGGTCACTCGACGTTCGCCCGGCTGCGGACGCTGCAGGTGAGCACGCTGAAGATCGACCGCTCACTGATCGCCGAGATCGACACCGTGGGTGAGCAGGCCACGATCGTGGGCGCGATCGTGGCGATGGCGCGCGCGCTCGGCCTGCACGTGGTCGCCGAGGGCGTGGAGACCGCCTCCCAGCTGCGCGCCCTCGAGCAGCTCGGCTGCAGCCACGTCCAGGGTTTCCTGCTGTACCCGCCGCTGGACGAGGAGTCGCTGGCAGAGCGGCTGGCCACCCAGGACGGGCAGCCGGCGCAGCGCAGGGAGCGGACCGGTCGCCCGCCCGCGCTGGCACGCGGGCCCAGGCTCAGCGCCGGGGACGCGGACGGTGCCGGCGTCGTCGCCACCGTGATGAACCAGATGTGCCGGGCGCTGCAGGCCGACGCGGCCTTCGTGGTGCGCGCCGACGGTGCGGGTTCCAGTGCCGTCGTGGAGCACGTGAGCGGTCCACGGCCGGATCTCGTCGAGGCGCTGGAGTCCGGTTGCGGCTGGCAGCGCCTGTGCGACGCCGCGCTGGCCGCGGCGCCCCCCGTCCAGCTGGGCCACGACCGGCACGTCGTGGCCGTGCCGCTGTCCGTACGCGACACCAGCGTGCGTGGCGCCGTGTGCGTCATCGTCCCGGACTCCGTCGGGATCGGCGCGGGCACTCGCCGCCTCATCGGGACGCTCGCCCAGCTCATCGGCGAGCGGGCCGAGCCGCCACGGCCGGCGCCGCGCCTCATGGCCCAGCATCAGCCCTGACGCCTGCCCCCGAACGTCCAGGCCGTCGCGGCCGCCACCGCCAGCACCATGGCCGCAGCGACAGCGGGGACGGTGCGATCCGCGCCAGTGCCCGCAGCCGCTGCCGGCCCGCCCCCGGCCACCGGCGCAGCGGCCGGGGACACCGGCCCGCCCGGCGACGACGACGCCTCGCGCCTGTCGGCCGGTGGGCTGGCAGTGGCCTGCGGCGAAGGCGCAGAAGGGGCCTGCGGCGGCGCCGCCGCCGCCAGCGCCTGGACCTGGGCCTCGTCCGGTCCTGGAGGCGCTGAGTGGGGCTCCCGATCCGGTGCCGGCGGCGAGGACGCGGGGGCCGACGGGCGCTGTTCCTCGGGGTAGCGCAGGTCGGCCGAGGTCGGCCGCTCGAACGTCACGTCCGCACCGCCCGGCGCGGACGGGGCCGCCACCGCGGCGAGCACGAGATCCACGGTGCCCCCCTGGACGAGCCCGGCCAGGTCGACGACCACGGACCGGCCGTCGTCGCTGACCCGGCCACGAACGCGCACCCGCGAGCAGTCCGGCTCGGCCCGGCTCGCCCACGCGCCCGGGCTGGCCGACGGCGGCTGCCACGGCGCGGCCGGCGGACACGCCTGCACCGGCGCGTCCGCCGTGCTGGGCGACGCCGAGTGCACGTGGAGCACGAGTGCGGTCGGCGCGCCCGACCCGGCCGTGAGGCGGACCGCCGACACGGCGCTGTCGCCGGCCGCATCGGCACCGACCCAGAGCCCTCCGTCGGGCACGTCGACAGGTGGCGGCAGGGCACCGTCGGCAGGCTCCGCGCGCCACCAGACCCCGGTGTCCGCCGTGCCGTCGGCGGCGGCAGCCGCAGGCAGGCAGCAGGAACCGGCCACGAGAGCGACCGCGAGCCAGCACGCGCGGCCGCCGCTTGACACCCCACGACGGTCGCACCGGCGCTGCGCCACCTCAAGGCAGGTGGCCGGCCCCGCGCGCGACTATCCTCGCCGCGTGACCGCCAAGGGCAGCGCCGCGACCGGGACAGCGGACCAGCGACGGGGACGCACGCGGCTGTCGGCCGAGGCACGGCGCACCCATCTGCTCGACACCGCGGCGGAGATCGTGCTCACCCGCGGGTTCGAGGCGCTCACCATGGAGGCGGTCGGCCAGGAGGCCGGCACCAGCAAGACGCTGGGCTACGCGTACTTCGCCAACGTCGACGACCTCGTCCTGTCGCTGTACCAGCGCGAGCTGTCGGACCTGTTCCGGCGAGTCGCCGAGGCCACCGAGACCGCCGACACCTTCCGGGACAAGCTCACCGCGGCCGTGCACGCCTACTTCGACGTGGTCGCGGAGCGAGGCATCCTCATCGGCCTGCTGCAGGCGGGGGTGTCCTCGCGCCGGCTGCAGGCCGGCAAGGAACCCCGCGACGAGTTCCTGCGCTGGCTGGCCGCGCTCGTGCGTGAGGAGTACGGGTGCAGCACGCGGCTGTCGTACGCGTACGCCGGGATCTCCACCGCCGTCGCCGACCTGCACGCCCGCAGCTGGAACTCCGGCCGCTTCAGCCGCCGTCAGGTCGAGGACAACTGCGTCGAGTTCCTGCTTGCCGGCCTGGAAGCCGTGCTGCGCGAGGGGTGACCGCAGCCGACCCCCGTCGCGCCGACCCGGGCCGCGGCGTACCGTCCGGCGCCATGACGGCCGGAACCCTGCGGCGCCACCGATGGAACACCGGGTTCGTGTGGCGCGACCACACCGGCCCGTTCCGTCAGCTGAGCGAGCAGCAGGTCCGGGACTTCGACGAGCAGGGCTTCCTCGTGCTGCCCGAGGTGTTCTCTCCCGACGAGCTCGGCCCGGTCCTCGACGAGACGGACCGGTTCGACCAGCAGACCGAGGAGTTCCTCGCCCGGCGCCACCAGCGACGGCTCTACGTCGCCGAGGGCGGGGTGATCACCTACAGCCCGCACCTCGTGCGGCGCTCACCGCTGCTCGCGGACTTCGTCCGGCACCCCCTGCTGCTCGGCCTGTGCGCGGACCTCGTGGGCCCCGACGTGAACCTGTTCTACGACAAGGCCGTCTACAAGAAGCCGCACCAGGACCGCAGGGTGCCCTGGCACCAGGCCAACGCCTACCCCTACGTCGACCCGCAGGACTACCTCACCTGCTGGGTCGCGCTGACCGACGCGACCGTCGACAACGGCTGTCCGCAGGTGGCACCGGGCATCCACCGGGCCGGCACGCTGCATCACGACTACCTCGACCCGCTCGGCTGGGAGTGCTTCTCGCAGCCGCCCTCGTCGGTCACGGCACCGGTGCCGGCAGGCAGTGTCGTGGTGCTCTCGTCGCTCACCCCGCACCTGACCGGTCCGAACCGTACGGACGCCGTACGCAAGGCGTACGTCGTGCAGTACGCCCCCGACGGCGCGGCCATCCTCGACGGCGAGCACGTGTCCGGCGCTCCGGCCGAGGCCCTGCCCCAGAACGACCCGCAGACCCAGTTCCCGGTGCTACGACGCGGCCGCCCGGTCGGCTGACCTCTCGCCTGCCCCGGACCGCTCCCAGATCTCGTGCATGGCGGCGTAGCGCCCGCCCGACGCGACGAGCTGCTCGTGCGGGCCGATCTCCACGATCCGCCCGTCCTCGACCACGGCGATGCGGTCCGCACGCATCGCGGTCGACAGCCGGTGCGCGACCAGGATCGCCGTACGGCCGGCGAGCAGCACGTCGAGAGCGTGCTCGACCAGCTGCTCGGACTGCACGTCCAGATTGGACGTCGCCTCGTCCAGCACGATGATCGCCGGCTGGGCCAGCATGGCCCGGCACAGCGCGACCAGCTGGCGCTCGCCGGCGGACAACGACGCCCCTCGCTCGTGGGTGTAGGTGTCCAGGCCCTCGGGCAGCCGGCTGATCAGCCGGTCCAGGCCCAGCACCCGGGCCGCCTCCGCGATCTCCTCGTCGGCGGCGTCCGGCCGGGCGAACGCCAGGTTGTCCCGCAACGTGCCGGCGAACAGGAACGGCTCCTGCGGCACCACCCCGAGCTGGCGGCGCAGCGAGTGCAGCGACACCTCGCGCAGGTCGTGCCCGTCGACGAGGACCCGCCCGCCCGTCGCGTCGTGGAAACGCGTGACCAGCTTCGCGATCGTGGACTTGCCGGCACCCGTCGGCCCGACCAGGGCGAGGGTCTCCCCGACGGGGACGACCAGGTCGACGTCGCGGAGCACCGGCCGGCCCGGTACGTAGGCGAAGGACACGTCGTCGAGCACGATCTCGCCGCGCACCGGCGGCAGATCCGGTGCACCCGGCCGCTCGACGACGGTCGGCGCAGTGGCGAGCAGGGCACGCAGCTTGCGCGTCGCAGCCTGCCCCGACTGGTAGGTCGTGTACAGCTGGACGAGCTGCTGGATGGGCGCGAAGAAGGCACTGAGGTAGAGCACGAAGGCGGTCAGCTTGCCGATGGTGAGCTGACCGTGCAGCACCATCCAGCCGCCGATCAGCAGCACCACGGCCTGGCCGACGATGCCGATGGTGTCGGAGGTCGGGCCGTACACCGCGTTGAGCCGGCCGGTCTCCACGTTGGCCGCGCGGTAGCGCCCGACGATCCCGCGGTGGTGACGGACGTTGTGGTCCTGGCGGTGGGAGGCCGTGACCACCCGGATGCCGGCGAGGTTCTCCTGCAGGTCGGCCAGCACGTTCGCGACCTCGTCGCGGACGAGGGTGTAGCCGGCGTCCGAGCGGCGGCGGTACCACAGGCTCAGCCAGGTCATCACTGGCAGCACGACGACGAGCGTCACCAGCGCCAGCCGCACGTCGTAGAACAGCAGCACGCCGGTGATGACCACCAGCGTCAGGCCCTGCACGAGCAGCGTGACGAGGCCCTCCTGCAACAGCTGGTTGAGCGCCTCGATGTCGCTCGTCATCCGGGTCATGATGCGCCCGGCCTTCTCCTCGGTGAAGAAGTCCAGCGACAGCCGCTGCAGGTGACCGAACACCCGGATGCGCAGCTCGCGCAGCAACCGCTGACCGACCCGGCCGGTCCAGGCGACGCGGCCCGCGCCGGCCGCCGTACCCGCCACCACGGCGGCGACGTAGGCGGACGCCGCCAGCAGCACGACCCGGCTGTCGCCGCGCAGCACACCCCGGTCGATGCCGATCTGGGTGAGCACCGGGCCGGCCTGCACGGCCAGCGTCTCGACGACGACGACGAGCAGCGCACCCACCAGCGCCCACCGGTGCGGGCGCACCATGCTGCGCAGGCTCAGGGGCGGGTCCGCCGGCATCTCGTGCCGGAACGGCTCGTGCGCGTCGGCGAAGTCGGGCTCGTCGCGCGACAGCCGCTCGGCCGCCTCCGCCAGCTCCGGCGGGATCCCTGCGAACGACAGGCCGCCCGCCGTGGAGCCCGGGTGCCCGCCACCACCGAAGTGGCCACCGCCGAACCCACCGCCGCCGCCCCACGCCATCAGACCACCGCCTCCTCCGCCGCCCGCTCCTGGCGGGCGCGCTCCTCCTCGCTGGCGAGCACCGCGGCGTACCGCGGGTTGGTCGACAGCAGGTGCTCGTGCGTCCCGACCGCGGCCACCCGGCCGTCCTCGAGGAACGCGACCCGGTCGGCGAGCGCGATGGTCGACAACCGGTGCGCGACCAGCAGGGTGGTGCGGCCGCGCACGAGCGTGCGCAGGGCCTCGTGGATCTCCTGCTCGCGCTGCACGTCGACGGCGCTGGTGGCGTCGTCGAGGACGAGCACGCGCGGGTCGGCGAGCAGCGTGCGGGCGATCGCGATGCGCTGGCGCTGCCCTCCGGAGAGCGTGTAGCCCCGCTCGCCCACCACCGTCTCGTAGCCGTCCGGCAGCGCGCTGATGAACTCGTGCGCTCCCGCGGCACGGGCCGCCGTCTCCACCTCGTCCGCCGTCGCGTCCGGCCGGGCGTACGCGATGTTCTCCCGCAGCGACACCGAGAACAGGAACGGTTCGTCCGGGACGACGCCGACGAGCCGGTGCGCACACTCGAGGGTGAGGTCACGCAGGTCCGTCCCGTCGATGCGGACGGCACCCCGGTCGGGGTCGTACTGCCGCATGAGCAGCCGGATCAAGGTGGACTTGCCGCTGCCGGTACGACCGACGACGGCCACCGTCTCTCCGGACTCGACGTGCAGCGACAGCCCCTCCAGCACGGCCTTGCGGCCGGCATAGCCGAACGTCACACCGTCGAAGCGCACGTCGCCTCGCACGTCGGCCAGCGTCGTCGCATCCGGCTTCTCGACCACGTCGGGCTGCTCGTCGAGGATCTCGTAGATGCGCTCGGCGGAGGCGGCCGCTCGCTGGCTCATCATCATGAGCATCCCGAGCATGCGGAACGGCGCCTGCGCCATGACCACGTACGCGTTGAACGCGACGAGCGCACCGACGGTCGTCTGCCCGTTCACGACCATCCAGCCACCGACGAGCAGCACGAGCGCCAGGCCCAGGCGGGGCAGGTTCTCCATCAGCGGCGCCCACACCGCGCGGATGTCGTTCTGCCGGACGCTCGCCCACTCCACCCGGTGGGCGGCGCGCACCATCTCGTCGAGCTGGCGCTGCTCGGCCGCGAACGCCTTCACGACGCGGGCGCCGTTGACGTTCTCGTCCACGCGGGTGGCGACGTCCGCCAGCCGGGACTGCACGACCCAGGAGATGGGGAAGAGCAGCCGGCGCATCTTCACCCCGGCCAGGTAGACGAAGGGCATGGGGGCGACCGCGACGAACGCCAGCGGCACGTTGATCGTCAACATCACGGCGAACGCGAAGAAGAAGCCGAGCACCTGCGTGAGGATCGACGGGGCGAACGCCAGGAACATCTGCACGGAGCGGATGTCGGAGTTGGCGCGCGAGATGAGCTGGCCGGTCTGCACCCGGTCGTAGAACGCCGCCGACATCCGGCTGAGGTGCTCGAACATCATCGACCGGAAGTCGTACTCGATCTCGTACGCCACCCGGTACAGCGCGTTGCGGGACTGGTAGCTGACACCCCAGCGCAGCAGCCCCACCCCGATCAGGGCGAGGACGAACGGCAGCAGCGCACTGCGGTGGCTCACCAGCGCCTGGTCGATGGCCGCCATCGTCAGCCGCGGCAGCGCCATCTGCAGCACCAGGCTGATCAGGGTGCCGCCGAGCGACACGACGAACAGCCGCCGGTGCGCCAGTACGACGGGCAGCGCACGGCGCAGCCAGGACCGGCCCCGGTCGGGGTGGATACGGGCACGGGGCGGCGTTCCCGCATCCGGCGCCGGACCGGTGAACGACTCGAGCAGGGTCGTCGTCACAGTCCGGCCACCTTCGTCTCTCGGTAGGCGTCCAAGGCCTCGCGCCACCCGGCCAGCCCCGCGCGGGCGGCGGCGACCTGCGGCGGCGCCACGTGCCGGGCGATCTCCGCCAGGCGCTCGGTCGCGGCGTCGTCGGCCCGGGCCAGGATGCGGCGTCCCTGCGGGGTGAGGACGTGCGTCACCCGCCGGCGGTCCTGGGGGTCGCTGCCCCGGGCGACGTACCCCCGCGCGACCAGCCCGTCGACGAGCGCGGTCACGCTGGGCCGGCTGACGGCCAGCCGACGGGCGAGCGCGGTCGCCGCGGCCGACCCCTCGGACAGCAGCGCGAGGATCCGGTACTGCGGCTGCGTGAGCTCGACCGTGGCCAGCGCCACCTCGACCTGGCGCGCCAGCCGCGCGACCGTGCGGGCGTCATGGGGGGCGAACGGTTCCACCGGTGCATTGTTAGCCATTCGAACTGTTAGGGCAACGCAGGTCTCTGCCAGACCTCTGTTGACCGAACCTCAACAGGGCCTCAGCCTGTCCCGAACGTCCGTGATGTGACGTAGGTCACGTTCGGTCACCGGAGGGGAGAGGCCCGTGCAGGAGCCACACGAGGGAGGCCCGGCGCCGGACCTCACCGCTCTGCTCGAGGACCGGTTCGTCCGCACCGCGGTGCGCAGCGCGGTTCACCTCCGCCGGCATCTCGCGCTCTACGTCATCGCTCTCGCGGTGGGCCTGGTCGCCGCGCTGCTGCCGACCGTCCGTCCGGACGCGGGCGCGACGGCGCAGGTGGCCGCCGGTGACATGGCCACCGGGGGCGGCGTCTACGGGAGCGGCCCGGCCACCACGGGGAGCACGGCAAGGGGCCCGGGCGACGCCGGTGGGAGCGGTGGCGGGGTTGCCGGCCGGCCGCCCGCCGCAGGCGGTGGTGGCGGCGGCGCCGTGACCTCGACCGGGTCGGGACCCGGGTCGGCGACCGGCACCACTGACGGCGTCCAGCAGCAGGCGCAGGCCGGCAAGGTGCTCGTCGGGCAGGGGACGACCCGCGGCGGGTTCGCGTGCAAGCCCGGCGTTCGGCAGATCCCGTGGTCGGCCTATGCCGCGCCGTGCATCGGCGCGTACGCCGGTGACAACGGGGGTGCCACCACGCGCGGCGTCAGCCGCAGCGCCATCCTGCTCGTCGACCGCGAGTACGACTGCAACTCGAACTGCCAGGCCTCCCAGCAGATCAACGCGCAGGCGGGTCTCGCCGACCCGACCGTCACCGAGCGGGTGGCGAAGACGTTCATCGACTACTTCAACAAGGTCTACGAGCTGTACGGCCGCAAGGTCGTCATCAAGCCCTGGACGAGCAGCGCGAACTCCACCGACGAGGCTCAGAGCAAGGGGCAGGCGCAGGCGTGCGCCGACGCCGTTGCCATCGCCAAGGACGTGAAGGCGTACGGCGACGCGAGCATCAACCTCAACGGCAGCGGCTTCGGCGGTTCCGGCCCGTTCGCCGAGTGCGCCGCGAAGAACAAGCTGGTGGAGTTCTTCGGCGGCGCGTACTACGACGAGACCTGGTACCGCCAGCAGCACCCGTACGTCTGGCACTACGTCATGGAGTGCGAGCGCATCTCCCACCTCGTCGGTGAGGACATCGACAAGCAGCTGATCGACCGCAAGGCGACGTGGGCCGGGGACGTCGCGCTGCAGCAGAGCAAGCGCGTATTCGGCACCTACGTGCCCAACAACCCGCCCTACCAGCGCTGCGCGGACACCACCTTCAACGACCTGAAGAAGAAGCACCCGAACGAGAAGACCTACCGCTACGACTACGTCCTCGACCTGTCCCGGTTCGCCGACCAGGCCAACCAGGCGATGGTGCAGTTCCACAGCGAAGGCGTCACGACCATCGTGCTCGCCTGCGACCCGTACTCGATCATCTTCCTGACGCAGGCGGCGGCGTCGCAGGGCTACCACCCCGAGTGGTACCTCATCGGTGCCGCCGGACAGGACACCGACAGCTTCGGCCGGCTCTACGTGCCGGACGAGGTCGACGGGCACATGTTCGGTCTGTCCCAGCTCGGCGACGAGAGCAACTTCTTCGGGCCGAAGAGCGAGGCCGGCATCACCTACAAGAAGATCACCGGCCAGGACATCCCCGCGGGCACGGACGGCCGCTACTACCGGCTGCTCCAGATCTTCAACATGCTGCAGGCCGCCGGGCCGGACCTCACGCCGAACACCATGGCGCAGGGGGCGGTCTCGCTCCCCGAGGCAGGCGTCTCGACCGACCCCGCCGTGCCGAAGAACGCCCTGGGCAGCATGTGCTTCTGCACCGCTCCGGACGGCGGCAAGGGCATGTCACACACCACCGTCCAGGACACCCGGATCGTCTACTGGGACGCGAACGCCACCTCCCACTACGACGGCCAGGCCGGGACGTTCATCGACGCCTACCCGGGACGCCGGTTCAAGGTCGGCCAGATCCCCGCCGGTGCACCCGCCGTCTACCCGCAGGGCTGAGCGGAAGCGGAGAGGAACGCTCATGAGTGACCCACGGCCCCCGGCCGGCCAGTCGGTCGAGGAACTGCTCCAGGACCGGTTCGTGCGCAACGCGGTCATCGGCGCCGTGCACGTCCGCCGCCACCTGCCGCTGTACGTCATCGGGATGGCGGTGCTGCTCGTCGCCGCGCTGCTGCCGACGGTGGGATCAGGCGGCGGCACCGACCGCGTCGCTGCGGCCGGTGGCGGTGAACAGCAGCCGGGTGGTGTGTACGGCACACAGCCCGGTGCCGCCGGCACCGCCGGCACGGTGGCCGGGACCACCACGGGTACCGCCCCCGGGACAGCGGCGGCCACGGGAACGAGCGCAGCGGGGCCCACCACTACCGGTGGCGGGCCCGCGGCCGCCGGCTCCGGGACGGGCAGAGGTGCCGCCACCGTCCAGCAGCCGGCCGGCACCGTCCAGGTCGGCACGGGCACGGCCCGCGGCGGGTTCGCCTGCAAGCCCGGCGTGCCGCAGATCCCCTGGTCGGCGTACGCCGCGCCGTGCGTCGCGCAGTTCACCGGCGGCAACGGCGGCGGCACCTCACGCGGCGTCTCCGCGAACGAGATCGTCATCGCCGACCGAGAGTTCGAGTGCAACGCGAACTGCCAGACGGTCCAGCAGGTCTCCGCCCAGGCCGGCACGGCTGACCCCGCGGTGAAGCAGGCCGTGGCGGAGACCTTCATCAGCTACTTCAACAAGGTCTTCGAGACCTACGGGCGCAAGGTGGTGTTCAAGCCCTACAAGACCTCGGCGAACTCCACCGACGAGGCGCTCGGCAACGGCAAGCAGCAGGCGTGCGCCGACGCCGACGCGATCGCCAAGGACATGAAGGCCTTCGGTGAGTTCGGCTACGGGCTCGACGGCAACGGCAACGGCGGCTCCGGCCCGTTCTCCGAGTGCGCGGCGCAGTACAAGCTCGTCGAGTTCAGCGGCGGCGCCTACTACGACGAGACCTGGTACCGGCAGCTGCACCCGTACGTGTGGAACGGGATCATGGGCTGCGAGCGGGTGGCGCACCTCGTGGCCGAGCAGATCTACAAGGAGATGCAGGGACCGGCGAAATGGGCCGGGGACCCCACCGGGGTGCTGCAGAAGCAGAACCGCATCTTCGGCACCTACATCCCCAACAACCCGCCTTACCAGCGTTGCGCCAAGACCACGCACGACGACCTGCAGAACAAGTACGGCATCGACACCGCGAAGCGGTCCTACCAGTACAACTACGTGCTCGACGTCTCCCGGTTCGCCGACCAGGCCAACCAGGCGATCATCCAGTTCCGTAGCGAAGGCGTGACCACCGTCGTCATCGCCTGCGACCCCATCTCGCCGATCTTCCTCACCCAGTCGGCGCACAGCCAGAACTACTACCCGGAGTGGTACATCGTCGGCACCGCGGCGAACGACTTCGACACCGTGCCGCGGCTGTGGGACTCCACCGAGGTCGACGGCCACCTGTTCGGGCTCGGCCAGCTCAGCGCCGCGCAGCGCATCTGGGGGCCGAGCAGCGAGCCGGGGATCACGTACCAGAGGATCACCGGCAAGGAGATCCCGGCCGGCACCGACGGCTTCTACTTCGACCTGATGCGGGTCTTCAACTTCATCCAGGCGGCCGGCCCGGACCTCACCCCGCAGTCGCTGGCACAGGGCGCGTTCTCGCTGCCGCAGGGCGGCATCTCCTCCGATCCGCGAGTCCCCAAGCTGGCCGTGGGACGGGTCTGCTACTGCACGAACCCGGACGGCAGCAAGGGCTACGACCACACCGGGATCGATGACACCCGGATCGTCTACTGGGACGGGAGCAAGACCTCGGCGTACGACGGCAAGCAGGGCACCTACATCGAGTACGCCGGCGGCGCCCGGTACCTGCCCGGCGACCTACCGAAGGGCATCGTGCCGGTCTACTCCGACGACCCGACCCACGGAAAGGCGTCGTCATGACGACCGCTCTGGGCGCCGTGCGGCGCATCCCCTGGCCGGTCCGGTGGATCGGCGCGTTCCTGGTCGCCTGGGCCGTGCTCGCACAGGTCGTCCCGCGCGGCCTGCCGACCGGCATCGTGCTGCTCGGGCTGGTGTACGGCTCCTTCTACGGGCTCATCGCGATCGGGCTGGTGCTCACCTACCGGGCCAGCCGCATCGTGAACTTCGCCCAGGCCGACGTGGGGGTGGTCGCCGGCATCCTCGCCATCGAGCTCGTCGTCCACTGGGGCTGGAGCTACTTCCCCGCTGTCGGCGCCGGCCTGCTCATGGCGCTGGCGATGGGCGCGCTGGTGAACGTGGCGATCATCCGCCGGTTCCGCAAGGCGCCCCGGCTGATCCTCACGGTCGCGACCATCGGCATCCAGCAGATCCTCATGGGCCTGTCGATGATCATCCCGTTCATCCTGAAGAACAACCGCAACAACACCCGCACCTTCGAGACCCCGTTCTCCGCGCAGTTCACGGTCAAGCCGGTCGTGTTCACGGCGAACCACATCGTCGCCATCGTCGCCGTGCTGGGCGTGGTCGCCGCACTCGGTGCGTTCCTGCGCTGGTCGCCGTACGGCATCGCCATCCGGGCCGCTGCGGAGAACGGCGAGCGGGCCACGCTGCTCGGCGTGCCCGTCGCCCGGCTCGACGTCATCGTCTGGGCGCTCGCAGCAGTGCTGTCCGTCATTGCCGTGCTGCTCCGCGTACCCGTGCTCGGGTTCAACTCCTTCAGCAGCGTGTCCGGCGGGGGCAACTCCCTGCTGCTGCGGACGCTCGCCGCGGCCGTCATCGGCCGGATGGACAACCTGCCACGGACGATCCTCGCGGCGCTGGGCATCGGGGTGTTCGAGTCCCTGGCGGCGTGGACCTCGTCCAACACCACGCTGGTCGACACGTCACTGGTCGTGGTCATCGTGGTTGCCCTGCTCGTGCAGAAGGGCGTCTTCTCCCGGATGTCGGAGAACGCGCTGTCCGGGTTCAAGGCCATCCGCGAGGTGCGCCCGATCCCCGTCGAGCTGCGCCACCTGCCCGAGGTGCGCACCGTGGTGCTGCTGACGCAGGCCTGGCTGCTCGCAGCAGCGCTGCTCGTGCCGGTGATCCTGTCCTCGAGCCAGGTCTACCTCGCCGCCCTCGTGCTGATCTACGCCATCGTCGGGATGTCCCTGCTCGTGCTCACCGGCTGGTCCGGTCAGATCTCCCTCGGGCAGTTCGCACTCGCCGGCTTCGGCGGGACCACGACGGCGCTGCTGTACCAGCGGCACGGGTGGGACTTCCTGCTCGCGACCGTCGCCGGCATGGCCGTGGCCGCGCTGGTCGCCCTGG
The DNA here is from genome assembly GCA_963728075.1 of uncultured Actinomycetota bacterium. GTDB lineage: Bacteria > Actinomycetota > Actinomycetes > JAFAQI01 > DASSKL01 > CAVSIP01. The sequence goes on along the minus strand of CAVSIP010000007.1, from coordinate 384,417 downwards.
TCATCGGGCTGCCTGCGCTGCGCATCCGGGGTCCGTTCCTGGCCGTGACCACGCTGGCGTTCGCGGTCAGCGCGTCGGAGTACTTCCTCAACGCCCAGTACCTGCCCTGGTTCGTGCAGACGAACATGGACCGCCCGCACCTGCTCGGCCGCATCGGGCTCGACGAGGACTGGCAGATGTACTACTTCTGCCTGGCTGCACTGGTCGCCGTCCTCGCCGGCGTACGGCAGCTGCGCCGCAGCCGCACCGGCCGTGCCCTGATCGCGACCCGGGACAACGCGGCGATGGCCGAGGCGGCCAAGCTGGACACGACCCGGATCAAGCTGACCGCCTTCGTGCTGTCCGGTGCGATCGCGGGTCTGGCCGGCTCGCTGTTCGTGGTGCACCAGAACGGCGTCTACACGAACTCCTTCGGCGCCGACATCAGCATCGTGCTGTTCTCCATGGTCGTCATCGGCGGTCTCGGGTCGATCCCCGGCGTGCTCCTCGGCGCGGTGTACGTGTTCGGCACGCAGTACTTCCTGTCCGGCGGCTACCAGTTCCTCGCCAGTGGCACCGGCATCCTCCTGCTGCTCATGTTCCTGCCCGAGGGACTGGGCGGCCTGGTGTACCGGGTTCGGGACGCGTGGCTGCGCCGGGTGGCGGACCGTCGCGGCCTGGTGGTGCCGAGCCTGGTCGCCGACGTCCGGGTGGAGACAGCAATGCCCACCGTGCCCGCACCGCGTCCCGCACGGTCGCGCGGCGGCGCCGGTCCGGTGGCCGCGGGCAGCCCGCGCGCCGCGCACCGCCGGCCGTCGGCCGCGGCCAAGGAGCGGCGCTCGTGACCGCCACCGTCCCGGCCCGGGTGCCGGCGACCGAGCTCGCACCGGCCCCCGTTCCGCTGCGCCGCTGGGACCCGCAGCGGATCACCACCCCGTTCCCGCTGCTGCCCCTCGCGGTGCTGATCGGCCTGTCGTTCATCGCCCGGTTCGAGGTCTCGGCCTTCCAGATCCTCACCCCGGAGATCAAGTCCACCTACCACCTCAGCCTCACCGGGCTGACCGCGCTCACCGCTCTGACGGCGCCACTCGGGCTGCTGCTCGACGTACCGGTCGGCTACTTCGGCGACCGGCTGCCGCGGATGCGCCTGGCCGCCATCGGGCTGACGATCTTCACCGCCTTCACCGTCCTCACGGGTGTGGCCGGTGTCGTGGGCAGCCTCGCCCTGCTGTACGTCGCACGCGCCGGCGTCTCGGTCGGCTCCGGCTTCGACTCCACCTACAACAGCCTGATCTCGGACTACTACCCGCCCGAGGTGCGCACCCGCGCCTTCTACGCCCACCGGATCGCGCTCGCCGCCGCCCTGGCGCTCGGACCGGCGCTCATCGGCGTGATCCTGCTCTTCGCACCGTGGCAGGTGCCCTTCGTCGTCCTCGCGGTCCCCGCGGCGTACGTCATCGCGCGCGCCTTCGGCCTCGGCGAGCCGATCCGCGGCCTGCACGAACGCCGGGCCGCAGGGGCCGACGAGCTCGTCGCGCAGGTCGAGGACGCCCCGGCCGGGCTGCGCGAGACGTTCCGCACCCTGTTCGAGACGAAGACCGCGCGGCGCATCTACTTCTCCCTGCCGTTCCTCATGATGGCGACGCTCGGCATCGCGCAGTTCACCAACCTGCTCTACGACGAGGTGTTCCACGTCGGCGCCGCCGAGCGCGGCTTCCTGACCGCGCTGGGCGAGCCCGGGCAGATCGCCGGCCTGGTGATCGGCCTGGTCGCCGTGCAGCGGATCGTCGCCGTCGACCCTGGCCGGGCGATGCGCGTCATCGGCCTCGCCGCCGCGGCTGCCGGCGCCACCCTCGGCGGGTTCGCGCTCGCGCCGACCCTATGGTCGGCGTGGGCCTTCCACTTCGTCTACGGCGTGCTCATCGCGTCGCTGCTGCCCGGCGTGTACTCGGTCATCTCGCTGGCGGTGCCCCCGCGCATGCGGACACTCGGCTTCGCCACCGGGTCGCTGTGGCTGCTGCTCGGCATCCCCGTGCTGCCCCTCGTCGGCGTCATCGGTGACGCCTTCGGCATCCGCGCCGGAACGCTCGTCTTCGTCCCCGTCTACGTGCTCGGGTCGCTGATCCTCGGATCCGCCGGCCGCTTCATCAACGCCGACATCGCGCGCAACCAGCAGGACACGCTGGAGCGGGCGCAGGCGCGACTCCAGGAGGGCTCAGCATGACGTCCCGTTCGCCGGCCGCCGCACTGCGCAGCCTCGCCACCGACGTCGGTCCCGCCGGCCTGTTCCCGGTCCTGGTGCTGCTGGGCCTGCACGGGGTCGAGCGCTTCGACCTCATCGCGTTCGGTGTGCTGGGACCGGAGATCCGCGACGCCTTCGGGCTGAGCAACGCCGAGTACGTGCCGATCACGACCTTCACCGCGCTGCTGCCGTTGCTGTTCAGCGTCCCGCTCGGGCGCCTCGCCGACCGGCGCAACCGGGTGAGCATCACCCGCTGGGGCGGGCTGGTCTGGGGCGCCACGTCCGTCGCGGTCGGGCTCGCACCGGCGGTGGCGTTCCTCGTGCTGTTCCGCTTCCTCGGCGGTGTGGGCAACACCGTCAACGAGGTCGCCCACCCGAGCCTGCTGGCGGACTACTACCCGCCCAACCGGCTGGCGGCGGCGTTCAGCGCGTACCGGTTCGGCGGGGCGACCTTCGGCCTCGTCGCCGCACCGGTCGCCGGCGTGCTCGGCCAGCTGGCCGGGTGGCGGGTGACGTTCGTCGCCCTGGCCGTCCCCACGTTCGTGTTCGTCCTGCTGACCGCACGGATGACCGAGCCCGGCCGCGGCACCAGCCTGGGCCTGACCCAGGACACGACCGGGGCCGGCTTCGCGGAGAGCTTCCGCATGCTCTCCCGCGTCAGGTCGCTGCGCCGGACGTGGTGGGCGGCGGTGCTCTTCGGCGCGGGCACCGTGCCGTTCGCCACCTACCTCAGCCTGTTCTTCAACGACGTGTACGACGTGTCGCCGAGCGTGCGGGGCGCGATCAGCGCGATCTTCGCAGTGGGCGGCCTGGCCGGCCTGGTGCTCGGCGGCAAGCTGTCCCAGGACCAGGTGAACCGTGGCCGGCCCGCCTGGCTGTCGCTGGTCAACGGCGGCATGGTGCTGGAGTTCGCGGTCGGCATCCTGCTCATGGCCGTGCTGCCCGGCATGGCGCTCGGCGTGCTCGCCGTGACGTTCCTGTCCATCGGTGCCGCCGGCTACCTCCCCGCCTACCAGACGATGGTCGCCCTGGTCGTCCCGCCGCGGCTGCGGTCGCAGGCCTTCGCCTGGTCGCTGATCTTCTACCTCGCCGGCGCCGTGGTCCTGTCCGCGGTGATCGGCCAGATCGGTGACGCGCACGGCCAGCGGGTCGCGCTCACCGTGCTCGCGTTCATCGTGGCCGGGGGCGGCGCCATCGAGCTCACCGCGAGCCGCTTCGTCGACGGCGACATCCGCGCGGCAACGACGCGCAGCGAGGCGATCCAGTCCGACGCCCTGCTCGTGTGCCACGGCATCGACGCCGGCTACGACGGCGTGCAGGTGCTGTTCGGCATCGACTTCGAGGTGCACGAGGGCGAGATCGTGGCCCTGCTCGGCACCAACGGGTCGGGCAAGTCGACCCTGCTGAAGGTCATCTCGAACCTGCTGCCGGCCACGAACGGCGCCGTCGTCTACGACGGTACGGACATCACCGCCGTCGACGCGCGCAAGATCGCGGAGATGGGCATCTCGCACATGCCGGGCGGACGCGGCATCTTCCCCACGCTCAGCGTCGCCGAGAACCTCACCGTCGCCGGCTGGATGTACCGCAGCGACAAGGCGTACCTGGACGAGGCCCGCGAGCAGATCCTGCGGTACTTCCCGGTGCTCCAGGAGCGCTGGGACACCCCCGCCGGCAGCCTGTCCGGCGGCGAGCAGCAGATGCTCTCGCTCGCCGCTGCCTTCGTGGCCCGCCCGCGCATCCTCATGATCGACGAGCTGTCGCTCGGGCTGGCGCCGACGATCGTCGAGCAGCTGCTGGAGATCGTGCGCGCCATCCACGCCAACGGCACCACGGTCGTGCTCGTGGAGCAGTCGGTGAGCACCGCGCTGCGCCTGGCCCAGCGTGCGGTCTTCCTGGAGAAGGGGGAGGTGCGCTTCGCCGGGCCGACGGCGGAGCTGCTCGAGCGCGACGACGTGCTGCGCGCGGTGTACCTGCACGGTGCGGCCGCGGGCCTGGGCGGCGACGAGCGACCGGCCACGCGCACCTCCCGTCGCCGGGCGCCGGCAGCCGACGACCGGCCCGTGGTGCTCGACGCGGCCGGCGTGACCAAGCGGTACGGCGGGGTCACCGCCGTGGACGACGTCGACCTGCAGCTGCACGAGGGCGAGGTCCTCGGGCTGATCGGCCCGAATGGCGCGGGCAAGACCACCCTGTTCGACCTGCTGTCCGGCCAGGTGATCCCCGACCTCGGCAGGGTCTGGCTGCTCGGTCGCGACGTCGGCGACTGGCCGGCCCACGACCGCGCGCGCATCGGGCTGGGCCGCTCGTTCCAGGACGCCCGGCTGTTCCCCGGCCTGACCGTGGCCGAGACCATCGCGGTCGCCGTCGCGGAACGGCTGCACGCGCCCGGCGCGATGCACGCGATGCTGTGCCTGCCGGACGTCCGCGAGGCGGAGGCCGACATCGCGCGCGAGACGGACGACGTCATCCACCTGCTGGGCCTGGACGCCTTCCGTGACAAGTTCACCGCCGCGCTGTCGACCGGTTCCCGCCGGATCGTCGAGCTCGCGGTCATGGTCGCCCAGCAGCCGAAGGTGCTGATGCTGGACGAGCCGTCGGCAGGCATCGCCCAGCGGGAGGCCGAGGCGCTCGGTCCGGTGCTGCGCCAGGTTCAGCAGCACCTGCAGTGCTCGATCCTCATCATCGAGCACGACATGCCGCTGATGCGTTCGCTCGTCGACCGGCTGGTCGCCCTGGACACGGGTGCGCTCGTGACCAGCGGGCGGCCGGACGACGTGCTGTCGCACCCGCAGGTCGTCGCCTCGTACCTGGGCGGCGCCGCCGAGCAGCCGGCACCGGCACCGCGCAAGCCCCGGCGCGCGCCGGCGCGCGCTGGGGCATAGTGCCGTGGTGGCCCGCACCCCGACCCGGCGTCCCGCGCCGCCGCCCCCGCGCCGCCGGCCGCGCCGGCGCATGCTCGTCGCCACCGCGGCGGCGGCCGTCCTGGCCGTCGCCGGCGGGGTCACCGGCTGGCAGCTGACGTCGTCGGGTGGCGGTACCGTCCCGGCGCCCACCGTGACGCTTTCCGCGTACCGGGTCGTGTACGAGCAGACCGCGCCGAACACGCCGACGCTGCGGGACGTGCGTGAGGTCAAGCGGCCCTTCGACGGGCGTGCGGTCATGCTCACCGCCGACGGCACGCTGAGCAGCGGCACGCTGACCACCGGGGACGGCGGCTACCTCTACGTCAACGCCGCTGAGAAGGGCTGGGCCCGCGTGCAGGGTGGCCTGCACCGGGCCGCGGGGGACCAGAACGCCGCACCCGCGCTGGCGTTCGGCGCGGCACACGGCCTGGTCCAGGTCCGCGGCCACGGCCGGGTGCTCGGCCGGGCCTGCACCTGGGCGCGGACCGGTGGGCCGGCGGGATCACCCCTGGCCAGGCCAACCACCGCCAACCACGCGGACATGTGCGTGGACGACGCGACCGGCCTGGTGCTCGAGGAGCGGTGGACCCTCGACGGCGCGCTGGTCCGTACCCGGCGAGCGGTCGAGCTCGACCTGTCACCACGGTTCGACGCGTCGACGTTCACCGCCGAGCCCAAGGGGCCGGACCTGCTCGGGGCCCTGGCCAGCAGCCAGGGCGTGACCGCCGTGGTGGAGCTGCCGGACAGCGCCGCCGCCGAGCAGCACGCCAGCTTCGACCCACCCGCGGGCTACCACCGGGCGAACCTGCAGGCCGAGACCACCACCACCCCCGCCGGGCCGGTCGGGGTCGTGGTGGCGAACTTCGTGGACGACGCGGGCCACCTGCTGGAGTTCCGGCAGGGGTCGCCGGGCGGCGGGGACTCCGCAGTACCGGTGACGCTGCCCGGCGGCACGAGGGCGCGCATGGTCGTCGACCTCACGGCGAGCCGGCTGCAGTGGACCCTGGCGAACGGCACCCACGTCGAGCTCGAGGGTGCGGACCCGGGGTCGCTGATCCGGTGGGCGGGCCGGGTGCACGTGCAGGGGAAGTGACCCCGCTACGGCGCGGGTGCGGTCACAGCGAGATGACCGTCGGCTCCGCCTGCGCGGGGACGGTGGGCGACCACGTACGGACCACGTCGAGGTTGCGGAACGTCGGCGGCGCATCGCACAGTTCCGCGAGGCGCGCAGCGAACTCCGACGTAGCGGGGCTCTGGGAGTTGACCATCGCCGCGTCGTACGACCGGAACTCGACCACGGACAGGTAGCGGTCCGGCTGGTCCCGGTCAGCGGTGTAGGTCGCCCGGACGACCGGGGCCGGGCCGCCCTCGGCAAGCCGCCGGTCCTGGTACTCCTGGGTGAGGGCGAGCACCTCGCCGATACGCGAGGACGTGAACTCGACGAGCTGGACGAAGCCGGCCATGCCGCCACCTCCTGGCCATCGGGGCTGGGGGTTGTCCCCGACGCCCGCCCGACACTCGTCCGGTGAACGGCGTTCGTCAAGACCGCCCGGGACGGCTCACCCGAACTCCGGCGGCTCCTTGTCGAACTCCGCGTAGTGCCGGGCCAGGTGCTCGTAGACGTCCTTGCGGTCCGACTCCGGGACGTCGGCGCCACCACGGCCACCGAGCAGCACGTTCATGGCGCTGTTCACCCCGTCCCAGACGACGTGCAGGCGGCCGTCGATGAGCTCGTGGTGGGGCATCTTGTACGCGGTCTTCAGCTGCGGCGGGTCGTGGTCGTCGCGGCTGTCGTCGTACCAGGCGTGCGCGTTCGCGACCGCGTCCCAGCCACCATGCTCGATGATCCGGTCGAGCTTGTCGGTGCCGGACCACTGCCAGTCGCGGTCCTGGGGCGCGGTCGGGCTCGTGTGCGGATTCGGAACGGTACCCATGGCAACGGCGTACCCGCTGGCGGCTACGAGAAGTCAGGGCGGTGCGGCTGCGGGAGCAGCTCGACCCAGGTGCGCCCCGGCGTGAGCGCGATCCGCCCGTCCGGCCCGGTGAGGATCGTCCGCGACGTCACGCTCGCGCGGTGCCACATCCCCTTCACCAGCACGCCGTCACGCAGCACCCATGCGTCGCCGGAGCCGATGACCACCGGCCACGGGTCCTCGTTGCCGGCTGCGTCGGTGATGCCGGTGCCCTTGGTGCCCACGGACATGATGACGACGTTGTCGGCGCTGACCCGCTGCCCGCCAGTCACCGCGTCGGCGGAGCCGTTCTGCGTGCGCAGCCATCGGTGGCCGTCCCACGTCCACCCGTCGGAGCTGAAGGAGGAGTACGCCATCGCCACGGCATGCGTCGGCGTGCCGCGGGGCGCTGCGGCCGCGTACGCGAACAGCGCCGGTGGTGGGGCCCAGCGCGCCCCGGCCGCCCTGCCCACCCGCCACAGCACCGCCGTGTCGGAGAAGACGTCGTGCGGCGGGCGGTAGCCGGGCCGGCGGTGGAACGGAGCCGGGTCGTCGTCGAAGGCGACCCGGGTCGCGGTCGAGTACGCCTTCACCGGCGCGATCTCACCGGCCGCCGCGCCCGAGTAGGCGAACACGCCACCGCCGAGCTCGCGCAGCAGGTCCGCGTCCACCGGGCGCGCGGAGCGGATCGGCCCGACGAGCGGGGCACCCTGCGACTGGAAGGTCGCGAACAGGCGGGTGAGCCCGCCCTCGACCAGAGCCACGGTGACGATGTCGGCGCGGTCCAGCCCGGCTTGCGGGAACGAGCCGGCGACGTTGTCGATCTTCACCGACAGCGCGGGACGCGCGGCGGCCGCGGGATCGGTGACCGCCAGGCCGGTGAGCGGGTAGCGCGCCACCGGCGCCGGGGGCCGCGTGGTCGGCGGTGCGGTGGCCGGGGCGAGGACGGCCGGCGCGGTGCGGTGAGCGGCGGACGGGGTGGCACCGCCGCAGCCGCCGACCGCCAGGAGGGCCGCGCTGGCCGTCACCGCGGCAGTCCCGGCCCGGCGTGGAACGAGCACGTCTCGAGGCTAGGCCGCACCACGGCAAAAGGGACGCGAAACGCCGAACCGGGCAGGGTCAGCCCCGCCCGGCGACCGGGTGCCGCCGTCCGGCCGGACCGGCGGCGAAGGCCCGGAGCAGGTTCTTCGTCACCGCCGTGACGACCCGGCGCGCGTGCCCGTCTCCCCGCCCGTGGGTGCACACGCCGTCGATCGCACACACCCACGAGCTCGTGCCGGCGTCGAACACGCCGGCCCCGCTGCCCGCGACGTAGTACGCCGCGTCCGCATGGTCCGCCCGTCCACGGCACATCACCGGGGAGTGGAAGACGACGTCGATCGGCCGGGGCGTGGGGAAGGCACGGTCGACGCGGTCGTACTCGGAGCCCACCAGCCCGGACAGCCGGGTGCCGTCATGGACGTGGACACCGTCGAACAGCCAGCTCGACGCATCGGCGACGACGAGGTCCGCGTACACCGGGTTGCACCGGTAGGTGGTGCCGGTGAGGCTGCTGGCCGGGTCGTCCAGCGGCGGTTCCCGCCAGTTCACGGTGACCTTCGCGTTGTCGACGCCGTACATCGGGTCCTCGGCCGCGTCCTTGTAGTCGACGACGAGCCGGTCCGGCCCGAGCGCTGTGCCGGCGTAGCGGAAGTGCCGGAAGACCGCGTTCGCCCCGAGGAACGCGACGTTGACCCCACGGTCGCGTGCGGCCGTCACCGCGGCCCGCATCCCGGTGGACCAGTACTCGTCGTGCCCGAGCGACACGACCGCGGCGGCGCCGTCCAGCAGGCCCGGGTCGCGCTGGAGGTCGACGCTCGTCGCGTACGCGAGCGGCAGCCCCAGCCGCTCAGCCAGCGCGACGACCGGCAGCTCGTTGCCGAGGAAGCCCCCCGACCCCGCACCCTCGGCGTACGGGCGGTCGAAGCTCACCGCCCGGGCCCGGTGCGCGTAGTCGGGCAGGCCGCCCGGGCCGTGGTAGAGGTTGTAGCCGCCCCAGTCGTTGTAGGCCTCCCAGGTCGCGACCGCGTTGACGAGCACCACCGCGCCCTTCGGGGTGGGACCGCGCACGGTCAGCGGGACGAACCACTGCTTGCCACTCGAGGCGTCCAGGCGGAACAGGTAGTCCCCGGGCCGCCAGCCCGCGGTGCTGATCCGCACGGCCGGTGCCCAGTGCGCCTCCACCGTGTTGCGCGCGTCGCGGGTCGCGGCCGGCTGGGCGCGCGCCGGCAGCGCCCGCGAGGTCCACACCAGCCGGGCCTCGCGCCCGTGGTACCAGCCCATCCGGAAGGCGCGCACGACGTACCCGGTCCGGGAGCGGACGTAGAGGCGCACCGGCTGCCCGGCCCGCACGCTCACGTGGTCGGCGTAGCCCTCGATCTCGTGGTGGGTGGCCGCGTCGTGGATCTGCCACGGCACGGGGGCGGCCGTCGGCACGGCCGCGGGTGAGACACCGCGGGAGGACCCGGACCGGGCCGGTGGCTGCGCCCGGACGGTCCCGCAGGCGGAGGCGACGAGCAGCACGACCACCAGGAACCGACGCACGTACGGTCTCGTCCCCGGTCACGCGGCGAGTGCACGTCCGTGTTCACCGAGCGTTCACGGCCGGTCACGGAGGAGGCCGGCCGCGGACGGCGAACCTTGCGGCATGGCACGCAGGGGACGCCTGGTGGGCGTCACGTCAGCAGTGGTCGCCCTCGGCACGGCAGCGGCGTACGCCGTCACCCAGACCGGGGTGATCGGTCCGGATCTGCACGAGACCGGCAACGGGCGGGTGCTGCACCCCGCCGGCGCCACGGTGGAGGTCGGGAACTTCCCCACCGGCGGCGCGGTCACCCCGGACGGCCGGTTCTACTGGTCGGTGTCCACCGGGCGCGGGTTCAACGACGTGCGCATCGTGTCGGTGGCCGACCACCGGGTCGTGCAGGAGCTCCGGCTGCCCGGCGCGTCGGGCGGGGTCGCGATCGACGGCACGCACCACGTCGCGTACGTGTCCGGCGTGGCCGACTCCTCCGACAGCGCGGAGCAGGTCGGCGGGCCCGGCAAGGACGGCGACGTCGTGCACGTCTTCGGCTACGACCCGGCGACGGGCAGGGCGCGACGCACCGGCGTGCTCGCCGTCCCGCCCCGGCCGGCTCGCCCGTACCGCAAGGGGTCGCGTACGTCCCCGGGGCCGAGGGGCCGCCGCAGGCCTTCCCGCCCACCAACACCAGCCGCATCGCCTGGCCGGACCGGCTGGCCGTGTCCCCCGACGGGTCGACGCTGCTCGTCCCGCTCAACCTGGCCGACCACGCGGCGATCGTGGACGTCGCGACGGGCGGCGTGCAGTACGTGCAGGTGGGCCACTACCCGTACGCCGCCGCGATCCTGCCCGACGGCAAGACCGGGCTGGTCACCAACGAGACCGACGGCACGGTGTCGGTCATCGACCTCGCCTCGGCCACGCGTACGGCGGACATCACCGTCGGGCCGAGGCTGTCGCACCCGGAGGCCGTCACGATCGACGCCGCAGCGCACCGGGCGTACGTCACGGTCACCAACACCGACGAGGTGGCCGTGATCGACACCGACTCGCTCGGGGTGGTGTCCACGTTCTCCCTGCGCCGGCCGCAGGGGCTGGGCGCGGCGCCAGTCGGGCTCGCGCTCGACCCGGCCGCGCACCGGCTCTACGTCGCCGAGGAGGGCGCCGACGACGTGGCCGTGCTCGACGTGTCGGCGGCGCAGCCGCGGCTCGCCGGCCGCGTCCCGACGGCGGCGTTCCCGGCCGACGTGGCGGTGGCGCCGTGCCCGGGTGAGGGCTGCACCCGGCTCGTCTGGCTGTCGGCCAAGGGGCTGGGCGTGGGCCCGAACCCGGACGGCCCGAACCCCTTCGACGACGGCGCCCTCGACCACTACCTGCCCTCGATGATCCGCGGGATGGTCGGCGTGCTCCCGACACCGGACGGCAGCGCCCTGCGGCACTACACGACGGTCGCCGACGAGCAGGTCGTCCCCGAGAACTGGCAGTCCCCGCCGGCAGGCACCCCGCTGCGGCCGGACGGGCCGATCAAGCACGTGTTCTTCGTCGTGCGCGAGAACCGCACGTACGACCAGATCCTCGGCGACGTGGCGAAGGGCGACGGCGACCCGTCCCTCGAGCTGTTCGGACCGGACGTCACGCCGAACGTGCACGCACTGGTGCAGCGCTTCCCGCTGCTCGACCACGTGTACGCCAACTCCGAGGCCTCCATCGACGGCCACTTCTGGACCAGCGCCGCCATGGTCAGCGACTACGTGCAGAAGAACTGGATGCAGAACTACGGCGGGCGCGGCCGGCCGTACGACTTCGGCGTGTACGCGGTCACCTGGCCCGGCAACGGGTTCCTGTTCGACCAGGCGCAGCGGCAGGGCATCAGCTGGTTCAACTACGGCGAGGCCGTCGCCGGGGTCGTCCCGCTGCCCGACAAGGACCGCGACGCGCAGATGACCGCCGACGTCGCCGTGAAGTTCGCCCACTCCGACCTGGGGCTCGGTACGCCGACGGGGGTGGGCGCCACACCCGCGGGCCAGTGCTACCCGAACGACGCGGACATCGAGACGAACGCGGTCACGCAGAACCCGACGTACGACGGCACCCCGCCGCCGGGTGCACCGGCGAACGCGGAGTCGCGGTACGACTGCTTCCAGCAGCGCTTCGACCAGCAGGTGGCCACGGGCACCGTCCCGGCGTTCAACTACCTGGTCCTGCCGAACGACCACACGGTCGGCACCACGCCCGGCAAGCGCACGCCGCAGGCGATGATCGCCGACAACGACCACGGCCTCGGCCAGATCGTCGACCACATCTCGCACTCGCCGATCTGGTCGTCCTCCGCCATCTTCGTCGTGGAGGACGACTCGCAGAACGGCGCCGACCACGTGGACGCCCACCGCATCCCGGCGGCGGTGATCAGCCCGTACGCCAGGCAGGGCGCGGTGGTGTCGACCCGGTACGACTTCCTGTCCGTGATCCGCTCGATGGAGCTGATCCTCGGGATGGAGCCGCTGGGTATGTTCGACGCGCTCGGCACGCCGATGTACGACGCGTTCACGCCGACACCGGGCAACGCGGAGCCGTACGACGCGATCGTGCCGGCGTACGACCGCAACACCCTCAACACCGCGGCCAGCCCCGACGCGGCACTGTCGGCGAGCCTGGACTTCCGCCAGCTCGACCAGGTTCCGCAGGAGACGCTCGACCGCATCCTCTGGCACGCCGTGCACGGTGCGGACTCGACACCGCCACCCCCGGGTCCGAACGCCGAGGGCGCCAACACGGACGGCGACTGACCGGTCCTCAGCGGTCGTGAAGCGAAACGCACGCGAGGCGTGCGTTTCGCTTCACGACCGGGCCGGGGTGGCGGGTCAGCTGCGAGGGTTGCCGACCTCGCGGTAGACCTCGGTGAAGAAGTTGCCCACGATCATGAGGGCGACGACTGAGGCGACGACGGCGAGGAGCCCGACGGCCACGCCAACGCGCGCGAGTGTGGCGCGGGCGCCGTGCGCGCGGGCGTGCAGCTCGCCGTGCCGTCCGATCTCGACCCCGGTGACCGCGAGGATCAGGGCGGGCAGCCACGCCATCGGGATGGCGACGGCGAGCGCGGCGGCGGCCACGCCGACGACGATCGACGTGCGGCCCGCGGACTCGGCATGCAGGTCGACGGCGGGGGCGCGCTCCTCCGCCGTGGTGGGCACGCTGGTGATGTGGTGGTGCGGCGTGAGGGTCGGCATGACCACCACCTCCTCCCTGCCCGGCAGCCTGCGGCGGCAGAGGTCCCTACCGCCAGAGGCCAAGGTCATGGGCACAATGGCGTCCCGGCCCAAGGAGGCGGCATGGCTGCGCCCGAGCTGAGCAGCGCGACGTTCGACCCGGTCGAACCCGGGTTCACCGACGACCCGTACGACCAGTACGCCCGGCTGCGTGAGCACGCGCCCGTGCACGAGACGCCGTTCGGGCCGTGGGCGGCGTTCCGGTACGACGACGTGGTCACCCTGCTGCGCGACTCCTCGACGAGCGTCGAGGACCGGCACGCCATGACCACCGAGCGGATGGCGCTGTTCCAGGAGATGGGGCTGCCACCACGCCAGCGCGGTCAGGGCTCGATCCTCAACCTCGACCCGCCGGACCACACCCGCCTGCGCAAGCTGGTGGCCAAGGAGTTCACCGTCCGCCGGGTCGAGTCGCTGCGCCCACGCGTCCAGGAGCTCGTCGACGAGACCTGCCGGGAGATCGCCGCGGCCGGCTCCGCCGACCTGGTCGCCGAGCTGGCCTTCCCGCTGCCGTTCACCGTCATCTCCGAGCTGCTCGGCATGCCGGAGGCCGACCGCGCGCAGATGCGTGAGTGGTCGCACACCGCCACGAAGTCGCTCGACCCCGTGCTGACCCCCGACGAGGTCCGCGCCGCGGTCAGCGCGTCGGAGCACATGCGCTCCTACATCGTCGACGCGGTCGCCTGGAAGCGCCGCTCACCCGGCGACGACCTGCTCTCCGCGCTGGTCTCGGTCGAGGAGGACGGTGACCGGCTGACCGAGGAGGAGCTGCTCGAGCTGGTCGTGCTGCTCTACATCGCCGGCCACGAGACCACGGTGAACCTCATCGCGAACGGGATGCTCGCGCTGCTCACCCACCGCGACCAGCTCGACCTGCTGGCCGGCGACCCGGGCCTCGCCCCCGGCGCCACCGACGAGCTGCTCCGCTGGGACAGCCCGGTCCAGCTCTCCCGCCGGATCACCCTCGCCCCGACCACGGTCGGCGGCCTGGAGGTGCCGCCGAACACGTTCGTCTTCGCCTGCCTCGGCTCCGCGAACCGCGACCCCGCGCACTGGGGACCCACCGCGGACGGCGTCGACATCCGCCGCGCAGGCAGCGGACAGCACGTGTCGTTCGGCTCCGGCCTGCACCACTGCCTCGGCGCCGCGCTGGCCCGGATGGAGGGCCAGGTGGTGTTCGCCACCCTGCCCCGCACGTTCCCCCACCTGGAGCTGGACGGCGCACCCGTACGCAACGGGCGGATCGTGCTGCGCGGGCTGGACGCGCTGCCCGTCCGCGTCTGACCGCTACGACCAGGGCAGCCGCTGCAGCCGCCAGCCGACGCTCGGTGTCCCGATCGGGCGGGTCGGTTCGGCGGCGACGTCCTGCGCCTGGTCACCGGCCCGGACCGCCACCTGGACGCTGACCCGCTCGCGCGACGGCCGCCGCGGCAGGGTCACGTGCAGGTCCACCGGCATCCCGGGCCAGCCCACCACCTGGACCGGTTCGGTGGTCGCGACGGCGATGGGTGGGTTGTCCGGCGCGGTCACGCGGGCGACCCGCGTCCCTGCGGGCAGCACGGTGACCTGACGCAGGTTGCCCGGGACGGCGTCGATCAGCCGCTGGGACGCGTGCAGCGCCGAGGGCAGCACGGGCGTGCCGTGCTGACCGAGGACGACGCCGAGCACCGTGCGGTCCTTGCCGGCGACCGGCTTGCGGGCGGCGAACATGAGGCAGCCGCCGGCGGCGGCGGACGAGCCGGTCTTGATGCCCACGACGCCGTCGTGGCCCACGAGGTAGTTCCAGTTGTAGAGCACACCGTGCCCCGGCAGCCGCACCTGGGGCATCGCCACGGTCTCGCGGATGGTCTGCACCGCGAACGCCTTGCGAGCCAGCACGAGCTGGTCCTGCGCCGTGCTGACCGTCGTGGCGGCCAGGCCGCTGGGGTCGGTGTACGTCGTGTGCGTCATGCCGAGCTTCTTGGCCGTGGCGTTCATCTTGGCGAGGAACGCCGGCACCGAGCCGGCGTCGAAGCGCGCCAGCGCCTTGGCGATGTTGTTCGCCGACACCACGAGCAGCGCCTGCATCGCCTGCCGCAGCGTGAGCTTCTCCCCCGCCTGCACCGCCAGCACGGACTGCTCGCCCGCACTGGCCGCGGCGTCCTCGTCGGCCTGCGTCATGGTGATCACCGGGCCGTCGTCGTGCGCGCCGAGCGGGTGGTCGGCGAGCACCACGTACGCCGTCATCACCTTCGCCACGCTGGCGATCGGCACCGGCCGGTCGCCCCCCGAGGAGCCGACGGTGCCGACCCCGTCGACCGCGAGCACCGCCTGACCGTCCTTCGGCCAGGGCCACTGCGGCGCCGTACCCGGGACCGTACGGGCGGCGGCCAGCTGTGCGTGCACGCGGAGGTCCGGTACGGGCCGGGCCAGCTGCGCGCCGACGTACGCGGCGGCGAGGACGAGCAGCACCACCGGGCTCCACTTGACCCACCGGTGCCGGCGACGGCTCGGGTACGAATAGCCGCGGGCGGCTCCCCAGGAAATGGCGCACCTCTCTCTCAGTTCGGACATGTCGGCGGTGCCCGAAATCCTAGGCAGGTTGCGGCCGTCGCGGGGGCGGTTACCAGGTGTCGATACAGGGTCGTTTCTTACCGTCGCGGGGGGCGGGTGGCGGGACCGAGGCAAGCGCGCGGGAGACCCAGTGCCGCGAGTCGACCGGGTCGATCACGTCGTCGATCTCGAAGTGCGACGCCGAGTTGAGCGCCTTGCCGTGCTCGTAGGCGCGGGCGACCATCTGGTCGAACAGCGCCTGGCGCTCGGCCGGGTCGGCCACCGCCTCGAGCTCGCGGCGGTAGCCGAGGCG
The DNA here is from genome assembly GCA_963728075.1 of uncultured Actinomycetota bacterium. GTDB lineage: Bacteria > Actinomycetota > Actinomycetes > JAFAQI01 > DASSKL01 > CAVSIP01. The sequence goes on along the minus strand of CAVSIP010000007.1, from coordinate 368,667 downwards.
GACCGCGCCCTCGAGCCCCATCCCGCCGACCTCACCGGTCGGCCAGGCGACGCAGAACAGCGGCGCCTTGAAGCTGCCCCCCGCCATCGCCTGCGCACCGAGGCCGTAGCCCTTGCGCAGCACGATCGTCATGACCGGCACCGTGAGGCTGCCCCCGGTGACGAACAGCCGGCTGGCGTGCCGGACCAGTGCCGTGCGCTCCGCGTCCGGGCCGACCATGATCCCCGGCGTGTCGCAGAGGAACAGGACGGGCAGGTCGTGCGCGTCGCACAGCTGCAGGAACCGCGCCGCCTTGTCCGCCGCCGTGGAGTCGATCGCCCCGGCGAGGTGCACGGGGTTGTTGGCCACGATGCCGACCGGGCGCCCCTCGACCCGGGCGAGCGCGGTGACCATCCCGGGGCCGAACCCGCGGCGCAGCTCGAGCACGCTGCCGGTGTCGGCAAGGGTCTCGATGACCGAGCGGACGTCGTACACCCGCAACCGGTTCTCGGGGATCGCGTGCCGCAGCAGCCGCTGGTCCGCGCACTCCCAGCCGTCCGTGGTGCCCTGGAAGTACGACAGGTACTGCCGGGCCGCCCGGACCGCCTCGGCCTCGTCCTCGACGAGGACGTCCACCACCCCGTTGGCCACCTGGACGGGCATCGGGCCGACGTCCTCGGGAGCCACCACGCCCAGGCCACCGCCCTCGATCATCGCCGGCCCACCCATGCCGATGGTCGCGTCCGCGGTGGCGATCACCACGTCACAGCAGCCGAGGATCGCCGCGTTCCCCGCGAAGCAGCGCCCCGAGGCCACGCCGACCAGCGGCACCAGGCCGGAGAGCCGGCCGAACAGGTGGAAGGCCATGGTGTCCAGCCCGGACACGCCCGGCGCGTCGGTGTCACCGGGCCGGCCGCCGCCACCCTCGGTGAAGAACACCACGGGCAGCCGCCACCGCTCGGCCAGCTCGAACAGCCGGTCCTTCTTGCGGTGGTTCTGCATGCCCTGGGTGCCGGCCAGCACCATGTAGTCGTACGACAGCACGGCGGCTCGCCCGCCGTTCACCGTGCCGATGCCCGCGACGAGCCCGTCCGCGGGCGTGCGCTCGATCAGCTCCTCGACCGAGCGCCGGCGGCGCTGCGCGGCGATCGCCAGCGCGCCGTACTCGATCAGGCTGCCCGGATCGACCAGCTCGGCGATGTTCTCCCGCGCGGTGCGCTTGCCCCGGCCGTGGCGCTTGGCGACCGCCTCCGGCCGGGCCGCGTCCAGGCCGATCTCGTGACGGCTGCGCACCTCGGCCAGGTCGGGCCGGATCCGGTCGAGGTCGACCTCCTCGACCGCTCCCGCCCCGGCCGCGTCGACCTCGCCCGGCTCCACCTCGACGAGCGGCTGCCCCTCGGTCACCGGGTCACCCGGCGCGACGTCGACGCGGCGTACGGTCCCGGCCGCCGGCGCCGCCACGACGTGCTCCATCTTCATCGCCTCGAGCACCACCAGCGCCTGGCCCACCGCGACGGCGTCGCCGGCACCGACCTCCACCGACACGACCGTGCCCGGCGACGGGGCGGCCACCGCACCGGGCTCGTGGGACTCGAGCACCGCGGCGGAGTGCGGCACCAGCTCGGCCGCATGCTGGTCGACGTACGCCGTGGTCACCCGCCAGCCCGCGACGTCCGGCCGGCCGAGCAGCGCGCGCAGGAACGCGGCGTTGGTGTCGGCGCCCTCGACGGTCAGCTCGCCCAGCGCGCGGCGTACGCGCACCAGCGCCTCGGGCAGGTCGCAGCCGTGCGCGACCACCTTGGCGAGCAGCGAGTCGAAGCGCGGGTTCGTGCGGTAGCCGCCGTACCCGAACGTGTCCACCCGGACCCCGGGGCCGGACGGCACCTCGAACCGGCGCAGCGTGCCGGCGGTCGGGGTGACCGTGCCGTCGGGCTGGACGGACTCCAGGTTGACCCGCGCCTGCACCGCCGTACCGCGCGTCGCCGCGGGCAGCGCGAGGTCGGCGAGCGTCGCCCCGGCCGCGATCCGCAGCTGCGCCTTGACCAGGTCGACGCCGGTGATCTCCTCGGTCACGGTGTGCTCGACCTGCAGCCGGGGGTTGGCCTCGATGAAGTACGGCTCGCCGCTGCCGGTGTCGAGCAGGAACTCGAAGGTCGCCAGTCCGGTCAGGCCGGCCGCCTCGGCCATGCGCACCGCGTCCGCGAGCAGCCGCTCGCGCACGGGTTCGTCCAGACCGGGTGCGGGCGCGACCTCCACGATCTTCTGGTGGCGTCGCTGCAGGGTGCAGTCGCGCTCCCAGAGGTGCGCCACCGCGGTGCCGTCGCCGACGACCTGGACCTCGAGGTGGCGCGCGGACGGCAGCAGGCGCTCGGCGTACAGGCGGTCGTCGCCGAACGCGGCCCGGGCCTCCGACGCCGCCCGCTCCCACGCCGCGTCGAGGTCGGCCGCGGCGGTCACCGCGCGCATCCCGCGCCCGCCGCCGCCGGACACCGCCTTGAGCATGAGCGCGCCGTACTCGGTGAGCAGGTCCCGTGCCTCCTCCGGCGTCACCGGGCCGCTGCTGCCCGGCAGCACCGCGACGGCACAGCGCGCGGCCAGGGCGCGGGCGGCGGTCTTGTCGCCGAGCAGGGCCAGGGTGTCCGAGGTCGGCCCGGCGAAGTGCAGCCCGGCCTGCGTGCACGCGGTCGCGAACGCGGCGCTCTCGGCGAGGAACCCCCAGCCGGGGTGCACGGTGTCGCACCCGTGCTCCAGCGCGACCGCCACCAGGGCGTCCGCGTCGAGGTAGGCGGCCGGCCCCGAGCCGGGCAGCCGGTGCCGCTCGTCGGCACGCCGGACGTGCAGCGACTCGGCGTCGTCCTCGGAGTGGACCGCGACCGTCACGGCGCCGTACTCCGCCGCCGCCCGCAGGACGCGGACGGCCACCTCCCCGCGGTTGGCGACCAGCAGCTTCATGGCCGCCATCCAACCGGTCCCCCCTCGCCTTCGTGCGGCCAGGTGGGGTCTAACGATCTTGAGCAGCCCCAGCAGGCCGCACGAAGGTGGTCATGGGCCGCACGAAGGTGACTGTGGGGGGCGGGCGGGGCCTCAGCCGACCTTGGCGATGCCCCCGTGGCCCTGACCGTCGCGGGCGTTGCGGAACAGGGTCAGCCACAGCCGGAGCAGGTGGCGCTTGCGGTCGGGCTCGTCGTGGTCGACGTACTCGGTCCGGCTGTGCAGGATGACGCTGTTGCTCACCCACTGCACGTCACCGACCTCGAAGTTCATGTCGAGGTGGAACTCCGGGTCGTGCGCGACGGAGTCGACGACGTCGAAGAACTCCCGCTGACGGTCGGTGAGCCGCGGCACGTCGGGGTGCCGCTGCGCCGACTCGATGTAGCCGCGGATGTAGAAGGTCCGCAGGCGGCCGCCCTCGACGCGGGAGATGTGCAGGGGCACGTACGGCGGCTCGTCCGGGCGGTGCTCGCCGCGACGGTCGATGTAGAACGGCTCGAAGAACACGTCGGCGAGGTCGGGGCGGCGGCGCACCACCTCGTTGTAGATCGCCACGGACGAGACGACGCTCGACCGCCCGCCGGACCGGGCGGTCCGCAGGCAGAGCAGGCCGACCACGTCCGAGCCGTCGGTGTGGAAGGGCAGGTGCGCCCGGGTCTGGTAGCCGCGCACGGTCGGGTCGGTGATCGAGCGCCCGGTGTCGCGCACGTGGCCGAGCAGGTTCCCCGCGGCGTTCTGCGACACCGGGATCCCGAGGTGCCGGCCGAGCCCCCAGAAGACCAGGCTCGCCTGCTCCTCGGTCCAGTCGGCCACGGGCAGGCCGCGGACCAGCAGGAAGCCGCGACCGGAGTCCAGCCGGTCCGCCCAGTCCTCGAGGACCGGCGCCATGGTCGGCAGCGGGAAGTCCGCTCGGGTGATGTCCAGCAGCGCCTTGCCGGTGGCCTCCGCGGTCCGCCGGGCCGTGTCGATCTCGGCCAGCTCCGCCGCGCTGAGCCGGTGGATCCACTCGTCGGGCCGCTGCCGCAGGTCGCTGCCACGCCAGGCGCACGGCTGGTCGAAGGTCTCGAGGGTCGCCGTCATGGCGACAGCCTCCGAGCGGCGACGAGCGGTGTCAACGCTCCCGCGGCTGGAGCAGCAGGGCGGCACCGACCGCGCAGGCGAGCAGGCAGCCCGCCGACACCACCATGGCGGCGTGCACCCCGGTGAGGAAAGCGGCACCGCCCGTACGCTGCCCCACCCGCGCGCTGACCACGGCACCCAGGACCGCGACCCCGAAGACGGCGCCCACCTGGCGGGAGGCGTTGTAGACGGCGGAGGCGACGCTGCCGGAGCCCTCCGCCACGCCGGCCACGGCCGCGGTGGTGAGCGGCGCGCTGCTCAGCCCGAAGCCCAGACCGGTCAGGAGGAAGCGCCACGCGAGCGCTCCGGAGCCGGCGTCCGCGGGCAGCGTGGCGAGCGTGAGGCAGCCCGCGGCGGCGACCGCAAGGCCCGCGCTGACCACCGGGCGGACACCCGCGGCGGCGACCATCCGGCCGGCGTACGGAGCCAGCAGCGCCATCGCCGCCGTCAGCGGCAGGAACAGCAGGCCGGTCACCAGCGGCGAGTCGCCGCGCTCCTGCTGCAGGTACAGGCTGAAGAAGAACAGGATGCCGAACAGCGACAGGAAGTAGGTCGCACCGCCGACGTTGGCGAGCACGAACGTCGGCGAGCGCCAGATCCGCGGCGGCATGAGCGGGTGCCCGCCCCGGCGGTCGAGCGCCGACTCCACCGTCACGAACCCGACCAGGCACGCCGTGGAGCCGGCCAGGGCCGCGACGATCAACGCGGAGGTCCAGCCGTACCGGGACGCCTCGATCAGCGCGAACGACAGGCCGCCGAGCCAGCCGACACCGAGCAGCGAGCCGGCGACGTCCACACGCTCCGCGGCGAGGACCGCACCGTGCCGATCGGCGGCGAGCAGCCGGTGGCCGGCCAGGTACGTCGCGGCACCGAGCAGCGCCACCAGCCCGAACACGCCGCGCCACCCCCACGCGGCGATCAGCGCCCCGCCGACCAGCGGGCCGAGCGCCAGCCCCAGGCTGGCCACGCCCGCCCACAGGCCGAGCGCCTGCGCCCGTGCGCGTGGCGCCGGGAAGGCGCCGGCCAGCACGGCCAGCGTGGCCGGGACCATCGCCGAGGACCCGACGGCCTGCAGCACCCGGAAGCCGACCAGCGTCCACAGGCCGGGCGCGAGCGTGCAGCCCAGCGAGCCCGCCGCGTACACCGCGGTACCGGCGAGGAACAGCCGGCGCCGGCCGAGCCGGTCACCCAGCCCGCCCGCGGGAAGCAGCACCGCGGCGTACACGAGGGTGTAGGCGTTCGCGACCCACTGCAGGCCGGCCAGGCGGGCCCCGACGTCGGCCGCGATGTCCGGCAGCGCCACGTTGACCGCGGTGGCGCTCAACGTGGCGAGCCCCAGCGCACCGCACGTCACCGTGAGCACGGCCACCGCCCCCGGTGTCGCCAGCAGGCCCTCGGCCTCGGGCGCCTCGACCGCCATCGGCCCATCCTGGCCCGTCCGGCTCAATTCCGCGGTACGGACGGCCGACAGACACTGCATGGGTCTGCTGCTGCTCGCCGCCGTTGCCGTCGGCTGGCTGCTGCTCGCCGCCGTCGTGCTCCGGCGCCGGGTGCGGCGGCGCGACCGCCGGCGGAACTGGCACCGGGCGATGCGTACGGTCGGCGAGTGGGCGCCGGTCGAGGCGCCGACCGGACAGCCCTGGTGCCTGGTCCGCGTCGAACGGGCGCTGGCGTCGGTACCCACGCAGCGCCACGCCCCCCGGCGGGAGTCGGTTTCGTCCTGACCCGTGCCAGGCTGGCACCCGTGCGTGTCGCCACCTGGAACGTCAACTCGATCGCGGCCCGGCTGCCCCGGCTCGTCTCGTGGCTGGAGGAGACCGCCCCCGACGTGGTCTGCCTGCAGGAGACGAAGTGCGCCGACGAGGCCTTCCCGTTCCTGCACATCGAGGGGCTGGGGTACGAGGTCGCCGCGCACGGTGAGGGGCGCTGGAACGGGGTGGCCGTGCTGTCCCGGGTGGGGGTGGCGGACGTCAGCCGCGGGTTCGACGGGCAGCCCGGCTTCCCCGAGCGCGAGGCGCGCGCCGTGGGCGCGACCTGCGGCCCGCTGCGCATCTGGTCGCTGTACGTCCCGAACGGCCGCGAGGTCGGCTGCGAGCACTACGACTACAAGCTGCAGTGGCTGGCCGCCCTGAGGGACGCGGTCGGGGCCGAGGCGGGCGGCGACCGCCCGTTCGCCATGCTCGGCGACTACAACGTCGCGCCCACCGATGCGGACGTGTGGGACCCGGCCGTCTTCGCCGGTGCCACGCACGTGACCCCGCCGGAGCGGGCAGCGGTCAGCGCCCTGCTGGACCTCGGGCTCACGGACGTGATGCCGCGCGCGATGAAGGGGCCGCACCCGTACACGTACTGGGACTACCGGGCGGGCGCGTTCCACAAGGGGATGGGCATGCGCATCGACCTGGTGCTCGCGAACGCGGCGTTCACCTCCGCCGTGCGGGACGCGTACGTCGACCGTGAGGCCCGCAAGGGCAAGGGACCGTCCGACCACGCGCCCGTCGTCGTCGACCTGGACCTGTGAGGAGAGCAGTGACCGGAGGACTGGAGGGAACCGCCGCCCTGGTGACGGGCGGCGGCAGCGGGATCGGGCTGGGCTGCGCCGTCCACCTGGCCGCCGACGGGGCCGCCGTGACGATCTGCGGCCGGACGGAGGACCGGCTGCGCGCCGCAGTGGACGAGGTACGCGCCGCGGCACCCCGGGCGGACGTGCGGTACGCGGTCGCCGACGTCACCGCGGAGGCGCAGGTCGAGGCGGCCGTACGCGTCGCCACGGAGGCGACCGGCGGCCTGGACATCGCGGCCGCCTGCGCGGGCGGGTCCACCTCGATCGGACCGGTGACCCAGCTCGACCTCGAGCAGTGGCAGCACACGCTGGCGGTCAACGTCACCGGCACCTTCCTCACCCTGAAGCACACCGCGCGCGCGATGGTGCGCCGCGGTGGTGGCGCTTTCGTCGGGGTGTCGTCGATCGCGAGCTCGAACACCCACCGCTGGTTCGGCGCGTACGGACCGGCGAAGGCCGGCATCGACATGCTCTGCATGCAGGCGGCCGACGAGCTCGGCGCGAGCGGCGTGCGCGTGAACTGCGTCCGGCCGGGGCTGGTGCGCACCGACCTCGCCGCCGCGCTGCACGGGACCGACGCCGTGCGCCAGGACTACCTGTCCTGCACCCCGCTCGGCCGGATCGGCGAGCCCGCGGACGTCGCCTCGCTCGTCCGCTTCCTCGTCGGCCCGGAGTCGAGCTGGGTCACCGGCCAGGTCATCAACGTCGACGGCGGGCACTGCCTGCGCCGCGGCCCGGACATCAGCGCCCTGCTGGAGCCGGTGTTCGGCACCGACGGGCTGCGCGGGGTGGTGGGCTGATGGGCGACCGGTACGGGCGCGACGTGCTCGCGGCCGGGCCGCCGGCACGGCCCAAGGTGCCGGAGGTGCCCGCCGAGCTCGACCTCGTCGTCGAGGACGCGGCGAGCGGCTGGTGCGGCGCGGTGGTCGGTCTCGAGCCGCACGGCGTGCTGCTCGAGGACCGGCACGGCAGCCGCCGGGTGTTCCCGCTGGAGCGGGCGGCGTTCCTCCTCGACGGGCGGCCGGTGACGCTGGTCCGGCCCGCGAAGCCGACCACCGCCACCCGGGAGCGCACGGCCTCCGGGTCGATCGCGGTGAAGGGCCTGCGCGCCCGGGTCGCCCGCGCCAGCCGGATCTACGTCGAGGGCGCCCACGACGCCGAGCTGGTGGAGAAGGTGTGGGGCGCCGACCTGCGCGTCGAGGGCGTCGTGGTCGAGATGCTCGACGGGGCCGACAACCTGCCCGGCGTGGTCGCCGGCTTCCGGCCCGGTCCGGATGCTCGTCTCGGCGTGCTGCTCGACCACCTCGTGCCCGGCTCCAAGGAGCAGCGCATCGCCGAGCAGGTGCGCGGTCCACACGTCCTGGTGGCCGGGCACCCGTACGTCGACATCTGGCAGGCGGTGAAGCCCGAGCGGGTGCGCCTCGAGCGGTGGCCCGACGTGCCCCGCGGGCTGCCGTGGAAGGAGACCGTCGCCGAGCACCTCGGTGAGCCGGAAGCCGCGACCGCGTGGCGGCGCATCCTCGCCACCGTGCGGACGTACACCGACCTGGAGCCCGGGCTGCTCGGCCCGGTCGAGTCCCTCATCGACTTCGTCACCACGAAAGGGCAGTGACGATGGCCGTCAGCTTCGCCGCCCGGGCGCTGCGCCCGCTCGTGTTCGCGATGACCCGGCGTTCCTTCACCGGCCCGATCCCCGTCCAGCGGGCCCGGCTGGAGCGGGCGGCGCGGCTCGCCCCGATGCCGCGCGCCTCGGTGTCGCAGCACGTCGCGCTGGGCGGTGTCCCGGCCCGGCGCGTCGGCCCGGCCCGGGCGCCGCGGGCGCTGCTGTACCTGCACGGCGGCGCATACGTCACCGGCTCGCCGGACACGCACGCCGCGCTCGTGGCCCGGCTGGCGCTGGCCGCCGACGCGGAGGGCTGGGCCGTCGACTACCGGCTCGCGCCCGAGCACCCCTTCCCCGCGGGGCTGGAGGACGCGGTCGCGGCGTACGACGACCTCACGCAGCGGGTGCCGGCCGCGCAGGTCGCGGTGATGGGTGACTCGGCCGGCGGGGGGCTGACGGTCGCGCTGCTGTGCGCGTTGCGCGACCGCGGCCGCACGCTGCCCGGCTGCGCCGTGCTGCTGTCCCCCTGGCTGGACCTGTCGGCCTGGCCCGAGCAGCACGGCCGCGGGCAGGGCGACCCCGTCCTGACCCCGGACTGGCTCGCGACGTCCGCCGCCATGTACCGCGGCGACCGGCCGCTCGACGACCCCGGGATCTCACCGCTGTTCGCCGACCTCGGCGGCCTGCCGCCCTTGCTGGTGCAGGCAGCGGACGACGAGATCCTCGTCGGGGACGCCCGTGCCCTCGTGGAGCGGGCGCTGGCCGCCGGAGTCGACGCGACGCTGCAGCTGTGGGCCGGCGTGTGGCACGTGTGGCAGGCGTACGACCCGTTCCTGCCGGAGGCGCGGCAGGCGGTCGCGGCCGCCGGCCGGTTCGTGCGGGACACCCTCCCCCGGTCAGACGATCGCTGAGGTGTGGCCCTCCCAGTACGCGTCGCGCAGCAGCCGCTTGTAGAGCTTGCCGGTCGGCAGCCGCGGCAGCTCGGGGGCGAAGTCGACACTTCGAGGGCACTTGAAGTGGGCGAGGTGCTCGCGACAGAAGGCGACGAGCTCGCGCTCGGTCTCCGGGCTGTCAGGGATCCCCGGCATGAGCTGGACGACGGCCTTGACCTCCTCGCCGAGGTCGTCGTTCGGGACGCCGAAGACCGCCGCGTCCATGACCTTCGGGTGGGTGACGAGCAGGTTCTCGGTCTCCTGCGGGTAGATGTTCACCCCACCCGAGATGATCATGTACGTCTTGCGGTCGGTGAGGTACAGGAAGCCGTCCTCGTCGAGGTAGCCGACGTCACCGACGGTGCTCATCGTCCCGCTGTCGTCCCGTGACTCGCGGGTCTTCTCCGGGTCGTTCCAGTACTCGAAGTTCGTGGCACCGCGGAACCAGATGGTGCCGGGCGTACCCGTCGGGGGCTCGGTTCCGTCCTCGTCGAGGATCACCACCTCGCCGAGCACCGCCTTGCCGACCGTGCCCTGGTGCGCCAGCCACTCCTCCGAGGTGCAGAAGGTGAACCCGTTCGCCTCGGTGGCGCCGTAGTACTCGACGATGATCGGGCCCCACCAGTCGATCATCGCCTGCTTCACCGGCACCGGGCACGGCGCGGCGGCGTGCACCACGCACTCCAGCGACGACACGTCCGCCGCCGCCCGCACCTCCTCGGGCAGCTTGAGCATGCGGGAGAACATCGTCGGCACGACCTGCGAGTTCGTGATGCGGTAGCGCTCGACGAGCTCGAGGTACTGCGCCGGGTCGAACCGCTCCATGACGACGGTGAGACCGCCGAGCCGGATCGACGCGGCCACGCTGGCCTGGGGTGCGGAGTGGTACAGCGGCGCCGGCGACAGGTAGTTCATCCGCGGCCGGAACTGGAACATGTTGGTGACGAACGCCATGATCGGCAGCGCCGCGGCGGGGTGCTCCTCGGGCAGCGGCCGCAGGATGCCCTTCGGCCGTCCGGTGGTGCCGGAGGAGTAGAGCATCGCGGCCCCGAGCTGCTCGTCGTCGACCGGCGTCTCGGGGTGGCCCGCGGTGGCCGCCGCGTACGGCTCGTACGGACCGTCCGGCGCGTCGACGTCCGCCATCAGCCAGCGCCGCACCTGCGGGCAGCGTTCCGGCAGCTGCCGCGCGACGTCCCGCTTGGCCGCCGACGTCACCACGGCCTGGGCCTGGCAGTCGTCGACGATGTAGGCGACCTCCTCGGCGGACAGGTAGGAGTTGATGCACGTGTAGTACAGGCCGGTCCGCTCCGCCGCCGCCTGGGCGTAGAGCAGCACCGGGTTGTTCTCCATGAAGATCGCGACGTGGTCGCCCCGGCGCAGGCCCAGGTCGCGGAACAGGTGGGCGAGCCGGTTGGCGCGCGCCTCGTACTCGCCGAAGCTGATCACCTCACCGCTGGTCGCCATGACCACGGCCGGGTCGTCGGGACGGGTGCGCGCGTGCTCTGCGGCGTACATGTCCACACCCTGCCGTCCCGCCCCGCTCCCTGGCAACGCCTCGCCCGATCCGGGCCGGCAGGAGTTCGCCGGACGGCAGCGAAACCGTGCGGGCATGAGGACGCTGCGCACGGCGCTCGCCGCCGCTCTCGTGGCCGGGGGGCTGGCCGCGCCGGTCGCCCTGGCGGACGGCCCGTCCCCCAGCGGGGCGGATGCGGTGGCCCAGTGCTACGCCGCGGCCGGCGACGGCGACAAGGCGTGCCGCAGCCTTCAGCAGGGAACCTGGGACGCCACGGCCGCCTGCGACGTCGCCGTCGACCCGGAGGTGTGCGGCCGGCTGGACGGCCGCCCGGTGTCCGAGCAGCGGGTGCAGGAGTTCGAAGGGTCGTGGACCCACCGGGCGCTGATCCGGCAGGAGGCGCTCGGCCACGACGCACCGCTGTGGGAGAACCAGCTGCCGCACACGCACAACTCGTTCAACTCCTCGGCGTACGCGCCGCCGGACCGCAACCCGACCCTGACCAACCAGGACGCGAACCAGCCGTACAGCCTCACCGACCAGCTGCGGATGGGCGTCCGGGCGATCGAGCTGGACGTGCACTGGGTGCCGAGCCCGTACGGCAACCCGGGCACCGGCGGCTACTGGGTGACGCTGTGCCACGGGGACGGCGCGGTCGGCTGCTCGTGGGACCGCCCGTTCGAGTCCGGCCTGGCCGAGGTGCGCGCGTGGCTCGACGCGAACCCGAACGAGTTCCTCCTGCTGTACCTGGAGAACCAGCTCGGCGGCAACGAGCAGGCGCACGCCATCGCCGCCGGCCTGATCGAGCACTACCTCGGCGCCCTCGTCTCCCGGCCCGCGACGTCGTGCGGCCCGGCGCCGTACGACGAGAGTCCCGCGCAGCTCGAGCAGCACGGCGCGCGGGTGCTGATCGTGGGCAACTGCGGTCCCGGGGCCTGGGGCAGCTGGGTGCACGAGCGCTACCCCGGCTGGGACGAGAGCGGCAACCCGAGCCCGTACGCCTGCAGCGCCGACGTGAGCAAGCACGACGCGCACGTGTTCCGGCGGTACTACGAGGAAAGCGTCTGGCTCGCGGCGATGACCGACACGTCGGCGTTCATCGACGCCCCCACGACGGCGCAGATGGTGCGCTGCGGGGTGAACATCATCGGCCTGGACCAGCTCACCCCCGAGGACCCGCGGCTGCCCGCGCTCGTCTGGAGCTGGGCGCCGCAGGAGCCGCGTGCGGGCGCCGGTGCCTGTGCGTACCAGCGGGCGGACTCGCGGTTCGCCGCCGCCGGCTGCACCGAGCACCGCGCGTTCGCCTGCGCGACAGGCACCACCGGCTGGCACGTGACCGCCGCGACCGGACCCTGGTGGGCCGGGTTCGACGCCTGCGGCACGGAGTTCCCGGGGTCGACGTACTCCGTGCCGCCGAACGGCCTGCGCAACGCGGAGCTGGCGACCGCGGCGGGCGGCCGCGAGGTGTGGCTGGACTACCGGCGCGACTCCGGCGGCACCTGGGTGCCGCACGCCGCCAAGCCGCGCGGCCGCCCGTTCTGAGCAATTTCTGAAGTTCGGGTGGTTGTCTGCCTGCCGTGACCACGCCGGCCGTCGTCGACGCGCGCCCACGCGCCTGGGGCCGGCGTGAGACCGCCGGCACCGTGGGTGCACTGCTGGCACTCGGCGGGGTCGGCCTGCTGGCGTACTGGTGGACCGACCCGACCACGCGCGTCGCCGTGTCGACGGGTGACCTGGCGGTGCAGGTGGGCCGGTCGACCGGCCTGCTCGCCGGCTACCTGCTGCTCGTCCAGGTGCTGCTCGTCGCGCGGGTACCGGTGTGGGAGCGGCGCATCGGGGCCGACTGGCTGACGGCCGCCCACCGCTGGCTGGGGACGTATCTCACGAGCCTGGTCGCCGTGCACGTGGTCGCGATCGTCGCCGGGTACGCGGCGCAGGACCGGGTCAGCGTGGTGCGGGAGAGCGGCCGGATCGTGCTGCACTACCCGTACGTGCTGCTGGCCACGATCGGGCTGCTGCTGCTCGCGGCGGTCATGGCGACCTCGCTGGCCGGACTGCGTCGGCGGCTGCCGTACGAGGCGTGGCACCTGCTGCACCTGCTGGCGTACGCGGCCCTCGGGCTGGCACTGCTGCACCAGCTGGTCGACGGGGCGCAGTTCGCTGCGCACGCCGGGGCCCGCACGGCCTGGATCGCCGCCCACGTGTCGGTGCTCGTGCTGCTGCTGCGCTACCGGGTGGTCGCGCCGGTCGCCCTCATGGCCCGCCACCGCTTCCGGGTGAGCCGCGTGGTCGCGGAGGCGGACGGGTCCACCAGCGTGTACGTCGCCGGGCACGGCCTGCACCGGCTGCCCGCGGTGTCGGGGCAGTTCTTCCGCTGGCGCTTCCTCACCCGCACCGGCTGGTACGAGGCGCACCCGTTCTCGCTCTCCCACGCCCCCAACGGCGAGTTCCTGCGGATGACCGCGAAGCCCGTCGGTGACCACACCCGGCTGCTGCGGACGCTCCGGCCAGGGGTGCCCGTCCTGCTCGAGGGGCCGTACGGCGCGATGACCCGCGACCTCGCCGACGGGGGACCGCTGCTGCTGGTCGCCGGCGGCTCCGGACTCGCGCCGCTGCTGGCCCTGGCCCAGGAGGCAGCGGCGACGCGTACGCCTGCCGTGCTGGTCGTCCGGGTGTCCGACGCGGCGCAGGTGCCGCTGCGCGACGAGCTCGAGGCACTGGCCGTCCAGCGGCACCTGCGGGTGCACGTGCTGGCCGGCCACCGCGGGTCGGCCCACCACCCCGACCCGCTCACGGTGGCGTCGCTGCGCGAGCTGGTGCCCGACGTGGCGCTGCGCGACGTCTACCTCTGCGGCCCACCCGGACTGGTGCGCCACGTCCACCACGTGGTGCGTCGCGCCGGTGTCCCGGCCCGCCGGGTGCACGTCGAGAGGTTCGACCTGTGAGGCCCCGCCCGGTCGTCACCGCCGCGCTGACCGTGGCCGCGATCGTGGTGCTGCTACGCGAGCAGGGCGGCCCGACGACCATCACGGCCGCGCCGCCGGTGACGGCCGCACACGCCGCCCCGACGGCGCCGGTGGCCACCGCGCCGCCCACCGCACCGGCCCGCGTGGCCGCGCCGGCGCGCACGTCCGCACCTGCCGCCGCGCCCGCCACGTCCGCCCCCGCCGCCGTCGCGTCCCACCGGGCGGCGACCACACGGGCGGCCGCACCGGCCGCCACGACCCCGCCGCCCGCGACGAAGGCGCCGCCCCCGACCACCGCGCCGCCGCACACGACCGCACCACCCACCACGGCGACGTACACCGGACCCGCGGTGCAGACGCCGTACGGCGCCGTGCAGGTGCGGATCACCATGCAGGGCAACCGGATGACCGACGTGCAGGCCCTGCAGCTGCCGAACGACACGCCGCGCAGCCGCAGCATCAGCGCGTACGCGGGTCCGAAGCTGCGGCAGGAGGCCCTCGACGCGCAGAGCGCGAACATCGACACCGTCTCCGGCGCGACCTACACCAGTGAGGGCTACCGCCAGTCGCTGCAGGCCGCGCTGACCGAGGCCGGCCGGTGATCGCGGGCTGGTAGAACAGGAGACACGGGGGCTCAGGACACGACCGATGGGATCCTCCGTGCTCACTGTCTTCACCGACACCGACGCCGACCCCGCCGCGCTGGAGGGCGTGCGCGTCGCCGTCCTCGGCTACGGCAACCTCGGCCGCCCGGTGGCGCTGAACCTCCGCGACTCGGGTGTCGACGTGCTCGTCGGGAACCGGGACGACGCGTTCCGGCGGCACGCGACCGACGACGGCTTCCCCGCCGTCCCCCTTGCCGATGCCGCGGCCACGGCCGACCTGGTCGTGCTGGCCCTGCCCGACGAGGTCGTCCCGGAGGTCTACGCCGACGCCATCGCCCCCGGCCTGCGCCCGGGCGGAGCCCTCGCCGTCGCATCCGGCTACCCGCTCGCGTTCGGCCTGCTGACCCCGCCCCCGACCACCGACGTGCTCATGGTGGCGCCCCGCATGCTGGGCGAGGAGATCCGCCGCGCGTACGTCGACGGGACCGGCTTCGTCGCATACGTGTCGGTCGAGCAGGACGCCTCCGGCCAGGGGCAGCGACGGCTGCTCGCCCTGGCCCGCGCGCTGGGTGCCCTGCGCCGCGGCGCCATCGGCCTGTCCGCACGCGAGGAGGCGACCCTGGACCTGTTCGTGGAGCAGAGCGTCGGGCCCTTCCTGGGCACGGCCTTCCAGCTGGCGTTCGAGGTCGGCGTCGAGGCCGGCCTGCCCCCGGAGGTGCTGGTCTGCGAGCTGTACATGTCCGGCGAGATGTCGCGGACGATCGCGGCCATGGCCGAGCAGGGCTTCTACCGGTCGGTGAACGGCCACGGGCTGGTCGCCACCTTCGGCGGCTACCTCGGCACCCTGGAGGTGGACCGCGAGGCGATGCTCGCGCACTTCCGGGCCCGGATGGCCGAGATCCGGGAGGGGGAGTTCGCCCGCCGGCTGCAGAAGGAGCAGGCGGACGGCTACCCGACGGTCCGGCTCATCGAGGAGTTCACGGCCGGGGGTGCGGCGATGACCGACGCCGAGCGGGAGCTACGGCGCCGGCTGCCCTGACGGGCCGTCCACGGGCACCGGCTGCGGGTGGCGCTGCGGGGCCCCGTCCCGGAGCACGACGGTCCGCATCGGGAACGGGATCTCGATGCCCTCGGCCGCGTAGCGGGCGTGCAGCCGCTTCACGAACTCGTGGGTGATGAGGTAGCGGTCGGTGTACTCCTTGGCCCGCAGGATGACCGAGAAGTTCACGCTCGAGTCGCCGAAGGTGTGGAAGCGGACCATCGGCTCGTGCATCGGGACGCCGCCGGGGACCTCGCGCATGACCTCCCGGCCGACCTCGATGCTGACCTCCTCCACCCGGGGCAGGTCGCTGCCGTACGCGACCCCCACCTGGACGAGGACGGACATCTCCTGCACCGGCCGGTAGTAGTTGACCACGATCGACTGGGCGAACGTGGCGTTCGGGACGATGAGGTGGTTGTTCGGCAGCTGGCGGATCGTCGTGTTGCGCCAGTTGATGTCGACGATGTAGCCCTCCTGGCCGGTGTCCAGGGCCACGAAGTCCCCGGGCTGCACCTTCTTCGAGGCCAGGATGTGCACGCCTGCGAACAGGTTCGCCAGGGTGTCCTGCAGCGCCAGGGCCACGGCGAGACCGCCGACGCCGAGGGCGGTGAGCAGCGGCGCGATGGAGATCCCGAGGCTGTCGAGCACGACGAGCGCCCCGACGACGAGCACCGTCAGCCGCGCGATGTTGACGAAGATCGACGCCGACGCGCCGATGCCCGTCCGCCGCACCATCGTCGTACGGGTGCCCTCCGCGACCAGCCGGGCGAGCACCAGCGTGGCGGCGAGCACGAGGGCCGCGACGAGCACGCGGTCGGCGACGTCGCGGATGTTCGGCTTGAACGGCAGGTTGGCGACGCCCACCCACACCCCGCCGACCACGCAGATGGGCAGGGACAGGTCGCGAAGCAGCCCGAAGATGACGTCGTCGCCCGCCCAGCGGGTGACCCGGGCGTGGCGGCCGAACCAGCCGAAGACCAGCCGCAGCGCCAGACCCACGCCGACACCCGCGGCGAAGGCGATCAGCGCGACAACGATCTCGCTGAAGGAGACCGGCTCGGCCACGTCACGCCACCTCCCGTCGTCTCCGCGGACGCCCCTGCACGGTAACCGCCGAGGGGCGCGTCACCGTGGATTCCGCGGTCGCCCGGAGAGGTCGCGGGATCAGTGCTTGGCCGCGAGCGACTCCTTGAGGTCCTCGCTCACCTTGTCGAAGGTGGCGGCGAGGGCGTCCGCGAGCGTCTGCCCGACGAGCGTCACGTCCGCACGTACGGCCTCGTCGCGCCAGGCGACGCCGAGCGCCTCGAAGCCCTCCTCGACCGCCACGCGCAGCTTGTCACCCGCCTGCGCCACCGCCGACTCGGCATCCTGGGTGGACTGCGACACCTCGCCGCCGGCCTGCTCCAGGTGCAGCTTGAGCCGCAGGGCCAGGCCGTCGACCGCCTTGCCGAACTCGTCCCACTTCTCGTCCACGTGCGCCATCTCGGCCACCTCCGCGCCGACGGTGCCCCGGGACGGGTGCGGCACGGAAGAGGCGTTGGTCAGTCGGCGAAGACCGGGTCGCGCTTGTCGAAGTACGCCTGCACCGCCTCGACCTGGTTCGGGCTGCCGATGAGGCCACGGATGGTCTCCCGCTCGGCGGTGAACTGCTCGGCCACGCCGACCGCCCCGGCCTGGTTGAGCAGCCGCTTCGCGCCGCGGATCGCCTGCGGGCTCTTGGCGGCGATCTCCTGGGCGAGCTCGAGGGCGTCCTCGAGCGGTGCGGCGGTCACCCGCGTGGCCAGACCGATGCGGCCGGCCTCCTCCCCGGAGACCATGCGCCCGGTGAACGTGAGCTCCTTGGCCACGTCGAGCCCGACCAGCCGCGGCAGCATCCACGTCCCGGTCATGTCGGGAATGAGCCCCCAGCGGATCTCCAGGACCGACAGCTTGGCGTCGGGGGCGACGAACCGCAGGTCCGCACCGAGCGCGATCTGGATCCCGCCGCCCAGCGCGACGCCGTGCACCGCCGCGATGACCGGTACGGGCAGCTCCTGCCACACGTACGCCGCCTGCTGGCCGAGGTGGGTGATCCGCCCGTCCGTGTCGGTGATGCGCGGGCCGTCCGCGCGGTCGCCGGACGCCATCGCGCGGAAGCTGTCGAAGTCCAGGCCGGAGCAGAACCCGCGGCCCTGCCCGGACAGCACCACGGCACGTACGGACCGGTCGGAGGTCAACCGCTCGCCGGTCTCGGCGAGGGCGGCGAACATCGCCGGGTCGAGTGCGTTGATCTTGTCGGGCCGGTTGAGCCGGACGTCGGCGACTCCGGCGTCCACGGACACGGTCACACGGTCGGACACGGCTGCCTCCCTCGGCGGTGGGGATCAGTCAAGCAGTAGCGTGACCCGTCGTGGCAGGGGCGTTCTTCGAGCCGGTCGACGGTGCGCTGCACCCGACACCGGCGGCGCGCAGCCCGTGGTCGGCGCAGATGCTGCACGGCCGGCTGCTGGCCGGGCTGGCCGCCTGGGCGGTCCAGCGCGACCACGGGGAGCCGGACCTGCAGCCGGCGCGGCTGACGGTCGACCTCTACCGCTACCCGCCGATGACCCCGGTACGGGTGGACACCCGGCTGGTCCGCGGCGGCGGCCGCGTCCGGGTCGTGGACTCGACGTTCGCGACCGCGGACGGCGTGGACCTCGGCCGCGCCACGATGCTGCTGCTGCGCCGGGCCGAGCAGCCCGCCGACGAGATCTGGGCGCCGGCGGAGTGGGACGTGCCACCGCCGGAGGCGATCGAGGGCGCGCCGCCCGGCCCCGGGGCCTTCCCGATGCAGATGCGGGCGGTGCCGGGCGCGGGGTTCGGGATGCCGGGCCAGCGCAAGGTCTGGATGCGTGAGGTCAACGACCTCATCGCAGGCGTCCCGCTCGACCCGCTGGTCCGCGTCGCCATGGCGGCGGACCTGGCCAGCCCGCTGTCGAACTCCGGCGCGGGCGGGCTGGACTTCATCAACGCCGACATCACCCTGCAGCTGCGCCGGCTTCCGCGCAGCGACTGGCTCGGCTTCGAGGTCACCGGCCACCTCAGCGAGTCCGGCGTCGCGGTGGGCCAGTGCCGGCTGTACGACACCGACGGCGCGATCGGCTACAGCAGCACCTGCGCGGTGCTCACCGGCCGGATGAACCACGGCGGCTGACGGTGCCCCTCCACGCAGTCGTCGTCGGCGGTGGCATCGGCGGCCTCGCGGCAGCCATCGCGCTGCGGCAGGCGGGCGCGGACGTGACGGTGCTCGAGCAGGCCACCGAGCTGCGCCCGGTCGGCGCGGGCCTGTCGCTGTGGGCGAACGCCGTGGCCGCCCTCGACCGGCTCGGGGTGGCCGGCCCGCTGCTCGAGCGCTCCGAGCCGCTGCAGGGCGCGATCCGGCGCGCGGACGGCCGACCGCTGACCACGCAGCCGGCCGACCGGCTGCAGGCGGCGCTGGGCGGCCCGTCGGTCGCCGTGCACCGGGCCGACCTGCAGCAGGTGCTGCTCGACGCACAGTCGGAGCCACCCCTGCTCGGCCGCCGCTGCACCGGCGTGGCCGACGAGCGGGTACAGCTCGAGGACGGTGACGGCCCCGCCGCCGACCTCGTCGTGGGCGCGGACGGCGCCGGGTCGGCGGTCCGCCGCTCGGTCGCCGGTGAGCAGCGCCTCCGCCCGGCCGGCTACACGGCCTGGCGCGGGGTCGCCCCGTACGCCACGTCCGGGGGCGCGGAGGTGTGGGGCTGCGGGCAGCGGTTCGGGTTCGTCCCGATCGGCGGTGGGCGGACGTACTGGTTCGCCGTGCTGCGCGACGGCGACCGCCCGACGGACGACGCCGACGTCGACCGGCGCTTCGGAGGCTGGCACGACCCCGTCCCCGCGCTGCTCGCCGCGACCCCAGTGGACACGCGCGTCGTCACACCGCTGGCGGACCTGCGGCCGCTGCGCCGCTGGGTGCACGGGCGGGTGGCGCTGCTCGGCGACGCCGCCCACCCGATGACTCCCGACCTCGGGCAGGGCGGGTGCCAGGCGCTGCTCGACGCGGTGGCGCTCGGCGACGCGGTGGCCGGCGAGCTCGACGTCGACCGCGCGCTGGCCCGCTACGAGCGTGAGCGGCTGCCGGTGGCCCGCCGGGTGGTGCGCCTGTCGCGGCAGACCGGGCGGCTCGCCCAGGCCGGGGCCTGGCCGGTCTGCGCGGCGCGGGCGGCCGCCCTGCGCGCGCTGCCCGACCGGCTGTTCCTGCGCCGGCTCGCGGCGGTGGCGGGGGCGGGCTCGTGAGCGTCCCGTTGTCGGTTCTCGACCTCGCACCCGTGGTCAGCGGGTCGGACCCGGGCGAGGCACTGCGCCACTCGCTGGAGCTGGCCCGCCGGGCGGAGGCGCTGGGCTACCACCGCTACTGGGTCGCCGAGCACCACAACATGCCCGGCATCGCGAGCTCGGCGCCGGCGGTGCTCATCGCGCACATCGCGGCGGCGACGGCCACCATGCGAGTCGGCTCCGGCGGCGTCATGCTGCCGAACCATCCGGCGCTGGTCGTCGCCGAGCAGTTCGGCATGCTCGAGGCGCTACACCCGGGGCGCATCGACCTCGGCATCGGCCGCGCGCCGGGCACCGACCCGGTGACGGCCGCCGCGCTGCGCCGCTCGGCCGACGCCCTCGGCGCCGAGGAGTTCCCGGCCCAGCTCGTCGAGCTGCTCGGCTTCTTCGACGGCCAGTGGCCGGACGGTCACCCGTACGCGCGGATCACCGCCGTGCCCGGGCTGGGCTACGCGCCGGCACTGTGGCTGCTGGGCTCCAGCGACTACAGCGCCCAGGTCGCCGGGCACCTCGGGCTGCCGTTCTCGTTCGCGCACCACTTCAGCGCGGCCAACACGCTGCCTGCGCTGCAGGCCTACCGCGCACGCTTCCAGCCGTCCGAGGTGCTGGAGCGGCCGTACGCGATGGTCGCCGTGTCGGTGATCTGCGCCGAGACCGACGAGCGGGCGCACGAGCTCGCCGCACCGGCCGGGCTGTCGTTCCTGCGGCTGCGGCAGGGCAACCCGGGCCGGTTCCCGACCCGGGAGGAGGCCGCGGCGTACCCGTACACGGCACTGGACCGCGAGCTGATCCGCGGGCGCCTTGCGTCGATGGTCGTCGGCAGCCCGCAGACCGTGCTCCGGGCGCTGTCCGACCTGCAGGAACGGACGGCGGCGGACGAGCTGATGGTCACGACGATGGTGCACGACCATGCCGACCGCGTACGCTCCTACGAGCTGCTCGCCGGCGCCTGGGACGCCTGACCCCTTCGCACGGGGCGGGTCAGGCGGCGGCCGCCTCCTTGGCGGTGCCGGGCTCGGCGATGAGGTCGAGGACGATCGCGGTGCTCTGGCTGGCGGCCTTGCTCGCGTCCTGCGCGGGCAGCTCCAGCAGCACCCGGCTGCCCAGCGGCACGCCCTTCAGCGCGTCGGCGTCGGCACCCGCACTCAGCGGCAGGCCGGTGGGGGTGCCGTCCTGCCAGGTCGACTGGACGACCTTGCCGGTCCAGTCGACGGCGACGTACTGCACGACGAGCAGGCCGGGCGTCACCGCCTTGCCGGTGCCCTTGGCGAGCACGATCGTCTTCGTCTTGTCGGGCGGGGTGGTCCCGCTGGGGATCTGCACCTTCGGCGCCTCGCCGAGCGCGCCGGTCACCTTCGGGGCGCCGGCGGGCACGTCCTGCGGTGTCGCGTTCCGGTCGGCCGAGGCCTTCGGCCCGTACGCGCCGACGATGTCCACGACGAACACCAGCGTGTCCGTGCCCTTGATGCCGGCCTGGCTGTTGCCGCCGGAGCCGTAGCCCTTGTCCGGCGGGATCACCAGCTCGACGCGGCTGCCGGACTTCACACCGACCAGGCCCTCGTCCCAGCCGTCGATGACCTTCTGCACCCCGATGGGGAAGGCGGCCGGCTGCTTGCGGTCGTAGGAGTTGTCGAAGACCTTGCCCTTCCACACCTGGCCCAGGTAGTCGGCGACCAGGAGGTCACCCTTGTTCACCACCGGGCCGTTGCCCTCCTTCAGCACCTTCTTCTGCAGGGTGCTGCTGGGCTTGCCGTCCGGGAAGGAGATCGTCGGCTTGTCGCCGTACGAGCCCTTCACCGTCGGCAGCGCCGCCGTGGAACCGGAACCGGCAGCGGAGCCCGACCCGCCACCGCAGGCGGTGGCGAGCAGGAGCGGGGCGAGCAGGAGCACGAGCAAGCGGCGCACAGAGACCTCGAGGAGAAAAGGGGCAAGGAAGTCCACGCTACCCGGGCGGCGAGGCGGCGCGGTACGGCGTGCTAGTCACGACGGCATGGAGCTCAGCGACGTGCTGCGACGGCGCCGGATGGTCCGCCACTTCACCGACGAGCCGCTGCCGGACGGCGCGGCGGACCGCATCCTCCAGGCCGCACTGCGCGCACCGTCCGCCGGGTTCAGCCAGGGGTACGCGCTGCTCGCGCTCAGCGACGAGGGCGACCGGCGGCGGTTCTGGGACACCCGCCACGAGGGCACGACCGGCTGGGACCCGCAGATGCAGGCAGGGGTGGAGCGCGCGCCGCTGCTCGTCGTCGCCCTTGCGGACAAGAGCGCCTACCTCGAGCGGTACGCCCGGCCGGACAAGGGGTGGACCGACCGCGACGAGGCCCGATGGCCGGTCCCGTACTGGTACGTCGACACCGGCTTCCTCGCGCTGCTCCTGCTGCTCGCCGCCGTCGACGAGGGACTCGGCGCGCTCCTGTTCGGCCTGGTGCCGGCCGAGATCCCGGACTTCCGCACCGCGTTCGGGGTACCGCAGCGAATGGACCCCGTGGGGGTCGTCGCCGTCGGCCACCCGGACCCGACGGTGCCGAAGCGGGACCTGAGCGCACGCAAGCGGCCCGGCGACGACGTGGTGCATCGCGGCCGTTGGTGACTACCCTGGGGTCATGATCCTCGCGATCTTCGCCCTGCTCGTCATCGTCTTCGTGGTGCTGCCGCTCATCGGCATGGCCCTGTGGCTGGTCATCAGCACCGCGGTCGTCGGGCTCGTCTTCGGCGCGCTCGGGCGGCTGCTCGTGCCGGGCAAGCAGTCGATCGGGATCCTCGCGACGATGGCGATCGGCGTCGTGGGCTCGATCGTCGGCAGCATCCTCGGGCACGTGTTCGGCCTCGGCGGCCTCGGCACGCTGCTGCTGCAGATCGGCGCCGCCGCAGGCGGCGTGGCGCTCGCGGAGCGCAACGGCCGGAGCATCACCGGTCGTAACCGGTCAGCCCTGCGCTAGCTCCGGCCCGGCCGCGACATGCGCGCGGGCGTGCTCGAGGGCACGGTCGACGCTGTCGAACAGGTGCCGCGCCGCCCGCTCGGCGCTGAGCACACCGAGGCGCTCCAGCAACGTGCGGTGCTCGGGCCGCAGACCTGACAGCAGGACCGTCACGCCGCGGGACTCCAGGCCCGAGACCACGTCGCCGAGCACCCGCGCCCCGGTGGCGTCGAGGACCGTGATGCGGCTGAGCCGCAGCACGACGACCCGCACGGCCGCCACGTCGAGCACCTCGCCGAGCAGCCGGTGAGCGGTCGCGAAGAACAGCGACCCGTCCAGGCGGAAGACCACCACGTGCTCGTCGATGAGGTCGTGGGCCGACTCGGGCAGCGCGTGGTCCGGGTGTGCCGCCGGCAGCCGGTCGAGCCGTGCCGTCCGGGCCACCTGGCGCAGGGCCAGCGCCCCGGCGACGACCAGCCCGATCTCCACGGCGCGGACGAGGTCGAACAGGACCGTGGTGGCGAAGGTCGCGACCAGCACCACGGCGGAGCTGCGGCTGGTCCGTACGAGCGTTGCCGCGGCGCGCCAGTCGACCATCCGGGCGGCGGTGACCAGCAGCACCCCCGCGAGCGCGGCGAGCGGGACCCGGCCGACGACCGGGGCCAGGACCAGCACGACGAGCAGGAGCAACAGCGCGTGGACCACCGCGGCCAGACGCGAGCCGGCACCCGCGCGGATGCTCACCGCGGTCCGCGCGATCGCGCCGGTGGCGGGCATGCCGCCGAACAGCGGCACGACGACGTTCGCGACCCCCTGGCCGAACAGCTCGCGGTCGGGGTCGTGACGTGGCCCGCCGGCCAGGCCGTCGGCGACGGTGGCCGAGAGCAGCGACTCGATGCCGGCGAGCGCGGCGATCGCCACGGCCGGCCCCACCAGGGCACCCGAGTGGGCCCACGCCACGTGGGGCAGTGCCGGGAGCGGGAGGCCCGCCGGGACGGTGCCGATCCGCGGCACGTCGAGGCGGCTCACCTCGGCGACGACCGTGGCGACCGCGACCGCCAGCAGCGACGCCGGAAAGGCGTGGGCGATCCGGGCGCCGAGCAGCATCAGCACAGCGACGACGAGCGCCAGCCCGGCCGCCGCCAGGGTCGGGGCAGCGAGGAAACGCCCGACGGCGCGGCCGGCGACCACGACGGTCCGCCCGGCGCCGGCGTCGGTGACCCCGAGCGCGGCCGGCACCTGCTGCAGCGTGATGACCGCGGCGATGCCCGCCGTGAAGCCCTCGACCACCGGCAGCGGGAGGAACCCGACGTACCGCCCGAGCCGCAACGCGCCCGCGAGAACGAGCACGGCGCCGGCGAGCATCCCGGCGACGAGCACGCCGCCGGCCCCGTACGCGGCGGCAACCGGTAGCAGCACCACCGCCATCGCGCCGGTCGGGCCGGAGACCTGCACCCGAGAGCCACCGAGGACGGCAGCCACCACGCCGGCGACGATGGCCGTGACCAGGCCGGCGCGCGCCCCCATCCCGGAGCTCACCCCGAAGGCGAGGGCCAGCGGCAGCGCGACGATCCCGGTGGTCACCCCGGCCGCGAGGTCGGCGCGCGGAGCGGCGAGCATCGACCGGAGGTCCGCCCGGCGCGGCAGCAGGTGCGACCCCCGGGGCAGCCCCCGGGGTGCGGCCGTCGCCATCAGCCGGCCTCGTCCATCCGCAGCTCGGCGAGCAGGGTCGCGTCACCCGCGAGGACGTCGGTGAGCAGTCCGCGCGCCACCCGCATGAGGTCGCCGACCACCGGGCTGGACAGCTCGTAGATCACCGTCGAGCCCTCCCGGCGGGAGGTGACCAGCCCGGCCCGGCGCAGGACGGCGAGCTGCTGGGACAGGTGCGACGCCTCGAGCCCGACCTGCGGCAGCAGCTCGGCCACCGACTGCTCCCCGGCCACGAGGATCTCCAGGATCCGGATGCGCCCGGGATGGCCGAGGGTCTTGAACAGCTCGGCCTTGCGCTCGTACAGCGGCGTCGTCGGCACCGTGCTCCTGATGTGTTGATGACTTCGTCAGGTCGTCAGCATAGGGGATGCCGTCCCGGCCGTGGGGACTGGCTAGGTTGCATCGCGTGAGCGAGATGCTGCGCGAGGTCGCCCCCGTGCGCCACGGCGACGAGCTGGACTGGCCGCGGATCGAGGCCTACGTCCGGGAGCAGGTCCCCGACCTCACCGGCCCGTTCGAGGTGGTGCAGTTCCCGCACGGCGCGGCCAACCTCACCTACCTGCTGCGCTTCGGCGACAGCGAGCTGGTGCTGCGGCGACCGCCGTTCGGCGTGATCGCACCCGGCGCCCACGACATGCGCCGGGAGTACCGCGTGCTGTCGGTGCTGTGGCGGTCGTTCGACCGCGCGCCACGCGCGTACGCGTTCTGCGACGACCACGACGTCGCCGGGGCGGACTTCTTCGTCATGGAGCGCCGGACGGGCGTGGTCATCCGCGGCGAGCTGCCGCCGGGGCTGGCCGCGCTGCCGGACGCCGGCCGGCGCATCGGCTTCGCGGTGGTCGACGCGATGGCCGACCTGCACGCCGTCGACCCGCAGGCGGCCGGCCTGGCCGACCTCGGGCGCCCCGAGGGCTTCGTGGCCCGCCAGGTCGCCGGCTGGAAGAAGCGGTGGGACCTGGTGGCGGGGACGGCGGTGTCCGCGGACGCCACGGACCGCATGACCGAGGTGCACGCCCGCCTGGAGCGCACGATGCCCGCGAGCGTGCGGACCTCGCTCGTCCACAACGACCTCAAGGTCGACAACTGCCAGTTCGACCCGGGCGACCCGGACCGGGTGAGGTCCATCTTCGACTGGGACATGACCACCACCGGCGACCCGCTGGTCGACCTGGGCACGCTGCTCAACTACTGGCCCGACCCGACCGACCCGCCGGAGACGGCACGCGGCAGCTACCCGGGTGAGCGGGCGTTCGGACTGCCCACCCGCGCCGAGGTCGTCGCCCGGTACGCCGAGCGCACCGGCGCCGACGTCTCGTCGGTGCCCTGGTACGAGGCTTTCGGCCTGTGGAAGACGGCCGTGGTGCTGCAGCAGCTGTACAACCGGTTCGCCCGCGGCGAGACGCAGGACGCCCGGATGGGCACGATGGGCGAGCGCGTACCGCTGCTGGCCGGGGGCGCCCAGGACCTCCTCGACACGCTCTGACCCCGGTCAGCCGCCGTCGGCGGAGAAGTGCTGGTAGTCCGGCGTCGACGCCCAACGCCCGCCCCACTGCCAGCCCGCCGCGGCGAACGCCCGTACGAGCGTGCCGCCGGCGTACGCCATGCCGGGCCGGTGGTCCGCACGGTCGGTGTACGGGGCGCCGTTGGGGGGCTGCACCTTCCCGCCCTGCAGGTACGGGTTCTCCACCGGGTCGACATCGATCGCCTCGCCGTAGGCGTGCACCGACCAGCGCGGCGGGCCGTCGGCGACCGCGTTGCGGCAGTTGAACGCCGAGGTGTTGTCCGCGGCCATCGACTCCGGGTCGCTGCCGCGGTACGCATCCGCCCGCACCATCCGCCGGATCGGGAAGCGAGCGTCGTAGAGCCGGTGGAACACCCCGACCACCGCGTCCGCGACCCGGGCGCTCACGACCAGCTCCCCGTCGTGCACCGCCCCGTCGAACCCCCAGTAGCGCAGGTGCAGCAGGCGCAGCTGCGCCGGCCCGACCGGGCAGCCCGGTCGCCAGGAGTACGGCAGGTCGGCGGCCGTGACCGTCGACACCCGGGCGGTGAACGGCGCCGGGGACGGCGTGCCCGACGTCGGGGTCGGCACCGCCGGGCTCGGCGTCCCCGTGGTCGCCGAGGGCGACGGCGACGCCGAGGCGGTCGTCACCGAGGGGGCCGGCGCCGTCTCCGTCGCGGAGGCCCCGCAGCCCGTGGCGAGCAACAGCCCCAGGGCGATGCACACGGACCGCTGCATGGCGCCGTTCCCGGGTGACAATCGGACAGATCGACCGTCAGCCTAGCGAGGAGGAAGCACATGCGGCGCGCGCTCGCCGGCTTGCTCGCAGCGGCCGCTCTCGGCGCCGCCGGCTGCAGCGGCGGCGGGCCCGCCCCGCCGGCGGTACGTGCGGAGGCGCCCTCGCCGACGACGACCACCGCGACTCCCAGCGTGACCGTGAGCCCGTCGCCCTCACCCAGCCCCACGGCGTCACCGAGCACACCGACGCCACACGCCACCGCCACGACCGCGACGACGACCACCACGGCCGCGCCCCGGCCGGCGACCGTGACCGTACGGAACGCCGGCCACGCCCGGCAGGTGGTGCTCGTGACCGCCGGCGGCTACGGCACCAGCTACGCGACCGTGCAGGCCCTCACCCGCACGGCGAACGGCTGGGTCCGCACGTACGGACCGTGGCCGGCGCGCATCGGCCGGGACGGCCTCGCCCCACCCGGCGAGAAGCGCGAGGGCGACGGCAGGACGCCCAGCGGCTCCTACCCGGTGCCGTTCCTGTTCGGCCGGGAGCCCGATCCCGGCGTCCGGCTGGAGTACCGCAGGGTGACGCCCGGCATCGTCTGGGTCGACGACCCCGGCGACCCCGCGTACAACGAGTGGGTCGACACCGCGCAGACCGGCACGTCACCCCGGGGCGAGCACATGTACGGCTACCCGGAGTACGACTACGGCGCCGTGGTCGGCTACAACCTCGGCCGCGTGCCCGGTCGCGGGAGCGCGATCTTCCTGCACGTGAGCAGCGGCCGCTCGACGGCCGGCTGCGTGGCGCTGCCGACCGGCGAGCTGCTGCGGGTGCTGCGCTGGCTCGACCCGGCTGCCGCCCCCCGCTTCGTGATCGGGGTGGCGTCGACGGTCACCGGCTGACGGTCGTGTCCTCCTCCGGGTACATCGAGTCGAGCAGGTCCCGGTACATCGACTCCACCATCGACCGCCGCACCTTCAGGCTCGGCGTGATCTCGCCGTCCTCGATCGACAGGTCGTGGTCGAGGATGCGGAAGTCCTTGACCGTCTCCCAGCGGTTCAGCCGGCTGTTGAGCAGGTCGACGCAGCCGCGGACGAACTCGTGCAGCTGCGGGTGTGCGGCGAGCTCGTCGTACTGCGTCACGGTGAGGCCCTCCGACTGCGCCCACTGCAGCGACGTGTCGGGGTCCAACGTCAGCAGGGCCACGGCGTACTTGCGGGCGTCGGCGTGGACCACCACCTGGCTGACCACCGGGCACAGCGCCTTGAGCTGGGTCTCGATCGCGGTCGGGGCGATGTACTTGCCGCCGGAGGTCTTCACCAGGTCCTTCTTGCGGTCGGTGATCCGCAGCCGGCCCTGGTCGTCGAGCACGCCGACGTCGCCGGTGGCGAACCAGCCGTCGGCGCTGAGCACCGCGCTGGTCTCCGCGGCCATGCCGTGGTAGCCGCGCATGACGCCCGGGCCGTGGATGAGGATCTCGCCGTCGTCCGCGATGCGGATGTCCGTCCCCGGCAGCGGCGGGCCGACGGTGCCGATGGCGAGCTGGTCCGGCCGGCCCGCGGTCGAGCCGGCGCTCGTCTCGGTCAGGCCGTAGCCCTCGACCAGCACGATGCCCGCCGCGTGGAACCACTCCGCGATGTCGCGGGACAGGGCGGCGCTCCCGGACAGCAGGTAGCGCACCCGCCCGCCGAGGCGGGCCCGGATGGTGCGGAACACCAGCCGGTCGGCGACGGCGTACTGGGCGCGGAGCAGCGGCCCTGGCCCGTGCCCGTCCTGGCGCAGCCGGACCACCTGCACGCCGACCCGGAACGCCCAGTCGAAGATGCGCGCCTTGAGCGCTCCCTCGGAGTGCGCGGTCTGCCACACCTTGGCGTGCACCTTCTCGAAGATCCGCGGCGCCCCCGCCATGAGCGTCGGCCGCACCACCGCGAGGTTCTCCACGATCCGGTCGATCCGCCCGTCCACGGCCGCCGTGCACCCGGTCTGGATCTGCGAGGCGAGCAGCACCTTGCCGAAGGAGTGCGACAGCGGCAGCCAGAGGTACTCGACGTCGTCGGTCCGGATGAGGTCGACCGACGCGGCAGCCGCCCCCTCGTACGTCCAGCAGGACTGGACCAGCTCCACACCCTTCGGGGTGCCGGTGGTGCCCGAGGTGTACATCAGCGTCGCAAGGTGGTCCGGGCGGATCTTCTCCACGGCCTGCTCGACGCAGCGCGGGTCGGCGAGCAGCCGCTCCTCACCGAGAGCACGCAGCTGCGCCCAGGACATCACCCAGTCCCCGTCACCCTCGCCGTCGATCACGACCACGTGGGCGAGCTCGGGCAGCCCGTCTCGCTGGGCCCGCAGCTTGGCCACCTGACCGTCGTCCTCGGCGACGGCGATCCGGCTGCCCGAGTCGGCGACGATGTAGGCCACGTCCTCGGGCATGGTCGTGGGGTAGACCGTGGTCGTCGCCCCGCCGGCGCACATCACCGCGAGGTCGGCGAGCACCCACTCGTAGCGCGTCGAGCAGATCACCGCCACCCGGTCCTCGGGGTGGATGCCGAGCGCCAGCAGCGCGGCGGCCAGCACCTGGACCTGATCGGCGGTCTGCCGCCAGGTGAACGACTCCCAGTCACCGTCGACGGGGCGGCGGAACGCCTCCAGGTCCGGGGTAGCGGCCACCCGGTCGAGGAACATCCGGGCCACCGAGGGGGCTGGTTGCGGCCGCACGGCGTCACCGTGCGCATACGTCATGGTCATGTCCGTCCTCCGCGCAGGTTCCGCTGCCACTGTGCGCCGAACGGCGGACCCGGACACGGGCCGATGGTCCCTGGCACCGCGGACAGACCGGGTTAGCCTCGGCCGGGTGCGTCCCAGCGAGCGTGACCTGCTGGCAGCGGTGGTCGAGACCACCGAGGACGCCATCGTCACGGCCGATCTCCACCGGCGGATCAGCTCCTGGAACGCCGGCGCGGAGCGGCTGTACGGCTACCCGGCCGCCGACGCCCTCGGCCGCGACGTGGCCCTCATCTACCCCGACGACCTGCTCCCCGAGCTGGACGCCATCCGGGCCCGCCTGCTGGCCGGCGAGCCCATCCCACCGATGCGGTCCCGCCGCCTGCGGCGGGACGGCACGCAGGTGCCGGTCTCCATGACGGCGTCCCCGCTGCGGGACCCGACCGGGCGGGTGATCGGCAGCGCCGCCATCACGCGGGACCTGACCAGCGAGCTGTCCCTCGTCGCCCAGCGCGAGCTCCTGGCCGAGGCCGTCAACCTCACGCCCGTGGCCATCCTCGGCTGCGACCCGGCCGGCGTCGTGACCCTGGCCGAGGGCGGGGCGCTGAGCGCGGCCCCGCGCGCGGACCTCGTCGCGGTGGGCCGGTCGATCTGGACGATCTACCGCGGCGTCCCCGAGGTCCTGCAGGGGGTGCGGGAGGCCCTGCAGGGCACGTGCTCGGACGTCACCGTGCAGATCGTCGGCCGGTGGTACCGGATCGCCTTCCGCCCCCAGTACACGCGGGGCGAGGTGGTCGGTGCGCTGGTGTCGGCGGCGGACGTCACCGACGAGGTGCAGGCGCAGGAGGAGCTGCGGCGATCGGGGACCCGGTTCCGAGCGCTGCTCGAGCACGCCTTCGAGATCGTCCTGGTCTGCGACGTCGACGGCCGGATGCAGGAGGCGATCTTCGGCGGCCGGTCCGCGCTGGGCTACACCGAGGACGAGATCACGGGCCTGATCGGCTGGGACTTCATCCATCCGGGCGACGTCCCGGCCGTGGCGGAGAACTGGCAGGCCGCCATGGCCGCGCCGGGCGAGACCCGGCCGCCCGTCGAGTTCCGGCTACGCCTGGGCGACGGCAGCTGGGGCTGGGCCCAGGAGATCGTCACGAATGCGGTCGACGACCCGGCCGTCGAGGGAATGGTCGTGAACCTGCGCGACGTCACCGAGCGTCGCCGCGCCCAGGAGGCGCTGCAGGTCAGCGAGCGCCGCTACCGCACCGTCGTGCAGTCCACGCCGGAGGCCATCGCAGTCCTCGACCACCAGGGCGCCATCTCGCTGGCGAACCCCCGCCTCGGCGCGCTGCTGGGGGTGCACCCCGACCAGCTGGTGGGGCAGATGTTCGACCGCATCGGGCTGCCGGAGCCGGACGGCCGCGGCATCCCCCAGCGCTGGACGGCACCGGACGGCACGGACCGCTGGGTGACCATGGACACCCGCCCGCTGCCGCCCGCGGTCGGCGGTGCGCTGGTGGTGGTCGCCGACGTCACCGACCGGGTGCTGCTCAGCCAGCAGCAGGGCGAGAGCGACCGGCTCCAGGCGATCGGGCGTTTCGCCCGCGGTGTCGCGCACGACTTCGGCAACCTGCTGACGGCCGTACGGGGCAACGCCGAGCTGCTGCCCGACTCGGAGGAGAGTGCGGCGATCATCCAGGCTGCCGACCGCGCCGGCCAGATGGTCAGCCAGCTGCTGTTCTTCTCCCGCGGCGAGCAGCTCGCCGCACAGGAGTTCGACGTCAACGCCTGGCTGGACGAGGTGGCCGCGTTCTGCCAGCACCTGCTGCCCCAGGGGGTCGAGCTGGCCGTCCGGCCGTCCGCGGCGCCGCTGTCCGCCCTCGCCGACCCGCGTCAGATCGAGCGGGTGGTCGTCAACCTGGTCACCAACGCACGCGACGCCCTGCCCGGAGCCGGGCGGATCGAGCTGGCCGCCGACGGTGCCGCCGCCCACGTACGGGTGACAGTGGCCGACAACGGCTGCGGCATGACGGCGGAGGAGGCGGCCCGCTGCTTCGAACCGTTCTTCACCACCAAGGCCGGCGCGGGAACCGGCCTCGGGCTCGCGAGCGCGTACGGCATCGTCCGCCAGAGTGGGGGCAGCATCGAGGTCGACGCCGCTCCGGGCCGCGGCAGCCGGTTCGTGGTGACCCTGCCGCGCCGGGTCCGCACGGTGCTCGTCGTCGACAGCGACCCGGACGTGCGGGCCCAGGCCGAGCAGGCCCTCCGGCACGAGGGGCACACGGTCGTGTCGGCGGCAGACGCCGAGCTCGCCACCGTGCTGGCCCTGGCCGGACCCGACCCGTTCGACCTGCTGCTCACCGCCGGTCGGCTGCCCGGTGAGGACGGCACGGCACTCGCCACCAGGCTGCTCGACGCCGGACGGGTCCGGGCGGTGGTGTTCCTGGGCGATGCGCCGGCCGGCGCCGCGTCCGTCGGGAGGCCGGTCGATACCGAACGGCTCGCTCAGGCGGTCGACCGGGCACTGCGAGGCTGAGGTGCGCATCCTCGTCACCGACGACGACCCGGGGGTCCTCAGCCTGGTCGCCCGCGCCCTGCGCAAGGAGGGGCACGTGGTCGACCCGGTCGCGACGGGCACGGAGGCGCTGTGGCACGCCGCCGAGAACGCCTACGACGCGGTCGTGCTCGACGTCGGCATGCCGCCGCCGGACGGCATCGAGGTGGTGCGGAGGCTGCGCGCGGCGCACGTGTGGACACCGATCCTGCTGCTCACCGCCCACGGCACCACCGACGACCGCGTGCGCGGGCTCGACGCGGGCGCCGACGACTACCTGACCAAGCCGTTCGCCGTGGAGGAGCTGCGCGCCAGGCTGCGCGCCATCGTGCGCCGCGGGGCCCAGCCCCGCCCGGCGGTCCTGGCCGTGGGTGACCTCGTCGTGGACCCGGCCAGCCGCACGGCCGCCCGGCAGGGTGACCCGCTGCCGCTCACCCCGCGGGAGTACGAGCTGCTCGAGCTGCTGGCCCGCCACGCGGGGACGGTCGTGTCCCGCTCGGAGATCCGGGACGCCCTGTGGGACTTCGCGTTCGAGCCGGAGTCGAACGTCGTGGAGGTGACCGTGCGGCGGCTGCGGGACAAGGTGGACCGGCCGTACGGCGGGCACTCGATCCGGACCGTCCGCGGCGCCGGGTACCTGCTCGCGGCGGACCGGTGAGCCCTGTCACCTTCCTGTCACCGTTCCCCGCGCACACTCGTGCCGAGGGGGGCCGTCAACCCGGAGGGCCCAGGAGCACGAGGACGTCGCCATGAGCCCGCTGTCCACCGGTCCGCGGTCCCTGCGCCCGTGGCTACGCGCGCTCGCCAAGCACAGCAGCGCGCCGTTGCTCGTCATCGACCCTGACGGGGTCGTGGTGGTCATGAACGCCGCCGCCGAGCTGGCCCTGGGCCGCTCCGCCGCCGATCTCGTCGGCAGCCGGGTCTGCGAGCTGGCGCCGCCGGTGGCCATCGCCCGGGTCCACGAGGAGCTCACCGGCAACGCGGCCCAGGTGCACGACGACCACACCGTGCTGCTCCCCCTTGCCCCTGGGCCGGACCGCACCCTCGAGCTGGAGGTCTCCGCGGTGCGCAGCGCCAGCGGCTCCCTGCTCGGTTTCCTCGTCGGCATCGAGGAGGCCTCCGGGCGGATACCGGTCCCGGCCCGGGTGCGGCAGGCGGCTGCCGACGACACGGTGCTCGAGCGCGTCGTCACGATGTGGAACGCCGGCTCGTCGCCGTACACGATCGCCGCGGCACTCAACGCCGAGGGCCTGAAGACGTCGAAGGGCACCCGCTGGCACGCCCGCTCCGTCCAGCAGGTGCTGTGGGGCCAGGTCACCCGGTCGGGGCGAACGCCGCGTAGAGCGGCGGGCTGAGCGCCCAGGGACGGATCCGCTCCCACGCCCCGGCGAACCCGAGCGCCAGGTGGTCCGCGCAGCGCGGGGCGACGACCTGCAGGCCGAACGGCACCCCCGCGTCGTCGGTGCCCAGCGGCACGCTGACCGCCGGGTGGCCGGTCAGGTTGAAGTCCATGGTGTTCACCGCGATCCCGGTGGCCGTGACCTCACCCACCCGGTCGGGCAGCGGGCCGTCGGCCGGCCACGACGGCACGTTCACGGTGGGCGTGAGCAGGACTGCGTCGGCGCCCAGCAGGGCGTCCACCCGGGCGCACTCGTCCCACCGGCTGCGGGCCGCCGCGACGTAGTCGAAGGTCGACACGGCCGCGCCGAACTGCACCAGCACCCGCAGGCTCGGCTCGAAGCCGTCCCAGGCCTCCCGCTGGTCGGCGAGGCTCTGCGCCAGCTCCACTGCCGCCATCACCACCCAGGCCGTCGCGGCCCCGGCGCTCGTCACCTCGCTCACCCGCTCGACGGGCAGCCGCAGCTCCCGCTCGACGGCGTCGCACGCCGCGTCGAACGCAGCGCCGATCCGGTCGTCGACGGCCGGGCGCAGGCTCCGGCAGGCGACCACCCGGCGGGGCATCGCGGGCTCCAGCGGCACCGCCCCGGGCGGCAGGGCCAGCAGATCACCGGGAACGCCACCCAGCACGACGGACGCCTCGAGCAGCACGTCAGCCACGCTCGTCCCCGTGCACCCCATGGTGGAGAACTCCATCCAGCGCGGCAGGTGGCTGCGGCCGATCGCGCCGTTGGTCGGCTTGTAGCCGACCAGCCCGCAGGCCGAGGCCGGGATGCGTACGGAGCCACCGCCGTCGCTGGTCGTCGCGAGGGCGGCCAGCCCGGCGGACAGGGATGCGGCCGACCCGCCGCTCGAACCACCGGGTGAGCGTTCGAGGTTCCACGGGTTGTGGGTCGCGCCGAAGACCTCGTTCGTCGTGACGGCGGTGTGCCCGAAGGCCGGGGTGTTGGTCTTGCCGACGACGATCGCACCGGCCGCCTTCAGCCGTGCCACCACGACGTCGTCCTCGCCTGCCGGCGGGGCGTCGGCGTACAGCGGGCTGCCCATGGTCGTCGGCAGCCCCACGGTGGGGGCCAGGTCCTTGACCAGCAGCGGGAGCCCGGCGAGCGGACCGGTGGGCCGGGTCCGCCCCGCGTCCACGCGCTCCGCGTCGGCGAGCGCCTCCTCCGCCCGCAGTGCGACGACGGCGTTCAGCACCGGGTTGGCGGCCTCGATCCGGCGCAACGACTCCGCCACGAGGTCGCGGGCGGAGACGCGCCCGGCGCGGACGGCGGCGGCGAGTTCGACGAGCATGCCCGCAGTCTGGCACCGAACGCCGTTCGATCCTGCGCAGCGGGACGGCCGGGCCACCGCATAACCTCGTGCGCATGCCGTTGACGTATGCAGAAGCCGTCGCCCAGGCCACCGGGCCGGGTCAGATCTTCGAGATCGTGCCGATCGAGGTCGGCGGGGTCACCTACCGCGGGTTCAAGAACGCCCCACCGAGCCTGCGCGACCTGTTCGCCATGGCCCGTGGGCACGGTGAGAAGGTCTTCCTCGTCTACGAGGACGAGCGCTGGACGTACGCCGACGTGTTCAAGCAGGTGGACGCGCTCGCCGCCACGCTCGTCGACCACTACGGCGTGCGCAAGGGCGACCGGGTGGCGGTCGCGATGCGCAACTACCCCGAGTGGGTCATCTCCTTCGCGGCGATCACCTCGATCGGCGCGGTCAACGTGTCCATGAACGCCTGGTGGACCGAGGACGAGATGGACTACGCGCTGGAGGACTCCGGCGCCACCGTGCTCATCGCCGACCCGGAGCGCGTCGCGCGCTGCCAGGGCTCCGCCGAGCGCCTCGGCACCCGCATCCTCATGGTCCGCTCGAAGAGCGCGGCCCCCGAGGGCATCGACCTGTGGGAGAACCTGGTCAAGCCGGGCACCACGCTGCCGGACGTCACCGTGGACCCCGAGGACGACGCGACGATCCTCTACACCTCCGGGACCACCGGCCGGCCCAAGGGTGCGGTGTCGACGAACCGGGCCGTCGTGCAGGCGCTGATGGGGTTCGCCGTCGGCCAGGCGCTGCGCCCGCTCATCGACGAGCAGAAGGCCGACCCCGCCGCGGCACCCGCCGACCCGGCGATGATCCTCGCCGTCCCGCTGTTCCACGTCACCGGTTGCGTCCCGGTCATGCTCGGGTCGTTCGTCGGCGGCTCGAAGCTCGTGATCATGTACAAGTGGGACCCGGAGCGGGCGCTCGAGCTCATCGAGCGCGAGAAGATCACCTCGTTCATC
Organism: uncultured Actinomycetota bacterium; assembly: GCA_963728075.1. Classification (GTDB taxonomy): domain Bacteria; phylum Actinomycetota; class Actinomycetes; order JAFAQI01; family DASSKL01; genus CAVSIP01. Next base: position 333,232 of record CAVSIP010000007.1, on the reverse strand, counting down.
GGGGTGCCGACGCAGAGCTGGGACATGCTCCAGCACCCGAAGTTCGCCGACTACGACACCTCGAGCCTCACCTACGTCGGCGGCGGTGGCGCGCCGCCGCCGCCGTCGCTGATCAAGCAGATCGACAGCGACTTCAAGGGCGGGCGCCCCGGTTTCGGCTACGGCATGACCGAGACCAACGCACTCGGCCCCGGCATCTCCGGCGACGACGCCGTACGCAAGCCCACGAGCGCGGGCCGGCCGCCGGTGATCATGGAGTGCGAGATCCGTGACCCGGCCACGTTCGAGCCGCTGCCCGTCGGCGAGCGCGGCGAGATCTGGTTCAAGGGCCCGAACCTCATCAAGGGCTACTGGAACAAGCCCGACGCCACCGCCGAGACGATCGTCAACGGCTGGCTGCGTACGGGTGACATCGGCCGGCTCGACGAGGAGGGGTTCGTCTACGTCGAGGACCGACTCAAGGACATGGTCCTGCGCGGCGGCGAGAACGTGTACTGCGCCGAGGTCGAGGCCGCCATCTACGAGCACCCGGGCGTGCACGAGGCCGCGGTGTTCGGCCTGCCGCACGAGCGGCTCGGCGAGGAGGTCGCCGCAGCGGTCTTCCCGCGCCCGGGCGTCGAGGTGACCCCCGAGGACCTGGCCGCACACGTCGCCGAGCGGCTCGCGCCGTTCAAGGTGCCGACCCAGTTCCTCATCCTCACCGAGCCGCTGCCGCGCAACCCGGCCGGGAAGTTCCTCAAGCGCGAGCTGCGCGACCGCTTCGCCGAGAAGTAGGGCCCGACCCCAGCCGGTCGTGAAGCACAGTGGCACGCACAGTGCCGTTCTGGTTCACGACCGGCCTGCGACGGGGCGGATCCGGACCAGGTCGCCCGCGCTCGCACCGAAGAAAGCGGCCGCGCTGCCGTCGCGGACGGCCAGCGCCAGCGCGCCGGCGGCGTCCACGTACAGCAGCGGCTCGCCGGGCTCGACGTCCGCGAACGTGGTGACGTACGGGATCCGGTCGCCGTTGACGGCGGCCTGCGCACCCGGCCGGAGCGGTAACGCGTCCGGGCCGGCGGCGAGCATGACGTTGCCGAACCGGTCCACGGTGACCACCTCCACGTCCACCCCGCCGTCGGCGTCGACGTAGCGCGGCCGCGGCAGCCGGACGAGCCCGGCCGGGTCGACCGGCTCGCCGACCTCCTCGGGCGGCAGCCCCCGGGCGAGCTCCCCCGCGGCCGGCGCGAACACGTCCCGGCCGTGGAAGGTCGCCGACGTGCGCGTGACGCCGAGCCGTACGGCATCGATGACGTACGCCACCGTCGCACCGCCCAGGGCGTCCGCCGGCCAGGACAGCACCCCGTTGTCCGGACCGACGAGCAAGCCGCGCGGCGTGACGACCACGACCGGTCGGCGGGCCGTGCCGACCCCGGGGTCGACGACGGCCACGTGCACGCCGGGCGGCAGGTACGGCAGCGTCTGCGCGAGGACGGCCGCGCCGCGCCGTACGTCGCCCGGGGGGACGAGGTGGGTGACGTCGAGCACGGGTACGCCGGGCGCGCGAGCGAGCAGCACGCCCTTGCAGGCGGCGACGAACCCGTCGTCGAGCCCGTAGTCGGTGAGGAAGGAGATGCACTCGGCCCGCACGGCGGCGAGTCTGCCAGCCGAGCGGCTCACCGGTACGTGTAGACCGCCTCGCCGACGAAGGTGACCGCCCACAGCCGGGCGGCACTGGCCGGGATCAGCCGGATGCAGCCGTGGCTGTTCGGGAACGCCGGCACCGAGCTGTAGCCGTGGATCGCCAGCAGCGACCCCGGGTAGTAGTACTGCACGTAGTGCTCGAGGTCGCCGTACCCCGTCCCACCCGCCAACGCTCGCTTCCAGATGTGGAACGGTGCGCCACCCGACACCGGTGTGGGGAACGACGGCCGGCCGGTGGACGTGTCGTAGACGGCCACCAGCGCGCCCCCTTCGGCGCGGTAGAGCACCTGCTTGCCGAGGTCGACCTCCAGGCCGCTGCCGCTGCGTACGTAGCGCAGCGCGGGCACCACCGGGTGGTCGAGGCGCGCCCACACGGCCGCGGTCACCGTGCCGGTGCGGTCGAGTCCGTTGACCTTCTGGAACGCGACGACCGCGTGGTAGGTGGCCGAGCCGAACCCGCCGTCCGCGGCGCCGACGTCGTAGTGCAGCGCGGCCAGCCGCTGCTGCAGCGCCACCACCGCCGGGCCCTGCGCCCCGGAGCTGAGCACCGGGCGTCCCGCCGGGGTCGCCGTGGTGCGCTGCGGTGCGGGCGCGGACGTCCGGGGAGCGGCCGTGCGGGTAGGCGACGGGGAGGGGGTGGGGGACGCGGTCGGGGTGGCCGTCACCGACGCAGCCGGGGTCGAGGTCGGGGTCGGGGTCGCAGACGGGGTCGAGGTCGGGGTCGGGGTGGCCGAGGTCGGGGACAGTGGCGTGGCCACACCGGTCGTCGCCGTACCGGACGTGCAGGCCGCCAGCACGAGTGCCAGCAGCGCAAGTGCCTGCCGTGGCCGAGCGAGCATCGCGGGTCACCCCTAAGAGGCACCACGATGCAACGCCACAGCGCGGGCGACCCGGTAGGGGCGAACGGCTCTGGGCTCAGTCGAGCAGCACGCCCGGGTTGAGCAGACCGCGCGGGTCGAGCGCCGCCTTCATCGCGCGCATGACCGCGATCTCGGTCGCCGACCGCGACAGCGGCAGCCAGGCCCGCTTGGCCCGGCCCACGCCGTGCTCGGCGCTGATGCTGCCGCCGTACGACGCCACCAGGTGCAGCACCGCGTCGCTGACCTCCTCGGCCCGGTCCACGGCGTCGAGCACGTTGACGTGCAGGTTGCCCTCGTTGACGTGACCGAACAGCACCAGCCGCGACGGCCGGCGCCGCCGCGGCGACGGCGACCGGCAGCGCGGCCACCGCGTCGGCGAACGACGCGCAGCGGGACGGCGACGTCGAGCTTCACCGGCACCCCGGCAGCGTTGATGGCCTCGGTGTGCGCCTCGCGGTAGGCCCACAGCGCGTGCCGGCCGCGCGCGTCGCTCGCCACCGTCGCGTCGACACGACGCCGTCCGCCGTCCGCCGAGGGCCGTCGAGCAGCGCGTCGGTCGGGTCGCGTGCGCGCGGCGCACTCCACGAGCACGTACGCCGGGTGCGCCTCGGCGAACGGCGCCGGCAGCCCGGTTTGCCCGCGGACCGAGGTCGAGCCCGTCGGCGTAGAACAGCTCGGCCGCCTCCAGCGTCGGCAGCGCGTCCCGCAGCGGCCGGACCAGCGCGACCGCCGCGGCGGTGCTCGGCCACCGCGACGAGCGCCACCGCGCGCGTGGGCAGCAGCGGCACCAGCCGCAGCCGCAGCCGCGTCAGGACACGGCGAGCGTCCCCTCGACTGCCGGCGAGCAGCGAGACCAGGTCGTAGCCGGTGTTGTCCTTCGGCAGCCCGGCCGAGCCGGCTCACCACCGACCCGTCGGCGAGCACCGCCTCGACCCCGAGCAGCTGCGCCCGGGTCGTGCCGTAGCGCAGCACCCGCTCGCCACCGGCGTTCGTCGCGACCATGCCGCCGACCGTGCACGACTCGCGGGCGGCGAAGTCGACGCCGAAGTCGAGCCCGCTGCGGCGCGCACGTGCGCCTGCAGCCGCGGCGAGCGTCACCCCGGCGCCGACCGTCACCTGCGCCGGCGACCGTCGTCCACCGGCTCGACAGCCTGTCAGCCGGCAGAGTCGACAGCACCACGCACCATCGGCGGGCACGCTCGCCCCGACCAGCCCGGTGTTGCCGCCCTGCACGCACACGGCGACGCCCGGCCTCGGCGCACGCCCGCACGACCGCGGCGACCTGCGTCGGTGTCGGCCGGGCGCACGACGCAGCGCGCGCGGCCGGAGAACCGCCCGGTCCAGTCGGTCTCGTACGACGCGGTGACCGAGCGGTCGGTCAGCACGTGCGCGTCGCCGACGGCGGCGGCGCAGCGCGTCCTCGAGGTCACGACAGCAGCCTGACGCCGCACCGTCTCGTCCATCGCCGCGCAGCTGGTCGAGCACCGTCGGGCGGGTAGTCGACGCAGACGTCGGTGATGACGTACCCGAGCTCGCCGCGGGTGCCGAGCAGCTGGCCCTCGATGTTGACCTTGTTGCTCGGCCAGGATGCCGTTGATCGTCGCGAGCACGCCGGGGACGTTGTGGTGCAGGTGGGTGATGCGGTGCGCCTCGGGGCGCTGCGGCAGCACGAGCGTCGGCAGGTTCACGCTCATCGTCGTGTTGCCGAACTGCCAGAAGTCGCGGAGCTTGCCGGCCACGAACTGGCCGATGTCCTGCTGCGCCTCCTCGGTGGACCCGCCGATGTGCGGGGTGAGGATGACGTTCGGCAGGCCGCGCAGCTCGGAGACGAACTCCTCGCCGCGGCCCTTCGGCTCGTGCGGGAAGACGTCGACGGCAGCGCCGGCGAGGTGCCCGGACTCGATGTGCCGGCGCAGCGCCGCGTGGTCGACGACGAACCCGCGCGAGAGGTTGAGGAACAGGCTGCCCGGCCGCATGAGCGCGAACTGCGTCCTCGCCGAACATGCCGCTGTTGCCGGGCCGGCCGTCGACGTGCAGTGACACGACGTCGACCGACTCCAGCAGCTCCTCCAGCGAGCCGCAGCGGCGGGCGTTGCCCAGCGCGAGCTTGTCGGCGGTGTCGTAGAACCACACCGACATGCCGAGCCCCTCGGCGAGCACGGACAGCTGGCTGCCGATGTTGCCGTACCCGACGATGCCCAGCCGGCGGCCGCGGATCTCGTGGCTGCCCTCGGCGGACTTGTCCCAGACCCCCGCGTGCATGCCCGTGTTCTTGTCGGCGAGCCGGCGGGTCAGCGCGATGATCTCGGCGATTGCCAGCTCGACGACGCTGCGGGTGTTGGAGAACGGCGCGTTGAACACCGCGACGCCGCGCTGCGACGCCGCGGACAGGTCGATCTGGTTGGTCCCGATGCAGAACGCACCGATCGCCAGCAGGTCGGGCGCGGCCTCCAGGACCGCCTCGGTGATCTCGGTCTTCGAGCGGATGCCGACGAGGTGCACCCCGGCCAGCCGCTCGGCGAGCTCGGTCTCGTCCACGGCCCGGTCGACCGTCTCCACGCGTACGCCGGCGTCGGTCAGCAGCGCCGCAGCGTCGGGATGGACGTTCTCGAGCAGCAGCGCACGCAGCGCGCCGTCGGCGGGTGACGCAGGCACGGGGGTTCCTCGAGGGGTCGAGCGGATGTCCTTCGAGTGTACGGAGCGTGCGAGGCTGGCCGGACCGACGGCTCGGCAGGAAGGACGGCGATGGCGATCGACCCGCGTGGTGCGGATCTCAAGCGGCTGCTGGCGGAGGACCCGGGCGGTCCGGTGGTGATGCTCAACCTGCTGCGGTTCGCCGACGGCGGGCGCGCGTCGTACGACGAGTACGCCCGCCACCTGAACGAGACGTTCCTCGCGCGCTACGGCGCCGAGGTGCTCTACGCCGGCGACGGGTCGACCGTCCTGGTGGCCGAGGAGGGCCAGGCGTGGGACGCCGTGCTGCTGGTCCGCTACCCGAGCCGCGAGGCGTTCAGCCGGATGGTCGCGGACCCCGAGTACCAGCAGGTGACCCGCTTCCGTACCGAGGCCCTCACCGAGGCGGTCCTGCAGGCCACGGTCCCCTGGCCGCCGGCCGCCGCCGCCGCACGTTGACCTGTCCCGCCCGACGAGACAGATCAACGTGCAGCAAGCCCCGGGCCCCTCTTCCCTTGCTCGCCGGGAGGCGGCAGGGTGGCAGCCAGCACCGAGCACCGACGGAGGATCGCCATGCCGTACGTCGAGGGTCGCACCGTGCACGACGCCGACTCCCACGTCTTCGAGCCCCCCGGCTTCGCCGTCCGGTACGCCGACCCGGGCGTACGGGACGCGCTCACCGAGGCGCTGCGCCCGTTCGAGGCGCCGCAGGTGTTCGACGCGGCCATGGCCAAGCAGCGCGACCCCGAGTGGCGAGCCGAGGACGAGTCGCAGATCATGCTGCGCAAGAACCACGCGGCGCTCGGCGCGATGCTCCCGGAGGACCGGCCCGCCGCGCTGGACCACCTCGGCTTCGCCAGCCAGCTGGTGTTCACCACCAGCTACCTCGGCCCGCTGCACCGCTTCGACGCCACGGCCGACGTCGACCTGGCGTACGCGCTCGCGACCGGGCACAACCGGGGGATGGTCGACTTCTGCAGCGTCGACCGCCGGCTGCTGCCGGTCTGCTACGTCCCGTTCGCCGACGTCGACCGGGCGGCGCAGTGCACCGCCGAGGCGATCGACCTGGGCGCGGCGGCGATCATGGTGCCGTCCGACCCGCCGAAGGACCACTCGCCGAGCCACGTCGGCCTGGACCGGGTGTGGGCGCAGGCGCAGGAGGCCGGCGTGCCGGTCGTGTTCCACGTCGGCTTCGAGACCCCGATGAACCCGGTCTACAAGAACAACGGCCTGCCCCCCGTCCCCGACTTCCACGGCGGCGACACCAACTTCACCTCGGTGTCCTACCTGGCGATCCCGTACGCCCCGATGCAGACCCTCGGCGTGCTCATCGTCGACGGCGTGCTCGACCGGTTCCCCGACCTGAAGTTCGGTGTCATCGAGCTGGGCGCCGCCTGGGTCCCCGGCTGGATGCACTCCATGGACTCCGCGGCGGAGGCCTTCCGCCGCAACGAGGAGCGCCTGCAGAACCTGGCGCTCAGGCCGAGCGAGTACGTGCAGCGGCAGGTGCGCGTGACGCCGTACCCGCACGAGCCGGCCGGCTGGATCGTGCGCGAGTGCGGTCCGCAGGTCGCGATGTTCTCCAGCGACTACCCGCACGTCGAGGGCGGCCGCAACCCGATGAAGCGCTTCGAGGCCAGCCTCGCCCACTGCACGGCCGAGGAGCGCGAGGCCTTCTACGTCGGCAACTTCGCCGACCTCATGGGACCCGTCCTCGAGCGGACGCTCGCCCCCGCGTGAGCCGCTAGCCGGTCGCGAACCGCGGTCCGGCGACCAGCAGCGGCCCCTCCGCGTGGTGCACGACGCCCGCCGCGACGCTGCCGACGGTCAGCCGCGGCAGCCCGGTCCGGCCGTGCGTCGTGAGCACCACGAGGGCGTCCCGGCGCGCGTGGTCGACGATCGCCCGCGCCGGGTCCTCGCCGTGCAGCACGTCCCACGACACCGCGGACCCGAAGGAGCGGGCGACCGAGCGCAGGTAGCCGCTCTCGAAGCCGGGCTCCGGTCCGCCCGGGGCGTTCGACGACGCCTCGAGCCCCGGAACGACGACCTGGACCAGCTCCAGCGGCAGCCCCAGCCAGCGGGCCCACGCCACCGCGGTCGGGACGACCACCTCCGCCGCGTGGGACCCGTCCAGGGCGACGACCACCCGCTGCAGCGGCTGGTCCAGGTCCCGCACGGCGTAGCGCGGCCCGACGAGCAGGACGGGGGCGTGCACCGTACGGAGCACCGCCTCGGCCGTGCTGCCCAGCAGGAGCCCGCCGACCCGCCCGCGGCCGTGCGAAGCCATGCACAGCAGCGCCCCCGGACGGTCCGCCTCCTCGACGATCGCCTCGTTCGGGTGCGCGGCCTGCGCCTCGAGCTCGGCCCGTACCGGCCGGACCTCCGCACCGTGCAGCGGCAGCACGTGCAGGCGCAGCACCTCCCAGTGCTCCGGGGCCGCGAGGGTGCGGGCCAGGCCGAGCGCCCGCTCGGCGAAGACGGAGCCGTCGACCGGGACGACGACCCGGTCGACGGTCGTGGGGTCGAAGGTGGTCGTGGACGGTTCGGCGGTCGTGCTCATGGCCCCACGGTGGGCGACGGGCGGCGACGGGTGGAGGGGCTAAGGTCCCGTCGGTGCCCACACCCGGGCCATCCGCCCGAGGACCGCCCGGGCGGCGCCGGCGTCCACCGGGCCCTCCACGACCACCCCGGCACCCGCGTACTCCGCCGCGAGACCGCGCACGAGCTCCGCGACCCCCGGCGCCGCGCCCTCCCCGGCGAGGAAGTACCCCCGGTGCCGCTGGGCCATCGTCGGCAGCACCTCGGCGGCGGCCAACCGGTGCGTACGGACGTCCGCCCGCGCGCCGACCGAGCAGTAGACGTCGATCGGCCCGAGCCGCTGCTCGACGTGGGCGACCAGGCGTGCCAGGGCCTCCGGGTGGGCCACGTCGGCGGTCGTACCGAACGTGTCCCCGGGCAGCCCCTGCGCCACGGCGCGTGCCGCGGCACCGTCCCGGTCGACCAGCGCGACGTACGCCCCCGCCGCGGCGAGACCCTCCGCGAGCGCGCGGCCGAGCCCGTGCCCCGCTCCGGTGACGATGGCGACGCGGCCCCGCAGCTGCATGGCCCCCAGTCTGCCCGCAGGTAGGTTTGCCCCCCGTGGCATGGCTCTGGCTGGTGGCGGCGATCCTCTCCGAGGTGGCCGGCACCAGCCTGCTCAAGGTCGTCAGCGACCACCCCCGCGTCTCGACCGGGGCAGCGGTCACCGTCTGCTACGCCGTGAGCTTCGTCGCGCTCGCCGTCGCCCTGCGCCAGGGCCTCACGGTGGGGGTGGCGTACGCCGTCTGGTCAGCGGTCGGCACGGCCGCGATCGTCACCATCGGCGTGGTCGTGTTCGGCGAGCCGGTGACCGCGCTGCGGCTGGCCTGCATCGGCCTGATCGTCGCCGGCGTGGTCGGCCTGCAGCTCACCTCGACCGCCTAGCCGCCGGCGCGCTCCTCCAGGACCCGGCGCGGGTGCCGGCCGTCGACGTAGCCCACGAACGGCGGGTGGATGTTGTAGCCGAGCAGCTCCTGCAGCCGCGGGTCCAGCGTGCGCACCACCTCGGGCGGTACGGCCACGACGTGGTTCTCCTGCTGGCGCAGCCAGCCCGCGCAGTACTCGAGGAGCACCCCGAGGCGCGGGCGCTCCGTGCGGTTCGCGCCGCCGCCGTGCCAGAGGTTGCCGACGACGAACAGCACCGACCCGGCGGGCATGGTCACCGTGACGGTCTGGTCCTCGGTGGGGTGTCGGTCGGTCCAGCGGTGGCTGCCCGGTACGACGCGCGTCGCCCCGTTGTCGCCGGTGAAGTCGTCGAGCGCCCACATGGTGTTGAGCACCACCTCGGGGTGCGGGCGCGGCAACGGGTAGATCCCGTCGTCGGTGTGCAGGAACTGCGCCTTCTCACCCGGCGCGATCTCGATCCCGACCGGCGCGCTGAGCTGGTAGCTCGGCCCGAGGACCCGGTCGAGCACGCCGAGCAGCAGCGGGTGCACGGCGAGCGCGTCGAACGCGCGGGTCTTCGCGAACAGCGCGTAGATCCGGCGGGTGAGGTAGCCCTCGAAGTCGTTGCGCCCGGTCGGGGTGCGGTCGAGCACCTCCCGCAGGCCGGCCCGGATCCCGGCGGCCTCGTCCGCGTCGAGCAGCCGCTCGACGACGGCGTAGCCGTCGCGGTCGAGGTCGGCGAGCACCCGGTCGAGCACGGCCGCGTCGGCCGTCACAGCGGTCACCGGCCGACCGTACGCGTCCCGTGACGGGAGCGCACCCCTCCTGTCTAATGCGCAGGGTGGGCGTACGAGCGCAGGGCACATGGGACCGCCGGTTCGCCGGCGTCCGCGAGGCCTTCGAGCGCAACTTCGCCGAGCACGGCGAGGTCGGCGCCGCGGTGTGCCTGGTCGTGGACGGGCGGGTGGTCGTGGACCTCTGGGCCGGCCTCGCCGACCCCCACACCGGCCGGCCGTGGCAGCGCGACACGCTCGTCGACGTCTTCTCCGTCGGCAAGGGGCTGCTGGCGCTGTGCCTGGCGCGGCTCGCGGGCGAGGGGCACCTGGACTGGGACGCACCGGTCGCCCGGTACTGGCCGGAGTTCGCCGCCGCCGGCAAGGCCGCGGTCACCGTCCGGCAGCTGCTCAGCCACCAGGCCGGCCTGCCGGCCGTACGACGCCGGCTGCCCCCGGGCGCGATGCTGGACTGGACGCTCATGACCGGCGCGCTGGCCGAGCAGGAGCCGTGGTGGGCACCCGGGCAGGCGCACGGCTACCACACCAACACGTTCGGGTTCCTCGGCGGCGAGCTCGTCCGCCGGACCACCGGCCGTACGCCGGGCCGCTACCTCGCCGCCGAGGTCGCGGGGCCGCTGGGTGCGGGCGTGCACCTCGGCCTGCCTGCCGCCGAGCACCCGCGGGCGGCCACCTTCCACTGGCCCGGCGAGCCGCCCGCGGAGGAGGAGCCGGCCGGGCTCTCCGACGACGAGCTCATGGCGTACAACGCGTACTGGAACCCCGCCGGGCTCTCCGGTGCCGGCGTCGTGAACACGGCCGCGTGGCGCGCGGCGGAGATCCCGTCGTCCAACACCCACGCCACCGCTCGGGGGGTGGCGACGGTGTACGCCGCGCTGGCGGCAGGCGGGCGGGCCGCGGACGGCTACCCGCTGGTCGACCCGGGCGCGCTGCGGGAGGCCACCCGCGAGCAGGCGTACGGCGAGGACCGGATCCTGCACCGGCCGTCGCGGTTCGGCCTGGGGTTCCAGCTCACGCAGCCGGAGCGCCCGCTGGGCCCGAACGCCGGCGCGTTCGGGCACTTCGGGGCAGGCGGCTCGCTCGGCTTCTGCGACCCGGAGGCGGGCGTCGCCGTCGGCTACGTCATGAACGAGATGGGTCCCCGCTGGCAGAACCCGCGCAACCGGGCGCTGCTGGACGCGGTCTACGCGTGCCTGGAGGAGGGCTGAGATGGCCGGTGCGGTGACGCTCGACTGGTACGGCTGCGCGACGTTCCGGCTGACGGTCGGGGACACGGTCGTCTTCCTCGACGCCTACATCGACCGGGTGCCCGGGGCCGACGGCACCGGGCTCACCGCCGACGACGTGGACCGGGCCGACTGGATCCTCGTCGGGCACTCGCACTTCGACCACCTGTGGGGCGCAGAGCGGATCGCGCGACGGACCGGCGCGACGATCGTCGGCTCGTACGAGACGGTTCGCGTGATGGAGGCGCAGGGCGTCCCCCTGACCCAGCTGATGCCGGTCAGCGGCGGTGAGCGGGTCCGGCTCGCGGACGACCTGACGGCGACGGTGTTCCCGTCCGTCCACTCCTGCGTCTGGGCCGGCATGGGGGCGACGGACGAGGTCTGCCTCGGTGACTACGGGCTCACCCACCAGGAGACGCTGGCCCGGTTCGCCGCGATGCAGCAGCGGGTGGCCGGCCTGGGTGCGGACGTCGTGGCGCACCTGCGCGCCAGCGACCAGGGGCCGCGCGGGGACGGCGGGGCACTGCTCTACCTGCTGGAGACACCGCGCGGGTCGTTGCTCTACCAGGACACCTCCGGGCACTGGTCCGGCGTACTGCACGACCTGCGCCCCGACGTCGCGATCCTCGCCGCAGCCGGGCGCGGCAACGTCGACGGCGAACCGGTCCAGGGCTCGCTGGCGCAGTTCGTCGCCCGCCAGGTGGAGCTGCTCCGCCCGCGCCAGGTCGTGCTCGACCACCACGACAACTGGCTGCCCGGGTTCCTGCCGCCGGTGGACACCGCGGCCATCCGAACCGAGATGAGCCGGCGCGCACCGTATGCGGAGCTGCTCGACGTCGGCTACCTCGGCGGGCACCGCCTGCTCGCCTGACCGTCGCTGCGGGAGGATGCGGCCGTGATCGTGGAGACGCTGGTGTTCCGCCCGGCAGCCGGCACGGACGAGCCGACGCTGCTCGAGGCCGACCGCCGGGTGCAGGTGGAGTACCTGCCGAGCCGGCGCGGCTTCCTGCGTCGGACGACGGCCCGCGCCGCCGGCGGCGAGTGGCTGGTCGTCACGCTCTGGGCGACGGACGACGACGCGGTCGCCGCGGAGCACGACGAGGCAGGTGACCCGGTGGCGGCGGGCTTCCTGGCGTTGGCCGACACCGCGAGTGTCCGCCGGGCGCGGTACGAGACGCTCGACTGAGCGCCGCCTACTGCTGCACCAGCATCACCGGGTTGCCCTCGGGGTCGGCGATGCCCGCGAGCGTGGGCCCGCCCGGCACGTCGAACGGCGGCAACGTCACCCGGCCGCCGAGCTCCTCCGTGCGGACCAGCGACGCGGCCAGGTCCAGCACCTGGACGTAGAGGTTGACCCGCGACCGCTCGCCGGCGCGGATGTGCCCACCCGGACCGGGCTCCGGCCCCCCGATCCCGGGGGTGACCTGCATGACCGGCCCGTCGCCGATCTCCCAGTGGAACAGCTCGCGGTAGAACGCGCGCAGCCGCTCCGGGTCGAGCGCCTCGATCTCCCAGTGCACGACCGGTCGAGCCCAATCACGCGTCACGGTGCACCCTCCTGGCTGCTGAGCTCGTGGTCGGGGCGGCGAGCGGCCGGCACCCGGGGCGGACGCGGCGGCTCCGGGGCGCCCGCCGACGGCGCCACCCGGAGCACGCGGGCGAACCAGGCCGGCAGCACCCAGTTCCAGCGGCCGAACAGCGACACCAGCGCGGGGACGAGCAGCGCCCGGATGACCGTGGCGTCGAGCAGGATCCCGACACCGAGCGCCGTCGCCATGACCTTCACGTCGGTCTGCGGGCCGCTGGACAGCGACAGGAACGCGAGGAAGAGGATCAGCGCCGCGCTGGTGACCAGGCGGCCCGTCCGGCCGACGCCCTCGACTATCGCCGCGTCCGTGCTGTGACGCTGGTCGTACTCCTCGCGCACCCGGCTGAGGATGAAGACCTCGTAGTCCATGGACAGGCCGAACAGGAACGCGAAGACGAGCGTCGGCAGCCAGAACGTGATGGCGCCGGTTGGTGCGATGCCGTACACGACGCCCGAGCCGTGACCCCACTGCCAGAACCACACGACGGCGCCGAACGTCGCGGCGAGCGACACCAGGTTGAGCAGCACGGCCTTCAGCGGCAGCAGCACCGATCGGAACGCCCGGGCGAGCAGTAGGAACGTCAGCAGCAGAATGATCGCGAACACGTACGGGAAGTTGTCGTAGACGGCGTGGACGTAGTCGGTCTGCGACGGCCCCGCCCCCGCGACGCCGATGACCGACGGGTCCCTCGCGACCGCACGCTGGACGTTGCGGACAGGCTGCATCGACGTGGAGTTCACCGTCTCCACAGCGGGGACGACGACCACCTCGCTCAGCCCGCGCGGGCCCGGGTAGGTCACCGCGGCGGCCACCCCGCCCACGGTGCGCAGGCGTGCGGCCACCGGCCCGGGGTCGCCGTCGACGAGCACCTCCATCGGGGTGAGCACGCCGGCGGGCACGCCGCCCTGCTGCAGCCGGTGGAACGCCTCGTACGCCGGGCCGCTCTGGGCCAGCGAGTCGCTGGAGGCGAGGCCGACCTTGATGCCGAAGAAGGGCACGAGCAGGGTGCCGAGGATGCCGAGCGCCACGGCCGCGGAGGGGACCCGGTGGCGGACGACGAGGGTCGCCCAGCGGGTCCAGAACCGGCTGGCGGCGGCCTCGTGCCTGATCCGCGGCCAGTCCACGCGCGGGCCGATGCCGCCGAGGATCGCGGGCAGCAGCGTGCAGGCCGCGAGCGTGCTCACCAGCGGGATCAGCGCCCCGCCGTAGCCCATGCTGCGCATGAACGGCACCGGCAGGACGACCAGAGCCAGCAGGCCGATCGCAACCGTGACCCCGCTGAACACGACAGCGTGACCGGCGGTGTCGAGGGCGGTCACGACCGCGTCGTGGTTGTCCTTGCCGTGCTCGCGCTCCTCCCGCCACCGCGTCACGATGAGCAGCGAGTAGTCCACGGCGACGCCGAGACCGATCAGTGCGACCAGGAACTGCACGATGAACGACACGTCCGTGACGTAGGTGACGCCGAGCAGCACGAGGAACGTCGTCAGGATGGCGACCGCCGCCACCACGATCGGGACGAGTGCCAGGAACGAGGCGAAGACGAACGCGAGGACGGCCAGCGCGCCGAGGCCACCGAACAGGGTCTCGGCGAGCACGCCGGGCCCCTCCGTGCCGCCGCCCGTTCCGAGCTCGTCGTAGCCGGTGATGGCCACGGTCGCGCCCGGCGGGGCGGCCGCCTCGAGCGCCGCGTGCACGCGCTCGGTCCAGGGGTTCGTGAACCCGCCGGACGAGGCGGTGGGGAACGGGAAGAACACCAGCGCGTACGCGGTGTGCCGGTCGGCGGTGAGGAACACCGGGTCACCCGTGCGCGCATGATCGACCACGCGCACCTGCGGCAGCGCCTGCTGCACGCGGTCGAACGCGTCGGTGGCCGGCTTCCCCGACGCGTCGCCGTCCGGCAGCGTCACGGTCGCGATGAGCGGCTGGGTGATGCCGCCGTTGCCGTACACCGCCATGATCTTCTTCGCGGTCTCGTACCCGGGCTGGCCGGGCAGCGAGAAGTCGATCGTCAGCCGGCTCGTGGTGTGCTGCGCGGTCGCACCGCCGGCCACGAACAGCAGCGCCCAGGCGAGTACGACCAGCCGGCGATGGCGCAGGACGAACTCCGCCAGACGGCGCACGTGACCCCCACCCGAGAAAGACCCGATCCTCCCTGTCGGAGTATGCCGCCGTCGAACGACTATCCCAACGTGAGCGAGCAACCGGCCGCCCGGGCCGACACCCGCGGGGCGCTGCTCGCCGCGTACGACGAGGCGCTGCCGTACGTGTACGGCTACCTGCTGGCGCGGTGCGGCGCGGTCGCGCTCGCCGAGGACCTCACCGCCGAGACGTTCCTCGCGGCCGTCGACGCCGTCCGACGGGACGACCCGCCGCCGCTCAGCACCGCGTGGCTGGTGGGTGTGGCCCGCCACAAGCTCGCCGACCACTGGCGGCGGCAGGCCCGTGAGCAGCGCAACCTCACGGCCGTGGGCGAGCCACCGGCGGTCGAGGACCCGTGGGAGGCGACGCTGGACGCAGTGCGTACGCAGGAGACCCTCGCCCGCCTCGCACCGCACCACCGGGCAGCGCTGACGCTGCGCTACCTCGACGATTTGCCGGTGCCCGAGGTGGCCCGGCTGCTGGACCGCACCCTGCACGCCACCGAGGCGCTGCTCGTGCGCTCGCGCGCGGCCTTCCGGCGCGCTTACGACGGAGAGGGGGCCGGCGATGCCTGACCCGTTCGCGGCGCTGCGCCGGCCGGTCGAGCCGGCGGACCCGGACCCCGGGTTCGCCTCCCGCCTGCGCGCCCGGCTCGAGCGTGCGCTGGACCTGCCCAGAGGAGTCACCGTGACCGCTGCCAGCGACCGGCCCGAGACCGTCCCCACGGCGACACCGCAGCGCTCGGTCACGCCGTACCTCGCCGTCGCCGATGCGCGCCGGGCCCTGGACTGGTACGTCGACGCGCTCGGCGCCCAGGTCCTCGGCGAGCCGATCGTCATGCCGGACGGGCGGGTCGGCCACGCCGAGCTGGCGGTCGAGGGCGCGCGGCTCATGCTCGCCGACGAGCACCCGGAGATCGGCGTCGCCGCACCGGTGCCCGGCTCCGGAGCGACCGTGACCCTGCACGCCGAGGTCGGCGACGTCGACCGGCTGGTCGAGCGCGCGGTGGCCGCCGGCGCGACGCTGGAGCGCCCACCGGGCGACAACCCGTACGGGCGGATCGGCGTGGTCCGCGACCCGTTCGGCCACCGCTGGATGCTCAACAGCCCGGTGCCCGCGGCCGAGCCGTTCCGGCCGGGCGACGTCGCGTACGTCTCGGTCTGGACGGCGGACGTCGACGGCGCTCGCGACTTCTACGGGGCGGTGCTCGGCTGGACGTTCGACGACAGGCAGCGGCACCGGATCACCTCCGCCGAGCCGAACGTCGGCCTGTGGCGCGCGCCCGGGCCGCCGACGCTGTTCTGCTGCTACGCGGTCGACGACGTGGACGACGCGGTCGCCCGCGTCCGCGCCGCGGGCGGCAGTGCCGGGGAGCCGGAGGACGAGCCGCACGGCCGGGTCGTCGACTGCACCGACGACCAGGGCGTCCGCTTCGCGGTCTGGCAGATCGGCACCGGGCACGGGGCGCGACCCGCCGCGAACGGGCGCCGGCCGGGCGACCTCGCGTACGTCACCCACGAGGTGGTGGACGCGGCGCGGGCGCGGGCGTTCTACGGCACCGTGCTCGGCTGGCGCTTCCAGCCCGGCCGGGTCGAGGACGGCTGGACTGTCGAGGACGTCGCACCGATGGTGGGGATGGCCGGCGGCCGGCCCGCCGCCACGGCCGTGCCGATGTGGCGGGTGGACGACATCGACGCGGCCGTCGCGCGGGTGCGCGCCGCCGGCGGCACCGCGACCGAGCCGGCCCGCCAGCCGTACGGCGTCACCGCCGAGTGCACCGACGACCAGGGCACCCGGTTCTTCCTCGGCGAGCTGTAGAGCCCCGCCGCCGAAGTGCGGGCTGGCGACGCCAGAACGTCGCCGGCCCGCAGCTCACGGGTTCTAGCGCTTGGCGACCGGGACGTAGCTGCGCTCGGTGGCACCGGTGTAGATCTGGCGCGGGCGGCCGATCTTCGTCTCGGAGTCGTTGATCATCTCGCGCCACTGGGCGATCCAGCCCGGCAGCCGGCCGAGGGCGAACAGCACCGTGAAGATCTGCGACGGGAAGCCCATCGCCTTGTAGATCACGCCGGTGTAGAAGTCGACGTTCGGGTAGAGCTTGCGCTCGACGAAGTAGTCGTCGGCGAGCGCCACCTGCTCGAGCTCCATCGCGATGTCGAGCAGCGGGTCCGGCTTCGCCATGCCCTCGAGCACGTCAGCGGCCGCCTTCTTCACGATCGCCGCGCGCGGGTCGTAGTTCTTGTAGACCCGGTGGCCGAAGCCCATCAGGCTTACGCCGGGCTCGCGGTCCTTCACCCGCCGGACGAACGCGCTCGACGTCGCCGCCGGAGGCCTGGATCTCCTGCAGCATCTCCAGCACGGCCTGGTTCGCCCCGCCGTGCAGCGGGCCGAACAGCGCGTTCACGCCCGCCGAGATCGAGGCGAAGAGGTTCGCGTGGCTGGACCCGACCAGCCGCACGGTCGACGTGGAGCAGTTCTGCTCGTGGTCGGCGTGCAGGATGAACAGCATGTCCAGCGTCTTGGCGACGACCGGGTCGACCTCGTACGGCCGGGCCGGCACGCCGAAGGTCATCCGCAGGAAGTTCTCGACGTAGCCGTAGGTGTTGTCGGGGTAGAGGAACGGCTGGCCGACCGACTTCTTGTACGCGTACGCCGCGATCGTCGGCACCTTGGCGAGCAGCCGGATCGTCGAGCTCTCGACGTGCTCGGCGTCGAACGGGTCGAGGCTGTCCTGGTAGAACGTCGACAGCGCGCTGACCGCCGAGGACAGCACCGCCATCGGGTGCGCGTCGCGCGGGAAGCCGGAGAAGAAGCCCTTGAGCTCCTCGTGCAGCATCGTGTGCGAGCGGATCCGCTCCTCGAAGTCGGCCAGCTGCTCCGCCGTCGGCAGCTCGCCGTAGATCAGCAGGTAGGAGACCTCGAGGAACGTCGACTTCTCGGCCAGCTCCTCGATCGGGTAGCCCCGGTAGCGCAGGATGCCGGCGTCGCCGTCGATGAAGGTGATCTCCGACGTGCAGGAGGCGGTGTTGCCGAACCCGGGGTCGTAGGTCACGTGCCCCGTCTCGGACAGCAGCTTGCCGATGGACAGCCCGGACGGAGGCTCGGTCGCCTCACGGAGCGACAGGGGCAGCCGCCCGCTCTCGTACGCGAGCTCGTAGTCAGCCATCAGCATCCTCCCTCGGACTTCGTCGCCCTCTATCCTCCCGCATCCGCCGGACGGGGCATCAGGGGACCTTGGTCCTCGGGTGGGGCTACCCCTTCACGGCCCCCATCGTGAAGCCGGTGATGAAGCGGTTGAGGAAGAAGTTGAACACCAGCGCGACCGGGACGGCGACGAGCACGGTGGCGGCCTGCAGGGACTGCCACTGGAACACGTCGCCCCGGATCAGCTCGGTGGGCACGCCGGTGCTGATGACCTTCTGCGAGGTCGGCGAGATGAACGCCAGGGCGTAGATGAACTCGCTCGCGGTCACGGTGAACGCGAAGACCACGACGGCCACGATGCCCGGGAACGCGAGCGGCACGACGGCGCGCAGGAAGGCGCCCAGCCGGCTGTAGCCGTCGACCATCGCCTGCTCCTCGAGGTCCTTCGGGATGGCCCGCAGGAAGCCCATGAGCAGCCAGACCGACACCGGGATGGTGAACGTCGGGTAGACGAGGACCAGCGACCAGGTGCTGTCCTGCAGGCCGAAGAACACGACCACCCGGGTCAGCGGGATGAACAGCAGGGTCGGCGGGACGAGGTAGACGAAGAAGATCGCGATCGCCATCGGCCCCGACCACGGCCGGTCCAGCCGCGCCAGGCTGTACGCAGCCGGGAGCCCCAGGACGAGCGTGATGCCCACGACGACCAGGCCGACCCAGAAGGTGTTCCAGACGAACGTCGGGAACGCGGTGTCGTTGAACAGGAAGCGCAGGTGGTCCAGCGTCGGGTTCTGGTTGAACACGAACGGGTTGTTCTCGACGTTGTAGAGGTCGGCGTTCGTCTTGAACGCGGTGACCGCCGACCACACGAACGGGCCGGCCGCGATGACCGACGCGAGCAGGACGAACCCGTAGAGGCCGGTCCGGCCGAGGACGTACCGCCGCTGCGCCCGCCGGCGGAAGGCGCCGACCTGCGCCGGGTCGGTGAGGTCGAGCGTCGCCACTAGAACACCTCCATCCGCCGGACCGCCCGCAGGATCGCGATCGCGGCCGCGACGAGCAGCGGGAACAGGAACAACGCGATCGCGGCGCCCTGGGCGATGTCGCTGCCCTCGATCCCGGTGAAGAACGCCCAGCTCGACAGCACCTGGGTGGCGTTGTTCGGCCCGCCGCGGGTGAGGACGTACACCACGGTCATGTCGGTGACCGTGAAGATCGCCCCGAACAGCGCCGCGACGGCGATGACCGGCAGCGTCATCGGGACGGTGACCTCCCAGAACCGCCGCCACCAGCCGGCGCCGTCGACCCGGGCCTGCTCCTCGAGCTCCTTCGGGATCGCGACCAGCCCGGCCATGATGATCACGGCGGCCAGCGGGACCAGGCGCCACACCTGTACGGCGATCACCGACGCCATGGCGAGGTGCGGCTTGCCCAGGTAGTACATGTTGCCGCTGATGAGGCCGACGCTGCGCAGCGCGTAGTCGATCGGGCTGTAGATCGAGTCCAGCAGCCACAGCCAGGACACCGTGGACAGCGAGACCGGTGTCGTCCACGGCAGCAGGACGAGGAACCGGACGAACCACTTGCCCTTGAAGTCGGCGACGAGGATGTTCGCCAGCACCTTGCCGAAGATGACGATGAACACCATCGACACGGCGGTGAACACCAAGGTGTTGCGGAAGGACTGCCAGAACACCGGGTCCGCGACGACCCGCCGGAAGTTCGCCAGCCCGACCCAGTGGTAGCTGGGGTCGCCGGCGGTGACGTCGCTGAAGCTGTAGGCGATCGCGAGGAAGAACGGGAACGCCACCAGGCCGACGACGTAGAGCACCGTCGGCAGCAGGAAGACCTTGGCGAGGAAGCCCTCCCGGTCGGCGAGGCCCACCTTCGGCTGCCGGTGGACGGGTGCGGCGGGGGCCGGCGCGGCGGTCTGGGACATCGCCTCAGCCGCCCAGGGGCACGGGGTCGGTACGCAGCCCGGTCTCGGCGTCGAAGAACTTCACGCTGTCGGTGTGCACGGCGAACTCGTGGGTCTCCCCGGGATGCACCGGCGTCACCACCGTCGCCGGCAGCCGGGCGATGACCCGGGTCTCCTCGCCGATGCCGGTGACGGTGCCGTACACGTGCCGGTCCCCGGACAGGTACTCCAGCCGGTCCACCTTGAGCGGCATCGTGACCCGGTGCGAGGGCGTCACCTCCTCCACCGGCCACAGGTGCTCCGGCCGGAAGCCGACGAGGACGCCGTCCCGGCGGACGAGGTTCATCGGCGGTGAGCCCAGGAACGTCGCCACGAACGTGTCCGCGGGCTCGTCGTACACCTCGTGCGGCGGGCCGACCTGGCGGATGCGGCCGTCGAGCATCACCGCGATCCGGTCACCCAGCCCCATGGCCTCGACCTGGTCGTGGGTCACGTAGACGGTGGTCGTGCCGAGGTCCCGCTGGAACCGCTTGAGCTCGTCGCGGGCGCTGGTCCGCAGCTTCGCGTCGAGGTTGGACAGCGGCTCGTCCAGCAGGAACACGCTCGGGTCCCGGACGAGCGCGCGCGCGAGCGCGACCCGCTGGCGCTCGCCACCCGACAGCTGCCGGGGCTTGCGCCCCAGCAGGTGCTGGATGCCGAGCAGACCCGCCGCCCACTCCGCCTTGCGGGTCCGCTCCGCCTTGGCGATGCCTGCGGCCTTGAGCGGGAAGACGATGTTGTCCTGCACCGACTTGTGCGGGTAGAGCGCGTAGCTCTGGAACACCATGGCGATGCTCCGCGCCCGGGGCGGGAGGCCACTGACGTCGTTGCCACCGATGAGCACCGCGCCCGAGGTGGGGTGCTCCAGCCCGGCGATGGTGCGCAGCAGCGTCGTCTTGCCGCACCCGGACGGCCCGAGCAGAACGACGTACTCCCCTTCGGTGCTCGCGAGGTCGATCCCGTCGAGCGCGAACGACTTGCCCCCGTCGTAGCTCTTGCGCAGGTCCTGTACCTCGACGACAGCCACGACCGTCCCTTCCTCGACCTGCCGTCAGCCGACCAGCCCCTGCTTGCGCCACTTGTCGAAGATGTCCTTGCACGCCTTCTCCGCGTCACCGACCGCCTGCTTGGCGCTGCTCTTGCCCTGCGCCGCCGCCGCGAACATGTTCGGGATGATGAACTTGGCGTTGATCTCACCGATGGCCGTGTTGGCCGGTCCGGGGTGGCCCAGGTTCGTCGTCCAGGACAGCGAGTCCTTGAGCACCGACAGCTTGTCCGCCGGCTGCGCGCCGAAGGGGTCGTTGGACAGCCAGTCGTCGAGCTTGGGCACCAGCCCGTCGTAGCCCGGGAAGTCGTACAGCTTCGAGTAGTACGTCGCCGAGGCGAAGTTCGCCGTGTAGTGGAGCAGGAACTCCTTGGCGTTGTCGGCCGACTTGGAGAACTTCGGGACGATCCAGTTGTACATGACGTGGGAGGACGCGATCGCGTCCTGCGGGCCCTTGAGCGCCTTGACGAACAGCACGTCCTTCGCCACCGACGGGTTCTGCTCCTGCGCGCTGCGCCACGCCGAGATCGAGTTGATGATGTAGGAGAGCTTGCCGGCGACCAGGCCCTGGTTGTTCGACGCCGCGTTCCAGCTGAACACCTCGGGCGTCATCGTCTGCTTGTAGAGCTTGGTCATGAAGTCGACCGCTGCGACGGCCTGGTCGGAGTTGAGCACCACCTGCTGGTTCGCGTCCTGGATCGACGCGCCGTACGCCCACAGCAGCGCACGCCCGGCCATGTTGGAGTCGATCTCCTGCGACATGCCCAGACCCATCTGGACGTTCTTCTTCTGCTTGATCTCGGTGCCGCCCTTGAGCAGGTCGTCCCAGGTCGCGGGCCCGTTGGGCATGCCCGCGTCCGACCAGAGGCTCTGCCGGTAGTCGCCGGGGTCGGGCACCCAGCCGGGTGCGTACGCGTAGTACTTCTTCGTCGCCGGGTTGAAGCTCGACTTCTGGCAGATGTCGTGCAGCTTGCCGAAGCGCTTCTCCGCCTCCTGGTTGAGGTCGGCGAGGTCGACCACGCCCGGCTCGTACTGCGGGACGGCCGCGATGTACTGGATGAGGTCGTGGCCGGAGCCGGACTGGATCTCCGAGGAGATGCGCGCCGGGATGTCGGCCACGTTGATGTGGTCGACGGTCACGTCGACGCCGACCTTCTGGCCCCAGTCCTTGACGAACTGGTCGAACCACTTGTCGTGGCTCGGCACGAAGTGGCTCCACATGAGGATCTTGAGGCTGCCGCTGAGCTTGCTCGACGGGGAGCTGAAGGTCTCCGTGGGCGAGGCGCCGGCGTTCGCGGGCGTCCTGGTGGTGTTGTTGCTGCTGCCGCCCCCGCAGCCGGCGAGCGCCGCTGCCGCAATGCCCCCAGTGGCGACCAGGAACGACCGCCGGGACAGTTCGCGTTCGACCACGACTCCGACCTCCGATCGTCGATCAAGTGGCGGCACCATACGACCATCGCGCCGCGATGAGAAGCCGCCACCCGGTGGAGATTTGATCTCGGTCACACCTTGCTGGTAGTCCGACATCGAGAGGAGGCGCCGATGCGTGCCGCAGTCATCGAGTCGTACGGGGGCCCCGAGCAGCTGCATGTGCAGGAGGTCGACGACCCCAAGGTCGGCCCCGACTTCGTGCTCGTCCGCCTGCATGCGGCGGCCCTGAACCCGGTGGACACCAAGATTCGCGCGGGCCGGCTCGACGGCGCGTTCCCCGCCGTGTGGCCGATGGTGCTGGGCTGGGACGCCTGCGGCGAGGTGGAGCGGGTCGGCCCCGCTGCGCGTCACTGGACGCCCGGCGACCGGGTCGTCGCGTACGCGCGCAAGCACTACCTGGGCGGCGGCTGCTACGGCGACCTCGTCGCCCTGCCCGCGCAGTTCCTCGCCCCCGCGCCCCGCGGCGTGGACCCCGCGCACGCCGCGGGTCTCCCCCTGGCCGGGCTCACGGCCTACCAGGCGCTGTTCGAGGGGCTGCGGATCGAGCGCGGGCAGACCCTGCTCGTGCACGCTGCCGGCGGCGGCGTGGGCACCTTCGCCGTGCAGCTGGCGAAGCGGGCCGGGGCCACGGTCGTCGGCACGGGCAGCCGGGCGAGCTTCGACCGGCTGTCCGCGCTCGGGGTCGACCACTGCGTCGACTACCACGACGGGCCGGTGTCGCGGCAGGTCCGCGCGGCGCTGCCCGGCGGGGTCGACGCGGTCCTCGACCTGGTCGGCGGCGACGCACTGCGCGACAGCCCGCAGGCACTCGCGGACGGCGGCCGGCTGGTCTCGATCGTGGAGGCGCCGACGGTCCTGGAGCTGGGCGGCGCGTACGTGTTCGTACGGCCGGACGCGGAGCAGCTCGCCAGCCTGTCGGCGATGGTGGACGACGGGACGCTACGGATCGACGTCGCCGAGACCTACCCCCTGGACCAGGTGGCCGACGCGCACCGGCGGCTCGAGGAGGGGCACGTGCACGGGAAGCTCGTCCTCGACCTCACCCGGTGACGGGCCCGCTGGCCGTCCTCGGCCCGGGTGGTGTCGGCGGCCTGCTCGCCGCGCTGCTCGCCCGGACCGGCGAGGACGTGGTCTGCGTCGCCGGCGAGAGCACGGCCGCGGCGCTGCGTGAGCGCGGGCTGACCGTGCGCAGCAGCACGTTCGGTGACTGGACGTCCCGCGTCCGTGCCGTGGCGTTGCTGGACGAGCCGGTGGCTGCCTGCCTCGTGACCGTGAAGGCCACCGCGCTGGATGCGGCGCTGCGCCGCGTACCCGCCGCCCACGTCGGTGCCGGGCCGGTGGTGCCGCTGCTCAACGGCCTCGACCACATGGCGCTGCTCCGGGAGCGCTACCCGGCAGCGGAGGTCGTCGCCGGCACCATCCGCGTGGAGTCCACCCGGCTCGCACCGGGGGTGGTCGAGCACACCAGCCCGTTCTGCACCGTCGAGCTGTCCGGCGCGGCCCCCCTCGCGGAGCGCCTGCGGCGCGCCGGGCTGGACGTGCGCGTCGGCCCCGACGAGAAGGCCGTGCTGTGGGGCAAGCTGGCCTTCCTGGCCCCGCTGGCACTGCTGACCACGTACGCAGCGGGCCCCGCAGGCACGGTGCGGACCAGCCACGCCGACGAGCTGGCGGCCGTGGTCGCCGAGGTGGTGGCCGTGGCCGAAGCAGACGGGGTGGCCGTGGATGCCGGCGCCGTGCACCGGTTCTTCGCCGGTCTCCCGGACGGCATGAAGTCGTCGATGCAGCGGGACGCGGAGTCGGGGCGGCCGACCGAGCTGGACGCGATCGGCGGCGCGGTGCTGCGTCGCGCCGACCGGTACGACATCGACGTCCCGGTCACCCGGCGGATCGTGGACAGCCTGCGCGCCAGAGGGTGAACCCGGGCCGGACGGGGGAACGCCGGACGGCGGACCCCCCGGGAAGGAGCACACGCATGAACGCGGGACGTCTGGCCGTACGGGCCGTCATCGGCGGCCTGTTCGTCGGCCACGGCACGCAGAAGCTGTTCGGCTGGTTCGGTGGGCCCGGACCGCAGGGCACAGCGCAGATGATGGGCAAGCTCGACATGCACCCGCCGGAGCAGAACGCCGCGCTCGCCGGCGCCACGGAGGCGGCGGGCGGTGCGCTGCTCGCGGCCGGGCTGGCCACGCCGCTCGCCGCATCGAGCCTCATCGGCACGATGATCACGGCGATCCGCAAGGTGCACGCCCGCAACGGCGTGTGGGTCAGCAACGGCGGCTACGAGTACAACCTGGTGCTCATCGCAGCGCTGTTCGGCCTCGTGGACAGCGGCCCCGGCGCCCCGTCGGTCGACCGGGCCCTCGGCATCGAGAAGAAGGGCCTGGCGTGGGCGCTGGGCGCCCTCGCTCTCGGCACGGCGACGTCCAGCGCGGCCGTGGAGCTGGGTCGCCGGCGCACCCAGGCCCCGGCCGGGCTGGACTACCCCGCCCGGAAGCACGCGGCCGAGGCGGAGCAGGAGTCGACCGGCTCCTAACCGGTCCCGCCCTCGCCGAGGTGCCGCTCGACCGACGCCACCTTGGCGTGCAGGGCGTCGCGCGCGCCCTCGCGGATGTCGGCCTTCACCACGAGGCTGACCCGCGGGGCGTGCGCGCGTACGGCGTCCACGGCCGCCTTCACGACGGCCATGACCTCGTCGTACTCACCCTCGACGGTGGTGAACATCGCGCCGGTCTCGTTCGGTAGGCCGGACTCCCGCACCACGCGGACGGCGTCGGCGACGGCCGCACCCACGCTCTCGCCGGCGCCGAGCGGACTGACGGAGAAGGCCACGAGAACACTCATGCCCCCACTGTGCGCCCGCCGTTACCCGGGGGCGGGGGGCGGGCCCGCCTCGAAGGACGTAGCAGGCTCTTCCAGTCCGAGAGGCGGGCCCACCCCCCGCCCAACCCAGTTGGCTCAGCCGGAGCCGAGCCGGACGGAGACCGTCCGCTGCTGCCCGGCGCGGGTGAAGTGCACGGTCACCGTGTCCCCCGGCCGGTGGCTGCGCACGGCCGAGGCCAGGTCGTCGGCGCTGGTGACGGGTGTGCCGTTGATCGCGGTGACCACGTCACCGGCACGCAGCCCGGCGGCCGCGGCGGCCCCGCCCGGCACGGTCTCCCCGATGAGCGCCCCGCCGCTCGGCGCGTCCGCGACCTGCACGCCGAGCACGGCGTACGACGGGGTCTTGCCGGCGATCAGGTCCTGCGCCGCTGACCGCGCCTCGTCGATCGGGATCGCGAACCCGACGCCGATGTTGCCGGCCTGGCCGCCGAACGACGACCCCGTGGTGGCGATCGCCGTGTTGATCCCCACGACCTGGCCGGCGGTGTCGACCAGCGGACCACCGGAGTTCCCGGGGTTGATCGCCGCGTCGGTCTGCACCGCGTTGGCGATGGAGGCGCCGTTGCCCGTGTTGATCGTGCGGTGCAGCGCCGAGACGATGCCGGACGTCACCGAGCCCTCGAGGCCGAGGGGGCTGCCCACGGCGAGCACGGTGTCGCCGACATGCAGGGAGCTGCTCGAGCCCAGCGTCGCCGGGGTCAGCCCCGACACTCCCTGCGCCCGGATGACGGCGAGGTCCAGGTTCGGCGAGCGGCCGGCGATCCGGGCCGGGGCGGTCCTGCCGTCGGAGAAGCGCACCGTGATGGACCCGCCGGAGGCGGCCGCCTGCACCACGTGGTTGTTGGTGAGGATCGTGCCGTCCGACCGGAGGATGACGCCCGACCCCTCGTCCGAGCCGCCAGAGCCGCTGACGAGGATGGACACCACGCTCGGCTGCACGGCTGCGGCCACCTTGGCGAGGGTCTCCGTCGGCTGGCTGGCCGTCGACGACACGCTCACCGGCGAGGCGCCCACCACGGTGGTGCCGCCGTCATGTCCCCCGGCGAGCGTGGCACCGGCCGCGCCGCCGCCGACCGCCACCGCGGCGAGGACACCTGCCGCGAGCGCCCGCCGCCCCCAGGCCCCACCGGGCCGGTGGGAGGGGCCGCCGGTCGGTGGGGCCGGAGGCGGCGGGGGCGGGCCCTGAGCCGCGGAGTCGTCGTCATCGATGAACAGTCGAGAGTCGAACAGGTCCGTGGTCATGTCTCTACCGTGCGCCGCGCGCCTGGGAGAACCCTCCGCGAAGCCTCAGCGTTCGCTGAGACCGTCGGCGACGGCCGGGAACCCTGGGCTCCACCACAACGAGCCGTCCGCGGCGACCGTCAGCGCCTCGTACCCCGGCGCCCGGTCGAGCCAGGCGAGGACCGGGCTGGGGCCGGCCAGGCCGGCCGTGGCGTACGCGTCCGCCTCGGTGAGGTCGGGGCCGACGACGGTCACGCTGGCGACCGTGGTCGCCGGCCGGCCGGTGTGCGGGTCGAGCACGTGCAGCCCCCGCTCGTTGACCGCGGACGTGGCCACGGCGGCGTCCCGGACGCTGACCACGGTCACGAGCGACCCGCGGCGGTGCGGGTCGGCGACGCCGACGCGCCAGGGCTTGCCGGGTTCCGGCTCCCCGGCACAGGCGACGTCACCGCCCGCGTTGACCGCGAAGTCGGTGAGCCCGGCGGCCCGCAGCAGCTCCACCCCGCGCTGCGCGGCCCACCCCTTCACCAGGCCGGTGGGGTCGAGCTGTCCGTCCGCCATCGCCGAGAAGTAGCCGTCGGTGCGGGTGGTGGCGTCCGCGCACAGACCGAGGACGGTGGCGACGTCCGGGTCGCAGTCGGCCAACGCGATCTCGCCGCGGCGCAGCCGGCTGACCGGGGAGTCCGGCCGGTACGTGGAGAAGGTCTCGTCGACGCTGCGCAGCCACCGCTCCACGGCGTCGAAGGCCTGCTCCGTCCGGCCGGCGTCGACGGCGGGCCGCCGCACGTCGAGGGTGACCACCGTGCCCATCACCTCGATCGTGCGCAGCGTCACGGTCAGCCGTGCAGCTGGTCGAGTGCGGACTGCAGCGACCGGATGTAGCCGTCCGAGGTGTACGTCGCGCCGGACACCATGTCGATGTGGGCCGACTGCGCCTGCAGCGCCTCCTGCCGGAGCTGGGGCACCGCGTACCGGTCGATCTCCAGGTCCCGCTGGAAGCCCTGCGGCAGCTGCAGCGCCCGGATGTCGACGATCTTCCCGCCCCGCGCCTGCACCTGCACCTGCACCGGCCCGTACGGCGTCTGCTCGGTGTCGCCGCTGACGGTCTTCGTCGAGGAGGCAGCAGAACGAGACGGCGCCGGCGCCTTGCCCGCCGAGCCCTGGGTAGCCGCAGCGCCGCCGGACCCGGTGGAGCCGGTGGAGCCGGCGAGAGCAGCGGGCGGGGTCGTCGGGCTCCCGGGCGCCTGCGTCTTGAAGCCGAGCAGCAGCATGAGGCCGACGACCGTCGAGACGACGGCGAGAATGGCGCGGCGCATCGGCAGGGTCCTCTCCGGGATCAGAAGGCGAAGTTCTCGACGTGCACGTGGTTGGGGCCGACCCCGAGCCGCCGCAGCGCCGCGAGCGCCGCCGCGGTGAACCCGGGCGGCCCGCAGACGTACACGTCGTGGTCGGTCAGGTCGGGGACGAGGGCGGCCAGCCTGGCCCCGACGAGGACGTCGTTGACGCTGCCCACCGGCCCCGGCAGCACGTGCACCTGCTGGTGGCGCCGCTGGGCGAGGGAGTCCAGCTCACGCTGGAACACGGCGTCCCGGTCGGTCTCGACGCGGTGGACGAGCGTCAGCTCCCCGGGCCCTGCGGGTAGCGTCTGGAACAGCGCGCGCAGCGGCGTGATGCCGATACCGCCGGCGAGGAGCAGCACCTTGCGCCGCGTCCGCCGCTCGGCGGTAAGCGCTCCATAGGGCCCCTCGACGAGGACCGGGGTCCCCTTGCGCACCCGGTGCATGGTGGCCGTCTGGTCGCCCAGTGCCTTGACGGTCACGCGCAACCGGTCACCGTGCCGGGGAGCCGACAGCGAGAACGGGTGGCTCGCCCACCAGCGCCCGCGGGCCAGAAAACGCAGCCGCAGGAACTGCCCGGGCCGAGGGTCGAGCTCGTCCAGGTAGTGCCCGCGCAGCACGATCGAGACGACGTCGTGCCCCTCCCGGTCCACCCGGTCGACGACCATGCGGTGCCGCCAGGTGCGGTACAGCGGGGTGGCGATCCGGTACCAGAGCACCGCGGCGACCGCGACGACGTACAGCGCCGACCACAGCACCCGGGCGAACGGGTGCGTGATGAAGTCCTGCCCCGTCGCGAACGTGTGCGCGAAGCTGAGCGCGACCGCCAGGTAGGTGTACAGGTGCAGGTAGTACCAGGTCTCGTAGCGCAGCTTGCGGCGCGCGGCCCGGGCGGAGAAGGAGCCCACGCCCACGAGCAGCAGCGCCGCCACCGTCGCCATGAGGACGTCCGGGTAGGTGAGCAGCAGGCTGCTGCCCTGGTGCACCAGGCCGGTGTGGGCGGAGACCGCGTAGCCCCACCAGACGAGCAGACCGTGGGCGACCAGCATGGGGATGGCGTACCGCCCCACCGACGCGTGCCAGCGCGCCAGCCGGTCGGCACCCACGCGGTGCTCGAGCACCGGTATCCGGGCCATGAGCAGGAGCAGCAGCGCGAGCAGGTACCCGGCCACGAGACCGGTGATCCGCCCGGCGTTGGTGAGCCAGTCACCGACCCCGTGCACGGCGGGGGTGTCGGCCCACCACCAGCCGATGACCGCCACGCCGCCGGCCGTGGCCAGCGCGAGCAGCAGCGCCGCGTCCCGCGGGACGTGGACAGCGCGAACGGAGGTGGCCACGACACAACGGTTCCCGGAGCACCTTGTGCAAGCCTCAGACCCGCCTCTGAACTTTCTCTGAGAGAGCCATCTGCTCTACGCAGCCGCGCGTGCACGGGCGATGCTGGACGCGTGACCAGCCAGCTGACGCGTACCGACGGCAGCGCCGTACGGGTGCTCGTCGTCGACGACGAGCCGAACCTCGCCGAGGTGCTGGCCAGCGTCCTACGGTACGAGGGCTGGGACGTGCAGACCGCCGGCACCGGCCAGGAGGCGGTCCGCGCGGGCCGGGAGTTCCGCCCCGACGCCGTCGTCCTCGACGTGATGCTGCCGGACTTCGACGGCCTGGAGGTCATGCGGCGGCTGCGTGGGGAGACCCCGCACGTCTGCGTGCTGTTCCTCACCGCCAAGGACGCCGTCGAGGACCGCATCGCAGGCATCACCGCCGGCGGCGACGACTACGTCACCAAGCCGTTCTCGCTGGAGGAGGTCGTCGCGCGGCTGCGCGGGCTGCTGCGCCGGGCGGGCATCGCCCGCCAGCAGACGGGAAGCACGCTGCAGGTCGGCGACCTGACGATGGACGAGGAGGCACGCGAGGTGCGCCGGGCGGGCGACCTCGTCGAGCTCACCGCCACCGAGTTCGAGCTGCTGCGCTTCCTCATGCGCAACCCCCGCCGGGTGCTGTCGAAGGCGCAGATCCTCGACCGGGTCTGGAACTACGACTTCGGCGGGCAGGCGCACGTGGTGGAGCTCTACATCAGCTACCTGCGCAAGAAGATCGACGCCGGCCGCGATCCGTTGATCCACACCGTGCGCGGAGTCGGGTACGTGCTCAAGCCGGCGAGCTGACCGTGGCCCCGGCAACCGAGCGGCTGCGCGCCTGGAGGGCCCGCCGTACGCTGCGCGCCCGCCTGATCGCCGGTTTGCTCGCGCTGCTCGTCGTGATGTGCAGCGTCATCGGCGTGGTGACCACGGTGGCGCTGCACAGCTTCCTGGTGGACCGGCTGGACCAGCAGCTGTCCGAGGCCGGCGCAGGGTTCGCGCTGAGCCTCGAGCACCCGGGGGGGATCCCGGCCACTGATGATGACGACGAGCAGTTCGCCAGCGCTGACCTGCGCGGCCAGGCGGTGGGCACGCTCGGGGCGCGGGTCGTCGGCGGTCAGGTCACCGACGCGGCCGTCATCGCCCACACGGACGGCCAGGTGAGCCTGCACACGCCCAAGCTGCCCGCGCGCGACAGCGCCCGGCTGGCGGCGTTGCCGCCGGACGGGACGTCGAGGACCGTGGAGCTGACCGGCCTCGGGCACTACCGGGTCCGCGCGGTGACGGGCCAGGACGGTGACGTGCTGGTCACCGGACTGCCGATGGACAGCGTCGAGGCGACCGTGCACCGGCTGCAGGCCGTCGACCTCGTCGTGTTCGCCGTCGGGCTGCTGGCGACGGGCATCGCCGGCGCGTTCTGGGTGGGGCTGTCCCTGCGCCCCCTGCGCCGGGTCGCCGCCACGGCCATGCGGGTCGCCGACACGCCGCTCGCGACCGGAGAGGTGAGCATGCCCTCGGGGGTCGAGGAGGCGGATCCCCGTACCGAGGTGGGGCAGGTCGGGTACGCGTTCAACCACATGCTGGCCCACGTCGAGGGAGCGCTGACCGCCCGGCAGGCGAGTGAGGACCGGCTGCGGCAGTTCGTCGCGGACGCCAGCCACGAGCTGCGCACGCCCCTGGCCGCGATCCGCTCCTACGCGGAGCTGGCCCGCCGCCAGGCCGAGGGGTCCGACGAGCTCACCTTCGCCCTGGGACGGGTCGACTCGGAGTCGCGCCGGATGGCAGCGCTCGTCGACGACCTGCTGCTGCTGGCCCGGCTGGACGCCGG
Source organism: uncultured Actinomycetota bacterium (assembly GCA_963728075.1). GTDB lineage: Bacteria > Actinomycetota > Actinomycetes > JAFAQI01 > DASSKL01 > CAVSIP01. The sequence continues at coordinate 302,605 of CAVSIP010000007.1, read as the reverse complement.
CCGGCCGCTGGCCCGGGAGACCGTGGACGTGACGCGGCTCGCGATCGACGCCACCAGCGACGCGCGGGCGGCCGGACCGGACCACCGGTGGGTGCTGGAGCTGCCCGACGAGCCGGTGACCGTGGAGGGTGACGACCACCGCCTGCACCAGGTGCTCGCCAACCTGCTGACCAACGCGCGGTCGCACACCCCGCCCGGGACCACGGTGACGGTCGCCGTGGCCGAGGAGCCGTCGGCGGTGGCCCTCACCGTGGCGGACGACGGCCCGGGGATCCCGCCCGCCCTGCAGCAGCGGGTGTTCGAGCGCTTCGTCCGCGCGGACACCTCCCGGTCGCGCGTCGCGGGCAGCACCGGCCTGGGGCTCGCGATCGTCACCGCGGTCGTGGCGGCCCACGGCGGCACGGTCTCCGTCGAGAGCCGGCCGGGACGCACGGTGTTCACCGTTCGGCTGCCGCGTCCGGCAGCGGCTGCGCCGCCAGAGCAGCCCGCACCTGCGGCGGCGGAACCAGACGCGCCAGTGCATCACTGAGCAGCAGCGCCATCCGGTAGCCGGGATCGGCCTCCAGCGCCTGGTCGACGGCCACATTGGCGAGCGCGCCGTCCCCTCGCGAGTACGCCGCCGCGGCGAGCAGGGTGGCCGCGGGCGCGTTGGCGTACGGCGGCGTCAGGCGGCACAGGTCGTGGAGCAGCGCGTACAGCGCGTCGTCCTCCGGGTCGGTGCACAGCGGGAGCAGCGCGTCACGCGCCGCCACCTCGAGCAGCCCGACGGCCAGGCGGGCCGCCTCGTCGCGGTCGAGCGTGGCCGGCGGATCGGCGTACCGGGCACGCGCTGCGCCGAACCCGGCCACGGTCTCCTCCGGGGGGATGCCGCGGCCGGCACCCGCCTGCTCCTGCAGGACCCGGTCGACCGCCTGGTCCATCGACGCGCCGGTCCGGGAGGCGTCCGGGCGGATCGAGGAGGCGAGCGCCTCCCGGTCGGGCAGCACCGCGCGACCGTCCTGCACCGCGTGTGCGACGGCGACGGGCGAGGGGCCGTCCGGCAGCGGTGTCCCCTCAGCCGGGCAGCACGCGGCGTCGTCACACAGGTAGGACCGCCAGCGGCCGGCTGTGACGAACCCGGCCTCCGCGACGAGCAGGCCGACGTCCCGCAGCGCGGCCGCCAGCGCGTCGACCTGTGGCCGCGACTCGGCAGCGGCGGCGCTGAAGACGGTCAGCACCACCTCGTCGCAGCGGTACGGCGCCAGCCATCGTGCGACACCGGCCGGTCGCGCGAACGCGTCGGCGCAGTCGGCCCGTACCGTCCAGTGCACCCGGCGGCGGGGCTCACCGCGCAGACCGATGATCACCACGCTGTCGGTGGGGTGGAAGCCGAGCATCGCCGGGATCGCGGCGACGAGCTGCAGCGGCCCGGACAGCCGGACCCGGACCGGCTCGCGAGATGAGGTCATGCCGGGCAGCCTGCGGTCACGGGCGCCGCGTGTGACCCCCGTGCGACGGATCTGTGGACGCAGCGGTCAGCGGGCCCGCAGCCCCTCGAAGGCGACCGTCACGACGGCATCGACGACCGCCGCCGGCGGCACGCGGCCGGGGCGGTACCACTCCGTGACGGAGTTGACCATCCCGAACAGCAGCCGGGTGACCACGAGCGGGTCGACGTCCGCGCGGACGTCCCCGTCGGCCGCGGCCGCCGCCACCAGGGCCGCCGTCCGCCGGTCCAGCTCCCGGCGACGCTGCAGGGCCCAGCGCTCGGTCGTGGTGTTGCCCCGTACGCGCAGCAGCAGCGTGACGTACGGCAGCTCGGCGACGAGCACCTCGACGCTGCGGCGCACGGCGTGCTCGAGCCGGTCGACGGCCCGACCGGTCGTGCTCGCGGGCTCGTCGAGGACCGCCTCCAGCGCGTCGACCGCCCGCGCCACCGCGAGGCGCAGCAGGTGCTCCTTGCCCTCCACGTGGTGGTAGAACGACGACTTCGTCAACCCGGTCACGCGCGCCAGGTCGTCCATGGTCGTCGCGTCGTAGCCCCGGGCGATGAACTCGCCGACCACGAGGCCGAGCAGCGCCTCGGGCGTGTGGCGGGGCGGGCGGCCGGGCCGGCGGACCGGCGGTGTCGTTGACATGCGGCCACTCCCTCGCGGACACTTACCGAATGTCTGGTCGGAAAATACCGGAGCTCGAGGCGGAGTTCGACCGCGTCATCGCCGAGGACCAGCGCATCGAGCCGCGCGACTGGATGCCCGACGACTACCGCCGCACGCTCGTCCGCCAGATCGCCCAGCACGCACACTCCGAGATCATCGGCATGCAGCCGGAGGGCAACTGGATCACCCGGGCGCCCAGCCTGCGCCGCAAGGCGATCCTCATCGCCAAGGTGCAGGACGAGGCCGGGCACGGGCTGTACCTCTACTCCGCCGCCGAGACGCTCGGCGTCTCGCGCGAGGAGCTGCTCGACCTGCTGCACACGGGCAGGCAGAAGTACTCGTCGATCTTCAACTACCCGACCCTCACCTGGGCCGACGTCGGCGCCATCGGCTGGCTGGTCGACGGCGCGGCGATCATCAACCAGATCCCGCTGACCCGCTGCTCCTACGGGCCGTACGCGCGGGCGATGGTGCGGATCTGCAAGGAGGAGAGCTTCCACCAGCGGCAGGGCTTCGAGATCATGCTCACGCTGTCGAAGGGCACGCCCGAGCAGCACGCCATGGCGCAGGACGCGCTCGACCGCTGGTGGTGGCCGTCGCTGATGATGTTCGGCCCGCCCGACGCCGAGTCGCCGCACACCGCGCAGTCGATGGCCTGGGGCATCAAGCGGTTCAGCAACGACGAGCTGCGCCAGAGGTTCGTCGACATGTGCGTGCCGCAGGCGGAGTTCCTCGGGCTGGCCCTGCCGGACCCGGACCTGCGCTGGAACGACCAGCGCGGTCACTACGACGTCGGCGAGATCGACTGGTCGGAGTTCAAGGCGGTGGTGCGCGGCGACGGCCCCTGCAACCGGCAGCGGCTCGAGCACAAGGTGCGCGCCCACGCCGAGGGCGCCTGGGTGCGCGAGGCAGCCGCGGCGTACGCGGCGAAGCACCAGCAGGCGAGCGAGGTGGGAGCCGCATGAGCGAGCAGTCCCCGCTGTGGGAGGTGTTCGTCCGCCCGCGCCGCGGGCTGTCGCACAACCACGTCGGCAGCCTGCACGCCGCCGACGCGCAGCTGGCGCTGCGCGCCGCCCGCGACATCTACACGCGGCGGCAGGAGGGCGTGTCGATCTGGGTCGTGCCGTCCGCGGCCATCACGGCCTCCAGCCCGGACGAGAAGGACCCGTTCTTCGCCCCCGCCGCGGACAAGCCGTACCGGCACCCGACGTTCTACGACGTGCCGGAGGGTGCGCGCCTGTGAACGACGTCGGCACGTACGCACTGCGGCTCGGCGACGACGCCCTGGTGCTGGCGCAGCGGCTGGGCGAGTGGGTCTCGCGCGCGCCCGAGCTGGAGGAGGACGTCGCGCTGGCGAACCTCTCGCTCGACCTGCTCGGCCAGGCGCGCCTGCTGCTGACGTACGCCGGCGAGGCCGAGGGGGCCGGGCGCGACGAGGACGCGCTGGCGTACCTGCGCGACGAGCGCGAGTTCGTCAACTGCCAGCTGGTCGAGCACCCCAACGCCGACTTCGCGGAGACGACGGCGCGGCAGCTGCTGTTCTCCACCTACCAGCTGGCGCTGTACGAGGCGCTGCGGCCGAGCGCCGACGAGCGACTCGCGGCCATCGCGGCGAAGGCGCGGTGGAGGTGGCCTACCACCGTGACCACGCCACCCAGTGGACCCTGCGCCTCGGCGACGGCACCGACGAGAGCCACCGGCGGATGCAGGCGGCGCTGGACCGGCTGTGGCCGTACACGGACGAGCTGTTCGAGACCGACGAGGTGCTCGACCGGCTCGCCGCCGACGGCGTGGCCCCTGACCCGGCCACGTTGCAGGAGCCGTGGAGCGCGTACGTCACCGCGGTGGTCGCGCAGGCGACCCTCACCGTGCCGGAGACGACCTGGCGGCCGACCGGGGGGAGGCGGGGCCTGCACACGGAGCCGTTCGGCTACCTGCTCGCCGAGCTGCAGCACCTGCACCGGTCGCACGCGGGGGCGTCGTGGTGACCGCGCCGGCGGTCGACGACGTCCGCGCGGTCGTCGCGGACGTGCCGGACCCGGAGATCCCCGTCATCACGATCGCGGACCTCGGCATCCTGCGCGACGTCGCGGTGGCCGCCGGCGGCCACGTGACCGTGACGATCACGCCGACGTACTCCGGCTGCCCGGCGATGGACACCATCGCCCGCGACATCGCCGACCGGCTCCACGACGCCGGGCACACCGACGTCGAGGTGCGCACGGTGCTGGCGCCGGCGTGGACGACCGACTGGATCAGCGAACGCGGCCGGAACGCACTCGAGGAGTACGGCATCGCGCCGCCGGGCCAGCGTGCCGGCGGCCCCGTACCGGTCACCCTCGGCGTGCGCTGCCCGCACTGCGGGTCGCTGGACACGCGGGAGTCGAGCCGGTTCGGGTCGACGGCCTGCAAGGCGCTGTGGACCTGCCGCGAGTGCCTCGAGCCGTTCGACTACTTCAAGCCGCTATGACGCAGGCGGCCTCCGCGCGACGGCACGCCGTCGCTCACGAGCTCACGGTCACTGCTGTCGAGCCGCTCACGGACGACGCGGTGGCGCTGACCCTCGACGTGCCGCCGGAGCTGCGCGAGGAGTACCGCTTCGTCGCCGGGCAGCACGTCTCCCTGCGCGCCCCCGACCTCGACGACGTACGGCGCAGCTACTCGATCTGCACACCGGCGACGTCCGACGTGCTGAAGGTCGCGGTCAAGCGGCTGCCGGACGGCGCGTTCTCCGGCTACGTCTTCGACCGGCTGCGCCCCGGCGACCGGCTGGAGGTGATGACCCCGACCGGCCGTTTCAACACCCCGCTGGACCCGGAACAGGCCAAGCACTACGCCGCGTTCGCGGCCGGGTCGGGCATCACGCCGATCGTGTCCCTGGTCTGGACCACGCTCGAGACGGAGCCGCGCAGCCGGTGCACCGTCGTCTACGGCAACCGGACGACGGCCAGCATCATGTTCCTGGAGGAGCTCGAGGACCTCAAGGACCGCTTCCCCGACCGGCTCGCCGTGCACTACGTGCTGTCCCGCGAGCCGCAGGACGCGGAGCTGCTGTCGGGCCGGCTGGACCGGGACCGGGTCGAGCGCTTCCTCGCGACCCTGCTGCCGCCCGACGGCGTCGACGAGTGGTTCCTGTGCGGCCCGATGGAGATGGTCGAGGAGATCCGCGGCACGCTGCTCGCGCAGGGGGTCGAGGCCGGCCACGTGCACCGCGAGCTGTTCCACGCGCAGCCGCGCGCGCTACCGGCCCCGCAGCCGGCTGCCGACGCCGCGAGCAGCGGGACACCGGTGACGATCGTGCTCGACGGCCGCCGGTCGCAGCTGGCCGTGTCGCCGTCCGAGCGGGTGCTCGACGCGGCACTGCGCGTCCGCGCCGACGCGCCGTACGCCTGCCGCAACGGCGTCTGCGGCACCTGCCGCGCCCGCGTCATGGAGGGGTCGGTGGAGATGGAGCAGTGCTTCGCGCTCGAGGACGACGAGGTGGCGGCCGGCATCGTGCTGGCCTGCCAGGCCCACCCCACCTCCGACCACGTGGTGCTCGACTTCGACGTGTGAGGATCGCCGGGTGGACGGCATCGCGGCGGCGCTCGAGCGCATCGACCGGGTGGACGGCCGGGTAGGCGCCTTCACCGCGGTCGACCGCGCGCCGCACCGCACCGCCGGCGGCGTCCTCGACGAGCTGCCGGTGGCGGTGAAGGAGATCTTCGCCGTGCGCGGCCTGCCGTGGACGGCCGGCTCGCTGGTGCGGCGCGACGTCGTCGCCGACCACGATGCCGAGACCGTCGCCGCCCTGCGCGCCGCGGGAGCGGGCATCGTCGGCGTCACCCGCTCGCACGAGTTCGCGTGGGGGCTGCCGACGTGGCACCAGGTGCTCGGCGGGCCGCGCAACCCCTGGGACACCCGGCGGATCTGCGGGGGGTCGAGCGGAGGCTCCGCCGCCGCGGTGGCGGCCGGCATGGTGCCGGTGGCGCTCGGCAGCGACACCGGCTGCTCGATCCGGCTGCCGGCGGCCTTCTGCGGCGTGGTGGGGTTCAAGCCGTCGCACGGGCGGATCGGCACCGGTGGCGTCGTGCCGCTCGCCCCGTCGTTCGACCACGTCGGGGTGATCGCGGCGGAGGTGACCGATGCGGCGCGCGTGCTGCGCGTGCTCGGCGTGCCGATCGGCGCACCCGTCCGCACCGGCCTGCAGGGGCTCGCCGTCGGAGTGGCGCGCGCACCACAGGGCCTGCCGCTGCCGACCGAGCGGGCGCACTGCGTGCAGGCCGCCGTCGAGACGTGCGCGGATCTCGGCGCCCGGATCGTCGGGGTCGACCTGCCCGCCGCCGACCGGGTCGCGCAGGCGTACGTGCAGGTCCAGCGGGGTGAGGCATACGCGGTCCACACCCGGGAGCTGGGCACCTGGCCGGGACGCGCAGCCGACTACGGCGACGACGTCCGCAGGCACCTGGAACGGGCCGAGGCCGCCGGGGCGGACGAGTACGCCGCGGGCATCCGGCTGACCCTCGCCCTGCGCGAGGAGACGGCCCGGGTGCTCGCCGACGTCGACCTGCTGCTGACCCCGGTGGCCGCCTGCGCGCCCGGCTTCACCGACCGGCCCCACGAGGCGGACGTGGCGGGGCGACCCGTGGCGCTGCGCGACGCGGTGCTGCCGTACACGCAGCTGCAGGACGTCTGCGGCCTGCCGGCCTGCACCGTCCCCGCCGGCGCCGACGCGGACGGCATGCCGGTGGGCGTGCAGCTCACCGGCCGGCCGTGGGCCGACGCGGAGGTGCTCACCGCCGCAGGCCTGCTGCGCGAGGCGCTGCGCGGCCGGCTGCCCGCCCGGCCGTCGCTGCACGCCGACGGGTGACCGTACGGTGGAGCGGTGACCGCAGCAGACGACAAGGACTGGACCTTCGTGCTCGACCAGCCCTGCCCGGAGTGCGGGCTGGACGCGCCCGCCGTCACGGATGCGGACGTGCCGGAGGCGCTGCGCGCCCGGGCGGCGGAGTGGGCCGGCCTGCTCGACCGCTGGCAGCGCGCCCCCTGGGCTCCCCCGGCCGGGCGGTGGTCGGCACTGGCGTACGCGTGCCACGTCCGCGACGCCACCCGCGTCCTCGAGGGGCGGCTGCGCCGCATCCTCACCGAGGACGAGCCGGTGCTCGAGACCTGGGACCAGGATGCCGCGGCCGAGGCGGAGCGGTACGACGAGCAGGACCCGATGGCCGTGTCGGTGCAGCTGCACGAGGCGACCGAGCAGTTCGCCGCGCTCGCGGCGGGCGTCACCGACGAGCAGCGTGCCCGTACGGGACGGCGGGACGACGGCGCGCGGTTCACCGCGGGCGGGGTGCCGCGCTACCTGCTGCACGAGTCGGTACACCATCTGCACGACGCGCAGCAGGGCGGCTGAGCGGGTCACGGGCACCGGCCACCCCGCACCGACGGACGGCAGCGCAGCCGCAGCAGGCGCTCGTCGGCCATCCCGTCCCCGAAGACGTTGACCACGACCTCGCAGTCGCAGGAGCCGCGCCTGCGGCGCACCCAGGGCAGCACCCGCCGGGTGTCCTCGCGCTGTGCATCGCACCAGCGGCGGGTGAACCGGAGGTCGCCGGGACAGCCGACCAGGGTGAGGACCCGGCACAGGTAGCAGTACAGGCACTCGCCGCAGCGGACGTCGGCGGCGAGCACGAGATCGAGCTCGGCCTGTGTCACCTCGTCGAGCGGGCGGTCGCCGTCCCCCGCGGCCGGCGTGGTGCGGTCGGTGATGGACACGTGGTCTCCCTCCGTCGTCGGACGGAGCGAGTGCACCGGTCGGCGCCGACAGCTTCGGCCCGTGCGCGACGTCCCCTGTGGACGAGCGGTGGTCCAGGATGGTCCCGATGGCCACCACGACCGAGGCTGCCGCGTCACCCACGATGCGCGAGCGGCGCCCCATCCTCGCCGCGCTCATGCTCTGCATGGCGCTCGTCGCCCTGGACTCGACGATCGTGGCGACCGCCGTACCAGCGATCGTCCGCGACCTCGGCGGGTTCGCGCAGTTCCCGTGGCTGTTCTCCATCTACCTGCTGACCCAGGCGGTGACCGTCCCGCTGTACGGCCGGTTCGCCGACGTCATCGGGCGCAAGCCGGTGCTGTTCTTCGGGGTCGGCGTCTTCCTCGCCGGCTCCGCGCTGAGCGGGTTCGCGTGGAACATGCCGTCGCTCATCGCGTTCCGCGCCGTACAGGGCATCGGCGCCGGCGCGGTGATGCCGATCACCGCCACGATCGCCGGTGACATCTACACCGTCGAGGAGCGCGCCCGCATCCAGGGCTTCCTGTCCAGCGTGTGGGCCGTGGCCGCCGTCGTCGGGCCGACGATCGGCGGGTTCTTCACGCAGTACCTCACCTGGCCGTGGATCTTCTTCGTCAACCTGCCCGTCGGCGCCGCCGCCCTCGCCGTGCTCGGCCGCTACTTCCGGGAGGACGTCGTCCGCCGCCGGCACCGGATCGACTACGCCGGCGCGACGACGCTGGTGACCGGCTGCTCGCTGGTCATCCTCGGGCTGCTCGAAGGTGGCGTGCGGTGGCCGTGGACGTCGGCGACCAGCGTGGCGGTGTTCGTCGCCGCTGCCGCGCTCCTGGGCTCGTTCGTGCTGATCGAACGGCGCAGCCCCGAACCGGTGCTGCCGCTGTGGGTCTTCGGCCGGCGGACCACCGGCGCCGGCAACCTCGCCGCGTTCGCCGTCGGCGCGCTGACGCTGGGCATCTCGTCGTACGTGCCGACGTACGTCCAGGGGGTGCAGGGAACCGGGGCCGTCGTCGCCGGCTTCGCGCTGGCCGCCATGTCGGTGGGATGGCCGGCGACGTCCACGGTGGCCGGGCGGGTGTACGTACGCGTCGGGTTCCGCGACACGGCACTCGGCGGCAGCCTGCTGTGCATCGCGGGCACCCTGCTGTTCGCCAGCGTCGGCCAGGGCGACCCGGTGTGGCGGGTGGCGCTCGCGTCGTTCGTCGTCGGGGCCGGGCTGGGGTTCGCGTCGACGTCGGTGCTCGTGGCAGTGCAGTCGGTGGTGGGCTGGGAGCGACGCGGTGTCGTCACGGGGACGAACATGTTCACCCGGTCGATCGGCAGCGCCGTGGGGGTCGCGGTCTTCGGCGCGATCGCGAACTCCGCCCTGGCCGACCGCCTGCGCCACCCGCCTGCCGCACTCGCCGGCCAGCTGCCCCAGCACCTCGACACGACGACGCTGGTCTTCGGGGCGGGCAACCTGCACGACCGGGCGGCTGCGTTCTACCTGCGCAGCAGCCTGTACGACGCGATCCACCTGGTGTTCTGGGCGCTCGTCGCCGTCGCCGTCGCGGGCTTCGTGTTCGAGGCCGTGCTGCCGCGCCGTACCAGCGAGCTCACCTTCGACGCCGGCTGAGGTAGGTCAGCCCTCGGGGGCACCCACGTGGGTGTCGAGCCAGTCCTGGACCGGGGCCGAGGCGCGCAGGAAGCCGACCACCCGGTCCTTCGCCTTCGCGGTGCCCAGCCACGCCGCGACCGGCCAGCGCCGCCAGGTGACCAGACCCTTGTGCCGCAGCAGGGCGATCCGCGGATGGTCGGCGGGCACGCCGCGGGGGGCGGTCTTGAGCACCTCGCGGCCGGTCAGGGTGATCCCGCCAGCGGCGAGCGTCTCGACCGCGGCGGCCAGCGGCGGCCCCGCGACGTCGTCCAGCACCGCCCGGCGGTAGCGCACCAGCTGGTCGCGCGACATCCAGTACATCCCACGCGCAGCCGCCAGCCCGCCCGCGGACAGCTCGACGTACCCGCCGCCGTCCAGCACCGCCCCGATGTTCGTCTTGTACGGGGATTTGTCGCGGCTGAAGCGCACGTCGCGGTACGGGCGGAAGACCGAGCCGGCCCCGAACTCCGGCTCGAGGTCGGCCAGCAGCTCGAGCATGGGAGCGCGTACGGCGGAGTCGTACGTCTGCTTGTGCTCGAGCCAGTAGGTCTTGCTGTTGTCGGCCGCCAGGCCCTCGTAGAACTCCAGCGCCTCGGCCGGCCACCCGCGGAAGGCCATGCCGGCAGTATCGCCCGGCGCTGCGGTCGCCTGGCGCGGGCGCCCCCGCCGGCCCCGCTGTCCCCGCGAGACGGGTCAACGTGCGGTCACCGCGCGCGGCGGCGGGTGGCGCGGCGGAACCGGCGGGCGACCTGCCGCGCCAGGTCGGCGGCGCCGATGAGGCCGGCGTCGTTGCCGAGCTGCGCGTGCACGATCGAGGCCTCGGGGCGGAAGCCGCGGCCGGCGAGCTGGCGGTGGAAGGCGTCGCGCGCCGGCCCGAGCAGCAGGTCCCCGGCCGCGGAGACCCCGCCGCCGATGACGAACAACCCGGGGTCGAACGCCGCGGCCAGGTTCGCCAGCCCGACGCCCAGCCACCGCCCGGCCTCCTCGAACAGCTCGACCGCGGCCGGGTCGCCGTCCTTGGCCGCCTCGGTCACGAGCGGGCCCGTGATGCGCTCGGGATCGCCGTCGACCCGCTCGAGCAGCCCGTGCGCGACCGGCGACTCGGCCGTCACCAGCGCCCGGGCGTCGCGGACGAGCGCGTTCCCGCTGGCGTACTGCTCCCAGCAGCCGCGGTTGCCGCACGGGCACCAGTGCCCGCCCGGCACGACCTGCATGTGGCCGAACTCGCCGGCGATGCCGTACTTCCCCCGCTGCACCGCGCCGTCGATCACGAGCGCCCCGCCGATACCCGTGCCGAGCGTCACGCAGACGAGGTGGTCCTCGCCCTGCGCGGCACCGAAGCGCCACTCCGCCCAGCCCGCCGCGTTCGCGTCGTTCTCGACGACCACCGGTACGCGCAGCCGCTGCCCGACCGCGTCCCGCAGCGGCTCGCGCCGCCAGGACAGGTGCGGCGCGAACAGCACCGACGACCGCGCGGCGTCGATGAACCCGGCCGCGCCGATGCCGACGGCGTGCACGTCCCAGTGGTCCGCCAGGTCGAGCACGAGATCGACGATGAGCCCCTCGATGACGTCCGGGGTCTTGCTGCGGTCCGGCGTCTCCGCGCGGCGCCGGTCGAGGACCTTGCCGGCCGCGTCGACCACGCCCGCCGCCACCTTCGTCCCGCCGATGTCCACCCCGACCGTGAGCACCTGGGCGAGCGCCAGCGGCGCCCGGACCGGCCGCTCCGTCGTCACACCGGGAGCCTATGCGCGGGGCCGGCCCGGGCGGCGCCGACCGGGCCGCTGCCCAGGGGGTTGGATGGGGCCATGGCAGGCGGGCTGCGGCTGGGGGTGGACGTCGGCGGGACGTTCACCGACGTCGTCGTCGTGGACGGCAGCGGCCGCGTGCTCACCGCCAAGGTGCCGAGCACGCCGCGCGAGCCGTCCGCCGGAGTGCTCGCGGGGTGGCAGGCCACCGGGCTCCACGCCGCCGACGTCGAGGTGGTTCGCCCACGGCACGACCGTCGCGACCAACGCCCTGCTCGAGCGCCGCGGCGGCCGCACGGCCCTGGTCACGACCGAGGGGTTCCGCGACGTCCTGGAGATCGGCCGCCAGAACCGGGCGTCGCTGTACGACCTGACCCGGCACCGGCCGGCGCCACTCGTCCCCCGCGACCTGCGCTTCCCCGTACGCGAGCGGACGGGGCCGGCCGGCGTGCTCACGGCGCTGGACGACGACGCCGTGGCGGCGACGGTGGACGCGGTGGCCGCAGCGGACGTCGAGGCGGTCGCCGTGTGCCTGCTGTTCGGCTTCCGGCACCCGGAGCACGAGCAGCGCATCGGCGCCGCACTGCGCGCGCGGCTGCCCGGCGTACCCGTGTCCCTGTCGTCGGAGGTGCTGCCGGAGTTCCGGGAGTACGAGCGGATGGCGACCACCACCGCGGACGCGTACCTGCGGCCGCGGCTGGGCGACTACCTGCAGCGCCTGGGTGAGCGCGCGGCCGACGCCGGCCTGCCCGCCCCACTGGTCATGCAGTCCTCCGGCGGCGTCACCGACAGCGCGACCGCCGCGACGCAGCCGGCCCGGTTCGTGCTGTCCGGCCCGGCCGGCGGCGTGGTCGGCGCGTCGTACGTGGCCGGGCGCTCCGGGTACCCCGACGTGCTCACCTTCGACATGGGGGGCACGAGCACCGACGTGGCCCCGGTGGTGGCCGGCCGGGTGCAGACGACGACCGAGGCCGTCGTCGCCGGCGTGCCCCTGCGGCTGCCCATGGTCGACGTGCACACGGTCAGCGCCGGTGGGGGCTCCGTCGCGTGGGTGGACGAGGGCGGTGCGCTGCGCGTCGGCCCGCAGTCCGCGGGCGCCGACCCCGGGCCGGTGGCGTACGGCCTCGGCGGCGAGCAGCCGACCGTGACCGACGCGAACCTCGTGCTCGGCCGGCTCGCCGACGGCACCCGGCTCGGCGGCGACCTGGTGCTGCGACCGGGAGCCCGCCGTACGCGCCCTCGCCCGCCTCGGCGAGCGGCTCGGGCTCGACGCCCGCGCAGCAGCGCTCGGCGTCGTCGAGGTCGCCGACACCGAGATGGTCCGCGCGCTGCGGGTCATCAGCGTCGAGCGCGGGCTCGACCCGCGCGAGTTCGCGCTGGTCGCGTTCGGCGGTGCCGGCGGCCTGCACGCGTGCGCGCTGGCCGAGCAGCTCGGCTGTCGCACGGTGCTGCTGCCGCGAGCGGCCGGCGTGCTGTCCGCGCTGGGGCTCGCGGTCTCCGACGTGCGACGCGACCTGGTGACACCGTTCGTGGGCCGCGACCCGGCGGAGCTGGCGACCGCGTACGGCGACCTCGAAGCGGCCGCAGCGGCGCAGCTCGACGGCCCGGTCACCGAGCGCCGCGCGGACCTGCGGTACGCCGGGCAGTCCTTCGAGCTGACGGTCGCGGGTGCCGACCGCGACGGGCTCGTCGCGGCGTTCCACGCCGAGCACGAGCGCCGGTACGGCCACCGGATTCCCGACGAGCCGGTGGAGATCGTCACCCTGCGACTGGTCGCCACCGTGCCGGGCGCGGCGCCGGCACTGACCGAGCCGGACCCGCCCGGAGGCGACCCGGTCACCGGCCGCAGGGCCGTCCGCCTGGACACCGGAGAGGTGGACGCCGCGGTGCTCGACCGGTCGCTGATGGGCCGCGGCTCGCAGGTCACCGGACCGGCCGTCGTCGAGCTCGCGGAGGCCACCTGGCTGGTCCGGCCGGGCTGGTCCGGCCGGGTGGACGACATCGGCACGCTGGTGCTGGAGCGCACAGCATGAGCCTCGACCCGATCACCCTGTCGGTGCTGCGCAGCGCGCTGGCCGGCATCGCCGAGGAGATGGGCACGGTCCTGGTCCGCAGCGCGTACTCCTCCAACATCAAGGAGCGCCGCGACTGCTCCGCCGCACTGTTCGACGCGGCCGGCCGGCTGGTCGCCCAGGCCGAGCACATCCCGGTCCACCTCGGCGCCATGCCGGAGTCGGTGGCCGCCGTGATGGCCCGCGACCCTGCTCCGGGGGACGTCTGGATCCTCAACGACCCGTACGCCGGCGGCACCCACCTGCCGGACGTGACCCTGGTCAGCCCGGTCGACGTCGCCGGCCGGATCGTGGCCTATGCCGTCACCCGCGCGCACCACTCCGACGTGGGCGGCATGTCCCCGGGGTCGATGCCGGCGGACTCCCGCGAGCTGTGGCAGGAGGGCCTGGTCATCCCGCCGGTGCGGCTGACCCCGGACGTGCTCGACCTGGTCTGCGCCAACTCGCGCACACCGCGCCTGCGCCGCGGCGACTTCCGCGCACAGACGTCGGCGAACCAGGTGGCACAGCGGCGGCTCGCCGAGCTGGTCGAACGTCGAGGGCTGGAGACCGTGCTCGCCGGGTTCGCCGAGGTGCTCGCGTACGGGGAGCGGCGCACGCGCGAGGCGCTGCGGGCGCTGCCGGACGGCACGTACGCCGCGGTGACGGAGCTGGAGGGCGACGGCGTCACGGACGCGGACGTGCCGATCACGGTCGCCGTCACCCTCGACGGCGACACCATGCGGATGGACTTCGCGGGCACGGCGGACGCGGTCGCCGGCAACGTGAACTGCCCGCTGTCCGTCACGCGGTCGGCCTGCTACTTCGCGCTGCGCGTGCTGCTGCCGGAGGACGTGCCGGCCAACGCCGGCACGTACGCGCCACTGACCATCACGGCCCCCGTGGGGTCGCTGCTGAACGCGCAGCCCCCGCACGCCGTCGTCGCCGGCAACGTCGAGACCAGCCAGCGGGTGGCCGACGTCGTGCTCGCGGCGCTGGCACCGGTGGCGGACGTGCCCGCCGCCGGGCAGGGCACCATGAACAACCTCGTCATCGGTGGCCGCGGGTGGACGTACTACGAGACGATGGCGGGCGGGCAGGGCGCGTCGGCGCACGGCGACGGTCCGTCCGGTGTCCACGTCGGCATGACGAACACGCTGAACACGCCGGTGGAGGCGCTGGAGCTGGAGTACCCGATGCGGGTGGAGCGGTACGAGCTGGTGCCCGGCAGCGGCGGCGCGGGCCGGCACCGCGGTGGCGACGGGGTCGTCCGGGCGATCCGCGTCCTCGAGGACGCGACGCTGAGCCTGCTCACCGACCGCCGGCGGCACGCCCCGCCGGGCGCGGCCGGCGGCGAGCCGGGAGGCCTCGGGCGCAACCTCGTCGGCGACGAGGAGGTGCCGCCGAAGTGCACCCGCCGGCTGACCGCAGGCGAGGTCGTCACGGTCGTCACCCCCGGCGGCGGCGGCTGTGGCCCGCCAGCCACGCCCTGACTCAGGCGACGCGGCTGCTGAGCCGCGCGACGATGTCGGCAGCGCGGGTGATCGCCGCGGTCACCTCCGCGGACATCGGCGCACCGGCGTCGAGGCACGCCGGTTCGATCCCGACCACGACGATCCGCGCGGGCAGCCGGCCCAGCGCGCGGGCCAGCTCGACGGTCTCCGCCAGGCCGAAGCCGTGGGAGCCGCCGTCACCGGGACGCGCCGGCAGCAGCGCGTCGTCGAGCAGGCTCACCGTGACCGTCCCGGCGCTGTGCCCGCCGCGTACGGCGTCCACCACGACCACCTGCTGGTAGCCGCTGAGCCCGTCCAGCAGCACGGTCGGCGAGGCCGCGGTCACGACGGACACGTCGGGCAGCCGCCTGCGGCGCAGCTCGTCCGCGACCGCGAGCCCGCAGGCGTCGTCGGAACGGTCGGGGTGACCGACGGCGACCACCAGCGTGGTCATGCGCGATCCACCTCCAGGTCCAGGAAGTGCGTGGCGCAGGAGATGCAGGGGTCGTAGTTGCGGATGGCCTGCTCGCAGCGCCGGGTGAGCTCGTCGTGCGGCAGGTCGAGGTGCGCCTGCACGAACTGCACCAGGTCCGCCTCGACCGCCGCCTGGTTCTGCGAGGTGGGCGGCACGATGAGCGCGGTCCGGATGGTGCCGTCGCCGGCCAGCTCGTACCGGTGGTACAGCACGCCACGCGGCGCCTCCGTCACGCCGTGGCCGACACCGGCCCGCGGCTCGACCTCGACCGCGGCGACCGGTGCGCCGTCCCAGCCGTCGACGATCCGCAGCGCCTCCTCGCAGGCGTACACCAGCTCCACGGCCCGCACGACGATCGACCGGAACGGGTTCCGGCAGGTCGGGCCGAGGCCCGCGGCCTCGGCCACCTCGCGGGCGAGCGGGGACAGCCGGTCGGCGTTGAGCGAGTACCGCGCCAGCGGGCCCACGACGTACGGCCGGCCGTGCAGGTGCGCGTGCAGGGCGTTCGAGCGGGCGAGGTGCTCCTCGACCACGTGCTCCTCGTACGCGGCCGCCGGGAAGCGCAGGCCGCCGCTCGACACGACCGCCCCGCCCTCCAGCGGGTAGTCCCCGTTGTCCGGACGCAGCGCCAGCTGCTCGTACGGCTGCTCCAGCTCCGGGAACGAGAACGCCGACACCAGCCGCGCGGTCGCCAGCGCGTCGTCGAGTGCCTGGGCCAGGACCGGCCGCACGTCGTGCAGCTCGGCACGCGACGGCAGCCGATGGAAGCCGCCGACCCGCACGTTGACCGGGTGCACGGCACGGCCACCGACGAGCGTCATCAGCGCGTTGCCGGCCTTCTTCAGCCGCAGGCCCTGCTCCACCACGTCGCGGTGGTCGCGCGCCATGTCGATGGCGCCCTCGTAGCCGAGGAAGTCGGGGGCGTGCAGCAGGTAGACGTGCAGTGCGTGGCTCTCGACCCACTCCCCGCAGTACAGCAGCCGGCGCAGCAGCCGCAGCTCCTCCGGGACGGTGACCCCGCAGGCCGCCTCGATCGCCTGGCAGGAGCTCATCTGGTAGGCCACCGGGCAGATCCCGCAGATGCGCGCGGTGATGTCCGGCGGCTCGGTGTACGCGCGCCCGCGCAGCAGCCCCTCGAAGAACCGCGGCGGCTCGTAGATGCGCAGCTCGACCTCGTCGACCCGGCCGTCGCGGACCCGGACGTGCATCGCGCCCTCGCCCTCGACCCGGGCGAGCGCGTCCACCTGCAGCAGCATGTCGCCGTCGAGCTTGTGGGTCATCGCTGCGCTCCTCCGGTGACGGGCAGGCCGCCGTGAAAGGTGGCGAACCGCGCCGGGTCGACCCCGGGCAGCGGCCCGAAGCAGCCGTAGCAGCCGCGGTCGTACGCCGGGCACAGCGCGCCGCAGCCGCTGCGCGTCCACGGCCCCAGGCACTCGCGCCCGTGCGCGACGGTGACGCAGACCGTGCCGCGGCGCTTGCAGTCGGCGCAGACCGCCTCCACCGGCAGGCGCAGGGTCCGCCCGGCGACGACGGCGAGCAGCACCTCGAGCAGCTGACCGCGGTCGACCGGGCACCCGGGCAGCTCCAGGTCGACCGGGACGTGGGCCGACACGGGGGTGGAGCGGTCGAGCGTGCGGAGGTAGTCGGGGTGCGCGTACACGGACGCGGCGAGCTCCGGCACGTCCAGGGTGTTGCGCAGCGCCTGGACGCCACCGCCGGTCGCGCAGGCGCCGATGGCGACGAGCAGCCGCGAGGAGGCGCGGATCTCGACGATGCGCTGCGCGTCCTCGGGCGTGGTGATCGACCCCTCGACCAGGGACACGTCGTACGGCCCGGGGGCGTCCGCGCGCGTCGCCTCGGGGAAGTGCGCGATGTCCACCACGTCGGCCAGGGCGAGCAGCTCGTCCTCGCAGTTCAGCAGCGTGAGCTGGCATCCGTCGCAGGACGCGAGCTTCCAGACCGCGAGGGTGGGCCGGCGCCGGGTGCTCATCGGGTCACAGCTCCCGGGCCGTCATCAGGGTGCGCACCCGGCCATAGTCGAAGACGGGACCGTCGAGGCAGACGAAGAGCTCACGCAGCTGGCAGTGGCCGCACAGCCCCACACCGCAGGCCATGCTGCGCTCGAGCGACAGCCGGATCCGCTCGGCGGGCACGCCGCGACGCAGCAGCTCCTCCGCGGTCAGGCGCATCATGACCTCCGGACCGCAGACCAGCGCCAGCGTGCGGTCAGGGTCCATTCCCTCCGGGAGCAGGGTGGTCACGACGCCCACGCGGCCGCACCAGTCGGCGCCGGCAGCGTCGACGGTCACCGCGACGTCGAGGTCCGGCCGGGCCTCCCAGCGGGCCAGCTCCCGCCGGTACAGCAGCTGCTCGGGCGTCCGGCTGCCGTACACCAGCACCACCCGCCGGTAGCGGTCGCGGCCGGCCAGCGCCTCGAGCAGCGCCGGTCGCAGCGGGGCCAGGCCGATGCCGCCGGCCACGATGACCACGTCACCGCCGGCACCGTCGCCGACGTGCCAGCCCTGGCCGTACGGGCCCCGCGCGAGCAGCACGTCACCGCGCCGCGCCCGGGCCACCGCCCGCGTCGCGTCCCCCACCGCGCGCACCGTGTGCACCAGCCGGGCCGGCCGGCGCGGGTCACCGCTGATCGAGATCGGCACCTCCCCGTGGCCGGGACGGCCGAGCATCGTGAACTGGCCCGGGGTGAACGCCAGCGGCTCCCCGGCCAGGAGCTCGAGCGTCAACGTCACCGTGTCCGGGGTCTCCCGCCGGTTGCTGCGCACGGCGAACGCCCGCGGCAGCATCGGCTCACCCGCGACGCGCGCAACCGCCGGGTCAAGCGCCATCGGGCGCTCCGTACACGTCCGCGAGCCGCACCTGGGCAGACAGCACCCGCTGGTACATCTGCCCCGCCACGCGCTGCAGCAGCTGGTAGCCGACCCGGGGATCGGCGTCGCACTTCAGCCGCAGGCAGGTGGCGTCCAGGGCGACGGCGCTCGTCGAGTCGGCCGCGCGCGCGTCCAGGTACCACTGGTACGGCGGGATCAGCCAGGACAGGCCGACGATGCCGCCTGCGTCCACCGTGTCGACCACCAGCCGACTGCCGGCCGGACCGACCAGCTCGAGGGCGACCCGGCCGGTACGGATCAGGTAGACGTGCTCGGCGCTCTCGCCGGTCCGGAACAGGTACTCGCCGGTCGCGAAGTGCACGTTGGTCGCGCAGCCGGCGACCAGCTGCAGCAGGTCGTCGCCCAGCCCCGCGAACAGGGGGTGCTCGGCGAGCAGCACGTCGAGTGTCTTCACGGGGCGGCCTCCTCCGGTCGCCGGCCGGCACGCAGGGCGGCCAGCTCCTCGGTGACGTCGATGCCGGCCGGGCACCAGGTGATGCACCGGCCACATCCCACGCAGCCGCTCGTGCCGAACTGGTCGACCCACGCGGCGAACTTGTGCGTCAGCCACTGCCGGTAGCGGGCCGACGTCGAGCCGCGCACCGGGCCGCCGTGCAGGTACGAGTGGTCCGTGGTGAAGCAGGAGTCCCAGACCCGGTCCCGCGCGAGCGGACCGTCGAGCGGGACCACCTCGCGCGTGCTCACGCAGAAGCAGGTCGGGCACACGTACGTGCAGTTGCCGCAGGACAGGCACCGCTGCGCGACCTCGTCCCAGCGCGGGTCCGCCGCCGCCGCGTACAGCACGTCACGCAGCCCCCCGGTGTCCACCGCCCGCCCCATCCGGTCGCGAGCCGTGCCGGCAACCGCCGCGGCGGCGCGGTCGTCCGCCGCTGCGACCGGGCGGGTGGGCAGGCTCGCCAACAGCTCGGCGCCGGGACGCGAGCCGGACTCGACGACGAACCGGTGCCCGTCCTGGGACAGCTCGGTCAGCAGCAGGTCGTACCCGCTCTCGGGCCGGGGACCGGTGCCCATCGACGCGCAGAAGCAGGTGCCACCCGGGTGCCCGCACGTGACGGCGACGACGAACGTCTGCCGACGCCGCGCCACGTAGTCGGGGTCGGCGAAACGGCGACCGGCAAGCACGGTGTCGTGCACGGCGAGCGCGTGCAGGTCACAGGAGCGAACGCCCAGCAGGGCCAGCGGGGTCGGGCCCGGCTCGGACGGCTGCGGCGCCCCGTCGGCACCGGCCTGCCACAGCCGCCGCCGGGAGGGGAACAGGAAAGCCTTCCACGAGCTCGCCGGTGCGGCGAAACCGAACAGCTCCTCACCGCCCGTGGCGTCGACCCGGTAGTGGCCGGGTGCCTGCTCGTCGACGACACCGCACGGCAGGTCTGCCACGTCGCCGACCGGCGCCAGGACGATCGCCCCGTCGCGCAGGGTGGGGCCGATGACGGTGTAGCCGCGCTCGCGGAGCGCGCCGAGCAGCGCCTGCAGCCCGGCCAGGTCGACGACGCCCCGCGCACCGGCCATCAGCGCGCGCCCGCCATCGCCGAGAGCGTCACCCGGCCGTAGCCGAACCCCGGCTCCACCAGCGCCGGTCCGTAGCGGCCGACGTCGTCGCCGCGGAGCATGAGGGTGCGCAGCGCGCCCGCCGCGCTGATGTCGCCGGCGAGCTGGAACCCGGCGATGCGCCCGTCCACCAGCCAGACCGTGCGCAGCGACCCCGGCTCGTGCCGGCGCAGCACCTCCTCGCCCTCCATCGCCCCGGCCGCGACGACCGGCAGGCCCAGGTGCTTGAGGCTGTTCATCGACTCGGCACCCGCGTACGCCACGTCGTCGCCCAGGATGTTGCGGGCGACCACCTCCGCCTGCGCGATCGCGTTCGGGAAGATGGCGTGCACGTAGTGCTTGCCGGTGAGCCGGTCCGCCGCCTCGGCGACGTCACCGGCCGCGTACACGCCCGCTGCCGAGGTGCGCAGCCGGTCGTCGACGGCGACACCCCAGTCAGCGGCGATGCCCGACCCGGCCAGGAACTCCACGTGCGGCTTCACGCCGGTTGCCGCCACGTACAGGTCCGCGGTGCGGACCCGCCCGTCCGCCATCTCCACGCCCTCGGCTGCCGTCTCGCCGAGGAAGGCCAGCGCCTCGACGCCGACCTGCACGTCGACGCCGCGCTCGCGCAGCACCGCCTCGGCCAGCGCGGCGGTCTGCGGCTCCAGCGTCCGTGGCATCACCCAGGGCCGTCGGCCCAGGATCGTCACCTGCGCGCCCAGGTCGGCGAGCAGCAGGGCGATCTCGACGCCGATGAAGCCGCAACCCACGACCAGGGCGCTGCGCGCGGTGCCGGCCCGTACGGCCTCGACCATCGGCCGGGCGGTGGCCAGCGACTTGAAGTCGTGCACGTTCGGCAGGTCCGCCCCGGGCAGCGGGGCGTGCAGCCGGCTGCCGGAGGCGATGACGAGTGCGTCGTACGCCAGCTCCTCGCCGCCCGCCAGCCGGACCAGCCGGGCCCCCGGGTCGACCGCGGTCACCGCGCTGCCACGCCGCTCGTCCAGCCGCAGCCGTTGCGCGACGTCCGGACCCTTCCAGTACAGGCCGCGCTCGCGGCCGGTGAGGAAGTAGTCGGCCATGGCAGGCGGGGAGTAGGCCGGGTAGGGCTCGGTGGTCAGGACGACGATGTCCATGTCCGGGTCCCGCAGGCGCAGGGTCTGGGCTGCGGAGATGCCTGCGGGTCCGGTGCCGATGACGACCGTTCTCACGCCGGTGCCTCCTGCTGCAGCGCCGTCAGGGACTCCGACAGCTGCTGCACGGCGACCGCGAACGGCGAGCCGCCGTCGAGCAGGGCGTCCACCGCCGGCTCGGTGTCGAGCACCAGGTCGTCCCACGGCAGGCTGTGCACGGCGTCCAGCGGGACGTCCGGCTCGGCGAGCCAGCCGACCGGCCGGCCCGTACGCCAGCGGTTGACGACCGCGTCCACGCGCGGGATCCCCAGGTCGCGGGCCAGCCGGGCCGTCTGCATGGCCACCTGTCCCGCGTTCGCGGTCGGGTCGGCCACGACGAGCGCGGTGTCGAACCCGCGGGCCAGCGCGCGGCCGAAGTGCTCCACGCCGGCCTGGGTGTCCAGCAGCACGACGTCCGCGGCAGCCCGGCCGACCTGCGCGACCGTGGCGGCGAGGACGGAGTTCTCCGGGCACAGGCAGCCGCCCCCGGCCTGGGTCAGGCCACCCATGACGAGCAGCCGCACGCCGTCCGGAGCAGCGACGGCGAACCGGGCCGTGACGTCGCCGACGTCGGGGTTCAGCCGGACCAGCCCGCCGCCACCCGCACGCTCCGCCGTGTAGTCGGTGTTGCGTGCCAGCGGCACGATGGCCGCCGCCTCCGCGGCCGGGAGGCCGAGGGTGCGGGCCAGGTTGCACTGCGCGTCACCGTCGACCGCGAGGACGTTGTGGCCGGCCCGGGCGAGCAGCCGGGCCAGCGCCGCGGTGACCGTCGTCTTGCCGACGCCGCCCTTGCCGGTGACGACAACGCGCAGCGGCTCAGTCATCGGATCTCGTCCGGCTCCAGCGCCGGCAGACCCAGCCCCTTGCGCTTGGCCTCGAGGTGCCGGCGGATGAGGACCGCCGCCTTCTCCGGGTCCGCCTCGACGGCGAACTTGGCCCCGACCACGTCGTCGAGCCCGTCCGCCAGCAGCCCGGTGACGTTCGCGCTGCCGAAGACCGGAGGCTGCACGCCGAGGACGGTCGTGATGCCGCTGGCGACGACGTACGCGCCGATCGCCACCGCCTTCTCCGAGTACCACTCGGGTGCGGCCCCGGCCAGCGGGAGCGCGGTCGATGTCGACGCCGAGGTGGTCGGCGAGCGCCCCCGCGAGCACGAGGATGCGCGAGTTGTCGACGCACGACCCCATGTGCAGGACCGGCGGGATGCCCAACGCCTCGCAGACCCCGCGCAGACCCGGACCGGCCTGCTCGGCCGCCGCCGGCATCATCTGGCCGGCCTTGCCGTTGGCGATGGCGGCGCACCCGGTGACGACGACCAGCACGTCGTTCTCGATGAGCCGCTGGGTCAGGGCCACGTGCCCGTAGTCCTGGGTGACCTTGGGGTTGTTGCAGCCGACGATGCCGACCGCACCGCGGATGCGCCCGTCCGCGATCGCCGCCGACGAGCGGGTCCGGCGTGCCGCCGAGTGCGCCGAGGATCGCCTCGACCGAGAAGCCGGCCATCATCTCCACCGGCTGGTCCGGGATGCGGACACGCTCCGGGTTGCGGTCCTCGTACGCCTCGACCGCCCGGCGGATGATCTCCTTGCCGATCTCGTAGCCGCGGTGCGGGTCGAACTCCATGTGCACGGCACCGGGGAACTTCGCCTTCTCCGACGGTCGAGATGACCACGGTGTGGAAGCACTTCGCGACGTCGATGACCGACGGCATGATGCATTGGTAGTCGACGACCATCGCCTCGAGCGCGCCGGTCATGATGCACCAGCTCCTGCATGAGGTGGTTGCCCGCCATCGGTACGCCGCGGCGCATCAGCAGCTCGTTGCCGGTGCAGCACAGGCCGACCAGGTTGATCCCGGTGGCGCCCTTC
The DNA here is from genome assembly GCA_963728075.1 of uncultured Actinomycetota bacterium. Classification (GTDB taxonomy): domain Bacteria; phylum Actinomycetota; class Actinomycetes; order JAFAQI01; family DASSKL01; genus CAVSIP01. The sequence continues at coordinate 279,820 of CAVSIP010000007.1, read as the reverse complement.
TGCCGCGCCAGCTCCAGCAGCTCGGGGTCGGACGCAGCCTGCGACGATGACGTCGGACAGCAGCGGGTTGTGACCGTGCAGCGCGATGTTGACCTGGTCGCGCGCGCAGCGTGGCCAGGTTCACCGTCGACGTGACCGGCTCCGGCGTACCGAACATGATGTCGGACAGCTCGGTGGCGATCATCGACCCGCCCCACCCGTCGGACGAGGCTGGTGCGCAGGCCGTGCAGCAGCAGGTTGATGTAGTCGTTGTCCACGCCCATGTGGGTGCGGTGCAGCATCTCGACGTTCTCGCGGTCGATGCCGCGGGGCGTGATGCCGAGACGGTCGAGCAGGTCGCGGCGCTGCCTGGGTACGCGCCGAATGAACGACACCTCGTGCTTGCGGCTGCCGAAGTCCTCGAACAGCGCGTCGGCCACCTCGCGCGCTACGTCCAGCACCTCGCGCCCGTCCACGCGGATCTCGAGCTCCACCGCCAGCCGGCGCAGCTTGGCCTCGTCGGTGATGTGGTAGCCGGCCGTCTCGCCACGTGCCGTGGCGGCGAACACCTCGAGGATGTCGCGACCGTGGTCGGAGTGCGCCGACGCGCCGGCAGCGATCGAGCGGCCGAGGTTGCGCGCGACGATCGATGTCCGCGTCCGCGCCGCAGACGCCCTTCTGCGGCCCCTCCCCGAACGGGTCGATGCGGCAGGGCCCATCGAGCAGTTGCGGCAGCTGACCCCCAGCGCGCAGTAACCCGCACTGCGGCTGCTGGGCGGCGTAGCCGGTCCCAGACCGTCTCGATGCCCTCGGCCCGTGCCCGCTCGATCATCTGCTGGGCGTCCGGCGCGATGCTCAGGGCCGACGCCGGCTTGCTGTTGCGGATCGTCATCGCGTCTCTCCAGAGTGGCCAGAGGCCGCCGCCTCGTCGACTTCTGCCAGCTGCTCGCCCCAGTCCCGCCAGGCGCGCACCGCGCCGGAAGGCACCTCCGTGGCGCCGCCGTGGGCCGCGGCGGCAAGCACGACCGCGGTCTGGCGTACGCGCGCGGCAGCGATCAGCTCGTCGAGCTCGCCGTACACCAGAGCGTCGGTCTTGCAGGCCTCCGTGCACGCGGGCTCCTCGCCACGCTGCACGCGGTCCAGGCAGCCGTCGCACTTCACCGCGGTGATCCGCGGCGCACCCCCGTCGGCCACCGCGTGGAACGTCAGCACGTCGAACGGGCAGACGAGCGCGCACATCGCGCAGGCGATGCAGGCCTCCTGGTCGACGACCACCACGTCGTACGCCGCCTCGCGGTGCAGCGCGGACGTCGGGCAGACCGCGACGCACGGTGCCGGGTCGCAGTGGCGGCAGCGGTTCGGGAACGACGTCCCGAGTGACTGCCCGGCCTGGACGTGCACCCGGGCGCGTGGCACCGGGTCCTCCGTCCAGGCGAGGGCCGGGTCCTTGCTCGCCGAGTGCTCGACCGCGCAGGCGAACTGGCACTGCAGGCAGCCGATGCACCGCTCCGGGTTGACGAAGACGGTCTTCATACGTGCGCACCGCCCCACGACGGGAACGCACCCGATGCTCGTCCGGTGCCACCTGGGCCAGCAGAGCCGTTGGTCCCGCCTCTAGGGTGCGGGCATGCGGTTCAGCGTGTGGCCAAGTCCCACCCGACCCTGGTCGGAAGTCCTCGACATCGTGCGCACCTGCGACGACGCAGGCTGGTACGCCGCGTACTTCGCCGACCACTTCATGCCGAACGACCCGGGCGGCGCCGCCCCGCTGGACGGTCCGATGCTGGAGTGCTTCGCCGTCCTGGCCGGGCTCGCCGCTCGTACGGAGCGGATCCGGCTCGGCTCACTCGTGGCCGGCAACCTCTACCGCCACCCGGCGGTCCTCGCGAACCAGGCGGCGGCGATCGACCACGTGAGCGACGGCCGGATGATCCTCGGCGTCGGGGCCGGCTGGCAGGTCAACGAGCACGCGGCGTACGGCATCGACCTGCTCGACACCCGCACCCGCCTCGACCGGTTCGAGGAGGCGTGCGACGTCCTGGCCTCCCTGCTGCGTGAGCCGCGCACCACCTTCACCGGCCGGCACTACCGGGTCACCGACGCGCCTGCGGACCCGAAGCCCGTGCAGGACCGGCTACCGCTGCTCGTCGGTGGCGGCGGCGAGCAGCGCACGCTGCGGATCGCGGCCCGGTTCGCCGACGTCTGGAACACCTGGTCGACCCCGGAGGTGTTCCGGCACAAGGTGACGGTCCTCGAGCGGCACTGCGCGGACGTCCACCGCGACCCCATGCGGATCGAGCGCTCCACCCAGGCGCTGGTCTTCCTCAGCACGGACGAGTCCTGGCTGGCGAAGGTGCGCGAGCAGCCGGCGGGCATGCCGCGCCTCGTCGGCACGCCCGCCGAGGTCGTCGACCGGCTGGGCGAGTACGCCGAGGCGGGCGTGGAGGAGTTCATCGTCCCGGACTGGACGATGGGCGACGCCGCCCGCGCCAAGGACACGCTCGCGCTGTTCCAGGCCGAGGTCGCCCCGCAGCTGGGCTGACCGGCCGCACCGCGCCCGCACCCCCTTGAGGTGAGCGGGGGCGACGCGAGGGGCGCTCTCAGGAAACTGCCAGGCTCGTCCCAGGCCGGCCCGAGCGGGCGGCGGGACGGTGCGCCCATGGACAGTGCTGGGCCCGCCGTGGAGATCGTCGTCCCGGTCCACAACGAGCAGCGCGACCTCGAGACCAGCATCGTGCGCCTGCACGCCTTCGTGACCCGGCGGCTGCCGTACCCGACCGTCATCACGGTCGCGGACAACGGCAGCACGGACGAGACGTGGCCGGTCGCCGCCGCCCTGGCCGGCCGCCTGCCCGGTGTCCGCGCCGTACGGGTCGAGCAGCGGGGACGCGGTCGCGCCCTCGCGCACGTGTGGTCGGTGAGCGACGCCGACGTCCTCGCCTACATGGACGTGGACCTGTCCACCGACCTGAACGCCCTGCTGCCGCTGCTCGCCCCGCTGCTGTCCGGGCACAGCGACCTGGCGATCGGTACCCGGCTCTCCCGTGGTGCCCGCGTGCTGCGGGGCCCGAAGCGGGAGCTCATCTCCCGGGCGTACAACATGCTGCTGCACGCGACGCTGCGTACGCGCTTCTCCGACGCGCAGTGCGGCTTCAAGGCAGTCCGGCGGGACGCGGCCCTGCGCCTGCTGCCACTCGTCCAGGACACCGGCTGGTTCTTCGACACCGAGCTGCTGGTGCTGGCCGAGCGCTCCGGGCTGCGGATCTACGAAGTGCCGGTGGACTGGGCCGACGACCCCGACAGCCGGGTGGACATCCTGCGTACGGCGCTGGCGGACGTGCGCGGGATCGTCCGGCTCGCCGGGTCGCTCGCTCGCGGCCGGATCCCGTTGCCCGCTGCCGAGCCCGGGGAGTACGCACTCCCGCGCCAGGTGGCCTCCTTCGCGGCCGTCGGCGCGGTCAGCACGATCGCGTACCTGGTGCTCTACGTCCTGCTGCGCGAGGGGCTGCCGGCGCAGGCCGCGAACGCGGTCGCCCTGGTCACGACCGCCGTGGTCAACACGGCCGCCAACCGTCGCCTGACGTTCGGCGTACGTGGGCGCACGAACGCCGGCCGACACCAGGTCCAGGGGCTGGTCGTGTTCGCTGCCGGCCTCGCCCTGACCAGCGCCGCGCTGGCGGCGCTGGCAGCAGCGGTCACCTCACCACCACGCGTGGCCGAGGTGTCCGTCCTCGTCGTCGCCAACCTGCTCGCCACCATGCTGCGCTTCGTCCTCTACCGGCACTGGGTGTTCCGCCACGCCGTCGTGCGGCGGGCGGCACAGGGCCCACCCGCCATCCCGCCGCCGCCCCGCGCGGCCGACCGGCCCGGCTGCACCGCGCTCGCCGACGGGAGCCACGGATGACCGCCCTCACCGGCCGGCCGGTGAACGCTGCGTACGACGTGGGCGGCCCGGAGGCCGCGCCGGCACCGGCGGACCCGCGGTGGGCCCGGCCCGCCCTCGCCGCGCTGCTGACCGGCACCGGGCTGCTGTACCTCGTCGGTCTCGGCGCCAGCGGCTGGGCGAACGCGTTCTACTCGGCCGCCGTGCAGGCGGGCAGCCACAGCTGGAAGGCGTGGTTCTTCGGCTCGTTCGACTCGTCGAACTTCATCACCGTCGACAAGCCGCCGGCTGCGCTGTGGGTCATGGGCCTGGTCGCCCGGGTGTTCGGGGTGAGCTCCTGGAGCATCCTCGTCCCGGAGGCGCTCGCCGGCGTGGGCACCGTCTGGCTGCTCTACCTCGCCGTACGGCGGCACTTCGGCCCGGGTGCGGGGCTGCTCGCCGGCGCGGCCATGGCCATCACCCCGGTGTCGGTGCTCATGTTCCGGTTCAACAACCCGGACGCCCTGCTGGTGCTGCTGCTGGTGGGCGCCGCGTACGCGGTGCTGCGGGCCGCCGAGGCCGCGAGCACCCGCTGGCTGGCGCTCGCCGGTGCGCTGGTCGGCCTCGGCTTCCTCACCAAGATGCTGCAGGCGTTCGTCGTCGTGCCGGTGTTCGCGCTCGTCTACCTGGTGGTCGCACCGACCACCCTGCGGCGCCGGCTCGGCCAGCTGCTCGTGAGCGGCGCCGCGCTGCTGGTGGCAGGCGGCTGGTGGGTGGCGATCGTCGAGCTCTGGCCCGCGTCGTCGCGCCCGTACATCGGCGGGTCGCAGACCAACAGCGTGCTCGACCTGGCGTTCGGCTACAACGGCTTCGGCCGGATCACCGGCAACGAGACCGGCAGCGTCGGGGGCGGGGCGCCCGGAGCGGCCGGCCGATGGGGCGCCACCGGGCTGGGCCGCATGTTCGACGCGGAGATCGGCGGCCAGGTGAGCTGGTTCCTGCCTGCGGCGCTGCTGCTGCTGGGCGCGCTGCTGTGGCTGTGGTGGCGGCGGCCGCGTACGGACGCCGCGCGGGCGCAGGTGTTGCTGTGGGGTGGCTGGCTGGTGCTGACCGGGCTGGTGTTCAGCTACATGGCCGGCATCTTCCACCCGTACTACACGGTCGCACTGGCGCCGGGAGCCGCAGCGCTCGTCGGCATCGGGGCGGTCAGCCTGTGGCGGCGCCGCGAGCAGCCTGCCGTACGGGTCGCGCTGGCGTCGGCGGTCGCGGTCACCGGGGTGTGGGCGTACGTCCTGCTCGACCGCAGCCCGTCCTGGTACCCGTGGCTGCGCGTGCTCGTGGTCGCCACGGCCCTCGGTACGGCCACCGTGCTGCTGGGCGTGACGACGCTGCACCGCCGGGCAGCCGCTGCGGTCGCCACGGCAGCACTGCTGGCCGGGCTCGCCGCGCCGGTCGCGTACGCGGTCGAGACCGCCGCCACGCCACACGGCGGCGCGATCCCGTCCGCCGGTCCGGCCGTCTCGGGTGGCCGCGGGTTCGGGCCGGGCCGGCCACAGCGCGGAGGCTTCGGCCGGTTCCGGCCGCCAGGCGGACGCCCTCCGGGCGGCGGTGCGGCAGGTGGGCTGCTCGACGCGAGCACCCCGAGCAGCGAGCTGGTCGCACTCCTGCGCGACGGCAGCGCCGGCTATACCTGGGTCGCCGCAGCGGTGGGAGCCAACTCGGCGGCCGGGTTCCAGCTCGCCGCGGACCGTCCGGTCATGGCGATCGGCGGGTTCAACGGCACCGACCCGACCCCGACGCTGGAGCAGTTCCAGCAGCTCGTCCGGGCCGGGAAGGTGCACTACTTCCTCGGCGGCGGCGGGTTCGGCGGTCGGGGCGGGTTCTTCGGCGGGCCGCAGGCCTCGCGCTCCTCGACCGAGATCGCGGACTGGGTGCAGCAGACCTTCGCCGCCACCACGGTGGGCGGGGTGACGGTGTACGACCTCACGACCCCGAACCCGGCGTGACGAGGCGCCCCTCCCCGCCGGGGGGCGGGGCGGGGGCGGGGGCCGTGGGCTCAGCGGCGGTGCCAGAGCTCGCGGGCGTAGACGTACAGGTGCTCGCGCATCCAGTCGCTGACGAGCACGGCGATCGGCCGGCGCTCCTCACCCGGCGGGTTGCCCATCAGCACGGTGACCTCGTCGTCGCCGATCCGCCCGCGCCGGACGTCCGCGTCGACGTCGTCGTCGAGCATCGTCACCTCGGCCGCGATGACCGGGGTGGCGAGCACGGCCACCGGACGGGCGACCCCCGCCGGGGTGATCGTCACGACGACCGCGACCTCCGCGTCGCCGCCGAGGACGGCGCGCATGAGCCCCACGAGCTGGCCCGGCTCCCGAAGCCGCTCCTTGATCAGCGGCCAGAGCAGCCGCTCCTGGCGCTCCAGACCGAGTGCCGACGTGGCTCCGCACACGGCCCCATCGTGCCCACACCGTCAGCGCGGGCAATCACCGGCGCCCGGCGCGGTGCCACACTGCGCCGGTGAACGAGCGCCACCTGCAGCTGTGCGCCAGTCCCGAGTGGGCCGAGTACGTGGGGTCGCAGCTGCTGCCCTGGGTTCTCGACGACCACGACCTCGGCGACGCGGTGCTGGAGCTGGGTCCCGGCCCGGGCCGGACCACCGATGTGCTGCTGCAGCGGGTGCGCACCCTCACCGTGGTCGAGCTCGACGAGAGGCTCGCCGCGCAGCTGGCGGCGCGGCTGCCGCCGACGCGGGTGCGTGTGGTGGTCGCCGACGCGACCCGGTCCGGGCTGAGCGCCGCCGGCTTCTCGTCGGTCATGTGCTTCACGATGCTCCACCACCTGCCGAGCGCCGCGCTCCAGGACCAGCTGTTCTGCGAGGTCCGCCGGCTGCTGCGGCCAGGCGGGCTGTTCCTGGGTACGGACGGGCTGGACACCCCGGACCGGCGCGAGCTGCACTCCGACGACGTCTTCGTCCCGGTGAGCCCGGAGACGCTGGCCGCACGGCTCACCGACGCGGGGCTCGTCGAGGTCCGGGTGGACGTGGACGGCGACCGGGTGCGGTTCGCGGCGTCCGCGCCGGCGCAGGCGTAGCCACGGGGCGCCCACTGTGATGGGGTGCGCCCGTGACCACGTGGACCGCCCCAGCCGTACCGCGCGCCGACCCCGACCTCGTCGCCGACGAGCGCACCAGTCTCGAGCAGTGGCTGGACTACCACCGCAGCACCCTGCTCATGAAGTGCGCCGGCCTCACCGCCGAGCAGCTCAAGCGGCGGGCCGTGCTGCCGTCTCGGCTGTCGCTGCTCGGTCTCGTGCGGCACATGACCGAGGTGGAGCGCTGGTGGTTCCGCATGCACGGGGCGGGCGAGGCCATCGGCTTCCCGTACGACCCGGACGCCGTCGGGCTGGACTTCGAGGCGGTGGACGACGCCGACGCGGCGGCGAACCTCCAGGCGTACGTCACGGAGTGCGACCTCGCGCGCGCCGCAGCGGCGTCGCGCTCGCTCGACGACGTCGTGCCCAGCCGGGGCGACCACCCCGAACGGGAGCGCGACATCCGCTGGATCTACGTGCACATGATCGAGGAGTACGCGCGGCACAACGGGCACGCGGACCTGCTGCGCGAGGTCCTCGACGGCTCGACCGGGGACTGACCGCGGCGGGCCGCTAGGCGCCCGTCCCCCTGGCCTCCGGCTCGCGGCCCGGCGGCTGCGGCGGCCGCGGGAGCAGCGGCTCGCGCTGCTGCAGCGGCAGCGTGACCGGCGAGCGGGCGCTCAGCTCGACGACCTCACCCGCATGGCGCAGGGTCATCGTCACGTCGCCCGGACCGTCGAGGGTGTAGGTCACCTTGAGGTGGTTCACGTCGACCCGCAGCCGGTTGCCGTGCCAGCGCACGCCGAACGACAGGCGCGAGATCCGCTCGGGCAGCGCCGGGGCGAACGACAGCACCCCTTCGTGGTCGCGCATGCCCCCGAAGCCGGCCACGAGCGCGATCCAGCTGCCGGCCAGCGAGGCCATGTGCAGGCCGTCACGGGTGTTGCGGTGAGAGTCGACGAGGTCGATGAGTGGCCGCCTCGAACGCGTAGTCGTGGGCGAGCTCCAGGTGGCCGGTCTCCGCCGCCACCACCGCCTGGGTGCACGCGGACAGGGACGAGTCCCGGACCGTGCGCCGCTCGTAGTAGTCGAAGTCGCGCGCCTTCTCCTCGGCCGTGAACGCGTCCCCGCACCAGTGGATCGCGAGGACCAGGTCGGCCTGCTTCACCACCTGGCTGCGGTACAGCTGGAAGTACGGCGCGTGCAGCAGCAGCGGGTACTTCTCCGCGGCTCGCCTCGAAGTCCCACTCGCGGTAGCGGGTGAACAGGTCGGCCTGGGCGTGCACGCCGAGCTCCTCGTCGAAGGGCAGGTAGACGGCGTCGGCAGCAGCGCGCCAGGTGGCCGACTCCTCGAGGCTCACCCCCAGCACCCGCCGCGCCTCCTCGGGGTGCCGGTTCACGGCCTCTGCCGCGGCCCGCAGGTTCCGTGCGGCCATCAGGTTGGTGAACACGTTGTCGTCGACGATCGCGCTGTACTCGTCGGGACCGGTCACCCCGTCGACGTGCCACCGCCCGCCGCGGTCGTGGTGGCCCAGTGACATCCACAGCCGCGCGGTCTCGACGAGCACCTCCAGCCCGCCGTGCTCCTCGACGCTGTCGTCCCCGGTGGCGGTGCGGTAGCGCTCGTGGGCGTACGCGATGTCGGCGTTGACGTGGAACGCCGCCGTTCCGGCCGGCCAGTACCCCGAGCACTCCTGCCCGCGGATGGTCCGCCAGGGGAACGTCGCGCCGGCCAGCCCGAGCTCCGCGGCGCGCTCGCGCGCCAGGTCGAGGATCGAGTAGCGCCAGCGCAGCGCGTCCGCGGCCGCCTCCGGGTGGGTGTAGGTGAGCACCGGCAGGACGAACCCCTCGGCGTCCCAGAACGTGTGCCCGTCGTAGCCCGGGCCGGTGAGGCCCTTGGCGGGGATGGCCCGGCGCTCGGCCCGGGCGCCCGCCTGCAGCACGTGGAACAGCCCGAACCGCACCGCCTGCTGGATCTCCGCGTCGCCCTCGACGACCACGTCCGCGCTGTCCCAGAAGTCCAGCAGGAAGTCCTGCTGCTGCTGGACGAGCCCCTCGAACCCGGCGTACAGGGCACCGGTCAGCGCGGCGCCGACCTGGTCGCGCAGCGCCGGCAGCGAGCGCAGCCCGGACCAGCCGTACGCGAGGTACTTCACCACCCGCAGCCGCTCACCCGGCGGCACGACGCAGATGACCGTGGTGCGGGCCCAGTCCGGGCGCACGTCGACGTCCACCTCCACCCGGCCCGGGCCGTCGATGACGTGCTCCATGCCCGCGGCTATCTGCAGCTCGCTGTGCTGGGTGCGGTGCACGAGGACGGCGCCGTGCCCGTCCGCCTCGTGCTCGAGGGCGATCGAGCGGGTGCTCCAGCACGGCGGCGACGCGCGGGTCTGCCGGCATCTTCGGCAGCGCCTCGTTGGCGACGAGCTCGGACTGGACGATGAGGCTGACCGCGCGGTCCGACCGGCTCGACCGTGTACTCGATGGCGGCCACCGCACGCTGCGCGAACGACACCAGCCGCCGCGAGCAGACCCGTACGCGGCGCCCCGCCGGTGAGGTCCAGTCGGCGGTACGGGTGAGGATCCCGGAGCGGAAGTCGAGCACCCGCTCGTGGGAGTGCAGCTCGCCGTACCGGACGTCGAAGGGCTCGTCGTCGACCATCAGCCGGATGAGCTTGCCGTTGGTGACGTTGACGACGGTCTGCCCCGACTCGGGGTAGCCGTAGCCGGCCTCGGCGTACGGCAGCGGGCGCAGCTCGTAGAAGGAGTTGAGGTACGTGCCGGGCAGCCCGTGCGGCTCGCCCTCGTCGAGGTTGCCGCGCAGGCCGATGTGCCCGTTGGACAGCGCGAACAGCGACTCGGCCTGCGCCAGCGTGCCCAGGTCCAGGCGGGTCTCGCGCAGCGCCCACGGCTCCACCGAGAACTGCGGCTGGTCGACGCTCATGTCCCCTCCCCGTCGAGCAGCTCGGCGAGATCGGAGACGACGACGTCGGCACCGTGCTCGCGCAGTGCCGCAGCCTGGCCGGTCCGGTCGACCCCGACCACGATCCCGAAGTCACCGGCGCGCCCCGCCGCCACGCCGGCCAGTGCGTCCTCGAACACCGCCGCCTGCCCGGGCGCGACCCCGAGCCGCCGCGCGGCGGTGAGGAAGGTGTCCGGAGCGGGCTTGCCCGCGATCCCCTCCTCGCGGATCGTCACGCCGTCCACGCGCAGCTCGACGAGCGGCGCCAGGCCGCTCACCTCGAGGACGGCGGCGGTGTTGGCGCTGGACGACACGACCGCGCGCCGCAGTCCCGCGGCGGCGGCCGCCTCGAGGTAGCGCCGCGAACCGGCGAAGACCTCGACGCCGTCGGTGTGGATGCGCCGGACGACCTCGTCGTTCTTGCGGCGCCCGATGCCGTGGACGGTCTCGGCGTCCGGCGGGTCGTCCGCACCGCCCTCCGGCAGGCTGATCCCCCGGCTCGCGAGGAAGTCCCGTACGCCGTCCAGGCGCGGCTTGCCGTCGACGTAGGCGAGGTAGTCCCGCGCCGGGTCGAACGGCACGAAGGCCGTGCCCGTCCGCTCCGCACGCGCGCGCAGGAAGGCATCGAACGTCTCCTTCCAGGCGCGGTTGTGCACCGCGGCGGTGTCCGTCAGCACACCGTCCAGGTCGAACAGGCAGGCCGTGACGTGATCGGGCAGCCCCAACATGGGGCCAGTATCGGGGCCTGCGGCCGCTCGGCCGCGGACCTCACGCCGCTCGGTGCGCCCCGGACGGCCGGCGCCGGCGCGGCGGCCGGTTGGGACCGGCCGCGCTCGGGCGCGCCGGGGCCACCGCGACCGGAGCCGGTGCCGTGCCCGACTCGGCGAGCGCACGCACCGCCGGGTGGCCGGGCTGTACCCGCACCGTGGTGGCGCTGACCTTGGCGTCCCGGTGCAGGTTCGCGACCTCGCGCTCCTGGCCGGGGACCACGACGGACAGCACCGTGCCGGTCGCACCGGCACGCGCCGTGCGGCCGGACCGGTGCAGGTAGTCCTTGGCGTCGGCCGGCGGGTCGAAGTGCACGACCAGGTCGACGTCGTCGACGTGGATGCCTCGCGCCGCGACGTCGGTCGCGACCAGCACGCGCGGTGCGCCGGCGGCGAAGCCGGACAGCGCGCGAGTACGGGCGTTCTGCTTGAGGTTGCCGTGGATCGCCCCCGCCGGGACGCCGGCGCGGCCCAGCTGGCGGGCGAGCCGGTCGGCGCCGTGCTTGGTGCGGACGAAGACCAGCGTGCGACCGGGGCGCGCGGCGACCTCCGCGACGACGGAGAGCTTGTCGTCCGCGGGGACGGTGAAGACCTGGTGGTCCATCGTCTCCACCCGTGCGGCGGCCGAGGCCACGGCGTGGACGGCCGGGTCGTCGAGGTAGGCCTTGGCGAGCCGGTCGATGCCGCCGTCGAGCGTCGCGGAGAACAGCATCCGCTGGCCGCCCGCGGGGATCTGGTCGAGCAGCCGGGTCACCGCGGGCAGGAAGCCGAGGTCGGCCATGTGGTCGGCCTCGTCGAGGACGGCGATCTCCACCTCGCCGAGCGTGGTGGCCCGACGCTCGAGCAGGTCGATCAGCCGGCCCGGGGTGGCGACGATGACGTCCACGCCACGCCGCAGGGCGTCGAGCTGGCGGCCGTACGGCGCCCCGCCGAAGACGGCGGTCATGCGCAGACCCACGGTGCGGGCGAGCGGCGCGAGGCTGTCGCTCACCTGCTGGGCGAGCTCACGGGTCGGCACGAGGACGAGGCCGCGGGGCGCGACCGACCGGCGGTCACCGGCGGCCAGGCGGGCGAGCATCGGCAGGCCGAACCCGAGGGTCTTGCCGGAGCCGGTCTGCGCCCGGCCGAGGACGTCGCGGCCGGCGAGCCCGTCCGGGAGGGTACGGGCCTGGATGGCGAACGGCGCGTCGATGCCGCGCCGGGCCAGCTCCGCGACGATCGGCGCGGGCAGGCCGAGCTCGGCGAACGAGCGGGCCGGCGGCTCCGGCCGGGTCAGTGCCTCGTCGAGCGCACGCTCGAGGGCGCTGGGGGCCGGCGCCTGGCGCGGGCGGTTCTGCTGGCCGCCGGCGGGGCGGCGGCGGGCGGGCGCGCGGCGGCCGCGCGGCTGGGCAGTGCTGGGCAAGGAGTTACTCCGTCGTGGTCGTTAGGCCGCGTCGGTCGGTGGCGCACGACGTCGGCGGGCCGGCAGACCGACCGCAGAAACCGGAACACTCACGAACTGCGACCTCGCGGGCAGCTCGCCCGCGGGAGTGGACGGCGAGGATCGCCGTCGCGTGGGGTCAACCGTACCAGTCGCCGCTCTGTTCCCTCGCGTCCACACGGGCAGGGGCGGGCATCGTGGGCAGCTCGGCCTGGACCAGCCCCTCGGCGTACCGCAGCGTCGCGGCCGGGACGGCCCCGCGCACCAGCCGCCGGAACCCGTCGTTCTCCGGCAGCGCGACCGCGCGTACGGTGCCGTGCCCCCGTACCGCCGCCTCGCGCAGCAGCCGCCGGAGCAGCAGCCCCCCGAGCCGGCGACCCTGCCAGGCGTCCTCCACGACGAACGCCACCTCGGGCGGTCCGTCGCCCCGAGCCCCGGTCAGCTGCGCCAGTGCCCGCACCTCGCCGCCGTCGAGCAGGGCCAGCCCGAGACCCTCCTCGGGCGCGAGCAGGCCGTCGAGCACGCGGTCGGGTACGCGCACCATGCCGCTGAAGAAGCGCAGGTAGGTCGTACGCAGCGAGCACCGGGCGAACATGGCGGCCGCCGCGACCCGGTCGGCGGCGCCGGTCGCCCGCAGGCTCAGCTCGGTGCCGTCGGCCAGGAGCACGGTCTCGCCGGAGCGCAGGAGCGTGGCCAGCTCGCCGAGGGCGCGCAGCCGGGCGCGCTCGGTGACGGTCACCGGCTCCGGTGCTGCCCCGGGTGCCGCGTCGAGCAGCGTGGCGGCGGCCGCGGGCAGACCGTCCGGTTCGGTCACGAGGCGCCGGGCGGCCGCCAGCGCCCGGACCACCGGGTCCACCAGCCGCTCGGCGCCGGCCGGTGTGACCGCCACCTCGTCGCAGCCGACCCCGCGTACGGCGTCGTGGAGCAGCTCCGCGTCGATGAGCGCCGGGCAGCTGATCGTGAGGTCGTCGATGACCCGCTGGCCGTCCAGGCCGTGCACCTCGACGGAGAGGATGTTCGCGCCGATGGCCGCGAGCACCGCGCTCACGGCCGACAGCGAGCCCGGGCGGTCGTCGAGGGGGACGAGCACCCGCCACAACCGGCGGTCGGGGGACGTGGTCATGCCGCCACGGTGCCCGCCGCGTGTTTCCGGCCGGAAACGTCGCCGTGCGGATCGTGTGAACTCCGGGTGGACCCGTCGGGAAGGAGGTGACGGGGTACCAGCGCGTCAACGAGCGCACCGGGCCGCGCAACGCCGTACGCAAGGTGTCCTGAGCGCGCCCGGATCAGGCCGGGGCCGGCACCGCGCGCACCCGGGCGAGGACGGCCTCGACGGCGGCGGCCGGCTGCGCGGGCACGTCGGTCAGGACCGGGACGTGCCGGGCCCGGTGCGCCGCGAGCACGACGGCCGTGCGCTCGTCGTCGCCGCGCAGCCGGTTCACGACCACGTCCGCACCGTCGGCCAGGGGGCACGGCTCGCCTCGCAGCGCCGGACACCAGCCTGGGGGGGTGCCCGCGGGGCCGCGGCAGCCGATGACGCGCAAGCCGGCGTCCGCCGCGGCTGCGGCCGCCTGCCATCGCCCACCGGGCACCTCGACCAGGACCCGCGGCCGCCGGTCCTCGGGTGGCCAGGCCGGCACACCACGCGGCGTCGCGATCATGACGCGGACGACCGACCAGTCCGGCTGGTCGAGCACCACGTAGCCGCGCGCCCGGACGACCGCCAGCATCGGACGGTTGTCCGCGAGCACGTCGGCCTGCAGGTTCGGCACGCCCCGTTGCGCGGCGACCTCGGCCAGGGTGTCCAGCAGGTACGGGCCGAGCCACCCGCGCCAGTGGCGGGCGACGGTCAGCGAGAACTCACCGCCACCGTCCGGCAGGGCGGCCCAGGTGGCCTCCCCGACGATCGGCCCGGGCGTGCCGTCCGGGTCCTGGACCTGCGCCACCAGCATCGTGCCGGTGCAGCCGTCCATCGACGCCCAGCGCTCGACCAATGACCGCGGCGGCAGCGAACCGCAGAAGAACCTGCGGTACCGGTCGTCGAGCGTCAGCGCCTCGTACAGGTCGGCGATGCCGTCGACGTCGTCCGCCGTCACGTCGCGGACGGCGAGCGTCGACCCCCCGGACAGCCTCGCGACCCGCCTCGGCGCCACGACACCACTGTGACTCGGGGCGCAGCCGTGGCGGCAGAGCCCAACGGCCCAGCGGCGCTCAGGCCGCGGACACCCGCTGCGGCGTGTCCGCCGGCACCGCCCGGGAGAACTCCAGCGCCTCGTCCTCGATCTTGCCGCGCTTGATGAGCAGCACGTCACGGACGTAGTTCTGGTACAGCCGCCAGGGAGCCCGGTTCCCCTGCTTCGGGAACTTCGCGATGGACCGCATGACGTAGCCGCTGTTGAGGTCGATGAACGGGTTCGCCGGCAGCGCCCCCTCGGTCCACCGCGGCGCCACGTAGTCGTACCCGTGCTCGTCCAGGTACGCGAGCAGGCGGCACACGTACTCCGACACCAGGTCGGCCTTGAGCGTCCAGGAGGCGTTCGTGTAGCCGATCGCGATGGCGAGGTTCGGCACGTCGCTGAGCATCATGCCCTTGTACGCGACGGTCTCGCCGAGGGCGACCTCCTTGCCGTCGACGACGAGGTCCATGCCGCCGAGCGCCAGCATGTTCAGCCCGGTGGCGCTGACGATGACGTCGGCGTCGAGGTGCTTGCCGGACGCGAGCTGGATGCCTGACTCGGTGAACGTCTCGATCTGGTCGGTGACGACCGAGGCGCGCCCGGTGCCCAGCGCCTTGAACAGGTCGCCGTCGGGTACCAGGCACAGCCGCTGGTCCCACGGGTCGTAGCGCGGGCTGAAGTGGGTGTCGATGTCGAACCCGGCCGGCAGCTGGCGCTGCAGGCCCTTGCGGAGAACGTTCTTCATCAGCTGCGGGCGCCGGCGGCTGAGCTGGTAGCTGAGCATGGTCAGCAGCACGTTCTTCCAGCGGATCACCGGGTAGCGGGTCTTCGGCGGCAGGAACCTGCCGAGCAGCTTGGCCAGCGGGTCCTCGCCGGGCATCGCCACGATGTACGTGGGCGAGCGCTGCAGCATGGTCACGTGCGCCGCCCGCTCGGCCATCGCGGGGACCAGCGTGACCGCGGTCGCGCCGCTGCCGATGACGACGACGCGCTTGCCGTCGTAGTCGAGGTCCGCCGGCCAGTGCTGCGGGTGGATCAGGGTGCCGGTGAAGCGGTCCGCGCCGGGGAACTGCGGCGAGTAGCCCTCGTCGTAGCGGTAGTAGCCCGTGCAGCTGTAGAGGAAGCTGCAGGTGAGCTCGACGGTCTCGCCGGTGTCCGTGCGCTCCGCGGTGACCGTCCAGCGGGCGTCCGCCGAGGACCACTCGGAGCGCACGACCCGGTGGTTGAACCGGATCTTCGCTTCGACGCCGTAGTCGCGCGCCGTGTCCCGCACGTACTCGAGGATCGACGGGCCGTCGGCGATGGACCGGGCCGCCTTCCACGGGCGGAAGGAGTAGCCGAGGGTGTACATGTCGGAGTCGGACCGGATGCCCGGGTAGCGGAAGAGGTCCCAGGTGCCGCCGATGGCGTCGCGCGACTCGAGGATCGCGTACGTCCTGCCGGGCACCTTCGTCTCCAGGTGGCAGGCGGCGCCGATGCCGGACAGCCCGGCTCCCACGATCAGCACGTCCACGTGCGTGAGCGCCGTCTCCGTACCGGGGGCGGTTGCAGTCACAGGCTTCTCCGGTTCCGTGGTCGGGGTGCTCGCCGAGGCGGACGACGTGCTCCATCCTGCCTGCTCGGCCGGGCCGCGCCGGGCCCGCCTTCATGGTGCCCATTGAATCCGTGTCAGTAAAGGCCGGTCCCCGGGAGTGTGACCGGCGTCACGCCGATGACTTTCCGCGGCCGCGGGCGTCTAATGCTCGATGGCGCTCTGGCGGAGCCGAGGAGGGGTCATGAGCGGCGTACGAGTACTCGTGGGGACGCGCAAGGGAGCGTTCGTCCTCACCGCGGACGGCACCCGGCGGGACTGGCAGGTCGGCGGGCCGTTCTTCGGCGGGTGGGAGATGTACCACCTGAAGGGCTCCCCGGTGGACCCGGACCGGATCTACGCGAGCCAGTCCACCGGCTGGCACGGCCAGGTCATCCAGCGCTCCGACGACGGAGGTCGGACGTGGCAGCCGGTCGGCAACGAGTTCGCCTACGACGGGGTGCCGGGCACGCACCAGTGGTACGACGGCACGCCGCACCCGTGGGAGTTCGCCCGGGTCTGGCACCTCGAGCCGTCGCTCACCGACCCCGACACCGTGTACGCCGGGGTGGAGGACGCGGCGCTGTTCCGGTCCGGCGACGGGGGGCAGTCCTGGCAGGAGCTGTCCGGGCTGCGGGGGCACGGCTCGGGCCCGCACTGGCAGCCGGGTGCGGGCGGGATGTGCCTGCACACCGTGCTGCTGCACCCGACCGACCCGGACCGGATGGTCGTCGCGATCTCGGCGGCGGGCTCGTTCCGCACCGACAACGGCGGCAAGACCTGGCGGCCGATCAACAAGGGGCTGCGCTCGGAGTTCATGCCGGAGCCGGAGGCGGAGGTCGGGCACTGCGTCCACCACGTGGCCATGCACCCGGACCGGCCGGACACGCTGTTCATGCAGAAGCACTGGGACGTCATGCGCAGCGACGACGGCGGGGACAGCTGGCGGGAGGTCAGCGGGGACCTGCCCACCGACTTCGGCTTCGTCGTCGACGTCCACGCCCACGAGCCCGACACGGTGTACGTCGTCCCGATCACCAGCGACGCCGAGCACTACCCGCCGGACGGGCGGCTGCGCGTCTACCGCAGCCGGACCGGTGGCGGCGAGTGGGAGCCGCTGACGAACGGGCTGCCGCAGAGCCACTGCTACGTCAACGTGCTGCGCGACGCGATGGCGGTGGACCGGCTGGACGACTGCGGCGTCTACTTCGGGACCACCGGCGGGCAGGTGTACGCCTCGCCGGACGGCGGCGACACGTGGTCGGCGATCGTGCGCGACCTGCCGGCCGTGCTGTCGGTCGAGGTGCAGACGCTGCCGTGATCCGGGTCATCCTGCCGGCGCACCTGCGCCGGCTCGCGCAGGTGGACGGGGAGGTGCGCCTGTCCGTACCGGGGGAGGTGACGCTCGGCGCGGTCCTCGACGCGCTGGAGGCGGCGTACCCGATGCTGCGGGGCACCGTACGCGACCACGGCAGCGGCAAGCGGCGCGCGTTCGTCCGGTTCTTCGCGTGCAGCGAGGACTACTCGCACGCACCGGCGGACGCACCGCTGCCCGACGCGGTCGCCGGCGGCATGGAGCCGCTCCTCGTGGTGGGCGCGATCGCCGGCGGCTGAGCGCGCGCCGCCCCTGCCCCACCTTCGTGCGGCCCATGACCGCCGTCATGCGGCCTGCGGGGGTCAGACGATCTCCACCAGCCCCAGCTGGCCGCACGAAGGCGGGGGTGGGGGCCCTGGGCGCCCGGGGCGGGTGCAGGCCAAGCGTGACTTCGCCTCGCACCTGATGTCGTACGTCGTCGTGAACGGCTTCCTCATCGGCGGGTGGGCGATCACCGGTGCCGGGTACTTCTGGCCGGTCTGGATCCTCGGCGGATGGGGCATCGGCCTGGTGATGCACGCCTGGGACGTCTACTGGCGGCGGCCGATCACCGACGACGACATCAACGCAGAGATCTCCCGCCTGCGCCGGTAGGCCGGGGCGGCGCCGTCAGGAGCCGCTGACGACCTCGGTCCACGAGCGGATCCGCCAGCGCGTGACCAGCCCGTCCCGGACGTACGGGTCACGGGCGACGAAGTCCTCGACGACGGACCGGTCGTCCGTCGCCCACAGCAGCAGCGCCTGGTCGGCCGGGTCGGCGAACGCGCCGCCCATCACCAGCTCGCCCCGGTCGCGGGCCGCCTGCGCGAGCCCGAGGTGCTCGGAGCGCAGCGGCGTACGCCGCTCCAGGTAGTCGTCAGCGAGGTCGTAGAAGAGTGCCAGCACGCGCCCATACTCCCGTACGGGCCGGTTGTTACGTTGCGGGCATGGACCTCGGCACTGTGGGCATCTGGGGCGGGCCGGCGTGGTACGACGACGCGCAAGCGGGTGAGGCGGCGGAGGCCGCGGCCGAGCTCGACGAGCTGGGCTACGGCGCGCTGTGGCTGTCGGGGCGGTTCGGCTCCGGCGTCTCACCGCAGTACCGCCGGATGCTCGAGGCGACGCCGCGAATGGTGGTCGCGAGCGGCATCGTGAGCATCTGGCACTGCACCCCCGAGCAGGCGGCCGAGGCCCTCGCCGAGCTCGAGCGCGACTTCCCCGGCCGGTTCCTGCTGGGCCTCGGTGCCAGCCACGCGCCTGTGGTCGAGCGCACCGCGGGCGACGAGTACCGCCGCCCGTACAGCCGGATGGTGGCCTACCTCGACGAGCTGGACGCGCAGGGCGGCGTCCCGCGCGACCGCAGGGTGCTGGCCGCGCTCGGTGACCGCATGCTCGCGCTGGCCCGCAACCGGGCCGCCGGCGCGCACCCGTACTTCGTCCCCGTCGGGCACACGTCGGTGGCGCGCAAGGCGCTCGGCGACGGGCCGCTGCTCGCGCCCGAGCAGGCGGTGGTGCTCGAGACCGACCCGGACCGCGCGCGGGCGATCGCGCGCACGCACACCCAGGGCTACCTCCGGCTGCCCAACTACACGAACAACCTGCGCCGGCTCGGCTTCGGTGACGAGGACCTCGAGGGCGCGGGCAGCGACCGCCTCGTCGACGCGATCGTCGCCTGGGGCGACGCCGAGACCGTGGCCCAGCGCGTCCGCGCCCACCACCTGGTGGGCGCGAGCCACGTGTGCGTGCAGGTCGTCCCCGAGGACGCCCAGCGCTTCCCCCGCGAGGAGTACCGGCAGCTGGCGGCGGCGCTCGAGCTGTAGGGCGGCTACGCGACCCGCGGCCCGGGGGTGAACCGCACCGGCAGGTGCCGCGGGCCGTTGACGAAGTTCGACACCAGCGGCTCCGCCTCGCCCGCGGGCTCGAGGTCCGGCATCCGCGTCAGCACCGCGCGCAGCATGGCCGCGACCTCGAGGCGCGCGAAGTGCGCGCCCAGGCAGAAGTGCGCACCACCGCCGCCGAACGCGACGTGCGGGTTCGGCGCGCGGCCGAGGTCGAGCCGGTCGGGGTCGGGGAACACCGACTCGTCCCGGTTCGCCGAGCCGTAGAAGACGACGACCTTGTCGCCCGCCGCGATCTGCCGGCTGCCGAGCTCGGCGTCGCGGGTCGCCGTACGCCGCATGTGCACCACGGGGCTGACGTAGCGCAGCAGCTCCTCCACGGCGGTGGGCATGAGGCCGTCGATGTCCGCGGCCAGGCGCGCCCCCTCGCCGGGGTGCGCGAACAAGGCCTGCAGGCCGGCGCCGATGAGGTTGCGCGTCGTGTCACCGCCCGCGTTGACGAGCAGCAGGAAGAACCAGTTGAACTCCTCGTCGCTGAGCCGGTCTCCGTCGATCTCCGACTGCACCAGCAGTCCTGCCAGGTCTTCGTCGCCACCGGCCCGCTTGGCGGCCGCGGTCTGCGCCGCATACATGTGCATCTCGACGACCGCGTTCATCCGCACCTCGGCCGACAGCGTCGGGTCGGCCGAGTGCATGACCTCGGTGAGCTCGTACAGGCGGCGGCTGTCCGCCAGCGGGATGCCCATGAGCTCGGCCACGACGTACGACGGCATCTCACCGGCCAGGTCGGTGACGAGGTCGCACGCCCCGCGCTCGACGACCTCGTCGACGATGCGGTCTGCCGCGTGCTCGATCCGGTCCCGCCACGCCTCGACGCTGCGCGGGGTGAACCCGCGGTTGACCAGCTTGCGGTACCGCGTGTGCTGCGGCGGGTCCATGTACAGCATCATCCGGCGTACGCCGTCGAGCGCCTCCGGCTGCGGGTCGGGGATCATCACGCCGCGCTCGTACGACGAGTACGTCGCCGTGTCGCGGCTGACCGTGTGCACGTCGGCGTACCGCGTGACCGCCCAGAAGCCCGGACCGTCCGGCTCCGGGTGCCAGTGCACGGGGTCGTGCGCGCGCAGCCAGCGGTACTGCTCGTGCGGGTGGCCCACGGCGAACGACTCCGGCGACAACAGGTCGATCCGCGGGGCGGTGGCGGTCATGCGCAGAACCTACGACGTCGCCAGCCCGAACAGCCGGGCCGCGTTCGCACCGAGGACGGCGGCCTGCCGGTGCGGCGAGAGGTGCTGGAGCGAGGAGCGGATCTGCTCCGGCGCGTCCATGGTCGAGTCGATGTGCGGGAAGTCCGACCCCCAGAGGATGCGGTCCTCCCCGACGAGGTCGAGCATCGAGCCGATCGTCCGCTCCCCGGGCTCGGCGACGAACCAGACGTTGGTCTGCAGGTACTCGCTGGCCTTCCGGCGGAGCGGAGGGAACAGCGTCCCGACGGTCTCCGCCTTCTCGTCGAGCCGGTCCATCAGGTGCGCGGCCCAGCCGCAGCCGGCCTCGACGCAGACCACCTCGAGGTCGGGCACCCGGTCGAACACGCCGTCGAGCACCATCGACGTCACGGTCGGGATGATCTGACCCGGGGCCCCGAGCGTGAACCCGAACAGCATCCCGGCGCCGGCGTGCATCCACGGCTCGTACGGCAGTCCGGAACCACCGAAGCGCACGACGACGTGCACGCACACGGGTACGCCCGCCTCGGCACAGCGCTGCCACAGCGGGTCGAACGCCGGGTCGCCCGGTCGCCGTCCGCCGATGAGCTCGGGAGGCAGGAACACCGCCTTGAACCCCAGCGCCAGGCAACGGTCCAGCTCGCGCACCGCCTCGTCGATGTCCTCGAGGTTGAGATGGGCGACGGGGAGAACACGGCCGGGAGCGGACTGGGCGAACTCGGCCTGCCAGGTGTTGTACGCGCGGCGGTACGCGCTGACCAGCTCCTGGTCCTCGCAGGGGAAGGGCAGGATCCCGATCGTGGGGAAGACCAGGCCGACGTCGACGCCCCACGAGTCGTACATCGCGGCCCTCGCGGCAGGGTCGTAGCTGGCGGGCGGGCACCCGTCCGCGTACCGCATGCCCGGCGCGAACAGCTGCGACCGTTCGACGTTCGCACCGCCGAGCCCGGCGAGGTTGCCCGACATGACCACCTGGTCGGCCATGACCAGCTGCTCGACACCGTCCGCCTCCTCGATCCGGATGGCCCGGTCGCGGAAGCGCGGCTCGAGGTAGTCCAGCCACAGCGTCGCCGGCTCCAGGACGTGCGAGTCGGCGTCGACGACCAGGGTCCGGGGCGGGGCGGTGGGATCAGCGAGCAGCGTCATGAGCTGGCCTTTCTCGTACTGGGGCGGCGGCGTCTTTGGGCGGGTGCCGGCCCGTGGTCGGAGCGGTTGATGACCTCTTCGGTGGTGCCGAGGTAGCTGGCGATGACGCGCGGGTTCGCGCGCACCTGCTCGGGCGGCCCTTCTGCGATGACCCGTCCGCTCTCCATCGCGTAGATGCGGTCGCACACGCTCATCACCAGGGGCATGTCGTGCTCGATGAGCACCACGGCGCACCCCAGCCGCTCCTTCAGCCGACCGAGCAGCGGGCCGAACGCCTCGGTCTCGCGCTGCGCGATGCCGGCCGTCGGCTCGTCGAGGAGCAGCAGCTGCGGCTGCTGCGCGAGGATGCAGGCGATGTCGACCATGCGCCGCGTGCCCGTCGACAGCGCCGCGATGCGCGTGTCGGCGTACGCGGTCAGGCCGGTCAGCTCCGCGAGCTCCTCCGCGGCCTCCCGCTTGGCCGCCTCCTGGGCGCGCGCAGCCGCGAACAGCCCGCCGAACAGTCCGGTGGGGGCCAGCCGCTCGAGGGACACCTGCAGGGTCTCGTGCACGGTGAGCCCGGGGTACAGCCGGGCGTCCTGGAAGCTGCGGCCGAGCCCCAGGTAGGGGCGCAGCTCGGGGGGCAGCCCGGTCACATCGGTGCCGAAGACGCGGATAGCGCCCTGCTCCGGGCTGACGTAGCCGGAGATGCAGTCCATCAGTGTGGTCTTACCCGCGCCGTTCGCCCCGATGAGCCCGACCGTCTCGCCGGGTCGCACCTCGAGACTCACCCCGTCGACCGCATGGACGCCGCCGAACGTGACCACGACGCCGTCGAGCTGCAGCGGCTCCGGCGCGGGCTCCACAGGCTGCTCGGCCGCCGAGCTCACCGCGCCTCCACCGCCCGGCCGCGCGCTACCTGCCAGAGGGTGCGCAGCGGCGGGACGAGCGGCGGCGGGTCCGGCAGGCCGTCGGCCCGACGGACGATCCGCGCCACGAGCGCGTCCCGGACGTCGTACACGAGTCCGGCCGCGCCGCGCGGCAGGAACATCAGCACGAACAGCCCGCCCGCGCCCCCGACGAGGAACTGCACCAGCTGGCTGGCCTCGCTGCCGTGGAACAGGACCGGGATCCCGAAGACGACCACGGCGCCGAGCAGCGCACCGGGCAACGAGCCGAGGCCGCCGATGACGGCCATCGTCACCATCGTGAAGCTGGTGTCCGGAGTGAAGTTCGTCGAGACGTAGCGCTGGTGCGCGTACGCGTAGACGACGCCGGCAGCCGCAGCCATGAATCCCGCCAGCGCGAACGCGACCAGGCGCGCCCCGGTGGCGGACACACCCGCCGCGCGCGCGGCCCGGTCGTTGTCACGGACGGCGACGAGCATGCGTCCGGGGCCGCTGGTGCGGAAGTTGCGGACGACGATCGAGAACACGACGACGAGGCCCAGGCCGAGGTAGTACACCCCGCGTTCCGTGTGCAGCAGCGAGGGGCGCGGCAGGAACACGCCCGCGGGGTCGCCCACCAGGGCGCTCTGCTGGAACAGGAACCCCTGCGCGAGGACGGCGAACGCCATCGTCGCGACAGCGAGGAACAGCCCCTGGATGCGCACCGCCGGCAGCCCGACGAGCACGGCGACCACCGTGCCCACCAGTCCAGCGACGAGCACGATGGCCCAGAACTGCAGCCCCTGGTCGGCCAGGCGGGCCGCAGTGAACGCGCCCACGCCGACCAGCGCGAACTGGCCGAGGGAGACCTGGCCGCCCCAGCCGGTGAGGAGGCAGAGCGAGAGCCCGACCATCGCGTAGACGGTGACGAGCGTGAGCAGGAACGTCTTGGCGCTCGTGTCCAGGCCCGCGACAGGGAGCAGGGGCGCTGCGACCGCCAGCAGCAGGGAGACGGCTGCCGCGGAGGCGCGCAGCCTTCGCACCGGCGCCAGAGCGGCGACCCGACGCGGCAGCGGTGGTGGCTCGGCGCCGAAGTTCATGCCCGCCTGGGCGTCCCGGCTGGCGCGGGAGAGCTCCCGGCTGCGCAGCAGCAGCCCGGCCATCACGACCAGAAAGACCACGAGCTCGACCACGCCACCGGACGGCCGGTTGGCGAAGGTCACGGACTCGAGCACGCCGATGCCGACCCCAGCGCCGAAGGCCACCGGCAGGTTGGTCATCTTGCCGACGAGCGCCGCGCCCAGCGCGCGTACGAGCAGAGACGCGCCGGACCCGCCGAGCACGAACACCGATGCCTTGGGTGCGTTGAGAATCGACGTCACGGCACTGAGCAGCCCGGCGACCACCCAGACCAGGGTGGACATGCGCTTCACCGAGATTCCCGCCAAGCGGGCGGCATCCGGGTTCTCGGCAGCGGCTCGGATGGCCTGCCCGTACGGCGTGAACCGCAGGAACGCGGCCAGCCCGGCGACCAGCGCGGGGACGATGAGGACGATGAGGATGTCGGGTGCCGTGACCACGAGGCCACCCACGTGCAGCGTCGCGTTGAAGGGCACCGGATAGCCGTGGAGGACGATCTTCTGCTGCTCGGCGTTCAGACCGTGGACCAGTCGTGGGATGAGCAGCAGCTGCGCCAGGAAGATGCTCGCCACCATGAGGACGAGCCGTGGGGCGTTGAACAGCCGCCTGATCACGGTCAGCTCGACCAACGCAGCCAGGGCCAGCGCAGCGATGAGCGCGATGACGAGCGCGATGCCGTACGGCACGTGCAGGTCGAGCACGAGCTTGCCGAGCAGCACGGAGGCGATGACGCCGAGGTTGGCGTGGGCGAAGTTGACGAAGCGCTGCGCGCGGTAGACCAGCACCAGCCCGATAGCCAGCGCGCCGTAGAGCAGTCCCTGGATGACGCCGAGGACGACGACGTCGACACCGATCTTCATCGCACCGCCCCGCCCAGGAACACCGACCGGAGCAGGTCCGGCCGGTCGAGCAGGTCGCGTGCCGGACCGGTGAAGCGCACCTGCCCCTTCTCCATGAACACGGCGGTGGTCGCCAGCGCCAGCGCCACGTTCACCGACTGCTCGACCACGAGGATGGTGGTCCCGCGCTGGTGCATCTCGCGGACGATGCCGAACAGCCGCTCCACGATGGCCGGAGCGAGCCCGAGCGACAGCTCGTCGATGCAGAGCAGGCGCGGCCGGGTGAGGAAGGCCTTGCCCAGGGCGAGCATCTGCTGCTCGCCACCGGACAGGGTCGCCGCCGGCTGGTCGCGGCGCTCCGCGAGGATCGGGAACCACTGCTCGACCTGGGCGATGTCGGCGTCGACGCGGGCGCGGTCCTTGCGGAAGGAGTAGGCGGCCGCGCGCAGGTTCTCGCCCACGGTCATACCGGGGAAGACGGCCTTGCCCCCGGGCATCTGCGTGATGCCGAGCCGGACGATCTGCTCCGCCTCGGCGAAGGTGACGTCGACGCCGTCCAGCCGGACCGAGCCGCGGGTCGGGTGCTCCAGCCCGCAGATGGCGCGCAGGAGCGTCGACTTTCCGGCGCCGTTCGTGCCGAGCAGGGCGACGATCTCGCCCTCGGGAACGTCGAGGGACACGTCGAAGAGCACCTGCAGGTTGCCGTACGAGAAGTCGAGGTTGCGCACCTCGAGCAGGTTGTGCGCGGCCTGCAGCCGCCGCTCGGCAGCCCGGCGCGCCTCCACGACGTCCTCCGCGACCATCGCCATGTCCGCGTCCACGGTCCGGCTGCCGTACGCCATCAGGACCCCGGCGACCGTCCCGGGGACGGCGAGCACGACCATCGCGAAACGTGAGCTGGTGGCGTCCGCCACGGCGCCAAGCAGGATCCCGCCGAGGAAGCCGCCCATCAGCAGGATGAAGATGCCCAGCATCGCGAAGCTGAGCGCCCGCAGCGCCGGCGGGCTCGTCGCCGCGACCAGCTGGCGGATCGGCGCGACGGCGATGCCGACGCCCACACTCGCCGCCGTCAGCACGGCGACCGTCAGCACGAGCGACGGCAGGTACAGCGCGACGGCGGTGACGAACGTGTACCCCGTCAGCCCGGCCCCGGCGAGGAACAGCGGCCAGGACGGCGCGTGGCGAAACAGCCGGTCGCCCACCACGCCACCGACCAGCAGCCCGGCGGTGGTGCCGAGACCGACGATGGAGAACACGACGCCGCGGCCGAAGGACGCGAGACCCCAGTGGGACTCGAAGAAGTCGCTGAGCAGCACCGGACCCGACACGAGACCGAAGCCGAGGATCCCGATGGCGAGGTAGAGGTAGCGCAGCGTGCGAATCGCCATGAGACGTCGCATGCCGGCGCTCAGCGGCACCCGGACGCTGGCCGACCCCTCGGCAGCGAGGCCCTCGGCAGCGAGACGCTCGCTGAGACCGGACTCCTCCATCGCGCCGCGCTCGGGCTCGCGCAGCCGCAGCAGCGCCAGCGCACCCAGGACACCGAGCGGCGTGATGACGACGAATGCCCATCGCCAGCCGGCCGTGCCGCCGACGAGCGCCGCGATACCGCCGGCGAGCACGGGCCCGACGATGCTGGCGACGGGCTGCGCTGACTGGTGGGTCCCGTACGCCCGGCCCCGGGCCTCCAGCGGGTAGTAGTCGGCGATCAGGCTGCCGTGCACCGGCTCGATCGCCGCCTGGCCGAGGCCCGAGAAGATGCGGACCACCGTCAGCTGCACCACCGAGGACACCAGACCGGTGAAGAAGGTCAGGGTCGACCAGAGCGCCGCCGCCACCGCCGCCAGCCGCACCCGACGCCCGCGGTCGGCGAGCAGCGCGAAGGGGACGGCACCGGCGACGACGAGGATCGACGAGACACCGTTGATCCCGTTGATCGCCGCCTGTGACAGGTGGAAGGCCCGCCGGATGTCGGGGGCGAGGGTGATGAACGCCGCCCGGTCCAGGTTGTCGACGAGGTTGACCAGCGCGAGCGTCGCCAGCGGTGCGGTGCCGTACTTCGCCAGCACCGTGCGCAGCGGCAGCTCGTCGCGAGAGACCTGCAGGCCGCCGGCGCCCGGCACCTCCGGCGCGTCGACGGTCGGCGTGTCGACGACGAGCCCGCTGGCCAGGTCGGCGAGGCCGGCCTCCTGCGACGCAGTCGTGGTCATCCGGCCGCTCCTCAGAAGTAGTTGTCGAAGCAGCCGGGAGCGAGCTGGTGGAACTTGCCTGCGGCATAGCCGTCGCTTGCGGCCGCCCGGTAGACCGCCACGGACAAGCGATCGGAACCGTCCCACTTGCGCGGCCCGAACGACTGGCTGCAGTAGAGGGCCTGCTGCGTCCAGTCACCGGTCTGTCCCATGGCCTGGCCCCACGCAGCCCGAGTGAGCTCGGTGCCGGCCCGCTTCGCCGCCTGCGCCCACAGCAGGATCTCCGAGCCCAGGCTGTAGTTGAGGACGGCCTGGGCATCCTGGTTGGACTTGCTACTGCCCTCAGTTGCGTAGCCCTGTGAGTAGGTCCGCTTGTAGACCGCGTCGGCGTACTTCGTGAACGCCGTCGGCTTCGGGTCCTTGATTCCGCTCAGCGTCGTCCCGAGGCACTGCGTGCCGTCGTACTCGTTCGTGGGGTAGGCGGAGGTCGTGAAGTCAGCGCAGCCGAAGTACGCGTCGTCGTCGGAGAACCGCGGCTTCCACTGCTGCTTCTCCGCCTCCTGCAGGAACTTCGCCTTGAAGATCAGGTTCATCTGGAACAGCACCAGGGTCACGCCCTTCTGGTGCATGTCCAGCACGGCGTTGGAGATCTGCGCCAGTGCCTGGTTGCTGTCACTGGCCAGCTTCACGACGTCCACCGGGTTGATGCCGTTCGCCTTCAGCGACGGCAGGAGCGTGCGCTCCACGGGAGGTGCCACGTTGGGGATGTCGTGGTAGATCACGCCGACCTTGTCGTCCGGGTGAACGTAGCCCGACCGCTTCAGCCAGGTGGCCCAGTTCTTCGCCAGCCGGTCCTTGTTCATGTAGGTGGCCCACATGTACGGGGCCGCCTGGCTGTACCAGTCCGCCGGTTCGGGGTCGGTGCTGATGAACGGTGTCTTGTTCTCCTTCGCGATGCACAGCTGCGCCACGGAGTCGTAGCCACCGGTGGTGATGACGGAGAACACCTTCTGGTCCTGCGTCATGGTCTTGCAGGCGGCCTGCATGTCGTCGGCGCTGAGCACGTCGAAGGTCTGGGAGTACGCAGTCACCTTGCGACCCGCAACGCCGCCCGTGCGGTTCAGCTCGTTGAGCCAGGCTGTGATGATCTTCTGCTGGTCACCCGCCAGGCCGGCGTTGAACCCGGCCGCCGAGAGCTGGTTGGTGTTCGCGATGAGGAAGCCGAGCTTGATCGCGGACTTGGTCACGCCCTGGTCGGTCGCCCGCAGCGGGCCGGTGCTCGCGCCGCCGCCGGCGCTGGTGCGCCCGCTCGCCATCGTCGACCCGCCAGCGGTCCCCGTCGGCCCACCCGTCGCTCCAGTCGTGGCGCGGCCACCGGATGACGTGGCGCCCCTCGTGGCGGCACCTCCACCCCCACTACCGCCACTCGTGACGAGCGGCTGGCCCCCGTCGCCCAAGGCTGCGGAGCCCCCCGCGCCGGACTGCTGCTGCGCGGCGCCGGGAGGGTACGGTGCTCCGGTCACGACAGCGGTCGAGCCGCCACGCGCCAGGTAGCCGAGACTCGCGCACACCAGTGCCAGCGCCATGCCGAAGATGACCGAGCGCGCCTGCAGCGAGTTCACGAACGGCTCCTGCGCGCGCAGCTGACGAGACCGCAGTGGGAGCATGGTCGCCCCTCCGTCCCCCGTTGGGCTCCAGCCGAATCCAGGGCGTACCTGAGGCTGGCTTCAGGTCA
The DNA here is from genome assembly GCA_963728075.1 of uncultured Actinomycetota bacterium. GTDB lineage: Bacteria > Actinomycetota > Actinomycetes > JAFAQI01 > DASSKL01 > CAVSIP01. The sequence goes on along the minus strand of CAVSIP010000007.1, from coordinate 251,657 downwards.
CCGTAGAAGCGGGCAGAACGGGCGTCAACGGTCGTGGCAGGGCACCTGTCAGCGAGTCAGGAGATGTGTCACCATGCCGACCTGAGACAGATCTCAGGACGGAGACGCGGTGCCCAGACGGACGGCCGGCGCGGACGACCGCGCGGCGCATGCCGACGACGTCCGGCCGGTGCTGGCCGCGCTGCGCTCGCGCGGAACCGAGCTGGTCCGCCGCGAGGACGGCGGAGAGGTGCCGCTCGGGCTGCGGGGCGCGCGGACGCGCAGCCGGCTGCTGCGCGCGGGCTACGAGCTCCTCAGCGAGGTGGGCTTCCAGGCGTCGACGGTCGCCGAGATCGCCCGCCGAGCCGAGGTCGGCGTCGGCACCTTCTACCAGTACTTCCGAGACCGCTCAGACCTCGTCGCCGAGCTCGTCAACGCCGGCGTGGCGCGGCTGGCCGAGTCGGAGGGTATGGCATGGCGGGTGCGCGACGGTCGCGCCGGCCTGCGCCGGATGGTCGGCGCTTTCGTACGGGCGTATGCCGAACAGGGTGCCTTCTGGGCGATGTGGGAGGAGGTCAGCCACAACGATGAGCAGCTCGCCGCCGTCCGCCGTGATCTGTCCCGCCTGCTCGAGGAGACGGTCGAGACGGAGCTGCGCCGCGGCCGCCAGTCGGGGCAGCTGCACCTGCCCGGCGAGCCGCGTGCCACAGCCCGTGCGCTCACGGCCATGGCCGACCGCTTCTGCTACCTCACCTACGTCTTCGACCCGCCCTCGCCCCCGATGGACCCGGACGAGGCGGCGGACCTGCTCACCGGGCTGTGGGCACAGGCGATCGGGCTGGCAGAGACCTGACGCCACCTACCTGACGAAAACGTCAGGTGCGGCCTATGGTGCGGCCACCCACGGCGTTCGGGAGGACCCATGCACGAGCTCGTCATCCGCGGTGGCCGCATCGTCGACGGCACCGGGGGTCCGGAGCGGGCAGGCGACCTCGCCGTCGACGGCGGGGTGATCACCGCGGTCGGGCGGGTCGAGAGCCGCGGTGCGCGTGAGATCGACGCGGACGGCGCGGTCGTCGCACCCGGATGGGTGGACGTGCACACGCACTACGACGGCCAGGTGACGTGGGACCCCGAGCTCAGCCCCTCGTCGTGGCACGGTGCCACGACGGTCGTCATGGGCAACTGCGGCGTCGGGTTCGCCCCGGTCCGCCCGGGGGCCGAGGCCTTCCTCATCGAGCTCATGGAGGGCGTCGAGGACATCCCGGGAACGGCGCTGCACGAGGGCATCGACTGGCGCTGGGAGTCCTTCCCGGAGTACCTCGACGTGCTCGCCACCGAGCGCCGCGCGGTCGACGTCGTCGCGCAGGTGCCTCACGCCGCGGTCCGCGCGTACGTCATGGGAGAGCGGGCGCACGAGGAGCCGACCGCTGACGAGGTCGAGCTGATGGCGAAGCTCACCGAGGAGGCCCTGCGCGCCGGCGCGGCCGGCTTCACCACCTCGCGCACGATCCTGCACCGCTCGCGGCACGGGTACGTCCCCGGTACGTCGGCCACACCGGCCGAGCTGGTGGCGTTGGGCGACGCCGTACGACGTGCCGGTCACGGGGTGTTCGAGATCGTGTCCGACAACGCCTTCCGCGACCCCGAACGTGCCTGGATGGTGGAGGTGGCCCGCCGGACCGGGGCGACGCTGACGTACGCCCTGGCGCAGGAGTCGACCGATCCGACGTCGTACCGGCAGGCGCTCGCGGACGCCGACCGCCTGGCGGCCGAAGGGCTCGACATCGTGCCCCAGGTCTCGTGCCGCCCCACCGGGATGCTGTTCGGCCTGCAGTCGTCGCTGCACCCGTTCATCACCCATCCGACCTACCGCCGGGTTGCCGAGCAGCCGCTACCGCAGCGCGTGCAGCAGCTGCGCCGACCCGAGTTGCGCGACGCGCTGCTGTCCGAGGAACCCACGACCCAGGACCCCGTCGCGCGCTACCTGATGTCCCGGTGGGACCAGATGTGGCCGCTCGGCGACCCGCCGGACTACGAGCCCGAGCCGTCGGCCAGCGCGGCCGCGGTAGCGCGACGGGAGGGGCGCAGCCCGGAGGCAGTGGTGCTGGACTGGCTGCTCGCCGCGGAGGGCACCGCGCTGCTGTTCGCTCCGCTGGCCAGCTACGCCGACGGCAACCACGACGCGATCCGGGAGATGATGACCCACCCGCGCACCGTGCTGGGGCTCTCCGATGGCGGGGCGCACTGCGGGCTGATCTGCGACGCCAGCATGCCCACGTACCTGCTCACGCACTGGGTCCGCGACCGTCGCCGTGGCGAGCGCCTGCGACTGGAGCAGGCCGTGCACCTGCAGACCGGGCGCACCGCGGCGGTGTACGGCCTGACCGACCGCGGGACGCTCGAACCGGGCAAGCGCGCGGACGTCAACATCATCGACCTCGAGGGGATGCGCCTGCACGCGCCGGAGATGGTGTTCGACCTGCCCGCCGGCGGCCGGCGGCTGGTACAGCGGGCCGACGGCTATGTCGCCACCCTGCTCGCCGGTCAGGTCACGTTCGAGCAGGGCAAGCCCACTGGTGCCCGGCCGGGCGGGCTGGTCCGTCTCGGCGGCTACAGCAGCCCCGCGGGCGTGCCGTCGACCAGCTGGTCGAGGTACTCGGACAGGCCGTAGCCGGTACGCCCGTCCCAGCGCCACTCGGTCATGCCCTCGGCGATCCGGGTGACCATCTCCGTCCCGTCGTCGGCCTTGCGGCGGTTGCGCAGCGGTACACAGCGCAGCACGGTGCCCTCGACGGAGATCTCGCGGTCGCGGGTGCCGGCGGTGATGCGTACGCGCTGTGGCTCGGCGGGGTCGCCGGTCCAGTCGGTGTCGACCTCCGCCGACCTGACGACGTGGTACTCGCCGCCGTCGAACAGCACGCCGCCCACGGTGCGCCTGCCGTCCCGGGAGGCGATGACACTCACCACGAAGCCGCGGTCCGGGCCGAAGTTGGCCGTCAGCCAGCGGTACCACCACGGCGCCTGCCACGTGCGCGGCCCCCACGAGTGGTCCCGCAGCCCGTACCCGGCGACGTCCCACTGCTCGTCACCGACGGACAGGGCGCCGCTGACCCCGACGTGCTGCTCGTAGTGGCCCTTGGCGAACTCGCCGCCGTGCGCCTCCTGCCGCTGCTCGACGGGCTCACCACCCAGCACCGGTGACAGGCCGGTGATCGTGAACGCCGCCCGCGCCGGTGCCTGCGGGCTGGTGCGGAACGCGCTGCGCGGGTCGGCCAGGACCGACGGGTCGTCGAGCAGCAGCACGGGACCGTCGTACGACCAGCGCAGCTCCTCGAACGGCCGGACGACCTGCACCGTCATGCCGCCCGCGTCGAACGCGTCGTTGGACTCGATGCGCGGCCGGCCGAAGGTGAACCCCACGCGGCCGTCCGGCAGGTACAGGCACACGGTCATCTCCGCGTACCCCTCCCGCGGCCGGTTGCCGATGCGCAGGAACCCGCCGACGCGCTGCTGCGGGTCGAAGAAGTTCGTGTACACGCTCTCGTTGAACGTGGTCGCCTCGTCCACGGCGTGCATGTACTCGTCCTGCGGCTCCAGCCGCAGGCCGGCGGCACGGCGGGTCTCGTCCGACACGGGCATGGCTCAGGCCTCCTGCAGCGACGAGACGATCCACGCGCGGGTGGCCCTGTAGTCCGCCTTTCCGGACGGGCTGCGACCCACCTGCCCGCGCAGCACCCGCTTCGGCGCCTTGTAGTCGGCCAGCCGGGCCTTGACGTGCGCGATGACCGCCGCCTCGTCGATGTCCGCGTCGGTCTCCACCACAGCGGTCACGGCCTCGCCCCAGCGCTGGTCGGGCACGCCGACGCACAGCGCGTCACGCACTCCCGGGTAGGACTTCAGGGCCTCCTCGACCTCCTCGGGGAAGACCTTCTCGCCGCCGGTGTTGATGCAGACCGAGCCGCGGCCGAGCACGTTGATCTGCCCGTCCGCCTCGACGGTGGCCATGTCACCGGACAGCACGTAGCGCTGGCCGTCGTACTCGACGATCGTGCGCGACGTCTTGTCCTCGTCCTTGTAGTAGCCGAGCGGCAGGAACGAGTCGACGGCGACGACCCCGACCTCGCCGGACCCGGGCGCGACCGGCGTGCCGTCCTCGCGCAGCACCTTCGTGCGCGGGTTCGCCAGGAACTTCGCGGTGGCGGCCGCCGCGTCGCCGGTGCTGACCGACGCGCCCATGCTCACCGCCTCCGACGAGGAGAACGCGTCGACCAGCAGCACGGCCGGGTGGTGCTTGAGCAGGCCGCGCTTGACCGGCTCGCTCCACATCGCGCCGGACGAGCCGACCAGCTGCAGCGCGGAGATGTCCCAGCGACCGGGGTTCGCGTCGAGCGCCTCGAGCACCGGCCGGGCGAACGGGTCGCCGACGATCGCCCAGGTCGTGACCCGCTCGCGCTCGGTGGCGTCGAGCAGCGCCTCGGCGCTGAACCGGTGGCCCTCCGGCAGCACGACCGTGCCGCCGAGCATGAGTGCCTGGTAGGACGTGAACAGCCCGGTGCCGTGCATGAGCGGGCAGGCCGGGATGTGCACCGGCGGTGCGTCTGTCTCCCGCAGCCGCTGCTCGTACTCCGCCTGCGACTCCACGGGCGGCTGCGCGACGTACGGGTTGCCACCGCCGCCCATCAGCCGCGCGACGTCGTCCTGCCGCCACATGACGGCCTTCGGCATGCCGGTCGTGCCGCCGGTGTACAGGAAGAACACGTCGTCGGGGCTGCGGCCCCAGCCCGGTGCCGCCGTCGCCCCCGCGCCGGCCAGCGACTCGTACGGCACCGCCCACGACGGGCAGGTCGCCCCGTCATCGTCCACGCAGACCCACAGCCGTACGGCGGGGAGCCGGTGGCGGATCTGCTCGACGAGCGGAGTGAACGACGCACCGAACACCATGGCCTCGGCGTCGGCGTTGTCGACGATGTAGTGCACCTCGTCGGCCTTGTACCGGTAGTTGACGTTGAACGGCACCAGCGCCGCCTTGAACGCAGCGACGTAGGTCTCCATGTACTCCGGCCGGGAGTACAGGTACGCGCCCACCTTGGCCTGCCGCTGCAGCCCCGCGTCGAGCAGCCCCGCGGCCAGCGACTCCGCGCGACCGTCGAGCTCGCGCCAGGTACGGCGCACGTCGCCGTGGACGAGCGCCGGCCGGTCGGGCGCGATCCGGGCGACGGTCTCGTACGCGTCGGCGAAGTTCCACAGGTCGGTCACGCTGGCTCCCTCGAAATGTGACGCAGGTCTCAGATGACGCTAGCGTCAGGCCGCTCATCCCGCCACCGTCCAGAACCGGCTCAGAGGCGACGCTGAGGTAGCGCCCAGCCGCGCGGAGCAGGCTGCGGCCATGACGACCCCGGTGCTGGCGGCGGCGGAGTGGACGGCGATCGGTACGGACGTGCGGGTCGTGGTCACCGACACACCGCGGCTCGACGACGCCCGCGAGCTGCTCACCGCCGACCTCGCCGACCTCGACCTCGCGTGCAGCCGGTTCCGGCCGGACTCCGAGGTCAGCCGGCTGCAGGACGCCGCGGGCCGGCCCGTGCCGGTCAGCCCGCTGCTGGCCGAGGCGGTGGACGTCGCGCTCGCGGCGGCCGCGCGCACCGGGGGCGACCTCGACCCGACGCTGGGCACCGCACTGGCCGACCTGGGCTACGACCGGGACTTCGGCGAGGTCCGCCGGCTGCCGGGCGGCGCGTCGGTCCGGCTGGTGCGCCGGGTGCCCGGCTGGCGGCGGGTGCACCTCGACCGTCGAGCCGGCACGCTGTCCGTACCGCCCGGGACGCTGCTCGACCTCGGCGCCACGGCGAAGGCCTGGGCTGCCGACCGGTCCGCGGCACGCATCGCGGACCGGCTCGGGTGCGGGGTGCTCGTGAGCCTCGGTGGGGACATCGCGACGGCCGGCCCGCCGCCGCCCGGTGGCTGGGTCGTGCACGTCCAGGACCGCCCGGAAGGCGATGACGGCACCGGTTGCACGGTGGTGCTGCCCGAGGGTGGTGCGCTCGCGACGTCGAGCACCACCAGCCGCACCTGGCGGCAGGGACCGCATCTGCGCCACCACGTCCTCGACCCCCGCACGCTGCAGCCCGCCGAGGCGGTCTGGCGGTACGTCACCGTCGCCGCGGCACGCTGCGCGGACGCGAACGTCGCCAGCACCACGGCCCTCATCCGCGGTCACCGGGCCCGCTCCTGGCTCACCGCCGTCGGCCTGCCGGCGCGGCTCGTCGGGGCGGACGGGACCGTACGCACGGTCGGGGCCTGGCCCCACGAGGTGCCACCGGTTACAGAGGCCGATCAGAGCCTGCTCAGCCCCGGCGCTCAGCCAACGAGTCAACGGTAGGTACGAGACACCACCGCACCACCACGTGCAGGGAGAGATGGACATGCCAGCGACACGAGACCGGGCCATCGGCCGGGTCGGCGCGCTCACCACGCTGCTCGCGGCCGGCAGTCTCGCCGGCGTGGGAGCGGTCGCGGTGGCCGCTGCACACGCGCACGGCGCGGCGAGCTCGACCTCGGGAACGGTGGCCGACGCCCCGGCCCTGACGTCACAGCCGCAGTCGACCGAGCGGGGCGAGCACTCAGACGACGGCGGCGGCGCGGTCACCCAGCCGGCGCCCGTCCTCGTCCAGCCCGCGCAGCCCAGCGTCCCCCGCGCTGCCACGTCCAGCGGATCATGACCGCCGCGGCGCTCAACAGCGCGCTCTGGTACCTCGGCCGCGGCGCCGGGGTGGTGACGCTCGTGCTGCTGTCACTCACCGTCGTCCTGGGCGTGGTCACCCGCTCCGGCCGCCCGCTGCCCGGCCTGCCGAGGTTCGCCGTCAGCGGGCTGCACCGCTCGGTGAGCCTGCTCGCCGTCGCGCTGCTCGGCGTGCACGTCGTGACGCTGACGCTCGACCCCAAGGCGCAGCTGCGCTGGGTGGACATGCTCGTCCCGTTCGGGTCCGCATGGCGGCCGCTGTGGGTGGGTCTCGGCGCCCTGGCCGTCGACCTGATGGCCGCGCTCGTCGTCACCAGCCTGCTGCGCGAACGGATCGGCCGGCGGGCCTGGCGGGCCGTGCACTGGGCGGCGTACGCTGCGTGGCCGCTGGCGCTGTTCCACTCGCTGGGCAGCGGCACCGACCTGGGCACCGGCTGGTTCACACTCACCGCGCTCGCCTGCACCGGTGCGGTGACCACGGCCATCGCCTGGCGGGCATCGGCCGGCTTCCTCGACCGCAGCGGGCGGGTGCGCAACACCCGCATACCGGCCCGGCCGGTCCGGGACGAGCGCCAGATGGCGGTGTCCGGACGATGACACTGCGTCTCATGGCCGACGACGCCGCCACGGCGCAGCCGCCGGCCCCCCTCACGGCACGCGAGCTCGTCGCGCTGCTGCGCGACGCCGGCATCGGCGGGCGCGGCGGTGCCGGCTTCCCCACCTGGCGCAAGGTCGAGGCGGTCGCCGGCGGACGCGGGCGGCCGGTCGTCATCGCCAACGCAGCGGAGGGCGAGCCCGCCAGCGGCAAGGACGCCTGGCTGCTCACCCGCCGGCCGCACCTGGTGCTCGAGGGACTCGCGGTCGTCGCCAACGCGCTCGACGCCCGCGAGGTCTACCTGTACGTCGGACGCCCCACGCTCGTCGCTCCCCTGCAGCGCCTCGCGAACGGCCGCCGCGACCGGCACCGCGTCCACGTCGTGGACGCCCCGGCCGCGTTCCTCGCGGGAGAGGAGACGGCCGCGATCAACTGGCTGTCCGGGCGGGCCGCCGCGCCACGCACCAAGCCGCCGCTGGTCGTCCACGAGGGCCTGATGGGCCGGCCGACCCTCGTCCAGAACGTCGAGACCCTGGCCCAGGTGGCGCTGATCACCCGGCACGGCGCGGGCTGGTTCCGCGAGGCCGGCACACCCGACGAGCCGGGGACCCTGCTCCTGACCGTCACCGGCGCCGTGCAGCGCCCCGGGATCGTGGAGGCCGAGCACGGGACCGCCCTGGCGGACGTGCTCCAGAGTGCGGGCGGGACGACCGGTCCGCTGTCCGCGGTGCTGCTCGGCGGCTACCACGGCGGCTGGATCACCGCGGCGGAGGCCGACCGTGCCCGGCTGTCCCGCCAGGAGCTCGCCCACCTCGGCACCTCCCTCGGTGCCGGCGTCGTGGTCGCCCTGTCCGGGAGCAGCTGCGGCGTGAGCGAGACGGCACGGGTACTCACGTACCTCGCACGGGAGTCCGCCGGGCAGTGCGGACCCTGCCTGAACGGCCTGCCGCACCTCGCCCGTGTCCTGGAAGCGGTCGCACGCGGCCAGGCGAAGCCGGCGGCTGTCGACGAGCTGTCGCGCGTCGCAGGCCTGGTGCAGGGACGAGGTGCCTGCCACCACCCGGACGGCAGCGTCCGGCTGCTGCGCAGCGCACTGCGCGTCTTCGACGGCGAGGTGCAGACCCACCTGCGCGGCCACTGCACGGCAACCCGACCCCAGCGCGTCCTGCCCACGGCGGCATGACGAGAGACGAGGACTCGATGACCACCACCCGCACGACCGGTCCCCGGCTCACCGTCGACTGGACCGCCTGCGACGGCCGCGGGGTCTGCGCGGAGCTGCTGCCCGAGCTGGTCAGCCGCGACGACTGGGGCTTCCCCGTCCTGCATGCCGGTACGGTCTCCGGCCAGCTGGAGCCGTACGTCCGGCGCGCCCTGCGGTACTGCCCGACCATGGCCCTGCGTCTGCGCGAAGGCTGACCGCGGTGGGTGACGACGTCGGCGCCACGCTGGCCGCACTGCCGTGGCAGACCACCGCCGCGCTGCTCGCCGTGGCTCTGCTCGTCGTCACCCACTACGGCCTGTCGTCGTACGCGCTGCGCGCCGCCGGCGGCGGCGGCTTCTCCGTGCGCGAGGGAACCCTGGCCCAGCTGGCAGCAGCGGCCGCCAACCGGGTGACCGCGGCGGGCATCGGCGGAGCCGGCGTGAACGTGCGCTACCTGACCCGGCGCGGGCTGCGCCCGGAGCAGGCACTGGCCGCGGTCGGCGCGGTCGGGCTGCTCGGTGGCCTGGCAGACCTGCTCGTGCTCGGCGGCACCCTCGCCGCGACCGGAACGGCAGCGCTGCGCCCCCTGGCCGTGCAGGCGCAGCACGTCGGACGGGTCACCGGTGCCGTACCGGCGCCGGTGACGGCCGCCGTGGCAGTGCTGGTGCTGGCGGGTGCCGGATGGGTGGTCCTGCGGCGGCGGGGCAGGCAGCGGGACACGCCCCGGCCGGGACTGGCCGCCGGGCTGCGCGACGGCTGGCGCCACCTACGCACGCTGCTCAACGCCCCTCGGCGGGTGCTGTCGATGATGGGTGCCTCCGCCGGGACGACGCTCGCGATGGCGCTGGCCTTCGCGGCGACGACCACCGCACTCGTCGGTGGTCACGCACCCGCCCCCGCCACGCTCGTCGTCGGCTACCTCGTCGCCGGGGTGGCCGGGGCGGCCGTCCCGCTGCCCGGCGGGGTCGGCTCGACGGAGGCACTGCTCGTCGCCGTCCTGGCAGCCGCCGGTACGCCGCTGGGAACGGCCGTACGCACGGTGCTCGTCTTCCGAGTTCTCACGTTCTGGGCGCCGGCGGCCGTGGGCGTGCTGGCGGCGCGGACCCTACGCCGGCGGGGCGCCATCTGATCGCGGGTAGCGCCATCGATTGCACTATGCAATAGTACGCGGATGCCACGGAGTGGCCCAGGTGACAGCAGCGCGCCGCCGGCACAGGCGACGCGCGAGGACGTGCTGGACGCCGTCGTCGGTGCCAGCCAGGTGCTCGTCGCCATCGCCGCTCGCTCGCTCGCCGCGGTCGCGGACGACGTGACGCTGCCGCAGTACCGCGCTCTCGTCGTGCTGGCCAGCCAGGGTCCGCAGAGCGTCGCCGAGCTGGCAGCCGTCCTCGGCGTGCTGCCGTCGACCGTCACCCGCATGTGCGACCGGCTGGTCCGCAAGCGGCTGGCCCGGCGCCACCGGCCGCCGTCGGACCGGCGGACCGTACGGATCGCCGTCACGGACGCCGGCCGCCAGCTGGTCGCCGACGTCACCCGCGTCCGCCGCACGGAGGTCAACAAGGTCCTGCGGGCGATGAACCCCGAGGCGCGCGCCCACCTCGTGCAGGCCCTGGGTGCCTTCAACCGGGCCGCGGGCGAGGTGCCGGAGCAGGACTGGTCGTCGGGGTGGGGCCGTGAGTAGCCCGTTCCCCGGCAGCCGGTTCCGGCGGCCGCTCGAGGTCGCCCCGGGCCTGCGGCGACGCTGGTACGACTGGCTGCGCGGCTCCCCCGGCGGGCTGCTCCCGCTGGCTCTGTTCGTCGGCGCGGGTGCCGGCGCGGGCGCGGTCGCGTTCCGGTACCTCATCGAGTTCTTCACGCGCATGTTCACCGGCACGGCGGACTTCAGCGCCGCCGGCACGCTCAGCCACCGGGCGACCAGCCCGCACTTCCCGGGACTCGGCATCTTCTTCGTCATCGTGGTGCCGGTGATCGGTGGCCTGATGTACGGCCCGCTGGTCGACCGCTTCGCGAAGGAGGCCCGGGGCCACGGCGTGCCCGAGGTCATGCTCGCGATCGCGGACCGGGGCGGGCGCATCCCGCCCGCCGTCGCAGTCATCAAGTCCCTCGCGTCCGCGCTGTGCATCGGCTCCGGCGGGTCGGTCGGTCGCGAGGGGCCGATCGTGCAGATCGGCTCTGCGCTGGGCTCGACGATCGGTCAGGCACTGCGCGTCCCGGACACCCGCCTGCGGTTGCTCGTCGCCTGCGGCGCGGCGGGCGGCATCTCGGCCACGTTCAACGCACCGATCGCCGGGGTGTTCTTCGCCCTCGAGCTGATCCTGCGGGACTTCGAGACCGAGTCGTTCGGCGTCGTGGTTCTCGCGTCCGTCACGGCGGACGTCATCGGGCGTGCCGCGTTCGGCACGACGCCGTTCCTGCAGCTGCCGGGCTTCCACATCGTCTCGCCCATCGAGTACCTCTTCTACGCGCTCCTCGGTGTCGTCGCCGCTGTCGTCGGCGTCGCGTTCATCCGGGTGCTGTACGGCATGGAGGACGTGTTCGACCGGCTGTGGCGCTGGCCCGAGTGGCTGCGGCCGGGTGTCGGCGGGGTGCTGCTGGGACTGCTGCTGCTGGCCGTGCCCCAGCTGTACGGCGTCGGCTACCCGGTGCTCGAGAACGGCGTGCGCGGCAAGTACGTCGTGTGGCTGCTCGTGCTGCTGCTCGCCGGGAAGATGGTGGCTACCAGCCTGACGATCGGCATCGGTGGATCGGGTGGTGTGTTCGCGCCGTCGCTGTTCATCGGCGCCATGCTGGGCGCGGCGTACGGGATCGGGCTGAACCACCTGCTGCCCGGCTCGACCGGGCCGGCGGGCGCGTACGGCCTGGTCGGCATGGGGGCGGTGTTCGCCGGGGCGGCGAGAGCACCCATCACGGCCGTGCTCATCATCTTCGAGCTCACCGGCGACTACACGATCATCCTGCCACTGATGGCGGCGATCGTGCTCGCCACCGGCACGAGCAACGTGCTCTCCGGCGAGACCATCTACACGCTGAAGCTGCGCCGCCGCGGCATCGACCTCATGCGCGGCCGGGCGGCGAACATCATGGAGCTCATCACGGTCAGCGAGGCCATGCAGCCGGTCCCGCCGTCCCTGCCGCAGGACGTCCCGCTCAACGTCATCATCGAGCGCTTCGCCGAGACCGAGCGCGACGCCCTGCCCGTCGTGGACAGCGTCGGCCGCTACCGGGGCACGGTCATCTCCCGCGAGGTCGAGGAGAGCGCGCGGGACAACGACCTGGACGTGACCGCCGGGGCGCTGGCCCGCAGCGTCGCGACGCTCGCGCCGGGTCAGTCGCTGGAGGAGGCCCTCGCGCAGCTCGTCCGCAACGAGCGCTCGGGCCTGCCCGTCGTGTCGCCGGACGGCCGCCAGATCCTCGGCTGGCTCACCCACCGCGACGTCCTGCGGGCGTACAACGACCGGCTGGGCACCAGCGTCCAGCAGGCCAGCCGGGCCCCGGTGCCCCCGCCGGCACCGCAGCCCAGCGCCGTGACGTCCGCCCCCGTGCCCGGGCCGACGACGGCACCGTCCGTCCAGCGCTCGCTCACCCAGCTGCAGGGCTACCGGATCGTGGACCTGGAGCTGAACGAGGACGCCCCGCCGGTAGGCCAGACCGTCGCCGAGATCGCCTGGCCGGAGTCCTCGCTGCTCATCGCCGTCCGCCGGGACGGCCAGCCGTTCACCGCGACCGAGGAGACCACGCTGGCCAAGGGCGATCGGCTGACCCTGCTCGTGCCGGCGGAGCACGTCGAGTCGATCGTCGAGGACATCCGCAGCCGGCCACCGGACGCCGCGGAGCCGGACCGGACATGAGCGCCGAGGCGGACGCCGTGCGCGACGAGGTGCGGTCGTGGCTGGCGGCGGCCTGGGACCCACAGCTGTCGCTCGCCGAGTGGCGCCGGCGACTCGCGGACGCCGGCTGGGCCTGCCCCACCTGGCCGGAGGAGTGGTGCGGGCGCGGCCTGCCGCCGCGGCTCGCCCCGGTGGTCGCCGCGGAGTTCGCGGCGTATGGCGCGGTGCTGCCCCCCGAGGGCGTCGGGACGGCGCTGGCCGGGCCCACCCTGCTGGAGCACGGGTCGGACGAGCTCAAGGCGCGGTTCATCCGGGCCACCGTCACCGGTGAGATCTCCTGGTGCCAGCTGTTCAGCGAGCCGGGCGCCGGGTCCGACCTCGCCGGGCTGACCACGCGTGCCGAGCGCGACGGCGACGAGTGGGTGGTCAGCGGCCAGAAGGTCTGGAACACCTCCGCGCACCATGCCGACTTCGGGTTGCTGCTTGCCCGTACGGACTGGGACGTGCCCAAGCACCGGGGCATCACGTACTTCGTGCTGCCCATGCACCAGCCCGGCGTCGAGGTTCGCCCCTTGCGGCAGATGAACGGCTACCAGTCGTTCAACGAGGTCTTCCTCACCGACGCGCGCGTCCCGGCGGGCAACGTCGTGGGCGAGGTAGGCGGCGGCTGGAGGGTCGCGCTGGCGACGCTGGGGCACGAGCGGCGGCTGGCCACCAACCGGGCCCGCCCGATCCCGGCGACGGACGGGCGCCTGCTTGGCGAGGCCGCCGCCGAGCAGGCGCGGGTGAACGAGCCGTACGTCTGGTACCCGCAGCGCGCCGGCCGGCCGGACCTGGTGGTGGAGCGGGCGGTCGAGACCGGCCGCGGCACGGACCCGGTCGTCCGCCAGGAGGTGGCCCGGCTAGTGTCGTCGTGGTGGACCGCCCGGTGGACCGCGCAGCGGGCCGCGGCCGCGCGCGCCGCGGGCCGGCCACCCGGCCCGGAGGGGTCGCTGGGGAAGCTGGCGAGCAGCGTCATCGCGCGCCAAGCCGCGCGCGTGCACTCGCTGACCACCGGGTCGCACGGGATGCTGGGCGGTGCGGACGCACCCCGCGGGGGCGTGATCGCCGAGATCCTCCTGTCCGTCCCCGCGGTGTCGATCGCCGGCGGCACCGACGAGATGCAGCGCAACATCGTCGCCGAGCGCGTGCTCGGCCTGCCGCGGGACCCGACGGTCGACCGCGACCGCCCCTTCCGCGAGGTGGCGAACAACGGCTGAAGCTGACCCGTCAGCCGCCGTCGTCGCCGTACCAGTGCAGGTGCCGGAACCGCTCCCGGCGAGCCTGGGCGACCGCCGCCTGCATCTTGCGCTCGGACTCCTCCAGCAGCCGGACGAGGTCGTCGGAGTGGCCTTGCTCTCGGGCCTGGCGCGTTGCCGCCTGGAGGTCCGCGGTGACGGTGTTCAGATCGATCACTGTCCACCTCCTCGTCACCGGCCCTACCCGCAAAGCGGGTTCAGCTCACGTACGCGGGCAGCATCCATTGCCGCCAGCGCTCGACCGTGACGAAGCCGAGCCGCTCGTAGACCCGGTAACCCATCGGTGAGGACTGCAGGTACGCGTACCGAGCCCCCGCCCCGACGGCGGCCAGCACTGCCTGCGCGGTGACCAGCGCGCCGTAGCCGCACCGGCGGTAGGCGTCGGGCGTAGCGACGTTGTAGATCCCGCACGCGTCGCCGAACACGGCTGCCAGCGCAGTCGAGACCGGGACACCGTCGACGCTCGCCAGCCACACGGTGGCCTGCGGCATGAGCAGCATGCGCATCGGCATGGCGTCCCGCGCCAGCTCCGCCGGCATGCCGAAGCCCTCCTGCATCAGCTCGACCGCCGCTGCGAGGTCGTTGAAGGTGACCACCGGGCGCAGGTCGCCTGCCGCTGCGGCGACCACGTTGGCCAAGCGGCCGGGGTCGGCGAGGACCATCAGCGGGACGTCACCCGTGACCACCAGGCCGCGCTCGGCGAGCGCGTCGTCCAGCTCGACCGGATACCCCGGGCGCAGCTCCACCGACCAGGGCAGGGAGCCGGCAGCGAGCTCGTCGACCGCGGCCAGCACTGCCGGAGCGGACACGTCCCGCGCCCGACCCCAGACCCCGTTGAACGACGCCGCCGGCAGGCCGGTGCGGCCCACGACGCACCCGCCCGCCGAGGCGTACGTGTGCTGGGGAAAGGCCGTGATGACCGCCTGCCAGGCCTCGTGGAAGGACACCACGGCGTCCTCCGTGAGGTCCACGGCGGCCCGCTGCACGGGCAGCCCGGGCGCCGTCGTCTCGGTCATCCACGCACGCTACTCCCGGGAGCGAGCCGCGTACTGCCGTTCGCCGAGCGAGCGGTCCGGCTCCGGCGTCGCCATGACGCCGCCCGGACCGGACGACTCGCCGTGGGGGTTTCGTGGTGTCATGCCACCCATGACGTCCACACCGAGCGACCCGGCGGCGCAGGACCTGCGCCAGCGGGTACGCGACTTCCTCGCGGCGCACGACCCGACGAGCACCGACCGGCTGGAGTTCCTGCGCGCCCGCTTCGACGCGGGACTCGCGTGGGTTCAGTACCCGCAGGGCCTCGGCGGCCTCGGCCTGCCCCGGCACCTGCAACCGGCCGTCGACGCGGAGCTCGCCCGGGCCGGAGCGCCGGACAACGACCCTCGGCTGAACGGCATCGGCCTCGGCATGGCCGCTCCGACGATCCTGCACTTCGGCACCGAGGAGCAGAAGCAGCGCTACCTCAAGCCGCTGTGGACCGGCGAGGAGATCTGGTGCCAGCTGTTCAGCGAGCCGGGCGCCGGGTCCGACCTCGCCGCGCTCGGCACCCGGGCCGTCCGCGACGGCGAGGACTGGGTCGTCAACGGGCAGAAGGTCTGGACCTCCGGCGCGCACAAGGCGCGGTTCGCGATCCTCGTCACCCGGACGGACCCGGACGTGCCCAAGCACCGCGGCATGACGTACTTCATCTGCGACATGAAGGCCGACGGCGTCGACGTCCGGCCGCTGCGGCAGATCACCGGTGAGGCCGAGTTCAACGAGGTGTTCCTCACCGACGTGCGCATCCCCGACGACATGCGGCTCGGTGAGGTCAACGACGGCTGGCGGGTCGCGCAGACGACCCTGATGAACGAGCGGGTCGCGATCGGCGGCGGTTCCCAGCGCGAGGACGGCATGATCGGCCTGCTCACCCGCGCGTGGCGCGAGCACCCGGCGGCCCGTACGCACGGCATGCACGACGCGGTGCTGCGCGCCTGGGTGGAGGCGGAGGCGCTGCGGCTCGCCGGCGAGCGGCTGCGCCAGCAGGTCGCCGCCGGCCAGCCCGGGCCGGAAGGCTCGGCCGGCAAGCTCGGCTTCGCCAAGGTCAACCAGGAGGTCTCGGGCCTGCTGCTCGAGCTGCTGGGCGAGGAGTCGCTGCGCTACGACGACTGGACGATGCGCCGCCCCACCCGGGTCGACTTCTACGGCCGGATCCCCGGCTTCGCCTACCTGCGCGCCAAGGGCAACTCCATCGAGGGCGGCACCTCGGAGATCCTGCGCAACATCGTCGCCGAGCGCGTGCTCGGCCTGCCCGGAGAGATCCGCGTCGACAAGGACGTCGCCTGGAAGGACCTGCCCCGATGAGCACCCCGAACCTGCTCTACACCGAGGTCGAGGACGAGCTGCGCGCCAGCGTCCGCGACCTCCTCACCGACCGGGCCCCGTGGGACGCCGTGCTGCGCCGGGTGGAGACCGACGACGTGTACGACGGCGAGCTGTGGCGCCGGCTGGCGGTCGAGCTGGGCACGGCCGGGCTCGCCGTACCCGAGGACCTCGGCGGGGCCGGTGCCTCCCTCCGGGAGGTCGCGGTCGTGCTCGAGGAGCTCGGCCGCGCGGTCGCCCCCGTCCCGCACCTCGGCAGCGCCGTCCTCGCCACCACCGCACTCCAGCGAGCCGGCGAGCGCGACCTGCTGGCCGAGCTCGCTGCGGGCTCGCGCACGGCCACGCTCGCCGTGCCGTTCTCCACCATGCCGGGCTCAGGGTTCCCGGGCGACGACGTGCAGGCGGACCGCGACCGGCTCACCGGTGCCGTGACCAGCGTCCTCGACGCCCTGCCCTCAGACGTCCTGCTCGTGCCTGCGCGCACGGGCGACGGCCCGGCCCTGTACGCGGTGGACGCAGCCGACGCGGGCCGCATCGCCGTCGTCTCGCTCGACCTCACCCGCCCGCTGGCTGACCTGCGGTTCGAGTCGGCGCCCGGCCGGCTCGTGGCTGCCGGTGAGGAGGCCGAACGCGCGGTGTCCGCAGCACTCACCACCGGCGCCGCCCTGCTCGCCTCGGAGCAGCTGGGCGTCGCCGAGCGGTGCCTGGAGATGACTGTCGCGTACGTGCAGGACCGCTACCAGTTCGGCCGGCCGGTGGGCTCCTTCCAGGGTCTCAAGCACCGGCTCGCCGACCTGTGGGTCCAGCTCACGCAAGGGCGGGCCGTCGCCCGGTACGCCGCCGCCTGCGTCGCGACGGGGGACGCGGACACGGCGGTGGCGGTGGCCGTGGCGCAGGCGCACTGCTCGACGCTCGCGGTCCGCGCGGCGGAGGAGTGCGTGCAGATGCACGGCGGGATCGGCATGACCTGGGAGCACCCGGCGCACCTGTTCCTCAAGCGCGCGAAGAGCGACGCCATCGGACTGGGTACGGCGGACCGGCACCGGGCGTCGCTGGCCGGGCTGGTCGACCTGCCGGCGCCACAGTGACCGGTTAGCCCTCGGCAGGCGCCGCCACCGGCCTGCGTTGCAGCGGGGTGGCGACGGGCAGCGGGAGCAACGGCTCCACCTGCTCCGGGCTGACGGGCCGGCCGTGCAGGTAGCCCTGCGCGTACCGGCAGCCGTGCCGGCGCAGCCAGACGCTCTGCGCCTTGCGCTCCACCCCTTCGGCGACCACGCGCAGCCCCATGTCGTCGCCCATGCGCAGCAGGGCCTCCAGGACGGGGGCGGTGCTGTCCGCGGAACGCACCTCGCGCAGGAAGCCGCTGTCGATCTTCAGGGTCTCCACGAACTCGTGGTGCAGGCGGGCGAAGGAGGAGTTGCCGGTCCCGAAGTCGTCGATGGCGATCGTGGCGCCGGCGCCGGCCAGTGCGGACAGCCGCTGAGCCACCTCGGTCAGCTCCGCGTCGAGAACCCGCTCCGAGATCTCCAGCTCCAGCAGTCCGGCCAGCGCGCCGTCGGCGAGCTGCTCCTCGACCGCTCGCGGCAGGCGGGAGCTGCGCACGGTACGCGCGGAGAGGTTCACCGCCATCCGCAGCGGTGGCCTGCCCTGCGCCAGCCACCGGCGGAGCTGGGCGCAGCTCTCCTGCAGCATCCACAGGTCGATGTCGACGATGACCCCGACCTCCTCGGCGACGTCGAGGAACTCGCCGGGATTGAGCAGCCGCAGGTCCGGGTGGTGCCAGCGCACCAGCGCCTCGACCCCCACCACGGACTGCTCGACGCTGTCGACGACCGGCTGGTAGACGACGCGCAGCTGGTCCTGGCCGAGTGCGTTGCGCAGCGCGGACTCGAGCATCAGCCGCCGCCGTGACGCCGCCGCCTGGTCGGTGCCACCGGCCAGCTCGAACACCCCGCCACCGTGGCTCTTCGCGGCGTACATCGCGCTGTCCGCCTGCCGCAGCAGCGTCAGGGCGTCGGTCGCACCGCCTCCGGCGAGAGCGATGCCGATGCTCGGGGACACGTAGAACTCGGTGTCGTCGAGGCTGAACGGCGCCTCCATGACGGTCAGCAGGCGGCGCGCGCAGTGCACCGCCTCCCGCTCGTCGCGCACCTGCGGCAGCAGCACGGCGAACTCGTCCCCGCCCAGCCGCGCCACCGTGTCGTACTGGCGCACCCCGTCGGCGAGCCGTCCGGCCACCTGCGCCAGCAGGTCGTCGCCTGCGGCGTGACCGAAGACGTCGTTGACCTCCTTGAACCGGTCCAGGTCGAGGAACATCAGGGCCACCAGACCGCGGGACCGCGTGGTCGCCGCCAGGGCCTGCTGCAGCCGGTCCAGCAGGAGCACGCGGTTGGGCAGGCCCGTCAGCGCGTCCCGCATCGCCTGGCGCCGCAAGCCGTGCATGAGCTTGGCGCTCTCGAGCGCTGCCGCACCGTGGTAGGCGATGCCGGCCATGCGCTCCATGAGGTCGTCGTCCGGCCGCAGGCGCTCGGGCTGCGTGTCCACCTCCGCGGTGACGACCCCGTGGAAGATCCCGTGGCTGACGATGGGCACCACCGCGACGACGACGGACCCGCCGTTGACGAGCAGCTCGCGCAGGTACGGGTCGGTCTCGTCGGAGGTGAGGAAGATCGGCATGTAGCTCGCACGCATCTCGGCCAGCTTGGGCGTGTCCGCCTCCGCGATCCCGGACGTCTCCAGGTGCTCGCGGAGGGGGGATGGCGGGCCGAACGTGGCCGTGAGGTACAGCCGCTCGCGCTCGTCGTCCCAGAGCAGCACGGAGGACCGGTCGCAGTCGACGAGCTCCGGCACCGCGTCGACCAGCCGCTGCGCCACCTCGTCCTGGTCCCACACGTCCGACAGCGTGGCGGACAGCCGGAGGACCGCGCGCGCGGTGCCGTTCTGGCGTCGTGCCTCGTCGAGCGCCGCTGCCGTGTCCAGGACGGCAGCCGCATGTGCCGCGTACGCCAGCAGCAGCTCCCGCTCCTCGCTGAAGAACTTCGTACCCGGCGGGTAGAAGGCCACCATCCGGCCGTAGAACCGGCTGCCGGACCGCACCTCCACGACGATGCGGGCACCACCGCCGTCGTCGTAGCGCTCGTGGAAGTCATCGTCCGCGAACCGCGCGGCGTCCGCGGGGCGGCCCTCGCCGAACAGCAGCGGCTTCGCCGTCGGGTGCAGGCGAACGGCCAGCAGATAGCCGGTTGCTCCCAGCGCAGCGGCCGCCCGGTCGGCGACGGCCTGCAGGGCGGTCTCCACGTCGGAGGTGGCGATCACGTCGGCGGCCGTCCGCTGCAGCGACGCGAGCCGCCGGCGCAGGGCGTGCAGCTCGTCCTCCAGGTAGCCGATCCGCCGCACCGGGTCGCTGTCGGGAGAGGACGCGAGGTCCCACTGCAGGTGGTAGACGCAGGCCTCCCCACCACGGGCCTGGCACTCGCTCTCGCTCACCATGGCCGCGTCCATCCCGAACACGCTCGGGACGACCGACAGGATGCCGGAGGTGAAGTCGCACAGCAGGCGGTGGCGCGGGATGCCCTGCGGCGTGCTGCCCGCGACGACCGCCCGGCCCGGCGCCACCTCACGTGGCTCGATGATGAGGATGGTGCTGAACTTCGTGCCGGACTCCGCGATGCTCATCAGCAGCGCCTCGGGGGAGCCCAGCGACCGGAGCAGGTCGAAGACCGGGGTCTCCCGGTGCTGCGCGAGCATCTCCTCGCCGACCCGCCGGGCCGCATCTGTGCGGCCGGTGACCGAGACCGCGGCCTCGAGCAGCGCCGTCGCCTGCCAGTAGGAGCTCCAGGAGGCGGGGTTCTCGATCTCGGCCAGCCGCCGGTTCTCACCGGCCCGCTCGAGCAGCCGCTGGACCCCCTCCTCGCCCGCCAGACCCCGCACCCAGCGCACGATCACCGAGGTGGTCATGCCCGAGATGTGCCGATCCTCCGCCGCCGCGGCTACCTCGCGGTCGTCCCCCATCTCGGGGACATCGGCATGTTGCGAGAGAACTTGAGGCCGGGCTCACACCTTTCCTCAGCCGGCGCTCTCCGCCAGCAGCGCCGCGGGCGCGCCGTCCAGTGCGGCGAGGATCCCGACCGCGAGCCGCCGGGCCGCCGCCGGGTCGAGCTCCACCGCGACCCGGGCGGACGCCCCGCGGTCGGGGTTGCGGAAGTCGATGTTGAGCGTGTGGGTGGCCGGCGCGGAGACCGGGTGGTCGAAGTAGACCGTCGCCTCGGTCAGCGGGAACCAGCCGGCGGCCCCCTTGCCGGCACCGCTGACGGCGACCAGCGTGGTGTCGTACGTGCACATGGCGCCCTCCTCAGGCGGACAGGTGGCGGCCGAAGAAGTCCCAGATCCGCGCCCATCCGTCGTTGGCCGCGTCCACCCGGTAGCTGGGCCGGTTCGTGGAGAAGAACGCGTGGCCGGCGCCTTCGTACCGGTGGAACTCGTGGTCCTTGCCCGCCTCGCTGAGCGCCTTGTCCAGGGTGTCCACCTCCTCCGGCGTCGGGAACTTGTCCTCCTGGCCGAACAGCCCGAGCAGCGGGCAGGACAGCTGCGGTGCCAGGTGCAGCAGCGGGCCGACCTGCACGCCGAGGCCCTCCGGCGGGGGTGCGACGACCCAGGCGCCGTAGCAGTCCACGGCGGCGTCGAGCGGCAGGCTGCAGGCGGCGAGGAAGGACTGCCGCCCGCCGGAGCAGTAACCGATGGTGCCGGCCTTGCCGTTCGACGACGGCAGCGCGAGCACGTGCTGCCGGGCCGCGTCGACGTCGCCGACCAGCCGGTCGTCCGGCACGCCGCCGGAGGCCCGGGCCGCCGCCGCGGCGTCGTCCGGCTCCGCGCCGGGCGCCTCCCGGCTGTAGAGGTTGGGGCAGATCGCCAGGTAGCCGTGGGCGGCGAAGGTCCGGGTGATCTCCTTCGTCCCGGCGTCGTAGCCGGGCATGTGATGGATGACCACCACCGCGCCGTACGCACCGTCGTCCAGCGGCTGGGCGAGGTACGCCTCCACCGCATCGCCGCCGTGGCCGGTGATGCTGATCGTCTCCGCCCGCAGGTCGCCCTTCATGGCCGTCTCCCTCCGTGGGTCTCCGGCCAACCTACGACTTCGCCGCCCGCTACGGCTGCGGAGGCGACGCGCGGCCGAGCCCCGACTCGACGCTGCGGTAGTGGTCGCGCCAGATCAGCCGGTACACGCGCAGCCGCTTCGGCAGCGACCGCACGCCCGGGATGAACGGGACGCAGACGAAGGCGAGCGTGAGCAGCGCCATCAGTCCCCAGACCAGCGCGTCCGCGTTGCCGGACGTGGAGAACGGCTTGACCTGGTACCAGAACGTGTAGAGCCACAGCCACGCCTGGCCGGGGTAGTTGCCGGTCTCGTTCATCATCCCCCACTGGTCGCCACCCAGGTGCTCCGCGCGGGCGCGGTCCTCCAGGTACGAGCCGTCGGCGACGAACAGCAGCGGCTTGGTGTAGTCGGTCTGGAAGAAGCTGCCCTCGGTGAGCAGCGCCCCGTCGAGCCCGCCGCTGCGCGCCATCCCCAGCAGCCGGTCGAGCATGACGGGCACGGGACCGTAGTCACCGGTCGCGACCTTGGCCGGGTCGCCGCCGGGAGCCTTCTGCAGCGCGTCGTCGTACGCAGCCGCCCACTGGGTGCGCGTCCCTGCGGATGCCGCCGTCCAGGTGTCGAGCGCGCTCGTGAGCTCGCTGTCGCCGGGAACACCCTGCAGCGGGCGCACGACGAAGTCCGTCGCGGTGTCCACCGGGATGGTCACCCCGGTGATGTGCTGCAGGGACACCGGGCCGATCTTCTGCGCCGCTCCAGGCGTGTGGGTGTACGGGGCGCCGTACGTCGCGGTGCCGCTCGTACCGTCCAGCTCCGTGGCCGCCGTGGCGACGAAGTCGTTCGGCGCCGCCTTCGCCCACGTCGACAGCGTGACCTGCGGGACGTCGGGGCTGGAGAAGATCGCGGACAGCACGACCGTGAGCAGGCTCACGGCCAGGAGCGCGGCGACGAACTCCTTGACGAGGTCGTACGGACGCGTGGCCCCGGACCACGGCAGGGTGTCGTCCCCGTGCGCACCCCGCCGCGGCCGGTGCGTGGCCAGCGCGGTCATCGCTGCGCCTCCTGCGCCGGCACCGCGTCGACGGCAGCCCCCCGGTCCGGGGGTAGCGGGGGCACCACGCCGCGATGGCGGACGAGCATCACGTGCACGACGATGATCGCTGCGACCACGAGCGGCAGCAGCACCACGTGGTAGATCAGCATCTGCCCGTAGTTGAGCACGTTGAAGAACGAGCCGATGCCGACCGAGTTCAGCCCGTCCTTGGCCTGCGTGGAGATCCACTGCGAGTCGAAGTTCTGCTGGATGAGGTAGCCGGTGAACGCCGTCGCGACGGAGCCGAGGAACGCCAGGGCTCCGGTCACCCACGTGAGGGCTCTGCGGCCGCGCCACGCGGCCATGAAGTACTTGCCCCACAGGTGAACGACCATGAAGCCGAGGAACAGCTCGACGCTCCACAGGTGCAGGCTGTTCACGAACAGCCCCACGCTGGACTGGTGCCACCACTGCGGCCCCTCGATGCCCAGGAGGGTCCCGGAGGCGAGCACGACCAGGAACGCGGCGATGGTGAGCACGCCGAAGACGTAGATCCACGACGACACGTACGCGGGCTGCTCGTCGGGCAGCAGCTTGTCCGGCGGGAACGCCGCCACGGCACGGCGGCGCAGCCGAGCCGTCCACATCTGCTCGGTCCCGGTGGGAGCTGTCATGGCCGCCGCCTTCCCTTGGGGAACGGCAGCAGCAGGGCGAGGGCGAACAGCGCCAGCATCACGAGGATGACGACGAGGTTCGCGACGGAGATCTGGATGACCCCCCAGTGGAGGTAGTGGCCGGGACCGTTGAGGTCCACAGCGGCAGAGACGATCACGGCCTTACTGTGGGATGGGTCACATCGCGTCGCGAGGGATCCAATGGCCCTAGGTTGGGGGACCAAGGTCACCAGTGCAGCCGATCGGAGGACGGCATGGGACGCGGCAACAGCGAGTTCGCGCTCGGCGGTATCAACCACCTGGCGCTCGTGTGCTCGGACATGCAGCGCACCGTCGAGTTCTACTCGGGCACGCTCGGCATGCCCCTCGTCAAGACCATCGAGCTGCCGAACGGGATGGGCCAGCACTTCTTCTTCGACTGCGGCAACGGCGACTGCGTCGCGTTCTTCTGGTTCCCCGACGCGCCGGACGGCGTGCCGGGCGTCTCGGCCCCCCGGGCCCGGCCGGACCAGGGGGAGATCGTCAGTGCGGTCGGCTCGATGAACCACGTCGCGTTCACCGTGCCGCCCGAGCGGTTCGACGACTACCGGCAGAAGCTTCTCGGCAAGGGCGTGGCGGTCAGCCCGGTGCTCAACCACGACGACAGCCCGTACGGGGTCGCCCCACGGCTGCAGGAGGGGGTGTTCGTGCGGTCGTTCTACTTCACCGACCCGGACGGGATCCTGCTCGAGTTCGCGTGCTGGACCCGCGAGCTCACCGACGCGGACGTGTCGCACGCGCCGCGAACGGCCGCCGACCGTCGCGCCCCGGTCACGGCGGGCTGAGCCGGTGCCACGACTGCGGGAGGTGCCCCGCGCCGAGGTCAGCGACGAGCGCGTCCTGTTCTTCTACGACCGGCTGTTCGGCCCGGATCGCGACCCGGCCGTCGACCACGGCACCGCGACCGGCAGCCCCGGTACCTGGTGGACGGTCTGCGCCAACTCGCCGGAGGTGTTCCGGCACGCGGTCCGCGGGTTCGCGCTGTACCGCGAGGCCCGGGTCGACCCGGTGCTGCGCGAGCTCGCCCAGTGCCGCACGGGCTGGGCGCGCGGCAGCCAGTTCGTGTTCTCCCAGCACTGCAAGCAGCTGCGCGCGCTCGGCGTCGACGAGCAGCGCATCGCCGCCGTGCCCGCGTGGCAGACGGCCGACTGCTACAGCCGGCAGGAGCGCGCGGTGCTCGCGTACACCGACGCGCTGGTGCTCGACGGCGGGCGCGTGGCCGACGCCGTCTTCGCCGTGCTCCAGGAGGGGCTCACCGACGAGGAGATCCTGCTGCTCACCTACATCGTCTGCATGTACGACATGCACGCGACGATGTCCCGGGCGCTGCGGCTGGAGTTCGACGACCGGCCGGACCCGATCGTCGAGGTGCCCGCCCCGGAGGGGTACGGCAGCCGCGACATCGCCGACGACCTGGCGCCGCGGTGACCGACCTGCAGTGGGACGCCGCGGGCGGCGGCGAGCGCACGCTCGTCTGGGGCCACGGCCTCACCGGCAGCCGCCGGGCCGACGACGAGGGGCCGTTCGCCGGGCTGCGACCGGCCGCGGTGGACGCGGGCTGGCGGCACGTCCGCTACGACGCCCGCGGGCACGGGGAGTCCCCGAAGCCGCACGACGAGGTCGCGTACCGGTGGGACGTCTTGGCCGGCGACATGCTCGCGGTCGCGGACGCGGCCGGCACGCAGCGGTTCTGCGCGGCCGGCGCGTCGATGGGCGCCGCCACGTCGCTGTACGCGGCGCTGCGCGCCCCGGACCGGGTGCAGTCGCTGGTGCTGGTCATCCCGCCCACGGCGTGGGAGACCCGAGAAGCGCAGCGCTCGGTCTACGAGACGTCGGCCGCCACCTCCGCAGAGCAGGGGCACGAGCGCCTTGTGGAGCTGGCCCGCGCGCTACCGCCGACGACGTTCTTCGGCGAGGAGGGCAAGCAGCGCAGCCTGCGCAACCTCGCGGCGATGGACCCCGCCGCCTACCCGTACGTCATGCGGGGAGCGGCGTCGTCGGACCTGCCCGAGCCCGACGACGTGCGGCGCATCGCCGTGCCGGCGCTGGTCCTGGCCTGGGCCGACGACCCGGGCCACCCCGTCTCCACCGCCCAGCGGATGGGCGAGCTGCTGCCACAGGTGCAGGTGCACGTCGCCCGCTCGCCGGCGGACGTCGCCGGCTGGCCCGAGGTGCTGGCTGCGTTCCTCGCGGCCTGCTGAGGTCCCCTTCCGCCCGGACCATCTCCTCTAGGCGTGGACGCCCCGGGCGGCGCGCACTGAGAGCGCGGCCGCACGCGGTCGTCGCAGGCGCCGCGTCAGAGGAGGCGATCACCATGATCGCAACCCGATCCGGTGCGCTCCGCCGCGCAGGCAGCCCCCTGCTCGCAGGCGCCATCGGCGTCGTACTCGCCGCCGGCGTCGTCGTGGCGACGACCGCGTCACCCAGCACGGCCGCGGGCAAGCCGACGGCGCCGGCACCCATCACGCTGGTCTTCGCCGGCCAGGTCACGGGTGACGAGGGCCTCAGCGACTTCACCGATCCCTACCCGCCGGTGGAGGGTGGCCCCGCGCAGAAGTACACCGTGCCCAGCGGCCAGCGGCTGGTGATCGAGTCGCTCTACGCCCAGGTGGTGGAGCAGTGGGTCCCCGGCCAGACTCCGCGACGGGACGTCCAGGTCGGTGTCTCCAGCTGGTACCCGCTGCCGGAGCCGTGCCAGTTCCCCGGGTACCAGCGCGACTACGGCATCCCGCTGGTGGCACCGCTCGTCCAGGACTCGGACAACGAGAGCCAGGCCCGCAGCCACGGCAGCCTGCCGGGTCCGATCTTCGTGGAGGGTGGTCGAGCGCTGACCGGCACCGCCTTCGCCCCGCACGGTGACTCCGTGCTGATCGTGACCATCACCGCGCACGGTTACCTTGAGGCCGCCACCAACCCGGCGCCGCCGACCTTCGACTGCGCCGAGTGACCGACGTTCCCAGCCACGTCCCAGGGAGTTCTCAGAAACCTCCCGCACCATGGGAGGACGGACGAGAACGCCGGACGAGGGAGAGCGACGTGTCGGACACCGCCACCGGCGACCTGGCGGACACCCCGGTCGAGCAGCTGCTGGAGCGGGCGCTGTTCGAGACCAAGCGGGTCATCGTCGGCCAGGAAGACATGCTGGAGAAGCTGTTCGTCTGCCTGCTCGCGCGCGGCCACTGCCTGCTGGAGGGGCCGCCCGGGCTGGCCAAGACGCTGGCCGCGGAGACGCTGGCTCGCGTGGTCGGTGGCACGTTCGCACGCCTGCAGTTCACCCCCGACCTGGTCCCGTCCGACCTCGTCGGAACGCGCATCTACCGGCCGTCGAAGGAGGAGTTCGACGTCGAGCTCGGCCCGGTCTTCGCCAACATCGTGCTCGCGGACGAGGTGAACCGGGCACCGGCCAAGGTGCAGTCCGCGCTGCTCGAGGTGATGGCCGAGCAGCACGTCTCGATCGGCGGCACGACGTACGCCGTGCCGGCGCCGTTCCTCGTCCTCGCGACCCAGAACCCGATCGAGCACGAGGGCGTCTACCCGCTGCCGGAGGCCCAGCGCGACCGGTTCCTCATGAAGGTCGTCGTCGACTACCCGTCCCTACGCGAGGAGGCGGAGATCGTCCGTCGGATGGGCGTCGCCCCGCCGCAGGCCGAGCAGGTCCTCGACACCGTGCAGCTGCAGCGCCTGCAGGGCGCGACCGACGAGGTCTTCGTCCACGACGCGGTCGTCGACTACGCGGTGCGCCTGGTCGATGGCAGCCGCTCCCCGGCGGCACACGGGCTGGACGAGCTGTCCGGGCTGCTGGCCTACGGCGCGAGCCCGCGGGCGAGCCTCGGGCTGGTCGCCGGCGGCCGGGCGCTGGCGCTGATGCGGGGCCGGCGGTACGCGCTGCCCGCTGACGTCACCGACGTCGCGCGGGCCGTGCTGGGCCACCGGGTGCTGCTCAGCTACGAGGCACTCGCGGACGGGATCGACACCGACTACGTCGTCGAGCGGCTCATCCGCGCCGTGCCCGTCCCGAAGGTCGCTCCCGGGCAGGACGGCGGCCCGCGTCTCGGAGTGGCATGACCCTGCGCGAGCCCGCCTGGCTGCTGCTGCTCCTGCCGCTCGCAGGGCTGGCGGCGGCCTACCTCGCGGTGGAACGCCGCCGCCGCCACGACGCCGCCCGGTTCGCCGCGCCGGAGCTGCTCGGCCGGATCGCCTCCCCGGTGCCGGTCCGGCACCGTCACCTCGCGGCCGGCGCGGTCGGCGCTGCGCTCGTCGCGCTCACGGTGGGCATGGCGGGGCCGACGCACGACGTGCGGGTGCCGAAGAAGCAGGCGGTGCTGATGCTGGCCGTGGACACCTCGGCGTCGATGGCCGCGACGGACGTCGCACCGAACCGGTTGGCGGCGGCGGTGCGGACCGCCAAGGACTTCGTGGCGAAGACCCCGGCCGGTTTCCAGGTCGGGCTGGTGTCGTTCTCGGACACGGCTCAGGTGCTGGTCACACCGACCCGCGACCACGGCGTCGTCGAGCAGGCGCTCGACGGCCTGAGCCTCGGCCACGGCACCGCGGCCGGTGACGCGCTCGACGTCGCGCTGCAGGCCATCACCGCTGCGCTCCAGGCCAACCACGTCTCGGGCGGGGCGGCGCGCAGCGCGAGCATCGTGCTGCTGTCCGACGGCACGACGACGGTCGGCCGCCCGGTCGAGGTCGCCGCTCAGGATGCCCGGGACCAGGGCGTGCCGGTGCAGACCATCGCGTTCGGCACCCCGAACGGCACCGTCGTCGTCCAGGGGCGGCTGATCCCCGTGCCGGCCGACACCCAGGCCATGCAGTCCGTCGCCGACGTCACCGGCGGGCACGCGTTCCAGGCCGCATCCGCCGGGCAGCTGAGCTCGGTGTTCGACGCCATCCAGTCCCGCGTCGGCTACACGACCGAACCACGGTCGCTCGGCGTCCCGTTCCTGTCCGGCGGGGTGCTCGCGCTGCTCGTCGCCGGGACCGTGTCCCTGGTGTCCAGGGAGCGGCTGCTGTGACCGCGCCCGCGGACGGCACCGCCCGCCCCGCCGCCACGTCGGAGGCCACGTTGCGCCGGCTCGAGCTGCGGGTGCTGCGCAAGCTCGACGGGCTGCTGCACGGCGACTACCTGGGCCTGCTGCCGGGACCCGGCACCGAGCACGCCGAGGGCCGGCCGTACCAGCCGGGCGACGACGTACGGCGCATCGACTGGAACCTCACCGCCCGGACCGACGCGCCGCACGTGCGCGACAGCGTCGCCGACCGCGAGCTGGTGACCTGGCTGGTCGTGGACGGCAGCGCCAGCCTGGACTTCGGCACTGCCCGCTGCGAGAAGCGCGACCTCGCCACCGCGGCCGTGGCCGCGTTCGGCTTCCTCACCGCGCGCTCCGGCAACCGGACCGGCGCGCTGCTGTTCGGTCCGGCCGGCTACCGGGTCGTGCCCGCCCGGCAGGGCCGCGAGTCGGTGCTCGCCCTGCTGCACGCGATGGACCAGCGGCCGCGCGCGGTGACCGGGGAGACCGACCTCGCCGGGGCCCTGGCCCGTACGGCCGGGCTGGCACGGCGGCGCGGGCTCGTGGTCGTGGTCTCCGACTTCCTCGACGACGCGGACTGGGGCACCCCGCTGCGCGCCCTGGCGCGGCGCCACGACGTGGTGGCGGCCCACCTCGTCGACCCGCGGGAGCTGGAGCTGCCCCCCGTCGGGGTGGTCACGTTCGCCGACCCCGAGACCGGCGCCCGGCGAGAGGTGCAGACGTCCGACCGGCGCCTGCGCGCGCGGTTCGCCGCGGCCGCCGGCGAGCAGCAGGACCGGATCGTGCGCACCATCCGGCGATCCGGGGCCGCCCCGTTGCCGCTGTCCACCGACCGCGACTGGCTGCTCGACGTGGCCCGGTTCGCCGACCGCCGCAGGCGGCGCCGATGACGCTGCTCTCGCCTGGACGCCTGTGGCTGCTGCTGGTCGTCGTGGCGGTCCTCGCGGCCTACGTCGTGGTGCACCGGCGGCGTCGCCGGCGGGTCGTGCAGTTCCCCAACCTCCCCCTGCTCGCCGCGGTGCTGCCCACCCGGACGGCCTGGCGCCGGCACCTGCCTGCCGGGGCGGCCCTGCTCGCGCTCGGCGCCGGCGTCGTCGGGCTCGCGCACCCGGCGACGAAGCAGCAGGTGCCCCGCGACGGATCGGTGATGCTGGCGATCGACGTGTCCGGCTCGATGGCCGCCACGGACGTCTCCCCGACCCGGTTGCAGGCCGCGGTGGCCGCCGCCAAGGGCTTCCTCGCCGACGCACCGGAACGGCTGCGCGTGGGGCTCGTCGCGTTCAGCGACCACGCGTGGGTGCTGAACACCCCGACCACCGACCGGGCCGCGGTACGCGGCTCCCTCGACACCCTGAAACCGGGGCCGGGCACGGCGGCCGGTGAGGGGCTGCACACCGCGATCGGCGCGATCGGCGCGACGAGCACCGCGACCAGCAACCCCACGGACAA
The DNA here is from genome assembly GCA_963728075.1 of uncultured Actinomycetota bacterium. Classification (GTDB taxonomy): domain Bacteria; phylum Actinomycetota; class Actinomycetes; order JAFAQI01; family DASSKL01; genus CAVSIP01. The sequence goes on along the minus strand of CAVSIP010000007.1, from coordinate 222,331 downwards.
GCCGGCTGCCGCGATCGTGCTGCTGGCCGACGGTGCGAGCACCGTCGGCCAGAGCCTGCAGTCGGCGGCGGCGGAGGCCGCCGACGCCGGAGTGCCGGTGGACACGGTGGCGTTCGGCACCGACCACGGGGCCGTGCAGGTGAGCGGCAGGACCGTCGCCGTACCGGTGGAGACCACGGCGCTGCAGGCCGTCGCGCAGACGACCGACGGCACGTTCTTCCGCGCCGCATCCACCGGCGAGCTGCAGCGGGTGTACAGCCAGGTCGGCCACGGCGTCGGTTTCGAGACACAGGTGCACGAGCTGGTCCCGCTGTTCACCGGCGCGATGCTCGCCCTGCTCATCGCCGCCGCCGCCATGGCGCTGCTCTGGAGCCCGAGACTGGTATGACCGCACCCCGCCCCTGGAAGGTCCCCATGGAACCCGATCCCGCGCCCACCACCGGCTCGGCCGAGGACGCGATCTGGCAGCGCTGGCAGCAGCTCATGCGCGACCGCCGGGACGGAGCGCTCAGCGAGAGCGACTACCACCGGCAGACCGCCCAGCTGCGCCGCGAGCTCGACGGCATGGACACCGCGGTCGACGGCCCCCGCCCGGCCCCCTCGTGGGGCACGGAGGTGCTCGAGTCGCCTCCCCGCCGCCGCCGGCTGCCGCGCAACGCCGCCCCCTGGCTGATCGGCGGGGCGCTGGTGTTCTGCCTCGCGGCGGGGACCGGTGCCTGGTTCGCCGCGCACTCCGGCGACGACGGCACCGCGCAGGCTGCGGGACGCCTGCCCGCGAACGGGCAGCCGTTGCCCGGCCGCCCCCCGCAGTTCCAGCCGCCCCAGCAGCAGGGCACGCAGCAGGCCGGCTCGGCCCGCCTTGGGGTGGAGGGCCGGGACTCCGCGCAGGGTGCGCTCGTCGTCCAGGTCGAGCCCGGCAGCGCGGCGGACCACGCCGGCATCAACAGCGGTGACGTCATCATCCGCCTGGACCGCCGGCGCATCGACTCCATGGCCGCGCTGGCCGACGCCGTGTCGGCGCACGCGCCAGGTGACCTGGTGCAGCTGGAGCTGCTGCGCGGCGGCCAGCGCCTCACCGTCCCCGTGCGCCTGGGGAGCGCGTAGCCATGGCCGGCGAGGTCCCCTGGTGGGCCCGCGACGACGCGTACGAGTACCCGCCACCGCCGGGCGAGCCCCCCTCGTCGCTCTGGGACGACGCGCCGCCCGAGCCGACGCCCGCGCCGCACCGGCACGACGCCGGCCGCCGGGTCACCGCCGCGTTCGCCGCGCTCCTGCTGCTCGGCGGCGCCGTGCTCGGCGGCGCGGTGACGTCGCTGCTGCGCGGAACGGCCACCTTCGAGCACCCGTCGGCGCTGCCGGGGGTGACGCAGCCGCGGCCACCCTCGGATGGGACCGGAACCGGGCCGGCGGACGCCGCGTCCGTCGGCCGGACCGTGGCGCGCGGCGTCGTGGACATCAACACCTGGATCGGCTACGAGCAGGCGCAGGCGGCGGGGACCGGCATGCTGCTGACCGCGGACGGTGAGGTGCTCACCAACAACCACGTCATCACCGGCGCGACCCGGATCCGCGTCACCGCCGTGGCGAACGGGCGGACGTACGACGCACGGGTGGTCGGCTACGACCGCACCCACGACGTGGCCGTGCTGCACCTCGTCGGCGCGCAGGACCTGCCCACCGTCACCATCGGGTCGTCCGCCGGCGTGCGGGTCGGGCAGGCGGTCGTCGCCGTCGGCAACGCCGGCGGGCGCGGCGGCGAGCCCGACTACGCGGGCGGCACGGTCACCGCACTCGACCAGGCGATCACCGCCAGCGACTCCTCCGACGGCACCTCAGAACAGCTGACCGGCCTCATCGAGGTCGACGCGAACGTCGTGCCCGGTGACTCCGGCGGTCCGCTCGCCGACCAGCAGGGCCGGGTCATCGGCATGAACACCGCCGCCTCGGCGGGCTTCCGGTTCCGCTCCTCCACGGGCGACGCCTTCGCTGTCCCCATCGACACCGCGCTGCGCATCGCGCGCCAGATCGAGTCCGGTACGCCGTCCGCGACCGTGCACGTCGGCCCCACCGCACTGCTCGGCGTAGCCGCGAGCACCACCCCGCAAGGCGTCGTCGTCGCCGAGGTGGTCAACGGCGGGCCGGCCGACCGGGCCGGCCTGGAGGCGGGCGACATCCTGCTCACCGTCGACGGCGAACCGGTCCGCACCAGCAACGACCTGGCCGGCGTGATGGTGCGCGAACATCCCGGCGACCGGGTGACGGTGCAGTACGTCGACCCGTACGGCCAGCAGGGCTCGGTGACCGTGCGGCTGGGCAGCGGGCCGCCGCAGTAGCCGTCAGCCGGCGGGCTCGCCGACGTACTCGAAGTGCATCCCGTCCGGGCGGGTGAACTCGCCGCCCCACGCGAACCCGTGCTTCGCCATGATCGCGACCAGCCGGGGGTCCTGGTGCGGGGTGCCGCCGAGGTCGTTGGCGGCCACGTTGATGTCGACGGCGATCCCCCACGAGTGCCGCGACATGCTGCCACCGGACAGCGGCACGACCGACGGGTTCCAGCAGCCACCTTCGTACTGGAAGTCCGCGGTGTCGATGGTCGCGCCCAGGCCGCGGTCGGTGATCTCCTTCATCGCCGCCCGCAGCGCGGGCATGACTGCCTTGTTGCAGGTGACCGCACCGAGCTGCTGCACGTGCTGGTCGTTGACCAGCCAGTGCCGCTCGTACGCCGGGTCCTGGTCGAAGCCGCTGCCGTCCGAGCGCGGCCGCAGCGCGAACTCACCGAACCGCTCCTTGACCTGCAGCTGCGTGAGCACCGTGTCGTCCGCGGACAGGAAGCCGTTGGCCGTGTGCGCCTTCACCCGTACGGTCCGGTGACCCATCGCCGCACGGACCCGCTCCGCGGTGCTCGGGCCGGCGGGCAGCAGGACGTAGGAGGCGGCCGTGCCCGCCCGCCGGGGGAGGTACTGCGGCGGCAGCGCCATCTCGTTGCCGCCGAGGACGACGTCGTCGACCACTGCCGTCACCGGCAGCGAGTGCCCGTCGGCGAGGGCCAGCTGCTGCCCGACGGCCAGGTGACGCAGCCCGGCCTCCCCGCGGGCGAGCACCGCGCCGGTGCGCAGGTGGGCGGCGAGCGCGGGGTCCCCGGCGGCGGCTGCGTACTCGGTGGGGTCGGCGGTCATCGCCTCGACCGGCACCACCGGGTACGACGGTCGGCCGCTGGCGACGGCGACCTCGCCGGTGACCACCGCGACGGTGCCCGGCACCGCCCGGCGTACCCGGGCGAGCTCGTCGGCGGTGAACCCGTGGAAGGCGTAGCCGAGGAGCATGCCCTCGAACGGCGCCCGGGGAGCCTGGGGCTGGGCGGGGCGCGCCTCGGTCGCGGTGCGCGGCTGCGCCACCGGGTGGGCGAGGTCGGTCAGGCCGGCCGGATGGTTCGCGCCGATGAGCACGAGGACCAGGAGCAGGCCGCCGAGAAACGCGGACAACCGGCGTCCCTGCACCCCTCCACCCTAGGTCGCAGCAGCCGGCCTCCGGGGTCGTTTGCCGGATTCCGCCCTGCGCAACAATGGCGCGGTGCAGGAGGCGACAGCGCAGGCACCCGTGTGGTTCACCAGCGCCCTGGCGACACCACCACGGGTGGGCCGCACGGACGTCCGGGGCTGCGCCGTCCACCACCTGTCCTGGGGCGACCCGACGGCGCCCGGGCTGCTGCTCGTCCACGGCGGGGCGGCGCACGCGTACTGGTGGAGCTTCCTCGCCCCGCAGCTCACGCACGACTACCACGTCGCCGCGCTCGACCTCAGCGGCCACGGGGACAGCGGCCGCCGGGACGGCTACGACATGGAGACCTGGGCCGAGGAGGTCATGGCCGTCGCGGACGCGCTGGGCATGACCCGGCCGATCGTCGTCGGTCACAGCATGGGCGGGTTCGTCGCGATCGTCGCCGCCGCGCTGTACGGCGAGCGGCTCGCGGGCACGATCGTCGTCGACTCACCGGTCCGGCGGGTCGACCCGGAGACCGACGAGGGCCAGCGCGGCCGGGCGTTCCGCAACCCGAAGACCTACCCGTCACTGGACGAGGCGGTCCGCCACTTCCATCTCATCCCGCCGCAGCCCTGCGCGAACGACTACATCGTCGAGCACGTGGCCCGCAACTCGCTGCGCGAGGTCGACGGCGGCTGGTCCTGGAAGTTCGACCCGGCGGTGTTCCGCCGGTCTGCCCAGCGCGGCACGCACGAGTACCTCGCCCAGATCCGCGGGCGGATCGCGGTGCTGCACGGGCAGTACAGCGCGATCGTCACCGACGACGTCATCGAGTACATGAACGAGCTGCTCGGCCGGACCGCCCCGTTCGTCGAGATCCCGCAGGCGCACCACCACCTGCTGCTCGACGAGCCGCTCGCCTTCATTGCCGCGGTGCGCGCGCTCCTGGCCGACTGGACGCACTCAGTGCCCCGCGGGCGGGGCGAGCACCGGCCGGTCGGCTGACGGGAACAACCCGGCTCCGTCCAGACTTGCTCACCAACGTGAGCGAGCCCTCCGCCCTTCCCGCCGACCCACGGCGATGGAGGGCGCTGGCCGTCTGCCTCGTCGCCGGGTTCATGACGCTGCTGGACGTGTCGATCGTCAACGTGGCGCTGCCGTCGATCCGCACCGGGCTCGGCGCCTCGGCGTCCGACCTGCAGTGGGTGCTGTCCGGGTACGCGCTGACGTTCGGGCTCGTGCTCGTCCCGTCCGGTCGCCTCGGCGACGCCCGCGGCCGGCGGATGATGTTCATGGCGGGGCTCGCGCTGTTCACGCTGGCCAGCGCGGCCGCCGGCCTGTCCCCCGGACCGGGCTGGCTGACCGCCGCCCGGCTGGTGCAGGGCGCCGCGGGCGGCCTGCTCAACCCGCAGGTCGCCGGGCTGATCCAGCAGCTGTTCCGCGGCGCCGAGCGCGGGACCGCCTTCGGCCTGCTCGGGGCGACCATCGGCATCTCGACCGCCGTCGGCCCCCTGCTCGGCGGTGCGATCATCAACGCCGCCGGAGCCCACAACGGCTGGCGCTGGATCTTCTACGTGAACGTGCCCGTCGGCCTGGCGGCACTGCCCGTCGCCTACCGGCTGATCCCGCCCACCGAGCGGCACCCGGAGCGCGTCCGCAGCCTCGACCCCGTGGGGGTGCTCCTGCTCGGGCTCGGGGTGCTGCTGCTCCTGCTGCCGTTCGTGGAGGCCGACCAGTGGCACGGTGACGGCAAGTGGCTGCTGCTCGCCGCCTCCGCCGCCCTGCTGGCCGGGTTCGTCCGCTGGGAGCAGCGCTACCAGCGGCGCGGTCGGCAGCCGGTCGCCGACCTGCACCTGTTCCGCGTCCGGTCGTACGGGCTGGGCTCCGCCCTGGCGCTGCTGTACTTCGCCGGCTTCACGTCGGTGTTCTTCACCTACACGCTGTACCTGCAGCAGGGCCTGCACTACAGCGCGCTGATGGCCGGAGCTGCGGTGACCCCGTTCGCGCTCGGGTCGGCCGTCGCGTCCGCGGTCGGCGGGCAGCGGGTGACCCGGTACGGGCGGCCGCTCGTCGCGGCGGGCATCGTCATGGTCGTCGTCGGGCTGGCCGCGACGTACGCCGGCGTCGACGCGGTCCCCGGCCGCGGCGTCGGGCTGGTCACCGCCCTGCCGCTGCTGCTCGCTGGGCTCGGCAGCGGGCTGGTCATCTCGCCGAACCAGACGCTGACCCTCGCCGAGGTGCCGGTGCAGGGCGGCGGCAGCGCAGCCGGCGTCCTGCAGACGGGTCAGCGGGTCGGCACGGCGGTCGGGATCGCCGCGGTCGGCTCGGTGTTCTTCTCCACCGTGCAGTCGTCGCACGGCAACTGGGCGCTCGCCTACCGCGACGGCCTGGTCGTCGTCATCGCGTTCGTGCTCGCCGCACTGGCCATCGCGATCGTCGACCTGGCGGCCACCCGCCGCGCCGAGCGTGCCGCGGGGCCGGGCGCCGTCGGTGCGGAGGAGTGCGCCTCCGCCTAGACGGGACTATGCCTTCGGGCCGCCCGCGACGTACAGCACCTGGCCGGAGACGAAGCTCGCGGCCTCGCTGCAGAAGAACGACACCGCGTGCGCGATGTCCTCGGGCACGCCGGCGCGCGCGACCGGGATCTGCGCGGCGCGGGCGGCGACGTAGGTCTCCCAGTCCTCACCGATGCGCTCGGCAGTCGCCTTGGTCATCTCCGACTGGATGAACCCGGGCGCGATGCAGTTCGCGGTGACGCCGAACTTGCCCAGCTCGATGGCGAGCGTCTTGGTGAAGCCCTGCAGGCCGGCCTTGGCGGTGGAGTAGTTGGCCTGGCCGCGGTTGCCGAGTGCGGACGTGCTCGACAGGTTGACCACCCGGCCCCACTTCGCGTCGACCATGTGCTTCTGGCAGGCGCGCGACATGAGGAACGAGCCGCGCAGGTGCACGCCCATCACCGCGTCCCAGTCGTCCTCGGTCATCTTGAACAGCAGGTTGTCGCGGGTGATGCCGGCGTTGTTGATGAGGATCGTCGGCGCGCCCAGCTCGGCCGCCACCCGCTGGACCGCCGCCTGCACCGCGTCCGGGTCGGAGACGTTCGCGCCGACGGCCAGCGACTTCCCACCCGCCGAGGCGATCGCGTCAGCGGTCTCCTTGCAGGCCGACTCCTCGAGGTCGAGCACGGCGACGGCGTACCCGTCGGCGGCGAGGCGCTTCGCGGTGGCGGCGCCGATACCGCGCGCTGCTCCCGTGACGATCGCGACGCGGGGGGTGTCAGCCATGGCGTGGGGTCCCTTCACTCGTGCCCGGGTCACTCGTGCGCAGGGCCGGCGACGACACCGCCGTCGACCAGCCGTCCGATCTCCACCGTAGTGAGGCCGAGCACCTCGGCGAGCACCGCCACCGTGTCCCGGCCGAGCACCGGCGCATCGCCCGGTGCGCCGTGCTCGCCATTCCAGCGGAACGGCGAGCGGGCCGTGATGAGCGGCCCCGCACCGGGCACGTCCACGTCCGCCAGCACGTCGTACGCACCAGACCGGTGCGCGGCGACCACGTCGGTCATGTGCTGGTAGCGGCCCCAGAGCACCCGGTGCTCGTCCAGTGCTGCGGACACCTCGTCGACCCCGCGCGCGGCGAACCAGGGCGCGAGGATGCCGGCGATCGTGTCGCGCAGCCGATAGCGCTCCTCCTCCAGGGTGAGGTCGGCGCCCAAAGCAGGGGCCAGCGCGGCGAAGACCTCGGTCGTACCGGTCGCCGCGGTGAGTGCGTTCCACTGCCCCACGGTGAGCGCCACCACCATGACCCGCGCGCCGTCGGCGCAGGCGAGGTCGACGCCGAAGCTGCCGTACAGGTGGTTGCCGTGCCGGGGGCGGTCCGCCCCGCGCAGCGCGGTCTCCGACAGCCAGCCGAAGTTCGCGACGCCGGCCAGCGCGACGTCCGACAGGGCGAGCTCGACGTACGCGCCGCGCCCGCTGCGCTCCCGGTCGCGCAGCGCCGCCAGCACCGCGGTGGACACGCTCAGGCCGGTGACGAGGTCCCACGCCGGTAGGACGTGGTTGACCGGCGCCGCCAGCTCCGCCGGACCGGTCGCGTACGGGATCCCCACCTCCGCGTTCACCGTGTAGTCGACCGCGGGCCCGCCACCCGGCCGCCCCTGCACCCGGACGTGCACGAGGTCCGGGCGGCGGGCGGCGAGCGTCTCGTGAGACATCCAGCGGCGGCCCACGACGTTGTCGACGAGCACGCCCCGGTCGGGACCCGGCGTGGTGATCAGCGCGGTCACCAGCTCCTGGCCCTGCTCGGAGCGCAGGTCGATCGCGACCGACTTCTTGCCCTTGTTCAACGACGCCCAGTAGTAGCTGTCACCGCTCGGCGCGACCGGCCAGCGGCGGTAGTCGCTGCCACCGCCGACGGGGTCGACGCGGACGACGTCCGCGCCGAGCTGCGCCAGCGTCATGCCGCCGGTGGGACCGGCGACGAAGCTGGCGCACTCGACGACGTGCAGGCCGGCGAGCGGCCGGCCGGAGGCGCCTTCGCTCACGCGACCCGCTCGAAGACGGCGGCCAGCCCCTGCCCACCGCCGATGCACATCGTCTCCAGGCCGTAGCGGACCTCGCGGCGGTCCATCTCCCGCGCCAGCGTGGCGAGGATGCGCCCGCCGGTGGCGCCCACGGGGTGGCCCAGGGAGATGCCGGAGCCGTTGACGTTCATCCGCTCGAAGTCGGCGTCGGCGAGCTTCCACTCGCGGGTCACCGCGAGGACCTGCGCGGCGAAGGCCTCGTTCAGCTCGATGAGGTCCATGTCGGCGAGGGTCAGCTCGGCCGCGTCCAGCGCCTTGGCGACCGCCGGCACGGGGCCGATGCCCATCGTCGCCGGCGGCACGCCGCCGACACCCCACGACACCAGCCGGACCAGCGGGCGCAGGCCGAGCTCGGCGGCCCGGTCCGGGGAGGTGACCACGCAGACCGCGGCCCCGTCGTTCTGGCCGGAGGCGTTGCCCGCGGTGACGGTCGCCTCCGGGTCGCTCTTGCCGAGGACGGGGCGCAGCCCGGCGAGCTTCTCGACGGAGGTGTCCGGACGGATGTGCTCGTCGGTGTCGACGACGGTCTCGCCCTTGCGGTGCCTGACCGTCACCGGGACGATCTCCTCCGCGAACGTCCCCGCGGCCTGTGCCGCCGCCGCGCGCTGGTGGCTGCGGACGGCGTACTCGTCCTGCTCCTCGCGCGGGATCGCGTACTCGCGGCGCAGGTTCTCCGCCGTCTCGAGCATCCCGCCCGGCACGGGGTGGTTCCTGCCCCCGGCGGTCAGCCGACCGCGGGTGAGGCCGTCGTGCAGCATCACGCCGGGCCCGCCCTTGGTGCCCCACCGCATGTCCTGCGTGTAGAAAGGCGCGTTCGACATCGACTCCGCGCCCCCGGCGAGCACCAGGTCGGACACCCCGTTCTGGACCTGCATCGCCGCGTACAGCACCGCCTGCAGCCCCGACCCGCAGCGCCGGTCGACCTGCAGGCCCGTGACGGTGATCGGCAGCCCGGCGTCGAGCGCGGCGACCCGGCCGATCGCGGGCGCCTCCATCGTCGGGTAGCAGTGCCCCAGCACCACGTCGTCGACGCTGTCCGGCGGCAGCCCCGTACGGTCGAGCAGCGCGCGGATGACGGTCGACGCGAGGTCGTGGGCCGGGACGTCCCGCAGCGACCCGCCGAACCCACCCACCGGCGTCCGCAGCGGCTCACAGATGACGGCGTCGCGCACGAGGGCCTCCTGGGGGTGCGGCGTTGAACTACCGCCGAGGCTAGCCGGGGGCCCGTACGGGCCACCGTGCGGATGACCCAAGTTGACCTGGTGCCCGGGCCGCACCCGGTCTAGCGTCGCGCCACCATTGGCGGGCGGGGAGGGGTCCCATGAGCGACGTCGTCATCAGCCATTCCGTACGGGTGGACCGGTACTGGCTGCGGGTGGGGGGCAGCGGCCTCGTCGCGGCGCTGGTCGCGAACGTGCTGTTCAACGTCAACGTGAGTCCCGGCGAGAACGGCGGCACCGGTCCGATGATCGCGATGACGGCGATCCTCATCGTGGTCGCGGCGGCGCTCTACACGCAGGTGTTCCCGCGCTACGGCGGCGGCGCCCGGTCCGTCCTGGTCACCGGGATCGTCACCGTGGTGTCGCTCGCCGCGTTCTGGTCGGCGGCGCCGCTGCTGCTCGGTGCGGCGACGTTCGGTTACGGGCTGCGGGCGCCGCGTACGACGGCAGCGCGGGTCGGGATGGGTCTGGCCGCCGCGGCGATGCTCCTCGACGTCATCGCCGCCCTGTCGAACCTGTAGCGGCGCCGGACCGGCGCAGGGCCGCCTCCTCCTGCGGGCCGTGCGGGCGGTGCATCTGCAGGAGCAGACAGCCGTCCGTACCGGCGACGATCTCGTGCGGGGTGTCCGGCGGGACGTGCAGGTAGGAGCCCGCCACCAGCCGCCGCCCAGCGATCGTGGCGGCACCCGACACCACCCAGATGTGGTGGTGGGCCGCCAGGTGGGGCCGGCCGGGAGTCGAGGCGGCCGGGGCGTAGCGGATCAGCGCCTGCACGAAGTCGCCGAAGCGCCACAGCTCCTTGTCCTGCACCCCCGGGCAGCCGGTCACGTCCACCCAGGGCAGCGCGTCGATGCCGGCCGGGTCGAGGACCCGAAGGTCGTACAGTGCGGCCCGCTCGGGGGGAGATGTCGGTCGTCATGAGTCGCCTCCACTCCCCAGGGTCGACCGCCCCGCCCTCGACCGGACACGGCCGACCGGCCGGGGTGTACGGGCCGTTCGTCCCTGATCCGGCACCGTCGCGTCGGGTGACCATCAGTCGTCAGCACCGCTGGGGAGAGGCCGCACCATGTCTGCACCGGGATCCGAAGGTCGAGGGATGCAGGTCCTGCAGAACCCGGTGACGAACAGGGACACCGCGTTCACCGACGACGAGCGGGACGCGCTGGGACTGCGTGGCCTGGTGCCGTGGCGGAACGCGCCGATCGAGGAACAGGTCGCCCTCGAGCTCGAGCACCTGCGGCGCAAGGACGACGACCTGGAGAGGTACATCGGCCTCGCCGCGCTGCACGACCGCAACGAGGTGCTGTTCTACCGGATGCTCGTCGACCAGATCGAGGAGCTGGCACCCGTCGTCTACACGCCGACGGTGGGGACGGCGTGCCGGGAGTTCAGCCACGTCATGCGGCGGCCGCGCGGGTTGTGGATCACCCCGGACGACGTCGACCGCATCCCCGCCCTGCTGCGCAACAGCGGACGCCCGGACGTACGGCTCATCGTCGCGACGGACAACGAGCGGATCCTCGGCCTCGGCGACCAGGGCGCCGGCGGGATCGGCATCCCGATCGGCAAGCTCGCCCTCTACACCGCCGGTGCCGGCATCCACCCGCAGCGCACGCTCGCCGTGTCCCTGGACTGCGGCACGGACAACGAGGACCTGCTGAACGACCCGCACTACCTGGGCTACCCGAAGCCGCGGCTGCGGGGTCGCGCGTACGACGAGCTGGTCGAGGCGTTCGTCAACGCGGTGACCGAGGTCTACCCGTACGCGCTGCTGCAGTGGGAGGACTTCAAGCAACAGCGGGCGCTGGCCCTGCTGGCGCGCTACCGGCACCGCCTGCCCAGCTTCAACGACGACATCCAGGGCACCGCCGCGGTCGTCGCCGCTGGGATCGTCGCGGCGCTGCGGGTGACCGGCCGCTCGCTGCGGGAGCAGCGCATGATCATGCTGGGTGCGGGCGCGGCCGGCATCGGGATCGCCCGCCTGGTGACGTCACTCATGGCGGCGGACGGTGCGACTCCGGAGGAGGTACGCGAGGCGGTCGTGCTGTTCGACTCGCGGGGGCTCGTGCACGACGGGCGTACGGACCTCGACGACGACAAGCGCGCGTTCGCCCTGCCACGCTCGACGCTGGACCGGTACGGGCTGGCGGCGGACGGGTCCGCCGACCTCGAGACCGCCGTACGGCAGGTCGGTCCCACCGTGCTCGTCGGCGCGACCGGCTGCCCGGGGACCATCACCGCAGGTGCCGTCCGCGCGATGGCGGCACAGGTGGACCGGCCGGTGGTGCTCCCGCTGTCGAACCCGACGAGCAAGTGCGAGGCGGTGCCCGCGGACGTCCTGGAGTGGAGCGACGGCCGGGCGCTGGTCGCGACCGGCAGCCCGTTCGAGCCGGTGGACCGCGACGGTCGGCGGCACGTCATCGGGCAGGCCAACAACGTGTTCGTCTTCCCCGGCGTGGGGCTCGGCACGATGGTGGCCGGTGCGCGCGAGGTGACCGACGCGATGTTCCGGGTGGCGGCGACCACGCTGGCCGGTCTCGTCTCGCCGGCTCGTCTGGCCGCCGGGTCGCTCTACCCGCCGCTCGCGGACCTGCGCTCGGTGTCGGAGGCGATCGCCGTCGCGGTCGCCCGCGAGGCCCGCGACTCGGGCGTCGGCCGGCTGCTGGACGATGAGGCCGTCGCCCGTGCCGTCCGCGCGCAGATGTGGGACCCCGCGTACTGACCGTCACCGGGACCCCCGCGCGTACCTCCCCTGCGCGCGAGACAGGTCAACGTGCAGGCGGGGGGCCGCCGAGGTGCGCGCTCGTCCGCAGCGGCACCTCGCGCAGCAGCCAGGCCAGCCCGAAGGCGACCACCGCGAACGGGACCCCCACGAGGAACACCCGGTCGAGGGAGTCGGTGAACGCGTGCACGTACCCCTGGTGGACCACGGCGGGCAGCGCCTTGAGCTGCGCGGGGTTGAACGCGACCGACCCGTCGCTCACCCGGCTGAGCGCCTGGACCGGCAGGTAGGTCTGCAGGTTGTCGACGAAGGCGTTGTTGAAGATGGCCCCGAACACCGCGACGCCGAACGAGCCACCGATCGACCGGAAGAACGTCGCCGCGGACGTGGCCGTGCCGAGATGCTCGTACGGCACCGCGTTCTGCACGGCGATGACGAGCACCTGCATGACCATGCCGAGACCCAGCCCGAGCACGAGCATGTACGCCGAGGAGACGCCGATCGGGGTGTCCGGCCCCATCCGCGAGAACAGCCACAGCGCGACGGCCATCACCGCCGTACCGGTGACCGGGAACACCTTGTACCGGCCGAACTTCGAGATGAGCAGGCCGCTGCCGATCGACGTCACCAGCACCCCGAGCATGAGCGGCAGCATCTGCAGGCCCGAACCGGTCGGGCTGGCACCGTTGACCGTCTGCAGGAACAGCGGCAGGTACACGATCGAGCCGAACATCGCGAAGCCGACGATGAACCCCACGCCGCTCGTCACGCGGAACACCGCGTTGCGGAACAGCATCAGCGGCAGCACCGGCTCGCTCGCCCTGCGCTCGGCGAGCACGAACAGGGCCAGCAGCACCACGCCGCCCGCGCCCAGCACCGCGATGGGCGGCGACCCCCAGGCGTACGTCGTCCCGCCCCAGGTCGTCAGCAGGATGATCGCGGACACGCCCAGCGCGAGCAGCGCGGTGCCCGTCCAGTCGATGCGGTGCCGCGCCCGGCTCAGCGGCACGGACAGCGCCGCGGCCACCACGGTCAGCGCGATCGCGCCGACGGGCAGGTTGATGTAGAACACCCAGCGCCAGCTGAGGTGGTCGGTGAAGAACCCGCCGATGAGGGGACCGACCACGCTGGTGACGCCGAACACCGCACCGAAGAAGCCCTGGTACTTGCCCCGGTCCCGCGGGGACACGACGTCGCCGATGATCGCCTGGGCGCCGACGATGAGCCCCCCGCCGCCGATGCCCTGCAGGCCGCGGAAGGCGATCAGCTGCGGCATGTCCTGGGCCGCACCGGACAGCGCCGACCCGGCGAGGAAGACCACGATCGCCGTCTGGAACAGCAGCTTGCGCCCGTAGAGGTCGCCGAGCTTGCCGTACAGCGGCGTGCTGATCGTCGCGGCCAGGATGTACGCGGTCACCACCCAGGACAGGTGGTTCAGCCCGCCGAGGTCGCCGGCGATCGTCGGCAGTGCGGTCGCGACCACCGTCTGGTCCAGGGAGGCCAGCAGCATGCCGAGCATCAGCGCGGCCATGACGAACATCAGGCGCGGGCTCTGGGTCACCGGCTCGTCGGCGGTGGCCGTCTCCGGCGCCGGCTGGACGGAGGTCACGGGACCACCGTGACCGGCCAGCGGCCGCAGCGCATGAGGCGAACGGCCAGGGATCCGACCAGCCGGTGCCCGAGGCTGGCCGACGACCCCACGACGACGGACTCGGCACGGACATCCGCCGCGAGGCGCACGAGCTCCTGCAACGGGTCACCCTCCCGGACGACGAGGGTGGCCTCGACCGACCAGACCTCCGACTGCCTCTGCAGGGCGCTGCGCAGGGCGCCCTCCACCTCGTCCTCGGCCGCGTACGCCGCGGTCACCGCCTCGCCGGCCTGGTCGGCCAGCCCCACGAGCGGACCGGGACGCCCGCGCACGTACGCGGCGATCAGCCGCGTGCGCTGGCGGCGAGCCAGGCCGGCCGCGTACGCCGCGGCGCGCAGCGAGGTCGCCGAGCCGTCGACACCGACGAGGATCGCACCAGGGCCGTCGGTGCCGAGCTCGAACCGGCCCTGCGGCGGGGTCATCGGCTCACGCTCTGCGCCCGCAGATCCTGCAGGCTCTCGGCGGTCAGCGGGCGGGGCGGCTGCTCCGGGCGGACCAGCACCACCGGGCACGTCGCCCCGTGGGTGACAGCGCTGGTGAAGCTGCCGTCGGCGAACTGCGCGACCGGCCCGCGTGGTGAGGACCCGACGGCGACCAGCCGTGCGTCGACGTCCCGGGCGTGCTCGGCGAGCACCCGGCCGGCGGTGGCGTGGTCGCCGACGCTGTGCAGCAGCAGCCCCGCCGCGGCGATGCCGTACCCGGCCAGCCGGTCCAGGTGCGCCGCCAGCGCCCGACGGGCGGCGCCGGCGTCCTCCGCGTCGACGGCGAGCTCCTCGACGACGGCCGTCTCGTACACGTGCACCACCTCCAGCGGACCGCCCGTGTCGCGGGCGAGACCCGCCGCGGCGTCCACGATGGCGGACGCGTCACCGGTCGCGGCCACCGCGACGATGACCGGCCGCACCATCCGCACCCCGCCGGCCGGCACCGCCTCCAGCCGCGGTGCCACCGGCTCGCCCCGGGCCTGCCCGGCCTCGGCCGCACCGAGCAGCCGGTGACCGGTGGCGAGCACCGCGATGGCCAGCAGGAAGGTCCCGGCGCCGACGTAGAACGGGATGCTCAGCGACGTCGCCTCGGCGATCTTGCCCGCGGCGTACGGCGCGAGACCGCCCCCGATGAACCGGACGAACCCGTACGCCGACGAGGCGACCGGGCGCTCGACCGGGGAGACGAGCATGACCGCCTGCGTGGTCAGCGTGTTGTTGATCCCGATGAAGGCACCGCTGGCGACGACAGCCACGATGACCGTCGCCGGAGTGTGCACCCCCGCCGCGATCGCGGCCATGACCACCGCGAGACCGACGAGGTTCACGTACAGGACGGGGGCCGTGCCGTACCGCGCCTGCAGCCGCGGGGCGACGAACACGCTGAACGCCGCGACGAGCAGGCCCCAGCCGGTGAAGACGAGGCCGAGCCGGTGCGCGTCCAGCTCCATCGGGTACGGCGAGTACCCGAGCATGGTGAAGAAGCCCCAGTTGTAGAGCAGCGCGGTGACGCCCATCGTCAGCAGCCCGCGATGGCGCAGCGCCTTCAGCGGGGCGGCGAGCGACGTGGGCCGTTCGGGCTTGGGCAGCGACGGAACCATGAGCAGCGTCGCGACGAGCGCGATGCCCATGAGCACGGCGACGCCGAAGAACGGGCCCCGCCAGCTGATGCTGCCGAGCTCGCCGCCGAGCAGCGGCCCGACCGCGATCCCGAGGCCGAGTGCCGTCTCGTACAGGATGATGGCGCCGCCGAAGCCGCCGCTCGCCGACGCGACGATGACCGCGAGGCTGGTGGCGATGAACAGCGCGTTGCCGAGACCCCAGCCGGCGCGGAAGCCGACGATGCCGCTGATGGTGTCGGACTGGCCGGCGAGCGCGGAGAACACCACGATGAGGCTCAGCCCGACGACCAGCGTGCGCTTGGGCCCGATCCGGCTGGAGACCGCGCCGACGACGAGCATCGCCACCGCGGTGACCACCAGGTAGCTGGTGAACAGCAGCGAGATCTGGCTCGGCGAGGCGCCCAGGCTCTCGCGCAGGCTCGGCAGGATCGGGTCGACCAGGCCGATGCCCATGAAGGAGATGACGCAGGCGAACGCGACCGCCCAGACGGCGCGGGGCTGGCGGAACGGGCTCGCCGCGGGGGCGTGCGAGGTGCTCATCCGGGGGTCTCCCCGGCGAGGTCGGTGAGGCGGGTCAGCGCCGGCAGCGCCGTACGGATGGCGGCGCGGTCCGCGGTGTCGAGACGGTCGAGCAGCGTGCGCAGCGCGTCGGCGCGCTCGCGCCGGCGGCGCGCGACCACCCGACGTCCCGTGTCGGTCACCCCGACGAGGACCACCCGGCGGTCGTCGGGCGTCGCGGTCCGGCACGCGAGCCCGTCCCGCTCCAGGCGGGTGACGAGCTGGGTCATCGCGGGCTGGGAGATCCCCTCGTCCCCCGCCAGCTCGGTGAGCCGCCGGGGACCCTCGCGGTCGAGCCGGGCGAGGACCGAGGCGGCGGGGAGGCTGAGGTCGCCGGCGGTGGCGAGCCGGCGCATCACCCTCAGCAGCCGCTCCAGGACACCCGCGAGGTCCCTCTCGACGGTCCCTACGGTTTGCATAAGGTCACTATATGTTGCGCAGGCAAGGATGCGCTGTGGTTTCGGCCACGTGCCGCCGGCCCGCGCCGTACGCCCGTGCGCCGGGACAGATCAACCTACGGACGCGAGGTGGCACCCTGGGCGGGTGCCTCCGGATGACGTCCACGCTGTCACCGCCGCACGCCTGCGGGTGGCGATCGCCCGCCTCACCCGGCGGCTGCGGCAGCACGCCGTCGAGAACCTCACGATCTCGCAGCTGTCCGCCCTGGCGACCGTCAGCGACAGCGGCGAGCTGCGGCTCGGCGACCTCGCAGCCGCCGAGGGGGTCAGCCCGTCGACGCTGAGCCGGCTGATCGCGGGGCTCGAGGAGCGCGGCCTGGTCCAACGCCGCCCGGACGAGCAGGACCGGCGCGTGGCCTGGATGTCGCTGACCCCCGACGGCCACGCGCTGGTGGCGCGGTTGCGCCAGGAGCGGACGCTCTACTTGGCGCAGAGGGTGGCGGCGCTGCCGCCCGAGGAGCGCTCCCGGCTCGACGCGGCGCTGCCCGTGCTCGAGGCGCTCGCGTTCGAGCCGGAGTCCGACACGTCGATGTAGCGCGGCGCAGGCGCGACCGGCCCGGCGATCGGTGGGCCAGCGGCGGCAGGCCCCTGCTCCTGCGTGGCCTGCACGGCCGGCGAGGTGTCGAGCAGGACGATGCCGGCGACCGTGACCACTGCCGCGAGCAGCTCCCCGGCGATCGCAGCAGGCGCGGTGGCGATGGGCTCGCCGAACAGCGTCAGCCCGATGCCCACGGCGGCCAGCGGCTGCACGGCCTGCAGGAGCGGCATGCTCACCGCGATCGACCCGGACTGGAACGCCCGCTGGCTGAACGAGAACCCGGTCAGCGCGGTCACGGCCATCACCCACGGCTGCCAGGTGACGAGCCCGTCCACGCCGTTCTGCACGAGGTTCTGCGTGGTCGCCTTCAGCAGCGGCGCCATGGTCGCGAACGCCAGCGCGGCTGCCGCGGCGAGCAGGCTGGTCCGGGCGATCGGCCCCCGGACGCGTTCCGCTGCCAGACCCAGCAGCAGGATCGACCCGCCGGCAGCGACGAGCAGCGCCGTCCAAGCCCCGGTCGACGCGTCGTCCGTGCCGCCGCGAGGCGCGCCGACAGCGAGGAACGTCGCCACGCCGGCGGCCACGAGCAGCGCGGCGCCGATGTCCCGCCGGCTGAGCCGTCGACGGTGCAGCCGTGCGGCGAGCACGAGCGCGAACGGCAGCTCGAAGACGAGCAGGGGCTGCACGAGCGCGAGCGGCCCCTGCGACAGGGCCAGCGCCTGCCACCCGTACGCCGAGGCGGCGACCGCCACGCCCACCAGCCACAACCGGCGCCGGACCAGCGTCGTCACCAGACCGCGCGTCGTCGTCACCGGCAGCTGGCGCGCCTCACGCTGCTGCAGCACGCTGCCCACGGCGAACGACAGCCCGGCGAGCAGGGCGGCGGCGACGGCCAGCTGGCTCACCGGTGCACCTCACTCCCTGCCCCGGAGGGGCCGGTCAGGCCGACGGGCGCTGCGGCGCTCGGGGGCGCCGTCGGGGCGGACTCGACCACAGTGTGACCCTCGAGCTCGTCGATGTGAACGTATTTCGCGCCGCGGGCGAGCGACGCGCCCGCGCCGACAATCGACATCGCGATCGCCATCGTGAACGCGACCACGAGACCGTGGTGGAACGGCCCGGCCATCAGGTGCGGGAAGAACTGCTTGCCGGTGAGGACGTGCACCTGCGCGGCGGACAGGTGGTGGAGCACGCCCGTCGGCGCCAGCAGGCTCTGGATCGGGTTGTAGCCGAGGAAGGCCGCGAACATGCTGCCCACCGGCGGCATGCCGGCGATCCGGTGCGCGACCGCGGACGGCACGCCCTGGGAGGTCAGCCCGGAGTACAGGCTCGACGGCAGCGAGCTGGCCAGGCCGACGATCATCAGCGAGAAGAACAGGCCGATGGACAGCACCATGCCGGAGTTCTGGAACGTCGCGCGCATGCCGTTGGCGGCACCGCGCTGGCGGGCCGGGACGGCGTTCATGATGGCCGCGGCGTTGGGGGCCGCGAACAGGCCGGACCCCAGCCCGCTGGTGGCGATGAGCACGGCGAACGCCCAGAACGGGAAGTCGGTGGGCAGCAGGATGAGGCCGCCGAACGACGCGGCCACGAGGACCAGGCCTCCGGTGGCGAACGCGCGGGCGCCGAAGCGGTCGGACAGCCAGCCCGAGGCGGGCCCGGCGACGAGGAAGCCCACCGTCAGCGGCAGCAGGTAGATGCCGGCCCACAGCGGCGTCCTCTCGTAGGCGAAGCCGTGCAGCGGCAGCCAGATGCCCTGCAGCCAGATGATGAGCATGAACTGCAGCCCGCCGCGCGCGATGGCGTTGAGCCACTGCGCGGCGTTGCCGGTGGCGAACGCGCGGTTGCGGAACAGTGCCAGGTCGAACATCGGGTCCTCGACCCGCCGCTCGATCGCCACGAACACGCCGAGCATGGCCACGCCCCCGACGAGACCGGCGAGCACCCGCGGGCTGGTCCAGCCCATGTCGTGCCCGCCGTACGGCATGATCCCGTAGGTGATCGCGACGAGGATCGCGACCAGCCCGACGGCCAGCGTCAGGTTGCCCCACCAGTCGATGCGCGCGTGGGTCTTCGTCCCCACCTCGCGCAGGCTCCGGTAGGCCCACACCGTCCCGAACACGCCGATCGGTACGGACACCCAGAACACCGAGCGCCACGAGACCTCGGAGAGCAGCCCGCCGACGATCAGGCCGATGAACTGTCCGGCGATGCCGGCGACCATGTTGATCCCCAGCGCGAAGCCGCGGCGTTCGGCCGGCCACGCGTCGGTGATGATCGCGGTCGAGTTGGCCATGAGCATCGCGCCGCCGACGCCCTGCAGCACGCGCCAGCCGATCAGCCACAGCGCACCGCCGGAGCCGACCATCGGGTCGAAGGCCAGCAGGACGGACGCCGCGGCGAACACGGCGAACCCGGCGTTGTACATCCGGACCCGCCCGTAGATGTCGCCGAGCCGGCCCAGCGTCACCACCAGCACGGCGCTCACCAGCAGGTAGCCCATGAGCATCCAGAGCAGGTAGCTGGAGTTGCTCGGCTGCAGGGGGTCGAGGTGGACGCCGCGGAAGATCGCCGGCAGGGAGATCAGCACGATCGAGCCGTTGATCGTGGCCATGAGGATGCCGAGGGTGGTGTTGGTCAGGGCCACCCACTTGTAACGGCCCGGGTCATGTGCGGTCGTCGGTAGTGCGCTCGCCACGGCTGCTGCCTCGCTGCTCGGTTGCCGGATCAATCGTTGCGTACATACAACTATCTGATGCCGAGACTATTCCGGTCGAGCGAGCAGCGCACTCCGCGCCGGGGGCGCCGTCAGCCGCCGGCGTGGCGGGCGATCTCCGCGCGGCCGACGACCATGTGGTGCACCTCGTCCGGGCCGTCGGCCAGGCGCAGCGTCCGCTGCGAGGTGTACATGTCCGCCAGCGGCGTCCACTGCGAGATGCCGGTGGCACCGTGGATCTGGATCGCCTGGTCGATGATCTGGCAGACCCGCTCGGGCACCATCGCCTTGACCGCGCTGACCCACACCCGCGCCTCGGCGTTGCCCATCAGGTCCATCGCCTTGGCGGCGCGCAGCACCATCAGCCGCATCGCC
This sequence comes from uncultured Actinomycetota bacterium, assembly GCA_963728075.1. Classification (GTDB taxonomy): domain Bacteria; phylum Actinomycetota; class Actinomycetes; order JAFAQI01; family DASSKL01; genus CAVSIP01. Next base: position 202,428 of record CAVSIP010000007.1, on the reverse strand, counting down.
TCGATCTCGATCCGGGCCCGCGACACCAGCTCGGTGTTCTTGCCCAGCGCCATGATCGGCTTGCCGAACGCCTCCCGGGACAGCCCGCGCTTGACCATCAGCTCCAGCGCCCGCTCCGCCGCACCGATCGAGCGCATCGTGTGGTGGATCCGGCCCGGCCCGAGACGCAGCTGGGAGATCTCGAACCCGCGCCCCTCACCGAGCAGCACGTTCTCGTACGGCACCCGCACGTCGGTGAACCGCAGGTGCATGTGCCCGTGCGGCGCGTCGTCCTTGCCGAACACGTGCATCGGGCCGAGCACCTCGACCCCGGGGGTGTCCATCGGGACGAGGATCTGCGACTGCTGCAGGTGCGACGGCCCGTCCGGGTTCGTCTGCACCATCACGATCATGATCTTGCAGCGCGGGTCACCGGCCCCGGAGATGTAGTACTTCTCCCCGTTGATGACCCACTCGTCGCCGTCCCGTACGGCCTGGCAGCGCACGTTGCGCGCGTCGGAGGACGCGACGTCCGGCTCCGTCATCGCGAACGCCGAGCGGATCTTGCCCTCGAGCAGCGGCGCCAGCCACTGCTCCTTCTGCTCCGGGGTGCCGACCCGCTCGAGCACCTCCATGTTCCCCGTGTCCGGCGCCGAGCAGTTCAGGCACTCCGACGCCAGCGGGTTCTTGCCGAGCTCCTGGGCGATGTAGGCGTAGTCGAGGTTCGACAGGCCCTCACCGGTCTCCGCGTCCGGCAGGAAGAAGTTCCACAGCCCGTTCGCCCGCGCCTTGTCCTTCACGCCCTCCAGCAGCTCCAGCTGCCCCGGCGCGTACGACCAGCGGTCCGCCCGGTTCGCGCCCAGCGCGTAGTACTCCTCGGTGATCGGCTCGATCTCCGTCGCGATGAAGGTCTTCACCTTCTCCAGCAGGGGGCGCGCGCCCTCCGACATCGCGAGGTTGTACGCCTCGCCGCCGTAGTCCTCGATGTTCAGCGGTCGAGCCGGCATGAGCGTCTCCTTCGTGCGAGGGGGGTGGGGCGGTGCTCGTCACCGCCCACGCTAGTGACTGGTCGTCAGGGGGCACACCCGTACCACCGAGCGGCGGGTGATCTCGTGGCGGCGGACGAAGCGGCGGCCGGCCGCCGCCTCGTCGCCCTCGGTCGCGCGTACGGTGCCGCGCGAGCGCTCCCAAACCGCGAGCGACCCGTACCAGGTGACGAGCAGCGCCCGCGCGTCCGGCTCCGCGCAGTCCAGCGACCGGAACAGCCCCAGGATCCGGGCGCTGTTCGCCGCCTCGAACGCCGGCCACGCCTGCACGGACAGGTCGAGGAACTCCGGCCAGTCGGCGGCCGCGAGGTCGAACCATCGCAGCGCCAGCACCCCGCCGGTGAAGGACGGGCGCGCCGGCGTCTCCGGACGCGCGGTGGCCACCAGCCGCTCCACCGAGCGTACGGCGGCACGGTCACGCACCTCGCGGGGCAGCGCCTCGACGGGCCGGGGGTCCTGGCCGGAGCCGGCCGGGCCGAGCACGACCGCCAGCTCGTCGCTGGACCAGCCGATCCCCTGCGCCCCGCCCGTCACCAGCCAGGCGAGGTCCGCCAGCGATCGCCGTACCGCTGGGACGTCCGACGGCGCAACGGCGACCAGCACGTGGTCGTAGCGGTCCGGCATGTCCGCAGGCTAGGCCCTGCGCCTGCGGCGGGAGGCGTCGCGGGCGTCAGCCAGGCGGCGGGTCTCCGCCGACGTCGGCGCGAGCAGCAGCGCCTGCGCCAGGTCGATGAGATGGCTGGTGAACAGCCGGTCGTCGGTGTGCGGCGCCGTACGCGCGCGCCGCCCGAGCTCCGCAGCGGCGAACCGGATCACCGTGTAGCGGCGGTGCAGGCGCATGGCGTCCGCGCCCAGGAAGGGCTCGACCGCCCGCCGCCAGCGGGTCATGCTGCCGCCCGGCCGGTCCTCGCCCGGACCCTGCGGCGAGCTCACGACCTCCGCGTAGATCTGCAGGAACTCCGGCCCGCCGTCCGGGTCGGCCAGCTTGGCCGCGAGCGGGCGGACGAGCGCGGCCGCGAGGGCGCGTACGTCCTCGCCGCCGTCGGCCTCGTACTGGTCGAGCATCGCGTGCCGCGCCGCGTCCACGGGTGGCACGTGCTTGTCGAAGATCGCGCGGACGACACCGCTGCGGTCGGTGAAGTGGTACTGCACCGCCACCGCGTTGCGCGCCCCGGCGGCGCGGTTGACCTCGCGCAGGCTGGCGCCGGAGATCCCGTGCTCGGCGAAGAGCTGCTCGGCGGCCCGCACCAGCCGGTCGCGCGTGGACCCGGCTTCGGTGGTCACCGCGGCAACCGCTCTTGGCCCATGCGCACGCACTCTGCCATGATGCACCCGCATCACACACCCACCGACGATCTGAGGGATGCCGCCATGGCGTGGGACTTCTCCACCGACCCGGAATGGCAGGAGAAGCTCGACTGGGTCGAGGACTTCTGCAAGAACGAGATCGAGCCGCTGGACCTGGTCTTCCCGTACGCCGTGCGCTCGAAGGACCCCAAGATCAAGGCTCTGGTCAAGCCGCTGCAGGACCAGGTCAAGGAGCAGGGCCTGTGGGCGCTGTTCCTCGACAAGGAGCTCGGCGGACCCGGGTTCGGCCAGCTGAAGCTCGCGCTGCTCAACGAGATCCTCGGCCGGTACGGGTCGGCACCCGCCATCTTCGGCACCGCTGCGCCGGACACCGGGAACATGGAGATGCTCGCCGCGTACGGCACGGAGGAGCAGAAGGAGCGGTGGCTCAAACCACTCATGAACCAGGAGATCTGGTCCGCCTACTCGATGACCGAGCCGGAGGGTGGGTCGGACCCGAACACCTTCAAGACCCACGCGGTCAAGGACGGCGACGAGTGGGTCATCAACGGCGAGAAGTGGTTCACCAGCGCCGGCCGGGTCGCCGACATCCTGTTCGTCATGTGCACCAACGGGATGTTCGTCGTCCCGCGGGACACGCCCGGCGTCGAGATCATGCCGTACCCGTCCAGCCACAACTGGATCAAGTACAACGACGTGCGGGTGCCCGCCGACCACCTGCTCGGCCCGGAGAACGGCGCGAAGGTGCTGGCGCAGCGCCGGCTCGGCGGCGGCCGCATCCACCACGCGATGCGCACGATCGCGCAGTGCAAGCTCGCCTTCGACATGATGTGCGAGCGGGCGCTGTCCCGCGAGTCGCACGGCAAGGTCATCGGTGAGCACCAGATGGTGCAGGAGATGATCGCCGAGACGTACGCCGACATCCAGTCGCTGCGCCTGCTCGTGCTCTGGACCGCCTGGACGATCGACAACTCCTCGACGCAGGAGGCGCGCACGCAGATCGCCGCCACCAAGTTCCGGATGGCGAAGGTGCTGCGCGACGTGTCGTACCGGGCGCTGCACATCCTCGGCTCGCTCGGCACGACGAACCTCACGCCGATCCACGGCATGTACAGCGGCGCCCCGACGATGGGCATCGCCGACGGCGTGGACGAGGTGCACAAGGTCACCGTCGCGCGCAACGTGCTCAAGAACTACCGGCCGCACGAGGGGCTGTTCCCGACCGAGTTCATCCCGCACAAGCGGGAGAAGGCGCGGGAGAAGTTCGCTGCGCTGCTGGAGTCGGACGACGACCTGCGCAGCTACGCCGACGGCATGCAGCGCTACCTGGCCAGCCGCGGCTGACCATGGCCAAGGGCATCAACGACGCGAACGTCACGCGGTGGCTCGTCGACAACATCGACGGGCTCAGCGCACCGTTCACCTTCGACCTCATCACCGGCGGCCGGTCGAACCTGACCTTCCTCGTCACCGACGGGACCGGGCGCAGGGTCGTGCTGCGCCGCCCGCCGACCAGCCACGTGCTGGCGTCGGCCCACGACATGGCGCGCGAGCACCGGATCATCTCGGCGCTGGCACCGACCCCCGTACCGGTCGCCCCGGCGCTCGGGTTCTGCGACGACCCGGCGGTCAACGAGGCGCCGTTCTACGTCATGGACTTCGTCGAGGGGCACATCCTGCGGCTCGCCGCCGAGGTCGAGCAGGTGCTCACGACGGAGGCGCGCCAGCGCATCGGCCGCGACCTCGTCGACGTCCTCGTCGCGCTGCACGCGGTGGACGTGGACGCGGTCGGCCTCGGCGACCTGGCCCGCCGGGACGGCTACGTCGAGCGGCAGCTCAAGCGCTGGCACGGGCAGTTCCTGCAGTCGCAGGAGCAGGAGAAGGAGGGCGGGTTCCACCGCCCGGCCGACATCGTCACCGACGTGCACCGGCGGCTGTCGGCGAACGTCCCCGAGCAGGTCGGCGTCTCCATCGCGCACGGCGACTACCGGCTGGACAACACGATGATCGGCGCCGACGGCCGGGTGAAGGCCGTGCTCGACTGGGAGCTGTGCACGCTCGGCGACGCCCTCGCCGACGTCGGCACGCTCCTCGTCTACTGGACCGACGGTGGCGAGGCCGGGCAGGCCGGCCTGGTGCCCGCGACCGCGGCACCCGGAATGCCGACCCGGACGGAGCTGGCGCAGAGGTACGCCGACGCCACCGGACGGGACGTGTCGTCACTGTCGTACTACGTGGCCTTCGCGCACTGGCGGCTCGCCTGCATCATCGAGGGCGTCTACGCGCGCTACGCCGCGGGCGCGATGGGCGAGCAGGCCTCCGTCGGCGAGATGTACGCCGCCGCGACGATCCAGCGCGCCGAGGAGGCGATGAACGTCCTCGACGGCGCGGGCGTGTAGCAGCGCGCGGGCGTCAGAGCGCCACGCGGATCGCGGTCGCGACCCGTCCCGGGGTCTCCCCGCCGACGAGCCACAGCGTGCCCGAGACGACCGCCACACCAGCGTCCGCGACCGGGTACGGCAGCCGCCCGGCCTGGGTCGTGCGCCCGGTCGCCGGGTCGTACACCAGGACCTGGTCGCGCACCGAGCCGCCGCTGCGCCCGCCCGCGAGGACGACGGTGCCGTCGGAACGCACCGCTGCGGCCGCATGGGCCAGCGGCACCGGCAGCCGGCCCACGACCCGGGCGCTGCCCGCGGCCGGGTCCACCTCCTGTACGGCGTCGGTCACCGACCCGGCGTGCTCGCCGCCGAACAGGTAGATCCGCCCGCCCGACGCCGCGACCGCCGGGTAGCGCACCGGTACGGGCAGCGTCGCGACCTGCGTGAACGTCGTGCCGTCGGTCGTCCGGAGCGCCGCGGCGAGCGAGGTGCTGCCCGTGTAGCCGGCGAGCACGTACGTCGCGCCACCGACCGTGGCGGCGACCAGGTCCGAGCGCGGCTGCGGGAGGTGGCCGACCACCCGGCCGGCCTGTCCGGCGCGGAAGGACTGGACGGTGTCGACCGTGGCCGACGCGCCGCCGCCGAAGACATCGGGCTCCCCGCCGATGAGCGCGCCCGCCGCGTCGTGCACCGCCGACGCCAGCCGCCCCACCACGTGCACGGTCCCGCTCGCCGGATCGACGTCGACGACCTGAGCTGTCGACCCCGCCCCGGTCAGGCCGCCGAGGACGAGCAGGTGCCCGCCGCTCGCCAGGACGACCTCGCGCGACAGCGGCTGCGGCAGGTGCCAGCCGACGACCTCGGCTCGGGGCGGCCCCGCGCTCGGCCGGGGGATCGGGGACGACGCCCCCGGCGACGGGGCCGACGATGCGGGCGCCGACGGCAGCGCCGTACGGGGCGCCGCTGCGGTGCCGCCGGACGTGCCCCCGCAGCCGGCCAGGGTGAGAGCGGCCACGACGGCGGCCGCGCGACGCGCGTACGGGATCACCGGCACCTACTGGATGAGTCCGAGGCCGTCAGGCTTGTTGAGATAGCCCGGGGCGCTGCCGGGCTGACCGTTGTGCCCGTACTCCCACACGATCTGCTTGGTGGCACGGTCGATGAGCACCACCCGGTGGTTCCAGTCGTCGGTCACGGCGATGGTGCCGTTCGGCAGCGCGATGGCCAGGGACGGCCGGTCGAGCGCACCGGCACCCGACGTCTCGCGGTAGGTCCAGACGATGGTGCCGTCGGGCTTGATGATGTCGACGCGGCCCGGCGTGTTGAACCCGGCGACGAGCACGTTGCCGTCGGGCAGCAGCTGCGCGTCCGACGGGTAGTCCGTCGGCGTGCGCACCGACCACACCAGCTTGTCGTGGGCGTCGAACCGGTCCACCCAGCCGCCGATCTCGGTGACGAGCGTGCCACCGTCCGGCAGTGGGGTGTCCCCGTTCGGCGAGCTGAGCGCCGCGGGCGGGGCGTGCCGGCAGTCCCCTGCCCGGCCGATGCTGCGCACGACCTTCCCCGACTGGTCGATCCACTGCACCCGGCAGTTCTTGATGTCGGCGACGCTGATCAGCCCGCCCGGCCGCAGGTAGGCGTCGTCCGGGTGCGACAGGTAGCCCTCCGACGACCCGGCCTGGTTCGCGTGGCCGTACTCCCAGGAGATGTGCGGCTTGGGCGACAGGGCGACGATCGCGATCGTGTCGGCGAACTCCTCGTTGGTGATGATGTGCTGCCCGTCCGGGGTGACGAACGCGTCGTCCGGGCCGCGGAACTGCTGGCCGGGCGCCAGGTCACCGGTGTCGGGGAAGCGCCACACCACCTTCTTGTCCGGCGACACCACGATGATCCGGTTGTTGTCCCGGTCGGCGATGAGCATGTAGCCGGGCAGCGGCGTACCGGTCGGCGCCGACGGCAGGCCCATCAGCTCACGAGTCGACCTGGCGCTCGACGTCGGCGTGGGCTGCGCGGCGGCGCTCGCCGACGGCGAGTCCGACGGTGACGCCGACGACGCGGCGGAGGCGGAGGCGGAGGCTCCGGCCGCGGGTGCGGACGACCCACCCGAGCAACCGGCGGCCGCGGCCATCAGGACGGCGGCGGCTGCGACGGTACGGCGGGCAGCGAACAGCCGGGCGAGGGAGGTGGGCACGAGGTCCATTCTCCGCACGTCTCCTCTGAGCCCGCTCTGGGCCCCCGCTGGTCGGCTGCGATGATCTGCGACGTGGAGCTGTCCCGCCGCGAGGTCCTCACCGTGCCGAACGCGCTCACGGTGGCCCGCCTCGTCACCACCCCGTGGGTGGTGCGCAAGCTGCACGACCAGCCGCGGACCTGGCCGCTGGCCGCCGCGTTCGCGGTCTCGGACAACCTCGACGGGATCCTCGCCCGCGCAGGCGACACCCGGCCGGAGCTCGCCCGGCTCGGCCTCCGGTCCTCCGAGCTCGGCCGCAAGCTCGACCCGCTGACCGACAAGGTGTTCACGGCGGCGGTCATGGGGGCCGGCATGCACAACGGCGTTATCCCGGCGCCGCTCGCGCTGGCGTCGCTCGCGCAGAAGGCCGCCGCCGCCGTCGTCACGCTGAGCAACGAGTCGCGCGGGGCGCAGATGGCGGTCTCGGCGCTGGGCAAGCAGGCGGAGTTCGGCACGAACATGGCGATCGGGACGCTGTTCATGGCCGAGAGCCTGCCGCCGCGGCCACGCCGGGTCGTCCGCAACCTGGCCACCGGCGTCGGCATCGCAGGTGTGCTGGGCGCGTCGTGGGCGGCGTACGAGTACTACCGCGACGGTCGCCGCGCCCTCGGAGGCTGAGCCGCCGTCAGCGCACCTGCGCCGCGGTGGGCAGCCGCGTCGCCAGGGCCATCCCGAGCAGGGTGCACACGCCCACGGCGTACAGGGCGGCAGCCACGCCGGCGGACTGCGCCAGCACACCGACCGCGGCGAAGGCCAGCATGGCCACTCCGGTGACGCTGTTCGAGGCGGCGGTGTAGAGCGACCGGTCGTCCGCGGGTGCCGCATTGACGAGATAGGTCTTGCGCGCGATCCGGACCCCGGTACGGGCCACCGTGGCGAGCAGCACCCCGGCGGCGTACGGCGCGAGCACCCCGACCCCCACCTCGACGCTTGCGAGGGTCAGCCCGACGGCCACGACGGCGACCGACCCCGCCAGCAGGAACGTGCGCCGCGCGGAGACGCGGTCGGTGATGCGTCCCCACAGCGGGCCACCGAGCACCTGGCCCAGGCCGGCCGCCAGGATGAGGAACCCGACCGTGCCGCCCGTGGACGAGTCGCGTGCCGCCAGGGTGAAGTACGGCACGGCCAGCTCGACCGCCACCAGCAGGATGCGCACCGCGGTGAACCAGGCGAACCAGGCGTCCCGCCGCATCGCGCCGATGCCCCGCCGGGCGCTGCGCAGGGGCGACCCACCGCCCTCGGTGGCGCCGGGCGGCTCGGGGATCGCGCCGAAGAGCGCACCGGACAGTGCCCACAGCGCCGCCGCCGCCGCGACCAGTGCGAGATAGGTCCAGCGGTCCGCTCCGCCCAGCGTGCCGCCGAGCGCGGCACCGACACTGACGGTGGCGAGCCCACCCGCTCCCGAGCGCACGGCGAGCAGCCGGCCGCGCACGGGCCGCGGAACGGTCTTGCCCACGACGTCCGAGAACGCCGACGACGCCAGCCCCGACAGCACGCTGAACACGGCCACGCAGGCCAGGACGACCGCCCCCGCGACAGCGCCCGACGTCCACGCCGCCCCCAGCACGAGCGCGACGAGGGCGGCAGCCTGGCCGTACGCCGCGGTCGCCCAGACCCGGGTCCGCCGCGGCGCCGCGCGCACGACCGGTGCGAGCGCCAGCTGCGGCAGCGTCGCCAGCCCCCGGCGCAACGGCTCCAGCGCACCGGCGAACGCCACCGGCGCGCCCACCGCGTCCAGCAGCAGCGTCAGCACGACACCCGGCCCGGCCAGCTGCTCGGCCAGCTTCGAGCAACCACCGCTCGCCGCGTTCAGGGCGAAGCTGCGCGGGACCGCTACGCAGGCACCGTCCGGGATGTCCGCGCACAGTGACGGTTCCTCTTCGGGGTCCGGCAGCACGGTCAGCTCCCGGCGCCGACCTGCCCGGCGGTACCCACCCCCGACCAGCGCTCCACCTCGGCGGCGAGATCCAGCCGGTCCACGGGGGCCTCGTGCTCGTACCGGCCCCAGTCCCCGCGGGGCAGCATCCACATGACCTCGAACTCGTTGCCGTCCGGGTCGGCGCCGTAGACGCTCTTGGTGGCCCCGTGGCTGGACTCACCGCTGTATGCCCCAGCAGCGAGCAGCGCCTCGCGGGCGGCGGCGAGCTCGTCGATGGTGTCCACCTGCCAGGCGAGGTGGTACAGGCCGATCCCGCCCGGCCGCTTCGGCGGCGCCTGCGCGCCCACGCCGAACAGCCCGAGGTCGTGGTGGTTGCCGGACCGGGGCAGCCGCAGGAACGCCGCGCTGGCACGGGGCTCGCGCGCGGCGATCTCGAAGCCGAACACCCCGGTGTAGAAGCGCAGCGACCGCTCGAGGTCGGCGACGAACAGCACCGCGTGGTTGAGCCGTACCGGGTTGACGCTCACGCCCCACTGCCGAGGACGGCGAGGCCGGCCTCGGCGACCTGCTGGTCCTGCGTGTAGTGCCCACCGCTGACCCCGATGCCGCCGATGACGGCGTCACCGGACCTGATGGGGTACCCCCCGCCGAACACGACCAGCCGGTCGATCCCCGTGGGGGCACCCGTGGCCAGCGGCGGGTCGTCCTTGATGAAGTCGTACCAGCCGTGCGTGGGCATTCCGAACCCGACGGCCGTGTACGCCTTGTCCTGGGCGATCTGCACCGACAGCAGCGCGGCGCCGTCCATCCGGCTGAACGCCTTGAGCACACCGCTCTCGTCGACGATCGCGATGTTCATCGGGACTCCGAGCTCGCGGGCCTTCTCCTCTGCAGCCGCGATCATTCGATGCGCCAGCTCCACGCTGATGCTGGCCTTGCTGAACGTGTCCACCATGCGATGTCCTCCCTCGGGGCACCTACGAGAACCGCTGCTCGAGGTCACGGACCTCGGGCATACCGATGAACTCCACGAAGTCCGGCAGGGCCGGCAGACCGGCCAGCTGGCGCTGCGGGGTCCCGTCACGCCGCAGCGCCGCGAGGAACTCCCGCACGGCGGCCGTCGCCGTGAGCAGCACGCCGATCGGGAAGATGACCAGCCGGAACCCCAGCTCGCCGAGCCGCTGCAGGGACACCGGCGGCGTACGCCCACCCTCGGCCCAGTTGAACAGCAGCGGCACACCGGCGAGCTCGCGGGCCACCCGCTCGACCTCGTCCTCGCTCTCGGGCGCCTCGACGAACAGCATGTCCGCGCCGGCGTCGAGGTACGCGGACGCCCGGCGCAGCGCCGCGTCCAACCCGTCCACCGACCGCGCGTCCGTCCGCGCGATGAGCACGAAGTCCGGGTCGTTGCGCGCCGCAACCGCCGCCTTGACCTTGGCGACCATCTCGTCCTGCGGCACCAGCACCTTGCCCGCCAGGTGACCGCAGCGCTTCGGCATCACCTGGTCCTCGAGGTGGACGCCGGCCACACCGGCCCGCTCGTAGTCGGTCACCGTGCGGATGACGTTCAGCGGGTTGCCGTAACCGGTGTCCGCGTCCGCGATCACCGGCACCCCCACGGCCCCGACGATGCGGCGGGCGTTGTCGACCATCTCCGTACCCGTGAGCAGGCCGATGTCCGGACGGCCGAGCAAGGACGCCGCGGTCCCGAAACCGGTCATGTACACGCACGAGAACCCGGCCTCCTCGACCAGCCGTGCGGTCAGCGCGTCGTACGCGCCAGGGGCCAGCACCGGCTCGGGCGCGGCAAGCAGCTCGCGCAGCCGCCCGGGACGAGGAGAGGGATGGAGCAGGTCCGCCACGAGGGCAACGTAACGTGCCTCAGCCGATCTCTCGAGTCCCGAACGACGTCTGGACCTGCTGGGCCTCGGTGTACGAGCGCTCCTGCGCGTACGCCTCGAACGCACGGTGGTCCGCCTCGGTGGCCGGCGCGTCCACCAGCCCGCGCGGCCACAGCCGCTCGGCGAGCACGACGTTCACCTGCGCGCCGAGCAGGGTGACGACCGACTGCAGGTAGAACCACCACAGGATGGCGATGACGGTCGCGAAGTTGGCGTACGTGCTCTGCGCGTTGCTGAGGTACCGGGAGATGATCAGCGACGACGCCGACTGGAGCACCCAGAAGACCAGCCCGGAGAACACCGCGCCGGGCAGCACGTCCCGCGTCGAGACCTCGCGGTCGGTCAGCATCCGGAACGCGGCCACGAAGATGCCGACATCGAGCACGATGGCGAGGGCGAACCCGCCGATGCGGCCGGCCGCGCCGAGCTGGACACCGGTGTTCTGCCCGCTCACGAACCCGGTGACGATCGTGCTGACGACGATGCCGACACCGAGCGTGGCGAGCACCGCGAGGCTGCGGGTCAGCTTCTCGAGCAGCTTGGGGCGGTCCCGGTAGGGGATCTCCCAGACCGAGTTGAACGCGAACTGCGTGACGCGTACGGCCGCGGTGCCGCTCCACAGCGCCGAGCCGAGGCCCACGGCCAGCGCCCACCAGCTCCCGGACAGCTTGCCGACCGTCGAGGTGTCGAGGAGCGGGAACATCGACGAGACGTGCTGCAGCACGCTCTGCTTCTGGTCGGCGGGGAGGAAGAACCCGAGCAGGGTCACGAACGCCAGGAACAGCGGGAAGATGGAGAAGAACGCCCAGAAGGCGATCATCGAGGCGAGGTTCGTGGAGTAGTCCTCGCTGAACTTCTTCGCCGTTGCGAGCGGGATGCCCACAGCAGCGTGCCGCTGCTGGAACCCGTCGAACGTGCGCTTCATGCCTCCGGCGGCCATCTGTACCAGCCCTCCGCTGTCGGTCGGTTCGCGTGGTGCACTCGATCGACCCCCGTAGGGACGGGCTACCCCACGCGCCGCGAGGAACACCCGGTTCAGCCCTTCGAGGACCTGGTCGCGCGAGCGCAACGCTCCTACCCTGCTGCCATGCAGCCGCAGGGCGCGGACACGAGCATCGGCCTGGCCGAGCTGCTCGCCGCGTTCTCCCTGGCGACGGACCTCGGGCTCGGGCAGCCGATGGAGCACGTGCTGCGCTCGTGGCGCATCGCCGCCCGGCTCGGCGAGCAGGTGCACCTGGCGGAGGAGGACCGCACTGCACTCTTCTACGTCGCGGTGCTCGCGTGGGTCGGCTGCGTCGCGGACACCCCGGAGGTCGCCCGGCTGTTCGGCAACGACATCGCCTTCCGGCGGGACAGCTACCAGGTCGAGTTCGCCGGGCTGCCCGCGCTCGGGTTCATGGTCAGCCACGCCGGTACGGGACAGCCGCCGCTCGACCGGCTGCGCACCGCCGCCGCGCTGGTGGCCACCGGGGGCAAGGCGGTCCAGCGCGGGTTGATGTCGCACTGCCTGTCCACGTCGACGCTGGCAGAGCGCCTCGGCCTCGGCAGCGACGTCCGCGACCCCCTGCGGCAGTTCTTCACGCACTGGGACGGCCGCGGCATCCCCGCGGGGGTCGGCGGCGAGGACATCGCGCTCACCATGCGCCTGTTCCACCTCGCCGACGTCGTCGAGGTCCATCACCGGGTCGACGGCGTGCAGGCGGCCGTGGACGTGGCCAAGGCGCGCCGGGGCCGGCACTTCGACCCCGCGCTGGTCGACGCCTTCTGCGACCTGGCCGCCGATCTCATGCCTGACTGCGCAGGTCCCGTCGACTGCTACGAGGTGATCGCCGCCGACCCGGCGCTGCACCGCCCCCTGTCCGGCCCGGACCTCGACGCCGCACTCGCCGCACTCGCCGACTTCACCGACCTGCGCTCGATCTCGCGGGCCGGCCACTCCAGGCGGGTGGCAGCTCTCGCCGGCGACGCCGCCGCGCACGCCGGGCTTCCGCCGACGGAGGTCGACGCCATCCGCCGGGCCGGGCTCCTGCACGACGTGGGGATGCACGGGGTCCCCGCGAGCATCCTCGACAAGGCCGGACCGCTGAGCGTGCCGGAGTCGGAGCGGATGCGGATGCACGCGTACTACACCGACCGCGTGCTTGCCCGGCCGCCCGCGCTCGCCCGGCTGGGCACGATCGCGGCGCTCACCCATGAGCGGCTGGACGGCTCGGGCTACCCGCGCGGCCTTGCCGGACCGGCGATCCCGGCGACGGGGCGCGTCCTCGCCGCGGCCTGCGCCTACCGGGCCATGACCGAGCACCGACCGCACCGGCCCGCGCTGCCGGCCCAGCACGCGGTGGCCGAGCTGCGTGCCGAGGCCCACGCCGGACGGCTGGCCGCGGACGCCGTCGACGCGGTCCTGGCCGCAGCAGGCCACCCCACCGGTCGCCGGCGTAGCAGCCCGGCCGGGCTCACCGCTCGTGAGGTGGAGGTGCTCACGCTCATCGCACGCGGCGCCACGAACCGGCAGGTCGCCCGAGCGCTCGGTATCAGCCCGAAGACAGCGGGCACGCACATCGAGCGCATCTACGCCAAAACGGGCGCGACCACGCGGGCGACCGCGACCCTGTTCGCCCTGCAGCACGGGCTGCTCGACTCGCTCCAGCCGTTGGACACGTAGGGCGAACACCCGACGACAGCGACCCCTGCCGCGCCTAGCGTCCGCACCACCACAACCCCCGCGGGTGAGGAGGACGCCATGGCAGGCAAGGCCGTGATCAGCCTGACGACCGGGCTCGAGGACCCCGAGAAGGTGACCGTCGCCTTCCTCGTCGCGGTCGGCGCGGCCGAGTCCGGCCGGCCGACGCTGATGTTCCTGACCAAGGAGGCGGTACGCCTGGCGGTGGACGGCACCGCCGTCGGCGTCGCCTGTGACGGCTGTCCCCCGCTCGCCGACCTGGCCAAGCGGTACGAGGCGGCCGGTGGCCGCTACCTCGTCTGCCCCATCTGCTTCACCGCCAAGCAGCTCGACGACACCCGGCTGATCGCCGGAGCCGAGCTGGGCGGCACCGTGCCGATGTGGGCCTGGATCGGCGACGAGGGCGCCACGACGTTCAGCTACTGAGAGGCGGTGGCGCCATGGCTGAGCCGGCCATCGACACCCAGGCGCTGCGCGACCGGGTGCGCGTGAAGTACCGGGAGGTCGCCGAGCACCCGGACGGCGAGCACCACTTCCACACCGGGCGGCGGCTGGCGGCACTCCTCGGGTACGACGCCGCCCTGGTCGCAGCGCTGCCGGACCCCGCGGTCGAGTCGTTCGCCGGGGTCGGCAACCCCTTCTCGCTGCGCCGGCCGCGGCCCGGTGAGCGGGTCGTCGACGTCGGCTCGGGTGCCGGCTTCGACACGTTCGTCGCGGCGCACGTCGTCGGTGAGGCGGGCGCCGTCGTCGGCGTGGACATGACGCCGGAGATGCTCGCCAAGTCGCGCCGGACCGCGGCCGAACTCGGCATCGCCGAGCGGGTGGAGTTCCGCGAGGGCCTCGCCGAGGAGCTGCCGGTCGACGACGGCTGGGCAGACGTAGTGATCTCCAACGGCGTCGTCAACCTGTGCGCCGACAAGCGAGCCGCGTTCGACGAGATCCGGCGCGTGCTGCGTCCCGGAGGCATCCTCGCGTTCGCCGACATCGCGAACGGCCGGCCGGTCCCGGTGGAGGCGATGCGCCAGATCGACCTGTGGACCGGTTGAATTGCCGGTGGCCTGCCGTGCGCGGGCTGGGTGGCGATGCTCGAGGACACCGGGTTCGAGCAGGTCGAGGTCGGTCCTCCGGTGGACACGTTCTCCGGAGCGCCCGGCGAGGCGAAGGCACGGCAGTTCGGCGTGTACGGCCACGCCTTCCTCGCGCGCAGCCGCTAGGGCTCAGCCCGCCAGCCGCGCCGGCAGGCCGAACAGCGGGAACAGCCGCTCGGTGTCGAGGAAGAACGTGAGCTCGCCGATCCGCCCCTCCCGCAGCTCGACCACCTGCAGCGCCCACGGCGAGTAGCCGCCGGCCGGGTCGGGCTTGTACTGGCCGAAGGCCGGCATCCCGTTCGCGCCTGGCGCGGGCACGACCCGGGAGCCGCTGCAGCCCATGCCCGGGCCGAACCACCAGGCGAAGATGTCGTCCCGGCCGGCCAGCCACAGGTCGTACGGCGGCATCGACTGGGTCGCGTCCTCGCGGATGAGGCGGGTGAGCGCGGTCACGTCGTACGCCTCGAACGCGGCGACGTAGCGGGTCAGCAGCTCGCGGGCGGCCTCCGTGAGCTCGGTGTCGGCGGGCTGCGGCGGGGAGGCGGCCAGCGTGGCCCGCGCCCGCTGCAGCGCGCTGTTCACCGACGCCACGGTTGTGTCGAGCAGCTCGGCCGTCTCCGCGGCCCGCCACTGCAGCACCTCGCAGAGGATGAGGACGGCTCGCTGCCGCGGGGGCAGCTGCTGCAGCGCCGCGACGAACGCCAGCCGGACGCTCTCGCGAGCGACCGCGACGTCGGCCGGGTCGTCCGCTCCCAGCACGAGCGCGTCCGGGATCGGCTCCAGCCAGCTCACCTCGGCCGGCACAGCGAGGTTGTCGGCGACCGGCTCACGCGCCGGCCCGAGATCCATCGGTCGCGGGCGCCGCTGCCCGCTGCGCAGCATGTCGAGGCAGATGTTCGTCGCGATGCGGTAGAGCCACGAGCGCAGCGACGACCGGCCCTCGAACGCGGCCACCCCCCGCCAGGCGCGGATGAAGGTCTCCTGCACCGCGTCGTCCGCCTCGAACGGCGACGCGAGCATCCGGTAGCAGTACGCCCGCAGCTCCAGCCGGTGCTGCTCGAACCGGTCCTCGAGCTCGCCTGCCGTCAGGGTGGGTGCGCTCACCGGCCACATCCTAGGGAGGAGCCGGGCCGGGCGACGTCGAACGAGTGGAGGTGCACACAACCAGTCGAACCTTGCGGATGTCGCTCGTGGCGGCACTCATCGCCGTCGTGGCCGGCAGTCTCGCCGCCACCGCAGCCACGCCGAGCGCCGGCTTCACCGCGAGCGGCAGCGTGGACCAGGTCTACGTCACCCACGCGACGCCCGGCGCGACCGCCACGCTGCTCGACGCCTCCGGCAGCATGATCGCGACGAAGACGGTCAACGACCTCGGTGGCACGCTGTTCTACGAGGTGACACCCGGGACGGGCTACCGCGTGCGGGTCGACGGGACGACCTCCCACCCGATCACGGTGCACGACCAGACGGCCCAGCCATGGGACCCGAGCGTCTACGACCAGCAGATCCCCGACCACGGGTACGGCTACCTCACCACCCGTGACGGCACCACGCTCGCCATCTACGTGCACCCGCCGACCGCGCCGCCGGTCGAGGTGAACGGCCAGAAGGTCCCCGACAACAACATCCCGGCCGGCCCCGACTACGCGGAGCCGTACCCGACACTCATCGAGTACTCCGGGTACGGCTACGCCAACCCGAACGGCCCCACGAACGGCATCGCCGCAGTCGCCAACGCGATGGGCTTCGCAGTCGTCGACGTGAACATGCGCGGCACCGGCTGCTCCGGCGGCGCGTACAACTTCTTCGAGCCGTTGCAGAACCTCGACGGCTACGACGTGATCGAGACCATCGCCAACCAGTCGTGGGTCAAGGGCCACAAGGTCGGCATGATGGGCATCTCCTACGGCGGGATCAGCCAGCTGTTCACCGCGCAGCTGCAACCGCCGCACCTCGCCGCGATCTCCCCGCTGTCCGTCATCGACGCGACGGCCACGACGCTCTACCCGGGCGGCATCCTCAACACCGGCTTCGCCGTGGCCTGGGCCAAGGAGCGGCAGGACGAGGCGCAGCCGGCCGGCCCCCACAGGGGCCAGCCATGGGCGTGGCAGCAGATCCAGTCGGGCGACCAGACCTGCGCCGACAACCAGGCGCTGCACCCGGAGGCGCAGGACCTGCTGCAGACCATCAGGGAGAACGCCCACTACCACCCGGAGGTCGCCGACCCGCTCGACCCGGTGACGTTCGTCCACAAGATCGACGTGCCGGTCTTCATGGCCTGCCAGTGGCAGGACGAGCAGACCGGCGGACACTGCCCGACCCTGGCCAAGCACATGACCGGCACGACCAAGAAGTGGTTCACCTTCACCAACGGCCCGCACATCGACTCGCTGGCACCGGAGACGTACAACCGCTGGTACGACTTCCTGTCGCTGTACGTCGCCGACCAGGCCCCCGCGGTCAACTCGGCCGTGGTGCAGGCGAGTGCTCCCGCCGTCTACCAGACCGCACTGGGCACACCGCCGAACGACCCGATCCTGCTGCCCCAGGACCCGATCCAGCAGATCCCGACGTACGACGCCGCGAAGGCGGCGTTCGAGGCGCTACCCGAGGTGCGGGTGCTCTTCGACAACGGCGCGGGCAGCTCGCCGACGCAGACGTCGCAGGCCGGTGACCCGTACCCCGGCTTCGAGCACACGTTCACCAGCTGGCCCGTCAAGAACACGGTGGCGCGGACGTGGTACCTCGGCCCGGACGGCTCGCTGACCGCCGCCGCACCGGGCAAGCGCGGCATCGACACCTTCACCGCCGACGCGCACGCGCTGCCGCTGACGGACTTCACCGGCGGCACCGGCGGCGGGGGCCTGTGGGGCAACGCCTCGCAGTGGAGCTGGGACTGGAAGCAGAGCCCGGCCGGCACCGCGGTGTCGTACGTCAGCGCACCCCTGGCCAAGGACACCGCCGTGGTCGGCGCCGGCGCCGTCTACGCATGGGTGCGCTCCTCCACGCCGGACGTCGACCTTCAGGCCACCGTCAGCGAGGTCGACGACGCAGGCCACGAGACGTTCGTGCAGAACGGCTGGATCCGAGGCAGCGACCGCGCGCTGTCCCACGACGACAACAACATCATGCACACGCCGAGCACGCTGCTCGAGCCGGTGCCGAGCATGCTGGACTCCGACGTGGCAGCCATGCCCGCGCACACGTTCGTCCGGGTGGCGATCCCGCTGTACTACTCCGGCCACGTGTACCGCGCCGGGACCCGCATCCGGGTGACGATCGCCGCACCCAACGGCACCCAGCCGGTGTGGTCGTTCGGCGAGACCGTCCCGGCCGGCACGTCACACGTGGCGATCGCGTTCTCGAAGCGGATGCCGTCACAGCTGGTACTGCCGGTCGTGCCGGGCCTCGAGGCGCCGACCGGCCAGCCGGCCTGCCCGAGCCTGCGCAACGAGCCGTGCCGGACGTACGTGCCGATCGACAACCACCCGTCCCGCTCGTGACCGGGACGCGGCGACCGGCTCAGCTGGCCCGCTCGCGGACGGCCTGACCGAGGTCGAGCCGGCTGACCGCGCGCAGGCCGGGCCACTGTGACAGCGCCGCGACAGCGATGATCGCGGCGGCGGCGATGGCGAGTGTGAGCGGCCGGACGACCAGGGTGAGGTGGAACTGGTCGGTGTTGTACGCGGACAGGAACGCGCCACCGCCCAGCACGCCGATGAGCAGCCCGGGAACGATGCCCAGCACGGTGACGAGGAGGTTCTCCGCGCTGATCAGCCCGGCGATCGTGCGCCGGCGCACCCCGCCGGTCCGCAGGGTCGCGACCTCGCGCGAACGCTCGACGATGTTCACCGACATCGTCGTGAAGATGATCGCGAACGCCATGACGCCGCCCAGCACGAGCATCGCGCCGACGAACCCGTAGAACAGCCCGGCGTACTGGTCGACCATGACCTTGAGCGCCTGGGCGTCCTCGTACGCGGTGACGCCGGGCAGGGCGGTGACCGCCCGGCGGACGCTGTCCCGGGCCGCACCCGGCGCGTACCGCAGCAGCGCCGACGTGGGCGCTGCACCGGTGAGCCGCTGGGCAGCGGGCAGCGGCGCGTACAGGAACGTGCCCAGTGGCTCGTCCAGCAGCCCGGCCACGGTCACCTCGTGCGGGATGCCGGCCGCCGTGAGCAACGTGATGGTGTCCCCCACGTGCACGTGCAGCACGTCGCGCAGCGCCTGCCCGGCGAACACCCCACCGGCCGGCAGGGAGGCGAGGCTGCGCTCCGTCCCATCGACCAGGCGGAACCCGTGCAGTGCGGTGTTCGAGGGCAGCCCGACCAGCGCGGTCGCGTACGACGCGTCGCCGTGCACGAGCGCGACCGGCGCCTGTAGCTGCGGCTCCACCTCGGCCACCCCGGGCGTGGCGCGCAACCGGTCGAGTGCGGCGGCGTCGGCCGGCCCCGCGAGGTCGACGCGGGCATCCTGGCGGGTCACCTGGTTGAACTGCACGTCGACCAGTGCCGTCATCGTGTCGATCATCGTCCAGGACGTGAGGATGACCAGCAGCGAGAGCACCACCCCGACCGCGGTGAAGGTGGTGCGGCGACGGTTGCGACCGACACCGCGCAGCACCATGCGCACCCGCGCCGGGGCGCGCCGCAACGGCGGCACCAGAGTCTCCAGCAGGCTGCGCCGGGCGTGGCTCGCGGGCGTCATGCCGCGCATCGCCGCCGCCGGGTCCTGCCGCGCCGCCGTCAGTGCGGGAGCGAGGGTCGCCAGCACGCCGGCGACCAGCCCGAAGGCGAGCCCCGTGACCACGGTGTCCACGCGACCGTGCGCGATGACGGCGGCCGCGGACGGCAGGTCGATGGCGTGCAGGTAGTAGTGCGTGAGGACGCCCGCCAGCAGCTCGCCGGCGGTGACACCGACGACCGCACCGGTCAGCGCCGCAGCGATGCCGAAGGACAGGTAGTGGCCGAGGATGCTGCGCCGCCGTACGCCGGACGCCAGCAGCATCCCGATGACGTCCCGCTCGGCGTCCACCCGCCGGGTCAGCAGGACGTACGTCGCCATGCCGGCCGCGGTGAGGAACAGCAGCGGGAACAGGTACGACAGCTGGCTGAACCCGTTGATGTCCTCCTGCAGCAGCGAGTTCGACGGCTGCTCGGCGCGGGTGGTGATGTCGGCCGCACCGAGACCACGGGCCGTGGCGACCACGCGGTCGAGCGCCGCGGGACCGGCTGCCTCGCTGAGCCGGACGAGGGTCTGGTGCGGCGCATCCGGCACCAGCGCGTCCACGAGCGGCTGGGGGGCGAACACCACACCGAAGTCCTCAGGGGTGGTCATGGGCTCCTGGCGGCTGCGCGCCGGCCAGAGGTACTCCGCCGACGACACGACGGCGGCCACCCGTACGGTGCGCCAGCCGTCGCCGTCACGCAGCCGCACCTGCCCGCCGGGCTGCAGCCCGAAGTGGTCGGCGACGTGATGCTCGACCGCGACCTCGTCCACGCTGCGTGGATAGTGCCCGGACAGTATGGTCAGCCGGTCCACCGCCGGCTGCCTGCCGAGCGGGATCCCGACCGCGCGCCCGCGCAGCTTGTCGGCGCCGATCTGCAGGGCCAGGTCGGCCTGGGTGCGCTCGGCCACCACCGCGACGTCGGGGGACGTCCGCACGGTGTCGGCGACGGACGCCGCCGCGGGCCCGGTGACCCAGACGTCGGCGAACCGTTGCTGCGCGAACACCTGCGCGTACGACGCCTTCAGGTTGCCGTACGCGTCGTACGACGCCGCGAACAGCGCCACGCCGAGCAGCACCGCGACAGCGACCGCCGTGAACTGCGGCCACTGCCGGCGGATGTCGCGCCGGAGCTTGCGGCGCAGCGTCGGATGCCCGGTCACCAGGTCACCTGCTCGGCAGGCGCCGGCCGGGCTACGTGCTCGTCGGCGTCGATCGTTCCCGACCGCATCCGCACCACCCGGTCGGCCATCGCCGCGATGGCCTGGTTGTGCGTGACGATGACCACCCCACGGCCCTGCTCGTCGACCAGGCGGCGCAGGAGTGCCAGCACCGCCCGGCCGGTCTCCAGGTCGAGGG
The DNA here is from genome assembly GCA_963728075.1 of uncultured Actinomycetota bacterium. Lineage (GTDB taxonomy): Bacteria > Actinomycetota > Actinomycetes > JAFAQI01 > DASSKL01 > CAVSIP01. The sequence continues at coordinate 181,854 of CAVSIP010000007.1, read as the reverse complement.
CGCCGGTGGGCTCGTCGGCAAGGAGGAGCGGGGGCTCCTTGACCAGCGCGCGGGCGATCGCCACCCGTTGCTGCTGCCCGCCCGAGAGCTGACCGGGGAAGTGGTCCGCGCGGTCGGCGAGATCCACCTGGGCGATCGCCTCGTCGACGCGGCCGGGGACGTCGTGGCCGGTCAGCTCGGCGAGCACCGACACGTTCTCGCGCGCGGTCAGCGTCGGGATGAGGTTGAAGAACTGGAAGACGAAGCCGACGACCGTGCGCCGGACCTCCGTGACCTCGCGCGGAGTGAGGGTCGTCAGGTCGTGTCCGTCGACGACGACCCGGCCGGAGGTAGGGCGCTCGATGCCGCCGAGAACGTTGAGCAGCGTGGTCTTGCCCGACCCGGACGGGCCGAGCACCACCGCCAGCTCGCCACGGTGCAGCTCGAGGTCCACGTCGCGCAGCGCGTGCACCGCCGTGTCGCCGGTGCCGTACACCCGGGAGACCCGCTCGAGCCGGGCGAGCGTCGTCCGGGACCCGGTGGGGACGGTGGCGGTCATGCGATCAGCTCCTCCTCGGTGGCCGCAGCAAGCGGGCGACGGGCTCGGCGAGCGCAGCCGGGTCGACCCGGTCGTCGAGCAGGCGGTGCAGGTAGACGCCGTCGAGCGCGGCGCCCAGCAACAGCGCCGCGGCGTCCGGATCGACCGGGTGGCGCTGCCGGGCGGTGACGGCACGGATCCAGCCGGCCAGCCCGTCCCGGCTCAGCCGCAGCACCTCGGCCAGCTCGGAGCGCAGCGACTCGTCGCGTCGGGCGGCGAGCACGGCCTCGTACAGGAACACCGACAGGCGGTCCTCGTCCCCGCCGGCGGCGACCGTCCGGACCATCGCCCGCACCGCGTCGGCCGGATCCGTCACCGCCTCGAGCGCGGCGAGCGACTCGGCCAGCAGGGCACCGACCACGTGCCGTACGGCCGCCCGCCGCAGCTCCTCGATGCTGCCGAAGTGGTAGTGCACCAGCCCTGACGGAACACCGGCCTCAGCCGCGACGGCGCGGGTGGTCACGCCTCCCCAGCCCTCGTCGACGCCGACGGTGACCGTGGCCTCGACGAGGCGCGCGCGAGTGGCCTCGCCACGTTCGCGAGCCGGATGGGAAGCAGGCGTCTTGGTCATCTGTCCAAGACGTTAGCCCAAGACGCCTGCTGCCGCCAGACCCTCTCCGGTCAGCCGATCGGGGCCAGCACGTGTGGCCGGGGCTCCGCAGGCGCCACCGGCCGCTCCTGCGGAGGCATCGCCACGCCGCGGGTTGTCAACCGGAAGTGCATGAACACGTGACCGAGCGCGGGCGCGATCCAGCTGGCGGTGACGAGGAAACCCACAGCCAGGACGCTGAGCCCCAACGCGACGGGCAGCAGGATGCGGTTGCGGTAGTTCCAGTATCCGAGGTGGTGGATGACGACGACGGCCGCGCCGGCCAGGACCGGCAGCGTCCACCGGGCGACGGCCCCGGCGACACCTGACCAGCCGAGAGCGTGAACCATCTGCCACGTGATGTACGGCGGCAGCGCAGAGAGCAGGACCCCTTCGGCGACGCCATAGACCCCGCCCTCCCAGAACAGCTCCCACCGCAGCTGACGGCCCTCGACGTGTCGCGTCACCGGCTGGTGCTGCATCGGCTTGTAGAGCAGCGCCGCGGCGACGAACGCGGCCAGGACGCCCCAGCCCCAACGTGCGCCGGCAACATCGCCGACGCCGACACCCAGCCATGCCAGGTACCCGATCGTGAGACCGGCCATGAGCGCGAACAGCATCGGGACGTACCAGACCCGACGGATGTGCAGCCGCGTACCGGATAGCCAGGCGATCCCGAACGCGGCGACCGTCACACCGCACAGCCAGAGCAGCGAGCCCCACCAGGCGTGCTCAGTGGTCGGGACGGGCATCGCGCTGCGCCTCCCGCTCTACCTCGCCCTGGTGCCGAAGCATGAGCTCCTCACCGCGGTGCACGCCGAAGTACCAGTGGAACCACACGCCCAGACCCATGCCGAACGCCGGGAACACCGACCACGGAAACTCCGGTGCCACGAACGCGTTCAGCACGGCCAGACCCAGGACGACGGCAACGGTCACCGCCGCGTGGATGCGCAGGCCCAGCCATCCCGCACGTGCGGCGAGCAGGCGCTCCTCGGCCTTGTACTCCTCGAGGGTGAGCTGTGACATGACGAACCTCCTCCCTCTGCCCGCACCGTGAGCCGGCGATCGGCCAGAGCGGAAGAGGCGGAGGTCCCCACTGATGGGGCCGGTGTACCGACGACAGCCGGGCACCGGTTCGGGTTCGCTCTTGGAGATGTAGCCAGGCTTTCGTTCTTTCGCCACGCGTTGCCCCGGTACGCCCTGGACGTCGCGCTGCTGACCGCCGCGGTCGTGACGGTCCTGACCGGGCTGATCGCCGACCGCCTCGGCCTGTACCAGCTGTCGTTGCACCGGTGGTCGGGGTACGCGCTTGCCGCACTCGCCGCCGTCCATGCGGTGGCGCACTGGCGCTTCTTCCTCGCCCCGTTCCGATCCCGACCCGCGACGGAGGCGGCTCCCGGGGCCGGACGGTTCTCCCGGCGCACGGCGCTCACGATCGGCGCTACCGGGATCGCTGCGGGAGCGGCAGGCTGGTTCGTCAAGGGCGCCGCCTCGCCGGCCCCCTACCCCGGCGGCGACGTCGGGCTGTTCTACCACCGGCAGAGCTCGCTCGGTCTGCTCGGCCTGCTGGGCGGGCTGACCTCCTGGGGCTCCCGGCCGGCCCCGTACAAGCAGGTCGACGGCGCCACCGTCCGCCTCCCGGATCCCGGCCCGCTGCCGGGCCTCAGTGTCGCCACAGCACTGGACCAGCGCCGCTCCCTCCGCACCTACAGCGACCGGGCACTGAGCGGCCAGGAGCTGGCCTGGCTCGTGCATGCCGCCACCGGCGTCACGTCCGGGGAGGGCTATCGCACTGCGCCGTCAGCCGGTGCGCTGTACCCGATAGAGACGTACGTCGCCGTGCGCAGCGTGGAGGGGGTCGATCCCGGCCTGTACCACGTGGATGTGCGGGCCGCGGCGCTCGAGACCGTCCGTGCCGGTTCGGTCGCAGCGGACGTGATGGCCGCCGGGCTGGGCCAGGGCTTCCTGCAGGACGCGCCGGCAGTGTTCGTCCTCACCGGCCTGTTCCAGCGGACCCGCTGGAAGTACCACGCGCGGCACTACCGGTACGTGTGCTGGGAGGGCGGCCACATCACCCAGAACGTCTACCTGGCCGCCGAGGCCGCCGGGCTCGGGGCCTGCATGGTCGGCGGCTTCTTCGACGGTCGGCTGAACAGCCTGCTGCGCGTCGACGGCCGGCACGAGGCTGCCCTCGGCCTGATCGCCGTCGGCGTCCGCTGACCGGCGACTGCTACGGTCGGGGCCCCATGACGGCCGACCACCACCCTGTTGTGCTCGCCACGCCCGCCGTGGCGGACGGAGCCGCCATCTGGCGGCTGGCGCGCGACGCGCAGAAGCTGGACCTGAACTCCTCGTACGCGTACCTGCTGTGGTGTCGCGACTTCGCGGAGACGTCCGTGGTGGCGCGGGACGGTGACACCGTGTGCGGGTTCGTCACCGGCTACCGCCGTCCCACTGCACCCGAGACGCTGGTCGTCTGGCAGGTGGCCGTCGCCGCCGAACGTCGCGGGGAGGGCCTGGCCGGCCGGATGCTGGACCACCTGACGAGGCAGCTGGCGGCCCAAGGCGTACGGACCCTGGAGACCTCGATCACCGAGGACAACGCCGCCTCGATCGCCTTGTTCACCGGCTTCGCGCGACGCCACGGCGCGCAGGTCGACCGGCAGGTCCTGTTCGCAGCGGAGGCCTTCCCGGACGAGCACGACGCAGAGCTGCTCTTCCGGATCGCGCCCCTGCCTGCCCCGGCAGCACACCCGTAAAACTTGCGTACCGGTGAGGGAAGGCCACCCCCGCTGCCACCCCGCGCGGGCGCGTTCGCTACCGTATGTGACGGCCGAGCGGCGCGTCCTTCTTGCATATTGCAGGTTGACCGGTCATCGCGTCGCCCGTTGAGCAGTGATCGAGCCACCGTTCGTCGGTGTGGTGCGTCCTTGCCTGCCCGGGGCCTGCCGGGCTGCGCCGTAGGTGCGATCGCTGCGCGATCCACTGGAGGACCGTGAACGTCTTTGAAACCCTCGAGTCCGAAGTCCGCAGCTACTGCCGCGCCTGGCCGGCCGTGTTCGACCGGGCGGTGGGCAGCGAAGTGTTCGACACGTCCGGCCGCAGGTACCTGGACTTCTTCGCCGGCGCCGGGGCCCTCAACTACGGCCACAACAACCCGCACCTCAAGCGTGCGCTGATCGACTACCTCGCCGGCGACGGCATGACCCACAGCCTGGACGTGTACACCGTCGCCAAGCAGGACTTCCTGCAGCGCTTCTCCGACGTCGTCCTCGCGCCGCGCAACCTCGACTACAAGGTTCAGTTCCCCGGCCCGACCGGCACGAACGCAGTGGAAGCGGCGCTGAAGCTGGCCCGCAAGGTCACCGGCCGCGAGTCGATCGTGAGCTTCACCAACGCCTTCCACGGGATGACCCTCGGGTCGCTCGCCGTCACCGGCAACTCGATGAAGCGCGGTGGCGCTGGCATCCCGCTGGTGCACAGCACGCCGATGCCATACGACCGCTACCTCAACGGCGTGACCCCGGACTTCGTCTGGTTCGAGACCCTGCTCGGCGACAGCGGCAGCGGCCTGAACAAGCCGGCCGCAGTCATCGTCGAGACGGTGCAGGGTGAGGGCGGGGTGAACGTCGCCAGCGTCGAGTGGCTGCGAGGCCTCGCCGACCTGACCCGCCGCCACGACATCCTGCTCATCGTCGACGACGTGCAGGCCGGCTGCGGCCGCACCGGGTCGTTCTTCAGCTTCGAGGCGGCCGGCATCACGCCCGACCTCGTGTGCCTGTCGAAGTCCATCAGCGGGTACGGCCTGCCGATGGCGCTCACCCTGCTCCGCCCGGACCTCGACGTCTGGGCACCCGGCGAGCACAACGGCACGTTCCGCGGGCACAACCCCGCGTTCGTGACGGGCACGGCGGCGCTGGACTTCTGGGAGGGCGAGGGCCTCGCGCCACAGACGCTCGAGAAGGGACGCCAGGTGTCGACCGCGCTGGGCACGATCGCGGAACGGCACAAGGACGACATCGTCGACGTGCGCGGTCGCGGGCTGCTGTGGGGGCTGGCGTTCGCCGACCCGGTGAAGGCCGAGGCCACGTGCAGCGCAGCGTTCGCCGAGGGCCTGCTCGTGGAGACCTCCGGGCCCGAGGGCGAGGTGGTGAAGGTGATGCCCCCGCTGACGATGACCTCGGACGAGCTGGACGAGGGTCTCGACGTGCTCGCGCGCGCGGTGAAGCAGACCTGCGGCGAGGTCGCTGTCGCCTGACCGCCCACCGAACGGAGGGAACACCGTGATCATCAGATCTCTCGAGGAGATCGACGGCACCGAGCGTGACGTCGAGCACAACACCTGGCGCAGCCGCCGGCTCCTCCTCGCCCGGGACGGCGTGGGCTTCTCGCTGCACGAGACGGTGCTGTACGCCGGTACGTCGACGTCGATGTGGTATGCGAACCACGTCGAGGCGGTCTACTGCATCGACGGCGAAGCCGAGCTGGTCAACGAGGACACCGGCGAGCGGCACACCATCACCCCCGGGATGATGTACGTGCTCAACGGCCACGAGCACCACACCCTGAACGTCAAGCGGGACTTCCGGGTGATGTGCGTGTTCAACCCGCCCTGCACCGGCCGTGAGGTGCACGACGAGACCGGCGCCTACCCGCTGCTCGTCGAGGAGCCGGCGGAGGTCGCCTCATGACCGTTCACCTGGACGCGAGCATCGACCGGTACCCCACCCGCACAGCCCCCCAGCCGACCCTGCTTCCTCGCACCGACCCGGTGGTGTGGGGCGACGCGGGTGACGGGCCACTCGACCGGGACCGGCTGGACGGCTTCGACCGGGACGGGTTCCTGTCGGTGGACCCCCTGCTCAGCCCCGACGAGGTGTCGCTCTACCGCGCCGAGCTCACCCGGCTCGCCGACGACCCGCAGCTGCGGTCCGACGAGCGCACGGTCATCGAGCCGGACTCGCAGGAGGTGCGCTCGATCTTCGAGGTGCACCGGATCAGCGAGGTGTTCGCGCGGCTGGTCAGCGACCCGCGCGTCGCCGGCATCGCCCGGCAGATCCTCGGCTCGGACGTGTACGTGCACCAGAGCCGGATCAACGTCAAGCCGGCGTTCTCCGGCAACGGGTTCTACTGGCACTCGGACTTCGAGACGTGGCACGCCGAGGACGGCATGCCGGCGATGCGGGCGGTCAGCATCTCCATCGCGCTGACGGACAACTACGTCCACAACGGCGGACTGATGATCATGCCGGGTTCGCACAAGACCTTCGCGGCGTGCGTCGGCGACACCCCGGCCGATCACTACAAGGAGTCGCTGCGCAACCAGGAGATCGGCACGCCGGACCCCGGCACGCTGACGTCACTCGCCGCCGGCCGCGGCATCGAGCTGTTCACCGGCCGGGCGGGCTCGGCGACGGTGTTCGACTGCAACTGCATGCACGGGTCGGGCAACAACATCACGCCGTATCCGCGGTCGAACGTGTTCGTCGTGTTCAACAGCGTCGACAACGCGTGCGTGGAGCCGTACGCCGCACCGGCACCGCGGCCGTCGTTCATCGCAGCCCGCGACTTCACCGCGGTCTGACGTCCGCAGGCTGGTGCGCCGAAGCCGGCCTCAGGCGCCCGGCAGCCAATAGGTGCCGGAGACGGTGGCGGCCTGCGGAGTCGTGCGCATGTGCGGCCTGGTCCAGGCCACCGTCGAGCAGCGCGGCCCGGTAGGCCTTCCGTGCCTGCGCGACGGCGTCGTCGTACAGCGCATAGAGGTCCGCGGCGGAGTTCTCCGCGGCCGACGCGAAGTCCCACCCCGGGTCGGTGTCCCAGTCGACGGTCTCCCAGGGCGCGCCGGGCGACTCACCGGCGAGCTTGGTGCGCGCGTGGTAGTCCTCCACGAAGGCGAGGTGCTTCAGCAGCCCACCGAGCGTCAGGTCGGAGGCAGCGATGGTGGTCCGCAAGGCGGGCTCGTCCAGGCCGTCGGCCTTCCAGCGGAACGTCGTGCGCAACCGATCGAGCGCACCGAGCAGGTGCTCGACCTCGGTGCCGGCGAGCGGCGGTTCCCAGGGCGGTTCGGCCGCGGTCATGGCGTCAGCCTCGCACGGCAGATCGGTCGGGAAAACTCGCGCGACGCCGTCGGAACCGCCGCGTACCGTGCGTTCAATGCCTCCGACGGACATTGCCTCCCCGCCCGTCGACGTCAGCGCTCATCCCGCCACCGCGGCTGCGGACGTCGACGCGTCCCGGCGCATCACCTGGCACCGCCTGTGGGGACGGCTGACCGGCTGGTCGCTGCTGGCCGCTGCACTCGCCGCGATCGGGCAGGCACTCGGCCAGGTGGTCGCCGGCAAGGTCGCCGCCGGCCCGACCGGGTCACTCGTCGGCCTGCTCGCACTGTCCGTGGTCGGCGGCGCGACGCTGGACACCGCCGGCCGTACGGCCTGGGCCGCCGTGGTCGACCGCGCGGAAGGTCGGTTGCGCGGTGACCTGCTCGCCGCCGTGCTGCACCAGCCGCTCGGCGTGCTGTCGGAGCAGGCGGTGGGCGAGGTGCTCGACCGGGTCGACGACGACACCTGGGAGCTCGGCAACCTGCTGCGCCGGATCGTCTGGGACGTCATCCGGCTGCTGCTGCGCGCCGTACCCATGTGGGTCGTCGCCGGGCTGACCTGGTGGCCGGCCTGGCTGCTGTTCCCCTCGGTCGCGGCCGTGACGGTGCTGGTGGCGCGACCGTTGTCGGCGGAGGTCGCCCGCCGCAAGTTCGTCGAGGAGATCGCCTGGACCGACCACGCTGCCGCCATGGAGGAGGGCGTCGCGGCGCGCGACGACCTGCGCTCGAGCCTCGGTCAGGCGTTCCTCGTCCGCCGCTGCGCCGAGCTGTCCGCAGCCGTGCACGAGAAGGTCGCTGCGAGCTGCCGGGCCGGCGCCAGGCTGGGCCGCTGGGTGGGTCTGCTCCTGCACGGCGTGCTGGCCGGGACGGCAGTCGCCGGAGTGGTCCTGGTGAGCGGCGGGCACCTGGGCACCGCCCAGCTGGTAACCCTGTTCCTCGTCACCACCATGTTCGTCGGGCAGATCGACCAGGTCTCCCGTCACCTGCCCGACCTGCAGGAGGGGCTGGGCGCGCTCACCCGGCTGCGCTCGCTCATGGCCACCGAGCCCGAGCCGGTCGGCGGCGCACCCGTACCCGACGGCGCGTTGGAGGTCTCCGTACGCGGGCTGCAGTTCGCCTACCCGCACGGCACGTTCTCGCTGCGCGACGTCGACCTCGACATCCCCGCGGGCACCACGGTCGCACTGGTCGGCCGTACGGGGTCGGGCAAGTCGACGCTGGCTGCGCTGCTGTCACGGGCGGTGGAGCCCCCGCGCGGTGCGGTGTTCCTCGGCGGCGTCGACGTGCGCGAGATCGACCTGCAGCAGCTGCGTGCCGCCGTCGGCGTGGTCGCCCAGCGCACGGAGCTGCTCGCGGCGACCGTCGAGCAGAACATCACGCTGTTCGCCGACGTGCCCCGCACCGAGGTCGAGGCGGCCGTCGGCCGGCTGGGACTCTCCGACTGGGTCGCCGCCCTGCCGCAGGGCCTCGACACCCTGCTCGGGCCCGGCGGCACCAGTCTGTCCGCCGGTGAGGAGCAGCTGGTCTCGTTCGCACGGCTGCTCGTCCGCGACGTGCAGGTGGTGATCCTCGACGAGGCGACCGCGCGCATGGACCCGCTCACCGAGGCCCGAGTGGTCCGCGCGTCCGAGCGGCTGCTGGCCGGCCGTACGGGCGTCGTGATCGCACACCGGCTGACGACGACGGCCCGCGCCGACCGGGTGGCCGTCCTCGACGGCGGGCGGGTCGTCCAGCAGGGCTCGCGCAGCGTGCTGGCCGCCGAGCCGGGCCCTTTCCGCGACCTGCTCGTCGCCGCGCGCGCGGACCTGGACGAGCCGGTGGTCACGGACGAGGTGGCCGCGCTGACCGGAGCCCGCCGGACCGGCGCCCCGCCGGATGTCGCGGAGCCGGGCACCGGTCCCGGCTTGGCGCGCAGCACCCTGGCGATGCTGCGCATCCACCCGTGGTGGGGCCTCGGCGGCGCAGTGCTGTTCCTCGTCGCCTGGCTGGTGGGCGCGTTCGGCGCGGTGACCGGGTACGCGTGGGGTCACGTGGTCACCGACCTGCAGGCCGGCCGCAGCGCCCTCGTACCGACGGTCGCGCTGGTCGCCTGCCTCGTCAGCGCACCGCTGCTGCTGGCGGTCGCGTTCCTCGTCTACCCGCAGTGGTGGCAGGCCGTGCTGCTGCGGGTACGGCTGTCCGTGCTGCGCGGGCAGACCATGCAGCACCGGCTGCCGCGTACACCGCCAGGCGAGGTCGTCGCCCGGGCGATGGACGCCGACCGGTTCGCCCGCTACGCCGACCGCTGGGTCGACTTCAGCAACGGCGTGGTCATCGTCGCCGTGACCGCGGTGGCCGGCGGCAGCGCGCTGGCGGGCTCGGTACTGCTCGCGGTGATGGTGCTCTCGGCCGCAGCGTCGGCCACCGGCTCCCCGGCCGCCGGCCGCTCAGCCGCCGCGTCGTCGGCGGCGCGGGCACGCTTCGGCCGCTCGCTCGTCTCCGCGCTCGACGCCGCGCGCACCGTCAAGCTCGCCGCCGCGACCCCGTACGTGCACCGCCACCTGCGCCAGGTCGACGCCGGCCGCATCGACGCCGCCGTACGCGAGCACCGCATCCAGGCGGTGCTCGACGGAGTGCCGATCGTGCTCGTGCAGTGCGGTGTCGTCGCAGGCTGGGCGGTCTACCTGCTGGGCGGCTGGGGCTTGGCGACCGCACTGGTCGTGACGACAGCGGTGAACGGCTTCGACTGGTTCGGCCGGGTCGCGGGCGCGGTCATCACCGAGGCGCCCGGCGTACGCGCGTGGAAGGACGCCACGAGCGCGCTCGCCGGCGGCCGCGACCTCATGGAGCTGCCGCCGGGTGTCGATCTCGTGCACGGCCGGGCACCGCAGCCCACGCTGCCGCCCCGCACGTCGTTGCGCGAGCTGACGGTCGACGGCCTCACCGCCGTGCACCCGGACGGCACGATCGGCGTCTCGGGCGTCAGCTTCTCCGTACCTGCCGGTGAGCTGGTGCTGCTGCTCGGCCCGATCGGGTCGGGCAAGTCCAGCCTGCTCGCGGCGCTCGCCGGCCTGGTCGACCACACCGGCAGCGTCCGGTGGAACGGCACGGAGGTGCACGACCCGCAGGTGTTCCTGCGGCCGGGGCAGGTCGCGTACGTCGCGCAGGTGCCGCGCGTGCTGTCCGGCACGTTCGGCGACAACATGCGTCTGGACCACGACCGCCACCTCACCCAGGCGGTCGACGACGCACGGCTGACCACCGACATCACCGACGCCGGCGGCATCGACGCGCTCGTCGGACACCGTGGCGTACGGCTGTCCGGCGGGCAGGTGCAGCGCCTGGCGCTCGCTCGCGCGCTGGCTGCCGACACCGAGCTGGTGCTGGCCGACGACGTGTCCAGTGCGGTGGACGCGCGTACCGAGGTGGAGCTGTGGGAGGCGCTGCGCCGCCGGGGCACAACGGTGCTCGCGTCGACGTCGAAGCGGTCCGCGCTCGAGCAGGCCGACACCGTGCTCGTGCTGGTCGACGGGCACATCGCGGCACAAGGGCCGTGGAGCGACCTCAGCCGGCAGTGGGCACACCTGGCCGGCTGAGCGGCGGCGCTAGGTCTTGACGCCGGCGAACTGCGCGTCGTGCAGCCGGGCGTACGCGCCCTTGCGCTCGAGCAGCTCGGCGTGGCTGCCATGCTCGACGATGCTGCCGTCCTCCATCACGAGGATCACGTCGGCGTTGCGGATCGTCGACAGCCGGTGCGCGATGACGAAGCTCGTGCGGTTGCTGCGCAGCTCGGCCATCGCCTCCTGGATGAGCACCTCGGTACGGGTGTCCACCGAGCTGGTTGCCTCGTCGAGGACGAGGATCGACGGGTTCGCAAGGAACGCCCGCGCGATGGTGATGAGCTGCTTCTCGCCCGCGCTGATCGCGCCGCCCTCGTCGTCGACGTGCGTCTCGTACCCCTCGGGGAGTGCGTGGACGAACCGGTCGACGTACGCGGCACGCGCAGCCTCCAGGACGCGGTCCGGCGAGGCCTCGGGATCGCCGTACGCGATGTTGTCCCAGATCGTGCCACCGAACAGCCAGGTGTCCTGCAGCACCATCCCGATGTTCGCGCGCAGCTGCTGGCGTGGCATCGACGCGGTGTCGACGCCGTCCAGGGTGATCCGCCCGCCGTCGAGGTCGTAGAAGCGCATGAGCAGGTTCACCAGCGTGGTCTTGCCGGCGCCGGTCGGTCCGGCGATCGCGACCGTCGCTCCCGGCTCGGCGACCAGGCACAGGTCGGTGATGAGGGGCTTGGCCGGGTCGTAGGAGAAGGTGACCTGGTCGAACTCGACCCGGCCGCGTGGCGGTGCCGGCAGCGTGGCGACAGGCGGCTCGGCCGTCTGCTCCTCGGCGTCGAACAGCTCGAACACCCGCTCCGCCGACGCCAGCGACGACTGGAACACGTTCGCCATCGACGCCAGCATCTGCAGCGGCTGGGAGAACGTCCGCGAGTACTGGATGAACGCCTGGATGTCACCGATCGTCATCGTCCCGCTCGACACCCGCAGGCCGCCGATGACGGCGATCGCGACGAAGTTGAGGTTGCCGACGAACACCATGGACGGCTGGATCGACTGCGACATCGACTGCGCGGCGAAGCTCGCCCGGTACAGCTCGTCGTTGATGGCCCGCCCGGCGGTCTCGGTCTCGCGCTGCCGGCCGAACGCCTTGACGATCGAGTGCCCGGCGAGCGACTCCTCCACCAGCGCGTTGAACCGGCCGGTGTTCATCCACTGGGCGATGAACCGCTTACGCGAGCGCTTGGCGATGAGCCGGATGAACAGCAGGGACAGCGGGATCGTGAAGACGGCGACGAGCGCCAGCAGCGGCGAGATCGTCACCATCATGACGATCGTGCCGAGCAGCATGAACGTGTTCGTCATGAACTGGCTGATCGTCTGCTGCAGGCCCTGCGAGAGGTTGTCGATGTCGTTCGTCACCCGGCTCAGCAGGTCGCCGCGCGGCGTCCGGTCGACGTAGCGCAGCGGCACCGCGTGCAGCTTGCTCTCCACGTCCGCGCGAAGCCGGTACATGCTGCGCTGCACGACACCGGTGAGCGTGTACGCCTGCAGGTAGGTCAGCGTCCCCGCGACGACGTACACGCCGACGACCTCCGCCAGCGTCCGGTGCAGGGCACCGAAGTCGACACCTCCGGCGAACAGCCCACGGACGACGAGGTCGGTCGCGTGGCCGAGCAGCCGCGGGCCGAGGACGGTGAGCGAGACCGCGGCCAGCGACAGCGCGACGACGAAGACGAGCCGGGCGGCGTCGGGGCGCAGGTGGCGGACCAGCCGGCGCAGCGTGCCGCCGAAGTCCTTGGACTTCTCCAGCGGCATGCCGAACGCGGGATGCCGCGGCCCGCCCATCCGCGGGGGCGGCGGCACGAACGCCGGCGTCTCCTCGTCAGCCTGCTCGCCAGGCGGGGCGGGGATGGTGCGACCCTCGGGCGGGATGCTCACGCCGCCTCCGTCTCGCTCTGCGACGAGACGATCTCCGCGTACGTGGGATTGGTCTCGAGCAGCTCGGCGTGCGTACCGAGGCCGACCGCCCGGCCCTTCTCCAGGACGAGGATCTGGTCCGCACCGACGATCGTGCTCACCCGCTGCGCGACGAGGATGACCGTCGACCCGCGGGTGTACGGGAACAGCGCCGCGCGCAGCCGGGCGTCGGTCGCGGTGTCGAGCGCGGAGAACGAGTCGTCGAACAGGTAGACGTCCGGCTTGCGGACGAGCGCCCGCGCGATCGACAGCCGCTGCCGCTGGCCACCGGACACATTCGTCCCGCCCTGGGCGACCTGCGCCTCGAGCCCGCCCATCGCCAGCACGAAGTCCGCGGCCTGCGCGACCTCGAGCGCCTCCCACAGCTCGGCGTCGGTCGCCGCCGGCTTGCCGTAGCGCAGGTTGGTGGCGACCGTCCCGCTGAACAGGAAGGGCCGCTGCGGCACCAGCGCGATCCGGTTCCACAGCAGGTCCGGGTCTGCCTCGCGCACGTCGACGCCGCCGACGAGGACCCGGCCGTCGGTGACGTCCATGAGCCTGGCGACGAGGTTCACCAGCGTCGTCTTGCCCGAACCGGTGGAGCCGATCACCGCGGTCGTCTGGCCGGGCAGGGCCAGCAGCGACACGCCGTCGAGCACCGGGCTCTCCGCCCCGGGGTAGGCGAACGTCGCCCCGGCGAGCTGCACGCTGCCCGGCGCGCTGAACTCCCTCACCGGGTCGGCCGGCGGGACGACCGACGGCTCGGTGTCGAGCACCTCCTGGATGCGTTCGGCGCTGACCACCGCGCGTGGCGCCATGGCGACGACGAACGTCGCCATGGTGACCGCCATGAGGATGAGCGTGATGTAGGTGAGGTAGGCGACCAGGGAGCCGACGGTCATCGTCCCGTCGGCGATGCGGTTGGCGCCGAACCACACCACCGCCGCGTTGGACGCGTTCGACACCAGGATGACGATCGGGAACATCAGGGCCATCAGGCGCCCGGCCAACAGCGACGTACGGGTCAGCCGCCCGTTCACGTCGTCGAACCGGGCCGCCTCGTGCCGCTCCCGGACGAAGGCGCGCACCACGCGTATGCCGGTGATCTGCTCGCGCAGCACCGTGTTGACGTCGTCGAGCCGCTCCTGCATGAGGCGGAAGTTCGGGATCAGCCGGCTGATCAGTGTGCCGAGCAGGGCGGCGAGCACCGGCGCGCTGATGCCGAGCAGCCAGGACAGCCCGGCGTTCTGGTGCAGCGCCATGAAGACGCCACCGACGAGGGTGATCGGTGCGGCCAGCGCCATGGTGCCGACCATGCCGACGAGCATCGTCACCTGCTGCACGTCGTTGGTCGAGCGGGTGATGAGCGACGCCGGGGTGAAGTGGTTGACCTCGCGCGCGGAGAACTGCATCGACCGGTGGAACAGCCGGTCGCGTACGTCCCGGCCGAACTGCGAGGCGACCCGCGCGCCGAGCACGACCGCCGCGACCGCGAACGCCGCCTGCACGAGGCTGACGCCGAGCATCAGCCCGCCGACCCGCCAGATGTACGGCGTGTCGCCGCGCAGCACCCCCTGGTCGATCACGTCGGCGTTGAGGTTCGGCAGGTACAGGTTCAGGGACGCCTGCACCGCCTGCAGCGCCAGCAGCAGGATCAGCAGCCGCCGGTACGGCCGCAGCGTCGTGACCAGCAGGCGCTTCACCGGCGGGCCCCGTCCAGGAACAGCGAGACGATCTCCTGCGCGCTCGCAGGCTCGACGCCGGCCAGCGACGGGTGCCCGACCGCGAGCGTCAACGCCGCGAGCAGCTGGGCGGTGCGCTCCGGCGGGTACCTGAGGCACCTGCGGTCGGGCGCGACGACGGCGGCCAGTGCCTGCGCCGGCAGCGGTCGGCGCCCCTTGAACACCGCGGGCCCACCGAGCGCGTTGGCCAGCCTGGCGATGTCGCGCATCCGGTCCTGCAGCACCTCGACCGCCGCGGTGAGCCGCTGGTCGAGCGGCAGGCCGGGGGCGATCGCGGCGAACGCCCGCTCCAGCGGAACGGGGTCGAACGCGCGGTCGACCGCGGCACGCAGCACGGCGTCCTTGTCGTCGAAGACGCGGAAGATCGTGCCCTCCGCGATCCCGGCGGCGTCGGCGATCTGGCGCGTCGTCACGTTCGACCCGTGCTCGAGCAGAAGCTGCAGGGTCGCGGACGCGATCGCCTCGCGCCGTTCGTCGGGCGCCATCGCCGGGGCCCGGGTCTTCACCGTCTGGCTCACCACGCGAGACTAGTGAGTGGGCGCTCACTCACTCAAGGGACTTCGGGCTGCGCCGCACTGATCCGGCGCACCGGCGCGCTCGAGCACACCGCGCTCGACGGGTAGCGGACGCGAGCCTCCGTCAGGTGGCGGTGACGAGGTCGGGTTGGAGCAGGGTGAGGTGGGCGTGGTCACGCAAGGTGGGTGGGGGGTGCCATCGGTGTTCGGTGCCGTGGGGGTCGGTGAAGATCAGCGCTCCGTCGGGATCTCGACGGACGTCCCAGTCGTCGTGGTGGATGACCCGGTGGTGCCGGTGGCAGAGGTGGGTGCTGTTGTGCAGGGAGGTC
This sequence comes from uncultured Actinomycetota bacterium, assembly GCA_963728075.1. GTDB lineage: Bacteria > Actinomycetota > Actinomycetes > JAFAQI01 > DASSKL01 > CAVSIP01. The sequence goes on along the minus strand of CAVSIP010000007.1, from coordinate 166,504 downwards.
GGTCCGCCGTCGGCCCAGTGCAGCAGGTGGTGCAGCTGGCAGAGCCACAGCGGGACGGTGCAGCCGGGGAAGGTGCAGTGCCGGTCGCGGACGGCGGCGGCGCGGCGGATCGACACCGGCCAGAGCGGGGTGGAGCGGCCGACGTCGAGCGGCTGGCTCGGTGAGCCGAGCACGACCGGGATCAGTGCGGCGTCGCAGGCCAGCCGGCGGGCGTCGGCGGCGGTCAGCGGCCCGCCCGGGGCGAGGTCGGCCGAACCGAGCCGGGCCTGCAGGGTGGCGAGCGGGACGGTCACCACCGCCTGCACCGGCTCACCGTTGCTCTCCGGCAGCTCGCCTGCGGCGATCGCCCGGCGGGCCAGCTCACCCAGCGCGTCGCAGCGTCGCTGCGGCGCGTCCCGGGAGTCGTCGGACCCCTGGGGAGCGGACAGCGCGTTGAGGGCGAGGCCGACCAGCGCACCGGTCTCCTGGTCGAGCATCCCGTTGACCGCCCACATCCCGTCGTAGGTCTCCGAGACGAACAGGTGGCGGGAGTCGTAACGGCGCAGCGCGGCCTCGTCCGAGCCGTCCGGGTCGAGGGTGTCGCGCAGCCGGCGGACCAGGTAGGCCAGCGAGGACGGGTCGAGCTGATGCGCCGCCTCGAGCAGCGTCGCCTCCGCGACCGGCCGGACCTCGACCGGCAGGTCGCTCAGCGCCGTGGTGATCAGCCGCAGGTGCGCCAGCCCGATCTCCCCGCGACCCAGCGCCGCCACCGCAGCCTCCGCCAGCCCGGCACGCTGCGCGGTCTTCACCCGCGTCACCGCCTCCGACCGCGCCAGCCGGCACTCCCGCACCAGCCACGACGTCGTCGACAGCCGCGTCTCCGCGACCGTCGCCTGACGCGCCTCCACCACCTGCACCGTCGCCTGGATCACCGCGTCGAGCTGGTCACGCAGCACGGTCAGCTCCTTGAGCCGGTCGAGCAACGCCGGGTCGGGCAGCCCGGCGGGATCCACCGCCGCCAGTTCCCCGATCCGCTCCCCAACCCGTTCGAACATACGTTCGACTATGACACGGTTCGCCCGGCTTGTCCATCCCTTTCCCACACCTTCTTTTCGCCCGGTTCAGGAGGATGCGGAGGCTGCCATCCCGCGGTGGACCTCGCGGATCCGGTGCTCGGGTGAGGCCTGGTCGCGGATGGCCGCCACCAGGCGGGCGGAGACGAGATCGTCACAGACCGTCGGCTGCATGGCGAAGAACCACCGGTCGTCCCCGTGGATGCGGACCAGGCGGCCGTAGAAATCACGCGCGGAGGAGCCCGGACCGGCCATGCGCTGCTCCCCGATGACGACTTCCCGTCCGGTCACCAGATCGCGGCAACGCGAGTCGCCGCCGGGCAACTCCTCCTCCAGCCGCACGACGGTCGGTGCTGCGGCCGGCCAGTCGTCGAGCCCGGCGACACGAGCCGCGACCTCCCGGGACAGCACGAGCTCGAGGAACGTCGCCAGGCCGCGCTCGTCGAACAGCAGTGCGTCGTGGACGATCTGGTCGTAGTGGGCGCGCGGCAACGTCTCCGTCCGGATCTGCGCGGGTGTCGCGCCGAGGGCGGTGAGCGCCACGGTCGACAGGTGCAGCGCCGCGTCGAGACCCACCGGGTGCGCCAGCAGGTTCCGTACGGCGGCGGAGCAGATCCATCGCCCCCAGCGGGACGGGTGCAGCTCATCCCCGCGGTCGACCAGCTGCTCGAGGTCACGCATCCACCCGTCGTCGAGCGGGCGGACCGCGTCACGCAGGTAGTCGATCGCGCCGGCGAAGTCGCCGGCCACCTCCGCGGCACGGGCCGCGGCCAGCAGGTGTAGGTCGTCCTCCCCCATGAGCGAGCCGATCTCCTCGGGCGGCACGGTGACGACGTCGCGTGACTCGCCGAGAGCGGCGAGCACGAGCATCCGGCTTCTGGCCGGGTCGTCCACGAAGTCCGCGAGCAGGCGCCAGATTGGGGCATGCCCCTCGCCGGCGTACAGCGACTGTGCCCCGTGGAACACCGGGTCCCAGGCCAGCGCCGTACCGGCATGCTCGGCGACGCGTCGCAGGCTGTCCACGTCGCGCAGGCCCGGTGCCACGTCGAGCGCGTACTCGATCAGGCCGAGGTGATCGGCGTCACGACGTGACCAGCCGAGCTGCATGAGCTCGCGGGTCCTCGGCGCGGGCTTGTTCCCCTGCGGTCGGCGCTTCTTGCGGGTGCGGGTTCGGCTCTTCGGCATGCCGGCAAGGATGCGAGCACCGCCCGCGTGCCACCACCGGGGCCGGCGAGGTTGTGGACAGGGCGCGCCCCGTCTGTCACACCAACGTGACAGGGTCGGTGCGATGCCGACCACCACCGACCTCCGCGCGTCCGCCGAGGCCCACCTGCGGGCTCTCGCCGGTGAGCCCGCGACCCTGCGGGAAGACCAGTGGCGCGCGATCGAGGCGCTGGTGGTCGACCGCCGGCGGACGCTGGTGGTGCAGCGCACGGGCTGGGGCAAATCGGCGGTCTACTTCATCGCCACCGCGCTGCTGCGCGCACAGGGCGCCGGTGCGACGGTGATCGTCTCCCCGTTGCTGGCGCTGATGCGCAACCAGATCGAGTCCGCCGAGCGGGCGGGCATCCGGGCGCACACCATCAACTCCGCCAACATCGAGGACTGGGAGGAGGTCGAGGCCGCCGTCCACCGCGGCGAGACGGACCTGCTGCTCGTCTCTCCGGAGCGGTTGAACAACCCTGGTTTCCGGGACACCGTGCTCCCGCGGCTGGCGGCCGAGACCGGGCTGCTGGTCGTCGACGAGGCGCACTGCATCTCCGACTGGGGGCACGACTTCCGGCCGGACTACCGCCGCATCGCCACCCTGCTCGGCGACCTGCCGCCGGGCATCCCGGTGCTCGCCACGACAGCGACCGCGAATGCCCGGGTGGTCGACGACGTCGTGGAGCAGCTCGGTACGTCCGGGGCGACCGCGCCGGGGCTCGTCCTGCGCGGCAGTCTCGACCGCGAGAGCCTGCGCCTGGGCGTCGTGCAGCTGCCGTCCAACGCGCACCGTCTCGGCTGGCTGGCCGAGCACCTCGACGGGCTCCCCGGCTCGGGCATCGTCTACACGCTCACGGTCGCGCAGGCCGAGGCGGTCGCGGCGTACCTGCGCGACCAGGGACACCCGGTCACGTCGTACACGGGCCGTACGGAGACCGCCGACCGGGTAGCCGCCGAGCAGGACCTGCTGGCCAACCGCGTGAAGGCACTCGTCGCGACGTCCGCCCTCGGGATGGGCTTCGACAAGCCGGACCTCGGGTTCGTCGTCCACCTGGGCGCCCCGTCGTCCCCGGTCGCGTACTACCAGCAGGTCGGCCGGGCCGGCCGCGGCGTCGAGCGGGCACACGTACTGCTGCTGCCGGGCGCGGAGGACGAGGACGTGTGGCGCTACTTCGCCGACGCCGGCTTCCCACCAGAGCCGGCCGTACGCCAGGCACTGGACGTGCTCGCCGCGGCCGACGGACCGGTGAGCGTCCCCGCGCTCGAGGTGTCGGTCGAGCTGAACCGATCGCGGCTGGAGGCCATGCTCAAGGTGCTCGACGTGGAGGGCGCGGTCCGGCGGGTCAGCGGCGGTTGGATCGCGACCGGGCAGCCGTGGGCGTACGACGCCGAGCGGTATGCGAAGGTCGCCGCCACCCGCGCGGCCGAGCAACAGGCGATGCGCGACTACCTCGCCACCGACACCTGCCGGATGGAGTTCCTGCGCCGCCAGCTGGACGATCCCGAGGCCGCTCCGTGCGGCCGCTGCGACAACTGCACCGGACGCCCCTGGTCCGTCGCTGTCTCCGAGGCCGCGGTGGCGTCGTCCCGGGCGGAGATCGGCCGGCCGGGCGTCGACGTGGCACCGCGGACCATGTGGCCGAGCGGGCTGGCGAAGATCGGCGTGCCGCTGTCCGGGCGGATCGACGCGGACGAGCGGGTGGGCGCCGGGCGGGCGATCGGCCGGCTCAGCGACATCGGCTGGGGACCGCGGCTGCGCCGGGTGCTGCACGAGCAGGCACCGGACGGACCGCCGCCCGACGAGCTGCTGCGGGCCGCGATCGAGGTGCTGCGGACGTGGGGGTGGGAGCGCCGGCCCGTCGCCGTGGCGGCGGTGCCGTCCGCACGACGGCCGACGCTCGTGCAGACGGTCGGCGAGCGCCTCGCCGACATCGGGCGGCTCGCATGGCTCGGGCCGCTGGAGTCGACGGCGCGCGTCCGGGCGGCGTCGCGGACGAACAGCGCACAGCGCGTACGCGCGCTGCACGGGGCGTTCACGGTGTCGGATGCGCAGGCGCAGCTGCTTGCGGAGCTGACGGAACCGGTGGTGCTGCTCGTCGACGACGTGGTCGACAGCGGCTGGACGATGGCACTCGCCGGCCGCGAGCTGCGTCGCGCAGGCGCCGCTGACGTGTTGCCGTTCGCGTTGGCGATCGACGGCTGAGGAGACAGCGGCACGCATCGGGTATGGCGTTCGCGGGCGTTCCCTCGTAGCGTCAGGCGCCACGAGGACGCAGCCCGCGTCGGAGAGGGGTCGTGACATGCCTGCATTCCCCGCGCTCGGACACGTCGCGGTGACGGTCCGCAGCTGCGACACCAGCAAGCCCTGGTACACCAAGCTCTTCGGCGCCGACCCGGCCCTCGACGAGGACACCGGTCCGTGGCGCCATGTGGTCTGGGCGCTGCCGGGCGGCACCCTCTTCGGCATCCACGAGCACCCCGGCAAGACGCCGAAGGACGACACGTTCAGCGAGTATCGCGTCGGGCTCGACCACGTGGGGTTCCACTGCGGCAGCCGAGCGGAGCTCGACGAGTGGCAGGCGCGTCTGGACAAGCTCGGCTACCCACACGGCCGCATCGCGGACGCGGCGTACGGTTCCGGGCTGTCGTTCCGCGACCCGGACGGCAACGCGCTGGAGTTCTTCGCCTTCCCCGGCAGCTGAGCGACGGCGGCCGGTTGCACCGGCTCCGTCACCCCCCGCTGCGAGATGTGTGCGCTTCAACCAGCCGCCGGAACGTGCCGTGGATCGCTCGCGCTGCGTCCGAAAGGATGGGGTGTGCCCACCGCGCAGCCTCAGCATGCCTGGAGACTGTGTGCGGCCGAGTTCGCCGGTACCGCGCTGCTCGTTCTCGGCGGGTTGTCGATCGTCATCCTCAACTTCTCCCCGAGCGAACCGGTCGCCGGCCTGCTGGGGCAAGGGGTACGCCGCGCGCTGACCGGTCTGCTGTTCGGGACCGTTGGAGCACTGATCGCAGTGTCTCCCCTCGGGAAGGTCAGCGGCGCACACATCAACCCGATCGTCACCCTGAGCTTCGTGATCCGGCAGCGGATGCGCCCATGGCTCGGGCTGGCCTACGTCGCGGCCCAGCTCGCCGGCGCGGTCTGCGGTGCGCTGGTCCTGCTGGCGTGGGGCCAGCCGGGAAGGCAGGTGCACCTGGGCGCAACGGTCCCGGGCCCGTCGTACGGCGTGTGGGCGGCGCTCGCCGGTGAGATCGCGACCTCGGCCGCGCTCGTCGTCCTCTTGTTCACCTTCCTGGGTTCGCAGAAGCTGCGACGCTGGACGCCGCTGCTGTTCCCACCGCTCTACGCCGCGATGGTCTTCGCGGAAGCGCCCCTGTCCGGCACCAGCACGAACCCGGCGCGCAGTCTAGGACCGGCTGTCGCTGCAGACGTCTGGCACGGCTGGTGGGTCTATTGGGCCGGGCCGGTCTGCGGCGCGATGCTCGGGCTCGCCCTCATGATGCTGCTGCCCGTCCTGCGTGAGCTCGACGTCGAGATCGCCAAGGTCTACCACTTCGATCACGACCCGCACGGGCTACTCCGCGGGGTATGAGCCCCCGAGCCAGAACATCACGGGCCAGGGCGGTGTCGACATTGCGCTGCGACCAGGAGCTGCGCACATTGCTGTACGGATAGCTGTACGAACTTACGTGCCGCGTCAGTGACGTCGCGCATGAGTCAGTGGCGGTGTCGCGACGCTGGCTGGAGCCATGCTTCGATCGGTTGGTCGGCCTTGGCCGCGGCCGTGATCCAGTCGTCTATTGCCGCGATCAGCTGGCCGATGCCGCGCTTGGTGCGGGGAAACGTCCGGCTGCTCGTGAACAGCACGCCATGCGTGGCGGGTTCGTCGACGACAAGTGGACGGAAGTCGCGGACGTTCTCTGTCAGGATGCGGCGACCCTGCTCGACGGCCCACGCCAGCAGTTCCGGGTCGGTCATGGCTCGCAGTTGCGGATCATCGGCGACGGCGACGACGTCGTGGCCACGTTCGCGCAGCCTCGTCGCGATGATCGGGGGGAACATCTCGTCGAGAAGGAGACGCGCTGCGGGTCCGGTGCTCACGAGAGCAGGCGCTGCCTGGTGTGCCACTCCTCCTCGGCGGCGCGGGACTCTGCCTCGCGACCCTCGATCTCGGCGTCGATCTCGTCGGGATACGCCGCGTAGTAACGCAGCGCCGTCTCGATGCGTGCGGCAGGCAGGTTGAGCGTCTCCGCGATCGCCGGCACCGCCCGTGCCCCTCGCGGATCGATCTCCCTCGCAACGGTGACGACTTCCCAGATGTCGGGGCCTAGAGCAAGGGCTGCTCGTCGCCCAGCGGGACCGTCTTTGAACACGACGCCGGGATGCTCGGCCATCCGTAGCCCCTCGTCGACCAGCAGCTGGGCCAGTCCGGACGGTGTCGCTCCGGGTACCCTCTGCGCCCGGCGGCGCAGCCGATCCAGCACGGCACGGTCGAACCTGATCGACAGTGGCGTACTCATGTAGTGATTGTAGCGCTCACGCTACAAAGGCCAATCCGCAAGATTCGCAAGATTCGCAAGAGCCGATCTGATGCTGGACTGCCTACCGCTTCGCCTTGCATGCTTGGCCGGTTGCGAGAATCGGAGAGGCAGGCCATGGCCGAGAGCATCAACCGCGGTCTTGCGCGCCGGCTCCGCGAAGAGGGTGAGCGATCCAAGGACGCCCCCTCGTCCGCTGGTCCGGCCAGGTGAACCGGCTTCGGGGCCTGCACCGGTGGACCCAAGACCTCGGCGGTTACGGCCGGTTCGGCACCGCCGAGCGTCTCGGCAGCGCAAAGGCGATGTGCGCACGGTGCTTCACCGTCGTGCCGGCCGGCACCGTCGACACCGATGGCCGTGGTCCGTGCTGCTCATAAGCGCCACGGTCGCCGCCCGTCCACGGACACGGTGCGCTGCTCTGGCTGGAAACCGCGCCGGGGCGACGGGTTGCCCGGTCGGCCAGCAGTAGGACGGTGAGGCGCATGGCTGACAGAGCCGCACGGCGGCTGCGCTGCCGGTGTCAGCGCGGCGGCTGCCATGTGGTTGAGCAGCGGGCCGCGTCGAAGATCGCCTCGATCTGCGCGTCGGTGAGCACCTCCGGGCGGGCGCGAAGCCACCGGCCCAGACGCATCCGGTTCACGACGTGCACGTCGGCCGGTGCGGTCTTGATCGTGATGTCGTCGGCACCGACCGGAACGACCAGGCCAGTGACGAACACCGGAAAGCCGCAGGCGGCGGTCAGCAGCCGGGTGGCGCGGGCGGCTTCGTGGCGGGAGTTGCGGATGTAGGGCTGACGCTGCCCGTTGATCATCAGCGTGTTCCCGCCGACCCACACCTTCCCGCCGGGGTGGTGCTTGGCGTTGAGGCTGAACACCCCGCCGGGGCCGATGACGAGGTGGTCGATGTCCGAGCCGTTCTCGCCTACCGGGATGGCGTGCAACGACCGCCAGCGGGAGTCCTTGCGGGCGAGCTTGGCCAGTCGTGCGGCGACCTTCTCCTCTCCGTCGGCGCCGATGCGCCAGGCGCGCTCCTCCGTGTGCACGCCGAGCAGCCGGGCGGCGAAGGTCCGCACCGGCGCGGCCTGCTTGAGCGCGACCGCTTGTTCTCGGGCCATCGCACCGGCTTGGTGCTGGGCGAGGTCCTCCCACCCCGGCGCGGTGGCCGCTACGGCTTCACTCTCGGCATCGCCTCCGGGTACTGGTCCGGCCGGTGCGACGGACACCTCGTCGAACACGCGCGCCGAGTTGAAGCGCTGCTCCGGTACCGCGACGTCGGTCGGTGCGGTCCTCTCCACGACGTCGACCTGCTCCGCAGGCTCCGGCGCCGGAGCCTGCGCGTTCAGCCATGCGGTCACGATCGCGGTGAACTCAGCCGCCCGGGCCGGCTCCGCGACGTGGTCATCGCCGGTGAGCAGGTCGTGGTAGCCGAGCTTCACCCCGTCCGCCGACGTCACGTACAGCCGGTCCTTGCCGTACCGGCGCCAGCGCACCGCGTCCCCCGTCATGGGTACAACCTCGGCTCCACGGCGACGGTTCTGCAGCCCGTTCGTAAGATCGCTGGGGCTGGAGGCGCCCGGAAGCGTCAGTCCCGGCACGCAGTGCCGCCCGATGCGAGAGCTGGACTGACAACGCCAGCCTGAGGCTGTACGGCTTGTCTCTGGACCTACGTTGGGGGGCAGTGCGACGACCGTGCGTCTGTCGAATGTGACCGACGGGTGCCCTTCGTCGACGCGTCGCCGTGGATGGCTCCCGTGGAGGCAGAGATGCTGACGTTCAACGACCTGCTTGTCCTCGGGGGCATCGACCCCGCGCAAGTCCGGCTGGTCCGGCATCAGGACAACCGCCTACGGCCGGGTCGCCTGTACCAGGCGTGGCGCAGCGACCGCGACGCCTTCGAGGCCTACCAGTCCGTGCAGAGAAGGAGCCGGTTCTCGGTCGGGGATCTGCTGGCAAGCTTCGTGGTTACCGAGGCCCGCAAGACTGTGTTCGTCGGCCTGTACCGTGTCGCCTGCGTCGACACGTTGCCGGCCGGCAGCTTCGACGTCTTGGTCCGGCACGACACGTCCGGCCACTTCAAGTACGACCTGAAGTTGATCGACGAGCTGGCCGACTACCGCGATCGCGTGGTCGTCGAGTGGGGTGCCGCGGCACGCAGCTGGGTCCAGCGGGCCGGTAATCAGCCGAAGCCGATCGTCGAGATCGCCGAGCAGTACGAGCCCAGGTTCCCTGGGTTCCGCGAGTTCGTCCGGCCGATCGACGAGGTACCGACGCTGCCGAATGGTTGGCAGCAGGTGCTGCGCAGCGTCAAGGGCGTCTACCTGCTCGTTGACGTCGAGTCCGGCCAGCAGTACGTAGGCTCAGCGAAGGGCGCCGACAGCCTGTTGGGCCGCTGGATGAGCTACACCGAAGGTGGCGACGGCGGCGACGCCGGGCTCAAGGCCGCCGCCCAGAAGGGTCGCAGGAACTACCAGGTGTCGGTGCTTGAGGTCGTCGACGAGAACACCCCTGACGACACGATCGAGCGGATCGAGTCCTACTGGAAGAACAAGCTGCTCTCACGTCAGTTCGGCCTGAACCGGAACTAGGTGAGGCTGCAGGATCCGATGTCGGGACTGGAGTCTTGGCATCCGGCTTCGTTGTCAGTGCCCCGTCGTACAGTGTGGGTCATGACCCATCGAGGCCCGCGGCCTCGGGCCGCATCCGCGCTCGGTGGGGAATCGCCCAGGGTGGCGCGGGAGACTCCCCCTTGCCCACCGAGAGCAGACGTGGCAGACCTATCGACTGAGCGCCGCGTCGATCTGCTTTAGCGCACGCGTCAGGCAGGACGACAGGAGAGATCGCCGAGGCCCGCGTGGCAGGGGTGGATGGCCTGATCATGCTGTGTTGCCCCGCGAGACATACGAGAACTCGCCTGTGGAGAACGGTCGGTACCCGGGCTCAGGAATCGCTTCAAGCCGACACAGAAGTCGCAGATGAACCGGCGCCGCCGGGTTGACGCGCTCAACGATCAGCGCATGACCGGGATCTTGGCTCGTCAGGTCATAGACGTACGGGAGCATCCAGTCCGGCACGTACCCAACCGGCTCGTCGTCAGCCGCATCCATGAGCAGGGCCCGGGGGTTCACCGGGTTCGTCGGCTCCCGGCGCAGTAGCAGCCGCTGACCGGGCACGAGCGCCGCTGCCCGCTCATCAGCACCACTCAGGTACCGCAGCCCGTGGGCAAGGAACCGGGTAATGAGCGAACCGTCTGCCTGTCGCTCAGGGTCGGCGACCACATGGAAGGTATCCGTGGCCCGACCGCCCCCGGTGCGGGCGAGCACCTCGAACGGTGTGGCGTCCTCGAGCGAAAGGTCGAGCGTCGCGATGAACGCCGCGTAGTCCGGACGGCGCGACGACATGATCCGGTTCTCGAAGAACGGCGGTAGTTGCGAGAATCGGTAGATCTGGTCCAGCTCAGGGAATGACGCCAGTGGCCGGAACTCGTGGAGTTCGAGGGCACGGCGGATGTAGCGGAACGCGTACGCTCCGCCCGGCTCACGGACCAGCGCACCGACGGGCGCGAATGCACGCGTCTCCGGGTCCTGCCAAACCAGGAACAGGCGGCGCGCATCGACCGTCGAGGAGGTCGATGGTGATGCGGTCAGCTCACCAACTGGCATCGAACAACCTCCCTCTGTTGATCTCGAGAACCTGATCAACAAACGTACGCGACCCCTCCGACATCTTCCCAGCCGGAACCCGCTGGAGTGTGCGACGCCACACCCTGGGTTCGACGGCCTCGAGCACCCCGCGCCAGTGGGCCGCTGCGGCAGGCGTCGCGCTGCTCAGGGCCTCGACGGCGACATCGAGCAGCCGAGGACGTCCCGCGAAGTGCTTGCTGCGACCGCGACCGCACCACCCCCTCATCTGCTGAGGATCTGCGAGCAGCCTTGACAGCTGCTCGGCCATCACGTTGAAGCCGAGGCTGGATCCGTGGTCGAACGAAGGTGCCAAAGTGACGGCCCCGGTCCGCCGGTGAACCAGGACGCCCCAGTTCTCATGGTGACGGTCGGTGTTGGCGATCCAGGCGTCGAACAGCAGGTACCCCGCCCAGACATCGAACCCGTCGAACGACTCGAGCTCAGGTGGTGACGCTGGCGGCAGGCTGTCCCGTAGCACCGCCTCCACTGCGGGGACCGTGTAGAGCGGATGCTCACGTAGCTGGGTCGGGTCGTAGTTCGGCGTCGCGTCACCGAGCAGTTCGTTCCCGTGCACGAGTTCCTCGGCATCGGGATCGTTCATCAGCCGGCACACGATGCCACGAGCTCCGTCGCGCTCTGCGAACTCCACGAGTGGCGCAGGGACTCCCACGAGCTGTGCCAGGTGGTACGCCAGCACCTCTGCCCAGTCGTCCCCGTAGAGCCGACCCGCGCCATCCGAACGGGCGTACTTGTACAGCCACTGGGAGCCACCGGGTTGCTCGAGCCAGACCTTCGCCTTGCTGCCCATCTGCTCGACCCGGCTCTCCGCCCACCCGCTGACGTCGCGAACCGGAAAGGCGGGAACCGACCAGACCACCCCGCTCGCCGCGTCCTTTATCCACGAGGCCGCTTGGCGTGGCCGCGCGCACTGCAGGTTGGTGGTGGCACGCAGCTCGAGCAGCAGGACGAGGTCGCGCTCGTTGACACCGGTGTCCGGGTCCGCGCAGCGCATCGGCGTGCCCGCGGGGACCCCGAGCACGTCCAGGCGGGGGTCACCGGCCTGGTAGCGGGCATGGTCGACGAAGAAGTCCAGGTTGCTGTCGTAGTTGCCGGTCGTGGTGGGCGACCTCTCGCCGCCCCGGGCGCTTCTTCGTGGTCCGGGCGTGGTTGCCGTACCAGCGGGCGAGCCTCGCCACGTCGGAGGCGTGGTCGACCCGGCCGGTCGCCGGCAGGCCCGCCGGCCCGGCCAGGGGTGGCGGCGCGGCCGGGCGCAGCGGCACCACCGTGGCCCCGCCGGTCCCGGCACCCCGCCGGGACGCGGCCGTGGTCACCGGGCGGGCGGCACCGCGGCCGGCGGGGGCGCCGGCGGGACCGGGCGGCCGCGCTCGTCGGCGGGCCAGTCGGCGGCGTAGGCGGCGGCGAGCAGGGCCTGCAGGGCCGCCACCCGACCGGCGAGGTCGGGACCGGTGACGGTGGCCTTCTTCGACCTGCCGTCCAGGCGGTAGTGCACGCGCGCCTTGGCCGCGCCGGCCGGGGCCGTGTCGGCGGTCCGGGTGCGGGTGAGGGTGGCGCCTGTGCGGTCGCGCCACTCGACGGTGGAGGTGGCCGACCAGCGCTTGCCGGGGCCCTTGCGACGGGGGGCCATCAGCGCCCGCCCTGCTCGTGGGTCGTCGTCATGGCCGCGACCCGTCCGGGCCGCTCCGACGGGCGCAACCGCGGCCGGCTGGTGTCGGTGGCGCCGACGGGCGCGGGGCGGTCGGTGCCCCTTGTGTGTCCTAGGAGCCTGGCTTGTGTGTCCCGGCCGGGTAACGGGGGCTCATCACCGTCCCCCGTCCCCGCGCGTCTTCCCTGGTCACAAGGGGAATCGGAGTGGGCGCGCTCGGAGGGACTCGAACCCCCAACCTTCTGATCCGTAGTGATCTTGGGGCTGTTCGCAGGGGTTCGCAGAAGTGCGTCTTCGCAGGTCACGGACGAGTGCGAACTCTTGCGAACACCCTTGCACGCACCCCCATAGCTGTACGGATAGCTGTACGAGGTCACGCACCACGTAAGTTACGTAGGACGTGAGCTGGTGCTGCCCTCGAGTCGCTGCCATGCTAGCTTACGTGTTACGTAAGTTACGTCGGACGTGAGTGCAGGCGGTGGCGCGTGGACTTCGTGAATCGGGAGAGCGAGCTCGCCTCACTCGAGGCGTGGTTCGCGCGTCCGGCGGCGCGCGCTGCCATGGTCTGGGGGCGCCGCCGGGTCGGCAAGACTGCGCTGATCCAACGCTTCGCCGAGGGGCGCCGCGCCGTGTTCCACACCGGCGCGGGACGTAGCAGGGCCGGCGAGCTGGCGCTGCTTTCCCGGCAGGCGGCCAACGTCTCGGCCGGCACGCGGAACCTGCAGTCTCGCCCGTTCACCGACTGGGACGACGCGCTGGACACTCTCGCCGACGAGGCTGGGCGCGAGCCGCTCCTCGTCGTGTTGGACGAGTTTCCCGAGCTGGTCGGCACCAGTCCGGAGCTGCCCGGGGTCATCCGCGCGTTCCTGGACCGGGTGGGCTCGCGCAGCAAGCTGCGGCTGCTGCTGTGCGGCTCCGCCGTACGCACGATGACGGCGCTGCAGGAACAGCGCGCTCCGCTGTACGGCCGGTTCGACCTGACCCTGCACCTGCAGCCGTTCACGCCGGCGGAGGCAGCCGCGATGCTGCGGCGGCTCTCCGCGCCCGACCGGGCGCTGGTGTACGGGCTGGTCGGCGGGATGCCGCTCTACCTGTCGTGGTGGGACCAGCGCGGCTCGGTGAAGCAGAACCTGCGTGCGCTGGCCTGCCGGCCGGGCGCGCCGCTGCTAACCGAAGGGGAGCTGGTGCTTGCCACGGAGGTTGAGGCCGGTGAGCACCCGGCTGCAGTCCTGCACGCGATCGCGGCAGGCAAGACCCGGCACCAGGAGATCAAGGACCAGCTACGCACCGAACCGGCCCGCACGCTCGACCGGCTCATCGAGCTGCGGTTGATCGAACGGCTGCAGCCGGTGACCGAGAAGCCGAGCAGCCGACGGCGGATCTACCGAATCACCGACAACTTCCTGGCCTTCTACCTCGGGCTGCTCAGCCGCTACCGCGCCGAGATCGACCGCGGGCTCGGCGAGTCGATCCTGCCGGTGCTCGTCCAGTCGCTGGACGACCAGCTCGGCCCGGCGTACGAGCAGGCCTTCCGCGACCACATGCGCGCCGAGGCCGCCGCGGGCCGCCTGGAGAAGGACATCGTCGCGGTCGGGCGTTGGTGGCGCGACAACCCGCCCGCCGAGATCGACGCGGTCGTGCTGGCCGGCCGGTCCCGACGGGTCGTCATGGTCGGAGAGGTGAAGTGGTCCACCCGCGTCGACGCACGACGGGTGCTTGCCGACCTGGCCGAGAAGGCGGGCTGGCTCGTCGACGAGCCGGCGACCCTGCGCTACGCGGTAGGGGCACGCGAGTCGGTGACCAACGCACCAGCCGACCTGTTCGCCGTCACTGCCGCCGACATCTTCCGCAGCGGTTGAGCGGGCTGCTCTCGGTCAGTCCGCGGGACGCATGCGGGTGTGCCGGTCGTAGAGGGCGAGCAACTCGTTCGTCGCGTCGATGTCGAACGCCTCGGCGTCCCATTCCCCGCCGACCCACTCGAGCAGTTGGTCGTGGTCTTCGTGCTGCGGGTCGGCCAGGGCGTCGAGCAGATCGGCGTAACCCCATGGCCCGCCACAGTCCTCCGGCGGGCAGTTACGGGCGCCGGCGACGACACGCGGGGTGTCGGTCCCGACGCTGGGGCTGACGTCGTCGACACGGATGTCGTGATGCCAGCTGTCACCGAAGTCGTACTCGTAGCTGAACTCGCCCACGCGGGCCGCCTCGCCGACGGTGAACGTCTCCCCGTCGCCGAGCGGCGCCGTCTCGATCTCCTCCACGTCGCCGTAGAGCACACCGTCGACGTCGAACATGTGCAGGTGGTAGTCCTGCCAGCCCATCGCGGTCTGGATCACCGCGCGCAGCTGCCGCAGCGTCAGCGACGCCGGCACCACGACCTGCCGCCAGATCGGTGGGTCGATGTCCCGCAAGCTGATCGTGAACGTCACCGCCTCGGTGCGCGGGCGCGAGCTCGGCTGCGGCTGGCTCCTGGCGGGGCCACGACCGATGAGAGCGGCTCTCGCCAGCCGGACGCCCGCCACCGTAGGGACAGGCTCGGGGTCGTCCCACCGGTCCTTGTCCGGCTGCACACCGAGGCGACGGAAAAGTGCCCACGTGTCGCGCGCGAGGCTGAACGCACCGATGTCCGTGACGGGCATGCCGCTGCGGTCGCGCCAGCCGAGGATCGCGAGCGCCTCCGCGAGCAGCACGTCGTCCCGTGGCCGACCGGCTGCCGTCAGCAGCAGGTAAGCGATGCCGCCATGCCGCTCGGCCTCCGACCGCGCGTCCGGCAGGCGCTCCGCCAGGTGCCACCACAACGCCTGCGGGTCTACCAGCTTGCGGCCCGCAACGGTGACGAGCAGCCGCCCGCGGTAGCGGCGGACGAGCCCGAACCGTTGAGCCGACTCGCGCAGGTCCAGCACCGGGACGGTCAGGTCCTCGCGGTTCCCCTTGCCGATCCACTCGGTCTCCCAGCCGAGCGCGGCCATCGCCCCGTTGACGATCGCCGGCGGCAGGTAGCCGGCCTGGGTCAGCTTCACCCCGTCACCGAGGCACGCCAGCAGCCAGCGATACGGCTCGACGATCTCGGACGCGGCGTCCTCCACCTCGACCGGCTCCTCGAGCCGCGCATCGTCGATCACTCGCAGCCAGGCGAAGGATCGCGACTTAGCGAGCCGGTCGACGAGTTCCCGTACGTCGTCCCTCATGCGGCAACCTCATCACGCCCTACGGAGATCTGCTCTCAGCCGACGCCGACGGCGTCATCGAAGGCTTCCGCCACGGACGAGTGGAACAGGGCGGCGTACGTCTGTCACGCGCGCGTCGATCGTGCCTCGGCCAGAGCTGCTTCGTAGTCCTCGGCCGACTTGTCGTAGGTGCCCAGCTCCTGGGCATCACGGGTCAGATCGCGCAACGTCTCGCGACGCTCACCCCGGCGGGTGGCTTGGTAGCTCAGCAGATCACTGAGCTGAATCCGTCGATGCCGGTTCGGCGTCTCGTACGGGATCTTGCCTTCTTCGAGCAGTTTGATCAGCGTGGGCCGGCTCACGCCGAGCAGGCCCGCCGCCTGCTGGGTCGTCAAGCGAAGGGCGTGCGGAGCGAGTGTGACTGCCTGCCCTCCTCGGAGCGCCATGACCACGGTCGTCATCAGGGCACGAAGCTCTTCCGGCACCACGGCCTCACTCTCGCCGCCGGCCAACCTCACTTCAGCCGCCTTCGACCGCAGGAGCGTCTCGATCTCGGCCAGCGCCTCCGCGTCCTTCGGAGGGAGAACCGTCTGCTCCTGCGCACCGCTCATGGCCGCCCACCTCCTAGGAGGAGGCTAGGCGCAATTCGCAAGATTCGCAAGATTTGAAGACCGGCGCGGTGAGGCGCGAACAGGTGCGCTGCAAGTTGCGGTGTGTCAGCGCCCTGACCGCCAGGTCATCTCCTGGCAGGATCTCCACGTGGGGGTCGATGAGCCTGCGGTGCACCGCCTTCTGCGACTGCGCCAGCACGAGGCGGGCGGTCATCGCGCACCGCACAAACCCCTTCTCGTGCTCTTGGCGCTGGGCCAGCTCGCGCGGACCGGAATGAGCGAGCTTCCTTGGAGTGTGGCAGAGGGTCGGCTGGCCGATCTCATCGCGGAGTACGGTCCCGCCAGCACGACAGGACGGGCTCAGTCGGCCGCGTATCCGTTTACGCACCTGCGCAGTGATGGCGTGTGGGTGCTCGACCACGACGTGCCGATGGACAGGATCACCCCGCTGCGGGACCAGCAGGTGACCGGCCGGCTGGAAGAGGCGCTCGAGAGAGAGCTGGCGTCCCACCCTGACACGTTGGTCAGCGTCGCTCGGTCGCTGGTCGACGCTCACTTCCCCAGCACTGTGGCGCGGGACGTCCTTGTTGACGCCGGTCTTGATCCAGACCAGGTGTACGCATCCGAAACCACGGCTGCGACTTCCGCTGAGACGCGCCGGCGAAGCGTCGGCTGGCGCCTCGACGTCCTGGAAGCCTGGGACCGTCAATGTGCGTTCTGCGGATTCGACGGTCTGCTTGCGGGAGCGTCGGTGGGATTAGAGGCGGCCCACGTGCGCTGGTTCAACCATGAGGGTCCGGACGATCTCGACAACGGACTCGCCCTGTGCTCGTTACATCACAAGCTTCTGGATCGCGGCGTGCTGGGCGTGAGTGATGACTACACGCTCCTCGTTTCGGCCTCGTTCACCGCGCGTACGCCGGCTGGTCGCGCCGTGTACGACCTGCATGGCCGCGCATTGGCGCCGCGTCCAGGTACACAGATGCCAGCTGATCGGCACGTGCGGTGGCATCGACGAGAGGTGTTCAAGGGCGATCCCGTGGCTGCCTGAGCAGCCCAGTCATCGCTCGACTTTGTTCACGTACCCCAGCCACAGACAGTCTCGGGTGCGGGTCATTCCCACATACAGCTCGCGCCTCTCGAGTTCGAGGCGCTCTCGATAAGTGGAGTCGGTCTCTCCCTCGATCTGCACCGAAGGCTCCGCCGGCACTAGCGGGATGAAGACGTGCTTGAACTCCAGACCCTTGGCGCGCTTGAAGGTGCCGACTATTACCGCCTGCACACTCGTGCCTTCGTAGTCCTCGAGAGAGACCGCAGCAACATCCTCGGCAGTAAGCAGCCGGAGGTACCGGTGCGCGAGTGCACGCGTAGCCGTGAGGATTGCCATGTCACCAAGCGGCACGCCGAGCTCTCGGAAGGTCTGCTTGAGCCGGGCCACGAGTGCGATGTCGTGGCTGGTCTCGGTGTCGGCATCGACCCGGATCGTCTGCCCGCCGGTGCGCTGCACCTCGACGGCCCGGTGCCCGTCCTCCGTGATGCCTTCGAGGTCATCGAAGCCGTCTTGTTCCACCACCTTGGCGGCCACGTCCAGGATCTCCGCTGTGTTCCGGTAGTTGGTGCGGAGCACGACGGATCGCCCGGTGACGGAGACACCGGCTTCGGCGAGGGTGAACCCACCCGGGTAGACCGCCTGCTGCCCGTCTCCAATGAGGAGCAGCCCGTCCGGCCGGTCACCCACGAGCGCGTGCAGGATCTGGACTCCCACGCAGCTGAGGTCCTGTACCTCGTCTGCGACGACCGCGACGTACTGCGGTTGGACGGGATCCGCACGCACCTGTTGCAGCGCGAGCAGCAGTATGTCGTTGAAGTCGTGGACACCATCCGCGCGAAGCAGCCCGTCGTACTCCTGGTACAGGTCCCAGACGGACTCGCGCTGCTCGGGTTGAAGGGGCATGCGGCGGCCTACGCGGGCCAGCTCGGCGTACTGCGAGAAGTCGGTCAGCCCTCGTCCCTTGATGACGTAGTCGATCTCCTCCCGCCAGTAGCCGGCTGAGACACCCTTTCGGCCGAGCAGGGGATTCCTGCGGTGCCGCGACCAGGCACGCCAATACAGCGTCTCCGCCCTCGCCGCGTCCAGCTGGGATGGGACGTGCCGAGAGCTCAGGAGCCGTAACGCCCAGGCATGCAGGCCAAGGAACTCGACCCGGTCGACGGTTTCCGGAGACAGGCGCTCATACAGCCGGGCGAGCACTCGGGGCAGCGTCCGGACGAACGACGTGTACAAGATCGGGCCCCTGGTGACCTTCGCCAGGTAGGCCGCGCGATGAAGGCCGACCACGGTCTTGCCGGTCCCGGCGGGTCCACGTACGCGGGCAGGCCCGTTCAAGGAACGACGGACCTGCTTGACCTGTTCGGGATGCAGGAAGGTCATCCACGACTCGATCGGTTCCTTCAGCGCCGCCTCGAGAAGCGACGCCTCGAGGTCTGCGACGTCGAACAGGGTCCCGGTTTCCTCGGGCGCCATGGCGATGCGGGGGACGACCGGTTCCGGTTCGAGGACACTCACCTTCGCCGGCGCGGACTGCTCATAGGGCGGGAACGCAGTGGCGACCGTCGCACCAACGGTCGTCACTTCCTCGTCCGTCAGACGAGATCCCAACCGGCCGATCCACGGAACCAGGCTGGGCTCGCCCAGCACCTGCACGCGTCCCAGCTGCAAGTCCAGCTTTCGGCGACCGGCAAAGACCAGAATCGGCCGGACCTCCAGCGGGGTGAGCCCCAAGTCAGCGACGGAGTCCTCAACCAGCGCGGTGACACGCAGCAGCTTGTCGACCTCGTCAGAAGCGTCGGCGTCGCCGCGCATCAGCCGGCCGCCCTCGATTCGCGGCTCGGCCCAGGCCTTCACGTCGATCACGAGCACGCCACCCGGACCGACGTGAATGAGGTCGATGTTCGCGGCTCGCGTTCCCGGCCACCGACGATCGGGAAGCAGATGCCAGCCCCAGACCGACATCGGATCGAGAAGGGCGCCGATACGGCGCTCTGTGCGGCTTGCGGCCTGGTAGGACTTCAGCCGATCCCGTTCTTGCTCGAGCAAGCGCAGGTACTCGGCGATGCGCAGCTCCGAGCGCGTGACCTCCCACTGCGCTGATGCGCCCGCCGACACTTCGCCCCCCATGAATAGCGTGCTCGCTAACGGTGGGCTTCGGCATTGAAATGTCGCGACTTGATATTGAAATGCGAACGGCCAGAGCTGGCGTGAGTATCGTGAGAAGCTGCCACCCGTGCCCGAGCCGCTACCTGAAGGCCTCTACGAGTCCCTGCGCACGTCGGGCCTGGAGCAGTCGCTCAGTCACCTGCGTGACCTAGAACCGAGATTCGCCCCGGTTGATCCGGCAGACGCTCCTGAAATCCTTGCTCGCCACGTGGCTCGGTCAGTACGCCGGCTGCTCGCGGACGAGCGTGATGAGGAGAAGCGGGCGGCGATCGTCAACGAGCTGATGGACGTCGTCCATGCGCCCGACGAGCGGCTCGTCGACGGCCTCGAGCAGCTGGTCGTCCTCACCCGAGCCATCGCTCCTGGCGTGTACGAGTTGCAGCGACCGGCGACCCCGCTGTCTTCCGCGGCCCTGCTCACCAACGGTCCGGACGAGCCCACGCTCGGCTCGGAACTACGTGCGGAGCTGTCCAGCGCTGACCGCGTTGACCTGCTGTGCGCGTTCATTCGCTGGCATGGACTGCGCGTCTTGGAGGAGCCGCTGCTCCGGCTACGTGACCGCGGGGTCCCCCTGCGCGTCATCACCACGACCTACGTGGGCGCGACCGAGAGGCGGGCCGTCGACGAGCTCGTCCGCCGCTTCGGCGCCGACGTACGCATCACCTACGAGACACAGTCCACCCGCCTTCACGCCAAGGCATGGCTGCTCAGGCGCAACTCCGGTTTCGACACTGCGTTCGTCGGCAGCTCCAACCTGTCGAGGTCGGCGCTCGTCGATGGCTTGGAGTGGAACGTTCGGTTGTCGGGAGTCGCGACACCGGAGCTGCTGCGCAAGTTCGCCGCAACCTTCGACACCTACTGGGCTGATCCAGCGTTCGTGCCGTACGACCCCGCCACCGACGCGGACCGACTCGACGACGCGCTGGCGCGGTCGGGTTCTCGGGGCGCCTCATCGGCTGACATCACGCTATCGGGGCTGGAAGTCCGCCCCCTGCCTCACCAGACGGAGATCCTCGAGGCGCTCGAGTCCGAGCGGGAGATCCATCACCGGCACCGCAACCTCGTCGTCGCTGCCACAGGCACCGGCAAGACGGTCGTCGCTGCGCTGGACTATCGCCGGCTCCGGGAGCAGCAGGACCGCCAGACGCGGCTGCTGTTCGTTGCTCACCGGCAGGAGATCCTCCAGCAGTCCCTTCGGATGTACCGGGAAGTGCTCGCGGACGGCGCCTTCGGCGAGCTGTACGTCGCAGGCAGCCGGCCCGAACGGTGGAACCACGTCTTCGCCAGCGTCCAGTCGCTCGCCTCGTACGGCGTCGACCGGATCGCGCCGGACCACTTCGACGTCGTGGTCATCGACGAGTTCCACCATGCGGAAGCACCGACTTACCGCCGTCTGCTCGACCACCTTCAGCCGGCGGAGCTCCTTGGGTTGACGGCCACGCCCGAACGCGCCGACGGCGTCGATGTCCGCTCGTTCTTCGACAACCGTGCCGCCTACGAGCTGCGGCTGTGGGACGCACTCGCCGCGGACCTGCTGGTGCCGTTCCACTACTTCGGCGTCGCGGACGACGTCGATCTGTCCGGCATCGAGTGGAAGCGCGGGCAGTACGACGTCTCGCTGCTCGACCGGGTCTACACCGGCAACGACGCCCGAGCCGCCAAGGTGCTGCAGGCACTGCGGGACAAGGTGACAGACGTCCGCACCATGCGCGCTCTTGGCTTCTGCGTGTCGGTCGCTCACGCCGAGTACATGGCCGAGGTCTTTCGCCGAGCCGGCATCCCGGCGCTGGCAGTGTCCGGCGACACCACGAACACCGCCCGCGCGGACGCGCTTCGTCAGCTGCGACAGCGAGAGGTGAACTGCCTGTTCGCCGCCGATCTGTTCAACGAGGGACTCGACGTCCCCGAGGTCGACACCGTGCTCTTCCTGCGGCCCACGCAGAGCGCGACGATCTTCCTTCAGCAGCTCGGCCGCGGGCTGCGCCGCGCGCCCGGCAAGGCCGTGCTCACCGCGCTGGACTTCATAGGGCAGCATTGCCGCGAGTTCCGGTTCGACGTTCGGTACCGGCCACTCACTGGGTCGACCCGTAAGGGCCTCGAACGGCAGGTCGAGAGCGGCTTCCCGTTCCTGCCCTCCGGCTCGCAGCTGATCCTCGACCGGGTGGCCCAGCAGATCGTTCTCGACAACGTGCGCCGGCAGTTGCGTCTCACCCGCAAGCAGCTCGTCGCCGACCTGCGCTCCTACGGTGACCCCAGGCTTGCCCGGTACCTGGACGAGTCCGGCCGCGATCTCGCCGACGTCTACCGCGGCAACGGCTCATGGACCGGGCTACGACGTGAGGCGTCCCTGCCGACGCCACCGCCGGGGCCGGACGACGACGAGCTCCTGCGCCGGGTCTCCTCGCTCGCCCATGTGGACGACCCGGAACGGGCCGACCTCTACTCCACGCTCGCCGAGCCGGCAGGGCCGGACTACCGAGAACTCGATGAACGCCAGCAGCGGCTCGCGCGGATGCTCTTCTTCACGCTGTGGCCCAACCGCGGTGGCTTCGCGTCGTACGCCGACGGCCTTGCCCACCTGCGTCGCCACCCGGCCGTCTGCGCCGAGCTGCGAGAGCTGATCGCGATCGGGGTCGACCGCTCACGCCACTCCCCACGGTCACTCGGCCAGGGCCTGCAGCACGTACCCCTGCTCAGCCACGCGCACTACCGCCGCGAGGAGATCCTCGCCGCGCTCGGCTGGGCCAACCTCGAGCGGTCAGCCCGCGGCAATATCACCGGCGTCGCCTGGGCTGAGGAGACCCAGACCGACGCACTGCTGATCAACCTGCGCAAGACCGAGCACGAGTTCTCACCGACCACGATGTACCGCGACTACGCCATCAGCCCCGAGCTGTTCCACTGGGAGTCCCAGAACGCCACCTCCACGACCTCCGAGGCGGGACGGCGGTACCTCGGACAAGCCGGTCGACAGACCCACGTCGTGCTCTTCGTCCGCGAGTCACCCACCGACGACCTTGGCGCGGCACCTTTTCTGTGCCTCGGCCAAGCCACGTATGTCGAACACCGCGGCGAGCGACCAATTGCGATTACCTGGCGGCTCGACCGCCCGATGCCGGCCGAAACCTTCCGCGCGGCCAGTGTCGTGGCGTCCTGATCGAACCTGACGGGTGTCCAAATCCGCCGGCTGTCGGTGCCTTCAACCGGGGGCCCTGCCAGGCCGTCCAACAGTTGATGGCCATGGTTGCCGTCAGGGCCGAGGTCCGTCACCACTCCTCGCGGCACGGCGGATGCAACTGTGTGCCGTATTCGATCTTGTCTTTGTGATCTCGGTTGGACAAGGTGCTGTCTCGCTTGTGGCTGGCGCAGTTAGCAATCTTGATTTCTTCGTTGGCAGGTGCTGTGGGAGGTAGTCACGTCATGCTGCCGGGGGGTAGAGCGGCGGGTCCTGGCGCCTGGCCGACGCGTGAACGCTGCGAAGCCTGGTTCACACCGCCGAGGCGAGGTGACAGAGCCTGGTGACGCCTGCGAGTGCAGCCGGCGGCTCCACGGCCGCCTGAATCGCGATCCGGCTTGCCGCCGCGGAGGAGGCCACGGCGGACAAGGTTCTGGGCAAGGTCGGCGGCACCACGTGGCGGGCGGAGTCGCCCACCGCGACGAAGATTCCGCTGCTGACCTGGGCGGACAAGGTCGCGGACAAGGTTCTGGACAAGGTCCGCGCGGATCGTGGTCCCCAACCAAGTGGGAACTGCGAGAGGAGTCGGACTGTGGACAAGCTGTTGCTCACCCCGCCGGAGGCGGCCACGATGTTGGGCATCGGGCGGACGAAGCTCTACGACCTGCTCCGGACCGGCGCCCTGTTCTCGATTCGACTCGGTGGCAGCCGGCGCATCCCGCGGGCGGCGGTCGAGGCCTTCGTGGCGGGGTTGGTGCCCACCGAGGGGGCGGCGTACGGACCCGTCGAGGCACCCGACCGGAGCACCACCGTGGTGATCCCCGCGGGGTGAGGAGGCACGCATGACGCGACGGCGCGGGCACGGCGAGGGGACGATCTTCCGGCGTGGCGATCGCTGGGCCGGCGCGATCACGCTCGGCGTCGACGGCCGCGGCCGCCAGCGCCGGCGCTACGTCTACGGCTCGAGCCAGCGCGAGGTCCGCTCCCGGCTGGACGCGCTGAAGCGGCAGGTGGACGACGGCATCGTCGTCGGGACGCGCCGCGGCATGACCGTCGGCCAGTACCTCGACGCCTGGGTGTCCGGGACGCTCGCCGAGCAGGTGGCGGCCGGCGGCCTCCGGCAGTCGACGCGAGACAGCTACTGCGACATGGTCGAGCGCCACATCACGCCGTACCTCGGCCGCCACCGTCTCGAGGAGCTCAAGCCTCCTCACCTACGGGCGTGGATCGCCGAGCTCCGCCAGGTGACGAGCGCCCGGGGCAGGCCGCTGTCCGCGCGCACGATCCAGCTCGCGCACGCGACGCTGCGCCGCGCGCTCAACGACGCCGTCCGCGACGAGCTCATCCCACGCAACCCGACGCTGCTCGTCCAGCCGGGACGGATTCCGCGCAAGACCATCCAGCCGCTGACCCTGGCGGAGGCGAAGAAGCTGTTGGCGACGGCCGCCGAGGACCGGCTCTTTGCACTCTGGCTCGTGCTGATGAGCCTCGGCCTACGCCGCGGGGAGGCACTTGCCCTGCGCTGGTCGGACCTGGACTTCGACTCCCGAACGATCAGCGTCTCGCGGTCGCTGCAGCGACGACGCACCGCCGAACCGTCGACGCGTGGGCGCTACCGGACCGAGCTGGTCGAGGAGGCGCCGAAGACAGTGGGCAGCGTCCGCGTCCTGGCGCTGCCCGCCAGCCTGGTCGTCATGCTCAAGGAGCACCGCGCCCGCCAGTTGCGGGAAAGGGTAGCCGCGAAGTTCTGGGCCGACGCGGACCTGATGTTCACCACGCCCGTCGGTACGCCGATCGATCCGCAGAACATCTACCACGCCTGGCACGGGCTCTGTGACCGCGCCGGCGTACGCCGCTGCCGGCCGCACGACCTGCGGCACACTGCGGCGTCGTTCCTACTGCTTCAGGGTGCGGATATGCGCACGGTGATGGAGCAGATGGGTCACACGCGCATGGCGACGACGAGCGACCTCTACACCCACGTGCTCGAGGAGGTGAAGCGGGACGCCGCCAACCGGATGGACGGGCTCCTGCGGGATCTGTTGCGGTAGTCGCTCGCTGGCGGGTCCGCAGGCCGATGCCGCCCCGCGACGGGCCTTGCGTTGTGCTCGGTAATGACGGTTACGGTCGCGCCGCCCAAGAGCGCGGGTCGGTGCGCAAGATGCGCTAGGTGACGTCGTCTCGCCAAGCCCCGCCGCGCCAACCGATAGCTCGCGAGATGCCTTCTCGCGCGCCCTAGACGCCTAACCATGTGATCGCGTGGCGTCCGCTCGCGATCAATTCCTGGACCCTTCGTGGCTTGTCCTCACCCTTGAGCGACGAGAGTTCCGCACCGAACTCGCCGCTGTGCATTAGGTCGTTCCGCTCTCGGTAGGCGATTTCGACGTCTGCATAGGCTTGCGGTGCGTCCGACTTCAAGGATCGACCCTCAAGGGCTCGTGTGAGCTGATCAAAGCGGCGCTCCGCGAACGAGATACCGGACCTCTTCAGGACGGCCTCGACTGCTGCCGTTCCCCTCTTACCGGATCGGTTCAAATGGACGTTAGATGCAACCTCGATCGCCGAGGCAAGTGCCAGCACTGCCTCACGGAGTTCAGCGTTGTTTACGTTCGCTTGAGCATCTACCAGCAACGACCGGAAGATCGGGGGATCCTGACCTCCACGCAAACTACTCAGGATGGCTTCGGCCGAAATCGTGCCGGTCTCTGGCGCTCGAATCGCGCCACTTTGCGCGAGAGCGTTGACACCATCCAGAACCGGCAGCCGGTCCCCAGTCTCTCCGTCGTACCAAGTAATTGTGTTGGGAGCCATGATGTAGAAGCGAGTGTCCTGGCTACGCCAAGTCCTCGGGACCGCGGCCACGAACGGCGAATCGGCGGCGACGCGGCAATGTGCCAAGAATCCATCCGCCATGTCGACAGCTCGTCGTATCGCGCGCCGCGTTTCCTCGAACCAATCACATTCTTCCTCGATCTCAGTGAGGATTGTGACCTCGATTCTGTCGAGCGCGCGATCGGCCACTCGAACGTCGATCCGGCCGTCGACGACTGCGAGCGGCGTCAAGGTGAACGTCATCGAGGAAAGCGTCCGATCGATGTCCTCGGGAAAAAGATCCTCGGTGGGTCCACGGGGCCGCAGCGTCGCTTGGAAGCCGGCGTCGGTGTCGATTCGGAGGGAAAGATTGCTCCAGCTGTCGTCGCGTGGCAGTAGGTAGTCGAGGTAGATCTGGTGACGGCTGGCGACCTTCATGCGGTGCTCCCCGTTCGAGTTCCTCACTTGGTCGTAGCGTCTGAATATGTCATCTGACATCTCGACGCCCTCGAGCCCCTGTCAATCAACGAGGCAACTCATGGTGACC
The DNA here is from genome assembly GCA_963728075.1 of uncultured Actinomycetota bacterium. Lineage (GTDB taxonomy): Bacteria > Actinomycetota > Actinomycetes > JAFAQI01 > DASSKL01 > CAVSIP01. The sequence goes on along the minus strand of CAVSIP010000007.1, from coordinate 140,840 downwards.
AGCCCACCAGATGTCGACCTCGAGGAGTCCGATTCGGCGCTCCATAGGGCCTGCATCGGCACGCCCGTTCATGGGCCGGCGACCCGAAGCCGCCCATCGCAGCGCCCATTGTCTTCCTCAGCGTTCAAGCGGGTGTTCGGCCGGCGTAGGCCTGGCCCATGCCCGCGAAGTCGGGGAACATCGAAGACCACGTGAACCCGTGCGAGGTTTCAAGGACATCAAGCAGCTTCTGCTTAACAAGCGCCGGAATTGCTATCCCGAGAATCATTGGAAATAGCTTGATCGGCTGACCGCGACGGTTCGCCCACTTCTCGGTATCACAGACCCGCGACAATCGTTCGACAGGATCTTTTCGCCAGGTTGGGCCCGGCAGCGGCAGTCCAAGTTCGCTCTGAGCGCACTCAGCCGCAGTCAAAGGTTTCGTGCCAAACGCGAAGACTCCGCGTTGCGCTGCGATCCGCGGATCGATGGGAGGAATTCGGTACAGCAAATTGCCTGCTGACTTCTTCAGCGTTTCACCGTAGTTTCGCAAGTAGGGAGAAGGAACGGCGCCCAACTCTGCGCGCTGCAGCGCCAGCAGGACACCAGGCCGTTGCTTCGCGGACGATAGAGACTCGCCAGCGTCAACGTCGGTCTGGTCGTTGCAGAGGAACCAAAGCGCGACGAGTGGATCGGTAGTGAAGTCGATCAGCCGAGTAGCCGCACCATGGTGCCGCAACCGAGCGAGAATCTCCCAGTCGCCGAGATGTTGGGCGTTGTCGGCGCCAATCTCGCGTGCCTCGTGCAGCATCTGGCGTTCTTGCCGCGTCATCTCATCTGCCGTCAGGCCAAGCCGGCCCATTTTTGACTCCAGCCGCCACAGGGAATCGGCATGTCCCCGCCAGACCACCCCGTCCGGAGGTCCCAGCAGGGTCAGACCAGCGATGGCCGACAGAATTTCGCGCGCACAATCACGAATGACATTCCCACGTCCGGAGGTCGCCCCCAAATCGGCGGAACTTGGGGGCACGTAGATCATCCAGTCGGGCCAGATCCCATACGACACGGCGTGACCCTTGCACATACCGTCGCGTCTTGAGGGCACTTCGTCCCGAGGCGCTTAGAACATCGGCGGTTCCCATGCGCGCCGCCGACGGTAACCCGTCAACCACGCTCGGCGCTATGGCGGCTCGGCATGTACTGCCGGGGGCCAGGCTGGCTATACCGATCGGGTTGCTTAGCTTCGCGGAACCGATGGGTAGTGCCAGTCTGCGCACCAGAGCGCCGCGCCCAGGACGTCCCTAGCTCAACGTCGCACGTGGTCCGCAGAGCCTGAGGATCTGTGATTGGACTGGGATTGCCATGTGGTTACCTGGGGGACATAGTGGTGAGAGGAGGTGCTGAATGGCTGGACCACGGTTGGCTCCTGCGAGGCCGGACCTGGCCGCTCACGAGGCCGCGATGCGCGCTGATCTGACCGTCCTGGTCAAGGAGCTGCGCGCAGCTCTCGGGCCGCGCCTCGTCGCGCTCATCGCCGGAGTAAAGGAGACTCGCGCGATCCACCAGTGGGCGGACGGCGAGCGCGAGATCAAGAGCAGCGTCACCGAGGACAGGCTCCGGCTCGCCTACCAGCTCCTCAAACTGATCACGGTCCGAGACGACGAAGCCGTCGCGCGGGCCTGGTTCACCGGCTTGAACCCGAAGCTCGACGACGCCTCCCCCGCACGGCTGCTACGTGATGGCGACCTCGACGACGTCGGCCCCAGACTTCTGGCCGCCGCCCGGTCGTTCGCGGCGCTCGGCGCGTGACCGCGCCTCCCGCACCGCTCACCACCACGCCCGCCGGAGTGGTTCGCCGGGTCGGCTACAGCCCGGACCCGTGGCGTTGGACGCCCTGGGAGTTCGCGCCCTTCGAGGGCCGATGGGACGACTCGGAGGACCTGTTCCGGGTGATCTACGCCGGCGACTCGCTGCAGGCGTGCCTCATCGAGGTGCTCGCCCCCTTCCGCCCTGACCCAGCGGTACTCGCCGAGTTGGACGAGATCGCCGGCGGCCCGGCCGACGACGAGCACGTCGACCTCGAGCCCGGCGTTGTCCCCCGCTCCTGGGTCGCCCGACGGAGTGCCGGCACAGCCACCATGAGCGGAGTCTTCGTCGACGTCGGTGCCAAGGAGACCCTGGCGTGGCTACGGCCCCGCATGGCCGCCCGTCTCGTCCACTACGGCGTGCCGGACCTGGACGGGGCGGCGATCCGCAGCACCGTCCCGCGCCGGCTGACCCAGGAGATCGCTCATCTGCTCTACGACGCACGACTCGGCGACGACCGGATGGCGGACGGCGTGCGCTTCGAGTCCCGGCACGGCAACGACCTGGTGCTGTGGGCGGTCTTCGAACGACCGGCCGCCGGCGACGACGACCACAGCCGGCTGCTCGCCGATCGGACGGCGGGACCGCTCGAGCCCGAGGACCCGGACCTACAGGCGGCTCTCGAGCTCCACGGACTGCGCCTCGAGGGCTGACCCAGGTCCGCCGCCCATCGCACACGCGTTCGACGGAAACCAGCGCTTCCTGAGCGCCAAGCCGGCCCCAGCCGAGCACGCGTTCGACCTGTTTAGCTGTACGGATAGCTGTACGAGTGCTTGCTGGCGATCACGCCGAAACCGTGATCATGCCTCTGACCTGCGAAGACGTTGCGCGCTCGGAGGGACTCGAACCCCCAACCTTCTGATCCGTAGTCAGATGCTCTATCCGTTGAGCTACGAGCGCTGGGTGCCGCCGGAGCGGCGCTGACCAGTGTACCGGCCGCTCGGGGACGCGAACGCCGCGCATGGCAGGCCGCCGACCGCGACCGTGACCTGCGCAAACGCGGGCCGGGTCACGCCGGCGGACGGTTGATCCAGCGGGCGACTCCGCCGTGGCGGGAGCAGGTCCCGGAGCGGTGCTGGGAGTAGGAGTACGTGCCGTCGGCGCACTGCGCGGTCGCTCCGGAGGGGTCACTGGTAGCGCTCTGCTGACCGGCACCGGCGGTGCTCGTGGTGGGCGCAGCGCTGGTGGTGGTGCCGCCGGCGTAGCTGCCGTCCCAGACGGTCGGAGACCCCTCCCCGCCGTAGCGCTGGTAGGCCTCCCACCAGTTGCCAGCGATCGCGTGCTGCGCGGCACTGAGGCCCAGCGCGCCGGAGCAGACCAGGTCGTGCAGCTTGTTCTCCACCCGATCCTTGACCCGGGCGCCGTCGGTTGCCGCGTACGGCTCCGGCCACAGGTTGCGCGGGTCGGACGGGGCTCCGCCGAGCTCGAGGGAGATCAGGTGGTCTTCCTCGTAGTCGCTGGTGCTCGTGTCGCCGCGGTAGGTGTAGCCCGAGGCCAGCTGCCGTTCCTTCAGCGCCGTCGTGTAGCTCGACGGAGGGCGGATCGTCTTGGTGAACCCGGTCCGGCAGATCGTCTGGTGGATGTTGGCCTGGCTGACCTGCACGTACGTCACGCCCGGGGTCTCGGCCGAGTCGGGCAGCACGACGGCACCCCCGTCGAGCAGCACCTCGGCGGTCGGGGACGCGCTCGGGCTCGCGGACGGGGACGCCGTCCCCTGCACCGGCAGGGCGCTGGACGCGGACGCGGCGGGACTCGCCGGGCTCGCCGTACTCACCGCCCGCGGGGTCGCACCGGACGTTCCGCAGCCGCCGGCGGTGACGACCGCCAACGCCGCGACGACGCCCCAGAGCCCCCGCACCCCACCAGTGGAGCACCCGTCGGTAGCCCGCGCAGCCGAACGGCCCAGCCGGCCCGGGAACATACCCGCGGGGGTATCCGTTAGCATGGGCACTTGCCCGACGCAGGAGGTCACCGCCGTGCTCTTCACGCAGTACTACCTGGACTGCCTCTCGCAGGCCTCGTACCTCGTCGCGGACGAGGAGACCAAGCAGGCCGTCGTCGTCGACCCCCGACGTGACGTGGCCGAGTACCTGGCCGATGCCCGCGCGCACGGACTCACCATCGTCGGGATCATCGACACCCACTTCCACGCCGACTTCCTCGCCGGGCACCTGGAGCTGGCCGCACGCGACGGGCGCCTGGATCGGGTTCGGCCAGCGTGCCGAGGCCGACTTCCCGATCCGCAAGCTCGCCGACGGCGAGCGCATCTCGCTCGGTGACGTGACGCTGCAGGTCATGGAGACCCCCGGACACACCCCCGAGTCGATCAGCGTGCTGGTGTACGAGCACGCCGACGACGCCGTCCCGTACGGGGTGCTCACCGGCGACGCGCTGTTCATCGGCGACGTCGGACGTCCGGACCTGCTGGCCTCCGTCGGGGTGACCGCCGACGAGCTGGGCCGCATGCTGTACCGGTCCGTGCAGCGGTTCATGGACCTGCCCGACGAGGTTCGGGTCTTCCCTGCCCACGGCGCCGGGTCGGCGTGCGGCAAGAACCTGTCCACCGAGCGGCAGTCGACGATCGGCCAGCAGCGGGCTGATGAACTACGCCTGCCAGCCGATGACCGAGGACGAGTTCCTCGCGATCGTGACCGAGGGCCAGCCCTCCGCGCCGGACTACTTCGTCTACGACGCGGTGCTCAACCGCAAGCGGCACGACGTGTTCTCGGTGGAGGTCGCGCCCGTCCCGCTGTCGATCGAGGAGGTCCTCGAGCGGCAGGCGGCCGGTGCCGTGGTGGTGGACACCCGCGACCCGCAGGAGTTCGCCGCCGGGCACCTGGCCGGCTCGCTCAACGTGCCGGCCGACGGCCGCTTCGCCGAGACCGTTGGGTCGGTGGTCCGGCCCGAGCAGGAGATCGTGGTCGTCGCCCCACAGGACCGCGAGGAGGAGATCGTCGTCCGGCTCGCTCGCATCGGCTTCGACCGGGTCGCCGGCTACCTGCGCGAGCCGGAGGGGGCGCTTCCTCGCCGTACCCGAGCAGGTGGTGCAGCGCCAGCCGGGTGACCGCACCCGAGCTCGCTCGAGGCGCTCCGCCGCGACGTCCCACCGGCCGTCGTCGACGTCCGCAACGCCGGCGAGCTGGCCGAGGGCACCGTCCCCGGCGCGGTCAACATCCCGCTGGCGCAGCTGCCGAGCCGCCTCGCCGAGGTGCCGGCCGACCAGCCGGTGGTCGTGCACTGCGCGGGCGGCTACCGCTCCAGCGTCGCCGCCTCGCTGCTGCGCCGGGCGGGCTGGAACGACGTCTCCGACCTGCTCGGCGGCTACAACGCCTGGGCCACCCTCGCCCCGCAGCCGGCCTGACCGAGACCTCCCGCAGCGACCGCTGCGGGACCGCAGAGAGTAAGGAACAGCGAGCACATGTGCCGAGCGGTGAACTGCCGGAAGTGTGGCAAGACGACGTGGTCCGGCTGTGGCCAGCACGTCAACCAGGTGCTGCGCGGGGTCCCCGCAGCGCGGCGCTGCCAGGGGCATGCGGGTGAGCCGTCCTCCGGCGGCTTCTTCGGCCGCCTGTTCAAGAAGTAACCCGCGCCGTACGGGGGGCGGCGGCCTAGACGTACGAACTGCGCTTCGCTATTGTCGCCGGGGAACCCCGGAGGCTTCCGATGGCCGCTCGCACTCCCGCCGCTCCCCGTACGGACGTGCCGCGCATGGCGCGCCTGCGCCGCTTCAACCTGCTCATGGCCGCCCTCCATCTCGGGCAGGGGCTCGCCATGCTGGCCGCGTCCAGCGCGTTCGCGCTGCCGGTGACCACGTCGTTCCTCAACTACGACGAGGGAGCGGGCAAGCTCGCGCCACAGCCGGACACGCTGTTCGACGTACGGATCGGCCCGCTCGTCGCAGCGTTCCTGTTCGTGTCCGCCATCGCTCACCTGGCCGTCTCCCTGCCGGGTGCGTACGACTGGTACGCCCGCAACCTGCGCCGCGGCGTGAACTACGCCCGCTGGGCGGAGTACGCCATCTCCTCCTCGGTGATGATGGTCGTCATCGCGATGCTCGTCGGCATCTACGACATCGCCGCGCTGCTGCTCGTCTTCGCCGCCAACGCCGCGATGATCCTGTTCGGCTGGGTGATGGAGGCGCACAACCAGACCACCGAGCGCACCAGCTGGCTGTCCTTCGTCTTCGGCTCGATCATCGGCATCGTGCCGTGGATCGCGGTCGGCATCTACCTGTTCGGCGCGGGCGGCGACGGCAACGGCCCGCCGACGTTCGTCTACGGCATCTACGGCTCGATCTTCGTGTTCTTCAACGTCTTCGCAGTCAACATGGTGCTGCAGTACAAGAAGGTCGGCCGCTGGCGCGACTACCTGTACGGCGAGCGCGTGTACATCCTGCTGTCGCTGGTGGCCAAGTCGCTGCTCGCCTGGCAGGTCTTCGCGGGCACCCTCCGTCCGGTCTGACCATGCCCCGAGCTGTAGCCAGAGACGGCGACACGCACGCCTGGATGTTCCTCACCAACCACGCGCACGTGCTCATCTGCATCGCCGGCGACCCGGGCATCCGCGGCCGCGACATCGCCGAGCGCGTCGGCATCACCGAGCGCGCAGCGCAGGGCATCATCGCCGACCTCGTCCGGGCCGGCTACGTCACCCGCACCCGGGTCGGCCGCCGCAACCGCTACGACATCAACCCCGGGCTGCCCCTTCGTCACCCGCTCCAGCAGACACACGCGATCGGCGAGCTGCTCGGGCTCCTCTCGGGGACGCCGCGCTAGCCGCGCCGCCCGCCAACCGGCGCCCCCGCAGCAGCAGCACGCCGACCACGGCCGCCACGGTGGACGCGCCCAGCACCGCCACCTTCGCCTGCGCGAGCGCCAACGGAGAGTCCACGGCCAGGCCGGCGACGAACAGCGACACGGTGAACCCGATGCCGGCGAGCGCGCCCAACCCCCACAGCCGCCGGGCGTCCAGCCCCCTCGGCAGCGCGACCAGCCCGAACCGGCGGGCCACCAGCACCGACCCGGCAACGCCCAGCGGCTTGCCCACGAGCAGGCCGACGGTGATCGCCAGCGCCAGCCGCCCACCGACGTCGACACCGTCCAGCCGCACACCGGCGTTGGCCAGCGCGAACAGCGGTACGGCCAGCCACGCGGACAGCGGGTGCAGCCGGTGCTCCAGCTCCTGCAGCACCTGGCGACCGGCGACGGGCGTCGCCGGTGTCAGCGCCGCCAGCGCAACGCCGGCCACGGTCGCGTGCACGCCCGACTGCGCGGTCGCCCACCAGGCGACGAGCCCCGGTACGGCGTACGCCCACGGGCTCGCGGCGCCGAACCGGCGCAGCAGCACGACCACGGCCAGCGCCCCCAGCGCCGTCGCCAGCCAGCCGACGGCGAGCGCGTCGGTGTAGACGACGGCGATGACCAGGATCGCGAGCACGTCGTCGACGATGGCGATGCTCAGCAGCAGCAGCCGGGCGCCGGCCGGCACGCGCCGGCCGAGCAGCGCGAGCACGCCGACGGCCAGCGCCACGTCGGTGGCCATCGGGATGCCCCACGCCGAGCGCAGCTGCGCGCCGGCGAGGGCGACGAACAGCAGCGCCGGCAGCACCGCGCCGCTCACCCCCGCGAGCAGCGGCACCGCCGCCGCGCGGGGCCGCCGCAGCTCGCCGATCACCAGCTCGCGCTTGACCTCCAGGCCGACGACGAAGAAGAACAGCGTCATCAGCCCGTCGTTGACCCAGTGCCGCAGGTCCTTGGACAGCCCCCACGGGTCCAGGCCGACGGTGAGCTTCTTCGTCCACAGCGACTCGTACCCGCCCGGACCGAGGTTTGCCCACACCAGGGCGACCACCACCGCGGCGACCACCACCAGGCCGGTGGCGGACTCGGTGCCGGCGAAGACGCGGGCGGTGACACGGCGGACGGGCGACACGGGTCATTCTCTCCCTGGGATGCGGGTCAGGTCACGGCTGCGGGGCGGCCCGGGTTGCGCAGCGCCCGGAACCGGGCGGCACGGTCGACGTCGGCGACGGTCAGCGTGCCGACGGGCAGGTCGTCGCCGTCCAGCACCGGCACCACCGGCTGACCGTGCCGGGCCATCCGATCAGCGACCTCGACGAGCGGCTCACCGGAGCGCGCGGTGACCAGCGCCGCGACGGGCATGCTGACCCGCTGCACGCGGGTGGTGTCCCGGTCGTCCGGCGGTACGGCGGCCAGCCCGCCGAGGGTCACGACGCCACTGAGGTCGCCACCGAACGCGCGCACCAGGTACACGTCCCGGGCCGGCTCGCCGGCGACCCGGTCGAGGAACGCCTGCACGCTCAACCAGCCCGGCAGCGGCTCACCGGCCGGCGTCATCGCCGTGGCGACGGTGAGGTCGCCGAGCTGCTGGCGCCGCAGGGTGTGCGTACGCTCCCGGCTCGCGGCGGACGCCACGAACCAGCCGATGAGCGCCGTCCACAGCGCGAGCGGCCGGCCCGTGACGACGAGCTCCGCCACGCCGATTCCGACCAGCGCCCAGCCGAGCACCTGGCCCGCGCGGGTCGCGACCAGCGTCGCGACGACGCGGTCGCTGCGCCGGTGCCACACAGCGGCGCGCAGCAGTCGGCCGCCGTCCAGCGGCGCCGCGGGCAGCAGGTTGAAGACGGCGAGCACACCGTTCGCGACCGCGAGCCAGATGAACGCGGCGACAACCGGCGGCCACAGGCCCAGCGCGGACGTACCGAGCGCGAGCCCGCCGAAGGCGGCGCCGGTCGTAACCGAGGTGGCCGGACCCGCGGCCGCGATCCGCGCCTCCGCGCCCGGGCGCTCGGCCTCGTGCGCGAGCTCCGCCACGCCAGCCCGGACAGCACGGCCGCCGGCGGTACGTCCGTACCCGGCGCCTGGCCGGTGGCGAACAGGACACCGAGGACGGTGGGCAGCGGCAGCGCCGACCACTGGAGGCGTACCGGGATGCCACGGACGTGGCCGAGGGTGAGCGAGGTCATCGGGTTCCTTCCTGGGTCGTCGACGCCAGCGGGCGGTCGGTGGTGGCGGCGGCAGGCTCGGGCGGCCGGCGGCGCAGGGACAGCAGCACCGCGGAGCCGACGATGATCACGATCGCGGCGAGCGTCGCCCAGGCCGGCAGGTGGAAGACGCCGGACAGCGCGAGCTTCACGCCGATGAGCACGAGCAGCACCGCGAGCGCGGGCCGCAGGTAGGTCAGCCGCGCCAGCGCTCCGTCGAGCAGGAAGTACAGGCTGCGCAGGCCGAGGACGGCGAGTGCGTTGGAGGTGAACACGAGGAACGGCTCCTCGGTGACCGCGAACACCGCCGGCACCGAGTCGACCGCGAAGACCACGTCGGTCGTCTCGACGACCAGCAGGGCGGCCAACAGCGGGGTGGCCACCAGCCGGCCGGTGCGCCGGGTGAAGAAGCGCGCCCCTGAGTACTCCTCGCTCACCGGCAGCACCCGGCGCAGCAGCCGCACCACCGGCTGGCGGGTCGGGTCGGGCTCGTGGCCGCCGCGCAGCATCCGTACGCCGGCGACGATGAGGACCGCCCCGAAGAGGTAGAGCACCCACGAGAAGCGGGTGATGAGCACAGAGCCGGCCGCGATGAACGCGCCGCGGAACAGCAGCGCGCCCACGACACCGGCGAACAGCAGCCGGTGCCGGGCGGTGGCGGGCACCGCGAACGCCGTCATGATCATGGCGATGACGGCGAGGTTGTCGACGGCGAGCGTCTTCTCCAACGTGTAGCCGGTGACGTACTGGCCGGCGTACTCGCCACCCCACACCACGCCGACGACAGCGGTGAAGCCGAGGCCGAGGGTGACCCAGACCGCGCTCCACGCCGCGGCGGAGCGCAGGCGGACCTCATGGGCTCCGCGGTGCGCCACCAGATCCACGGCGAGCAGCACGAGCAGCCCGACGACGAAGAACACGTAGCCGGAAACGGGAACTGACACGGAGACCTCGCAGCGGTCGTGGGACGGCTGCCGCGGTCTCTCCGCCCTGACGGGCCCGGGCGCCGGGAACCGGTCGGAGGCTCCGTGATGACGGCGCGTACGCGAGGGATACTCCCCTTGGCACGAATGACGATACGCGAAGTGCGTTTCCTATGTCAACCCCGCGGCGAGACTCACGAGAAATGCCCGCGAATTGCGCTCCGTGCCTCACGTAGGAATGCCCGCGTGACGGTGACGCTGCTGGGCCATGGAGAGTCGGTTGTCGATGGCGTCTCGTGCCGAGGTCACGACGAGGTACGCGAAGGCGTATGTCAAGGCCAGGAAGGCCGATAAGGGCCGGATCCTGGGTCAGGTTGTGGGGGTGACCGGGTGGTCGCGGGACAACGCTCGGCGTCGGCTGACCGCGGCCGCGAAACTCAACCCGGGTTCCGGCAGGAGCGTGGCGGCGCGGCCGCGACGGCCGCGGTCGCCGAAGTACTCCCGCAACGCGGTGATGGTGCTGCGGACGGTGTGGGCGGCCTCGGGTGGGCAGTGCGGGAAGTACCTGGCGGCGTCGATGCGGGTTCAGCTCGACGGGCTGGAGCGCCACGGTGAGCTCGTCGACGGCGTGGACCGCTACAGCGGTGCGGTGCGCGAGGAGCTGCTCGCGATGAGCGCAGCGTCGATCGACCGGTACCTCAAGCCCGCGAAGGCCAGCGATCAGATCCGCGGGAAGACCACGACGAAGGCCTCGCCGCTGCTGCGCTCCTCGATCAAGATCCGCAAGGCCGGAGACGAGGTCGAGGCCGAGCCGGGGTTCTTCGAAGGCGACACGGTCGCGCACTGCGGGCCGACGCTCAAAGGCGAGTTCTGCAGGACAGTCAACCTGACCGACGTGCACATCGGCTGGGTGTTCACCCGCACGGTGCGCAACAACGCCAACGCTCACGTCCTCGCCGCGCTCAAGGCCGCGATCGAGCAGGTCCCGTTCGAAGTGGTCGGGCTGGACTTCGACAACGGAACCGAGTTCCTGAACAAGGCCGTGATCAAGTGGGCCGCCGACCTGGAGATCTTCTTCACCCGGTCGCGGCCTTACAAGAAGAACGACCAGGCCACCGTCGAGTCGAAGAACAACCACCTCGTGCGCAAGTACGGCTTCTACTACCGCTACGACACGGCGGAGGAACGCAGCGTGCTCAACCGGTTGTGGCCGCTGGTCAACGACCGCCTCAACTACCTGACACCGACGAAGAAGCCGGTCGGGTTCGGCACCGACCGCCATGGGCGGCGCACCCGGCTCTACGACAAGCCGGCCACCCCCCTGGACCGGCTGCTCGCAGCCCAGGTGCTGTCCCCCGCCCAACAGGGTGAGCTCATCGCCTACCGCGACTCGCTGAACCCGGCCCGGATCGCCCGCGAGATCGCCGCTTTGCAAGCGGCGCTGCTCACACTCGCCAAGGACAAGACCGAGCAGCTCTACCTCGCGAGCATCCCCACCGCCCTGCCCGACGTCGCCAAAGGCATCCGAACCACGGCCGTCAGCTGACCCGATACGCGGGCATTCCTAACTGAGGCACCGATCCACTTTCGCCGGCATCTTGACGTGAGGCACTACGCCCCGCCTGGCTGCCGCAGCGGGGGCTCCCCCTAGACGAATACGGACTCGAGCAGCTGGAGGTCGACGACGCGCTCCGCCGCCTCCGCGAGCCGGTCGCTGAGGGCGCCGGCGCCGGGGCTGACGACGGTCAGGGTCCCGCTCATCGCCAGCCGGGCGAAGATGCCGTCGTTGCTGAACACGACGTACTGCACGTCCGCGTCGTCGTCCGGTACGGCGTCGAGCAGGGCGAGGTCGGCCGCGTTGCGTGCGCCACCGACGGCGAGTGCGGTGTCGGCGTACTCCTTCAGGGCCGGTCGCGCGCGGTCGACCGACGCCTGCTGCCCGGCGAAGACCGCGATGTCGGCCTGACGGGCCAGCTCGACGGCCAGCGCCACCCGGGTCCGCAGCCGGGCGGGTTCGGCGCGCAGGTTGTCGAGGTCGACCAGCAGCACCCGAGTTGTCCGAGGCGACAGCCAGATGCTGCCGCCCTCCAGCGCGCCGAGGTCGACCGCGGCGAACGCGTCCTCGTCGTCAGCGGCGCGCTCGGCCCGTAGGTCGAACCACTCGTAGTCCTCCCACTCGCCGCGCTCGGTGCCCAGACCCATCCGCTACGCCAGCGCCGAGCGCATCACTTCGCGCGCTTGCCCGCTCGCTTGGTCGCCTCGGCCTCGCCGCGCCGGCTCCGCAGGTTCGCCAGCGCCTCCTCGAGCAGCTGCTCGCCTTCGCTCTCGGTACGCCGCATCATCAAGAACTCGTACGGCGTGCGGTGGAAGCCCACCGCGGCCGGTCGGCTCATCGCACCCTGCTCACGGCCGGCCGGTGCCCCGCACCGCGCGCACTGCCACTCCGCCGGCGGCTCGGTCTCGTCGCTGAACGTCGGGGTCGTCTCGTGCCCGGCGTGGCACCAGTACGTGACCTGCTGCCGCCCGGCCAGCGGGGCGCCGCGGTCCACCTCGTTGCCGTTGGGCCCGTTCAGCCGGGAGCCCCTGACCGTGCTCCGTCGCATCGACGCTGTGTCCTCACCGGCGCATCCGTCGTCTACGTTTCCGGCGCCTCACTCGACGATACGGCACCGGCGGCCCGCGCCGTCCCGATCGATGGAACGCTGTTGTTACAGCCAGAACTCGGTAGAATTGGCGGATGGTCAAGCAGACGTACGTCGACCCGGCGCCCGGGGGGCTGCCGACGGGCCGCCGCGCCGAGGTGCTGGACCTGCTCCGCCGGGCCCGCGAGCCGCTCGGCGTGCAGGAGGTCGCCGACCGCGCGGGGCTGCACCCCAACACGGCGCGGTTCCATCTCGAGGGGCTGGTGGCGGACGCCCTCGCCACCCGCTCGGCCGAGGCGCGGGACGAGCCCGGCCGGCCGCGAGTCGTGTACGAGGCCCGCCCCGACAGCCACCCCGGCGTACGCAGCTACCAGCTGCTGGCCGAGATGCTCACCGGACTCGTCGCCGGCATGGTCGCCGACCCCAGCGGCACCGCGCGCGATGTCGGTTTCGAGTGGGGCCGCCACCTCACCGAGACCGTACCGCCCTCACAGCGCATCGGCGCCGAGCAGGCGGCCGAGCGGCTGCGCGGGCTGCTGGACGCGATCGGCTTCGCGCCGGAGCTGGCGGGCCGGGCAGAGGCCCCGGAGGTCCGGCTGCGGCACTGCCCGTTCCGGGAGGTCGCCGAGCGCCACCAGGACGTGGTGTGCGCGCTGCACCTCGGCCTGCTGCGGGGATCGCTCGCGGCGATGCGCGCGCCCCTGCACGCCGCCGACCTGCTCCCCTTCATCGAGCCATCGCTGTGTGTGGCGCACCTCACAACCGACGAAGGTCCCGGCGAGTAGGACCCTCCGACCCCACGCCAGCCGGGCCCGCTGCGCCGACGCTGTAACCGTGCTGCACACAACGTCGCCAGTGCCCTGGTTCCGTCAGCGGCCGCAGCTGACGTGGGCAGTCGCCGGAGTGCTGTTCGCCGCGGTCTTCGCCGCCCGGATGGTCGACGGCGGGCCGGTGGACGCCACCGCCCTGCTGTTCTCCCTGCCCATCGCGCTGGTCGCGGTGGCGTTCGGCAGCCGCGCCGGGCTGGGCGCCGGGCTCGTCGGCGTCGTGCTGCTCCTCGCGTGGGCGGTCACGGCAGAGGTGGCGATGCCGGCGCTGGCGTGGACGGCACGGACGGTGCCCATGCTGCTGCTGGGCGGGCTGCTCGGCCACGCCAGCGACCGGCTGATGGCAACCGAGCGCGAGAACATCCGGCTGGCCGACGCCGCCCGCCGGCACCGTGACGCGGTCGAGCTGCACGACGCAGTGACCCAACGCCTGGCCGCCGCCAAGTGGGCGCTCGAGGCGGGGCGGACGGATGCCGCGCTGGAGCTGATCCAGGAGACGCTCGAGTACGCCAACGAGATGATCTCCGGCCTGCTGCGCGACGCCGGGGCCGGTCGTACGGTCGACGTCGCTCTGCCGGCCCCGGACGGGGCACCGGCCAGCGCCCAGCTGTAGGCCTGGCGCGGCTCACTCCGCCATGTCGCGGTATGCGGCGAAACGCTGCTCCATCACCGGCAGCAGGGCGGGCAGGTCGACCTCGGGGTCGACGGCGAGCGCCGGCAGCAGCAGCTCGTTCTCGCGGCGCACGTGGCCGACGAAGACCTCGCGGATCGCGCGGGCGACACCGCAGGCGTCGGCGGCGGTCGGCGCCGCCGCGAGCTCGGCCGTGAGCCCGAGCAGGGTCTCGTGCTCGAACACCATCCCGGTGACCAGCGGAGCCAGAGTGGCGGCGGTGGCGGCCGCGTACAGCACGTCCTCCTCGGCGCGGGCGTGCGGGACGATGTCGGTCGCCAGCAGCCGGCGTAGGGCGTCGACCGCAGGTGCGGGGGACGCGCCCGTACGGGCGGCGGTGACGACCTCGCTGACACGGTCGGACAGCCGTTCCTGCAGCTCGGCGTGGTGGTGGGCGATCGTGGACACGACGTCGGTGCCGACGGTCATGGGTTCCTCCTCGGGACGGGTCGGGCGCCTACTCCTCGCCCTGCGGCGGGAGAGCGGCGACGAACGGGGTGTCGGCGCCGACCGGGCCGAGCTTCGCGGCGCCCCCGGGGGCGCCGAGCGCAGCGTCGCGGCCGGCCAGCGACTCGGTGAAGAAGGCCGCGTTGTCGGCGGTGAAGGCGGACCACCGCTCGGGCACGTCCTCCTCGTAGAAGATCGCCTCGACCGGGCAGACCGGCTCGCAGGCGCCGCAGTCGACGCACTCGTCCGGGTGGATGTAGAGCATCCGGTCGCCCTCGTAGATGCAGTCGACCGCGCACTCCTCGACACAGGCGCGGTCGAGGACGTCGACGCAGGGCTGCGCGATGACGTAGGTCACGGCTGCCTTCCTCTCGACATGGGACATGGCTGGTGACGCACCACGGGGCCGCGGTGGCCGCCACACAGCGATCCTCACACGTCGCGAGGGTATAAACAAGGGTTGGTAGTGAGAACTAGCGGGTGACCCGGCCGCGCAGGAACAGCGCGACCAGCGCCCCGTACAGCGCGTGGCCCGACAGCGAGACCGCCGCCGCACGCGGGTTGCCGGTCAGCCGTGGCCAGCGGCCCTGCCGGACGTACGGGTGGATCCGGTCCACCAGCGGCGAGGCGGCCAGCAGCGCCAGGTTCTCCGCCGCGAGGGCACCCAGCACCGTCTTCATGGACCGGCCCCCCGCGGCCACGACTGCCACCGGTACGGCCGCCCCGCCGACCGCCTGCACCACGTAGTCGAGCGGGATCTCAGCCGGCCCCTCGGTGACGAACGCGGTGACCAGCTCGGGGTCGGAGTACGGGTGACCGAACAACCGCCGCAGGGACGGCTCCACCGCCCGCCAGACCACGCCGGAGACGGCACCGGCGAGTGCGAGGTGGGTGAGCGGCTTCCGGTCGGCGTGTTCGGACATGCCTGTGCCATGCCCGGTGGCCGCGTCCTTGTCACCCGCCGGGTGCTGCGAGCCGGCTGGCCTACCGCACCCAGACCGTGGTGCCGATCGGCATCTCACCGCTGGACCACAGCCAGTCCATCGCCGCGATGCTCACCCGCGTGCAGCCGTGCGACGCAGGGTACGGCGGCACGCTCGGATAGCCGTGCACCGCGACGCCCGTGGTGGTGAAGTACTTCGGCCGGTACAGCTCGCCGAGCGGGCTCGGGTCCCACTTGTCGACCTGGCGGTAGACGGTGAACTGCCCGGTCGGCGTGGTCGCGACCTTCTCCACGCCGCCGGACCAGTAGTGCTGCCCGGAACCGGTGGACGTGTTCAGCACCGCGGTGAGCTTGCCCGCGTCGACGATCTCGATCAGCTGCAGGGCGAGGTCGATCTCGACCACGTGCCCGACGGCACTCTTCGGCGTCGGGACGACCCCCAGCTCGAGCGCGTGCCAGGTGTTCGGGCCGATGACGCCGTCACGGGTCAGCCCGGCCGCCTTCTGCAGCGCGTACACGGCCTGGACGGTGGTGTCGGCGTACGTGCCGTCCGCCGTGCCCAGCCAGTAGCCGAGCGCGGACAGCCGCTGCTGCGCCGCCAGCACGTACGGGCCGGTCGAGCCGGCCTGCAGGGTCGTGGCCGTCGGCGCGGTCCAGGTCACCTTCGGCGCCGGAGGAGCCGGCGTACGCACCGGTGGCGGGGTCGTGCTGAACCCGTTCTCGACGAGCGCGTCGAGGGCCCGCCCAACGAAGGTGGCCATCTGCTCACGGGTGATGGCCACGTGCGGCCGGTAGGTGCCGTCGGCGAACCCGCCGACGAAGCGCGCGGTCGCGGCACTGTTGATGGCGTCGGAGAACACCGAGTCGCTGTCGTCGGTGAAGAAGTCGCCGGCAGGGCTCAGCGCCGCGCCGGTGCGGTAGCGGTAGGTGCGGACGAGGAACGCCGCCATCTCCCCGCGCCTGACCGGCGCGTCCGGGCCGTACGTGCCGTCGGCCCGACCCGACACGATGCCCACAGCGGCGAGCTGGTCGATGTTGTGGGCATGGACGTCCTGGTCGTCGTCCGGGAAGCGGTCGGGCGGTTGCGCCGGCAGCCCTCCGCCGGAGTGGGTGATGACCCGCGCGAGGAACGTCGCCATGTCGCCGCGGGTGACCACGCCGTCCGGCACGAACGACGTCCCGCTGACCGCCTCCATGATCGCCCACCACCGGACGCACGTGATCGCGTCGGCATGCGGGTCGCCGGCCGGCACGTCGGTGAACGGCATGGTCCCGTACTGGCCCGCCGGGCACGAGTGGTCGATCACGCGCGGCGCGGGCGGCACTGCGGCAGCCGCGGGCAGCGTGAGCGCCGCGACGGTGAGCGTCAGCACACCGGCGGCGGTGGACAGGGCCTTGCGGAGCGGGGCCACGATGCTCCTTCGGCAGTCGGGAGGGTCTGCATTGAGTGAGACGCCCCTCACGGCGGCCGGGTTGGCCCCTCACGGTGTCGATTCGGTCACAATGCGTCGCTCCTGGGGTGGGTTGACCGGGGGCCCCGCGATGGGTAGGGCTGATCCGTGATCACGCGACGGCGGGCGGCCGGCGTGGCCGTGCCCGCCGCGCTCACCGCGGCCGGCGCCGGCGTCGCCGCGCTCGCGCGGTGGGCGACGCGACCGCTGCTCGACCCCGACGCCCAGGCGCCGGACGCCGACCTCCTCGTCGTCGACGCCTCCCCCGCCGAGGTGGCGCTGGAGCGTACGGAGCGGGCCGCCTGGCCGGGGACGTACGCGCTGCGCTGGCCCGGCGGGCACGTACAGGTGGGACCGGTCACCACGGTGTCCGCCCACCTGGTCACCCGCCCGGTGCTCGCCGGCTCACCACCGCTGGCCGGCACCCGCTGCTGGCCGGACCCGGCGGTGTGGCGGCGGCCCGCGGACTGCCTGCGGCCGCCGGTGCACGAGGTCTCGGTCGCCGGGGAGCTCGGCGACTACCCCGCGTGGTACGTCCCCGGCTCCGGCGACACGTGGGTGGTCGCCGTCCACGGGCACCGGGGCGACCGCACCCGAGCCTTGCGCCTCGCGCGAGACGTGCAGAGCTGCGGGCGGCCGGTCCTGGTGACCAGCTGGCGCAACGACGGGGACGCGCCGGCCAGCGCGGACGGGCTGTACCACCTCGGTGCGACCGAGTGGCGGGACGTCGACGCCGCCGTCGGCTGGGCCCGCCAGCAGGGCGCCGTGCGGATCGTGCTCGCGGGGCTGTCCACCGGCGGCGCGATCGTCACGGAGCTGCTGCGCTACTCGGCCCACCGCCGGTCGGTGGCGGCGCTCATCCTCGACGCCCCCGTGCTGTCGTGGCCGTCGCTGTTGCGCGCACAGGCCGCCGAGCGGCACCTGCCCGCACAGGCAGCCGCTCTCACCCGGGCCGAGACGCGACGCCGGATCGGCGTCGATCCCGCGCGCGTCGGCGCGCTCGACCGGGGCGTCGGACCCGGACGCCCGACCCTGCTGCTGCACGGCGACGCGGACGAGGTCGTCCCGGTCGAGGACAGCCGACGCTGGGCGCAGCGGCACGCGCCGGACGTCACGTACGTCGAGGTCCCCGATGCCGCGCACGAGTGCGCGTGGAACGCCGACCCCGAGCGCTACGCAGCCGCCGTACGAGCGTTCCTCGCCCGGCTGTGACGCACGGTCAGCCGGTGCGCCGGTAGCGCACCCGCAGCTGCTCGGAGACCGAGCGCTCGACCAGGATCGGGACGAACGAGCGCACCCGGGCCTGCTCGAAGGTGGTCTGGACTTCCGCGACAAGGCTGGCGATGTCGGCCTCGGCGATGTGGGGGAACTGGCGGGACAGTCGGGTCACGACGTCGACCGCGGCGTTCTCATCGGTCACGACCACCACTATGACGAGTTCCGGCGGCTGCGCACCAGCCGACCCGCCGTGACATCGGTCACCTCTGCCGGACTCCGCTCCATCGGGCTACCCGATCCGGCCCCAAGGTGCTAGTGCCTCGCGCTGCGGAAGGGAGCAAGGTTGTCCGCGTGCTGGGCGAGCAGGTGCAGTCGATCCAGCGCGGCGGGGTGACGGTGCGCCTGCTGCGGGCGGAGGGGCTCGCCGAGTTGTCCTGCGCCCGGCACCAGCTGCTCGTCCACCTGCCGCTGGACGGCGCCGCGTTCGGCCGGGACTTCGTGAGCTTCCTGCGCGACCACGAGCCGTGCTCCGAGGGATGCGCCCCCGTCATCGACGTCACCGAGGGCTGAGCGCGCCTGTGGCGCGCGCCGCCGGCAGCGTCAGCCCGCCCGCCTGTCACCGGCGACGGTACGGCAGAAGCCAAGGGCACGGTCCCACAGCGTGGCGGCCGACTCTGCGTCGTACTCCGCCGGGAGACTGGGGTCGGTGAACAGGTGCCCGCGCCCGGGGTAGTCGAAGACCTCGACACTGCCGCCGGCCGCGTGGATCTCGTCGACCAGGGCGTCGATCCAGTCCTGACGGCGGAAGGGATCGTCCTGGGCGTAGTGGATCTGGGCCGGCGTTCCCGGCCGCCATGGCGGGCCGCCGAGCATGAGCACCGGCAGCGCACCGGAGAACAACAGCACGCCGCTGCAGTGACGATGGACGGCCACGTGCTCGGCCATCCCGCCGCCGTTGGAGAACCCCGCGGCCACGAACCCCTCCGGGAGGTCCCGGACCGCGTCGAGTGCTCGGCGCATCAGCTCCGGAAAGCCGATCTGCTCGGCGAGCCGGCCGGCCTGCTCGTAGTCGTCGAAGACCCGCCCGTCGTACTGGTCGACCACCAGCACGTCGTGCCCGTCGGCCCGCAGGCGGTCGGCGGCGTCACGGACGCCGGGACGCACCCCCAGCACGGAGTGGAACAGCGCGACGTCGACCACGGGCACCAGCCTGCCGGTACCGGGCACAGGCGGAAGAGTCCGAAGACCCCCCGGGGGAGAATGCGTGCATGCCTACCTCGGATCGGGTCCTTGCCGCTGGCGCGTGGCTGCTCGAGACCAGCCACCGGACGCTCCTGACGCTGACCGGTGGCCGGTTCCCCAAGACGATCGCCGGGATGCCGACGGTCGAGATCCACGTCCGGGGCCGCACGTCGGGGAAGGTGTTCTCCACCATGCTCACGACACCGGTCCGCGAGAAGGACTGGTTCGTGATCATCGCGTCCAAGGGCGGGTCGCAGGACCACCCGGACTGGTACAAGAACCTCGTCGCGAACCCCGACGTCGAGGTCACGATCGACGGCGCGACCGTCCCGATGCGGGCCCGCACCGCGACCGGCGACGAGCGAGACGAGCTGTGGCAGCGCGTCGTCTCGAAGTACAAGAACTACGCCGGCTACCAGCGCAACACCGACCGCGTGATCCCCGTCGTCGTCTGCGAGCCTCGGACGTAGGCGACCCGTCGCACAGTGCCGCTGGTCAGGACCCGGCGCGCAGCGCGAGCAGCAAGAGCTGCGCGGTGTCGTGGACCCCTTCGCCGACCCCGACCCAGGCGGCGGCGACAACCGCCAGCGCGAGCAGGAGCAGCAGCGGGCGCGGGCGCGGCGGAGCGCCGCGCAGGGCCTCGACCCGGCGTTCCACGGCGCCGTACGCCGCGGCCATCGCGGCCGCGGGGGGAGCCTGCCGGGAGAAGGCCGCGGCGACGAGGAGGGCGTCCGCGGTCATGGCGCGGCTCCGTGCGTGCGTGGCGGCGTCCTCGTCGGCCCAGCGCTCGATGGCCTCGGCGACCGCGCCGGGGAGGCGCCACAGCAGCGGGTTCACCGCGGCCGCGAGGGCCACAGCCGAGCGGTGCCAGTGGTGGTGGTGCGCAAGGTGCGAGCGCTCGTGCGCCAGCAGCGCCCGCTGTTGGGCCGGGGTGAGCTCGGCCAGCAGGGCGCGGGAGACGACGATGCGGCCCGGCCGGCCGGGCACCGCGAACGCGCCGGCGAGCGGGTCGGTGACGACCACCAGCTCTCCGACCGCGGCCGGGAGCCGCCGGCAGGCGCTGCGCGCTGCGAGCACGGCGCGGGTCCGGCGTACGACGACGACACAGCCGGCCGCCACAGCGGCGGCGAGCAGCGCCAGTGCTGCCGCGGCAAGCACCCGGTTGACGGACTCGCCCTGGCGGACGACCGTCGCCGACCAGTTGCCCTCGCGGGCGACCGCCGGCACCTGGCCGACCAGCCCCCAGCCGACCAGCGCCAGCGCGGCGGTCATGCTCCCGGCCGAGGCGAGCCCACCGCCGGTGAGCAGCCAGGTCCCCTGGGCCGGCGGCAGCCGGCGTGCCACCCACGGCGCGACGAGCCCGAAGCAGGCCACTGCCACGAGCGGGACGAGCACGTCGACGGTCACGTCCGGCGTCCCTTGCGGGGCCGCCCGAGCAGGGTCCGCAGCACGCGCTCGTCGTCCTCGTCGAGGGTGCCGACGAAGCGGGCGAGGACCGAGGAGCGGTCCCCGGTACGCCGCATCAGCGCGTGCATCTCGGTGGCGGCGGCCTCGGCTATGTCCACCACCGGCTGGTACGCGAAGGCCCGTCCGACGCGCTCCCGGTGCACCACGCCCTTGTCGTGCAGCCGGCTCAGCGTGGTCATCACCGTCGTGTACGCGAGGTCCTCGTCCAGGCCGGTACGGACCTGCGCCGGGGTGAGCGGCCTCCCGGCCGCCCACAGGGCGGCCAGCACCGCGGACTCCAGTGCGCCTGACGGGCGGCGTTCGGGCACGGGACGGCCTCCAACGACTATCGGTGTAGTACTTTAGCGCACACGCCTCTGGGCCGTTCCGCTCAAGCCCGCTGGAGTCCTCAGTGTCCCTCCTCCTGCGCGCCGCCGAGCCGGCCGCCGTGCCCGACGGTGTCCTGCCGTCCGCGCAACGTGGCGAACACGTCGTCGAGGGGGCGCGCACCCGGCACGCGGCCGCGCTCGACGTACCACTCACGGCCGAAGGCCAGCCGGTACAGCGGCCGAGGCAGCCGCAGGAACCGGGCCAGTGTGCGGTCGCCGCCGTCCGCCGTCGCCTGGGAGGCGTGCGCCGCCATGGCGGCCCGCTTGCGCACCAGATAGGGGCGCACGTCGACGCGGTGGGTCAGCGCTGCCCGCGGCACGTAGGCGTCCCGGAACCGGTCCGCACGCCAGTCCGCCGGCAGCCGCGTCACCGCACCGAGCAGCCGCAGCGCGCGCAGCAGCGCGGTGCGGTCGACCGTCGCCTGCAGCACCACCGGGGTCCCGGCGAGCTCGGCGGCGCGGATGCCCACCCGGTGCACCTGGACGTGGTCGGGGTGCCCGTAGCCCCCCACCGGGTCGTAGACGGTGAGCACGTCCGCCCGCTCGGCACGCAGCACGTCGGCGAGCCGGGCCGCCGCGTCGTCGACGCTCACCCGGGCGAAGGCGTGCCCGTCCCGGCCGGCGAGCCCGTCCATCCCCGAGTCGTCGTAGCCGAGGACGTGCACAGCAGCGCAGCCGAGCGCAGCGGCGGAGCGGTGCAGCTCGTCGAGCCGGCGACCCGCGAGGTCGTCGCCGGCAGCGGTGCGCGACGCCAGCCCGGCCCCGCCGGCGGTCGCGGTCACGAGTACCGTGCGGTGCCCCTCCGCCACGGCACGTGCGAGCGTGCCCGCCGTGAGCAGCGCCTCGTCGTCCGGGTGGGCGTGGAACGACACCAAGGTGTACGGCACCCCGGCATAGTGCGCCACGACCGGCCGAGGGTGGTGGCCGGCCGGTGAGGATCGTCCACGTCAGCGACTGCTACGCCCCGCGCCTGGGCGGGATCGAGGTGCAGGTGCGCGAGCTCGCCCGCCGGCAGGCGGCCGACGGGCACGATGTCACGGTCGTCACGTCCGTCCCCGGTCACGGGCCCGCCGGCGGTGAGGACGGGGTCACCGTCGTACGGCCGCCGCAGGGGAGCCAGCCGGACGCCATCCGCTACCTGCGCACGCTGGGGGGCCGGTCCGCTGTGCTCGGCGGAGGGTTCGACGTCGTGCACGCACACGCGTCCACGTTCTCGCCGCTGTCATTCCTGGCCGCGCACGGAGCCGCTCGCCGCGGATGGCCGACGGTGGTGACCACGCACTCGCTGTGGGCCTATGCCACACCGCTGTTCCGGGCAGCGGACCGGCTCACCGGCTGGGGAGACTGGCCGGTCGTGTGGTCCGCCGTGAGCACCGCCGCGGCAACCGAGCTCGCCGGCGTACTCGGGGAGGGCGCCCAGGTGTCCGTCCTGCCGAACGGCATCGACCCCGCCCGCTGGCGGGTCGAGCACGTGCCCGGCGAGCCCGGCGAGCTGCGGCTCGTCAGCGTCATGCGGTTGGCCCCGCGGAAGCGACCGCGCCACCTGCTGCAGATGCTGCTGGAGCTGCGGCGGCAGCTTCCCGACCGGGTCCGGCTGACTGCGGAGATCGCCGGCGAGGGTCCCGAACGGCCCGTCCTCGAGCGCTTCGTGCAGCGGCATGGCATGGGCGCATGGGTGCGCCTGCCCGGCCGGCTCACACCGGAGGAGATCCGGGCGCTGTACGCGCGGTCGGACGTCTTCCTCGCACCGGCGACCCTGGAGTCGTTCGGCATCGCCGCGTTCGAGGCGCGCGCAGCGGGCCTGCCCGTCGTCGCCCGCGCAGGCACGGGCGTGCAGGACTTCGTCACCGACGGCCGCGAAGGACTGCTCGCCGACTCGGACGACGCCATGGTGGCCGCGGTGGCGCGGCTGGCGGCGTCGGGACGGCTGCGACGGCGGATCGCCGACCACAACCGGACGGTCCCGCCACGCTTCGGCTGGGGTGAGGTGCTCAGCCGCTGCACGAGCCTGTACGCCGCCGCCGGTGCGCCGACGTCGGAGCTCGCCGGTGAGAGTGAGGGGCGCCCCACGCAGGCGGTCGCGGCGCGGTGACCACGACGGTGGTCGTCGGCGCGGCACTGGGGTCGGCGTGCGCAGCCGCGACGTCCAGCGTCCTGCAGCACCGCAGCGCCCGGACGACGGGCGGCGACCGGGGCGACGAGCGCCGTTTCCTCGGTCGGCTGCTGATCCGTCCCATGTGGCTGGCGGGCCTGCTCGCCGGTGCGGTCGGGCTGGTGCTGCATGCTCTTGCGCTCTCCGGTGGCCGGCTCGCCGTGGTCCAGCCGTTGCTCGTCTCCGGTGTGCTGTTCGCACTGCCGGTGAGCGTCGTCCTGGAGGGCCACCGCCCCTCCGCGGTCGAGGGGCTCTGGGCGCTCCTCCTGGTCGCCGGCCTGGCCGCGTTCCTCGTCGCCGGGCAACCCACCGCCGGCAGCGTCTCGGTCGACGCCGACGTCCTGGCCGCGACCACCGTTGTCGGCTGCGCCGTGGTCGGCGCCATCGCCCTCGTCGGGCTGCGCTGGCCGCACGGGCACGGCTCGGCGCTGCTCGGTACGGCAGCGGGCATTGGCTACGGGGTGGTGGCCGCCCTGCTGAAGCAGACCTCGGTCCTCGCCGAGCAAGGGGTCGTGGCCCTGCTGGCGGACTGGCCGGCGTACACCCTGATCGTGGTCGGCGGCGCAACGATCGCGCTCACCCAGCTCGCCTACCGGGCCGGGCCGCTCGCCGGCTCCATGCCCGCCCTCACCGTCACCGACCCGGCCAGCTCCGTCGCGATCGGCGCGCTGGCGTTCCACGAGCGGCTGGCCGCCACGCCACTCGCGATCACCGTCGAGGTCGCCGGTTTCGTGGCCATGTTCGCGGCGACGGCGCAGCTCGCCCGGCGCAACCAGCAGGACTGACCGGGGCCGTTCCTCGCCGCGCGATCACGACGGTGGCGACGATCAGCGCGGTGACCGCGGCCGGTGACAGCACCGAGTGCAGAGCGATGTGCGCGTAGTCGGTCGCGCCGTGCATGACGACGTCCCGGCCGGGAAGGAAGGCGAGGGACAGCACCGTCGTGTGCACGACGAGGAGCGCGTCGACGACCGAGGCGCCGGCAGCAGCCAGGCCGGCCCACGCGAACGCGTCGTACCACGGCAGGACGTACGCGCTGCCCGTCGCCCAGGCGAAGCCGAACACACCCAGTGCCCGCGGCATGCCCGCCGGGCCCCCGCGCCGTGCCCGCCGGTCCATGTCCAGCAGGAGGACGGCGAGGCTGACCACCAGCAGCGCCGCGCCGAGGCCGACCAGCGTCCGCGCTGCGTGCCACGGCATCAGCCGCTCCAGACCGGACCCGACCCAACGCCACGGCGAGGCGGGGGTCAGGAAGCGGGAGGCGGCCCGCAGCTGGTCGAACACGCCGGGCGGCCCGAGGTAGAACGCCGCCGCGGTGGCACCGGAGGCGACGACGAAACGCCCGAGCCGCCCCGGCTGTCGCCACAGCGCGTAGCCCCCCGCCAGCAGGCCGAGCCCGGCACTGGCCTTCACCGCGATGGCCAGCCCGGTGAGCACTCCGGCCGTCGTCGGTCGGCGGCGCAGCAGCGCGAACGCGAGGACCACCCCCAGCACGGCCAGCCCGTCCACGTGCCCACCCGCGACCAGGGCGGCGAGCAGGAGCGGGTTGGCCGTCCACAGCAGCGCGGCACGGCGCCGGCGGTCGCCCGCGAACAGGTAGAGGGCGACTCCCGTGAGGACGAACCCGACGGCGATCGCCAGCCGGATGCGCAGCACGGCGTCAGCCACCGTGACGCCGCGGGGAGCCAGTAGCCGGCACAGCCCGGTGAACAGCGGGCCGTACGCCGACGGAGTGGTGCGCCAGGGGTCCTCGACCGCCCGGGTGATCGCGTCCTGCGGGACACCCGCCGCCTGTGGCCCGTGCAGGTACGGGTTCACGCCGACGGCGTCCAGGTGGCCGTACGCCGCGTAGCTCTCGAGGTCCGACCCGCCGATCGGCGGTACGAGCAGCAGCGCCACGACGGCTGCCAGCCCGCTCGCGAGCACCCAGCGCGGGTCGACCCGCCACCCGCCGCGTATCTGGCGCAGCAGCAGCCACAGGGCCATGCCGCCGGCCAGTATCGCGACGAGCTGCAGGCCGATGACCAGACCGGCCGACGGATGGGCGGCGATGTGCAGGTGCGGCAGCGGGCTGCCGCCCGGCAGCGGGGGCTCGGCTGCGCTCGGGCCCAGCGCAGCGGTGGCAACGAACAGCCCCACGCTGAGGACCCACGCGGCGATGCCGACGGGAACCAGGGTGGAGCGGGGAACAGCCCCGGCAACCGCAGCGCCCTCAGGTGGCACGGGCTTCACCGTCGGCGGGGTCGAGCGCCGGCAGCACGGCCGGATGATCCGGCCGTGGTTGCGCGAGCGGCTCAACGACCGGGGTGACCCGCAGGACGAGCAGCGGTGTCACCACGTACCAGCACAGGGCCGACACGGCGAGACCGGAGTCGTTGAGGGCAGCGCCCAGGAGGCCGGCGGTGAGGGCAGCGGCACCCAGGCCGGCGACGGCCAGCCGGTCGGGCAGCGGCACGCTCAGCCGACCCTGGCGCCACAGCCGCCACGCCCATCCGGCAAGGAGGAGGTCCGCGAGGGACGACCAGCGGAAGTACCCACGCCGGAACGTCGCCAGCGTCGCGTCCAGCTTGCGGTGGACCACCGTCCAGGCCGTGCCGTCCGTGAGCTGACCGACGAACCGGCCGAGGTGGGTCTGCTGGGCGAGAGGACGGGAGTAGTCGAACAGCGCGAAGCCGATGGCCGCGGCGGCGCCGACACCCACGACGATCGCGAGCCGGGGCACCGACGGTCGCAGCCGGGCGACCACCAGGACGAGGACGAGGACGGCGGGCAGCAGGGCGAGGACACCACCGAAGTCGTCACCCAGCGACGGGAAGCCGTCGACCACCACGGCGACGAGGCCCACACCGGAGACGACGAGCGCGGCCCGGGTGCGGGAACGACCGCGTGCGAGCGCGGCGGCGACGGTGAGCGCACCCGCCGACAGCACGGCGAACGCCGCGTTGCCGACACCGCGGAACCGCCCGGCGATGACCGGGTTGTCGCCGAACGGCGCATCCAGCTGCAGGTGGGAGCCGGTCGCCACGTCGACCGCGATCACCAGGAACGACAGCCCGCCCAGGAAGGCGGCCGGTCCCCACGGATGACGGCGCCAGGGCCCGCGCAGCGCGAGCTGTCCGAGCGCGAGGGCCCACGCGGCGGTGAGGGCGTACGCCGTCCACAGCCCCCACCGCCACCACGGCGCGACCTGCACCAGCCACGCCGACACCGGCAGCGCCGCGACCGCCGTGGCGACCGGGGCGAGCCGTGATGGTGGGGTGCGGCGCCGCCACGCCACCGCCACCCACACGGCGAAGGCGATGCCCACGAGCAGGAACGCCCTGGGAAAATGCCGCGACAGGCGCAGCTGCTGGTCCGACTGCACGGCCAGAGCCCTCAGCCGGTCGGCCGCGGGTGCGGTGGCGCCGGGCAGCGGGGAGCCGGCCGCATGCCACGCCCGGCCGTTCATCGACGCCGGGAGCGGCAGCCCGAGCGCTTGCAGCACGGTCGGGGCGACGTCGATGAGCTGGACGAACGGAGCGCGCTGGGTCGACGGTGAGGCGAGCCAGCGGCGGTCGAAGCCGCGCCCGTGGGCGATCGCCACGGTGAGCTGGTCGCGTCCGGTCGCGCGAGCGCTCACCCCGACGACCACGAGCAGGTCGTCGGGACCCAGCGCGGTGGCGGCGTCACGCAGGCGGGTGTCCACCTCGGCGAGCGCCGCGACGCGGGCGGGGCCGTCCGGAGCCGCGTACGCCGCCGGCAGCTCGTCGAAGACGACCGTCGCCGACCGGAGCCCGGCCGACACCGACGGTGCGGTGGCCCCGACGTCGCCACTCTGGTCGGTCGCGCCCAGCCGGGCACCCGCACCGCCGACGACGGCCGTGCTCACTCCGGCGTCGCGTAGCGCGCCCCCCAGAGCGCCGACGTGGGCGGCGAAGTGGGAGTCGCGGTTGGCCCGGGCCAGTCGGGCCAGCTCTGCGGGGTCGCGTGGGTCGGGCAGCGCGGCAGCGCGCTGGTCCGGCGTCAGGCCCGGCGTGGGGGCGAACGCCCGGTTGCCGGCGCCCAGCGTGAGCCAGCCGTCGGCCCGCCGCGTCGTCCCGACGGCCGACCGTACGGTCAGCGCGCCGACGCTCGACCGCTCGGCCAGCTGCCAGAGGAACGGGGTGCCGTTCGCCGTCACGTCGTCCCACCGCAGCCCCGGGACGCCGACGACCACGACATGCCGCGCCGGCGCCTGACCGGCCTCCGCGGTCCCCGCCGCCGCGCCGAGCAGCGTCACGAGTGCCGCGCAGCACAGGGCCAGGACCGCGACGGCGCGGCGTCCTTTCACGACGCCATGCTAGGCAGCGGGACCGGCACGCCTGGCAGTGCCGGCGGCGGACCCTGTCGCGGTCTTCGTGCCGCGGCTTGCCCCGGCGCCCGGCAGTGGCGACGCTGAACCGCCATGGACATCCCCCGCATCTTCACGATCCGCGAGAGCGGCCACCGCATTCACAACCCCTTCAGCGCCGCGAAGCTGGCCGCGCTCGGCGAGGCGCTGGACCTCCCCGCCGGGGCGACGGTGCTCGACCTCGGGAGCGGGTCCGGCGAGATGCTGTGCACCTGGGCTCGCGATCACCACATCACCGGGACGGGGGTGGACCTCAGCAGCCTGTTCACCGCGCAGGCCCGTGCACGCGCCTCGGAGCTCGGCGTCGCCGATCGCGTGTCGTTCATCCACGGTGATGCCGCGGGTCACGTCGCCGACGTCCCGGTCGACGTCGCCGCGTGCGTTGGCGCCACCTGGATCGGCGGCGGCGTCGCCGGCACCGTCGACCTCCTCCGTCGCAGCCTGCGGACCGGCGGGGTGATGCTGATCGGTGAGCCCTACTGGCGGCAGCAGCCGCCGGACCGGGTGACCGTCGAGGGCTGCCACGCATCCGACGAGGAGGACTTCCGCACCCTGCCGGGGCTGCTCGATCAGCTCGGCACGCTCGGGTGCGACGTGGTGGAGAT
The DNA here is from genome assembly GCA_963728075.1 of uncultured Actinomycetota bacterium. GTDB lineage: Bacteria > Actinomycetota > Actinomycetes > JAFAQI01 > DASSKL01 > CAVSIP01. Next base: position 112,668 of record CAVSIP010000007.1, on the reverse strand, counting down.
GGTGCTGGCCGACCAGGACAGCTGGGACCGGTACCAGGCGGCACAGTGGCTGACCATGCGCCGCTGGCTGGACCGCAACGGCGACGACGACCTCGCAGACGAGGTGCGTACCGAGCTCGCGACCGAGCCCGTCCGGTACGCGAGATACACCCGTGAGTACCTCGGCTGGGGCGTCTTCGCCCTGATGGATGCGTTGAGGTCGGCGGCACGACGCACGAGGGCGAGGCGCCCGCGGAGTGCCCGATCCAGCTGAGCGGACCCGCTCCACGTCGGACGGTCAGTAGGTACGGCAGTGCAGCAGCGGGTTGGTGTGCCCGGCGCCCTTGTTGATCGCGTACAGGCACAGCCGGTGCTTCTTGCCGTCCTTCGGCCAGGGCACCACGCCGCTGAAGCCGTGGAACGCGCCGTACGTGGGGTAGGCCGCGGCCACGTCGCGTCGCACGAAGTGGGCGGTCATGCCGAGGACCGGCTTGCCGTCGACGTAGGCGTGCACGTCGGTCGGCATGTTCGTGTCCGGGTCGATCGTCCAGCCGGCGACGTGCATGCCGTCGGAGTGCCGCTCGACGGTCTCCCAGTTGCCGAACGGCGTGGTCGACAGCGTGACCGTCCGGCAGGCGAGCACCGGGTTGCCGTGGCCCTCCGCGGCGTTGATGGCGTACGTGCACAGGCGATGGGTGGGCCGCGTCGAGTCCATCGCGACCAGCCCCTCGTACCCGTGCCTGTCCCCGTAGCCGGGGTTGCGCGCAGCGACGTCCGGGCGGCTGTGGTCGGCGTCCATCGCGGTGACCGGCTTGCCGTCGACGTACGCGTGCACGGTGACCGGGCCGGCGATGTCCGGGTCGAGCGCCCACCCCTGGACCAGCACGCCACCGACCGCGCGGCGCACGTGGTCCAGGTTGCCGGTCGGGCTGCTGCTCACCGTGACCAGCCGGCAGCCCAGGCGCGGGTTGCCGTGCCCGTAGTCGGTGTTGATCGCCCAGGTGCAGACGTGGTGCTGGCCCTCGTGCACTGCCAGCGTGGCGGCGTATCGGTGGCCGCTGCCGAAGCCCGGGTAGGCCCGGGCGACGTCCGCCGCGGGGCGGTTGGCCGAGGTGCTGCCGCGGAGGTGGCCGTCGATGTAGCCGTCCACCTCGACGGGGGCGGTGGTGTCGGGGTCGATCGTCCAGCCGAGCACCTGCACGCCGCCCGGCACCCGCCGGACGGTGTCGAGCCTGCCGAACGGGTTGCTGGCGTACGCCGACGCCGCCCGGCCGTTCGCCAGCGCCCGCAGCGTGCTGACGTTGCAGCAGAACCGGTTGAGGTCGGTGGTGTTGCCGCGGATGCCGGGCACGGTGCCGTTCGCGGTGTGCTGCCAGAACGTCCACGTGCGCCAGCTGCCGGGCGGCGTGGGCACGGACCCGCTGTAGCTGGCGTACCAGAGCCGGTAGCGCGACAGCGCGCCCGTGTTCGCCATCGCGTGCTTCCAGAAGTTCGGGTAGGTGTACAGGATCGGGCTGCGACCGGTGAGCCGCTGCACCTCACCCAGCCAGGCGGCCGCCCACGACGTCAGCTCCGCGGGCGACAGGCCGTTCGCCGTCTCGAGGTCGAGGACGGGCGGCAGGTCGGTCGGGCCGTGCATGGTGCCGGTCGTGGCGACGAAGTAGCGCGCCTGCTCGACCGCCGTACGGCCGATGGGGCGCGCGGGCTGCGCGTAGTGGTACGCGCCGCGCGCCAGCCCGCTCGCCTTGGCGCCGCGCCAGTCCGCGTCGAAGTACGGGTTGCGGTACCACGTGCCGCCGCTGCCCGGGCCCTCGGTGGCCTTGATGAACGCGAACGTGTGCCCCGCCCGCTTGACCGCTGACCAGTTGATCGCCGCACCGCCGGGGTGCTGCCAGCTGGACACGTCCGGGCCGGTGACCGCGGCGTACGCCGCTGGGCTGGCCAAGGCCAGCGCGGCCACGACGGCGACAACGGTGTGAAAGCGACCAAGCAGCCTGCGCATGCGCGGCTAGCCCCCCTTGCGGTGGTGCGGTTTGCGGCGGTTCCCCTCCCCGACACCACGCTAGGGACGATCGCGGGCCGAGGGGCTGCTTTCGCCGCAATATCACCCGATCGCACCGTTGGGCTTACGCGGCATGGGCCGTTCGGCCCTGCCCGGGCCCTCCGTCCGGCGCCGACGCTCGATCCGTGCAGTGGTCGTGGCTCGGGGTCGGGCTGGTGCTCGTCAGCGCCGTCGGGTACGGCCTCGTGCTGCTCGCCCGGTGGCTCGCCTGGGGCGAACGCCCGCACCGGCACCGGCGCCGCACCAGCTGACCGTCCGACAGATCAACGTGCGGCAGGGCGGCGGGCGACCCCGCGGTAGGCGTACGCGAAGGGCTTGGGCATGCCGGGCAGGTAGTCCGCGGTCAGCTGCTCGACGGTCAGGCCGGCGTGCTCGACCAGGTCGGCGATCGGCCGGTTGAGGTTGCAGCCCCCCGCGACCCGCTGCTGGATCCCGTTGAGCCGGTCCTGCCATTGGACGACCTTCTCGTCCGGGGCGCGGCCGTGCTCGACGAAGTGCAGCGTGCCCCCCGGGCGCAGGACGCGATGCACCTCGCTCAGCGCCGCGTCCGCGTCCGGGATCGTGCAGAGGGTGAACGTCGACAGCGCGGCGTCGACGGAGGCGTCCTCCAGCGGCAGCTGCTGGCCGTCGAGACCGACGAACTCCAGCGGCGCCGGGTGGTCGGCCAGCCGCTTGGCGGCCCGCTTGCGCGCCACCGCGTTCGGCTCGACGGCCCAGACGTGCTCGACGGCGTCCGGGAAGAACCCGGCGTTCGCGGCCGAGCCCGCGCCGAGCTCGACCACCGTCCCGGCCAGGCCCTCGCAGGCCTGGGCGCGCAGCCGGTCGATCAGCCGCGACCCGAGCGACCAGTCGACCAGGCGCGGGACGACGTGCTGCTCCCACAGACCCATGGCCACCTCCCCTTCCTGCCGCCTACGGTAGTCCGGTGATCGTGGTGGCCGGGGAGGCGCTCGCCGACCTGGTCAGCGCGCCCGGCGGTGCGACGTACGCGGCACACCCGGGGGGCGGGCCGGCCAACGTGGCGGTCGCCCTGGGCCGGCTGGGCTCCCCGGTGGCCATGCTCGCCCGGCTGGCCGACGACCGGCTCGGGCAGCTGTCGCGCGCGCGGCTGGCCGAGGCCGGTGTCGACCTGCGGTGGGCCGTCGCCGCGGCGGAGCCGAGCACGCTCGCCCTGGTCGACGTCGGGCGGGACGGGGGTGCGGCGTACACGTTCTACGACCGGGGCACCGCCGACTTCGCCTGGCGCGCGGAGGAGCTGCCCGACCTGCCGGACGACGTGGCGGCCCTGCACACCGGCTCGCTGGCGCTGCTGCTGCCGCCGGGCGGCGCCGTGCTGCGGAGCCTGCTCCAGCGGGAGCACCGGCGCCGGGTGGTCAGTGTCGACCCGAACGTGCGGCCGGGCCTGGCCGACGCTGCGACATACCGCGCGGCGATCGCGGAGTGGCTGCCGTACGCGGACCTGGTCAAGGTCAGCGTCGAGGACCTCGCCCACGTCGCACCGGGACGCGAGCCGGTGGAGGTGGCCGGCGAATGGCTCGCCGCCGGGCCGGCCGTGGTCGTGCTCACCGCGGGCGAGCACGGGGCCACCGTCGTCACGCCGGATGGCCGGACGCACCGGCCCGCCGTCCCCGCGGACGTGGTCGACACCGTGGGCGCGGGCGACGCGTTCACCGCCGGCCTGCTCGACGCCCTCGACCGGCGCGGGCTGCTCTCCCCCGAGCGGCTGCGCAACGCCCCCGCGGTCGCGCTCGGCCCCGCTGTCGACTACGCCGCACGCGTCGCCGCGCTGACCTGCGGCCGGCCGGGTGCCGACCCGCCGTGGGCACACGAGCTTCGCGGGGAATAGGACCCCCGTGCCCTGGGACACCGGCTCGCCTCGCGCCGACGCAGAGGACGACTTCCTGCGTGCGCGACGGCACGAGTACCTCTCCCGCCTGGTCGCCTGGCTGCGCCGGGAGCCCGACGACGTCAACCTCATCCTGCCCTTCGACGAGGTGGTCGGCGCGCTCGGCCGCGTGTCCGAACGGGAGCTCGGCCTGCGGACGGTCGCCCTCGACAGCATCGTGGGTACCGTCGACAAGACCCGCGACTTCGACCGGTGGTTCCGACCCACGTCCGCGCGGGTGCGGCAGCGCTGGCAGCGGATCGCGGCCGCCCAGCGGCGCGGCGAGCCGATCCCCCCGATCGACGTGTACCGCGTCGGAGACCTGCACTTCGTCCGGGACGGCCACCACCGGGTGTCGGTCGCCCTGGCCCAGCGCCGGTCGAGCATCGACGCGTACGTGACCGAGGTGGTCACCCGAGTGACCGCACAGGGCATCGTGCGCCGCGGCGACATCCTGCTCAAGGACTACGAGCGGATCTTCCGGCTCCGGGTGCCGCTGAGCGCCGAGCAGGCCGCCGAGATCACCGTGACCGACCCGTGGAACTACGCCGAGCTGGCCGAGAACGTGGAGGCCTGGGGTTACCGGTGCATCCAGGAACGCGGCGAGTACCTCGACCGCGAGGCGGTGGCGCTGCTGTGGTTCGAGCAGGAGTACCGGCCCGTGGTGGCGATGCTGCGCCACGCGGGCCTGCTGGGACGGGGCACCGACGCGGAGGCGTACATGCGGGTGGCCAAGGAGCGCTACCGGCTGGTCCGCACGCACACCTGGGGCGACGACGTCATCACCCGGATCCGCGACGGCGGTTCTAGAGGGTGAGGTTGCGCCCGCTCTCGGGGTCGAAGACGTGCAGCTTGCGCAGGTCGAGCCACAGGTCGAGCTTCTCGCCCTCCCGCGCGCGGCTCGCCGCGTCCAGGCGGGCCGTCACCTGGTTGCCGGACGCGCCGGCCTCCCCACCGGCGTCGCGGGCGATCTCGTCCAGCTCGCGGGCGTGCAGCTCCCCGCCCGCCACGGTGAAGTAGGCGTACTTGTCCGAGCCCAGCGACTCGAGGACGTCCACGGTCGCCGAGGCCACGACCCCGTGCTCGCGCTTGTCCCCGACGAACTCGGCGTCCTCGAAGTCCTCGGGCCGGATGCCGGCGATGAGCGTGCGCCCGCCGTTCGCCGCCTCGAGACGGCGCCGCTTGTCCTCCGGCAGGGCGAGGTCGCCGAGCGGCGTGCGCAGCAGGCCGTCCTCGGCCTGCGCTGGCAGGAAGTTCATCGCCGGGGAGCCGATGAACCCGGCGACGAAGAGGTTGGCCGGGGTGTCGTACAGCTCCTGGGGCGGGCCGACCTGCTGGATCACCCCGCCGCGCATCACCGCCACCCGGTCCCCGAGCGTCATCGCCTCGACCTGGTCGTGCGTCACGTACACGGTCGTCGTGCCGAGCCGGCTCTGCAGCCGGGAGACCTCCGTCCGCATCTGCACGCGCAGCTTGGCGTCGAGGTTCGACAGCGGCTCGTCCATGAGGAAGGCCTTGGGATCGCGGACGATCGCCCGCCCCATCGCGACCCGCTGGCGCTGCCCGCCGGACAGGTTCGCCGGCTTGCGGTCGAGGTGGGCGGTGAGGTCGAGGATGCGGGCGGCCTCCTCGACCTTCTGGTCGATCTCCGCCTGCGGCCGCTTCGCCAGCTTCAGCGCGAACGCCATGTTCTCCCGCACGGTCATGTGCGGGTAGAGCGCGTAGTTCTGGAACACCATCGCGATGTCGCGCTGCTTCGGGCTGAGCTGGTTGACCACCCGGTCGCCGATGCGCAGCTCGCCGTCGGTGATGTCCTCCAGCCCGGCGATCATGTTCAGCGTCGTCGACTTCCCGCAGCCGGACGGGCCCACCAGGATCATGAACTCGCCGTCGGCGACCTGCAGGTTCGCGTCGTCGACCGCCAGCGCCCCGTCGGGGAATCGCTTGGTCACGTGTTCCAGGACGATCTCTGCCACGACGGCACTCCTTATCCCTTGACGGCGCCGGAGGTGAGCCCGGCGACGATCCGGCGCTGGAAGATGAGCACGAAGATGATGATCGGGATGGTGATGACCACCGCAGCAGCGGCGATCGACCCGATGGGGGTCTGGAACTGCGACGACCCGGTGAAGAACGCGATCGCGGCGGGGACCGTACGAGCGCGCGTCGTCGACGTCAGCGAGATCGCGAACACGAAGTCGTTCCACGCGAAGATGAACACGAGGATCGCGGTGGTGAAGACCCCGGGTGCGGCCAGCGGCACGATCACCTTGCGGAACGCCTGGTAGGGGGTCGCGCCGTCCACGCTGGCGGCCTTCTCCAGGTCCCACGGGATCTCCCGGAAGAACGCCGAGAGCGTGTAGATCGCCAGCGGCAGCGAGAACGTCATGTACGGGATGATCAGCCCCGGCCAGGTGTCGAACAGCCCGAAGATCCGCCAGAGGTTGAACAGCGGGCTCACCAGAGCGATCGGCGGGAACATCGCGATCATCAGCGACATGCCGACCAGCAGCTGCTTGCCGGGGAACTGCAGCCGCGCCACCGCGTAGGCCGCCATCGCACCGAGGATGACCGCGATGAGCGTGGAGATCAGCGCGATGCCGATGGAGTTCGCGAGCGGGCGCAGGAACTCCGACGACGAGAAGATGCCGCGGTAGTTCTCCAGCGTCCAGCTGCGCGGGATGAAGGCGCCGTCGTTGATCGACGCCGGGTCCTTGAACGACAGCGCGACCAGCCACCACACCGGTACGGCGGCGGCGAGCAGCACGATCGTGTTGAGGCTGCCCCACGTCCAGCGTTCCCTGGCCGGAGTCGTCGCGGCGGCCATCACTTCACCTCCTGGCCCGGTGCGGCCGTGCCGAAGCCCTTGATGAACACGAACGCGATCACGGCGACGGACAGGAAGATGAGCACCGAGATGGCCGAGCCGACGCCGAGGTTGAGGGCGATGAACAGGTTGTCGTAGTTGAGGATCGACACCGAGCCGGTGCCGTGCCCTCCACCGGTCAGGATGTAGATGTTGTCGAAGATCCGGAACGCGTCCAGCGTCCGGAACAGCAGCGCGACGAGGATCGCCGGCTTCATCAGCGGCAGCGTCACCCGGACGAACCGCTGCCACGCGCTGGCACCGTCGACCTTCGCCGCCTGCAGCAGCTGGTCGGGTACGAGTGACAGCCCGGCGAGCAGCAGCAGCGCCATGAACGGGGTGGTCTTCCAGATCTCGGCGAGCACGATGACGCCGAGCGCCTGCCACTGGTGCGTCAGCGGCGCGCTGTTGGCGGGCAGCAGCCCGGCGAGGTAGCCGACGCCGGGAGTCCACGCGTACAGCCACGAGTAGGCCGCCACGACGGTGACGATGCCGTACGGCACCAGCACCGACGTGCGGATGAGCCCCCGCCCGAACAGCGTGCGGTGCATGACCATCGCGATCCCCATGCCGAGCACCAGCTCGACCACCACCGATGCCACGGTGATGAAGCAGGTCACCCAGAACGCGTGCCACCACAGGGACGAGGTCAGTACGGTGATGTAGTTGTCGATGCCGACGAACTGCTTGGCGTCCGGGAAGCGCAGGTCGTACCGCAGCAGCGACAGGTAGACGGCGTAGCCGATGGGGTAGAAGGTGACCCCGACCATCACGACGACCGCGGGAGCGACCAGCATCCAGCCGAGCTTGCGCTCCGCCCGAGCCCGCTCGGACAGACGCTGCCGGCCCCGACCGTGACGGGCCTCCAGCAGGGAGCTCATGGGATCAGCCCCTTCGAGTGCAGCGCGTCGTCGATCTGGCTGCGCAAGGCCTTGACGTCTCGCTGCGGGTTCACCGAGGACGGTGGGGACAGCGTGCTCGCGATCGCCACGGACACGCTCTGGTACGCCGGTGTCAGCGGGCGCACGCTCGCCTGCTTCAGCGACTGGTAGATGACCTCGTAGAACGGGTACTGGTCGCGGAAGTCCTTCGGGGGGTTCTGGTAGATGTCCTCGAGGACGGGCGGCAGCCCGCCCTTGATCGCGTTGGTGATCTCGTGCTTCGGCTGGCGCAGGCACTGGATCGCGTCGAACGCCTGCTGCTTGTGCTTCGAGTAGGCCGAGACCGCCAGGTCGATGCCGCCGATGGTGGGGTGCGCCGGCACGTCCGGGCTGACCGACGGGTAGACGGCCCAGCCCATGTTCTGGAAGATCTTCGGCACGTCCTGCTTGGCCGCCGGGTAGACGTACGGCCAGTTGAGCATGAACGGCGCGTGGCCGGCCTCGAACGCGAGCCGGTTCTCGTCCTCGTGCTGGTTGGACAGCGAGGGGTCCGCGGCGGGCGAGTGCGCGAGGTCGTGGATGACCTGGAGCGCGTCGACCGCCGGCTGGCCGAGCGCGACGCGCTGCGACTGGGCGCTGTTGCCCTCGAGGATCTGGCCGCCGGCGGAGTGGACCAGGCTGTTGAACCAGACGACGTAGCCCTCGTACTGCGCGCCCTGGATCTCGATGTAGTGCGGCTTGCCCTGCTGGGCCAGCTGCTCCGCCGCCGAGATCATCTCGTTCCAGGTCCTCGGCACCTGCTGGACGAGGTCCTTGCGGTACCAGAGCAGCTGGATGTTGGTGTTGAACGGCGCCGAGTACAGCCGGCCGTCCCAGGTCGCGGTGTCCACCATCGCCGGCAGGGTGCCCTTCTCGACCTGCGCGGCCCGGTCCGCCGGCCACGGCTCGATCCACTTCGCCTCGGCGAACTCCGGCGTCCAGGTGACGTCCAGCCCGAGGATGTCCAGGGCGGTGTCACCGGCCGCGAGCCGGCGCACCATCTGCTCGCGCTGGCCGTCGGCGTCGTTCGGCAGCTTGCGCAAGGCGATCTTGTACTCGCCGTTGCTCGCCTGGCTGCACTCGCGCGCGGCCTGCGCGAACGCGCCGGACGGCTCCGGGAAGATGTACCAGCCGAGCGTGGCGGTACCACCCGCGCTCGCGGACCCGCACGCGGTCGCCGCCCCCAGCAGGACCGCCACCGCACCGAGCGCCCAGGACCGCCTGCCCGCCCACCTGTGCACAGCACACCTCCTCGCGCGGAGGACCACCCCCTTCCCGGCTCAGCGCAACCTCACACGTGCGCTACCCCCGGGCCGCCTCGTACACCTCGACGGTCCGATGGGCGGCGACGTCCCAGCCGAACTCCGCAACCGCCCGATGCCGGCCGGCGCGGCCCAGCAGCTGCGCCCGCCCCGGCTCGGCGACGAGCGCGTTGACGGCGGCGGCGAGCGTCTCCGGGTCCGCAGGGGGGACCAGCAGCCCGGTGTGCCCGTCGTCGACCACCTCGGGAATGCCGCCGACCGCACTGGCGACCACCGCCGTCTCGCAGGCCATCGCCTCGAGGTTGACGATGCCGAGCGGCTCGTACACCGAGGGGCAGACGAACGCGGTCGCATGGGTGAGCAGCTGGACGACGTCACGGCGCGGCAGCATCTCCTCGACCCACACCACGCCCTGCCGCTCCGCCTGCAGCGCCGCCACCTCGCGCGTCACCTCCGCGGCGAGCTCCGGGGTGTCGGGCGCACCCGCGCACAGCACGAGCTGCGCCACCGGGTCGAAGTCGTGCGCGGCACGGAGCAGGTGCTCGACCCCCTTCTGCCGGGTGATCCGCCCCACGAAGACCACGTACGGCCGCGCCGGGTCGACGCCGTACCGGTCCAGCACGTCGGTGGCCGGGTCCGGCGCGTACGCGTCGGTGTCGATCCCGTTGTGCACGACGTGCACGCGCTCGGGGTCGACCTCCGGGTAGACGTCGAGCACGTCGGCCCGCATGCCGTGCGACACGGCGATGACCGCGGCGGCCGACTCGTACGCGACCCGCTCGGCCCACGAGCTCACCGCGTAGCCGCCGCCGAGCTGCTCGGCCTTCCAGGGCCGGCGCGGCTCCAGCGAGTGCGCGGTCACCACGTGCGGCGTGCCGTACAGCAGCGACGCCAGGTGACCCGCCAGGTTGGCGTACCAGGTGTGGGAGTGCACCACGTCGGCTGCGGTGACCGCCGCCGCGATCGACAGGTCGGTGGCGAGCACCTGCAGCGCGGCGTTCGCCTCGGTCAGCCGGTCCCAGGTGCCGTGCATCGCGAACGCCTGGACGTCGAGGTCCACCAGCCGGCCCAGCTCGGCGGCCAGGTGCTCGACGTGGACGCCGGCACCGCCGTAGACGTCCGGCGGCCACTCACGGGTCAGCAGGGAGACGCGCACCTGCGCACCTTAGGACCGTCGCGGGATCGCCCGCAGGCTCGGATACTCGACTCCTGTGACCCGCCGACGGACCCTGCTGCTCGCGCTCACCCTCGTGGCCGTGGCCGCGAGCGTGCTCGGGGTGGTGCAACCGTGGTCCCAGGCGCGCGCATCCACCTGGCGGACCGCCCGACCGGCGGCGTACCAGGTGACCTACGAGGTGCGCACGCTGACCAACGGCGAGAGCACGACGTACGAGGTCGTGACCGCGCACCGGCCGTTCGCCGGAAGCGACCTGTACTACCCCGACCGGCCGGCCACCTCGCAGCCGGTCAGCGGCGCGCTGTTCGACGTCGACCGGCTCTACTCCTACAGCGACGGCGGGGTGCACACCGTGGCCGGTCGCCAGCCCGGCCCGGCCGGCAGCGACCAGGCGCTCGCCGTCGTGCTGCCCGACCTGCTCGCGCGGGGCCTCGCCCACGACCTCGGCACCGAGCGGACGATCGCCGGCCGCCGGTGCCGGGAGTACCGGCTGCTCGAGCCGCCGGTGGGTGCCATCCGGCCGCTGGCGGGTGACAGCGACCACGCCGACATGTGCCTCGACCACGACGGGCTGGTGCTGGCGCAGCGCTGGACCTACCACGGCACCCTCGTCCAGACCCGGACCGCGCTGTCCGTCCGTCTCGGCACGGTCACCGACCCGGTGACCGTCGACGGCGCCACCCCGCTGCCCACCGGCGACAACGTGCCGACCGCGACGGCGAGCCGTACGCCGCAGTCGTTCCTCCCCGAGCCGCCCGCCCCGCAGGGCTTCCGGCTGGCCCGGGCCGAGAGCTTCACCGCCCCCGGCACGGCCGCCCGCGGCGGCGGCGTGCTCGCCGCGTCGGTGACCTGGGCGTTCGTCCGCGGCGCCGACATCATCACCGTCGAGGCCGGTACGCAGCGCAGCGGCCTGCCCTGGGACCAGCAGCCGACCCGTACCCGGACGCTGACGCTGGCCGGGCTGGGCAAGGCCACCTCCGCGCTGCGCAGCGACGGCCCGGAGCTCCGGGTCGACCTCGGCGGCGGCCGGTGGGTCCGCGTCCGCGGCACCGTCCCGCTGCCCGAGCTGGTCCGCTACGCCCAGCGGATCACCGGACCGCGTACGTCCACGTCCTGACCGGTCCGGGGGTCAGGCGTCCTCGGGCCCGTCGGCGGTGGCGGCCGTGCGGCGGCGGACCGCCAGTGACACCGCCCGGCCGCCGAGGACTCCGAACCCCTCGGACCAGGCGACGAGCGCCACGACGAGCGCGGCCAGGCCGAGCAGCGAGGCCGCGCGGTGCCCCGTCGAGCCGCCGGCCGCGCCGGCGGCCACCGGACGAGTGGCGGGTGCGCCGGCGGGCGCCGGCGCCTGCTGGGCACCGCCACTGTCACCGGCGATCGCCGGTGCCGGCGCCGCGGTGCCGGCCGGGGGCGAGAACGACGCGTCGCCCTGGGGTGCGGGCACGGACTGGTCCGGCGCCGCGGGCGGTGCAGGCGGCGTCCCGGACGAGGCGCTCCCGCCCCCGTACGTGCCGGTCCCGCCGTACGCGCCGGTCCCGCCCCCCGCCGTCCCCGTGCCGGTCCCCGAGGCGGCCGGGGCCGCATCCACCGTGAGCGTGCTCGCGGACGGCGCCTCGAACGCGACCCGGTCGGCCGGCCCGCCGGCCAGCACCGCGATGGCCAGGTCCCCGGTGCGGCCGAGGCCACTCACGTCGAAGGTGACCGTGCTCTGGTCGGCGGCGACCTTTCCGGTCAGCTGGTGCGCGCAGTCGTACGCAGGCGCGTCCGACCAGGCGCCGTTCTCCGCGGGCTGGTACGTGTCGGCCTTCAGCGGGCAGGCGACCGGAGCGCTGGAGATCGCCGGGTTGCCGGTGACCGCGAGCGTCACCGTCTTCGCCGTCTCGCCCGGTGCCAGCGTGAACGACAGGGCGGACACGGCGGTGGGGCCGGCGAAGCCGTTCTCGACGTAGAGGCCCTTGGCGGGTACGTCCGGCGGGGCGGGCGGCGCGACCGGGCCCTGGTTCGCCGCCGACCACCAGCCGTACTTCACCGGCGCCTCGGCGGTCGCCGGCAGCGCGCCGGTGGCGACGAACGTCATCGCGACGACCCCGACGAGGGCGCCGGCCCGGGCCGGCCAGGGGGAGCGCCGAGCGTGCTTCATCGCGTCACCGCCTTCGTGCCGGAGCGGGCGGTCCGGCGCCCGCGGCGGGGCGGTGGGGCAGGTGTGTCGATCGCCCCGCCGAGGTACGCCTCCACCACCCGCGGGTCGGAGAGCACCTGCTGCGGTGAGCCGTCCGTCACCACCCGGCCGAGGTCGAGGGCGACCAGCCGGTCCGCGAGGGTGCTGATGAGCGGGATGTCGTGCTCGATGACGAGGACCGCGCAGCCGAGCTGGTCGCGGATCCGGCGGATGAGCGGGCCGAGCGCCTCCGTCTCCCGCTGCGCGATGCCGGAGGACGGCTCGTCGAGCAGCAGCACGGTCGGCTCGTGCGCCAGCACGCAGGCCAGCTCCACCATGCGCCGCGACCCGGTGGACAGCTCGGAGATGAACTTGTTCCGGAACGCCTCCAGGCCCATCAGCTCGACCAGCTCGTCCACCCGCTCGGCGATCATGAGCTCGGACTCCGCGACCCGTGGCATGCCCAGCAGCGCGGGCAGCGCGGACTGGATCTCCGCCTCGTCGTGCAGGGCGACGGCGATGGCCTCGGCGATGGTGAGACCGGGCCACAGCCGGGCGTCCTGGAACGAGCGTCCCAGCCCGGCGGTGGCTCGCCGGTGTGCCGGCCAGGCGGTGACGTCGCACCCGTGCAGGACGACCCGCCCACCGTTGGACGACGTGAAGCCGGAGATGAGGTCGAACAGCGTCGTCTTGCCCGCGCCGTTGGCCCCGACGAAACCGAGGATCTCGCCCTCGTGCAGCTCGATGTCCACGCCGTCGACGGCGGTCACCCCGCCGTACGCCTTGGTGATCCCCAGGGTCTCCAGGACCACCGGACGCTCGAGCGCCTCCGTCGCCGGCAGCCGTTCGCGGCTGCGCGTCCGCTGGGACGGCGCGGACGCCGCCGCCACCCCCTCGGCCGCACCGGAGAGGAACACCGAGCGCAGGATGTCCGGCCGCTCGAGCAGGTCTGCCGTCGGTCCGGAGAAGCGCACCTCGCCCTTCTCCATGAAGATGGCGCGCTCGGCCAGGTCGAGTGCGGTGTTCACCGACTGCTCGACCAGGATGACGGTCGTCCCCTGGTCGTTGACGGCCCGGACGATGTCCTTGAGCCGCTCGACGATCGCCGGTGCCAGGCCGAGGGACAGCTCGTCGATGAGCAGCAGCGACGGCCGGGCGAGGAACGCCTGCGCGAGCGAGAGCATCTGCTGCTCGCCGCCGGACAGGTCACCGGCGAGGGTGTCCTTGCGCTTGTCCAGGACCGGGAAGTAGTCGTGCACGCGGCGCAGGGCCTCGCCGAGGTACTGCCGGTCCTTGCGGTACATCCACCCCGCGACGCGCAGGTTGTCCGCCACGGTCAGCGTCGGGAACACACCCCGCCCGCCGGGGACCTGCATGATGCCCAGGCGAGAGGTCGTGGCCGGGTCGGCGTGGGTGATGTCGCGGCCCTGGAAGAACATCGAGCCGCCCACCGGGTCCAGCAGCCCGCTGATGGTCTTGAGGAAGGTCGACTTGCCGGCGCCGTTGGTGCCCAGCAGCGCGACCATCTCGCCGGCCTCGATGTCGAAGTCGATCCCGAACAGCACCTGCACGCCGCCGTAGCCGGCGTCGATGCCCCGGCAGGACAGCAGCGCGTCGGAGCGCGCGACCTGCTCGGCAGCGCTGGCCTGCGCGATGTCGCGGTCCACGAACCGCCAGGCGGACAGCCCGATGACGCCGCCGCCGGTCACCAGCGCGGCGAGCACGAGCAGCGCCGCCCGCTGGCCGTGCGCGTCGCTGACCGCACCGATGACCACCGACAGGGCGATCGCGCCGAGCGCGTACCAGAGCAGCGACCACGCGTACGCCTGGGCGCGCAGGCGCGGCGGGGCCACGAGCGAGACCAGCGCGGTGTACGCGGGCAGGAAGCCGAACGCACCGATGCTGAGCACGGCCGCCGCGACGATGGACAGCCCGAGGACGGGCGAGCCCGCCATGAGCGCGATGCCCACGCCGAACTCGATGACCATCAGGCCGTTGAAGACCGACAGCCGCGAGGCCCGTCCGGACAGCAGCGCCCGCTGGGTCAGCCAGCCACCGAGCACCGCGCCGACCAGGCCGCCAACGCCGTACAGGGCCGAGATGGCACCGCGGGTCGACGGGCCGAGGTGGTAGACGTCACTGAAGAAGTTGTTGAGCAGCGTCGCGAACGGCACCGTGCCGGCACCGAACAGGAACGCGGCGTACCACGTACGCCGCAGCGACGAGATGGCCCGGACCCGGCGGAACCCCTCGGGAATGGAGCCCAGCGAGTCACCGGCCGCGGCGAGCCCCTGTGACTCGCCACGTTCCGGCTCGTGCAGGGCGACGAGCGCCAGGGCCAGCACGAACGTCGGCAGCGCGAGGATCACGAACGCCGAGCGCCAGCCGATCGCAGCGGCCACGACACCGGCGAGGGGGCCGCCGAGCAGCGCCAGGCCGTGCGCCCCGATCCGGTAGCTGCCGAACACCGAGCCGAGCCGCTGCGGGGGGTAGTAGTCCGACAGCAGGCTCGGGTAGACCGTCTCGTTAGCGAGCAGCCCGATGCCGCCGACGATCCGGGCGAGGACCAGGACGACCACCACGGGCGCGAGGCCGGTGGCGACCGCCGTGAGACCCCAGATCACCGCAGCGACCCGGCTGAGCCGGATCCGGTTCGTCCGGTCACCCAGGTAACCGATGAACACGGCGAACACGACCGGGACGGCACCGGTCAGCGAGGCGATGACGTCGATGCCGGCGTGGGAAAGGTCGAACGTGTCACGGATCTCCGGTGAGAGCACGCCGAAGGCGACGACGTCGAAGTTCTGCACCCCCGCCAGGCCCACGAGCAGCAGCAGCGCCAGCGGTCCGGTCGGGCCGAGGTCGCGCAGGCCCGCGGTCATCCGGTGCCACAGGCCGGCCCGGGGATCGGGGGGCGTCCCCGTGCCGGTCATGCCCCTACCTCCTGGCGCGTGAGGGCACCGGTGGGCACCGCCGCCTCGTCGGGTACCCGGACGTCGGCCAGCAGGCTCGGGACGACGAGCTGGCGCCGGCGGGCCAGCCAGCGCAGCAGCGAGTCGCGGCCGCGGAACACCGCCTCGCCCAGACCACCCGGCATGAACATGAGCAGCACGAGCATCCCGGCGCCGGAGGCGAGGATGGACCAGCCCGGTGGCAGCAGGTACAGCGTCCCGTACACGTACACCGCACCGAGCACGGCGCCGGGGATCGACCCCAGCCCGCCGATCACCACCATCGTGAAGAAGCGCAGTCCGTCCTCCGCGGTGAACGACGCGGGGTTGAACCCCTGCTGCTGCACGACGAACAGCCCGCCGGCCAGCCCGGCGATCGCGCCCGAGATGGCGAACGCGACGAGGTTCAGCCGGGTCGTGTTCAGCCCGAACGACTGCGTCGCCAGGCGGTTCTCCTTGCCGGCGATGAGCGCCCGGCCGGCATGGCTGTTGCGCAGGCCGCGGACCGCGGCGAGCGACACCGCGAGCCCGACCAGCAGGACGTAGTAGATCGGGCGGTCACCGTCGATGCCGATCCGGCCGAACAGCGCCGGGCGGTCCATCGCCTCGGTCGGCACGAACCAGGGGAAGTAGCGCGGGACGAGGAAGAACGTCGACGACGTCACGGCGAAGGCGAGCGTCACGACGGCGAGGAACGGGCCGCTGACCCGCAGCGCCGGGATGCCGATGACCACCGCGACCGCGGCGGCGACGATCGCCCCGGCGACGACGGCGGCCAGCAGGTCCCAGCCGTGGTGCAGCACGAGAATGGAGGTCGTGGCACCCCCGAAGCCCATGAACGCCACCTGGCCGAGCGAGATGTGCCCGGCCCAGCCGGTCAGCACGACGAGCGACGCCGCCACCATCCCGTAGACAAGGATCAGCCCGGCGAGCTGGGTGTGCGCCGAGGAGATCCACAGCGGCAGCGTCAGCGCGAACGACAGCAGGCCGATGCGAAGAGCGTGCCCCGCCACCCGGACGACCGGCAGCGCGGCGAGCTCCGGGGGGACCGGGCGCACCTGGCCGATGTTCTGCCAGGTCGAGATGCCGGTCTCCGCCGCGCGGGTGAGCCGGTCACGACGCAGCAGCAGCGCGACGAGGATGAGCACGAGCAGCATGGCGTCGACGTAGGTCGCGTCGTGCCAGCTCCAGGCCGCCAGCTCCTGTGCGATGCCCAGCCCGACCGAGGCGACCACCGTGACGGGCAGGCTGGACATGCCCGCCAGCACCGCGGCCGTCAGCGTGACGAGCAGCAGGTTGGGGCCGCTCTGCGACACCGAGGAGAAGGACAGGAACCCGAGGATCGGTACGCGCAGCAGCACCGCGAGCGCCGACAGCACGCCGGTCAGCGTCCAGATCACCGTGGACAGCCGGTTCACCGGCAGGCCCAGCAGCCGGGCCCGGTCGCCGTTGTCGGCCGCCGCACGGATGGCGACGCCGTACGCGCTGTAGCGCAGGAACCAGGTGAGCGCGGCCATGACCACCGGCACGACGACGATGGCGACGACATAGTCACCGTTGAACAGCACCGGGAAGATCCGGAAGTGCACCGTGAACGGCGTCGTGAAGTCGCCGGACTTCATCCCGGCCCACTCGTACGGGATGATGATGCTCACCCCGTCGAGCACCTGCGCCAGGCCGATCGTGGCGACGGCGACGATCAGCCGCGGGGCGTTGCCGAACCGGCGCAGCACCGACATCTCGAGGACCGCCCCGAGCGCAGCAGCGAGCACGAGGCCGGCCAGCACGGACAGGAAGTAGTTCAGCCCGACCTGCACGTGCAGCTCGATCGCCACCACCGCAGCCACCGAGCCGAACGACGCGGCGGAGAAGTTGATGACCCGGTTCGCGCGGTAGACGAGCACGATCGACAGCGCGACGAGGGAGTTGATCGCTCCCAGCACCGCGCCGGCAAGCAGGATGCCCATGGGGGCACCGTTGGGCAGCAGCGCGCTCGCCAACGCGTACGTCACGACCGCGGCGACCACGCCCGTCGTCCAGCGCCTGCGCGGCGTCGAGGTGGCGGCAGTGCGCAGGCGCTGTACCGCCGGCGCCAGCTCCTCCAGGCGCCCGCTCATGGCCACGCTCATGAACCCGGGTAGAACGGGGGCTGCTGGGACGGGTACTCGCCGACCTTGAACCGCCGGTCGTTGTACACCGCGACGTACGTGCCCTGCTTGCCGTTCGACGGCGAGGTCTTGTTCGCGTCGTAGTAGATCTCGCGTGAGTCGATGACCGCGGTGTGCGTCTTGCCGAAGTACCAGGTGCCCCACGGTCCCGGACCGCCGCGTGGCAGGCCGGCGGTACCGGCGGCGATGTTCGCCGGCGTGAGCTGCGGCCCGGCGGCCTGCAGCTGGTTGTAGATCGACAGCAGCTCGTAGTACCGGCTCACCGACGTGATGTTGAACGGCACGCCCGCGGCCTTGAGAGCCTTGCCGGCCTCGCCGTTCGGGTCGAGCAGCTGGTTGGTGCTGCTCGCCTGCGACAGCCCGAACAGCCGGCCCGACACCGCCGACTGGTCCCACAGCTGGGCGTAGTTGTCGGTGTCCTGGTAGGCGACGCCGATCAGCAGCCACTCCGGGTGGTAGTTCTGGTTCGACGCGTCGCGGGTCAGGAAGATCGTCGAGATCGGGTCGCAGGCCAGGATGATCGTGGTGTCCTTGTTCGCCGCGAACTGCACGATCGCGCGCTGGGCGTCGTTCGGGAACTGCGAGATGTCGAGCGCGTAGTTGTACTGGTCACCGGCCGTCTGCTTGCTGACCCCGTACTTGGTCTCCAGGGCGTTCTGGGTGTCCCGCACGCACTCCTGGTACTCCGCGTTGTTCGGCACGTACGTCCCGAACTTGCGCGGGGTGTTCTGCATGTTCTGCGCGCCGTTCATGCCGGCCCACTTGGCCTTGTACGGCGCGATCTGCTTGCCGATGAACTCCGCGACGTGCTGGGCGATGAGCTGGCAGTTCATGATCGTCGACCAGACGTACGGGTGGTACTTCTGGTAGAAGCTCTCCGGGAAGTACGGCGCCCCCTGCGGGGTCATGAGCTTGTAGCGCGCGGCGCAGGCGGCGAACGGTCCCCACTCGTACATGCCCTCGTAGTCGATGGCCATGAAGGCGTGCGCGCTGTTGGCGATGCCGTCCGCGTCGGCACAGGCCTCGGCCTGTCCCTGTCCGAGCTCCTCGTTGGTGTAGTTGCCCTGGCCGTTGAAGTCGACGAGCTTCACCTGCCGGCCGTAGAGCTCGAAGGTCTTGTTGAAGTACGCCGCCAGCTTCTTCGTGTAGTTCTCGGCGTCGTCGTACGACGCAGCGCCCGCGGCGGCGCTCTGCGCCTGGCTCGCCTGGGCGTTGGCGCCCTGCGAGTCGGCGGTGTGCCGGACGGCGATCGTGATGGTGTCCTTGGTGACCCCGTTCCACGTCTTGCCGCCGTTGTCCCCCGTGTACTTCGCCACGCAGGGCGCCGCGTACACGGAGTAGGGCAGCTGCCGGACACCCGGCTTGCAGGCGAACCCGCCGCGGGTGGTCCCGGACCCGACCTGCACCGTGTTGGAGTGGGCGCTCTGCTGCGAGGGCGACGTGGCGGTGCCGCCGGTGCCGCCACCGGCGCTCGGGGCCGCGGGCTGCGTCCCTGCGGGAGCAACCCCCGACGGGGCGGTCGCTGCGTCGCCACCCGTCCCGGCGGGGACCGCCGCCTGCTGCCCACCCGGGGCCGCGCCGGCGGCCTGCGGTGCCGAGGAGGTGCTGCCGTAGATCCCGGCACCAGCGGCTGCTTCCTTGGAGCCGCCGGTCCCGGAACCCCCGCCGTACGTCGGGAACAGCGACAGGGCGACGAGGCCGAGCACGGCGACGACGTACAGGAAGGAGTACTTGCGCAGGTGGTACGCCGCCCGCAGCGACGTGCGCGCGAACGGGTCGGAGAGCGCGTCGATGTTCGCGCGCTGCTCCCGGGACGATGACGGCATGACGCGCTCCTCCACACCAGCGGGTAACGCGGTTATAGGAGTCTCCGGACATACCGGGCAAGGCAGGTTGTGGCCCGGGTCACACCGGGCCGCCGTACGACCGGGGCTACGCTCCGACCATGGCCGGCCGACGAGTGCTCGGAGTGGTCCTCGCGGGAGGCGCCGGCAACCGGCTCCTCCCGCTCACGGCGGACCGGGCGAAGCCGGCCGTACCGTTCGGTGGGATCTACCGGCTGGTCGACTTCGTGCTGTCCAACCTCGTCAACGGCGGCTACCGGCGGATCTGCGTGCTCACGCAGTACAAGTCGCACTCGCTCGACCTGCACGTCACCACGACCTGGCGGCTGTCCACGCTGCTCGGCAACTACGTGACGCCGGTCCCGGCACAGCAGCGGCTCGGCCCCCGCTGGTACACCGGCTCCGCCGACGCGATCTTCCAGAGCCTCAACCTGGTCTACGACGACCAGCCCGACTACGTGGTCGTCTTCGGCGCCGACCACGTCTACCGCATGGACCCCAGCCAGATGGTCGAGCAGCACATCGACAGCGGCGCGGGCGTGACCGTGGCCGGGCTGCGCGTGCCCCGCGAGTCCGCATCGGCCTTCGGCGTGATCGAGACCTCCGACGGCAGGCGGATCGACCGCTTCCTGGAGAAGCCGGCGGACCCGCCGGCGATTCCCGGCGACCCGGACACGGCGTACGCGTCGATGGGTAACTACGTGTTCTCCACGGACGTGCTCATCGAGGCGCTGAAGATCGACGCGGGCGACGAGGGGTCCGTGCACGACATGGGCGGCTCGATCATCCCCATGCTCGTCGACGGCGGGTACGCGTCCGTCTACGACTTCGCCCAGAACGACGTACCCGGGTCCGCGGACCGTGACCGCGGCTACTGGCGGGACGTCGGAACCCTCGACGCGTACCACGACGCGCACCTCGACCTGGTGTCCGTACACCCGGTGTTCAACCTGTACAACCGGCAGTGGCCGATCCTCACCAGCGTCCCTCCGCTGCCGCCGGCGAAGTTCGTGCACGACGAGCCTGGCCGCACCGGGTCGGCGATCGAGTCGCTGATCTCGCCCGGGGTGATCGTCTCCGGCGGCCAGGTGCGCCACTCCGTGCTCTCGCCCGGCGTCCACGTCCACTCGCGCGCCGAGGTCGAGCGGTCCGTGCTCCTGCACAACGTCGAGGTGGGCCGGGATGCGGTGATCCGCAACGCGATCCTCGACAAGAACGTCCTGGTGCCATCCGGCTGCAGCATCGGGGTGGACCCCGAAGCGGACCGGGCCCGCGGGTTCACGCTGTCCCCCGGCGGGGTCACGGTCGTCCCCAAGAACACCCGCATCGAAGGCTGACCCGCCCCACCAGCCCCTCACCTTCGTGCGGCTGGTGGGGGTCAACCAAGATCGACTGACCCCACCACGCCGCACGAAGGGTGCTCCTGGCCGCACGAAGGTGGTGGTGGCGGGTCAGCAGGGGCGGGGGTTGTACGGCTCGGGGGCGGGCTGCGCCGGCTGCGGGCTGGGGCCGGCGGACGGGGTGCCGCTCGGCGCGGGCGCGGGCTGCGGACCGCGCAGCAGCCAGCTCACCGCCTGCCGGTCGGCCTGCTGCTGCGGCAGCAACACGTCCCCGAGGCCGCGGTAGCCGTTGACCGCGCGGGTCGGCAGCGTACGGCTGTCCAGCCCCGACGGGTCGAACCCGCGGTAGCGGCGGGCCAGGCCGATGAGGTCGCCCACCGACCAGGTGTCGTCGATCTGCAGGTGCTTCACGACGGCGCCGAGGAACGCGTTGGCCTTCAGCGGGTGGGACAGCCCGCTGCTCTTCGCCGAGCGGATCACCGCGCGCAGGAAGGCGTCCTGGCGCTTGATCCGTCCGAGGTCGCTGGTCGGGTCGTAGTGCCACCGGCCGTCGCGGAAGTAGTGGTAGTGCCGGCTGCGGGCGACGGCCAGGGCTTGCTTGCCGTTGAGCAGGTGACACCCGGTGGAGGTGATCCGCAGGCCGGTCATCGTGTCGTAGGCCTTGACCGGGAAGTTCAGCTTGACGCCGTCCAGCGCGTCGACGACCTTCTCGAACCCTTCGAAGTTCACCAGCACGTAGTGGTCGATCGGCACACCGGTGGCCTGCTGGACCGCGCGGATCAAGCGGTCCGGACCGGTCATGAACGCGTCGTTGATCTTGGCCTCGCGGCTGGTGCCCGGCAGCGTGACGACGAGGTCGCGCGGGACCGAGAGCACCCGTGCCGTCGGGCCGGCCGGATCGAGATGGACGATCTTGATGACATCGGCTCGTTGACCGGCGACCTGCTGGGCGCTGCCGAAGGACTGCGCGTCGTTGCCCGCCACGGCTCGGGTGTCACTGCCGACGACGAGGATGTTCATCGGCTGCGAAGGCGGCGCCGAGTGCTGCTCGTGGCGCTTGGTGATCGTCGGCACGTGCACCTTGTCGATCTGGTCGAACCGGTGCCGCAGGTACAGGTATCCGGCGCCGGTCGCGACCACGGCGAGCGCGACGACCGCCGCCACGACGATGAGCAGCCGCCGCGGCCAGCGTCGTCCCTCGGTCACACCCCTCGGCGTACCCCGTTGTGGCCGAGGTGGACCGCGAAGTACCGTCACGGGCTGTGACAGCCGCCCATGTTTCCGTCCGCCGTGCCGTCGAAGCCGACCAGGACCGCCTCGGGCGGGCGCTGGCCGGCGCCTTCGCGGACGACCCGGTCTTCTCCTGGCTCATCCCACCGGACGTGCGCAACCGGCAGACCCGGCTCGAGCTGTTCTTCACCTCGATCGCGCGCAGCTACCTGCGCCGCAACAAGCACGTCTACTCCGGCCCGGACGGCGTCGCGGCGGCCCTGTGGGCACAGCCCGGCCAGTGGCGGCTGCCCGTCGGGGAGATCCTGCGCGAGAGCGTGCCGAACGTCCGCGCGTTCGGCAGCCGACTGCCGCTGGCGCTGCGCTCGCTGTCCGCGGTGGAGGGCAAGCACCCCCACGACCCGCACCACTGGTACCTCGGCTACCTGGGCACCGAGCCCGGCAACCAGGGCAGGGGCATCGGGGGCGCGCTGCTGCGTGAGGTGCTAACCCCCTGCAACGAGGCCGGGCACCCCGCGTACCTGGAGTCGTCCAACGAGCGCAACCTGACCCTGTACGAGCGGCACGGCTTCCGCGTGGTGGAGGAGATGGGCCTGCCCGGCGGCGGGCCGACCGTCTGGCGGATGTGGCGGGACCCGCAGGGCTGAGCGGCACCGTTCAGCCGAGCAGGGACGCCTCCAGGTCGAGCTCCCGGCGCAGCGCCCGGACCTCCTGCGCGTCGATCCTGCCCTCGCGGTAGCAGCGGTTGAGCGCGTCGCGCTGCGCCTGCACCAGCTGCCGCTCCATCGCGCGGTAGTCGGTCAGCCGCAGCCGCTCGCTCTCCTCGGACCCCTCTGCCTCGCGCTCGCCCTCCAGCAACCGCCGTTCCCGTTCGAACCGCTCCCGCAGCTCGGAGACGAGGTCCTGCGGGTGGTCGTCGTCGGCGGCCAGCTCGTCCACCCGTTCCAGTGCCGCGTCGATCATGGCGATGCGGACTCCCACGGTGGACGGGCTGCCCTCGCCCCCACCGACCCGCAGCCGGCGGATCACGTACGGCAGCGTCACCCCCTGCACGACCAGCGTCGCGAGGATGACCGCGAACGTCAGGAACAGCACCATCGCGCGGTCCTGGAAGCCCTGCTCGCCGACGCTCAACGGGACGGACAGGGCGGCGGCCAGCGAGATGACCCCCCGCATTCCGCCCCACCCGATGACCAGGCGCTCCTGCCACGACACCGCCCAGCCGGGCACCCGGGCCACGAACTGCCAGAGCGCGCGTACGCCGATCACCACCGCGCTTATCGCGGCCGCCTCCCATACCAGCTGCAGCGTGCCCGTACCGGGGATCTGCGCCACGACGTGCCGGAACTGCAGGCCGAGCAGCACGAAGAGGACGGAGTTGAGCAGGAAGTCGAACTGGTCCCAGAACGCCCGGGCCTGCAACCTGGTGCCCGGCCGGAACAGGCCCTCCGAGCGCGAGCCGAGGAACAGGCCTGCGGCGACGGTGGCGAGGACGCCGGAGACGTGCGCCCGGTCGGCCGGGATGTAGGCGATGAACGGCGTGAACAGTGACAGCGTGATCTCGAGGCTCGACTCGTGCACGCGGCGCCGCGCCAGCGAGACCGCCCAGCCGACGAACGCCCCCCAGGCGACGCCGCCGACCACCACCTCGGCGAAGCGGAGGATGCCGTGGCCGACGGAGAACGAGCCGCTGGTCGCGGCGGAGACTGCGAGGCCGAACAGGACCAGGGCGATCCCGTCGTTGAGCAGCCCCTCCGCCTCGAGCACGACGGACAGCCGGCGGGACGCCCCGAGCCGGTCGATCACCGCCGTGGCGGCGACCGGGTCCGTCGGCGCCACGATCGCCCCGAGCACGAAGGCAGCGGGCAGCTCCAGCTCGGGGACGACCGCCCGCGCAGCGAAGGCGACCGCCGTCATCGTCACGAGGACGAGGCCCACCGCAAGCATGCCGATGGGCTTCCAGTTGCGGCGCAGTGCCCGCGGCGAGGTGAGGAACGCCGCGTAGTAGAGCAGCGGAGGGAGGAAGACGTAGAACACCACGTCCGGGCGCAGGTCGAACACGGGTGCCCCCGGCACGAAGCTCGCCACCAGCCCGGCGAGCACGAGGAACACCGGGTACGGGACCGCCAGCACCCGGGACAGCCCGGCGCTGGTGAGCACGGCAAGCGCGATCACCAGCCCGAGCAGGAAGGGCGACTCCACGACCGGACGCCTTCCCCGGATCGCCGGACACAAGCCGACGGGCCGCCCCCGCAGGGACGGCCCGTACTGGCGGAGGCTCCGGGATTTGAACCCGGGAGGGGGCTGTAAACCCCCAACCCGCTTAGCAGGCGGGCGCCATAGACCGGACTAGGCGAAGCCTCCAGTGCGACCAGCGTAGCAACGCCGCCGGCCCGGGGTCCCCCTCGACAGCGGCCGCCCGGGCGCGGTGAGATCCCCAGTATGGAACCCGCGTACTCCGGCGTCTCGCACGTCTCCCTCACCGTCACCGACGTGGACCGGGCCAAGGAGTGGTACGCCCGCGTTCTCGGCTGGCAGGAGCTCATGGGCGGTGAGGAGGCCGGCACCACGTTCTCCGTCGGCCTGCTCTCCAGCGGCGTGCTGCTCGGCTTCCGCCGGCACGCCGACGGCTCCGGCGGCGCCTTCGACCCGCGCCGTACGGGCCTGGACCACCTCGCCCTCGCGGTGGACAGCCGCGACCAGCTCACCGCCTGGGAGAGCCGGCTCGGCGAGCTCGGCGTGACGTACTCCGAGACGGTCGACGCGCCGTACGGGCACGTGCTGTCGTTCAAGGACCCCGACGGCATCGCCCTCGAGCTGTTCGCCCTGCCCGCCAGCGGCTGACCCCGCCGGTTTCCCCTCCCCGTGATCGTCTGCGCCAGGCCCGCCCTAGAAGGCGGGTCCGATGCAGACGATCACCGGGAGGGGGAGCGGGGAGGGGGGAGGGGGCGGGGCGGGGAGCGGGGTTACCTCAGCTCGGTGACGTCGAGCGCGCCGTCGGCGTAGGACCTCCGCAGCACCTTCTTGTCGAACTTGCCGACCGAGGTGCGCGGCACCGCCTCGATGAACGCCCAGCGCTCGGGCACCCACCACTTCGCCACCCGCTCGGAGAGCCAGTCGCGCAGCTCCTGCGCGCTCGGGCTCTTGCCCGCCTGGAGCACGACCGCCGCCAGGGGCCGCTCCTGCCAGCGCTCGTCGGGTACGCCGACGACGACGGCCTCGACCACGTCCGGGTGGCCGGCGAGGGTGTTCTCCAGGTCCACCGAGCTGATCCACTCGCCGCCGGACTTGATGACGTCCTTGGCCCGGTCCGTGAGCGTGATGAACCCGCGGGCGTCGAGCGTTCCGACGTCCCCCGTCCGCAGCCAGCCATTGTCGAACTTGGCCGGGTCGTCGTCCTTGTAGTACGCCCCGGTGACCCAGGGGCCGCGCACCTGCAGCTCCCCGACCGACTTGCCGTCGTTGGGCATCACGTCGCCGGCGTCGTCGGCGATGCGGCCCTCGACCCCGCAGACGAGCCGGCCGGCGGTGGAGCGGTAGTCCATCGCGGCGACCTCGTCGAGGCCCTGCGGCGGGCGGGCGACGGAGGCCAGCGGGGACGTCTCGGTCATCCCCCACGCCTGGATGATCCGGACGCCGAACTCGGCGTCGAACGCCTCCATGAGCGCGCGGGGAACGGCCGACCCGCCGCACGCGATCCGCTGGATCGAGGAGATGTCGTGACCGGGGTTGGCCCGCAGGAAGTGCAGGATGTCGTTCCAGATCGTCGGCACCGCGCCGGACATGGTCGGCTTCTCGGACTCGATGAGCTTCACGAGCGGCTCGGCCTGCAGGAAGCGGTCCGGCATGATCAGGTCGGCGCCGGCCATGAGCGCGGCGTACGGGATGCCCCACGCGTTGGCGTGGAACATGGGCACGATCGGCAGCGCGCGGTCGGTGTACGCCAGCTCCAGGGCGTTCGGCGAGCAGGCGGACAGCGAGTGCAGCCACGCGGAGCGGTGGCTGTAGACGACGCCCTTGGGGTTGCCGGTGGTGCCGCTCGTGTAGCACATGGCGGCGGCGGAACGCTCGTCCACGTCGGGCCAGGAGAACTCCGCAGACTCGGCGGCGAGCACCTCGTCGTAGTCGAGCACCTCCTTGCCGACGCCCTCGAGCGGGCTGCGGTCGCCGTCCCCGACGACGAGCACGGCGCGCACGGTCTCCATCTGCGGCAGCACCTTCGCGAGCAGCGGGATGAGGCTGCCGTCCACGATGACGACCCGGTCCTCGGCGTGGTTGGCGATGTAGACGACCTGCTCGGGGAACAGGCGGATGTTCAGCGTGTGCAGCACCGCGCCCATCGACGGGACGGCGCAGTAGGCCTCGAGGTGCTCCTGGTTGTTCCACTGGAACGTCGCCACGCGATCGTCACCGCTGATCCCCAGGCGGCGCAGCGCGTTCGCCAGCCGCCCCACGCGCTGCCCCAGCTCGGCGTAGGACGCCCGGCGGCTGCCGTCGCCGGTGAAGGTGACGACCTCGCTGTCACCGAAGAACGACGTTCCGTAGCGCACGACCGAGCCGATCGTCAGCGGCACGTCCTGCATGGTGCTGAGCACGGTGTCCTCCACTCGTCGCGGTCCGTGCGGGGATTGTGTCCTGAGTCACAGGCCGAGGCCAGGGCGCCCCGCTTGCAGCAGTTAGCACCCGGGAAGGCTGAGGGTGACCGCGAGAAGACGAGGGAGGCCAAGCAGTGCGCACCCTGCCACGCGTGAACGTCGACAACCTCGGTGGCCTGTTCGACAAGGTCACCGGCCTCGGCAAGGAGATCGTCGGGGAGTTCTACGACGAGAAGCGGCTCATCGACGCCGGGACGGCCCAGCAGGCCAAGGGCACCGAGAAGCTCGAGGCCCTGCGCAAGCAGACCAAGGCCAAGGAGCACCGGCGTCAGGCCCGGACGTACGCGGACAAGGAGAAGCAAGCCGCGTCCAGCTCCGCCTGACCGGGCACACCGCACCTACCGACACACCCAACGAGGAGGATCTCCCATGGGGATGATGGAAGAGGCCAAGGGCAAGCTCAAGCAGGCTGCCGGCGACCTGACGGACAACCCGGAGATGCGCCAGGAAGGGCGCGCCCAGGAGGACAAGGCCGTCGAGGAGCGCCGCGAGAACCAGGCCGCAGTCGAAGCGCAGCAGCACGAGGAGAAGGCGCAGCGTCTCGAGCGCGAGCAGGAAGCCGCCGAGCGCAACAGCTGACCGCACGGCCGAAGGCCGGGCCGACCCGCGAGGGCGGCCCGGCCTTCGCCGTGCCCGCAGGGCTCAGAGCAGCGACACCTCGGCCCACAGCCGGTGCGCGCCCTCCGCGAGGTCGATCCCCAGCGGTCGGCCATGAGGGTCTCCCTCACCTCCTCGACACGACGGGTGCCCGGGGCGATGCCCCGGGCACCCGTCAGCACACGTGCGGCAGGTCCCCCGCCGCGGTTCGTCAGTGGTTGCGCAAGGCGTCGATGAGCTCGTCCTTGGTCATCGACGACCGGCCCTCGATGCCGACGTCCTGCGCCTTGTCGTACAGGTCGTCGGTCGACCAGTCCTCGTACGCACCGCTCCGCCCGCCCTTGCGGCCGGTCTCCGAGCGGTCGGAGTTCGCGATCCGCGCGGCCTTCTCCTTGCTCATGCCGTCGTCGCGGAGCGCCTGGTACTGCTCCTCGTCCTTGATCGAGCTGTTCGGCATGGCACCTCCTCCCGTATCGGTCCTGTCTGAGAGGGTTCCCGGTGCTACCGCGGACCACGCGTGTTGGAGGATGGGCGGGTGCAGGACGACCAGCGGACGCTCGCCGGCCGGTACCGGCTGGTCGAGCTCGTGGGCCGCGGAGCGGTCGCCGACGTCTGGCGCGCGCACGACGACCGGCTGGGCCGGGACGTGGCCGTGAAGCTGTTCCGCGGTGACGCCGCGGAGGAGCTGGGCGACGCCCAGGAGGAGGTGCGCATGCTCGCGCGCCTCGACCACCCGAACCTCGTCTCCGTGCTCGACACCGGCACCGAGGACGGCGGGGAGGCCTGGATCGTCACGCAGTACGTCGACGGGGAGTCGCTGGACGCGCTCATCGCCGAAGGCCCGCTGGCTGCGGTGGACGCGGCCTGGTACGGGGCCGAGGTCGCCTCTGCCCTCGCGTACGTGCACGGCCAGGGCCTGGTGCACCGGGACGTCAAGCCGGGGAACGTGCTGATCGGCCGCAACGGCCGCGTCTACCTCACCGACTTCGGGATCGCCCGGATCGTGGACTCGCCCCGCCGCACCGTCTCCGGCGAGGTCGTCGGCACGCCCGCGTTCTTCTCGCCGGAGCAGGTGAGCGGCGAGCGGGTCGGACCCCCGACCGACGTGTACGCGCTCGGGCTGCTGCTGCTGGAGTCCCTGACCGGCCGCCGTGAGTTCCCCGGCGGTGCCATGGAGTCGGCGATGGCGCGGCTGCACCGCGACCCGGAGATCCCGGCAGCGCTGCCCCCGGCCTGGCGCAACCTCATCCGGGCCATGACCTCGCGGGACCCCGCCGGGCGACCCGTCGCCGCACAGGTCGAGCAGCGCTTGCGCGCGGTCGTCAACGGCGACACCGAGGCGACCGCGGCGATGCCCGTCGCACCGACCGCTGACGCCACGCAGGCGCTGTCTCGCCCGATCGAGCGGACGGCCGTGATCCCGCCGGCCCGGCCCGCCGCGGCCACGGCGGCCGGCTCGCGCCGGCGCGTGTTCATGGCCGTGATCATCGCGATGCTGGTCGTCGGGGGAGCGGCTGTCGGCGCGGCCGTGACACTGTCGGGCAACGGCGGGCAGCGCACCCCGAGCTACGTGAACCCGGGGCACCCAGGCCTGCGGGGGCAGCTGGAGAACGACATGGAGCAGCTCGAGCAGGCGGTGCGCCCGTGAGGCGTCGTCGGCTCGCCGCCGCGTTGCTCGCAACCGGTCTGCTCCTCGCCGGCTGCGGCGGTGGCTCGAAGCCCATCCCGGAGGACGCGGCCCGCACGTTGCAGACGCTCGTGCAGCACATTCGCGAGGCCGCCGCCGCAGGCAACGGTGACGTGTTCAACGAGCGGCTCGACCGACTGCAGCAGCTCGTCAAGCAGTACGAGGCGTCCGGGAAGCTCACCCACAGCCAGGCGCAGAACATCCTCGACGCCGCCACCGCGGTCGCGGCGGACGGCCTGCCCCAGGCCTCGCCGTCGCCGACCCCGAGCCCGACCAGCGAGTCGCCGACACCGACACCCACCCCGAGCCCGACCAGCGAGTCGCCGACACCGACACCGACACCGACACCGACCAGCGAGTCGCCGACACCGTCGCCCACTCCGAGCCAGACGACACCGGCGCCGTCCCCGTCGTTGAGCGTCGGCATCTCGCAGTCGCAGGGCCAGCCGTCACCGACGTCGAGCAGCACGGCGTCCGCGTCGAAGTCACCGAAGCCGCAGCCGTCCCCCTCCACCGCCTGACCCACGAGGGTCGCAGCGGTCAGGGCGAGTAGCCGATGTAGGGCACCTGGTAGCAGTTGGTGTCCATGTCGGGGACCTGGGTGACCCAGCCCTTGCCGTCCCGCCAGCGCACCAGGTCGAAGCAGTGCTTGACGGTCTTCGGCGGGTGCTGCCAGACGGTGAAGTCACGCGGGGTCAGCAGGCCGTGGCCGTCGTAGGGCTGGTCGCGGTTCATGTACGTCTCGACGCAGGCGCGGGTCAGGTTCGCCCCGCACGACGCCATCGCGTCGGTGAGCCACTGCGCGGCCGCCCACCCCTCCAGCGCCCACTCGGACATGATCGAGTCGCTGTCGTAGCCGTACCGGGCCATCGCCGCCCGGAACTGCTTCACCGCGGCGTTGCCCGTGTCCTGGTAGTTGCGGCTCTTGCCCTCGGCCCACAGCGCGTTGCGGCACTTGGGCGCACTGTCGTAGCCGGTGCGGACCGAGGCCACCCAGCCCTGGGTCGTCGTCACCTTGGCCTTGACCACCAGGCCGTTCTGGTCCATGGCGCGGCACAGGGCCTGGTTGCCGCCGGCGTCGAGCGCGTCGTAGACGTACTGCACGCCGTTCGCCTTCATGTGGATGACGGCGGAGTTGTAGTCGGGTAGCGCGAAGTCCACCGGCTCGGCGTCGACCTCGTACCCCTCGGTCGACAGGCCCTTCTTGATCTGGTCGGCGTAGCGCTGCGAGTCGGACTGGTTGTAGTAGACGACGCCCGCCTTGAGCGGAGTGTTCTTGAAGTGCTCCTTGAACCAGTGGTAGACGCCCGTACCGAGGTAGTCCTTGCCGTTCCACCCGGTCGTCCCGTTGCGCGGGTAGTGGACGCCGTAGATCGAGAACAGGTGGCTGTAGGTGTCGTACGCGGTGTCGATCGGCTGCCCGCCGATGTCCGGCACACCCTTCTGCTGGACGTACTGCGCGCCCGCGTAGTCGAAGATCGCGTTGCCGGCGAACGCGAAGACCTTCGTGGTGTCGATGAGGTCCCGGACGCAGCCCTGGTTCCGCCCGCCGTTGGCCTTGTCGTCGCAGGAGAAGAACTGCACCTTGCGGCCGTGGACCCCGCCGCGGGCGTTGAGGTCGTTGAAGAACGCCTTGGCGCCGTGCACCGGACCGGCGAACGCTCCCGGGTCGAACGGGTTCGACAGCGAGCTGACGTTGCCGATGCGGATCGTCGTGGCGGTGACCCCGACGTCCGAGGCGGTGTTGCGCTCGGCGGCCGCGCCCCCACCGCCGCCGGACGCGCCGCTCTGCTGTGCGGCCGCGTCGCCGCTGCCCCCGGACGCAGCGCCGCCCGCGGGTGCTGCCTTCCCTGGTGCACGGGCGTCCCCGGCCGCCGACGACGGGCCGGAGCCGGCCTTCGCCGGAGCCGCCGCCCGCACCTGCTCGCCCCCCGTGCCGGCACCGGATGTGCTCGTGAAGGCGCTGTCCGGCAGGCGCGTACCGCAGGCGGCGGCGGACAACGCGACCAGGGCGGACAGGGCGAGCCCGGCCCGACGACGGGAGAACATGAACTTCTCTGTTCCCGGCAGGGCTCAGACGATGCCGGTGGACTGCCCCGACCAGTAACGGTCGCGGAGGAGGCGCTTGTAGAGCTTGCCCGTCGGGTGCCGGGGCAGCTCGGCCTCGAAGTCGACCGAGCGCGGGCACTTGTAGTGGGCCAGCTGCTCGCGGCAGAACGCGATGAGCTCCTGCGCGAGCTCCGGCCCCGCGTCGGCCATGTCGATCGGCTGCACGACGGCCTTGACCTCCTCGCCGAGATCGTCGTTCGGCACGCCGATCACGGCCGCGTCCATCACCTTCGGGTGCGTGACGAGGACGTTCTCCGCCTCCTGCGGGTAGATGTTCACCCCGCCGGAGATGATCATGTACGCCTTGCGGTCGGTGAGGTAGAGGTAGCCCTCCTCGTCGACGTAGCCGACGTCGCCGACGGTGGCCCAGCCCCGGTCGTTGTACGCGCTCTTCGTCTTCTCCGGGTCGTTGTGGTACTCGAAGGCCCGGCCGTTCGGGTTCTGGCTCTCGAACCAGATCGTGCCGGCCTCACCCGGACCGAGCTCGGTCCCGTCCTCGTCGGTGATGTGCACGATGCCGGTGATGGACTTGCCGACCGAGCCGGGGTGGGCGAGCCACTCCTCGGAGTTGATGGCGCAGAAGCCGATGCCCTCGGTGGCCGCGTAGTACTCGTTGATGATCGGCCCCCACCACTCGATCATCTGCTGCTTGACCGGTACGGGGCAGGGCGCGGCCGCATGGATCGCGCACGTCAGGCTGGACAGGTCGTAACGCGAGCGCACGTCCTCGGGCAGCTTGAGCATGCGGATGAACATCGTCGGCACGAGCTGGCTGTGGGTGACGGCGTACTTCTCGACCGCGGCGAGGTAGTCCTCCGGATCGAACCGCTCCATCACGACGACCGTCGCGCCGAGCCGGTGCGCGGTCATGGTGAACCGCATCGGTGCGGAGTGGTACTGCGGAGCCGGCGAGAGGTAGATCGAGTCGGGGCCGAGGCCGTACAGCAGCTGGTTGAGCATGACCAGCGGGTACGCCGCCGCCTCGCCCACCTTGGCGCCCGGCAGGGCGACACGAATGCCCTTGGGCCGCCCCGTCGTGCCGGAGGAGTAGAGCATGTCCGCGCCCTCGAGCTCCTCGGCGAGCGGCTCGGCCGGCTGGGTGGCCACCGCGTCCTCGTAGGACTCGAAGCCGTCGGCGGTGCCGTACATCATCAGCCGGACGGTCGCGTTCGGGACCTCCGGGAGCGTCTTGACCGCCACCTCGCGCAGGCTGCCGGACGTGATGAGGGCCTTCGCCTCGCAGTCGTTGACGATGTACGCGACCTCCGGCGCGGTCAGCCGGGAGCTGATCGCCGTGTAGTACAGGCCGGACCGCTGCGCCGCCCAGGTGACCTCGAGGTAGCGGGCGTTGTTCTCCATGAGGATCGCGATGGAGTCACCGGGCCGCAGCCCGCGGTCGTAGAGCAGCTGGGCGAGCTGGTTCGACCGGTCGTCGAGCTGCCGGTACGTGACGGTCTCTCCAGAACCGGCCATGACGATCGCCGGCTTGTCCGGGTGGGTGGCGGCGTGAGCTCCCGGGTACACGAGTCCTCCTGGTACGGGGCGGGTGCCCCCGACCCTAGTCGCCGTCGCGCGACCGGCGCGCCCGTGGCTGGATGCCGACCAGCGCCGCCACGAGCCCGGCCACCCCCATCGCACCGAGAGCGGCCGCGGCGAGCCAGGTGGCGTCGACCGTCACGTCCTCGACCCGGCCGATCCCGTACGCCGCCGCGGCGAGGAGGAACAGCACTCCGCTCAGCAGTGCCACCACGTCCGTCCGGTGCCTAGCCACGGACGACCACCACCTCTCCTGCTCCCACCTCGACGTCGAGGCTCAGGTCGGTCCCGACGGGGCCCTCCGTGCGCGAGGCGCCGACGCCCTCCTCGCGATGACCGAACACGGTCACGTTGCCCACCCCCGCGTGCGCCCGCACGCGTACGTGCTCACCTTCCGGCACGCGGACCGTCACGTGGCCGGCACCGACCCGCACGCGGACGGTGCGGGGACCGGCGGGCGCCACACCCCTGAGGTCGAGCGTGGCGTCGCCGACGCCGAGCCGGTAGGTCGATCGCAGGTCGGTCGCGGACACGGGGGTCCACGTCCGCTGCCCGGCGGTCAGGCTCAGGCCCGACGGCACGACACTCGCGACGCCGAGTCCGAGCGCGACCAGCAGCCCGAGCGGCACGAGGCCACGCGCGGTGCCCCACCACGCCGACCCGACCAGGCCCAGCCCGATGACCCCGAGCATCACGGCCAGCACGTCCGCCGGGCTCGGGTGCAGCGCCCCCGCAGCATCCGCGGCCACCAGGCCACCCGCGGCGAGCGCGGCAACGCTGGCCGTGAGCAGCCCGAGCCGCGGACCGTCGGAGACCGCCGGCCGGGTGACGGCAGCGATCACCGCTGCCACCACGGCGACGAGCACCGCTGCGCCGAACAGCCCGTGCCAGACGGCGGAGGTCGCGGCCAGCACCGCGACCGCCACGAGGGCGATCACCAGCCAGTCACGCCCGCGAGTCCGCCCGGACCGTTCCCGCTCCGCCAACCGTTGGTCGAGCCAGGAGTGCTCGTCACCCTGCTCCGGCATGAGCAGCCAGCCCAGCCCGTACAGCAGCAGGCCGGCCCCGCCGAACAGCGTGAGGACAGCGAGGACCACCCGGTAGATCACCGGGTCCACGTCCGTGTAGCGACCGAGGCCCGCGGCGACGCCGGCGACCATGCGCCCCTCGTGCGGACGGCACAGGCGCCGCGGGCCGACCTGCGCGGCTGCGTCGTTCGTCGTCATGGCATCAGCGTCGCCCGCCGTACCGGGTTCCGGCATCGGAGAGAGACCCTGAACGGACCCTGAACGTGACCCTGACCCCCGGCCGGGACGGCACCGACCGTGTGACCATCGGGACATGAGCTCCCCGTCCACCCCACGGCGGCTCGTCCGGGCTGCGGACGGGCGCATGGTGGCCGGCGTGGCCGCCGGACTCGCCGAGCACCTCCGGGTGGACGTGACGCTGGTGCGGCTCGCCTTCGCGCTGCTCACCTTCGCCGGCGGGATGGGGGCAGCCCTCTACGCGGCGTTCTGGGCGGTTGTCCCCGAGCCCGACGGCCGGCGGGTGAGCCTGCGCCATCCCGACTCGGGCCTGCTGGCCCTGGGCGCGCTCGCCGTCGCCGCCGTCGTCGTGACGCAGGCGGTCGGGCTGGGGCCGGGGCTGGTGTGGCCCATGGTGGTCGTGGCCGGCGGCACCGCCCTGATCTGGCGCCAGGCGGACGAGGGGCGGCGGGCCCGGTGGCGCGCCCGATCGACGTCGCGGGCCGCTCAGCTCGGCGCCGGCGTCGCGCTCATCGTCGGCGGCCTGATCGCCTTCCTCGCGGCCCAGGGTGCGCTCGCTCAGGCCCGGGGGGCGCTGCTCCCGATCGCCGTGGTGCTGGCCGGCGCGGCGCTGGTCACCGGCCCGTGGCTGCTACGGCTGGGCCGGCAGCTCAGCGACGAGCGACGGGCCCGGATCCGCGAGGAGGAGCGGGCGGAGGTCGCCGCCCACCTGCACGACTCCGTCCTGCAGACGCTGACGCTCATCCGGCGGCGGGCAGGGGACGCCGAGGCGGTCGCCCGGCTGGCCCGCAGCTCCGAACGCGACCTGCGCCGCTGGCTGTACGCGCCCGGGGAACGCGCCGAGGCGACCCTGGCCACGGCGCTGCGCGCGAGCGCCGCCGACGTCGAGGACGACCACGGGGTGTCGGTGGAGGCCGTCACCGTGGGAGACACCCCGCTCACCGAGCGGGTCACGGCGCTGCTGGACGCGACGCGCGAGGCACTGGTGAACGCGGCCAAGTCCTCCGGCGCCGACGAGATCTCCCTCTACGCGGAGGTGAGCGGGAGCGACGCGGCGGTCTTCGTCCGCGACCGGGGCCGCGGCTTCGACCCGGCCGCCGTACCGGACGACCGGTACGGGATCAGGGAGTCCATCGTCGGGCGGATGCGGCGCAACGGCGGCACCGCCGAGGTGCGCAGTGCCCTGGGCGCAGGGACCGAGGTGCGCCTGGCGCTGCCGCTCACGGAAGGAGACGCGCCGTGACCGCACCGCCGCCAGGTGTCCCGCGGGTGGTCCTGGTCGACGACCACCGGCTGGTGCGCAGCGGCGTCCGCGCCGAGCTGGGCGACGCAGTCGACGTCGTCGGTGAGGCGGACGACGTCGACTCGGCCGTCCGCGTGGTCCGCGAGACGCGTCCCGACGTCGTCCTGCTCGACGTGCACCTGCCGGGCGGCGGCGGACGGGCGGTCCTCGAGGCGCTGGGCAGTGAGCTGCTCGGCACCCGGTTCCTGGCGCTGTCGGTGTCGGACGCCGCCGAGGACGTCATCGGCGTCGATCCGCGCAGGCGCCCGCGGCTACGTGACGAAGTCGATCTCCGGGCCGGAGCTCGCAGCGGCGATCCGGCGAGTGGCCGGCGGGGACGCCGTGTTCTCGCCGCGTCTGGCCGGGTTCGTGCTCGACGCCTTCGCGGGCACCGTCCCGGCCACCACCGATGCGGAGCTGGACTCCCTGAGCCCCCGCGAGCAGGAGGTGCTGCGCCTCATCGCTCGCGGCTACACCTACAAGGAGGCGGCGCGCGAGCTGTTCCTGTCGGTCAAGACGATCGAGTCGCACGTCTCGTCGGTGCTGCGCAAGCTGCAGCTGTCCAACCGGTACGAGCTGGCGCGCTGGGCCAGTAGCCGCCGCATTGTCTAATTCCCCCCAAACGGGGAAACCCCCGCTTCACCACACTCTCGGTCCAGAAGCGGGCTGATCCATGGGTTGCCAGCAGGTTCTCGCCTCGGGGCGTCCGGTGTCCCGAGGCGCCGTCCACGACACGTCCCACACCCACCTCGAGCCGACGGTGTCGGCACCGCGCGCCGCGCGGGCGTTCGTGGGTGCGCACCTCCCCGACGACCTGCCGGCCGAGTCCGCGGAGACCCTCCTCGTCCTCACCAGCGAGCTCGTCACCAACGCGGTCCTGCACGCGCGGACGCCGCTGGTCGTCGGTGTCACCGTCGCCGAGCGGGTGGTCATGGTGACCACGGCCGACGACGACCCCGAGATGCCCGTCGTGAGCGAACAACCCGCCGTGAGCGACGGGGGCCGTGGCGTGTGGCTGGTCGCGCAGCTCGCGGACGACTGGGGCGCGCTGCCCCGTGTCGACGGCAAGACGGTGTGGTGCAGCGTCCGCCGCTGACGACGGACGCGTCCCGACCTCGGCGGCGTACCCCCACCCGCAGGCGCCGGGTCCCCGCCGTGCCGGTGACCGCCCATGCCGGCGGCCCCAGCGGGGTCCGAAACAGCGGCGCGGCGAGCGACGTTGCCGTGGCCGTGCGCGTACGGCTCGCCCCGGTCCCCGTCCGTGAGTCGGTGCCCGTGGCGTACCAGACCGCCAGCCGCGGTCAGGTCTCCCCCTTGGGACATAGCGCGTGCAGGACGAGGGAGAGCTCGAAGCGCACCTGCGGGTCGTCGAGCGCCTCCCCGTAGTGCTGGCGCAGCTGGCCGAGGCGGTAGCGAATCGTCTGCGGGTGGACGTGCAGGCTGGCCGCCATCTCCTGACGGTCGCCCTGCAGGTCGATCCAGGTGCGCAACGTCTCGAGCAGCCGGGCCCGCGAGCCCTCCGGCAGGTCGGCGAGCGGCGCGAGCCGGTGCACGGTCAGCTGCGCGAGCAGGACGGGGTCCCCGTGGACGACCAGCGTGCCGAGGTGGTCCGCCACGAACGTGGGGTCACCGGCGGGGATCACCCCGCGCTGGACGAGCGCGAGCGCGAGGTCGGTCGCGGACACGCTGGCGTGCAGCCCACCGGCCGGGGTCGTCCAGCCCACGATGGCCTTCCACCCCGCGAGAGCGCTGCACAGCCAGCCACGACGGGCGGGGCCGTCCGGGTCGGGGACCAGAGCGGCGAGCATGCCGGGGCGGCGCAGCGGCAGGGCGCCGGCGCCCAGCCGACCGGCGAGCGCGGTGGCCCCCGCCTCCTCGTCGGGGGGCGCGACCACCAGCGCGTACGTGGCGGCCACGGTGTAGTGCAGGCGGGCGGCAGCCAGGTCGATCGCATCCGGCTCGGGCGAGCTGGCGAGCAGCAGGTCGGCCAGGGCGAACTGCATGCGCTCGAACTCACCGGCGGAACGGGACTGCTCCTCGGCGTATCCCCGCGCGCTGGCGGCCGACAGCTCGTCGATGAACGCGAAGATCGCCTCGGCGAGAGCGGCGAGCCGCTGTCCGGTGACCCCGTTGTCGATCGCGACGTCCGCCAGGTGCCGCCAGGCGACCCGGGCACCGGCCCGGTAGGCGGCCAGCAGCATGCGAAGCGAGCGGCCCGAGCGCCACTCCCACCGGCCGATCTCCACGAACGGCTCGAGGTCGAGGTCGGTGCTGTCGGGCACCCGCCGGGAGTCCGCCATCGCCACCAGGCGTCGGACCGCCTCCTCCGCGACCTGACCGACGTCCTCCTCGTCCGAGGTGAGGAAGGCGGCGTAGTCGGGCGCGTCCTCACGGACCAGCTCCACGATGTCCTCGACGATCTGCGGGATCCGCCGCTGCAGCTCGGCGACGAAGTCGGCGCCCAGCGCAGGTTTGCCGTCCACAGCAGTCATCCGCGCGCCCGTCCCCGGTATGTCACGCGGGTACGCGTCACTCCCGGCACCGATTTCGGAGTTGTCGTCCATGCACAAAAACTCCCCGGACTTCTGTACTGATCTTGTCAAGACCGGTCGGGCCTCTCCCGGGAAGCATCGTGCCAGTCGGGGGGCAGCGCGTGCTGTCGGAGGAGAGGAGGACTTGTGCTGGACACCCCGTCACTACCGGCGTCCGCGGACCTCCTCCCGCAGGCCCGGACCGAGAACTTCCCGGTCGCCTCCCGCCTGCTGCCGGCCCGCCGACGGCGCGGGCTCCTGGCCCTGTACGAGTTCGCGCGCCTCGTCGACGACGTCGGCGACGAGTTCGCCGGCGACCGGCCCGCGGCCCTCGACGCGCTCGACGCGGACATCCACCGCATCTACGACGGAACCCCGCAGATCCCCACGATCCGCCGGCTCGCGCCCGTGGTGCAGGAGGCCGGCATCCCCGCTGCGCCGCTGCACGCCCTAGTGGCGGCGAACCGGCAGGACCAGACCGTCGCGCGCTACGCGACGTACGACGACCTCCTCGGCTACTGCCGCCTGTCGGCCAACCCCGTGGGCCACCTCGTCCTGCACGTCTTCGACGCGGCCACTCCGGAGCGCCTGCCGCTGTCCGACCACGTCTGCACGGCGCTGCAGGTCCTGGAGCACGTCCAGGACGTCGTGGAGGACCGGCAGCGCGACCGCGTGTACCTGCCCCAGGAGGACCTCGACCGGTTCGGTGTCGACGACGCCGCCCTGACGACCAGTCCGACGCCGCCCGAGCTGCGCCGCGTCCTGGCACGGGAGACCGCCCGGGCCGCGGAGCTGCTCGACGCCGGCGCACCGCTGGTCGCCACGCTGCGTGGAGCGGCGCGGGTCGCCGTGGCCGGGTTCGTCGCCGGCGGGCGGGCCACGGTCGACGCCCTGCGCGCCCACGCCTTCGACGTCTCCAGCGGGGGGCCGCGACCCCGCCCGGCACGCATCGCGCGGCACCTGGCGACCACGGCGGTGAGGGCCCGATGACGACCTGGACCGTGCCCGAGGCGTACCGGCAGTGCGAGGAGATCACCCGCCGGGAGGCCCGCAACTTCCACTACGGCATCCGGCTGCTGCCCGGACCCAAGCGCAGCGCGCTGTCCGCCGTCTACGCGTTCGCCCGGAGGGTGGACGACGTCGGCGACGGCGACCTGCCCACCGCCGTCAAGCGGGACGCGCTGGAAGGTCTTCGCGCCCAGCTGCGCGACCGGCACGAACGCACGGACGACCCCGTCCTCGTCGCCCTGTCGGACGCCGCGGACCGGCTGCCGATCCCGCTGGAGGCGCTCGACGAGCTCATCGACGGCGTGCAGATGGACGTCGACGGCCGCCGCTACCGCGACTTCGAGGAGCTCACCACCTACTGCCACTGCGTGGCCGGCACGGTCGGGCTGCTGTCCATCGGCGTCTTCGGCACCAGCGACCAGGCAGCTGCGGCGCCGCTCGCCGACACCCTCGGCATCGCCCTGCAGGTGACGAACATCCTCCGCGACGTCGGCGAGGACCTCGGCAACGGCCGGGTCTACCTGCCCGCGGAGGACTACGAGCGCTTCGGCTGGGACCCCGAGCACCCCCACGCGAACCCGGACGGGTTCGCCGAGCTGGTGCGCTTCGAGGCGGCGCGGGCGCACGACTGGTACGCGCGTGGGCTGCGGCTGCTGCCGCTGCTCGACCGGCGCAGCGCCGCGAGCACGGCGGCGATGGCCGGGATCTACCGCCGGCTGCTGACCCGGATCGCCGCCGACCCCACCCAGGTGCTCAGCCGCCGGATGAGCCTGTCCGGACGCGAGAAGGTCGCCGTCGCCGCCCGCAGCCTCGTGGGGGCGGGCGCATGACCCGGGCCGTGGTCACCGGAGGCGGGCTCGCGGGCATCACCGCAGCGCTGCGTCTCGCCGATGCCGGTGCCGAGGTGACGCTCCTGGAGCGCCGCCCGCGGCTCGGCGGCGCGACCCACTCGTTCCGCCGCGGCGCGCTGCAGGTCGACAACGGCCAGCACGTCTACCTGCGGTGCTGCACGGCGTACGTGGGGCTGCTCGACCGGCTCGGCGTGCGCGGGCTCGCCCCCGTGCAGCGGCGCCTCGACGTACCGGTGCTGAGCCCGGACGGCCGCAGCACCCGGCTGTCGCGTACGGGGCTGCCGGCCCCGCCCACCTCGGCGGCTCGCTCCTGCGCTACCCCTTCCTGCGCCCGGCCGGCCGGCTGCGCGCGGTCCGCGCGGCCGTCGCGCTGCGCGGCCTGGACGAGACCGACCCAGCCCTCGACGAGCAGAGCTTCGGCGCGTGGCTCGCCGAGCACGGCCAGGACGGTGGGGCGGTCGACGACTTCTGGGACGTGGTCGTCCGCGCGACGCTCAACGCCCGCTCCGGTGACGCGTCACTGGCCCTGGCCGTGAAGGTGTTCCGCACCGGACTGCTCACCCGCAACGACGCAGCGGACATCGGGTACGCCGCGGTGCCGCTGAGCGCGCTGCACGGCGAGCCGGCGCTCGCCGCCCTCGCCGCGGCCGGAGTGGACGTGCGCCTCGCCACCCCGACCCGGTCCGTCGAGCCGCGCCCGGCAGGGGTCACCGTCCACGCGGAGGGCGGCGCGTACGACGCCGACGTCGCGGTCGTCGCCGTACCCCACGACGCCCTGCCCGGGCTGCTCCCGCACGGGACTCTGCCGCACCAGGAGGAGCTGCCGCGTCTGGGCAGCGCCCCGATCGTCAACCTGCACGTCCACTACGACCGCCGGGTCACCGACCTGCCCTTCGCGGCCGCGGTGCGCTCCCCGGTGCAGTGGGTCTTCGACCGGACGGAGGCTTCCGGATTGTCCTCAGGTCAGCACCTCGCCGTGTCGCTGTCCGACGCCGTCGACGAGATCGATGCGCCGGTCGCGGCGCTGCGCGAGCGGTACGTACCCGAGCTCGCCGCGCTGTTCCCCGAGGCACGCGGCGCGCGGGTCGAGGAGTTCCTCGTCACCCGCGAGCGGTCGGCGACGTTCCGCCAGGCCCCGGGAACGCGGCGGCTGCGCCCTGGCCCGCGCACCGCCGTTCCCGGTCTCTTCGTCGCCGGCGCGTGGACCGACACCGGCTGGCCGGCCACGATGGAGAGCGCCGTGCGCAGCGGCGAGGCCGCCGCCGGGCAGGCGCTCGCCCACCTGGCCGGCACCGCCGACCGGGAGGTGGCGGCGGCATGACGACCACGCTGCTCCCCCCGTCCCTGCTCCGGGCACGCGACCTCGTCACCCCGGCCCTGCAGCTGGCGGTCGCCGACCTCGGCCCGGGCGTCCGCGACGTCGCCGGCTACCACTTCGGCTGGCTGGACGCCGACGGCCGGCCCAGCGACGCCGGCGGCGGCAAGGCGCTGCGCCCCGCGCTGGCGCTGCTGTCCGCACAGGCCGCGGGGGCGCCGGCGGGCACCGGCATCTCCGGCGCCGTCGCCGTCGAGCTCGTGCACAACTTCTCCCTCCTGCACGACGACCTCATGGACGGCGACAGCCAGCGCCGGCACCGGGCGACCGCCTGGACGGTCTTCGGCGCCGCGGACGCGATCCTGGCCGGCGACGCGCTGATGACCGCCGCCCAGCAGGTGCTGCTCGACGCCCGGCTGCCGGGCGCGCTCGACGCCGCCCGGCGGCTCGCCGTCACGACCCAGCGGCTCATCACCGGGCAGAAGCAGGACCTCGCGTTCGAGAGCCGGACCGACGTACGGCTCACCGAGTGCCTCGACATGGCCGCCGGGAAGACCGGGGCGCTGCTCGGCTGCTCGGCGGCGATCGGTGCCGAGCTCGCCGGCGCACCCGGCACCCTCGTCGACGGGCTCGCGGCGTACGGCGAGCACGTCGGGCTGGCCTTCCAGCTCGTCGACGACCTGCTCGGGATCTGGGGCGACCCGCAGACCACCGGGAAGCCGGTGCTGTCCGACCTGCGCTCGCGCAAGAAGTCGCTGCCCGTGGTGGCGGCGCTGGAGTCCGGTGGGCGCACCGCACTACGGCTGGCGCAGCTGCTCGCCGAGGACGCGCTGAGCGAGACCGAGCTGGCCGAGGCCGCCGAGCTCGTCGAGGCCGGCGGTGGCCGTGACTGGGCCGCCGCCGAGGCGGACCGGCAGCTCGCCGCCGCCATGGCACGCGTCGACGCCCTGACCCTGCCCGCCGAGCCGGCGGAGGAGCTGCGCCGGCTCGCCGAGTTCACCGTCCGGAGGACCCTCTGATGACCCTGGCCGCCTCCCGCGAGACCGACCGCGCCGTCGAGGCGCTGGAGCGGGCCTGCCGCCACCTGCTGTCGCTGCAGCACGCCGACGGCTGGTGGAAGGGCGAGCTGGAGACGAACGTGACCATGGACGCCGAGGACCTGCTGCTGCGGGAGTTCCTCGGCATCCGCCAGGCGGAGGAGACCGAGCAGGCCGCCCGGTGGATCCGTTCGCAGCAGCGTGCCGACGGCACCTGGGCCACCTTCCACGGCGGGCCCGCCGACCTGTCCACGACGGTCGAGGCGTACGTCGCCCTTCGGCTGGCGGGCGACGCGCCGGACGAGCCGCACATGGCGGCAGCCGCCGGGTACGCCCGGGCCCACGGCGGCATCGCGGGCACGCGGGTGTTCACGCGCATCTGGCTGGCGCTGTTCGGCGCCTGGCCGTGGGAGCGGCTGCCCGAGCTGCCGCCCGAGATGATCTTCCTGCCCTCCTGGTTCCCGCTCAACGTCTACGACTGGGCGTGCTGGGCCCGGCAGACCGTCGTGCCGCTCACCGTCGTCAGCGCGCACCGGCCCGCCCGCCCGCTGCCGTTCGCCCTCGACGAGCTGCAGGCGGGTGCCGAGCCCGAGCCGGACGCCGCCTGGCACACCTGGGCCGGCGCCTTCCAGCGCCTCGACCGCGCCCTGCACGCCTACCACCGGCGGCCGCTGCGGCCGCTGCGCCGGCTGGCGATGCGCCGCGCCGCGGAGTGGATCGTCGCGCGCCAGGAGGCCGACGGCGGCTGGGGCGGCATCCAGCCCCCGTGGGTCTACTCGCTGATCGCGCTGCACCTGCTCGGCTACCCGATCGACCACCCGGTGATGGCCGCCGGGCTGGCCGGGCTCGACGGGTTCCTCGTCCGGGAGGAGACACCCGACGGGGTCGTGCGGCGGCTGGAGGCCTGCCAGTCCCCGGTGTGGGACACCGCGCTCGCCGCCAACGGGCTGCTCGACGCCGGCTACCCGGGCGACCACCCCGCCCTGGTGCAGGCCGGCCAGTGGCTGGTCGGGGAGGAGATCCGCGTACCCGGCGACTGGGCCGTCCGCCGGCCGCAGCTCGAGCCCA
Source organism: uncultured Actinomycetota bacterium (assembly GCA_963728075.1). Lineage (GTDB taxonomy): Bacteria > Actinomycetota > Actinomycetes > JAFAQI01 > DASSKL01 > CAVSIP01. The sequence continues at coordinate 69,885 of CAVSIP010000007.1, read as the reverse complement.
GCGGCTGGGCGTTCGAGTTCGCCAACGACGGCTACCCCGACACCGATGACAGCGCCGAGGTGGTCCTCGCGCTGCGCCGGATCGCGGTTCCCGACCGCGAGGCGCTCGCCGGGGCCGTCCGCCGCGGTGCGGCCTGGACCGCCGGCATGCAGTCGAAGGACGGCGGCTGGGGCGCGTTCGACGCGGACAACACCCGCACGCTCACCGAGAAGCTGCCGTTCTGCGACTTCGGCGCCGTCATCGACCCGCCGTCGGCAGACGTCACCGCACACGTGGTGGAGATGCTCGCCGCGGAGGGCCGCGCCGACGACGAGGTCACCCGGCGTGGGGTGCGCTGGCTGCTGGAGCACCAGGAGCCGGACGGGTCGTGGTTCGGCCGCTGGGGCGCGAACCACGTGTACGGCACCGGTGCCGTGGTGCCCGCGCTCGTCGCCGCCGGCGTGCCCGCCGACGACCTCGCCATCCGGCGCGCGGTGAACTGGCTGCACGCGCACCAGAACGCCGACGGGGGCTGGGGTGAGGACCTGCGGTCGTACGCCGACCGGTCCTGGGTCGGCCGCGGGGAGTCGACGGCCTCGCAGACCGCCTGGGCCCTGTTGGCCCTGCTGGCCGCGGACGACCGCGGCGACTCCGTCGAGGCCGGCATCGACTGGCTGGCCCGCACCCAGCGACCGGACGGGACGTGGGACGAGCCGCTGTTCACCGGCACCGGCTTCCCCGGCGACTTCTACATCAACTACCACCTGTACCGGCTGGTCTTCCCGGTCAGCGCGCTGGGTCGCTACGTCCGGGGCCGCTACGTGCAGGGGCGCGACGGAAGGAGCCAGGCATGACCGCCACCGTCTACGCCCCGCTGCGGGTCGAGCAGCTCGCGCTCGCGGGCCTCGGCCTCGACGTCCGCCGCTGCGGCATGGGCGCCCGGGCCGACGCCACCGCCGCCGCGCTCGCGAACGACGGCGCACCCGCCGTTGCCGTCACCGGCGTCGCCGGTGCCGTGCAACCGCACCTGCAGCCCGGTGACGTCATCGTCGCCACGGAGGTGCGCGGCGACGGCGACCCGGTGCCGTGCCCGTCCGCCGAGCTCGTCGCCGGCGACCTGCGCCGGGCCGGCGTCCGGGTGCACACCGGGCCGCTGCAGACCGTCGGCGCAGTGGTGTCTGCGAGCACCGAGCGCGAGCGGATCGCTGCCACCGGCGCGCTCGCGGTCGACATGGAGTCCTACGCGCTGGCTCGCGCGGCCGGCGGGCGCCCACTCGCCGTGGTCCGCACCGTGGCCGACACCCCGGAGCGCGGCCTGTTCGACCCGGCCGCCGGTGTCGCCGGGCTGCGCTCGCTGCGCAGGGCGGCCCCCGTGCTCAGCCGCTGGGCGGCGGCGATCGGGGACCGCGAGCTGCTGCTCGCCGGACCGCGGTCGTTCTGCGCGGGGGTGGAGCGCGCGATCCTCGTCGTGGAGCGGGCCCTGGACCGATACGGCGCGCCCGTCTACGTCCGCAAGCAGATCGTGCACAACAGCCACGTCGTGGCCGACCTCGAGCGTCGGGGCGCGATCTTCGTCGACGAGCTCGACGAGGTTCCCGACGGCGCGACCGTCGTCTTCTCCGCGCACGGCGTCGCCCCGGCCGTACGCGACGACGCCGGCGGCCGCGGCCTGTCGGTCATCGACGCCACCTGTCCGCTCGTGTCGAAGGTGCACGCCGAGGCCCGGCGGTTCACCGGCCGCGGCGACACCGTGCTGCTCATCGGGCACGAGGGGCACGAGGAGGTCGAGGGCACCACCGGCGAGGCGCCGCAGCAGATCGTGCTGGTCGAGGACGAGGAGGCCGCCCGCCGGGTGCAGGTGCCCGACCCGCGGAAGGTGTCCTACCTCATGCAGACCACGCTCGCGGTCGACGACGCCCGGCGGATCGTCGCGACGCTGCAGCAGCGGTTCCCCGACATCGACGGGCCCGGCAGCGATGACATCTGCTACGCCACCACGAACCGCCAGGACGCCGTACGGGTGGTCGCCCGCGACAGCGACCTGGTCGTCGTCGTCGGCTCCCGCAACTCCTCCAACTCCGTCCGTCTCGTCGAGGTGGCCCGCTCGCAGGGCGCCCCGGCGTACCTCATCGACGACGTCGACGAGATCTGCCTGGACTGGCTCGCCGGTACGGGCACCGTCGGCATCACCGCCGGCGCGTCGGCACCCCCCGCGCTGGTGGACCGCGTCATCCGGGCCCTGTCCGGCCTGGGCGCGGTCACGGTGACGGAGCGTTCCGTCGCCGACGAGACCGTCCACTTCCAGCTCCCGAAGGAAGCGATCTGACCTCATGGCCGTTCCGCTGCGACAGAACCTGCGCCTCGGCGCGTACCTGCTCGGCAACAAGCTGCGTCGGCGTGAGAAGTTCCCGCTGATCGTCGAGCTGGAGCCGCTGTTCGCCTGCAACCTCAAGTGCGCCGGCTGCGGCAAGATCCAGCAGCCGCACACGCTGCTCAAGCAGCGCATGCCGGTCGAGCAGGCCGTCGGCGCGATCGAGGAGTGCGGCGCACCGATGGTGTCCATCGCCGGCGGCGAGCCGCTGATGCACCCGCAGATCGACGAGATCGTCAGCGAGCTGATCAAGCGCAAGAAGTTCGTCTACCTGTGCACCAACGCGGTGCTGCTGCCCAAGCACATCGACAAGTTCACCCCGTCGCCGTACTTCGCCTGGGCCGTGCACATCGACGGCCTGGAGGAGCGTCACGACGAGTCGGTGTGCAAGGAGGGGGTGTTCCAGCAGGCGGTCGACGCCGTCCGGATGGCGCAGGAACGGGGCTTCCGCGTCACGACGAACACGACCTTCTTCAACACCGACACCCCGCAGACCATCATCGACGTGCTCGACTTCCTCAACGACGAGCTCGAGGTCGACCAGATGATGATCTCGCCTGCCTACGCGTACGAGAAGGCGCCGGACCAGGACCACTTCCTCGGCGTGCAGGAGACCCGCGAGCTGTTCGCCAAGGCGTTCGCGGACGGGCGGCGCAAGAAGTGGCGGCTGAACCACTCGCCGCTGTTCCTCGACTTCCTCGAGGGCAAGGTCGACTACGAGTGCACCGCCTGGGGCATCCCGTCATACTCGCTGCTCGGGTGGCAGAAGCCCTGCTACCTCATGTCCGACGGGTACGTCGAGACGTACCAGGAGCTCATCGAGACCACCGACTGGGACGCGTACGGCCGGGGCAAGGACCCCCGCTGCTCCAACTGCATGGCGCACTGCGGGTACGAGCCGACCGCTGTCCTCGCGACGATGGGCTCACTACGCGAGTCGCTGCGCGCGATGGGAGGCTGAGATGACCCTGGCCGCCACGACCCACCGCACGCTGCTGGACTCGGTGCAGGGCCCCGCGGACGTCAAGGCGCTGGACGCCGCCGACCTGCCGGTGCTGGCGGAGGAGATCCGCGAGCGGCTGGTGACCGCGGTCTGCCGTACCGGGGGCCACCTCGGCCCCAACCTCGGCGCCGTCGAGCTGACGATCGCGCTGCACCGCGTCTTCGACTCGCCCCGCGACCGGCTGGTCTGGGACACCGGCCACCAGGCGTACGTGCACAAGATGCTCACCGGCCGAGCGGGCCTGTTCGGCGCGCTGCGCCAGGAGGACGGGCTGTCGGGCTACCCGAGCCGGGTGGAGAGCGAGCACGACCTGGTGGAGAACTCGCACGCCTCGACGGCGCTGTCGTACGCCGACGGGATGGCGAAGGCGCTGTCGCTGCGCGGCGATGCCGGCCGGGTCGTCGCGGTCGTCGGCGACGGTGCGCTGACCGGCGGGATGTGCTGGGAGGCGCTGAACAACCTCGGCTCGGCACCGCACCGCCCGGTCGTCGTGGTGCTCAACGACAACGGCCGCTCGTACGCCCCCACGGTCGGGGGGCTCGCGGCGCACCTCGCCGGGCTGCGCGCCGGCGCACCGGGGGCCGCGACGGTGTTCAGCGCGCTGGGCCTGCGCTACCTCGGCCCGGTGGACGGCCACGACGAGGCCGCCGTCGAGGAGGCGCTGCGCGTCGCGCGTGACCTGCAGCAGCCGGCGATCGTCCACTGCGTCACCCGCAAGGGCAAGGGCTACCAGCCGGCGGAGCAGGACGAGGCGGACTGTCTGCACGGCGTCGGCGTCATCGACCCGGCCACCGGGCGGTCGACCGCGGTGTCCACCCCGACCTGGACGTCGGTGTTCGGCGACGAGCTGCGGGTGCTCGGCGACGAGCGGTCCGACGTGGTGGCGGTCACCGCTGCCATGCTGCAGCCGGTCGGGCTGCTGCCGTTCGCGACCCGCTTCCCCGAGCGCGTGTACGACGTCGGCATCGCCGAGCAGCACGCGGTCACGTCCGCGGCCGGGCTCGCGATGGGCGGGCTGCGGCCGGTGGTCTGCGTGTACTCGACCTTCCTCAACCGGGCGTTCGACCAGGTGCTCATGGACGTCGCGCTGCACCGGCTGCCGGTGACGTTCGTGCTCGACCGGTCCGGCGTGACCGGCGAGGACGGGCCGAGCCACCACGGGATGTGGGACCTGTCGGTGCTGTCGACCGTGCCCGGCATGCGCGTCGCCGCCCCCCGCGACGCCACCTCCCTGCGCGCCCTGCTGCACGAGGCGGTCGCCCACGACGGCCCGTCGGCCCTGCGCTTCCCCAAGTACAAGGTCGGCCCGGACGTGCCCGCCCTGCGCCGGCACGGCCGCGTGGACGTCCTGGCCGAGGGCGAGGACGCGGACGTCCTGCTGCTGGCCGTCGGGCCGATGGCCGTCCCGGCGCTGGCGGCCGCCGAGGCGCTCACGGCGACCGGCCTGTCGGTGACGGTCGCGGACCCGCGCTGGGTCGTCCCCGTGGACGACGGGGTCGTCGACCTCGCGTCGCGTCACCGGCTCGTCGTCACGGTGGAGGACAACGGCAGGCGCAACGGCTTCGGGTCCCTCGTCGCCGAGGCGCTGCGCGACGCGGACTGTGACGTGCCCCTGCGCGTCCTCGGGATGCCGCAGGAGTTCCTCCGGCACGGCAAGCGCGACCGGCTGCTCGCCGCCGCCGGCCTGGACGCCGACGGGATCGCGGAGACCGTGCTGGCCGCCGCCTACTCCCCGAAGCGCTCCGCCAGCCGCCGGTAGACACCGGGCAGCGCGCCGCGCAGCCGCGCCGGCAGGGTGAGCCAGCGGGGGACGACGTACGTCGCGCCGCCCTCGCGCACCGCTCGCACCACCACGTCCGCGACGCGCTCGGGGGACAGCGGGCGCGGGATGCTGCGGTCGTACGGCGTCCCGCGCCGTTCGAAGAACGGCGTGGCCACCACCCCGGGGGCGACCGTGCTCACGTGGATCCCGTGCGGGCGGACCTCGGCACGCAGGGCCGCGGCGAAGACCTCGACCGCGCCCTTGGACGCCGAGTACACCGCCTCCTGGGCGACCGCGGTCAGCCCGGCGATCGACGTCACGAAGACCACCGACCCCTGGCGGCGCTGGACCATCGGCTCGACGAGCAGCCGGGTCAGCAGCAGCGGGGCGTGCACGTTGACGGCGAGCAGTCGCTCGAGGTCGTGCACCGCCATCCCGGCGAACGCACCCTTCCAGCCCACGCCGGCGTTGTTGACGAGGACGTCGAGCGTGCCGTGCTCGGGCACGGCAGCCGCGAGCCGGTGCACCTCCGCCGGGTCGGCGAGGTCGGCGGGCAGCGCGGTGGCACGCGCCGCGGCCGCGACCTCGGCGAGCGCGTCCCGGTCCCGCCCGGTCACGAGCACCCGAGCCCCGGCAGCGGCGAGCGAGACCGCGGTGGCCCGCCCGATGCCACTGGAGGCGCCGGTGACGAGCACCAGCCGGCCGGTCACGTCCACGCTGCGATCCTGCCGCACGCGGTACGTTGCCCGACCATGGACTGGCTGTCTCCGGAGCTGCTGGACGTGCCCGTACGCGGCGGCAACCTGCGGGTGGCGCGCTGGCCGGGCGACGGGCCGACGGTCGTGGCCGCGCACGGCATCACGGCGAACTGGGTGTCGTGGGCGCGGGTCGCGGCGGCCCTGGACGGGCGGGCGACGCTGTTGGCGCCGGACCTGCGTGGGCGCGGCGACAGCGGCACGCTGCCCGGTCCGTACGGCATGGTCGCGCACGCCGACGACCTCGTCGCGGTGATCGACCACGTCGGCGCCGACCGCGCCGTGGTGGCCGGCCACTCGATGGGCGGTTTCGTCACCGCCGTCACCGCGACCCGTCATGCCGACCGGGTGGAGCGGGTGGTGCTGGTCGACGGCGGGGCCGCCCTCGCCGTACCGGAGGGGACCGACATCGACGCGGTGCTGCAGGCCGTGATCGGCCCCGCGATGCAGCGGCTGTCCATGACGTTCACCTCACCGCAGGCGTACCGGGACTTCTGGCGCGACCACCCGGCACTGCGTGACGACTGGGACGAGACGGTCGAGGCCTACATCGACCACGACCTGCGCGGGAACCCGCCGGAGGTGCGGTCGAAGTGCGCCCTCGACGCGATCCGCGCCGACGGGGCCGACACCCTGGTCAACGCCGCCGCCCGGGACGCCGTCCACGCGCTGCGCTGCCCCGGCGTCCTGCTCTGGGCCCCCCGCGGCCTGATGGACGAGACGCCCGGGCTCTACACCGAGGAGCGGCTGTCGGCGCTGTCGCTACCGCTGCCGCATCGGCTCGTACCGGACGTCAACCACTACACAATCCTGCTCACCGACGCCGGCGCCCGCGCGGTCGCCGACGCCCTGCTCGACGGCTGACCGCGCCCCCTCTTGGAGCGGGTCGGTCAGCTGTCGGGGAGCTCGATGACGCGGCGGCGGCGCAGCCAGCCCACGCGGCGCTGCTGCAGGCTCTCCAGCGCGGCCTCGAGCTCGCCGATGTGCGTACGCAGCGCGGCCGCCTCGTCGTAGGCCACCGCGAGCCGATCCTCGGCCCGCTCCGCCCGCTTCTCGGCCTCGACCCGCAGCACGACCTGCTCCTCGAACGACCGCCGGGCCTTGGTCACGTCGTCACGCAGCGGCCGCAGCCGCTTGACCAGGATGCGGTCGAGCGCCGCCTCGACGGGGTTGGCCTTCTGCGCCTGGGTTGCGTTCTTCGACGCGGTACGACGGGTCGCCACGGACGTGTCCCTTCTACGGCCGACTGTCCGGGTCGATGCTGACCGAAGCGCCGGCGTCGGCCAAGATCATCGGTGGCGTGTCCGGCGATCAGGCCTGCACGACCACCGGCGTGCCCAGGGGCAGCAGCCCGGCCAGCCGACGCACCACGTCGTTGGCGATCCGGATGCACCCGTGGCTGACCGACCGGCCGAGCAGCCGCGGCTGGTCGGTGCCGTGCAGCCCGAGCTGCGCGTCGCCGCCGGCGAAGCTGCGCAGCGTCGGCGAGTGGCCGGACAGCCCGAACGCGTACGGACCGTACGGCCCGGTCTGGCGCCCAAGACGGTCGAGAACGCGCTCGGCCGGGCGCGCTCCCGCCTCACCCGCCGCTGGCGGGAGACGTTCGCCGGTCTGGCCGCGCCCCTGGTGGTGCATTGGCGGGCGGTCGCCGCCCACACGGCATGCTGGGGAACGGCCGCCTCGGTGGCCGCCGTCAGCGCGGTGACCGCGGTCACCGTCGTGACCGGGCACCCGCCGGCGGTGACGGCGGCTCCTCCGGTGACCCCGCGGGCCGCCGCCGGCACCGTGGCCAGGCCCGCGCCCGTACGCCCCGCGCCGTTGCCGGCAACAGTGCCGGCACCGGCCGCAGCACCGCCGGCAGCCGCGTCAGGGCAGCCGGTAGGCCACCAGGTAGCCGGTGCCCATCGACGGGTCGGACGTCGCCGCGAAGACCGTGTGGTCCGCGATCGCGACGCCGGCCGACGTGAGCGACGTCGTGGGAGCTGACACGTCCGCACCGATCGGGCGCTTGAGCAGGACCGACCCGTCGCTGGCCGACCAGGCGTCGAGGAAGCCGTTGCCGTCCACGGTCCACACCACGCCGGCAGCCGTGGAGATCGACTGGTAGTGCGCCCCGTCGGCGACCGGCGCCGCCCAGCGCCGCGCACCCGTCGTCGCGTCCAGGGACGACAGGAGGCCGCCTGGCGTACCGATGACGTACACCGCAGACCCGTCGTACGCCGTGGACGCCGCGTTGCACGCCTGGCAGGTACCGCCGACCAGCGTCTGCCACGCCGGCGACATGTCGCCGGCGTGCGCGACGTGGTAGGTCCCGGACTTCTGCAGGTCACCGACGAGCAGGCGGCCCGAGGCATCGGTCATCACGTTCGGTGAGGCCCCGAAGTCCAGGTCGAGCTGCCCGCAGGCCGGGTCGTCGAGCGGCCACTGGGCGTTGAGCTCGCTCGCCGCGCAGACCGGCTGCTGCGAGAGCACCTGCAGGGTGGCGTCGTACTGGTCGACGTTGCCCTTGTACGCCGCGACCACCGTCCCGAAGGTGGGCCGGTCGCGGTCGACGTCGACCTTGAGGATCGCGTTGGTGTGCGGGTGCTCCTGCGTCTTGCTCATCGGGTTGCCGGCACCGAGGTAGGCGTAGCCGTTCCCGTCGAAGGCGGCGGTCGACCAGATCCCCCCGCCCGCGTAGCCCTTCGCCTGGTCCTGCGGCGGGATCGTGTAGACGGTGGCGAGCGTGCGCCCGGTGTGCGCGTCGATGAGGGCGGCGCCGCCCTGGCTCGCGCTGTCACCCTCGGTGGGCGACCAGCCCGCCACCACCACGCCGTGCCACACGGCGGCGGAGGCGTTCGTGTACGAGCCGGGCTGCGTGGACAGTGGCGCACTGCGCCACAACGGCTCGCCGGTGTGCGCGTCGAGGGCGAGTGCGTACGGGTGGTCGGTGTCGGACACCAGCACGATCAGCCGGCCGTGGTCGACGGCCGGCGCACCGACCAGCGCCCCGCCCTGGCCGGCAGTGCCGACCTGCACCTGATGGCGCCAGACCTCGTGGCCGTCCCGGGCGTCCAGGGCCAGGACGAGACCGGTCGACGTCCCGACATAGACACAGCCGCCCGAGACCACCGGCGTGGACTGCAGGCCGCCGTCGGTGGTCACCGACCACGCGGGGGCGAGCGAACCCACGGCGCCGGGGCCGAGCTGCTGCTCGTCTGGCTGGGCACGCGTGTTGGCCGGGTCGTGGCCGTACGACGCCCAGGCGCCGCCGGGGTCGGCGGCAGAGCACGGCGGCGGGCCGTAGACGGTGTCGGCCAGGACCGGCGCCGCACCGGCGCACAGGGTGACGGCTGCCGCGACAGCGGCAAGACGGATGTTCACGAAGGCTCCTCGACGGCGGGCGTGGGCCACCCGCACGCCCGCCTCTTCGCCGCCAGGGCCGGGACTCCTGCTACGGGTACGCGTAGTAGCGCAGGCTGTCATCCTCGGCGACCAGCCGGAAGCCGGCCTTGGCGAGGACCCGCTGGCTGGCCCCGTTGTCGGGCGTGGTGTCGGCGAGCACCCGGCGCGCCCCGCGGGCGAACGCGTACGCCACCACGTGCCGCAGCGCCTCGGTGGCCAGCCCGCGACCCCGCACCTCCTCGGCCAACCCGTAGCCGACACCGACGGCGCCGTCCGCGTCCGGCGGACCGAGGAAGCCGATCCCGCCGACCGCGAGGTCGCCGTCCCGCAGGCGCACCTGCTTCGGCCCCCACACCGGGTCCGGCGGGAGGCCGGACTCGGCGACGATGCCGGCGACCTCGACGTCCCCGTCCGTCGGGTACCCCGGCGACCACCGGCGGCCGGCACGGTCTCCGGCCAGCACCGCCTGCACGTCCGCGGCGGACAGCGCTACGAGCCGCAGCCGCTCGGTGTCGATGACTTCTGCGGCCATGTGCCCACTATCGCGGACGTTCGCCCCTGGACCAGGCGGCGCGCGCCTCACACGCTCGGATCGAAGCGACCCAGGAGGCCGACATGGCTGCCGTCCCCGCCTATCCCGTCCGGCTACAGGCAACGCTGGACCCCAAGCTCTCCCGCTGGCTGTGGCTGGTGAAGTGGTTCCTCGCGATCCCGCACTTCATCGTGCTCGCCTTCCTGTGGGTGGCGTTCGCGGTGCTGAGCGTGATCGCGTTCTTCGGGATCCTGTTCACCGGCCACTACCCGCGCGGGATCTTCGAGTTCAACGTGGGAGTGCTGCGCTGGAGCTGGCGGGTCGGCTTCTACACCTACAGCGCGCTCGGCACCGACCGGTACCCGCCGTTCACCCTCGCGGAGGTGTCGGAATACCCGACGCACCTGGACATCGCCTACCCCGACCACCTCTCGCGGGGGCTCGTCCTCGTCAAGTGGTGGCTGCTCGCCATCCCGCACTACATCGTCGTCGGGCTGTTCATGGGCGGCGCCTGGTTCGCCTGGCAGGAAGGCAGCGCGCGCGCCGGTTCCGGCGGGCTGATCGGGCTGCTGGTGCTGATCGCGGCGATCGCGCTGCTGTTCACCGGCCGCTACCCGCAGCCGCTGTTCGACTTCGTGCTCGGGCTCAACCGGTGGGTGCTGCGGGTCGCGGCGTACGCCGGGCTGATGACCGACGAGTACCCCCCGTTCCGGCTCGACATGGGCGGCGACGAGCCCGCGGGCACGCTCACCGTGTCACCGCCGCAGCCGCCCGCTCCGCCGGAGGGCAAGGGCGGCTGGACGGCCGGCCGCGTCGGTGCGGTCGTCGCCGGCGCGCTCCTGGTCCTGGTGTCCCTCGGCCTGCTCGGTGGTGGCGGCACCGCCCTGTGGGCCGACCAGACCCAGCGCGAGGGCGGCTACCTGACGAGCGCGACCCACTCCTTCCGCACCGATGCGTACGCGCTGGCCTCCGACCGGATCGACCTCAGCGCGGACGGCCCCGACTGGCTGTACTCCGAGCTCATCGGGGACGTACGCGTGCGCGTCACCCCGCTCCAGCAGGACGCCGGGCCGCTGTTCGTCGGTGTCGCGCGGACGGCGGACGCGCGTACGTTCCTCGCCGGCGCGTCGTACGACCGGGTGCGCGACCTGACCAGCTCGGGCCCGCACTACCAGCGGCAGGGCGGGTCGGCCGCGCCGGTGCCGCCTGCCTCGAGCGACATCTGGGTGGCGCAGGCATCCGGCACGGGACAGCAGCAGGTGGTCTGGCCCAGCGAGAGCGGTGACTGGACGGTCGTCGTCATGAACGCCGACGCGACACCGGGACTGGGCATTCGCGCGGACGTCGGCGCGACCACCCCGGCACTCACCGGGGTCGCCGCAGGGCTGCTGGCCGCGGGCGCGGTGCTGCTGCTCGGCGGCATCGCGCTGATGGCGCTCGGGGTGAGCCGGGCGAGCCGCTGAGCCGGGTCCCGGCTCAGCCGCCCTGCCCTGCCCGTAGCTGGTCGCGCAGCTCGGTACGGCGGATCTTGCCGCTCACCGTCTTCGGCAGCTCGTCGACGAAGTAGACCAGCCGCGGGTACTTGTACGGCGCGGTGACTCTCTTGACGTGGTCCTGCAGCTCCTTCGCCAGGGCGTCCGAGGGTTCGTAGCCCTTCACGAGGATGACGAACGCGGTGACGATCTGCGTCCGCTCGGGGTCGTCCTTTCCCACGACCGCCGCCTCGGCGACCGCGGGGTGCTCGACCAGCGCGGACTCGACCTCGAACGGGCCGATCCGGTACGCCGCGGAGGTGATCACGTCGTCCGCGCGCCCCTCGAACCAGAAGTACCCGTCGTCGTCCTTGCTCGCCTTGTCACCGGTGAAGTACCAGCCGTTGCGGAACACCGAGGCGGTCGCAGCCTCGTCGCGGTAGTAGCCGGCGAACAGCCCGACCGGGCGCGGATCGGCCTGGACGCAGATGTTGCCCACCGTGCCCACGGCGACCGGCCCGGCCTCGTCGTCGAGCACGTCGACCACGTAGCCCGGCGTGGGCCGGCCCATCGACCCGGGCTTGACCGGCATGCCGCGGTAGTTGCCGACGATGTTCGTCGTCTCGGTCTGGCCGTAGCCGTCGTAGACGGTCAGGCCGCCCGTGCCGTCCTTCCACACCTTGATGACCTCGGGATTGAGCGGCTCGCCGGCGGAGGTGCAGTGCCGCAGCGCGGACAGGTCGTACGCCCCGAGGTCGGCCTGCACGAGCAGGCGGTACAGGGTCGGTGGCGCGCAGAACGACGTGATGCCGTGGTCGGCGAGGATGCGCAGGATGGTGTCGGCGTCGGGCTTGCCCAGCTGCACCTGGACGACACACGCCCGCTCGTGCCACTGGCCGAACAGCCCGCCCCACGCCGCCTTCGCCCAGCCGGTGTCGGACACCGTCCAGTGCAGGTCACCGGCCCGCAGGTCCTGCCAGAACCGGGCCGTGATGACGTGCCCGAGACCGTAGGACGCCTGGGTGTGCAGCACCATCTTCGGCTGCGCGACCGTGCCGCTGGTGAAGTACACGAGCATCGGGTCGCTGCTCGCCGTGGGGTCGGCCGGCGTCGGCCCGTCACCCGCGTCGGCACACATCCGGTCGACGTCACCCCACCCCTCCGGCACCACGCCGGACGGTGACCAGCACACCCGATGAGCCAGCGACGGAAGCCCGTCCGCGACCGAGTCGACCTTGCGGGCGCCGTCGGGATCGGTCACCGCCATGACCGCCTCGGCGCGGGAGATCCGGTACGCGATGTCCTTGCCGGTCAGCAGGTTCGGCCCTGGCATCGGCACCGCGCCGATGCGGATGGCGCCCAGCATGACGGCGTACCAGGCCGGCACCCGCGGCAGCATGACGAAGATCCGGTCGCCCTTGCCGATCCCTGCCGCCTGCAGCGCCCGCGCCGCCCGGCGGGACAGCGCGGCGAGCTCCGCGATCGAGTGCCGGGCGACCTCCGCACCGGCACCGTCCAGGGTGAGCAGCGCCAGCGCGTCCGGATCGTCCTGGGCCCAGCGCTCGACGACGTCCAGCACCGGGTTGAACCGCTCCGGCACGTCGAGGTGGAACTCCTGGCGTGCCTGCTCGTACTCGCGGAGGTTCGGTGCCGCGTCGCGGCCCGGACGGTCGGCCATGGTGGCTCCCGGGGTCAGGTGTCCTTCTGCTTCATGACGACATCTACCGCGAAGACGGCGCCGACGGCGAGGCTCCGCAGCGGCTCGTCGGTGGTTTCGGGTAGTTCGACCACGTACGTGTCCGCGTCGGTGAACAGCTCGGTCAGCGCGCCCCGCCACTTCTTGGTGACGCGCGCGACCTCACGGTCGGCGGTGTCCACCACGGTGAAGTCCTTCGCCCGCCAGTTCAGCGCGCGCAGCTCGCCGGCCGCTGCCCCGTCCCCGCCGGTGATGCCGAACCTCGCCTTGCCCAGCCGGATCTGCTTGGTCACCGTGCCGAGCAACGTTCCGTCACCTGCCGTGACGGCGGTCGCCCAGCGGAACCACGGCTTGTGGCAGGTGAGGACGAGCGCGCCGTCGGCGTCCCGTACCTCGAGCGTCGTCGGCAGGGCCACGTCCAGATCGGAGAACACCCGCAGCAGCACAGCTACCGCACCCTGCCGCACCTGCCGTACAGCGCCCACCGGCTCGCCGGTCGCCGGGTCGAGCAGGTCGTACTCGTTGACGAGCTCGAAGAGCTTGCGCCGCTGCTTCACCACGATGGCGGGTCGGTCGAGCAGCGGGGGTCGCACTCGCCCACCCTAGGCCGGGTGAGGACTTCCGGCAGCCCCCACGGGACGTTCGGCGGGTACTCCCCGTGGTGGGTGACGGGCAGCGTCAGAGACGTGCGGAACATCGTCATCCTCGGCGGGGGGACGGGCGGCACGCTGCTCGCCAACCGGCTCGACCGCGAGCTGCCCCACGCCGACGTCGCGATCACCGTCGTCGACCAGGACGACAACCACCTGTACCAGCCCGGGCTGCTGTTCGTGCCGTTCGGCCTGGCGAAACCGGGCGACCTGGTCAAGCCCCGCCACCGCCAGTTCCGGCCGGGCGTGCACTTCCGGGCCAGCGGCATCGACCACGTCGACGTCACCGAGCAACGGGTGCACCTGCTCGACGGCACGGTGCTCGGCTACGACGTGCTCGTCGTCGCCTCCGGCACGAGGCTTGTCCTCGAGGAGACCGAGGGGCTGACCGGGCCGGGGTGGATGGAGAACGTGTTCACGTTCTACTCCCTCGAAGGTGCCACGGCGCTGTCGCACGCCCTGCCTCGCCTGCGCTCGGGGCGGCTCGTGCTCAACGTGGTCGACATGCCGATCAAGTGCCCGGTGGCACCGCTGGAGTTCGTGTTCCTCGCCGACTGGTACCTGCGCGAGCGCGGCGTCCGGTCGCACGTGGACATCACGTACGTGACCCCGCTCGACGGGGCGTTCACCAAGCCGGTGGCCGCGCGCGAGCTCGGCCGGCTGCTCGCCGACAAGGACATCGAGCTGGTCACCGAGTTCAACACCGGCGAGGTCGACGGTGCCGGCGGGCGGCTGGTGTCCTACGACGGCCGGGAGGTCGGCTTCGACCTCGGCGTGGTCGTCCCGCTGCACGGCGGCGCGGAGTACGTCGGCCGCTCCGAGGGCCTCGGGGACGAGCTGGGGTTCGTGCCGACGGACCCGCACACCCTGCAGTCGAAGGTCGCCCCGAACGTCTTCGCGCTCGGGGACGCCACGGACCTGCCGTCGTCGAAGGCGGGCAGCGTCGCCCACTTCGAAGGCGAGGTGCTCGCGCGCAACATCGGTCACTTCCTCGCCGAGGAGCCGCTCGAGACCGTCTTCGACGGCCACGCGAACTGCTTCGTCGAGACCGGGTTCGGCAAGGCGTTGCTCTGCGACTTCAACTACGACCAGGAGCCGGTGCCCGGCCACTTCCCGACCGCCGTCGGGCTGCCGCTGCTGCGGGAGTCACGGCTGAACCACCTCGGCAAGCTCGCGTTCCAGTGGGTGTACTGGCACGCCCTCCTCCCGGGCCGCAACCTGCCCGGCATCACCCCCACCATGCCGACCGCCGGCAAGAAGCTGGCTGCGAGCGGCGCGCGCAAGGAGAGCTGACATGACCACCGCGACGATCTCCGGCCACGACGTCGAGCTCGACCAGGACGGCTTCTTCGTGCACCCCGAGCAGTGGACCGAGGACATGGCTCCCGAGCTCGCCAAGAAGGAGGGCATCGACGAGCTCACCCCGGACCACTGGACGGTCATCCGCTTCATGCGCCAGGAGTACTTCGCCAAGGGCACCGGCCCGACGGTGCGCGTCCTCGGCAAGACCTCGGGCGTCTCCGTCAAGGAGCTCTACCAGCTGTTCCCCAAGGGCCCGGCCAAGGTGGCGGCGCGCATCGCCGGCATCCCGAAGCCGCACGGCTGCATCTGAAGGAGTGACGATGGCCGACCCCATCGAGAAGGTCTCGATCATCATCTCCCAGGGCTCCCTCGAGGGCGCCTACCCCGGCCTGATCATGGCCAACGGGGCCCGCGCCGAGGGCATCGAGGCGAACCTGTTCTTCACCTTCTTCGGCCTCGACGTCATCCACCGCACGCGGCACGAGCACATCAAGCTCGCAACCGTCGGCAACCCGGGCCTGCACTTCGCCACGTGGCTGGGCGGGTTCCCCGGTGTCTCCTCGGTGATGACGCACTACATGGCGCACAAGATGGACCAGATCGACGTGCCGTCGATCCCCGAGTTCGTCGAGATGATCGCCGACACCGGCGCCGGCCTGTACGCCTGCAAGATGACGGTGGACATGTTCGGCCTGACGATGGAGGACTTCATCCCGCAGGTGAAGGACATCATCACGGTCGGTGACTTCTACGAGCTGGCGGCGGGTGGGCAGATCATCTTCACCTGAGTCCGCGGCGAGACCGAGGCGCCGCGGGCGGGTGGCTGGGTCGGCGGCGCTGCAGGTGGCGTCGGCTGTCGTCGAGCGGCCACACTCGCAGTGTGGGCATCATCACGCGGATCGGCCGAGCACCGGGCGTCCGCCGTCTCGTACGGAAACCTGAGTCTCCGGCGGTGGTTCGCGAAGATCCCGATGAAGACGACTACGAACCGCTGTGGTGTGCGAACTGCAGGCGCGAGGTTCTCTTCGACGCTGACCGCTGCCCGCATTGCGGCGGTGCGGCCCTGACCGCCAACGAGCTCGCTCGGCGATCCGGTGACCTGCCATCTCCTCCTGGCAGGGGACCGGCCGACTGGTAGCCGGCACGGTGGCCGACCTTCCCGCTCACACCCCTGTAGCGGGCCCCTAGCGAGCGACTCGACGAGGTACACGAGCCGGTGCTCTTCGGTGATCCGTCGCGACCAGGCGCCGGAGAGAGCGTGTCGAAGCTGCTCGGGCATGCCGATGCCGGTGAAGGGGCCACGGAGGAGGTCAGCCGCTTGAGCCGCCACGGTGGCCACGGCTTCCGATCGCCGCAGGCGCGTGATCGCGCCCGATGACGGGCACACCTGCTAGGTGTACATCGGTATCGTCGCGTCGCTGCTCGCCGGGCTGTGCTTCGCCGGCGGCGGCGTGCTCCAGCAGCGGGTGGCCAGCACCCGTCCCAGCGACGAGTCGCTGTCCCCGCGCCTGATCGCCGACCTGGCCCGCCAGCGCATCTGGCTGGCCGGCATCGGGCTGGCCGTCCTGTCCTACGTCTTCCAGGCCACCGCGCTGCACTACGCCCCGCTGGCCGTGGTCCAGCCGCTCATCGTCACCGAGGTCCTGTTCGCCATTCCGATCTCCGTCCGGCTGCACCGGATGGCACTCGGCCGCCGCGAGTGGTTCGGTGTCGTCGCGGTCACGGGGGGGCTCGCCGCCTCGATCGCCGCGGCGGCCCCGAAGCAGGGCAACCCGATCGTCGCCCCGAGCAGCTGGGCGTACGTGCTGGGCATCGTGGCGGTGATCGTCAGCGTCGCGCTGCTCGTCCGCAACCGGGTCGAGGGGCCCTGGCGCGCCTCGCTGATCGCGGCCGCGGGGGCCGTCACCATGGGTGTCGAGTCCGGCCTCATGGCCGCGGCGACCAAGCGGTTCAGCTCGGGCCTCGTGGCCGGGTTCACCGCATGGGAGCCGTACGCCATGGCGGTCATGAGCATCGTCGGGCTGCTGCTGATCCAGTCGGCCTTCCAGGCCGGCCCACTCGCCTCCAGCATGCCGGTGGTCGATGCCATCGAGCCGGTGGTCGCCATCGGCATCGGACTGGCGCTGTTCGGCGAGACCATCCGCACGTCGGCGCTACCGCTGACCGTGACCGTGGCGGGGCTGGCCGCCCTGCTCGTCGGCGTCGTCGTGCTCGACACCTCTCCCGTGGTCCACGCCCTGCAGAAGCGGGAGGAGGAGCAGGCCGAGCAGACCGGCGGGGGCGAGGACGTGAGCCTGGAGGTCGCTCAGGGTCGACGCTGACGCAGGCGCCGCTATCGTGCGCGCGTGACCGTACGACTCGGCCTCATCGGCAGCGGCTTCATCGCCCGGATCCACGCCGAGTCGCTGCGGGCGCTCATCGCCGCCCGCTGCATCGACGCCGAGCTGGTCGCGGTCTGCGACAGCGAACCGCGCCGCGCCGACCGGCTGGCCGGTCGCACGGGGGCGCGCGCCGTCGACCGGCCCGAGGACGTGGTCGAGGCGTGCGACGCGGTCTGGGTGTGCACGCCCACCTCGACGCACCGCGAGCTGGTGTCGCTGGTGGCCGGCGCCGGCCGAGCCGTGTTCTGTGAGAAGCCGGTCGGCAGGGACCTCGCTGAGGCGGCAACGGTCGCGAAGGTCGTTGCGGACGCCGGTGTCCCGCACCAGGTCGGGCTCGTCCTCCGGTTCACGCCGGCGTTCCGGGCGCTGCACGACCTCGTCGTCGGCGGGCGGCTCGGCCGGATACTCGGCGCGGCCTTCCGCGACGACCAGTTCCTGCCGACGCAGGGGCGGTACGCCTCCACGTGGCGCTCCGACGTCGCGGTGGCCGGTGGGGGCACGTTGCTCGAGCACTCGGTGCACGACCTCGACGTGCTCGCCTGGCTGCTGGGCCAGCCGCAGCGGGTGGCCGCGCACACCGCGGCGTTCGCCGGGCACCCGGGCATCGAGGACCTCGCGTCGGTGCTCCTGGAGTTCCCCGGCGGCCGGGCCGCCACGCTGACCAGCGTCTGGCACCAGGTGCTCAGCCGGCCCTCCACCCGCCGGCTCGAGGTCTTCGGCGAGGACGCCGTCGCCTGGCTCGAGGACGAGTGGGTGGGCCCGCTGTACGTGCAGGACAGCGACGGCGTACGCGCCGTACCGTGCCCGCACCCGGACTGGGTCGTGGACCTGCCGGTCGAGGACGACGTCCGCGACGCCCTGGGGGCGTACGCGGCGGCCAACCGGGCCTTCGTCACCGCGCTGCTCGACGGCACCTCGCCCCGGCCGGGCATCGACGAGGCGCTCACCGCCCACGGACTGGTGGATGCCGCCTACCTCGCCGCGCGGAGTAAGGCCTGGGTCGACGTTTGGTAAGCGTCCGAGTGGGCGATAGGCATCGGGCCGGGTGGAGAACCAGCCCTGCGGGCTGCCAGGGGAGGTGCCGTGGTCGACGCTGACAGCGGCCCCGGCATGGACGTCTCGGCGGAGCTCCGGCTGGAGCCGACGCCGCGCGCCGCGAGCGAGGCCCGCCGGTTCGTGTCGCGGTTCTGCGCGGCAGCCGGCATCAACGAGGACTCCTGCCAGAACGCGGCGCTGCTCACCAGCGAGGTCGTGACGAATGCGGTGCTGCATGGGCGGACGGAGGTCACCCTGCGCCTGCATCGGCCGGGCGATGTCATCCGCATCGAGGTCGTCGACCACAACAGCGCCATGCCGGAGCCGGCCGATCGGGGTGACGACGCGTCCAGCGGCCGTGGCCTGGTCATCGTCGAGGCACTCGCGGCCCGCTGGGGAGCCGATCCGGGCGCTGACGGCAAGACGGTGTGGTTCGAGATCGACGCCTGACTCAGTACTGGCGGGCCAGCGCGAGCACCGACTGGACGTACCAGTCGGCGTGGTTGTACTGCCAGATCGCCTGGTACAGGGTGGCGCCCCCTTGCCCGGCTCCGTTGGCGCAGAGGTACCGCGCAGCCGAGAAGATCGCGTCCGCCGGGTCATGGATGTCCCGCACGCCGTCACCGTTGCCGTCCACGCCGTAGGCCGCAAACGTGGCGGGCAGGAACTGCATCGGTCCCATGGCACCCGCCGAGGACGTCGCCGTGTTGCGGCCGTGCCCCGACTCCACCTGCCCGATCGCCGCGAGCACGGTCCACGACAGACCCGGGCAGGTCTGCGCGGCACGGTGGTAGAGCTCGACGTACGACGCGGGGGCCGGCAGCGGCCGCAGCTGGGCGATCCGCGCGGCGGTGACCTGAGCGGCGGCGCCCCGCTGGGCGACGAGGCGCAGCCGGGCGGCCTCGACCTCGCGCAGCTGCCGTACGCGCGCGGTCGCGCCCGCGAGCGCGTCCTGCTCCTCGGCGAGCAGCGCGGTCAACCGGTCGGCCGCGGCCGAGACGTCGCGCTGGGTCGCGATCGTGGCCCGCGCCGCCTGGTCGGCGCCGGCGGCGGCACGCTGGGCGGCCCCGAGAGCGAGCAGGCTGGCGTCGAGGGACGTGCGGTCACCGTGGACGAGGTGCTGCGCGACGACGGCGCGGCGGCTGAGGTCCGCCACACTGGTCGCGTCGAGCACGCCGGCGTAGAGGGCGAGTGGGCCGCCGGTCATGTACAGGCCCCGCACGTGGTCGACGAGCCGGTCGCGCTGGCGGTCGACCTCGGCTCGGGCGTCGTCCACGGCCCGGACCGCCCGGAGGTTGCGGGTGACCGCCTGCCCGACGGAGCCGAGCACGGCGTCGTACTGGGCCGTCGCCACCGTGACCTGCTGCTCGAGTGCCCGCACCTGCGCGAGGACGCGGTCCGCCTCACGCTGGGCCGCGCCGGCGGACTCGGCGTACGCGGGCGCCGGCCAGGCGAGCACGCACGCCAGCAGCGCCCCGAGAAGGGCCCGGCTGCCGCGCCGGCGCTGTGAGGTCACCCCCTCCACGTCGGCCTCGCGGAAGCCGACCTGAAGATCGCGGGGCGCCGGTCAGACCGGCGCTTCCAGCAGCAGGCGGCGCGACCGGACCGGGGGAGCGTGGTCGCGCAGGTCGGCGACCAGGTCGTCCCGCACGCCGCGGTGCCCGGCGTCGTCCCAGAGGTTGACGCGCTGCAGCGGGTCCTCGACGAGGTCGTAGAGCTCACCCTCGGTGCCGTCGTGCACGGTGCCCGGGGCGTACGCCGTGCACACCCACCGGTCGCGGGTGATCGTCCGCAGGTGCACGTCGACGCCGAACAGCTCGCTGTCCCACTCGGTGAGGACGCGCTCGAACCCGCGGCGCTGCGCGTCGGCGTCGTCGCTGGGCAGTGGGCTGCCCTGCATCCAGTCCGGTACGGGCAGCCCGGCGACGGCACAGAACGTCGGCGCCAGGTCGACCAGGCCGACCGGCTGGGACACGACCGCCGGCCGGCGCGCGGCCGATGCCGCGGGGCGCCACACGAGGGGCAGGCGCATGAGCGAGTCGACGTGGTACGGACCCTTGAACAGCAGGCCGAAGTCGCCCTGGAGCTCGCCGTGGTCCGTGGTGAAGAAGACGTCCACGTCCTCGCCCCAGCCGTGCTCGTCGATGCGGGCGAGCACCCGTCCCAGGGCCTCGTCGATGAGCTCGCACTCGACCGCGTTGCGCGCGTTCACCTCGCGTACCTGGTCGGGTGTCAGCGTCGCGGGCACCCAGTCGGCAGGCGCCTCGTAGTTCGACACCAGCGTGCCCTCGTACCACAGCCGCCAGTGCCGGGGCTTGGCGTCGAGGATCGCCTCCCGCTCCGCGCGACTGTCCGGGTAGCCGGCCGGCAACGGGACGTCGCGCCAGTCGACCCGCCCGACCTCCGACTGCGGCGGGTCCCACGGGTGGTGCGGGTCCGGGAAGGACATCCAGCAGAACCAGTCGTCAGCCGCGTCGAGGGAGTCCAGCCAGGCGATCGTGCGCTCGGCGACCCAGTCGGTGTGGTACCACTCGCGGGGAATGGGGTTGACCTTCACCTGCGGTGCACCCGTGTCGCCGCCGCCCGCCGCGTTGACCTGCATGGCGCTGTCGAGGGTCTGGTAGAACATGCCGACCGCGTCCGGGTGCTCGGCGGCCAGCCAGCGGGCGTAGTGCAGCGGCCCGACGGACCCGTGAGTGGCGAACTCCAGGTGCTCGAACCCGCGGTGCGCACCGCCGGACGGCACCGTCCCCGTACGGGACAGCGCGTTCTCGGCGAAGCGCAGGAACGGGTCGAGGTAGGGCTCGAAGTGCGCCTTGCCCACCAGCGCGGTCCGGTAGCCGGCCTCGCGCAGCAGCGCGGCCACCGACGGTGCGTCCACCGGCAGCGGCACGCCGTTCATCCAGACACCGTGGGTGGAGGGGTGCTGCCCGGTGAGGATGGTGGACCGCGAGGGCATGCAGACCACCGACTGCGGGTGGGCCCGCTCGTACCGGACGCCACTCGCGGCGAGCCGGTCGACCACCGGCGTGCGGGCGAGCTGACCGCCGTTGCAGCCAAGGGTGTCGTACCGCTGCTGGTCCGTGGTCACCAGCAGGATCTTGCGTCGGCCCATCAGCGGGTTCCTTCCAGGAGGTCGCGCAGGTGCAGCAACGCGTTGCCGGCGGCACCGCCGATGACCAGCGCCATCGTCGACGGCTCAGCGTCGACGGCGTAGACCACGAGCGAGCTGCCGTCCTCGAGGTCGATGACGTCGATGCTCGACAGGTGCTCGCGGAACAGCGAGCCGGTGATCCGGTACTGGAACCGGCGCTGCAGCGGGTCGACGGTGAGGATCTGCTCGGGGATCGGCAGGCCGCTGCCGGTCGTGATGACGCGCGAGCTGCCGTCGACCGTGCACGACGTGATGCCCGGCCACCACTCGGCGAGCCGGCCGGGGTCACCGACGTACGCCCAGACCTCCGCCGGGGGGCGGGCGATGCGGACCTCGCGGCGCACCGTCGCCCGCGTCGCGGTCACGAGGTCATGCCCCGCAGGCCCACGAGGGCCCGGGCGTGCTCGATCTCCCCCATGTGCCGCAGCCCGTGCTGGTAGACCCAGCACTCGATCCCGTCGAGGCGCGTGATGCCGGCCTCGGTGGCCACCCGCGCGCTGTAGGTGGAGGCGATCTGCGGTGGGAACGGCCGGCCGACGACGACGTCGTGCAGGGCCGGGCCCTCCAGGTCGGCGAGCCACCGCTCGGTCTTGGCGAACACGGCCGCCTGGTACTCGCGGTAGGCGTCGTAGTCGCCGATCCGCTGGGCGACCATCTCCTCCACCGTGCGGTGCTTGCCGTGGTCGTTCACCCCGAGGCCGAGCCGGTGCGCCCAGGCGTCGTCGTGGACCATCCCCGGGCCGCCCAGCATGGTGACCGAGCCGTCCTCGATCTGGGTGAAGTGGAACAGCGAGAAGGCGATGGGCAGCACGCCCGGCCGCTCGACGTGGTTCACCTGCTCGAGCGACATGGACGCGACCGCGTCCTCCCAGAGGGAGTGCATCGCACGCATCCGCCGCCGCAGGCTGTCGAGGACCGTGGTGCCGTCAGCAGGCATGGCCGCGACCGTAGTTAGTGACACAGGCTGCGTCAATAGTTTGCCCGCGTCAGGTGCGCTCGAGGACGAAGACCGGGATGAGCCGGTCGGTGCGCTCCTGGTACTCCGCGTACGGAGGGTAGGCGGCGACGGCGCGCTCCCACCACGCGGCGCGCTCGTCACCGCTGAGCTCGCGCGCACGCATGTCCCACCGGTCCGCCCCGTCCTGCAGCTCGACCTCGGGGTGGGCCTTGACGTTGTGGTACCAGGCCGGATGCTCGGGCGCGCCACCCTTCGACGCCACCATGGCGTAGGCGCCTTCGTGCTCGACGCGCATCACCGGAGTCTTGCGCAGCTTGCCGGTGCGGACGCCCCGGTTCGTCACGATGACGACGGGCATCCCGGTGTCCATCAGGGTCGTCGCCTCGGTGCCGCCGGACGCCTCGTAGCGCTCGACCTGCTCGCGTACCCAGTCCCACGTGCTCGGTTCGTACGTTCCGTCGAGAGGCATACCGGCAGTCAACCAGCGGCGGCGTCACTGCCTGCGACGAGGACCTACGCCACTCCGGTACGCACCTTCCGGCACTGCGCCGTACGGTGCCTCCGCTGCTTGGCTGGAGCCCTCTCGGCGGGCCGCGGAAGCGGTACGGACAGGGGCTGGCATGCAGTGGGCGGAGGACGTCCTGGAGCGCGTTCGCGTGCTGACCGGTGCGGACACGGCCTGGATCGTGCGGGCCAACGAGGCCGACCTGGACATCCTGAGCGTGGGCGGCAAGGTGACCGGCCGCGCCCGTCGCCACGTCCCGCGCGCCGGGTCGTACACGGATCTCGTGCTGCGGAACGGCGCTGACCTGGTGGTGCTCGACGACCTGTGGGCGCACTTCCTCAACCCGGACAGCCGGGTGGCCGTCCTGGCCGCCGCCGCCGAGTCCAGCGTGTCCGCGGTCATCCGGGTCGGCGGTGCGCCGTGGGGCGTCGTGAGCATCACGTCCTCCCGGCGACCGGCTCCTTTCACGCCCGCCGACCACGAGCTGCTGCGTGCCGCGGTGCGCGAGCTGGAGCGCCGGCTGGTCGCCGACCCGGCTGCGCCCGCCTCGACCTGAGCGGGTTCGGGCACGGGGCTGCCCGTGGGCTAGGAAGTGCCCGTGGACCTGACGCTGGGAGTCGTGGCAGCTGCCGTCACGGCGACCGCCATCGGCGCGACCCTGCAGGGATCGCTGGGGTTCGGCATGAACCTCGTCACCGTTCCGATTCTCGCGCTGGTGCTGCCGGCGGCACTGCCGGTGACCGTGGTCGTGCTCGGTGTCCCGATCTCGCTCGGCATGGCCCGCTACGAGCGGCACGCCCTCGACTGGGCCGGGGTCGGGTGGATCGTCCTGGGACGGGTGCCGGGCGCGATCGTCGGGGCGTGGATCGTCGCCTCGGTCTCGACCTCCGTCCTGCAGGCCGTCGCGGGGGCCATCGTGCTGGCACTGGTGGCGGCGAGCGTCGCCTCACCGCCGCTGCACGTCAGCCGGCACAGCCAGGTCGCCGCGGGGCTGGTCTCCGGCGTCACCGGTACGTCCGCCGGGATCGGCGGTCCACCCCTCGCACTGCTGTACCAGCACGCGCCGGGCCCGACCATGCGCTCCACGCTGGCGGCGTCGTTCGCGTTCGGCACGGTGCTGTCACTAGGTACGCTGGGGGCCGCGCAGCAGATCGGGGTGGACCAGCTGCTGCTGGGCCTGGGCCTCGCGCCGGTGGTGGTGGCGGGCTCGGTCGCCGGGCGGCGCCTGCACCGCTTCCTCGACCGCGGCTGGCTCCGCCCGGCGGTGCTGCTGTTCGCCGGGCTCACCGCGCTGGCGGCCGTGGTGCACGCCCTCACGTGACCCGGCGGCCGCCTCTCGTGCACAGCGGTCAGGTCGACGGGACGTGGTTCCAGAGCTCGATGGCGGGCACGCCGTGCTCCGATCCGAGCCGGCTCAACGAGCCCGCACCGAGCAGCAGCTTCGCCGCCTGCGCGGGAGCCAGGTCGAGGTACGCCGCCGCGAGCACCCGCAGCTGGTGGCCGTGGCCGACGAGAGCGACGTCCCCGTGCCCGAGCACCGGCCGGACACGGTCGAGCACCGCCCGGGCACGTGCGGCCACGTCGGCAAGCGTCTCCCCCGGCGAGTGTCCCGCCACCACCCCGTCGGCGAACACCGTCCACGGCCGGCCGAGGCGGGCGGAGATCTCCGCGGTGGTGAGCCCTTCGTACCCGCCGTAGTCCCACTCGGCGAGTCCGGGCTCGACCTGCGCCTGGTGCAGCCCGGCGATCCGGGCGGTCTCGTGGGCGCGCTGCAGGGGGCTGGTGAGCACCGCAGCGAAGGCCACGCCCGCGAGCTCTCGCCCCAGAGATTCGGCCTGGCGGTGGCCGGCCTCGGTCAGCGGCAGGTCCGTCAGACCGGTGTGGCGGCCGGTCTCGCTCCACGCGGTCGCGCCGTGCCGGATCAGCCACAGCCTGCCCAAGGTGATCCTCCATCCCGCGCCGCCAGCAACCCGACCGTACCGGCCGGAGAGGGTGCGCACTGGTGACGCTCGCCAGCGGATGAGCGTAGGTTGCCGCCCATGGCGGACACGCGCGTCACGCGGCTGCGCGACGGCCGCGACCTCGCTTGGCTCGAGCTCGGAGCGCCTGAGGGCGTACCGATCTTCGCCTTCCACGGCACGCCCGGCTCGCGACTGCAGCTGGCTTTCGACGAGCGGCCCGCGCTGGCCGTCGGTGCGCGCCTGGTGGTCCCGGACCGGCCGGGCTACGGCCTCAGCACGTACGACCCGCACCGTCGGCTGGTCGACTGGGCGGACGACGTCGCGCAGCTCGCCGACCACCTGGACATCGAACGGTTCGTCGTGGTCGGGATCTCCGGCGGCGGGCCGCACGCGCTGGTCTGCGGTGCACTGCTACCGGAGCGCGTGACGGCGGTCGCGGTCCCCTCGGGCGTCGGCTCGCTTGCGGAGCCGGGGTCGGAGGAGGGCATGTTGCCCGCCAACCAGATGTTCAACCGCATCGCGCGGATGTCGAAGGTCGCGCTGGTCCCGCTGTTCGGGACGATGACCACCGCCGGGCGCCGTTGGCCGGAGCGGCTCGTGGCGGGCATGGCCAAACAGGTGCCCGACGCCGACAGGGAGATCCTGCAGCGGACCGACGTGCACGACGCGTTCGTCGACGACATGCGGCACGCGTCCCGCACTGCAGGTCGCGCAGCCGCCCAGGACTTCGCGCTGTTCGCGCGCGACTGGGGGTTCCCGCTCCAGGACATCCGGGTGCCGGTGCACTTCTGGCAGGGAGACGCGGACCGCAACGTGCCGGCCCACCACGCCGAGGTGCAGGCCGCAGCGGTGCCGGGCGCCGTGCTGCACCGCTGCGCAGGTGAGGGGCATCTGCTCGCCATCCCACGGATGGAGGAGATCCTCCGGACAGTGTTGGCGGCTCGACCCAATGGAGGTGATTCTCGGTGATCGTGCAGATCGTCCGGTTCGCATCGTCGCTCGACGATGCGCAGGTGGTCGCGACCTACCAGGAGCGGGCGCCGCGCTACCGGCAGGTGCCAGGGCTGCTGAACAAGTACTACCTGAGCTACCCGACCGGTGAGCACGGCGCTGTCTACGTCTGGGAGTCCCCCGAGGCCATGGAGGCTTTCCGCCAGGGGGATCTGGCACGCACCATCGCGGACGCCTACCAGGTGCAAGGAGAGCCACAGGTGGAGGTCGCCGCGGTGCAGCTCGTCCTTCGGCCGGAAGCCACCACCACGTCCTGACCACACCAGCGGTGTCTGCGTGTGCGTCAACGCGAGTACGCGGTCAAGCGGCAGCAGCATCGCGCTCGGTTGGGTCGGGCGCAGGCCCGCTCTGCCGGCCACCCGGCAGCGACAGGCGCAGAATGGTTCGGAGCACCTGGCCGTACTGCCGGTGCCACGGCCCGGTCGTGTACGGGATGTCGTAGCGCTCGCACAGGTCCTGCACGCGTTCGGCGATCTCGGCGTACCGGCTGCTCGGCAGGTCGGGGAACAGGTGGTGCTCGATCTGGTAGCCGAGGTTGCCGGACATGATGTGCCACAGCTTGCTGCCGGTGAAGTTCGCGGCGCCGAGCATCTGGCGCAGGTACCACTGCCCCTTGCTCTCGCCCTCGAGCTCCTCCTCCGTGAACAACTCGGCTCCGTTGGGGAAGTGGCCGCAAAAGATGATGCCGTAGGACCACACGTTCCGGATCAGGTTCGCCGTCGCGTTGCCGGTAAGCACGAACGGCGCGAACGGCCCCGCCAGCGCGGGGAACACGACGTAGTCCTTGAGGACCTGACGGCGCACCTTGCCCCAGATGCCCCTGAGCTTGCGCTTCATCTCCTGCGGCTCGCTAGTGCCGGCACGTACGCCGTCGAGGTCGAGGTCGTGCAGAGCGACACCCCACTGGAACAGCAGCGCCAGCAGGAAGTTGTAGATCGGCTGACCGATGTTCGCGGGGTGCCAGGGCTGCTCGGAACGGACGCGGAGGATCTCGTAGCCGACGTCCTTGTCCTTGCCCAGCACGTTGGTGAACTGGTGGTGGACGAAGTTGTGCGAGTGCTTCCACTGCTCGGCCGGCATCATCGTGTCCCACTCCCAGGTGCTGGAGTGGATCTCCGGGTCGTTCATCCAGTCCCACTGGCCGTGCATGACGTTGTGGCCGATCTCCATGTTCTCCAGGATCTTGTGGGTCGCGAGCATCAAGGTCCCAGCGAGCCAGAACGGGGGTAGGGCGCCGGCGAACAGCGAGATCCGACCGGCAACCGCCAGCTGGCGCTGGATGGCGATGAGGCGACGGATGTAGGCGGCGTCGTCCTCCCCACGGGAGGCCTCGATCTCACGGCGGAGCTCGTCCAGCTCCTGCCCGATCGCCTCGACGTCCTGCTCGGTCAGGTGCGCGGCTTCCTTCACGTCGGTCCAAGCCATGCGATGCGTTTCCTCCTCAGACATCGAGCGTGCAGGTGCCGACCGGGGCCGACACACACGTCTGGACGAGCTCACCCGGCTGGGCAGCGTGTTCTCCGGTGCGCAGATCGACAGCCTGGCCGTCCACGAGCCGGATGACGCAGGTGTGGCAGATCCCCATCCGGCAGCCATAGGGCATGGCAATGCCCTGCTGCTCCCCGGCTTCGAGCAACGTCGTCGCCCCGTCGACGTCGGCCTCCTTCGCCGACACCTGGAAGCGCACCCGCCCGCCGGCCTCGACGTCGGTCGCGTCGAACCCGGCCGGAGTGAAACGTTCGATGTGCAGCGCGTCCCGGAGACCGGCCGCTTCCCAGTGCTTCTCGGCAGCATCCAGCATCGGAGGCGGCCCGCAGACCCACGCCTGACGGTCCCGCCAGTCCGGGCAGACCTCGTCGATGCGATCTGCGCTGAGGATGCCGTCGCGGTCATCGACGTTCTCGTGCAGACGCAACGCAGCATGTCGCTGCGTCAGGGCGTGCAGCTCGTCGCGGAACAGGAACGCCGTGACTGTCGGTGTGGCATGCAGATGCACGATGTCCGGGGCTTCCGGGCCGTCCAGCTGCCCACGCCGTTCGAGCGTACGGAGCATCCCCACCACGGGTGTGATGCCACTACCGCCGGTCCAGAACAGCATCCGCGCCGGCGGCGGCTCCGGGAGGACGAACTCCCCCCGCGGTTGCGCGAGCCGCACGACCGTACCCGGCTCCAGCCCGCGCACCAGATGCTCGGACAGGAACCCCTCCGGCATCGCCTTGACCGTGATGCTGATCGTGTCGCCGGCTGCAGCGGCTGGTGAGGTCAGCGAGTACGAACGCCAGTGCCATCGGCCGCCGACGTCGACGCCGATGCCTACGTACTGGCCGGGCAGGTGCTCGAACGACCATCCCCAGCCTGGGCGGATGACGAGGGTCGCCGCATCCGCCGTCTCCGGCACCACGTCGACGACCTCTCCGCGGAGCTCCCGAGCCGACCACAGCGGGTTCAACAACTGCGTGTAGTCGTCGGGCAGCAGCGGCGTCGTCAGCGCAGCGGCGGTCCGCCGCATGCGACCCCACAGCCCGTGCTCGACCACCACATCTCCTCGACGGCGCGGGTCTGATCTGTCCGTGACTACGAGTAACAGTTACCGCAGGAGAGCGAGGGGAAAACGGTCAACGATGACAAAGCCGGACGGCCGGCGGGAGCGGTGGCGGATTCACCGCGAAGCGCGGCGCCGCGAGCTGGTCCGCGCAGTCGCCGGCGCGGTCCGCCGAGAGGGTGCCGACGTGGGCATGGACGACATCGCGGCGGCGACCGGCATCGCGAAACAGGTGTTCTACCGCTACTTCAGCGACAAGGCCGACCTGCAGCGAGCCGTCAGCCACGCCGCCGCACGGGCGGTGGTCCGCGAGATCACCCGGTGCATCGCCGAGTTCGACGCCCCGCAGGACATGCTCCGCGAAGGCATCGACTGCTACCTGCGCATCGTCCAGGAACAACCAGAGCTCTACCGCTTCGTCGTCAGCGTGCCCGCCGGACCGAACCGCGGCGATGTGGTCGACGACTACAGCACGCTGCTGGGGGTGCAGGTCGCGCGCGTGGTCGGCGACCTGCTGCGTGACGCACACCTCGACGCGGGCGCGGCTGAACCGTGGGGCTTCGCCATCGTCGGCGCCGTACGGTCTGCGGCCGACCGCTGGCTGGCCAACCCGACATTGACCAGGGAGGCACTCAGCGCGTACCTCAGCGCCTGCCTGTGGGGTGGTCTGTCCGCTACCGCCGGTGGGGGCGCCCGAGTCGTCCAGCTGCGGACGTCGTGAACACCTCGGCTGGGGTCCGGCAGCCACCCCAGCCGGCGCCCCACGATGGGCCGTGGGTGTCTAGCACGGGTCGTGGTTCTACGTCATCGAGTTGCCGCCGGGTCCGGACGGCACGCGGTGGTTGCGCAGGTGAACGCGCAGGTCTTCGACGATCTTTCACGCGACGCGGCCGACAAGATCGTCGGCTTGATCCCGCGCCGGAACCTACCCAGGGCAACGTGATGACCCGACGCCGCCTTCGGTTTGGCGCGTCGTACTCAGACAGCGCGAGTCTCACGTGCTGATCCAGGGTGGCGATTGCCGAACCACGGTTCTGATGCGCCGCCGCGACCTCCCGCCGGGGACGTGGAAGAGCATCCGGACCGCGCTGGCGCCGTGCCTCGGGGAGAAGTGGTGGGAATGACGCGACGAGCGATCAAGGTCGTCACCCGAGGTGACACCGACGACCGGACCGCGTGGCTGGCCAACGTGGCCGACGTCCGTGGTGCTCACACCTTCGGGCGGTCGCTGTCGGGGGCGAAGCGGCATGCGGTCGAGGCAGCGGCGCTCTGGTACGACGTCGAGCCCGAGGACCTCGACATCGACTGGGATATCAAGCTCGGGGACCTCGCGAAGCCGCTCAGCCAGGCACAAAGCGCCCGCAATTCGCGCCCTGCCGGACGGCCGGCGGGAGTTAGCGAGACTTTGCGGAGGGCGTGGAATTCGAACCCACGATGGACATCACTGCCCATAGCGGTTTTCAAGATCGTTCCTGCTCGTGTTGCCTGGTGTTGCCCCGTACCGTCGGATCGGCGTTCTTGCAGGTCAGAGGCTGGTTCGGCGCTGGTCGCGTGTCGCGCCGTGACGCCTGCCGGTGCCGGTTCGCTACCACCGTGTACCCACATGGAACTCACATGATCATGGTTAGGCTGAGTGCATCCCGGACTGGTACCATGTCGGAGGGTGAGCACGCAGATCGCTGTCCGGCTTCCGGACGAGCTCGTCGCCTACGTCGACGAGGCGGTGGCCGCAGGACGGGTGAAGAGCCGAGCGGAGCTGGTAGCCCGGCTGATCGAACGCGACGCCCGTCGGCACCGCGCCGAAGAGGACCTGCAGCGCCTCGCCGAACAGGGCGCGCTGGACGATCCTGAGCTTCTCGCTATCGCGAAGTCGGTGTCGGACACCTCGCTACCGATCGACTGATGCGGGCGATCCACTGGGCCAGGCTCGACAAGCGCCGCCCCGTGCTGGTGCTGACCCGCGAGCTTATGGTCGGCCGCATGTCCACGGTGACAGTCGCACCGATCACAAGCACGGTTCACGGCATTGCCACCGAGGTGCTCGTCGGCCGGCGGAACGGGCTCGAGCAGGAGAGCGCGGTCAAGTGCGACCAGATCGTCACCATTCCGCTGGACCGGCTTCACGAACAGTGCGGATGGCTGCTTGAGACACAGGAACTCGCGCTGCACGAGGCGATCCAGGCCGCGTTCGACCTCGTCTGACCGCCCAGAACAGCAACTATGCGCGGGCCTCGACAACGGAGCGAGCGCACTGCATCCGGCGTTAGCGAATATGCGAACCTACGACAACCGAGAGCCCGGCGTTCCCGACATGGAACCGATGCAGGCCTTGAGAGCGTCATAGTGGGACAGCTGTCCTCAGGTGGTACCGCCGCCGCCAGATGCGTCGATGGCCCAGTGTCAGCGCTCTCCGGGATGGTACGCGGGAAACAACACGTAGCCGGACGCTGTCAACCTACGGGCCGGTCCAACCGCTTTCTAGGGGTAGGAGGTGGTGGCGGGGACGACTTCCGCGAGTTCGTCGTGAGTCAGTCGCCCGGACTCTTGCGCACGGCGTGGATGCTGACCGGCGATCGCGAGTTGGCGGAGGACCTGTTGCAGACCGCGCTGGTGAAGGCCTGGCCGCACTGGAGGCGCGTCGCGGCTGAGGGCGCTCCGGCAGCATACGTGCGCACTGTGATGGCACGCACCTACGCGGCCTGGTGGTCGCGTAGGTGGCGCACGGAGATTCCGACAGCAGCGCTGCCCGAGCGGCCCGACAGTGCCCCGGGCGCCGAGGCCGCGGACGATCGCGACGTGCTGGCTCGAGCGCTGGCACAGCTTCCGCCACGGCAACGCACGGTCGTCGTGCTCCGGTACTACCAGGACATGTCCGAGCAGGAGGTCGCGGCAGCCATGCGCTGCTCGGTGGGCACGGTGAAAACCCAGGCATCCCGCGGGCTGGCGCGATTGCGCGAGCTCACGGATTCGCCTGGGCGGAAAAAGGTGGGTGGACAGCGGTGACCGATGACCTGACACAGCGACTGCACGGCCTGCCGCCGGAGGACCTGATGGGCCCGCCGGATCGAGCGGAGCGGGTGTTCGCGCGAGCGCGGCGGCGCCGTCGTCGAATGCTGGCCGCGACGACGAGCTCTGTCGGAGTGGTGGTCGCAGCCGTCGTGGCGTTGGCCGTAACGTGGCCCGTCGGCGGCGGTAGCCAGCGGTTGCAGGAGGTCGGACCCGCGGGGCCGGGCGCTGCGCCGGCAACGCCGGCCTCTTCTAGCCCCACGGGGTCCCCAGCGACGCCGGCACCGACCGAAGGATTTTACGCCGACGCCAGTGTCGACCTCCCCCGGTACGTACTCACGGTCAAGAGCCATCAAGCCGGTTTCGCTGGCTGGCTGTTTTTCGTCTACCAGAACGGGAGCATCAGCGTGTTGACGCATTACACCGCGACGTCCAACGCTGACGGCACCTTCAGCTTCCGCACCGACGCTGGCCAAGGTCCCTTCCCCTATGCGCACCAGTCGCCGGGCGCTGGCCAGGCTGGCAGCGCGCCGATAAGCGCCGGAAACGTGTACTCGGGAACGTTCAGCAAGAGCACCGTGACCCTCACTGAGTGCGGCTCCTACTTGTACTGGGCGCAATCCCACTCCGGCGCACCGGCAGCCTCATGCACGTTCGACTACGCCCCGGCGACCATTGGATACCCATTCGCAGGCTGACGAGATGGTCACAGACTGGCGTACCTATCTGTCCCGAGGCGATTCACCCACTGGCGATCTTCTACGGCCCACCGTAAGCCGCTGACCTGCGCGTTCATCCATCAGCACACCGGCTCACACACGCGGCGCCCGAATTTCAAGACCGCCTGTCCAACGTTCGCGGTCGTTCGTAGCTGGTCGGCACTGCCTGCCTCTCTCGGTCGCCGGCTCGTCCTACCGCAACGGCAGCGAACGGATGCGAATGCGTTCGTCCTCGAGGACGACGATGGCGCCGGCTGCCAGCGCAGGTTCAACGTCTGGGAGGTTCGCCAGCAGGAGGTCGACCAACGGCTCGGCGCGCCTGGGTGACGACAACCTGACGAGGACGACCGACGGCCCGGTGCCGCCACTCGCAGCCAACTCGGTTCCCGAAATCAGTGTCGGCCGACAGCACGATCCGGTCGGTCTCCAGCGCGACCTCAAGGATCCGCGAGTCCGACTCCCGCGCCAGTCCGACGGCCGAGGTATGGACAGCGTCGTGACCGGCCGCGGCGAGACCCTCAGCCACTCGCGGCGAGAGGTTCTAGTCGACGAGGAATCTCACGCCGGATGACGAAGCGGCAGTACCCGCTCCCTCAGCGCGTCGGCAGCGTACCGAAGCGCCTCCGCGACGTCCTCCAGTTCGAGCTCAGGCAGGTCCGCGACGATCTCCGCCGGGGTCATCCCGTCGGCAACCATGCCCACGACCGTCGCAACCGGAATCCTGAGCCCGCGGATGCAGGGTTGCCCCGCCAACTTGTCGGGCTCCACCGTGATGCGCGCGAAGGTCACGACGGAAGCGTACGACCCGGGCCCCTCCGGAAGCTCGGTTACCAACAGCGACAAGTGCCGTGGTCACCCTGCGTCATCCGCCCGCCAGGAGCAAGCAGCACGAGCCGTGGTCTCAATTTTGGTCTCAATTGGGTCTCCTTACCAGGAACCCGACAAAGGAGGCGGCATTGCGCGGGTTGCTGGACACGGGACGGATCTCGGAGCTCACCGAGCGGGTGTTGGAGAGCATCGGCGAGTCGGTGATCGTCACCGACACCGCGGGGATGGTGCGCCACTGGAATCCCGCTGCGGAGCGGATGTTCGGCTACTCGGCGGACGAGGCGGTGGGGCGCCCGATCGAGTCGTTGACGGTCAGCGAGCCAGCCACCGAGCAGGCTGCGGCGATCATGGCGCTGCTGGCTCGTGGTGAGGTCTGGTCCGGGGAGTTCGCATGTAGGCGACGCGACGGGACGGTCTTTCCCGCGCACGTGACCGACACACCGGTGCTGGACAGGGACGGACGGCTGGTCGGGATCGTGGGGGTGACCCGGGACCTGACCGCTGAGAAGGCGGCCGCGCAACGCCTGCGGGAGACGGCCGCACTGGTCGAGACCAGCGCACACGCGGTCATCGCCGGCGACATCGACGGATGCCTCACGCTGGTGAACCCGGCCGCGGAACTGCTGCTCGGGACGGATGCGGTCGCGCTCGCGGGCGCGGACGTCGCGGACCTGGTCCTGCCGGAGTCGCAGGCGGCCCTGGCCGCCGTGCAGAGCCGGCTGCGCCACGGTGAGCAGGTCGCTCCCGTGCAGCTGTCGCTGCGCCGCGAGGACGGGTCGGTCGTGCCGGTGAGTGTCACGATCGCCCTCGTCGATCCGGAGGGCGGTCCGCCGCACCGGTGGGTGGCGACCCTCGTCGACCTGGACGAGGTGGAGGCGACCAGGTCGCTGCTGCACGACCAGCAGGCGCGGCTGACGGCCCTGTTCGACGGGAGCCCGGCCGCGCAGTTCCTCTGCGGCCTGGACGGACGCATCCTCGAGGCCAACCCGGCCGCGTGTGCCCTGCTGGGCTACGCGCGCGAAGCCCTGGTCGGTCGGCACGTCACCGACATCACCTATCCGGACGACGTCGCCCGCACACGTGAGGTCATTGCAGCGCAGGTCGACCGTCCGCATCCGATTCGGTTCGTCAAGCGTTACCTGGCCGCGGACGGGCGGGTGCTGAGCTGCCTCCTGCACACCACGACCATCACCGACGCGCGCGGCCGGCCGGCGTATCTCGCGGCCGTGGTGCAGGACCTCACCGAGCTCGAGCAGGCGAAGACGGAGCTGCAAGACAGCCAGCAGCAGCTCGCTGCGGTGCTCGACGCCGCTCCGGTCCGGGTCTTCAGCCTGGACCGGGACGGCCGGATCACTTTCCTGGCCGGCCACGGGGTGAGCGAGCACCTGCTGCACGACAGTGTCGGCCGCAAGGTCACCGACGTGTTCGACGACCCGGACGGAAAGGCCGCCGCAGCGATCGAGCGCGCGTGGAACGGCCAGCGCTTCGCCGTCGAGTCGATCCCCGTCGACGATCGGCTCTGGGACGTGCAGCTGAGCCCGATCCGCGGCGAGGACGACCGGATCGTGGGCGTCGTCGGCGCCGGCACGGACGTCACCGAGCTGGCCGCGGCCCGGACCGCGCTGTCCGACAGCGAGCGGCTACACAGCAGCCTCGTCGACGCCGCGGAGGAAGGCATCATCAAGGTCCGCGACTGGCAGGTCACGTTCGCGAACCGCCGGATGGCCGACATGCTCGGCGTCCCCGCCAGCACACTCGTCGACAGCGACTTGGCCTCGGTCATCCCACCGGAGTACCTGGCCGAGGTTCAGGACCTACGCCGCCGACTGGTGGACGGTCAACCGGTGCGGGCGGACCTGCCGCTGCGGACCACGGACGGGCGGACAGTCTGGACGCTGGCCTCTGCCGGCCCGCTTCGGACCGAGACCGGTGAGTACGACGGCAACATCGTGCTGTTCACCGACATCACCGAGCGCCGCGCCCTGGAGCAGGCGCTCACTGTCCAGGCGACACGTGACGAGCTGACCGGACTGGCCAACCGCCTCGTGCTGCACGACCGGCTCGAGCACGCGGTCGCGCTCCGGCAGCAGGCCGGCACCCGCGACCTGGCCGTGCTGTGCGTAGACCTGGACGAATTCAACGACGTCAACGACAGCATCGGGCACGCCACCGGTGACGCGCTGCTGGCCGCCATCGGCGAACGGCTGAGTGCCGCGGCCCGGCCCGACGACACCATCGCCCGGTACGGCGGTGACGAGTTCGTCATCGTCTGCGAAGGCGGCGACGCGCTGGACGAAGCACTCGCCACCGCGACCATGGTGCACGGCGCACTCGCTGAACCGGTGCAGGTCGAGGGGCACGAGCTGCTCGTCACCGCGAGCATCGGCGTCGCCACCATGGACCACGCAGCGGACCCACAGAGCCTGCTCGCCGCCGCCGACGCCGCCATGTACGACGCCAAACGACGCGGCGGCAGGCGTACCGCCGTCTTCGACCAGCGCCTGCGCACGCACGCGCACGAACGCGTCCAGCTCGCCGCCGAGCTCCACCACGCCCTGACCGCCAGCGAGCTCGCCTGCCACTACCAGCCGGTCGTCGACCTGGCCAGCGGCCGCGCGGTCACCGTCGAGACACTCGTCCGCTGGCAGCACCCCGAACGCGGGCTGCTCACCCCGGACGTCTTCCTGCCCGTCGCCGAGCAGACCGGCCTGATCGTGCCGATCGGCGACCAGGTGCTGCACCACGCCTGCGCCACCGTGGCAGCACTGGACGGGCCGGACCGGACCCTGACCGTCGCGGTCAACCTGTCCGCCCGGGAGTTCACCGACCCCACCCTGATCGACCGGATTGAGCGTGCCCTGACCTCATCCGGGCTCGCAGCGAACCGGCTCACGCTCGAGGTCACCGAGACCACCATGCTGGACGACACCGACACCGCACGCGCCGTGATGGGTGCGCTCAAGGATCTCGGCGTACGGCTCTCCGTCGACGACTTCGGCAGCGGCTACTCGTTCCTGTTCCACCTCAAGCAGTTCCCCGTCGACGAGCTCAAGATCGACCGATCGTTCATCGCCGGACTCGCTGACCGCCAAGACGACGCCGCCATCGTCGCCAGTGTCATCTCTCTCGGCCGGGCACTGCGCCTGGCGACGGTCGCCGAAGGCGTCGAGACCATCGAACAGTTCACCACCCTCCGCCAGTTCGGCAGCACCCACGCCCAGGGCAACCTGTTCAGCCCGCCCGTGCCCGCCGCCGACCTTCCCTCCACGCTGGACCGCATCAACACCGGTCACACCGTCGCCGGGAACGTCCCCACCCGGCGCCGAGCCCGCGCCACGCTCGCGGTGCCGACCCCCGTCGCCCACCGGATCCTGGCGATGCACCACGACGGCGCGTCCCTGCACACCATCGCCGCCTCCCTCAACCGCGACCGCCAACTCACCCCGAACGGCAGACGCTGGCACGCCGCCAGCATCGCGACCGTCATCACCGAGCAGCTCTCACTGCGGCGCGGATGATGAAGCTGGTGGTGGACAGTCGCCACACAACGCCGGCACCCGTGCACGCGTCCATGGACGCGCATGCACGTATTGGTGTTCTTACCGTGCGTGGCGGGAACTCTGGCCCCCGTGCCGCCGCGGCACGGCGCATCGTCACCGTCAGCTGCGCACTGGGACGCCGGGGAGATCAGCGAAGGCCGTGGTGTCGCTCGAAACGACGATCCTGTCGCGGGCCGCGGCGGTTGCGGCGATGATCAGATCGTGAGCCCCACGTGGCTTACCGGTGCGCCGTACATGTGCGAGCAGCGTCGCGTGCACCCGCGCGACTTGCACGTCATAGTCCTCGATCGGAACGGTCTCCAAGACACTGCGGACGAAAGCGGACCGCGTCGCACGGCGGGCGTCGTCCGCGAGCTCGACACCTACGAGCAGCTCCGCGGCGGTCACCGCCGCAATCGCGACATCGTCTTCATCGGCTATAAGCCTGTTGAGCTGGCGGCCGCGCCGTTCTGCGTCGACGAAGACCGTGGTGTCGAGGATCAGGCGGGCCACTGACGCTCCTGTGTCGTCAGTAGCTCTCGAACCTCGCTCAGGTCGGCGACCCACCCCTTGTCCGGGCGGAAGTGCCCCAGCAACGCCTTCACGGCTGCGCCGGATGTCCCGGCGGCAGGCTCGATGCGAGCGATCACGCGGCCTCCGCGGGTGACGAAGAAAGTCTCGCCGTCCTTCTCCACCGCGGTGAGCAGGGCAGAGAATCCTCTGGCTGCGTCTGTGGCTGTGATCTCCTTCATTGCATCAGATTATCTGATCCCAACTGATGCGGCAATGTCACACGAGGCGCGCGAAAACGCCGGTTGGGCTCGGCGGTCTGCCCCGTGGTGCCCGGACATAGCGTGGCGCTACCGATCACGTCGCCGGCTGGGATCTCGCCCCACCGCCTCGCGGCACTTCGTCGTTGGTGTGCGCGTGGAACCGGAAGCCGGGTGATGCGCGTCAAACTGAAGCGTCTCGACCAGCCGAGGTGGTGATTGTGAGGAAGCGACCGGCGTTAGCGACTGCCGCCGTTCTCATCGCTGCGACCGCCGGCTGCACGGGGTCAGCGACGCCACATCTGGCGGAGGCGCGGGAAAACTCGCCACCTGCTGCCACGAGCACGCCGACCGCCGCTGGCTCCGCAAGCAGCGACATGCACTGCCGTGCAGCCGTCAACAACCACGCGCTCGCGCATGCGTTCTGGCTCGGCTACGACCACTTCGACCCGCCGACGACACGGTCACGTCATACGCTGGAAGACGCCGAGCGCGTCTATCGGAGCGCGAAGGAGACCGCCGGTTTCCGCAAACCGTCACCGCAGTTTGCATTCGCCAGCTACTCGCGTGGGGACCCCCCGAGCCCGCCGCAGCAGGTATGGATTGCGATCTCCTACAACGTTCGCGACATCCCCTCGACGATGGGCGGCCCGCCAGCGGCGACGGACGAGGTCGTCGTCATCGACGACCACACGCTACGGATCCCGTGGATCATCGGCTCGCTACCGACCCGCTGCTGAAGTGGGCAGTGGCGGCTGCTCGCTTCGGTACGCATCCGCGCGATGCCGGTGCCGCGCAGCAGAGCGGCACATTGCGTACGTCAGGATGCTTCGAGGCGTGCCTCGAGTGCTTCGCGAGCTAACTGCGAGACGGTCTTG
The DNA here is from genome assembly GCA_963728075.1 of uncultured Actinomycetota bacterium. Lineage (GTDB taxonomy): Bacteria > Actinomycetota > Actinomycetes > JAFAQI01 > DASSKL01 > CAVSIP01. The sequence goes on along the minus strand of CAVSIP010000007.1, from coordinate 31,692 downwards.
CCCTCGCTCGCGGCGACTTCCTCTGCCCTGGTTCGCAGCGCGGCGGGAACACGAAACGCAATCGACGGTGAGGGCCCCTCTTCGGCGAGCGAGGGGCGGCCCGGCTTCCGGCTCGCACCGAGAAGCCGCTCGACGTAGTCGTCGGTGACGCGGCGACCCTGCGTGTCGCGCCGCACCTCCTTCGCCAGGTCGACGTCAGGACCGATCGGCGTCTTCGTCGTCGCCTTCGGCGGCGTTCGCTTCGGCATCGTCATTTCTCTCACCATCGCGGCTGGCATCGCATGAATGACCAGCAGGTCTCCACCGTCGAGCTCAACCGCGATCACCTCGAGCTCGAGTCCCCAGTCGTCAGCGCCGACGTAGCGCCACCCTCGTTCGCCGCGGTGCGTTGTCACTTCCTGCGGTTGCTGCGTCGCCATCACGTAGCGGATGTGTGCTCGACCGATCCGGTGCTTCCGGCTCGCGGTCGTGAACTCGATCCGCACGAGCCATTCTGTTGGACAGAACCAGATTCGTCAAACGAAAGACAGAGCGCCGGATGTGCTCGGCGAGTTGTCCCGCGGCGCCCGGTCGAGTGGCCGGGGGGAGTTTCACCCCCCGGCCCTCACAGAACCGGACGTGAACCTCTCGGCTCATCCGGCTCTTGTCATCCAGCCGTTGGCGTCCACTGCCAGTGCGCGAACAGGTTCTGCTGGCGGCGACGGACCGCCTGCAGGAACCGCAGCGCGCGCATGTAGTGGCGTCGGAACCGTTTGTACTTCCAGGTGAGCCAGCGCGTCAGGTAGTGGTCGATGCGCTGGAGGGTTGGACCCAACTGGGTGCGGTGGAACCGCCCGTAGTAGTTGATCCAGCCCCTGGTCACGGGGTTGATCTGCCGTGCCAGGCCGTCCAGGGTCGCTTGGGTGCGCCGGTGTAACCGCCAACGGCGGATCACCTGCCGCATCCGCTTGGCCGCCGTGTCGGACACCGCGGGGGTGAACGACACGAACAGCCGGCCGTCGCGGTTGCGCGCCGAACGCGGCCGGAACGTGTAGCCGAGGAAGTCGAACCGGGTCGGGCCGTCCCACGGTCCACGCCGGTTGTCGTCTCGGCAGTACACGATCGCGGTCTTGGCCTCGTTGAGGTCCAGGCCGCAGTCGGCCAGCCGTTCGGTGATAGCCGCCAGGACCTCACGGGCTTGCCGTTCGGTCTTGGCGTGCACCACTGCATCATCCGCATACCGCTCGAACGGGACGTGCGGGAAGGTCCGCGCCATCCACGCGTCGAACGCGTAGTGCAGGAAGATGTTGGCGAGCAGTGGGGAGATCGCGGACCCCTGCGGGGTGCCGCGATCCCGTGCGACCAGGGCGCCGTCGTCGGTCTGCAGCGGTGCGGCCAGCCAGCGCCGCACATACAACCCGACCCACCGCTGGCCGTGGTCGAGGTGGCGGTCGAGCGCGGCGAGCAGCTTGTCGTGCGGCAGGCTGTCGAAGAACGCCCGGATGTCCATGTCGACCACCCAGTCGTGCTTCCAGCACCGCCGCCGGCACGTCGCCACCGCGTCCAACGCCGACCGCCGCGGCCGGTAGCCGTAGGAGTCCGGGTGGAACATCGGCTCCACCGTCGGCTCCAACGCCATCACCGCGACGGTCTGCGCGATCCTGTCCGCCACCGTTGGCACCCCAAGCGTGCGGGTGCCGCCGGTGGCTTTCGGGATCGCCACCGCCTTGACCGGCGGCGGGAAGTAGGTGCCCGAGGCCAGCCGGTTCCACAACTTGTAGAGGTTGGCCTTCAGGTCAGCCTCGAAGTCGTGGACCGACTGCTCGTCCACCCCCGCCGCTCCCGCGTTCGCCCTGACCCGTCTGTAAGCCTCCCAGACGGCCCACTTGTCGATCGCAAACGGTTTCGGCTTCGGCTCGCCCACCCGGCTCCTCCCGGCACGCGCCGGTTGACCGTCGGACTCGCCGGAATGACCCGTCCCCTTCGCTCCCCCCGCGTTACCAGGGTTCACCGCTACTACGGGACGGTCCGCCCCTGCACGCCGCATCCGGTACTCAACCCCTCACGGCATCCGCCGCTCGGAGCGCTCCCGGTCCCGACCGGCCACCTCCGGCCCGCCGGGGCATCGCCGCGCAGGTTCCCACGTTCCACGTGAGCGCCTGGACCGGGCTCGCGCCACCTCTATGCCGGGCACCACCTGGGCAGCAAGCAGGCCATCCCCCAGGCTCATCCCGCCGCCTATGTTCGGGCAGCGGTTTCGATGCCAACTTCGCGCTTTCGACACGTACACGGTGGTTCGCTTCCGCTCGCCTTCCCGGCCCACACCTGACGCGATCAACGCCGCGCCTTTTCCGTCTCCGCTCACCACCCCGGGCATTGACCCGGCGCAGCGGACGGCGGTTTGCAGCCTCCCCCTGCCGGGCGGCTACGAAGGGCCAACCTTCATCACTCACGCAGCATCGCTACAGAAGATCACCGTCTCATCGGTGTCCCCCTTCGCGTTCGTGGCGCACAACATACGGCGCCGTTGTGCTCGGCGGCCCGGTCTTGGAGCCGGCCCGCGCTCTCACGGCACTTCTGTACGTTGCCGTCGCTGCCCAGGTTCGAGACCATAGGGATGTGGAGGGCAAGGCGCGCCGCGACGCGGTCACTGTAGAAATCGCCTACGCCGTCCTACCCTCAGCAGGGCTAGTGATCGCCGCTGTGATTGCCGGAGCGGTCATCGCCTGGGTGTTCGATCTCCGCGGTGCGGCCTGGGGCGTGATAGGCGCACTCGGATTCGTCGTCGTCGCAGTTGCCGCTCTCGTCCGTGCGGTGGGTGTCCTGGTTCGAGCACGTCGCCGCGGGTTGTAGCGGGTCCCCTTCAGTAGTGATAGCGGGCCTGCAGGATCACGACGTCGTCGCCGTCGACGAGGTAAACGAGCCGGTGCTCTTCGGTGATTCGGCGAGACCAGGCGCCGGCGAGAACGTGTCGAAGCTGCTCGGGTTTGCCGATGCCGGCGAACGGGTCGCGGAGGACGTCGTCGATCAGTCGGTTGAGCCGCTTGAGCGTGGCCCGGTCGGTCTGGACCCAGTGCCGGTAGTCCTCCCAACCGTGCGGGGTGAAGACGAGCCTCACCGCTGAAGCTCGTGCTCCTCGCGCTTGCCGGCGAGCGCCTGGTCGAGGCTCTCCAGGAGCCGTCGGGCGTTCTTGGGAGCCCGCAGCAGGTGCGCCGTCTCCTGCAACGCGTCGTACTCCTCGCGGGAAAGCAGCACGGCGTCGCCGCGGCGAGAGGTGATCTCGACGGGGGTCCTGTCCTCGTTGACCTGCTCGATGAGCGGGAAGAGGTTCTTGCGCGCCTCGCTGGCAGTGATGACCATTGGCCCACCTCCGACTGGTACAGCATTCTGGTACCAGCCAGTCAGGCTTGTCAAACGACCGTTAGCCGGTTGGAGGGCGTTCGTCCGGAGAACGTGAGCCGGACATAGTCCGTCGCTATCGATCGCGAGCTCCGCGGAGGCTTGCAAGGGGTCGTAGTCGCCCGTGTCCACGATCACCCGCAGCGCGGGGACGTCTGCGGGGACGCGCGCGGGGACGGTGGGCAGGTGTCCTCGGCCCATGACCGCAGCTCAGGACCCGCTTCCCTACCCGGGTCTCCCCGATCCGCCGCCGCAGCACGCCCTGCCACGGCGCCGCCAGAGGGCTCCCGCGCTGGCGGATCCGCCCGTGCCGGCCTCGGTCGACCTGATGACCGCCGCAATGCTGCTCGGGGTCGGACGCACGTGCGCTTACGCGATGGTGCGGCGAGGCGAGTGGCCCACCGTGGTGATCCGCGCTGGCCGCTGCATTCGGGTGCCTACCCGCCCACTGCTCGAACTGCTCGGCGTAACTGCTGCCGATTTCCACAACCTCGTCTCCGCGCATCCCGCCGCGGTCGGCACGAGCCGACCCTGAGTGACACCCGAATGCAGGGAGTGCCGATGCGAGGAAGCACGTTCAAGCGGTGCGGCTGCCGGGACGAGAGCGGCCGGCTGCTCGGGTCACGGTGCCCACATCTGCGCAGCAGTCGACACGGCGGCTGGTACTTCGCCTTCGACGCCGGCCGTGACACCACGGGCCGGCGTCGCCTCGTACGACGGGGCGGCTTCCCGACCGAGCAAGCGGCGCGACAAGCGCTCGCAGAGACAGCACGGCAGTACGGCAGTACGGCAGTACGCGGCAGGAGAACTCACGAGCCAACAGAAGACGGTCGCGACCTATCTGCGCGAGTGGCTCAACGGGCGGGCGCGGCTGCGCCCGAGCAGCCGCCGTGCCTACGCGTGGCACATCGAGCGCCACCTGATCCCTCACCTCGGCGCCATCGAACTGCGCGCACTGCGCGCCGTGCACATCGAAAGAAGGCTCGTCGAGATCCGTCGCGGTGCCAAGCCGGTAGGCCCAGCGACCGCCCGCCGTGTCTTCGCCACGTTGCGTGCGGCCCTGAACAAGGCGGTCCGGGAGGGACTCATCCCCGCCAACCCGTGCCGCCATGTCGAGCTCGAGTCGGAGGTCGAGCACCGCGCCCGTCCGCGGCCGTGGACAACAGATGAGGTGCGTCGGTTCCTAGCGCATGTGGTGGACCACCGGCTGTTCGCCCTGTACCTGGTCGTCATCACCTGCGGGTTGCGACGCGGGGAAGTCATCGGCCTGAGGTGCCCGAGCACGTCAGCCGCCACTTCCGCAACCTCGCCCGAGAGGCAGGCGTCCCGGTCATCCGCTTCCACGACTTGCGCCACACCACCGCCAGCCTCGCACTCGCCGCCGGTATGCCGATGCGCGTCGTCTCCGAGCGGCTCGGCCACAGCACCATCGCCATCACCAGCGACCTCTACACAGCGGTCTACGACGACGTGGGCCGGCAAGCGGCGGAACGCATCGCAAGGCTGATCGACCAGCAGCCGGACAGCGCAGGCCCTGACGAGGACTGACTTCGCGCTACCACCGTGTACCCACATTGTTCCCACACGCGATCTTGAGGGGACCTCGCACAAGATCGCCGGCAGGGCCAGTGCAGACAAACGCCCAGGTCAGGGACACATTTCGCGGAGGGCGTGGGATTCGAACCCACGATGGACATCACTGCCCATAGCGGTTTTCAAGACCGCCGCCATCGGCCACTAGGCGAGCCCTCCACCTGCGAGTTTGCCCGAACCCGGTCTCTGGTGAGGTACTTGGGCCGCGAATTTCGCGGACCAGACGCGGACCGGCCATCGACTCGCGACGCGTGAGTGAGCGTCGACCCCGGCGGTTTTGGAACCGCTACCGGTCTGAGCGCCACTCGCCGAACAGAGCGGCAACTTCCTAGCGGACATGCCTTTCGGCCGCGGCAAGCAGCAGGCGGGCTTGCCGCAGCGCACTGGTCGCTCGTTGGCTGCTGATGTCGAGTAGGCCGTAGTGGGCGTCGTCCTTGATCGCCAGCAGCCGTTCGAGGTCTCGGGCCATGTCGGGACCGTCGGGTGTGACAGTGCGCAGCAACGCGACGGACTGCTGATGATCCTGGCCTCGAGCCCGTTGGCTGAGTACGGCGCAACACACCGCATCCGACGCTGCGATGGCAGCGAGGACGGCAAGGGCTGACGAAACCGACGGAGTCGCGAGCTCGTCGCGATCCGTGCCCACGAGATCGGCGACGTCGAGAAACGAGCGTGCGTGCTCGAGTCGGGTCCTGGCATCCCGCCGATCGCATTGTTGGGTGCGAGCGGCCCGGCGCGGCGTCATCGCTGGCTCCTTGCCTTCGGGCCTTGCCTCTTGGCCCTGCTCATTAGGTTTCGTGGTTCATCGCCGTACAGGGTGATCGCGTCGCGGCGCCACTCATCGAGCAATCGATCGGACACAGCAGCGTGCTCGGCGAGCCTGTTGATGTCGAGCTGGAACACCTGACATGCGTTGCCGGTCCAACTCGCTACAGCCTCACGCAGGTGATCGATCTGACTCGCCCAAGGCTCGCTGTCCTCAGCCGTGCGCGCCGGCCGAATCACGAACAGGTCGATGTCACTGCGCGTGTCCCCATCACCGCGCGCGGCCGAGCCGAACACGCTCGCATGCAAGGGCTTGATCTGCCAGTCCGTGATGGCCGCTGCTGTTCGATCGAAGAGCAGACGACGCAGCGTCGCCAGCGACTCCACTGCAGGCCATGCAACGTGGTCGCGATTCGCGACATACAGCAAGCTGGCGCCGGCCTCGCTGACGTGTACGAGACCTTGCTCGACCAGACGCCCGAGAACCTTGCGAACCCCCGCCTCGGATCCAGTACCAGCCATTCGGTGCACCTGACGGCCGGTGACCGGCGCCGTCGTGCCAGCCAACGCTTGAAGAACCGGCCCGTCCAACGTCGGAACCACTGCTTCAATCGGTTGCGACAGGTCCACGGAAGCCCCACTCAAGTCGGCACATCCTCAATATAGTAGCGCCATCCCTACTATTTTGGGGTCGATCTGGCCCAGGACTGGGCCGCGACCCTATGCCCGTCAGAGGTGGCCGGGGATTCGCGTGCAGCCAGTCTGCTTGGCGGCTCGCGTTTCACTTCGTCGGGTCGGGATAGCCCAACGAGAGGTACCCCGGCGCTCGTTTGGCCAGCGACGATGCGAGTACGCCGACGTGGACGTCGTGGTAGTCGTGGACCTCGGCGCTGCTCTTTCCGGGGAACGGTCGGAGCACCCGGCCGACGTACTGGACGAGCCGGCCCTTGAAGGCGATGGGCGAGGCAAGGAAGAGGGTGTCCAGCGCTGGACAGTCGAATCCTTCGCCGATGAACGGGCCGGTGGCGACGACGAGCAGGGGGGATGCCGGGCCTTCAGGGTTGAGTCGCGCGAGAGCCTGTTTGCGTTGTTTTGCTCCCATGCCGCCGCGCAGAATGACGGGGTCGAGACCGTGGTGCCGGAGTTCGGCTGCGATCCGTTCCAGGTGGGACGTCCATTGAGTCAGGACCAGGCAATGCCTTCCGCGCGCATGTGCGTCGAGCACGTCCTCAGCGACTTGATGCAAGCGCTGATCGTCGCCGACAAGGTCGCGGTAGATCGCAGCCATGCCTCCTGGCTGGTGGGGATCCGCGTCTCCGAGGTACCGGAAGGTTGTGCGGTGCACATGTAGGACCGGTTGAGGTGTCGGCGCGTCCACGCTGGTCAGAGTCTCCGCTGCTGGACGGTCGACGGTGTACCTCACGGGGCCGAGTTGCAGGGTGATCAGGTCGTCGAGTTGGTCGCGCCGGTACGGCGTTGCGGTGAGCCCAAGCCATCGCCGCGCCGGGATCTGCCGTACTGCGTGGGTGAAGGCGGCCGCTGGGACATGGTGGCACTCATCGACCACCACGAGCCCGTAGTTCGACGTCCAGTCGGTGTGCTCGTCATCTCGCGCCAGCGTCTGCAGCGTTGCGATGTCGATAATTCCGGTCAGTTTCGTGCGCCCACCGCCGCGCTGTCCCACCTTGACGCCGAGCAGGTCTTTCAAGCGGGCACGCCACTGATCGGCAAGCGCCTTCCGGTCGACGAGCACCAGGGTCGAGACGCCGCAGCTGGCGATCAGTGCGGCAGCTATCACGGTCTTCCCCGCGCCCGGCGGCGCGACAAGGACGCCGAGGTCGTGGTGGAGGACCTCGTCGCGCGCCGCCTGTTGCTCGGGGGCGAGCGTGGCCGCGAACTCGAAGCTGTGCGGTGTCCCCTCGACCCGGTTGTCAGCGGCCACGCGCATCGAGCTTCCCGCTGTCCGGAGCAGGTTGGCGAGCCACTCGAAGAGGCCGCGCGGCAGTAACAGGTCACCGTCGAGCGTTTCGTCGTACAAACGAAGGAATCGCGGGGTGTCCCAGGTCGACTGGCGTCGCCGCTCGCGGTCGTAGAACACCGGGTTGCGCATCGAGGCGGAATGCCGCAGCGTCGCTAACAGTGTTGGCGGCATTCCAGTCGTAGCTACCTGGATGGTGCTACCCAACTTCACGTCGACGGTGCGCGGTACCGGTAGATCGATCTTGGTGGCTGTAGCCGGCTGCAGGCGGTCGACACCGGTACCGACGCGGACCACACCCAGGCGGGAGACCAGGCGACTGAGCTCCCGCGGGGTTACCCGGGGAAGTGTCGACAAGTAACGCCACGGGTCCTCGTGCGGCTCAAGCGCTGCAACATCAAGGAACACGGTGGTCCCCCGGCGCCGACGCCGGCCCTGCAGCGGGGCCGCGATGAGGTTGCCGATCCCGCCATCCGGCAGCAGGTCCTGGGATGGGAACAACCGGTCGTAGCTCGCCAGGTTCATTCGGCCGGACATCGTCATCGCCTCACGGAGCAACGCCGTCGGGCCGTCGAAGTCGGCAGCGAGCCAGTGGCACCGATCATCGTCCAGCAGCGGGTACAGGCTGATCTCCAGCTCACCCGACAGGTGACGTGTCAGCACCTCCTCGGTCAGGGGCAGGTAATCGCGATCGGCCGGACGCACTCCCTTCCGGAACCCGCCTCGCACGGCGGGCATCCACCCGCCGCGGCCGGTGCGGTCGTTGTCCCAACGCACGGCGTACACGTCCTCCCTCGACCGGAACATCGCCCGGTAGAAGGCCACCTTCGTCTCAGGCGGCGAAGCCGTCGTCACCGAACCAGGCGCTGCCTCGAACATCGCGGTCGGTGCGCCACCGGGCCGACGTGCCTCCCCCGGCGACAACCGAAGCAGTCCACGCAGGTGTGCATTGTCGGCCTCGAGCTCGGCCACACGCGCCCGGAGCGTGGAGAGTTCCGATTCCACGCCGGCCAGCGAGGTGACTCGATCGGGCGCTGCGTCAGCGTGCACGTCCGCACCGTACGCGCCGTCGGGATGTCTCGCCGGATGCCAGCCGGACCGCTGAGGAACGTCCAATCCCGACGCGAGAACTCGACCGCTCATGGCGGCTTCCGGGTGGGCGAATCCGGTCCGTGCCTGGTCCGCGACCAGCCGCAGACGCTGCAAACCACTGCGCACCAGTGAGAGACGACGAGTCTCACCGCCGAGGGTGGATTTCGTTGCGTAGCAAGAGAAACCGCAGGTCAACGGGCCGCGAGTCTCACCTCGTCGCGGCGGTGTGGTCCCCTTTCAAGACCGCCGCCATCGGCCACTAGGCGAGCCCTCCAAGGGGTCCCATTGTGCCCCGCGGATCGGGGTGCGTCGCACTCAGCCGCGGGTCGCGTACCAGACCGCAGCCATGTCCTCGCGCGCGTGGCCCATCTCGACGGCGCGGGCGAACTGCCGGTGCACCGCCTCGGGGAGCTCGAGCCGTACACCGGCATCCCGGGCCGCCTCGGCGACGAGCGCACTGTCCTTCTCCGCGCCGTCGACCGGGAACGCGGCAGGGAACTCACCGGTGAGGATCGCGTTGCCCTTGAGGTGGGCGTACGGCACGTCCAGCGCCCCGCCGGCGATCGCGTCGAGGAACTGCCGCGGCTCCAGGCCGAGCCCCTCCGCCAGGGCCATCGCCTCCGCGGTACCGGTCGCGAGCAGCAGCACCCAGCTGTTCACCACCAGCTTGAGGCGGCTGCCCCGCCCCGCGGCACCGAGCCACCGCACCTCGCGGGCAAGCGGCTCGAACACCGCGTCCGCCCGTTCCTGCAGCTGCTCGGGACCGGACGCGAAGACGAGCAGCTGCCCCTGCTCGGCGGGCTGCTTCGTACCGAGCACCGGTGCGTCGACGTACGCGATGCCGTGGTCGGCAGCGAAGGCCTGCAGCGCGGCTTCGTGGGCGACCCCCACGGTGCTCATCTGCAGCCAGAGCGCGTCGGCGGCGAGCTCGTCGGTGACCGCGTTGACGGTGTCGTGCACGGCCGGTCCGTCCCGCAGCATCGTGAGGACGACGTCGGCGCCGTCGACCGCGTCCGCCGGTGTAGCGGCCACCTCGATCCCGTCGGCGGCCAGCGGCTCGGCCTTCTTCCGGGTGCGGTTCCACACCCGTACGTCGAAGCCCGCCGTGGCGAGGTTGCGTGCCATCGGCGCGCCCATGATCCCGGTCCCGAGCACTGCGATCGTCGTCACGCCCTGACTGTAGGTCCGTGCGCCCGGGGCGTCCGCGCGCCCCCGTCAGACAGATCAACTGGCGACTCGTACGGCGTGTCGTGGGCCGTTTCCCGCAAGTTGATCTGTCGCGTGCGACGAGACAGATCGACCTGCCGAGCGTCACACCCGGGCGCAGCCGAGCCGGGGGTTGCCGCTGCCGATGCCGGCGTTGATGGCGTAGACGCAGACGGTGTGGGAACCCGCCGGCAGCGGCGGCGTGGCCGCCCAGAAGCCGTGCGCCCCGACGTCCGAGCGCAGCCGGTTCGCCAGGACGCCGGTGACCACGTGGCCGTCGACGTACACGTGCACGTCGATCGCACCCGCGTAGTCGGGGTCACGCGCCCAGCCCCGTACTCCCACCCGGCCGTCGGGAGCCCGGCCGTACGCGTCCACGTGGCCGACCGGGTTGAACGGCGCCGCGCCGTGCGGCGGGGTCAGGTGCAGCGCGTCGAGGTAGGCGCCGAAACCGGACGCCGACTGCCACTCCGCCGCCGGCTGGACGGACGTGCCCTCGATCCACTCGTTGAAGGTCGTGACCAGCTGCCAGCGCGCCCCGCTCGCCACCATCGCCCGCACCGCCGCGGCGAACCGGGCCGGGTCGCGGCCCAGCCGCGGCGCGCGCTCCAGCTTGGAGTAGAAGCCCGGCGACACCGAGTACGCGGAGTGCCCGATCTGCGACACGCGCTCGGCGGGCGCGTACTGGTACCACGCGTCCGGCTGCCACGGGCACGCCGTGTACGACGGCGCGCTGTTGTAGTAGACCTTCAGCCCCACGTAGAACCGGTGGTCGTAGTTGGCGACCGACCAGCGGTGAGCCATCTCGCAGGCGTCCTTGGCCTCGGTCCAGACGAACACGACCGGCCGGCCGTTCACCCGCAGGTAGTTCGGGCGCAGGGCGTAGGTCTTGTACACGTAGCCGAGGTCACTGCGGATGCGCGTCGGCGACGGGTCGGGGTAGCCGTCCGGCCCCTCCGGCTCGTAGTACACGGCCCAGCGCAGCGGCATGTCCGCCGTCGCGTCGAGCTGCTCACCGAACCTGCGGTCCTCGACGCTGCCCGGCCCCCACCAGGAGTAGAACGCCGCGTCGATGTGGGCGTACTGCATCTGCCGCGCCATCCGGCGGATCTCACCGGCGTCGGTGGAGCTGTACTGCCCGTCCGCCGGGTGGAAGCGACTGCCCGGCTGCTGGAAGCCGTACGGGTACCAGGGGTAGTAGAACGCCGCCCGGATCGGGAACGAGGGCTGCGCGGAGGCCTCCGCCGCCGAACCCGGGCCGGGTGCGCCGAGCAAGGCGACGACGAACGACAGCGCGAGCACCGCGGCGAGCGCAGCCCTGCGGAGAGGTCCCCCCTGGACGGTCATGTCCGGACTATCGGTTCGCACATTCGACATCCGTACCGGGAGTGACCGGATTGTTGCTCTGCGGTGATGCCGACCCCGGGGTGTTTGTCACCGGGCCGGGCGGTCAAGGCTCGGGGCATGAGCGACCTCACCGTGGCCAGCACGCTGTTCGCAGACGGCGGGACGATCCCGTCCTCCGCCGCCCACTCGATGGCCGGCGGGGACAACGTCAGCCCCGACCTGTCCTGGAGCGGCGCGCCCGACGGCACCGCCAGCCTCGCGGTGACCTGCTACGACCCGGACGCGCCGACGACGGTCGGGTTCGTGCACTGGGTGCTGTTCAACCTCGACCCGGCCACGACGTCGCTCGAGGCGGGCGCCGGCGCGCAGGGCAAGCAGCCGTCCGGCGCCGTCCTCGGGTTCACCGACTGGGGCGAGAGCCAGTACGGCGGCATGGCCCCGCCGGCGGACGACCCCGCGCACCACTACCAGTTCACGGTCTGGGCACTGGACCAGACGCTGGAGCTGGACGAGACGACGACGTACGCGAAGTTCACCTTCATGACCCGCGGCCACGTCCTGGCCAAGGGCACGCTCACCGGGCTGTTCGCCGCCGGGGGCTGACGCGCGGCGGGGCCGGTGCCAGAGTGCGGTCATGACGACGACCGACCTGCCACCGGCCCGCACCCGCGACGTCACCGACCGGTACGCCACCGAGCGCTACCTCGGTGCGGTCGGGCTGAACTGGTGGTCGAGCGACCCGACCCTGCAGTTCCAGCTGCGCATGCACATGGCCGAGGGCGACTTCGCCTGGGCGACGCCGCACCTGGAGCGCTTCGGCGCGTTCGCAGGCGGACCGCTGGCCGAACGCGCGGAGGAGACCGACCGCAACCCGCCCCGGCTCGAGCGCTACGACCGCTGGGGCCACGAGGTCAGCGAGGTCGTCGCCCCGGAGTCCTTCCTCGCCAGCCGGCGCGACGTCGTCGACCTCGGCCTGTCGACCCCCGCCGTACGCGACGCCGCCCAGGCCGCCGGGGTGAACCTGCACCTGCCCCGGGTGGCGACCACCTACCTCATCGACCAGGCCGAGATCGGGCTGGTCTGCGCGCTGGGCACCGGCGGCGACATGGTGCACCGGATGGCCGAGCGGTACGCGCCCGACGACGTGCGCGAGCGGATCACCGCCGCCGCGCTGGCGGGCGAGCTGGCCTTCGAGACCGCACAGTCGTTCACCGAACGGGCCGGCGGGTCCGATGTCGGCGCGCTGGAGACGACCGCGACGCCCGCGGGCGACGTCTGGCGGCTCGACGGGGTCAAGTGGTTCGTGTCGAACGCGGGCGGGTGGGCGTGGGTGGTGCTGGCACGACCCGTGGGTGCGTCCGCCGGCATCCGCGGCGTCTACCCGTTCCTCGTGCTCAAGGAGCGGCGGGACGGCAGCCGCAACGGCGTGCGCATCCGGCGGCTCAAGGACAAGCTCGGCACCAAGGCGGTGGCCTCGGCAGAGGTGGAGCTGCAGGGCGCCGAGGCGTACCTGCTCGCACCGCCCCCGCACGGCGAGGGGCCCGGCGACGGGCACGGCATGGCGCCGATGATGCGCCTGACCAACGACGCCCGGATCGCCATCGCCCTCATGGGGCTCGGCTGCGCGCGCCGGTCACTGGTGGAGGCACTGTGCTACGCCCGGGCGCGCGAGACGTTCGGGCGGCCGCTCATCGACGCGCCGCTCATGCGCCGCAAGCTCGCCGAGCTCATCGTCGACGTGGAGGCCGCCCAGGCCCTGGTCTTCGACGGCTACACCCGCCCGCTGCGGCTGACCGCACCACTGGCCAAGCTCAAGGCGGCCCGCCTCGGTATCACCGCGGCCAGTGACGCGATCGAGGTGCACGGGGGCAACGGCTACTGCGAGACCTGGCCGGTCGCCCGCATCCTGCGCGACGCCCAGGTCAACACCATCTGGGAAGGGCCGGACAACATCCTCGCCCTCGACGTCCGCCGCGCGATCGAGCGGGAGGACGCGCACCTGGCGCTGTTCACCCACGTCGACGAGCTGCTCGACCGCAGCGACGACGGCACGGTGACCCGGCTGGTCCGCGCTCGCCGCGAGGATCTCGAGCGGGCACTCGCCCGCTGGGCCCGGCTGGACCGGGAGGCCGGCGAGCCGCACCTGTTCGCGCTCGCGCAGGCGATGGCGGACGTCCTCACCGGTGCGCTGCTCACCGAGCAGGCGGCGTACGCCCAACGCAGCGACGGGGAGCAGGCCGACCGCAAGGCACTGGTCGCCGACCTGTGGACCCGCGCGCACCTCGACGCCCGCGACCCGCTGGCGACCCTGGACGACCTCCCGCTGGGCGTCACCCGCTTCGACGAGCTGGTGGCGGGGGCGCTCGTCGACGAGCGCCCCCGCAGCTGACCCGCGGGTCAGTCGCCCTGGACGAAGAAGCGCCAGGTGCCGTCGGCCGTGATGCCCACGCGCCAGCCCAGGTACTGACCATCCGCCGTCACGTCGGCGAGCCGCTTGCTGCCGGCTACGGCCCCGAGAGCGGCGATGCGTCGCATCGTTGGTGTCCTCCGTCCGGCGACGTGTTGACAGTGTCTACCTTCGCGTGTAGACACCGTCTACATGACGGCATCGACGCCCCGGCAGCGGCTGGTGGACACCGCCACCGCCCTGCTGGAGCGCGAGGGCCCGGCGGCCGTGACGATCCGGCGCGTCGCCCGGGAGGCGGGCGTGTCGCACGGCGCACCGCTGCGGCACTTCCCGTCGCTCGCCGCGCTGCTCAGCGCGATCGCGGCCCGCGGCTTCGTCGAGCTCGCGGCCGACGTCCAGGCGGCCGTACGGGACGCCCAGGACCCGACGCCGACCGGCCGCCTGGCGGCCGCTGCGCACGGCTACGTCCGGTTCGCGCTCAAGCACCGCGGCGTGTTCGAGCTGATGTTCCGCTCGGAGGTCCTCGACCTCGGCGACCCGGCACTCGCCGAGGCCGGCATGGGGGCGTTCGAGGACCTCGTCACCCTCGTCGCCGACGCGCAGGCCACCGGCTGGCAGGCGCAGGCGGACGCCCGCGAGGTCGCCGGGGTCGTCTGGGCCACCGTCCACGGCCTCGCCCAGCTCTGGCTCTGGGGGGCCTACGAGGGTGCCACCGGCGTGACCGACGTGGCTCGCGCCGTCGATCTCGTGCCACAGCTCATGTCCATCGAGGAGGGGTCTCCATGACCGCAGTCGAACCACAGGTCACCAACCCGTACCTGGAGGGCAACTTCGCCCCGGTCAGCGAGGAGGTCACCGCGTTCGACCTGCCGGTCACCGGCAGCGTCCCGGCCGACCTGGCCGGCCGGCTGCTGCGCATCGGTCCGAACCCGGTGCTCCCGGAGGACCCGGCGACCTACCACTGGTTCACCGGCAGCGGCATGGTGCACGGCGTCCGCCTGCGCGACGGCAAGGCCGAGTGGTACCGCAACCGGTTCGTCCGCGACGACCGCGTCATCGCCGCGCGCGGCGGTCCGCAGGTGCCCGGACCGCAGCACGGCATGGGCGGCGGCACAGCGAACACCAACGTCATCGGTCACGCCGGCCGGACGTGGGCGATCGTCGAGGCGGGCAGCCTGCCCGTGCTGCTGTCCTACGAGCTCGAGACGCAGGCCCGGTCGGACTTCGACGGCACACTGCCCCGGTCGTTCACAGCACACCCCAAGACCGACCCGGCGACCGGCGAGCTGCACGCGGTGACCTACTACTGGGAGCACGACGGCATGCAGTACGTCGTCGTCGGCATGGACGGGCGGGTCCGGCGCACGGTGGACGTACCCACGCCCGGCAAGCCGATGGTGCACGACATGGGGCTCACCGAGCGCTATGTGGTGCTGCTCGACCTCCCGGTCACCTTCGACCTCGAGGTGGCGATGGGCGGGTCGTACTTCCCGTACCGGTGGAACCCGTCGTACGGCGCCCGCGTCGGCCTGCTGCCGCGGGACGGCGGCACCGGCGACATCGTGTGGTGCGAGCTGCCGGAGGACTGCTACGTCTTCCACCCGGTCAACGCCTTCGACGCACCGGACGGCACCGTGGTCATGGACGTCTGCCGCTACCCGACCATGTTCGCCACCGACCTCCGGGGACCCGGGGACGCCTCGCCGACGCTGGACCGGTGGACGATCGACCCGGTCGCGCGCCGGGTCCGCGAGCAGCGGCTCGACGACCGCGGCCAGGAGTTCCCGCGCCACGACGAGCGGCTGGTCGGGCGGCGCAACCGGTACGCGTACGCGGTGTCCTTCCACGACCTGCAGTTCGGCCAGATCCTCAAGCACGACCTCGACGCCGGCACCAGCGAGGCGTACGACCCGGGGCCCGGCCGGATGCCGCTGGAGGCGGTGTTCGTCCCGCGCGCCGACGACGCGGCCGAGGACGACGGCTGGCTGATGGCGTACGTCTACGACGGCACCCGGGACACCTCGGACGTCGTGATCCTGCCCGCGCAGGACCTCGCCGCCGGCCCGGTCGCGACCGTGCACCTGCCGCAGCGGGTGCCGTTCGGCTTCCACGGCAACTGGGTGCCCGACGCCTGACGGCCCCGGCGCCGTCAGGCATGGCCCGCACCGACCTCGAGCAGCTTGCGCGCGGTGAGCGCGGCCGACAGGGTCTGCAACCCGGTCGTGGTGCCCGGGTCCAGGCCGGTGAGGTCCACGATGCGGCGCAGGCGGTAGTCCAGCGTGTTGGGGTGGACGTGCAGCTCGGCAGCGGTTCGCCGCCGGTCGGTGTCCAGCTGCAGGTAGCACTCCAGCGTCCGCCGCAGGTCGGCGTTGCGGTTCAGCGCGTCCAGCCGCGACGCGAGCAACGGCAACGCCCCCGGGCTGCGCGAGAGCTGGTACTCGACGAGCAGGTCGGTGACCGTGTACGTCCCCGGCGGACGGCCGAGCCGGCGGGCCAGGTCGGCGACCTCGCGCGCCTGCTGCCCGGCGGACGGCACGTCCGCCAGCGTCTCCGCGACCGCAGCGCCTGCCGTCACCGGCCCGCCGGCCGCCGCGGACAGCTCGGCGACGAGGCCGGGCAGCCCGTCCAGCACCTCCTGCAGCCGGTCCGGGCAGGCGGGGAGGAGCACCAGTCCGCCGGACGAGTCGAGCAGTCCCAGCACCGGCTCGCCGGCGCGCTCGTCGAGGCGGGCCTGCAGCCGTCGCAACTTGCGCCGAGCGGCCACGGATGCCGAGACGTCGGCCTGGTGCTCGTCCGGGTGCTCCGGCACCTCCAGCGCGACGGCGGCGTACGCCGGGGCGAGGGCCACCGCCGCCCGCCGCGCGAGGACCGCGGCCGGCGCACCGGACAGCAGCGCCTGGGCGAGCGCCCGCCGCGCGTCCCGCTCCTCACCGTGGATGGCCTGCCGCTCGTCGAGGTAGGCGGCAGCCACGACCGCGCTGAGCCGTTGCAGGTAGCCGAGCATGGCCGTGACCGCCGCGTGCAGCTCCCCCTGCTCCTCCGGCCCCGCAACGTCGAGCAACGCCTCCCAGCCGATCCGGGTGCCGACGTGGTACGCGGTGAGCACGTCCTCCAGCGGTACGCGCTCCTGCGCTCTACGCGCCGCGGACGAGCGAAGCTCACCGATCTCGTCGACCGTGGGGGCGCGCCGCGCCTGCAGACAGCGGAAGAACAGCCGCAGGTTGTCCTCGGTGATGCGCGTGATCTCGCCCTCGAGCTGCTCGCGCGGCAACCGCCCGTACAGGGGGATCTCGGCGACGAAGGCGTCCACCATCTGCCGCGCGAGCGCAGGGATCCGCCGCTCCACCCGCCGGTACAGCCCGTGCTGCGCAGTCACGTCCGGCATTGTGCTTCGTCACAAAGATCGTCCGCGCCCGTGGTCGGCCTCGTTAGGGTCGGACCATGCACGCGATCACGGTCGACGCCTTCGGCGGGCCCGACGTCCTGGAGTGGACCGAGCAGCCCGACCCGCAGCCCGGTCCCGGAGAGGTCGTCATCGACGTCGTGGCCGCGGGGGTGAACCGGGCCGACCTGCTGCAGCGGCAGGGGAACTACCCGCCGCCCCCGGGAGCCTCGCCCGTCATCGGCCTGGAGTGCAGCGGCGTGGTGAGCGCGCTGGGGACCGGCGTGACCGGCTGGTCGGTCGGCGACGAGGTGTGCGCCCTGCTGGCCGGGGGTGGCTACGCCGAGAAGGTCGCGGTGCCGGCCGGGCAGCTGCTCCCGATCCCCGACGAGGTCTCCCTGGCGGACGCGGCCGCCCTGCCCGAGGTGGTGTGCACGGTGTGGGCCAACGTGTTCATGGCCGCCCGGCTCACCCCGGACGAGGCGCTGCTCGTGCACGGCGGTGCCAGCGGCATCGGCACCATGGCGATCCAGCTCGCCAAGCGGCACGGGTCGGAGGTGCTGTGCACCGCCGGCAGCAACGCGAAGCTCGACCGCTGCCGCGAGCTCGGGGCCGACGTGGCGATCAGCTACCGCGACGAGGACTGGGTGGCCCGGGTGCACCAGGCGACCGGCAACCGTGGCGCCGACGTGATCCTCGACATCATCGGCGGCGCGTACCTCGAGCAGAACGTCCAGGCGCTGGCGACCGAAGGCCGGATCGTGGTCATCGGGCTGCAGGGCGGGCGCAAGGGCACGCTGGACCTCGGCATGCTGCTCGTGAAGCGAGGCACGGTGCACGCCGCGAGCCTGCGCGGCCGACCGGTCGAGCAGAAGGCCGAGATCGTTGCCGCCGTCCGTGAGAACGTCTGGCCCGCCGTCGCGTCCGGGCAGATCCGGCCGGTCGTCCATGAGCGATACCCGATGCCCGAGGCGGCGGCTGCACACCGGGTCCTCGAGGACTCCTCGCACGTCGGCAAGGTGCTGCTCCTCGCGCCCTGACGGCCGCTGCGCACCGGCAAGGCGTGACCCGCCGCCGGAACGGGAACCCTACTCATCGGTAACCGTCCGACGGAGGAGGCGACCGTGAGCGCGAACGTCTCGGAGCAGCAAGCCCGTCAGGTGGCCGAGGCCGCCCGTGAGTCCGACTGGGAGCTTCCCTCGTTCGGCAAGGAGCTCTTCCTGGGCAACCTGCGGCTCGACCTCGTCCACCCGCAGCCGCAGCTGCCCGCGGACCAGGTGCGCAAGGGCGAGGAGTTCCTCGCCCGGCTGCGCGCATTTCTCGACACCGACGTCGACCCGCTGCAGATCGAGCGGGACGCGAAGATCCCCGAGCACGTCATCGAGGGGCTCAAGGAGATCGGCGCGCTCGGGATGAAGATCCCGGAGGAGTACGGGGGCCTGGGCCTGTCGCAGGTCTACTACAACAAGGCGCTTGCCCTGGCCGGCACCTGGCACTCGTCGATCTCGACGCTGCTCTCGGCGCACCAGTCGATCGGTGTGCCGGAACCGCTGCGGCTGTTCGGCACCGACGAGCAGAAGCAGGAGTTCCTGCCGCTCGTCGCGCGTACGCACGTCTCGGCGTTCCTGCTCACCGAGCCCGACGTCGGCTCCGACCCCGCCCGGCTGTCGAGCACCGCGACCCCGACCGAGGACGGCCGCGGCTACGTGCTCAACGGGCGCAAGCTGTGGACCACCAACGGCGTGATCGCCGACCTGCTCGTGGTGATGGCGGTCGTACCCAAGGCCGAGGGGCACCAGGGCGGCATCACCGCGTTCATCGTCCCGGCCGACGCCGAGGGCATCACGGTCGAGCACCGCAACGCGTTCATGGGCCTGCGCGGCATCGAGAACGGCGTCACCCGCTTCGACGACGTGTTCGTCCCCGCGGAGAACGTCCTCGTCGGCGAAGGCGCCGGGCTGAAGATCGCGCTCACCACCCTCAACACCGGACGGCTCTCACTGCCCGCCATCACGGCCCAGGCGGCCAAGTGGAGCCTCAAGGTCGCACGGGAGTGGGCCGGCGAGCGCGTGCAGTGGGGCCACCCGGTCGGCAAGCACGACGCCGTCGCGCAGAAGCTGGCCTTCATCGCGGGAACGGCGTTCGGCCTCGAGGCCATGATCGACGTCTCCAGCCGGCTCGCCGACGAGAAGCGCAACGACATCCGCATCGAGGCCGCCCTGGCCAAGCTGTACGGCTCGGAGATGGCCTGGCAGGTCGTCGACGAGCTGGTGCAGATCCGCGGCGGCCGGGGCTACGAGACCGCCGAGTCACTCAAGGCGCGCGGGGAGAAGCCCGTACCGGCCGAGCAGGCCCTGCGTGACATGCGGATCAACCGCATCTTCGAAGGTTCCACGGAGATCATGCACCTGCTCATAGCCCGCGAGGCGGTGGACCAGCACCTGCAGGTCGCCGGCGACATCATCGAGCCGGACGTGCCGCTGACCACGAAGGCCAGGACCGCGGCGAAGGCCGGCGCCTTCTACGCCCGGTGGCTGCCCCAGCTCGCCGTCGGCGAGGGGCAGAAGCCCGGGTCGTTCGAGGAGTTCGGCCCGCTCGCCGGGCACCTGCGCTTCGTCGAGCGCCACTCCCGCAAGCTCGCCCGCTCGACCTTCTACGGCATGAGCCGGTGGCAGGCGAAGCTGGAGAAGAAGCAGGCGTTCCTCGGCCGCATCGTCGACATCGGCGCGGAGCTGTACGCGATGGCCTGCGCCTGCGTGCACGCGCAGTCCCTCATCGCGGCCGAGCCGGCCCGCCGCGACGCGGTCGTCGAGCTCGCCGACCTGTTCTGCGCGCAGGCCCGGCGTCGCGTGGACCGGCTGTTCCACGACCTGTGGCACAACGACGACGCGGACAACTACACGGCCGCGCAGAAGGTGCTCGCCGGCCGCTACACGTTCTTCGAGAGCGGCGTGATGGACCCGTCCGGCGACGGGCCGATGATCGCCGACCAGCCGCCTTCGGTGACCGACGGCGACACCTACCCCCGCGAGGAGGCCGCGAGCGACCGGCCGGTCACGACGAAGGTGCAGTAGGCAGCGCGGAGCTGTGCCGTACCCCCGCGTCGCGTACCACCGAATCGGCCGGGGAGGATGGACGCATGACCGATCGGCAGGACTTCGGCCAGGACCACCCGCGCATCCTCAACGTCGGCCCCGACGGCATGCCGTCCGAGGACCAGGACGGTGACGAGGAGCAGACGCTGTTGTCGTCGATGGTCGAGCAGCCCGCGAAGGTCATGCGCATCGGCACCATGATCAAGCAACTGCTCGAGGAGGTGCGGGCGGCACCGCTCGACGACGCCAGCCGCGCCCGGATGCGCGAGATCCACGCCAGCTCCATCCGCGAGCTGTCGCAGGGTCTCGCCCCGGAGCTGCGTGACGAGCTCGACCGCATCACGCTGCCGTTCAGCGAGGGAACCACCCCGTCGGATGCGGAGCTGCGGGTCGCGCAGGCCCAGCTCGTCGGCTGGCTCGAGGGGTTGTTCCACGGCATCCAGACCGCGCTGTTCGCCCAGCAGATGGCGGCCCGCGCCCAGCTCGAGGAGATGCGCCGGCGTGCGCTGCCCGGCCCGATCCCGCCCGGCCAGGGCCCGGCCCAGGGTTCCGGCCCCTACCTGTAGAGCGCCTCGAGCACCTGGGCGACGCCGTCGTCGTCGTTGCTGGCGGTGACCTCCTCAACCGCGGCCAGCACCTCCGGGTGGGCGTTGGCCACGGCGACCGCACGCCCCGCCCAGGCGAGCATCGGCAGGTCGTTGGGCATGTCGCCGAACGCGATCACGTCGTCCGCGCCGTACCCGTGACCGGCGCAGAACCGCCCCAGCGTGGTCGCCTTCGAGATGCCGGCGGCGCTGATCTCCAGCAGCCCGTCCGAGCTGGAGTGGGTCAGCGTCGCGAGGCCCGCCGCCACCTCGCGTGCGCGGGCGAGCAGCGCGTCCGGCCCGAGCGCCTCGTGCCGGAGCAGCAGCTTGGCGACGGGAGCCGACAGCAGCGCCTCGATGTCGGCGACGAGCGTTCCCTCCGGTACGGGCCAGCGCGGCCGGTACGCCGGCTCGTGACCGAACCCCTCGCCCCGCTCGATGGCGAACGCCGCGTCGGGCAGCGCGCCCCGCAGCACCTCGACCAGCCGGCGGGCCTGCGCCGGCTCCATGAGGTGCTCCTCGACCAGCTCCTCGGTGCGCAGGTCGTAGACGAACGCGCCGTTGGCGCAGATGGCCAGGCCGCGGTGCCCGGTCTGCTCGGCGACCCCGTGCATCCAGCGGGGCGGGCGGCCGGTGACGAACACCACGACCGCACCTGCCTGCTCCGCTGCGGCCAGCGCCGCCTGCGTACGCCGCGAGATGGTCCCGTCGCTGCGCACGATCGTGCCGTCGAGATCGGTCGCGACGACGCGGGGGGCCGGCGTACGCACGCACCCATCGTCGCGTACGCCGCTCACCCGGTACGGCGCGCACCTGCCCGTGCCGCAGACCCGGCCGCGGCCAGGACGAACACCACCTCCGCCACGAGCGTGACCAGACCGAGAGCGTGGTCGCTCGTCCAGCCCTCGCGATAGCGCAGCGGCAACCCGACGGTCCGGCTGGCGTCGTCCCACCGGGCGAGCCGGGATCAGCTCCCGAGCTTGTCCGGGAACTGAGCGGTGAACGCCTGGGACAGGGCGGTGGCCGGGACACTCATGTACTTCAGCGCCGTATAGGTCTTGGCGGCCGCGTCCGTCGCCATCCCCGACCCGACCGGCGAGCACCTCGTCCGGCACGGGCCCGGCCGGCCGCTCTTCGGCGGCCATCGTCATCAGTCCTCTCACACCCGGGGTTCGCTCGGCGGGTCCGAGCGGTTCACGGCAGGCCGCCCACCTACCGAACCGGCGCGAGCACCTCGCGGCCGCCGAGGTAGGGCTGCAGCGCGGCGGGGACCCGCACCGAACCATCCGCCTGCTGGTGCACCTCGAGCAGCACGGCGATGGTCCGCGCGATCGCGACGAGCGTGCCGTTCAGCGTCGCCACCGGCCGGGTGCCGCCCTCGGTGCGCGTACGCACGTCGAGCCGGCGAGCCTGGAAGTCCGTGCAGTTCGACGTGCTCGTGAGCTCGCGGTACCGGCCCTGCGTCGGCATCCAGGCCTCGCAGTCGAACTTGCGCGCGGCCGACAGCCCGAGGTCACCGCTGGCCACGTCGATCACGCGGAACGGCAGCTCGAGCTTGCCGAGGAACTCCTTCTCCCAGGCGAGCAGCCGGCGGTGCTCATCGGCGGCGTCCTCGGGCGCGACGTAGGCGAACATCTCCACCTTGTCGAACTGGTGGACGCGGATGATGCCCCGAGTGTCCTTGCCGTACGAGCCCGCCTCCCGCCGGAAGCAGGACGAGAACGCGGCGTAGCGCAGCGGCAGCGTGGCCGGGTCCAGGATCTCGCCCATGTGGTACGCCGCGAGCGGCACCTCGCTGGTCCCGACGAGGTACAGGTCGTCCTGGGCGATCCGGTAGACGTCGTCGCCGGAGGTCTGGCCCAGGAAGCCGGTGCCCTCCATGGCTTCGGGGCGGACGAGCACCGGCGGGACCATCGGCGTGAAGCCGGCCTCCAGCGCCTGCGCCATCGCGAGGTTGACCAGCGCGAGCTCGAGCTGGGCCCCGACGCCGGTGAGGAAGTAGAACCGCGCGCCGGACACCTTCGCGCCGCGGTCGACGTCGACGGCACCGAGCGCGGCGCCGATCTCCACGTGGTCACGGACCGGGAAGTCGTAGTCCGGCACGTCCCCGACGGTCTCGAGGACGGCGTAGTCGTCCTCGCCGCCTTCCGGTACGCCGGCCTCGACCGGGTTGGGGATGCGGTACGCCGCCTCCCGCAGCGCGTCGTCCGCCTCCTGCTGGGCGGCCGCAGCGGCCTTCACCTCGTCGGCCAGCTGCTTGGTCCGCGCGAGCAGCGCGGCCTTGTCCTCCCCCTGCGCCTTGGCGACCTGCTTGCCCAGCGACTTCTGCTCGGCGCGCAGCCGGTCGAACTGGGCGACCGCCGCGCGGCGCGCCTCGTCAGCGACCAGTACGACGTCGACGAGCGCGACGTCCTCGCCGCGCGCACGCTGGCTGGCCCGGAACCGGTCGGGGTCGTCGCGGAGTGCGCGCAGGTCGATCACGGTTCGAGGCTACCGGCGCCCGGCAACCGGGTTGGCGGGTCAGGCGCGCCCCTCGCGGATGCGGGCCAGCCACGCCTCCGCGTCCCGGAACTCCTCGTCGGTGGTGCCGCGGCGCACGACCGGCGCGACCTCGTCCGCCCGCGGGTACGACCCGAGGTAGCGCACGTCCGCGCAGATCCGGCGCAGCGCCGAGAGGGCCTCGCCCACCCGCGCGTCGGCGACGTGGCCCTCGAGGTCGATGGAGAAGTAGTAGCGGCCCAGCCCGCCGCCGGTGGGCCGGGACTCGATGCGGGTGAGGTTCACCCCGCGTACGGCGAACTCGGTGAGGATCTCCAGCAGCGCCCCGGGGTGGTCGTCCGCGATGTAGGCGACCACGGTCGTCCGGTCGGCGCCGCTTGGTGGCCCCGGCGGGGCCGGCCGCGTGACGAGGACGAAGCGGGTGACCGCGTCGTCCCGGTCGTGGATCTCCTCCGCCACGATCTGCAGCCGGTACCGCTCGGCGGCCAGCGGGGCGGCGATCGCCGCGTCGGCCAGGCCGGCCGCCACCGCGCGCGCCCCGTCTGCCGTGCTCGCCGCGGGGATGAACTTCGCGTCCGGCAGCGTCCGGCGCAGCCAGCCGCGCACCTGCGCCTCGGCGTGCGGGATCGTCGTGACGGTCGTCACGTCCGCGAGCGCCGTCCCCGGCCGGGCGAGCAGCGCGAACGAGACGGGCAGCGTGGTCTCCCGCACGATGTGCACCGGCGGGTCCCCGGCGAGCTCGTCCAGCGTCGTGGCGACCGAGCCCTCGACCGAGTTCTCCAGCGGCACCATCGCGGCGTCGGCCTCGCCGTCGCGCACCGCGTCGAGCGCGTCCGGCACGGACGGGTACGGCTGCAGCTCGGCCTTCGCTGCGGCGGGCAGCGCTCGCAGCGCCGCCTCGGTGAACGTCCCCTCCGGCCCGAGGTAGGCGAACCGCGTCGGGGGCACGCCGGGCATCAGGGCCGAGCCGCCGCGGGGCCGTCCACCCGCCGGGCGGCCCGGCCGCCTCGGCGGGCGGCACGTGGCGGCCGGCCGCTCATGGCCAGCTCGACCGCCTCCACCTCCTCCGGCGAGAGCTGCCCCTCGGAGGCGCCGCCGGTGACTCCCTTGGCGTAGAGCCGGGTCTCGCTACGGCCGTTGATCGCGGTGAACAGCACCCCGTCGCCGGAGTCGTCCAGCAGGGCGGCCGAGAACGACAGCCGGCCACCCATGTCGCCGAAGGCGTCGTACCGGACCACCGCCACGTGTCGCACGGCGTCGGCGAGGTCGGCGCGGGCGGCGTCGAGGTCGCGGCGGGCACCGTCCAGCTCGCCGCGGAAGGCCTCGACCCGGTCGGTCTCGCGCTCGAAGGCCTCGAGCAGGGTCCGGGAACGACCGTCCGGGCCCTGCAGGACCGCGAAGCGGCGGTGCAGCCGGCGCAGGCGCAGCTGCGCGGCAAGGCCGAGGAGCAGGCCGAGCGCGCCGGCAGCGGCGCCGGAGATGGCGAGGAGGTCGAGGACGTTGCGGTCCAGCGGGAGCACCCAGCGAGCGTAACCGCCTACGCTCCCGGCCATGGACGACTCCGAGGTACGGGCGCTGCTCGCCGACGTCGCGGCCGGCCGGGTGCCGGTCGACGACGCGGTGCGGACGCTCGCCGCCGGCCCGCTCGCCGGCCCCGGCTTCACCGACCTCGGCTTCGCCAAGCTCGACACCCACCGCGGCCTGCGCACCGGCGACCCGGAGGTCGTGTACGGCGCCGGCAAGACCTGCGCCCAGAGCCTGGCGCTGCTGCGGGCCCTCCAGGCGGCTCCCGGCCGCCGGCCGGCCGTCGCGACCCGGCTCGACGCCGAGACCCTCGCCGCGGTACGGGCCGAGCTGCCGGACGCGGTCGTCGACGACGAGGCGCGGTGCGTGGCGGTGGGCGAGCTCCCATCCACCCGCGGCACGGTGTGCGTCGTCGCGGCAGGGACGAGCGACGGCCCGGTCGCCGCCGAGGCGGCGTTCGTCGCCCGCGCGTTCGGGGCCGCCGTGACCCGCGTGGACGACGTGGGCGTCGCCGGCCTGCACCGCCTGCTCGACGCGCGCCCCGCCCTCGACCGGGCCGACTGCCTCGTCGTCGCCGCCGGTATGGAGGGTGCCCTGCCCAGCGTCGTCGGTGGACTCGTCGGCACGCCGGTCGTGGCGGTCCCGACCAGCGTCGGGTACGGCGTCTCGCTCGGGGGCTTCGCCGCTCTCCTCGCGATGCTGAGCTCCTGCGCGCCGGGGGTGACCGTCGTCAACATCGACAACGGGTTCGGCGCGGGGGTGTTCGCTGCGCGCGTCGCCCGCCGGGCCGCACATGAGTGACATCGCCTGGCTGGACTGCTCCAGCGGCGTGAGCGGCGACATGGTCCTCGGCGCGACCGTCGACGCCGGGGTCCCCGTGCCGGACCTGCAGCGAGCCGTCGACGCGGTGCTGCCCGGCGTACGCCTGAGCGCCGAGCGGGTCCGGCGCGCCGGGATCGCGGCCACGCAGGTGCGGGTGCAGGTCCCCGCGGACGATGACAGGGCCCGGCCGTGGCGGGACGTGCGGACGCTCCTCGAGCGGGCGACGCTGCCCGCGGAGGTGCGCGACCGGGCGCTCGAGGCATTCCGCCGGCTCGCCGCAGCCGAGGCTGCGGTGCACGGCGTCGCGGTCGACGACGTGCACTTCCACGAGGTCGGCGCCCACGATGCGGTGGCGGACGTGGTCGGTGCGTGCGCCGGGCTGGCCGCGCTCGGTCTCACGACGCTGTCCGCAGGCCCGGTCGCACTGGGCGGAGGCACCGCCCGGAGCGCGCACGGCGACCTGCCGGTCCCGGCGCCGGCGGTGCTGGCCCTGCTCGCCGGGACCGGCGCCACGGTGCACGGCGGCCCGGGGGAGGCCGAGCTCGCGACACCGACAGGGGCCGCGCTGCTCGTGACCTGGGTGGACGGGTGGGGACCGCTGCCCCCGATGCAGGTCGACCGGGTGGCAGCCGGAGCCGGTGGGCGCGACGACCCCGGCCGGCCCAACGTGCTGCGGCTCGTCGTCGGGGCCCCGGCGCAGGCACCCGGCAGCGCGGACCTGCTGCTCGAGGCGAACGTGGACGACCTCGACCCGCGGCTGTGGCCGGCGGTGGTGTCCGCGCTGCTGTCGGCGGGCGCTGCGGACGCCTGGCTGACCCCCGTCCTCATGAAGAAGGGGCGCCCGGCGCACACGCTGCACGTACTCTGCACCGCCGCCGTGGCCGACGCCGTCCGCACGGTCGTCTTCCGCGAGACGTCCACCATCGGGCTGCGGGAGACGGCGGTCACCAAGCGGGCGCTCGACCGCGAGACGTGCACGGTCACCGTGGACGGCGAGCCGGTACGGGTGAAGGTCGCTCGGCTGGACGGGACGGTGGTGAACGCCGCGCCGGAGTACGACGACGTCGCCGCGGCCGCGGTCGCGCTCTCCCGGCCGGCCAAGCAGGTCCTCGCGGCCGCGACGGCGGCCGCGGCCCGTCTGTACGCGTAGGGTCCGCGTCGTGACGCCGCGCGTGGACAGCGAGGTCGGCCCGCTGCGTACGGTGCTGCTGCACCGGCCGGGTGACGAGCTGCGGCGGCTGACCCCGCGCAACAGCGCCGACCTGCTCTTCGACGCCATCCCCTGGGTGGAGCGGGCGCAGGACGAGCACGACGCGTTCGCCGACGCGCTGCGCCGCCGGGGCGTCGAGGTCCTCTACCTGCGCGACCTGCTCGTGGACGTCCTGGACGTCCCGGACGCCCGGGAGCAGCTGATCGAGGCGACGGTCGCGCAGCGGCACATGGGTGCCGCTCTCGGCACCACCCTCGCCGTGTACCTGCGCGACCTCGACACCGACGCCCTGGCCGAGGTCCTCATCGCGGGCCTGTCGCACGAGGAGCTGCCGGGTGGGCGGGGGCTGGTGTACCGGCTCCTGGACCGCCACGACTTCGTCGTGCCGCCGCTGCCGAACCTGCTGTTCACGCGCGACTCATCGGTCTGGGTGGGCTCCGCCGTGGCGGTGACGAGTCCCTCCATGCCGGCGCGGCGGCGCGAGACGCTGCTCACCGACGCCGTGTACGACCACCACCCCCGCTTCACGGACGTGCCCCGGCTCTACCGGCCCGGGGAGGAGTGGCTCGAGGGCGGTGACGTGCTGCTGCTGGCCCCCGGCGTGGTGGCGGTCGGGGTGGGCCAACGCACGACGCCGGCCGGTGTCGAGACGCTGGCCGGTCGGCTCTTCGAGCACGGGCTGGCCACCACCGTGCTCGTCGTGCCGATCGCCCAGGAGCGCGCCACCATGCACCTGGACACGGTGTGCACGATGGTCGACGTCGACAGCGTCGTCATGTACCCGGCGGTCGCCGACACGCTCGTCGCGCACCCGGTCACCCGTGACGCCGACGGCCGGCTGCACGTCGGCGAGCCGGAGCCGTTCCTGTGGGCCGCTGCGAGCGCCATGGGGCTGGACCGGTTGCACGTCATCGACACCGGCCTCGACCCGGTCACGGCCGAACGGGAGCAGTGGGACGACGGCAACAACACCCTCGCGCTCGCGCCTCGGGTGTGCGTCGCCTACGAGCGCAACGTCGAGACCAACGCCCGGCTCGAGCAGCACGGGATCGAGGTCGTGGCCATCCCGGGCAGCGAGCTCGGCAGCGGGCGCGGTGGCCCGCGCTGCATGTCCTGCCCGGTGCAGCGCGACGCGGTCGGCTGACGCTCGGGCCGCGCGGGGCCCGGCGCCCTGGAGCAGCGAAGACCCGGACGCCGCCGACGGGGGATACGGCGGCGTCCGGGCACAGCCAGCGTAACCGGGTCCGACCGTTCCCGACAGAGCCCTACCGCCCGGCCTGCGCGGCGGGGCTCACCCGCGGCCGAGCTGGCGCAGCACCGCTCCCGGACGGTCGGTGATGACGGCGTCGACCCCGAGCTCGACGACGAACTCGACGTCCTCCGGCCGGTTCACGGTCCAGACGTGCACCTCGTGCCCGCGCTCGTGCGCCCGGGCGACGTACTGCGGTACGGCGCGCAGGCCGCGCAGCGACGGGCCGGCGATGCGTACGCGCTGCGGCAGCGTGCCGTCCCGCAGCCGCAGCGGGACCCCGCGCAACAGCAGGACCGTGGGCACCTCGGGTGCGAGGGCGTGAATCCGGCGCAGGCTGGTCGACGCGAAGCTCATCACCCGGACGGGCGACCAACCGTCGGTCGCCGGCACCGCCAGGCCGAGGCGGGACAGCAGCTCGACCAGCCGCAGCTCGACCAGGCCTGCGAAGCGGCTCGGGTGCTTGGTCTCGATCGCCACCTGCACCCGGCGCCCGGCGGAGGCGACGACCTCGAGCAGCCGCTCGAGCGTGAGCACCCCGGCACGGTCCCGGTCGGGCTCCTCGACCTCGATGCCGCCACCGCGGGAGGCCGGGTGCCAGGAGGAGAAGTCCAGCTCGGCGAGCTCGGCCAGCTCCAGGGAGGAGACCACCCCGCGGCCGGTGGAGGTGCGGTTCACGCGGCGGTCGTGGACGCAGACGAGCACCCCGTCCCGGGTGAGCCGGACGTCGCACTCGACCGCGTCCGCACCCTCCGCGAGGGCCAGCTCGTACGCCGCGAAGGTGTGCTCCGCCGCGGCCTCCGACGAACCTCGATGCGCCACGACCTGGGGGGACGAACCCGACAGAGGGCGCAGCACCACCCCGCGATGGTGGCACGAGGGTCGATCCGGCCCCCTGCGCGCCCGTAACCTCGTGGCTCGAGCTGCGTTGATCATGCAGGAGTGATCCCGCTGACGCTGGGCACAAGATGCCGGGGTGGCACTGGCAGGGAGCCGGGAAGGCAGGTATGGGCAGCGCACGCAGGGGGGCGAGCCGCGGCGTCACGGTTGTCGCCGCGGGTGTCGTGCTGCTCGCCGCGCCGGTCGGCCTCGGTACCGCCACCGCCGACACCACCGTGCAGATGCCCGGCTACTTCGCCGTCGAGACCGCGGCGGCCGCCGTGCAGTTCACCCAGCAGCAGCAGCCGCCGGTCTCGCCGTTCTCCAACCAGATCTTCCGTGACTCCCTCGGCTACGCCGCCAGCTCCCTGGACTCCGGCGGCGGGTCGGAGGCGCTGTCGGCCGTGTTCTTCCCCGGCACCCTCGTCGCCCAGGCACCCCACCTGCTCTGCAGCCAGTTCCTCCCGATGGCCCAGCAGCAGTGCCCGGCTGAGCCCCCGGCCTACCCCCTGTTCGCAGATGCGCAGTACCCGACGAACCCCTCCGACGCCGCGGACGTCAACGGCCAGGAGGTCGGCAACGACCAGCTGCGCGGGTCGGCCATCCGGGCCGTCGCGAAGGCCGCCCAGACGAGCAACAGCGCGCAGAGCGTCGTGGCCGGGCTCGGGGCGGCCGGCGGCACCCCCGCCGCGCTCAGCGTCGGCACCGTCACCGGGCACACCACGACCACCGTCGACGGCCAGGGCGTCCACGTCCACGTGGAGTCGGTCCTGCACGACGTGGCGATCGGCGGGCTCGTCCGGATCTCCGTGCTGCGAGCGGTCGACGACGTCGACGTCCCCGAGGGCGGTACGCCGAAGAACACCCCCCGCATCACCTTCGGCGGCGTGACGGTCGCCGGCCAGGCCGCCACGCTCGACGAGCACGGCCTGCACGTGGCCGGACAGGACGGGCCCGGTCTGGTCCGGCAGGTAGCCCAGCAGGGCATCGCGCTCGACGTCGTCGGTACGGACGTGAAGAACGGGCCGGGGTCCGCGCGCAGCACCGCGTTCGGGCTCCGGGTGAGCATCCAGCGCGCCGTCGACGGGGCGCCCCCGGTCTGTGAGCCCGCCCCGATCCCGCAGGTCGGCTCCTGCGTCCCCGACGTCAACCGCACCTACGTGCAGACGGCCACGCTCGGCTCGGTCGGGGTGGTCGCCGTGGCCCAGAAGTCGCAGGACTTCTCCTTCGCGGAGTTCCCCTCGAGCGTTCCCGGGCCAGACTCCTTCGGCACCGGCGGCACGTTCGCGCCGACCGGCGCCGGCAGCTCGCCCGCGCTACCGCCCGAGACCGCGAGCGCGCCGTCATCCGGCTCCGCGCCGCAGGTCGCCGCCGGCAACACCGGCTTCAGCCTGCTGCGGGTGAACCTCTCGACGCTCTACGCCGTACTCGCGCTCGTCACCGCCGCCGGCTTCGTCGGCTGGCGGGCGACGACTCTGCTGGCCACCTCCCGGAGGCACGCGTGACCTCACTGTCCGAGTCCGAACGCCTGGACGGTGTCGCCGAGGACCGGCTGCACCTGCCGGACCGCGCGCTGTTCTGGCGCTGGGTCTGGGCCTCGATCCGCCCGGTGGTGGGCTGGACGCTGGCCGCCCTCGGCGCGCTCGCGCTGTTCCTGGGCTGGTACGGCGTGTCCGGCCAGACCCTGACCGCCAAGCAGATCCCGTTCCTGGTCTCCGGCGGGCTGGTGGGTGTCGCGCTCATCGTCATGGCCGGCGTGTTCATCGCGACCGAGGACATCCGCCGCCAGCTCGCCCGGCTCGACGGGGTCGAGCACAAGCTGGGGGAGCTGTACGGCCTGTTCGTCGAGGAGCTGGCCGCCGCACCCACGTCCCGGGCCGACGCCGACGGCGGCACGCTCGTCGCACTGCCGTCCGGAACGTCCTACCACCGCAGCAGCTGCGCGCTGGTCGCGGGCAAGGACACCGCCGAGTCCGTCGCGCCGGGCGACGCGCAGCGGCGCGGGCTGCGGCCGTGCCGGGTCTGCGAACCGCCCACCGGCTGATCGCACACCGCCGTGCTCACCG
This sequence comes from uncultured Actinomycetota bacterium, assembly GCA_963728075.1. Classification (GTDB taxonomy): domain Bacteria; phylum Actinomycetota; class Actinomycetes; order JAFAQI01; family DASSKL01; genus CAVSIP01. Next base: position 616 of record CAVSIP010000007.1, on the reverse strand, counting down.
TCAACCTGGCCCTGGCGGGCATCTCCCTCGGCAGCATCGCCGCGCTGTCCGGGATCGGCATGCTGCTCACCTACCGGACCACCGGCGTGTTCAACCTGGCGCACGGCGGCATCGCGATGCTGACGGCCTACCTGTTCTGGCAGATGGTGCGCGTCTGGCACCTGCCCATGACGCTGGGTGCGGTGCTGAGCATCTGTGTGTTCGCGCCGGCGCTGGGACTGGTCGTCGAGCGCCTGGTGTTCCGCCAGCTGCAGCGCCGCCAGGCGACGCCGGCCGAGTCGCTGGTCGCGACGCTCGGGCTGCTCACGCTCCTCATCGGGATCGCCGCCGTGGTGTGGGGCCTCGCGTCGAAGGCCGACCCGCCTGAGCTGTTCCCCCGTACGGCCGTGCAGCTCCCCGGCGGCGCCATCATCGGCGTCAACACCCTGGCCATGCTCGGCATCGCCGTCGGCGCCACCATCGGCATCGCGATCCTGTCGGACCACACGCACTTCGGTACGCAGATCCGCGCCGTCGTCAACCGGCGCGACCTCGCCGAGCTGACCGTCATCGACGCCGACCAGGTCTCCGCCATCGGCTGGGCGGTCGGTGCGGCGTTCGCCGGCCTCACCGGCGT
>CAVSIP010000006.1:0-28071 GCA_963728075.1 uncultured Actinomycetota bacterium | reverse complement strand
GCACGTCGGAGCGGATGACCAGCAGGACGGCGAGGATGAAGCCCCACAGCACGGCGAGCACGCCGGCGTGCACGGCGAAGACGGCGAGGTCCATGGTCCCCTGTCAGCTGCTGATCGGTTCCTGGTCGAAGACCAGTGTCATGCCTCCGATGCCGATGCGGTCGGAGGGGAGGAGCTGCCGGCGCGACACCGGGACGCCGTTGACCAGCGTCCCGTTGGTGGAGCCGAGGTCGACGATGACGTAGTTCCCGTCCTCGAAGCGGACCTCGGCGTGCCGACGTGACACCCGGCCGTCTGGGAGCTGAACGTCCGCGTCCTCTCCCCGACCGAGCACGGTCACCGGGGCGGTGAGGAAGAACGCCCGCTCCATGCCGCGCCCTTCGGGGGAGTTCTTGTCGTGCGTCTCGGTGCCCGCGATCACCAGGCGGGGTTTCCCGGGCAGCGCCTCGGGTGCGCCGGGCGCCGCCTCCTGAGTGCTGGGGCCCGCCCCGCCGACCTTGATCCGTGTCTCCTCCGCGGCGGTTCCGGCGGCGACGCCGCTGCGGACGCGGAAGACGCCTGTGTCGAGCTCGTCAGCCTGCTCGAAGCGGACCTCGACCGGGCCGAGCAGCGAGTACGCGTTCTCCGCCGCGTGCTCGCGGACCATCGCGGATAGCTCGTCCGCAAGCGGCTCGCTGTACTGCTGGAGCCGCGCGTGGTCGGAGCCGCTCAGCTCCACCACGAACTGGTTGGGGACGAGGACGCGGCCCGCGCTCACGACCGCACGCTTGTCGTCGCACTCGCGCTGGAGTGCCTGGCGATCTCGACTGGCTGCACCTCGCCCTTGAACACCTTGGCGAACGTGCCCTCGACGAGGCCCTCGACCGACGCTCGAACCGCTGCAGAACACCCACGACCCGGTCCTCTTCCCAGCCCCGACCGATCGTACGCAGCCGCTGCAAGGGTCCTGCAGCCTGATCGGCGTCGCTCGGGGCGAGTGGCGGAATAGGCAGACGCGCACGGTTCAGGTCCGTGTGTCCGAAAGGACGTGGGGGTTCAACTCCCCCCTCGCCCACCCACTCAGCTGCGCGCGTCCGGATCAGGCCTGCCAGGTGCCCGGTCTCGGCTGGATCTCCGGGCGGTTGGCGTACCCCGGGTCCCACGGGAACCGGCCCTGCAGGTCGTCGTAGGTCAGCTGGTAGGCCTCGACGGAGTGCTCCGGTGGCCGCTGGTAGTGCCGGTTCGCCGCGAGCAGGATCTCGCCCGGGTTGGGCAGCGCCTCGACGACGACCCGGTGCGGCCACTCGTCGAAGCTGAGCAGCTGGCCGGGCAGCAGGTTCTCCCCGGCGCGGACCCGGTCGGCGAGGTGGTTCAGCAACGCGGGTGCGGTCCCGGGGTCCAGGCCCGTCGCCACGAGCTCGGGATGGCCGAGGCCGAACAGTCCGACGGTGTAGGCGAAGGCTGGTGGCACGTCGCCGGGGTCGCCTCCCACCAGCTGTACGAACAGGCCGTACCGCCGGATGGTCTGCGCGACCATCGTGTCCTCCTGGTCCAGCCAGGCCTGCATCTGTGCATCTGACATACCGGCACCGTCCCGCCCACCTCCGACATTTCCGGGCCGGCGCCAGGTCAGGGCTCGACCAGCCGGTATCCCGCGCCGCGGACCGTGTGGATCAGCGGCTCGCGCCCCGGCAGGTTGATCTTGCGCCGCAGGTAGCCGACGTAGACGTCGACCACGTTGGTGCCGGGATCGATGTCGTACTGCCAGACGCTGCTGAGGATGTGGGCCCGGGTGAGCACCCGGGTCGGGTGGCGCATGAACAGCTCGAGCAGCGCCCACTCGCGCGGCGCCAGGTCGATCCGCCGGCCGCCCCGCCACGCGACCTTGGTGAGCAGGTCGAGCCGCAGGTCGCCGACGTCAGCTCGGTGCTGGTCGGCTGCTCCGCGGTTCGGCGCACCGCCCGGATGCGGGCGAGCAGCTCCTCGAAGGCGAACGGCTTGGTCACGTAGTCGTTGGCGCCCGCGTCCAGGCCGCGCACCCGGTCGGCGACCTCCGCCCGGGCGGTCAGCACGATCACCGGCAGCCGGGTGTCCCGGCGCCGCAGCCGGCGCAGCAGCATCCTCGCCGTCGCCGCCGGGCAGGCCGAGGTCGAGCAGCACCAGGTCGACCGGTCCCGAGCAGGCTCGAGGGCGGGCTCGGCCTCGTCGCGGCCGCGGCCGCGGGGTCGCGTAGCCCCTCGGCGGCAGCCCCTTGCGCAGGAACGACGCGATCCGCGCGTCGTCCTCGACGATGAGCGAGTCTCATGCCGGTCGCCACGACGAGGGCCGACGCCGGCAGCGGCACCGCGACCCGCAGACCGCCGAGGGCTGTCGTCCAGCTGCAGCGCCCCGCCGTGGGCCTCCGCCACGGCGTGACGATCGCGAGGCCCGAGCCCGCTGCCGCCAGGTCGGCCGCGCCCGGCCGGGCGAACCTCGCACCACGGCGGCCCGCCCCGCCGCGGGGATGCCCGGGCCGCTGTCCTCGACGGAGATCTCCGACCCGCCGTCCGGCACGCGCCGACCGTCAGCGCGACGCCGTCGCCGTCGCGCGTCGCCCGCACGCGTTGTCGACCAGGTTGAGCAGCGCGCCGCGCAGCTTGGCCTCGTCGACGCCAGGACGAGCGTCCGGTCGCGGCGACAGCCCCCAGTCGCGGTCGGCCGAGCACCCGGCCGGCGTCCAGCACGTCGGCGAGCAGGCTCGCAGGTCGACCGGCGCGGCCTCCAGGAAGTCGGGCTCCATCGCGGGGCCGAGCATGAGCAGCCGCTCGACGAGGGCGCGCATGTGGTCGAGCTCGTCGACGACCAGCGTCGACGGTGTCCTCCACCTCGGCCGGGTCACCGGCGCCCGTCCGCCCGAGCACCTCGAGGTGGCCGCGGGCCACGGTCAGCGGCGTCCGCAGCTGGTGGGACACGTCGGCGAGCAGCCGGCGCTGGGTGGTCATCGCCGCCGCCACCCGGTCGGCCATCACGTCGAAGGTCGCGGCCAGCTGCCCGACCTCGTCGTCCCTGCCCTGGTCGCCGAGCCGACGGTCGAGGTCGCCGCGTCCCAGATCCGCGGCGGCCGAGCGTGATCCGGCCGATGGGGCGCAGCAGCGAGCGCAGCAGCAGGTAGCTGCCCGCGACACCGGCCACGAGCGCGACCAGCGCCTCGCCGACGGCGAGCCCGAGCACCCGGTGCCGGTCGGCGTGCGAGCGGCTCAGATCGGCCGCCGCCACCACCGCGCCGACCGTCCGTCCCGCTGACTGCAGGGGTGTGGCGACGAGCGCGTACGACGTCTGCCCGACACGCAGCTCCTGGCGGACCCCGTGGGTCGGTGGCCGGGACGACCAGGCGGCCACGGCGGGGTCCGCGTACAGCGCCTGCGACCCGGCGCTGCCGAGCAGCCGGTCCCCGGTCATCGTCACGAGGAGGTAGTCGCCGTCGGGCAGGACGCGCGTACGCAGGTAGCCCTCGGCGAAGGGCCCGAGCGTGGTGCCGGGTGGGCGGGCAGCCGCCGCTCGTGCGAAGGCCTGGGTCTCCGCGACCAGTGTCCGGTCGGTGCTCGCCCGCGACTGGGCGTCGAAGGCGCGTACCAGTCCCAGGACGGCCAGGCCGAGCACCGTTGCGAGCAGCAGTGCCTGCATCAGCGCGAGGCGGCCGGCCGTGCCCAGGCGCCGCCGGCGCGCGCCGGCCACGTGCGTCACCGGTCGCCCTCCGGCTCCACCGGCTCGCTCGTGTGCTCCGGGGTGTCCGCCGTGGGGGACGCGGACGGCGACGGCGACGGAGTGCGGCTCTGCGGACCTCCGGTTCGCTCGCCCGGCTCCGGGGCAGCCTCGTTCTCGGTCTCACCTGCCCCGTCGGGCTCGGCGCCGAGCACCGTACGCGCCGGGCTCACCACGGTGACCGACACCTGCCCGGTCGCGGCAGCTGGGCTGCTGCCGGGGCTCGGTGACGCGGGGGACGGGCTCGGCGAGGGCGAGGCCGACGCGGTCGGTCCCCCGGTCGGGTCGACCGACAGGGATGCCGGCACCGGCACGTCCGGGGCCAGCCGCGGACCGAGCAGCCAGGCACAGGCCACCCCGCCGACCACCGCGATCAGGGCAGGCAGCACCCACCACGCCGAGGACACGGGACGTGACCGCACCGGGCGGTCTCCGCGAGCACCGGACAGCGAGGCCCTCACGTGCCCACGGTAGTCGCGGGCGGGCCGTCTCCGGAGGCGCTCAGCACGACCGCCCGGCGCGGGCACGCCCGGGCCGCCCTGCGTGCGCGGCGCACATCGGGCGCGTCCAGCGGGGTGTCCGCGACCTTCGGGTATCCCCAGGCGTCGAGCGAGACGTGCTCGGGCAGGAGAACCGCGCACATGCCGTGCCCGGCACAACGCACCATGTCGATCGACACCGTCTCACCGGACATGGAGCCCCCCTGACGGTGGTAGCGGCACAGCCGGACCCGCCGACGAGGCCGGACACGGCCGACGGTGCACGTGGCGGTCGACGTCGTCGGCGAAGACGGACAGCGCGCTGCGGACGAGGCGGACCACGCCATCGGGGTGGCGGCACCCGCCTCGACCGTTCACCTCGCGGGTGAGCCGCGTCACCTGTTCGGGCGCGGACCGGCGCCGGGTCCCGTCCGCGACCCGGGTGAACCGGTCCGCGAGCTCGGGCAGCCCGAAGACGCAGGGTCCGCACTGACCGGCGGTCTGGCCGGCCAGCCACTGCGCGAGGCTGGCGGTCAGCCGCAGTCCGCACTGGCTGTGGTCGAGCACGAGCAGGAGGCCGCAGCCGGGCGACGCGCCGGCGGCTGTGAGCGCCGCCCGGTCGACCTCGGTGCGCCAGGCCAGCGCCCCGGGCAGCCACGTGCCGGCGTAGCCGCCGACGAGCACGGCGGCCGGTGGACGGGTCAGGCCGGCGTGCCGGGTCAGCAGCTCGCCCATGGTGACGCGGCCGACCACCTCGACGACCCGGCCGGGCTCGGTGACCGCGCCGTGCAGCGTGTGCAGGGCAGGCCCGCCCCAGGGACCCGCTCCCCGCTCCCGCCAGGCGGTGGGGCCGGTCCGGGCCAGGACGGCGAGGTGCGCGAACGTCTCCGCGTTCGCCAGCAGCGTGGGCCGTCCACCCACGCCCGACTCGGCGACGGGAACCGAGGTTCCCCGGGGCAGGGCCGGCCCGCCTTCGAGGTGGCGCACGACCGCGCTGGACTCGCCCGAGACGTACCCACCGGGTCCGGTGGACAGCCGCCAGTGGTGGCCGTCCACCCCGGAGCGTTCCGCCAGAGCCTGCCGCGCGGCGGGCACCACGTGCACGTCACCGGCGTGCACGTGCAGCACCACCTCGGCAGCACCGAGCGCGGCGGCGGCCAGCGCCGCCCCGTCGAGGACGAGGTGCGGACGCAGCCGGAGCAGCGTGCGGTCCTTGCGGCAGGCCGGCTCGCTCTCGCTCGCGTTGATGACGACGAGGGGCGCCCGGCCCTGGCGCTCGGCGGCGCGCCGCACGGCGGCGAGCTTGCGGGCGAAGGGGAAGTGTCCGCCACCCCGACCGGTGAGGCCGCTGCCGACCGCGAGCTCCTCGACTCCGTCACCTGACAGGTACGGGAGCGCACCGAGCCGCTCGACGTGGTCCGCGTGACTCTCCGCGCCGGACGACGCCGGCGGCCCCGCGAGCAGCACGCCACCGGGCTCGCCCACCGTGGCGGTCGTGGCCGGCGCGGTCGACGGGGGAGACAGCGGCTGTGCGCTCATGACGGCTGCCGTCCGGTGCCCGGAGCGGGGGCAGCAGCGGCACCGACCCGGCGGGTGAACGCCAGCGCCAGCATCGCTGCGCCGCTCACGACGTACACCGGCCGCAGCCCGGCGGCGTCGCTGCCCGCCAGCACGGCGTGCAGCCACACCAGGACGAAGACCGCCGATGCCGTGCGGTGGACGGCGTACCAGTGGCGGCCCACCGCCAGCCGCCCGGCCAGGGCCGCGGTGAGCCCGACGAGCAGTCCCAGGTAGAGCGCTGCCGTGCCCAGGGCGACCGGGACCGGCCGGTAGCCGGACCTACCGGGGACGAACGCCCCCGCCCATCCCACGCCGGCGTAGTGGTCGAGGGCCAGCGCCACGATGTGCGCCGCGGTCAGCACCAGCGCGGCCGACCCCAGGGCGGCATGCACCCGCAGCTCGCCGTACGCACCGGGCACCCGGCGCCGGCGGCGCCAGGGGTGCCGGAACCACAGGCCGCTGGCGACCAGCAGCGTGAGTGCCCCCAGCGCGGCCAGCCCCAGGCCCCGGCCGAGGACCCACGGCAGCATCGTGCGAGCGACCTTCCCGCCGGCCGTGGCGTAGACCGCGGTGGACAGCAGCGCCGAGGCGCCCGCAGCGGTGACGGCGGCGCGCGCCGCGGAGACGCGCCGCTGAGGCTCTCGGTCGGTGCCGGTCACGACGGGCGCACCCACTCCAGCAGCGGCCGGGTGGGTGACGACCAGCCGAGCGCACCGTCGACGTCCGCCCACAGTGCCGGCAGGGCCAGGCGCTCCGCCGCCGCTGCCACGCCGTCGCGCCCGGCGAGGAAGAGCACCTTGCTCCACACCTCGGCATCGGCCGGGTCCGGCCCGACCACGGTCACGGCCAGCAGACCCTCGCCGCCGGGCTGGCCGGTCCGCGGGTCGACGAGGTGGTGGACCGGCACGCCGGCGGCCTGCCACTGGTTGATCCGCACGGACGACGTCGCCACGGCCGCGTCGGTCACGGCCAGCACCGCGACCGGCCCGTCGCCACCGGCCGGGTCCTCGACCCCGACGAGCCAGGGCCCGCCCTCCGGTGCCAGCCCGGCGAACCAGCAGTCACCGCCTGCGTCCACCAGGTGGCCCGCGCCGGTGCCCTGCAGGCGCTGGGCGGCCCACCGCACCGCCAGGCCCTTGCCGATCCCGCCGAGGTCGACGGGCCTCGGGCCCAGCCGGACCTCGCCGGTCGCGGGCCGGAACTGCGGCCGCCACGGGGGCAGCGGGTCGCGGGCGCGCGGTGCCTCGCGGACTGCCGAGCCCAGTGCCTCGAGGCGACGCGACCGGTGGTAGCCCAGCCGGAGCAGGTCGTCGAGGACGCGTGGGTCGAACGCGCCGCCGGTGCGCTCGTACGCGTCGTGGGCCTCGACGAGCGCGTCCAGGCACGGTTGCGGCACGTGGTGCCAGGCCTCGGGTGCGCGGTTCGCGCGCATGAGCGGGCTCGCCGGGTCGAACCGCGTGCAGGCGCGGTCGACGACGTGCATGACGTCCAGTGCCGCATCCAGGGCAGCGGCGGCTCCGGGTCCTGGGTCGCTGATCCGTACGGTGATGGTGCTGCCCATGGCGGAGGTGGTTCCGGCCAGCGTCGACGTCGCGGACTGCACGTCAGCGGACGGCACCGGAGGCCCCCGTCGTCGTGTGCGTGGGTGGCGGAGGTGCGGGTGCGGGAGCGGGTGCAGCCGCCACCGGCGGCGCGGCCGGCACGGCCGGGACGGGTGCCGTGACCCTCACCGGTACGGCGGCCGGGCCGGGTCCCGCGGGCAGCTGCGGCAGGTCACCCGTTGCCGTCAGCAGCGACGGCAGCTCGCTGCGCAGGCGGTCGAGCCGGGCGCGCAGCTCGGCGACCTGCTCGGCGACCCGTGCCTGGGCGGCCGTCGGTGCGGCCTGGTGCTGCGCCGCGGCTGGGGCTGCCGGCCGGGGCGCCGTGACGGCGGCCCATCCGACCGCCGCGGCGGTCCCGACGGACATCAGCCCCGCGGTCAGCGCGAGGGCGACGTCGACGCGGGCGGAGCCCTCAGTCGTCATCCCCGTGCTCCGCCTCGACCCCGTCGTGGCCGTCCTCGTGCTCCCCGGCCGTCGCCCCGCTGGCGCCCGTGGTCGTGTGCACGGCCGGCGGCTGGGTGGGCGTGTGCGCCGCCGGAGCCGGAGCCGGCGCCTGGGCCACGGTGGTCACGGCGGCCCGCTGCTGGGCCTGCCGCGCGGCCTTCAGCGCCGCTTGCCGGGCGTCGATCTCGGCCGTGAGGCGCGTCCGCGCCTGCGTGAGCGCGGAGCGCAGCTCCCGCTCCTGCTGCTCCAGGGCCGCGACCTGCGCAGCGAGCGCGGACGGGTCGGCGGCGGTGTCGTGCGTCGGCGGCGTCGACGCCGCCGGTGACACTGCAGCGGCCGGCTGCTCGCCGGCGCTGGTCACCGCTGCCGCGCCCGCCCCGGCGACCGCTCCCGCCGTCACCAGGGAGAGGATCATCGTCCGTCCTGCGGCCATGCCGCACCTCCTGCCGAGTTGTGCTTCTCAACAGATCCTCGGCAGGGCGCACTAAGCCGACGATGAGGCGCGGATGAGAGTCCTCTTAGGAAGGCCGCCGGGTGCGGTCAGACCCGGGTGCCGTCGGCGAATCCTGCCTGCACCTGACCTCCCGAGCCGCCCGACCCCGACCACTCGCCTCGGCCGGAGGTCCACCGGTGGCCGGCGTACGTCACCTCGTCGATGCCGTACTGCTGGGCATGGGCGACCAGCCAGCTCGCCAGCGACCAGCCTCGTACCGGGCGGTTCGGCCCGGACAGCGTCCCGCTGCCGGTCTCCTTCGCCAGCGCCGCCCGCAGCCCGGCGGCGTCCACCGCGTCGCGCTTGACCCGGAAGTGGCAGGTGAAAGCGGCCGGGACCTCCCCGGTGAGCGCCCGGGCGAGCACGCGGGCCTGCGGCTCCCAGTCGGCGTACGCGGACCCGTCCGCGCTGCGCTGCACGGCCTGGGCGGCGTCCTCGACCGGCAGCGTCTCCCAGTGCGGCACCTGGGCGAGGCGGCGCAGGAACGCGGCGGAGGCGTACGCGGGGTCGCTCACCTGCTTTGCGGTGCCCCAGCCCTGGGACGGGCGCTGCTGGAAGATGCCGATGGAGTCACGGTCCCCGTAGTCGACGTTGCGCAGCTTGGACTCCTGCAGCGCGGCCACGAGCGCCACGGTGACGGCGTGGTGGGGCAGCCCCAGCCGTTCGGCCACCACCGCCACCGTGCTCGCGTTCACCGCCTGCTCGGGGGACAGGACGTACCGGGAGGACCCGGTGCCGGCGCTGCAGCTGGCGACGAGGTGCTGCGTACGGACGAGCACCACGGTCGCCACCACCACGACCAGGACGGCGGGCAGCAGGGCGGCGAGCAAGATCCGGCGACGCCGACGACGCGAACGGGTGGGCATGGCCCACCCAGTGTCGCCGAAACGCCTCCGTACGGCGTCAGCTCCCCGTGGTGGCGGGCGTGTGGTCACCCAAGGACGCGCGTCGCAGCGCCCACTCGAGGTCGGCGGGGGTCACGAGACCGACCAGCCGCTCGCCGTCGAGGACCGCGATCGGTGCCGCTCCGCCCGTACGGGTCAGCACGGCGGAGGCGGGTTCGTCCGGTGTGGCGTGCTGCTGCGGGGTCAGCGCCACGGTCAGCTCCGCCACCCGGTGCTCCTCCCGACGGCCCGGCGGGACCCGAGCCAGGTCGGCACCGGTGACCACGCCGGCGAACCGGCCCTCGAAGTCGACGACCGGGTAGAGGTCGACGCGCTCCTCGACCGCGCGCTCGAGCGCCCGTTCCACCGTCGCGTAGGTGGTCAGCGGCTCGACCGGGCCCCGCAGCAGGTCCACGACCCGCAGCCCGCCGACGAGGGTGCCGCGACGCGACGCCTCGCCCTCCGCGGTGGCGGCCGCGGCGAGGAACCAGCCGATGAGCATCAGCCACATGCCGCCGAAGAACTGGTTCGTCGCGACGAGCTCCAGCGCGCCGGCGACCACGAGGAGCATCCCGAGCACCCGGCCGGCGCGCGAGGCGCCGAGCACCGCGCGGTCGTGGTCCCCCGACCGCCGCCAGAGCAGCGCGCGCAGGATCCGGCCGCCGTCGAGCGGCGCACCCGGCAGCAGGTTGAAGGCGGCGAGCAGGATGTTGATCCCCGCGAGCCAGGCGAGCCCGGCTACGAGCAGGGCCGGGCCGCCGAGCAGGTCGGTCCCCCAGGCGAGCGCCGCGCTCGTCCCGGCGGCGAGCAGGCTCACCGCCGGACCGACACCGGCCACGAGCAGGTCGGCCCGTGCGGTCGGCGGTTCCCCCGCGAGCTGCGCGACGCCGCCGAGCATCCACAGCGTGATCCGCTCGACCTCGATCCCGAACCGGCGCGCGACGAGTGCATGCGCCAGCTCGTGGGCCAGCAGGGAGCCGAAGAACAGCACGGCGACGCCCAGAGCGGTCACCCAGTACGCGGCGGTGGACTCGCCCTCCACCGTCTGCGGCAGCACCTGGACGGCGAGCCCCTGCGCGACCAGCAGGAAGATGACGAGCACCGACCAGTGCAGGCCGACGGCGACGCCGGCGACCCGGCCCAGTCGGATGCTCTCGCGCACGGGCTACCTCGCCGGTGCCGCTCCCGCCGCCGCGGCGGCGTCGATCCGGCCGCTCACGCCGCGGAGCAGATCCCGACGCTCCTTGAGCATGCGCCGGAACTGCGGGTTGTCGGTGTGGGTGATCTGGGTGGAGAGGTCTCCGAGCTCGTGGGTGAGGACGTCGCGCAGCACCGCGACCTCCTCGGGGCCGAGGGTGAGGTCCATGGCCGCCTCCCGTGTGTCTCGCGTCCAGCGTCGGGGGCGCTCACGCGGCGAGGACAGTGCCCAAGGTCCCACGGCGTGGCCGGGGACCTTGGCCTCTTCCCGGCCGCGCGCGGCCGGCGTGACGGTGGCGACGTTCCCGGATCGTCTTCACGGGAGGTGCCTGGCATGGTCACCCTCAGCGTCATCAAGGCGGACACCGGCGGGTGGGTGGGCCACAGCACCGTCCACCCGGACATGCTCGCGGAGGCCGCGCGGCTGGTCGACCGGGCCCGGGGGGACCTGCTCCGCGACGGTCAGGTGCACCACTGCGGAGACGACATCGCGCTGTTGCTCACGCACGACTACGGCGCCGAGTCCCAGCTGGTGCACCGGTTCGCCTGGGACGTCTTCCAGGCGACCACCGCGATCGCCCGCGAGCTGAAGATGTACGGCGCCGGGCAGGACCTGCTCGCCGACGCCTTCTCCGGCAACCTGCGCGGTCTCGGTCCCGGCTACGCCGAGTGCGAGTTCGACGAGCGGCCCAGCGAGCCGCTGCTCGTGTTCCTCGCGGACAAGACCGAGCCGGGCGCGTGGAACCTGCCGCTGTTCCGCATGTTCGCCGACCCGTTCAACACCGCCGGGCTCGTCATCGACGCGAAGATGCACGCCGGGTTCTCCTTCGAGGTCTACGACCTCTACGAGGAGAAGCGACTCGTCTTCGACCTGCCGGGAGAGATGTACGACCTGCTGATGTACATCGGCGCCCCGTCCCGGTACGTGATCCACACCGTGACGTCCAAGACGCTCGGCGAGGTCGCCGCGGCGACGAGCACCCAGCGGCTGTCGCTCATCGCCGGCAAGTACGTCGGCAAGGACGACCCGGTGATGATCGTGCGGGCGCAGTCGGGCCTGCCGGCCGTCGGCGAGGCGCTCGAGCCGTTCGCGATGGCGCACACCGTCGCCGGCTGCATGCGCGGCTCGCACCACGCGCCGCTCATGCCGGTGGCTATGGACCAGGCGACCCCGTCCCGGTTCGACGGCCCACCGCGGGTCGTGGCCCTGGGCTACCAGCTCGCCGACGCACGGCTGATCGGGCCGCGGGACATGTTCGCGGACCCGGCGTTCGACCGGGCTCGCCAGACGGCGAACGAGATCATGGACTACCTGCGCCGGCACGGCCCGTTCGAGCCGCACCGGCTGCCGCTGGAGGACCTCGAGTACACGACCATGGCCGACCTGGAGGAGCGGATGGCCGGCCGCTGGCAGCCGATGACCGGGACGCCCGTTATCCGGTTGCCGGAGCAGTCGCCCGTGTGAGGTACGTGACGAAGCCCGCCACGCTCTGCACCTGGTCGTAGTCGCGTTCCGGTACGTCGATGCCGGTCAGCGTGGCGATCTGCTCGAGCAGGGCGAGGAAGTCCATCGAGTCGAGGTCCAGCGAGTCGCGCATCCGCTCGCCGTCCGCGACCTCGTCGAGGTCGGCCTCCGGGGCCACCCGGGACAGCGCCGTGCGCAGGGCGTCTCGTGCCTGGTCGGGGTTCACAGTTCCTCCGGGGTGTGCAGCAGGGTCTCCAGCGCGGCGAGGTAGCGCCCGCCCACGTGGCCGTCGTGTGCGCGGTGGTCGCCGGAGAACGTGACGGTGACCAGCGGCCGTACGCCGAGCAGCCCGTGCTCGGCCCACGGGCGCTCGCCCACGCGGCCGAAGCCCACCAGGGCGACCTGCGGGGGGTAGATGACGCCGAACACCGCCTCGGCGCCCTGCTCGCCCATGGCGGTGGCGGTGAGCGTCGGGTCGGCGAGCTCGGAGGACCGCAGCGCGCCGGCGCGTACGCGCGTCACGAGGTCGCGTACCCGCGCGTTGAGCTCGTCCAGGCTGAGGGTGTCGGTGGCCGGTACCGGCGGCGCCACGAGGCCGCCGCCCCGGAGGGACACGGCCACTCCCAGGTCGACGCGGTCCGCCGGTCGGAAGGCGTCGTCGACCCAGTGGCCGTTCACCTGCGGCACCTGCCGCGCGGCGAGTGCAGCGGCCTTGAGCAGCAGCACGGTCGGCACCAGCCGGTCCCGCACGCCTCGGGTCTCGTTCTGCTCCCGCAGCCAGGCCATCGCCGCACCGAGCTCGACCGTCGCGGACAGGTAGTAGTGCGGGATCTCCCGCTTGGACCGGGCCATCCGCGTCGCGATCACCTGCCGCATGGCCTGCATCCGGTCCGTGGAAACGGCCGCGGCTGCCGGCTCCGGGACCCGGGGAGCGACGGCGGGCGGCGGCCCGCTGGAGACGTCCCGGGCGACCACCGCTCCGCCGGGACCGCTGCCGGGCACGCCGGTGAGGTCGATGCCCGCCTCGGCAGCGCGGCGCCGGGCCAGCGGCGACGAGCGCACGCGCGTCCCGGGCCGGCCGGCCAGCTCGACGTCGTGACGGGTGACGTGCCCGCCCGTGCCGGTGCCGTGGACGCGCTCCAGCGGCACCCCGTGCTCGGTGGCCAGCCGGCGGACCAGGGGCGAGGTGACGGCGTGGCCGTCCGGCGTGGGCGGGCCGGCTGCTGCGCCCGTGCCGTCCCGCATCAGGGCGAGGGGCGTGCCGACGGGCACGGTGGTCCCGGGCTCCACGAGCAGCCGGTCCACGACCCCGTCGCTGAACACCTCGACCTCGACCGCGGACTTGGCCGTGTCGACGACCGCGAGGATGTCGCCGCGGTGCACCTCGTCCCCCGGGTGCACCAGCCACTCCAGCAGCGTTCCCTCGTCCATGTCCGCGCCGAGCGACGGCATGCAGAACTCGCTCACGCCTGCACCGCCTCGCGTGCTGCGGCGACCACCCGCTCGGCGCTCGGCAGGGCCGCGAGCTCGAGGTGCCGCGCGTACGGGATCGGCACCTCCGCGCTGCACACCCGGCCCACCGGGGAGTCGAGGTCGTAGAACACCTGCTCGGTGATGCGGGCGCTCACCTCGGCCGAGATGCTGCCGCTGCGCCAGCCCTCGTCGACCACGACGGCGCGGTGGGTCCGGGCGACCGAGTCCAGGATCGTCGCGTCGTCCAGCGGGCGCAGCGTGCGCAGGTCGACGACCTCGGCGTCGATCCCGTCCGCGGCCAGCTGGTCCGCGGCCTCCAGGGTGAGCGGCAGCGAGCCGCCGTACGTGATCAGCGTGACGTCAGCACCCGCCCGGCGGACCGCGGCCCGGTCGAGGTCCACCGGGCCCGCGTCGGCGGGCAGCTCGCCGGAGACGTTGTAGAGCGAGCCGTGCTCGAAGACCAGGACGGGGTCGGGGTCCTCGAGGGCGGTCCAGAGCATGCCGCGGGCGTCCTCGAGCGTCGACGGGGTCACCACCCGGATGCCGGGGATGTGCGCATACCAGCCCTCGAGGCTGTGCGAGTGCTGGGCGGCCAGCTGGCGTCCCGCACCGGTGGTCATCCGGATCACCACCGGGACGTTGAGCTGCCCGCCGGACATGTGCAGCAGGGTCGCGGCGTTGTTGAGGATCTGGTCCAGGGCGAGCAGGCTGAAGTTGACCGTCATGATCTCGACGATCGGGCGCATCCCGCCGAGCGCCGCCCCGATGCCCGCGCCGACGAACGCGGACTCCGACAGCGGGGTGTCGCGGATCCGTTCCGGGCCGAACTCCTCGAGCAGGCCGAGGCTGACCGCGTAGCAGCCGCCGTACCGGCCGACGTCCTCGCCCATGAGGAACACGCGGTCGTCACGGCGCATCGCGTCGCGGATCGCCTCCCGCATGGCCTCCCGGTAGGTCGTCGTGACGGTCTCGGCCGCGACGGCGGTCATGGTGCCTCCCGCTCGCTGTAGACGAACCGGGTGAGCTCCTCCACCGGCTCGTCGTGGGCCGCCTCGGCGTACGCGACCGCGGCGGCGACCTGCTGCGCGACCGCGTCCTCCATCTGCTGCAGCGCGGCGTCGTCGAGCGCGTCCTCGTCGCGCAGCCGGGCGGTGAACGTGGCGATGGGGTCCCGCTCGCGCCACGTGGTGACCTCGGCCTTGTCGCGGTAGCGCTCCGGGTCGTACATCGAGTGCGCGCGGAAGCGGTAGGTCTGCAGCTCGAGGAAGTGCGGGCCCCCGCCCGAGCGGACGCTGTCGGCGGCCCGGCGAGCCGCCTCCTCGACGGCGGTGACGTCCATGCCGTCCACGGTCCAGGCGGGCAGCTCGTACGCGGCCGCCTTGACCGCCAGGTTGGTCTGCGACTCCGAGCGGTCCAGCGCGGTCCCCATGGCGTACCGGTTGTTCTCGCACACGAACAGCACCGGCAGCTGCCACAGCACGGCGAGGTTGACGCTCTCGTGGAACTCCCCCTCCGCCACCGCACCCTCGCCGAAGAAGCAGGCCGTCACCCGGTGCTCGCCGCGGAGGCGGTCCGCGAGGGCCAGCCCGACGGCGACCGGCAGCCCGCCACCGACGATCGCGTTGCCGCCGTAGAACCGGTGCTCGGCGCTGAACAGGTGCATCGACCCGCCGCGCCCGCGGCTGCAGCCCTCGACCCGGCCGTACATCTCCGCCATCACCGCCTCGGCGGGGACGCCGCGGATGAGTGCGTGCCCGTGCTCGCGGTACGTCGCAACCACGGCGTCGTCCGGCGTGAGCGCCTGCAGGACACCGACGGCGACCGCCTCCTCGCCGATGTACAGGTGCAGGAAGCCGCGGATCTTCGACGCGCTGTAGAGCTCGGCGCACTTCTCCTCGAACCGGCGGACGAGCAGCATCTGCTCGAGCAGCGTGCGGGCGTGCTCGGCCGACGCGGCGTCGGCCGCCGGTCCGCTGGTCAGTGTGGTCACGGCGCCCCCTCGAGGGTCGACACGTCGCCCTCCGGCAGGCCCAGCGCCCGGGCCTTGAGCAGGCGGCGCATGATCTTGCCGCTGCGGGTCAGCGGCAGGTGCTCGGCGAACTCCACCTCCCGCGGGGCGACCGCTGCGCCGAGCCGCTTGCGCCCGAAGCCGACGAGCTCCAGCCGCAGCTCCTCCGACGGCGCGTAGGGAGCGCGCAGCTCGACGTACGCGTGCACCACCTCGCCCGCCACCGGGTCGGGGAGCCCGATCACGCCGGCCTGGGCGACGGCCGGGTGCTCCATGAGCACGCTCTCCACCTCGAAGGGGCCGATGAGGTGCCCGGCCGACTTGATGACGTCGTCACCGCGGCCCACGAACCACCAGAAGCCGTCCTCGTCCCGCTTGGCCAGGTCGCCGCTGAGGTACCAGCCGCCGACGAAGCAGCGCTGGTAGCGCTCGTCGTCGTGCAGGTAGCCGCGGAACATCGACGGCCACCCCGGACGCAGCGCGAGCTCGCCGACCTGGTCCGGCGCGTCGACGCGCACGACGGCGCCGTCACGCACGACGGGGCGTCCCTCGTCGTCGCGGGCGACCAGCGCGACCTCGACACCGGGGAGCGGGCGACCCATCGAGCCGGGACGGACCTCGGTGGCCGCGAAGTTCGCCACCATGATCCCGCCGGTCTCGGTCTGCCACCAGTTGTCGTGCACGGGCAGGCCGAGGGTGTCCACCGCCCACATCACGACCTCGGGGTTGAGCGGCTCCCCGACACTGGCGACGAACCGGAGCGCGGACAGGTCGTGCGCACGGGCCGGCTCCGAACCGGCGCGCATCAGCATGCGCAGGGCGGTCGGAGCGGTGTACCAGACCTCGACCCGCTCCTGCTCGAGGATCCGGTACCAGCGCTGCGCGTCGAACTCCTCCTCATCGAGGACGAGCGTCGCGCCGGCGACGAGTGGCGCGATGACGCCGTACGACATGCCGGTCACCCAGCCCGGGTCGGCCGTGCACCAGAAGACGTCGTCGTCGTGCAGGTCCAGGGCGTACCGCGCGGTGGCGTGGTGCGCCACGACGGCCTCGTGCACGTGCACCGCGCCCTTCGGCGTGCCGGTGGTCCCGCTGGTGAAGTGCAGCAGGGCCATCTCCTGCGGGTCCGTGGCGGGGATGTCGAGGTAGGCCTCCACGTCCGCGAGCAGGGCCGCCAGCGAGCGCACCCCGTCCGGCCCGTCCTCGGTCGTGTCGGTCAGCAGGACGTGCTGCAGGCCGGGGACGTGGTCCCGGATCGGGGCGACCTTCCGGCGGTACAGCGCTGCGGTCGTGACGAGCACGGCAGCGTCGCCCAGCACCAGCCGCTGGCGCACCGGCTCGGGTCCGAAGGCGGAGAACAGCGGGGAGAAGACGCTGGCGTTGCGCAGCGTGCCCAGCGCGGCGACGTGCACGTCCGGGCCGCGCGGCAGCAGGGAGAACACCGTCTGCCCGCGACCGACGTCCAGGGCGCGCAGCACGCCGGCGAACCGGGCGCTGCGGTCCCGCAGCGCCGCGTACGTCACCGCGTCGACGCTGCCGTCGCGGTGGACGACGCGCAGGGCGGTCCGCTCACCCCTGCCCGAGAGGACGTGCCGGTCGACGGCCTCGAACGCGATGTTCAGCCCCCGGCCGCCGGGCAGCCCGGCGAGCTCCTCGCGGGCCGCAGCCCAACTGAACGCCGCCCGCGCCGACGCGTAGTCGGCCAGGTTCGGCGGCTTGCGCAGCCGGGCCGGCTCCTTGCGGATGACCGGCCACGGCGACGACTCGGTCACGGCACCGGGGTCAGGACGCCTTGGGCGCCTTCGCGGCGGGCTTCTTGACCGCGCTCCTGCGTGCCGGACGGGTGGCGCGCTGCGGGGCCGGTTTGGCGGCGGCCTTGCGCGGCGCGGGGACCTTCCCGGCCAGCGGGGTCTTGGCGGCAGTGGTCTTGAGGTAGTGGCGCAGCTGCTGCTCGGCCTCGGTGAGGCTGGCTGTCATCGCTTCCCGGACGGAGACGAAGACCTTGGCGACCTCGGCGCGGGTGGCCGGGTCACGAACGGTCTTCTCGACCTCCTCGAGCGTGTGGCGCAGCTCGGCACCGAGCCGGTCGAAGCCCTCGCCGACGTCTTCCCAGGCCTTGCGGGCGTTGCTCATGGTGTTCCCTCCGTACGTGGGTGTCGGTGCGGTCAGACCGGCAGGTGGATGCCGCGCTCGTTCTGGGCGGACTCGATGTCGTGCGCGGTCACGTCCAGCAGCGCGTGTGCCAGGCCGGACAGCGCCCGCGCCGTCGCGAGCTCGTCACCGATCTCGGGGACCGACCGGTCGACCGGGTTGCGCCGGGCGGTGCCGGACGTCTCCAGCGGCGGGCGCGCGTCGCTGAGGAGGACCGCGCGTGCGCGCGTGAGATCGCCTTCCTCGCTGATGTGGATGTGCACGTCCCAGGTCTTCGCGTGCATGGTGGACCTCCTTGCTAGGCCTCAACCGCATCGTCATCCCGGACGGGCGGGGGGCGAAGAGAAGAAGGTCCCGGTGCCGCCGGGTGCTTGCTGCGGGTGGTAGGACGGTGCGGTGCCGCAGCCGGGTCAGCCGCCGCTCGCCGGCCTCACCGTGGTGGACCTGACCCAGGTGCTCTCCGGTCCGTACTGCACGATGCTGCTCGCCGACCTCGGCGCCGACGTCGTCAAGGTGGAGGCACCGGCAGGCGACCCCACCCGCGGCTGGGGCCCGTACCTGCCCGAGGACGACCTGCGGGCGTACGGCGGGTACTTCCAGAGCGTCAACCGGAACAAGCGCGGCATCGTCGTCGACCTGAAGTCCCCCGAGGGGGTCGAGGTGCTGCACGCGCTGCTGGTGCGCGCGGACGTGCTGGTCGAGAACTTCCGGGTGGGCGTGATGGACCGGCTGGGCCTGTCCTGGGAGCACCTGCACGAGCGCTACCCGCGCCTGGTCTACGCCGCAGTGCGCGGCTTCGGCGACCCCCGTACCGGCGAGAGCCCGTACGTCGGCTGGCCGGCCTTCGACATCACCGCGCAGGGCCTCGGCGGTCTGGTCGGGACGACCGGCAGCGACCCGGACCACCCGGTGAAGACCGGGCCGGCGCTGGGCGACGTCTGGCCGGCCGTCCTCGTCGCGTTCGGCATGCTGGCCGCCGTACGCCAGGCCGAGCACACCGGCGTGGGCAGCTTCGTCGACGTCGGCATGTACGACGCGATCGTCTCGCTGTGCGAGCGGGCCGTGTACCTGCAGACGTACACCGGGGTCGACCCCGCGCCGCAGGGCAACACCCACCCGCTGCTGGCGCCGTACGGCGTCTTCGAGACGTCCGACGGCTGGGTGACGGTCGCGGCGCCCACCGACAGCCACTGGCGCAAGCTGGCCACGGCCATGGGCCGCGGCGAGCTCGGCACCGACCCGCGGTTCGCCACCGTGGACGCCCGCCACGCCCGCGCCGAGGAGGTCATCGGGCTGGTGACGGCCTGGACGTCCGTGCGTACCGCGGCCCGGGTGGTCGAGGAGCTCGGTGGCGAGGTGCCGTGCGGGCCGGTGAACCGGGCGTCCGACATCGTCGCCGACCCCCACGTCGCGGCCCGGCGCATGGTCGTCGAGCTGGAGCAGCCCGGGGCCCATCGCCCGGTCGGGGTCGCCGGCCAGCCGGTGAAGTTCGCCGGCGCCCCGGAGCCCGCCTTCCATCGCGCGCCGCTGCTCGGCGAGCACACCGACGAGGTGCTGCGCGAGGCGGGACTGGACCCGGGCCGGGTCGCCGCGCTGCGGCGTACGGGCGCCATCGCCTGACGCCGCCGGCAGGCCCTGCGCCGGGGGCGTTGGCGCGTGTTCTGGAGTTCGTACGGCGTGTTGCCCAGCGTTGGCGCCAACGCCCGGGGGAGGGGGCGGGGGCCGGCGGCGGGCGTTGGGACGACCGGCGGCGGGAAGGGGCCGGCATCGGCGAGGATGGCGGCATGCCGGAGCTGCCGGAGGTGGAGGCGCTGGCCGCGTTCCTGCGCGAGCGGGCCGTGGGCCGGACCGTCGCGCGCGTGGATCCGGTCGCGGTGAGCGTGCTCAAGACGTACGACCCGCCGCTGTCCGCACTGCACGGGCTCGCGGTGACCGGTGCGGGGCGCCACGGCAAGTTCGTCGACCTCGACGTCTCGGGCCTGCACCTCGTCGTCCACCTCGCGCGGGCCGGCTGGCTGCAGTGGAAGGACGCGCTCCCCGCGGCGCCGCCGCGGCCGGGCAAGGGGCCGTTGGCCCTGCGAGTGCACCTCGACGACGGCTCCGGCTTCGACCTCACCGAGGCCGGGACGCAGAAGCGGCTGGCGGTGTACTGCGTCCACGACCCGGACGAGGTGCCCGGGGTGGCGCGGCTCGGGCTCGACCCGCTGTCGGAGGAGGAGTTCACCGCCGACCGGCTGCGGGTCCTGCTCGAGGCGGCCGGCCGGGCGCAGCTGAAGGGCGTGCTGCGGGACCAGGCCGTCGTCGCCGGCATCGGCAACGCCTATTCCGACGAGGTGCTCCACGCCGCCCGGCTGTCCCCGTACAAGCCGGCAGCCGGGCTGACCGCCGACGAGCTGCAGTCGCTGCACGCGGCGATCGTGGCGACCCTGCGGGACGCGGTCGAGCGTGCCCGCGGGCTCGCCGCCGCGGAGCTCAAGTCGGAGAAGAAGCTCGGCATGCGGGTGCACGGCCGCACCGGCCGGCCCTGCCCGGTCTGCGGGGACACGGTGCGCGAGGTGTCGTTCGCCGACTCGTCGCTGCAGTACTGCCCGACCTGCCAGACCGGCGGCAAGCCGCTCGCCGACCGGCGCATGTCCCGGCTGTTGCGGTGAGCTCCTGGTCGTCACCGGCGGCCCGGATCGGCGCCCTCGCCCTGGTGTGGGGCACCAGCTTCCTGTTCATCAAGGTCGCCCTGGACGGGCTGAGCGCGACGCAGGTCGTGGTCGGGCGGCTGCTGTTCGGCGCGGCCGCGCTCGCAGCCGTGGTCGCCGTGCGCCGGGTGCCGCTGCCCCGGTCCCCCCGGATCTGGGGCCACCTCGTGCTCATGGGCGTCGTGGCCAACCTGCTTCCGTTCTTCCTGTTCGCCTGGGGCGAGGGGCACGGGGCACCCAGTGGCCTCGCCGGGATCTACAACGCCACGACGCCGCTGTGGACGCTGATGGTGGCCGTCGCGGCGCTGCCGGAGGAGCGCCCGACCGTGGCGCGGGCCGCCGGCATCGTCGTCGGCTTCCTCGGGGTGGTCGTCGTGCTCGGTCCGTGGCACGAGGCCGTCGGGGCGAAGCTCGGCGGGCAGCTGGCGTGTCTCGGCGCGGCGGCCTGCTACGGCGTCGGGTTCGTCTACACCCGCCGGTTCCTCGCGCGCAGCGGCCTGCGCCCGCTGGCGCTGTCGACCGGGCAGATCGGCGCGGCGGCGGTGCTGGGACTGCTGCTCACGCCGTTCGTCGCCGCCGACCCGGTGACCCTGCCACTGCGCGTCGTCGGCTCGGTGCTCGTGCTCGGCGCGCTGGGGACGGGGATCGCGTACATCGTCTACTTCGGGCTCATCCGTGACGTCGGGGCGACGACCGCCTCGTCCGTCACGTACTTCACCCCGCTCGTCGCCGTGACGCTCGGCGCCCTCGTCCTGTCCGAGCAGGTCGGCTGGAACACCTTCGTCGGGGCGTTGGTGGTGGTGACCGGCGTGGCCCTCGCGGAGGGCCGGCTGGCGGGCTTTCGGCAACGGTTCCCCCTGCCGTAGGGTCGGGGGGTCCGCGGGAGCTCGGGGAACCGGGCTGAGAGGGCGGCTGGAGGCCGCCGACCGCCGAACCTGACCGGGTAATGCCGGCGTAGGGAGCGCACATGGCCGTAGGCACCGGCGATACGACCTCGACGAGGGTGGACCGGCCGCGACCGGCCGAGGCCCCGCTCACCCTGGCCGAGGAGCCACCCAAGGTCCTCGGCGTCCTGGACCAGCTGGGCCTGTGGGGCAACCTCGGGGTGAGCCTGCTCGGACCGGTGGGGGCGATCGCCGTCCTCGCCCCCGAGGGGTTCGCCCCGCTGTCGTACGTCGCCGCGTTCACCGCCGTCGTCGTCGGCACCGTGCTCGGGACCGCGCTGCTGTCCGCGGCCGCCGTACCGGGTGCGCAGACCGGCGCCCCGTCGATGGTGCTGCTGCGCGGCCTGTTCGGCCGCCGGGTGTCCTACGTCCCCACCGTGCTCAACGTGCTGCAGCTGCTCGGCTGGGGCGTGTTCGAGGTGGTCACGATCACCGCCGCGGCGCAGCAGCTGCTGCCCTGGCACGGGGTGCGCTGGCCGTACGTCCTCGCGGCCGGGGTGCTCACGACCGTCATGGCGATCTGGCCGCTGGGCTCGGTGCGGATCCTGCGCCGGTACGCGATCGTGGCGGTGGCGCTGGCGACGGTGTACCTGTTCGTGCAGCTGCTGCGCCACCCGCTGCCGGCCCTGACCCAGGGGTCGTGGTCCGGGTTCTGGGTCGCCGCGGACGTCGTCATCGCCGTGTCGGTGTCGTGGGTGCCGCTCGCCAGCGACTACTCGCGGCACTCGCGCAGCGTCCGGGCCGCGGTCACCGGCTCCTTCGTGGGCTACACGATCACCCAGGTGGCGTACTACGCGCTCGGGCTGGCGGCGCTGGCCACGGTCGTGCGGGCCGGGGACAACCTCCAGCACGACATGTTCGCGGCGTTCATCGCCGTGCCGGTCGGCTGGCTCGCGTTCGGCGTGCTCACCCTGCGGGAGCTCGACCAGTGCTTCGCCGACGCGTACTCCTCGGTCGTGTCGCTGCAGAACTTCTGGCCGCGCGTCGACCGCCGGGTGTTCGCGGTGGCCGTCGGTGCCCTGACGACCGCCGGGGCGCTGTTCCTGCGGATCGAGAACTACTTCGACTTCCTCTACCTTCTCGGCTCGGTGTTCGTGCCGATGTTCGCCGTCTTCGTCGTCGACTACTTCCTCATGGGCGGCCACCGCGCCTGGAACACCGCCCACTCCGCGCCGGCACGCTGGGCGATGCTGGTGCCCTGGGTGCTGGGCTTCGCGATGTACCAGCTGGTGTACGCGCCGAGCGTCGGGCCCTGGCCGGGCTGGTGGCAGCACGTACGCGACGCGCTGCACTTCACCTACCAGTCCTGGATGAGCGCGTCGGCCCTGTCGTTCCTCGTCGCGGCGCTCGCCGCGCTCGGTACCGGTCTTGCCACCCGGGCGCGGCGCGCGTGAGCACGCTCAGCGAGCGGATGTGGACCGCCGGCGGCGACGTGTACCGGGCGATCCTGGCCCACCCGTTCCTCGCCGGGCTCACCGGCGGGTCGCTGCCGGAGGAGGCGTTCGCGCACTACGTGGTGCAGGACGCGCTGTACCTGGACGCGTACGCACGGGCACTCGCCGTCGTGGGCGCCAAGGCAGGTGACCCGGGGGCCACGGAGATGTTCGCCCGCCACGCCGCGGGGGCGCTCGCCGTCGAGCGGGCGCTGCACGAGTCGCTGCTGCCCGAGCTCGGCATCGCGGTCGAGACCCTGGCGTCGGCGCGGATGACGCCGACGAACCAGGCCTACACGGCGTTCCTGCTGGCGACCGCGTACGGCGGCGGCTACGCCGAGGGGGTGGCGGCGGTGCTGCCCTGCTACTGGATCTACTGGGAGGTCGGCAAGGAGCTCGTCACCCGCGGGTCGCCGGATCCCCGCTACCAGCGGTGGATCGACACCTACGCCGACGAGGAGTTCGGGGGCGTCGTCCTGGAGGTGCTCGCGGAGACCGACCGGCTGCCGGTCGACGGCGACACGGCCGACCGCCTGGTGGAGCTGTACGTCGCCACGAGCCGGTACGAGTGGATGTTCTGGGACGCGGCGTGGAGGCGGGAAGCATGGCCGGTGTGAGCGGGCGCCCGGTGGGGCGGCTGGGGCGGTTCGCGGTGTACGGGCTGGCCGGCTGGTGCAGCGAGATCGTGACGACCGGCCTGCGCTCGCACGGCCGGGACGGCACCTGGCGGCTGACCGGGAACACCTACCTGTGGATGCTGCCCGTCTACGGCTCCGCGGCGGTGCTGTTCGAGCCCGCGCACCGGGCGGCGCGTCGCGCGGGCTGGCCGTGGTGGGCGCGCGGTGCCGCCTGGACGGTCGGCATCTACGCCGTGGAGGCCGCCAGCGGCGAGACCATCCGCCGGCTGGTCGGCGAGGTCCCGTGGGACTACTCCCGCCCCCGCGGGGGCAAGCCGGAGCCGGCGCACTGGCACGGCCTGGTGCGCCCGGCGTACGCGCCGGTG
Organism: uncultured Actinomycetota bacterium; assembly: GCA_963728075.1. Classification (GTDB taxonomy): domain Bacteria; phylum Actinomycetota; class Actinomycetes; order JAFAQI01; family DASSKL01; genus CAVSIP01. Next base: position 4,526 of record CAVSIP010000006.1, on the reverse strand, counting down.
TGGTTCGCGGTGGGGCTCGGCATGGAGCAGCTGCACGACCTGCTCCTCCGTGTCCGAATCGTCCCCGTCACCGTAGGGTGAAGATCGTCGTTGTGGGGGAAGGGGCAACGGGGCGCTTCACGCTGCGCCCTGCAGTCGTCCAACGGAGGTAGCGATGCCGTCCCGGCAGCAGGTCGCGGGGATCGTCGTGGCGTCCGCGCTCGCTCTCGTGGCCTCCGCGTGCGGCACCCGGCTGCCGGACAGTGCGTTCACGGCCACCGAGCGCGGCTCCGGCGCGGTGCAGGCGGTCGGCAACGGCGGGTCGGCGAGCGATCTGGGCACCGGCCAGGGCGGTGCCACGACGGGCCAGGCGTCCGGGGGCAGCGCGGCAGGCGGTGGCAGCGCCCCGACGGGCGGCGGTGCAGCGCCCGGCAGCGGTGGTTCGAGCGGCGGGACGTCCTCCGGCGGAGGCGGTGGCGGGGCGAGCGCCAAGAACACCGCATCCGACATCGGCGTGACACCGACGACGATCCGGGTGGGCAACATCAGCTCACGGTCGAACCCGTTCGACCCGCGCGCCTTCGTCGGCCCGTACCTCGGCGCCAAGGCGTTCTTCCAGAACCTCAACGCGCACGGTGGTGTCAACGGCCGCAAGATCGACTTCTACGCGTGCGACGACCGGGCGAACTCCGCCCGCAACCAGGCCTGCGTGCGCAACCTCATCGACACCACGAAGGTCTTCGCGTTCGTCGGCAACGCGATCTTCGACTACGCGGCTGCGGACTACACCCAGCAGAAGGGCGTGCCCGACATCGGTGGCCAGCCCATCGACAACGCGTACAACACCTACAGCCACCTGTACTCCATCTACGGCGTCGACTACCCGCGCAACGGCAAGGTCGGCTTCAACGGCACGTTGTACGGCGGCACCGAGAACTACCGCTTCCTCAAGGAGCACTTCCCCCACACGCCGAGGAAGGCGGGGGTCGTCTACTACAACCAGGCGGCGGCCAAGGCGTTCGGTCAGTACATCGCCAAGGGTCTGCGGACCGAGGGGTTCCAGGCAGTCGAGGAGGAGGTCGACTTCGCCCTGCCGGACTTCAACGCCGCGGTCATCCAGATGAAGAACGCCGGCGTGCAGTTCGTCTTCGACGTCATGGACGTCGGCGGGAACCAGTCACTGTGCCGTGCCATGGAGCAGAACCAGCTGTACGTGACGGCCAAGGTCACCACCACGCAGGGCTGGACCGCCGGGGTCAAGGAGGGGTACGCGAACTCGCCGCACTGCCGGCAGTCGATGTACGCGATCGGCATGACCCGCAACTACGACGACCTCAGCAAGCCCGGCGTCAAGGAGTTCCGCGACGCCGTGAAGCGCTACGGCTACGACGGCAAGGACCAGCTCTCCGACTGGGAGCTCGAGGGCTGGGCAGCGGGGAAGTGGTTCACCGACGCCGTGTCCTCCTGCGGGGCGAAGGTGACCCGCACGTGCGTCGAGGCGTTCATGAACCGGCCGCAGAAGTACGACGCCGGTGGCCTGCTCATCCCGCGCAACTTCGAGGCCCGGCAGACCCCGCGCAAGCAGGTCACCAACTGCATCAACGTGGTGCGCTGGCGCGATGCGCTCAACGGCGGGGCGGGCGGCTGGCAGGACATCGTCCCGGACATGGACAACAACTGCTTCACCGTGCCGAACATCCCCTACGACCAGTAGCCCGTCAGCCGGCGCTGGCGTAGCCGGGCAGCGTCTCCAGTCCGCTGAGCTCGCCGGGTTCGCCGGCGAACGCCACCTCGCCACGGGCCAGCACGTACACCACGTCGGCGAGGCGCAGCGCCTCGGACAGGTACTGCTCGACGAGCACGACCGTGACGTTCTGGCGGGCCAGCTCGGCGACGACCTCGAACAGCTGCGCCACGATCCGTGGGGCCAGGCCGAAGGAGATCTCGTCCAGCAGCAGCAGGCGCGGCCGGCGTACGAGTGCGTGCGCCATGGCCAGCATCTGCTGCTCGCCGCCCGACAGGCTGCCGGCGGACTGCGACAGCCGCTCGCCGAGGACCGGGAAGGCATCGAGCGCCGCGGAGTAGTCGCCGCTGGCCTCGGTGTCGTGCGCGAAGATCTCCAGGTGGTCCCGCACGCTGAGGTCCGGGAAGATGCCGCGGACCTCGGGGATGAGCGTCATGCCGGCATGCGCCCGGTCGTACGTCGGGGTGCGGGAGATGTCGTGACCGGCCCAGGTCAGCTCTCCCGAGCGCAGCCGCACCTGCCCCGTGACGACGCCGAGGGTCGTGGTCTTGCCCGCGCCGTTGGCACCCAGCAGCGCCGTGACCGCCCCGCGCGGGACGTCCATCGAGACCCCGTGCAGCACCTCCACCGGCCCGTAGCCGGCGGTGACGTCCCGGAGCCGCAGCTCGACGCTCACGCGTTCGCTCCCACGGACAGGTACGCCCGCTGCACCTCGGGATGGCGGCGCACCTCGTCCGCGCTGCCGTGGGCGAGCAGCCGACCCTCCGCCATCGCGTAGACGGTGTCGGCGACCTCGAACACCAGGTCGACGTCGTGCTCCACCAGCAGGACGGCCACGTCGTCGCCCGCGACGTCTCGCAGCACCGCCTGCAGCTCGCGGGTCTCGTGCGAGTCCAGCCCGCTGGCCGGCTCGTCCAGCAGCAGCACGTCCGGGTCCTTGCACAGGGCCCGGCCCAGCTCGACCAGACGCAGCGTCCCGGTCGGCAGCGATCCGGTGACCTCGTCGCGCACGTCCCACAGGCGCAGCCTGCGGAGCACGCCGTCGGCGTGGGCGCCGTCACGGTCGCGGTTGGGCTCGGGGACGCCCAGGACGCCGCGCAGCAGGGAGCCCGGCCAGCGGCTCTCCGCGCCGACCAGCAGGTTCTCCCGAACGGTCATGGTCGGGAAGACGTTGAGCCGCTGGAAGGTGCGCCCGACGCCCAGCCGGGCCCGCTGGTCACTGGTCAGGCGGGTGATGTCGCGCTCGCCCAGCAGCACCTGGCCGGCATCGGGCCGGGTCATGCCGGTGAGGCAGGCGAACAGGGTGGTCTTGCCCGCGCCGTTGGGACCGATCAGCGCTGTGACCGTGCCGGGCTCGGCGGTGATGTCGACGGCGTCGACGGCGGTGAGCCCGCCGAAGCGCTTGGTGATGCCGGTGCCTTGCAGCGTCTGCCCCACGGCACTCACCTCCGCACCCGGGCGAGCGCGGCCCGGCCGGACTCGGACAGTCGCCGCTGCGCCGGCGGCGGGGCGGCGGCCGTGGCCCGCTCCCACTGGGTGATCAGCCCCGTGGGCGTGACGAGCCGCGCCGTCAGCTGGCGGACCGCGTCCACCGCGCCGCCCGGCAGCCGGCCCAGCAGCAGCGCCAGCATGCCGATGAGGACGGTCGACGCGTTCGGGACGAGCACCGTGTCCAGCGTCACCACCACGGCGGCGGCGATGACGGCACCGGCTGCGCTGTCGGCGCCGAAGACGACCACGGCGGTGAACCAGAACAGTGCCTGCAACGGGTCGAACGCGGTCGGGTCGAACGCCCGTTGGGTCTGCGCCAGCAGCGCGCCGCCGAGGCCCGCGACCGCGGAGCTCGCGGCGAAGATGAACACCTTGAGGGTGCTGATGTCGATGCCGACCGATCGGGCACCGGGCTCGCTGTCGCGCATCGCCACCAGCGCCCGGCCGAGCCGTCCCGACCGCAGGTTCCGCACGACGAGCAGGGTGAGCGCCAGGCAGACCAGCTCGAAGGCGTAGAAGGCCCGGTCACCCTGCAGCGACCAGCCGCCGATGGTGGGCCGGTGCACCGCGACGCCGGTGGTGAAGAACGGGTTGTTGAAGACGAACCGGCTGACCAGCGCGCCCACGGCGAACGTCGTCAACGCGAGGAACAGGCCGCGCCGCCGGATCGCGGGGTAACCCGTCGCGAACCCGACCAGCCCGGCCACCACCATGCCCAGGACGATCGACGGCAGGTCCGGCAGCGCAGCCAGGCCGAACAGGTCGCCGCTGGAGAACTTCGCGTAGAACAACGCGCCCAGTCCGGCGTAGCCGGCCTGACCGAGGGAGATCTGGCCGCTGTAGCCGGTCACGGCGACCAGCGACACGTAGATCACCGCGAGTGCGGGGACGCCCAGCGCCTGGTGCAGGTGCAGCGGGGAGAGGAAGAACGGGACGCACATCAGCCCGACGCCGGCCGCGAGCTGCACCGTCCTCCGCTGCGCACTGCGCTCGTCGTCCGCCCGCCGCGAGGCGAAGATTGCCGCAGCACCCGCGTCACCACGGCCGCCCACCTCGCGCAGCGAGTTCAGGGCCAGCAGCGCGATGAACAGCGCCACGACGAGACCGTTGACGTGCAGCTCACGGATCGCCCCCTGCAGCGCCGCACCGCCGTGCACCTGCACCAGCTCGCTCTGGCCGACGCCGATCGCCAGGCCGGCCAGGATCGCCGCAGGCAGGCTGTACAGCCGGGCGATCACCGGTACGGCGAAGGTCTCCAGCACGACGAAGGTGAGGTTGTACGGGTTGAGCTGCAGCTGCGGGGCCAGCAGCA
>CAVSIP010000005.1:0-396394 GCA_963728075.1 uncultured Actinomycetota bacterium | reverse complement strand
CGTCCCCACCGAGCAGCCCAGCGCATCGGCGGTCTGCACCTCGGACAGGTCCTCGAGGTAGCGGAGGACCACGACGGCGCGCTGCCGTGCCGGCAGCTTCCGCAACGCCTCGATGACCGAATGTCGCCGGTCCGCATCGGCATAGGCGTCACCCGCAGCCGCGCCATCGGGCGTCGCGGCAACCGGGACCTCGCCCCGCCAGCGACGTCGGTTCCAGGTCAGGAACGTCGAGAACATCACCCGGCGGACGTATGCCTCTGGCGTGTCCCGACGCTGCACCCGCGACCAGCGTGTCCACGTCTTCGCCAGCGCGGTCTGGACCAGGTCCTCAGCCGTCGCCTCGTTCCCGGTCAGCAACCAGGCGGAGCGCACAAGGGCGGGCGAACGCGCCACGACGAAGTCGCGAAAGCCAGCCTCGCCTCCCACGTCGCCACCCCCCGTCCGCGCACCTTGCGCACCACTATGACGACTCAGACCCCCCGGATGGTTGCCCGTTGGACCCCGCGCCTGTTCGTCTCAACGACGAGCCGGGCGCTGTGGCCGCCCTCGGACCGACCTATTGGAGGCACTCGGTAGGTGCCGATAGGCGCCGGTGCCGGCGGTGGCTCGGGGCCAGTCGGTAAGAACAGTTATGCGATGCACCGTCCGACGCTGGGTCGGTCTCCCCTCGGCGGGTGGAGTTTGGGGGCTTGAGCCCGTCGCGGAGGCGGTGCTGAACCTGCACGGAGGGGTCAGCGCCCGCGGAGGCGATCGAGCCAGTCGCGGATCTCCTCGATCTGGGCCGCCGGGTCGGGATCGGTGACGGTGGTGCCGGCGAACGTGATGAGCGGGTGGCGGGTCCGGGGTCCACGGAGGCCCGGCCCGATGATCAGGTGCGTTATCTCTCTTGGCGGCACAGGGGCGCATTCGAGCTGGGCGATGACGTCGCGGTCGCGGGCGCTGAGTGCGGCGTCGAAGTCGTCGTACTCCCCGAGCGATGGCATCTCCGGGTCCGCGTCGATGCTCTGGGCGCGGTAGAGCTGGTAGGTCATGGAGCCTCCTGTCGATCCCGCAGTCTCACCGGGCGCAGTCGCCGCGGGCGTGCCCGCGCCGCGGATTGTGGATGTCACCGGCCTCGCCAGTTCGGGTGGTCGGCTCGGTAGCGGTTGACCTGCTCCTGGGCGTTGGCGGCGTCGAGCAGGCGCCGGAACGGCACCGGCGGGCGGGCGAGCGAGTGCTGGCCGAGAGCGGACGCCTGCGCCCACGCGCGGGTGTGGGTGCGCAGCGCGGTGGCGTCGTGCACCCGCACGGTCAGCCAGCTCGAGGCCACCTCGGCGTACGCGTGCCCGGGCCGGGGTGGGGTGACGTTCCAGGCGGTGGGCCCTTCGGCGACGACCTGCGCGGCGGGTGCGGCGTAGCCGCCGCGGGTGGCCAGGGGGCGGGGTTGCCGGCTGTCGAGGGGCAGCTGGTCGGCGCTGGCGGCGTACGCCCGGGCCCAGGCGGCGGCCATCGCGGTGACCGCCCCGGCGTCGAGGCAGTAGACGACGACCGAGCCGACGCGGACGGTGAGGTGGGCAGGTGCGTCGGGGGTCACGCGGCGGACGCGGACGAAGCTGTCCTCGCTGCCGTGCGCGTCGACGGTCAGGTGCAGCGGCCAGGGATCGGGCATGGCGGCGACGGTCGCCCGTGGGCATCACCACGAGCGTCACCACGGGCGCCGGACGCCTAAATGATCTCCGTGGTGATGTTTGTGGTGACGTTCGTGGTGATGGTGGGCGCCGAGGCTTGCCCCTATGTCGCGAAATTGTCCACAACCGGTCTTGACCTTGATCCACCGGTATGCGGAGATTGCTACGCCTTCTTGCGTGGCTCTCGGTAGGAGGTGCGCGATGCGGGTGACCACGACCGCGAGAGGGAACCGCCGGCGACGGGCGGTGGTTAAGAGCGGCGCCGCTGGTGTCGCGTTGGCTGCGGCCGCCGCCGCCACGATCACTGGCTGCAGCCCCAGCAGCAGCAAGCTCGCGGACCCGCTCCCGAGCCGGACCTCCGTCTCGCCGTCTTCGGCGTCCGTGACCCCGTCACCGACACCCTCGGCCGACGCCGCACTCGCGCAGTACCGAGCCTTCTGGGCCGCCCTGACGCCGGCTTCCAAGGCGCCGGCCAGCAAGCGCCGGGCGATGCTCGCGCCGTACGCCGCTGATCCCGAGCTGACTTCGCTGCTGAACGGGATCGAACGCGAGCGCTCGCGTGGGCGGGCGTTCTACGGCCAAGACGTGCCGCGCCCGACGATCAGTCAACTGTTGGCCGGGCAGGGGATAGCGGTCGTGGATGACTGCCAGGACTCGTCAGGTAGCGGCGTCGTCGATCTCTCTACTGGTGAGCGGCTCACGAAGGGGGTTCCCCGCAATCACGTCGTTTCGACGATGCACCGTGGGCCAGACGGAATCTGGCGCGTCGCCAGCGTCGAGTACCCGAAGACGTCATGCTGACGCGACTCGCCATCTGGGGCCTCGCGGTTCTTGCGTTGGTACCGGCCAAGCTCGCGATCGCAGACGATCATCCCGGTCCAGTCGCTGTGAGCGGCGACAACAGAGATGGCGTCGTTACCACGCGGGTCGGCACGACTGGATCGACGGGCGGGGGTGGTGCCGCGTCAGGAGCGACCGAGGTATCTGCCAGCAGCTGCCAGTGGGTCCAGGTGTTTCTGTTCGAACGCTTGCCGCTACCCGACCCCAGCACTGTGCACGGAACCTGGTGGCAGCAGTACTGCAACGGCAACGGCTGGGCTGGCCTCCCGATTCTGGTTCCGAACGCGGCGGGACAGAACGGCCAGGTCACCCCCGCGACTCTCGCGCAACGAGCAGTGAACAAGCTGCCGCTTCCGGCACCGGAGGTTCGGCGCAACCCGGCCGGGGACGCGCTGGTGAACCTGGCGACCTGGTGGTGGCTCGACCCGGCGCAGTGGCGCCCGCTCAAGCAGCGGACGGCAGTCGGGCCGGTGTGGGCGGAGGTCACGGCGAAGCCGGTGCGGTCGGTGTGGGACGCCGGTGACGGGACTCCGCCGCTGTCGTGTGCCGGAGGCGGCACGCCGTACGACGCGAGCCGGTCGCCGGATGCGCAGTCGACGGGCTGCTCCCACACCTACACCGAGTCCAGCGCCGGGCAGCCGCAGACCGGTCCGGGCGCGAACGACCGGTTCTTCACGGTGACGGTGACGGTGTATTGGCAGGTGAGCTTCGTCGGGGCCGGCGGCGCGGGCGGCGCGCTGCCGGTGATGACGCGGACGACACGGTTCCCGCTGCGGGTTGTGGAGCGGCAGACGGTGGTGACCGGGGGGTCGGGATGACCAGCAGTCGGATGGGCGAATGGTGGGTGAGGTTGTGACGACGTCGCTGCAGGACCAGAGCTCGGGAACGGGCACCGCACACGTCCGGCCTGGCGCCCGAGCAATGGCAGTGCCTCCGTCCGCCAGGACCGGCTGCCGGTGGCGCGGCGTCCTCGCCGGCCACTGGCGATCGCAGTCGGCGTGGTCGTGCTCGCGGCGTCGTCGGCGCTCGGTGGCGCGCTGGCGTTGCGCGGTGAGCATCGGGTCGCGTTACTCACCCTGGCGCGGCCGGTGACCGCCGGGCAGACGCTGACCGCGGGTGACCTGGCGGTGGCGCACCTGGCCGGGTCGGGGGTGCACGGCATCGCCGCGTCGTACGCGGGCCAGCTGGTCGGGGAGACGGTGGAGGCGAACCTGCCGGCCGGCACGCTGCTGACCGCGCAGATGCTCACGCCGTCGTCGCTGCCGGGTGCGGGGCAGCAGTTGGTGGCGGTCGCGGTGAAGCCAGGCGGGTTTCCCCCGTCGCTGCAGCCCGGCCGGTCGGTGAGCGTGCTGCAGGTCAGCCCGGCTAACGGCGGCAGCGGCGTGCGGCCGACGGTGCTGGTGCCGACCGCGCGGGTGCTGCAAGTGGAGCATGACGCGGGGACCGGCGTGACGGTGGTGTCGCTGGTGGTCGACGCGTCGCAGGCGTTGGCGGTGGCGCAGGCGTCGGTGGCCGGCGCGGTGAGCCTGTCGCTGCTGCCGGTCGGACGGTAGGGGTGGCGCGATGAGTCTGGTTGCCGTCGCCGCCGCGAAGGGGACCGCTGGTGTCACCACGACCGCGACCGCGCTGGCCGCGGTGTGGCCGACTCCGGCCGTGCTCGCCGACTGCGACCCGGGCGGCGGTGATATCGCGCTTCGGCTGCGCGGTGAGGGCGGTGGGTGGCTCGCCGGTGACCGCGGCGTCGTCGGGCTGGCGGCGGCCGCGCGAACCAACCCGGGTCGGCTCGACGTGGACGCGCAGGTGCAGGCCGCGGTCGGTGGGTTGCCGGTGCTGGTCGGTGTCGACTCGCCGGCGCAGGCGATGCGGATAGGCCCGCTGTGGCGGCACGTGGCCGAAGCGCTCGCCGACTCCGCGATGGACGTGGTGGCGGACTGCGGCCGGCTGCTGCCCGGCCTGCCGAGCGCGCACCTGGTCGCACGGGCGGACCTGCTGGTATTGGTCGCGCGGCCGACCGCGGAGTCGGTGGCGCACCTGCGTCACCTGCTCGCCGCGCTTGCAGAAGAGGAACAAGACCGTCATGCGCAGCTGCACGTGGCGGTGGTCAGCGACACGCGGCGGCACGACCGGGACGTCGACCAGGTGCGCGACGCGCTCGCCTCTGCACTGCCCGGCAGTGTCGGGTTCGGCTGGCTGGCGGAGGACGCGGCGGCGGCCGCCGGCCTCGCCGGAACACCGACCCGCGGCCTGGACCGGTCGCCGCTGGTCGTCTCCGCCCGCACACTCGCCCGGGACCTGTACGCACGGGTGCACTGCTCCCCGGCTGAGCCGGATGGCGCCACCGGTGCTGTCGACGTGCCGGCGCCGATGCCGACACGGGCCGAGGTCGGGTGATCGACGTGGACTACGCGCTGGTGCAACGGCTGCGCGGCCAGGTCGCGGACCTGCTGCGCGCGGAACGGCGCCGCCGCGCCGAGCGCGGCGACGCGTTGCTGTCGAGTGAGGAGGAACGTGAGCTCGGCCGCAGCCTGATCCTCGACGCGCTGACTTCCTACCGCCGGGAGCAGCTGCTCGGCGGGCAGGCGAGCATGCCGCCGGCTGAGGACGACCGCAGCCTCGCGGAGGCGGTGCATGCGGCGATGTTCGGCCTGGGCCGGCTGCAGCCGCTGATCGAGGATCCGTCGCTGAACAACATCGAGATCAACGGCTTCGACCGGGTGTGGCTGTACCGGACGGACGGGCGGCGGGATCGCGGCCCGGCGGTCGCCGACTCCGACGCGGAGCTGATCGAGTGGGTGCGTACGGCGGCGACGTACGCCGGGTTGTCGTCACGGCCGTTCGACTCGGTGCACCCGCGGCTGGAGGTGCGGCTGCCGGACGGGTCGCGGCTGTGCGCGGTCATGAGCGTGGTGGAACGGCCGTCGGTGTCGATCCGCCTCTACCGCCACCAGCGGGTCGCGCTGGACGACCTGGCCGGGCTGGACGCGTTCACCGATGAGGTGCACGCGTTCCTCGCCGCCGCGGTGCACGGTCGGTTCAACCTGATGGTGTCCGGCGCCACGTTCGCCGGCAAGACGACGCTGCTGCGCGCGTTGGGGAACACGATCCCGCCGGAGGAGCGGCTGGTCACCGCCGAGCACTTCCTCGAGCTCGGCTTCCACCACCTGCCCGACCTGCACCGCGACGTGGTGGCGATGGAGGAGCGGCTGCCGAACGCCGAAGGCGTCGGCGCGGTGACGCTGCTGGACCTGGTTGAGTGGTCCCGGCGGATGAACCCGGACCGGCTGATCGTCGGCGAGGTGATCGGCGGGGAGATCATCGCGATGCTCGACGCGATGACCCAGGGCGAGGACGGGTCGCTGTCGACGATCCACGCCCGCGACTCGCGGATGGTCTTTCAGCGGATCGCCACCTACGCGCTGGAGTCGGACGCCCGGATGCCGGTGGAGGCGACCGGCATGCTCACTGCCGGCGCCCTCGACTTCGTCGTCCATCTCGCGAAGGTCGAGGGCCGGCAGGCGCAGCGCGCGCACCGGTACATCTCGTCGGTGCGCGAGGTCGTCGGCTGGGACGGCACCCAAGTCGTCTCCAGCGAAGTGTTCGCCGCACCGCCGGGGTCCACCGTCGCGGTGGCGGCCGCGCCGATCAGCGAACGACGGGCCGCGGTGCTGGCCGAGCACGGATACGACCAGCGGCCGGCGGCGGTGCGGCTATGAGCGGCCGGCTCGCCCTGGGTGTCCTCGCCGGTCTCGGCGCCGGCACCGGGCTGCTGCTGGCGGTGGCGGGGTGGCGCGGCTGGGAACCCCGCCCGCCGTACCGTCCGCGGCGGGCGGTGCCGTGGACGCGGATCGGGACCGGCGTCGCGGTCGCGCTCGTGGTTCTGGCGGTCACGCGGTGGGTCGCGGTGGCGGTCGCGCTCGGCGTGCTTGCCGGGAACTGGCAGCAGCTGTTCGGCGGCACGCGCGCCACCCGCACCGCGATCAGCCGGTTGGAGGCGCTGGCCGGTTGGACCGAGTCGCTGCGCGATCTGGTGGCGACCGGCGCGGCGCTGCCGGAAGCGCTCACGGCGAGCCTGCCGGCCGCTGCTCCGGCGCTGGCCGTCCCGCTGGCCGGGCTGGTCGACCGGCTGCGCGCCCGCGAACCGCTGGAGTCCGCGCTGCACGCGTTCGCCGCGGAACTCGACGACGTGTCCGGCGATCTCGTCGTCGCGGCGCTGCTGCTGAACAGCCGCGCGCAGGGCCGGCAGCTGCACGCGGTGCTCTCGGCGTTGGCCCGCTCGTCCCGTCAGGAGCTGAGCATGCGCCGGGCGGTGGAGGCGGAGCGGCGCTCCACCCGCCGCGGGGTGCGGATCGTGCTGGTCGTCACCGTCGCGATGGCGCTGGGGCTGGACCTGCTCAACCCCGCGTACGTCGCGCCGTACCGGACCGTGACCGGGCAACTGGCGCTGGCGGTCGTGGTCGCCGTGTTCGGCTGCGGGTTCGTGTGGTTGCAGCGGCTGTCCCGAACCCCGGCGGCGTCACGGTTCCTGGTCGGTGGCCGGGTGCACGTCCCGGCACCGGCGCGACCTCCGGCCGAGGAGGCGGCGCGATGATCCTCGGGGTGCTCGCGGGAGGCGGGGTCGCGGCCGGACTGCTGCTGCTCGCCGCCGGTTTGTGGCCGGCGCCCGCGCCGCTCGCCCGGGTGCTCGCCGACTACGACCGGGCCCGCGCCGGCACCACTGCGCGCACCACCCGGGGTGGCCGTTCGTGGCCGGTGCGGTGGCAGGACGCGGTCGGCCGGCCGCTGGCCGACGGGTTCCTCTCCCGCGGCTGGCTGTCGCCGGCGGTGCGGGCGGACCTGTCGGTGACCGGCCGCAGCACGGCGGAGTTCTTCGCCGCGAAGGCGGTCGGTGCCCTCGTCGGCCTGGTGGTCCCGGCGCTCACCCTGCTCGCCGCGGGCGCGACCGGGCTGGCGCTGCCGGCGCTGGTGCCGGCGTGGGTGAGCCTGACCGGCGCGGTGGTCGGGTTCCTCGTCCCGGACCTGCGACTGCGCGGGACGGCCGGGCAGGTACGCCGGGACTTCCGGCTCGCGGTCGGCGCCTACCTGGACCTGGTTGCGATGCGGATGGCCAGCGGCGCCGGGCTGGCCGAAGCCCTCGGCGAGGCGGCGCAGCTCGGCGGTGGGCCGGCGTTCGCCCGGCTGCGGGGAGCGCTCGCCGACGCGCGCACCGACGGGCTGGCGCCGGCGGCCGCGCTGGGCCGACTCGGGGAGGAGTTGGCGGTACCTGACCTGGTCGACACTGCCGCGCGGCTCTCCCTTGTCGACACCTCCGGCGCGCAAGCGGAGGCGAGCCTGCGCGCGCAGGCGGCCAGCCTGCGCGACCGCGAGCTCACCGACCTGCAAGGCGCGTCGGCGGAACGGTCGCAGTCGATGCTCGTCGCCCAGGTCGTGCTCGGCTTCGGATTCCTGCTGTTCCTCGGCTACCCGGCGGTGGCCAAAGTGCTGGCGATGTGACGGAAGGAGATACGGCATGAGCAGGCGGGTGCAGGTGATGGGCGTGACGCTGGCCGCGCTGTTCCCGGAGATCGGTGTCGGTGTGCTGCTGTTCGACGCGGCCCGCCACCGGCTGCGGCAGGTGCACGGCGAGGACCCCGAGCGGGGCGATGCGGTGCAGTGGGTGATCCTCGCCGCGGTCGGCGCCGCGATCGCGATCACGGTCGGCACGATCCTCTACAACAAGCTGAAGTCGAAGGCGAACGACATCGTCACCGACACCCCGGCCGCGGGCCAGTAGGCGGTCGCCGACGATGCGTGGCCGGGGGATGCGGTGTCGCTGCGGTGAGGACGGCAGCAGCGCGGTCGAGCTGGTGCTGCTCGCGCCGCTACTGATGTTCCTCGTGTTCCTCGTCGTGCAGGCCGCGCTGTACATGCACGCTCGGCATGTCGTGCTCGCCGCCGCGCAGCAAGGTGCCCGACTCGCCCGCGCCGCCGCACCCACCGACCAGGCAGCGGTCACCTCCGCGCGCGCCGGCACGCTGTCCTACCTGCACCAGCTCGGCTCCGACGTCGTCAGCAGTCCCAGCGTCGACGTGACCCGAGCCGGCGGGCAGGCGACGGTTCGGGTGAGCGCGCACGCCGTGTCGATCCTGTCCGGGCTGGTCACGTTGCGGGTGGTCGAGACGAGCAGCGGCCCGGTCGAGGGGTTCCGCGCGCCATGACCCGCCGACCTGCGAGCGAGCCGTTCTGCCGTGACGGCGGCTCGGTGACCGTTGAGATGGTGCTGTTGGCCCCGCTGCTGTTCGCGTTCTTTTGCTTCGTCGTCGGGCTGGGCCGGCTGGACGAGGCGCATGGCCAGCTCGTCGGCGCCGCCCGCGACGCCGCCCGCGCCGCCAGTGACACCCGCAGCCCGGCCGACGCGGTCACTGCCGCGACCAGCACCGCGCAGGCAGACCTGACCGGTGCCGGGCTGACCTGCCGGCACACCGACGTCCACGTCGACACCGGCAGCTTCGCCCCGGGCGGGATCGTCACCGTGGCGGTCTCGTGCACGGCGGACCTCGCCGACGTGACGGTCAGCGGGCTGCCGGGCGCGAAGACGCTGACCGCCACCGCCAGCGCGCCGTTGGACCGCTACCGGGCGGTGAATCCATGATCGGGCGGGGGCGGCCGGGCGGTGACGTGGGCGCGGTCAGCGTGATCGTGCTGCTGCTCGCCGGCGCGATGTTCGGGCTCGCCGGCCTGGTGTGGGACGGCGGCCGCGCGATCACCGCGCGGCAGCACGCCGCGGACCTCGCCGAGCAGGCCGCCCGCGCTGGGGCCAACGACCTGGACCTGGCGGCGCTGCGCACGACCGGCACCGACAGTCTCGACGTGCCGCGGGCGATCGCCGACGCGTGCCACTACGTGCAGGTCGCCGCACCCGGCAGCGGCTGTGAGGCGACCGCATCCGGGGACGCGGTCACCGTCCGCGTCACGACCCACACGCCGACCGCACTGCTCGGCATCGTCGGGCTCTCGTCGCTGACCACCCACGGATACGCCACCGCCAGCGCCGTCCGCGGCGTGATCACCGGTGAGGACCAGCCATGACCACACTGACCCGACCGACCGAAGCAGGCCCCGCCGCAGCGGCGGCCGGTGTTCGCCTCCGTGCGGCCGCTGCCGCCTTCGCTCTGCTCGTCTTGCTGGTGGGCGTGCCGCTGCTGCTCGCCACTGTCATCGGCGACCCGCTGCCGGCGCACGCCCCAACCGGCGGGCAGCTCCGGCACGCGCTGAGCAGCCCGCTGACCGACAACGCCGTCGTGCACGTGCTCGCCGTGGTCGCATGGTTGGCGTGGGCGCACCTGCTGGTGAACGTCGCCCGGGAACTGCTCGCGCAGCTGCGAGGGAGGCCGGCGGCCCGCCGCCTCCCACTGCTCGGCGCCAGCCACGGCCTCGCGCACCAGCTCGTCGCGACCGCGCTGCTGCTCGTCCCGGCGGCGGCGAACCTGCAAGCGATGCCAGTGGCCGCCCTAACCCGGGCCGCCAGCGACCACGCCGTCGCGGCGGCGATCCGCCCGGCTGCGACCGCGACGCTCATCGCGGACGAGTGGGGCGCGCGGGTCGGCGGAGGCGCCGTTCCGGGAGCCGACTGTGTCGCATCTCCGCCGACGGTGACACCTGTCGGTGCACCGGCCCCGGCGCAGCGGCCGGCGCACAAGATGTACGTCGTCCAACCCCCGCATGACCGCCACTACGACAGCCTGTGGGACATCGCCGCCCGCCACCTCGGCGACGGCCGCCGCTACCACGAGATCTACGAGCTGAACCGCGGCCGCCCCCAGCCGGACGGCGGTGAGCTAACCCGCGCCAGCCTGATCCAGCCCGGCTGGGTGCTGCTGCTGCCGGCCGACGCCGACGGCCCCGGCGTCCGCGACCTCGACGACGGCGGCCCGGCACCCGCAACGCACAGCGAACAGCCGCACCAACCGGTGCACGCCACCACCGGCGCGGATGCGCCCGCGTTCCACGCCGCATCTCCGGACCCGGACACGACGCAGCAACCAGAACCGACCAACAACGAAGCGCCCCGCACGCCACCGACGCCTGCGTCGCAGCACGTGCCGGAACCGCGACCGCAGCCGGCGCCGGCCCACCCCGACCACGGCCTGCCGGTGGCGCCGCTGGCCGTCGGGCTCGGTGTCGGCAGCCTCGCCGCGCTCGCAGCGCTGCAACGCGCGCGCCGCATCGCGCTGCGCCGCCGGCCGCTCGGCCAGCGGCCCGCGCCGACCCCGGAGCCGCTGGGTCCGGTCGAGGCGGGTCTGCGCGTCGAAGCCCGCCGGGTCGACCCGGTCGCCTCCGCGGTGCGGCTCGCGGTCGCCCTCGCCGACCAGCGCGGCGCCGCCGGGAACGTCGACACGGTGTTCTGTCATGACGATGGGCGCATCGAGTTGCACCTGACCGGCAGCGCCCCGCCCCCGCCGCCGTTCACCGCCGGCAGCGCCGGTTGGGAGCTGGCCGCGAACGCCGGTGGGTTTACCTTCGCCGTCGAGGAGCAAGCCGACCCGCTACCTGCTCTGCTGCAGCTCGGCCGCCGCGACGACACCGACGTCTACGTCGACCTCGAGCAGCCCGGCTACACCGCCGTCGACGGTGATCCAGAACGGGTCGAGGACCTGCTAGTGACCGCAGCGTCGCGGCTGGTCGGCGCACCGTGGGCCGGACTGACGCACGTGTTGGCCCCGACCCAGGTCTGGTCGCGAGTCGGGTCGCTGGACCGCGTCGAAACCGTCCCGGACCTGGCGGCGCGCACCGACGACCTGCTCGCGCACGCCACCGCGGTGCGGGACCAGCTGCGCCAGGAGGGGCACGCCGGTGCCGCCGGCCGCCGCGCCAGCCCCGATGGCGCCACGCCGCTGCTGGTCCTGGTCGGCTGGCACGTCGACGAACTTTCCGACGACCTCGTGCACGCCGCGCTCGACCCGGCCGTGCCGCTGCTCATCCTCGCCGCCGGCAACGATCGCCGCACCGCGCAGCAGTGGCAGCTCACCGGCGAAACCCTCACCGGAACGCCGGGCGGGCCGATAACTGTGCCCATCCGCCCGCCAGCCGCCGACCAGATCGCCGCGCTGATCGAGCACGCCCGCAGCGACCCGCCGGTCGCGGCGGACGACCCGGCGTACGACGCGTTGCGTGAGAACGCCCCCGCCACCGAGACCACAGAACCCGTGCCGATGTCGGTGAACGTGCTCGGACCGGTCGACCTGCAAGGCGTCGAGTTCCCCGACCACGGGCCGCGGCGCACCCCGCCGATCCGGATCCTCGTCTACCTTGCGCTGCACCGCCGCGGCGTCAACGCCGAACAACTGTCCACGGCGCTATGGCCCGACGAGATCGCCGACGGCCGGGTGGTGCGCAACCGGGTCGCCGAGGCCCGCGCGCTCGTCGGCGGTGCGATCACGAACGGCCCCGGCTGGCGGCTCGAGGACAGCGTCGGCTGCGACTGGCAGCAGTTCCAGGCCCTCGCGAAGGGAGGGCCGGAGGATCAGGTCGCCGCGCTGGACCTGGTACGCGGGCAGCCATTCGACGGGTTCAACGACGAGTGGGTCGACGTCGAGATGTTCCGCACCGACATGGTCGCCGGCGTGGTCGACCTCGCCGCCGCGGTCGCCGAGCGTGCGCTCGACGACGACGACCCGGCGCTCGCGTTCCGCGCCGCCCGCACCGGGCTGCGTGCCAGCCCGTACGAGGAGCGGCTGTACCGGCTCGCGATGCGGGCAGCCGACGCGGAGGGCTCCACCGGCAAGCTGCACGCGCTGATGAACGAGATGCGCCGCGTCCTCGACGTGCAGGTCGAACCGGACGACCGGGTGCAACGGGAAACCCTCGCGTTGTACGAGGAGCTCACCTCGGCCGCGCGTCGGCGCGAACGCGTCTAGGACGGGGCCCGAACGGCCGCTGGTGAAGGAAATCTCCTGCGCCGGTGTTAGACCGAGCCGCCGATAACTGTCAATACACTGCGTCGCGCCAAGCGCCGTTTACCCTCGCCGTATGCGACGCCACGGGGGCAATGCCGTAAGGACGCGAGGACTACGCCGTCCCGCGGCCGGCCGCGGTCCAGCTGCCGACGCGCGCCAGCCGGTCGCGATCCGGTGACCGAGCCCGACCCCCTGCCGGGACTTGTGGACGCGATCGCGGAGCTGCGGGTCGGAAAGACAACGACGCGGCACCTTCGCCACCTGGCCCAGGACTTCGCCGTCGAGGAGGCGGCGACGGGCCGAATCGTTGCGCGGGACGGCAGTGTTTACCGCACCGACGGCGATGAGGGCCCTAGGTGGGACGCGTCCCGCAGAAGGTGGCGCGATCTCGAACTGCCGGACCCGGGGAGGATCTCTGCGGCATGGCGTGGCGCCGTGAGCCTTCCGGTCGACGACCGGGCGGACGCTTCTGGCCTCCGCCGCGCCCAACGCGGGGCTGTCCATGCGGTCGTGGCGCACCTCACCACCTCGTCAACCCGCCCGGCGACGGTTGTTATGCCGACCGGCACTGGCAAGACCGAGGCGATGCTGACGCTCGCCGTCGCGATGGCGCCTCGGCGGCTCCTGGTCGTGGTTCCTGGCGACAGTCTGCGAACTCAAACGGCCACCAAGTTCGAGACACTCGGGTTGCTGGCGCAACTCGGGATCGTTCCAGCGGGGACGCCCCGGCCCGTGGTTGGCACTCTTAGGGGCGGCATCCGGGATGGTGGCGAGGCAGCGGCGTTCGCCGATCGGTGCAACGTTGTGATCAGCACACCGAATGCCGTTGCCGCCTGCTCGACGGAGGCAAGAGCGGCTCTCGTCGCCGGACTAGACGCTGTGTTCTTCGACGAAGCCCATCACGTTAGGGCTGCGAGTTGGTCCCGCATCCGGGATGACTTCGCTGGCAAGCCGGTTGTCCAATTCACGGCGACCCCCTTCCGCGAGGACGGTCAACCGCTCGGTGGCGACTTCGTGTACTCCTTTCCCTTGCGGGAGGCGCAGCGGGACGCCGTATTCAGCCGCATTGTCTATAGATCTGTCTTTGATCTGATCAACCCCGACGAAGCGATCGCGGCGGCAGCGGTCGAATCACTCCGACTGGACTTGGAGGCCGGCCGGGATCATCTCCTCATGGCGCGATGCAGGAACGTCGTTCGCGCTGCCGACGTGCATACCCTGTATGCACGTCTTGCCTCCGACCTCGGCTCGGTCCAGGTCCACACGGGGATCGGCGGGCCAGCCGCCCGGGAGGCCCTCGGTCGGCTCAGGGACCGGTCCGCTCGGATCGTGGTGTGTGTCGACATGCTGGGTGAGGGCTTCGACCTCCCGGAGCTGAAGATCGCCGCTCTTCACGATCCAAAACGGAGCCTCGGTCCGACTCTGCAATTGGTGGGAAGGTTCGCGAGGGTCAAGCCGACGGTCGGGGACGCAACCGTTGTTGTCGCCAGAGATGAACGACTGCTTGACCACAAGCTGCGTCGCCTCTACAGCGAGGACCCAGACTGGAACCATGTGATCGAGGCGCTCTCGTATGAGGCGGTCGAGGAGCAGCGCGAGATCAGCGCTTTTGAGAACCGCTTCGGGGGCGACCCCGTGATCGCAACAAGCAGCGTTGCGCCCAAGATGAGTACGGTTGTCTACACGACCACTTGCGAAGACTGGCAACCGGACCGGCTCATCGCATCTGTTGCCCCGGACGACCTGGTGACCGTTCCCGTTCCGGTGAATCACGTAGACCACGTGCTCTGGTTTGCACGGCGCCGCGTCACCGGCACTGACTGGAGCGATGCGCCCGTCGCCGATGTGGTCCACGAACTCTGGATCTACTACTGGGACGCCAGCCGCGGCCTGTTGTACATCAACAGTTCGGGCCTAGGTGGCGTGTTCGAGGACGAAGCAGAGCTGCTCTGCCCTGGCTCGCGCCTGGTCAAGGGCGAGCAAGTGTTCCGGGTGTTTGGACGAATCCAGCGGCCGGTGCCGACGAACGTCGGTGTGCTGGACATCTACAACCGAGCCCGGCGCTTTTCGATGCACTCAGGCGCGGACGTCACTGCGGGATTCCCCGCCGCCGAGCAGGCGACGAAGGTCCAGACGAACATCTTCGTCACCGGCTTCACAGACGGAGAAAGGACGACCGCAGGAGCGAGCATCAAGGGGAGGATCTGGTCGTATCAGGCCGCGAGGCACATCAAGCACTGGACCGAGTGGTGTGATCACATCGGCGGCCTTGTCACCGACGCAAACATTGAGGTCTCGGAGATGAAGAAGAACTTCATCCAGCCGGAGACACTGGACAACTGGCCCGATGACTTGGTGCCGCTTGCGCTGGAATGGCCGACCGACGTGCTCGTGAACACTAGCGACGCGCTGCGGCTCGTCGCTGATGGCAAAGCTGCCAACCTGTACGAACTCGACCTCGCCGTCGCTGGTGCGGCCGGTGATCAACTTCAGTTCACGATCAGCGCCGAGGAGTGGTCGCGCGCCTTCGCGCTGATGCTGACAGCTGACGGCATGTCGGCGCGCAGCCTCGATGGCCTGCCGCTGACCGTGGAAACTGGAAGGCGAACCATGGACGCTGCAGCGTTCCTGTCCGCCGTCGGCCTCGTCGTTCTCATGAGCGGCGACGCAATCGTGTCCCCTCCCGGCGTCCTCTTTCGCTCGCGCCGCGACGCCCTCCGGATCGACCCCAGCGACCTTGAGGCCTGGGACTGGGCCGGTATTGCCCTAAACAAGGAGTCCAGAGGGCCCAGCGCGGATCCGGCCACAATCCAAGGTCGCACCCTTGACTGGCTCCTTGCGCAGTCCGGCGCCGCGGTCATCGTCGACGACGACGGGAAGGGCGAGGTCGCCGACCTTGTCGCGCTCTCCACCGCAGACGGGAACTACCTAGAAATCACGCTCTTCCACTGCAAGTACGCCACTGGCGGCACCGTCGGCCAGCGGGTCGGTGACCTTTATGAGCTCTGTGGTCAGGCGATGCGCAGCGCCGTGTGGAGACGACAGCCCGAAGAAATGCTCCGCCGACTGATACGACGAGAGCGACATCGAATTGCACAGCAGCGCCGGAGCGGTCTGGAACGCGGCGCCGTCACAGACCTCGTAGACCTCATGCACCAACTTCCGTCGCTGCAGCCGCGACTCCACGTGGTGCTTGTACAGCCAGGACTGTCTGTCTCCGGGTTCACTAACAGCCAATCTGAGTTGCTCGGCAGCACACAGACCTACCTCGCCGAGACCGCAGCGGCGACCATGCGAGTCATCGGCAGCCCATAAGGCGATCAAACGCGAAGCTCGGCTTGCACTCGAGTGGCTTGTAGGCGTCACTTCCGTGCCCCAATGTCCGGAGCCTGAACCGATCGGGAATGCCAGATCTGATCGGGTGGTGTGAGGTTGTCGAGCCGGCCGGCTGAGGACGTTCCCGTGGTCGGCGCGAATCGGCCGCGCCGGAGTAGGACGCGCGGTGAGACCGACTCTGGGGCCGGGGAGTGCGGGTACGGATACCGCGAGGGCCGGTGGCCTCGACGCGCACTTGAGCCGGGACCGCCCGTCACCACCGGCGCCTTGCTCGCCTTTGCCTAGGCCGTCGGCGCATCTGGTGACGTTCGTGGTGATGGTCGCCTTCGACTCTGGCCGCCTCTGTTCGCTCGATGCGCGGGAGGCGCGGCCATGTTGCTCGGAATTGCTGTTGATCCGAACTCGAACCTGCCCGGGACGGCGCAGCTGTCCCAGCTGATCGGCGGGCTGATGACGTGGGTGCTGCTCGCCTGCGTCGCGGCTGTGCTGATCGGTGCCGCGACGTGGGGGTTCGGCTCCCGGATGGGTCACTACGCGTCGGCGCAGCACGGCCGGACGATGTGCTTCGGCGGCGCGGTCGGCGCGCTGGTCGCCGGCGCCGCGGTCGCGGTGGTGAACTTTGCGTTCGCGGTCGGCGGGACGGTGCACTGATGCCCGCCGCCGCCCCGGGCATCGGCATCCCGATTCCGATACCGCTGCCGCACGTCGACATCGCCGGGTCGATCCTGTCCGCTCTCGGACGCGTGCTGACCGGCGGCGTGCAGTCGATCGCCGGGTGGGCGTTCGACGGGATGACCAATGCGCTGCTGGCCACGACGCAGGTAGAACTGGGCGGCTGGTTCGACGCGCCGTGGAAGGCGATGCTCGCGGTCGCCGCGACGCTGTCGATCCCGGTGCTGCTGCTGGGTGTGGCCGCCGAGGTGATGGCCGGTCGCCCCGCTGCTGCCCTCCGGCGCGGGGTGCTTATTCCGCTGGCGGTCGGGCCGGCGCTGCTCGCCTCCCGTGCCGTGCTGGGCCTGCTGCTGGCGTTGGTGAACGGCTGCTGCGCGCTGGTGGTGCGGCTGGGCATCGGCGGGCCAGCCGGGTTCGGGACCGCCCTTGACCGCATGCGGCACGTGCTCGGCGTGACCGGCACCGGTGTGCCCGGTACCGGTGGGGCGGCGTTGGTGTTCGTCGTGCTGGTCACCGCGTTCCTGTCGTTCGTCATCTGGATCGAGCTCGCGGTGCGCGCGGCGCTTGTGTATCTGCTGGCGGCGTTCATTCCGCTCGCGCTGGCCGGGCTGTTCTGGTCCGCGACGGCCCGCTGGACCCGCCGGCTGCTCGAGGTGCTGGCCGCGGTGGTGCTCGCCCAGCTGGTGATCACGGTGGTGATGGTGCTGGCCGCCGCGGCGCTCGGCTGATCCCGGCGGACGGTCTCGCTGGCGGTATCGACCAGGTCGCGGTCGGGCTGGCGCTGCTGTTCCTCGGCACGCTCGGGCTGCCGATGACGTTGCGGCTGCTGCCGCATGTGGTGGAGGCGAGCGTCGCCGCCGGTACCGGCGCGGCGATGGCGACCGCGGTGCGCCGGCACTCCGGGCAGCTGCTGATGGCGGTGCCGCACCCGGCCGCACGGCTGGCGGGTGGTGCGATGTCCGGCCGGACCGACCTGGTCGCGATGGCGGTCGCGGTCCGCGACCGCCGCTGCCGCGGCTACGCCACCGGCGCCGCGGTCACCGAACGGTTCGGCGCCAGCTGCCAAGACCGACGGCGGTGAGCCGGCATGACCACCGCGACAGCAGAGACCCGCGGTCCGGCGGAGCCGACGGCCTACCGGTTCAGCACCGCGGCTCCGGCCGGGGTGTGGCTGGGTCTGGGTTTGCCGCGGCTGGCGATCCTCGCCGCCGGGCTGCTGGGCAGCGTCGGCTT
This sequence comes from uncultured Actinomycetota bacterium, assembly GCA_963728075.1. GTDB lineage: Bacteria > Actinomycetota > Actinomycetes > JAFAQI01 > DASSKL01 > CAVSIP01. The sequence continues at coordinate 378,714 of CAVSIP010000005.1, read as the reverse complement.
GCTGGCGATGCGAGCCGGGCTACCGGTCGGCGCGTGCCCGCTCCTCCTCGCCGCGGCCTGCACGCTGCTGCCGGTAGCTGGCCGGCCGCTCATGCAGCTGGATCAGCCCGGCCGTCGCGGCACGGGCAGGCGACCGGTTCGGGCACGACCCGCTGGACCGCGCGGATCCCGCACGCGTCGCTGGCCGGGGAGGCCGGTTGGGAGGAGGGGCGTCGGCTGCGGCTGCCGCCGGAGTGTGGCCGGCTGACCGTGTTCGACGTGACCGAGCCGGGCGGGGTCGCCCGGTCGCGCTGGTCCGCGAACGCCGGTCGACCGCCGGGACGTTGCTGTTCACCGTCGCCGGCGCGGACCGGTTCGGGTTGCTCGACCCGGAGGGGCAGGACCGGCTGGTCGCCGGTTGGGGACGCGCGCTGGCCGCGATCGCTCAGCGCGACCGCGGGCTCGGCCGGGTCCAGTGCTGGAGCGGGTGAGCGCGGTCGAGTCGGACCTGGCGGCCACCCGGCATGGGTCGCCGGCCGCGTCGAGCAGGCGACCGACGAGCTCGCCGGGCTGAGCCGATCGTGGACGCGGCGACGGTCCGCCGGGACAGCCTGCTCGCGGTGCGGCTGCGCGCGGTCCGCGACGCGGCCGACGCGGTCGCGCGGGCGCGGGACGTCGCCGGGCAGCTGCTCGCCGCGGAGCTCGTCGCCCGCCCGCTCGTCACCGACGCCGTCGCCGGGGTGCTGCGCCGGCTGCTCAGTCTCGACGGCACGCCGGCGGGTGCCGGCGCCGGGGCGGTCAGCCGGCGTACCGGCATGGGATCAGCTGCGCACCGACGACTGCTGGCATCGCAGTTTCGCGGTGACCGCCTGGCCCGGCAGCCCGGTGCCGGCGAACTGGCTGTCCGCGCTGCTGGTCGCGACCCCGCCGGCCGGCGCGTGGACGTTCGCGGTGCACCTGGCGCGGTGCCGCCGAGCGGCCGCGCCGGCACGCCCGGGCCGCCCGCACCAAGGCCGAGCTGGACCGGGCGGACCGAGCCCGCCTCGGCCTGCCGGCCAGCGCCGCCGCCGACCGGGCGGTCGCCGAGTCGGCCGGGCATGACGCCGAGCTCGTCGCCGGCCACGCCACCCACCGCCTCGCTGCCGTGCTCACCTGCACGGCCACCTCATCGGCCGAGTTGGACCGAGTCGTGCGCGCGCGGTGCGGGACGCGGCGGCGGCGCCGCGCTCGACGGTCCGCCCGTTGCACGGCCAGCATCGACCTGGGGCTGGCGGCGACGTTGCCGCTGTGCAGGCTGCGGTTCGGCGGTGCGGCATGACCGGGCGGGCCGCGGCCAGCGGCGACCGGCTGCGCCGCGGTGCACGCAGAGCTGCTCACGGCGGTCGACGCGCTGGTCGACGGGCCGGCGTGGCGGCGGATGCTCACCGTCGCCGCCCGGTTCCACCGGTACAGCCCGAACAACGTGCTGCTGATCAGCCGTGCAGCGCCCGGACGCGACGCGGGTCGCCGGCTACCACACCTGGCGCGAGCTCGGCCGGCAGGTACGCAAGGGCGAGAAGGGGATCGCGATCCTCGCCCCGGTCACCGCCCGCCGCCGCGACGCCGCGATGCCGAGCGAACCGGCGACCGCGAGCCGGCGAGCGACGCCGCGGCGTGCTGCGCGGGTTCCGCGTCACGCACGTCTTCGACGTCAGCCAGACCGACGGCGAGCCTCTGGAGGAGGTCCGCCCGGAGCTGCTGGCCGGCAGCGCCCCGTTCGGGGTGTGGGAGCGCCTGCTCGACCAGGTGGAGGCGGCCGGTTACACCTTCGGCTACGCCGACATCGCGCCGGCGAACGGCCGCACCGACTTCGCCGACCGGTCGGTGGTGCTGCGCAGCGACCTGACCGGCGCGCAGTCGGTGAAGACGCTCGCGCACGAGCTCGCGCACGTGCTGCTGCACCGCCCGGACGAGCTGCCGGCCGGGTTCACCCGCGCCCGCGCGGAGGTGGAAGCCGAGTCGGTCGCCTACGTCGTCTGCGCCGCGCACGGGTTGGACGCCGGCGACTACACGGTGCCCTACGTCGCGGGCTGGTCCGGCGGCGACCGGGAGCTGGTGCAGCCGACCACGACCCGGGTGCTGGCCACCGCCCGGGAGGTGCTCGCGGTCGCGGTGCCCGCCGACACCGCGTCGGTGACCGCGCCGACCCGCGCCGCCGACCGGATGAGCGGGCTGCGCCGGGTCGACGACCCGGACCGCGCTGCGGCGCACGTCGTGGGGAGGGCCGGGTGAGCGGCCCGCTGCGGCTGCCGGCGCTGACCGCTGACCACCCGGCACTCGCCGGTCGTGTATCCGTGGCAGGTCAGCGCGCACCCTGCCGCGGGCCGGGGTGCTGATCGGGGTGAACCAGCTCGCCGGCGGGACCGCGTTCGCCTACGACCCGTGGGAGTGCTACGCGGCCGGGGTGGTGTCCAGCCCGAACATGGTGGTGCTCGGCCAGCTCGGCACCGGCAAGTCGGCGCTGGTCAAGACCTACCTGCGCCGCCAGCTCGCCTGCGGCCGGCAGGCGTTCGTGCTCGACCCGAAAGGGGAGTACGCGCCGCTGGCCGACGCGGCCGGGTTGGCGCATGTGCGGCTGGCGCCGGGCGGGCAGCATCGGGTCAACCCGCTCGACCCGCCCCCCGGACCGGTCAACCGGGATGCGGTGACCCGCGCCCGCGCCGGGGTGGTCGCCGCGCTCGCCGGTGGCGGGCTTGGGCGCGACCTCTCCGCGGAGGAACGTGCCGGCATCACCGCCGCGGTCACCGAGCTGGGCGGTGAGCCGGTGCTCGGCGACGTCGCCGAGAAGTTGCTCGCTCCGTCGGCGGCGATGGCCGCGCAGCTGGCGACCACGACGGACCGGCTGGCGGCCGCGGTGCGCCCGGCTGCGCTCGAGCTGCGCCGGCTGCTCGACGGCGACCTCGCCGGCATGGTCGACGCCCGCTCCACCGTCCACCTGGACCCGGACGGCCCGGGGGTGGTGGTGGACCTGTCCGCGGTGCACGGCGGGGACGGGCTGATCCCGGTCATGGTCTGCGCCGGGCAGTGGCTGTCCGCGGTGCTGGAGGCGGGGTCGTCACGGCGGCGGCTGCTGCTGGTCGACGAGGCGTGGGCGCTGCTGCACTCGGCGGCCACCACCGGCTGGCTGCAGGCGGTGAGCAAGCTCGCCCGCCGGCACGGCATCGCGCTGATCACGGTGGTGCACCGGCTGTCGGACCTGTCCGGGCAGGCGGACGCGGGCACCGCCACCGCCGCCCGCGCCCGTGGCCTGCTCGCCGACGCGGAGACGAAGGTCGTGTACCGGCAGGCGCCGGGAGAGCGGGCAGCCGCCGCCGACCTGCTCGGGCTGACCGGGGTGGAGACCGACTGGGTGTGCCGGCTGCCTCGGCACCGGGCGCTGTGGCTGGTCGGCGGGCACGGTGCGGTCGTCGACCACATGCTCGCCCCCGACGAGGTCGACCTGGTCGACACCGACGCGGCGATGCGGTCATGACCGGCCGCCGCCCCCTGGCCGCCGCCGCGGCGGCGGGGGTCGTCGCTGCCGCCGGGATGCTCGCCGCACCGCTGCTCCCGGCCCGGCACCGCACCCACCCAGCCAACGCGGTCCTGGCGGATCCAGCACCGGCCGGGCTGACCCTGCTGGCCGTCGACGCCGCCACCGCCCAGCTGGCCTGCGACCAGGACGCCGCGGCACGCGCGGACGGCTGCGGACTGCTCACCGTTACCGGTGCCGCCGGCTACCCCGCCAGCCCGGACACGGTGATCGTCCGGCTGGTCGGCACCCTCACCACCCGCACCGGCGCATCCGTCCCGGTGGCGTTGCGGGTGCGGCTCACCGGCACCGGCGGCAGGTGGACACCCGCGGTGGTGACCCCGTGACCGCCGGCAGCTGGGCGCGCCGTGCCGCCCTCGGGCTCGCCGCCACCGCCGGTGGCTGCGTGAGCGTCCTCGTCGCCGGGGTGCAGGCCGCCGCCCCCGCGCCGGTAACCGCGACCAGCGCCGCGACCGGCGACATCCCGCCGCCGTACCTGCGCTTGTACGAGCAGGCGGCGCAACGCTGCCCCGGGCTTGCCTGGCCGCTGCTCGCCGGCGTCGGCAAGGTCGAGTCCGACCACGGCCGCGACCCCGGCCCGTCCCCGGCCGGCGCGGTCGGCCCGATGCAGTTCGAACCCGCCACCTGGGCCGCGTACGGCGTCGACGGTGACGGCGACGGCCGCGCCGACCCGCTCGACCCGGCCGACGCCATCCCCGCCGCCGCGGACTACCTGTGCGCGCTCGGCGCCGCCGCCGACCCGCGCGCCGCGCTGATCGGCTACAACTGCGGCAACACCGGCCCCGCCTGCCAGGCCGCGTCCGCCGGCTACGCGGCCGCCGTCCTCGGCTGGGCCGCCCGCTACGGCACCGCCCCGCTCACCGGCCCGGTAGCGGGCGGGCCGGTGGCGCAGCTCGCCGTCCGCACCGCGCTCGCCCAGGTCGGCACTCCTTATATATGGGGCGGCGCGGAGCCGGGCGGGTTCGACTGCTCCGGACTGGTGCAGTACGCCTACGCCGCCGCCGGCCTGGCGCTGCCCCGGGTCGCGCAGGACCAGTACGACGCCGGACCCGCGCTGCCCGCCGGCGCGACCCCGGTCGCCGGCGACCTGCTGTTCTTCGGCACCGGCCCGCGCGGCGTGGACCATGTCGGCATCTACCTCGGCGGCGGGCGGATGGTCGACGCGCCGCACACCGGCGCGCTGGTCCGCGTCGAACCGGTCGACCTGGCCTCGGCGTCACTGGTCGGCGCGACCCGACCGGACGCGGGCGGTGCGGCGTGAGGGCCGGGCGCGCCACCGGCGACGGGTACGGCGACCTGCACCCGGTCGAGCTGCTGCTCGTCGCGCTGCTCGCCCTGGTCGCGGTGGTGTCGGTGCCGGTGTGGGCGGCGGCGCAGCTCGCCGCGTTGCGCACACCGGCCACGGGTTGCCGCTTTCGCTGCCGGCCGCGGCCCGCGCCGCGCTCGGCTGGCGGCACCACGTCGGTGACCCGGCGGCCGCGTTCCCTGCCGCGGTCCGCCCGGCGCTCGGCGGCGCGCCGCTGCTGTACGCGGCGACCGCCGTGGTGCTCGCCGCCGCGGCCGGCCTCGGGTTCGCCGTGCTCGCCGTGGTCGCGCGGGTGAAGGGGCGGCGCGGGTTCGCCTCCGCCGGGGAGGTTCGCCGCACCCTGTCCGCGACCGCCGCCCGCAACCGCGGCCGAAGCATCGGCCGGCGCCGCACCCGCGACCGCGGCGGCGCACCCGGGCTGTACCTGGGGCGAGACCTGCGCTCGAGGCAGCGGCTGTACGGCGCGGCCGAGGACTCCTACCTCTACCTCGGCCCGCCCCGGTCCGGCAAGGGCGTGCACCTGATCATCCCGCAGACGATCGAGGCACCCGGACCGACGCTGGTCACCGCGACCCGCGCCGACACGCTGCACCACACCCTGCGGCTACGCGAGCAACGCGGACCGGTCGCGGTGTTCGACCCGCAAGCCCTTGCCGGCGACGCGGTGCCGCGGCTGCGCTGGGCGCCGCAACGCGGCTGCGCCGACCCGCTGACCGCGATCGCCCGCGCCCGGGCGCTGGCCGCCGGCGCGCAGCTGAACACCGGCAACGTCACCGACGGCGCGTTCTGGCAGCAGATGACCGAGGCCGTGCTGCGCTGCTACCTGCATGCCGCCGCGCTCGACGACGCGAGCATGCGCGACGTGCTCGGCTGGGTCGCCCGCCCTGCTGACCCCGCACCGGTGCGGATCCTGCGCACCGCGACCGGCGCCGCGCCGGGCTGGGCGGAGGAGCTGGTCGCGCAGGCGGGCGCCGACCCGCGCACCCGCGACTCGGTGTGGGCCGGCGTCCGCCGCGCCGTCGACGCGCTCGCCGACCCGCGCGTCCTCGACGCCTGCTCCCCACCGGCGGACCAGCAGTTCGACACCGCCGCCTTCCTCGCCGACGGCGGCACGCTGTACCTGCTCGGCACCACCGGCGCGCAGCTCACCGTCGCCCCGCTGATCACCGCGCTGGTCGAGGACCTCGTCGACGCCGCCCGGCGGCAGGCCGCCACCATGCACGGCGGGCGGCTCGACCCGCCGCTGACCCTGCTGCTGGACGAGGCAGCGAACATCGCGCCGATCCCGTCGCTACCCAACCTGCTCGCCGACGGCGGCGGGTCCGGCGTGACCACCGTCTGCGTGCTGCAGTCCCTCGCCCAGGCCCGCGCCCGGTGGGGGCCGGCCGGCGCGGACGCGATGTGGGACGCGAGCACCACCAAGGTGGTCCTCGGCGGGCTGGCGCACGCCGACGACCTGGCCCGGATCAGCCGGCTCGCCGGTGACGTCGACGACCAGGTGCACACCCGCAGCTACGGCCCCGCCGGCCCAGCCGGCTCGGTGTCGCCGCGCCGGTTGCCCGCCCTGCCGGTCGAGCGGCTACGCACCCTTCCGGTCGGGCAGGCGATCGTGCTCGCCCGGCGCACCCCGCCGGTGCAGGCGGTGCTCACCCCGTGGTGGGCCGGGCCGCACGCCGAGCAGATCCGCGCCGCCCTCGACCACCCAGGCTCGACGCCGGCGCCCGGCCACGGGAGCGCGGCATGAACGACCACGACGAGACCGAGGAGAACGCGCCGCTCGCCGAACAGGTCGCCCGGCTGCGCGAGGACGTCGACCTGCTCATGCTCACCCGCGGCGAAACGGCGCCCCGTACGGCGACACCGGACGCCAGCTGGCAGGCGATGTCACCCGTCCGCGCCGCCGACGCGTGGGCCGCGCTGATCGAATGGGTCGACGGGCTCGTCGACCGCTACGCCCTCGACGAGACCATTCCCACCTGCTGGTACGCCCACGGCGCCATGGTCGAGGAACTGCACGCGCTGCACCTGGCCTGGCTCGGCGCCTACACCGGCCGGGCGGCGCAGCCGAGCGACCGGGCGTTCTGGCACGAGATGCTCGCCCGCACCCTCGGCCGGCTGCGCGAGTGGAACCGGCACGGCTGCGCCGCCGGCACCCACCGGCCCGACGAACCGGCGGCACCCACCGAAGACCAGTGCACCACCCGCGCCGCGTACGTGCACGCCGACCTGCAGGCGCGGGCCCGCCGCGACGGCGCCACTACACCGGAGGTGACGGCATGACACTGCCACCGCGGGTGCCCGCCGCATCACCACGGGCGCGAAGCCGCCTGCTGCGGCGTTCGTGGTGACGCTCGTGGTGACGTCGCCGCAGTTGCCTGCTCGCCAGGAACCGGCCGGGTGGCCGGGCAAAGGAGGCGACGTCATGCACGACACGAAGGCCCTCGGCGCTCACGCGGACCCGGTCGCTGTGTTTCGCGACAACCGCGGCCGGCTCGGGCGGATCATCGGCGCTGCCGTCACCGCCGGGACGCCCGGTGACCCGGGGTACCGGGTGGAGTTGCGCGACCACAGAGGCGCTCGGCTGTCCCTGTCCGGCTCCCGCCCCGGCTCGCACAGCGACGATCCCGACTGGGTGCTGCAGGTTCTCCTCGAGGCGGGCTTCGCTCCCGAGGTCGCTGCAGCCGTGCGCACCCATCGCGTCCTCCGGCTCACCCGCACCGGCGACGGCACCACCAGCCTCGAACAGGCGACCTCGCCCCAGCCCGTCGTAATCAGCCCGGCAGGCGGCGCCTCGATGCGAGACCCGTTGGGCAGCGGATGTGCACCGTCGGGCGGGAACACCCACGCCGCGCCTGTCCTGGCCCAGCGGCGGGAACCCGGCGACCCGGCTGTACCCGGCGCTGCCCAGTTCCCCGCCGAGCCCGCGAGGCGGGTGATCAACGCCTTCGCGAGCGGGCGGCGGATCACCCTGGCCGAGGCGGCCGGGCAGCTGCATCTGGACGCCGCGTTGGTTCAGGCCGTCTTCCACCGGCGCTGGATCCCGTGGGAGGCCGCGGACGCGATCGCGGTCGCCCTCGGCCATCACCCGTGCGACCTGTGGCCGGAATGGTTCCCGCCCCAACCCGCGGCCGCGGGCCCGGCCCGCTCGTGACCATGACGACGCGCATGAGCCGCCCCGCCGACACCGAGGAGCCTCCCGTGGACGCCGCCGATTATCGCTCCCGGCTGATGACCGTCGAGGACGTGTGCACCTACCTGGGCGTGTCCTGTGACTTCGTCTACGACCAGGTGCGACTGGGAACGCTGCGCTGCTCACGCCTCGCCCGCCAGCTCCGGTTCCGCCTGCGTGATGTCGACGCGTTCGTCGACGACCACCTGGTCAACCCCCCCGGCGGGTCGGCGTACCCGCAGCCGGCGCGGCAGGGCCGCCCAGCCAGCCTTCGCCGCGTCGCCCGGTCCTGAGAGGTCGATGCCTTCCGTCCCGTCGCTGCCGCGCTACCGAACCGCGCCGCAGCTCACGTCCCTTGAAGACAGGAGACAGCGTCGTGCGCTTCCCCCAGTTGGACGAGATGCCGTTACGCGGGGACCGAGTCAAAGCCGTCCTGATCTGGCCGGTGTGCTCGGCCCGCGGTCACACTTCGGTCTGGACTATGAGCGTTGCGAGACGGCAACCACGGGCGCGGGTGCTCCCCACCAGTGCTGGCAGTCGGCCCACTTGCCACGACCGCAGGGACAGGGCCGCGACCCACGGACCGGCTTGAAGTCTCGCCAGTACCACCGCTTCGTGAATGTTGATGCCGCGGTCGTCAGTCCGAAGTCATCAACCAGGACGAGCGACTGCTCCAGCAATTCGAGCAGGAGGCGTCCACAGGCGGTCAGCGCGTCCGCTGCGTAGCAAGCGATGGTGTAGTCGAACTGTTGGTTTCCGGTCTTGCCGGCCATGACCAGGGGTGCGCGGGCATACACCCGCGCCATGTACGCACCGGACGGGTCCGTGATCGGAGGTGTAGAGAAGGCAATGCGCGCGCCAAATGCCGGATGTGCCGCATCAGACAGCCAGTCGTACCACTCGATGAACCTGGTGTTGTCCGTCGCCTTGGCCAACTTCTTCACGTATGTCAGAACATTTACTGCCCGGGCCTTCTCGTGTGCGATCTGCATTCGTGAGGCGAAGGCAGCCTGAGTAAGAGGTGGGTTCAGTGCCTCTCTCACGCTCGCGGGCCGGCTCATCATGCCCGCAGGAGTGGCCTTTCCCACTGTCCAGGCTTCAGCGAGCTTCGACGCCTCATACGCAAGGCATCCGGCTTCTTCGATCAACGCTCGCGCCGTCACCGCAGCCGACGTGATCCGCCAGGACAAGACGTTTCGGAGGGTGTCCTCAAGCAGGTCCAGGCCACGCCACGCGTGTACCAACCACCAAGCCACGAGCCGCGTGTGCAGTTCTGGGTAGACAACTGCGGCTGCGGGGTCCCTGCTGCCGTCAGCTGACACCTCATCCAAGGCGGACGTGTAGGCGCCACCCTTGGACTTCGTGAAAACCCAGTCTTCACGGCGGGCGAGCGCGCCACGTTCCCACGCTCGTGCCTTCTCTTTGCCCATCGGGAGAACGACGAGTTCCATCGTGCCCGCCTCACGGGTCAGTTCTTGCCACGGCTTGATGTCACCGCCGAGGGCTCTCAACTGCTCAACGCGCGCCGGGGTTAGGGCGTCCCTTACTTGGGCTGCGACTCCCGCATCGGTCGGTAACACAGGGGCAACGCTAGCCTCGGGCAGGGATATCGCACGGGATGGCGGGCCGTGACCGTTGGAGGACTTTCAGCCTCTGTCGCTGAACGGGCGGTCGCCAGTCCTCGAGCCGGACGCGGTGAGGCTAGGCGCTTCGCAGGGTTACGGCGTCGGGGGTGATGTCGAGGTTGAGGTGGATACCGAGCACGGTGGACAACCGGGCGAGGGTGGCCAGCGAGGGTTGGTGGGTGCCGGCTTCCAGCCGGGCGACGGCGGACTGCTGCATGCCAAGTTCCCGAGCGAGGGCTGTCTGCGTGAGCCCGTGCCCGGCGCGGTAGGCCGCGACGAGCAGGGCGATCTGCTCGGCGACCGCAGTGCGGTCAAGCTCTGCGCGCACCTGCGGGTCGCGCGACCGCTCGGCGTCCACTGACGCGGCGTTCTTCAGCTCGGAGATCTTCATTGTCGTTACTCCTGTTCGAGTCGAGCCAGCCGCCGCTCGGCCGCCCGGCATCCGGCGTCGAACCTTCGCCTGCTCACTTGCGCTTCTGGCGCCACAGCGGCGATGACGAAGGCTTCGCCGATCTGCCGGTAGAGCGCCCGCCAGGGCGACCGGCCGCCGCGGGGGCGCAGTTCGCGTAGCCGGTCGGCGCCTTGCACGGAGCTGCTGTGTGGGTAAGGCAATGTCGGGCCGAGCGCTTCGAGTTTGCGGTGCGCGTTGATCAGCGCCGCTTCCTCGGTCGGCGGCAGCGCCGTTCGCTCCTCGATCGCTTCGGGCATGTAGAGCACCTCCCACACTCGACTCATTATCACACTGATGTGATAGCGCGTCCAGCGGGAGCGGTGGTTGGCGGGCTACGACTCGGTGCGGAAGCGGATCTTGCGGAATGCGGCCAGGGCCCGGTCGCCTGCGTCCGGGAGCGAGCCGAAGTACTGCTGGGTCGTGCCGATTTGGCGGTGCCCGAGCCGGTCCATCACGACCTTCAGGTCGGCCCCGCCGGCGAGCAGCCAGGAGGCGTGCGCGCCGCGCAGGTCGTGGAACCGCACCTTCTGCTTGATCCCAGCCGCCTCCAGTGCCGGCAGCCACACTCGGGTGCGGAAGGTGTTCCGCGAAATAGGCGTGCCGACCTGAGTGGCGAACAGCAACGCGTCGTCGCGTACGCCGTGGGCGACCATGTGCTCGCGGATGAGCTGGCACAGGTCCGGGCTCACCTGGATCTCTCGGGACTCGTCGTCCTTCGGGTAGTCCCGTTCGACGTACCGCTTTCCGTCCGGCGTGATCTTCTTGCTGATCTCGAGGATCACCCGGCGGACCGTCACCGTGTACGTCGGGAAGTCGATGTCCACCGGACGCAGCGCGATGAGCTCGCCCCAGCGCATCCCGGTCTCGATCGCCACCAGGACAAGGGTCTGGTAGCGAACGGGCAGTGCCGCGAGCAGCGCGTCGAACTCTTCCGGGGTCACCGCGCGCTTGGGCTTCTTGACGACCTTCGGCAGCCGCGTGCCGTCGCACGGGTTGTAGGCGACGACGCGGTCGGTGAGTGCCCGCTTGAAGATGGAGTGCAGGAACGTGTGGTACTTCACGACCGACGCCGGCGACAGTTCCTCGCTGACCTCGTTCACCCACGTCTGCACGACCGACGCGACGATCCGCCGCATCGGCAGGTCACCGAACGCGGGCAGGAAGTGCCGGTCGAGGTTCGACCGGTACGCCGCCTGCGTCGTCAGCTCCAGGTGCCGCGCCGTCGGCCAGTAGTAGCGGTCGACGTACTCGGCGAAGGTCATCCGGCTGCGCGCCGGGTCGACCCAGGTGCCGCCTTCGATCTCCATCGCCCGGCGGTGCGCCAGTCGCTCGGCCTCGCGCTTGGTCTCGAACCCGCCTTCGGAGGTGCGACGGCCGTCCGGAGCGAGGTAGATGGCGTACCAGCGGACCTTGCCGTCCCGGAGTTTGCGGCGTTCGGCGTGTGCGATCACGGGTGACCTCTAGGCTTTTCTTGGGTTGATCTGGTGATCTTCATTTTGCTCTCATTTTGCTGGCCTCTGGCAGGACCAGGCCCACTCAGGCCTGGCCAAGCCTGCCGCTACTATGGCTCTGACCTGCGGAAACGTCGAGAAACGGCATGTGGACAACGTAGCCCTCACACGCTCGTGGTTTTGCTCATAACCCAGAGGTCGCAGGTTCAAATCCTGCCCCCGCTACGATGCGGACTTCCGCACTCTCTGTTACGGCACGACCCCTTACGCTCACGCGGGGGGCTTTCGCCGTGCCCGGCACGGGTCGCCCGCGACCCGCGAACGCCGGCTGCGGCAGCTGCTCGCCGACCTGGACGACGGCCCGCCGCCAGCGTCGGCGGGTGCGCCCGGCGGTCAGGATGTGCGGGACAGGTCGGACGAGACCAGCTGATGGGCGCGCTGGTAGGACACTCCGAGCAGTTGCCCGATGTCACGCAACGGCATCCCGGACCGGGACAGCTCTCGGGCGGCGGCGCGCAGCTCCTCCGCCGCCTTCGACTGCGAGTCACGAGCCTGGTCCCGCAGCCGTTCCGCGCGCTGCAGGTGGCGGCGGGTCGCCGCCGGCATCGCGACGTGCACGTCCAACTCGACGTTCGACGGCTCCTGCTCGGTGACCAATGCGATGAGGTCGCGCGCCATCTCCTCGACCTCCCGCAGATGCCGCGCCTGCGTCACCCCCACCTCCGGCACCCGCAGCAGCCAGAACCGCCCGTCGCGTTCCACGTCGACCCGGTAGGTCGCCATCACTTCCACCACGCTTCCCCGAGCTCGGTCGTGCACTGCTTGAAGATCTCGACGGCGAGCTTCTCGCCGATGTCGTTGTGCCGCGGGACCGGGCGATCCGGCGCACCAGGTCCCTGCGCTTCACCCACGTAAGTCTAGAGCCGGGTAGACATCAAGTAAAGGGCGCCCTAGACGATGCGTTCCAGCGGGGTTCGCGTCCGATGGCGCGCTCGGTAGGTTTCCCGGCGTGTTCGTCACCGACCTGCACCACTTCCTCGACCTGCCCGAGGACACCCCCGGCCCAGTGCGCCGGCTTCGCAGCCACCGGCCACCGGAAGCAAGTCCCTCGTCGACCGATGCGACTTCAACGCCACGTCCGTCAGAGGTGACGTGACCAAGGTTCCGCCATGTGCGTATGTCACTGGACGGCTTCGTCGTCCAGGCCGACGCCAACCCGTCGGAGCCGTTCGACTGGTCCTGAGCGGCGACGTCGCGGTGCTGAGCGCGCCTGACACGATGACCTTCTCGGTCGACGCTGCGAGCGCCCCGATGCTGCAAGAGCTCACATCGGGGTGCGGAACACTGATCATCGGCCGCCGGACAGTCCCAACGCGACGGACAGAGACCGGCAGGAGTGCAGGACCAAACGGTGTATTGGCCTCAGCCGTTCGAGGGGGCGCCTTGCGGAGCACCGGCGCGACCGATGAGAAGCGCACGGCCGAGGCGTCGTAACTGATGGCACGATGGCGAATCGAGACGTTGTGGAGGGACCGCTATGGGCACCACGTTCGACACGGTGATCCTCGGTTTCGGCAACAACACGGGGATCGAGGCTCCTGCGACCAACCTGGCAGAACTGGGCGCCGGGAAGCGCCCACCCGTCGTTGTGACCGTAGGCGAGTACAGCTATCGCAGCACCGTCGGTGTGATGGGCGGTCGGACACTGATCCCACTCTCGAAAGCGCACCGCGACGCGTCGGGGCTCAAGGCCGGCGACGCCGTCACGGTGACGCTCACACTCGACGACGGTCCCCGCCCAGTCGACGTCCCGCGAGAGCTCCGGGCAGCTCTTGACGCCGCGAGGCTCAGTGAGAAGTTCGAGGCACTTTCCTACTCGAAGCGCAAGGAGTTCGTGCGGCAGGTGTCGGACGCGAAAGGCGAAGACACGCGCGCTCGACGCGTCGAGAAGGTCCTCGCCGCATTGTCCTGACTTCACGCCGGTCGGGACGTGCCCAGCCGTGCGTTGTAGTGCGGCACAGCCGCGACCATGGCGCCACCGGCGAGGGGGTTGCGGCAGCCAAACCCCCGCATCTCGGCAAGTGCGGACGAACAGAACGTCACTACTTCGCGCGATCGCGACTAGACAGGAACTCCGAAGAGCGCCGGTGAGGCTCGGCGGAATCAGCTAGCTGACACGGGCAGCAAGCACAGGAAGTCCATCACCGGTCAGTTCGGTGAGAGCCGATCTTCTCCCCAGGACGGCCATCAAGATGGCCTCCGCAGGGCCAGCGACATCTGGCCCGCGACCCCACGTCCAACCGATGTCGGTCGCCTGCAGGTGTAACCCTCGGGCGCGCCACCGGCCCCCAGTGAAACCGAAGCCAGGTATGAAGCTGGCGATCGAGAGGCAACGCCGCAGGAGAAGTTCGACTCGCACAGATGGAACCTCTCTGCGCAGGCCCAGGGCCCTGCGGATGTCCTGACCGTGGACGAGCCATTCGACGAGCATCGCGGAAGGTGGAACTACCCTGCCGAACCCCCGCATCCCCACGACGTTCTCGAATTCGCCCAGCAGGTCGGCCGGTGTCCGCGACGATCGGCGGCGTACCTCCGTTGCGTTGAACCAGTGGATCGACACGGTTGCCTGCAGGAAGCCGAGGACGCCCGCCGCGTTCAACGAGATCAGGTGCGCTACGACGTCGCGGACCATCCAGTCGCCGCACAAACTCGGACGGTCCCAATCCTCCGCAGCGAGGTTTACGAGGACTGCGCGCAACCCATCCTGCTCGCTCCGGACCATGCCGCGCACGCTCACGCTGCGATTGTCCCGCCGGATCCCAGCAGCCGATGCAGTCACGCCCGGGGCGTTCCGTACGAGATCGCTTCTTCTGCTCGGGGGAGCAACGGCATGATCGTGCGACGCAGCTGCTGAAGCGTCGAACGCCTAGGCTCGTCAAGCCGGGCGAGATAGATGTCCACTGCCGAGGTCACCCGGGCAGTCTCCCGTGTTGCGGACCTAAGCGGTACGTCGGAGTCGCGGCGGACGCCGGCGTCGTTGTGCGGTGGCCCGGGGTGGCAGCCTCACGCCGACGGCTCCCCGTGGGCGGGGGGCAGTGCTGGGTGTCTAGGCCGGGAGCAGCTGGTGGCGCGCTTCGTCGTGGCAGTGTCGTTGCCACCGTCGTGTGGTCCAGCCACAGCGTTCGACGAGGAGCCAGTACACATCGTGGCTGACCAGCGCGTACAGGCGGTCGGTTGCCTCCTGCATGCCGAGGCCGTCGCGCAGACCGTCGGCGAGGAGCCCGACGAGGACGCGGTGGGTCTGCCGACGCTGCTGCTCGTGCCGGTCCAGCAGCGCCCGGACCTCGGGGTCGGTCGCCCCGGCTCGGACGAGCTCGTACAGGGGTGCGACGCGCTCGGTGACATCGCAGAGCAGCGTCACCGCGCGCCGTAGGCGCTCGGCTGGGCCGTGCGCGGCCTTGACCCGCTTGGCGGCGGGCCGGTCGAGCAGCGGGACCGGGTCGAGGTCGCCGACGATCTCGGCGTCGATGACGGCCGACAAGATGGCGGCTTTCGAGCCGTAGCTGAAGTAGACCGTCTGCGGTGCGACGCCCGCTGCCCGCGCGATGTCGGTGATCGTTGCGGCGGCATAGCCGTCGGCGAGGAAGAGGGCGCGCGCGGCATCCCGGATCCGCTGCCGAGTCTGCGCAGCGTCCCGACGGCGACTGGTTGACGCTGCCATATTGCTAGTGTACTAACTAGAGTCCACTCTAGTCCGCGGGTCGCGCACGCCAGCGGCCCAGACCTTCCAGAGGTGAACAGCGATGAGTGTTCCGTCGTTCTCCGGCGTCCACCACGTGGCCCTGAACGTGCATGACCTGGAGGTGTCGGTGCGCTGGTACGTCGACGTGCTCGGGTTCGTACCGCTGTTCCCGTTCGACACCGACGACTTCGAACGCCGGCTGGTCCGGCACCCCTCTGGGGTGGTCCTCGGCCTGACCAGGCACCACCATCCCGACGCCGCTGACCCATTCAGTGAATGGCGAGCCGGTCTCGACCACCTTGCGTTCGCGGTGCGCGACGAGGCCGAGCTGCAGGCATGGGCGCAGCGTCTCACCGACGCCGGAGTGGAGCACTCCGGGATCACGGTCACGCCCACCACCGGCTCCGCCCTCATCGCTTTCCGCGACCCGGACGACATCCAACTCGAGATGTATGTCGCGCAAGGAGCAACTGCCCGGTAGCAGCAAGGGAGGCGGGACTCTGGGTGTCGCGGTGAAGTTCGCTGCAGGACGGACAGGGGGCAGTCATGTCTGCACGTATCGGCACCAAACCGTCGGAGGCCGCGCTACCCGTCGGCGTGGTCGCCCGGCTGTACGACCGGATCGGGCCCTGGCAGGACCGTCAGGGCTGGTACGAGGACCGGCCCGTCGCTGCGATGGTCGAGAAGGCCGACCTGGCCCACGCCACCGGCGTGTTCGAGCTCGGATGCGGGACCGGACGGCTGGCGGCCCGGCTGCTCGACGAGGTCCTGCCCGGCGACTGCCGCTACCTGGGGGTTGACGTCAGCCCCAGGATGGTGACGCTGAGCGAGAACCGGCTCGCCCAGCGGGCGGCACGCGCGGGCGTGCTGCAGGTCGACGGTCGGCTTCCGCTGCCCATCGAGAGCGGCAGCTTCGACCGGTTCGTCTCGACCTACGTCGTCGACCTGCTCGACCGCGACTACGCCGGGCAGGTCATGGTCGAGGCGGCGCGCATCCTCGCAGACAACGGGCTGCTGGCCGTCGTCAGCCTCGGCCCGG
The DNA here is from genome assembly GCA_963728075.1 of uncultured Actinomycetota bacterium. Taxonomy (GTDB): domain Bacteria; phylum Actinomycetota; class Actinomycetes; order JAFAQI01; family DASSKL01; genus CAVSIP01. The sequence goes on along the minus strand of CAVSIP010000005.1, from coordinate 362,381 downwards.
GAGACGGGACCGGCACCCGACTGGTCGCGCGCGGCTGGACCGCTGTGTGGAGACGATGGCCACGACTCGTCGGCGGCTGCCGCCCGGTCGATCTGCGGACTCTGCTCGGCACGGAGTGGACAGCCACCGACATCACCAATGTGACCGCCGGCGGTCTGCACTCCGAGGTCCTCGTCGCCCGCCGCCGTCCCCGGTCAGACCACAGCCTCCCGACGACCCAGCGACCGTAGTCGAGGCCACTGAGCGACGTGGCCGGTCATCGCCAACCGAACGTGAGCGCCGGGTCGGCTCGGCGAGTTGTCCAACGGTGCCCGGACGTAGCGAGCCGCTGCAGTCCGCGGTGCTCCGCCGGCGACCCGATGATCTACGAAGGCGCCTGCAGCGCGATGGTGACGCCAGTCCCGGCCGCCTGTGGCTACCACGCCCGTTGGCGCTCATCGCGGCGAGGGCGGACACTCCCGACGGTCAGTTACGGCTCCTTCTCGGACGCGGAACCCTCCGTTCAAGGATGGGCTGAACAACGCGCCCAAGTACGTCGCGTCCACGACGTTGCGGGACCCGGCGCCGTGGCCGAACACGACCCTGCTCGCCGGTAACGCGTCGGATGCGGTGTCCGCGTTGAAGAAGCAGCCCGACCACGACCTCGTGATCATGGGAAGTGGTCAGCTGATCCAGTCCCTGATGACTCACGACCTCATCGACGAGTACATGCTCATCGTTCACCCACGCCTGCTCGGCGCGGGCCGTCGGCTGTTCCCGGAGGGCACCCCGCCGACGTCGCTACACCTTCTCTCGGCTACCCCGACCAGCACGGGCGCAGTGGTCGCCGTGTATCAGCCCCGCAGCTAACTGCGGACCACCGCGCCGAGCCAACCCGCCCGCGCCCACGGCACCGATCGCGGGCACAAGGCGCACCGACGACGCCCGCAGAGCGCCGACGTCGGGCTCGAACGGTGGCATGGCGAGGTTGCCGCTCAGCAGCAGGTCATCGCGGGAGCCGTCGTCCTTGGTGGGGAAACCGAACTGCGCCGGGTCCGGCGCGGGCCGATCCAGGTAGTCGTCGGGCAGTACGCCCTGATACATCACCAGCTGGACGAACTTCGCCATCCCTGGACCGAAGCCGTTCCGCTGGTAGGCGTCGACGATGTCCGCGTTCACCTTGATCGCCATCTGGCTGTCCTCAAGCAGTGTCATCACCGGTGGCTCATGGGCGACGAGGGTGCGCACGTCCTCGGGGTGGGCGACCACCCAGTGCAGGCCGCACATGGCGCCACCGCTCGACCCGAACGCGTCCACCGGTCCGAGCCCGACGGCCTCGATGACGCGGTGGTAGTCCTCGGCATGTACCTCCACCGTGAGCTTGCTGCCAGGTTCACGGCGGCTGCGGTCCATGCCACGGGGGTCGTAGGTGATGACTGTGCGATCCCTGATCTGACCGACGAGCTGCTCGAAGCCAGCCGCGCCCATCGGCGAGCCGAAGATCAACAGCGGACGCTTGCTGCTCGGCGTCTCAGGTGAATGGACGAGGTCAACGTGGCGCGGCAGTTCTTCGTCGCCGCTCCGCCCGCGCGAGTTGCCCTCTACCGGTCACTATCCGCGATTCACGTGCCCGACCGTGTCTACTACGTCTTGCGTAGCACCGTCGTGCGTAGTAGCGTCTCGGCAGTGAGCGGAGAACCGGGTTTGCGTCGGGCCAACGACCCGCCGTTGCTGATCCTGACCAGCCTGGCGGACGGACCCAAGCACGGGCATGCACTCGCCAAGGACATCGAGGCCTTTGCCGGTGTTGCGCTCGGTCCGGGTGCGCTCTACGGCGCGATCAGCCGGCTGGAAGCACGTGGGTTGATCGAGGCGCTGCCGGCCGACGATCGCCGCCGGCCCTACCGCATCACGGCAGCCGGGTCGGACGCGCTCGCCGAGGCGGTCACCGAGATGCGCCGGCTCGCCGACGTCGGCGTGTTCCGGCTTCGTCGGGGCGCGACGTTGCGACGGCGGCCGGCGTGACGCGCGCGACCCGGTGGCTGCGCTGCTACCCGGCGCAGTGGCGGGAGCGTTACGGCGACGACCTCACGGCGTACCTCGAGGACCGGTACGGCGCGCGACTGCCACTTCGTGCCGTCATCTCACTCGTCGTCGGCGGTGCGCGCGAGCGCGCTCGCGGCTCAGCGTGCCTCGCCGCTGCGCCCGCCGGCGGCGACCGGATCCGGACCGGCGCGGTGACCGTGCTCGTTGCGTGGTCGGCTTTCGTCGTCGCTGGGTCGAGTTTCGCCAAGCTGTCGGAGCACTTCGACATGCCGCTGTCCGACCGCACACGCGCACTTCCCGATCTCGCCTACGTCGCGATGCAAGTGGTGGCGACGTTGAGCGGTCTCGCGGTCGTCGCCGGTCTCGCGCTCGCACTACCGGCCGTCGTGCGCTTCCTGTCCGGCGGTGGCTGGCCGGCGATCCGCCGACACGTGGCGCGTGCTGCTGCGGTCACCGGCGCCGCTGGCGTGCTGACCGTGCCGCTGCTGGTGTGGGCGCACCAGCTTTCGCCCGCACAGCGCAACGGCGACAGCACCGGCTACGGGTTGCTGTTCGTCGGCTGGTGCGTGCTCGTCGTGCTGGCGATCGTGTTGTGGACCGTGGTGATCATCGCGACCGCGCGGCGGCTCGAGCTGTCGCGGCTGGTGGTGCTCGCCGACGGCGCCCTGGCCGTTACCGCGACGGCGGGCATGTTCGTGATGACGGTTGCGGCCGCGGTGTGGTGGGGCGCGATGGCGTCGTCGGCGCCGTCCTTCCTCGGCGGTGGCGCCTTCGGTCCGACGTCGCCATGGAACCCGCAACTCGTCGCGACACTCGCGCTCATGCTCGGCTCGCTCATCATTGCGGCGTTCGGCGTCGTCCGGATCGTTCGGGCTGGTTGACCGCCAGCTGCGTCGCCGGCGGGTGCGGCCAGCGTCGGGTAGGCGTCAACATCGAGCTGGTTGACTGCGCTCCCTTGGTGAGCTGCGGGCGCCTGCGACGGTGGTTGATGTTGTGGCGGGTCAGTGCGCGGTGGCGAGCTGTCCGGTGTGCCGGTGGTATCGGGTGGCGGAGTGCGTGTCGAGGCCGACGATCTCGAGATGCTTGCCGCGCAGGGCGTACCTGTGGGTGATCGCGTCGAGGACGGCGACGGTGGAGGCGTCCCAGATGGAGGCGTTGGACAGGTCGATGAGCACCCGGTCGGGGTCGCCGGCGTAGTCGAACTGGTCGACCAGGTCGTTGCTGGAGGCGAAGAACATCGCCCCGTGCACGGAGTAGATCCGCTCACTACCGTCGGGGTCGAGCACGCTGGTGACCTCGACGAGGTGGGCGACGCGGCGGGCGAACAGGACGCAGGCAAGGACGACGCCGACTCCGACCCCGATGGCGAGGTTGCTGGTCCAGACGACGACGGCGACGGTGGTGACCATGACGGTGGTCTCGCTCTTGGGCATCCGGTGGATGGTGCGCAGGCTGTGCCAGTCGAACGTGGTGACCGACACGAAGATCATGACCGCGGCGAGGGCGGCCATCGGGATGACCGCGACCAGAGGTCCGAGAGCGACGACGAGGACGAGCAGGAAGGTGCCGGCGAGGAACGTCGAGAGCCGGGTGCGCGCACCGGCCCGCACGTTGATCATCGTTTGGCCGATCATGGCGCAGCCGCCCATGCCGCCGAAGAAGCCGGTGACGACGTTGGCGATGCCCTGACCGATCGCCTCACGGGTCTTGTCCGACCGGGTGTCGGTGAGGTCGTCGACGAGCCTGGCGGTCATCATCGTCTCCATCAGTCCGACGAGGGCCATGCCGAGCGCGTAGGGGGCGATGGTCTGCAGCGTCGCCCAGGTGGCGGGCACCTGCGGCAGGGCCAGGCCGGGCAGGTCGTGCGGGAGCGCTCCTTCGTCGCCGACGGTCGGCAGGTGCCAGCCGAGGGCGGTAGCTGCGACGGTCAGCACGACGATCGACACCAGCGGCGCGGGGACAGCCGTCGTCAGCCGCGGCAGGCCGAAGATGACGACCAGGCCCGCAGCGGCGACCGGGTAGACGAGCCATGGCACGTGGGTGAGGTGCGGCAGCTGCGCGAGCAGGATGAGGATGGCGAGCGCGTTGACGAAGCCGACCATGACGCTGCGTGGGATGAACCGCATCAGCCGGGCGAAGCCGGCCGCGCCGAGCAGGACCTGGAAGACACCGGCCAGCACGACCGTGGCCAGCAGGTAGCCCAGACCGTGCTCGCGGGCCACCGGGGCGACGACCAGTGCGACCGCTCCGGTCGCCGCACTGATCATCGCGGGCCGGCCGCCGGCGATCGCGATGGTGACCGCCATCGTGAACGAGGCGAACAGCCCGACGCGGGGGTCGACACCGGCGATGATGGAGAAGCTGATCGCCTCGGGGATCAGCGCGAGTGCGACCACCAGCCCGGCGAGCACCTCGGTACGGGCGGTGGCGGCCGAAGGCCAGGACGGGCGGGGCAGCGCAGGGCGGGAGGAAGGCAGAAGCGAGGGCAAGGCAACCGTTTCGGGGTCCGTGCACGCGACAGGCGCGGGCGAGCGGCAGCACCGAGACGGTGCCGGGACAGGGGCTGAGTGCGTCCATGCACCCAGGCGACGACGCCACGCGCGGCGTCGTGATCTAGGACCAACGTACGCGAACCCGCTGCGCTGACCAGAACCGGCCTGTGAGACGTGCGTCACGGGCCGCTCGGTCCACCCTCCGGGTCGGTGTGTCCTGAAGCCCCGGACCACCAGGACAAGGGTCTGGTAGCGAACGGGCAGCGCGTCGAACTCCTCCGGGATCACCGCGCGCTTGGGCTTCTTCACGACCTTGGGCAACCGGGTGCCGTCGCACGGGTCATGTAGGCGACGACCCGGTCGATCAGGTTCGCTGCCGTCGATGTCGGGGAGGGCGACGGCATGGCTCAGACACCACGGGCGGACCTGCCGGGAGGAGGGCGCATTCCGCTGCTGGGGTTCGGGACATGGCAGCTGTCCGGTACCGAGGCGTACGACGCGGTGGGCACGGCCCTCGAGGTCGGCTACCGCCACCTGGACACGGCCACCATGTACCGGAACGAGCGCGAGGTCGGGCGCGCCCTGCGGGACAGCGGCGTGGCGCGCAGCGACGTGTTCGTGACGACGAAGCTGCCACCGGAACGAGCCGGCCGCGCCCGCCAGACGCTCGAGGAGAGCCTTGCGGCACTGGGGCTCGAGCGGGTGGACCTGTGGCTGGTCCACTGGCCTCCCGGCGGGGCTGCCTCACCAGCCACCTGGCAGGAGATGCTCGCCGCGCAGGCCGACGGGCTGGCTGCCGACGTAGGGGTCAGCAACTACAGCACGGCGCAGATCGACGAGCTGCTCGCCGCGACGGGTGTCGGGCCCGCGGTCGACCAGGTCCGCTGGAGCCCCGCCGTGCACGACCGCCGGCAGGCCGAGGACCTGCGGGAGCGCGGGGTCGTGCTGGAGGGTTACAGCCCGTTCCGGGCCAGCGACCTGGACGATCCCACCCTGCAGGAGGTCGCCGGCGAGGTCGGGGTGAGCGTGCCGCAGGTGATCCTGCGATGGCACCTGCAGCACGGGTTCGTCGCGATCCCCAGGTCGGCCCGGCCCGAGCGGATCGCCGCCAACGCCGACCTGCTGGACTTCGCGCTGGACGACGAGCAGATGCGTCGCCTCGACGCCCTCGGCGGGGCGGGGTAGTCCACGCCCGCGCGTGCTGACGGGTAGCCCGGGTACGGCACGGTGCGACCGATCCGTCCGCCGAGGGAAGGAACCATGCCGTCGCGCCGTAGCGCCCTGTTGGGCGTGCTCACCACGAGCCTCGCCCTGGCCGAGGCCGTCGCTCTGCAGTGGGTGCACTACGTGTCCGCGCTGCCGCTGGCCCCCCAGGTGAGCGCCCCCGCTCCGTTCGGCACGTTCCACGACGTCCGCTGGATCTGGACGTACGGCTGGTCCTGGTGGTCGGTGGCCTGGATGCTGGCGGCACTGCTGGCCTTCCGCTCGCTGGTGAACGCCGCGGTGATCCACCTGGCCTGGCCGTCCGAAGCCACCCGGCCGTCGTACGGCACGCTGCTGCGCCGATCCCTGCCGTACACGCTGCTCGCGCTCGCCGTGATCTCGCCGTGGGCGGCGGTCTCGTTCGCCGCGTCGGCGGCCGGGTTCTCCCAGCTCATGCTCGGCGCGATCATCGGCACCGTCATCGTCGCGCTCGTCCTGCCACCCGCCATCATCACCGGTCACTGGTGGCGCCGCGTGCTGCCGTGGCGCAGCATGGGCTGGGTCGCGCTGTCCTGGCTGGAGCTGATGGTCGCCGCGCTGGCGATGACGTACGCGCCGGCCTGGGTCACCCTGCTCGTGGCGGCGGGCGGCGGGCTGTTCAACGCCTGGGCGTGGCACCAGATCGTGCACACCGTGGTCCACGCGGGTGCGCCCCGCTGGACCGTCCCGGCGCTGCCGGTGCTGTCCGTGGTCGTCAGCGGCGGCCTGGTCGCCGCAGGGGCCGCTTCCTTCGCCACCACCTTCGGCGGCCCCGCGGGCGGCTCGCGGGAGGCCATCCCGACGCCGCAGGTGCGCCCCTCCGGCCATCCGGTCCTGTACGTACCGGGCTTCGGCAGCAGCTACGACGGCGGACGGTTCCAGCTGTTCGGCCCGGGCTGGCAGACCGTGCACTTCTCCTACCGGGGTCTGAGCAGCGCCGGCACGCCGTTGCCGTACCCGCCGCAGGCCACGTACCAGTCGCTGGCCACCAGCGCGCAGCGTCTCGCCCGCCAGATCGACGCGCTGCACCGCAAGTCCGGCACGGCGGTCTCCGTCGTCGCCGAGAGCGAGGGCACGATGGTGGCGCGGGCCTACTTCGCCGCACATCCCCACCCACCCGTCGACGTGTTCGTCCAGACCAGTCCACTGGTCCGCCCCGCCAGGGTCTACTACCCGCGCTCGGGACGTGACGGGTACGGCGAGGCGGGCGCAGCGGAGTTTCGCGGTCTGCTCGGACTGGCCCGGCTGGAGACCCACGGCTTCGGCCTGCACGCCGATGTGCCGTTCCTGCGCTCGCTCGTCGCGAACGCGGCGCTCTACCGGGACCAGGCGCTGTGCCCGGTCCCGGGGGTGACCAACCACATGTTCGTCCCGCTGGAGGCGGCCCTCACGGTCTACCGTGGCCCGTACACCGACACGCCGTGGACCGCGCTGCCCGCCTTCCACGCGGGGCTGGTGGGCGATCTGGGCGTGCAGAAGGAGATCGCGCAGGTGCTACGTACGGGGAACGCTGCCGGCCACCAGGGCTGGCGCGCGGCCTTCGAGGTCATTCGCGGGGCCGCCGGCGCCTGGCAGGTGCCCGGGCTGCCGCTGCAGCAGCGCACCCAGTGGGGCGCAGCGCCGAACTCGGACCCGGAGTTCGGTCACCACGCCTGCCCAGCGGCCTGATCAGCTCAGGCGGTCGTGACCGGCTCCTCGGCGCCGTGGTGGTGGATCACGGCGTCCGTGCTCGGGAAGAACAGGCCGACGTGGCCGTCGTCCGACCAGCGCACGAGGTACGGCGGGCCGCCGTCGGGGCCGCGGACCTCGAGGACCTCGGCGTCGCGGTCGGGTTCGTGGATGTGGTGACCTTTGATGACCAGGCGGTCGCCGACGCTCGCGTGCATCGCGGGCTCCTTTCCTTACGGCTCCCACGCTCGCGGACCGCGCCGTCGCGGGGCAGAGCCGAAGGTCCCCGCCCCTCGGGGGTGGACGTTCGTCCCTGGTGGCGGCTGCTGGCGGCACCCACGCTGACCTCATAGACGCAGCTTCGGGAGGTGGCGACCGTGGCGCAGGACAGCAGCCGAGCCGCACGCGAGGCGATGATTGCGGCGCGCGGAGACAGCGACGTCAGCCCCGACGTGCACAAGCGGCAGTTCGAACGGGGACTGCAGCGCCACCTCGCGGTGGAGGCCATCGAGTCGCTGCACCGGACGGCGCCGTCGGAGGCTCCGGACCAGGCGACGGTGGACAGCGAGGTGAGCCGGCGGCGCCGGCTCGCGGCAGCCGAACGGATGCGTGAGCAGGTCAACGGGGCGGACGAGATCCCGCGGGCGCCTCGTCGCCGCGACTGACCCGGCGCCGACGCGTACGGCGCGCCTTGTGCACCGCGTCCACCGCTAGCACGGTCGGCGCGGCCGCGACCGCGACGAGGGCTGCCTGCCAGGACGGCGGCGCCTGGTCGAGCGCGTCCGCGACCACCGGCACGTAGAGGAAGCCCACCAGGGCCAGCAGTTCCACGCCCACCGCGGCGACGAGCAGCCGGTTGCCTCGCCACCTCATCGACCAGGCGTTCCTGGTGGCGCTGCGCAGCGCGAACGCGTTGCCCATCTGGCCGACGACGATCGCCATGAACGCCGCCCCGGACGCCACGGCGGCAGCGTGACCGGTAGGGGCCGGATCACCTGGCCGCCAGCCGATGACGAACAGTGCCGTCGCGAAGGCGGCCATGGTGAGCGCGGCCTCCGCCGGCCCCAGCACGCCGAAGACGCGGCGCAGCAGTGCGGCGTCGATCAGGTGGCGGCGCTCCGGCGGGCGGCTCAGCAGGTCCCGGCTGGGCCGCTCCGCGCCGAGCGCGAGTGCGGGCAGCAGGTCCGTGCCGATGTCCAGGCAGAGCACCTGCAGCACCCCGATCGCCAGCGGTACGTGACCTGCGCTGAGCGCCCAGACGACGAACGGTGTCAGCTCGGCGACGTTGTCGGTGAGGTGGTAGGTCAGGAACCGGCGCACGTTCGCGTACGTCGCGCGGCCCTGCTCGACGGCGGCCACGATCGTGGCGAACCGGTCGTCGAGCAGCACGAGGTCGGCGGCCTCCCGGGCGACGTCGGTCCCGCCCGCCCCCATGGCGACCCCGATGGCCGCCTCCTGCAGGGCCGGCCCGTCGTTGACGCCGTCCCCGGTCATCGCGACCACGTGCCCGCGGGCCTGCAGGGCGCGGGCGATGCGCACCTTGTCCTCCGGGGCCACCCGGGCGGCGACGATCCCGTCCTGGTCGAGCAGCGCCCCGAGCGCGCGGTCGTCCGCCGGCAGCTGCGCCCCCTCGAGCACGAGCGCGGGCACCTGGGCGGACACCAGGCCCACCTCGCGGGCGACGGCGGCCGCGGTCATCGGGTGGTCGCCGGTGACCATGGCGACCCGGATACCGGCACGACGGCACGCGGCCAGCGCGTCGGCCACGTCGGCACGAGGCGGGTCCTCCAGCCCCACGACGCCGAGCAGGGTCAGGTCGCGCTCCACCTCGGCCGCGCTCGCCCGGGCCGGGAGGTCGCGGGCATCCCGTACGGCGATCGCGAGCACGCGCAGCCCCCGCGCCGTGAGGCGGTGCACCGCCTCGGCGGCGCCGGGTAGCGGTCGGCAGCAGGGCAGTACGGAGTCCGGTGCGCCCTTGACCAGGAGCCGGTCGCCGACGACCAGTGACGAACGCCGGCGCTGCGGGTCGAACGGGTACCGGGCCGTCGGGGTGCTGGCGCGGTCCTCGGCCGGCACGTCGATCCCCAGCCGCCGGGCGAACACGTCCAGAGCGGCCTCCATGGGGTCGCCGTGCGGACGCCAGCCACCGTCGTGGTGCTCCACCCGGCCGTGGGAGGACCGTGCGGCGGCACGGGCCAGCTCGGGGAGCGCGTCGGCCGCGCCTCCCGGCAGCGTGATCGCGGTGGTGGGGTCGTACCCGGTGGCACGGGCCGAGAGGGCGCCTTCCGGCGTCCACGCCTCGACCACCGTCATCTCGTTGCGGGTCAGCGTGCCGGTCTTGTCCGTGCAGATGTAGGTCACCGACCCGAGCGTCTCCACCGACTCCAGCCGCCGGACGATCGCGTTGCGCGCCGCCATCCGCTGCGCGCCCATCGCCAGCGCCAGCGTGACCGTCGGCAGCAGCCCCTCGGGAACGAGCGCGACCGTGACGCCGATCGCGAACACGAAGCCCTCGCCCGCCTCCATGCCGAGGGCGAGGCTCAGCGCGAAGAACGCCGTCCCGACCCCGATCGCCAGCACGGCGACCGCGCGTACGACCCGGTGCAGCTCGAGGGCCAGCGGGCTGGGTGGCCGGTGCGCCTCGCGGGCCAGCCGGGCCAGGTCGGCGAGCCGCGTGCCGGCCCCCGTGGCCATCACCTCACCCTCGCCCTCACCCTCCACGACGAACGTGCCGGCGTACGCGGCCCCTCCCACGTCGGGCCGCACGGGGACGCTCTCGCCGGTGAGCATGGAGGTGTCCACGGCGAGCTCGTGGCACGCCGTCAGCGCCAGGTCGGCGCTGATCCGGTCGCCCGGGGAGAGCAGGACGAGGTCCCCGACCACGAGCTCCGCGGCGTCGACGACCCGGCGCACGCCGTCGCGCCGCACGACGGCCCGGATGGGCATGAGCTGCTGCAGCTGCTCGGCCGCCCGGTCGGCCCGGTACTCCTGGGCGAAGGCGAACCCGCCGTTGACGACGACCACCACGGCGATGGCGACCGACAGCTGGGGCATGCCGGCGATGAGCGCCAGGCCGGCAGCCGCCCAGAGCATCAGCGCGAAGAAGTGCACCAGCTGGCCGGCGAGCCGACGCCACGGCGGCGGCGGGCGGCGGGCGGGCACGACGTTGGGCCCGTCGCGGGTGAGGCGTGCCGCGGCATCGGCGGACGTCAGCCCGGCCCGAGGTGCGGCCGGTGCCGCCAGGGTGGCCACGCGTTCGTTGTGCCACGGTCGGCAGCGCGGTCCCAGAGGACATCGTCCCCGGTCGGGGTTCGGGCCGCCGGCTGCCTAGAATGCCCGGAAAGCCCGTATCGCCCGTACCGGTTCGCCGAGTCCCGCCACCGGCCGCGGGTGCCACCGAGACAGCACGACGGCGGCGGGAGCCGGGGAACCACCTACGGCGGCACCAGCCGCCTCGGGGTGAAGCCGCATCGCGCGGCCGGGCGACTCCCGCCCGAACCCGACAGCTCACCCGGCAGGCGCAGGGAGGATGCATGCCTGCCACGACGCACGTCCGCCTCGCGGCGGCAGCCGCGACGGCACTGCTGGCCCTCGCCGCCCCGGCGGCACGGGCGGTCACCACCCCGCAGCCGCTGGCCACGTCCACCACGCTGTCCGCCTCGCGCGGGGCGGTGCACCACGGTGCCGCCGTCCGGTTGGTCACCACCGTGACCGGGCAGCTGGGCCCGCGCCGCGGGGTCACCGTCCGGTACTACAAGCGGGCGCCCGGCGGGCGGTTCGTGCTGCACGCCAGCGCCACGACCGACGCGCACGGCCACGCGACGCTGACCTACCACGCGGGCCGCACGCTCGAGTGGCAGGCGCGGTACGCGGGCAGCGTGCTCGAGCAGCCCTCGGCGTCGCGGGTGCGCACCGTACGGGTGCTGCCCCCGCCACCGCCGCCGGCCACCCCTGCGCGCGGCGAGCGGGCGGTGCGCATCGCCGCCGCGCAGGCCGGCAAACCGTACCGGTACGGCGCCACCGGGCCGGACGCCTTCGACTGCTCGGGGCTGACCCTGTACGTCTACCGCTCGCTGGGTGTCTCCCTGCCCCGTACGGCGCAGGAGCAGTACGACGCGGTGCCGCACGTGCCGCGGTCGCAGGTCCGGGACGGTGACCTGGTCTTCTTCGGCGGCTCCGGCGGCATCTCCCACGTCGGCATCTACGCCGGGCACGGCACGATGTGGGACGCGTCGAACTCCAACGGCCGCGTCGTCCACCGGGCGATCTGGACCAGCGACTACCTGGTGGGCCGGCCCCGCTGACCCGCGATCCCTGCACGAATGTCGCCGCGCAGGCCCTCTGACCTCTATCGTCTCGCCCGTGAGGAATGACGAGAAGCTCGCGCACCTGCAGGCCGTCCCGCTGTTCGAGGGCTGCAGCAAGACCGAGCTCAAGCGCATCGCGTCCCTGGCCGAGGAGCTGCGCCTGCCGGCCGGCAAGCAGCTGATCCGCCAGGGCGCGGTCGGTCGGGAGCTGTTCCTGCTGCTCGAGGGGGAGGTGCAGGTCAGCCGCAACGGCAAGGAGGTCGCGGTGCTCGGGCCCGGCGCCTTCTTCGGGGAGCTCTCCCTGCTCGCCAGGGAGCCGCGGGACGCCGACGTCGCCACGCTGAGCCCGTGCGTCGTGCTCGTGATCGGCCAGCGCGAGTTCGCCGGGCTGCTCGGGGAGGCACCGTCGCTCGCGTCCGGGCTGCTGGAGGGGATGGCCCGGCGGCTGCGGCAGATGGACACCTCGGTCGCCCGCGTCTGACGGCGGGGACCGAGCGGGCTCCCAGACCCCGCTCAGCGTTCTCTCAGGGTTTGCCCACACGATGGACAGGTTCGGGCAGACCGTGAGGAGACGCCGGTGGCGGAGGCACGTGTCCTCGTCGTCGACGACGAGGAGAGCATCACCGACCTCGTCGCGACGACGTTGCGCTACGAGGGGTTCGAGGTCGCCGTCGCGCGGGACGGCGCCGATGCCCTGGACCGGGCGCGCGGTTTCGGCCCCGACCTGGTGGTGCTCGACGTCATGCTCCCGGACATCGACGGCTTCGAGGTGGCTCGCCGGCTCGCGGACGGCGGGCACCGGGTGCCCATCTTGTTCCTCACCGCCCGGGACGCCGTCGAGGACCGCGTCCGCGGGCTGACCATCGGCGGCGACGACTACGTCACCAAGCCGTTCAGCCTGGCGGAGCTGGTGGCGCGGGTCCGGGCGGTGCTGCGCCGCGCGGGTGCGATCACGACCGCCGCCCCGCGGCTGCGCTTCGCCGACCTGGAGCTCGACGAGGACACCCGTGAGGTCTGGCGGGCCGGGGAGCTCGTGGAGCTGACGGCGACCGAGTACCGGCTGCTGCACTACCTGCTCGCCAACCCGCGCCGGGTCCTCACCCGCGCGCAGATCCTCGACCACGTGTGGGACTACGACTTCGGTGGCGACGCACGGGTCCTCGAGACCTACGTCAGCTACCTGCGCAAGAAGCTGGACTCCCTCGGCCCGCCGCTGATCCACACCGTCCGGGGCGTGGGCTACAGCCTGCGCGAGCCGCGAGGCTGAGATGTCGCTGCGCACCCGGCTCATCGTCGGCCTGCTCGCGCTGGCGGCCGTCGGGCTGCTGGTCGCGGACGGGGTGACGTACGGCTACCTGCGCGGGTTCCTCACCGACCGGGTGGACGCCCAGCTGCGCGGCTCGGGTCCGGCCGTCGCGCGGGCGCTGCGCGACGTACCGCTGCGTGGCACGCTCGACGTACGGCCGCCCCCGCAGCCAGCGGGCGGCCCGGACGCGCAGCTGCCGCCCGGGACGTACGCCGAGGTCCGGCTGGACGGCCAGGTGCTCGGCCAGGTGCGCATCGACTACGGCGAGGAGGCGCTCGCCCCGCCGAAGCTGCCGGACCGGCTGCCCGCCGGCCGGCCGGTGACCGTCCCCTCCGACGGCGGTTCGTACGACTACCGTGCGATCCGCTTCCCGCTGCAGCGGGGCGAGCTCGTGGTCGCCATCTCCCTGCACGACGTGCAGAGCACGCTGGCGCGGCTGCGGCTGATCGAGGGCGTGGCCACGGCCGCTGTGCTCGCCGCGCTCGCCGCGGTGGCCTGGTGGGTCGTCGGGCTGGGCATGCGGCCGCTGGCGGAGATGGAGCGCACGGCCGAGCAGATCGCCGGCGGGGATCTGTCCCGCCGGGTCGCCGAGCCGGACCCGCGTACGGAGACCGGCCGGCTGGCGCGGTCGCTGAACGCCATGCTGGAGCGGATCGAGGAGGCCTTCCGCGTCCGCACGGCGTCCGAGCAACGGATGCGCCGGTTCCTCGCCGACGCCTCGCACGAGCTGCGTACACCGCTCACCTCGATCCGGGGGTACGCCGAGCTGTTCCGCCGCGGCGCGGACGCCAACCCGCAGGACCTCGCCCGCGCCATGCGCCGGATCGAGGACGAGGCGGCGCGGATGGGCGTGCTCGTGGACGACCTGCTGCTGCTGGCCCGCATCGACGAAGGGCGGCCACTCGCCCGGGCGGCCGTGGACCTCACCGGGGTCGCTGCCGACGCCTGCTCCGACGCCCGCGCGGTCGCTCCCGACCGCACCGTGTCCCTGCAGGCGACCGGCCCGGTCGTCGTGACCGGGGACGAGCCCCGGCTGCGGCAGGTCGCGGCCAACCTCATGGCGAACGCGCTGCGGCACACCCCGGCCGGCACCCCGATCGAGGTCCGGGTCGCCACGGACGACGGGGCCGGGGTGCTGGAGGTGACCGACCACGGTCCCGGCATCCCACCCGCAGACCTCGACCGGGTGTTCGACCGGTTCTACCGCTCCGACCTGGGCCGCACCCGCGACGCGGGTGGTGCCGGGCTCGGGCTCGCCATCGTCTCGGCGGTGGTCGCCGCGCACGGGGGAGAGGTCGCGGTCGCGAACGTGCCCGGTGCGGGTGCCCGGTTCACGGTCCGCCTGCCCGCCTGACGCACCGGCGCCCGGTCACAGCTGGCGGCGTACCCCCGCCTCGGTGCTGACCTGGTCGACCTGCCGGGCGAGGCCGCCCTGCATCGCCGCGGCGCCCTTGCCGTGGCGCAGTGTCGGCAGCACGGCGTGGTGGCGCAGGTCCTCCAGCTCCAGGGCGATCGCGCCGTACACCGCGACCGCGCCGAGGACGCAGCCGACGATCCCCGAGGCGTACAGCCAGGCGTGACCGCCCACGAACTCGTAGATCCCCGTGACCGTGAACCGGGTCGCCGTCGTGAACATCACCGCTGCCGGGACGAGCTTGCTGTGCGCGGCGCTGATGCTGGAGAGCATCAGCGCCACCCCGGACAGGAGCAGCAGCGTGCCGAGCGCTGCGCTCGTACTGCCCGGGTCGGACGTCAGCGTCACCAGGCCGATGACCTCCCAGGTGGCCGCGATGACGCCCATGCCGGTCGCCGCCACGGCGTCGCGCGCCAGGAACCCGAAGATGCAGGCAAGCAGCTGCAGGGCCGGGGCGAACGTGACCGCGATCAGTGCGACGTGGAACCGCTCGCTACCAGGGATCCAGCCGAGCTCCATGCCGGCCAGCGTCAGCGTGTCCCCGGCCAGGCCGAGGAAGCCCAGCGCGAACGGGCTGGCGATCGGCCGCAGCACCACCCGGGTGGCGGCCAGCGCGTCGTTGTCTACCGCGGCAGAGTCTGCCTCCATGCCAGGGACCCTGCCCCGCGTGGCTGACCCGTACGCCGGGCGGTCAGCGGCGCGGCTCGGCCGACTGCACGACGTCGAACGACCACACCTCGCTGCCGCTGGCCGCCGGCTGCTGCTCACCCCGCTCGCCGGCTGCCTGCCGGTGGCCGTGGGCGAAGGCCGCCGAGCGCGTCCAGGCCTGGAAGTCCTCCTCGCTGCGCCAGCGGGTGTAGACGAGGTAGCGGTCGGTCCCCTCGACCGGGCGCAGCAGCTCGAAGTGCTCGAAACCGTCCGCCGCCTCGACCTGTCCGGCCCGGCCGGCGAAGCGCTGCTCGAGGGTCTCCCGCGCCTCGGCGGGGACCGTGAGGACGTTGATCTTGACGACACTCATGGCACCCAGTGTCGCTCGTGCGGGGTCAGGCGCGCGCTGCGGCCCGGTCCTTGGCGACCTCGTCGTAGGACTCGTAGTCGTCGCCGGTGTCGTCGGCGTACTCGAACTTCAGCAGTCCGTACTCGCCGAACTTCTCGCGCAGCCAGCCGTTGTTCGCGTCGAGCAGGCCGAGCTTGCGGACGTTCGGGACCAGCTTGGAGAAGAACGCGCGGCCGAACGCCATCGGGATGCCGGTGGACTTGCGGGCCTCGTCCAGCGCGGGGAGGAGCCGCTCGAGCGAGACGTCCATGCGCTCCCACACCTCGGGGGTGGTGGACCGGGCCCGGTTGAGCAGCGAGTTCTCCAGCAGGAACTCCTGGCGGTCCTTCAGCTCCGCCTGGCTCATGTCCGCGTAGTACTCGCCGAGGGTCAGCACGCCGAAGGCGACGTGGCGGGCCTCGTCCGCCATCACGTAGCGCAGCAGCTTGTGCAGCAGCGGCTCGGTGGTCGCCCGCTGCAGGTTGCCGAACGCGGCGAGCGCCAGGCTCTCGATGATGACCTGCATGCCGAGGTAGGCGATGTCCCAGCGGCCGTCCTCGAGCAGGTTGGTGATCTGCTCCTCGAGGAACGGGCTCATCGGGTAGGCACCGCCGACCTTGTCCTCGAGGTAGCGCGCGAACACCTCGGTGTGCCGGGCCTCGTCCATGGTCTGCGTCGCCGCGTAGTACTTCGCGTCGATCCACGGCACGGTCTCGACGATCTTGGCCGCGGTCATCATCGCGCCCTGCTCGCCGTGCATGAACTGCGACAGCCGCGCCTTGAGCATCTCGATGCCGAGGGCGGTGAACTCCTTCTCGCTCCAGCTCTTCAGCGGTGACCCGGGCACCTCCGCCGCACGCCGGATGATCGGCGGGACGATCTCCTCGCCCATCTCGACCACGAGCCGCTCGGGGTCGACGTCGGCCTGCCAGTCGAGGTCGCTGACGCTGCGCCACTGCGACTCGGTGGCCCGGTTGTACAGGTTCACCAGCCGCGGACGCTCACGCTCGTAGCGCCAGGTGAAGATCCGGTCGCAGTTGTCCTTGATCACCTTGATCGTGTCGTGGACCTGCGCCTGCTCCGGTACGGGCGGAACCAGCGACTGCGTCATGCGCGTACTCCTCGTGTGGCGTGCGTCACACGGACGGTACCTGAGGGATGCCTCAAGTTCCACGTCCTTCTTGAGGTTCCCTCAGCTGAGCCGTGTCCGAGAGTAAAACTTTACGACTAAAGATTTACGTGTACGCTACGGGGCATGGGGCGGGTGGCACGGGCGCAGAGCCCGTACGTCGACGCCGCGGCGCGGCTCGCCGGCGCGCTGCGGTCGGCCCGGGAGGCCAGGGGGCTGTCCCGGGAGCAGCTGGCCCGCGCGGCGGAGCTGTCCACTGCGACGCTGGCCAAGATCGAGCTGCACGCGACGCTCGATCCGGGGTTCTTCACGGTCGCGCGCATCGCCGGCGCACTCGCGCTGCGGCTGGACGACCTGGCGCGCCACGCCGACGCGGGCCCGCAGCGATGAGCGCCGTACCCCTCCGGCACCGGCGCCGGCTGAAGCCCACCCGTGCGCAGAAGCACGCGCTGACCGTCGCGCGGGCCCGGCGGCTGCGCCGCCGGCTGGCCGGCACACCCTTCTTGCTGCTCATGCTCGCGCTGCTCGCTGCGGGGCTGTCGGGGTTGCTCGCGCTGAACACCGCCGCGGCGCAGGACTCCTTCCGCCTGCACCAGTTGCAGCAACGCAGCGCGGCACTGTCGGACGAGGAGCAGCAGCTGCACGTCGCCCTGCTGCGGCAGGCGGACCCGTTCCGCCTGGACCAGCGGGCGCGCGCCGCCGGGCTCGTGCCCGCCGGCGACGTGCGGTTCCTCCGGCTGCCGGCCGGCCGCTAGCCGACCTGGCTGGTGCGCTCCGCCCAGTACGGGGCGCGCAGCTCGCGCTTGAGCGTCTTGCCGGACGCCGTCCGCGGGATCTCCTCGATCCGGGAGAAGCTGCGCGGCACCTTGTAGCGCGCGAGGCGGTCGCGGGCGAACGCGGCGACGTCCGCGTCGCTCACGTCGGGCGCCGCGACGAGGACGGCGTGCACGGCCTCGCCCCACTCGTCGGACGGGACCCCGAAGACCGCGCAGTCGGTGATGCCCGGGTGCTCGAGCAGCGCGGCCTCGATCTCCGCCGGGTAGATGTTCATCCCGCCGGAGATGATCATGTCGTTCTTGCGGTCGCAGATGTAGTAGTAGCCCTCGTCGTCGACGTACGCGACGTCACCCACGGTCAGCCAGTCACCGCGGCGGGACTCCTCGTACTTCTCCGCCGCCTTGTAGTACGTGTCGAAGGCGCCGGTGGTGCGGACGAACAGCTCGCCGGGGACGCCGGGCTCGCTGATCTGGCTGCCGTCCTCGTCGAACAGTGCGAGCTCGACCCCCGGCGCGGGCCGGCCGCAACTGCCCGGCTTGCGCAGCTGGTCGGCCGGCTCGAGGACCGTGTCGACACCGAGCTCGGTGGAGCCGTACACCTCCCACAGGCTGTTCTCGCCGAAGGCCTCGACGTAGCGCCGCTTGAGCTCGAACGGCCACGGCGCCGCGTTCGCGATGACGCGGGCGAGCGAGGAGGTGTCGTAGCGGGCGATGACGTCCGGGTCGAGGTCGACCACCCGGCGGATGGGGGTGGGGGCGGAGAAGGTCGTCGTGACCCGGTGGCGCTGGACCAGCTCCAGCCACTTCACGGGGTCGAACTTGCGCAGGACGACGACCGTGCCGCCGAGCATCATCGGCGGGGCCATGAACCCGAGCGGGCCCGAGTGGTACAGCGGCCCGGTGGTCAGGTAGACCTCGCCCGGCTGGTAGCCGATGAGCTGGAACAGGGCGAGGGCGTTCTGGGTGCTCGGGCCGGCCTTGCGCAGCGCCCCCTTGGGCTTGCCGGTCGTGCCGGACGTGTAGATCATCGTCGCCCCGGCCGCGTCGCCGGCCGCCACCTCGGGCGGGGTGCCGGCCACCTGCTCACCGAGCGTCTCGAGGTGGTCCGCCCAGTCGGGGACCGCGTCCGGACCGCAGCGGAACGCGAGCCACCGGGTCACCTGCGGGCAGGAGCCCCGCGCCGGATCCAGCTGCTCGGCCTGCTCGACGTCGAACAGCACCACGGTCGCGTCGGAGTTGTCGATGACGTACGCCGCCTCGGCGGGGGACAACCGGTAGTTCAGCGGGACCGCGACGGCGCCGGCCTTGCGCGCCGCCGAGATGATGACGACGACCTCGAGGCTGTTCATCCCGCACCAGACGAGCTTTGTCCCGGGGCTCACCCCGCAGGACACGAGGACGTTCGCCCAGCGGTTCGACAGGGCGTCGAGCTCCCGCCAGGTCAGCGCGCGGTCGCCCTCCACCACGGCGACGCGGTCGGGGTCGTTCTGCGCGTGGGCTGTGACGAAGTCCACAGTGGGTGCGGCCATGCGCCGGACCCTAGCGCCCTGCACCTCCGGGGCGGTTCGGGCCACCGGCCCCTATCCTCCGGGTGTGTCCCTCTCCCTCCGGATGCTGTCCGCCTGTGCCGTCGTCGCGCTCGTGACCACGGGGTGCGGCGGGGGCAGTGGCAAGACGACCGCGACCGACCTGCAGCCGACCTCGTCGACGAGCAGCTCGACGACGGCCACCGCGGCACCGACCGGCAGCCCGACGAGCGGGCCGGCGGTCGAGCCCACGACGGTGGAGCCCGGCCAGCCCACCGGGGCGGACGACGCCGTACCGAGCCAGGAGGCCTCCGGCACCGGCGGCGGCGCGAGCAGCGGCCAGACGCAGGAGGACGGCGGCCAGTCCACGTCGTCCGGGCCGGTGCTGACCAAGCCGGGGACGTACACGTACGACACCAGGGGCAGCGCCAAGAGCGCGCTCGGCAACCGCGACCTGTCCGGCACCTCGACGCTCGCCGTCGACGCGCCGTCCGGGGCCCGCCAGCACAGCACGCAGAAGGGCCCGAACGGCACCCAGGAGCAGACGCTGGAGAAGCACTCCGACGGGCTCTACCTCGTCGACCTGAAGATGAGCGGGCAGGGCTTCGACGAGGAGTTCAAGCCGGCCAAGCCCGTGCTGTTCCTCGCCTGGCCGCCGGCGCAGGACAAGGCCTGGTCGTGGCGGGCGACGTCGACCGACGGCAAGTACACGATCAACGTCGACAGCGCGATCACCAAGACCGGCCAGACTGTCTCCGTCGGTGGCGACGCGGTGATGACGATCGTGCTGCACAGCACGATCCACGTCACCGGCGACAACGTCGACATGACGATCCAGCAGGACGACTGGGTGGACACGTCTCGCTCCTTGGTCGTCAAGGAGCACGCGACCAGCAGTGGCACCGCGTTCAACACGCAGTTCACCTCCGACGTCACCAGGACGCTGGAGTCGCTGCAGCCGAAGTGACAGGGTGGCCGCCATGACCTACGACCTGGTGGTGCGCGGCGGCACGATCGCGGACGGGACCGGCGTCCCGCTGCGCTCGGGTGACGTCGCCGTACGCGACGGCGTGATCGCCGCCGTCGGCCGGGTCGACGGCGACGGCCGCGAGGAGATCGACGCCGACGGCGCGCTCGTCACCCCGGGGTTCGTCGACATCCACTCCCACTACGACGGGCAGGCGACCTGGGACGCCCGGCTCACGCCCTCGTCCTGGCACGGCGTGACCACGGTCGTCATGGGCAACTGCGGTGTGGGTTTTGCCCCGGTACGTGCCCGCGACCACGACCGCCTGGTCGAGCTCATGGAGGGCGTGGAGGACATCCCCGGCGCCGCCCTGCACGAGGGGCTGCGCTGGGACTGGGAGTCCTTCCCGGAGTACCTCGACGCCGTCGAGCGCGTGCCGCACGACATCGACGTCGCCGCGCAGGTGCCGCACGGCGCACTGCGCCTGTACGTCATGGGGGAGCGC
The DNA here is from genome assembly GCA_963728075.1 of uncultured Actinomycetota bacterium. Lineage (GTDB taxonomy): Bacteria > Actinomycetota > Actinomycetes > JAFAQI01 > DASSKL01 > CAVSIP01. Next base: position 341,988 of record CAVSIP010000005.1, on the reverse strand, counting down.
GGCGCCCGGCGCGACCCCGCCACCCCCGAGGACATCGCCGAGATGGGCCGGCTGGTCCGCGAGGCCGTCGCCGCAGGCGCGCTGGGCTTCACCACGTCGCGGACGCTCAACCACCGCACCAGCACGGGCGACGCCACGCCGACGCTGACCGCGGCGGAGGACGAGCTCGTCGGCATCGCCCGGGCGATGGGCGAGACCGGGCGCGGCGTGCTGCAGCTCATCTCCGACTTCCCCGACTACGCCGAGGAGTTCGGCCGGCTGCGCGCGATGGTGCAGGCCTCCGGTCGTCCGCTGTCCATCTCGGTGAGCCAGGTGGACCAGCGCCCGGACTACTGGCGCGAGCTGCTCGCCGGCATCGAGCAGGCCGTCGCCGACGGGATGACCGTGCGCGCCCAGGTGGCCCCGCGACCGATCGGGGCACTGTTCGGGCTGCAGGCCACGCTGCACCCGTTCCTCGGCGCGGCGGCGTACGCAGAGGTCGCCGGCCTGCCGCTGGCCGAGCGGGTCGCCGCGCTGCAGGACCCGGCCCGCCGCGAGCGGGTCCTCGCCTGGGGCCGGGGGCAGCGCGCGAAGGGCACCGGGTTCCTGGCCCGGTACGACAAGATGTTCCCCCTCGGCGACCCGCCCGACTACGAGCCCGACCCGGCCACCAGCGTCGCCGCGATCGCTGCGCAGGCGGGCCGGCAACCGGACGAGGTCGCGTACGACCTGCTGCTCGGCGACGGCGGTCGGGCCTTCCTGTACTTCCCGCTGTTCAACTACACCGACTTCGACCTCGAGGTCGCCGGCCAGATGCTGCGGCACGAGCACACCGTCGTCGGCCTCGCGGACGGGGGCGCGCACGTCGGCACGATCTGCGACGCGAGCTTCCCCACGACGCTGCTCACGCACTGGTGCCGCGACCGCCGCCGCGGCGAGCGGCTGGACCTGCCGTGGACCGTACGCGCGATGACCTCCGACACCGCCGCGGCCGTCGGGCTCACCGACCGGGGCGTCCTCGCCCCGGGAGCGAAGGCCGACCTCAACGTCATCGACTTCGAGCGGCTGACCCTGCACGCGCCGCAGATGGTCTTCGACCTGCCGGCCGGCGGCAAGCGGCTGGTCCAGCGCGCCGACGGCTACCTCGCCACCGTCGTGTCCGGGTCGGTCGTCTACGAGCGTGGTGAGCCGACCGGGGCGCTGCCGGGGCGGCTGGTGCGAGGAGCACCGGCGGCCGTGTGACCCGTCAGCGCTCCGCTTCGGCGACCTGGCGGGGCCGGTAGATGGCGGTGTGGCGTACGTACATCGCCGGGGCGCCGTCGGCGTACGTGACGACGTCGAGGTCGACGAACCGGTGCCCCTTGCGCTCGTAGTGGTCGGCCACCCGTGCGCGCACCTCGAGGTCCTGCCCGTCGGTGACCGCCCGCAGGTAGTGCGCGTCGCTGCCGACGTGGATCCACGGGCCGAGCCGCCGGCTGCTGACGAGCACGTTGTTCGCGTCGAGGACGAGCCAGCCGGGGTGCGCGACGGCCTCGTCGCGGTACAGCGCGAGGTCCTCGCCGATGCTGTCGAGGTACGCACCGGCCGTCTCCGCGTGGAAGCCGTGCCGCAGGGTGCCGAGGACGGTGCCCGGCTGCAGGTTCTCCGGTGCGGCGTCCGGCCGCTCGGCCGGCACCTCGCCGACCGGCACGTCCAGGTCCGCGGTCGGGCACGCACCGCGGTCCGCGGTGCCGGTCGCGCACACGACGCCGGCCGGGTTCGTGACCGTCACCGCCCCCGCGCCGTCCATCGCCACCGCCACGCGCTCGCCGTCGTACACCGGTGAGGCGAACCGTGCACGCAGGCGCCCGTCCGCGAGCCAGCCCCGGCCGTACGCCGCCACCACCGGGTTGGTCATGTACGCGAAGACCGCCACGCCCGGGACGAGTCCGCCGGTGAAGCCGAACCGCCGCGCGACCGTGTCGTCGTGGATCTTGTTATCGGACGCGTGCGCCCAGTTGACCGCCGTGACCTCGCGCGGCGCCGTCATGCCCGCAGCCAGTCGGCGGCCAGCTGGCTCACCTCGTCCGGGCGCTCCAGCTGCAGGAAGTGCCCGGCGGCGTCGACCACCCGCACCTGTGAGCCCTCGGGCAGGAACTGCTCCGCACCGTCGGCGACCTCGACACCGATGCAGCCGTCGTCGCGCCCGTGCAGGTAGAGCGTCGGTACGCCGGGCCCGTCGCCGACCGGGGTGTCGCTGCCGGCGAACATCGCCCGGTAGTAGCCGAGTGCCGCCGCCAGGTTGGCCGGGTCGGCCAGCGCCGCCCGGACGCGCGCCACGTCGTCGCTCGCGTCGTACCCGGGGGACCAGTCCGCCCACAGCCGGGCGATGAACGCGAAGTCCGCTGCCGGCACGACCCCGTCGGCGAACGGGGTCTGGAAGAAGAACATGTAGAACGACCGCTTCAGCTGGTCGTAGGTGAACAGCGCGGCACCGAACGCCTCGGTCGGCGGGACGGCCATCGTCACCGCCCGCCGCCACAGACCGGGCGTGCGCGTCGCGGCGTACGTGGCGGCCGCACCCCAGTCGTGCCCGACCAGCACCGCGTCGGAGCCGCCGCCGAGCGCGGCGTGCAGCGCGTTCGCGTCCGCCGCCAGGGTCGGGACGTCGTACCGGCCGTCGGCGGGCACGGACGTCGGCGCGTAGCCGCGCATGAACGGGGCGACGGCGCGGAAGCCGGCGTCCGCGAGCGCGGGCAGCAGGTGGCGGTACCCGTGCGCGGTGTCCGGGAAGCCGTGCAGGCACAGCGCCAGCGGCCCCTCGCCCGCCTCCAGGTAGGTGAACTCGACGCCGTTCGCCTCGACCGTGCCCTCGCGCAGCGCGGCCATCTCAGCCCTCCAGGGTGAACTGCGGCGGCGACCCGACGACCCGGACGCGCGCCCCGACCAGGTTGCGCCCGGCAAGGGCCTGCAGGCCGTCGTCGGCCGCGGTCGCCACGGCACGCCGGCCCCCGGGCAGGTCGAGGTAGGCGAACACCGTCCGTACGGACCCGTCGCCCTTGTCGTACACGACCGTGGACGCGGCGACCGTTGCCTCGCCCTCGGGCTGCGCCTCCACCGGCAGCGCCGTCGCGTCGATGCGCTGCTGCTGCTCGGTGGTGTCGCCGTACCGGTAGCCCTGCGGCGGCGGCTCGGCGCCGTACACCCCGGCGGAGTGCTTCGTCGCGTACCAGCCGAGGCCGGTGACCAGGGCGAGGCCGCCCTCGTCGCGGAGCCGATCGACGACCGTCGCGATCGAGTGGGAGACGTAGTTGTTGCCCGGGCCGCCGAAGTACGGCAGCCCGCCGGTCACCGTGAGCCGCCGCGGGTCGTCGTGGGCGAGCCCGAGCGCGTCGGCGGCCATCTGCACGGCCACCGGGAAGCACGAGTACAGGTCCAGCATCCGTAGGTCGTCGACGGACACCCCCGCTGCGGACAGCGCGATACCGGTGGCCGTGGCGATGCCGGGCGAGGCGCCCAGGTCGGGCCGCTGCACCGGGAACCACACGTCCGTGGCGTCGGCCCCGCCCCAGACGTAGACCGCCTGGTCGGCCACCCCGGCGCGCTGTGCCTCGGCGAGCGAGGTCACGACCAGCGCGGCCCCCTGGACGACGGACGGGAACGCGTTCATGAGCTTCGTGTACGGCTCGGCGGTCACCCGGTTCTGCGGCGACGGCTGCGCGATCTCCTCCGCGCTGCGCGCCTGCGCGAACCACGCGTACGGGTGCTTGGCGGCGACCTCGGTGAACGGCGCGAGCAGCCGGCCGATGTGGTCGCGGTGCTGCTGCGGGTCGTGCCCCGCGGCGGCCGCCCGCACCGACTCGAGCATCGGGTAGATGTGGGCCGGCATCGCGAGCTTGACCGCGAGGTCCTCGTCGCTGATGCCGCGGCGGCTGTCGCCGACGAGCGTGTCGGGCTCGAGGCCCTCGTCCCCGCCCTGCTGCGGGCGGCGCCGGACGTCCCAGGACGACTCGCCACCGGTGATCAGCGCGGCGCGCAGCCGGCCGGCGCGGATGTCGTCGGCGGCGCGGTTCACCAGCCACTGGGGCGTGTTGCCGCCGGCGGCCGTGTACTCGTGCACGCCGGGTTCGAGGCCCAGCCGCCGGGCGAGCAGGCCGGCGACGCCCTGCGGCGCGCCGGAGAGGATGTCGACGACCGTCACCCGGTCGATCCGCTCCCGCAGGCCGGGGCACTGCTCGAGCGCCGTACGGGCGGCCTGCTCGGCGATGTCGACCGCCGGCGGCTCGGCGTCGCGCTCGGTGACCTGGCCGGCGGCGACGACGACCGGTACGCGTTCGGCGTCGACCACGGTCACGCCCTCGCCGGCGCCAGCCGGCCGAGCACCTGCTCGGCCTGCTGGACCATCTCGGTGACGATCTCCGCGGCCGGCTTCAGCCCGGCGATCGCCCCGACACCCTGCCCCGCCGGGTAGCCCTCGCGGTCCGGGTCGACGTCCGGGGTGTCCTCGTCGCCGCCGAGGTGCCAGCGCTTGTCCTGGATGGAGTCGATCGCCATCTGCGGGAAGGGCTTGGTGGCCTCGGGGTGCTGCTCGAACCAGTTGGTGTAGTCGTTGCGGATCGCCCGCAGCGTCTTGCCGGTGTAGCCGCGGGTGATGACCGTGCCGTCCTCGGCGGTGGCGACCAGCTTGTCCTTGTAGCCGCGCACGCCGCGCGCCTCGGGGGTCGCGATGAACCGGGTGCCGACCCAGACGCCGTCGGCTCCGAGCGCGAGCGCGGCAGCCAGCCCGCGGCCGTCGAAGATGCCGCCGGCGGCGACCACCGGCACCTTGTCGCCGACCGCGTCGACGATCTGCGGGACCAGCGGCATCGTCGCCACCTGGCCGGTGTGCCCGCCGGCCTCCGTGCCCTGCGCGACCACGATGTCGCAACCGGCCTCCACGGCGCGGATGGCGTGGATGACCTTGCCGCACATGTTGATGACGAGCAGCCCGTTCTTGTGGCAGAGCTCGATGACGTCGAGCGGCACGCCCAGCCCGGCGACGAACACCGAGGCGCCACCGTCGATGATCTTCTGCACGTTGGCGAGCATGTCCTGGGGCATCGCGGTGAGCAGGTCGACGCCGTACGGCTTGTCGGTCATCGACCGCACGGCGGACATCTCCTCGACCATCTCGTCCGGGCGCATCGTGGAGGCGCCGAGGCAGCCGAAGCCGCCCGCCTCCGACACCGCCGCGACGAGCTTCGAGTACGACACGCCGCCCATGCCGGCGAGCATCACCGGGTGCTCGACGCCGAGCATCTCCGTCAGTCGGGTCTGCATAGCCGAGGACAGTACTGTCGGGTCTCGTGCTGCCGCTGCAGGGGTTCACCGTCGTCGCGCTCGAGCAGGCGGTCGCCGCGCCGCTCGCCACCCGCCATCTCGCCGACCTCGGCGCGCGGGTGGTCAAGGTCGAGCGGCCGGACGGCGGGGACTTCGCGCGGGCGTACGACGACAAGGTGCGCGGCATGGGCAGCCACTTCGTCTGGCTCAACCGCTCCAAGGAGTCGGTGACGCTGGACATCAAGTCGGTGCGGGGTCAGGAGGTGCTGCGGCGGCTGGTGGGCCGCGCGGACGTCTTCCTGCAGAACCTCGCACCGGGCGCGCTGGGCCGGCTGGGGCTGGACAGCGCGAGCCTGCGTGCCGCGCACCCGCGGCTGGTGACCTGCGACATGAGCGGCTACGGGTCCTCCGGCCCGTACCGCGACAAGCGCGCGTACGACCTGCTCGTGCAGTGCGAGACGGCCTTGGTGTCCGTCACCGGTACGCCCGAGCACCCGGCGAAGACCGGCATCCCGACCGCCGACATCGCCGCCGGGATGTACGCGTACTCCTCGGTGCTCGCCGCCCTGCTCGCCCGCGAGCGCACGGGGGAGGGGACCGCTGTCGAGGTGAGCATGTTCGACGCGCTCGCGGAGTGGATGGGCTACCAGCTCTACGCGACGAGGTACGGCGGGACCGCGCCGCCCCGCTCCGGGCTGAGCCACCCGACGATCGCGCCGTACGACGCCTACCCGACCGCCGACGGCCACCAGGTCGTCATCGGCATCCAGAACGACCGCGAGTGGGTGCGTCTCGCCGAGCAGGTGCTGGACCGCCCGGACCTGGTGACCGACCCGTCGTACGCGACGAACCAGGCGCGCGTGCGCAACCGGGCCGAGGTCGACCGGGTGGTCGCGGAGGCGATGGCGCGGCTGCCGGTCGACGAGGCGGTGCGCCGGCTCGACGGCGCGCAGATCGCGAGCGCGCGGCTCAACGAGGTCGCCGAGTTCGTCGCTCACCCGCAGCTCGCCGCCCGCGACCGCTGGGCGACGGTCGGCACGCCGGTCGGCGCCGTGGACGCGCTGCTGCCCGTACCGGTGATGACGGGGTTCGCGCCGCGGATGGACCCGGTGCCCGCCCTCGGTGAGCACACCGACGCGGTGCTCGCCGAGCTCGGGTACGACGCCGCGGGCATCGCGGCGCTGCACGAGGCGGGGGCGGTCTGATGGCGGTGAGCGTGGCGGACCGGGACGGGATCCGCTGGATCACCCTGGACCGGCCGGCGAAGCTCAACGCGCTGACCCGCGACGACCTCCGGGACGCGCGAGAGGCCGTCCACACGGCACCCGGCTCGGCGATCGTCGTGACCGGCGCGGGGGAGCGGGCGTTCGGCGCCGGCATGCACGTCGAGTCGTTCGTGGGGCTCGACCGCGACCAGGCGCGCGACCTCATCGGCGAGGTCCGCGACCTCGTCGGAGCCGTACGGTGCTCGCCGCTGGTGACCGCCGCGGCGGTGAACGGCTACTGCCTCGGTGCCGCGCTCGAGCTGGCGCTCGCCTGCGACCTGCGCGTCGCCGCGGAGCACGCCATGTTCGGGATGCCGGAGATCCACGTCGGCATCCCGTCCGTCATCGACGCGGCGCTGCTGCAGCAGTACGTCGGGCTGGCCAAGGCCAAGGAGATGCTGCTCGTCGGCGACCCCGTACCGGTTGCCGACGTGCCCGGCCTGGTCAACGCAGTGGTGCCGCTGAGCGAGCTGCGCACCGCGACGGAGGGGCTCGTCCGCCGCGCCGCCCGGCACTCGCCGGTCGCCGTGGCCGCGCAGAAGCGGCTGTTCGAGGTGTGGCAGAACGCGCCGCTGACCGAGGCGATCGAGCGCAGCGTCGAGGAGTTCGCGGACGTCTTCCTCGACCCGCGTACGGCTGCGGCCGTCGAGGCGCACGTCCAGCGCGTCCTGCGCCGCCGAGGCGGCTAGGAGACCTCCCGGGCGGGGTGGCATAGTCCGGCGGGTGCTGACCGCGTTCGACGACTACCCGGTCCACCAGACCCCGCTGCCCGTGGCGCAGCCGGCCACCGGGGACCGCAACTTCTACGACCGGTACTTCTTCAACGGCTACACGGCCGAGGCGGAGCTGTACTTCGCCGCGGCGATGGGTCTCTATCCCAACCGCGGCGTCCTGGACGCGTCGTTCAGCGTCGTCCGCGGCGGCGTGCAGACGTCGCTGCACACCTCGCGGCTGGCGCCGGTGGAGCGGATGGAGACGCGCGCCGGCGCCGTCCGGGTCGAGGTCGTCGAGCCGCTCGTCCGGCTGCGGCTGGTCGTCGACGACGACGGCAGCGGGGTCGGCGCCGACCTGACCTTCACCGCGCGCAGCGCGCCGATCGAGGAGCCGCGGGCGACGCAGTACGCCGGCACGCGGGTGACGATGGACTCCACCCGGCTCACCCAGTTCGGCACCTGGTCGGGCTGGGTCGAGGTGGACGGCGACCGGGTGGAGGTCACCCCGGACCGGGTGCTCGGCTCCCGGGACCGGTCGTGGGGCGTCCGTACGGTGGGCGAGCCGGAACCGGCCGGCCCGCCGCGCCCCCTGCCACAGCTGTTCTGGCTGTGGGCGCCGATGCAGCTCGGGGACCGCTGCCTGCACTTCGACGTCTTCGAGTACGCCGACGGCCGCCGCTGGCACGAGTTCGGCGTCAGCTGGCCGGACGACGGGCCGGCGACGGTGATGCAGGCGGTCGAGCACGACGTCGACTGGCAGCCCGGCACCCGGCGGGCCCGGGCGGCGCGGCTGCGGCTCACCCCAGCGGGTGGTGCGGCCGAGGAGGTCGAGCTCGAGCCGCTGCTCACCTTCCAGATGCTCGGGCTCGGCTACCTGCACCCCGAGTGGGGCCACGGGCTGTGGAAGGGGGAGAGCGCCTCCGCTGTGGAGCGGTGGACGCTCGCGGACCTCGACCCGCTCGACCCGCGCCACATCCACGTGCAGCAGCTGTGCCGGGTCCGCTGTGGCGGGCAGACCGGCGTCGGGGTCCTGGAGCAGCTCGTCATCGGCCCCCACGGGCCGTCGGGCTTCCGCGAGCTGTTCGACGGGGCGCCGGAGTGAGCGAGCTCGCCGGGCGGCTGCAGGCGTACCTGCGCTCCGCTCTCGACCGGCCCGCGCTTCAGGTCACCGACCTGCGCCGGGTCTTCGGGGGGTTCTCCCGGCACACCTACCTCGTCGACGTCTCCGACGGCCCCGCGCTGGTCGTCCGCATGGACCCGCCGGCGTCCGTGCTGGAGAGCAACCGCACGGTGGAGTACGGGATGTACCGCGCGATGGCCGGCGTCGAGGGCGTCCCGGTGCCGCGCGCCGTCCTCGACGAGCCGGACGCCGACGTGCTCGGCGGTCCCTTCTTCGTCACCGAGCGGGTCGACGGCGAGAGCAGCCAGGAGGCGGTGCTCGCCTCCCCGCACCGGCCGGCCGTCGGTGCGCACGCGCTGGCGATCCTCGGCCGGATCGCGACCAGCGACTGGCGGGCGCTGGGCCTCGGCGACCTGCTCGACGAGTGCGCGCCGGAGGACGTGTGGCGGGTGCAGCTCGATCGCTGGCAGGGGGTGCTCGACGAGCACGAGCTGGGCTGCATGCCGGTGCCGCGCGCCGTCCTGCGCTGGCTGCGGCGCAACCCGCCGCCACCGCCCGGCCGGGTCGCCGTGGTCCACGGCGACTACCGCACCGAGAACTTCCTGTTCGTCGAGGACCACGTGACCGCGGTGCTCGACTGGGAGATGGCCCACCTGGGCGACCCGCTGGAGGACCTGACCTGGTGGGCGCTGCAGAACTGGCGCTACGACAAGGAGCGGCCGGACGACGCGGGCGCCTTCTTCCCGCTGGCGGAGACGTGGCAACGGTGGACGCAGGCGTCGGGGACCGAGGTGGACTCGCAGGCGTGGCACTGGTGGACGCTGCTGTCGCACGTCAAGGCGCTCGCGATCTGGGTGACCGGCGGGAGCCAGTTCGCCCGCGGCCTGACGGGGGAGCTGGCGATGCCGCTCATCCCGTGGGCCCTGGTCAACCAGCAGGAGGGGTGGATGCTCGCCGAGCTCGCCGCCGCGGGCGGCGCACCGGAGCAGGCCCTGCCCGTCCCGGGGGGCCAGGCATGAGGCCGGCGGCGTCGCAGGTCCTGTTCGGCATGTTCCTGCGGTTCTCCGAGCTCTCCGAGGAGTCCGCCGACGACTACGCGCGCGGCGAGCTGCGCCTGCTCGGCATCCTCGCCGCGCTGCTCGCCGTGGACGCGGACCGTGCGGCGAGCGTGCGGGTCGCCGAGATCGACGCGCTGCGGCCGCTGCTCGAACGCGGCGCGGAGGTGGCACCCGAGCTGGCCTCCTCGCTGCGCGAGACCCTGCAGGGGACGCAGGGCAGCGGAACGGCGGCCGACCTCACGATCGGCGCGCTCGAAGCGCGCCTGGAGCCGCTGCAGCGCGCGTTCGTGACCCTGCAGGAGTGGCTGGAGGAGCACCCGGACACCCCCGGGGCGGCCGACCTGCTCACCTCCTGCTGGCGGGAGCTCGCCGAGGGCGTGCGCCGCCGTGCAGTGCCCTTGCCGTAGCGCGTGCATACCGGTTCGATCCGGATGACGTGGGTAGCGACCCCCACGAGCACTCCACCGATCATCGAAAGGCACGTCCATGACCCGTCGGCCGACCCTCACGTTCGCCGCGCTCGGCGCGGCCCTCGCGCTTGCACTCACCGGCTGTGGCGGCGGCAGCAACGGGACGAACAGCGCGGCGACGGCGTCGGCGTCGGCGTCCAGCAGCAGCGCCGCGACCGACACCACCGCCGCCAAGGCGGAGATCAAGGCCAACTGGGAGGCGTTCTTCAACCCGAAGACCTCCACCGACCAGCGGGTGAAGCTGCTGCAGAACGGTGACCAGTTCCGCTCGGCCATCGAGGCGATGTCGAGCAGCCAGCTCGCGCAGTCGGTGCAGCTGAAGGTCAACGACGTCCAGGTGACGAGCGAGGGCAAGGCGACCGTCACCTACGACATCCTGCTCAACGGCACGCCGACGCTGCAGAACCAGACCGGGACCGCGGTGAAGGTCGACGGCACCTGGAAGATCGCGACCGCGAGCTTCTGCCAGCTCCTCGCGCTGCAGGGCTCCGCCCCGGCCGGCTGCCCGACGCCTGCCGCCGGCGCGGGCGCCTCGGCCTCGGCCTCGGCCTCGGCCTCGGCGAGCGGCTGAGCGTACCCCGAGCGCACCGGTCGAAACGGGTTCGACGCCGAGGGGCGTCGAACCCGGTTCGGTTGGCCGGATACCATCCCCGGCAACGTGATCGCCCTGCTGCCGCGGGCGGTCGTCGCTGTCCAGCCGAGGGGTGCAGTCCATGCGCGTGGCGCTGCTGTCGTACCGCAGCGAGCCGCACTGTGGGGGGCAGGGCGTCTACGTCCGCCACCTCAGCCGTGAGCTCGTCGGCCTCGGGCACGACGTCGAGGTCATCTCGGGGCCGCCGTACCCCCGCCTCGACACCGGCGTACGCCTGACCGAGGTGCCCAGCCTGGACCTCTACCGGCAGCCGGACCCGTTCCGGATCCCGCACCCGCGGGAGTTCCGCTCGCCGATCGACGCGCTCGAGTTCGGCATGATGTGCACCGCCGCCTTCCCGGAGCCGCTGACGTTCAGCCTGCGCGCGGCGCGGCTGCTCAAGGCGCGCCTCGACGACTTCGACGTCGTCCACGACAACCAGTGCATGGGCTACGGCATGCTCGCCATCCAGAAGGCCGGCCTGCCGCTGGTGACGACCTTCCACCACCCGATCACCGTCGACCGCAGGCTCGACCTCGCGGCCGCCCCGCTGCGCAAGAAGTTCTCCACCTGGCGCTGGTACAGCTTCCTGCGGATGCAGAAGCGCGTGGTCAAGCGCGTCGGTCCGATCATCACGGTGTCGGAGAACTCCCGGCGGGACATCGTCCGCGACTTCGGGGTCCGCGACAGCGACATGCGTACGATCCCGGTCGGCGTGGACTCCACCGTCTTCTACCCCCGCGAGGCGCCGCGGGTGCCCGGCCGCATCGTCGCGATGGCGAGCGCCGACGTACCGCTGAAGGGGGTGCGCACGCTGCTCGAGGCGGTCGCCAAGCTGCGCACCGAGCGGGACGTGCACCTGGTGGTCGTCGGCCGGCCCAAGCCGGGCGGCCCGACCGAGAGGCTGCTCGACGACCTCGTCCTGCGCGACGCGGTCACCTTCGTCAAGGGCATCAGCGACACCGAGCTCGGCGACCTCATGGCGTCGGCGGAGGTGGCCTGCGTGCCGTCGCTGTACGAGGGGTTCTCGCTGCCCGCGATCGAGGCCTTGGCCTGCGCCACCCCGCTGGTCGCCACTCGTGCTGGGGCCCTGCCGGAGGTGGTCGGCCCCGAGGGCGAGTGTGCGCTGCTCGTCGACCCCGGGGACGCCGGACAGCTGGCCGGCGCGATCGGACGGTTGCTCGACGACCCGGTGATGCGCGAACGGCTCGGCACCGCGGGTCGCGCCCGGGTCACCCAGCGGTACTCCTGGCGCGCGATCGCGCAGGCCACCGCCGAGACCTACCAGCAGGCGATCGACGGGTCCCGCACGTCGTGCTGACCGTCGACTTCGAGCGGTTCCCCGTGGGCCCCGGTGACCGTGTGCTCGACCTGGGCTGCGGCGCGGGCCGGCACGCCTTCGAGGCCCTGCGGCGCGGGGCGGACGTGGTGGCTCTCGACTACGACCTCGGCGAGGTCACCGGCGTGGGCGAGATGCTCACCGCCATGCGCAAGGACGGCGAGGTGCCGGCAGGTGCGTCCGCGGTGGCGGTGCGGGGCGACGCCTACCGGCTGCCGTTCCCCGACGGCTCGTTCGACCGGGTGATCGCCGCGGAGATCCTCGAGCACCTGCCCCAGGACGAGCAGGCGATGGCGGAGATCGTCCGCGTGCTCAAGCCCGGTGGTGCCGCCGCGGTGACCGTGCCGCGCTGGCTGCCGGAGAAGGTCTGCTGGGCGCTGTCCGACGACTACCACAACGTCGAGGGCGGCCACGTACGCATCTACCGCGGCGACGAGCTGATCCGCCGCCTCGTGGGTGCCGGCCTGCGGCCGACGACGGTGCACCATGCGCACGGCCTGCACGCGCCGTACTGGTGGCTCAAGTGCGCCGTGGGCGTGCGCAACGACGACCACCCGCTGGCCAAGGCCTACCACCAGATCCTGGTCTGGGACATCATGCGCCGGCCGATGCTGACCCGCGTCGCCGAGCAGGTGCTCAACCCGCTCATCGGCAAGAGCCTCGTCGTCTACCTGCGCAAGCCGGAGGTGTCTCGTGCCGCGGCCTGACCTGCCCGAGGTCCCCGACGTCGTCTCCGCCGACGACATCGCGGCCACCGTGGCGTCGATCGCGGCGCTGCAGCACCCGTGGGGCGAGATCCCCTGGTACGAGGGGCACACCTCGGACGCGTGGAACCACGTCGAGGCGGCGATGGCGCTCGCCGTCGGCGGCCGGTACGACGAGGCGCTGCGCGCGTACGAGTGGCTGCGCCGCACCCAGCGGCGGGACGGGTCGTGGCCGACCCTGGTCCGTGACGGCCGGGTCGAGGACCCGATGTCGGACACCAACCAGTGCGCCTACATCGCCGTCGGCACCTGGCACCACTGGCTGCTCACCGGCGACGAGCTGTTCCTGCGGCGGATGTGGCCCACCGTGCGGCGGGCACTGGACTTCGTCGTCGGCCTGCAGACCGACCGCGGGGAGATCCTCTGGAAGCGTGACCCGGACGGCACGCCCGGTCCGTTCGCGCTGCTCACCGGCTCGTCGAGCATGTACCACGCCCTGCGGGCCGGCCTCGCTCTCGCCGCGACGCTGGACGACACGCAGCCGGAGTGGGAGATGGCGGCCGGTCGCCTGGCGCACGTCGTCGCGGCGCACCCGGAGGCGTTCGAGGACAAGAGCCGGTTCTCCATGGACTGGTACTACCCGGTGCTCGGTGGGCCCGTCCGCGGCCCGGCGGCCGTCGACCACCTGGCGGGGCGCTGGGACGACTTCGTCGTCCCGGACCTCGGGATCCGCTGCGTCGACGACGAGCCGTGGGTCACCGGCGCGGAGACCTGCGAGCTGGTGCTCGCGCTCGACGCGCTCGGCGACCGGTCCCGGGCGATGGAGCTGTTCACCGCCATGCAGCACCTGCGCCACGACGACGGGTCGTACTGGACCGGCTACCAGTTCGTCGCGCAGTCGAACTGGCCCGGTGACCGCAGCACGTACACGGCAGCGGCCGTCGTGCTCGCCGCCGACGCGCTCACCAACGCCACCCCCGCGAGCGGGGTGTTCCGCGCGCACGACCTGCCGACCGGAACCGACCTGGCGCGCGGTGGCTGCGGGTGCCCCGACGCCTGGGCCGGCGACTGGGAGTCAGCCGCCGTGGGCGACTCGCTCGAGCACTCGTAGCGAGCCGGTGACCGAGCGCTCGACGAAACCCTCGCCGAGCGCGCGCAGGTACAGCTGGTATGGCGCCTGACCACCGTCGGCGGGGTCGGGGAACACGTCGTGGATGAGCAGCAGGCCACCCGGCGCCACGTGCCCCACCCACGCCTCGTAGTCCGCGCGCGCGACGTCCTCCGCGTGCCCGCCGTCGATGAACAGCGCACCGAGCGGCGTACGCCACAGCGCCGCGACCTGCACGGACCGGCCGACCACCATGACGACGGCGTCCTCGAGCCCCGCTGCGGCGATCGTCCGCCGGGCGAACGGCAGCGTGTCCATCCGCCCGGTGGCGTCGACGACCTCGGGGTCGTGGTGCTCCCAGCCCGCCTGCTGCTCCTCGGACCCCCGGTGGTGGTCCAGCGTGACGACCACCCCGCCGCGGGCGGCGGCGGCAGCGCCGAGGTACAGGGCGCTCTTGCCGCAGTAGGTGCCGACCTCGAGGATCGGCCCCCGGTCGGCGGCTGCGTAGGCCGCCTCGTACAGGGCGAGCCCCTCGTCCGGGGGCATGAACCCCTTGGCGGCTTCGGCGGCGGCGCGGAGGGTGGCCGGCATCGGGGGAACCGTGAGCGTCACGGCGGCGAGGCTACCCGCGCCGCCGCGGGCGCCGGCTAGGACGCCAGGTACGCGCAGGCGAACCCGGTCACGGTGCCGACCACGGCGGTCATCGTCAGCGCGCCGCGCCAGGTGATCCTGCCGCGCGAGGCGGCGGCGAGCGTGCTGACGCAGTAGCCGGAGCCCACGGCGGCGCCCGCCATCATCAGCCGCTCGCGCTCGGCCTCGCTGTCGACGAACTGCAGCAGCGCCCCGTGGGCGGTGGTCCACATGCCGACCGTCCGGACGAGTGAGGTCGTGGCGCCAGCGTCCGGGTCGGCGCCCGCCAGCCGGGCCGCGACCCGCGGGAACGTCAGGGCGAGCGAGCCGACCGCGAGCGTGCCGATCTCCGCCGCCGCGAGAGTGTCCTGCTTGGAAAGACCCATCCGTACGAACCTCCGTGCTAGAGCGCCTGGCGTCGTTGCCGTACCGGTCCCGAGCCTCGCGCAAACGTCCCCGCCGGCGTCAAGCGGGTCCGTACCTCGCCGGCCCGGTCCGACTCCAGCCGCCGGTGGGTCATGCGCGTGGCGGCCCGGGCGACCTCGTCGATGTTCTCCGCTCGCAGCGGGTGCAGTCCCAGCGCGGGCAGCGCGTCGGCGTCCGGCTCGAAGGTCAGCACCTCGATGCCGGCCGTGCGCAGCCGCCGCACCTCGGCGCTGAGGTAGCGGTGGAACAGCAGCCGCAGCGGCAGGTCGAGCCGCGGCCGGGCCATCTGCGGCACCACGGACATCGGCGAGCTGACCAGGACGACGTCGAGGCGGGTACGGGCCAGCAGGTCGGCGTTCGTGGGTGAGTGCACCCCGCCGTCGACGTAGGCGTCCCCGTCGACGGTCACGGGCTGGAAGTAGCCGGGGATCGCGCAGGAGGCCGTCACCGCGGTCGCCAGGTCGGTCTCGGGCGCGCCCTTGCTGCCGAAGGCCACCCGGCGCCCGTCGCGCCGGCGCACGGCCACGACCCAGGTCCGCTGCTCCGGCCAGTCGCCGCCGTGCCGGCGGCGCAGCCCGGCGGTGAAGAACTCGGCCGAGCGGTGACCGGCGGGCAGGAGGCTGGACAGCGCGACCCCGGCGCGGGGCAGGCGGCGCTGCAGCGCGCTCGACACGAGCGGGCGCACGTCCGGCAGCAGCCCGGGGGACCCCGTTGCCGGCGCGTCCAGGTCGACCGTCGGAGCGTCGTCCGGCCGGCGCAGGCTCGCGGCCACCAGCGAGCCGGCGGACGTCCCGACCACGACGTCCGCGCCGGTCGCGTCCCACCCGGTCATCTCGCGGATGCCGCGCAGCACCCCGTGGTGGAACGCCTCACCGGTGACGCCGCCGGCGCCGAGCACCAGCCCGATTCGTGCCATGTGTCTCCCGTGCCCGCCGCGTGGCGCGGCAATCCGTGGTGGCAGGGTGGTCGCGTGACCCGCGCCACCCTGCGGACGACGCTCCGCGACTCAGTCGGCGACCTCGCGGTCGCCGCTGTCGTCGTCGCCTGGATCGGCGGGGTCCTGCTGCTGGACACCGCCAGCGGGCTGTGGGAGCAGCGCCTGCTCGGCCTGGTCACCTGGGGGCTGCTCGTCGCGCTGCTGCGGCGCGAGCCCGTACGCGTACGGGCGCAGGTCGTGGTCGTGGTGGCTATTGCCACCGCGGTGGAGTACACGTTCTCCGGCTGGCTGGGGACGTACGTCTACCGGCTCGACAACGTGCCCTGGTTCGTGCCGCCCGGTCACGGGCTGGTCTACCTGGGCGCGCTGGCGATCGGCCGGTCCGCGCTGCTGCAGGCGTACCGGCGTCCGGCGGTGGTCGCCACGTACCTCGTCGGCGGTGCGTACGCCGCCTGGGGGCTGTTCTGGTCGCCGCGGACCGACGTGCTCGGTGCGTTCTGGTTCGGCTGCCTCGCGCTGTTCCTGCTCTGGCGACGCGGCCAGACCGTCTACGTGGGCGCCTTCCTCGTGGTCACCTACCTCGAGCTCATGGGGACCGGCCTCGGCACCTGGACCTGGGGCACGCACGATCCGGTGCTCGGCGTCGTCGCGATGGGCAACCCGCCCTCGGGGGCCGCCGGTGGCTACGGCTTCTTCGACGCCGCGGCACTCGTCGCCGCCCCGCGGCTCGAGTCCGGTCTCCTGCGGCTGCGCGCGCTCGTACCGCGGATGTACGGGTCAGCCGCCGAGCAGCCGGAGCACCTCGTCGTGCAGTAGGCCGTTCGTCGCCAGCGCGCTGCCGCCGTCGGGCCGGGGCCGGCCGGACAGGTCGGTGAAGCGCCCGCCCGCCTCCTCGACGACGACCTGCAGCGCGGCGAGGTCCCACAGCGAGACCTCCGGCTCGCAGGCGACGTCGACCGCCCCCTCGGCGACGAGCACGTACGACCAGAAGTCACCGAACGCCCGTGTCCGCCAGACCCGGCGGGTCAGGCCCAGGAAGCCGTCGAGGCCGCCGCGGTCCGCCCAGCCGGACAGCGACGAGTACGACAGGTGCGCGTCGGCCAGCGTGGCGACCCGCGACACCCGGCAGGGGCGCGGCGGAGTCCCGCGACGCTCCCGTCCACGCGCCGCTGCCGCGCGCCGCCCACCACCGCCGGCCCAGCGCGGGCGCGGACACCACGCCCACCGTCACCGTGCCGTCCCCGTCCTGCAGCGCGATCAGCGTCGCCCACACGGGCACGCCGCGCACGAAGTTCTTCGTCCCGTCCACCGGGTCGACCACCCAGCGCCGGCCGCTGCCGCCGCCGCTGGTGCCGTACTCCTCACCCAGGACCGTGTCGGCCGGGCGCTCCACGGCCAGCCGGTCCCGTACGGCGGTCTCCACGGCGCGGTCCGCGTCGCTGACGGGGGTGAGGTCGGGCTTGGTCTCGACCGCGAGGTCGACCGCGAGGAAGCGGGCCATGGTGATGGCGTCCGCCTCGTCGGCGAGCGTGTGGGCCAGCGCCAGGTCGGCGGCGTGGCGGAGGTCGCTGCTCACCACGCCGACGCTACCGGTGTGCCCGAGGTCACATCGTGGCTTGACACGAGCCGCTTTCGTGTAAACACTCGCACGCATGTCCGCCCCGGCCCGCGCGACGCGCGACGCGCTGCTCGACGCGGCGTACGACGCGGTCGTGGCCGGGGACTGGGCGCAGACCCGGATGGCCGACGTCGCCCGTACGGCCGGTGTCTCCCGGCAGACGCTCTACAACGAGTTCGGCACCAAGGACGGGCTGGCCCAGGCGCTGACCCTCCGCGAGGCGGAGCGGTTCATCGACGGCACGGAAGCCTCGCTCGACAGCGCGCACGTACACGGTCCAGCAGCGGCCGTCGCCGCAGCGGTGGCGTACACGCTGCGCGAGGCGGCGGAGAACCCGCTGCTCAAGGCCAGCCTCACCGACGACGCCGCGGGGCTGCTGCCCTTCCTGACCACCCGGAGCGCGCCGGTCGTCCGGTCGGCCCGGGAGTCCATCCGCGACTACCTGCACGGGCGCTGGCCGGACCTGCCGCACGCGGATGTCGACGCGGTCGCGGAGACTGTCGTGCGTCTCACCGTCTCCTACATCGTCCTGCCCAGCGACCAGCACGACGCTTCTGCCGACGCGGTCGCCGGTCGCATCGGGCACCTCGTCGCACGCCTGCTCGACCCCTACACCCGGAGGACCACTGCATGAGCACCAAGGACAAGTACTCGACCACGGTCGACGTCGACACCACCTGGGACGTCCCCATGGTCGGCGACGCCCGGTTCACCTGGGAGTACGACGACGGGCGCGATCGGCTGCTCGCCCTGTACCAGAAGGGCAAGGACAAGCAGTGGGACTCCACCAAGCGGATCGACTGGTCGATCGAGGTCGACCCGAACGACCCCGCCGGGTTCCCCGAGGAGTACAACGCGCTGGCCGGCACCGACATCTGGCGCAAGATGTCGCAGAAGGAGCGCGACGAGTTCAACCACCACGAGTCCGCGTGGCTGTTCAGCCAGTTCCTGCACGGTGAGCAGGGCGCGATGATCGTGTCGGCGCGGATCGTCGAGACCGTGCCGGACCTCGACTCGAAGTTCTACGCGTCCACGCAGACGATGGACGAGGCGCGCCACGTCGAGGTCTACAGCAAGTTCCTGCAGGACAAGATCGGGCTCGTCTACCCGATGAACGACGACCTGGCGTCGCTGCTCAACGACGCCCTCGAGCACAAGGACTGGGACTACGCCTACCTCGGCATGCAGGTCCTCATCGAGGGTCTGGCCCTGGCCGCGTTCGGCCTCTACCGCGACATGGCGACCAACCAGCTGACCAAGCAGCTGCTGGCGTACGTCATGCAGGACGAGGCCCGCCACGTCGCGTTCGGTCGGCTCGCCCTGAAGGACTACTACGCCGAGCTCACCGAGAAGGAGCGTGCCGAGCGCGAGGAGTTCGCGGTCGAGGGCTGCTACCTCATGCGTGACAGGTTCGAGGGGCGCGAGGTGTTCGACACCCTCGGCCTGCCGACCGAGGAGATCCTCGAGATCACCCGCAACTCCGAGATCCAGCAGGTGTTCCAGTCGCTGCTGTTCAGCCGGATCGTCCCGTGCATGAAGGACATCGGCCTGTGGGGCGAGAAGGTCCAGAAGGCGTACGCCGACATGGGCGTGCTCGACATGGCCGGCGTGAACCTCGAGGACCTCATGCGCAACGACGAGGATGTCGCCGAGAAGATCGACGAGGCCAAGCGTGAGCTCGCCGCCCGCCGCGAGGAGATCGACCAGACGATCGCCCTCGGCGCAGCCGGCGACTGAGCCGTCGCTGAATGCCCCGCCGGTCGCGACCGGCGGGGCATTCAGCTGTCCTGGGTACGGTCGGGCCATGCAGTGGACCGTGCATGGTGAGCGGCCGGTGTACGAGAGCGAGTGGGTGCGCCTGGTCCTCGCGGACGTCGAGGTGCCGGACGGCCCGCGCTTCGAGCACCACGTCGTGCGGATGCCCCGGCACGCGGCCGGTGCGGTGGTGACCGACCCGCAGCGCGGCGTGCTGCTCATCTGGCGGCACCGGTTCATCACCGACACCTGGGGCTGGGAGGTGCCCGGTGGCCGGCTGGAGGCGGGGGAGACCCCGGCGCAGGCAGCGGCCCGCGAGGTGCTCGAGGAGACCGGCTGGCGACCGGGCCCGCTGCACCCGCTGGTCACCTACCACCCCACGAACGGGCACAGCGACGCCACGTTCCACCTGTTCGTCGCCGACGGCGCCGAGCACATGGGGGAGCCGACCGACCGTACGGAGGCCGCGCGGGTCGAGTGGGTGCCGGTCGAGCAGGTGCGTGCGTACGTCCGTGCCGGCGAGGTCCTCGACGGCCTGTCCCTGACGGCGCTCACGTACGCCCTCCTGCACGGGGCGGTATGACGCCGGACCGCGAGCGCGTGCTGCGGCGGTTCCTCCGCGACGGTCGGCTGCTGTCCGTCCCGGCGCGCCGGTCCAAGCGGCTGGTGGTCCTCGACCACCTGGCGGCGCAGTTCGAGCCGGGGGTGCGCTACGCCGAGGTGGACGTCAACCTCGTCCTGCATCGCTTCCACGTGGACGTCGCGGCGCTGCGCCGCTACCTCGTCGACGAGGGCTTCCTGTCGCGCGAGCCCGACGGCGGCGCGTACTGGCGTACCGGGGGCACCGTCGACCTGTCCCCATAGGTCCGCATGCCATGGCTTTTGTCGGACGGGGCGGGTAGCTTCTCCTCGAACACCTGTTCGGGCGGGAGGGTGGATGGAGCGGCTGCGGGAGGCGTTGGACGCACTGGCGTCGGTGCCCGCGGCCGACCTGCCCGACCCGGTCCTGCTGGAGCAGGTCGAGGGCCTGATCGCGGCGAAGGACCGGTTGGACGGGCTGCTGGCCGAGCGGCTGGTCGCCCTGGACCGCCGGGACGTGACGGTGACCGAGTGCGGCCGGTCGACGCGGGGCTGGCTGGTCGAGGAGCAGCGCCGGGCACCGAGTGAGGCCGGGCAGCTGCTGTGGGCCGCGCGACGGTATGGCCGGCACCCGCTGCTGTCCGCGGCGGTGGAGGCGGGGGAGGTCTCCGCGCGGCACACCCGGGCGATCCTCGACACCCTCGACAAGCTGCCCGCCTCGGTCGAGACCGACGCCGAGGCGATCCTGGTCGACGCGGCCCGCACGCTGGACCCCGGGCAGCTCGGCCGGCTCACCCACGAGCTGCTGATCCGCACCGGCGCCGAGGACACCGCCCTGGAACGCGAGCAGCGCAAGTTCGCGTCCCGGTGGGCGAGCGCCGCGACCACGTTCGAGGGGATGGTGCACGTCGAGGGCATGCTCGACCCGGTCGGCGGGCAGCAGCTGCTCACCGTCCTGCGGGCACTGTCCCAGAAGGTCTCGGCGGACGACGACCGCACCGGCGCCCAGCGCACCGCGGACGCCCTGACCGAGGTGTGCGGTCACTACCTGCGCTGCGACGACCTGCCCGACACCGGCGGGCTACCCACCCAGGTCACGGTCACCATCGACCACGCCACCCTCACCGGCCAGGTCGAGGGCTGGGGGCTGCTCGAGGGGGGTATCCCGCTGTCCGCCGCCGCCGTGCGCCGGCTCGCGTGCGAGGCCGAGCTCATCCCCGCCGTCCTCGGCGGCGACAGCGAGATCCTCGACATCGGCCGGACGTCCAAGACCTGGACCCGCGCCCAACGCCGCGCCGCCCGGCTGCGCGACCGTGGCTGCACCTTCCCCGGCTGCCAAGCCGGGCTGCACCGCTGCGAGCTGCACCACATCGACCACTGGTCCCGCGGCGGAGCGACCAGCCTGCACAACTCAGCCCACCTGTGCGCCTTCCACCACTGGCTCATCCACCACGAGAACTGGCACCTGCAACGGCAAGCGTCCGGCGAGCTGGTGTTCACCGCACCCGACGGCCACGAGCTGCGCGCCCCACCCAGACCCAGAGCCGCGTGAGGGGCGGCACGGTCTACTCCTCGTCCTCGCCGGCGGTACGTGCGACCAGCAGCCGCCGCAGCGAGTCCAGCCGTTCGGGGTGCGCGTGCCCGGCTGCCACCCACTGGTCGAGCGTGCAGATCTCCGGGTCGACGTGGTCGCAGTCGCTCGGGCACTCCGCGGTGCCGGGCAGCAGGTCCGGGAACGCGTGGACGAGCCGGTCCGCCTCCACGTGCGCGAGCCCGAACGACCGCACCCCCGGGGTGTCGATCAGCCAGCCGCCGTCCGCGAAGGGGAACGCGACCGCCGACGACGACGTGTGCCGGCCACGTCCGGTCACCGCGTTCACCATCCCCGTCCGCCGGTTCGCGCCCGGCACCAGGGCGTTGACCAGCGTCGACTTGCCGACGCCGGAATGACCGACCAGCACGCTCATCCGCCCGGTGAGGCGGTCCCGTAGTGCCGCGAGGCCGTTGATCTCGCCGTCGGTGCGGGCGAGCACCAGCGCGGGGACGCCCACCGGGCCGTACACCGCGAGCAGCGTCTCCGGCGGGGCCAGGTCCGCCTTGGTGAGGCACAGCACCGCCTCCAGCCCGGAGTCGTGCGCCGCGACCAGGCAGCGGTCGATCAGCCGGGTGCGCGGCTCCGGGTCGGCGAGCGCGGTCACCACCACGAGCTGGTCGGCGTTGGCGACCAGGGTCCGCTCGTACGGGTCGGTGTCGTCCGCGGTGCGCCGCAGCACGCCGTGGCGTTCCTCGACCCGGACGATGCGGGCGAGCGCGTCCGGGCCGCCGGATCGGTCGCCGACCACGGCGACCCGGTCGCCGACCACCACCGCGCGGCGCCCCAGCTCGCGGGCCCGCATGGCCACGACCTCCCGGCCGTCGACCAGGCAGGAGTACCGGCCGCGGTCCACCGCGACGACCATCCCCGGGGTGGCGTCCTCGTGGCTGGGGCGCAGCCGGCTGCGGGGCCGGGACCGGCGTCCGGGGCGACCGAAGTCGTCCTCGGCGTCGCGGGCCCGCGCGCTCAGGGCTGCGCTCCGTCGGCGGCGAGCATGCGCGTCCACAGGTGCACGAAGTCCGGCACGGTCTTGCCGACCGTGCCGATGTTCTCCACCACGACGCCGGGGACCACGAGACCCAGCACCGCTGCCGCCATGGCGAGGCGGTGGTCGTCGTAGGTGTGGAACGTGCCCGCGCGCAGCGGCCGCGGCTGGATCTCCAGCCCGTCGTCGGTCTCACGGACCTCTGCCCCCAGGGCGCCGAGCTCGGTACGCAGTGCAGCCAGCCGGTCGGTCTCCTGCAGGCGCAGGTGGGCGACGCCGGACAACCGGCTCGGCCCGTCGGCGACCGCGGCGAGCGCTGCGAGCACCGGCGTGGCCTCGGGGCAGTCCCGCAGGTCGGCGACGATCCCGTTCACCCGTCCGGTGCCGGTGACGGTGAGCCCATCGGGCCCGTGCTCGTACGTCGCGCCCATCGCGGCGAGCAGCGCGGGTACGGCGGCGCCCGGCTGCGTCGTGTGCTCCGGCCACCCGGCGAGCGTCACCGAGCCGGCGGTGGCCACCGCGGCGGCCAGGAACGGCGCGGCGCTGGACAGGTCGGGCTCGACCGCCACGTCGCGGGCCCGCAGCGGCCCGGGCGAGACCCGCCAGACGTCCGGGTCGGCGTCGTCCACGTCGGCACCGGCGGCGCGCAGCTCCGCGACGGTCATGCGCAGGTGCGGTGCGCTGGGCAGGGGCGGGCCCTCGTGGCGCACCACGGCGCCGCGGTCGAACCGGGTGGCGGGCAGCAGCAGGCCGCTGACCAGCTGGGACGATGTCGAGGCGTCGAGGGTCACCTCGCCGCCACGGACGTGCCCGCGACCATGGACGGTGACCGGGAGGGCGCCGCGCCCCTCGTCGTCGAGGTCGACCCCCAGCGCGCGCAGGGCACCGAGCAGCGGGCCCACCGGCCGCTCGCGGACGCGCGGGTCGCCGTCGAAGCGCACGCTGCCCTCGGCCAGCGCCGCGACGGGCGGCAGGAAGCGCGTCACGGTGCCGGCGTTGCCGACGTCGACCCGGTCGCGGGTGGGCTGCAGCGGGCCGGGGCAGCCGGTGACCACCCAGGCGTCGTCCCCCTCGGCGACGTCGACCCCCAGCGCGCGCAGGCCCTCGACCATGAGCAGGGTGTCGCGGCTGCGCAGCGGGTGGTGCAGCGTGCTGCGGCCCTCCGCCAGCGCCGCCAGCACCAGCATCCGGTTCGTGAGCGACTTCGACCCCGGCACGCGCACCACGGCGTGCACCGGCCCGTCGGCGTACGGTGCCCGCCAGTCGGGCGAGGTCGTCACGGTCACCCCGCCATGGTCCCATTCCGGGCCGGTACGCCGCCCGCAACCTGGGTACGTCGGCGGCACGGGCCGCTTGTCGCGGCCCGGCCGACGCAGTAGACACGAGACCCGGCGTCGCCCGTTCGTGGCGGCGCTTCGGCGAGGAAGGCAGGCACCGTCGCCCGTGGACACGCAGACCGCACGTAACCGCCTCGAGCAGATGCTCGCGGACCTCGACGAATCCGCCCGCACCCTCCAGGGCGAGGGAGCGGGCGAGAGTGGCGAGCTCAGCCACTACGACCAGCACCAGGCCGACAGCGCGTCGGAGATCTCCGACGCCGACCGCGAGGAGGCGGTGATCGAGGCCGTGCTCGCCCAGCGGGAGCAGGTGCGCGCGGCGCTGGCGCGGCTCGACGAGGGCACGTACGGCCGCTGTGTCGACTGCGGTGGGCAGCTCAGCGACGAGCGGCTGGAGGCGCGGCCCGAGGCGGCGCGCTGTGTCGACTGCCAGGCCAAGCAGGAGCAGGGTCGGTGAGCCGCCTGCCCACGCTGGAGGCGGCTGACGTCCGGCGCATCCGCCGCGACCGCCGCTTCCGTGCGGCGCTGGCGGCGCACGCCGACACCGGCCCGGTGGGCGGCTGGCGTACGCAGGGCCACTGCCTGCAGGCCGACCCGGAGATCTTCTTCCCGTACCCGGCGCAGGACCCCGCGCCCGCCCTCGCCGTCTGCGCCAGCTGCCCCGTGCAGGGGCCCTGCCTCGCCGTCGCGCTCGACGCCGGCAGCGACGGCGTCTGGGGTGGCACCGTCCCGGACGAGCGCCGCCGCATGCGCGCGGTCTGGGTGGACGTCGCCGGCTGACCGGCATGCCGATCCTCGAGCCGGCCACGTCCGTGGGCCGGGCCCGCGTCCACCTGGGCGGGCCGGCGCGTCCGCGCGCCGTGCTCGTGCTCGGGCACGGCGCCGGCGGCGGGGTGGACGCCCCCGACCTGCTCGCCGTGGCCGAGCGCGTCGCCGGGCAGGGCTGCGCCGTCGCCCGGGTCGAGCAGCCGTACCGCGTCGCCGGCCGGCGCGCGCCGGCACCCGCCCGCCAGCTCGACGCCGCGTTCACCGAGGTCGTGGCGGCCCTGCGTGCCGAGCGTGCGCTGGCCGGGATGCCGATGGTGGTCGGCGGGCGCAGCAGCGGGGCGCGGGTCGCCTGCCGCACGGCTGCGGCCACCGGCGCTGCGGGGGTGGTGGTGCTCGCGTTCCCCCTGCACCCGCCCGGCAAGCCCGACCGCAGCCGCCGCGACGAGCTCGTCACCGTGCGGGTGCCCGTCCTGGTGGTGCAGGGCCGGCGGGACGCGTTCGGGCGGCCGGAGGAGCTCACCGAGCTGCCCCCGAACGTCACGTTGCGCCCGGTGCCGGGCGACCACGGGCTCAAGGCAGCGCCGGACGAGGTCGCCGACGTGGTGGCGGCGTGGGTCGGCGCGCTGCTCGACGCTCAGGCGCCGGTGTAGACCTTCGCCGCCACCCGGGCGGGCAGCTTCGCCGTACCGGCCGGTGTGCGTACGGCCAGGTCGTCGCCCGCAGGGCCGGTGACGGTCACCTCGGCTCCGGGCATGAGACCGTTCTCCTCGAGCAGCAGCATGTACTCGGGCCGGGCCTCGATCTCCTCGTCGATCCGGCGGACGACCACGGCGGTGCCCTGGGGCGCCTCGGCGAGCGGGGTGAGCGGCCCGGTGTCGACGGCGTTCGCCGAGCCGGGGATCGGGTTGCCGTGGGGGCAGGTCGCCGGGTCGCCCAGCAGCTGCACGAGGTGGGTCTCGAGGTTGTCGCTGATCGCGTGCTCGAGCCGGCCGGCCTCCTCGTGCACCTGGTGCCACGGCACCTTGAGCACGTCGACGAGCAGGCGCTCGGCGAGCCGGTGGCGCCGCATGACGGCCGTGGCCAGCCGGCGGCCCTCGTCGGTGAGGCGGACGACACGGGCGTCGTCGAGCTGCAGGTAGCCCTCGCGCTCGAGCCGGGCGACCGTCTCCGACACCGCCGGGGCGGACACACCCAGCCGTTCGACGAGACGCGCGCGCATCGGAGGCACGCCGGACTCCTCGAGCTCCATGATGGTCTCGAGGTACTGCTCCACCGCCGGGTGGTAGTCACCCATGGCCGCCATGCTACGGCGGCCGGTTCGGCCGGCCGGGAATCCGTCGGTGGTCCCACGTCGTTGTGGCTGCCGTGAGCGGACTTCCCACCCGACCGCCCCGCGGGACGACCCGGACGACGTCACGACGAGCGAGCCGATGTGTCGGCGTACGCTCGGCCGGGAACGGCGCACCTGTAGCGGCCGTGCCGTACACGGATGCGCCGCCGACGAAGGAGGTGGGACCGGTCGAGGAGACCCTGGAACAGCGCACGGAGCGGTTCGAGCGGACCGCCCTGCCGTTCCTCGACCAGCTCTACGCGGCCGCCATGCGCATGACGCGCAACCCGGCGGACGCCGAGGACCTCGTGCAGGAGACCTACGTCAAGGCCTTCTCCGCCTTCCACCAGTTCCAGGAGGGCACCAACCTCAAGGCCTGGCTGTACCGCATCCTCACGAACACGTTCATCAACTCCTACCGCAAGAAGCAGCGCCAGCCCCAGCAGGCCGGTGGCGAGGACATCGAGGACTGGCAGCTCGCCCAGGCCGAGTCGCACACCTCGAGCGGCCTGCGCTCCGCGGAGACCGAGGCTCTCGACCGGCTGCCGGACTCCGACGTCAAGGACGCGCTGCAGAACCTGCCCGACGACTTCCGGATGGCGGTGTACCTCGCCGACGTCGAGGGCTTCTCCTACAAGGAGATCGCCGAGATCATGGGCACCCCCATCGGCACCGTGATGTCCCGGCTGCACCGCGGTCGCCGGGCGCTGCGCCGCCAGCTCGAGGACTACGCCCTCGAGCGCGGGTTCATCCGGCCCGGGTGGGACGGGTCCGGGGAGGGTGACGCGGGCGATGACGCGGGATCGTCCGGCGACGGCGTACGGAGCGGTGCGGAGGCGAAGCGATGAGCTGTGGCCGGCCCCACGAGACGGACTGTCGCGAGGTCATCGAGGCCGTGTACCTCTACCTCGACGGTGAGCATCTGGACGACGCCGGCCGGCACCGGATCACGGTGCACCTGGACGAGTGCTCGCCCTGCCTGCGCCAGTACGGGATCGAGCACGAGGTGAAGGCGCTGGTCGCCCGGTCGTGCGCGGGCGAGGCTGCCCCCGACGGGCTGCGCGCGCGGGTGCTCAGCCGGCTCCAGCAGGCGCGCGTCGAGTTCGGGACCATGGAGTTCCAGCCCGAGTAGGCCCGCCCGTTATCCTCCCGCGGTGAGCAGCTGGCTGGTGACCGGCGGCGCCGGGTACATCGGCGCGCACATCGTCCACGCCCTCCAGCAGGAGGGTGAGCGCTCCGTGGTGGTCGACGACCTGTCGACCGGCGAGCCGGAGCGGATCGGTGCGGCTCCGCTCGTCGTCGGCAGCATCCTCGACGAGGACCTGCTGCGGCGCACGCTGCGCGAGCACGAGGTGCGCGGCGTCGTGCACCTCGCGGCGAAGAAGCAGGTCGGTGAGTCCGTCGCCGAGCCGCTGCGCTACTACCGCGAGAACGTCACCGGCACCGCCACCGTCCTCGCCGCGGCGGTGGCCGAGGGTGTCGAGTCGTTCGTGTTCTCCTCCAGCTCCTCGACGTACGGCCTGCCGGACTCGCCGGAGCCCGTCGCCGAGGACGCCCCCACCCGGCCGCTGAGCCCGTACGGCGAGACCAAGCTGGTCGGGGAGTGGCTGGCCCGCGACGTGGCCGCGGCGACCGACCTGCGGGTGGTCTGCCTGCGCTACTTCAACGTCGCCGGGGCGGCGAGCCCGCCTCTGGGCGACCCCGGCGCGTTCAACCTCATCCCGCTCGTCTTCCAGGCGCTCGACCGCGGCGAGGCGCCCCGGGTGTTCGGCGCGGACTACCCGACCCCGGACGGCACGTGCATCCGCGACTACATCCACGTCGCCGACGTCGCCGACGCGCATGTGGCGGCCCTGCAGCACCTCGCCGCCGGCGGTGCGGGCGGCACCTACAACATCGGCCGCGGCGCGGGCTCCAGCGTGCTGGAGGTCATGCGCACGGTGGCGGAGGTGACCGGCCGGGCGGTGGAGCCGGTCGTCGTCGACCGGCGCCCCGGCGATCCGGCGTACGTCGTCGCGGCCGCCGACCGCATCCGCCGCGACCTCGGCTGGACGGCCCGCTACGCCCTGCCCGAGATGGTGGCCAGCGCCTGGGCGGGGTGGCAGCACCGGCACGCCGGCAGTGCTAACCGCCCTGCGTGAGCGCGGTGAGCCGGCCGGTGTAGGACGCCATGTCGAAGTAGTCCCGCCAGCGGCTGATCAGCCCGTCGGCGGTGACCTCGAAGAACCCGGCGACCGGCAGCTCCAGCCAGCCGTCGCCGACCCGGAAGCGGTCGAGGCGCTCGTTGACGACCAGGTTGCCGTCGACGACGGTGCGCAGCACGCGCCAGTCGACCTCCGTGGCCGGTGCCAGGAAGCCGCGCAGCGTGGCGCCCATGGCGTCCCGGCCGACGATCGGGTCGATGGGCACGTTCTCGTACGACACGTCGTCGGTCACGAGCGCGAGCGCGGCGTCGACGTCCTGCGCCTCGACGGCGGCGATCAACCGGGCGACAACGTCAGCAGGGTCGGCAGCCACCGCTAGCTGTTGGGGCGCTTGCCGTGGTTGGCCTTCTTCTTCTTGCGTGCCTTCGCCTTGCGTGCTCGCTTCGCCATGGGGGCCTCCTACCCGTCGTCCGCGCGGCGCATCCCGCGCACGAGCAAGAGTCCCAGACCCGCCACCAGCAGCACGTCACCGGGGCTCACCACCTCCGGGTGCCCGGGCCAGGGGACGGGCACGACGTCGCCGAGCGGGCGCAACCGCGTCCGGCCGTCCGCGACGACGTGCCGGGCGTCCTCGCCCCCCGCGATCGGGCCGGTGGCCACGCCCGCGCGCGCCGCCGCCGGCAGCGAGACCGGCATCGCGCCGT
The DNA here is from genome assembly GCA_963728075.1 of uncultured Actinomycetota bacterium. Lineage (GTDB taxonomy): Bacteria > Actinomycetota > Actinomycetes > JAFAQI01 > DASSKL01 > CAVSIP01. The sequence continues at coordinate 313,496 of CAVSIP010000005.1, read as the reverse complement.
TCGCGACGACGACGGCGGCGTTGAGCGCCAGACCGACGGTGGCGAGGGGAATACCGGGCAGCCGGCGGTTGCGCAGCAGGAACAGGCCGGCGAGCGCGGCGGAGCCGGCCAGGCCGGCCGCGTACGCGCTACCGGCTGACCGGTCGAGCGCCAGGGCGGCCCCCACGCCGGCGGCCTGCAGGACGACCGCCCCACCGACGAGCCAGGTGCCGCGCAGGGGGAGCGTGGCCAGCCGGCGCAGCGAGCCGCCCGCCAGCCGGCCGATCCCGAGCGCCGCAACCAGGGCGGCGACGGCGAGCACCACCCCGTTAGTCTGCGACGCAGTGCCGGCTGGCGAGTGCTGCGGAGGTCCGGGCGTGTTCGAGTCGGTGCTGGTCGCCAACCGTGGGGAGATCGCCCGGCGGGTCCTGCGAACCGTCCGCCGGCTGGGCCTGCGCGGTGTGGCGGTCCACTCCGACGCCGACGCGGACCTGCCGTTCGTCCGGGAGGCCGACGACGCGGTCCTGCTCGGCCCCGCTCCGCCCGCCGAGTCCTACCTCGACGTCGGCCGGATCATCGAGGCCGCCGCAGCAGACCGGCGCACAGGCGGTCCACCCCGGCTACGGGTTCCTCGCCGAGAACGCCGCGTTCGCCCGCGCGGTGATCGGTGCGGGGCTCACCTGGGTCGGCCCGGCCCCCGAGGTGATCGAGGCGATGGGCGACAAGGTCAACGCGCGCAACCTCATGGCGAAGGCGGGTGTGCCGGTCGTCCGCAGGCACCGACGAGCCGGTCGCGGACGTCGAGGCCGCCGTGGCCGCCGCGCGCGAGATCGGCTACCCGGTGATGGTGAAGGCGGCCGGCGGCGGGGGCGGGATCGGCATGAGCGTCGCCCGGGACGAGGCGGCGCTGCGGACGGCGTACGAGACCGCACGGACGCGGGCCGAGCGGTTCTTCGGCGACGCGGCCGTGTTCCTGGAGCGGTTCGTCGAGCGGGCCCGCCACGTCGAGGTGCAGATCCTCGGGCTGGCCGACGGGCGGGTCGTCGCGCTGGGGGAGCGCGACTGCTCGGTGCAGCGGCGCCACCAGAAGGTCGCCGAGGAGACGCCCTCCCCGGGCGTGGACGCGGACCTGCGCGCCCGCATGCTCGACGGCGCGGTGCGGGCCGGTGAGGCGGTCGGCTACCGCAACGCCGGCACGGTCGAGTGCCTGGTCGACCCGACCACCTCGGACTACGTGTTCCTCGAGATGAACACCCGGCTGCAGGTCGAGCACCCGGTCACCGAGCTGGTGACCGGCATCGACCTGGTCGAGCAGCAGCTGCGGGTCGCCGCCGGCGAGCCGGTCACCTTCGACCCCGACGCGGTGAGCCCGTCCGGGCACGCGGTCGAGCTGCGGGTCTACGCCGAGGACCCGAAGCGGTTCCTGCCGTCGCCGGGGACGATCACGACCTGGGCGGAGCCGGCCGGGCGAGGGCGTACGGGTGGACGCCGGGTACGCGGCCGGGAACACCGTGACCCCGTACTACGACCCGCTGCTGGCGAAGCTGTGCGTGTACGGCGCCGACCGGGAGGAGGCGCTCGAGCGGGCGCGGGCCGCCGTCGACGGGTTCACCGTCGAGGGGCTGAAGACCAACCTGCCGTTCTTCGCCGAGCTGCTCGACGCACCCGGAGTTCGTCTCCGGCGACTACGACACCGGCCTCATCGAGCGGATGCGCGCGTGAGCGACCTGCGCGTCGAGCACCGCGACGGGGCGCTGTGGCTCACCATCGACCGCGAGGAGCGGCGCAACGCGCTGTCCTCGGACGTGCTGGCCGGGATGCTGGCGGCGCTGCGCGACCCGGGTGACGCGCGGGTGATCGTGGTCGCTGGTGCGGGGGACCGGGTGTTCTGCTCCGGCGCTGACCTCACCGTGATGGCCCCGGAGAGCACCGGCCTGGAGGAGCACGAGGCGCGCGGGCTGCTGCGCGACGTCGTGCTCGCCATGCGCGCCTGCCCGGTACCGGTCGTCGCGCGCGTGCAGGGCCTCTGCCTTGCCGGCGGCGTCGGGCTGGCGCTCGGCTGCGACCTCGTAGTCGCGTCTGCGCAGGCCCGGTTCGGCCTGCCGGAGGTCGACCTGGGCCTGTGGCCGTTCATGGTCAGCGCGCTGCTGGCCCGCCACGTCTCCCCGAAGCACGCGCTGGACCTCATGCTCCTGGCCGAGCGGGTCGACGCGGACACCGCGTACGCGATGGGGCTGGTCTCGCGCGTGCTGCCGGCGGAGGAGCTCGACGCCGGCTTCGCGGAGCTCGTCCGCCGGCTGGCCGCCAAGGCGCCGGTCGCCGTACGGCTCGGCAAGGCCGCATTCCACGCCGTCGAGGAGATGACGCTGGCGCCCGGTCTGGAGGCCATGCAGGCGCAGCTGTCGCTCATCACCACCACGCACGACGTCAAGGAGGGCGTGGCCGCGTTCTTCGACAAGCGAGAGGCGCGCTGGAGCGGGCGATGACGGCGGGGGGCGCGCTCACCCTGTTCGCGGGCGTGACCGCGCTGGTCGTCGCGGCGGTGCTGTTCACCGCCACGTGGCGGGTGCGCCGCCAGCAGGAGCAGCCCCTCGACGCCCCGGCCGACCTGGTCCGGGAGCTCACCGAGGAGGTGCGCCGTCAGCGGGCCGAGGCCGAGCACTGGCGGCGTACGGCCGAGCGCCTGCAGCGGGAGCTCGACGGCCGCTGAGCCGGGCTCGCCTCGCCGTGACAGCATGTCCGCGGCGAAGGGAGGCCACGTGGCCGAGGAAGTCCGTGCCGAGATGGTGGCGAACGTGTGGAAGGTGGTCGCCGCCCAGGGCGAGCAGGTGAACGAGGGCGACACCCTCGTCATCCTCGAGTCGATGAAGATGGAGATCCCGGTCCTCGCCGAGAGCTCCGGGACCCTCGCCGAGCTCAAGGTCAACGAGGGCGACGTGGTGCAGGAGGGTGACGTCATCGCGGTGATCGAGTGAGCCGCGGGTAAAGGGAGCCCCCGCCCGCGCCGAAGTTACCTGCGTGAGCTCCGCCCTCGCCATCGAACCGTTCCTGCGCGCGCTCGTGGAGACGGGTGGCTCCGACCTGCACTGCAAGGTCGGCTCTCCGCCGCGTGTACGCATCGACGGCAAGCTGCGCAAGCTGCAGACGCGCGACCTCACGGCTGCGGACACCGAGCAGATGGTGCAGGAGGTGCTGCGCCCGGACCTGGCCGAGGAGTTCAGCCGGACCAACGAGGCCGACTTCGCCTACACCCTGCCGAACGTCGGCCGGTTCCGCGTCAACGCTTTCCGCCAGCGGGGGTCGGCCGGGCTGGTGTTCCGTCGGGTGAGCGTGGGGGCCATCCCGCTGGACGACCTCGGGCTGCCGCCGGTCATCGCGAACCTCGCGCTCGAGCCGCGCGGCCTCGTCCTCGTCACCGGTCCCACCGGGTCCGGCAAGACGACCACGCTCGCGGGCATGGTGGACCACATCAACACCCACCGCGAGGTCCACATCGTCACGGTCGAGGACCCGATCGAGGTCATCCACTTCGACAAGCTGGCCATGATCAACCAGCGTGAGGTGCGGGTGGACACCGACGACTTCGTCGTCGCGATGCGCGCGGCGATGCGGCAGGACCCGGACGTCATCCTGGTCGGCGAGATGCGTGACGCGGAGACCGTCGGCGCGGCGCTGGCGGCGTCCGAGACCGGTCACTTCGTCATGTCGACGCTGCACACGACGGACGCGCAGGAGACCGTCAACCGCGTCATCGACTTCTTCCCGCCGCACGAGCAGAAGCAGGTCCGGCTGGCGCTCGCCGGCGCGCTGCGCGGCATCATCTGCCAGCGGCTGGTTCCGCGCGCCGACGGCCAGGGCCGCTGCGTGGTCATGGAGGTCATGGTCAACACCGGCCGGACCGCCGAGGCGATCGCCGACCCGGAGAAGACCAACACCATCCGCGACCTCATCGCCGAGGGCGGCTTCTACGGGATGCAGACCTTCGACCAGCACCTCGTGTCGTTCATCCGCGACGGCGTGGTGACCCTCGAGGACGCGATGGCGGCGTCGACGAACCCGCACGACCTCACCGTCGAGCTCCGCCGGCTGGGCCTGGTCGCCTGAGCGCGGGGCTCGCCGGACGCGCCCAGTACGCTGCGGCCATGCCGCCCGAGCCCGGTTTGTCCGCGTCGCTCGAGTACGACGTGTCCGCAGGCGACACGGCGACGGTGCTCGGCAGCGGTGACGTACCCGTCCTCGCGACGCCGCGCGTCCTGGCCTGGCTGGAGGCCGCCACCGTCGCCGCCGTGCAGGACGCGCTGGCGCCGGGGGAGACCTCGGTGGGTGTGCAGGTCGAGCTGCAGCACCTCGCGCCGTCCCGGGTCGGGGGCCACGTGCGCGCGCAGGCCCAGCTCATGCAGGTGGACGGCCGGCGGCTCACCTTCACCGTCCGGCTGGAGGAGGGCGACCGGGTGCTCGCCACCGGTCTGGTGCAGCGAGCGGTGGTCGACCGCGAGCGTTTCGGCGCCTGATCAGACGCCGGTCGTCGAGCGCGGGTAGGCCGCCTCCGGGTCGGTGACGACGTTGACCAGGTACGGAACGCCCGCGTCGAACGCCCGGCGCAGTGCAGGTCCGATCTCGCCCGGGCGGCGGACGATCTCGCCGGCGCCGCCCAGCGCGCGCACCACCTCGTCGTACCGCGTCTCCGGGGCCAGCTCGGCCGCGACGTCGTAGCCGTAGATGAACCGCATCGGGAACTTCTCCAGCGCCCAGACGCTGTTGTTGCCCACGACCATCACCACCGGTAGGCGGTGGCGGACCAGGGTGTCGACGTCCATGAGGGAGAACCCCGCGGCGCCGTCGCCGAGCATGAGCACGATCTGGGCGTCCGGGCGGGCGATCCGCGCGCCTGCGGCGTACCCCAGGCCGGTCCCGAGGCAGCCGTACGGGCCGGGGTCCAGCCATCCACCGGGACGCGACGGCTCGACGAACTTGCCGGCGAAGGAGACGAAGTCGCCCCCGTCGCCGATGACCACGGCGTCGTCGTCGAGCTGCCGCAGCAGCTCACCGTAGATGCGCCCGGGGTGGATCGGGTCGGCGGTGGACTCCAGCATGCCCCGGTCCTGCTCCATCGCCGCGCGCGCGGCGGCCGCGAGCTGGTCCGCCCAGTCGGCGTCGACCCGCGGCCCCCCGAGCCGCTCCACCTCGGTGACCACGCCGTCGAACACCGCGGTCAGGTCGCCGGCAGCCGAGGCGGTGAGCTCCAGGTGCCGGGCGAGCTGGTCCGGTGCGTCGGCCAGGTGCACGACGCGTGCGGGGGGGTTGCCGTCCTTGCCCCCGAACGCGCCGTAGCCCAGCCGGAAGTCCAGCGGGGAGCCGGCGACCACCACCAGGTCGGCCCGCCCGAACGCCGCGGAGCGGGCGCGGGTGGCCAGCAGCCGGTGGCCGGCGGGCAGGATGCCCCGGCCCATCCCGTTCGCGACGACCGGGATGCCGAGCGTCTCGGCGGCCCGGCGGGCCGCGTCCTCCGCACCGTCCATCCAGACGTCCGAGCCGAGGACGAGCACCGGGCGGCTGGCCTCGCGCAGCGCGCCGGCGACGGCGCGGAGCCGGTCGGGGTCCGGTTCCGCACGCACCCGCTGCGGCGCCGCCGGCCGCTCGGCGCTGACCGGCGCGAACACCTCGTCGAAGGGGAAGTCCAGGAACACCGGGCCGCGGTGCGACGTGCCGGCCAGCCGCAGTGCCTGGTCCACCTCGCGGGCGGTCTCACCGCCCTTGGCCACGGTGCCCGCGTACTTCGTCACCGGCGCGACCAGCGACGGGTGGTCGAGCTCCTGCAGACTGCCCGAGCCCCAGCGGTGGGTCGGGGCGCGCCCACCGAGCACCAGCAACGGTGAGCCGTTGAGGTGCGCGCTCGTGATGGCGCTGATCCCGTTCGTGACGCCCGGCCCGGCGGTGAGCACCGCGAGCCCCGGGGTGCGGGTGAGCTTCGCCGTCGCCTCCGCGGCGAACACCGCCGTCTGCTCGTGGCGGACGTCGACCAGCCGCATCGGCGGCTCGGCCTTGACCGCGCCGTCGTAGAAGGGGAAGACGTGCGCCCCGGACAGCGTGAACATGGTCTCCACGCCGTACCCGCGGGCGATCTCGACGGCCTGGGTGCCCGGGTGCCCCTCGAGAACCTGCCCGGCCGTGGTCTGCGCTGACTCGCTCGCCATGGCTGGACCCTACGCTCGGAGGCGTGGGGAGCATGGGTGACCTCGTCCGGTCGCACACGTCGCTGGGCGCCGCCGAGCTGGACTGGCTGCACCGGCTGGTGGGCGAGTGGCAGCTGCTGGCCGACCTGTCCTTCGCCGATCTGGTGCTGTGGGTGCCGACGTCGGCGGGGGACGGGTTCGTGGCCGTGGCGCAGATGCGCCCCACCACCGGGCCCACCGCGTACCACGACGACAAGGTGGGGCGGGTGCTCCCGGCGACGCGCCGCCCCCAGCTCGTGGTCGCGATCGAGGAGGGCCGCATCGTCCGCGAGGGCGAGCCGGTGTGGGTGGGCGAGCTGCCGGTACGGGAGGAGTCCATCCCGGTACGGTTCCGCGACCGGCTGATCGCGGTCGTCGCCCGCGACACCAACCTCGCGGCGACCCGGACGCCGAGCCAGCTGGAGAACACCTACCTCGAGACCGCGTCCGACCTGGCCCAGATGCTCGCGGAGGGGCGCTTCCCGTTCCCGGAGTCGGCGGTGATGTCCGACGACACCGGTCCCCGCGTCGGCGACGGGCTCATCCGGCTCGACATCGAGGGCGTGGCGACGTACGCCAGCCCCAACGCGCTGTCGGCGTACCGGCGGCTGGGCCTCACCGGCGACCTGATCGGGGAGCGGCTCGCCCGGGTGACCGCCGAGCTGGTCCCGGCCCACGGGCCGCGGGAGGAGCCTGTCTGGGCGGTCGCGACCGGTCGGCTCGCCGGTACGCGTGAGCTCGAGGTGCCCAACGCCGTGGTCCAGCTGCGCGCCATCCCGCTGAACCCGGGCGGGCGCCGCGTGGGCGCGGTGGTGCTGGTCCACGACGTCACCGAGCTGCGCCGCCTCGACCGGCAGCTGCTGAGCAAGGACGCCACCATCCGCGAGATCCACCACCGGGTGAAGAACAACCTGCAGACCGTGGCCGCGCTGCTGCGGCTGCAGTCGCGGCGGCTGTCCTCGGCGGAGGCGCGCACGGCGCTGGAGGAGTCCGTGCGCCGGGTCAGCTCCATCGCGCTCGTCCACGAGACCCTGTCGCTGACGATCGAGGAAGCGGTGCAGTTCGACGGGATCGCGGACCGCATCGTCGCCATGGTGGCGGAGATGTCACCCGGCGACCGTCGGGTGGCCGCCCGGCGGGAGGGCTCGTTCGGGGTGCTGCCGGCCGAGGTTGCCACGCCCCTGGCGATGGTGCTCACCGAGCTCGTCCAGAACGCGGTCGAGCACGCCTTCCGCGGCACGGGCGGCGCCGTGGCGGTGCATGCCGGCCGGGATGACGGCCGGCTCGCGGTCGAGGTGACCGACGACGGGGCCGGACTGCCGGCCGGGTTCCGGCTGGAGGACTCCGACCGGCTGGGCCTGCAGATCGTGCGCACGCTGGTCGAGGGCGAGCTCGGCGGCGTCATCTCCCTGGCGGGTCGACCCGGTGGGGGGACCGTTGCCCGGGTCGACGTGCCGCTGCCCGAACCGGATGCAGCGGCGGCCGAGGGTGCGGTCTAGGACCCGGTGAGGGCGTTCAGGCCCGGCGTGCCCTCACCGCCCGGCGTGAGGGCGAGGATCAGCAGGACGGCACCCACCACGAGGGCGCCGAGGAGGAGCAGGAGCAGAAGGCGGAAACGCCAGACCGCGGCCTGCTCCGAGCGTGGCTCGTTCCCCACGAGCGGGGGACGGACGTAGCGCTCGGGCATGCCGCAGTCCGGCGACGAAGCCTGTCAGGCCGTACGTACGGTGGAGCGCGTCCGCCGCTTCGCGGCGCGGCGCTCGTCCTCGGACAGGCCACCCCACACGCCGGCGTCCTGACCCGTCTCGAACGCCCACTGCAGGCAGGCGTCCGTCACGGTGCAGCGACGGCACACCGTCTTGGCCTCCTCGACCTGCAGCAGGGCAGGCCCGGTGTTGCCGATGGGGAAGAACAGCTCGGGGTCCTCGTCGAGGCAGGCAGCCTGGTGGCGCCAGTCCATTCCGTTCCACTCCTCGGTCGTCCGAAGAGGCCCGGTTGGGACCTCTTGTCGTGCACCGGCAGGTGTCGAGGCGCCCGCCGCTTTCGGTGTACTCCCAGCTCACGTGCACGCTTTGTGAAGTTTTTCACGAGCGCGTGCGCATCCCTGGTCCGTGCAACGACTCACGAGACGTCGGGTCACGCTATGCGCTGTGGGGTCGCGCGTCCAGCCCTGCGACACCACGAACTTACGGGTAGGTAACAGCCGCCGGCAAGGCACTCGGCATGGCTTTCGCCCTACCCGTGTGTGCCTTTGGTCACACGGCGACGCGCAGGATGTTTCTGGCGGCCGTGAACCGCACCGTCTCGCGCTCGCCGAGGTACTCCCCGTCGATCTGGAACGCCAGCGGCCGGGCCGCCGCGAGGCGGAACTCCGACACGTCGTGCAGCTGCAGGACGGCCCGCCCGCGCGGGCCAGGCCGCCGGCTGGACAGCATGCCGAGAGCGGCCCGGCCGGTCGCGAGGGCCCCGATGCGGCGCATGGCGAGCAGGTCCAGCCCGCCCTCCCAGCTCGCGTCCGGGGTGACGTGCACCGGCCGATCGAAGAAGTACGTCCACGGCGCGGTGTTCGTCACGATGCCGAGGAACAGCCCGTCGACCGGGTCCTCGCCGGGGCGCTCCAGCCGGATCAGCGGCTGCCGGCGGTCGGTGTGTGTGAGGTACTCGCGGATGGCGGCCCACACGAACATGGTGGGGGTGAGCGCGCGGCCGCCGGCCCGTCTGAGGTCGATGGCCCGGACGGCCTGGGCGTCGAGGCCGAGCCCCGCGGTGAAGGTGAACCAGCGGTCGTCGGCGCGCCCGAGGCCCACCCGGCGGGTGCGGCCGGCCCGCAGCGCGTCGAGCAGCTCGCTGGTCGCCTCGACCGGGTCGCGCGAGATGCCGAGCGCGCGGGTGAAGACGTTGGTGCTGCCGCCGGGCACCACCGCCAGGAGCGGCAGGTCCGGGCTCGGCCCCTCGGCCAGCAGCCCGTTGACGACCTCGTTGACGGTGCCGTCGCCGCCCAGGGCGACGAGCACGTCGATGCCGTCGGCGACGGCCTCGCGGGCGAGCTCGATCGCGTGGCCGCGATGGGTGGTCTCGACGACGTCGAGCTTGAGGTCGCTGGCGAGGGCCCGGGAGAGCACGTCCCGCGCCCGCGCTGTCGTGGCCGTCGCCTTGGGGTTGACGACCAGCAGCGCGCGCATGCAGCGCACTGTAGCCGGGCTAGCCTCGGGTCGTGCGGATCCCCGAGGACGCTCCATGGACGCTGCGTGCCGCCGCCGTCGTGCTGGGCGGGGAGGCCGTCGCGCTGGCGGCAGGTGCCGTGTACCTGGCCCTGGCGCCGCTCGCTCGGGAGACCTCCAGCGTGGGGGTGGCCGAGTTCTCCGCGGCGCTCGCGCTCGGCGGCGCGGTGCTGCTGCGGCGGCCGCGTGGGCGTTCCTGCGGCTACGCCGCTGGCCCCGGTCGCCGGTCGTGCTCTCGCAGCTCCTGGCCGTGCCGGTCGGGTACAACCTGGCGGGCACCGGCCACCCGCTGTGGGCGGCGGGCGTGCTCGTCCCGGCGGTCGCGGTGCTCGCGCTGGTGCTGCTGCCCGCAGCGTCGCGTGCGCCGTACGACTTCCGCGCCCCGCAGTAGGCCGCTACTCCTCGACGAGCAGCCCTTCGCGCAGCTGGGCGAGCGTGCGGGCCAGCAGCCGGGACACGTGCATCTGCGAGATGCCGAGCTCGGCGGCGATCTGGGACTGCGTCATGTTGCCGAAGAAGCGCAGCAGCAGGATCTTCTTCTCCCGCGCCGGCAGCTGCTCCAGCAGCGGCTTGAGCGACTCGCGGTACTCCACGCCCTCGAGCGACTCGTCGACGACGCCGAGGGAGTCGGCGACGGCCGGGGAGTCGTCGTCGCCGCCGTCCGGGGCGTCGAGCGAGACCGCGGAGTAGGCGTTCGCCGACTCCAGGCCCTCGAGGACCTCCTCCTCGCTCATCTCCAGGTGCTCGGCCAGCTCGGCGACCGTGGGGGAGCGGCCGTTCTTCTGCGACAGCTCGCTCGTCGCCTTGGTCAGCGGGAGCTTGAGCTCCTGGAGGCGGCGCGGGACCCGGATCGCCCAGCCCTTGTCGCGGAAGTGGCGCTTGATCTCGCCGACGATGGTCGGCGTCGCGTAGGTCGAGAACTCCACGCCGCGTTCGAGGTCGAACCGGTCGACCGACTTGATCAGGCCGATCGTGGCGACCTGGACGAGGTCGTCGAGCGGCTCGCCGCGGTTGCGGAACCGGCGGGCGAGGTACTCGACCAGCGGCAGGTGCATCTCGACCAGCTCGTCGCGGACGCGGTTGCGCTCGGGGCTGTCCTCGGGCAGCTCGGCCAGCTGCGCGAACAGCTCCCGGGCCCGGGCCCGGTCGTGGCTGCGGTCGCGGGCCTTGGTGTCCTCGGTGCCTGCCGCCTTGGCGGCCTCGGGCCTCGGCCACGGCGCTCACCGGCGCCCCGCCTGTGGTCCGCCGCTTGACGAGCGCGATCGTCACCCGGTTGTCGACGTCGGCGGCGCTGTCGACCTCGCCGGCGAGCGCGGAGAGGACGGTCCAGGCGAAGGTGTCCCGCGAGGGCTCCTGGCCGTCGACCGTGAGCACGCTCACCGCGACCCGCATGCTGCCCTCGTCCAGGCTCGAACGCGCACTCGAGGTCGGCGCCCGGAACCGCCTGGGCCAGCAGCATCGCGCAGGCCTCGTCGACGGCGATCCGCAGGTCCTCGATCTCGTCGAGGGTGAAGTCGAGCCGTGCCGCCAGACCGGCGGTCGCCGTCCGCAGCACCGACAGGTAGGCGCCCGCGGCCGGCAGCTTGATGGTGACGACGTCACGCGGCGACGCAGTGGCGTGCGCCGCGCTCGACTCCGTCATCCCGCCTCCTGTCTCACACGCGTGTTGGTCGGTCGGCGGCTCTGTGCTCGGCCGCGCCAGGTCCGGTTTCCGACGTTACCCCGCAAGACCCCCCACTCACACATCGGGAGGAGACGGCGTCTGGGCGGCGAACCTTCCTGCACGTCCTCTACCCGGCCAAGGAGAACCCATGCCGAGTCGACCGGTCCGGACCGTCGTCGCCGCCACCGCGGCGGCCGTGGTCGTCGCCGGCGCCGCCGCCAACGCGGGCGAGCGCCCCGCGCCCGCCGCTCCCGTCGCCGCCGGCGTCCCCGCCCTCGCTGTGAGCCTCGCGACCGACGTGCCCGCCGGTGGCATCGCACCCGGCACCGCCGTCTCCGTGACCGGTGCGCTCCGGCTGCGCGACGCCCGTACCGGCGTGCTCGGCCGGGCGGTCCCCGGCACGTTCAGCCTGCGGGTACGTGACGCCGACGGCACGCTCGACCGGCCCGCCGGCCGGGTGACGACCGGGCCCGACGGACGGTTCTCCGCGACCGTGCCGGCGTCGGCGACGTCCGGGGTGACCCCGACCGCGTCAGGTGGCTACCGGCAGGTGCTCGCGGTGGTGGCCACGGACGTGCGCGCGGTCAACCGCAGCGCGGCGACGGCTGGTGCGGCGCCGGTCACCGTCGTCAAGCCGCCGGCGGGGCTGCAGCTGGAGAACGCGTTCATCTCCTCGGTCGGCTGGGTCAAGCCGGGAGAGGTCTACCCGTTCCGGGTGTTCGTGCGGAACTACCGGAACAAGCCCGTGCACGCCGTCCGGGTGACGATCCCGGCCGTCGACGGCATGGCGTTCACCGCCGCCCGGTCGCGGACCGGCAGCGTGCAGCTGCACTCCGACGTGATCACCTGGCGTATCGCCGACGTCCCCGCCGGCAGTGCCACCGAGCCGGCCGTGCTGACCCTGGTCGGCGAGGGGCGGGCGGATGCGCTGACGGCCGACCCGACCGTGGTCTGGAAGAACCTGTCGACGACCGCCGAGCTGCGCCACGGCAACCTGGTCGACCGCTCGACCAGCCACGGGCCGAAGGTGATCCCGCCGGACAGCTCGTTCGACACCGCTCGGTACGGCGACCGGCCGTTCCCGGTGGTGCCCGTCGACTACTTCGACGTCAAGCACGGCCGCGGCCGGGCCGCCGGAGCGTCGTCGTCCGCGCGCGTCGACAACGTCATCAACGCCGCGGTGAACAAGGGCTCGACGTTCAACCTGTACCAGGAGATGTCGCTGGGCCAGCTGTTCCCGCACGCGACGATCCCGTCGGTCGGCGTCGCGACGGCGCCCGTCAAGGCCTCCGACCATCTGACGTTCTCGACGCTGAACCCGGCGACGATGAACACCTGCCACGGGTTCACGGTGGCCGACCCGTCCTCCGGCGCGCCGACGGGCCTCTACACCGAGCGGGTGCACGACGGCTGGTACCAGCTGCCGGGCACGCTCGACTACTACGGCGACGACGCCAACGGGTCGGCGATCGTCGGTGCCGAGACCGGCGTGGGACAGCTGCAGGCGATCGACTCCGGCTGCGGCCCGACCGCGAAGCTGGCGTACGACGCGGCGGCCGCGGCCGACCCGGACATCGACTACAGCGACTTCGACACTGACAAGGACGGCGTCGTCGACTTCTTCGAGGTGATCTTCCCGGGCCTGGGCGGCAACGGGGTGTCGCAGGGGATCGGCTGCGCGGTCGGGGACGCCACGGACCCGGACCAGTGCCCGGCGGCCGAGGGCACGGCCCCGTACGACAACGTGTGGCCGCACTCCTCGAGCCTCGAGTACACGTTCAGCGACCCGGCCACGGGCCTGTCGGGCTACATCAGCCACGACCAGCTCAAGGACCTCGAGGGCCGGCCGATGTGGTACGCCGACCAGAGCCGGACCCGGATGACCACCGAGAACATGGGCGACGACCTCAAGGTGTTCGTCCGGGTCGGCCCGTACAACGTCAACCCGGAGTCGGCCATCGCGCACGCCAGCGTGATCAGCCACGAGTACGGCCACTCCCTCGGCGCACCCGACTACTACTCCACCGGCAGCCGCAGCACCTACGGCGACTTCAACCTCATGGCGACCGACAAGTCGCAGAACGTCTCGGCGTTCCAGCTGCAGGAGTGGGGCTGGGTCGTCCCGCAGGAGCTGCCCCGCGGCTCGGCGACCCTGCAGAACTGGCGGGACACCAAGGTCGACACCCACACCATCCACTGGCAGACGCCGGGCGGGAAGCCGTACACGCTGCACGGCCCGTCGGTGCACAACGCGACCGTCTACACCGCCAAGCTGCCCGGCCGGCAGGTCATCGACCCGAAGAAGGTGGAGCAGGGCGCGTCCGGCAGCCACGTCTGGTGGTCGGGGTCGGGCAACGACTTCGGCTGCTCACCCGGCAAGGGTCACAACCTCGACATCTACCTGCCGGAGCTGACGAAGGTCCCGGCCGGCACGAAGGTCACGTTGTCGATGAAGTCGGCGTGGGACATCGAGTGGGACTACGACTACGGCTTCGTGCTGGTGTCCACGCCGGATGACAACGGCGCGTTCACCAGCTACACCTCGGTCCCGTCCGACAACGGCTACACGACCCCGGCGACGCAGAACCCGAACGGTGCCGCGTGCCAGCAGAAGTACGGCAACGGGCTCACCGGGACGAGCGCGTCGTGGCAGGCGGGAACGGCCACCGTCGACCGCGCGGTCGGCAACTACCCGGACTTCACGTTCGTGCCGGACAGCTTCGACATCTCGGCGCTGGCCGGCAAGGGCGGCGTCGTGCGGCTGAGCTACTTCACCGACCCCGGCCTCGCCCGGCCGGGGTGGTTCGTCGACGACCTGCAGGTGAGGGCCGGCGACAAGGTCATCTGGAGCAGCGACCTGGAGAAGACGGGTGGCCCGACCGATGCCCGCATGTACGACGGCGGCTGCCGCGGCACCACCCGTGTCGCACCGCAGTGCACCGACGGCTGGCTCTACGTCGACGCCAGCAAGCCCGCGCCGTTCGACCACGGGTACTACCTCTCCCTGCGCGACCGGTCCGGGTTCGACAAGGACGGCCACGGCCAGAACGACCGCGACCCGATCGGGTTCCAGCCCGGGCTGCTGCTCGAGTACACCGACGAGGCGCACGGTTACGGCAACGTCGGCACCGACGACCCGCCGGCGCAGAGCCCGCTGGACGCCAAGCCGGAGCCGGGCAACGACACACCGAACCTCGACGACGCCACGTTCAACCTGGGCGAGAAGTTCAAGGACACCGGCTGGGTCGACAACTACACCGACCCGTCGACGAAGTCCGGCAACTGGGAGTTCGACTACGGCTGTCTCGCCCTGTCGGTCGTCGGCATGAAGGGCGACGACACCGTGTCCGACACCAGCGACCTGGTGGCCACCGTACGGACCCGGACGACGAGCAGGTGCGCGCAGTTCGACTACGGGTACGGCGCCACCGCGGGCGGCGGCGCGGCGAAGAGCCACGCCACCGCGGCGACGGCGGCGCTCCCGACGCTCGACGCGGACCTCGCGGGGGCCCGCGTCGCGGGCGGCGACACCCAGCGCGGCCCCGCCGCGCTGGGTGCGCTCGGCCTGCTGGCCGTGCTCGGTGCCGCTCGCCTCGGGCTCCGCCGCCGCCGCACCTGACGTCCGACCGGGGCGGTCAGCTGCCGAGGGCGGCCAGGGCGTCGCCGTCGAGGCGCCAGACGGTCCACTCGTCCATCGGTGTGGCGCCGATGCCGCGGTAGAAGCCGTGGGCGGGGGTGTTCCAGTCCAGGACGCTCCACTCGACGCGGCCGTAGTCCCGCTCGACCGCCGTACGGGCCAACGCCGCCAGCAGCCCGCGCCCGTGGCCACGGCCGCGCGCCTCGGGGCGGACGAACAGGTCCTCGAGGTACAGCCCGTGCCGGCCGAGCCAGGTGGAGAAGCTGACGAACCACACGGCCATGCCGACGACCGCGCCGTCGTCCTCCGCCACGAACGCGAAGACCTGCGGCGCGGCACCGAACAGGGCGGCGTGCAGGTCGACCTCGGTGAGGCGGACGGCGTCCGGCTCCCGCTCGTACGCGGCGAGGTCGTGGACCAGCTGGACCAGGGCGGGGACGTCGTCCGGATGCGCGGTGCGGATCACGAGCCGACCCTAGACAGCCCGAGGGGCCGGCACCGTGGTGTGGTGCCGGCCCCCCGCACGAGGCTGCGTGCGCTCAGGCCTTCTTGGTCTCCCAGAAGATCTTCGCGATCTCGTCGATCTTGTCGAGCAGCTTCTGCGCCGTGGCGGGGTCGGTCGACCCCTTCACGCCGCCGGTGCCGGCGAGCTTCGTCGCCTCGTTGAACAGCTCGTGCAGGTTCGAGTACTTCTCGAAGTGCGGCGGCTTGAAGTAGTCGGTCCACAGCACCCACAGGTGGTGCTTCACGAGCTCGGCGCGCTGCTCCTTGATCTGCAGGGCACGTGCGCGGAACTCGGGGTCCTCGTTCGCCTGGTACTTCTCGCAGATGCCCTTGACGGACTCCGCCTCGATCCGCGCCTGGGCCGGGTCGTAGACCCCGCACGGCAGGTCGCAGTGGGCGTGGACCGTCGTGGACGGTGTCAGTAGGCGTCGCAGCAGGGGCATGGGCGATCCTTCCTTCGTGGTGCCTGGTCCTGAGCCGGACACTACCCCCGGGTCACACCCCTCTACACCGGAGGCCGACCGTGCGTCTGCCCTTCGGCCGCGCCGCGGTCGCCGGGGACTCGATGCTGCCGACGTTGCACCCCGGCGACTTCGTCGTCGTCCGCCGCGGCAGACGCGTACGCCGTGGCGACGTGGTCGTGCTGCGCCGCCCGGACCGTCCGGAGCTGCTCGTGGTCAAGCGGGTCCGCGAGGTGCTCTCCGACGGCGCGCTGTGGGTCGCGGGGGACAACCCGGCCGCGAGCGACGACAGTCGGCTGTTCGGGGCGGTGCCGCCGGCGTGCGTCGAGGGCCGGGTCGTGTGGCGCTACTGGCCGCCCCGCAGGCGGGCGTAGTAGCCGCGGCAGTCCTCGTAGTCGGGCAGCAGCCCGCGGTCGGCCGCCTCCTGGAGCGTCGGCCCGGCCGCGTCCTTCGCGGACAGCAGCGGCTCGACGTCGTCCGGCCAGGGCAGCGCGAGGGCCGGGTCGCCCGGGTTGACCTCGTGCTCGGCCGGCGGGTTGTACGGCGTGGAGCACAGGTAGGTGACCACCGAGTCGTCCTGCAGGGACATGAACGCGTGGCCCAGGCCCTCCGACACGTACACCGCGCGGCGGTCCACGTCGTCGAGCACGACGCTGTCCACCCGGCCGAACGTCGGCGAGCCCAGGCGGATGTCGACGACGACGTCGAGCACGCGACCGCGCGGGCAGTACACGTACTTCGCCTGGCCGGGCGGGACGTCGGCGTAGTGCACCCCGCGCACGACGCCGCGCCGGGACACCGAGTGGTTGGCCTGGGCGAGCGTGAGCCGGTGGCCCACGGCCTTCTCGACCACGTCGGCCTTGTACCACTCGAGGAAGACCCCGCGGTCGTCGGGGAACTGGCGCGGGGTGAACACCCACGCGTCCGGTACGGCGAGCTCGGCCACGTCCACGGTGGCACTGTACGGACCGGCGTGTAACATGGCCGGTACGGGTAATCCCCGTTCCGTCTTCTGACGGGCCCTACCGGGCTCCACCTTCTTCGCACGCACTTCCCCTAGGAGCCCTGGTATGGCTGTCGAGTACGCCTTTCCGCTGACCCCGCTCGCCGAGGCGCCGGTCGCGCCCGAGACCGGACGGGACGCCGACCCCGCGTTCGCACTGCACCGCGGCGGCAAGATCGAGGTCGTCTCCACCGTGCCGCTGCGTGACCGGGACGACCTGTCGCTCGCGTACACCCCCGGCGTGGCCCGGGTGTGCACCGCGATCTCGGAGAACCGCGAGCTGGCGTACGACTACACCTGGAAGGCCTCCACCGTCGCGGTCGTCACCGACGGCACGGCGGTGCTCGGCCTCGGTGACATCGGCCCCGAGGGCGGCCTGCCGGTGATGGAGGGCAAGGCCCTGCTGTTCAAGCACTTCGGCGGGGTCGACGCGGTGCCGATCTGCCTCGACACCAAGGACGTCGAGGAGATCATCGCCACGGTCCAGCGGATCGCGCCCGCCTTCGGCGGCATCAACCTCGAGGACATCAGCGCCCCGCGCTGCTTCGAGATCGAGGACCGGCTCAAGGAGCTGCTCGACATCCCGGTGTTCCACGACGACCAGCACGGCACCGCGATCGTGGCGACGGCCGCGATGCGCAACGCCGCGAAGATCGTGGGCAAGGAGCTCGGCGACCTGCGCGTGGTCGTGTCGGGCGCGGGCGCCTCCGGCGTCGCGGTGACCAAGATGCTGCTGGCCGCCGGGGTCGGCGACATCGCCGTGGGTGACAGCAAGGGCATCATCTACGCCGGCCGTGACCACCTGAACCCGGTCAAGCAGTCGCTGGCGGAGATCACGAACCGCACCGGGCACACCGGCTCGATCATCGAGGCGCTCGAGGGCGCCGACGTCTTCATCGGGCTGTCGTCCGGCACCGTGCCCGAGGCCGCCGTCGCCACGATGGCCGACGACGCGATCATCTTCGCGATGGCGAACCCGGACCCGGAGGTCCACCCCGACGTGGCGCACAAGTACGCCCGCGTGGTCGCCACCGGGCGCAGCGACTTCCCCAACCAGATCAACAACGTGCTGGCCTTCCCGGGCGTGTTCCGGGGGGCGCTCGAGGTGCGCGCGTCGGCGATCACCGAGGGGATGAAGATGGCGGCCGCGGACGCGCTGGCGGACGTGGTCGGCGACGACCTCGCGCCGGACTACATCATCCCCAGCCCGTTCGACAGCCGGGTCGCCCCGGCGGTCTCCGACGCCGTCGCCGACGCGGCCCGTGCGGAAGGCGTCGCGCGCCGCTGACCCGCGAGCGGGGTCCCGCCTCCGCAAGGGGTGTCTGGGCAGTTCTCACTGCGCTATGCCCTGCCCACACCCGTTGTGTGGGCAGGTCCAGCCTTGCCCACCGGAATGGTGTGGGCAGGGCATAGCGCCGGTGGGCGGGTACCTCGGAGGGGGGTCCGCGGCTGCCGTAGGGTCAGGCACATGTTCGCCGTCACCGCTGCGCGCATCGATGCCGACAACCCGCTGAACGGGCTGGAGCTGGGCGAACGCCCGGACCCGACGCCGTCCGAGGGCTGGACGACGGTGCGGCTCAAGGCCGCCTCGCTCAACCACCACGACCTGTGGACGCTGCGCGGGGTGGGCATCAAGGAGGACCAGCTCCCGATCGTCCTCGGCTGTGACGGCGCCGGCGTGGACGAGGACGGCAACGAGGTGGTCGTCCACTCGGTCATCGGTGACCCGGAGGCCGGCGACGGGGACGAGACGCTCGACCCGCGCCGCTCGCTGCTGTCCGAGCGGTACGACGGCACGTTCGCCGAGCGTGTGGCCGTGCCGCGGCGCAACCTCGTGCCCAAGCCGGCGGAGCTGTCCTGGGAGGAGGCGGCCTGCCTGCCGACGGCCTGGCTCACCGCCTACCGGATGCTGTTCACCAAGGCGGCTGTCCAGCCGGGCGAGACCGTGCTCATCCAGGGTGCCGGTGGCGGTGTGGCCACGGCGGCCACCGCACTGGCACGGGCTGCGGGGCTGCGGGTGTGGGTGACCAGCCGGGACGAGGGCAAGCGGGCGCAGGCCGAGCGGGTCGGTGCGCACGCGACCTTCGAGTCAGGGGCCCGGCTGCCCGAGCGGGTCGACGCGGTGCTGGAGACCGTCGGCGAGGCCACGTGGAGCCACTCGCTGCGGTCGCTGCGGCCGGGCGGCCGGGTCGTCGTCGCCGGGTCCACGAGCGGGCCGAACCCGCCGTCGGACCTGCAGCGGGTGTTCTTCCTCCAGCTGCAGGTGCTGGGGTCGACGATGGGCACCCGGGGCGAGCTGGAGCGGCTCATGGCCTTCCTCGCCGCCACCGGCCTGCGCCCCGTGGTCGACGCCACGATGCCGCTGACCGATGCGCGCGACGGGTTCGCGAAGATGGCCGACGGGGAGCTGTTCGGCAAGGTCGTCTTCACCGTGTGAGCGGCGGGACCGTCTCCCTGCGCCGCGCGGCAGCTCCCGCGGTTCCGCCATCGGAGTGGGTGCGCAGCGTCGTGCTGCCGACCCGTGAGACGTGGGTGGCCGAGGCTCACGCGCAGGAGCGCTCGGCCGAGCTGCAACTCTCGCCGTCGCTACGTCAGGCGCCGCGCCGGCTAGTCGTCCTCGTCGTCGAGGCGGGCGAGCCAGGTCGCCACGCGCTCGACCGCGGTCTCGAACTCCGGGTTGAGGTCGACGAAGGTCTGCAGCCGCTGCGCCAGCCAGGCGAACGTCACGGTCTCCTCGCCGCGCCGCTGCTCGAGCTCCTCGAGCCCGCGATCGGTGAAGTACATCAGCGTGCGAACGCCTGCGCGACCAGCGACTCCTGCTCCTGCTCGTGGGTGGAGTGCGAGCCGGAGGCGGGAGAGGCGCTGGCCGGGCGGGAGACCCGGCGCAGCGTACGGCCCTCGAGGTGCTCGGGCAGGTTGAGCGCGACGTGCGGCCAGGCGCCCATGTTCGCGGGCTCCTCCTGCGTCCAGACGACGTCGCGGGCGTTCGGGTAGCGGCCGAGCACGTCGAGCAGCTCGCGCACGGGCAGCGGGTACAGCTGCTCGAGGCGGACGATCGCCGTGCGCTCGTCCGGCCGGGCCTTGTCCAGGTCGTAGAACACCTTGCCGGTGCACAGCACCACCCGCTCGACGCCGTCACCGGAGCCGACCTGCGGGTCGGCGACGACCGGCTGCCAGGCACCGCCGGTGATCTCGTCCGCGCTGGACGAGGCCGCGCGTAGTCGCAGCATCGACTTCGGTGTGAAGACGACGAGGGGCTTGCGGCGTCCCGACAGCGCCTGCTGGCGCAGCAGGTGGAAGTACTGCGCAGGCGTCGAGGGGTAGGCGACGACCATGTTGTCCTCCGCGCACAGCGACAGGTAGCGCTCGATGCGCGCGGAGGAGTGGTCCGGGCCCTGACCCTCGTAGCCGTGCGGCAGCAGCAGCACGACGGACGAGCGCTGGCCCCACTTCGCCTCGCCGGAGGAGATGAACTCGTCGACGACGGACTGCGCACCGTTGGCGAAGTCGCCGAACTGAGCCTCCCACATCACCAGCGCCTCGGGGCGGGCCACGGAGTAGCCGTACTCGAAGCCCATCGCGGCGAACTCGCTGAGCAGCGAGTCGTAGACGTAGAAGTCTGCCTGGCCGTCGCCGAGGTTCTTCAGCGGGGTGTACTCCTCGCCGGTGCGCCGGTCGACGAGCACCGCGTGGCGCTGGCCGAAGGTGCCGCGACGGCTGTCCTGGCCGGCGAGGCGTACGGGTACGCCCTGCAGCAGCAGGGTGCCGAACGCGAACGTCTCCGCGAGTGACCAGTCGATCTGGCCCTCGGACACCATCTGCGGCCGCTTGTCGAACTGCGGCTTGAGCCGCGGGTGCACGGTGAAGCCCTCCGGCGGGCTGATGAGCACGTCGACGATGCGCTTGATCTCCTTCTCGTCGACGGCTGTCGGCACCTGCGGGTCCGGCTCGGGCTGCTCGGGCTCGGGCTCCGGTGGTGTGCGGCCGGCGTCCCGGGTCTCCTCGAAGACCCGCTCGAGCTGCTCCTGGTAGTCCCGCAGCGCCTGCTCGGCCTCCTCCATGGTGATGTCGCCGCGGCCGACCAGCGACTCGGTGTAGAGCTTGCGGACGCTGCGCTTGGCGTCGATGAGGTCGTACATCACGGGCTGGGTGTACGACGGCTCGTCCACCTCGCTGTGCCCGCGGCGGCGGTAGCACAGCATGTCGATGACGACGTCCTTGCGGAACTGCTGGCGGAACTCGTACGCCAGCCGCGCGACCCGGACGGCGGCCTCGGGGTCGTCGCCGTTGACGTGGAAGATCGGCGCCTGCACGGTGCGCGCCACGTCGGTGGCGTACTGGCTGGACCGGCTGGACGACGGCGCGGTCGTGTAGCCGAGCTGGTTGTTGACCACGACGTGCACCGTGCCGCCGGTGCGGTAGCCGCGCAGCTGCGACATGTTCAGCGTCTCGGCGACCACGCCCTGGCCGGCGAACGCGGCGTCGCCGTGGACGAGCAGCGGGAGCACGGTGAAGCCCGACTCGCCCCGGTCGATGACGTCCTGCTTCGCGCGGGCGATGCCCTCCAGGACCGGGTCGACGGCCTCGAGGTGGCTGGGGTTCGACGACAGCGAGACGTCGACCGTGGCACCGTCCTGCGCGGTGTACGACCCGGACGCCCCCAGGTGGTACTTCACGTCACCGGAGCCGTGCGCGGTCCGCGGGTCGACGTTGCCCTCGAACTCGCGGAAGATCTGCGCGTAGCTCTTGCCGACGATGTTCGCGAGGACGTTGAGCCGGCCGCGGTGCGCCATGCCGATGACGACCTCGTCCATGTCGTCGTGCGCAGCCTCGGACAGGATCGCGTCCATGAGCGGCACCAGCGTCTCGCCGCCTTCGAGGCTGAAGCGCTTCTGGCCGATGTACTTGGTCTGCAGGAACGTCTCGAACGCCTCGGCCTGGTTCAGCTTGCGCAGGATGTGCAGCTGCTCGTCGCGGTCGGGCTTGGAGTGCGCGCGCTCCACGCGCTCCTGGATCCAGCGGCGCTGCTCCGGGTCCTGGATGTGCATGTACTCGATGCCGACCGTGCGGCAGTACGAGTCGCGCAGCACGCCGAGGACGTCGCGCAGCTTCATCACCGGGCTGCCGCCGAAGCCGCCCGTGGGGAAGCTGCGGTCGAGGTCCCACAGCGTCAGGCCGTGCGTGACCACGTCGAGGTCGGGGTGGCGGCGCAGCTCGAACTCCAGCGGGTTGGTGTCCGCCATGAGGTGGCCGCGTACGCGGTAGGCGTGGATGAGCTCGATGACCCGTGCCGGCTTGCCGACCTGGTCCTCGTGGGCGGCGTCGATGTCGGTGACCCAGCGCACCGGCTCGTACGGGATCCGCATCGAGTGGAAGATCTCGTCGTAGAAGCCGTCGTGGCCGAGCAGCAGCTCGTGCATGCGTCGCAGGAAGTCGCCGGACTCCGCGCCCTGGATGATGCGGTGGTCGTAGGTGCTGGTGAGCGTGAGCACCTTGCTCACCCCGAGGTCGGCGAGGGTCTCGGCGGAGGCGCCGGCGTACTCGGCCGGGTACTCGAGCGCCCCGACGCCGATGATCGCGCCCTGGCCGGACATGAGCCGGGGCACGGAGTGCACCGTGCCGATGGTGCCCGGGTTGGTGAGGCTGATGGTGGTCCCGGCGAAGTCGTCGGCGGTCAGCTTGTTGTTGCGGGCCTTGCGGATGATGTCCTCGTAGGCCGACCAGAACTGCGCGAAGTCCAGCTGCTCGCAGCTCCTGATGCTCGGGACGAGCAGCTGGCGGGTGCCGTCCTCGCGCTCCAGGTCGATCGCGAGGCCCAGGTTGACGTGCTCCGGCTCGATGATCGAGGGCTTGCCGTCGACCTCGGCGAAGGCACGGTTCATCGCCGGGAAGGACTGCAGCGCCTTGACCATCGCGAAGCCGATGAGGTGGGTGAAGCTGATCTTGCCGCCCCGGGCGCGCCGCAGGTGGTTGTTGATGACCGTGCGGTTGTCGATGAGCAGCTTGGCGGGGATCGACCGCACGCTCGTGGCGGTCGGCACCGACAGCGACGCCTCCATGTTGCCGACGACGCGCGCTGCGTAGCCGCGCAGCGGCCGGGCGCCGTCCGGTGCGGCGGCAGGCTCCGCCTTGGGCTTGGGCTTGGGCTTCGGCTCGGCCTGCTGGCGGGCGGCCGGTGCGGTCGTGCCGCCGTTGCCGGTGACGTCGACCGGTGGGGTGTAGTCGGCGAAGAAGTCCCACCAGGCCCGGTCCACCGACTCCGGGTCGCGGACGTACTGCTGGTACATCTCGTACACGAGCCACTCGTTGGGCCCGAAGGCGGCCAGCGGGTTGGCTTGGGAGCGGCCGGATCCGGCCTGCGGCTGGGGCGCTGACACTGCGCTGCTCGCCTCTTTCGCCTCGTCGTCGTCGGCACTGTGAGGTAGTGGTACCCAGCCTACGCGGAGAGCAGGGCATCGGAGCTGCTGCCGGGCCCGGCGCTAGGAGCCGACGAGCAGCCAGCCGTCGAGCACGGTGAGCAGGGTCGCCACGCCGACCGCCGCAGCCCGTAGCGTGCGGCCGGTCAGGTGGTCGCCCATCACCGCGCGGCTCGCCGTCCACACGGCGAGCGGCCAGGCGAGCGCGGGGAGCAGCAGGCACAGCGCGGCCTGGCTCCACACCAGCGCGAGGACTTCCGGCACGCCCGCGGCGAGGATCCCGGCTGCGGGGACGAGCGTCACCAGCCGGCGGACGAGCAGCGGCGGCCGGCGGCCGAGGAACGCCTCCGTCACGTACTGACCGGCCAGGCTCCCGGTGAGGGACGAGGCGAGGCCGGCCGCGAGCAGTGACCAGGCGAACAGGCCCGCGGCCACCTGCCCGAGCATGGGGCCCAGCGCGGCGTGGGCCTCGGCCAGCGTCTCCACGGCCTGCCCGCCCGGGTGGAACGCTGACGCGGCGACGACGAGGATTGCGGCGTTGAGCAGCAGCGCCAGGTTGAGAGCCCCGGCGGTGACCACGGTCGCATGCCGCAGCGTCCCGGGTCCGGCGCCGATGGCGGCGCGCGAGTGCAGGATGAGGTTGTGCGGCATCGCGGTCGCGCCGATGATGCCCACGGCGACGAGCAGGGCGTCGCCGGACAGCCCGCCGGGCACCAGCCCGCCGGCCACCGCGGGGCCGGGCGCGGCGAGCGCCACCTGCACCGCGTACGCGACGGCCACCACGCCCAGCAGCCCGAGCACGATGAGCTCGGCCCGGCGCCGGCTGCGCCCCGCGGCGAGGAGCAGGCCGGTCACCAGCGCAGCGGCCAGCGCGACAGCGCCCAGCAGTGGCAGGTGCAGCAGCAGCCGCAGCGCCACCACCACCCCGAGCAGCTCGGCCAGCTCGGTGAGCAGCATCCCGCTCTCGAGCAGCAGCCAGGCCGGCCACAGGGCCCACCCGGGGACCCGGCGCCGGACGTGCTCGGCGAGGTCCGCGCCGGTGACCATGCCCAGCCGTGCGGACAGGTGCTGCAGCAGCAGCGCCAGCGCACTGGCGACGACGAGCACCCACAGCAGCCGGTACCCGTACCGGCTGCCCGCGGCGAGGTCGGTGCCCCAGTTGCCCGGGTCGACGTAGCCCACCGCCACGAGGAAGGCCGGGCCCGCGGCGCCGAGCGCCGGGCCGCGGCCCGGTCCGCGCGTGCTCGTACCGGCCGTCACCGGCCGGTGATCTCTGCCACGCGACCCGCGCGCCAGGACGGGAGCAGCGGCTGCAGCGTGCGGTGCCGGAGGCACCCCGCCCATACGCCGGCGCAGTACGCGGCGTCGTCGGCGAGCACGAGGGCCGTCCAGGTCACCGGGTCGAGGGCGGGACGACGCTCCCGCCACTCGGCGAGTGCGGGCAGGACGGCCGACACGGCGAGGGCACGCCGGGCGGTACGGGAACGGGTGGCGGCGACCGCGACCACGGGCAGCCACGCGCGGGTGGTGGCGGACGCGAGCAGCCGCCCCGCGCCGAGCGTGCCGCGGCCGGCCAGCCGCGTGGCGACGGTGTACGGCGTGCCCGTCCGCCCGCGTAGCCGCTGCGCCAACCGGACGGTGCTGCTCACCGTCACGCCGGTGGCGGCGACGGGGTGGGCGCCGATGGCGAGCGTCCAGGCCGCGGCCGACCACGGGTTCACCGACACCGCGGGCAGCCGGCCGGGGTGGCGCAGCGCCAGGGGCGCGGCCGAGGTGCCGTAGTCGGCGCGTCGCCGCAGGAACGCCACCGGCCGCGTGCGGTGGCGGTGCGCGACGGTCGCCGCCGGCTCGTACCGCACCAGCCAGCCGTCCTCGGCCAGCCGCCAGACCAGGTCGACGTCCTCGCCCACGTGCAGCGGGGCGAAACCGGTGCCGACCGCCACCCTGCGTACGAGCAGGGCTGCTGCTGGGACGTACGGCACCCGGCCGCCCGCGCGGACGTACCCCTCGCGACCGCCGCGGTCGAGGCTCGCGCGAGCGGCCTCGTACCGGGCGAGCCGGCTGTCCCGGTCCGGGTCGGCGGCGACGATGCGCGGCGCGACGGCCGCCACCCGCGGGTCGGCGAAGTGCGGGAGCAAGGGAGTGAGCCAGCCCGGCGGCGCGACGCAGTCGGAGTCGACGAACGCGACCAGCTCCGTTCCGGCGGCGGCCAACCCGGTGTTGCGGGCGGCACCCGGCCCGCCGGAGACCTCGCGCCGCAGCACGGTCGCACCCGCCGCGGCGGCGACCGCCACGACCGCATGCGGGTCGCGCGACCCGTCGTCGACGACCAGGGTCCGCATCCCCTGCAGCGAGGCGAGGCACGCCCGCAGCTCGCCCGCGCGGTCCCGGACCGGCACCACCACCGTCACCTGGCCCGGGTCGGGCCCGGCACCGGCAGGGGGGCGCGGGTGTGCGACACCGGCGCCGCAGAGCCGACGGGCGAGCGCCCGCTCGGTCACGTCCGTGGGCAGCCCACCGCCCCGCCAGCGCTCGACGGCCGCCGCGCCCGCCGGCGACAGCCGCAGCAGCCGCAGCGGCGCCCCGCCCAGCAGCGTCCGCCCGCCGTCGAGCACCTGCGTGTTCGGGTCGAGCACGACGCCGAACGCGGGTGGCAGTGGATCGGCTGCGCCGCCGGAGGGCCCGCTCACACCACCAGGCCGGCGTCCACCGGGACCACCGCGCCGGTCACCCCACCGGCGTCCGGGCCGCACAGCCACGCGATGGCCGCCGCGACCTCCTCCGGGGCCAGCAGCCGGCCGAGCAGCTGCTGCGGCGCGAACGACTCCGGCCCCGGCAGCCCGTAGATGCGGGCGCTCTCCTCGAGCATCGCCGTCGCGGTCGAGCCGGGAGCTACGGCGTTCACCGTGATCCCGCTACCGGCCAGGTCGGCGGCGAGACCTCGGACGAGACCGGTCACGCCCGCCTTGGCGGCGCCGTACGCCGCGAGCCGCGGCATGCCGCGCGTGGCGGCCGCGGAGGCGACGGCGACGAACCGGCCGCTGCGCGGGGCGGGCCGCTGCAGCAGCGCGGGGACGGTCACGCGCGCCAGCGTCACCGCGCTGCCCAGGTTGATGTCGAGCATCGCGTCGACCTGCGCGTCGGTCATCTCCCACAGCGGCGCACCTGCGATCGCGCCCACGCCGCCCACCACTGCGTCCAGGCCGCCGAACCGGTCGGCGGCCAGTGCCACGGCCCGCTCGACGACCGCGCGGTCGCGGGCGTCGCCGGTCAGCGTGGTGACGAGGGTCGGGTCGGGGCAGGAGTCCGGCAGCGCGTGCAGCTCCTGCGGGCGGGCGAGCGGGTAGGCGAGCGCCGGGTCGTCGGCGCAGCGGTCCAGCGCGACGACGGCCCAGCCGTCGGCCGCGAGCCGGCGTACGGTCGCTGCGCCGATGCCGCGCGCCGCGCCGGTCACCAGCGCCACGCGCCCGGTCACCGCAGCCACCGCTCGACAGTAGCGGCGAGGTCGTCGCCCAGCCGGTCCAGCAGCGCGTGCCCCTCCTCGGCGGACGCGCCGGCCGGGTCGCCGAGCACGCCGTTGGCCGTGACGTCGCGCACGGATCCGGCCCGGATCGCGGGCAGCAGGTCCGGCAGCGGCGCCGGGTTGCCGGCGGCCGCCGCCTCCAGGCGTACGAGGCCGGGCGCGAGTGCGAGCAGCAGCGACGTCTCGACCCGGCCGGCGTGCGCGTCACCGCCCTCGACCCGCGGAGCCCAGACCAGCACCCGCCGGCCCTCGGTCTGCAGGCGGCGAGCGGCTGCCGTCACCGCGGCGGCGTTGCCGCCGTGCCCGTTGACGAGCACCGTCGCGGGGAAGGTGCGTGAGGCCGATCGCACCAGCTCGACGAGGGCGGCCTCCAGCACCGCCGTGCCGAGCGACACGGTTCCGGGGAAGGTCTCGTGCTCGCCGCTGGCGCCGTACGGGAGCGGGGGAGCGACCACCACGTCCGCCCGGCGCGCTGCCAGTCGCTCGGCGAGCGCGGCCGCGATCCGGGTGTCGGTGTCGAGGGGCAGGTGCGGACCGTGCTGCTCGGTGGAGCCGAGGGGTACGGCGAGCACGGCACTGCTGCGCTCGACGTCCGGCCAGGTGAGCCCCCCGAGGCCCGTCACTCCAGGTACCCCGTGTCGCGCAGGTAGCGCAGCAGCTCGTCCGCGGCCTCGTCCGGCGTCGCGGTGACCAGCCGGGGTGGCGTGCGATCGGTCAGCGCCCCGGTGAGGGCGAGGATCCGCTGGCGCGGCGGCAGCGCCGGGTCCGGACCGGGCAGTGCTCGCGGCCGCGGGCGGTACGGGCCCACGGTCCCCTCTGGCGCCCGCCGGTACGACCCGGGGCCGGGGAGGACCTCGAGCGCCGCGGCGTCGGCCTCGACGAGCCGGCCGAGCGGGGCCCGGCGCAGGCGGGCCGTCCCGGCCTCGACGGACACCACGGCGGGGGCGCGGACCTGCAGCCGTTCCCGCCGCCCGCCGTCGAGCCGGCGCTCCAGGGCCAGCCGGCCGGCGCGCCCGAGCTCGAGCCGGACGACGCCCAGCGCCTGCGCGGCGCCGGTGGCCCCGGCGAGGAAGGCGGGCACCGAGCCGCTGCCGCGGTCGAGGCTGTGGTCGCCGCAGCACCACAGGGCGGCGTCCGGTACGGCGGTGGCGAGCGCCGTGGCGACCGCGTCGCTCGCGGCGTCGGCAGGCAGGTCCACGCGTACGGCCCGGTGCGCTCCGGCGGACAGCGCCGTACGCAGGACGTCCGCCGACTCGGCGGGCCCGGCCGTGACCGCGACGACCTCGCGGCCCCACGCCTCGCCGGCCCGCAGCGCCCACTCCAGCGCCGCCGCGTCGGCCTCGGACATCCCCGCGGCATGCGGCTCGGGCGTGACCGCTCCGGACAGCGGGTCCACCCGCACGCGCAGGTGTACGCGCTTGACGGCGACGGCGACCGGCCCGGCCATCACGCCCTCCGGTAGACGACGCCGTGGCCGCCCTCGGGGTAGGTCCAGGTGATCGCGCCCGCCTCGTTGCACACCAGGTAGCAGGTGCCGCACTCGAAGCACTGCTCGTAGTTGAACAGCACCCCGCCGTCGGAGGTCGGGACGAACAGGTTGGCCGGGCACGCGGTGACGCACGCGCGGGTGGTGCAGGACCGGCAGACGTCGGAGTCCACGGTGATGTGCGCCTTCTCGGCGACCCGGAACTCCACGGTCGCCATGCGGTCCTCGAAGCTCGGCCCGGACCAGGTGCGGTGCGCCGGCTCGGTCATCGCCGCCCCCTATCCATAGCTGCCCCTCTATCCATAGCTGCGCAGCATGACGTAGGTGTCCTTGGCCAGGTCGCGGATCCGCACGGGTGAGCGCCGCACCGAGTCGAGCATGACCCGGGCGATGCCGCGCTTGGCCAGGGGGTTCTCCACGGTGAAGATCTGCTCGACCACGTCGCAGGTCAGGTCCGGGTAGTAGCGCTGGACCCGCTCGTTGAGCAGCAGGTCGGGTGCGCGCCGCAGCTTGCGGTGGTCCTGCAGCACGAAGTTGCTCTCCAGCCGGCGGCGGTAGCCTGCGAGCCCGGCCGCGGAGACGTCCCCGGCGGCGATCGCCTCGACCGCCGCCTCACCGGCGGCCATGCCCGAGCCGATCGCGAAGTTGACCCCCTCCAGCCACAGCCCGGCGGCGAGGCAGAGGCCGGCGGCGTCGCCGGCCACGAGCATCCGGTCCCCGGCCAGCCGGGGCACGTGGTCGTACCCGCCCTCGGGGATGAGGTGCGCGGAGTACTCGACCAGCTCGCCGCCCTCGACGTACGGCGCGATGCTCGGGTGCGCCTTCACGCCGGCGATCACCTGCTCCGGCCGCAGCCCGGACCGGGCCAGGTGGCGCACCGACAGCACCACGCCCACCGCCACCGTGTCGGCGTTCGTGTAGAGGAAGCCCCCGCCCGGGATGCCCTGGGTGCAGCCGAGGATCTCGATGTCGAGCCCGTCGGTGCCACGCAGCCCGAACCGCCGGTCGATCTCGTCCCGGCCGAGGTGCAGGACCTCCTTGGCGCCGAGGGTGATGTGGTCGGCGGAGAACCCCGGGTACAGCCCCGCCTCGCGTGCCAGGAAGGAGTTGACTCCGTCCGCGGCGACGACGACCGACGCCTCGATGTCACCGTCGGGGCGGTCGGTGCGCACGCCCATCGGCCGGCCGTAGCCGTCCCGGAGCAACCCGGTAGCCGTGGTGGAGCACACCAGCGTCGCGCCGGCGTCCTGTGCCTTGCCGGCCAGCCAGGAGTCGAAGTCGGCGCGGAAGGCGGTGGCGCCGTTGTACGGCGGGGCGCCCCAGCGGTCGTTGCGGAAGTCGATGGTGAGGCTGCGCTCGGCGGTGGTCACCATCGTCGCCCGCCGGGTGATCCAGCGCTGGACGGGTGCCTCCAGCCACCACTCGGGGATCAGCTGGTCGAGCACGCGGGCGTAGACCACGCCGCCGTACATGTTCTTCGCGCCCGGGAACGGCCCGCGCTCGAGCAGGCACACCGACAGCCCGGCCCGGGCGGCGACGATCGCGGCCGCGGCACCGGCCGGCCCCGCCCCGACGACGACGACGTCGTAGCGCGCCGTCCCTCCGTGGTCAGCCACGGTCCACTCCCAACCGGTCCGCGAGCGCGGCGAGCAGCCCGCGGGCGTCGGTCACGAGCGCGAGGTCCGCCATCGCCATCATCGGGCAGGAGGGGTCGAGGTTCACCGACACCACGTGGTCCGGGTCGCCCAGCCCCGAGACGTGCTGCACGGCACCGGAGATGCCGAGCGCGACGTACAGCCGCGGGGACACCGTGACGCCGGTCGTGCCGATCTGGCGCTCGAACGGCACCGCGCCGGCGTCGGCGACCACCCGGGTCGCGCCCATCGACGCGCCCAGTGCGGCAGCCACCCGGGACAGCAGCGCGAACTCCTCGTCGCCGCCCAGCCCGGCGCCCCCGGCGACGATGCGCGGGGCCTCGGCGAGGTCCATGGTCTGCGGGTCGGGCGGCAGCACCTCGACCACCTCCGCGTCCGCCACGTCCGCCGCAGTGGGGCGTACGCGCCGGGGCCGCGGCCGGTCGCCGGTGGTGGCGACCTCGCCGCGCACGCCCGGCTGCAGGGTCACCACGGCCGGGCCGGGGTCGTCCACCTCGAGGGTCTGCAGCCCGCCGTGGCGGGAGAGCACGACCCGCCCCGGTGTCGCGCTCAACGCGCCGGCCAGCAGCGGGCGGCCGAGGGCCGCGGCCAGCCGCGGCGCGAGGTCACGCCCGTCCGGCGAGGCGGGCAGCAGGACGAGGTCGTCGTCGGCGAGCCGGTCCGCCAGCGCCGGTGCCCAGCCGCCCGGCGCGTACGCGCCGGCCTCCCACGTCGTCACGTCGGTCGCGGCGCCGCCGAGCTCGCGAGCGGCCGGGGTGGTGCCGGTGCCCACGAGCAGCACCCGACCCCCGGCCTCCGCGACGGTCTCCACGCCACCGAGCGGCAGGGCGCCGTCGCGGACGGGGACGACGGCGATCACAGCAGCGCTCCGATCCGGTCGCCGTCGACGACGGCCGCATGGGCCCGGCGGGGGGCGACGCAGTCGCCGACGCGGTGCAGCTCCCACGGCCCACCGCGCAGCTCCCGGTACAGCCCGTCGTCGGCGCGCTGCGGGCTCGCGAGGACCACCCAGTCGCAGGTACGCACGTCGTCGCGGCCGGTGGGGTGGTGGAGCAGGTGCAGGCCGTCACCGTCCAGCGCCGTGACGACGAGGTCGGTGGACTGGCGGATCCCCTTCGCCGCCGCGCGGACCTGCCAGTTCTCCATGTCGAGGGTGATCCCGAGGTCCTGGCCGACGACCATGCCGGGCGTGACCACCTCGACCGTGCAGCCCCGGTCGGCCAGCAGCTCGGCGACCGACGTCGCCTGGTGGAACCCCAGCTCGTCGACCAGCACCACCCGGCCCTCCGGCCGGGCGCTGCCGTCGAGCACCTCGCGGACGTGGGCGACCTGGGGCACCGCTGTCGCGCCGGGCTCGGGGGCCCAGTAGGGCCGCTCCGGCACGGCACCGGTCGCCACCACCACGACGTCCGGCTGCATGGCGCGGACGGCGGCGGCGTCCACCCGCTCGCCGTAGCGGACGACCACGCCGAGCCGGGCGCACTCGGTGACCTGGTTGCGCACGACGTCGCCGAACTCGGCGCGGTTGGGCACCGTGGCGGCCAGCGCCGCCTGCCCGCCCGGGGCGTCGGCCTGCTCGCGCACCTCCACCTCGTGGCCGCGCCTCGCCGCGGTCAGCGCGGTCTGCAGGCCGGCCGGCCCCGCACCGACCACGAGCACCCGGCGGCGCCGCGGCGCGCGCGGGATCTCGGCCGGGACGAGCGCCTCCCGGCCCGTACGCGGGTTCTCGATGCAGCCCAGCCACCGGTTGAGGCCCATCCGGCCGACGCACTCCTGGTTGCACGACAGGCACAGCCGGATGTCCTCGGTGTGCCCGGAGCGCGCCTTGGCGGCGAAGTCGGCGTCCGCGATCTGCCCGCGTACGACGCCGACCAGGTCGCAGTGCCCCTCGGCGAGGGCACGCTCGGCCTGCAGCGGGTCCTTGAACCGTCCGACGCCGACCACCGGCATCGTCACGGCCTTGCGCAGCGCGGAGGCGATGAACAGCGCGTAGCCCGGCGGGATGTGCATCGACGCCTCGATCATGTACAGGGTCGCGGTCGCGACGCCGATCGAGGTGTTGACGTAGTCGACGCGGCCGCTCGCCTCCACCATGCGAGCGACCTCGACGGTCTCGTCGATCGTGGTGCCGCCGTCGATGAGCTCGTCGCCGCACAGGCGGACGCCGAGCGCGAGCTCGGGGCCGATGGCCTCGCGGACGGCGGCCACGATCTCCAGCAGCAGCCGCGCGCGGTTGTCCAGGGACCCGCCGTACTCGTCCGTGCGGACGTTGGTCGCCCCCGAGAGGAACTGGCGCACGATCGAGGAGTGCGAGCACTGCAGCTCGATGCCGTCGAAGCCGCCCTCGCGGCAGTGCGCGGCCACGCGGGCGTACCCCGCGACGATCTCGCGGATCTCGTGCCGGTCGACCTCCTTGGGCACCTCGCGGAACAGCGGGTCGGCCACGGGGGAGGGGGCCCAGACCGGCAGCCGGGAGTACATGCCCGTGCCCTGGCCGCCGTTGTGGTTGATCTGGGCGAAGATCGGCGTCCCGTGCCGGTGCACCGCCTCGGTGATCCGGCGGTAGCCCGGGACGACGCCGGGGTCGAAGCCGTGGATGAGCTTCTCGTACGGCCAGTCGGTCGGGTGGGTGGAGTGCTCCTCGGTGATGATCAGCCCGGCGCCACCGGCCGCACGGGCCGCGTAGTAGTCCGCGTGCTGCTGGGTCGGGTGGCCGTCCTCCGCGTAGTTGGTGAGGTGCGCGGAGAACACGACCCGGTTCGGGACCACGACCGGCCCGATCCGCATGGGGGAGAACAGGTAGCGGTAACGGCTCATCGGCCGCCTCCGACGGCCAGCCCCGCACGGCGCCCCTCGAGCACGGCCTCGTACACCGAGCGCGGCGACACGGCGTCCCCGGCGCGAAGGCGGCCCGGGTGCTCCCGCCACAGCCGGTCGTCCGGCAGCCGGTAGCCGCAGTCCACGACGAAGCCGGCGGGCAGCTCGCGAGGCTCGCCGGTGAACGTGTCCGCCACCTCGACCCGGTCACGCGTGACGCGCCGGAGCACGGACCGCTTCTCCAGCACCACGGCCGCCTGGTGCAGGCGGGTGTGCGCGACCGCCAGGTCGCCGCTGCG
Organism: uncultured Actinomycetota bacterium; assembly: GCA_963728075.1. GTDB lineage: Bacteria > Actinomycetota > Actinomycetes > JAFAQI01 > DASSKL01 > CAVSIP01. The sequence goes on along the minus strand of CAVSIP010000005.1, from coordinate 280,620 downwards.
GGAGAGCTGGTTGCCCACCACCAGGTCGGGGGTGACGAACGTGACCTCGCGGCCGGCGGCGGCGAGGGCCTCGGCGACGCTGACCGCCACCGGGCCGCCGACCGGGTCCCAGACCAGCGCGGTACCGCCCGGCAGCTCGCCGAGCAGGTCCTCCTGCAGCGCGAGCAACACCTCGTCGGCGGTCCACGCGTCGGCGCCGTCCGCGAGCTCGTACGCGCGGGTGCCGGCGAGGCTGCCCGTGCACAGCACCACCGGGCCGTCGTGCCCGGTCACGGTGTCGGCGTCGGCACGCACGCCGGTCTCGAGGGCCACGCCGAGCCGCCGGCACTCCGCCTCGAGCCAGTCGGCGAGCAGGGCCAACCGGTGCCGGCCGCTGCCGGCCGCGGCGATCCGCAGCATGCCCCCGGTCCGCGGCAGGTCCTCCGTGACCCGCACCCGGTGGCCCGCGAGCGCCGCGACGCGCGCGGTCTCCAGGCCGGCGGGCCCCGCCCCGACGACCAGCAGCTGCTGCGGGCGGGCGGCGGGCCCGCCCACCGGCGGGTCCGCCCACTCGTGCCCGCTGGCCGGCTCGCCGACGCAGCTGACGATGGGGTTGCGCGCGTCGCGCACCATGCACGCCTGGTTGCACAGGATGCACGGACGCACCTGCTCGACCTGCCCGTCGCGCACCTTGCCGGCGAGGTCGGGGTCGGCGATCTGCGCGCGGGTCATCTCGACCAGGTCCGCGCTGCCCTCGGCGAGGGCCTGCTCCGCCATGGGGACGTCCACGATCGAGCCCTGGGCGACGACCCGTACGTGCTCCGGCAGCGCGGCCCGCAGCATGGCGGCGAGCGGCAGGTTGAACCCGGGCGGGGTGTGCCCGTCCGGCCGGGTGGCCCAGGCGGTGTAGATGGAGCCGCGCACGGCGACCACGTAGTCGAGGTGCTCGGCGAGCTCCGCTGCGATGCCCACCGCGTCGTCCGGTTTCACCCCCGCCCACGGCGCCATCTCGTCGCAGGACAGCCGCAGCCCCACCACGGCGTCGGGGCCGACGGCGGTCCGTACGGCGCCGAGCACCTCGCGGGCGAAGCGGGACCGGTCGCCGCCGTACGCGTCCGTGCGCTGGTTCGTCAGCCCGGACAGGAACTGGCGGACCAGGCTGAACTGGCCGGCGTTGACCTCGACGCCGTCGCAGCCCGCCGACACCGCGACGCGGGCGGCGTGGGCGAACCCCGCCACCACCGCGGCGATGTCGTCGTCCTCCATCTCCTTCGGCGTCTCGCGGGTGGCGACGTCCGGCACCGGCGACGGGGCCCACAGCGGGCCCTGGCTGTACGCGGACGAGCCCTGCCCGCCGGCGTGCCCCAGCGACGCGAGGACCAGCGCCCCTTCGGCCTGGCACGCCGCGGCGACGGCGCCCCACCCGTCCCGGCAGTCGGCGGCGAGCGGGGCGCGCTCGTACGGCCAGTCGGATGGGTGCACGGAGGCGGTCTCGGTGACGATCACGCCGCAGCCGCCCTGCGCCCGGCGGCGGTAGTACGCGACGTGCCGGTCGCCGATCGCCCGCCGGCGCGCGAGGTTCGTCTCGTGCGGACCGAAGAGCAGCCGGTTGCGCGCGGTCCGGGGGCCCAGGGCCACCGGCTCGGTCAGCGTCATCGGGCTACCGCGCCGGACCGCGGCCGATCGACACGAACACCGGCCGGGAGTGCCCCGGGCCCGGGGAGGGCGCGCTGCCGGGCGCGACCCCTGCCAGTGCCGCCTCGCCGTGCCCGTGGACGCACTCCGGGTCCGGCCCGTCGAGCGGCAGCCCGGTGAAGAACTTGGCGGCCATGCAGCCGCCCTGGCACGCGTCGTAGCTGCCGCAGGACGAGCAGGCGCCTGCGCTGCCGGGCTCCCGCAGCTCCTGGAACAGCGGTGACTCCCGCCACACCCGGGTGAACCCGCCGGGCTCGCGGACGCTGCCCGCCTTGAACTGCTCGTGCAGCACGAAGGGGCAGGCGTAGACGTCGCCGACCGGGTCGACGAGGCACACGACACGACCGGCGCCGCACAGGTTGAGGCCGGGCAGGGCCTCCCCGAACGCGGACAGGTGGAAGAAGGAGTCCCCGGTGAGGGTGTCGGGGTGGGCGAGCAGCCACTGGTACAGCGCGCGCTGCTGCTCCTGCGTCGGGTGCAGCCGGGCCCAGCTGTCGGCACCGCGACCCGACGGCCGCAGGCGGGTGAGCCGCAGCTGGGCGCCGTAGGCGTCGGCGATCGTCCGGAAGGCGTCGAGCTGGTCGACGTTCTCCCGGGTCACCACGACGCTGATCTTGAACTCGCCGAACCCGGCGGTGGCGAGGTTGTCCATCGCGCGCCGGGCGGTGGCGTACGACCCCGCGCCCCGCACGGCGTCGTTGGTGGCGGCGTCCGCGCCGTCCAGGCTGATCTGCACGTCGACGTAGTCGCTGGCGGCGAGCCGGCGCGCCTCTGCCGGACCGATCCGCACGCCGTTCGTCGAGAACTTCACCCCGACGCCGCGGTCGACCGCGTGGTCGACCACCTCGAAGAAGTCCGGGCGCACGGTCGGCTCGCCGCCGCCGACGTTCACGTAGAACACCTGCATCGCGGCGAGCTCGTCGACGACCGCCTTGAGCTCGTCGGTGCCGAGCTCGCGCGGGTCGCGCCGGCCGGAGGAGGACAGGCAGTGGATGCACGCCAGGTTGCAGGCGTAGGTCCACTCCCAGGTCAGGCAGATGGGCGCGTCGAGGCCGCGCTTGAACTGGTCGGTGAGCTTCTCAGCCGGCAACGATGACCTCCGAGTCGGCCAGCGAGGCCAGGGCGTTCTCGTACGCCGCCTGCTGGGTCTCCGGCACCCCGGCCGCCGCCAGCGCCGCCCGGGCGGTCGGGTGCGCCTCCAGCGCGCGTACGGCGGTGACCATGAGCGGCGTCTTGAGGAACGTCAACCGGCGGTTGCCGTAGTGGTAGGCGAGGGCGCCGAACGGCTCCGGGCGCAGTGCCACCTGCGGCGAGAGCCGCCAGGCACGGTCGGCGTCGAACATCGGCGCGGGAGAGGCGAGCGGGATCAGTAGACGCCGCACATCCCGTCGATCGAGACCTCCTCGACGAGCAGGTCCTCGACGACGGCGGCGTCCTCGGCCGCGGTGTCTGCAGCTGTCACGTCCGTTGCGACGGTGGTGTCGGGCACGGCCGTAGCCTCCTCGTCTGAGTCCGCTGTCAGGTCCCGCGTTCCGGGTTGGGTCACTCTAGCGACCGGCGCGGCGAGGTCTCGACGGAGGGAGGCTTCCGCCGAACGCGGCTCGGTGGTAGGACGATGACACCGCCGCACACGCCGCGTACAGCACTGACCCGGTCAGGAGGCCGCGTTGAAGACCAGAGCCGCCGCGCTCACCGAGCCCGGCAAGCAGGAGTGGGAGATCATCGAGCTCGACCTCGACCCGCCCAAGGAGGGTGAGGTCCTGATCAAGTTCGTGGCGTCGGGCATGTGCCACTCCGACGAGCACCTGCGCACCGGTGACATGCCGATCTTCAGCTACCCGTTCGTGGGTGGGCACGAGGGCGCCGGCATCGTCCAGGAGGTCGGCCCCGGCGTACGCGGGTCTGGCCAAGGGCGACCACGTCATCACGTCGTTCCTGCCGGCCTGTGGCCACTGTCGCTTCTGCGCCAACCGCCAGTCCAACCTCTGCGACGTGGGCGCGAACCTGCTCGCCGGCTGCCTGCCGAGACGGCACGTACCGCCTCCACCACAACGGCGCCGACGTGGGCGCCATGTGCATGCTCGGCACGTTCTCCGAGTACGCCGTGGTCTAGGAGTACTCCACGGTGAAGGTCGACCCCGACCTGCCGCTGGACAAGGTCTGCCTGCTCGGCTGCGGCGTCCCCACCGGCTTCGGCTCGGCGGTGAACGCCGGGGAGGTGCAGCCGGGTGACAACGTCGCGTCTTCGGCGTCGGTGGCGTCGGCATGAACGCCGTGCAGGGCGCCGCGCTACGCCGGAGCGACGAGCGGTCGTCGCCATCGACCCGGTCGAGTTCAAGCGGGAGACCGCCGAGCAGCTCGGCGCGACGCACTCGGCCAGCAACGCCGAGGAGGCCGCCGCGATCGGCATGGAGATCACCCGGGGGGTCGGCGCCGACAAGGCGATCTGCACGGCCGGCATCGTCGACTCCGACCTCGTGCTCAACGCGTTCAACACCATCCGCAAGGGCGGGACGGTCGTGGTGACCAACCTCGCCCCCGGGATGGAGGAGAGGCTGCAGATCCCGTCGATCATGCTCACGCTGATCGAGAAGCGCATCAGGGCACCCTGTTCGGTTCCTGCAACCCGTTCGACGACATCCCGCGGATGTTGGAGCTCTACCGCTCCGGCAACCTCAAGCTCGACGAGCTGGTCACCCGGACCTACTCGCTCGACGAGATCAACGAGGGCTACGCGGACATGAGCGACGGCAAGAACATCCGCGGCGTCATCCTGTTCGACTGACCCACGACCGGGGCCCCGCCGGACGCGTTCCGGCGGGGCCCCGTGCTGCCCGTACCCTGGAGCGGTGGGATCCGCCGTGACCGTGCCCGTCGTCGGGCGGCACCGCGAGCTCGAGCTGCCCTCGCTGGCCCTCGACCCGGACCGGCACGTGCTCCTCGAGGGCCCGCCCGGCACGGGCAAGTCCACGCTGCTGCGCGCCGATCGCGACCGCCACCGGGCGCGGCTTGTCTTCGTCGAGGGCAACGCCGAGCTGACCCCGGCCCGGCTGGTCGGCCAGCATCGACCCCTCGCTGGTGCTGCCTGAGGGCTACCGCCCCGAGGGTTTCGTCGACGGGCCGCTGCTCGTCGCGCTGCGCACCGGGGCGCTGCTGTACGTGGAGGAGCTCAACCGGATCCCGGAGGAGACCCTCAACGTGCTCATCACCGTGATCGCGCGAGGGGGAGCTCACCCTCCCGCGGCTCGGCACCGTCCGGGCCCAGTCGCAGTTCCGGCTGATCGCCGCGATGAACCCGTTCGACGCGGTCGGCACCGCCCGCATCAGCCAGGCGGTCGCGGACCGGATGTGCCGGGTAGTGCTCGGCTACCAGGACCAGGCGGCCGAGCGCGCCATCACGGTGACCGTCACGGGCGTGCCGCGGCCCGGCGGTCGCGCTGTCGGTCACGGTGGCCCGGGCCACCCGTACGCACGGCGACCTGAAACCGGCTCGTCGGTGCGCGGGGCGATCGACATGACGCTGCTGCTCACCGGCCTGCAGCGGCTGCGCGGCGACGCCGGGGTCGTGCGCGAGACCGCGCTCGACGCCGCGTACGCCGCCCTCTCCGGCCGGGTACGGGTGCAGGACGGCGTCGACCGCACGGCCGAGGCGGTCATCGAGGAGATCGTGGACGCGGTCTGGCCCACCGAGGCGGACGCCGACCGCGACCGGGGCGACCCGGGAAAAGCTGACGGCCCGCCGCCGCTGCCCGCCGGCGGCTCGGCGGGCCGGACCCCGAACGGCCGCGGCAGGCGGGAGCGCGCCCCGGGCGGACGCACCCAGAGCCGCACGACGCTCGCCGAGCGGCACGCCGCCTTCGAGGACGTCTCGCCCGAGGTCGGCGAGCTCGACGAGGGGGCGCTCGCAGCGGCGCTGAGCGAGGACCCGGACGCCGCCGCGGCGATGCTGTGCGACCTGGCGACGGCGACCGACCCGGCACTGCGCTCCGCCGCCCGGCGGGTGGCGGCGCGCGTGTTCGTCCAGCTGGGCCGTGGGGTGCAGCAACGCCGGCGCGGCACCCGGCGGCTCGCGCCCGTGCGCCGGGGAGAGGGGGACCTCGACCTGGAGCGGACGCTGGACCGGTGGTCGGGCGGCTGGCCGCTGCCGGAGGACGACCTGGTCACGCGGCAGTGGACTGCCAACCGCCGAGCGGTCTGCCTGGCCGTGGACACCAGCGGCTCGATGGGCGGCCGCCCCATCTCGCTCGCCGCCGTCGCGGCGGCAGGGGTGCTGCTCGCCGCGGAGGACCGGCTCGAACCGGTCGTGCTCGCCTTCGGAAACGACGTCACCGTGCTGCAGCCGGGCGGCGCCCGGCGCGACGCGGGTCAGGTCGTCGGGGAGCTGGTGGCGCTACGGGGGCACGGCCGGACGGACATCGCGGCCGCGCTCCGGAGGGCCGCGCGCGAGCTGGCGGAGGCCGCCGCGGACGAACGAGTGGTCGTCCTGCTCAGCGACGGCATTCACACTGCGGGGTCCGACCCCGCGAGCGCGCTGACCGGCATCGACCGGCTCCACGTGCTCTGCCCGGACGACTCGCCCGAGGCCCGCGACTGCGCGGCGGCCCTGGCCGCGCGCGGCAGGGGGACCTGGCGGTCGGTCACCCGTCTCGCCGACGTCCCGCCGGCGCTGACGGCGATGCTGAGCTGACCCTCCGGCGCCGCGCGGCGCCGGTGCGGGGCGCCGGCAGGTCGGAGCGCGCGATGGCGGCCTCGTCCTGGCCGAGGTACGACGCCACCACCGCCGGGTCGCGCAGGACCCGGGTGGGGGTCCCCTCCGCGATCACGGCGCCGAGGTGCAGGCAGAGCATCCGGTCGGCGATGCTCGACACGAGCGGGATGTCGTGCTCGATCACCGCCAGCGCGGCGCCGGTGTGCTCCCGGACGCGTAGCAGCACCTCGCGCAGGCCCTCCACCTCGCGTTGCGCGATGCCGGACGACGGCTCGTCCAGGAGCAGGACCGCCGGAGAGTGGGCGAGCGCTGCACCCAGCTCGACGATGCGCCGCGTGCCCGTGGACAGCTCGCTGACGAAGGCCTCGCTGTAGCGGCCCAGGTTCATCAGCTCGACGAGCTCGTCGACGGTCCATGCCACGTCCTCCTCGGAGCGCACCACCGCGCCGACGCGGAAGACGGACGCGAACGGGTCGCGGACCTCGACGTGCCGCTCCAGCGCCGTGGCCAGGACCTCCCGCACGGTCATCGACGGGAACAGCCGGGCGTCCTGGAAGGTGCGGCCCAGCCCGCGGTACGCGCGCTCGGCAGCGGTCGCCCGGGTCAGGTCCCGCCCGTCGAGCAGGACACGCCCGGCCTCCGTCGGGACGAAGCCGGAGACCAGGTCGAACAGGGTCGTCTTCCCGGCACCGTTCGAGCCGATCACGCCCACGATCTCGCCGTCGTGCACGGTCAGGTCGACGTCGTCAACGGCCCGTACCCCGCCGAAGCTGCGGGACAGGCCGACGACCTCCAGCCGGGCTGCTCCGGCGGCCCGGCGCCGGCGTCGGGCGGGGCGGTCGCCGCGGTCGTCCCCGCGGAGGAACACCGCACGGACGATGTCGTCGCGGTCGGCGAGGTCCGTCGTCGCGCCGGTGAACCGCACCTGGCCCTTCTCCAGGAACGCGGCCCGGCCGGCGACCGCCGTGGCGACGTTCACCGACTGCTCGACGAGCAGCACGGTCACTCCCTCGTCGTGCACCTGGCGGAGCACGCCGAGCAGCTCGGCGACCACACTCGGCGCCAGACCGAGGGACAGCTCGTCGACAAGCAGCAGCCGCGGCCGGCACATCAGCGCCTGTGCGAGCGCGAGCATCTGCTGCTCGCCGCCGGACAGGCTGCCCGCGAGCACGTGCTCGCGCTCTCCGAGCACGGGGAACAGGGTGCGCACCCGCTCGCGGACCGCCGCCTGGAACGCCGGGTCGTCGCGCGTCGTCCACCCCGCGAGCCGCAGGTTCTCGCGCACGGTGAGGGACGGGAACACCCCGCGACCGCCCGGCATCGTCACGATCCCGGCGCGGACGCGACGTGGCGCGTCCCACCGCGTGATGTCCTCGCCGCCGAACAGCACCTGGCCGCCGTCCGGGCGCAGCAGCCCGGCGACCACGCGCAGGACCGTCGACTTGCCGGCGCCGTTCGTGCCGAGCAGGGCGAGCACGTCCCCGTCGGCAACGTCGAGGTCGACGCCGAACAGGACCGGGTTGCGGCCGTACGAGGCGCGTACGCCCGTCACCGTCAACAGCGCGTCGTCGGCGTGCTCGACGGCCGGCGCGCTCCCGTCCGGCTCGGGGAGGTCCGGGCGCTCGAGCAGGCTGGGCACGCTCAGCCCGCGGCGGCGAGCGACCGCCCGCAGCGCGCGGTCCCGCAGCAGGTACGCGACCTGGCTGAGCCCGCCCGGTACCACCAGCAGCAGCACGAGCAGCCCCGCGCCGGTCGCGAGCAGCTGCGCTGCGCCGGTGAGGAAGTACTGCGCGCCCTGGACGTAGACGGCTCCCATGAGCGCACCGGGCAGCGAGGTGGCGCCTCCGATCACCACCATCGTGAACACCACGAGGCTCTGCTCGGGGTTGAACCCCGAGAACGGCACGCCGCGCAGGCCCACCACGTAGAGCCCACCGGCGAAGCCGGCCAGCGCGCCGGAGAGCGCGAACGCGGTGAGCTTGGCGCGGACAGGGTCCACCGCGTACGCCGCGGCGCCCCGCTCGTTGTCGCGCACCGCCACGACCACGCGGCCGGCGCGGCTGTGCCGGAAGTTGCGCGCCAGGACGAGCGTGACCGCCAGGCACGCGAGGCAGAAGTAGTAGAAGACGAGCGGGTCGTCGAGCCGGAAGCGTTCGATGAGCACCGGCCGCGACAGCGTGGGCGGGGTGAGCTCGGGGAAGTAGGCGGAGTTCAGCAGGAAGGTCGAGACCGGAACGCCGAAGGCGAGCGTGGTCACCGCGAGGAACAGCCCGCGGATGCGCAGGGCGGGCACGCCCACGAGCACAGCGGCCAGCGCGCCGGTGACGGCGGCCGCCGGCAGCGCGAGGAACAGGTCGGCGTGCGCGTGCACGAGCAGGCTGGCGGTCACCGCGGCGCCGAGACCCACGAACGCGAACTGCCCGAGGCTGAGCTGCCCCGACCAGCCGGTGAGCACGACCAGCGAGACCGCGATCACCCCGTACACGGCCATGAACGCGGCCAGCCCGCGGTGCGGTACGGACATGCCCAGCGGCAGCAGGAGGACCGCCGCGGCCAGCAGGGCGGCGCCGCCCCGGCGGGCGCGGCGCACCTCGGGCAGCCGGGCGAGCAGGGCGGGGACGGGGCGGAACTCCCGTACGGCCACGTGGTCGCCGAGACCGCCGTCGTCGGTGCGCGCGAGTCGCCGCCGCTGCAGCAGCAGCGCGACGAGGACGACGGCGAACAGCGCGACGTCGACGTACGACGACTGCGGGTAGTTCCAGAACAACCCCTGCTGGAAGACGCCGATGCCGAGCGCGGCGAGCACCGCGACCGGCAGGCTCTCCATGCGCGCGACCACTGCCGCCACGAGCGGGGCGAGCAGCTGCACCGGTCCCAGGGCGATGCCCACCTGCGGGCCGAGGATCGGCGCGGCGAGCAGCGAGCCGACGCCGGACAGGCCGGCGGCGAGCATCCAGGCGAGCAGCGACAGCCGGCGGACCGGGATCCCGAGGAGGAGCGCGCGGTCGGCGGACTCCGCCGACGCGCGCACGGCGATGCCGAGGTCGCTGCGGGCGAAGAACCAGCCGAGCGCCGCGAGCAGCACGGGGACGGTCGCCAGGACGACGACGTGGTCGCCGTTGAACACGATCGGACCGACCTGGAACTCCACCGGCAGGTGCGTGTGGAACGTGCTCAGCGGCGCGAGCCGGCCGGACAGCTGGGGGAGCAGGATCTCCCCGGCGCCGACCAGCTGCGCGACCCCGATCGTCGCCACCGTCAGGATGAGACGTGGTGCGCTGAACAGCCGCCGGACGACGACCTCGTGGGTGACCAGCCCGGTGAGCAGGGCCGCGACCACGCCCAGCGGCATGGCGACCGCAGAGCGGCAGCCCGGCGCCCGCGGTGAGCACGACCGCGACCGTGGTCGCGAGCCCGCCGAACTCCGCCTGGGCGAAGTTCACCACCCGGCTCGCCCGGTAGACGAGGACGAGCCCCATCGCGGTGAGCGCGGTGAGCGAGCCGAGCACCAGCCCGAGCAGCACCACTCCCAGCGGCAGGCCGTTCGGGGCCACGCGGTCGAGCACACCCCACCCGGCGACGACGCCGGCAGCCGCGGCCGCGGGCCGTGCGTACCGCTGCAGCCAGGCGCCCGCCGTCATCGCCCGAAGCAGTGCAGCTGCTGCCGGGGGCCGCCCCACTTCGCCGGTTCGTCGTACGGGTACCGCTGGCCGCCGTCGCAGTCGCGGTAGCCGCCCTTCGCCCCGTCGAAGGCGCTCGTGTAGGTCGGGTCGTACCAGCCGACCGACCCGCCCACCTGGGCGTTCCACGCGGGTGCGTACGCGTTCGCTCCGCCCCGGAACCGCCAGATCCCGGTGTCCCCGTTCCCGGAGTCCGGCAGGGAGAAGTACCCGCGCTGCAGGGTCTGCGGGGTGAGGTCGGGGCCGGCCGCCTGCAGCCCCATGAAGATCTGCATCAGCGTCAGGTAGGCGACCTCGTAGTACTGCTCCTTCGGCTCGGCGCCACCGCTGGCGGTCGTGAACACACGGTAGGCCTCGGTCTTGGCCTTCGCCGGCCACTGCCCGCCGGCGGAGATCAGTCCCTGCCAGTTGCCGTTGCTGGGCTGGCGTGCCTGCGGGTCACCCCAGTACGGCTGCACCCACTCGGGCTGGTAGTGCTGCGCCTGGGCGGCGTTCTGCAGGAAGATCGGCACGAGCGGGTCGCAGTAGCACAGCACGGTCGTCACGCCGGCGGACTGCATCTGGGCGACGATGCTTGCGGCCTCCTGCTGGTACTGCACGACGTTGATGGAGTACGACGCCTCGCGGGTGATCTTCACGCCGCACTTCGAGAACTTGTCCTTCATCTCGTTCGCGACCGCGATGTACTCCGGGTTCTCCGGGTGGATGAGGCCGAACTTGCGGGTCTGGGCGGCCAGGGTCGCGTCCGGGGCGAAGATCGCCTTCATGCCCGCCATCCGCTGGCACACCAGGTCGGACAACCACCAGGCGAAGTCGCTCCCGGAGGGGTTGTAGGACCACCAGTACGGCGCGTGCTTCTCGTAGTAGGAGTCGGGGAAGCCGAGCGGGCCCCAGGCCACCACGTGCTGCTGGGCGAGGGCGCTCCAGTACGGGTTCGACCCCTTGAGGTAGAACGTGGCGTCGCCGAACGCGCCCATCGACCGCGCCGTCGCGGCGTCGGCCGCCGCCTTGTCCGCGCCCTGGCCCTGGTCCTCCTGGATGTAGTCGCCCTGCCCTTGGAAGGTCTTCAGCACCACCTTGCGCCCGTAGAGCTCGAACTGGGTGTTGAAGTAGCTGATGTAGGTCTGCATGTCCTGCACGAACACCCGGTCGGGCGCCGGTGCGGCGGACCCGGACGCGGCGGTGACGGCGGCGTCCTCCTGGGACTGGCCGAGGCGGAAGCTCAGGGTGATGGTCTTCGGCGTCACCCCGTGCGACGTCGCGCCACCGTTGTTCCCGGTGAACTTCGGCACGCACGGGGGCGCGTACACCGACCAGGCGACCTGGCGGACGCCCGGCCCGCACTTCACACCGCTGCGCGAGATCCCGCCGGAGCCGCTCGCGGTCTGCGCCTGCGTGCCGCTCGGTGCGGTGCCGCTCGACGTCGCCTGGGACGAGCCCGTTCGCGGCCCCGTCCCGCCGGCAGGGGCGGAGCCGGGGGCCGCGCCCTGCGTGCCGGACGCGGGCGCGGGCGCGCCGCCGGTGGGCGCCTGGCCGTCGTACGCGACGCCGCCGCCCTGGCCACCGGTGAGGGGTGCGGACGAGACCGACTGCTGGCCGCCGCCGGTGCCGCTCACGGTGGGCACGGTCACGATGACGAGGAGCAGCGCCAGAGCGCCGAGCAGGATCGGGGCGTATCGGCGGGCCATCCTCGCCAGGTAGGCGCGCACGGCGGCCTCGATGTCGGCCTCGGTCCACTGCGGGCGGTCCTGCACAGCCGCACCCCCGGGCGTCGCGCCGACGGGTTGCCGGCGGTCCCGCCATGGTCGACAGACCGGGTGGCGCGGGGCAACGGAGGTCAGCCCGCGCGCAGCTCCTGCTGTCTGCCGCGGAAGGTCCGGCGGTAGCGCTGCGGGGACACCCCGACGGTGCGCGCGAAGTGCTGCCGCAGGTTGGCCGCCGTGCCGAAGCCGGACCGGGAGGCGACCTGCTCGATCGGCAGGTCCGTGCTCTCCAGCAGCTGCTGCACACGGCGGATCCGCTGCAGGTGCAGCCACTGCAGCGGCGTGTTGCCCGTCGCGTCGTGGAACCGGCGGGCGAGCGTACGGGTGCTCATGTTGCCGCGCTGCGCGAGGTCGTCGAGGCTCAGCGGGTCGGCGAGGTGCTCGAGGGCCCAGTCCAGCAGCGGGCCGATCCCGTCGTCGTGGTGCCGGGGGAGCGGCGCCTGGACGTACTGCGCCTGACCGCCGTCACGGTGCGGCGGCACGACCATCCGGCGGGCCAGCGCGTTCGCCACCTCCGCGCCGTGGTCGAGCCGGACGAGGTGCAGGCACAGGTCCACCCCGGACGCGGTGCCGGCCGAGGTGTAGATCCCGCCGTCCTCGACGTAGAGGACGTCCGGCTGGACCTCGATCTGCGGGTAGCGGTTCGCGAGGTCGGCGGCGTGCATCCAGTGCGTGGTGGCCCGGCGCCCGTCGAGGAGGCCTGCCTCGGCGAGGGTGAAGGCACCGGTGCAGATGGAGGCGATCCGGGCCCCGCGGCGGTGCGCCGCCCGCAGCTCGGCGAGCAGCTCCGGATCGGCGGCGCGGTCGTCGCCGGGGCAGACCACCACAGTGTCGGCGGTGCGCAGCGCTGTCAGCGGATGTGGCGCCTCCAGCACGAAGCCGGCCTGGGTGCGTACGGAGGTGCCACCCACACCGCACAGCAGCAGGTCGTACCAGGGGTCGGCCAGCTCGGAGCGCTTGAGGCCGAAGACCTCGCACACCACCCCCACCTCGAACATCGGGGCACCGTCGGGGACCACCGCGGCCACGGTGTGCGTGCGTCGCTTCGCCATGGCAAGATCCTATCGGGATGTGTCAATCCTGCCAATGGTGAGGCCGGCCCGGACGCGCGACGCTGCACCTACCGAAAGGAGGTGGGTGTGGTGCTCAACCCCTACGTCACCCAGGCGCTGGCCGAGGCTCGGCAGCGTGACCTGATCGCGGACGCACGCCTGCGCGGCAGGGTGGTGCGCGCGCGGCCCGCCGCCCGGCGGGCACAGCTGCCGGTCACCCGCCGGCTGCCGCTCTTCGCGCACCTCGCGCAGCTGGCGAGGGCACGATGACCGCGCTGCTCGTCTGGACGGGGCTGTTCGTCGCGCTGGCCGCCGTCGGCAGGCTGCTGCCGCAGCGGCCGGAGCGTCATCCCAACGACCGGCCGCCGCTGCGCTGGCCTCGGCTCAGCCGCTGACCCAGCGCAGCTGCGCGGCGGCACCGTAGTGCTCGACCGGCTGGTCGACGCTGTTCAGCTTGAGCTGCTTGTCGCCGTCGTCGTCGCGGAACAGGACCGGCACCGTGCAGTCAGCGGCGCTGCTGTCGACGACGACGGTGATCTGGCCGCTGTTGCCGGACGTGACCCCGTAGACAGCGTCGGTCGGCGTCACGGCCGCGTCGTCGACCGTGGTCACCTTGGCCGTTCCCGTGTCGGAGGAGCCCAGGGCGTCCGCCAGCCCGTTGTGGTCGTCGTCACGGAAGGAGTCGGTGAACGGGTCGGCGTTCGCGGCCAGGTTCCCGTTGTCGACGGCCGTGCACGGGAACAGCGCGACGTCGTACTGCTGCCCGGCGGCCAGGTCGACCCAGGCGTAGCCCTGCGCGTGCGACGACTCGGTCAGCGCGTGCGTGACGTCGCCCCACGGCAGCGTCCGGAAGGCCTGGTCCTCGATGTAGATGGAGTCGAACGACAGCCGGCTCTGGTTGAACTCGAGCATGCGGGCGAGGAAGCCGGCCATCTGGTCCCGCCGCACCGGCGTCGCAGGGTCGTAGACGTAGCCGTCGGAGGTCTTCTTCCCCGAGGTGATGCCGGCTGCGGCGATCGCGTTGATGTTGTCCTGGTGCACGTCCGCGTTGTCGTCCGAGAAGTAGTCCGTGGAGCTGGCGAACTTCAGCGACGACGCACCCCGCGCGGCGGCCAGGTAGTTCTGCGCCTTCGTCAGGAAGGTGGCCATCTGGTCGCGACGGACGGGATCGCCCGAACCGAAGTGCTGGCTGTCCTTGCCCTTGACGATGCCGGCGTTGGCGAGGCTGTTGATCGCGTTGCGCATCAGCGTGCCGGGGCCGCCGTCGTCGGGGGGGAGGTCGGTGAACCCGTGGTCACTCGTGTCCGTGGGGGCGATCCCGGCGCCGTCCAGGAAGTTCCACAGGAACAGCGCCATCTGCTGGCGCAGCACCTCGCTCGCCGGGTCGTACGTCGTCGCCGTCTTGCCTCGAGCGATCCCGTAGTTCTCGATGCACGTGATGGCCTGGACGAACGTGTCGTTGTCGTCGTCGGTGAAGCCCGGGTCGAGCAGCCGGCTGGGCGGGCACGCGTACAGCGACGTGTCGAGCGCCCCGGGCGGGGCCGTGACCGCATGCGCCGGCGTCACGACCGTGGCCACGCTGCTCACGCAGAGCGCCGTACACAGCAGCAGCCGGCTCAGCCGCACGAAGTGACTCCTTCGTTCCGGGTACGTCGAGAAGACTATGTGACGTCGGGGCAGATTCCGGACTAATCGCGGGACAGCTCGGCGAGTCGCCCGCTGCGCGCGAGGTTCCCGTACGCGACCGCGCTGGGCCGCACGACCCGCCTGAGCCCATCGGTCCGGTCGATCCCGACCAGGCCGAACGTCGGCCGGTAGCCGTAGTCCCACTCGAAGTTGTCGAACGACGACCAGTACAGGTAGCCGCGGACGTCCACACCCTCGTCCATCGCCTGCTTGACCGCGCCGAGGTGGGTCTGCAGGTAGCGCAGGCGCTGGCGGTCGTCGCCGGTTGCGATCCCGTTCTCGGTGATCACGACCGGCAGGCCGCTGCGTGCGACGGCGTGCAGCTGCTGGCGCAGGCCGTCCGGGTAGACCTCCCAGCCCATGAGGGTCAGCTCCACGCCGTCCGGCGGTGGCGGCTCGTTCAGCCCGTACGCCGGGTCCACCCGCATCCGGGTGTAGTACTGCAGGCCGACGTAGTCGCCCGGGTCGTCGGCCGCCAGCAGGTCGTCGATGTGGGCGTCGCAGAGCTCGTGCCGGACGAGTGCCGCCAGCTCGCGGGCCGCGTCGGTCTCCTCGACCGGCTCCACGTAGGGGGTCTGCAGGCAGGTGCCCACCCTGGTCGCCGGCGAGGTCTCGCGCAGCGCAGCGACGGCCGTACGGTGCGCCTCCATGAGCCGGCGGTTGACCTGCATGGCCTCGTCCATGTCCTTGTGATGGGGCGGGCGCTCACCGAGCAGGTAGTGCAGGCTCGCGACCACCTGCGGCTCGTTGACCGTGCAGGCGTACGGCATCCGCTCGCCCAGCCGCGTCCCCACTGTCCGGACGAAGCGGCCGAAGAGGTCCAGCGCGTCGTCGGCGAGCCACCCACCACGCCGGGCGAACCAGCGCGGCAGCGTGAAGTGGTAGAGCGTGACGAACGCGGTGAGCCCGTGCGCGGCGACGCTGTCCAGGACGCGCGCGTAGTGGTCCAGCGCCGCGGTGGAGAACTCGCCCTCGGCCGGTTCGATGCGGGACCACTCGACCGACAGCCGGTGGGCGTTCTGGCCCAGCGAGGCGAGCAGCGCGAAGTCGGCGTCGTACCGGTGGTACTGGTCGATCGCGTCGCCCGACGGCTCGGCGCAGCTGGTGTCGGGAGCGTGCTCCCAGTCCCAGAAGTCGTTGTTGACGTTGCCGCCCTCGACCTGGTGCGCTGCGGTGCTGCTGCCCCAGAGGAAGGCTTCGGGAAAGTCCCGTACGGAGTCGCTCACCGCGCCTTCCTACCGGGTGGCGCGTGGGCACGCCAGTTCCCCCAAGCCGCCGTACCCGCTGCGCCGCGAGGTGCGCGGCTGAGGTATCAATGCCCCACGCGCAGGCGCCCCGGCCGGTCGGGTGCGCCCGAGGAGGGCAGATGAAGGTCAGCATGCCGCTGTCGTACGCCGGCGGGTTCAAAGAAGCGGTGGACCAGGTCGTCGCGCTGGAGCAGGCCGGGCTGGACGCGGTCTGGGTGGCCGAGGCGTACGGCTTCGACGCCCCCTCGCACATGGGCTACCTCGCCGCCCGCACCGAGAAGGTGCAGATCGCGGCCGGCATCCTGCCGATCTACTCCCGCACGCCGGCCCTGATCGCGCAGACCGCCGCGGGGCTGGACTACGTCAGCGACGGCCGCGTGATCCTCGGTCTCGGCGCGTCGGGGCCGCAGGTCATCGAGGGCTGGCACGGCGTCCCGTACGACAAGCCGCTGGCCCGGACGCGGGAGATCATCGAGATCTGCCGCCAGGTGTGGCGGCGCGAGCGGCTCGAGCACGACGGCGTCTACCGCATCCCGCTGCCGGAGGGGCAGGGGACCGGGCTGGGCAAGCCGTTGAAGATGATCACCCACCCGGTCCGGGACCGGATCCCGATCTATGTCGCCTCGCTCGGCCCGAAGAACGTCGAGATGACCGCGCAGGTCGCCGACGGCTGGCTGCCGATCCTGTTCATCCCCGAGCGGGCCTCCGACGTCTGGGGCGAACCGATCGCGAAGGGCAAGGCCAACCGCGCGGCCGACCTGGCGCCGCTGGAGGTGGTGGCCGGCGGCATGCTCGCCATCGGCGACGACGTCGAGGGCATCCGCGACTTCGCCCGGCCGATGGTCGCGCTGTACGTCGGCGGGATGGGTGCGCGCGGGCGCAACTTCTACAACGACCTGGCGCGGCGGTACGGCTTCGAGCAGGAGGCCGCCGAGATCCAGGACCTGTACCTCGACGGCAAGAAGGACGAGGCCGCGAAGGCCGTGCCCAAGGAGTTCCTCGAGCTGACCAACCTGGTCGGGCCGGAGGGCTGGGTGCGCGAGCGGCTGCAGGCCTACCGCGAGGCCGGGGTGACCATGCTCAACCTCACCCCGGTCGGGCCGGACCCGGTGGGCGCGCTGGCGAAGGTCAAGGAGTGGCTGGCCTGACGTGGCACGGCTGAGCTCGCTGTCCCGGTCCGTCGCGGGAAAGGTCGCGCTGCTCACGGGCGCGGCCAGCGGCATGGGTCGCGCGACCGCCCGGCTGTTCGCCGACGAGGGGGTCCGGCTCGCGCTCGTCGACCGCGAGCCGGCCGGCCTCGCCGACGTCGCGGCGGAGATCACCGGCGCCGGGGGAGAGGCCGCGACCTGGGCAGTAGACGTGGCGGAGGCGGGCACGGTCGAGCGGGTCGTGGCCGAGGCTGCGGAACGGTTCGGCCGGCTCGACATCCTCGTCAACAACGCCGGGGTGTCCCTGCCCGCACCGATCAACGGCGACGGCTACGAGGCCGCGTGGGAACGGACGCTGGCCGTCAACCTCACCGCGTACGCGCGGTTCGTCCGGGCCGCGCTGCCGCACCTGCTCGCCGCCGGTGACGGGCGGATCGTCAACGTGGCCTCCACCGAGGGGCTGGGCGCGACCGCGTACATCAGCCCGTACACCGCCTCGAAGCACGGCGTCGTCGGGCTCACCCGGGCGCTGGCAGTCGAGCTGGGCGGGCAGGGCGTGACCGTCAACTGCATCGCACCGGGGCCGATCCGTACCGGGATGACCGCCGGGATCCCGGAGGAGGCGAAGACCAAGTTCGCGCGTCGCCGGGTGCCGCTGCGGCGCTACGGCGACCCCGAGGAGGTCGCGCACGCCACGCTGTCGCTGGTGCTGCCGGCGATGGCGTACGTCACCGGGGTCGTGCTTCCCGTCGACGGCGGGCTGACCGTCCAGAACACGTGACCGGCTCCGGTCAGGTCGGCTGCGCCCAGATGTCCTCGGGCTCGCGGGGGCCGGTGGCGCCGGCGAGCCGGTAGTACATGAGCGTGTACGTGACCGCGGCGAACGGCGCGAGGACGGTGCCGCTGATGATGTTGCCGAGGAAGGTGCGTGCCCACTCGGGCAGCACGAGCAGGAACAGCCCGACCACGAGCCCACCGCCGAGGTAGACCAGGAACGTCAGCACGAGGACGCCGAACACCTGCATGCCGTGGCCGCGAACGAGGTCCGCGCTGCGCCGGAACGCCTCCAGTACGCCGGCGCCCTCCAGGACGACGACCGGCACGATCACTGCGAGGTACGTGGCGGCGACCAGACCCGGGACGATGAGCAGGATGAGTCCCACGACGATGACGATGCCGGCGAGGATCGACGCCCCGGTCACCGCGAGCAGGCGCGGCCGGGCGGCCCGCAGCGTGTCACCGAGGGAGAGGTCGACCCGGCCGTCCCGGACGTCCTCGACCGCCTTCACCAGCGCCGCCTGCAGCAGGTAGACGCCCAGGACGGCGATGAGCAGTGACAGGACCGCGCCGCCCGGACCGAGCTGGGTGAGCACCGCGTCCACCGCCGCCAGCCCGAGGTAGACGACGAAGGCGATCGTCAGCAGGTGCGCAGCGTGGGTGCGGTAGGTCCGCCACGCCTCGGCGAGGACGCCCTGCAGGGGGTTCACGGTCGCTGACCGTAGCCGAGCGGACCCGGCCGCGCACGTCCCCGCGCGGCTCAGGCCACCCGGCCGGGCCGTGTGCCGTCGGCCACCACGGGCAGTCCGGCGGTGAGCCCGCGCTCCGGCGCGGCTGTCCGCATCACAGGAACAGCAGCACGAGCGCGGCGACCACGGCGGCGATGAGGACGGCGCTGGCGACCGTGGGCGCGACGCCGCGGGTCCCGGTCGCGTACTCACCACGCTCGATCTCGCCGTTCACCTGACGGTAGCGGACGGTGCCGTACACCAGCCCCGTCCCGCCGACCGCGACGAGGAGGACGCCCGCTGCCAGGGCGCGGCTGCCGGTGTCGGACGTGAACTTCGCCAGGGCCAGCCCCAGCACCATGACGTTCGCGCCGGTCCGCAGCCACGCCAGGTAGGTGCGCTCGTTCGCGAGGTGGTCCCGCGCCCGCGTGCGCGCCTGGGCGTCGTCCCGACCACTCAACGCGCCTCGACGGCGGTGACCGGGTGGGCGACGACCGCGTTGTACAGGCAGCCCTTGTCGTTCCAGGGCACGGTGTCCGGCTGGGTCCGGCCCCGCTCGTCGGTGGCCCGCACGCGGATCTCGTGGTAGCCGGGTGCCGCGTCCCACGCGAACTGCCAGCGCACCCAGGCGGCCGCGATGTTGGGCGGCAGCAGCTCGGCCTGCTGCCAGGGCGCGCCGTCCACGCTGTAGGCCACCTCGCGGACCCGTCCCTCTCCCGCGAACGACCGGCCCCGCACGACGCGCGGCCCGGCGGGGACCGTCGCCGGCCAGTCCAGGTCGATGACGCTCATCACCGGCATCTCCGTGATGATCTGCCCCTCGGCCGCCCCCTCTGCGGGGTAGTCGGGGCCGATGAGGACGTACTCTTCGGTGTTGTACGGGGAGTACAGCGGCTCCTCGGAGACCTCGATCCGGCCCACCCACTTGATGCTGGCCGTGCCCAGCCAGCCCGGAACCAGCACCCGTGCCGGGTACCCGTGGTCCGGTGGCAGCGGCTCGCCGTTCATCGCGAGCACGAGCAGGGTGTCGTCGCGGCAGGCCTTCTCGAGGTTCATCGGCCGGCGGACGCGGTGGTCGTCCAGCCCTTCCGGCATGACGTCGCGCGCGCCCTCGGTCAGTTCAGCGCGGCCGAGGACGTCGCGCAGCCGGACCCCCGTCCACTCGGCCACCCCCATGGCGCCGGTGCGCCACTGCACGCCGGCCGCCATGCTGCCGTGGGCCTCCCGGAAGAACCGGCGGCCGTTCCCCGCGCACTCGATGGCCCGTACGACGGAGACCTGCGGCATGCCGCGGACGTCGTCGTAGGACAGGTCGACCGGTGCCCGCACGCCGCTGCCCTCGACCCGCAGGCGCCAGGTGGCGGCGTCGATGTGCGGCGTGGGGCTGTGGCTGCGCACGTAGAACTGCGCGGCCGGGGTGAGGAACCCCTCCAGCCGTGACAGCCGGGTCTCCACGTCCGTCCCGGTGCCGCGGTCGGCGAACCATGCCGGCGGGGTGGGCTTGACCAGCTGGCTGAAGGTGGTGTGCGACGGGGCCTCGGGCATGGGCGCGCCTTTCCGCGGGACGGTGCCGGACGCCGTTGGCGTGCCCCCACGGGTACCGAGGAACCGGCCGAGACCTCAGGGCACGGTCGGCAGGCCGGCCTGCTGCCAGGCGGCGATGCCGCCCTGCACGTCGTACACGTGCTTGAAGCCGAGCTGGTGCATGAGGGTGGTCGCCTGGCCGCTGCGGTTGCCGGTGTGGCAGTAGACGACGTACGACGCGTCCTTGTCCAAGCTGCGCAGGCGGTTGGCGAAGTCCTTCGCGTAGAAGTCGATGTTCTTCGCGCCCTCCACGTGGCCACCGGCGAACTCCTCCGGGGTGCGCACGTCGAGCACGTGGAACGTGCTGTCGCCCACGTGCGTGCGCAGCAGCTCGTACGCGCCGCGCGGGATGAGCGGGATGACCGGCGCGGACAGCGTCGCGGCGTCCGGCGCCTGCACCTGCACGCCGAAGCTCTGCTGCAGCCGCTGCTGCAGCTCTGCCTGGGTGAGCATGCCGGGGGAGAAGTCCACGACCCGGCCCTGGGCGTCGTAGAACGCGGTCACCGGCAGTCCGCGCGCGCCGAAGCTCGACCACAGCTCCGACGCCGGGGAGGGGCCGATGTCCTTGGCGAGGGCGAAGCCCGCGCCGGCCAGGTCGAACCGCTTGGCCATGGCCGCGCCGTCGCCGGTCTCGCTCGTGTCGACGCCGATGAAGTCGACCTGGCCGTGGGTGGCCTTGGCCACCTGCACGAAGCCGGGGAGCTCCTCGTTGCAGTACACGCACCACGAGGCGAAGAAGTTCACCACGACCGGCCGTCCGCGATGGTCGGCCAGGCGCACGTGCCCGTTGCCGGACAGCGCGGGGAGGTCGAAGGCCTGCTTGTCCGCCGCGTACGCCGCCGACGACGTCCCGCCGGAGCCGGAGCTGAACGCGAGCCCGGCGACCGTCGCGAGGACGGCCAGGGCGGCGGCGATCGTCGCAGCCAGCGTCCACCGCCGGCGGGCGCGCTCGCGGGCGGCTGCCCGCGCTCGCCGGGTGTTGGCGGGCTTGGGGCGGGGCCGGGACGGGTTCCTGGTGGCCACGGGCGTTCCTTCCTAGCCGAGGCGGAGCAGTCCGCCGAGCCCGATGGCCTCGAGGGCCTGCTGGACGGCGGTGGTGACGAGGGGAAGCAGGTTGAGGGCGAGCAACACGCCGAACCCACCGAGCAGCACCGCCGACGCGGCGGTGACGAGCGTGCCGTGACGGCGGATGAGACCGAAGGTCCCCGCCATCCGGTCGAGCGCGAGAGCCGCCACGAGGAACGGCACGGCCAGGCCCGCGGAGTAGGCCAGCAGGAGCAGTGCTCCATGGCCGGTCTGCTCGCTGGTGGTCGCGACGGCCAGCACGCTGGTGAGCACCGGGCCGATGCAGGGCGTCCAGCCGAGGCCGAAGGCGATGCCGGCTACGGGTGCGGCGAGAGGACCGAACCGCTCGAGCCGCGGGTGCCAGCGACGCTCCTGGTAGAGCCACGGCGCCCGCAGCACCAGCGACCCCGCCAGGAACAGTGCCATGGCGAGTACGACGAGGCCGGACAGGCGGGTCAGCAGGAGCCGGTGCCCCGCGAGCAGCTGCCCGGCCGCGGTCGCGCTCAGGCCCAGCACGACGAAGACCGCGCTGAACCCGGCCACGAAGCCGGTCGCCGTGGCCAGCACGCGCCGTACGGAGGCCCCCGCTGCGTCCCCTCCGGCGCGCACGCCGGTGAGCACGGAGACGTAGGCAGGAACGACCGGCAGCACGCAGGGGGAGGCGAACGAGACCACCCCGCCCGCGAACGCGGCGAGGAGGCCCACGTCGGCACCGGTTGTCATCGGGGTGCTAGGCCAACGTGAGGAACAGCTTCTCCGCAGCGGCGACCTCGGCGTCGCTGCCCTTCTCGACGGCGCACCGACGCAGCTCGGCCGCCACGAGCAGGAAGCCGACCCGGTCCAGGGCGCGGGACGCGGCCGACAGCTGGGTGACGACATCGGCGCAGTCACGGCCGGCCTCGATCATCCGAGCGAGCCCGGCCACCTGGCCCTCGACCCGCTTGAGCCGGCGCACCAGCTGAGCCTTCTCGGGGGGTAGGACGGGTGCGACTGCCTCCGCGGCGACGTGGTTCGACATGGCTGCACCTCCGTCTGAGAGCATACCCCCGGGGGTGTCCGTTCGAGTAGCGATCTACCCCGACGGGTATTTGCGGAACAGTCAAGGCGTCGGCTACGTTGTGCCACTACCGGATACCCATGGGGGTATCGGACCACCGGAGGTGCTGATGGTTCCCGAGATC
The DNA here is from genome assembly GCA_963728075.1 of uncultured Actinomycetota bacterium. GTDB lineage: Bacteria > Actinomycetota > Actinomycetes > JAFAQI01 > DASSKL01 > CAVSIP01. The sequence continues at coordinate 258,327 of CAVSIP010000005.1, read as the reverse complement.
GACCTGCAGGCCTTCGCCGCGGCTCACGCCGACGGCGGCGTCGTCATCGACGTCCGCGAGCCTGCCGAGTACGTCGCCGGTCACGTGCCCGGTGCCGTGCTGGTTCCCCTGTCCACAGTGCACTCGCGCATCGGCGACCTGCCGAAGGGCGAGCGCGTGTACGTCATCTGCGCCAGCGGTAACCGCAGCTACACGGCAGCGGGCTGGCTTCGCAGCGCAGGCATCGACGCCATCTCGGTCAGCGGTGGCACTGGCGGCTGGGCCGGTCAGGGTCGGCCGCTCGTCCGTGGCACCCACGCCAACGAGACCGCAGCCTGAGGGACGAGGATCATGTTCGAGATCATCCCCATCGACACCCCGACACTGGGTGACCGCAGCTACTTCGTGCACGACGGGCGGGTGGCGTTCGTCATCGACCCCCAGCGCGACATCGACCGGGTGCTGGACCTGGCCGGCTCGCTGCGCGTGCGCATCACCCACGTCTTCGAGACGCACATCCACAACGACTACGTCACGGGTGGCCTCGCCCTGGCGAGGGCAACCGGTGCGGCGTACCACGTGAACGCCGCCGACCCGGTGACCTACGACCGGATGCCGATCCGGGACGGTGACGTGGTCGAGGTCTCGCCGACCCTTTCCGTGCGGGCCATCGCTACGCCGGGTCACACGTTCACGCACCTGTCGTACGCGCTGACCTCCGGCGAGGCGGCGGTCGGTGTGTTCACCGGCGGGTCGCTCCTCTACGGCTCCACCGGCCGACCCGACCTGCTGGGGCCGGACGCGACGGGTGACCTGGTGGTCGCGCAGTACCGCTCGGCGCACCGGCTGGCGGACGAGCTGCCGGACGCGACCGGCGTGTTCCCCACGCACGGCTTCGGCAGCTTCTGCTCGGCAACGCAGTCGGAGGGCACGGCGTCGACGATCGGCGTCGAGAGGCGGGTCAACCCCGCGCTGCTGCAGAGCGAGCAGGAGTTCGTCGACGCGCTGCTGGCCGGGCTGGACGCCTACCCCGCGTACTACGCGCACATGGGCCCGGCGAACCTCGCCGGCCCGACCACGCCCGACCTGTCCATGCCCGCCCATGCCGACGCCGCCGAGCTGCGGCGACGGATCGACGCCGGCGAGTGGGTGGTCGACCTCCGGACGCGCACCGCGTTCGGGGAGGGCCACGTGCAGGGCTCGCTGAGCTTCGGCCTCGACGGCTCGTTCGCGACGTACCTGGGCTGGCTCATCCCGTGGGGCACGGCGGTGACGCTCCTCGGCGAGACGCCGGAGCAGGTCGCCGAGGCGCAGCGCGAGCTCGTCCGCATCGGCATCGACCGGCCGGCGGCCGCGGCCACCGGCTCGGTCGAGGACTGGCTCGGCGACGACGCGGCTGCCACGCTGCGCCGAGCGTCGTTCGCGGACCTGGCCGAGGTGCAGGGCTCTGGCTCGGTCGTGGTGCTCGACGTCCGCCGTCACCTGGAGTGGGGTGAGGGGCACGTTGCCGACGCGGTGCACATCCCGCTGCACGAGCTGCTCGACCGCATCGAGGAGGTGCCGGCCGGACAAGTCTGGGTGCACTGCCGCTCGGGGTACCGTGCCAGCATCGCCGGCTCGCTGCTGGCTCGCGCCGGTCGCGACGTCGTGGTCATCGACGACGAGTTCGACAACGCGGGCACGTCGTCGGTGGACCTGGTCGACGTGGAGGAGGCGGCGTGAGTAGCCCTGCCCCGCTGCGGAAGCTGTTCGGCAAGCCCTTCGACAAGGTCACGGCCGCGCAGGCGGCGCGGCTGGTCGAGGACGGCGCCGTCCTGGTGGACGTTCGCGAGCCGTACGAGTGGCAGGCCGGTCACGCGCCCAAGGCCCGGCACATCCCGCTGTCCCAGCTGGCGCAGCGGGCCCGCGAGCTGCCCGAGGGGCGGCCGCTCATCATGGTGTGCCGCTCGGGCAACCGGTCCGCCCGTGCCGCGGCCGCGCTCGCCCGGCAGGGTCGGACGGTGTCCAACCTCCGGGGCGGCATGCACGCGTGGTCGCGGTCCGGGCTGCCCGTCGTGGCCAAGGGTGGCGGCGCGGGGCGCGTGGCCTGACTGATGCTCGCTGCCGCGCTCCCGCTCGGCCTGCTCATCGGCGTGTCGCTCGGCGCGCTCGGGGGAGGCGGGTCGATCCTCACCGTCCCGGCCCTGGTCTACGTGCTCGACCAGTCTCCGCATGCCGCCACGAGCGGCTCCCTGCTCATCGTGGGGATCACCGCCGTCGCGGGGATGCTCGCGCACGCGCGGGCGGGCCGGGTGCGCTATCTCGAGGGCTCGGTGTTCGGGGTCCTCGGGGTGGCCGGGTCGTACGTCGGGTCCCGGCTGTCGTCCTCGGTGTCACCCAACGTGCTCCTCACCGCGTTCGCGGTGCTCATGCTGGTGGCCGCCGTCGGCATGGTCCGGCGGCGGCTCACCGCCGACGGCGGCGGTGAGCCGGCGGCGGCGGACCGGTCGCGGCGTGCGCCCTGGCACCTCGACCTCGGCGGGGTGCTCAAGGTGGTCGGCGCGGCCACGGTCGTGGGGCTGACCACCGGCTTCTTCGGGGTGGGCGGTGGCTTCGTCATCGTCCCCGCTCTCGTCCTCGTGCTCGGCTTCCCGATGTCCGCCGCCGTCGGCACGTCCCTCCTGGTGATCACGATCAACAGCGCCGCTGCCCTGGGCGCGCGCCTGGGCGGGGGCTCGCACCTGGACTGGCCGCTGCTCGGTGCCTTCACGGCAGCTGCGATCCTCGGCTCCCTGGTGGGCAACCGGATCGCCTCGCGGGTGTCGGCGGCGCGGCTCTCCGGCGCGTTCGCCGTGCTGCTCATCGGCGTCGCGGTGTACACCCTCGCGCGAGCCGTCCCGCACCTGGCCTGACGGCGGCGGCTACGATGAACGGCGAAGGGGAGTAGTCCTTCGCCGGCGGTCGACATGCTGGCGCCTGCGGCGCCCGGTCGTCGGGCCCGTCCTACGGACGGGTGGGCGAGACCTTCGACAGGTTCCTCGTGGAGCCGGGTCGAAGCGTCCGCCGTCGCCTCCCGGCTCATGGCCGGAGAGGCAGCAGTGTCCCTGACCGTCGTCGGCATCGTCTTCGGTGTGGTCTTCGTGGCCGAGCTGCCGGACAAGAGCCTGTTCGCCTCGCTCGTCCTCGGCACCCGCTACCGCGCCTGGTGGGTGTGGAGCGGTGTCGCGGCGGCGTTCCTCGTCCACGTGGTGCTGGCCGTGGCCGCAGGGCAGGCGCTGACGCTGCTGTCGCCGCGCCTGGTGGACGCGCTGGTCGCCCTGCTCTTCCTGGCCGGAGCCGGGTACCTCCTGCTGGCCCGCGACCACGAGCACGCCGCGGGCGAGTCCCCGCCGACGGCAGGTCCTTCCTCCGGGTTCCGCCGGGTGGCGGCGACGTCGTTCGGCGTGGTCTTCCTCGGCGAGTGGGGTGACGTCACCCAGATCACCACGGCCAACTACGCGGCCCGGTACGCCGAGCCGGTGGCCGTCGCGATCGGGGCCGTCGCCGCGCTGTGGGCGGTCGCCGCGCTGGCGGTGACCGCGGGATCGGCGCTGCTCGACCGCGTCCCCGTGCGCCTGGTCCGCCGCGTCGCCGGCCTGGTGCTGGTGGGCTTCGGGGTCGTCTCGGCGTACACCGCCGCGGTCGGGTAGCGCGCCGTTGACCGGTTCACGGCAGGGTAGGGCCGTGCACATGTCCGCCGCCCGAGCCGGGAGCCCGCATGCCTGACGCCGTCGTCATCGGAGCCGGCCCGAACGGTCTCGTCGCCGCCAACGTCCTCGCCGACGCCGGGTGGAGCGTGGAGGTGCTCGAAGCCGAGGCCGAGCCGGGTGGCGCGGTCAAGAGTGCGAGCTACCTGGGCGAGGGCTGCGTCGCGGACGTGTGCAGCGCCTTCTACCCGCTGGCCGCTGCCTCCCCGGCGATCCGCGCGCTGGGGCTCGAGGAGCACGGGCTGCGCTGGGTGCACCCACCGGAGGTGCTGGCCCACCCGCTGCCGGACGGCCGGTGCGCCGTGCTCAGCCGCGACCTCGACACGACCGCCGCCTGCCTGGACGAGATGGGGGCAGGGGACGGGGACGCGTGGCGGCGGCTGGTCGACCTGTGGGACGCCGTCGGCGACGACCTGCTGGCCGCGCTGTTCACGCCATTCCCGCCTCTCCTGCCGGGCGCGCGCCTCGCTGCCCGGCTGCGGGCGGGCGGCAGCGTACGGTTCCTGCGCCGTGCGCTGCTGCCGGTGCGGCGGTGGGCGGCCGAGGAGTTCCACGGGCCGGGCGGGGCCCTGCTGCTGGCCGGTTCGGCGCTGCACGCCGACCTCAGTCCCGAGAGCACCGGCAGCGGCATCTACGGGTGGCTGCTCGCGATGCTCGGGCAGCGGGTCGGCTTTCCGGTGCCCCAGGGCGGCGCCGGCCGGCTGACCGGTGCCCTGGTGCGCAGGCTCGAGGCGCGTGGCGGTGCCGTGCGGTGCCGTACGCCGGTGGCGGAGGTCGTCGTCCGCGGCGGACGTGCGGTGGCCGTCCGGACGGCCGACGGCGAGGAGGTCCCTGCCCGGCGGGCGGTCCTCGCGGACGTGACCGCTCCCCACCTGTACGGCGGCCTGGTCGCCTGGGAGCACCTGCCGTCGGCCCTGCGGGAGGACGTGCGCCGCTTCCAGTGGGACCTCAGCACGGTCAAGGTGGACTGGCTGCTGTCCGCACCGGTGCCGTGGGCCGCAGCCGCCGCGCGCGCCGCTGGCACCGTGCACGTCGCGTCGGGCATGGACGAGCTCACCCAGTGCGCCGCCGACCTGGCGATGGGGCGCATCCCCGCTGACCCGTTCCTGCTGCTGGGCCAGATGACGACGAGCGACCCCACCCGCTCGCCGGCGGGCAGCGAGGTGCTGTGGGCGTACACCCGCGTGCCGCGGGAGACCCGTGCTGACGCCGGCGGCGCCCTCACCGGGCGCTGGGACGAGGCAGAGTGCGCCGCGATGGCCGACCGGATCGAGGCCCGGGTGGAGACCTACGCGCCCGGGTTCCGTGACCGGATCGCCCGCCGGCACGTCCTGGGCCCGCACGACCTCGAGGCGCGCAACCGCAACCTCGTCGGCGGCGCCATCAACGGCGGTACGGCACAGCCCCACCAGCAGCTGCTGCTCCGCCCCACCCCGGGACTCGGCCGCCCGGAGACCCCGGTGCGCGGTCTCTACCTGGCGTCGTCGTCCGCGCACCCGGGGGGCGGGGTGCACGGCGCCTGCGGTGCGAACGCGGCGCGTGCCGCGCTGCGGGGTCAGTGGGTCACCGGGCGCGCGCTCGCCACCGCGAACCGGGCGCTGCGACACGGCTGAAGTGGTGGCGGCCCCGTACCGGCGGGCGTATTGTCCGGCTCGTGGTGGAGCAGCCGGCCGCAGCACGGGCGCGCGCCTCGACACCGGGAGCGGTCCCGGCTGCCCGGCGCTCGCCCGATGAGCCGCGCCACCTCGCCGGTGTCGCGCTCACCGACGCGGTCGCCTGGGACCTGTTCGAGGCGGCACCGGACGCGTTGCTCATGGCGGACGAGGCCGGCCGCATCCTGCTCGTGAACTCGCGCCTGGAGGAGATGTTCGGCATCGCCCGCGCGGACCTCCTCGGAGCCCCGGTCGAGACGCTGCTGCCCGAGCGGCTGCGGAGCGCGCACGTCACGCATCGCGCCGGGTTCGCGAGGTCGCCGCGGCCCCGCCCGATGGGTGCGAACCTCGCGCTCGTCGGGCGTCGCGGCGACGGCAGCGAGTTCCCCATGGAGATCAGCCTCAGCCCGCTGCCGTCGACCGAGGGCACCTGGGTGATGGCGGCGGTCCGCGACGTGACCGACCGGCTTGCCGCGGAGGAGTGGCGGCGGCAGCTCGCCGTGACCACCGAGAACCTCCGGATCGCCGAGGACCTGGGGGACACCGTCATCCGTGGCCTGTTCGGCGCCGGGCTGCGCCTGCAGGGCATCGCCGCCCAGGTGGACGGGGACCTGCAGGAGGGCATCCTCGGTGCCGTCCGTGAGATCGACACCACAATCCGTGACCTGCGCGAGGTCATCTTCGGCATGGGGGAGTCGGCGGCTGCCCGCCGTGGGACCTAGGTCCCGGGTCCGTCGAGGACCTCGGGCCCTGTCGGTGCGGCCGCCTCGTACGTGAGGCTGGATGTCGCGGCCGGTTCCGGGCCGCGTCCGTTCGTGGAGGCGTCATGCGGCATCCCTCTGTACACCGTCAGTCCTTCCGCGAAGAGGTGCTGGCGATGTCCGAGCGGCTGGTCGCGGAGTACGCCGGACAGGTTCCCGCGGGCAGCGTCCTGCGCTACGTGGCGCGCTGCCACGAGCAGCTGCGGCTGGCCGGCGTGGACGACGGCCTGGTCGCGGCGATCGAGGACGCGGTGCGGCTGCGCCTCGCCGACGTCGCCCCCGCCCACGCGTTCGCCTGAGAGGCCGAGGTCATGCGCTCCAGCCGCCAGCGGCACCCGTCGTACGACGCACGCATGCTCGCCGTAGCGGATGAGCTGCTCGAGGAGTTCGAGCAGCTGCCCTTGCTCACCGTCGTCCGCGCGATCAACTCGGCCAGAGGGGCCTTGGCCAGTCCTGCCGGCGACCCGCCGGCGCCCGAGACGGTCAGCGCCGTCGCCCGGGAAGAGCTCGCCGCCCTGGTGCAGGTGGCCTAGCAGCCCGAGGGGGGAGACGTGCTGTTCGCCGACCGGGAGGACGCCGGACGGCGGCTGGCCGTCCCCCTGCGCGGCACCGTCCCCGCGGATGCGCTCGTGCTGGGCCTGCCCCGGGGCGGCGTCCCCGTCGCGTCGGCCGTGGCCCGGACGCTGGGGTTGCCGCTGGACGTGGTGGTGGTGCGCAAGCTGGGGGTCCCGTTCCAGCCGGAGCTCGCCTTCGGCGCGATCGGCGAGGGCGGCGTACGCGTGCTCGACGACGAGGTGGTCCGGCGGGCCCGGCTCGGCGACCACGAGATCGAGGACATCGCGGCCAGGGAGGCGGGCGAGCTGGACCGCCGCGCCGCGCTGTACCGGGGCGGCCGCCCGCCACGTGCCGTTCGCGGCCGGCCGGTCGTGGTGGTCGACGACGGGGTCGCCACCGGGTCCACGGCACGCGCGGCCTGCCGGGTGGTCCGCGCGGCCGGCGCGTCGCACGTGACGCTCGCCGTCCCCGTGGGCCCACCGGACGCCGCCGAACGGCTGACCGGGGACGCCGACGTGGTGGTCTGCCTGCACAGCCCTGCTGGATTCGCCGCCGTGGGGGAGTGGTACGCGGACTTCCGGCAGACGACCGACGAGCGGGTCATGGCCCTGCTGCGCGGCGTCGCCGTGCCGTCACCCGTCACCGGGGACGGCTGATCTCCGTGGCGCTCCTCGGCCGGACGTTCGAGGCGGTGCTGCTGCGCTGGGAGGGGGTCGCGGCCGGGCCCGACGGCCGCGCCAGTCCGGCGATGCAGGAGCGGCTGCGGCGGCTGTCGGACGTCGGCGTGACGGTGGCCGTGGTGACCGGCCTGCCCGCCCGCGTCGCCCCCTCCTGGGTCCGGCGGCGCCCGCCGTGCGCGTGATCGCCGCAGGCACCGGGCGCCGGGGGAGCGCCGCCCGGGTGCAGGCGCTGCTCGCCGACCTGGACGCCGGCGGCGTGGGTTCCGGTCTCGTACTGGTCATCGGGCTGCCGCCGCCGGCCGGCTCGCGTTCCACCGTGGTGTCGGTCGGCCCGGACGGCTCCGGCGTCCCCGGGGTCCGACCGCTCGGCGGGGGACGTCGCACCACCGCCCGGCTGCTCGACGAGCAGCTGCGCCGACGCCGGCACCGGCGGGTCCCGGAGGTGGACCTCGACCCGGCGTGGACCGTCGTCGTGACGGGGGAGCCGCCGGAGCGTCGCCGGGTGGAGGAGGCGCTGCTCACCATCGGGTCCGGCGGCATCGGCACGCGAGGGGCCCTCGGCAGGGACGGGAAGCCCACGCCGTCCGTTCTCGCTGCGGGCGTCTACACCGACTCCGGCGCCGAGCAGCACCTGCTCGCGGGGCCGGAGTGGACCGGCCTGCAGCGGCCGGTCTCGGTGGGTCCGCACCGTGTGCTCGACCTGCGCAGCGGGGTTCTCCTCGGTGTGGGGGACGGTGCCGGGCCGCCGGTGCGGACCGTACGGTTCGCGTCCGCCGCTCGACCGGGGGTCGTGGCACTGCGCGCCGAGGGAGTACCCGCGCAGCTGCGCCCCGGTCCGCCGCTGCTCCCGCCGCCCGGCACGGCACTCCGGCGCGGCGCCTCGACCGACTGGCTGTGCGTGCCGTCGACAGCGTCCGGGGGGATCGGTGCGCTGGCCCGCCAGCTCGTCGGCACCCATGGCGGCGTGCGTACGGTCGAGCGCACGGTTGCCGTCGTCGCCGACGCCTACCGGCCCCCCGACCGCGCCCGAGCGCGCCGGATGCTCGCGGCGGTGCAGCGGGGCGGCTTCGACCGCGAGCTGGCGGCGCACCGCCACACGTGGAGCCGCCGCTGGGCCGTCGCGAACGTTGACATCCCCAACGACCCGGACCTGCAGCTGGCCCTGCGGTACGCGCTGTACGCGCTGTGGTCCAACGTCGCCGACCGAGGGGAGGCGGCCGTCGGGGCGCGCGGGGTGTCCGGGCCCGGCTACGCCGGCCACGTGTTCTGGGACGCAGACGTCTTCGTGCTGCCCGCGGTGCTGACCCTGTCCCCGGCGATGGCCCGGGCCATGCTCGAGTACCGGGTCCGCCGGCTGCCGGCCGCGCGGAGGCTGGCCGCCGCGTGCGGCCGCTCCGGAGCGCGGTTCCCGTGGGAGTCCGCGCTGGACGGCACCGACGTGACGCCGACCGAGGGGCGGCTGGCCGGCCGCCCGATCCGCATCCGCACCGGCGAGCTGGAGGAGCACGTCGTCTCCGACGTCGCCTGGGCGGCGCACCGCTACGCGCTGTGGACCGGCGACCACGCGTTCCTCAGCGGGCGCGGGCGGGGGCTGCTCGTCGAGACCGCCCGCTACTGGGCTGCGCGGTGCCGGCTGGACGCGAGCGGCCGGGCGCACATCGACGGCGTGATCGGCCCGGACGAGTACCACACCGACGTCGACGACAACGCGTACACGAACCTGCTCGCCCGCTGGCACCTCCGGCGTGCCGCTGAGGTGCTGGTGGCGACGGGCGGCGACCCGGCGGAGGCGCGCCGGTGGCGTCGGCTCGCTGCCGCGCTCGTCGACGGGTTCGATCCGGCGACCGGCCGGCACGAGCAGTTCGCCGGTTACTTCACCCTCGACCCGGCCACGCTGGCCGACCGGGGGCTGCAGGCGCCGATCGCCGCCGACCTGCTCCTCAGGCCGGAGCAGCTCGCCCGCACCCAGATCACCAAGCAGCCGGACGTGCTCATGGCCCATCACCTGCTCGGGCCCGACCTGCCGGCGGGGTCGCTCGTCGCCGACCTCGACCACTACGTGCCCCGGACGGCGCACGGCTCGTCGTTGTCGCCGGCCATCACGGCGGGCCTGCTGGCCCGGGCGGGCCGGCCGGACGACGCGCTCGGCCTGTTCCGGCTTGCGGCGCACCTCGACCTGGACGACCTCACCGCCATGACCGGGGCCGGGCTGCACCTGGCCACCCTGGGCGGGGTGTGGCAGGCCCTGCTCGGCGGCTTCTGCGGGATCGACGTGGACGGCCGGGGGCTCCTCGTCGACCCGCACCTGCCGTCCGCGTGGGACGAGGTGAGAGTGCGGTTCCAGGTGCTCGGGGTCCCGGTCCGGGTCCTCGCCCGCCACGACCGGGTGGTCGTGGAGACGGCCGCGCCGCTGGCCGTCCGTGTGGCGGGCGCCCGGCGCACCGTCGTCACCGGCGTACGGGAGTTCCCGGTCCTCGTGGACGCAGGGAAGGAGCGCGCATCATGACCGCCAAGGTGCTCGTCCTCGGTCAGGGGTCGCCGCCCAGCGGACCGGTGCTGTCGGCGGCGCGCGCGCTCGGGCAGGCGCTCGGCGAGCGGGTTCCGGTGCGGATCGTCGACAGCACGGCGGACGCCGGCCCGGACGACGTGGTCGTGCTGACCCTGTCCCGCACCGGTCGAGCCGCCGTCAGCTCGGCGTTGCATGTCGCGGCGGACTGCCGGAGTGCGGTCCTGTGCGTTCCCGACCGGCCGAGGTGCCGGCCGCTGACGCGCGTGTCACGGGTGCTCGTCCCCCTCGACGGCAGCACCGAGTCGGCCACCGCGGTGGCCGAGACGCTGGACCTGTTCTGCGCGGCCGGCGTGGAGATCGTGCTGCTGCACGTCTTCGATGCCGCCACGGTGCCGGCCTTCTGGGACCAGCAGGCGCACGCCCCGGAGGCGTGGCAGGAGGAGTTCCTCGCGCGTCAGCCCCCTGGCTCGCAGGCCCGGCTCGCGCTGCGTTCGGGGGTCGCCGGTGAGCACGTGTACGACCTCGCCGAGGACGAGCAGGTGGACCTCGTGGCGCTGGGCTGGAGTGGGCGGTTCGCCGTCGGCCGGGCCCGTACCGTCCGCGCGACGCTGGAGCGCTCCCGGGTGCCGGTCCTGCTCGTGCCGGTCCGGCTGCTCGTTCCCGGCGCCGGCAGGACGTTCGACCCTCGCCAGGCCCGTCCGCACGGCGTTCGCTGAACGGCGTGGTGGTCACCAGCCGGCGCGGTGCTGCGGCATGAGCGGCCTGATCACCGTGGTCGAGGGCTCGTCCTTCGCCGTGTCCGGAACGCGCGGGGACATGGAGCCCGAGCTGGCGCAGGGTGTCTTCTTCCGCGACACCCGGATCATCTCCACGTGGCGGCTGCTCATCGACGGCCGGCACCCGGAACCGCTCACCGCGTTCAGCACGGCGCCCTACTCCGCCACGTTCCTCGCCCGGGCCCACCACCACACCACGGACGGTGACGCACCGCTGTTCGTCGAGCGGGTGCGCTACGTCGGCGGCGGGCTGCGCGAGGACCTCACCGTCCGCAACCACGGACCGGAGCCGGTGGACGTCACCGTGACCCTCGAGGTCGGCGCGGACTTCGCCGACCTCTTCGAGGTCAAGTCCGACCGGGTGGTCGAGCGGGGGGAGCGCACGGTGCGGGTCGAGGGCGACGCCCTGCTCGCCGAGCTGCGCCACCCGGCCGGGAGCCGCAGCGTCCGGGTGACGGCCGCCGGTGCGCTGCCGCAGCCCGGACGGCTCGTCTTCCACGCGCAGCTTCCTGCGCGCGGGGGTGTCTGGTCCACGGGCGTGCAGGTCCGCACGAGCGTGGACGGCGTCGAGGTCGCTCCCCGGTTCCCGCTCGAGCACCCGCCCGAGCACGCCGAGCCCGCCCGGCACCTGGGCCGCTGGCGGCGGGACAGCCCGGTCCTGCACACCGACTGGCCCGCGCTCGCGGCCGCCGTGGAGCGCAGCGGCCACGATCTCGGGGCGCTGCGCATCTCCGACCCGGACCACCCCGGGGTCGCGGTGGTCGCGGCGGGAGCGCCCTGGTTCATGACGCTGTTCGGCCGGGACTCGTTGCTGGCGAGCTGGATGGCCCTGCCGTTCAACCAGCAGCTTGCGCTCGGGACGCTGCAGACGCTGGCCCGCTACCAGGGCACCACCGTGCAGCGGGACACCGAGGAGGAGCCGGGCCGGATCCTGCACGAGATGCGGTTCGGCGTGGACCCCTCCCTGGCGCTCGGCGGTGGCCGGGTCTACTACGGCACGGCGGACGCCACGCCGCTGTTCGTCGTGCTCCTCGGGGAGCTGCGCCGGTGGGGCCTGGCCCGCGAGGAGGTCGATGCCCTCCTGCCCGCGGCGGACGCGGCGCTGTCCTGGGTGGAGGACTTCGGTGACCGGGACGGGGACGGGTTCGTCGAGTACCTGCGGACGACCGACCGCGGTCTGCTCCACCAGGGTTGGAAGGACAGCTTCGACGGCATCAACTTCGCCGACGGCACCATGGCCGAGCCGCCGATCGCGCTGGCGGAGGTGCAGGGCTACGTCTACGCCGCGTACCTGGCTCGCGCCCACTTCGCCCGTGAGCAGGACGACGCCGACGGCTTCACCCGCTGGTCCCGACGTGCTGCGGAGCTCAAGGAGCGCTTCAACCGCGAGTTCTGGCTCGCCGACCGCGGCTACTTCGCGGTCGCGCTCGACGGCGACAAGCGACCGGTGGACGCTCTCGCGTCGAACATGGGGCACTGCCTCTGGACCGGCCTCGTCGACGAGGACAAGGCCGCGTCCGTGGCCGAGCACCTCATGTCACCGGCCATGTTCACCGGGTTCGGCGTGCGCACGCTCGCGTCCACCATGGGCGCGTACAACCCGGTCAGCTACCACAACGGGTCGGTCTGGCCGCACGACAGCGCGCTCGTGGCCGCCGGTCTCATGCGCTACGGGTTCGTCGAGGCGGCCCAGCGGATCGCCGTCGGGCTCCTCGAGGCGGCCGCGCACTTCGGCGGGAGGCTGCCGGAGCTGTTCTGCGGGTTCGACCGGTCGACGTACCCGCAGCCCGTCCCGTACCCCACCAGCTGCTCGCCCCAGGCGTGGGCCGCGGCGACACCCGTGCAGCTGTTGCGCACGCTGCTGCGGATCGACCCGTGGGTGTCGCACGGCCGGGTCTGGCTCGACCCGGTGCTGCCCGCCGTCTGCCGGCAGCTGCACCTCACCGGCGTGCCTCTCGGGCACGCGCGGGTGGACGTTCACGTGGTGGACGGCCGGCTGACGGTCACGGGCCTACCGGACGACGTCGCTCTCGTGCCCGCTCCCCGCCGCCCGCTCAGTGCAGCGCTGCCGGCGCACCACTGAGCGAGATGACCGCGGGCCGCCGCCCGTTCACCAGCAGCTCGTAGAGCCGCACGTGGTCGGCGACCATCCGCTCCAGCGAGAAGTGCGTCTCCGCCGCGTGCCGGCAGTCGTCACGGCTGATGCGGTCCAGCGCCCGGACCGCGGCGGCCATCGAGGGCACGTCCGCGCACAGAAAGCCGGTCCGGCCCGGCATCACGATCTCCGGCGCCGCACCCCGAGGGTAGGCGAGGACGGGGGTGCCGCAGGCGAGCGCCTCGGCCATCACGAGCCCGAACGGCTCCTGCCATTCGATGGGGTCGAGCAGCGCGTCGGCGTGGCGCAGCAGCTCGATGCGCTGCGCCTCGTCCAGCTCCCCGTACACCTCGACATCCGGCCCGAGCAGCGGTCGGATCACCTGCCGGTGGTAGTCGTGCTCGCCCGGATCCCTCATCTTGGTGACGATGACGAGCCGCCGGCCGGTGCGCCGGGCGACCTCGATCGCCCGGTGCGGACCCTTGTCCGCCGACATCCGGCCGATGAACAGCAGGTACCCGCCCCCGCCTGGCCCGGCGCGGTACCGCTGCAGGTCGATGCCGTGGTGGATCACCGCCGCAACGGGGAGCTCGGGGGCACTGGCGCGCTGGTCCGCGGAGATGGCGACCAGCGCGACCCGGTCGGCGGTCGCCGCGTACAGCCGGCGGGCGTCCTCGCTGAACGTGCCGTGCGCCGTGGTGACGACGACGGTTCCCGGCGGCGTGCGGCCGGACGACAGCAGCGGGCCCAGCATGGTGTGGTCGTGGATCACGTCCCGGTCGGCGAGGGCCTCGTACGCGTCGAGCAGGTGCGCCGCCTCCGGCAGTGCCGCCCCCATGGGGCCCACCGCCGTCGGGAACCGCCAGCTCCGGGGCACCGGGCAGGTTGACTCACCCACCGTGAACAGCCGTACGTCATGCCCCTGCGCCTGCAGCCCGCGCGCGAGGTTGTCGACGACGACCTCCGTGCCGCCGTAGCCCGGCGGTGGCACGGGAACCCAGGGAGGGGCGATGAGTCCGATCCGCATGTGGGACCTCCGGTCGCGGGGCGACGGGCCCACGGCCAGGCAACCCGACCGGGTCGCCGCCTGCCAGGGCTGAACGTCCCGCGACCGGCCGCTCAGCCGGGCGGGGACAGCAGCACGGACAGCGCCGCGCGCAGGGCCGCGGCGACCTGCTCCGAGGTCAGCCCCTGGTCGCGCATCAGGTCGTAGCTCTCGAACGAGCACAGCGCGTCGACCGCGGGCAGCAGCGCGGCGCGCGACCCGGCCAGCTCGCCGGCGAACAGCCGTTCGAGCTGGCGCCGGAGGAACGCACGCGCCTCCCGTACCTGCGCCGCCACGACCGGCCGGCGGTGCAGGCACACCCGGGCCGCCCGCGCGCCCGGGGTGACGGCATCGAACAGCCGTACCCGGGCGGCGGCGATCCGCTCGACCCGCACCGCCAGCGGGGCGTCCACGCCGACGCCCGGCTCGACCAGCGGGCGGGCCGTGGCCAGCTGCCGGTCGATGGCCGCGTGGTGCAGGTCGTCGACGTCGTCGAAGTACCGGAACAGCGACCTCGGGGACAGGCCCGCCCGCTCGGCGATCTCCGCAGCACTCGGCTCGTAGCAGCCCTCCGAGAACAGCGCGACCAGGGCGTCGACCACCGCCTCGCGGTTCGACGAGCGCCGGCGATGACGCCCGTCCTCCTTCACCGGCTGCACCGCTGGCACGATCGGGGACCGTAGTTATTGACGTGGCCTATGTCAATAACTACGGTCCCCGGGACATGAGCGCTCCCAACGAGCCGGAGTTCCGGGGCCGGATCGGCCGCACGTACCGCGAGTCGACCCCGTGGTGGCCGGACCCCCCCGCCGGGCTCGGTGGCCCGAACGTCGTCCTCGTGGTGCTCGACGACACCGGCTTCGCGCACTTCGGCTGCTACGGGTCCGAGCTCGCGACGCCGCACATCGACCGCCTCGCCGCGAACGGCCTGCGTTACACGGGCTTTCACACCACGGCCCTGTGCTCGCCGTCGCGTGCGGCACTGTTGACCGGGCGCAACCCGCACGCCGTGGGCATGCGCGCCGTGTCCAACTGGAACACCGGCTTCCCGCACATGCGCGGGGGCATCTCTCCGCGGGCGGCGACGGCGGCGGAGCTGCTGCGCGCACACGGGTACGCGACGTACGCCGCCGGCAAGTGGCACGTCGCGCCGATGGAGGAGTGCTCGGCTGCCGGCCCGCACCACAACTGGCCGCTGCAGAAGGGCTTCGACCGGTTCTACGGGTTCCTGCAGGGCGAGACCGACCAGTTCCACCCCGAGCTGACGAGCGACAACGGCCACGTCGACCCGCCCGGGCGCCCGGAGGGCGGCTACCACGTGTCCGAGGACATCGTGGAGCGGGCGATGGGCTGGGTGGGCGACCTGCAGTCGCTGCGACCCGACCGGCCCTTCTTCCTCTACCTCGCCTTCGGCGCGACGCACGCTCCGCACCAGGCGCCCGCGGCGTACCTCGACCGCTGGCGCGGGCGGTTCGACGACGGGTACGACGCCGCCCGCGAGCGCTGGTTCGCCCGCCAGCTCGAGCTCGGCGTCGTCCCGCCGGGCACGACCCTCGCCCCGCCGAACCCCGGTGTGCCGGCATGGGCTGACCTGACGGACAACCAGCGCCGCTTCGCCGCGCGACTGCAGGAGGCGTTCGCGGCCATGCTCGAGCACACCGACGCCCAGATCGGCCGCCTCGCCGCCTTTCTCGAGCAGCGCGGGCTGCTCGACGACACGCTGTTCCTCGTCCTGTCCGACAACGGCGCCTCGCGGGAGGGCGGGCCGTACGGCGTGATGGACGAGTTCAGCTTCTTCAACGCGATGTGGGAGGACATCGACGAGATCGCGACCACCCGGCTCGATGACATCGGCGGCCCGCACTCGCACTCCAACTACCCCTGGGGCTGGGCCCAGGCCGGCAACAGCCCGCTGCGCTGGTACAAGCAGAACACCTACGGCGGCGGTGTCCGGGACCCGCTGGTCGTGCACTGGCCGGCCGGCATCCGTGACGGCGGGGCCCTGCGCCGCCAGTTCTGCCACGCGGTCGACATCACACCGACGATCCTCGCGGTGACCGGCGCGCCTCTGCCGGAGACGCACGCCGGCGTACCGCAGATCCCGCTGCACGGCGCGTCGCTGCTGCCGACGTTCACCGATGCGGACGCCCCGCCGCCGCGCCGGGTCCAGTACTTCGAGCAGATGGGCCACCGCGGCCTGTGGGCGGACGGCTGGAAGATCACGACGTACCACGAGCCGGGTCACCCGTTCGATGACGACGAGTGGGGGCTGTACCACCTCGACGAGGACTTCTCCGAGTGCCACGACCTGGCGGCGCAGGAGCCCGAGCGCCTGCGCCAGCTGGTCGACGCCTGGTGGGTGGAGGCCGGTGCGTACGGCGTCCTCCCGCTCGACGACCGGACCATCGAGCTGTTCGGCGGGGCGCCGCGGCCGGGGACCGTGCACGCGCGGGACGAGTACGTCTACCGACCGCCCGTGACGCACGTGCCGGCCGATGCCGCCCCGCCGCTCGGCGGCCGTCCCTGGACGGTGACCGCCGACGTACGCGTCGGCGACGAGCCGGTCGAGGGCGTGCTCTACGCGCGCGGCAGCCACAACGTCGGCCACGCGTTCTTCGTCAAGGACGGCGCCCTGCACTTCGAGTACAACGCGCTCGGGACGCGCTACCGCGCGACCGCGCCGATCACCCTGGCGCCTGGACCGCACGCCCTCGTCGCGCAGTTCGCGCGCACCGACGCGCGCAGCGGGGAGCTGACGATCGCCTGTGACGGGGTCGACCTGGCGACGGCGGCGATCCCGCGGATCGTCCGCATGCCCGGCTCCACCGGCCTCGACGTCGGTCGCGACGCGCTGTCGACGGTGGCGCCCGACTACGAAGGCCCGTTCCCGTTCTCCGGCGAGATCGAGCGGGTCACCTTCCGCATCCACCGCCGTGCCGACTCCGCTGACGTCGAGGCGACGGCCCGGACAGAGCTCGCCCGGGAGTAGCGCGCGGCGTGGCGGTAGCGCTACATCTTCTCCTTGAGGCCCTTGTTGATCAGCCAGTTGTTGACCGGCATCGCGGTGAAGAAGCCGAGGATCATCGCCAGCTGCATCATCATCCAGTAGGTGGCGCTGGTCTTGCTCAGCGGCGGCTGCCAGATCAGCTCCTGGTAGATGGCCATCCCGCCGAACAGGCCTGCCTGGAACGCCACGATCGACAGCGTGTCCACCTTGATCGCGGCCCAGATGCCCTGCAGCCTGCCGATGTCGCGCATCGGCACGATCGTGAAGTACTGGAAGGCGATGCCGAGGGTCCAGGCCCACGCGAAGTCCATGCCGAAGTCGGCCACCAGCGCCGTGCCGAAGGCCATCAGCCCGAGGGAGTGCACGAGCCACTCGCCGGCGATGTCGCCGAGCGTGCAGCCCGCGCCGCAGTGGCTCACCGCCTTGCCGAGGATGTTCCAGCGCGGCATCGCGTCCGGGTCGGGCTCGCCCAGGCTCTCGATGACCGGCCTCGACGTGCGCTTGCCGTGCTTGAAGTAGAACCAGGCCGCCACCGGCCCCCAGTACAGGGCGGTGATCGGGTAGACGAGGTCCATGATCGCCATCTTCTGGCGGTAGCCGCGCACGAAGATGTCGAAGAGGATCGCGAGCGCGCTGGCGAACGCGAGCGAGAGGCTGAACCAGCCGATCGCCTCGATCCATGCCAACGGTTGCGAGTGGACCTCCATCTGACCCTCCAAGATGTGCGTCGGCGCGGCTGGACTGCTCGTGCCCGCATACCCGGGTTGCGGCGCTGTGTCACCCTTTCGGGTCTGTGCTGGCGGTCTGCCGGGATCGATACACAGAGGGCGAGGGGAGGTTCCTATGAGCCTGCTGCCCGACCCCATGGAGTGGCTGCGTACCCGGATGCCGCTGACCTTGCTCATCGACCTGCTCGACGAGACCGGCCCTCGATCGGAGCTCATCTTCCGCCGCGAGCCGGCCGACCTCACGTGGATCATCACGAGACGCGCGGCATAGCACATCGTTGGTAGGCTCTGTCCCAGCCCCAACGTGGGGTTCTCGCCCGCTCGCTTGCGAGTGGAGATTGGCGGTCCCGGTGGGACCCGAACGCGTGTGTCGTCGCCTGAGGCGCTCCGACGTCGGTCAGGAGAAGTGATGGCCAGCAAGAACAAGGGCGGGCGCGAGGTGCGCAAGCCGAAGGCGGACCGGAACAAGAAGACCAAGGGGCAGACACCGCCGAGTGCTGCGCCGGAGATCGCCGCGATCGTCCACCCGAATCAGCGCGCCAAGTAGCGGGTCGGACGGTCAGGGCAGTCGGAACCAGACGCACCTGCCGTGGGCGCATGGTGCGGTGCCCCATGCGCCGGCCAGGGTGGCGACCACGAACGTCCCGCGCCCGCGCTCGGCGAGGTCGTCCGGGAGGTGGCCGAGCAGTCCGCGTGGAGCCGATGACTGGTCGCAGACGCTGACGGTGAGCATGTCGTCTCCGTCTGTCAGGACCAGCAGGATCTGGCCCTTCGCATGCTCGACCGCGTTGGCGACGAGCTCGGACGTGAGCAGCTCGCCGTCCTCGGACAGGGCCGCGATCCCGTTGTCGGCGCAGAACGCCTGTACCGCCTGCCGGGCCGCACGGCAGGACCGTCCGTGGGGCGCCAGGTGCAGACGTACCTGGGTCGCGGTCGCGGCCGGCGCGCAGGTCGGGGACTGCCGCAATGGGCTGGACATGGCATCGACCCTTCGGGGGCGGGTGGGTCGACTACGGCGGCCGTCCGGACCGTACCGACATACGACCTGTTCATGCCCACTCGGGTCCGGGGGTACCAGGAAGGAGTCGGTGACTTTCCGCCCGGCGCCGGCATCCTCGTCATCGGGTGGATGCCGGCCGCGGCCATGACAGAGCCAGACCAGCAGCCGCTACGCATCTGCCAGATGTGTGTGGAGCTGCTGGACGTGACCGGTGCCGGTATCTCCATCGTGACCGCCGCGGGTAACCGGGGGATGGTCTGCGCGACCGACGAGGTGGCGGCAGAGATCGAAGATGCGCAGCTGACGTTGGGCGAGGGACCCTGCGTCGACGCCGCTGCCGGCTTCGCCCCGGTCCTTGTACCAGATCTGGCCGAGCCCGATGGCGTCGCGGTGGACCGCTGGCCGTTGTTCATGGCCGCTGCCGACGCGGCAGGGGTGCGGGCGGTCTTCGCCTTGCCGCTTCGCATCGGCGCTATCGGAGTAGGAGTGCTCGACCTGTATCGCATCCGTCCCGGCGGGCTCGCGGCCGAGCAGATGTCCGTGGCGCTGTCGGCCGCACAAGCCGCGGCGCTCGCGCTGCTGGAACTCGACCCCAGTGATGGTGCCTTCGGTGCCGGCGCGCGCTCCGTCCGCTCGTTCACACCGGCAGTCCACCAGGCAACCGGAATGGTCATGGTCCAGCTCGGCATCCCGGTCGAGCAGGCGTTCGTCGTGCTGCGCGCCCGAGCGTTCGCCTCCGGCCGTGCCCTGAGTGAGCTCGCCGCTGACGTGGTCGCGCGCCGTCTACGCTTTACCTCGGAGGACTCATGAGCGACAACTCGGCCAACGGCGGTGCAGCCCAGCCGACGACCAGGGAACAATCGCTGGCCGACACGTTCGTCACCCTGGCCGACACCCTCGTCGACGACTATGACGTCATCGAGCTGCTCGACCGGCTGGTCGAGGCATGCGTGTCGCTGCTCGGGGTGACGGCTGCGGGTCTGCTCCTCGACGACCAGCGTGGCACCCTGCAGGTCGTCGCCTCGTCCAGTGAGGAGACTCGCCTGCTGGAGATCTTCCAGCTGCAGAACGACGAGGGTCCCTGCCTCGACTGCTTCCGCCGCGGTGACGCCGTCGTCAGCCCCTCACTCGCAGACGACGCGCACCGCTGGCCGGTCTTCGTCCCGGCAGCACTGAGCGCCGGGTTCCGGTCGGTGGTGGCGGTGCCGTTACGGCTGCGGCGGCAGATGATCGGCGGGCTGAACCTCTTCCACGCCGAGGCACAGTCGATCGGGACGGAACGGCAGCGGCTGGCCCAAGCGCTGGCCGACGTGGCGACCATCGGCATCCTGCAGCGTCGTTCCGCGCATCGCAGCGAGCTGCTGGCCGAGCAGCTGCAGCACGCCCTGAACAGCCGCGTCCTCATCGAGCAGGCCAAGGGCGTACTGGCCGAGCGGCACAGCGTCGACATGGAGCGGGCGTTCGAGGCCCTGCGCAGTCACGCTCGCGACCGCAACCAGAAGCTCACCGACGTCGCCGACATGGTCGTCAGGGGCGACCTCGACCTTGGTCGACGCTGACCTGCCCGAGCGGACGGTTGGGGGCGCACAGTCTGGACCCCGGGGTGCTGTCTGCTCAGCACGTCCGCTCGACGTCGCCTCCCAACCTGACCAGCTGCATGCGATGCCGGCTGGTGGCGAGGCTACGCCGGACCGCTGACCCGGGCAAGGCGGCCGGCTGGTCGCCCACTCAGGAACGGTTCAGGAACCGGAAGTAGAACGCGGCGAAGAGCAGGATGATGCCGACGTTCGCTGCGAGTCGCTCCCACAGGTGATGTCGGAAGAACAGCACATCGACCCCTACGACGACGGCTGCCATCGACAGCGCATAGAGCGCCCCGACCGCGTGTTTGCTCATCACAGGTCCTCCGTGAACGCGACCGCGTTACGTGAGCGCCTCACGGTGTCGCGGTTGCCGAGTAGGCTCACGCATGTCGGTCCAGTCCGTCCGACCGTAGGTCACTCGCTTCTGAGTGGAGATCGGTGGTCCCGATGGGATCCAGCGCCAACGTCAGCACGGGCACCTCGGCCAATCGAAGTGTCCTCGACCGAGTTCGCGCCTACCTCGACGAGCTCCGGCGCCGAGCACGACGGTCCCGTCCTCGCGAGGGTGCCCGCGATCCGATGACCCAGCGGGCGGGGCGCGCGCGTCCGGGCAGGGCCAGAACCGGACCCCGATGACGCCGGAGCGCCGGACACGTCGATCATCGAGCGCCGGGAGGGACCCGGTCGACGAGGGGCGCGACGTAGCCCGCCGGCGCCTGGGCGCGGACGACTCCGCCATCGAGCGCGTCGTGCAGCGGATAGGCAGTCTGAGCGAGTTCTCCGACGCGCAGATTCGGCAGATCGCCGCGATCGCGCTGGTGGCGATCTCGGTTGATGACGCTGACCGGCAGCGACGGGACGAGACAGCCCGCGAGAACAGGCGGCGGCTCGGGTCGTGGGGCCGCGACTAGTCGCGCGGCGGGCGCACGGGACGCGCTGGCCGGGACAGGTCGAAGACAACATCGCGGACCGAGCGGATGATCCGGTCGAGCCCGTCGATCGCCTCGACCAACGGTTCGGCTGCCGACCCGCTGACGTGGCCGAGCGCCTGCTGCAGCGTCAGTCCGACACCGAACAGGTCGCGGATGACCGTGTCGGCCAGCTCCTCGGCGATGCGCAGCTGATCGGAGTTGATGGCGAGCGCCACGACGGCCTCCTCGCCGGCGAGAGTCCGCGGGCCGCGAGGTGCCGGCGCCGTGCTCATCCCACGCTGCCGTGTGCGGACACGAGCGTCTTGGATCTGTCCATCTCGCCACCTCGGTCGACAGCCGACTGAACCGCCGTAGCCGGGGGCTGGAGCACGAAGCGTTACTGCACGATAGGCCCGATTATGCCGGCGGTCCAGCCCGACGTCGTGCCCGGTGCTGACGCGCGCCGTGAGCCGCCGCTGATGCAGGAGCACCGGGATCATCCGGGCTGCCGTCGCGGTCGCAGCGCTCGACAAGCCCCGGTCAGCTCGTGGGGGACGGCTGCGAGGGCTGCGGCTCGGTGAGGTCGATGACGACGTCCGGCGCGGGGCGGGGGACGGGGACCTCCAGCGTGGCGGGCGCAGCGACCGCGGTGCGCCGGCGGAGCGGTGCCAGAGCCGCGAGCCGACGTCGAAGGGCGGCCCGGCGGCGCTCGCGCGTCAGCCGGGTGAGGGCGAAGCGTTGGGCATCCCGGTGCCAGTCGTCGATGCGTTGCTGCTGTACGTATCGGTTGAGAAGCGGCTCCATGGCGAATCGTCCCTTCCTGGCCCCAGCGCAGGGACGCTGTGTCGCCGACTGCGCCGGTCCATGCCGGACTACGCCACGTTAGGAGGCGGCGGGGGGCCGATCATCGGGGAACTCCCCCATCCATGGTGGGGTCGATCTGCGAGCGAAGACGGTGCGCGAGCTCGGTCCGGTTTCTCACCCCGCACTTGGTCAGGATGTTCGAGACGTGCCGTTCCACCGTCTTCCGGGAGAGGAACAGGGCGCTCGCGATCTCGGGGTTGGACTGCCCGGCGGCGACCAGCGCGGCGATCTCCGCCTCTCGTGCGGTGAGGGGAGCGACATCGCCTCCGCGGCGCCACGTGCGCACGCCCAGGGCTCGCAACTGGTGCGTCGCCAGCTGCTGCTCACTCGATGCGCCGATGTTTCCGGCCTTCCGCGCAGCAAGGCGGAGCGCCTCGACGGCGCGTGCTCGGTCGAAGCGGGCGGTCGCGAGGGCCGAGTCCAGTTCGATCCACAGCCGCATCAGCTCATACCCCACTGCCGACGCGTCGGCGGCGGCCAGGGCGAACATCGGGAGACTGGCTGCCGGATCCCGCTGCATCTCGACCAGCGCCCTCACGTAGGACCGGTGCACTCTCAGCCCATCCCGCGGAGCGTGATGCGTGGCGTCCCATCGCTCGAGGGCGTCCCGTGCTCCCGCGACATCGCCGGTGCGGGCCTGAGCCTCGGCACCGTACAGGACGGTTTCCCAACGGCACCGGTCACATCCAGCGCGGTCCGCGTCCTCGGCCATGGCATGCAGCAGCGCCTCGAGCTGAGCCGCGCTCGGTGCGGCGAACCGCCCGACCAGCCAGACGTGCAGCAGTCGGATGAGGAGCCGGAAGTGCGGGTCGGTCTCGGCCGCTATCGCGCGCTCGATCGCGGCGACGTTGCCACGCCAGTCGTCCCGGCTGGCTGCGATACTGCACGCCATCGCCCGCAGCTGAGCGACGGTGAACCGGCGTGGGGCGCCCACGCGAGCCGCCAGCCCGACAGCCTGCTCCAGCATCTCGGCGGCCTCGTCGAGACGACCGAGATGGTGCGCGATCCAACCGACCCAGTGCGTCGCCTCGACCTCGATGTTCGGGAGGACCAGCTGCCGTGACTCCGCGAGGAGGCGACGGGCCCGCGGCTCGGCCTCTCGTGGTCGACCCTCGAACTGCAGCATCGAGAAGACCCCGTCGGACGCCGCTGCCAGCGCCTCTGCCGGGTCACGTGCAACGGTCTGGATGAGGACCGCGCACTGCGCGGCGGTAGTGGCATCGGCACGCCGTATCGCCGCGTCGAGCTTCGCCCGCACGGCCTCCACGTAGGCGTGGCACTGCTCGTCGTCCAGTGCCCCGAGACCGCCTGCTCGCACCACCAGCTGCTGCGCCAGGTCGACCGCGCGGTCGACTACCGGCTGCGCTCGGGCGACCTCGTTCTCCAGCCAGAGAAGTGCCTGCGCCTCACGGGCGTCGGCTTCGACGGCAGCCACCGGGTGGCCTGCGGCGTCCTGCCGTGCCCGCGCGACGTGTGCGTGGACGTTCGCCGCCCGCCCGAGCCGGAACGCTGCCGCTGCGGCGGCCAACGCCGCGTGGACTCGCGCCCCGGGGTCGGAGAGCCGCTCGGAGAGAGCGCCCCATCGTTCCAGCGCCGCCGGCCAGTCCCCGAGCTCCGTCGCCAGGGCCGCGACCTCGAGGCGCAAGGGGGTGTCGAGGGGCGTCGAGTCGGCAATGACACCTAGCGTCCGCAGCCCCTCACCCCCCAGCAGGCGCCGCTGTGGCGAACTGGCGATTCGTGTCGCCAGCTCAGACGTCGCACCGCCCGAGGCACGGCGATGCTCGAGGGCGCGGAACAGGCGAATGACGTCGTCGCCGGCATCCTGCTCGAACCACGAGGCCAGCAGTCGGTGCAAGCGCCGCTGCTCTGCCTCGGGCAGCTCGGCGCCGGCCGCCTCCCGGATGAGGTCGTGAGCGATCCGGATCGCCCCGGCGTCGTGTACGACCAGGGCCTGACTACTCAGGGGGGCGACGGCGCGGCGCACGCGCTCCTCGGGCCAGCTGAGCAGCTCCTGGACCTCCGGAAGGCCGAGCGGCTGCGCCGCGACCACGAGCAACGCGAACAGGTGGCCGGCATCGTCGTCCAGACCACCCAGGCGGTTGTGGACCAGTTGGCCCGGAGTCGCCTCGAGGTGATCGTGCCCGGCCAGTGCCTCGAGCCAGAACGGCGAGCCCTGTGCCCGCAGCCACAGGTCCTCCGCCTCCTCTGCTTCGCGCTCAGGAGCCAGCCGCAGCACGAGATCGACGCCCTCGCCGCGGTCGAGCGGGCCCAGCAGCACCTCGAGGAAACGGTCGGTCTCCAGCAGTCGTCTCAGGTCGGACGCAAAGACGCTCGACCCCGGCGCTGGGCGGCTCGCGCACAGAACGACAAGGGGGAGGTCTGTCGTCGTTGCGGCTGCGAGCAGGTAGTGCAGCAGGGACAACGTCTCGCGGTCCGCCCACTGGGTGTCGTCGACGATCACCGACAACGGACCGGTCTTCGTCAGGCAACGGAACGCGGCCTCGAACAGCCGGAGGGTCTGCAGCCCTCTGACGTGTCCGCTCTTGCCGAGCAGCAGCGAGGTCAGACGCTCGCCTGCGGCTGGTACTGCCGACAACACACGCAGCAAGCCCGCCGCAGCCCCCAGCGGGACGTCTCGGGCGAGCTCGTAGCCGTGGACGTCCACGTGGGGCCACGGCAGGCCACGAGCGACCTCGGCCAACAGGCGCGTCTTGCCCAGACCCGCCTGGGCGAACACGACACCAGCCGACGGACGACCCGCGGAAGCCTGCATCGCAAGGGCGGTCAAACGCTTCAGCTCATCCGAGCGCCCGACGAAGACCGGATCTCGTTGTCTGTCCAGGGCCCGAACGCTAACGCGCAGCAGACCGACGCTACAAGGCCTCGACGCTGGTGGACGGCACGTCGGGGAGGACCGGTCCAGAGGCCTGCCGAGCTCGTGTCGCAACCCACCATGCGGCGATCTGTGCCCGGGAGCGGACGCCCAGCCGGAGTCGGATGCGCTCGATGTGCCCTTCGGCGGAGCGCTCCTGGATGCCCAGGCGTTCGGCGATCTGCCGGTTGGTCAGCCCGTCGGTGACGAGCTCGGCCACCTGACGCTGGCGGGGCGTCAGCACGGGAGAGGGCGATGCGGGTCGCGCCGGCAGGCGCAGGAAGCCACGGATCGACGCAACGAGCTCGTCGACATCGCCGATGTAGGGCATGTGTGATCGCCCGGGAAGGATGCGGAGTTCAGCGTTCGGTAGCTCGGCGGCGATCAGCCGGGCCTGGTCGAGCGGCGCGGCGCGGTCAGCGTCACGGTGCAGGATGAGCGTGGGCGCTTGTACGTGACGCAGACACCCGCCGACGTCGACCCGGTAGCACAGGTCCAGCAGGGCCGCGGCCATTGCGGCGGAGGACGCCTGCCGCTGGTAGGCGCCGAGGGCAGCACGCGTGGTTGCCGGCGCGTCCGGCGCGAAGATGTCGGTGAGGACGGCGGCGCCCAGGCCCCAGTGGCTGGCGACGAGACCGACCACGTGCTCGCGAACCGGGGGCGGGGCGATGTCGCGTCCACGCGCCCACCCCCCGTAGAGGATCAGGCGGCCAACCGTGTCCGGGTGCTCCGCGGCCCAGCTGAGGGCCACGGGGACGCCGAGCGAGCTGCCGAGGATGTCCGCGCGGTCGACACCGGCTGCCGTGATGACGGCGGCGACGGTCGCCAGCTCCGTCTCGAGTGACGGCGGTCCGAAGGCCCGGCGGTCGGACAACCCGCAGCCGGGCCGGTCGTACCGGACGAGCGTGCGGCCGTCTGCCAGCGATTCCAGCAGGTGCCGTTCGGGTGGCAGCGCCCAGCTCAGCTCGAGGTGGCTGAGCCACCCACCGATGAACAGCAGAGGTGGCCCCGAGCCAGCCGTCGCGTAGGCGACGGATGTCCCATCCGGCAGGCGCGTCGAGGCGATCCGCTGCTGCATGCGCCTCCTTCGCCGTTGCCTGTCCTCCCGGCAGCCTCCTGCATTTCTGCGGTCGGCGCCACACCCGGCGGTCGGGCACGGCGGGCCCCGAGTGAGGTATTTCCCCGCCTGACCGACGGGACCGGCACGCGTGACCATGACGACATGCCCAGCGACCGCGGCAGACCGGAAGGACGAGCATGACCACCACGACGACCGGCACATCCCGTACCTCGACGACGACGGCGGCTCTGTCGGTCGTCTTCGCGAGTGTCGCCTACGTCGCCTTTCTCGCGGTTTCCCTGTACGCCGTCGCATTCGTCGCCGGCGTCGTCGTCCCCCGGACAGTCGACGGCGGCGGCCCGTCCTCGGGTACAGCAGCGGCGGTCGTGGTCGACGTCCTCCTGCTGACGTTGTTCGCTGCTCAGCACAGTGTGATGGCCCGGCCGGCGGTCAAGCGCGCACTTACGTCGTACCTGCCGGCGCATCTGCTCCGGGCCGCCTTCGTGTTCGCTGCCAGCGCCGTGCTGGCGTTGACGTTCTGGCAGTGGCGCCCCGTACCGGGCATCGTGTGGGCGGTGCATGCACCGGCTGCGCGTGGGGTGCTCTGGGCGCTGTACGGCGGGGGCTGGCTGCTCGTCGTCGCGATGACCTTCGCGATCGACCACCTGGACTTTCTCGGGCTGCGCCAGGTGCACCGGTTCGTGCGCGGGCAGTCGCCGTCACAGCCTCCGTTCCGCAACCCGCTGCCCTACCGGCTGGTTCGCCACCCGATGATGGTCGGCTTCTTCCCGGCGTTTCTGGCGACGCCGGTGATGACCGGCGGTCACCTGTTGTTCGCGCTGCTCGGCTGTGGCTACATCGTCCTGGCGGTCCGACTCGAAGAGCGCGACCTGGCCGGAGCCCATCCTGAGTACGCCGCCTATGCCGTCGAGACTCCGCGGTTCTTCCCGCGCTGTCGCCGTGACACCGGCCCGCAGGACGTCTCGACCGACGGCATCGCGACGGACGCCGGCGCAGCGCTGGAGCGAGGTGCAGAGGGGTTGACCACTCTCCGGTCGCGGACATCGCCAGCGATGACGTCACCCGCGTCGTCGCCCGTCGAGACTGACTGGATCCATGGCTCCGATGTCATGCTGCCGTGGTGGTGGCCGTTCCGTGCCCACGGTTGGTGGGCCGTGACGAACAGCTCCGAGGGCTCGTGCAGGCGCTGGACGACGCCTCGCGCGGTCACGGCCGCGCGGTGGCCATCAGCGGTGAGGCCGGGGTAGGCAAGTCGCGGCTGTTGCGGGAGCTCGTGGGGAGGGCCGCCGGCCGTGGTGTCCCGGTGCTGTTCGGCCGTGCGGTCGAGTCGTCGGCGTCGCCGTACCGCCCATTGTCCGAGGCCCTGCTGTCACAGCTGCGCCGGGTCGACTCACCTCTCGGGCCGGGTGGCGATCCGTTCCGGTCGGCACTGGGCCTGCTCCTACCGGGGTGGGCGACCGAGGTACCTGCCGGTGACACCTCGGTCGTCGTGGGCGAGGCGGTGCTGCGTCTATTGGCGAGTGTTGCCGGCCCAGGAGCCTGCCTGCTCGCGCTGGAGGACCTGCACTGGGCTGACCGGGAGACGATGGCGGTGGTCGAGTACCTGGCCGACAACGTCAGCGACCAGCGATTGCTGCTGGTGGCCACGGTCCGCGATGACGAGATCGGCGAGCCGGTCCGCCGGGTGCGCGCGCTCGTGGCCCGGCGATCGGTCTCCCGCGTCGAGCTCCGTCGGCTCGACCCGGCCGGCGTGCAGGACATGGCAGCGGCCTGCCTGCAGGAGGACGCGGTTCCAGCACCGTTGCGGGACCTGGTGCTGTCGGGTGCCGACGGCCTGCCGTTTCTCGTCGAGGAGCTGCTGCTTGCCGCCGAGACGGCCGTGCCACAGCGGACGCCCGTTCCGGAGACCTTCGCGGAGATGGCGCGCCGCCGACTGCGGGCGGCGCCGGGTGTGGCCGAGGTACTGCGCGCCGCTGCGGTCCTCGGGCGCGACTTCGACGAGGACCTCCTGCCGGTGATGACCGGGCTCTCCAGCGCCGAGGTCGCGAGGCGCCTACGTGCCGCGAGAGAACATCGGCTGATCGAGCTCGACTCTGCTGGCGGCTGCCGGTTCCGACATGCGCTCACGCGCGCGACGGTCCTGGCCGATCTGCTGCCCGGGGAGCATGTCGCGCTGGCTGCGGTGGCGCTGCCGGCCGTCGAGGCGGCGCACCCAGGGCTACCGGGACACTGGTGCGAGCTCGCGGCAGATCTTGCCGATCGAGCCGGGATGGATGACCGAGCCGCGGCGCTGTTCCTGGAGGCCGGGCGCCGAGCGCTCGGTCGTGGCGCGCTGGTCACCGCGCGCGGCTTCCTCGACCGGGCCCGGCAGCTCGGTGCCGACGACCCGACGGTTGCCCTAGAGGCCGATGACGCCTTGTGCACGGTGCTGGCGTTGGCCGGCGACAACGCGACGCTGGCGGAGGTGGGAGACCGGCTGCTCGGCGAGCTCACGGCCGCTGATGCGACGCGCACCCGTACGGCTGCAGTCCACCGGCGGCTCGCCCGCGCCGCTGTGGCCGCGGCTGACTGGCGCGCAGCCCGGGAGCATCTGGATGCGGCGGCGGATGACACGGCCGCCGACGGCGAGGACGACGTCCTGGCCGCGCAGGTCGCGCTGGGACTCGGCGACCTCGAGGCAGCGGTACGGCTGGCCCGGTCCGCGCTGTCGGCGGCGGAACAGCACGGCCGGTGGGCGCTGGCCTGCGAGGCGCTGGAGGTCATCGGCCGCCGGGAGCGGGTGCGCGACCTGGTCGCTGCCGAGCAGGCGTTCAGCGCGTCCCTGGCGATCGCGGAGCGCGCCGCGTCGCCGGTGTGGCGGGTGCGGGCGATGCATGAGCTCGGCACCATCGACCTGCTCGCCGGCGGCCCGATCGACCGGCTGGCCGCAGCCCGCGCGGCCGCGCTCTCGGCGGGCGCCATGGGCGCCGCGGCCACCGTGGGCCTGCAGATGGCGGCCTGGCGTCTCAACCACGCGGAGGTCGACGAGACCGTACGCGCTGCGCGGGAGTTCGCCGCCGAGGCACACCGGCTGCGGCTGCCGACGCTCGAGGCACTGGGGGCGGTCCTCGAGGCGGGGGCACACGCCTTGGCCGGACGGCGCACCGCGATGGACGTGGCGCTGGCCACGGCTCTCCGCCTGGCCGGTGAAGACCCGGAAGTCCGCGGGGTCGCCGCGCTGCAGGTCCGGGCGGCCTACTGGCTCGTCCGTGAGAACCGCGCGCGTGCACTGGCCGATCTCGACGCGGGGATGGACCTCCTGCGCCGCACACCGGTCACGGCGCCGTTCCGCGGCATGTGGGCGCTCATCCGGGTGATGGAGAACAAGGACGGTGCGGCAGCGGTCGCGGAGGTGGAGGCGTCCGGTCTCACCGTGTACTGGCTGGTGCACGGCTGGGTGGTCCATGCCCGGGCAGTTCTGCTGGGCCGGGCCGGTCGCACCGCAGACGCCGCGGCGGCGTTCGCCAAAGCTGACCAGGTGCTGGGCCGTTGCCGTTGGTACCAGGAGTACGCGCGGCGACTGGTGGCGGAGGCCGCGCTTGCCGACGGGTGGGGGGACCCGGTCGAATGGCTCACCGGAGCCCTCGACTTCTTCGACCGCAGCGGCGACGCGCGGGTCGCGTCCGCGTGCCGCGCACTGCTGCGCGGGGCCGGCGCTCCCGTCCCGCGGCAGCGGCGCGCAGCGGCTCGCGTACCAGCAGGTTTCGAAGGTCTGGGCCTCACCCCCCGCGAGACCGAGGTGATCGTGCTGCTGGGGCAGGCGCTGCCGACCCGGGACATCGCCGCCCGGCTGTTCCTGTCTCCGAAGACGGTCGAGCGCCACGTCGCAAACCTGGCTGCGAAGGTCGGGGTGCGCGGCCGGGCCGAGCTCATCGCCTTCGCTGCGAGCCGGATCTCGCGCGGGGACCAGGAGATGTGGTCCGGGGGTCGCTAAACATGGGGGCTCGCCCGATGTCGGCGGGTGCCACGGCGGCTGATGCTGGCTCCGTTGCCGTCGACGGAAGGCTCCTCCATGACCGACACGTTCCTTGCGCCGGCAGCGGCGGACGTGACCGTCCGGCCGCTGCAGGAGAGCGACCTACCCGAAGCCGACCGGATCCTGCGGGCGGCGTTCAACACGTTCCTCGGTGTGCCCGACCTGTTCGGTGCGAAGGACTATGCCCGCACCCGCTGGCGTGCCGATCCGCGTGCCGCCCTGGCGGTCGACCAGGCCGGGCAGCTCGCCGGGTCGAACTTCGTCACCACGTGGGGATCGGTCGGGTTCTTCGGCCCGCTGTCGGTTCGCCCCCGGTTGTGGGACCGGCACCTGGCCAGCCGGCTGATGCAGCCCACGCTGGAGCTCTTCGACGTCTACCAGGTGCAGCACGCGGGGCTGTTCACGTTTCCGCACAGCGCCAAGCACCTCGGCCTGTACGGCAAGTACGGCTTCCGGCCGCGCTTCCTCACTCCGGTGATGGTTCGGCCGGTCAGCTCGGCGGCCGCGGTCGAGTTCGACCGCTACAGCCGGCTCGACCCGGCCGGCCGAGCACATGCCGTCGACGCGTGCCTGGAGCTGACCGCCGGGGTGTACGACGGGCTGGACCTCACCCGGGAGATCCGTGCGGTGGAAGCGCAGCAGCTCGGTGACGTCGTCCTGCTGGGTGACACCGGCGGATTGGCCGGAATGGCCGTCTGCCACCTCGGCCCTGGCACGGAGGCCGGAACGTCCGGTTGTTACGTCAAGTTCGGCGCCGTCCGCCCGGGCGCCGGAGCCGCTGCCCGGTTCGAGGCCCTGCTGGACGCCTGCGAGGCACTCGCGCTCGACAACGGCGCAGACCACGTGGAGCTCGGCGTGAGTACCGCCCGCCTGGAGGCGTACGCCGCCGTCGCCGCGCGTGGCTACCGCGCCGTGATGGTCGGCGTCTGCATGCACCGCGGTGACGACGGCGGCTACAGCCGCCCGGGCAGCTGGGTCATCGACGACTGGCGCTGACCGGCGCCGAACGACTCGTCCACGCCTACGAAGGAGAACGTGATGGATCCCGTCGACCAGTTGGACCACGCCTACGTACACCTCGGCAAGCTCGTCACCGAGCTGAGCCCGCCGGCGCTGTCCGCCGCGACGCCCTGCCCGGGCTGGGACGTGCGTGCGCTGCTCAACCACGTCCTCGGTGCGGCCCGGATGTTCACCCTGGTCAACGCCGGTCACGCCGCCGGGCCCGACGCCGGCGACCTGCTCGGTGACAACCCGGTCGGTGCCGTGACCACGATCGCGGCCGACAACGTGGCGTCGTGGCGGAACCCCGGGGGGCTCGACGGTCAGCGGACGTACCCGTTCGGCACGTTCCCCGCCGCGGCCGCGCTGCTGGTCAACCTGACCGAGGTGGTCGTACACGCCTGGGACCTCGCCCGGGCCACCGGCCAGGGCTGGACGATCGACGCGACCGTCGCATCGGTTCTCGACGGCTTCTGGGCAGCAGTGCCCCTCGACGAGGCACGCGCTCGTGGCGCGTTCGGCCCGGCCGTCACGACCTCCAGCGACGCGCCGGCAGCGGCGCGTCTGCTCGCCTACCTCGGCCGTACCTCGTGACCGGTCCGCTCCCTCAGTCGATCGGTGGTCCGACGATCTCGACGCCGAACGCGGCCGCGTGCCTCGTCATGGCTGCCATGTCGGGCGGTGCGTCCGGGGCGGGGGGCAGCGTCAGCTGGGGTGCGGGCCGGCCGATGGCGGCGAAGAAGTCCTCGAACCCGCCAGGGACGCACAGGGTCAGGATCCGAGCGGTGGGGGACTCGACCCGGAAGCCGTGTGGAATGTCCCGGGGCAGCCACACGAGTGACCCGGCCGTCGCCGAGAACCTCTGCTCGCCGGCGGCGCAGGTGAGCTCTCCGTCGAGGATGTAGAAGGACTCGTCCTCGCGGTGGTGGACGTGCAGCGGTGGCGACGAGCCCTGGGGAAGGAGCTGCTCGCTGACCGACAGCTGCCCGCCGGTGGTCGCGGCCGGTGCCTTGGTCTGGCACAGGACGTCGAGGTACCAGACGGACTGTCCCTCGTCCGGGCCGGTGACGAACGGGCTGGTGTGCAGCGGAGACGCGGTCTCGGTCATCCCTGGGTTCCCTTCCTCGGGGCTGGTGCCAGGGATCGTCGACCCGGTGATGCCGGCGGGCCATCCCGTATTCGTGGGATTCCGGTTCCCAGCGGGGTGCGGGACACTGCGCGGGTGAGGTCACCGGACGCGGTCGTCGACAAGGTCGACCGGCTCTCCCGCAGTGCCACCGACTCGATCGGGCTCATGCGAGAGGTGGCATCGGTGCTGGCGGGCCGGCTGCACTTCGACCTGTGGTGCGGGCTGCTGCTGGACCCGGCCACCCTGGTCAACACCGGCGGCTACCACGACGAGGGGTGCCCGGCCGAGTACCTGGCCCGGTTCGTCGAGATCGAGTACGGCGAAGGCGACGTCAACGGCTTCGCCCAACTGGCCCGCCTGCCCGCGGGTGTGTCCACGTTGGAGCGGGCCACGGCCGGGGTCCCGACCCGGAGCGCGCGCTTCCGCGACATCCTCACCCCGTCCGGATGCGGCCCGGAGGTCCGGGCGGTCATCCGCGACTCCTCGAGCGGCGTCTGGGGTGCCTTCGCCTTCTTCCGCCCGGCCGGTGACGCCGACTTCAGCGACGCGGACTGCCGCCTGCTCGCCCGGGCCTGCAAGCAGATGGCGCCGGGGCTGCGCCGCAGCATGCTCGTGTCCGAGGCCGCCCACCGGGACCTGTCCGACGGTCCGGGGATGGCCGTGCTCGAGGTGGCCGGCGCGCACCTTGCGGTGGAGACAGCCTCGGCCGCTGCGCGCCGCTGGCTGGCCGACGTGCAAGACGGCCGGCTGAGCCCGTCCGGCCTGCCCCTGGTCGTCGCCACCCTCGCCGAGCAGGCCATCCGGGATCCCGGTGGGGCCGCGCGCGCCCGGGTGCGCGGGCGCTCCGGGCAGTGGATCACCCTGCACGCCGAGACCATCCCGGCCGGGGACGGGGACCGTGTCCGGCGGCTGTCACTGGTGGTGGAGCCCACGCGTCCGCACGAGCTGGCCGAGGTCATCGCGGCCGCGTACGGGTTGTCCGCCCGGGAACGCCAGGTGGCCCGGCTCGTGGTCGCCGGTTACTCCAACCGGGAGATCGCCGCGACTCTGCACGTGTCCGTCCACACCGTCGGCGACCACCTCAAGGCCGTCTTCGCCAAGCTGGACGTGCGCAGCCGCGCCGGGCTGACCTCCCGGCTGTTCTTCGACCAGTACCTGCCCCGCATGACCGGCGGGCTGCCACTCGGTGGCGACGGCTGGTACATCACCGGCAGCTGGGCCACGGGTCGGCGGGGCGAGGGCGGGTCCTAGCCGGCCCGCTTCGCCACCGTCAGCAGGACGACGGAGTCCTCGATGGCGCGCAGGTGGTGCCGCGCCGGAGGGATGACGACGAGGTCTCCGTCGCGGCCCTCCCACGCGTCGCTGTCGGTACCGATGCTGATCCGGCCGCTCAGCACGTGTGCGGTGGCCTCACCCGGGTTCTCGTGGTCTGCCAGCTCCGTTCCGGCCGTGATCGCGATCAGCGTCTGGCGCAGCGTCCGCTCGTGCCCGCCGTACACGGTCTCGGCGCTACGCCCCGCGTCGGCGGCACGTGCCCTTTCCAGCTGCTCGCGAGCGAGGGCGTCGAGGGAGATCTTGTTCATGGTCGGCCTCCGGGCAGATGGGTGAGCAGGTAGTCGCGCAGCACGACGGCGTTGTTGTGCTCGCGGTCACGTGAGCTGTACACGAGGGTGATGTCCCCCGTGGTGGCGGCATCCACCAGCGGCTGCCAGCCGTCGGGGTTGGCGTCCAGCTCGGCGGTGTACCGGCGGCGGAACTCCGTCCACTTCTGCGGGTCGTGGGCGAACCACCGGCGCAGCTCGGTGCTCGGTGCGGCGTCCTTGCACCACCCGTCGAGGCTGAGCTCGTCGCGGCGGGCGCCGCGGGGCCACAGCCGTTCGACGAGGAACGCCTTACCGCGTACGGGCCGTTCGTGGTCGTAGACACGGTGGAGCCGGATCGCGCCCAACGCCTCGCCTCCGAGTTGGACACCGGTTGCATTACAGGACAAGTATGCCGACATGGCTCATGACGTGTTCCCGCCGGCAACCGCTGCGATGAGTGCCCACCGCAAGGCGCTCGCGCCGGAGACCCACGACGCGTTCACGGCGTTCAGCGAGCAGGTCTTCGCCGAGGGCGCGCTGCCGGAGGTCACCAAGCAGCTGATCGCGGTCGCCGTTGCGCACACCACGCAGTGCCCGTACTGCATCCGCGGCCACACCAAGCTCGCGCGGCGCAAGGGCGCCAGCGACGAGCAGATCATGGAGGCGATCTGGGTGGCCGCGGAGATGCGTGCCGGCGGCGCCTACGCGCATGCTGCGATCGCGCTGGAGGCGCTCGGCGACGGGCCGTCGGCGGGCGGCTGACACCGCTCGCCCCTGGCGGCCCGCAACCCGCGACCTTGTGTTTCTTCCAGTCTCCCTGTATAAACGAATCAGTCAGTGAACAAAGAGAACGCAGCACTGGCGGCTGTGACAGGGAGATGAGCCCCATGCGCACCCGAACTGCCGACGTGTCGGTGCCCGCCGCGGTCGAGGCCGCCTACCGGCCTCAGCGCGCTCGCGTCGACAGCGCGTACCAGCGGGTGCACGCCGCTGCGGTGGCGCCGCACCCGCCGGCACAGGCCCGCGACGCCGCCCGCGACCTCGCCGTCGCGCTCCGCGAGGCCACGGCGACCGCCACCCGAGCGCTGGAGGCGGTGGGCGCCACCACCGCACACCGACCGCGGCACCAGCTGCGCCGTGGCCGGGCCGACCGTACGGTGCCGGCGGCCGTCCACCACTGGTCCGTCGAGCTGGTCCGGCTCGCAG
Organism: uncultured Actinomycetota bacterium; assembly: GCA_963728075.1. Lineage (GTDB taxonomy): Bacteria > Actinomycetota > Actinomycetes > JAFAQI01 > DASSKL01 > CAVSIP01. The sequence goes on along the minus strand of CAVSIP010000005.1, from coordinate 223,572 downwards.
AGATCGACATCTGGCTGCGCCGCACGACGCTCGACGACCTCGGCGTACACGTCCCTGTGGCGGTGCAGATCGCCAACTACGCCGCCTCCGGGCCGCACGTCGCGGGGCTCGGTTTCGCAGGCGCCGCCGTCGCGCAGTCCATCGGTATCGACCTGACGGCAACGATCGACGCCGTGAGCCAGGCCGCTACCAGCGACCCGGTTGCCGCCGCCCGTACGTCCGGCCTGACGCGGGCAGCGTGAGATGCGATGACGACGACCCTCGCTCCCGAGCCGGCCCTCTCCGACGACCACAGCGTCCTGCTCTGGCAGACCTGCGCCTATGCCGATGACCTCACGGACGCCGTCCGCGAGGGCCGCCGTCTGGTCCAGGCCCACGACGCGATGCTCGAGTTCCTGCACTACCGGCTGCTGCCCTATCTCGGTGAGGAGGAGCGGCAGCTGCCGCCGGAGCGGCTGCGTGACGAGCACATGCGCTGGCTGCTGATCGCCGACCACGACCGGCTGCGCGACGACGTCGACACCCTCGAGACCAGTCGAACCCGTCAGCTGCTCACGCTCGCCACGCAGGCGCTGGTGCACCGGCTCGACCGGCACGTCCATCGGGAGCAGGTGTGGGTCGCCGAGCCCGCCGGCGCTCGGTCGGGGCCGGTCGTACCGGAATGGGCGCTGCCGCTGCTGCTGACCGACCCGATTGCCCTCGACGCGCTTCCCGCGGAGCACCGTGACCGGCTCGTCCTGCAACGGCTCACCTGGCTGCGCCCCGGTGAGGTCGTCCACCTCGAGTCGAGCCGTGACCTGCATCCCTTGTGGCAGCGGCAGTTCGCCCGTGACCACGACGGCTACGTGTGGGTCCACGACGAGATCGGTCCGCCGCGGTGGCGGGCGCAGGTGAGCCGGCGGCAGGCTGACGACTGCGCGTAGACGAGCCGTCCGGGTCGGGCGCGGGACGGCTGGCCCCTGCCTACCGCACCGACGCCGCCGCCCCGCCAAACCCCGGGGGACTTCACCGCCACGACGCGGATGGCGGCCATCACCGCGCTCGCACTTCCGGTCGGCGCGATCAGTGCCTGCGTGGCCTGGGCGCTGCTGCGGCTGATCGGCCTGATCACCGACTCGTCTTCCATGACCGGGTCGGCACCGCCCTGGCCGCGCCGGGCGCGGTCCATCACAACCCCGCCCTCGTGCTGCTCGCGCCGGTGGGCGGTGGGGTCGACCTGCTCCGCCGGGAGGCAACGTTCGGCCGGCTGGTCGTCAACCAGATCAACCCGACCACGTTCACCGCACCCGCGAGATGCGCCACGCCCTCCCACGGCCCGGGCTGGCCGGACGGCGCGTCACCTGGCTCACCCTGCGGCACACCGCGGCCTCGCTGATGTTCGACGCCGGACTCACCCTGTTCGAGGTCCAGCAACGGCTCGGCCACAAGGACCCCACCATGACCGCCCGCGTCTACACCCACCTCATGCGCGAACGGTTCGACGAAGGCCGCGGCAAGCTCGAGGCGTACATGGCCCAGATGCGTGCCAGGGGGCAGGAGAGCAACCAGTAAGGACGGCGGCGTCCGGCGCTGCTGTCTGGCGCAGACCTCCGGCTCGGCTTCGCACGCCGGCACCTATCGCCCGGTGCTCCAGTAGTCGTTGAGCCGTTGTACGGCTTCGGCCTTCGTCATGGCCGCGACCTCTGCCTCGGTCAGGCCGACGCGGGTCAGCAGCAGGTGGACCATTTCGGCAGGCAACGCCTCCGGAGGGACGGCCGGCATCCCGCGGTCGGGCGGCGTGCCGTCGCGGACGCACGCCCAGAACTGCTCTGCGGTCACTTCGAGCTGGTCGCGCAGGATGTGGGCCCAGATGCTCGGCCCGTAGCCGGTCCGGTCCGGAGGGTGCGACACCCGTGTGCGCAGGATGCGGCCGTCGGGGAGGTCGAGCTCGTAGGTGACGTGATGGGTGCCGGTGCGACCGCGCGCGTCCCGAACTTTGCGCCAGCCTTCCCGCTGGCAGAAGCGGTCGTGGTCGGCGCGGGTGGGCTCCGGCCAGTCCCGGCTCAACCTTCGCTGCCGGCCAGCCACGCCTTGAGCTGGTCGTCGTCGCTGAGACTGATCAGCTGCACCAGCCCCCAGTTGTTGCGGTGGTTCGGTGCGTCGAGCAGGTGGTCCTGCCAGTCCGCGGCGTACTCGCGCAGCGCGTCCACCATCTCGTCCAGCGCCTCGTCGAAGCTCGCCCCGTCCGCAGCAATCGGCACTCCCGGGATGAACACCGACCAACCGCCGCCCTCCGCCACCGCCTCGGCGCGGGCCGGGACCAGCCGGGCCAGGAAGTAGCGCAGCCGGTCCGCGTTCACCACCGCCGCCCGCGCATCGTCACGGCGTACCACCGCCGGTCGGCCGCGCTCAGCGGCGTCTAGCAGATCCTTGAAATGAGCCCGAGCGTCGCTGTAGCTGTCGAACATCAGAACGTCCACCGGTACCTCCCCCGCCAGTGTGGGCCAGGTACGTCACGTACGTCAAGTACGTACCGTCGGCGGGCGAGCCCTACAGTCCGACGGCCTGGGCGTCCGAGGCGAGCCTTTGCACCTGGTCGAGCGCGACAGGCAGCGGGATCCGCTCCTGCTCGATTCGGCGTGGACGAGTCCAGCCCGGCGCCACCAGCTGCTCGTACAGCGCCAGTTCGCCGACGTTGAGGTGCGGGAGCGGCCGAGGGTCGCGGCTACCGAGCGGGCGACCCTTGGGGTCGATGTTGGTCCCAAACCGCTCCCACCTGGCGTACGCGTCTACGTCCATCAGGATCGACCGGGCGGGCACACCGGCCGCGCGGAACCCGTCGAGGATCTCCAGGCCGTCGGCGTCCATGTCGCCCCAGTACACAACCAGCGGCGCGTTCACCAGCCACTCGAACGCGGCCGCTGTTGTACCACCCTTGCCAACGCCCTCGACGGAGATGCCGCCGGGCAGCTCTGGGAAGTGCAGCGCGGTGTCCTTGTTCTCGCTGACCACCACGATGGTCGGCCGGTATGCGAGCGCGGGCGCGTCACCGACGGTCGCGGAGTCGTGCAGGCGGCGCCCGGCTCGGCGGTGCTCCGGGTCGAGGTAGGTGAAGTGCAGGCGCGACGGGTGCGGCGGTGCGAGCTTCAGGTCGTCGACGCCGGCGAGGTCGCGGACGAGCGCGTGCCGGGTGTTCAGCCACTTCGCGTGCAGGCCTTCGACCGGCACCTGCCGCGGTGTCAGGCCGGTCGCGTCGTTGGTGGCGAACCAGTGGCCGGCACGGCAGGCGAGGTCGAAGTCGACGTCGGACAGCCCGTCGACGACCACCAGCGTCCGAGCGCGGTCGGGCAGCTCCGGGAACTCCGCAACGAGCACGGCAGCGCGCCGGCGGCCGCGGGCGAGGCGCTCCGGCCAGTCACCGCCGGCGAGCCCGGCGGCCGTGTCGACGTCGGGCACCGTGACGTGCGTTGGCAGCTCCTGGTCCGTCCCGTGTACCCGCCGGGCCCGGATCGTCACGTCGAGCCGATGGGAGTCTGCCCACGCACGCAGCTCACCGACGTTGCGCACGAAGTTGGTGAACCCGCCGGCCAGTTCCGCGCTGGTCGGCTGCCCGAGCGCGAAGGCATGCGGCCATCCGTCGACAGGTGCCCCCGGTGGTGCGGTCAACGCCGCCGCCCAGGTGCGGGCGAGTCGGCGGGCCACATCGGCGCGAATTTCGGCGACGGTCTTCACTGCTGCGGCGCGTCCGCGATCCGGGAGACGAACGAGTAGTTCGTCGTCGTGTTCTTCGTGATGGCGAGCATCTCGTCCATGTGCGGCTCGAGCGCCGCGACCTTGTCCAGCGGGGCACCGACGATGAGCTGGAACCCAAGCGCCTTCCACGCCTGCACGGCGCGGCCGGTGAACTCCGCGTCAGACTTCACGAACCCCTCGTCAAGGAACATGGGTGCGTAGCGCGGCCGGGCGCGCAGCTCGTCACCGAGCCGGAACCGCAGCGCGGCACCGACGATGAACGCGATGAGCTCCTGGCTCTCACCCCCGCTCTTCCCACCGAGCGAGGAGTGCGTCGACAGCAACTCACCGGCCGGGCTGTACCGCTCCGCGGTGATCTCCACGTGCCGGCGCACGTCGAGCAGGCTGTCGCGGTCAATCACCCCGGGGTTGGCACGCGGATCGTCACGGCGCCGGATCCGGCCCATGAACTGCTGCAGGGCACGGAACCGCTGCTCAAGCTGGTCGTCGGTCAGCTGCTTCGTGGCGGTGCTGGACAGCTGGCGCAGGTCGCCGCGGAACTGCGCGACGTTCGCCGGGGAGAGCCGCCTCATCCGGATCCGCAGCCGGTCCTGGGTCGCACCGAACGGCAACGTCGAGAGGATCTCGTTGATCGGCTCGAGACGCTCCTCGATCTCATCGACCGCGTCCTGCAGCGCGCCGGCGAGCGGCACCAGGTCCTCGCCGCTCCATGCGACCAGCCGGGCACGCCACTCGTTACGACGCTCGTGCAGCCCGGTGCTCAGGATGCGCTCGAGGATCGCCGCGTAGTCCGGGTACGACTCCGAGTTTCGGCCGAGGTTCGGGTCGGGCCACTGCAGGAGGTAGGCACTGAAGATGGTCTCGAGTGCCTGCTCTGCCTTTGCCGCGTCGCTGCGCGCCGTGTCCACCTTGCCGACCAGCCGCTGACGCAGCCGGGCCAGGTTCTCCCCGAATCCGTCCAGGTTCCCTGGGTCGCCCGGGGCGACCGCTGCGACGAACTCGGCGTCGAGGTGCGCGCCCTGACCATCGTCGAGCTGCACGCGCTGCTCGTCGTGGACGCGGTCGAGCTCGCCGGCCACCTCGTCCTGCCGCTCGCACAGCCGGGAGTGCTCGTCGTTGAGCTTCGTCGTGTCGCGCTGCAGCGCGAACCGCTTCTCCTGCGCAGCTTCCAGGTGCTCGGCGAGCGTCTCGATGTGTGCGGCGAGAGCCCGCAGCCGGTCATCCGCGGTGAGGATGTGCTTGCGCGCGTCCTCCAGCTCGCGCATGCGCGTGTCGGAGCTGCCGACGTCAACGTCGTCCCAGCGGGTGCTCAGCACCGCCTCGTAGGCACGCCGCCGCCGGTCCCGGTCGCCGCGCTCCTCGTCGACTGCCCGTCGGCGCCGGTCCAGTTCGCTCAGCTGCTCTTCCAGCCGCTCGAGCTCAGCGTCGATGTCCGCGATCGTGTCGGTGTTGGAGAAGCCGATGATGTTCGTGGTCTCGGCGCGACCGTGGCTGCCCCGCGTCCCGCGCCGGGTCTGCCCGGCGAGCGTCACCCGCAGTCCTGGCCCGTCGAGGTCGGCCGCTGTCTCGACGCACAGCGCGTTGTGTGCGGCGTCGGCGACGAGTGCTCGCACCCACCCGGTGAACGGCGAGTCCTTGAACTCGACCTTGCCGGCGATCCGCGCGCTATCCGCCTCGCGACTGTCGGCCGGCACGTTGAGCGGCACGCCTTCGAACGAGATGCGCCCGCGAAGCTGCAGCGGGTCGATCAGTGCGGAGAACTCACGCAGCTTGCCCTCCGGTACGAGGAGCAGCCGTGCGCTCGCTGCGAGCACCACCTCGATCGCGTTGCGCCACCGCGCCTGCTCGGGCTTGACGTCGATGAGCTCGGCGAGGAACGGCAGCTCGTCGGCGGTCATGCCGACGGCGTCGCAGACTTGTCGGCGCAGGTCGTCGAGGTACTTCGGCACCCGACCGGAACGGCCGGTGAACGACTCCCGCTCCTCACGCAGCTCGGTGCGTCGCTGCAGGAGCGGGAACTGCTCCTGGTGAAGCTGGTCGCGGCGGGTGAGCAGCTGCGCGTCGGTCTCGTCGTAGGCGCCGAGGAAGTCGTCGGCTGCGGTGACCAGCGCGTCGAAGTCGTGGCGGGTAGCGAGCGGTGAGGCAAGCACCATCGTCTTGGCAGCCAGCGCATCGCGGCGCTCCAGCCGGTCTGCCCGACGGACCTTCTCCGACTCGATGTCCGCAGCGAGGCTTTCCAGCTGCGCGCCACCGGCTTCACGGTGCTCGATGCGGTAGGCGTCGAGCTGCCGGGACAGCTCGTCCTCATCGGCCTTCGCGCGGGTGAACCTGTCGCGATTGTCACGACGCGCTTCCGCGTTGGCCTCGACCGCGTTGTCCAGCAACCGAGCCTCAGTTCGCAGCGCCCACAGCGAGATCGGGGTGTCGCCGTCGCGGGTCAGCCCATAGGTGTCGATACGGCCGATTAGCTCTCGGGCGGCGACGAGCTCGTCGTGGCGATCGGTGATCGGCGCGAGCAGGTCGGCCTTCTGCTGCTCGATGTGCATCGCTTGGTAGGCGTCCTCGAGGGCATCGAAGTGGCCCAGCGCGCGGTCCGCTGCGTCGTACGTCGGCGGCCGCTCGAGGACCATCTCCTTGTACAGCTCGTCGACGGTGCGGATCTGGTGACCGGACTGGATCCGGACCAGCAGCCGGAGCGCCTTCGAGCCGTCGCCGTTGGCACCGATGCCGAGCTTCGTGTGCAGGCGCGCCGCGAACGCCGCGTACGTGTCGTGGGTGAGCAGTCCCGGGAACATCGCCTTCAGCTGCTTGGGCGCGAACAGCTGCGAGCTGGCCGGCTCGAGATCGGCGAGGTCGAGGAACCCGTCGAAGGTTGCCATCCGCATCGTGATGTCACCGGCGCGGGTCGCCGTCTTGGGCACGAAGTACAAGCGAAGTGCGGTGAACCGGCGGCTGCGGTCGTCGATGAACGTCATCCCGACCGCACCCCACGTCGCGCGGCCGTCACCACGGAGCACCTTCGGGCGGCTACGGCCGGCGTCGTCGGCAGTGGTGTCGATCTGCCCACGTAGGTAGCTGAGCAGGTTCCGCTGCTCGGCACCTCGGGCCCGGCCACCGACCGCATCGTTCGACGCGCCGTTGAACGGCGTGTCCGACGGCATCATCAGCGCGATGTACGCGTCGAGCAGCGTGCTCTTCCCAGTGCCCGACGCGCCGGAGATGAGGGTGGCACCCGGATCGAAGTTGAACTCCACCCGGCCTTCGAAGCCACCCCAGTTGACCAGCTGGAACTTCTCAGCCTTCCACTGCGTGGTGCCCTCGGTCGCGCCCCCGACGTAGAACAGCGGCGCGTCCACGGCCGCCGAAGTAGAGGCGGGCGTCTCCGGGGGGTTGCCGAGGTCGAGCGTGTCCCGGTCGTCGGTGGCGGTCATGAGCTTTCCGTACCGTCGAAGGCGAACTCGTCGACGGTGTCGTCCGCCGCGCCGGTCTTGTCACCAGCGTCGCCGCTGGCGTTCTCGTTCGTCAGCCAGTCGAGTAGCGCCGTCAACCGCTCCAGCGGCAGCACGACGTCGACGGCGCGGCTGACCTCGAACCGGTCGGCGGTGCTCGCACCGATCAGCAGGCCGGCGCGCAGCAGGCTCTCCACTGCCTTCACCGCGCGGCGGGCATCGCCGGACTGGTCGGTCGCGTGCGGCGGTCGCAGGCTCGCGATGTGCTCGAGCATGTCGATGCGGTCGACGAACGTCTTGGGGGCGCCGGCGGCCTCGTCGGCGCGGCTGCGGCCCCGCAGGTACACCAGCAGGATCGTCTCCTCGCGGGTCCATGCGGTGTCGTGCAGCAGGGTGGGGAACCGGCCGCCGCCCTCCGGGGTCGCCTGTCGCTTGAACGCGACCTGACGCTGCCTGTCGACGTGCAGGTCGAGGAACAGATCGTTGAGCCGCGAGCGGATCAGCCGCGGGTTCGCGAGCAGCGCCTGCCACTCCCTCGGATGGCTGTCCGCGGTGATGAACCGGTGCTTGACGATCGCGACCAGCGCGCGACGCTGCGCCACCTCCAGGCCGCCCTCGTCCCCTTCGAACAAGGCGACGCTCGAACTCAGCTCGCGGTCCGGATCGTCGAACCCGAACTCGGAGTCCGCCCTCGACGGTGCCCCGTGTTCATCCCACTCGACGGCAGCCTGAGTCATCGCTTCCGCTCCTTCGTACCTCACTGCTAACCGGCCGTTTCCTCGTCGCCGGCGGCGCCGGTCGCGACGACCCTGGGTGCAGTCAGCCGCCTGGTCGTCCCGTCCGGCCGTACGGCCGGGTACGACTCGACGCCACCAGCGGGTGTCAGCGACGTCGAGTTGTGCGCCAGCTGCATCAGGCCGAAGATCTCGACCGGCCGCCGTAGCGTCGGGTCGAGTGTCGCGAATAGCTCCCCGAGGGTCGCGACGGCGCCGGGCTCGTCGAGCGCCGCGAGAGCGCTGCGCAGCGCGTCGAGCTGCGGGCCGCCCCAGGCGAGCAGGTCGGCGAGCGAGATGTCGTCGGGCCGGTGGTCGCTGACGTCCGCCAGCGGTGGCGGCGTGGCGTCGTCGTCGGGCGCATAGAACCGCTCACGCAGGTGCGTGACGTCGACGTCGCGCGGCAGCAGGTCGAGCGGCACCGTGCGCCGCGGTCCGGCGGTGCGCATCCAGACACCGAGTTCAGCGTCGATACGGCGCAGGGTGGCGTCGAGCTCGCGGTCGCGAGCGACGTCGTGGGTGACGATGTAGTCCCGCAGCGTCGCGGTGACCCGGTTACGCTGCGCGAGCACGCTATGGATACCGCGATTGATCAATGCGACCGTGCCGCGCAGGTCGCGGCGGTCACCGTCGTTGAGGATGTCCTCGGCCTGCGGGTGCAGAAGCAGCGCGGTGAGGTCTTCCTTCAACTGCAGTAGCAGCTCGTCATCACGCAGCAGCGCGAACGCGCCCTCGAACGCGCGCCCTTCCGGCGTCGCGGTCATCAGCGTGTCGGCCCGGTGCAGGTACTCGTCGATGACGTCTCCGGCGTGGAGGCCCTCAGCCTGGAACGACGCAAGTATGTGCCCGCGCAGCGCGACGAACGCCTCCTCGACCCGAGCGAAGTCGCCGGGCAGCGCAGCGATCAACTGCAGCAGCTCGCCGAAGCCTTCGAGCATGTAGTCCGGGGAGACCTCATCGAGCGGTTCACCATCGAGCAGCCGACCGCGTTCGGCGGCCAGCCGAGCGATCTCAGCATCGAGGATGCGGACGCGTTCGGCGCGGTCGGGGTTCGCCTCGGCGTTGAACCGGCGGACGTAGCTGACGATCGTCGCGATCCGATGCTCGGAGAGGCTGACTCGCTCCCGGGTGAGGTTCGTGACAAGGCTCAGCGCATCCTGAGCGTGTGAGGTGAGCGCGTACACCTCGGCGCCGTCGTCTTCAATACTGCGGACCAGCCACTGGTCGCGCATCCACCGCAGGCAAAGGTCGCGGCCACTGCCGGTCGGCAGCTCCGGGTGGCCTTCGAGGCGGAGTTGGTCGAGGTACGTGTCGACCTGCTCGTGCAGTCGCGCGGCCGGCACCGTCGGCTGGTCGCGGGTGAACGCGCTGCGGAAGATCGCGGTGACGACGGGCGCGCGCCGCCGGTGCAGCAGCGTGAGGGTGGGTGTATCGAACGCGGTGCGTACGCGGGCGAGCTCTCCCGCGATGTCGCTCATGCGCCCTCCCGCTGCGGCATCTTCCGAACTGCGCTCGAACACGCGTCATCTCGAGACGTGACCACACCACGGACCGACCAGCCGCACCCGCTACGCGAAGCGGCGGAACGGGGCGCGGTACGCCTCGGCCGAGGCTACGGGGCGCCACCGACAAGTTTCGGCTCTTCTGTTGGCAAACCGTTGGCAAGATCGCGTACCGAGGCCTGCCGACGCTCACGGACGGATGCCGAACGGTCCAAACCCTGAGTACTGCCTCCCGGCGCGAATGCGCAGGTCAACCTTGTCCAAATCCTTGTCCAGGCCGCTGACCTGCGACTTTGTGCCCCCGGCAGGATTCGAACCTGCGCACCCGCCTCCGGAGGGCGGTGCTCTATCCCCTGAGCTACGGGGGCCGGGGATGCGACGGAACTGAGCCCATTATTGCTCACGGCCCGGATGCCCGGTGACCCGCCGGTAGCCTCGTACCATGTCACCAGCCGGTTCGGGTGCTTGTCGTCGACGACGACGACGTCATCCGCCAGCTCATCAGCGTCAACCTCGAGCTCGAGGGGTTCGAGGTGTCCACGGCCAGTGACGGCAGGGACTGCCTGGCTCGGGTGCGCGACGTCGCACCCGACGTCGTCACGCTCGACGTGATGATGCCCGAGATGGACGGCTGGGACGTCGCCGCACAGCTTCGGGCCGATCCCGAGACCGCCGGGATCCGGATCGTGCTGCTGTCGGCCCGTGCGCAGGAGGCCGACCTGCGTCGCGGCGACAGCATCGGGGTCGACGCCTACCTCACCAAGCCGTTCGACCCGGAGGAGCTGATCGATACGGTGCGCAGGTTGGCGTCTTCCTGACTCTCGTGGGCAAGGAACTCAGCGTGCGACGTGTGACTCGACCTCTGTCTGCGGTGGCCGCGACCGCCGCTCTGTCGTTGCTGCTCGGCGGCTGCGGAGGCAGCAAGCCGTCCGAGCCGAAGCAGGCGGACAAGGTGCAGCAGGGCGCTGCCCAGAACGGCACCGGCCAAGGCGCCTCGGTGGACCTCAGCAAGGCACCGCCCCCGTGGCAGCCCCCGCTGCAGGACAGCACGACCTACATCGAGGCCGCCGGGCTCCCGGTCTACGCCCAGGAGAAGGTCAAGGTGCACTACCACGCGCACCTCGACATCTGGGCCAACGGCAGCGCGGTCCCGGTCGCGCCGTACATCGGCTTCGTCGTCAAGGACAACAAGGCCACCGGCATCTCGCCCCTGCACACCCATGACGACAGCGGCGTGGTGCACATCGAGTCGGCGGACAACTCCGCGTACACGCTCGGTCAGCTGTTCACCGAGTGGGGGGTCTCGCTCAGCGAGACCTGCATCGGTGGCCTGTGCAAGGACGCCACCCACGACCTGCGCTTCTACGTGAACGGCGTCGCGTACGCAGGCGACCCCGACAAGATCGTGTTCAAGTCGCACATGGAGATCGCCATCCAGTACGGCAAGCCGTCGGAGCTGCCGAAGCCACCGGCCGGCTACAACTTCCCCGCGGGGGAGTGACCACCGCCTTTCCGGCCCGTCGGGCGGACGAGCCGCTGCGCTAGCCTCGATCGGGTGACCCCGGCGGAGCTCTCGGCTGCCGTCGTCGATGCCGTGCGCGCGGCGGTCGACGCCGGCGAGCTCGCCGTGCCGGTGCCCGCGACGGCGGTCGTGGAGCGGCCCAAGGTCAAGGAGCACGGCGACTACGCGACGAACGTCGCGCTGCAGCTCGCGAAGCCGGCCGGCCGCCCGCCCCGCGAGGTGGCGGAGCTGCTCGCGGCGCGGCTACGGGGGCTGCCGGCGGTCGCCGGCGTGGAGGTCGCCGGCCCCGGCTTCCTCAACTTCCGCCTCGCCGAGGCTGCGCTCGGGGAGGTCGCCCGGACAGTCGTCCGGGATGACGCCGGCTACGGCCAGAACGACACCCTCACGGGTCAGCGGCTCAACCTCGAGTTCGTCAGCGCCAACCCGACCGGCCCGCTGCACCTCGGGCACGTGCGGTGGGCGGCCGTCGGGGACGCGCTCGGCCGGTTGCTCGAGGCGTCCGGCGCCGAGGTGACGCGCGAGTACTACTTCAACGACGCCGGCGCCCAGATCGACCGGTTCACCGAGTCCCTCCTCGCCGCCTCACGCGGGGAACCGCCGCCCGAGAACGGGTACGGCGGCGCGTACGTCGGGGAGATCGCCCGCGCTGTCCTGGCGAACCATCCGGACCTGCTCGCCCAGCCGGAGGAGAAGGCCCTCGAGGTCTTCCGCCGCGAGGGGCTGGAGCTGATGTTCGACGAGATCAAGGCGTCGCTCGCGGACTTCGGCGTGCACTTCGACGTCTACTTCTCCGAGCGCACCCTGCACGACGCCGGCGAGCTGGCCGAGGCCGTCGAGCGCCTGCGGGCGATGGGCCACGTGTACGACCACGAGGGTGCGGTCTGGCTGCGGACCACCGACTTCGGTGACGACAAGGACCGCGTCCTCGTCAAGGGCGACGGCAGCCCGACGTACTTCTGCGCCGACGCGGCCTACTACCTCGACAAGCGCAAGCGCGGTTTCGACCGTGTGGTGATCATGCTCGGGGCCGACCACCACGGCTACCTCGGCAGGATGAAGGCCATGGCCGCGTGCTTCGGCGACGACCCCGACACCAACCTCGAGCTCCTCATCGGCCAGATGGTCAACCTGTTCCGCGGCGGCGAGCCCGTCCGGATGAGCAAGCGGGCGGGGAACATCGTCACCCTCGAGGACCTCGTCGAGGCCGTCGGCGTGGACGCGGCGCGCTACTCGCTGGCCCGCGCGTCGGTGGACAGCTCGCTCGACCTCGACCTGGACCTGATCTCCCGGCAGGTCAACGACAACCCGGTCTTCTACGTGCAGTACGCGCACGCCCGCATCGCCTCCCTGCTGCGCAACGCCGCCGAGCTCGGCATCGACCGGGGCCCGGCGGACGGCTTCCAGCCGGGCCTGCTCGTCCACGAGCGTGAGAGCGACCTGCTCGGGGCGCTCGGCGAGTTCCCGCGCATCGTCGGGAGCGCGGCGGAGCTGCGCGAGCCGCACCGGGTCGCGCGGTACCTGGAGAGCCTGGCCGGGACGTACCACCGCTTCTACGACGCCTGCCGGGTGCTGCCCATGGGCGACGAGGAGGCGACCGACCTGACGCGCGCCCGGTTGTGGCTGTGCGAGGCCACGCGGACGGTGCTTGCGAACGGCCTCACGCTGCTCGGCGTCACGGCCCCGGAGCGGATGTGAGGAAGGCCCGTGAGCTCCCACCCCGAGGTCGCTGACCTCGAGCCCAACGTCTGGCCGCGTACGGCCGCCCGCCGCGTCGACGGCGCGCTGACCGTCGGTGGCGTGGACGTACGCGACCTGGCCGACCGTTTCGGCACGCCGGTGCTCGTCCTCGACGAGGAGGACTTCCGGTCCCGGGCGCGTGCCTGGCGGGACGCGTTCGCGGGCACGGGGGACGTCTACTACGCGGGCAAGGCGTTCCTGTGCACGGAGGTCGCGCGCTGGGTGGCCGAGGAGGGGCTGTCGCTCGACGTCTCGACCGGGGGCGAGCTGGCGGTCGCGGAGCGCGCCGGCTTCCCGGGTGAGCGGATCATCTTCCACGGCAACAACAAGTCGCTGGCCGAGATCCGCCGCGGCGTCGCGTACGGCGTCGGCCGCTTCGCCGTCGACTCCTTCGAGGAGATCGCCCGGCTCGCCCACGCCGCCGACGCCGCCGGGGTGCGCCAGCGGGTCGTCGTCCGGGTCACGCCGGGCGTCGAGGCGCACACCCACGAGTACGTCGCCACCGGCCAGGAGGACCAGAAGTTCGGCTTCTCCCTCGCCAGCGGCGCGGCGGCGGAGGCGGTGGCGCGCATCCTCCTGCTCCCCGGCCTGGAGCTCGCCGGCCTGCACATGCACATCGGCTCGCAGATCTTCGACACGCAGGGGTTCGCGCTCGCCGCGCACCGCATGGTCGGGCTGCTCGCCGCGCTCCGCGACGAGCACGGCATGGAGACGAGCGAGCTCAACCTCGGCGGCGGCACGGGGATCGCCTACACCTCCCAGGACGCGCCGCTGCCGGTCGAGGAGTTCGTCGAGCGGCTCACGGCGGTGGTCGCGAAGGAGTGTGCGGCAGCCGGCCTGGCCGTGCCCCGGCTGGCCGTCGAGCCCGGCCGCGCGATCGCGGGGCCGACCACGGTCACCGTGTACGAGGTCGGCACGGTGAAGGAGCTGCCGGGGCTGCGTACCTACGTCGCCGTCGACGGCGGGATGAGCGACAACATCCGGACCGCACTGTACGGCGCGCACTACACGGCCGTGCTCGCCTCGCGGGTGTCCGCCGCCCCGGCGCGGATGGTGACGATCTGCGGCAAGCACTGCGAGTCCGGCGACATCGTGGTGAGGGAGGTCTCGTTGCCCGAGGACCTCTCGCCCGGCGACCTCGTCGCCGTTCCCGCCAGTGGCGCGTACCACCGCTCCATGGCCGGCAACTACAACCACGTACCGCGACCGCCGGTGGTCGCGGTCCGGGACGGTGTCGCACGGGTCATCGTGCGCCGCGAGACCGAGGACGACCTCATGCGCCTGGACGCCGGATGAGCGCCCTGAAAGTGGCCCTGCTCGGATGCGGCACGGTCGGCGGCGAGGTCGTGCGCCTGCTCCACGAGCACCGCGACGACCTGGCCCACCGGGTCGGCGCGCCGCTCGAGCTGGCCGGCATCGCCGTCCGGCGGCCGCAGCGTGCCCGTGACCTGCCGGTCGACTCCAGCCTGTTCACCGCCGACGCCCACGGGTTGGTGACGCGTGACGACGTCGACGTCGTCGTCGAGGTGATCGGTGGGATCGAGCCCGCGCGCGGGCTGCTGCTCGCGGCCTTCGAGCGCGGGGCGTCGGTGGTGACGGCCAACAAGGCCCTGCTCGCCGACGACGGCTCGACGCTGTTCGAGGCGGCCCGCAAGGGCAACGCCGACCTGTACTTCGAGGCGAGCGTCGCCGGCGCCATCCCCATCCTGCGGCCGATCCGTGAGTCACTCGCCGGGGACCGCGTGAACCGGGTGCTCGGCATCGTCAACGGGACGACGAACTACATCCTCACGCGGATGGACGAGTCCGGTGCCAGCTTCGCCGAGGCGCTGGAGGAGGCCCAGGCCCTGGGCTACGCCGAGGCCGACCCGAGCGCGGACGTGGAGGGCTTCGACGCCGCCGCGAAGGCGGCCATCCTCGCCGGGCTTGCGTTCCACACGCGCGTCACCGCCGCCGACGTCCACCGCGAGGGCATCACCGACGTCACCGCTGCTGACGTCGCCAGCGCGCGCGAGATGGGCAGCGTCGTGAAGCTGCTGGCCATCGCGGAGCGGGGGGCGGACGGCCGCAGCGTCGGCGTACGGGTCCACCCGGCGATGATTCCCCGGTCGCACCCCCTGGCCGCGGTCCGCGAGGCGTTCAACGCGGTGTTCGTGGAGGCGGACGCCGCGGGGCAGCTGATGTTCTACGGCCCGGGTGCCGGCGGCGCGCCGACGGCGAGCGCCGTCCTCGGCGACCTGGTCACCGTGGCCCGCAACCGGCTGACCGGCGCGCGCGGGTTCGGCGAGTCCGCGTACGCGTCGCTGCGCGTCCGGCCGATGGGGGAGACCGTCACCCGCTACCACGTACGGCTCGACGTCGCCGACAAGGCCGGCGTCCTCGCCGCTGTCGCGCAGGCGTTCAGCCAGCAGGACGTGTCCATCCAGACCGTCCGGCAGGAGGGCCGCGGTGACGACGCGACGCTGACGATCGTCACGCACGTCGCGACGGACTCCGCGCTCAGTGCGACGGTGGAGGAGCTGCGCGGGCTCGACGTCGTCCGCGCGGTCGCGTCGGTCATGCGGGTCGAGGGCGAGGAGGGGCAGTGACCACCACCACCGGAACCCACCAGTGGCGCGGCGTCATCGAGGAGTACCGCGAGCGCCTGCCCGTCAGCGACGCGACGCCCGTCGTCACCCTGCGGGAGGGCGGCACGCCGCTCGTCCCGGCTCCACGGCTGTCCGAGCGCACCGGCTGCGAGGTCTTCCTCAAGGTCGAGGGGGCGAACCCCACCGGTTCGTTCAAGGACCGTGGCATGACGCTGGCGATGAGCAAGGCCGCCGAGGAGGGCGCCAAGGCGGTCATCTGCGCCTCGACCGGCAACACGAGCGCCAGCGCGGCCGCGTACGCCGTACGGGCGCAGATGACCTGCGCGGTGCTCGTACCGACCGGCAAGATCGCGATGGGCAAGCTGGCGCAGGCACTCGTGCACGGCGCCAAGCTGCTCGAGGTCGACGGCAACTTCGACGACTGTCTCGACCTCGCCCGTGACCTCGCCGAGCACTACCCGGTGAGCCTGGTCAACTCGGTGAACCAGTACCGCATCGAGGGCCAGAAGACCGCCGCGTTCGAGATCGTCGACGCGCTCGGGGACGCCCCGGACGTCCACTGCCTGCCGGTCGGCAACGCGGGCAACATCACGGCCTACTGGAAGGGCTACACCGAGTACGCGCACTTCGGCCCCGCGACCCGCCGACCGGTGATGCGCGGGTTCCAGGCGGCCGGTGCCGCGCCGATCGTGACCGGCAAGCCGGTCCCTCGCCCCACCACGATCGCGACGGCCATCCGGATCGGGAACCCGGCCAGCTGGCAGCAGGCGCTCGCCGCCCGCGACGAGTCGGGTGGGGCGATCGAGGCCGTCACCGACCGGGAGATCCTCAACGCCTACCGCACGCTGGCGCGTGCGGAGGGCGTCTTCGTGGAGCCGGCCAGCGCGGCCAGCGTCGCCGGGCTGCTCAAGGCCCACGAGCAGGGCAGCCTGGGCACCGGCCTGCGCGTCGTGTGCACCGTCACCGGCCACGGGCTCAAGGACCCGGAGTGGGCGATCTCGGGGGCGCCGCGGCCCACGACGATCCCGGCGGAGGCCGCTGCAGCCGCCGCCGCCCTGGGGCTGTAGTGCCCGTACGCAACGGCCTGCGCACCGGGTCGGTCCGCGTCCGCGTGCCCGCGACGAGTGCGAACCTCGGCCCCGGGTTCGACGCCTTCGGGCTGGCACTGACGCTCTACGACGAGATCGTCGCTGCCGTCGACCCGGACGGCGGGTCGGTCAGCGTCGAGGGCGAGGGTGCCGGAGAGGTGCCGACCGACGACAGCCACCTCGTCCTGCGGTCCATGCGGACCGGCTTCGACCGCTTGGGGGTCCACGCCGGCGGGGTCCGGCTCGCCTGCCGCAACCGCATCCCGCACGGCCGGGGCCTCGGCTCCTCCGCGGCCGCCATCGTCGGTGGCCTGCTGGCGGCGCGGGCGCTGGTGGTGGACGGCGTGCGCCGGCTGCCCGACGACGCGCTCCTGGCGGAGGCGTCGGCCGTGGAGGGGCACCCCGACAACGTCGCGGCGTGCCTGCTCGGCGGGCTCACCATCGCCTGGAGCGACGACGCGGGCCCGCGGGCCGTACGGCTCCCGGTGCACCGTTCGGTGCGCCCGGTGGCCCTGGTTCCGGAGCAGCGCTCGCTCACGAAGGCGGCGCGCGGCCTGCTGCCGGCGCAGGTGCCGCACGGGGATGCCGCGGCGAACGCCGCGCGCGCGGCGCTGCTCGTGGAGGCCTTCGGTCGGCGGCCGGAGCTGCTCATGGCCGCGACCGAGGACCGGCTGCACCAGTCCTACCGCGCCGAGGCCATGCCCGACAGCCTCGACCTCGTCGCGCGGCTGCGCGGCGACGGCGTGCCGGCGGTGCTCTCCGGCGCCGGGCCGACCGTGCTGGCGCTCGTCGGTCGCGACGGCATGCCCACCGTCCGCCGGCTGGCACCGGGGGGCTGGCAGGTGCTGCCCTTGTCCGTCTCCGCCCGCGGCGCACGTGCGCTGCGCGGGCCCGCCGGCGGGGAATGAGCGCGGGCCGGCGGTGGTTGTGCGGGGTGGAGCGGCATCGCTGGAGATGGTGACGAGTAGGTAACAGTCGGACACGCAACGTACGCGTGTCGGTTGCCCACTGCTCATACGACCGTTACGCTGGTGACCAGCACCGCGTTCCCCTCGGTTCGCGTGCGCGTGACCGTGCAGCCGACGTTGTCGGCGCCGGGTCCTCCGACCGGGTTCCGCGTCGGCTCTCTTGTGCCAACACGACCCCGCCGAAGGCAACGTGCCCTCGCACCGTGGTTCGACGGCGACCGCCGTCCCGGAACTGTGCCCCAACCAAGCTGCCTGCCGCTGCCGCGGCAGGTTCAGACCCGGCGGGAAGCCGTCGGCGCTCTCCCGGCCCGCACGAGCACCAGACCCAGCGGGCGCGTCGTCAGGGAAGGACCCGACTTGAGCGACACCACAGACCTCCTCTCGTCCACGCCGGACGCCTCATCCTCTGGCGCCTCGTCCGCGGACACGCCGTCCGGCGGTGGCGCGGAGAACGCCTCCGGCGGCTCGGCGGAGGAGTCGACCACCACCCGTCCGCGGCGGCGTGGCGGTGGCCTGGCCTCGATGCTGCTCCCGGAGCTGCAGCAGCTCGCCGGCTCGCTGGGCATCGAGGGCACCGGCAAGATGCGCAAGAGCCAGCTCATCGCCGCGATCCAGGAGCGGCAGAGCGCCGGCAACGGAGCGCGGACGGGTGAGCAGCGCGACCGTGGGGACCGCGACCAGCGCGACCAGGGCAACCGCGACCGCAGCGAGCGGACCTCGGACCGCGACACCGGTGAGCAGGGCGGTCGCCAGCAGGGCGGTCGGCAGCAGGGTGGCAACGACCGCGACGACGACGCCGGCGAGCAGGGGAGCCGCCAGCAGGGCGGTCGGCAGCAGGGTGGCAACGACCGCGACGACGAGGAGGGCGGTGGCCGCCGCCGGCGCGGCCGCTACCGCGACCGTAGCCGTGGCCGCAGCCGCGACCGGTTCGGCAACGACCCGGAGCCGCAGATCAGCGAGGACGACGTCCTCATCCCGATCGCCGGCATCGTCGACGTGCTCGACAACTACGGCTTCGTGCGTACAGGCGGCTACCTGCCCGGCCCGAACGACGTGTACGTGTCGCTGGCGCAGGTCCGCAAGTACGGCCTGCGCAAGGGCGATGCGGTCACCGGTGCGGTGCGGCAGCCGCGCGAGGGGGAGCGGCGGGAGAAGTTCAACGCCCTCGTCCGCCTCGACACGGTCAACGGGGTCGAGCCCGACCAGAGCCGCAACCGGCCGGAGTTCGCCAAGCTCACGCCGCTGTACCCGCAGGACCGGCTGCGCCTGGAGACCGAGCCGAACATCCTCGAGACGCGGGTCATCGATCTGGTGGCCCCGATCGGCAAGGGCCAGCGCGGCCTCATCGTCTCCCCGCCCAAGGCGGGCAAGACGATCATCCTGCAGCGCATCGCGAACGCGATCACCCGCAACAACCCCGAGTGCCACCTCATGGTCGTCCTGGTCGACGAACGGCCGGAGGAGGTCACCGACATGCAGCGGTCGGTGAAGGGCGAGGTCATCGCCTCGACCTTCGACCGGCCGGCCGAGGACCACACCACGGTCGCGGAGCTGTCGATCGAGCGGGCGAAGCGGCTCGTGGAGCTCGGCCACGACGTGGTCGTGCTGCTCGACTCCATCACCCGGCTGGGGCGCGCGTACAACCTGGCGGCCCCGGCCAGCGGGCGGATCCTGTCCGGCGGTGTGGACTCGACGGCGCTCTACCCGCCCAAGCGTTTCTTCGGCGCCGCCCGCAACATCGAGAACGGCGGCTCGCTGACCATCCTCGCCACCGCGCTGGTCGAGACCGGCTCGCGCATGGACGAGGTGATCTTCGAGGAGTTCAAGGGCACCGGCAACATGGAGCTCAAGCTCGACCGCAAGCTCGCGGACAAGCGCATCTTTCCTGCGGTGGACGTCGACGCGTCCGGCACCCGCAAGGAGGAGATCCTCATGTCGCCGGAGGAGCTGCAGATCGTCTGGAAGCTGCGCCGGGTCCTGCACGCTCTCGAGCCGCAGCAGGCGCTCGAGCTGCTGCTCGAGAAGGTCAAGCAGACCAGCAACAACTACGAGTTCCTCACGCAGGTCCAGAAGACCATGCCGATCCCCGGCCAGGAGTGACCTCGCGCGTACGCGTGCGACACTGGACGCGGTACCGGTTCCCGCCGATCGGCGACCCGGCGACCGTCAGACGAAAGGACATCACGTGAAGGCCGACATCCACCCGGACTACAAGGAGACGCAGGTCGTCTGCTCCTGCGGCAACTCCTTCACCACGCGCAGCACCGCTGAGAACGGCGTCATCCACGCCGAGGTCTGCAGCGCCTGCCACCCGTTCTACACGGGCAAGCAGAAGATCATGGACGTCGGCGGCCGCGTCGACAAGTTCGAGAAGCGTTACGGCAAGGGCAACGCCGGCCGTTAGCCGGCTAGCGGCGTCGGTGCCGGGCTCCAGCCCGCACCGGCGCCGCTGTCATGTCCGGCTCCCCTCGCCCTCGCGCAGGGCACCCGCCAGGAGACACCGTGTACGAGGACCTGCTCGCCGAGCACGCCGAGCTCGAGCGGGCACTTGCCGACCCTGACGTCCACGCCGACCCCGGGCGGGCGCGCACCCTGGGCCGCCGCTACTCCGAGCTGGGCCCTGTCGTCGAGGCCATTCGCGAGCTGCACGCGGTGCAGGGCGATCTCGCCGCCGCGCGCGAGCTGGCGCAGGAGGACGACTCCTTCCGGGAGGAGGCCACCCGGCTGGAAGCGCGTGGTGAGGAGCTGCAGGAGCACCTGCGCCGGCTGCTGCTCCCGAAGGACCCCAACGACGACAAGGACGTCATCCTCGAGGTGAAGGCGGGGGAGGGCGGTGAGGAGTCGGCCCTGTTCGCCGGCGACCTGGCGCGGATGTACCTGCGGTTTGCCGAGCGTCAGGGCTGGCGCACGGAGGTGCTCGACTCGGTCGAGTCCGACCTGGGCGGCTACAAGGACATCACCATCGCCGTCCGGGCCCGCGAGGGCGGGGCGTGGAGCCGGCTGAAGTACGAGGGTGGCGTCCACCGCGTGCAGCGGGTGCCGGTGACCGAGTCCCAGGGGCGGATCCACACCAGTGCCGCCGGGGTGCTCGTCCTGCCCGAGGCCGAGGACGTCGACGTCACCATCGAGCCGAACGACCTGCGCATCGACGTCTACCGGTCCAGCGGCCCCGGCGGCCAGAGCGTCAACACCACCGACTCCGCCGTACGGATCACCCACCTGCCCACCGGCATCGTGGTCTCCTGCCAGAACGAGAAGAGCCAGCTGCAGAACAAGGAGCAGGCACTGCGCATCCTGCGGTCACGGCTGCTGGCGGCCGCCCAGGAGGAGGCGCACGCCGCGGCCGCGGCCGAGCGGCGCAGCCAGGTCCGTACCGTGGACCGGTCGGAGCGGGTGCGGACGTACAACTTCCCGGAGAACCGGATCAGCGACCACCGGGTCGGCTACAAGGCCTACAACCTCGACCAGGTCCTCGACGGGGACCTGGACGCGGTGATCCAGGCGCTCGCCGACGCGGAGGCGGAGGAGAACCTGCGCGATGCCGGCTGAGGTCCGCGCCGCCGCCGAGCGGCTTGCCGCCGCGGGCGTTCCGTCGCCCCGGCACGACGCCGAGGAGCTCGCCGCCCACGTGCTGCGGGTCGACCGCGGCCGCCTGCCGCTGGTCGACGCGTGGAACCCGCAGCAGCGCCGCCGCTTCGACGAGCTGGTGGAGCGGCGGGCCGCCCGGGTGCCGCTGCAGCACCTGACCGGGACGGTGGGCTTCCGCCGGCTCGAGCTCGCCGTCGGGCCGGGTGTGTTCGTGCCCCGCCCCGAGACCGAGGTCGTCGTCGAGTGGTGCCTGCAGGCGCTGGAGGACCTGGGCCGCCCCATGGTCGCCGACCTGTGCGCCGGCAGCGGGGCGATCGGCCTGGCGATCGCCGAGGAGCATCCCAGCGCGGTGGTCCAGCTGGTCGAGCGCGACCCGCGTGCGTACGCCTGGCTCGCGCGCAACGCGCTCGGCACCAGCGTGCGCACGCACCTTGCCGACGTCGCCGATGCCCTGCCCGGCCTCGACGGGCGCTTCGACCTCGTCGTCGCCAACCCGCCGTACATCCCGGACGGCGACCGGGAGGTGCTCGACCCCGAGGTCCGCGACCACGACCCCGACCCCGCACTGTGGGGCGGTCCGGACGGCCTCGACGGCGTACGCCTGGTCGAGCGGACGGCCTGCCGGCTGCTGCGGCCCGGGGGACTGCTGGCCGTGGAGCATGCCGACTGCCACGGGGCGGCGGCGCCCGCGCTGCTGCGCGAACGGGGGTGGCTGGACGTCGCCGACCACACCGACCTCGCCGGCCGGCCGCGGTTCGTGACGGCGGCGAAACCGGAGGAGGACACGTGTCGCTGACCTACGACTGTTCCGACGACGCCGAGCGCGACGCCGGCATCAAGGTCGCCACGTCGCACGTCCGCGGTGGGCGGCTGGTGGTGCTGCCGACCGACACCGTGTACGGCGTCGGGGCGGATGCCTTCCAGCGGGACGCCGTCGCCGCGCTGCTAGCGGCGAAGGGCCGCGGCCGGGACATGCCCGTCCCGGTGCTCGTCGCGACCCACGAGGCCCTGTACGCGATCGCCGACCGGCTGCCGGACGAGGCCCGTCGTCTCGTCGAGGCGTTCTGGCCGGGCGCGCTGACGCTCGTCCTGCACCACACGCCGCACCTCGCCTGGGACCTCGGCGACGCGCGCGGCACCGTGGCCGTCCGGATGCCCAGCCATCCCGTGGCCCTGGACCTCCTCCGCCAGACCGGGCCCATGGCGGTCTCCAGCGCCAACCGCACGGGCCTGCCGCCGGCGACCACTGCCGAGCAGGCGCGCTCGCAGCTCGGCGACGCGGTGGAGATCTACCTCGACGCCGGACCGTGCTCCGAGGCAGTGCCCTCGACGATCGTCGACCTCACCGGAGTGCGCGGCCAGGTGCTGCGCCAAGGTGCGCTGCCGCTGGACCGGCTGCGCGAGGTGCTGCCCGACCTCCAGCCCGCGGAGTCGTAGGACGGCACCCTCCCGGAGTCCCCGCAGCCCCGCAGCCTGCTCCGCCCCTGCCCTCCCCGCCCCTGGCGTTGGCGCCACCGCTGGGCGACACGCCGTACGCGAGCCAGATCTCGCGCCAACGCCCCCGGTCGGCCGCGCTGCTGCCGTCGCGACCGCGCGCGGCTCCCGGCTCGGCAACGCGGTCGGACGCGCCTAGAGTGACGCCATGACCGACGTCTTCTGGGGCCCCGACTTCGGTGAGCTGGAGCAGACGGACCCGGAGATCGCTGCGGTCGTTCTCGACGAGCTGGCCCGCCTGCGGGGCGGCCTGCAGCTCATCGCCAGCGAGAACCTCACCTCGCCGGCCGTGCTCGCCGCCCTGGGCTCGACGCTGTCGAACAAGTACGCCGAGGGCTACCCGGGCCGGCGCTACTACGGCGGGTGCGAGGTGGTCGACCGGGCGGAGGAGCTCGGCATCGCGCGCGCCAAGGAGCTGTTCGGCTGCGAGCACGCCAACCTGCAGCCGCACAGCGGTGCCAGCGCCAACTTCGCGGTGTACGCCGCGCTCCTCGCGCCGGGGGACACCGTCCTGGCGATGAGCCTGCCGCACGGCGGCCATCTCACCCACGGCAGCCCGGTCAACTTCTCCGGCAAGTGGTTCGACGTCGTGGCCTACGGCGTGCGCCAGGACACCGAGCTGATCGACTACGACCAGGTGCGGGCGCTCGCCCGCGAGCGCCAGCCGAAGATGATCATCTGCGGTGCGACGGCGTACCCGCGGCTGATCGACTTCGCGGCCTTCCGCGAGATCGCCGACGAGGTCGGTGCCTGGCTGGTGGTCGACGCGGCCCACTTCATCGGCCTGGTTGCGGGCGGCGCGATCCCGAGCCCGGTGCCGTACGCCGACGTCGTGACCTTCACCACCCACAAGGTGCTGCGCGGCCCGCGTGGCGGCATGATCGTCTGCCGCGCCGAGCTCGCCCAGCGCATCGACAAGGCGGTCTTCCCGTTCAGCCAGGGCGGCCCGCTCATGCATGCGGTCGCCGCGAAGGCCGTCGCCCTTCGCGAGGCTCAGCAGCCGGGCTTCCGCGCGTACGCCGCTGCGGTCGTCGCCAACTCGCGCGCGCTCGCCGAGGCGCTCGCGGCGGAGGGGCTGCGTCCGGTCTCGGGTGGTACGGACACCCACCTGGCGCTGCTGGACCTCCGCGACGCCGGGGTGACCGGCAAGGACGCCGAGGCACGGTGCCAGCGGGCCGACATCACGTTGAACAAGAACGCCATCCCGTACGACCCGCAGCCACCGATGGTCGCGAGTGGCATCCGGGTCGGCACCCCGTCGGTGACGACGCAGGGGATGACGGAGGGCGACATGAAGGAGGTCGCCTCGTTGCTGGCGCGGGCCGTCCGCGACGAGGACGGCAGCGCGGCAGTTGAGGTCCGCCGCGGCGTGGCCGCCCTCGTCGCCGAGCACCCCGCGTACCCGAGGCCGTAGGGCCGCCCGTGCGGGAGTACGCCCTCACGGCCGTCGTCGTCGCCGCCGTGGCCTACCTGCTCACCCCGATCGCGCGCCGGTTCGCGGTCGTGGCGGGCGCCTACACCAGCGTGCGCGAGCGCGACGTCCACGTCATCCCGACGCCGCGGCTCGGCGGACTCGCCATGTACGCCGGCGTGGCGGCCGGGCTGCTCGTCGCCAGCCGGCTGCCCACCCTGCAGCGCGTGTTCTCCACGTCCGAGGCGCGCGGTGTCCTGCTCGGCGGGGGGCTGCTGGTCCTGCTGGGCGCGATCGACGACAAGTGGGACCTCGACGCCCTCACGAAGCTCGCCGGACAGATCCTGGCCGCGGGCGTGATGGTCCTGCAGGGTCTGCAGCTGCTCTACCTGCCGGTCCCGCGGTACGGCGTCCTCGTGCTCACGCCGGAGACCGGCGTGCCGCTGACGGTGCTGCTGGTCGTGCTCACGATCAACGCGGTGAACTTCATCGACGGGCTCGACGGGCTGGCTGCCGGGGTGACCGGGATCGCTGCGCTCGCGTTCTTCACCTACTCCTACCAGCTGTCGGTCGTGCACCATCTGGACCGCGCGATGCCACCGACGCTGATCACCGCCGTCCTCGCCGGGGCGTGTGCGGGCTTCCTGCCGCACAACTTCAACCCGGCCAGGGTGTTCATGGGCGACTCCGGCGCGATGCTGCTGGGGGTGATGCTCGCCGCGGCGACCGTGAGCCTCACGGGTCAGCTCGACGCGAACGCCGTCCGCGGCCTGGACCTCGTGCCCGCCCTGCTCCCGCTGATCCTGCCGGTGGCGGTGCTGGCCGTCCCGATCGTGGACCTGCTGCTCGCGGTCGTCCGGCGGACCCGGGCCGGCCGCTCGCCGTTCTCGCCGGACAAGGCCCACCTGCACCACCGGCTGCTCGAGATCGGGCACAGCCAGCGTCGCGCGGTCCTGATCATGTACTTCTGGACGGCGCTGCTGGCCGGCACCGCGGTCGCGCTCTCGCTCACCGGCGGGCCGCTGGTGGTGCTCGCCGTCGCGGCCGGCGCGGGTGTGGTCCTGGTGGTCGCCAGCCGCCTTCCGCGGCTGCTGCGGGCGGGGCGTCACAGCCCCTGACCCCGCGGGAAACCGCGCGTTGCACGCGTGTTAGGTTTCCCCGCGACAGCGCCCCACAGGGCCCGTCCACAGCGACGCCTGCCGCCGTGCGGCACAGCACCCACGACAGGAGCCGTAGGTCCGTGCAACCCTCCGCGAGCGTACGCGCGCAGGACATGCGCGTGCTGAGGACCGGTGTCGCGGTCAGCGTTGTGCTGCTGGCCCTCGCCAGCGGGCTCGGTGCCGCCGTGTCCGGGGCCGACGCTGCCCTCGGAGGCGCCGTCGGCGTGCTGCTGGTGGCGGTGTTCTTCTCCGTCTCGCTGGTCGCGGTGGCCGCCGCGGGCCGGGTGTCCCCGCAGGCGATGTTCCAGACGGCGATCACGACCTACATGATCAAGATCCCGGCGGTGCTCGCGCTGCTCGCGGTGATCCGGCACGTCTCGTCGCTGCACCCGGTCGCGTTCGGCTGGTCGGTCATCGGGGCGACCCTCGTCTGGCTGCTGGTCGACGTCCGGCTGTTCATGACCTCGCGCCAGCTCTACGTGGAGCCGGAGGTCACGGCGTGACCACCGACGTGCCCGGCACCGGCCGTGGGGCGCGGTTCGACGACGGCTCCGCTCTCGCGGCGCGGCTGATCGCCGGCCCGCTGCTGTGGGGGGCGCTCGGCTACCTCGCCGACTCCCTGCTCGGCATCGGTCCGGCGCTCCTGCCCGCCGGCATCGTCCTCGGGGCGGTGCTGTCCATCTACCTGGTGATCGTCCGCACCAGCGGCGACCCGACGACTCCCACGACGAGGAACGCCATGACGACGGATGGGGGCCGAGACGATGCTCGCTGAGGTCGTGACGGCGCTCGCCAGCCAGGCCGGGAACGAGTCCGGGCACGGGGTCACCGTCGGCCATGAGACCGGTCAGGGCTACCCGGCGCCGGGGCTCGAGTCGTTCCACTTCCGCCCGTTCTTCACCATCGACCTGGGCGCGTTCAAGATCGAGTACAGCTGGCCGCTGCTGCTGCTGACGGTCGCGTTCGTCTTCGTCGTGGGCATGTTCCTCGTCGGGCTGCGTCGTCCCGCCCTCGTGCCGCGGGGGCTGCAGAACTTCCTCGAGAGCGTCTACGACTTCGTCGACCAGCAGATCAGCCGCGAGGTGATCGGGCCGGAGGGCGCCAAGTGGACGCCCTACCTGGTCGTGCTGTTCGTGTGGATCTTCGTGCTCAACATCTTCGAGATCATCCCGGGTGCGAACTTCCCGGTCACGAGCAAGTTCGCGTTCCCGTGCATCTACGCGCTGTTCACCTGGCTGATCTTCATGGGGCTCGGCATGAAGCGCCAGGGAGTGTTCACCTACTTCAAGAACATCGCGGTCCCGCCCGGCGTCCCCGGCCCGCTGCTCGTGCTGCTGGCGCCCATCGAGCTGATCTCGACGGTGATCATCCGGCCGTTCACGCTGATGGTCCGTCTGTTCGCCAACATGTTCGCCGGACACGTGCTGCTCGCGATCTTCTTCATCGGCACCCTCTACTGGCTGGTCCCGCACGTCGGGGTCGCCTTCGCCGGGGTCTCGTTCCTCATGTCCACGATCCTCGTCGGCTTCGAGATCCTCATCGACTCGCTGCAGGCGTACATCTTCACGCTGCTCACCGCCATCTACATCTCCGGCGCGATCGCTCCGGAGCACTAGGACCGGTAACCGCGAGCGGCCGTCGGGCCGGTCGCCCAACCAGGAGGAAGACATGCTCGACTCCGTGATGACGCTGGCGGCAGCCGCCGGCACCGGCGTCACCGGCAGCCTCGGCTCGGTCGGTTACGGCCTCGCCGCGATCGGCCCCGGTATCGGCATCGGCCTCATCTTCGGCAACGGAGTGCAGGCCATCGCCCGTCAGCCCGAGGCCTACGGCCTGATCCGCCAGAACATGCTGCTGGGCTTCGCCCTGGCCGAGGCGCTCGCGCTGATCGGTCTCGTCATGCCGTTCGTCTACGGCAAGTGACCCGCGGGAGCAGGTGACTGAGTCGTGCTGATCCTGGCAGCGAGCGACAACCCCCTCATCCCGGCGGCCGGTGAGCTGGTCGTCGGTGCGGTGGCGTTCCTCGTCGTCTTCCTGCTGCTCGCGAAGGTCAGCTTCCCTCGGCTGCAGCAGACCTACGCGGAGCGGACCGACCGCATCGAGGGCGGTCTCAAGCGGGCCGAGGAGGCGCAGGCCGAGGCGCAGCGCACCCTGGAGGAGTACCGCCAGCAGCTGGCCGAGGCGCGCCAGGAGTCCAACGCGATCCGCGAGGAGGCCCGTGCCGACGCGCAGCGCATCCGCCAGGAGATCGAGCAGCAGGCTCGTGACCAGGCGCAGGAGATGCTGACGCGGGCCGAGTCGCAGATCGAGGCGGCCCGGCAGCAGGCCGTGCTGTCGCTTCGCTCGGAGGTCGGGCGCCTCGCCGTCCAGCTCTCCGAGCGGATCGTGCACAGCGCGCTGGAGGACGACGCGCGCCAGCGCCAGCTGGTGGAGCAGTTCCTCGGTGACCTGGAGAACGACCGCGCGTCGGCCGGGCAGGGCAGCTGATGCAGGGGACCAGCCGCGACTCGCTCGCCGTCGCGCAGGAGCGGTTGCTCGCCCGGGCCGCCGAGGCGCAGACGGCGGCCGCCGCCGCCGCGTTCGGCGAGGCGGGGGAGCAGCTGTTCGCCGTCGTCGGTCTGCTCGGTGAGCAGCCGGCGCTGCGCCGGGCGCTGTCCGACCCCTCGCTGCCGCCCGAGCAGCGGGTGGCCCTCGTCAACGGTGTGTTCTCCGGCAAGGTCGGGGACGAGGCCCTGCAGGCCCTGCGGGACCTCGCCGGGCAGCGCTGGTCGTCCCCCGGTGACGTCGTCGACGCCGTCGAGGTGCTCGCGGTGCAGGCGGCGCTCACGGTGGCCGAGGCCGCCGGCCGGCTCGACGAGGTCGAGGACGAGCTGTTCCGCTTCGAGCGGATCGTGCATGCCGAGCCCCGGCTCCGGGCCGCGCTCACCGACCCCGGGCTCCCGGCCGACCGGAAGGTCTCGCTGCTGGAGGCGTTGCTGGAGGGCAAGGCGTCCCCGAGCACGACCCGGCTCGTCGAGTACGCCGTCGCCAACCAGCGGCGGCGCAACTTCGAACGGGGCCTCACGGAGCTGGCGCGTCTGGCGGCCAGCCGCCGGGAGCGGCTGGTCGCCCGGGTGACCTCCGCCCGGCCGCTCACCGGCGAGCACCAGCAGCGGCTCGCCGGGGCGCTGGCCCGCATCTACGGCCGTGAGGTCCAGCTGCAGCTGCAGACCGACCCGGAGCTCATCGGCGGCGTGGTGGTGCGCGTCGGCGACGAGGTCATCGACGGCAGTGTGCTGCGCCGCCTCGACGAGGCGCGCCGCCGGCTGGCCGGCTGACATCAACCTTTTCGACTCTCAGGAGAGCAGGGACTGACGATGGCCGAGCTGACGATCCGGCCCGAGGAGATCCGCGACGCGCTCGAGCGCTTCGTCGCGTCGTTACGAGCCCGAGACCAGCCGCGAGGAGGTCGGGCGCGTCGTGACCGAGACCGGCGACGGCATCGCCCGCGTCGAGGGCCTGCACTCGGCCATGACCAACGAGCTGCTCGAGTTCGAGGGCGGCGTGCTCGGCCTGGCGCTGAACCTCGACGTCCGCGAGATCGGCTGCGTGCATCCTCGGCGACGCCCAGCACATCGAGGAGGGCCAGGAGGTCCGGCGTACCGGCGAGGTCCTGTCGGTGCCCGTCGGCGACGGCTTCCTCGGCCGCGTGGTCGACCCGCTCGGCCGCCCGCTCGACGGCAAGGGCGACATCGTCACCACCGAGCGCCGCGCCTCGAGCTGCAGGCGCCGTCGGTCGTCCAGCGGCAGCCGGTGAAGGAGCCGCTGCAGACCGGCATCAAGGCGATCGACGCCATGACCGCCATCGGCCGCGGCCAGCGCCAGCTGATCATCGGCGACCGGCAGACCGGCAAGACCGCGGTCGCGCTCGACGCGATCATCAACCAGCGCGACAACTGGAAGAGCGGCGACCCGGCCAATGCAGGTCAAGTGCGTCTACGTCGCGATCGGTCAGAAGGGCTCGACCATCGCCCAGGTGCAGACCGCCCTCGAGGAGGCCGGCGCGATGGAGTACACGACCATCGTCGCGGCCCCTGCGTCGTTCCCGGCCGCGTTCAAGTACATCGCCCCGTACGCCGGCTCGGCGATCGCGCCAGCACTGGATGTACAACGGCCAGCACGCACTGATCGTCTTCGACGACCTGTCCAAGCAGGCCGAGGCCTACCGCAACATCTCGCTGCTGCTGCGCCGCCCCGCCGGCCGCGAGGCCTACCCGGGCGACGTGTTCTACCTGCACTCGCGGCTGCTCGAGCGCTGCGCGAAGCTCTCCGACGAGCTCGGCGGCGGCTCGCTCACCGGGCTGCCGATCATCGAGACCAAGGGCAACGACGTGTCGGCCTACATCCCGACCAACGTCATCTCGATCACCGACGGGCAGATCTTCCTCGAGACCGACCTGTTCAACTCCGGGCGTGCGGCCGGCGATCAACGTCGGCATCTCGGTCTCCCGGGTCGGCGGCAACGCGCAGATCAAGGCGATGAAGTCGGTCGCCGGCCGGCTGCGCCTCGACCTCGCGCAGTACCGCGAGCTGGAGTCGTTCGCGGCGTTCGGGTCCGACCTCGACAAGGCGTCCAAGGCGCCAGCTCGAGCGCGGCGCGCGGCTGGTCGAGCTGCTCAAGCAGCCGCAGTACTCAGCCGTTCCCGGTGGAGCGCCAGGTGGTGTCGATCTGGGCCGGCACCAGCGGGCAGCTCGACGACGTGCCGGTCGCGGACATCCGCCGGTTCGAGGTCGAGTTCCTCGACTACGTCGCCCGCCAGCACAAGGGCATCTACGACGCGCATCACTCCCGACCGGCCAGCTCGACGACGCCACCGTCGAGGCTCTGACTCGAGAGCGCGATCGACGAGTTCAAGAAGCCGTTCGAGACCTCCAGCGGCAAGCCGCTGGTGAGCGAGGAGCCGGCCGAGGCCATGGACGACGGCGAGCGTCGGCCAGGAGAAGGTCACCGGCACACCGCCCGAAGCCGAAGAGCGAGCAGGCGCTGACGCGTGGGAGCCAAGCTTCGGGAGTACCGCCGGCGGATCCGCTCGGTCCAGTCGACGAAGAAGATCACGCGCGCGATGGAGCTCATCGCCGCGTCTCGGATCGTCAAGGCGCAGCAGCGGATCGCAGGCCGCCCGGCCGTACGCCGACGCGATCACCGGTGTCGTCGTCGGCGGTCGCCAGCCAGAGCGGCAGCTCGACCACCCGCTGACGACGGCGCGGGACAACCCGTCGCGGGCGGCGGTCCTGGTCGTCACCAGCGACCGCGGCCTGTGCCGGCGGCTACAGCGCGAACGCCCTGCGCACCGCGGAGGAGCTCACCTCGCTGCTGCGTGAGGAGGGCAAGGAGCCGGTGCCGTACCTCGTCGGCCGCAAGGCCGTCGGCTTCTACCGGTTCCGCGGCCGGGACACGTCCCGGCAGTGGACCGGCTTCACCGAGCAGCCGACCTACGCCGACGCCAAGGCCGTCGCCGACGCGCTCATCGACGCGTTCCCGCCGAAGGCGACGGTGAGACCGAGGACAGCGCGCCGGGGGTCGACGAGATCCACCTCGTCTACACCGAGTTCCGCTCGCTCGCTTCGCAGAAGGCCGGTCGCGAAGCGCGTGCTGCCGCTGGTGGTCGAGTACGCCGACGAGCCGCCGGCCGAAGGCCCGCTGCCCGTCTACGAGTTCGAGCCCGATCGCGACGCGCGTGCTCGACCGCTGCTGCCCGCGCTACGTCGAGGCGCGCATCTACGCCGCGCTGCTGGACGCGGCCGCGAGCGAGCAGGCCGCGCGCCGGCGCGCCATGAAGTCCGCGACCGACAACGCGGACGAGCTCATCAAGTCGCTGACCCGGGAGGCCAACGCGGCCCGCCAGGCGGAGATCACCCAAGAGATCATGGAGATCGTCGGCGGCGCCGAGGCTCTGTCCAGGGAAATACACGATGCGAAGTGACACATGACCGCCACGCTCGGAGAGCGCCTGCGGTCGCGTCGGGCGGCGGCACCGGGCGCGTCGTACGCGTCATCGGCCCGTCGTCGACGTCGAGTTCCCACCGGACGAGATGCCCGAGCTCTACAACGCCCTGCACGTCGACCGCACGCTGGGTGACGAGACGGCACGCTGACCCTCGAGGTCGCCCAGCACATCGGCGACAACATGGTCCGCGCGATCTCCATGCAGCCGACCGACGGTCTGGTGCGCGGCACGCAGGTCGTCGACACCGGCGCGCCGATCAGCGTGCCCGTCGGCGACGCGACGCTGGGCCACGTGTTCAACGTGCTCGGGCAAGCCGCTCGACGTCGACAAGTGTCGACGCCGACGTGAAGTACGTGGCCGATCCACCGGCACCGCGCCGCCGCTCGACCAGCTCGAGCCGAAGACGCAGATGTTCGAGACCGGCATCAAGGTCATCGACCTGCTCGCGCCCTACGTCTCCGGCGGCAAGATCGGCATGTTCGGTGGCGCCGGCGTCGGCAAGACCGTCATCATCCAGGAGATGATCTACCGGGTCGCCGAGCAGTTCGGTGGCCGGTCGGTGTTCGCCGGGGTCGGCGAGCGCACCCGTGAGGGCAACGACCTGTTCCTGGAGATGGACCGAGTCCGGCGTCATCGACAAGACGGCGCTGGTCTTCGGCCAGATGGACGAGCCGCCGGGCACCCGGCTGCGGGTGGCACTCGCCGCGCTGACGATGGCGGAGTACTTCCGCGACGAGCAGAAGCAGGACGTGCTGCTGTTCATCGACAACATCTTCCGGTTCACCCAGGCCGGCTCCGAGGTGTCCACGCTGCTCGGCCGGATGCCGAGCGCGGTGGGCTACCAGCCGACCCTCGCCGACGAGATGGGCGAGCTGCAGGAGCGGATCACCTCGACCCGCGGCCACTCGATCACCTCGCTGCAGGCGATCTACGTGCCCGCGGACGACATCACCGACCCGGCGCCGCACACCACGTTCACCCACCTCGACGCGACGACGGTGCTCTCGCGGGCGATCTCCGAGCTCGGCATCTACCCCGCCGTCGACCCGCTCGACTCGACCTCGCCGGATCCTCGACGCGCGCTACATCGGCGACGAGCACTACCAGCGTCGCCCAGCGGGTGCAAGAACATCCTGCAGCGCTACAAGGACCTGCAGGACATCATCGCGATCCTCGGCATCGACGAGCTGTCCGAGGAGGACAAGGTCACGGTCAACCGGGCCCGCCGGATCCAGCGGTTCCTCTCGCAGAACCGTTCTTCGTCGCCGAGCAGTTCACCGGCCATCCCGGGCACGTTCGTCCCGCTCGACGAGACGATCGACCTCGTTCAAGCGGCTGACCGAGGGCGAGTTCGACGACTACCCGGAGCAGGCGTTCTTCATCTGCGGTGGCATCGAGGACGTCGAGGCCAAGGCGAAGGAGCTCGAGGGCTGACCGTGGCGACGATGCGCGTGGAGGTCGTCTCTCCGGACCGGATGGTGTGGTCCGGGGAGGCCGAGATGGTCATCGCCAAGACCGGCGAGGGTGACGTGGGTGTCATGCCCGGCCACCAGCCGCTGCTCGGGACGCTCGTCGAGAGCCCCGTCCGCGTCAAGCGGGGAGGCGGGCAGCCGGACCTGGTCGCGGCCGTCCACGGCGGGTTCATCTCGGTGAGCTCCCGGGGGGTCTCGGTCCTCGCCGAGGTCGTCGAGCTCGGCGAGGAGGTCGACGTGAGCCGCGCCCGGTCCGCGTACGACCGCACCGCCGGAGCGGCGGAGGAGGACGTCGAGACCCGCGCCGCCCACCGCCGGGCAGCGGCCCGCCTGCGCGCTGCCGGTGAGGACGTCCCGCACTAGCTGTCCGTGCGGGCGCCTCCGGGCTGCCAGAGGACGTCACCCTCGCCGAGGTTCGCGACGCGGGCCAGGATGAACAGCAGGTCCGACAGGCGGTTGAGGTAGCGCGCCGCGACGAGGTTCGTGCCGTCCGGCTCGGCGTGCAGCAGGTCCCACGTGCTGCGCTCCGCGCGCCGCGCGACCGTGCGGGCCACGTGGAGCAGCGCCGCGCCGGGCGTACCCCCCGGGAGCACGAAGCTGTTCAGCTTCTCCAACCGGCCGTTGTAGGTGTCGCAGTCGCCCTCGAGCCGCTCGACGTAGTCGGCGCCGATGCGCAACGGCGGGTAGGACGGGTCCGGCACGATCGGCGTGCACAGGTCGGCGCCCACGTCGAACAGCTCGTTCTGCACCCGCCGCAGGGTCGTGGCGACGTCGTCGGGCAGCCCGCCCAGGGCCAGCGCCACCCCGATCGCGGAGTTCGTCTCGTCGACATCGGCGTACGCGCCGATCCGCGGGCTGGTCTTCGGCGCTCGGCTCATGTCCCCGAGTGCCGTCGTCCCGTCGTCGCCCGTCTTCGTGTAGATGCGGGTCAGGTGCACCGACGACCGGTCCTTAGCCATGACCCGACCCTACGTGCTGCCCCGCCCCCTCCTCCCTGCACATCCGCAGGGGGAGGGGGCGGGGCGGGGCTCCCGGCTCACACGTCCGGGAAGGTCAGGCCGCGGCCGATGGGGCCCTCGTACGCCGGCTTGGCGAGGTTGCCGTCGCCGTCGACCACCTTGATCTGCGGTACGGACACGCCCGGCTGGTAGGCGTCACCGAGCGGGATGACGGCCGTGCGGTCGGTCGTCTCGACGGGGGTGAACGCGGCACCGTACGCGCGTGCGTAGAGGATCTGCCCGGTCGTCGGCGCGCCGACCACCACCGCCACCTGCTTGTCGAGGACGACGCTCACCTGGGCGGCCTTGTCCTCGACGTCGTGCAGTGCCACGAGCTTGGCGGCCTGGTCGGTCGGCATCAGCCAGGCGCCGGCCATGACGTGGTCGCCGGAGCGCACGGTGAACACGACCACCTTGCCGGCCGGCTTGGCCAGGTCACCCGCCCACAGCACGTGCAGGTCGGTGGGGTCGCCCCAGCCGAACGGCTGCTGCTCGCGGACCCAGGCGTACATCTGGCCCTCGGACAGCGACGCAGCGACCGCCGGGTCGCCGGCCATCGGCCAGCCGAGCACCGTCGACGGGTCCGGCACCTGGCTCGGGGACGCCGAGGTCGAGGGCGGGCTGACCGCGTACGGCGTGCTCGGGGTGCCGCCGTCCAGCGCGTTCATGATCGCCGGGGTGGCGGCGCCCACGGCGGCGAGCACCATGGTGGCGCCGGCGACCGCGGTCGCCACGCGGCGGCGGTGGATGCCCCGGGCGCGCCGCTCGATCGCGGCGACCGGGTCCGGGGGAGCAGTGAGCCCGTCCGCCCGCTCGTGCAGCGCGTTGCGCAGCTGCTCGTCGATGGTCATGAGTTCGCTCCAAGCGCAGTCATCGGAAGGGCGGTGCGGGGGTCGTCGGCGAGGCCGGAGTCGTCGCGCATCTTCGCGAGAGCCCGCGAGACCGTGCTCTTGACCGTGCCCACGGAGATGCCGAGCACGGCGGCGGTCTCCGCCTCCGACATGTCCTCGTAGTACCGGAGCACCACGGCCGCTCGCTGCCGTCTCGGCAGCCGGGCCAGCGCCGCCCACAGCGCGTCGTGCAGATCGATGTCGGCGGTCGCGTCGCGCCCACCGGTGGTCTCGGGCAGGTGCTCGGTCGGGGTCTCGTCGACCCGTCGCCGGCGCCACCAGGAGGTTCTCGTGTTGACCATCACCCGGCGTACGTACGCGTCGACCGCCTCCCGTTCCCGGATGCGGTCCCACGCGAGGTACGTCTTCGCCAGCGCGGTCTGCACGAGGTCCTCGGCGTCGGCACGGTCGCCGACGAGCAGGTACGCCGTACGCAGCAGCACGCTGTAGCGTGCGGCCACGTAGTCGCGGAAGTCGTCACGCGCCTCTGTGTCCACCGTGTCCTCGTCTCCTGCCGCGCCCCGGGTGGGCGCGGTCGTCGTGCACCCGGAAAGACGCACGCGACCCGGGAAGGGTTGCTCGCCGCGCCGCGGGGCTCGGGCCTGCCCATCATGCGGTCGGATCGCGCGGTAGGGGGCAGGATCGGGGCATGCCGTCGCTGCCCGAGCCCGAGTGCCGCCGCCGGTTCGCGAGCGTCCCGGTCGCGCGGCTGGCCACGGTCGCCGCGGACGGCCGGCCGCACCTCGTCCCCATGGTGTTCGCGCTGGACGGCGACGACGTCTACGGCGCGGTGGACGCCAAGCCGAAGAGCGGGCTGCGGCTGCGCCGGCTGGGCAACATCGAGGCGACCGGTGTCGCCAGCCTGCTCGTGGACCGCTATGACGACGACTGGGCGCAGCTGTGGTGGGTCCGGGCGGACGGTTCGGCCCGGGTGGTGCCGGCGGGGGCCGGTGCTGCCCGCGCCCGGGAGCTGCTGGCAGCGCGGTACCCGCAGTACGGCGGCACGCCGCCGGACGGCGAGGTGCTCGCCGTGCGGGTCACGCGCTGGACGGGCTGGGCCGCCCGGTGAGCGTGGTCCGGCAGTGGGCTGGGACGACCCCGACGCGGTCGCGCTGCTACGAGAAGCGGCAGGCCCCTCAGCGGGGCTCGGCCGAGACCAGTCCCCGAGCGCGGGCCTCATCGGCGGGGAACACCAGCACGTAGGTCGCCTCGGCCGGCCAGGGTCGCCCGCTCGCGTCGTACCCGCGCCCGGCCGGGGCCAGAGTGGCCCGCAGGCCATGTCGCGCGAGCAGCGCCCGCACCCGCTCGGCATCCGCCCGGTCGTCGGTCCGTCGGACCGGCACGAGCAGCCCGTAGTCCGGCAGCGTGGACCGTTGGCGCCGGCTCCGTCGGGGCGGCCCGAACACCCAGCGCCCCACGACGACGCCCAGGACGACCGCGACAGCAAGGGCGAGCAGCGGCGCGGTCAGCGTGCCGGTTGCCACCGTCACCGTCGTCACCTCCCGCGGGGTCCTGCGTGCAGTCTGCCTACCCGGCGTCGGCGGCGAGGACGCGGTGTCGCGGCGTGGCGTCACCAGCATCAGGAGTCACACGCGTAACGTGCCCCGCGACGCCGGTCGGAGCGGAGGGGCCATGGTGCACGCCCAGGTGAGCGACCCGGGCCGTCGGGTGCGGCTGTCCGGGCGGGTGGGGCTGACCACGGCCGCCGAGGTGCGCTCGGTGCTGCACCGCGAGGTCGACGGCGGTTGCGGCGACCTCGTCGTCGACGTCACCGACGTGGAGATGCTTGACGCCACGGCGCTGGGGGTGCTCGTCGGCACGCACCGCCGCGCCTGCCAGAGCGGCCGCCGGCTCGTGCTCGCCGGCGTCCCGCCGCGCATCGAGCGGCTGCTGCTCGCCACCCGGCTCTACCGGGTGCTCAACGTGGACCGTCCACCGCTGACCGCTGCCTGACCGTCAGCGGCGTCCCCGCCGGGTCGCCTTGGTCGAGCCGGCGGCGCGGGTCCGGCGGGTCGTGCGCCGGCGGGTGCGCTTCTCGGCCGGTTCACGGGGCGCGGTCACCCGCTCGACGTCGGTGTACAGGGCGAGGCCCCACGCCAGCTTGTCGGTCATGTTCTCGATCTCGCCCTCGGGGAGGTCGGAGGCGAGAGCACGCAACAGGTCACCCTCCATGCGGCGCCGTCACATCCCTCGGTCGTCGGGGTCAGGGGCTTGTCACCGTGGTGCTACCTCGAAGAGAGGGGGATCAACCGTCCGCCGGCCTCCTGTGTCCGGTTCGTTACCGAACGCGAAGGTCAGTCAGGGCGCCGCGGCGGCAGGACGAGGCCGACGATCGTGCGGCCGCGGTCCAGCCGGACCGTGGCCGACCCCTCCGAGCCCGCGGTGGCGACCGTCCGTCCGCGGACGACCACCCGGGTCCCGGCGGGCAGGTCCACCAGGCGCAGGGCCGTGCCACCGTCGGTGACCACGTCGAGGTGGCCGGTCCGCCAGGCCCAGCCGCCCCACGCGGGGTCCACTGACGCGCCCGCGACGTTGCGCAGGCTCATGCTCAGCAGCGTGGGGGCGGCGTCGGGTCGCGGCCCGACCGCCCAGGTGAGCTGCTGGACCACCGACGGCGTCGCCTCGCCAGGTACCCGCGCGGACTGGGTGCGGGAGACCGTTACCGGCCGGACCAGCCGCTGGTTCACGGCGTCGACGTGGGCGAGGCTGCCCGGGCCGGTATCCCGCGCGCGCAGGTCGCGCAGCCAGTACACGCCCTGCGGCCCGATGCCCAGGTCGGTGCGGGACAGGTGCGGGTACCAGGTGTACGTCACGTGGCCGGGGTCGCGCTCGCGCACCGGCTCACCGAGCTGGGCGACCTCGCTGTCGAACGCGTCCTGGATAGCCCACACCAGGTGGTCCTCGGCGGGGTAGAGCTCGAAGTAGTACCGGTAGCCGAGGCTGTCGAGCGTCTGCACCTGCTGCACCACGCTGGTGAACGGCACGAGCTCGTCGGCCATGCCCTGGCCGACGACGAACGGCAGCCACCGGGCGCTGTCGAGCAGCGGCGTCGTGTCGCCGTCCGTGCTGCACCGGCCCGGCCCGGAGGTGAAGCCGGCACCCTCGACAAGGCGCAGCCCGCACTGCGGCGGCCCGGCCAGCGGCATGGCCTTGGCGAACAGGTCCGGGTACTCCAGGCCCAGCTTGTACGTGCCGTAGCCGCCCATCGAGTAGCCGGAGATGACCGTCCGGTCGGGGTCGAGGGTGTACGCACGCGCCAGTGCGTGCCACACCTGCCAGAAGTCGACCTCCGCCTCGTCGTGGTACCAGCCGTCCGGCCCGAACCCGAGCGTCGTCGCGCAGATCGACCCGCGGTCCTCGCAGGCGTGCTGGAGCAGCTGCGGGTCGTACGCGCCGTACTGGTTGTGCTGCACGGACAGCGAGTGCAGGATCCACGTCAGCGGCGTCGCGTGGCCGGGCCGGTAGGTCGTCGGCACGTACACCGCGTACGGCTGGACCCGGCCGAGGAAGTTCGGCCGCAGGTCCTGACCGGCACCACCGGAGGCGTCGTGGACG
Organism: uncultured Actinomycetota bacterium; assembly: GCA_963728075.1. Classification (GTDB taxonomy): domain Bacteria; phylum Actinomycetota; class Actinomycetes; order JAFAQI01; family DASSKL01; genus CAVSIP01. Next base: position 185,658 of record CAVSIP010000005.1, on the reverse strand, counting down.
ACGCCCTGGCCGAGGTCGAGCGTGGTCACGTACCAGCGGTTGGTGTACCCGGTCGGCCGTGGCTCCGGCGTGGCGCGGTGGGCGGCCAGGTCCGACCAGTCGACCTGGAGCGAGAACGGCGTGACGTCGCCGGCCGCGAGCGCCTCGGCCTGGTGGTCCTCCATCCAGAGGTTGCCGAGGTCGGCAGCACGCGGTGCGGACTGGGTGCCGAGGTAGTTGGTCGCGATGCCGTGCCGGTACTGCGGTGGCTCCTGCTTGTACGTGCGGAAGGTCACGTTGTAGACGGCGGGCTGGCCGGGGTTCGCGCCGAGATCCGAGCCGACCGGCGCGAAGCCGGTGCCGCCGGCGTTGGCGACACCGGCGGCCAGCCGGACGCGGGAGGTGGTGCCGAGGTGCAGCTCGCCCTGGGGAACCGCGACGACGAACGACCGCGCCGCCCGGTCGACGGTGGTGGGCAGCACGGCGACCACCCTCCCGCTGCCGTCCAGGAGCCGGGCACCGCGGCTGGTCACCACGAGGAAGGCATCGGAGCCGGGGGAGTGCACGCCGGCGCCGGCCGGCCAGGTGTCCACGCCGGTCGCGGGGTCGTCGTCGCGGTCGATCGCCCACTCCGCGACCGGCAGCGCCGGGTCGACGAGGGTGTTCCAGTCCACCCGCCAGTACGTGACGCCGTCACGCAGGCCGACCGCGGCGCGGAAGATGTCGGCGCCGTTCATGTGCGCCTTGTCACTGGCGTAGACGTACGTGCCGTCCGTCGGCGCCAGCGCGGCCACCGGCGTGTCGACCGGGTGGCCCGCGGCGCCGTGGTCGTCGTAGAGGAAGTCGGTCCAGAACGTCGCGCCGCCCGCCAGGCGGCCGGTCCCCGACGTGCGGGGGAACTGCTCGCCGAACGGCCAGCCTCGCGGTGCCGGCAGCGCGGGCTCGGCCTCGCGGGCGGCCGGCGGGACGCCCGCAGGCATGCCGGCGGCCACCGGGGGTAGCGGCGCGTTCGCCGCCGGGCCGGCGGCAACGGCCCCGGCCGTGACGGCGCCGGCAGCAGCGGTGGACAGCAGCGCGAGGGCTGCGATGAGACGGCGCATGGCGAAGGATTTCGACGGCCGGCAGCACGCTCCTGCCGGGCGCGCCTGCGGGTGGCACCGGAGCGGTTAAGGTCGCCCGGTGCGCCTCGTCGTTGCCCGGTGCAGCGTCGACTACGTCGGCCGGCTCACCGCCCACCTGCCGCTCGCCGTTCGGCTGCTGCTCGTCAAGGCGGACGGCAGTGTCTCCGTGCACGCCGACGGCGGGGCCTACAAGCCGCTGAACTGGATGAGCCCGCCCTGCACCCTCGAGACCGGTGAGGACGGTCTGTGGACGGTGACCAACAAGGCGGGGGAGCAGCTGCTCATCACCGTCGAGGAGGTGCTGCACGACACCTCGCACGAGCTCGGCGTCGACCCCGGCCTGCGCAAGGACGGCGTCGAGGCGCACCTGCAGGAGCTGCTCGCCGACCGCTGCGAGGTCCTGGGCACGGGCTGGCGCCTGGTCCGCCGGGAGTTCCCCACCGACATCGGCCCGGTGGACCTGCTCTGCCGCGACCACGAGGGGCGCACCGTCGCGGTGGAGATCAAGCGGCGGGGGGAGATCGACGGCGTCGAGCAGCTCACCCGCTACCTGCAGCGACTCGAGCGGGACCCGCTGCTGCGGCCCGTACGCGGGGTGCTCGCCGCCCAGCAGATCACCCCGCAGGCGCGCGTGCTCGCCGCCGACCGTGGAATCGACTGCGTGACGCTCGACTACGACGCGCTGCGCGGCATCGAGCCGGCCAACCCCACGCTGTTCTAGCGGCCGGGGCCACCGGCCGCCTCAGCAGCTGCGCGACACTGGGGGGCAGGAACGGCCCGCAGATCGGAGGAGCGCGCGGTGGCAGCTGTGGAGACGGTCGGGGTCGTCGGCCTGGGCCAGATGGGCGCCGGCATCGCCGAGGTCATGCTGCGCGCGGGGGTGCGCGTGATCGGCCTGGAGGCGACCGACGAGACCCTCGAGCGTGGGCAGGACCGTCTCACCGCCTCGCTGGACCGGGCCGTCTCCCGGGGCCGGCTCGCGGAGGCCGACCGGGACCAGGCGCTCGACCGGCTCGTCCTCAGCACGGACCGCGACCGGCTCGCCGAGGCGGAGCTGGTCATCGAGGCGGTCCCGGAGCGGATGGACGTCAAGGCCGCGCTGTTCGCCGACCTCGACCGGCGCTGCCCGCCCGAGACCATCCTGGCCACGAACACGTCCTCGCTGTCGGTGACCGAGATCGCGGTCGCCACGTCGCGGCCCGGTCGCGTGGTCGGCATGCACTTCTTCAACCCCGCTCCCGTCATGCGCCTGGTCGAGGTGGTGCGCACGGTCGTGAGCGACGAGGACGTGGTCGCCGCGGTGGTCGCGCTCGCCGAGCGCTGCGGCAAGACGCCGGTGAGCGTCCGCGACCGGGCCGGCTTCGTCGCGAACTGGCTGCTCCTCGGCTACCTCAACCACGCGGCCCGCATGTACGGCGAGGGTCACGTCGGCCGGGACGAGCTCGACGCCGCCATGACCGGCGCGGTCGGTCTGCCCATGGGGCCGCTGGCTCTGCTCGACATGATCGGCCTGGACACCGCGCTCGAGGTCGTGGAGACGATGTACGCGCAGTCCCGCGACCCGCGCCACGTCCCTGCGCCGGTGCTCCGGGAGCTGGTCACCGCGGGACTGCTCGGCCGCAAGACCGGCCGCGGCTTCTACGACCACGCCGCCGAGACGGCCGAGAGGCCAGCGTCCGCTCCGGGCGGGCGGGTCGCGTTGCTCGGTGACCACGGCGAGCTCGCCGGGCGACTGAGCAAGGCGGGCGCCGAGGCGGTTGCTGAGGCAGGAGGCGACTGGGACGCGGTGGCCGTCCCGACGGGGGAGCAGCCGGTCGCGGCTGCGCCGGCGGGTGCGGACCGGCCGGAGCAGGTGGTCGGGCTGCACCGTCCCCGCACGGGACGCGACCACGACGTCGTCGAGGTCGTCCGCACCCGCGCGACCTCACCGGAGGCGGTGGCCGCGGTCACCGCCGCCGTGGCCGCGGCTGGGCTGGTTCCGGTCGTCTGCGGCGACCGGGCCGGGCTGGTCGTCGAGGCGCTGCTCTACCCGCACCTCAACGACGCGGTGCGCATGGTCGAGGTGGGGTACGCCACCGCGGACGACGTCGACGCCGCGATGCGGCTCGGCTGCGGATACCCCGAGGGGCCACTGACCGTCCTCGACGCGGTGGGCCCCGAGGCCGTCGTCGCGGGCCTGCGCCACCAGTACGCCGAGGTGCGGGAGCCGGCGCTGTGGCCCGCGCCGCTGCTGGCCCAGCTGGTCACGGTCGGCCGGCGGATGCGTGAGGCCGGACGTCGGTGAGCCCGCGCCGGCACCGGCGGCGCGAGGACGCGCCCGGGACCAGGCCTGATCCCGCGGGGATCGGCACGGTGGAGGCTTTCCGCGGTGCCGACCACGCGGTCCGGCCCGTCACCGGCGACCGAGCGGTGAAGACCTACCGCTGCCCGGGCTGCGACCAGGAGATCCGTCCCGGTGTCGCCCACGTCGTGGTGTGGCCGCTGGACGGCGACCCGGAGTTGGACCGCCGGCACTGGCACCGGCCCTGCTGGGCGGCGCGGGAGCGGCGCGGGACGGGTGTCACCCGCTCGCGCAACGCCCCGCGCTACGGGTGAGCTGCGGCGGGTAGGGACAGCGCGATGGAGATCCGGGCCAACACCGTGCTGCCGGCGCGCCGGGAAGCGGTGACCCTGCACACCGCGGACGGCTTGCAGCTCGTCGGCGAGCTCGCGCTGCCGGAGAGGGCGGCTCCCACCGGCACGCTCGTGTGCCTGCACCCGCTGCCCACGCACGGCGGCATGATGGACAGCCACCTCCTGCGCAAGGCCGCCAACCGGCTGCCCGCCCTCGCGGGCCTGGCCGTGCTCCGGTTCAACACGCGCGGCACCGGGAGCGAGCAGGGACGCAGCGAGGGAGAGTTCGGCGCCGGCGAGGACGAGCGGTGGGACGTGGCGGCGGCGCTCGACCTCGTGGAGTACGAGAACCTGCCGCGCCCGTGGCTGCTGGGCTGGTCGTTCGGGACCGACGTCGCCCTGCGGCACGGCCGCGACCCGGCCGTCCTGGGGCTCCTGCTCGTCTCGCCTCCGCTGCGCTACTCCACGGACGCGGACCTCGCCGCCTGGGGACGGGACGGGCGTCCGGTCGTCGCGATCGTCCCCGAGCTCGACGACTACCTCCGTCCGGAGGAGGCGCGGCGGCGGTTCGCCGCGATCCCGCAGGCCGAGGTCGTGGCCATGCTCGGCGCCAAGCACCTGTTCGTCGGGCGGGCGGAGGAGGTGCTCGACGAGGTGGTGCGCCACGCGGCGCCGGCCGCGTACCCCCTGCCCCGTACGTGGCCGCGGCAGGACGGTGGGGCGTAGCCGCGCCGCGCTACGGTCGGGGTCATGCCTGTCGAGCTGTACCACCGTGAGACCGGCGCCGGCCGCCCGCTCGTGCTGCTGCACGCCTTCCCGCTGTCGTCGGCGATGTGGTTGGCGCAGCGGGAGGCGCTCTCGGACCGGGTCCGGGTGATCACTCCGGACCAGCGCGGTTTCGGCGGTTCACCACTCGGCGACGACGAGCCTTCGCTCGACCACGTGGCGGACGATCTCGCAGCCCTGCTGGACAGCAAGGGCCTCGACTCGGTGGTGCTCGGGGGGCTGTCGATGGGCGGGTACGTCGCGATGGCGTTCCTGCGCCGGCACCCCGAGCGGGTCGCCGCCCTCGTCCTGGCGGACACCAAGGCGACGGCCGACCCTGCGGACGGCCGCGCCCGGCGCGAGCAGCTCGCGAGCACGGTCGAGAGCGACGAGGAGTCCGCGGTCCTGCTCGACCAGGTCCTGCCGACCCTCGTGGGGCCGACGACGCTCCAGCAGCGTGCGCTGGTGTTCGGACGGGTCAAGGCGCTGGTGCAGGCGGCCCCCCCGGCGGCCGTGGCATGGGCGTCCCGGGCGATGGCCGCGCGCCCCGACTCCCTGCAGACCCTCGCCGAGGTGCGCGTCCCGACGCTCGTCCTGGTAGGCGAGGAGGACACGCTGTCCCCGCCGGCGGACGCCGAGGCCATGGCGACGGCCGTCCCCGGCGCGCAGCTGGTGCGCATCCCGTCCTCGGGGCACCTGTCAGCCGTGGAGGCGCCCGAGGAGTTCAACCACGCCGTGGGTGCGTTCCTCGACGGGCTGGGTCAGGCCTAGGCCTCCTCGCCGGCCACCACGGACAGCCGCGACCGCAGCTCGGCCAGCTGTCCGCGGATGGCGTCCCGCTCCCGGCGCAGCGCCTCCACCTGCTCGCGAGCGCCGCTGACGAGCCGTTCCGCCTCGCCGCTGGCCTCCGCGAGCAGCGCCTCCGCACGCTCGTTGGCGCGCCGGGTCATCTCGCTGGCATCGCGCTCCGCGGCCTGCATGATGCCCCGGCGGGCCGCCTCCCCCTGGGTCTGCTGCTCGCCCAGCTCCCGGGCGGCCTGCTCGCGCTCGCGGCGGGCCTGCTCCCGCAGCACGGTCGCCTCCTCCTCGGCCAGGCTGAGGATCCGGGTCACGCGACGGCCGAGGCCGTCGTACGACGCGGCCCCGTCGCCGGCATCGTGCCTCGCCCGGTCGGCCTCCGTGCGCAGCCGTTCCGCCTCGGCGCGCTGGACCTCCGCCTCGCGCTCGGCCTGGGTGAGCAGCGCCTCCAACGCGGCGAGATGGCGGTCGACCTGCTGGCGGTCGTAACCCCGCAGCACGACGTCGAAGCCGTGCTCGGTCGCGTCGACGCCGACAGGCAGCAAGGTGGTCTCCTCGTCCATGTCGCAACCCCTACCCCGCTGGTGGCGCCTGCACCAGCTCCGTGAGCACCCCGCCGACGCTCTTCGGGTGCAGGAACGCGATGGACGCCCCCATCGAGCCGTGGCGGGGGCGCTCGTCCACCAGCCGAACGCCCTTTCCCTGCAGGTCGGCGAGCGCCGCCGTGACGTCCTCGACGCCGTAGCCGACGTGGTGCACACCCTCGCCGTTGCGCTCCAGGAACTTCCCGACCGGGGTGTCCGGGCCGAGCGGTTCCAGCAGCTGGACGTACGACCCGCCGTGCTGCACGTCGGCGACGTGCAGCATCGCCTCGCGCACACCCTGCGACTCGTGCACCTCCCGGGCGACGACGGTCAGGCCGAACGTCGACTCGTAGAAGGCGGTGCTGGTCTCCAGGTCGCGGACGGCGATGCCCACATGGTCGATGCGCAGGAACACGGGCTTATCGTGACAGCCGAGCCCGCGATCACGAGGAGGCCCCCATGCCCGGCTCGGTCGTCGTCTCCGGCGCGCGGACCCCGATCGGCAAGCTGCTCGGGTCCCTGCGCGACTTCCAGGCCGTCGACCTCGGTGGCATCGCCGTCGAGGCCGCGCTCGCGCGGGCCGGGGTCGCCGGCGACCAGGTCGACTACGTGATCATGGGCCACGTGCTCCAGGCCGGCGCGGGGCAGATCACCGCGCGGCAGGCCGCCGTCAAGGGCGGCATCCCGATGACCGTGCCGGCCCTCACCGTGAACAAGGTGTGCCTGTCCGGCCTCGACGCGATCGCGCTCGCCGACCAGCTCATCGGCGCCGGCGAGTTCGACGTCGTCGTCGCCGGGGGGATGGAGTCGATGACGAACGCCCCCCACCTGCTCCCGGGTGCCCGGGCGGGCTACCGGTACGGCAACGGCACGGTCGTCGACTCGATGGCGCACGACGGGCTGTTCTGCGCGTTCGACCAGTGCTCGATGGGGGAGGGGACGGAGCGCTACAACGCCGCGCTCGGCATCAGCCGCGCGGAGCAGGACGAGTTCTCCGCGCGCTCGCACGAGCGGGCCGCGGACGCCATGAAGAACGGCCGGTTCGACGACGAGCTCGTCCCGGTGGCGATCCCGCAGCGCAAGGGCGACCCCGTCCTCGTGACGGCGGACGAAGGGGTGCGGCCCGGCACCACCGCGGAGTCGCTCGGCAGGCTGCGCCCGGCGTTCGCACCCGACGGGACGATCACCGCGGGGTCGGCGTCGCAGATCTCCGACGGCGCGTGCGCGGTCGTCGTCATGAGCCGCCGCAAGGCCGAGGAGCTGGGGGCGCCCGTCCTCGCCGAGGTCGGGGCGCACGGTGTCGTCGCCGGTCCTGACCCGAGCCTGCAGTCGCAGCCGTCGAACGCGATCCGCAAGGCGCTCGGTCGAGAGGGGCTCGACCCGTCGGCCCTCGACCTCGTCGAGATCAACGAGGCGTTCGCCGCCGTCGGCATCCAGTCGATGCGGGAGCTCGGTCTGGACGCCGACCGCGTCAACGTCAACGGCGGCGCCATCGCACTCGGCCACCCGATCGGGATGTCCGGCGCGCGGATCGCCCTCACCCTGATCATGGAGCTGCGTCGTCGCGGCGGCGGACTGGGTGCAGCCGGCCTGTGCGGCGGCGGTGGGCAGGGTGACGCCCTGCTCTTCCGCGTCCCCGGCGCGTGAGCGACTCGCGCAGGCGCGTCGACGTCGACGCGCTCGTCGATGGTGCCCGTCAGGGGCAGGCGCGCGCGGTCGCCCGGCTGATCTCCCTGGTCGAGGACGCCTCCCCACTGCTGCGGCCGGTGATGGCGGCGCTCGCTCCCCACGCCGGTCACGCTCGCGTGGTGGGCCTGACCGGCTCGCCCGGCGTGGGCAAGTCCACGATGACCGGCGCGCTCGTGGGGGAGTACCGCCGGCGGGGACTGCGCGTCGGCGTGCTGGCCGTGGACCCGTCGTCACCGTTCTCCGGTGGCGCGCTGCTGGGCGACCGGGTGCGGATGCAGGACCACGCCACCGACCCGGAGGTGTTCATCCGCTCCATGGCGAGCCGGGGGCACCTGGGCGGGCTCGCCTGGGCGACGCCGCAGGCACTGCGCGTGCTCGACGCAGCGGGGTGCGACGTGGTGCTCGTCGAGACGGTGGGTGTGGGCCAGGCCGAGGTCGAGGTGGCGTCGATGGCCGACTCCACCGTGGTGCTGGTGGCGCCGGGCATGGGTGACTCCATCCAGGCCGCCAAGGCGGGCATCCTCGAGGTCGCCGACGTCTTCGTCGTGAACAAGGCGGACCGGGAGGGTGCGGACGCGACCGCCCGGGACCTGCGGAACATGCTGTCCCTCGCCGACCGCTCCGGCGGGGACACCTGGACGCCGCCGATCGTCAAGACCGTCGCCGCGCGTGCGGAGGGTGTGCCCGAGGTCGCGGACGCGCTCGACGCGCACGCCGAGTGGCTGCAGGCAGCGGGCCGGCTGACTGCTCGCCGCCGGGCCCGGGCGGCCGACGAGGTCGAGGCGATCGCGGTCACCGCTCTGCGCGCGCGGATGGGCGACCTCCGTGGCGGGAAGCTGCTGGACCAGCTGGCCGCGCGGGTGGTCGCGGGGGAGCTGGACCCGTACGCCGCGGCGGACGAGCTCGTCGCGGGCGTCACGACGTAACCTGCGGGGAGGAGATCGTCGTCGCCACCAGGTGGGGAGTTCCCGTGGACGCAGCCGAGATCGAGGCGGGCCGCCGGCGCTGGCGGGAGCGGTTCGAGGCCGCGAAGAAGCGCGATGCGGACTTCACGACGCTGTCGGGGGTGGAGGTGGACCCGGTGTACGGGCCGCCGGAGGGTGCGGTGGTGCCCGGGTTTGAGCGGATCGGGTGGCCGGGGGAGTTCCCGTTCACGCGGGGGTTGTATGCGACGGGGTACCGGGGGCGGGCGTGGACGATCCGGCAGTTCTCCGGGTTCGGTAACGCGACCCAGACGAACGAGCGGTACAAGATGCTGCTGCGTGCGGGTGGCACCGGGCTTTCCGTGGCGTTCGACATGCCGACGTTGATGGGCCGGGACTCCGACGACGCGCGGTCGCTGGGCGAGGTCGGGCACTGCGGGGTGGCGATCGACTCCGCGTCGGACATGGAGCTGCTGTTCGCCGACATCCCGCTGGGGGATGTGACGACGTCGATGACGATCTCCGGGCCGGCGGTGCCGGTGTTCTGCATGTACCTGGTGGCCGCGGAGCGCCAGGGCGTGGACCTGGGCGGTCTGGACGGGACGTTGCAGACCGACATCTTCAAGGAGTACATCGCGCAGAAGGAGTGGCTGTTCCCGCCGCAGCCGCACCTGCGGCTGATCGGTGACCTGATGGCGTACTGCGCGGAGGCGATCCCGCGGTACAAGCCGATCTCCGTGTCCGGCTACCACATCCGAGAGGCCGGTTCGACCGCGGCGCAGGAGCTGGCGTACACCCTCGCGGACGGGTTCGCCTACGTCGAGCTCGGCAAGAGTCGCGGGCTGGACGTGGACGTCTTCGCGCCGGGCCTGTCGTTCTTCTTCGACGCGCACGTGGACTTCTTCGAGGAGATCGCGAAGTTCCGGGCGGCGCGGCGGATCTGGGCCCGCTGGCTGCGCGACGTGTACGGGGCGAGGACCGAGCGGGCGCAGTGGCTGCGCTTCCACACCCAGACCGCCGGGGTGAGCCTGACCGCGCAGCAGCCGGACAACAACATCACCCGTACGGCGGTGGAGGCGCTCGCGGCGGTGCTGGGTGGGACGAACTCGCTGCACACCAACGCGTTGGACGAGGTGCTGGCGCTGCCGAGCGAGAAGGCCGCGGAGATCGCGTTGCGCACCCAGCAGGTGATCATGGAGGAGACCGGGGTGACGCACGTCGCGGACCCGCTCGGCGGCTCCTGGTACGTCGAGGCGCTCACCGACCGGCTCGAGGCCGAGGCGGAGGAGATCTTCGCCCGGATCACCGAGATGGGTTCGGACGGGTCGATGACGTCGGGGATCCTGCGCGGGATCGAGGACGGCTGGTTCATGGCCGAGATCGCCGAGGCCGCGTTCTCCTACCAGCAGAAGGTCGAGAAGGGGGAGAAGAAGGTCGTCGGGGTCAACGTGGCCACCGACACCGTGGTCGGCGAGCTGGACATCCTGCGGGTCTCCCACGAGGTCGAGGTCGACCAGCGCCAGGCGCTCGCCGACCGCCGCGCCCGCCGCGACCAGGCCACGGTCGACGCCGCCCTGGCCCGGATGGTCGAGGTCTCCCGCACCGAGGACAACATGATCCCGGCCATGCTCGACGCCGTGCGCGCCGAGGCGACGCTCGGCGAGGTGTGCGACGCGCTGCGCGAGGAGTGGGGCACTTACATGGAGCCCCCGCGGTTCTAGTGTTCGCGACCTGTCCGAACTTCCGTGACCTCGGGGGGCTGCGCACCGCAGAGGGTGCCGTCGTCCGTCGCGGCCGGCTGTTCCGCAGCAGCGGCCTGCACGATCTCTCCGGTGCTGACGCCGCCGGCGTGTGCGGCCTGGACATCACGACCGTGATCGACCTGCGGGCGCCGTTCGAGCTCGACGAGCACGGGACGGGCGCGCTGTACGAGCTCGCGCGGGCCCCGCGGCACGTCCACGCGCCGATCTTCCTCGAGGTGCCGGGGCACTGGGTGGGGGAGGCGTCGTGGGCCGACCCCGACCGCGTCGCCGGCATCTACCTGGAGATGACCGACCTCGGGCGTGACAGCATCCGCCGGGTGTTCGGCCTGCTCGGGCAGGAGGAGACCTACCCGGCGGTGTTCCACTGCATGGCCGGCCGCGATCGGACCGGGGTGCTTGCCGCGCTGCTCCTGTCCGTGCTGGGGGTGCCGCGGGACGCGATCGAGGCCGACTACGTCCGCACCCGGGAGGCACTGCCCGAGCCGCCCGTGCACGACGGCGTGATGCACCGCTTCCTCGACGGGCTGGCGGACCGGTACGGGTCGGCGCAGACCTATCTCGGCGACCTCGGGGTCGGTGCGGACGACCTCGCGTCGCTGCGCACCGCGCTGCTGGAGGCGCCCGGCGGCTGACCGCTCGCTACCGATCGCTCAGCCGCGCCGGTCCTCGTGCCGGCGGACCACCTCGTCCGCGACGTCGCGCAGCTTGCGGTTGAGGTGCTGTCCGGGTCGTGCTGCCAGGCTTCGTCGAGCATGGCGTCGAGACGGGGGCCCTCCTCGACCTCCGACTCGAGGCGGTCCACCCTGGCGGCGACGTCGTCGGAGGCGGCGAGGGTGTGCAGCGTGCGGTCCGGGCGGAGCTCGGTGACCCCGGCGTGGTCGCAGCCGTCGATGAGCCGTACCGCGAGGTGGCAGACGGTGTCGTACGTGTCCGCCACCGTCCGACCGCCGTACCGGGCCGCGGCGAGCTCGGCGAAGGACGGGCCGAGGACGTTCTCCGGGTCGGCCACCGCCCCATCCTCACATCCGAGAGGTGCCCGCACGTGCCGTGCGTCCGCCGCCGGGTTGTAATAGAGGGGTGCGCATGCGACCCGGTGATCTCAGCCTGCCCGGCGCCGTGGACCTGTCCGGTCTGAAGGCGCGTTCCCAGCGCCCCGCGACGCCGGCCGGTGACGCGGGCGCGCCGCCGCCGGCGGGTGGAGCCGTCATCGAGGTCACGGAGGCGACCTTCCAGGCCGAGGTGCTCGAGCGCTCCCGGCAGGTGCCGGTGCTCATCGACTTCTGGGCGGAGTGGTGCGGCCCGTGCAAGCAGCTCAGCCCGGTGCTCGAGCGGCTCGCCGCCGAGGCGGATGGCGCGTGGGTGCTCGCGAAGATCGATGTCGATGCGGAGCAGCGGCTCGCCGCGGCCTTCCAGGTGCAGAGCATCCCGTCGGTGTTCGCGGTGATCGCGGGCCAGCCCGTACCGCTGTTCCAGGGTGCGGTGCCGGAGGCGCAGGCCCGCCAGTACGTCGCCGAGGTGCTCCGCGTGGCCGCGGCGAACGGCGTCGGTGCCGGCGGCGAGGCCGAGGGCCAGCAGCCCGCCGAGCCGCAGCTCGACCCGGCGTACCAGGAGGCCGAGCAGGCGCTCGCGCGCAACGACGTCGACGCCGCCCGCGCGGCGTACGAGGCGCTGCTCGCCCGCAACCCCGGTGACGCCACGGCGAAGCTGGCGCTGGCCCGCGTGGAGCTGCTGCAGCGAACCCAGGGCGTCGACCAGCAGGCGGCGCGGACCGCGGGCGGCGGACGCGCCGGACGACGTCGATGCGCAGCTCGTCGTCGCCGACCTCGACATGGCGACCGGCCGGGTCGACGACGCGATCGCCCGGCTCGTCGACGTTGTCCGGGCGGCCTCCGGCGAGGACCGGGAGCGGGCCCGGGCCCGGCTGCTCTCCCTGTTCGAGGTCCTCGACGCCGACGACCCCCGCCTCGCCCAGGGCCGCCGCGCCCTCGCCAACGCCCTGTTCTGACCGGCTGCACGTTGATCCGTCTCGCGGCCCGTACGGCGTCCCGCGTACGGCGCACCCGGCGCGGTACGGGACGGGCTCAGGCGAACTTGGCCTTCGCGTGGTCGCTGAAGGCGCGCATCTCGGCGACCGGGCCGACCTCGACGAACGCCGTGCCGGTGGGCGTCCAGCCGGTGTGGCCGGCCGGCCAGTGGTACGCATCGCCCGCGCGAGCAATCTCCTCGGTGCCGTCGGCGTGGACCATGTGGATCGTGCCCTCCAGGACCACACCCCAGTGCGGGCTCGGGCAGCGGTCGCCCGGGAGGCCCTCGAGCACGGGGGTCATGTCCGCGCCGGCGGGCAGCCGCGCGTAGCGGACCGCCATCTCGCCCCACTCGGCGTAGCGCGTGACCAGCTCGCCGTCCTTGACCTCGACCGGCAGGTCGTCCAGACGCTCGTTCATCGGTGGCTCCCCTCTACGGCCCCGTGGGCCGATGGCTGGCGGTGACACCCTTCAGGCGTGACAATCCGTGTCACGGCCGGAAGCACCCGGCCACTCGTGCGAGTTCGCGTGCCGGGGGGTGTCATGGGCCAGGCGGTCGTGGCGCCGCTCGCCGAGCGGGCTGCCCGCGCGCTGGCCGCGGGGAGGTGGCGGGACGCCGTCGACCTGCTGGGTGAGGCGGACGCGCGTACGCCGCTGGCACCTGCCGACCTCGACCTGCTGGCCCGCGCCGCGTACGCCGCCGGCGACCCGGAGGCGGCGGTTGCCGCCCAGGAACGGGCGCACGCCGCGCTGCTCGCCGTCGGCGACCACACCGGTGCGGCGGGCGCGGCCGTCTCGATCGCCATGTACCTGCTCATGGACACCGGACTGATGGCTCCCGTCCGCGGCTGGCTGGCGCGCGCCGAGCGCCTGCTGGAGGGGACGGCGGGCACCCCGACGCACGCGATGCTCGCCGCCGTCCGGATGTACGAGCGGCTGTTCTGCGGCGACTTCGTCACCGCGCGCGAGTGGTCGGCGACCGCGGTGGCGCTCGGTACGCCCGACGTGCCCGTGGCCGCGGCGATGGGCTGGCTGGGCGCCGCCCGGATGCTCATCTTCGACGGCCGGGTCGACGAGGGGCTGGCGCTGCTCGACGAGGTCGCGGTGGCGACCGTGTCCGGTGAGCTCGACGCCGTCGGCGTGGGCATCGTCTACTGCGAGCTGATCTGCGCGATGCAGGGGCTCGCCCAGTACGACCGGGCACAGGAGTGGACCGAGGCGATGGAGCGCTGGCGGCCGGGCAACGCCGTCGGCGGGTTCAGCGGCCGGTGCCGCGTCCACCGGGCGGAGATCCTGCGGCTGCGCGGGTCGTGCGCCGAGGCGGAGGCCGAGGTCCTGCGGGCGTGCGACGAGCTGCGGCCGTGGCTGCGCCGCGAGTTCGGCTGGCCGCTGACCGAGCTGGGCACCATCCGGCTGCGACGCGGGGACCTCGCCGGTGCGGAGGAGGCGTTCCTCGCGGCGCGGACCCACGGCTGGGACCCGCAGCCCGGCCTGGCACTGCTGCGCCTCGCGCAGGGAGACTCGGGCGCCGCTGTGACGCTGGTACGCGACGCGCTCGAGCGGCCGGCCAACGTGCCGTCGAAGGAGCGCCCGCCCAACGAGCGGCTGCGCCGGGCCCCGCTGTTGGAGGCGTACGTCGAGGTCGCGCTCGCCACCGGTGACGTGGTCGCCGCACGGGGCGCCGCGGACGAGCTGACGGGCATCGCGGAGGTGTTCCGCAGCCACGCCCTGCTGGCGTGTGCGGCTCTCGCGCGCGGGCGGGTGGCCCTCGCCGAGCCGGACTGGGACACGGCCGTGCGGGAGTGCGACGCGGCGCTCGCGCTGTGGAGCGACATCGAGGCGCCGTACGAGGCGGCGGCCGCGCGGGTGGCGCTGGCCGCCGCGTACCGGGGCCGGGGGCAGCGGGACCGCGCCGAGCTGGAGCAGGGCACGGGCGAGGCGGCACTCGCGGCGATCGGTGCCGTGCTGGTGGCCGCGCCGGGCTCCGCGCCGTCGGTCCCGCACGCCGGGCTGCGGGAGGTGTTCCGCTGCGAAGGCGACACGCGCACGGTGACCTTCGGCGGACGGACCGTGCTGCTGCGCGACCTGCAGGGCCTGCGCTACCTCGCGCGGCTGCTGGCCGAGCCGGGGCGGGAGTTCCACGTGCTGGATCTCGTCGCGGCCGAGCGGGGCGTGTTGCCGACCGCCGCCGCCGCGTGCCGACAGCGGGACCTCGGTCCGGTGCTCGACGACCAGGCGCGGGAGGCGTACCGCCGGCGGCTCGCGGAGGTCGAGCAGGACCTCGAGGACGCGCAGGCATCCGGTGACGCCGACCGGGCAGCCCTCGCGGACCGCGACCGGGCCTTCCTCGTCGCCGAGCTGGCGAGCGCGTACGGCATCGGCGGTCGCGCCCGGCCGACCGGAGCGACCTCGGAGCGCGCCCGCGCCGCGGTCACGCGTGCGGTGCGGTACGCGATGGCCCGCGTGGCCGAGCACCACCCGGAGCTGGCCGGACACCTCGAGCGGACGATCCGCACGGGCACGTACTGCACGTACGCACCGGACCCGCGCATCCCGGTCATGTGGGACGTCTGAGGCGGGGGACTAGCCGAACCGCGTTCACCCTGCGAGCCTCCCGTCACCGGTGACCCGCCGGGTCACCACGTCCCGAGGGGGCCCCGTGGCCACCATCCCGAAGCCGCGCGTCATCAAGCTCGACGAGCACGAGAACGTGCAGACCATGCGGGCGGCGTTCGCCGCCTTCGAAGCGGCCGACCTGGACGCCGTCCGCGCGTCGATGACCGACGACTGTGTCTGGACGAACAACGGGTACGAGGGTCAGCCCACCGTGGGCACGTTCCGTGGTTGGGACCAGATCGTGGCCATGTTCGGCGAGCTGCTGACCCTGACCGGCGGCACCCAGCACAACGAGGTGGTCAAGGTCTTCGGTGACGACGACTACGTCGTCGCGATCTACGACACGACGGCCACCGTCAACAGCCGGACGCAGACCCACCGCTGGGTGATGCTCGCCAAGCAGCGCAAGGGTCAGGCTTGCGAGATCAGCAACTCACCGGTCGACATCGCGGCCGCACACGCGTTCCTGACCGGCTGAGCGTGCGGCACGAGACAGATCAACTTGCGGGCGGCTGGCCGGGCGAGTGCAGCCAGAGGGTGGCGAGCGGCGGTACGCGCAGGGTGGCGGAGCAGGGCTGGCCGTGCCACTCCTCGGGCACCGCCTCGACGGCGCCCATGTTGCCGACCCCGCTGCCTGCGTACGTGTCCGCGTCGGTGTTGACCACCTCGCGCCACTGCCCGGCGTGTGGCAGGCCGACGCGGTAGCCCTCGTGCGGCACGCCGGCGAAGTTCGTGATGCACGCGACCACGGAGCCGTCCGCGCCCCAGCGCAGGAACGAGAAGACGTTGTTGCCCGCGTCGTTGGCGTCGATCCAGCCGAACCCCTGGGGGTCGGCATCCTGCGACCACAGGGCCGGGGTCTCGCGGTACACCGCGTTGAGGTCGCGGACCAGCGAGTGCACGCCCCGGTGGTCCGGCAGGTCGAGCAGCCACCAGTCCAGCGAGCGCGCCTCGGACCACTCGGACTCCTGGCCGAACTCGCTGCCCATGAACAGCAGCTGCTTGCCCGGGTGCGCCCACATGTACCCCAGCAGTGCACGGACGTTCGCCAGCTGCTGCCAGCGGTCGCCCGGCATCTTCGTGAGCAGGCTGCCCTTGCCGTGGACGACCTCGTCGTGCGAGATCGGCAGGATGAAGTTCTCGGAGTAGGCGTACATCATCGAGAACGTCATCTGGTGGTGGTGGTACTGCCGGTACACCGGCGACTTGTTGACGTACTCCAGCGTGTCGTGCATCCAGCCCATGTTCCACTTGAAGCCGAAGCCCAGCCCGCCGAGGTAGGTCGGGCGGGAGACGCCCGGCCACGCAGTGGACTCCTCGGCGACCGTCACGATGCCGGGCACCCGCTTGTAGACGGTGGCGTTCATCTCCTTGAGGAACTCGATGGCGGCGAGGTTCTCGCGGCCACCGAACTGGTTCGGGATCCACTCGCCCTCGCGGCGTGAGTAGTCCAGGTAGAGCATCGAGGCGACCGCGTCGACGCGCAGCCCGTCGATGTGGAACTGCTCGCACCAGTACACGGCGTTGGCGACCAGGAAGTTGCGCACCTCGCGGCGGTCGAAGTTGAACACGTACGTGCCCCAGTCCGGGTGCTCGCCCAGACGCGGGTCCTCGTGCTCGTACAGCGCGGTGCCGTCGAACCGGCCCAGCGACCACTCGTCCTTCGGGAAGTGCGCGGGCACCCAGTCGACGAGCACGCCGATGCCGGCCTGGTGCAGCCGGTCGACGAGGTGGCGGAACTCGTCCGGGGACCCGAACCGTGACGTCGGCGCGAAGTACGACGACACCTGGTAGCCCCAGGAGCCGCCGAAGGGGTGCTCCATGACGGGCAGGAACTCGACGTGGGTGAAGCCCGCCTCGCGGACGTAGTCGACGAGCTGGTCGGCGAGCTCGCGGTAGCTCAGCCCCTGGCGCCACGACCCGAGGTGCACCTCGTAGACGCTCATCGGGGCGGTCAGCCAGTCGGTGCGCGCTCGCTGCTCGATCCACGCGCCGTCCTGCCACGCGTAGTCCTCGGTGAACACGACGGAACCGGTCGACGGCGGGTGCTCGGTGTGGAACGCCATCGGGTCGGCCTTCTGCCGCCACACCCCGTCGGCGCCGAGGATCTCGTACTTGTACGTCGTGCCGTCGGCGATGCCGGGCACGAACAGCTCCCACACGCCCGTGCTCCCGAGCACGCGCATCGGGAGGCCGCGGCCGTCCCAGTGGTTGAAGTTGCCGACCACGCGGATGCCGCGGGCGCTCGGCGCCCACACCGCGAACGAGGTGCCGGTCACCGTGCCGGCCATCCCGTCGAAGCTGCGCACGTGCGCGCCGAGCACCTCCCACAGCTGCTCGTGCCGGCCCTCGCGGATGAGGTGCAGGTCGAGCTCGCCGAGCGTGGGCAGGTGGCGGTACGGGTCGTCCTGGATGTGCGGGTAGCCGTCCTCGTAGACGACCTCGAGCCGGTAGTCCGGCACGGACTCGCCGGGCAGCACCACGGCCCACACGCCGCCGTGCTCGTGCTCCATCGGGTGCCGCTCGTCGCCGAGCAGCAGGGTGACGCGGTGCGCGCCGTGGCGCAGGACGCGGATCGTGACCGCGCCGTCGTGGACGTGGGCGCCGAGGATCGAGTGCGGGTCGTGGTGCGCGCCGCCGACGAG
The DNA here is from genome assembly GCA_963728075.1 of uncultured Actinomycetota bacterium. Classification (GTDB taxonomy): domain Bacteria; phylum Actinomycetota; class Actinomycetes; order JAFAQI01; family DASSKL01; genus CAVSIP01. The sequence continues at coordinate 168,138 of CAVSIP010000005.1, read as the reverse complement.
CCGGTCGAGCTCCTCGGTGGGGACGGGGCGTCGCTCGAGGCCGGGCGCCGGGCGAGTCTCCTTCGCGGGCGTCTTCTTGGCAGCCACCCTCTTGGCGGCCGTCCTCTTCGCCGGTGGCTGCTCGGCGCTCACCTTCTTGGCCGGAGCCTTCGCGGGCTTCTTCTGTGGCTTGCCGGCGGGGCTCCCCTTGGCCTCGTAGCGGTCGTCCTCGTACGGCTGTGCCATGTCAACTCACCAGTCGCTCGATCGACGTCAGCGGGATCGGCAGCCAGGTCGGGCGGTTGCGGGCCTCGTAGACCACCTCGTAGACCGCCTTGTCGAGCTCGAACGCTCGGAGCACGACTGAGTCCTCTCGTGGGTCGCTCCCGCTGCCGTGGGCGTAGCCGTCGCAGAAGGCGTCCCGGTTTCGCTCTGCCCATTCGGCCGCGCGATATTCGAGATCGGAGCGGTTGGCCCGATCGGCGAGCAGCTCACGCGCTGCGTAGTCGAACGACCGCAGCATGCCCGCGACGTCGCGGAGCGGGCTGGACAGCGCGCGCCGTTCCGCGAGGCTGCGGGCCGGCTCGCCCTCGAAGTCGAGCAGCACCCAGCCGGTGTCCGTGCGCAGCACCTGCCCGAGGTGGTAGTCGCCGTGGACCCGCTGCAGCACCACGGGCCGGTTCCAGTGCGCCAGCTCGTCGAAGGCCGCCGCGATGGCCGGGGCGTGCGGCGCAGCTCGGGGACCACCTCGACCGCGGCGGCGAGTCGCTCCGTCAGCTGCTTGCTCAGCGATGCCAGCTCGTCGGGCTCGGCGTCGCGACGGGCAGGGTCTCGCGCAGCAGCGTGTGGACCTCGGCCGTGGCTGCCCCGAGCCGCTGCGCCTCGCCGGCGAAGTCGCCGCCGACCTCGTCGGCGTGCAGGTCGCCCTCGGCGTAGAGGTCGCGCACGCTGGTGATGGCCAGCGCCCACCCCTCGCTGGCCGAGCGGAGGAACGGCTGCATCATGCCCAGCGTCGTGTCCTCGTCGTCGAGCTCGGTCTCCAGCCAGGCCACCGGCGGCGCGATGACCGAGCAGCCCGCCTCGGCGAGCGCGCGGGTGATCTCCAGGTCGGGGTTGAGCCCGGGGCTGACCTTGCGGAACAGCTTGAGGATGAGGTCCTCGCCGAACACGAGGGAGGTGTTGCTCTGCTCGGCGCCCATCGACCGGCTGGGCAGCTCCCCGTCGGCAGGCAACGCCGTCGAGGCGGCGGAACCGCAGCGCATCCACGTCGGCGCCCTCGCGCAGCGCCTGCAGGAGCAGCTCGGTGACGTCGGTGTCGTGCACGGCGTCGTAGACGAGCGCGTCGTCCCCCAGCCGCGCCGATGGTGGCGTGCTCGAGGCGTGCGGGCAGGGTCTCGCGCAGGCCGAGCGAGCAGCTGGTAGCGGTCGACGTCCTCGCCGTAGGTCGACGCCGACCAGGACGTGCGCTGCGCGCAGCTCGGCCTGCTGGGCGAGCCAGGTCACCTGCTCGACCGCCACGCCGTGCAGCGGGCGGCCCTTGCCGCCGAACCAGCGCTGTTCGGGCAGCCACTCGCGCAGGAGCGGCGTCAGGCCTGGGATCTCGGGCCGGGTCACACCGCCTCCTCCACCTCGGACAGCTGGAACCAGTAGAAGCCGTGCCCGGGCAGGGTGAGCAGGTACGGCAGCTCGCCGACCCGGGGGAAGTGGACCCCGCCGACCAGCTCGATCGGGCGTCCGCCCCTCGAACCGGCGCAGGTCCAGCTCCACCGGCTGGGCGAACCGCGAGAGGTTGTTGACGCACAGCACGACGTCGTCGCCGAACTCCCGGATGAACGCCAGGACGCTCGGGTTGGACGACGACAGCTCGTGGTAGCCGCCCATGCCGAAGGTGGGGTGCCGCTTGCGGATCTCGATCATCCGCTTGGTCCACCACAGCAGCGAGGTCGACTGGCGCATCTGCGGACTCGACGTTGATGACCTGGTAGCCGTAGACCGGGTCCATGATCAGGGGCAGGTACAGCCGCTGCGGGTCGCACGTGGAGAACCCGGCGTTGCGGTCGGGCGTCCACTGCATCGGCGTACGCACGCCGTCGCGGTCACCGAGGTAGATGTTGTCGCCCATGCCGATCTCGTCGCCGTAGTAGAGGACCGGTGAGCCCGGGCAGCGACAGCAGCAGCGCGGTGAACAGCTCCATCTGGTCGCGGCTGTTCTCCAGCAGCGGGGCCAGGCGGCGGCGGATGCCGATGTTGGCCTTCATCCGCGGGTCCTTGGCGTACTCCGTGTACATGTAGTCGCGCTCTTCGTCGGTGACCATCTCGAGCGTCAGCTCGTCGTGGTTGCGCAGGAAGATGCCCCACTGGCAGTTCTCCGGGATCGCCGGCGTGGTCGCGAGGATCTCGGAGATCGGGTAGCGCGGCTCGCGGCGCACCGCCATGAAGATGCGCGGCATCAGCGGGAAGTGGAACGCCATGTGGCACTCGTCGCCGTCGCCGAAGTACTCGACGACGTCCGCCGGCCACTGGTTGGCCTCGGCAAGCAGCACCTTGTCCGGGTAGAGGCTCTCCACCTCCTTGCGCACCCGCTTGAGGTACTCGTGCGTCTTCGGCAGGTTCTCGCAGTTGGTGCCCTCCTCCTCGAACAGGTAGGGCACGGCGTCGAGCCGGAAGCCGTCGATGCCGAGGTCCAGCCAGAATCGCAGCACCTCGAGCATGGCCTCCTGCACGGCCGGGTTCTCGAAGTTCAGGTCCGGCTGGTGGCTGAAGAACCGGTGCCAGTAGTACTGGCCGCGGACCGGGTCGCAGGTCCAGTTGGACGTCTCCGTGTCGACGAAGATGATCCGCGCGTCGGCGTAGCCCTCGTCGGTGTCGCTCCACACGTAGAAGTCGCCGTACGGTCCGTCCGGGTCGGCGCGCGACGCCTGGAACCACGGGTGCTCGTCGCTGGTGTGGTTCATGACCAGGTCGGCGATGACCCGGATGCCGCGCCGGTGCGCCTCCTCGATCAGCTGGACGAAGTCGCCGAGGTCCCCGAACTCGGGCAGCACCTTGAAGAAGTCGCTGATGTCGTAGCCGCCGTCGCGCAGCGGCGACTCGTAGATCGGCAGCAGCCAGACGCAGTCGACGCCGAGCCACTGCAGGTAGTCGAGCTTCTGTGTCAGCCCGCGGATGTCGCCGGTGCCGTCGCCGTTGGAGTCGGCGAAGCCGCGGATGAGCACCTCGTAGAAGACGGCGCGCTTGTACCAGAGCGGGTCGCGGTCGGACTCCTCGGGGATGTCAACGATCGGGTGCTCGCTCACGAGGCTCGCCGCACGGAGAAGATGTGCGCAGGACGCGTGTACGGGTCGAGCCGCACGTAGTTGTGCTCCCCCCACTGCCAGGTGTCGCCGGTGAGCAGGTCGTGCACCTCGAGCCCTTCGTGCCAGTCGGCGCCGAGCGCCGCCATGTCCAGCCGGACGGTGGCCTCGCGCACGCTGCGGTAGTCGAGGTTGACCACGCACAGCACGATGTCGTCCGTACCGTCCGGGGCGACCACTCGCCTGGACCAGGCGATGATCTGGGTGCGTCGGCGTCGTGGAAGGTCAGGTTGCGCAGCCGCTGCAGCGCTGGGTGCTCGCGGCGGATCCGGTTGAGCCGGGTGAGGTAGCGGCGCGAGGCTGCGCCCCTCGCGCTCGGCCGCAGCCCAGTCGCGCGGCCGGTACTGGTACTTCTCGCTGTCGAGGTACTCCTCGCTGCCGGGGCGCACCGCGACGTGCTCGAAGAGCTCGTAGCCGGAGTAGACCCCCCAGGTCGGCGACAGCATCGCGGCCAGCACCGCGCGGATCTTGAACGCCGGCGGCCCGCCGTACTGCAGGTAGGCGTGCAGGATGTCCGGCGTGTTCACGAAGAAGTTCGGCCGCAGGAAGTCGACGGTCTCGCCGGTGAGCTCGCGCAGGTACTCCTCGAGCTCCCACCGCTCGTTGCGCCAGGTGAAGTAGGTGTAGGACTGGGTGAACCCGACCTTGGCGAGCGTGTGCATCATCGGCGGCCGGGTGAACGCCTCGGCCAGCCAGATGACGTCCGGGTGGTCCTTCTTCACCTCGGCGATGAGCCACTCCCAGAACCGCACCGGCTTGGTGTGCGGGTTGTCCACCCGGAAGATCCGGACGCCGTGGTCGATCCAGTGCCGGACGACGCGCAGCACCTCGGCGTAGATGCCGTCCCGGTCCCGGTCGAAGTTGAGCGGGTAGATGTCCTGGTACTTCTTCGGCGGGTTCTCCGCGTAGGCGATCGAGCCGTCGGCGCGGACGTGAACCACTCCGGGTGCTCGGTCACCCAGGGGTGGTCCGGTGCGGCCTGCAGCGCGAGGTCGAGCGCCACCTCCATGCCCAGGTCGCCTGCGTCGGGCGACGAAGGCGTCGAAGTCCTCCAGCCGCCGAGGTCGGGGTGGATCGCGTCGTGGCCGCCGTCGGCGCCGACCCGATCGCCCAGGGCGAGCCCGGGTCGTCCGGCCCGGGGACAGCGTGTTGTTGGCGCCCTTGCGGAACGCCGTGGCCGATCGGGTGGACCGGCGGCAGGTAGACGACGTCGAAGCCCATGGCGGCGATCGCCGGCAGCCGCTCGGCGGCGGTCGCGGAAGGTGCCCGAGTGCCAGCGGCGGTGCTCCGCGTCGTGCCAGGCGCCCTCCGACCGCGGGAACAGCTCGTACCAGGCGCCGAACAGCGCGCGCTCGCGGTCCACCCAGAGCGGGTAGTCGCTCGCGTCGCGGTGACCAGGCTCGCGCACCGGGTGCGCGGTCGAGCAGCGCCACGACGTCAGGGTCGAGCGCCGGCGCGAGCCGGTCCTCCGCGCGAGCGGTCGGTGTCGCGCAGCGCGCGCGACCGCCTTCAGCACGGCCGCGCGCGCACCGCTCCGGCACGCCTGTCGGCGGCGCGCTCGTGCAGCCGGGCGCCCTCCTCGAGACCAGGTCGACGTCCTGGCCGAGCGGGATCTTGATCTCGGCGTCGTGCCGCCAGGTGCCCAGCGGGTCGCCCCAGGCCTCGACCCAGAACCTCCACGCGCCGGCGGCGTCGACGTGACCTCGGCCTCCCAGCGGTCCAGGCCGTGGTCGACCAGTCGCGCATGCGGGTGAACGGCCGCTTCGCGGCCGTCGGGCGCGACGAGCACGACGTTGGCGGCGACCGCGTCGTGGCCCTCGCGGAACACCGTGGCGGTCACCGGCACGCGTCTCCCCGGCGACGGCCTTGCGCCGGCCACCGGCCGCAGCCGACAGCGGGCCGCACGTCGGTGATGGGGATCCGTCCGATCATCGAGCCGAACCTACCCATGCCGCCCAACCCTCACGCAAGCCCGGAGGGCGGCCGGATCCGTCCGTTCGGCCACGATCTGCCGCAACCGCGGAGTCGCTGTCTCGCGCGTCGGGTAGGGTGCCGCCACGTGAGAGCCCTCCGCCGGTTCACCGTCCGCGCCGCGCTGCCCGGAGCCGCTCGAGCCGCTCGGCGAGCTGGTCATGAACCTGCGCTGGTCGTGGCACCCGACTCGCTCGACCTGTTCGGGGTCGGTCGACCCGCGAGCTGTGGGAGGCGGTCGGCCACGACCCGGTCCGGCTGCTCGGCGAGGTCAGCCCCGAGCGGATCGCCGCGCTGGCCGGCGACCGCCGGCCTTCCTGCGCCGCGCTGCGGACGGCCGCCGACGACCTGCACGACTACCTGACCAGCGACCGCTGGTACCAGGGGCTCGACGCGGCGCCCCGCCGGCGATCGCCTACTTCTCGCCCGAGTTCGGCATCACCGAGGTGCTGCCCCAGTACTCCGGCGGCCTCGGCATCCTCGCCGGCGACCACCTCAAGGCGGCGAGCGACCTCGGGGTGCCGATCGTCGGCGTCGGGCTGCTCTACCGCCGCGGCTACTTCAAGCAGTCGCTGACCGCGGACGGCTGGCAGCTGGAGCGCTACCCGCCGCTCGACCCCAACGGCCTGCCGCTCACCCTGCTGCCGCGACGCCGACGGCGCGCCGGTGAAGGTCGGGGTCGGCCTGCCGGGCGGCCGGACGCTGCAGCGCCCAGGTGTGGCGGGCCCAGGTCGGCCGCGTCCCGCTGCTGCTGCTCGACTCCGACGTCGAGGACAACGCGCCCGCCGAGCGCGAGGTCACCGACCGGCTCTACGGCGGCGGCACCGACCACCGGCTGCTCCAGGAGATGCTGCTCGGCATCGGCGGCGTCCGCGCGGTCCGCGCCTTCTGCGAGCTCACCGGCCCCCCCGAGCCCGAGGTGTTCCACACCAACGAGGGGCACGCCGGCTTCCTCGGCCTGGAGCGCATCCGCGAGCTGACCGAGGACCGGGCTGAGCTTCGACGAGGCGCTGACGGCGGTCCGCGCCGGCACGGTGTTCACCACGCACACCCCGGTCCCGGCCGGGCATCGACCGCTTCCCGCGCGACCTCATCGCGCAGCACTTCGGCGGCGACAACGCCGTGGCCGGGCGTGCCGGTCGAGCGCATCCTCGAGCTCGGGGCCGAGCCGCGAGCGGCGACCCGGCGGTGTTCAACATGGCCGTCATGGGGCTGCGGCTGGCCCAGCGCGCCAACGGCGTGAGCCAGCTGCACGGGTCGGTCAGCCGGGAGATGTTCGCCGGCGCTGTGGCCGGGCTTCGACGTCGACGAGGTGCCGATCACCTCGGTCACCAACGGCGTGCACGCGCCCACCTGGGTCGCCCGCGAGGTGCATCGAGCTGGCCGACCGGGAGGTCGGCCGCCGCGCTCATCGAGGAGGCGCAGGGCTGGGAGGCCATCGCACAAGGTCTCCGACGAGGCGGTGTGGGCGACCCGCAGCCAGCTGCGCGCGCAGCTCGTCGACGAGGTGCGCCGCCGGCTGCGCGCGTCGTGGCTGCAGCGCGGCGCGTAGCGAGGCCGAGCTCGGCTGGACCGACACGGTCTTCGACCCCGACGTGCTGACCATCGGGTTCGCCCGGCGGGTGCCGTCGTACAAGCGGCTCACCCTGATGCTGCGCGACCCCGAGCGGCTCAAGGCGCTCCTGCTCGACCCCGACCGGCCGGTGCAGTTCGTCATCGCCGGCAAGTCCCACCCCGCCGACGACGGCGGCAAGGCGCTGATCCAGCAGATCGTGCGGTTCGCCGACGACCCGGAGGTGCGGCACCGGATCGTGTTCCTGCCCGACTACGACATCGGGATGGCCCGCCACCTCTACCACGGGCTGCGACGTCTGGCTGAACAACCCGCTGCGCCCGCTCGAGGCGTGCGGCACGTCCGGCATGAAGGCGGCGCTGAACGGCGGCCTCAACCTGTCGATCCGCGACGGCTGGTGGGACGAGATGTACGACGGCGAGAACGGCTGGGCGATCCCGTCCGCCGACGGTGGCCGACCCCGACCGGCGCGACGACCTCGAGGCCGCCGCGCTGTACGACCTCATCGAGAACCAGGTCCGCGGTCGCGGTTCTACGACGACGACGGCGACGGCCTGCCGCGTCGCTGGATCGAGATGGTGCGGCACACGCTCATGTCGCTCGGCCCGCAGGTGCTCGCCAGCCGCATGGTGCGCGACTACGTCCTGCAGCTGTACGCGCCGGCGGCGCAGTCGTCCCGGGCGCTGTCGGCGGACGACGTACGCCGGCGCGCGCAGGAGCTGGCGGCCTGGCCGGCCGGGTGCGCGAGGCGTGGCCGAGGTGCGGGTCGCCCACGTGGAGTCGCTCGGCGTCGGCGACGCCCCGAGCTCGGCGCCAGCGCTCGCCGTGCGCGCGACCGTCGACCTCGGCGGGCTCACGCCCGACGACGTGCGCGGTGCAGGTCGCGTACGGGCGGGTCGACGAGGCCGACCAGCTCATCGCGACCCGGTCTACGTGTCGCAGCTGCAGCAGACCGGCGCGGCGGTCGACGGGCACGCTGGCGCGTACGAGGGCGCGGTCCCGCTCGAGCGCACCGGGCCGTTCGGCTACACCGTGCGGGTGCTGCCGCGCACGCGCTGCTGGCGACGCCGGCCGAGCTCGGCCTGGTCGCGCTGCCGGTGGAGTCGACGGCCTACACCGTGCTGTCTAGGGGTGCGCGGCTCCGCGCCGTGCAGCAGCACGAGCGACCGCAGCAGCGACCGGCCGTCCGCGCCGGGAGCGGGTCAGTCGGCAGCGCGGCCCCGCCGCCGGTGCGGCAGCACCGGGTCGCCGCGCGGCGGTGTCGACCGCCGACCTCGTAGGCCTTCGCCCACGGCTGGCCCCGGCAGCCGGTAACCTCGCACGGCGTCGTCGCCGGCGTGCAGCAGCAGCAGGAACGAGTCGTCCGACGATCCGCTCGCCCCGGGCGTCCGCGGGTGCGGATGCCCTCGCCCGGACAGGTACATGCCGAGCGTGTGCACCGTCGGGCGAGACCAGTCGCTCGTCGGTCATCTCGTCGCCGTCGGGCGTGAACCACGCCAGGTCCTTGCACGCCGCGGCGTCGACCGGCCGGCCCGTGGAAGAACGCTGCGCTGGCGGAAGCACCGGGTGGGCGCGGCGCAGCGCGATCAGCCGCCGGGCGAAGTCGAGCAGGTCGACGCCGGGTCGTCGGAGACGGTCCCAGTCGAGCCAGGAGACCTGGTTGTCCTGGCAGTAGGCGTTGTTGTTGCCGCCCTGGGTGCGCGCACCTCGTCGCCCATCCGCAGCATCGGCACGCCGGTCGACAGCAGCAGCGTGGCGAGCAGGTTGCGCATCTGCCGGGCGCGCAGCGCGAGGACGCGCGGTCGTCGGTCGGCCCCCTCCACCCCGCAGTTCCAGCGACCGGTTGTCGTCGCTGCCGTCCCGGTTGTCCTCGCCGTTGGCCTCGTTGTGCTTGTGCTCGTAGGACGACGAGGTCGGCGCAGCGTGAAGCCGTCGTGGCAGGTGACGAAGTTGATCGAGGCGTACGGCCGGCGCCCGTCGTCCTGGTAGAGGTCGCTCGAGCCGGACAGCCGGTAGGCCAGCTCGCGCGACGCTGCACGTGACGCCGGCCGCGCCAGAAGTCGCGCACGGCGTCGCGGTACCTGCCGTTCCACTCCGTCCACAGCGGCGGGAACTCGCCGACCTGGTAGCCGCCCTCGCCGAGGTCCCACGGCTCGGCGATCAGCTTGACCTGGCTGACCACCGGGTCCTGCTGGATGCACGGCGAGGAACGCCGAGAGCTTGTCGACGTCGTGGAACGACCGCGGGCCAGCGCGGCGGCGAGGTCGAAGCGGAAGCCGTCGACGTGCATCTCGGTCACCCAGTAGCGCAGCGAGTCCATGATCAGCTGCAGCACGTGCGGGTGCCGGGCGTCGAGCGTGTTGCCGCATGCCGGTGTAGTCGACGTAGTAGCGCGCCGTCGTCCGTCACGCAGCCGGTAGTAGGCCTGGCGTTGTCGATGCCGCGGAAGGACAGCGTCGGGCCGAGCTGGTCGCCCTCGGCGGTGTGGTTGTAGACGACGTCGAGGATCACCTCGATGCCGGCCGCGTGCAGCGCGCGGACCATCGCCTTGAACTCGCGCACCTGCTCGCCGCGGGCTGCCCGACGAGCTGTACGCCGGCGTGCGGGGCGAAGTAGCCGAGGGTGTTGTAGCCCCAGTAGTTCGCCAGCCCGCGGCGCAGCAGCGGCGGCTCGGACGACGAAGTGGTGCACCGGCATGAGCTCCACCGCGGTGACGCCGAGCCGCGCGAGGTGCTCGATCGCGGCCGGGTGGGCCAGCCCGGCGTACGTGCCGCGCAGGTGCGGGGGGAGGTCGGGGTGCCGCTGGGTGAACCCCCGCACGTGCAGCTCGTAGACCACCGTGTCGCCCCACGCCGTGCTCGGGCCGGTGGTCCGTCGCCCCACGGGAACACGTCGTGGACGACCACCGACCGCGGCACGTACGGCGCGCGAGTCGCGGTGGTCCTGCACGGAGTCGTCGCGCCCGGGCGGGTAGCCGAAGACCGCGTCGTCGAGGACGAAGTCGCCGTCGAACGCGCGGGCGTACGGGTCGGCGAGCAGCTTGCTCGGGTTCCAGCGCGCGCCGTGCCAGGGGTCGAACGGCCCGTCGACGCGGAAGCCGTAGCGCTGCCCGGGCGCGGCCTGCGGGCACGTAGCCGTGCCAGACGTCGTAGGTCGACCTCCTCGAGCGGCACCCGCTGCTCGCGGCCCGCGTCGTCGAACAGGCACAGGTCCACGGCCTCGGCGCCCGCGGCGCACAGCGCGAAGTTCGTCCCCTCGCCGTCCCAGGTCGGCGCCCAGCGGGGTCGGCCGGCCGGGCCAGCGTCGCACTGCTCACCCGTCGAGTGTCGCCGATGCGGCCCTCGCGCTGCGGCGGTAACTCGCGCGACGCCGGCGCCGCCGCTCGGGCGGGAACAGGTCGGCGAGCGTCGCACCGTCGGGGAGGACGACCGCCTGCCCGCGCTGTCGCCGCTCCATCAGGGCGTGGACGACCAGCGCGTTGTGCACCAGCTCGGCGAACTCCTCCGGCTGGGCGAGGAGCCAGCCGTGCCGGCCGCGGACGACCTGCGGCGGGACTGGTGCTCCAGGTCGGCCAGCGGGCCCGGTGCGAGCAGCCGGTCGCGGTCGCCCCAGACGAACAGCACGGGTACCCCGTCCGCCGTCACCGCCGTCACCTCGTCGGCGAGGTGCGCCTGCAGGGCGAGCGCGGCGGTGAGCGCGGACGTGACCGGTCGCCGCCACAGGTTCGGGACGAGTCGCGCAGCAGGGTGGGGGTGATGCGGCCGATCTCGCGCGGGTCGAGCTCGGTCAGCGCGCCGGCCATCCAGCGCAGCCACGAGCCGTCGACCATGCCGGCCGCCCGCCCCGGCGCGCCACCGACGGAGTTCACCAGCGTCAGCGAGCGGACGAGGTCCGGGCGCCGGTGCGCGAGCTCGATGCCGACGCCGCCGCCGAAGGAGTGCCCGACGACGAACGCCGGGTGCTCGATCGCCAGCTCGTCGAGCAGGGCGGCCACCCGGTCGGCGTACGCGGGCAGGGTCACCTGGCGCAGCGGTAGGCCGTCGCTGCGGCCGAAGCCGGGCAGGGCGGCGCGATGACCCGTACGCCGGCCCCGCACAGCCGCACGACCGCGCGCAGGTAGGAGCGGGGGGTCAGCCCCCAGCCGTGCAGGAAGACCAGCGGGTCACCCCGGCCGGCGGTCATGACCTCGACCCGGCCGGGGCCGGTGGGGGACCGCACGTGGTGCAGCGCCCACGTCGGCGCGGGCGCGAGCCGGGCCATGGTGCAAGGGTAGATCCGTGCCAGTGGTTGTGACAGGGGCGCAGACGGCGCTCGGGCTGCGGCTCGTGGACGCCTTCCTCGCCGCCGGTGTGCCGGAGCTGCGCGCGACGACGACCTCGCGGGCGGTGGCCCGGACGCTGGTGGACCGGGGAGTGCGAGTGGCGGCGCTGGACCTGGCGACGGCGGACGTGGAGCGTGCGGCCGCGGTGCTGGCCGGTGCGCACACGGTCGTCCACGTCGACGGTGACGAGACGCTGACGGCGCTGCTCGAGGCGCTGGAGGACGGCGACGTACGCCGGGTGGTCGTCGTCGGCCGGCCGGATCCGCTGCCGCCCGGCGTGGTCGTGGTCGACCCGGACCAGCCCGCGGAGGCGGTGGTCGCCGCCGTGCTCGCCGCCGACCGGCGCGAGACCGGCAGCCGGTAGCCTCCGGCCATGGCCGAGTTCGTGAGTCTGCAGGTCGACGGCGGCGTCGGGACGATCCGGCTGGACCGGCCGCCGATGAACGCGCTCAACGCGCAGGTGCAGGAGGAGCTGCGCGCGGCCGCGGTGGAGGCGGGCGGCCGGGACGACGTGGCCGCCGTCGTCGTGTACGGCGGGCCGAAGGTCTTCGCGGCCGGCGCGGACATCAAGGAGATGGCCGACATGTCCTATGCGGACATGGCGGTGCGGGCGGTGGCCCTGCAGGCGTCGTTCACGGCGGTGGCGGAGATCCCCAAGCCGGTGGTCGCGGCGGTCGCCGGCTATGCGCTCGGTGGCGGCTGCGAGCTGGCCATGTGCGCCGACATCCGGATCGCCGCCGACAGCGCGCGCCTGGGGCAGCCGGAGATCAACCTGGGCATCATCCCGGGTGCCGGCGGCACCCAGCGGCTTCCCCGGCTGGTCGGCCCGGCTCGGGCCAAGGACCTCGTGCTCACGGGCCGGCACGTCGATGCGGAGGAGGCGCTGCGGATCGGGCTCGTCGACCGGGTGGTCCCCGCGGGCACCGAGTACGACGCCGCGGTGGAGTGGGCCGCCCGGTTCGTCGGCGGCCCGGCGGTCGCCCTGCGAGCGGCCAAGGAGGCCGTCGACCGTGGCATCGAGACCGACCTCGCCACCGGCCTCGCGATCGAGCGGCAGCACTTCGCCGCGCTGTTCGCCACCGAGGACCGCGCGATCGGCATGACGGCGTTCATGGCGAAGGCCAAGCCGCAGTTCCGCGGCCGCTAGCCCTGCGCGTCGTCGCCGGCGTGGCGCTCGAGGAACGCGTAGACGTCCGTGTCGTCGACGCCGGGGAAGGTGCCGGGAGGCAGCGCGGCCAGCAGGTGGCTGTGCGCGCGGGCGGACGGCCAGGCGCGGCGGGCCCACCGGGCGGACAGGGCCTCCGGGGGGCGGCGGCAGCAGGACTCGTCCGGGCACGTGGACCGGGTGCGCCGCGAGGTGTCGCGCCCGCGGAACCACCGCGACTCGGCGTACGGGACCCCGACGGTGATCGCGAACTCGCCGGCCGGTGAGGAGTCGACGTGGGCCGCGCAGAAGAACGTGCCCGCCGGCGTGTCGGTGTACTGGTAGTGGGTCGCGTAGCGCTCGGGCGAGGTGAACACCGTGCGCGAGGCCCACCGGCGGCAGGCCGGCTGGCCCTCGATCGCCCCGGTCGGGTCCTGCGGGAACGGCAGCCGGTCGTTCTCGTACGCCTTGTAGATGATGCCGTTCTCGTCCGTGCGGACGAAGTGCACGGGGATGCCCAGGTGGTGGGTGGCGAGGTTCGTGAAGCGGTGCGCGGCGGTCTCGTACGACACCGAGAACACGTCGCGGATGTCCTCCATGGCCAGGGCGCGGTCGCGTTTGGCGTCCTTGAGGAACGGCACGGCCGCCGACTCCGGGACCAGCAGCGCGGCGGCGAAGTAGTTGGCCTCCACCCGCTGGCGCAGGAAGTCGGCGAAGTTCAGCGGGTCGGTGTGACCGAGCGCGAAGTGGCCGAGGGTCTGCAGCGCGATGCGGCGGGTGTCGTGCCCGCCCGAGCGCTGCGGCAGGTAGATCCGCCGGTTGCGCAGGTCGGTCACCGACCGGGTGGACTGCGGGAGATCCGCGGCGTGGTGCAGCGAGAACCCGAAGTGCGCGGCGAGGTCGGTGATCACCCGCTGGGACAGCGCGCCGCCGTCGTGACCGGCCGCCCGCAGCGCCTCGGCGGCCACCTTCTCGACGTCGGCGTAGTAGTTGCCGCGCTCGCGCATCTGGCGGCGGAGCAGGACGTTCGCCCGCCGCGCCTCCTCCGGGGTGGCGGCGGTGGCCGCGTTGCGCCGGCGCAGCTCCGCGTGCAGGGCGACGAGGTGCTCCAGCGCCTCGGTCGGGACACCGGGTCCCGGCCGCAGCGGCGCGAGCCCCAGGTCGGCGAAGGCGGGATCGCGCTGCGAGCGCTCGAGCTCGATCTCCAGCGCCGCCCGCCGGCTGGGGGCGTCCGGGCGCAGCAGCTCGTCCACCGGCACGCCCAGCGCGCCGGCGAGCTCGCCGAGCAGCGACACCTTGGGCTCGCGGCGGCCGTTCTCGATGAGGGAGAGCTGCGACGGGGCCTTGCCTACGAGCTCGCCGAGCTGGGCGAGGGTGAGTCCGCGCGTCCGGCGGGCATGACGCAGGCGGCGTCCCACAGTCATCGCGTCCACGGCGTTCACGATACGGGAGGATTCGCGGAACCGGAAGATTCGCGGTTTTTCTCGTCCGGCCCCGCTAGGAATCGGGCTGTCGACGGCGCATAGTGTCAACACCGCCAAGCTTTTTCCGATTGGAGCGACCAGATGGCGTTCACGCAGGAAGCCTTCCGCAGCGCGGTCGACGCGTTGCAGAAGCAGTGGGACACCGACCCCCGCTGGAAGGGCATCAAGCGCGCGTACACGGCTGAGGACGTGGTGCGGCTGCGCGGCTCGGTCCAGCAGGAGCACACGCTGGCCCGGCGTGGTGCCGAGCGGCTGTGGAAGGCGCTGCACACCGAGGACTACGTGCACGCGCTCGGCGCGCTGACCGGCAACCAGGCGGTGCAGCAGGTGCGGGCCGGCCTGCAGGCCATCTACCTGTCCGGCTGGCAGGTCGCCGGCGACGCGAACCTGGCCGCCCAGACCTACCCGGACCAGAGCCTCTACCCGGCGAACTCCGTGCCGCAGATCGTGCGCCGGATCAACAACGCGCTCGCCCGCGCCGACCAGATCACCTGGAGCGAGGGCAAGGCCGACGCTCCCGACTGGTTCGCGCCCATCGTCGCCGACGCCGAGGCCGGCTTCGGTGGCGTGCTCAACGCCTTCGAGCTGATGAAGTCCATGATCGACGCCGGTGCCGCGGGCGTGCACTGGGAGGACCAGCTGTCCTCCGCCAAGAAGTGCGGGCACCTCGGCGGCAAGGTGCTCATCCCGACCGCCCAGCATGTCAAGACGCTCAACGCCGCCCGCCTCGCCGCGGACGTGGAGGGCGTCCCGACGCTGGTGGTGGCCCGTACGGACGCGCAGGCCGCGACCCTGATCACGAGCGACGTGGACGAGCGTGACCGGCAGTACGTGACCGGCGACCGCACCGCCGAGGGCTTCTACCGGGTGTCCAACGGCGTCGACCCGTGCATCAGCCGCGCGCTGGCGTACGCGCCGTACGCCGACCTGATCTGGATGGAGACCAGCACCCCGGACCTCGAGATCGCGCGGCAGTTCGCCGAGGCGGTCAAGAAGGAGTTCCCGGACCAGATGCTGGCGTACAACTGCTCGCCGTCGTTCAACTGGAAGGCCCACCTCGACGACGACACGATCGCCAAGTTCCAGCGGGAGCTCGGCGCCATGGGCTACAAGTTCCAGTTCATCACCCTGGCCGGCTTCCACGCCCTCAACTACTCGATGTTCGAGCTGGCGAAGGGCTACCACGAGAAGGACATGGCCGCCTACGTCGAGCTCCAGGAGAAGGAGTTCGCGGCGGAGAAGATCGGCTACACCGCGACGAAGCACCAGCGCGAGGTCGGCGCCGGCTACTTCGACATGGTCGCCACCGCGATCGACCCCGAGGCCGAGACCCTCGCGCTGAAGGGCTCGACCGAGGAGGAGCAGTTCCACTAGGAGCTCGCCCGACGCTCACCCGTGACGCCCCGCCGGTCCCGACCGGCGGGGCGTCACGCGCGTACGGGGCCGGCGGCACACTGGTCGGGTGGCGAAGGACATCTCGGTGCTCGAGGCATCCCGGCTGGTCGAGGAGGGGCGGGCGGTGCTGCTCGACGTACGGCTGCCCGAGGAGTGGCTGTCGGTCCGCGCACCGAGCGCGCTGCACATCCCCATGCGTCAGCTGTCGACGTCGGTGGACCGGCTTCCGTGGGGCACGACGATCGCCTGCATCTGCCACGTCGGCGCCCGCTCGGCCGTGGTGGCCGAGGCGCTGGCCGGCGCCGGGTTCGACGCCGTGAACGTCACCGGGGGGATGGCCGCCTGGGAGGCGGCCGGGCTCCCGGTCGAGCACGGCTGAGGGCCGTCCGCCGCGCGCGGGGTCAGTCCTCGTCGCCGACGCCGGCCAGCCGGCTCAGCGTGGCCTGCATCGCACCGGTGACGTCCCGGTAGGCCGCCGTGAGGTCGTCGCCGTACGGCGCGACGTCGAACGGCTCCAGCACCTCCACCGCGATCTTCGCCGGAAGCGGCAGGTGGGGGAGCAGCCCACCCACCTCGACCCCCCAGGGCAGGGCCAGGGCGACCGGGAACGTCTTGAGGTTCAGCCGGCGGTCGAGGCCGAGGGTGCGCGCGAGCCGCTCTCCCGTGGACAGCGGCAGGTACGTGTTGTGCGCGCCGTGGGCGACCACGGGGACGATCGGTACGCCGGCGTCGCGGGCGAGGCGCAGGAAGCCGGTGCGCTCGCGGAACTGCACCTCGTTGCGCTGCGTCCACGGCCGGTGCAGCTCGGGCTCGCCGCCCGGGTAGACGATCACCGACGCGCCGCACTGCAGCGCCGTGAGCGCCGCCTCCGGGGTGGCCTCGAGCACGCCGCACCGGCGCAGGAACGTCGATAGGCCCGGGATCTGCATCAGCAGCGAGTGCCCCAGCCAGAACAGCGGCCGCTCGACGCCGAACTCCTGCAGCCAGCCGAGGACGAACACCACGCTGTCCGGTGAGCCGAACCCGCCGGAGTGGTTGGCGACCAGCAGGACCGGCCCGTCCGGGATCCGGTCGAGGCCACGGACCTCCGCGCGGAAGTACGTGCGCATCGTCGCCGACACCAGCGGCAGCAGGTCCTGCGCGAACGTCAGGTCGCGGTCGGCGAGCAAGGGGGGCAGCCCGCGTCGCGTGTCCGGGGTCTCGACGTCGTCCGGGTCGGTCACCGCCGTCCTCCTCTCGTCGGGGGGAGCAGGTCGAGGTCCACCAGCTCGTCCCGGAAGCGCTCGGGGGCGAGGAACGGCCAGTTGTGCACGAGCGGGCGCTCGCCGGGACGGGCCTGGACGAGGTGGAACTGCGCGCCGATCCGCTCGGCGAACCGGCGGCCGTCACGGATGTTCGGCAGGGTGTCCCGCTCGGCCCACAGGACGTGGACGGGCACCATCGCCGTGCGCACCGTCTCGATCTGCTCGTCGTGGCGGCTCCAGAACCCCCACAGGGCGGTGCGCACCATCTGCAGCGGCCGGCGAGCCCACGTCCAGCCGAAGTCCTGGATCGACGCGGCGGTCGGTATGCGGCGCAGCCGGCCGCCGAGGATCGCGTCGCGGGCCAGCGTCCAGCGCAGCGACAGGCCCTCGGAGTCCACGAGGACCAGCGACTCGACCCGGTCCGGGTTGCGCGCGGCGAGGTCGAGCGCGAACGAGCCGCCGAAGCTGTGGCCGATGAACGTGGCGCGGTCGACGTCGTGGGCGTCCAGGGTGGCCTCGAGCCGGTCCAGCCACGCCTCCCGCGACCAGCCGTCGGTCGCGTCGAACGCGTGGGGGACGATGACCCGGGCGTGCTCGGCGAGCAGCTCGACGCAGCGCCGGTAGGTCCGGGAGGACAGCGAGAACCCCGGGTAGAGGACCACTGTCGGCCCGGTGCCCTCGACCAGGGCGTCGACCGGCTCGCCCGCCGCCCGCGTCGCGAAGGAGTGTTCATGGCCGTCCTGCCCGACCAGCTGCGCCACCTCGTCGACCTCGTCCCCGACGAGGTCGGGTACCGGGTCGTCGGCGGTGGAGAGCTGACCTTCCGGGAGTGGGACGGCACGGCCAGCCGGCTGGCCCGCGGCCTGATGGCGTACGGCGTCGCGCCCGGCGAGCGGGTCGCCCTCGTAGTGGACGGTCTGGAGGCCACCCGCTTCGTGGCCGCGTACGTCGGGGTCCACAAGGCCGGCGCGGTGAGCGTCCCGCTCAACGCGAAGCTGCGGCCGGGCGAGCTCGCCGCTTTGCTGCGTCACGCCGCCCCCCGGGCCGCCGTGGTCAGCGAGCGCCTGGTCGCCGAGGTCGCGCCGCGCGCGTACGAGGCCGGGGTCGAGCTCGTGGTGTCGACCGGGGCGGGGGGCGGGGACGTCCGCGCGTGGGAGGGCTTCCTGGCCGACGACGCGAGCGACGTGCAGGCGCCGATCGACGCGGACGCGCCTGCGGACGTGCTGTACACGTCGGGGACGACCGGGGCGCCCAAGGGTGTCCTCATCCGCCACCGCAACGCGGCCCAGCTGCCCATCAAGCCTCCGTCCTGGAGCGGCCTCACCTGGCTCACCGCCAGCCCGCTGTCCACCTCGGCGGGGCTGGCCTTCGTGTACACGCCGATGCAGCTCGGCCTGCGCGCGCTGTACCTGCCCCGGTTCGAGGCCGAGACGTTCCTGGCGCTCGCGGAGCGGCAGGAGTTCCACATGGCCTTCCTCGTACCCGCGATGGCCGAGATGTTGCTCGCCCGCGACGACATCGCCGAGCGCGACCTCTCCGGCATCCTCGCACTGTCGGTCGGCAGCGCGCCGATCGCCCATGCCTCGCTGCTGCGGCTGCGGGAGCTGGTCGCCAACGGCACGGTCGTCAACGGGTTCTCGCTGACCGAGGCCGGCTCCGGTATGGTCGTGATCACCGGTGAGGAGCTCGAGAGCCGGCCCGGGGCGGTCGGCCGGCCGATCCCGCCCGCCGAGGTGCGGGTCGTCGACGAGGACGGCCGGACGGTGCCGACCGGCGAGGTGGGGGAGATCCTGCTCCGGGTCGCCGGCCGCGAGCGGGAGTACTACCGCGACCCGGAGGCCACGGCGCAGACCTGGCGGGAGGGCTGGCTGCACACCGGGGACCTCGGCCGGCTCGACGACGAGGGCTATCTCTACATCGCCGGGCGGGCGAAGGACGTGATCGTCCGCGGCGGCTCGAACGTGCACGCCGTCGACGTCGAGGCGGTGCTGTACGCGCACGGCGACGTCGCCGAGGCGGCCGTCTTCGGTGTCCCGCACCCCGTCCTGGGCGAGGACATCGTCGCGTTCGTCGTTCCCCGGCCGGGACGCAGCGTCGACCCGGCGGAGCTGCGCGCCTGGTGCGGCGAGCGGCTGTCGTCGTACAAGGTGCCCCGTGAGGTCCGGCAGGTCACCGCGCTGCCGCGCAACGCGACCGGCAAGGTGGTCAAGGACCGGCTGCGCGAGCAGTACGCCGTGCAGCCGGCGGGGTAGCCGCACCCCGGCGTAGGGTCCGGCTGTGCCGAGACGACTGGACGACGCCGAGGTCCGCGCGGCGCTCGCGGACCTGCAGGGCTGGAGCGGTGACTCCCAGCGGATCCGGCGCACGGTGCTCGTCCCCAACGAGCACGTGGAGGCGCTGCTCGGCGACGTCTCGGCGGCCGAGGAGCAGATGAACCACCACGCCGTCGTCGAGCGGGGCGACGGGTCGGTCACCTTCGTGGTCTGGACCCACTCCGTGGGCGGTGTCACGGCACTCGACGTGGAGCTCGCCCGGCACATCGACGATGCGGTGTGGCGGGCCGACTGGTCCGTTTAGCCGGTTCTCGACGGTTCGCCTGCGCGCCGCCCCGGCGGCTCGCACAGTCGAGGCATGCGTCGCCTCGTCGCCCTGGTGCTCACCGCTGCCGCCGTGCTCGGCGTGCTGCTGGTGGCGCACGCGACGACGAGCCCGGGCCTGCGGCTCACCGCGGCAGGCCCGGACGCGAGCTGCCTCGTGCCCAGCGGGGGGCGGCTCGTACCGGCACGTCACGTCGACGTCGAGCGCGACGTCCCGTACGGCGCCGACGCCGGGACCGCGCTGCTGCTCGACGTCTACCGCCCGCGCAACGGCGCCGGCGAGCGGCCCGCCGTGCTGGCCGTCCACGGCGGTGGCTGGCGGACCGGCGACAAGCGCTCCATGGCCGGCCGCGCCGGTGAGCTCGCCCGGGCGGGCTTCGTCGTGTTCGCCCCGGACTACCGCCTGGCCGACGCCGGGCGCCCCGGGTTCCCCCGGCAGGAACGGGAGCTGGCCACCGCGGTGCGCTACATCCGGGAGCACGCCACGGCGTACGGGGTGGACCCGCAGCGCCTGGGCGCGGTCGGCTCCTCGGCGGGCGGCCACCTGGTCAGCCTGCTCGCGACCACGGGGACCGGTCCGTGCACCGAGGGGACCCGCATGGCCGCCGTGGTCAGCTGGTCCGGCCCGCTCGACCTCACCGCCGTGGGCCGGTCCCGCGACGCGCGGCTCACGCCGATGGTCGACGCGTATGCCGGCTGCACGTACGACGTCTGCCCGGCCACCTGGCGCGACGCCTCACCAGTAGCTCACGTGAGCGCCGACGATCCGCCCATGCTGCTGTTCAACAGCGTCGACGAGCTCGTCCCCGTCGCCGAGACCCGCGCGATGGGAGCGGCGCTGTCCCGCGCCGGGGTGCCGCATGAGCTCGTCGAGATCCCGGGGCACCGTCACGCCATGCAGTACGTGGACGCCTCCCGTGCCCGCAGCATCGCGTTCCTCGACCGGGTTCTCACCGGCCGGCTCGCGCGGGCAGCGCGCCGCTGACCGGTTGCGGCGGGTAGGGCTCCTGGTCGGGGACCGGCCGGCGCGGTGCCTCACCGCGCAGGCGTCGCTCCAGCGGGCGCTCGAGCCCGTCGTGCAGCGCGACGGCGGCGACCATGCTGCCGGCCAGCGTGACCGCGTACACCGCTGCGACCTCCGGAGCTCCGGACACCGGCCCCGGGTGGGCGAGCTCGTAGATCCGGATCACCGAGTAGTGCACCAGGTAGAACGCGTACGACCGGTCGCCCCAGCGCACCCACCACCGGCTCCATCGCGACGAGCCCGCGGCCTCGACGTCCCAGCGGGCGAGCAGGGCCACCAGCAGCATGAACGGGACGAGCGTCGCCGACACGGTCGTGGCGTTGTTGCCGGCCGTGCCCCACAGCAGGTACGCGCCGTAGACCGCCGCGAGCGCCGCCAGGGTGATGGCGACCGCCGTACGCAGCCGCAGGCGCGGCCACCTGCCCTCCCGTGCCTCCACGGCGACCGCCGCGCCGGCGAGGAACTCCGGCAGCCGCGCCGCCGGCAGGACCGTCGTGGCCCAGTAGCTCGCGCCGCCGAGCAGATGGACGCTCGCGACCGACCCGGTCAGCACGGAGAAGGCGACCGCCCCCGCGAGCAGCGTCCGGCGCCCGCGCGACGACAGGCCGGCGATGGCCGGGAGGAAGAACGGGAAGAGCGCGTAGAAGAAGGTCTCGACCGACAGCGACCAGCCTGGCGCGTTCAGCGCGTGGAAGACGTGCTCGTTCGGGACCCAGCTCTGGGTCAGCGTCGCCGTGGCGGCCACCCGGCCGGGGTGGACCCAGTGTGACTCGACGAAGGTCAGCAGGATGCCGATGCCCAGCGCCGCGAGGTAGACGGGGTAGATCCGCGCGGCCCGCCGGCGGTAGAACCGGCGCGCGGTGTCCCCGGGCCGGGCCGACCAGGCGAGCACGAAGCCGGAGAGCACGAAGAACAGCGAGACGCCGTTGCGGAACGGCACGAAGAGGTCACCGAGCCAGCCGAGTCCGCCGTCGTACATGGCGAACCGCATGTGGTAGGTGAAGATGCCCAGCGCGGCGATCCACCGGATCGCGGTCAGCGAGTGCAGGCGTACCGGTTTGGCGCTTGCACGCGTACGCGAGCGGGCAGGGGGTCCGGCGGGGGTCGTCGTCACGGCGGCCATGGGGCCCTTCTACCCGTTTTGTGCCGACCGCGTTACCAATCCGTGACATTTTCCGGTCGGCGTGTCGCGGGCTCGTGTCCGCGGCCCGGCCCCGCGTACGCCCCTCGCCCCCGCGTACGCGCCCGGCCCTGGCCCCGCGAGACAGATCAACGTGCAGCGCGGCGGCGCCCGGTCAGCAGATGCGGGGGAGTTGCTCGCCGATGAGCATGTCCACGACGCGGCGTACGCCGAGCATCGTCCGCATCGTCACCCGGCCCGGGTGCTCGGCGACCACGTCGCCGATGAGCGCCGCGGCCGCGCCCTCCGGGCCGGCGCGCATGGCGTCGAGGACCGCGTCGGCCGCGTCGGGGGAGACGAACGCGACCAGGCACCCCTCGTTGGCGACGTGCAGGGGGTCGAGCCCCAGCACCTCGCACGCGGCGCGCACCGTCGGCGGTACGGGCACGGCGTGCTCGTCGACGACGACGCCGACGCCGGCCGCCTGGGCGATCTCGTTCAGCGCCGAGGCCAGCCCGCCCCGGGTCGGGTCGCGCAGCACGTGCACGTCGGCCCCGGCTGCCGCCACCATGCGCCGCACCATCCGGTGCAGCGCCTGGGTGTCCGAGGCGATGTCCGACTCGAACCCCAGGCCCTCGCGCGTGCTCAGCACCGTGGTGCCGTGCAGGCCGATCGGGCCGGAGAGCAGCACCCGGTCGCCGGTCCGGGCCCGCTCCGCAGCGGGCGACGCCCCCGGCAGCCGGCGGCCGAACCCCGTCGTGTTGACGAAGATCCCGTCGGCGGCCCCGCGCCCGACGACCTTCGTGTCGCCGGTGACCACCGGGACGCCTGCCGCGCCCGCCGCACGCGACACCGACTCCGTCACCCGGCGCAGGGTCTCCAGCGGGAGGCCCTCCTCGATGACGTATGCGACCGTGAGGGCCAGCGGGTCGCCGCCCATCATCGCCACGTCGTTGACCGTGCCGTTGACCGCCAGCTCGCCGATGTCCCCACCGGGGAAGAACAGCGGGTTCACGACGAAGGAGTCGGTGCTCAGGACGACGTCGAGGTCGCCGACGGGCAGCACCGCCGCGTCCTGGAGCACGCCGCCGGGGGACGCGGCACCCAGCGCCGGCACGATGACGTCGCGCAGCAGCGCGGCGGACAGCTGACCGCCCGAGCCGTGCCCGAGCAGCACCCGCTCGTTCTCCGCGTGCGGCGTCGGGCACGTGGCCTGCAGCGGGTCGATCGTCATGCCGTCACCACCGTGAGCTCCGTCCGGCCACGGCCGGCGTTGAAGTACGCGGCGCACGTGCCCTCGGCGGAGACCATCGGCGCGCCCAGCGGCGACTGCGGCGTGCAGCGGGTTCCGTACACCGGGCAGTCGGTCGGCACCTTCGTGCCCTGCAGGATCGCCCCGGCGACGCAGTCCGCGTGCTCGGTCGCCGTCACGTGTGAGACGCCGAACCGCAGCTCCGCGTCGTATGCGGCGAACTCCTCGGCCAGCCGCAGCCCGCTCGTCGGGATCGTGCCGATGCCCCGCCAGGCACGGTCGGTGACGGTGAACACCCTGCGTAGGGCGTCCTGCGCCGCGGTGTTGCCCGTCCTCCGCACGGCCCGCACGTACTGGTTCTCCACCTCCGCTCGACCCTGCTCGAGCTGGGTGACCGCCATGAGGATGCCCTCCAGCAGGTCCAGCGGTTCGAAGCCGGTGACCACGACCGGGACGCCGTACCGCGCCGCGATGGGCTCGTACTCGGTCCACCCCATGACCGCGCACACGTGGCCCGCGGCCAGGAAGGCCTGCACCTGGCAGTCCGGCGCGTCGAGGATCGCGGTCATCGCCGGGGGGACGAGGACATGGCTCACGAGCATGCTGAAGTTCGGGATGCCGCGGGTCGCCGCCTGCAGCACCGCCATCGCGTTGGCGGGTGCCGTCGTCTCGAAGCCGACGGCGAAGAACACCACCTGCTTGTCGGGGTGGTCCGTGGCGATGCGCACGGCGTCGACGGGGGAGTAGACGACCCGGACGTCGGCGCCGCGCGCCTTCAGGGACAGCAGGTCGGTCGTGGTGCCCGGCACCCGCAGCATGTCGCCGTAGCTGGTGAAGACGACGTCGTCGCGTGCGGCGATCGTGAGCGCCCGGTCGATCTGCTCCAGCGGCGTGACGCAGACCGGGCAGCCCGGACCGTGGATCATCCGTACGCCGTCGGGCAGCACCTCGTCGATGCCCTGGCGGACGACCGTGTGGGTCTGCCCACCGCAGGTCTCCATGATCGTCCAGGGCCGGGTGGCGACCTCGTGGATGCGGTCCAGGACCCGGCGCGCCAGGACGGGGTCGCGGTACTCGTCGAGGTACTTCACGGCGCGCCCCGCAGCAGGTCGAGCGTCCGCAGCGCCTCCGGCTCGTCGACGGTGCCGATCGCGAACCCCACGTGCACGATGACGTAGTCGCCCACCGCTGTGTCCGGCACGTACGCGAGGCAGACGTCCTTGCGGACGCCGCCGAAGTCCACGATCGCCATCGGCAGGTGGTCGTCGGCGACCAGCTCCACCACGCGGCCCGGCACTCCCAAGCACATGGTCAGCCACCTCCGGTCAGGGCGGCGGCCACGGCCGCCTGGCCGTAGCTGATGCCGCCGTCGTTGGTCGGCACCTCGTGGTTCACCAGGACGTCGAAGCCCGCGCCGCGCAGACCGGCGGTCACCTGCCCCAGCAACAGCTGGTTCTGGAAGACGCCGCCGGACAGGCACACGAGCGGCGGGCCACCGGCGCGGCGGGCGTGCTCGCACAGCGTCACGGTGGCGGCGGCGACGGTCCGGTGGAACCGCGCGGCCACTGCCGCGACCCGGGTCCCGGTCGCCGCCGCGGCGGCGACCGCCGCAAGGGTGGGGAGCGGGTCGTACACCGCGATCTCGGGCATCGCGGCGTCGGCGGCCAGCCGCCACGGCAGCTCACCGGTCACGTCGGGGTCTGCGGCCGCCTCGAGCAGCATCGCTGCTTCACCCTCGTACCGGGCGTCGTCCCGCACGCCGAGCAGCGCGGCCGCCGCGTCGAACAGCCGCCCGGCGCTCGAGGCCACGGGGCTGTTCAGCCGACGTGCCACCAGGGTGCGGACCACCTCGACCTCGCGCGGGTCCAGCCGGTCGAGGAAGTCCCGGACGCCGTCGCCGTCCGGCACCGCTCCGCCCAGCGGCTCGCCGCCGAACAGGTAGCCGAGGGCCATCCGGGCGGGTCGTCGTACGGCCGCCGCGCCACCGGGCAGCGGGGCCCGGCCGAACCGGCCGACGCGCCGGTAGCCGCGGAGGTCCGCGACGAGGACCTCGCCGCCCCACAGCGTCCCGTCGTCGCCGAGCCCCAGGCCGTCGTACGCCACGCCGATGAACGGACCGCTGACCCCGTGCTCGGCGGCGCAGGAGGCGACGTGCGCATGGTGGTGCTGGACGGGGACGCGCGCCGGCTCGGCGAAGTGGGCGACGGCGTGCTGCGTCGACAGGTAGCCGGGGTGCAGGTCGTGCGCGACGACCTGCGGCTCCACCCCCTCCAACCGGCACAGGTGCGCGAGGTTGGTCTCGAACGCCGCGAGCGTGTCGGCGTCCTCGAGGTCGCCCGTGTGGGGGCCGACCAGCGCACGGTCGCCGATCCCGAGGGCGAAGGTGTGCTTGAGCTCCGCGCCCACCGCGAGCAGCGGCCGCCGCGCCGTCGACCGCAGGGGCAGCGGGGCCGGGGCGTAGCCGCGCGCCCGCCGTACCACCGTCGGCACGCCGTCGGCGACCACGGCGACCGAGTCGTCGTAGCGCGCCCGGATCGCCCGGTCGTGCACGAGGAAGCCGTCCGCGATGCTCGCCAGCCGGTCGAGGGCGTCGTCGTCATCGATGGCGATGGGCTCGTCGGAGCGGTTGCCACTGGTGACGACGAGCGGTCGTGCGAGCTCGGCCAGCAGCAGGTGGTGCAGCGGCGTCGCCGGCAGGAAGACGCCGAGCCGGTGCAGCGCTGGGGCGACGGTCGAGGCGAGCGTGGCCTGCGCGGCCGGCTGCACGGCGGCCAGCACCACCGGGCGCGCGGCGGACGTGAGCAGCCGCTCCTCCTCCGGCGAGGTCGCGCACAGCTCGCGTACGGCGGCGAGGTCGCCCACCATCACGGCGAACGGCTTGCTCTCTCGGTGCTTGCGGGCGCGCAGCGTCCGGACGGCCGACTCCTGCGTCGCGTCGCAGACCAGCTGGTAGCCGCCGAGCCCCTTGACGGCGACGACGCCGCCCGTCGCGATGACCGCCACGGCGGCGCGCAACGCCTCCTCTCCCGACCTCCCCCCGGGCAGCCAGGCCAGCCGCGGGCCGCAGTCCGGGCAGGCCACCGGCTCGGCGTGGAACCGCCGGTCGGCGGGGTCGGCGTACTCGGCAGCGCACGCGGGACACATCGGGAACGCGCTCATGGCCGTGCGCTCGCGGTCGTACGGCAGGTCGTCGATGATCGTCGCCCGCGGGCCACAGGCGGCGCAGTTGAGGAACGGGTAGCGGTAGCGGCGGTTCGCCGGGTCGAACAGCTCGGCCAGGCAGTCGTCGCACGTCGCGAGGTCCGGCGGGAGGTCCCGCTCCGCACCGGGATCGGCGGTACTCGCCTCCACCCGGAAGCCGGCACCGGGCGGCACTACGCGCAGCGGCAGGATACTCGTGACGACCCGGACGACCCGCGCGTGGGCGGGGGCGTCGGTGTGCAGCCGCTGCGCGAGCTGCGCCAGGGCCGCGGCGTCCCCGGCCGCCTCCACGACGACGTGGCCGCCGACGTTGCACACCCTGCCGTCGAGGCCGAGGGTCGTTGCCAGCCGGTGCACGAACGGCCGGAAGCCCACGCCCTGGACGGTCCCGTGCACCTCCAGCCGCTGCGCGTGGCGCGGCCGGTCGTGATCGAGCGGGGGCGCGGTATGGCCCACCCCCCGATGCTGCAGCCCCGGCGAGGGCGGCGAGAGCGGCGAACGTCCCGCCCGAGGGGGACGTTCGACCTCGCCCCCGTGGGCCCCGCGGGGCTACTTGAGCAGCTGCCGGGACATCACGAGGCGCTGGATCTGGTTCGTCCCCTCGTAGATCTGGGTGATCTTGGCGTCCCGCATCATCCGCTCGACCGGGAAGTCGCGGGTGTAGCCGTACCCGCCCAGCACCTGCACCGCGTTGGTGGTGACCTCCATCGCCACGTCGGAGGCGAAGCACTTCGCCGCCGCGGAGACGAAGGTGAGGTCGGCCGTCATGCGCTCGCTCTTCGACGCGGCCGCGTAGATGAGCTGGCGGGCCGCCTCCACCTTCATCGCCATCTCGGCGAGCAGGAACGACACGCCCTGGAACTCCGCGATCGGCCGGCCGAACTGCTCGCGCTCCTTGGCGTAGCGGATCGCGTGGTCGAGCGCTCCTTGGGCGATCCCCAGCGCCTGCGCGCCGATGGTGAGCCGGGTGTGGTCCAGCGTCGCGAGAGCGGTCTTGAAGCCGGTGCCCTCGGCGCCGACCAGCCGGTCGGCCGGGATGCGGCAGTCCTCGAAGAAGATCTCGCAGGTGGGCGAGCCCTTGATCCCGAGCTTCTTCTCCGGCGTCCCCACCGTGAAGCCCGGGTCGTCGGCGTGGACGACGAACGCCGAGATGCCGCGCGCCCCCGCGTCCGGGTCGGTCTTGGCCATCACGGTGTAGTACGTCGAGATCCCCGCGTTCGAGATCCACATCTTGCTGCCGTTGAGGACGTAGGTGTCGCCGTCCCGGCGGGCGCGGGTCTTCATCGCGGCGGCGTCGGAACCGGCCTCGCGCTCGGACAGCGCGTAGCTGAACATCGCCTCGCCGCTGGCCACCTCGGGCAGGTAGCGCTGCTTGATGCCCTCGGACGCCGACAGCATCAGCGGCATCGTGCCCAGCTTGTTCACGGCCGGGATGAGCGAGACCGACGCATCGGCGCGGGCGATCTCCTCGATGACGATCGCGGAGGCGATGGCGTCGGCGCCCGCGCCGCCGTACTCCTCCGGGATGTGGATCGCGTGCAGGTCGGCCGCACGCAGCGCGTCGTACACGTCGTGCGGGAACTGTGCGGTCTCGTCGACCTCCGCGGCGCGCGGGGCGATCCGCTCCTCGGCGACCTGGTGGGCGGTCTTGCGGAGCAGCTCGTGCTCCTCGGTGAGCGTGTAGATGGGGAAGGCGGCGTCCATGTCCCCAGGATGACGGGTGGGCCCGCCGCCGTCAGCCTGCGGGCCCACCTCGCGTCGATGACTCGCCCCGGTCGGATCAGCCCCAGGCCCAGAACCAGTACACGCCGGCGACCCAGATCAGCAGGGCGAGGACACCCAGGACGATCCCGGTGACCGCCAGGCCGCTGCCGGTGACCGTGGGCATGCGCTTGGCCTCGGACCGCCCGCGGACGCCGAGCCAGATCGCGATCGGGCCCAGCAGCCAGCCGAGCAGGAAGATCCCGACGGCACCGGTGATCGTGGACCACAGCGCCGACCGCGACGTGGTGGTCGTCGCCGGCCGGGTCGGGGCCTGGCCCTCGGCCGTTTGGCGCTCGGTCATGCGTCCCTCCTCGTCGTCGCGTCAATGCCACCTGATGGCATGCCCGGTGTGGTCGAGCCGACCCGTCGGGGCCGGCGTTTGTCCGGGTGTTGACGGTGGGTAACATCGGGGCCGCGTGAGCGTGGTCGTGCTGCCCGGACCGGTTCCGTCCTCCAGGGCGGGCAGGGGCGGCGGACGGCGCCGCGAGCCGGCGTGGGACGCTTGCGCCGGACCCCAATTCACCCCGTCACGGGAGGTCGGCCGCCGGCCATGAACATCGTCGTCTGCGTCAAGCAGGTGCCCGACACGTGGGCAGAGAAGAAGCTCAGTCCTGACGACAAGACCGTGGACCGCGAGTCGGTCGACGGCGTCATGAACGAGCTCGACGAGTACGCCGTCGAGGAAGCGCTGAAGATCAAAGAGGCGCAGGGCGGTGAGGTGACGGTCCTCACCATGGGACCGGACAAGGCCGCGGAGACCATCCGCAAGGCCCTGTCGATGGGCGCCGACAAGGCGATCCACCTCGTTGACGACAGCCTCCACGGCTCCGACGCGCTGGCGACGTCGTACGCGATGGCCAAGGCGCTCGGGACGACCGAGTGGGACCTCGTCATCCTCGGGTCGGAGTCCACGGACGCGCGGATGAGCGTGCTCGCCCCGATGCTCGCCGAGCGTCTCGGCGCCGCCCAGCTGAGCATGGCCCGCAAGGTCGAGGCCAGCGACGGCTCGGTGCAGATCGAGCGCGTCACGGACACCGGCTACGAGGTCGTCGAGGCGGCCACCCCCGCCGTCATCAGCGTGGTCGAGAAGATCAACGAGCCCCGCTACCCGTCGTTCAAGGGCATCATGGCCGCGAAGAAGAAGCCGCTCACCACGCTGTCCGCGGCGGACGCGGGCATCGAGTCCGACAAGGTCGGCCTGGCCGCGTCGTACAGCGCCGTCGAGGACGCCCAGCCTCGCCCGCCCAAGCAGAAGGGCGAGATCGTCAAGGACGAGGGCGACGGCGGCGCAAAGCTGGCCGAGTTCCTCGCTGCCCAGAAGTTCATCTAGGAGACCCCCGTCATGGCAGAGATCCTCGTTCTCGTCGATCACGTCGACGGGACTCCCAAGAAGGTCACGTCAGAACTGCTCACCGCGGCCCGCACCCTCGGCGAGCCGAGCGCCGTGTTCATCGGCCAGGGCGTCGACAAGGCGAAGGACAAGCTCGCCGAGTTCGGTGCGCAGAAGGTCTACGTCGCCTCCGACCCCGAGCTCGACTCCTACGTCGTCGCTCCGAAGGCCGAGGTGCTCGCGCAGCTCGTCGCCGAGAAGTCCCCCGCGGCTGTGCTCATCGGCTCCACGACCGAGGGCAAGGAGGTCGCGGCGCGCCTCGCGGTCAAGACCGAGTCCGGCGTCATCACCGACGCGGTCGACATCGCCGAGGACCTGACCTGCACCCAGTCCGTCTTCGGCGGCGCGACGATCGTCAAGTCCAAGGTCACCAAGGGCACGCCGGTCATCACCGTCCGGCCGAACTCCTTCGCCCCCGAGCCCGCCCAGGGCGACGCCGCGCAGGAGGACGTCAGCGTCTCGCTGTCCGACACGGCCAAGAAGGCCAAGGTCGTCGACCGCGTGGTCGAGGCCAAGAGCGGCCGGCCGGAGCTCACCGAGGCGGCGATCGTCATCTCCGGCGGTCGCGGTCTCGGCGGCGGCGAGAACTTCTCCCTCATCGAGAAGCTCGCCGACTCCCTCGGCGCAGCGGTGGGCGCGTCGCGTGCCGCGACGGACGCCGGCTGGTACCCGCACGCCAACCAGGTCGGGCAGACCGGCAAGACCGTCTCGCCGCAGCTGTACATGGCGATCGGCATCTCCGGCGCCATCCAGCACCGCGCCGGCATGCAGACCTCGAAGACGATCGTCGCCATCAACAAGGACCCCGAGGCGCCGATCTTCGAGCTGGTCGACTACGGCATCGTCGGCGACCTGTTCGACGTCGTGCCGCAGCTCACCCAGGAGATCGAGAAGCGCGCGTAACCCGCTGTCCGCCGCACGGTCGTGAAGCACAACGGACCTCCAGCGTGCATTCCGCTTCACGACCGTGCCGGCAGATAGGGTCCGCGCGTGGCTGCGTGGGACCGGATGAGTGCCGGGGCGCTGGGCAAGCAGCGGGACCGGCTGGTGGCCCGCCAGGTGGCCGACGCCGTGGCCCCCTTCTCCCCGTTCTGGCGGGAGCGGCTGCGCTCGCTCGGGATCGCACCGGCGTCGATCAGCTCCGTGCAGGCGCTGGACCGGCTGCCCGCGGTGGGGGAGCGCGACGTCAGCCCGGACGGCGACCCGGCGGCGATGGCGGCGCTGGTGCTGCAGGCGAGCGAGAGCGGGTACGCGCTGCACGCGAGCGGGCCCACCCTGCGGCGGGCGTTGTGGCAGCGGCTGGTCTCCGCGGACGCCTACCGGACGGTGGTGGAGACCGACACCCGGCCGACGACCTTCGTGACCACCGGGCTCGGGTTCTCCTGGCCGGTGGCCAGTACGCGCGCGGACCTCGACGTCGTGGCCCGGGCCGGCCGCCGGCTCTGGGAGGTGCTCGGGCTCGGGCCGGCGGACACCCTGGTCAGCGCGGTACCGGTGGCCCGGACGACGGAGCACGTGGCGCTCGAGTACGCCGCGCTGGCGGCCGGCGCCCCTGCGCTGTTCCCCGGCCCGGTTGCGGGCGAGGTGGCCGCGACGCTGGAGCTGGCCCGGGCGACCGTGCTGGCCGCACCCGCCGACGCCGCCGCCGACCTGGTCGACGACCTGGCCGCTGCCGGCGCCGACCTCACGGGGCTGCGCCGCCTGCTGCTCGTCGGGGCGCCGTCCGCCCCGGAACGCCGCGCGGCGACCGAGGCGCTCGCCGCGGCCGGCGCGTCGGCCGCCGTGACCCTCGCCGTCCACGCGCCGTCCGGTGCGCGGGTGCTCTGGGGGGAGTGCGCCCCGGGCAGCGGCCTGCACACCTACCCGGACCTCGATGTGGTGGGTGTCGTCGACTCGGAGACCGCCGAGCCGTACGCCGGCAGCGGGCCGGGTGAGCTCGTCCTGACCCAGCTCGGGCTGTACGGCAGCGCGCTGCTGCGGTGGCGCACCGGCGACGTCGTCACCGGGCCGGTGGACGACGCGCCCTGCCCGTCCTGCCGGCGGCGGGTGCCGCGGGTCCCGGACGGCCTGCAGCGCGGTGCCCTGGTGCTGCGTCTCGCCGGCCTGCGTCGCCCCCTCGACACCCGCGCGCTCGCGGGCGCGCTGGTCGGCCGGCCGGACGTCCGTGACTGGCGCGCGGTCGTCCGCAAGCGCAGCCGGGACGGCCGGCCGCAGGTGCTGGTCCACGTACGCACCGACGCCGACGCCGCGGCGGTCGCCGTGGCGGTCGCCGCGGACATCCGGGACGGCGCCGGAGTGCTGCCCAGCCAGCTGGTCGTGGTCGGTGCGGACGAGCCGCTGCCGGTCGTCGAGCCGCTCCTCGGCCCTCGTATCGGCGTACCCGGCTGAGCGGTGCCGGGGGCTAGGCTCAGCGGCGATGGTCTACCTCGATCACGCCGCCACCACCCCGATGGTCCCCGAGGCCGTCGAGGCGATGGCGGCGCTGCTCGGGCAGGTGGGCAACGCGTCGTCGCTGCATGCCGCGGGGCGACGGGC
Source organism: uncultured Actinomycetota bacterium (assembly GCA_963728075.1). GTDB lineage: Bacteria > Actinomycetota > Actinomycetes > JAFAQI01 > DASSKL01 > CAVSIP01. The sequence goes on along the minus strand of CAVSIP010000005.1, from coordinate 136,791 downwards.
CCGCCAGGTCGTCGAGGAGTCGCGCGAGACCATCGCGTCGGCGCTCGGCGCCCGGCCCAGCGAGGTTGTGCTCACCAGCGGTGGCACGGAGGCGGACAACCTCGCGGTCAAGGGGCTGTGGTGGCAGCGCCACGGCGAGGACGGCCGGCGCCGGCGGATCGTCGCGAGCGCGGTCGAGCACCATGCCGTCCTCGACACGATCGAGTGGCTGGTCGAGCACGAGGGCGCACTCGTCACCTGGCTCGACGTCGACGGCACCGGCCGGGTCGACCCCGTCCAGGTCGCGGAGGTGCTCGCCGCGGAGCCGGACGGCGTCGCGCTGGTCACGCTCATGTGGGCGAACAACGAGGTCGGCACCGTCCAGCCCGTGGCCGAGGTGGTCGAGCTGGCGCACCGCTACGGCGTGCCGGTGCACACCGACGCCGTACAGGCCGTGGGGCAGCTGCCCGTCGACTTCGCGGCGTCCGGTGCGGACGCCCTGACGGTGACCGGTCACAAGTTCGGCGGGCCGTACGGCGCCGGTGTGCTGCTGCTCGGCCGGGACGTCGACTGCACCCCGCTGCTGCACGGCGGCGGCCAGGAGCGGGACGTCCGGTCGGGGACCCTCGACACCCCGGCGATCGCGGGGCTCGCCGCCGCGGTGCAGCTGGCCGTCAAGGAGCAGGCGGCCCGCGCGGCGCACCTGGGGCAGCTGCGGGACGACCTCGTCCGGCGCGTCCTGGACGCGGTGCCGGACGCGGTGCTCAACGGCGACCCGAGCCTCGCCGCCGAGCGCCGCCTGCCCGGCAACGCGCACTTCTCCTTCCCCGGGTGCGAGGGCGACTCGCTGCTGCTGCTGCTCGACGCGCGCGGCATCGAGTGCTCGACCGGCTCGGCCTGCTCGGCAGGGGTCGCGCGGCCCAGCCACGTGCTGCTCGCCATGGGCCACGACGCGGACCTCTCCCGCGGGTCCCTGCGGTTCTCCCTGGGGCACACGTCCACGCAGGCCGACGTCGACGCGCTCGTCGAGGCCATCGGCCCGGTCGTCGAGCGGGCCCGGGCTGCGGGGGCGCGGGGCCGGTGAGGGTCCTCGCCGCGATGTCCGGCGGCGTCGACTCCGCGGTCGCCGCCGCCCGCGCCGTCGACGCCGGCCACGAGGTCACCGGGGTGCACCTCGCGCTGTCGCCGTCCCGCCAGCAGCACCGGTCGGGCTCGCGTGGCTGCTGCACCGCCGAGGACGCGCGCGACGCGCGCCGTACGGCGGACCTGCTCGCCATCCCCTTCTACGTGTGGGACCTGGCCGAGCGGTTCGCCGCCGACGTCGTCGACGACTTCGTCGCCGAGTACGCCGCCGGCCGCACGCCCAACCCGTGCGTCCGGTGCAACGAGCGGGTCAAGTTCTCCGCGGTGCTCGACCGGGCTCTGGCGCTGGGGTTCGACGCGGTGTGCACCGGCCACTACGCACGGGTCGAGGGCGGCCGGCTCTACCGGGCCGCCGACAGCGGCAAGGACCAGTCGTACGTGCTCGGCGTGCTCGGCGCGGACCAGCTGGCGCACGCCCTGTTCCCGCTCGGCGGGTCCAGGAAGGACGAGGTACGTGCCGAGGCGGCGGCGCGCGGCCTGACCGTGGCCGACAAGCCGGACAGCCACGACATCTGCTTCATCGCCGACGGTGACACCCGCCGGTTCCTGCAGGAGCGGCTGGGCGCCGCGCCGGGTGACGTCGTCGACGCCGCGTCCGGCGAGGTCCTGGGTGGCCATGACGGGGCGTACGCGTACACGGTCGGTCAGCGCAAGGGGCTGCGGCTGCAGCGTCCGGCATCCGACGGCCGCCCGCGCTACGTCCTCGACGTGTCCCCGGTCGAGCGCACGGTGCGGGTGGGGCCGGCCGAGGCGCTGGACGTACGCACCGTGGTGGGGGAGCGGCCGACGTGGTGCGGTCCGCGCCCGGCGTTCCCTGTCCGGTGCGCGGCACAGACCCGCGCGCACGGCACCGCGTTGCCCGCCGTCGCCGACCTCGACGGCGAGCGGCTCGTCGTCCGGCTGGAGCAGCCGCTGCGCGGGCTTGCTGCCGGCCAGTCGGTGGTGCTGTACGACGGCGACCGGGTGCTGGGGCAGGCGACCGTCGCGTCGACCGTCCGTTAGGCCGCCGGCTCGATAGGGTTCGCGCCATGGCGGACCCAGTCGACCTCACCGAGCTGGACGTGATCTCCCGCTGGAGCCTGGCCGTACGCTCCGCCACCGCCGACCGGGCCGAGCTGATCGCGGCGCTGGAGTCCGACCTGGCCTACCTGCGCGGCGGTCGTCAGGCTGCCGCGGCGCCGCGCAAGCGCCCTGCCACCCCCGACAAGGCCGCCACGGCGAAGAAGGCGGCCCCGCGCAAGCGCCCCTGACCCCGCCCCACCAGCGATCGTCAGCGAACGTCCCAGCCGAGCCTCTCGGCGACCGGCTTGAGCTCGGCCCAGAACGGCTCCTCGGTCGCCATCCCCACGCCTGGCATGCCGCAGACGTGCGGCCCGGGGTCCGCGACGACCGGCAGGGTCGGTACGGAGGTGTCCGGCGCGATGAAGTCGAAGGTCTCCGCCAGGTTGCGCGCCGCTGCGTCGCGCGCCGTCAGCGGCGACAGGCCCCAGCGCCACTCGACCAGCTTGAGGATCGACGTGTGGTCGTACTGCTCGGTGCCGATGGCGCCGCGCCGGGTGAACGGTGACAGCACGAACGCCGGTACGCGGAACCCCGCCTGGCCGTGCGGCGTCTCGGTGGGGTTCGCGTCGTGGTCGTCGGGCAGCACCGGCGGGCGCACGTGGTCGAAGAACCCGCCCCACTCGTCGTAGGTGATGACCAGGGCCGTGCGGTCCCATAGCGGGGAGTTCACGATCGCCTGGGCCACGAGGGACAGGAACGCCTGGCCGCGGCGGATGTCGGCGTGCGGGTGGTCGTCGTTGGAGCCGCCCTGCTCCTCGCCGAGGAAGAACGGGTCGAGGTAGGAGTACGACGGCAACGTGCCGGACGCCGCCTGCGCGAAGAAGTCCTCGATGTGGCGGGAGATCGGCAGGTACTTCGTCCCCCACAGCGCGAGGAACGGCAGGTCGCTGAAGTAGTAGCCGGCGGAGACGCCAGCGGCCGCGAGCTTGTCCCAGATCGTCGGCAGGACGGAGGTCACCATCGTGTTGTCGAGCCGGTCGGTCGCCGCTGCGTGCGTGTAGAAGCGGTTGGGGTACGTGGGCCCGAGGATCGAGCAGAACCACTGGTTGTAGGTGGTCGCCTGGTCGACGAGCGCGTCGTAGAAGGGCAGCTGGTCGCGGTTGTAGTAGCTGGTCGCGTACGCGTCGTTGGCACCGAGCAGGAAGCCGTCGCACTTCCCGCCGTCGAGCTGCGTGCGTCCGCCCTCGTAGGAGTGGTCCGGGTCGTTGTAGCCGCAGCCCTGCCAGTCGCGGATGTTCCAGGTGTCGTGCCGGTGCCCGTCCTTGCCGGGGAAGCTCTGGTGCTGCTTGCCGCCGGGCAGCCAGCCGAGGTAGTGGTCGAACGAGCGGTTCTCCATGCAGACGACCACGATGTGGTCCAGCCCGCTGCTCTTCGGGTCGGGGAGCGCGGCCCGCTGCGGCACGCGTACGGGTGCGGCGCCCCACGCCCGGGACGTCGCGGCGAGCGCCGCGGTCCCGGCGGCGCCGAGCAGGAACCGGCGGCGGTCGAGCGGCGACATCAGTGCTTGCCCTTCCGGGCCTGGAAGACGTCGTCACCGAACGGCCGCAGGCCGGCCGCGCCGGCGTAGCCGAGGTGGCCCTTGCCGTCCGTGCCGCCCGTCGTGATGCCGAACATGTCCTCGAGGCTGCGCAGCAGCGAGTAATGGTTGTACGGCTCGGTGCTCGTCGAGCCGGGGACGACGTCGTGCCCGATGACGAGGGCGCCGACCCGGCCACCGCCGGGGCCGGGCGTGCCGGACGCGACGCCGCCGCCGCCCGCGAGGGGAGTGTTGTAGCCCGCCTGCTCGTTGCAGCACGCGGAGGAGTCCGAGTTCTCCGCCTCGTCCGAGCTGACGATGATCAGCCCATCCTGCTTGAAGGCCGCCGACGCGGTGATCCGCGGGATCCACGCGTGGAGGAAGTCGTCGACCCCGGCGAGCCCGCCCTGCTCGTCCGGGTTCGCGCAGGGGTCGTCGTGGCCGTCGTGGCAGAGGTCCGGCGTGATGACGTTGAAGTTCGGGACGTCCTTCGGCGCCTTCGCCAGGTCGGTGGACAGCACGTCGAGCGGGACGACGTTGGTCACGCAGGTCGCGTGCGAGGGGCTGCTGCCGTACGTCCGGTCGAGGATGGAGTGGAAGTACACGAACGGGTTGTGCCGTGCGGCGTACTGGTCCTTCGCGGTGGCGCTCTGCGTGCCGTCGCGCAGTCCCTGCGACGGGTCCATCCCGGGGGCTCCACAGCGGTCGGGCTCGCGGGAGAGGTCGGCGCCCATGTCCTCCATGTAGCCCTTCCAGGTCAGCCCGGCGGCGTCGAGCTGGTCGGGCAGGGTCTGCACCCACGCGGGGTACACGCAGCCCTGGCCGATCGCCTGGCCGTCCGGCCCCGCGACCCCGGGGGTGACGTCGACGTAGACCTGGCAGTCGGACTGGGTGGCGACGTTGGGCGCCTGCCCGGACAGCTGGGCGATGTAGTTCGGCAGGGACAGGTGCGCCACGCCGTAGTACTGCTCGAGCAGCACCCCCTGCGCGCGCAGGCCGTGGGCGAGGTACGAGCCCGGGGCCGCCTGCTGGCCGTACGCCTCGGCGAAGCTCTTGTTCTCGATGTTGATCAGCCACACGTGGCCGATGCGGGGGGTGGGACCGCCCTGTGTCGCGACGGCCTGGACGGCGGTGGCGGCGAGCAGCGCGCCGCCGGTGGCGGCGACCACGGCGCGCCGCAGGAACCGGGGGGAAGGCAGCACGGGACACTCCTCGGAGTCGTTGGCGGAGGACTTCGCCGCCGCCCCCGTGACGTCCTGCCGAACGTGAGGTGGTTTCACCGGACGTTCACCGGCGGTTCACCGTCGGCGCCCGTGGATACGCTCCACGCGTGCCGGACAGCGGGGCCCGGGGGGTCGAGACCCGGGAGCAGAGTGCCCAGCGCCCCCACCCGTGGGCGCCGGGCGCAGCGACCGCGGCCGGGAGCCTGCCGGGGGGCGACCCGCTCGCGGCCTGCCGCCTGGTCCTGGAGGAGCTGCCCGACCTGCCGTTCCTGCCCGAGCTCCCGGCGCGGGGACCGGGCGCCGACCCGGTGGGCCGTGCGGCCGGGGTGCTGGTCGACCTCCACGTCGACCTGCAGCCGTCCGGCTGGCGGCTGGTCGACCGGCCGGGGGTCGACGTCGGGCGGGCCCGTGACCTGATGCGCCGCGACCTCGACGCCCTCGAGGAGGCCGCCCAGGGGTACGCCGGCCCGCTCAAGGTGCAGCTGCTCGGACCCTGGTCGCTCGCGGCGGGCGTCGAGCTGACCCGCGGCGACAAGGTGCTGTCGGACCCGGGTGCGGTCCGGGACGTGGCCGCGTCGCTCACCGAGGGGCTCCGCTCCCACCTGGCCGAGGTGCGGCGCCGGGTGCCCGGCGCGCAGCTCGTCCTGCAGGTGGACGAGCCCGCCCTGCCGGCCGCCCTGGCCGGGCAGGTGCGCACGGCGAGCGGGTTCGGCCGGCTGCGCTCCGTCGACCCGGTCGACGCCCGTACGGTGCTGGGCCCGTTCCTCGCGCAGCAGGCGTATGCCGTCGTCGCCTGCCACCGGCCGGACCCGCCGCTGGTGCTGCTCGCCGACGCGGGCGCGCGCGGGCTCGCCGCGGACGCGGCCGCGCTGGCGGGACCCGCCGAGGACACCGTCGGCGAGCTGGTCGAGCGGGGCGTCGCCCTGTTCGTGGGGGTGCTGCCGGCCCTGGGTCCCGGTGTCCCGCCGACCACCCGGGAGGTCGTCGAGCCGGTGCGGGCGCTCTGGCGCCGGCTCGGCTTCGCGCCGGAGCGGCTCGCCGAGACCGTCGTGCCCACCACCTGCGGAGGGCTGGGGGAGGCGTCGGAGGGCTGGACCCGTACCGCCCTGCGGCTGTCGCGGCAGGCCGGGCGGGCTCTGTACGAGGCACCGGACGGCTCGTCGTGACGGTCCCGGACGCCGTCCCCGATGCCGAGCGGGAACGGCATGCCGCGATCGCGGCCGAGCTGGACGAGTACGCCTACCGCTACTACGTGCTGAGCCAGCCGACGGTCAGCGACGCCGAGTACGACGCGCTCATGCGCGAGCTCGCGGCGCTGGAGGAGCGCTGGCCCGCGCTGCGCACGCCCGGCTCGCCGACCCAGCGGGTCATGGAGAGCTACGCGACGCAGTTCACGCCGGTCGAGCACCTCGAGCGGATGATGAGCCTCGACAACGCGTTCTCCGGCGAGGAGCTCGACGCGTGGGCCGGCCGGGCGCTGCGGGAGGCCGGGGACATCCCGGCGTACCTGTGTGAGCTGAAGATCGACGGGCTCGCGGTGGCGCTGGTGTACGAGAACGGCCGGCTGGTGCGCGGCGCGACCCGCGGCGACGGGCGCACCGGGGAGGACATCACCCCGAACATCCGCACCCTCGACGACGTGCCGTTGCGGCTGTCCGGCAACGCGGTGCCGGAGCTGCTCGAGGTGCGGGGTGAGGTCTACTTCCCGGTGGCCCGGTTCGAGCAGCTCAACGCGGCACTGGTCGAGGCCGGCAAGGCGCCGTTCGCCAACCCGCGCAACGCCGCCGCCGGGTCGCTGCGCCAGAAGGACCCGCGGGTCACCGCCGAGCGGCCGCTGCGGATGACCCTGCACGGGGTCGGTGCCCGGCGCGGGTTCGACGTGACGTCGCAGTCGGCGGCGTACGACGCGCTGGCCGGGCTGGGTCTGCCGGTGAGCCGCCACTACCGGGTGCTGCCCGACCTCGCAGGGGTGCGCGAGTACGTCGCGTACTACGGCGAGCACCGCCACGACGTCGAGCACGAGATCGACGGGGTCGTGGTGAAGGTCGACGACTACGGGCTGCAGCGTCGGCTCGGGTCGACGGCGAAGGCGCCACGGTGGGCGATCGCGTACAAGTACCCGCCGGAGGAGGTCATCACCCGGCTGCTGCGCATCGAGGCGAACGTCGGCCGCACCGGGCGGGTGACGCCGTTCGCGGTCATGGAGCCGGTGCGGGTCAGCGGCTCGACCGTGGGTCTGGCCACGCTGCACAACGAGGACGAGGTGGCGCGCAAGGACGTCCGCCCAGGTGACTGGGTCGTGCTGCGCAAGGCCGGCGACGTCATCCCCGAGGTGGTCGCCCCCGTCGTCGCGAAGCGGTCCAAGGGGCTGAGGCGGTGGCGGATGCCGACCGAGTGCCCCTCCTGCGGCACGCCGCTCGTCCGGGAGGAGGGCGAGGCGGTCACGGTCTGCCCGAACGCCGCCGCCTGCCCCGCCCAGCTGCGCCGGTCCGTCGAGCACGTCGGCAGCCGCGGCGCGATGGACATCGACGGGCTCGGCGAGCAGACCGCGAGCGAGCTGGTCGACCGCGGCTTCGTCGGCGACATCGGCGATGTCTTCCACCTCACCGCGGAGCAGCTCGCCCAGCTCGAGGGCTTCGCCGAGAAGAAGATCGAGACGCTGCTCGCCGGCATCGAGGCCGCACGCGACCGACCGGTGTGGCGGCTGCTCGTCGCACTGTCCATCCGCCACGTCGGGCCGACCGCCGCGCAGGCGCTGGCCCGCGAGCTCGGCTCCGTCGACCGGATTCGCGCCGCCACCCCGGAGGAGCTCGCCGACGTCGAGGGCGTCGGGCCGACCATCGCCGCCTCGGTCGTGGCCTGGTTCGCCGACGAGCGTCACCTCGCGATCCTCGACAAGCTGCGCGCCGGTGGCGTGCGGATGGCCGACGAGCAGGCCAACGGCCCACGCCCGCTGGAGGGCGTCACCGTGGTGCTCACCGGCGGCCTCACCGGGTTCTCCCGCGACTCCGCGACCGAGGCGGTGCAGCAGCTCGGCGGCAAGGTGACCGGATCGGTGAGCAAGAAGACCGGCTTCGTGGTCGTCGGGGACGCACCGGGCTCGAAGTACGACAAGGCCGTCCAGCTCGGCGTGCCGATCCTCGACGAGGACGGCTTCCGGCTGCTGCTGGAGCAGGGGCCGGACGCCGCGGGACGCGCTGCGCGGCCCGCTTCCTAGGATGGCCGCCATGGCCGGTATCACCCGGGCGGAGGTCGCCCACCTCGCGCGGCTCGCCCGCATCGCGATGTCCGACGGCGAGCTCGACCACCTCGCCGGCCAGCTCGACGTGATCCTCGACGCGGTGGCCCGGGTGCAGGAGGTGGCGGGTGACGACGTCCCGCCGACCAGCCACCCGCTGCCACTGACGAACGTGTTCCGCCCCGACCAGGTGCGTCCCAGCCTGCCGCGGGAGGACGTGCTCGCCGGCGCGCCGGCGGCGGAGGAGGACCGCTTCCGCGTTCCGCGCATCCTCGGGGAGCAGGCGTGAGCGAGGACCTGACACGGCTGTCCGCGGCCGACCTCGCCGGGCGGATCGCCGCCGGCGAGGTCTCCTCGGTGGAGGCCACCGAGGCCTGCCTGCAACGCATCGGCGCGGTCGACGAGCGCGTGCACGCCTTCCTGCACGTCGACCGCGACGGCGCCCTGGCCGCCGCCCGGGCCGTCGACGAGCGTCGGGCCGCGGGGGAGCCGCCCGCGAGCCCGCTGGCCGGCGTACCGCTCGCGCTGAAGGACGTGCTGGTCCAGCAGGGCGTCCCGACGACGTGCGGGTCGAAGATCCTCGAGGGCTGGCGGCCGCCGTACGACGCGACCGTCGTGCAGCGGCTGCGCGCCGCCGGGGTCGTCGTCCTCGGCAAGACCAACATGGACGAGTTCGCCATGGGCTCCTCCACCGAGCACTCGGCGTACGGGCCGACCCGCAACCCGTGGGACCTCGAGCGCATCCCGGGCGGCTCGGGCGGCGGCAGCGCGGCGGCCGTCGCGGCGTTCGAGGCGCCGCTGGCGATCGGGACCGACACCGGCGGGTCGATCCGCCAGCCGGCGGCGGTGACCGGGACGGTCGGCGCGAAGCCGACGTACGGCGGGGTCTCCCGCTACGGCCTGGTCGCGTTCTCCAGCAGCCTCGACCAGGCCGGCCCGTGCGCGCGGACGGTGCTCGACGCGGCCCTGCTGCACGAGGTCATCGGCGGTCACGACCCGTACGACTCCACGAGCATCGACGCGCCAGTGCCGCCCGTGGTCGAGGCCGCCCGGCAGGCGGACGTCGCCGGCCTGCGCGTCGGCGTCGTGCGCGAGCTGTCCGGCGAGGGCTACCAGCCCGGCGTGCTGCAGCGCTTCACCGAGGCGGTGGCGCTGCTGGAGAAGCTGGGCGCGGAGGTCGTCGAGGTGTCCTGCCCGCACTTCGACTACGCGCTGCCGGCGTACTACCTGATCGCTCCCAGCGAGTGCTCGTCGAACCTCGCCCGGTTCGACGCGATGCGCTACGGGGTGCGGATCGGTGACGACGGCGACCGCTCGGCCGAGGACGTGATGGCCCTGACCCGCGAGGCCGGTTTCGGCGACGAGGTCAAGCGCCGGATCATCCTGGGCACGTACGCGCTGTCCAGCGGCTACTACGACGCCTACTACGGCTCGGCGCAGAAGGTGCGCACGCTCATCGCCCGCGACTTCGCGGCCGCGTACGAGCAGGTCGACGTGCTGGTCTCCCCGACGACACCGACGACGGCGTTCCGGCTGGGGGAGCGGCTCGACGACCCGATGGCCATGTACCTCGCCGACCTGTGCACGATCCCGTCCAACCTGGCCGGAGGGGCTGCGATGTCCGTGCCGTGCGGCCGCTCGCCCGACGACGGGCTCCCCGTCGGGCTGCAGGTGATGGCTCCGGCGATGGCCGACGACCGGATGTACCGCGTCGGCGCCGCCGTCGAGGCGGCCCTGCGCAAGGACTGGGGGCACCTGCTGGTGGAGGAGGTGCCGGCGCTGTGAGCGACGTCGTCCGGCGCCTGTTCGCGAAGGCGTTCGCCGACCTGCGCCGCGTCCGGCTCGTCGCCGTGGCCGTGGCGGTGCCGCTGCTCGTCGTCGGGGTGGCGTTCGTCTCGTTCGCCGCACTGGCGTTCGGCTCCCTGTCGGGCCTGCTGGGGCTGGCGCTGTTCCTCGTCGACGTCGAGGACCGGCGCTCCGCCCGGTCCACGAGGGGGCGGATGTGACGGTGACCGCTGCGTACGACGACGTGCTCGCCCGCTGGGAGCCGGTGCTCGGGCTGGAGACGCACGTCGAGCTCGGCACCGCGTCGAAGATGTTCTGCGGGTGCCCCACGGACTTCGGCGCCCCGCCGAACACGCACACCTGCCCGACCTGCCTCGGCCTGCCGGGATCGCTCCCGGTGGCCAACGAGGCGGCGATCCGGTTCACCGTGCTGATCGGCCTGGCGCTGAACTGCCGGATCGCGGAGTGGTGCCGGTTCGCGCGGAAGAACTACTTCTACCCGGACATGCCGAAGAACTTCCAGACCTCGCAGTACGACGAGCCGCTGTGCGTCGACGGCTGGCTGGACGTCGAGGTCGACGGCCGGACGCACCGGGTGGAGATCGAGCGGGTGCACCTCGAGGAGGACACCGGCAAGATCCTGCACGTCGGCGGGGCGACCGGGCGCATCCACGGCGCCGACTACTCGCTCATCGACTACAACCGCGCGGGCATCCCGCTCGTCGAGATCGTCACCCGGCCGATCACCGACGCCGGGGCGGAGGTGGCCCGGGCGTACGTCACGGAGCTGCGCGACCTGCTGCGCACGCTCGGCGTCTCCGACGTCCGCATGGAGCAGGGCTCGTTGCGCTGCGACGTGAACGTCTCGCTGCGCCCGCGCGGGGAGCAGCGGCTGGGCACCCGCAGCGAGACGAAGAACGTCAACTCGCTGCGCAGCGTCGAGCGCGCGGTGCGCCACGAGGTCGAGCGGCAGGCGCAGGTTCTGGAGTCCGGTGGCCGCGTCGTGCAGGAGACGCGGCACTGGCACGAGGACACCGGGGAGACGACGCCGGGCCGCAGCAAGGAGCAGGCGGAGGACTACCGCTACTTCCCCGAGCCCGACCTCATCCCCATGGCCCCCGCGCGGGACTGGGTCGAGCAGCTGCGGGCGTCCCTGCCGGAGCTGCCGGCTGCCCGCCGCCGGCGGCTGCGCGAGGAGTTCGGGTTCAGCGACCTCGACATGCAGCAGATGACCAACGCCGGCGTGCTCGACCTCGTGGGCGTCACGGTCGAGGCCGGCGCCGGTCCCGACGAGGCACGCGGCTGGTGGCTCGGCTACCTGGTCGGCAAGGCGAACGAGCGCGGCGCCGACGCTGCCGACCTGCCGATCACCCCGGAGCAGGTGGCGCGCGTGGTCACGCTCGTGCGCGAGGGCACGCTCACCGCGGCGCTCGCCCGGCAGGTCGTCGACGGTGTCCTGGCCGGTGAGGGCGAGCCGGAGGAGGTCGTGGAGAAGCGGGGCCTGCAGGTCGTCTCCGACGAGGGCGCGCTGCTCGCCGCGATCGACGAGGCGGTCGCCGCCCAGCCCGACGTCGCGGACAAGGTGCGCGCGGGCAACGCCAAGGCGGCCGGCCCGCTCGTCGGCGCGGTGATGAAGGCGACCAGGGGGCAGGCGAACGCCGCCCGCGTGAGCGAGCTCATCCTGCAGCGGCTTTCCGCGCAGTGATGCGCTAGGAATGTCCGCATGCCGGACCGCCGCCTCCTCGACCCGCACATCCGGGCGATCCTCGACGCCTTCGCCGCCGTCGACGCACCACCCATCAGCGAGCAGACCCCGGAGCAGGCGCGGGCGGCGTACGGCCTGATCGCGGAGAGCAGCCGGCCCGGCTACGCGCCGATCCCGATGAAGGACGTCGTCGACGACACCGTCGCGGGTGTGCCCGTACGCCGCTACACCCCTGAGGTCGACGGCGACCTCGCGACGACGGTGTTCTTCCACGGCGGCGGCTGGGTGATCGGCGACCTGGACGTGTACGACGCGCAGTGCCGCCGGCTGGCGCGGGACGCGCGGACGCGCGTGGTGTCGGTGCACTACCGGCTCGCGCCGGAGCACCCGTTCCCGGCCGCGCACGAGGACTGCTGGGCGGTCACGCAGGCGGTCGCGGCAGAGCTGGGGCCGGTCGGTGTCGCCGGGGACAGCGCCGGCGGCAACCTCGCCGCGGCGGTGGCGCTGCAGGCCCGTGACGCGGACGTGCCCGTCCGCGCGCAGCTGCTGCTCTACCCGTCGACCGACCCGACGATGAGCGCGGCGTCGATCGAGGAGAACGCCGAGGGCTACATCCTCACCCGCGAGCACATGCACTGGTTCCTGGGCCACTTCTCACCGCGCGCCGAGGACCGCACGGACCCGCGGCTCGCCGTCCTGCACACCGACGACGTGTCCGGGGTCGCTTCTGCCGTGGTCGTCACCGCAGGGTTCGACCCGCTGCGCGACGAGGGGGACGCCTACGCCGCCCGGCTGCGGGACGCGGGCGTCGACGTCGAGCACCTGCGGTACCCGGCGCTGATCCACATGTTCATGTGGTTCGGCGCGGTGTCGCCCGGTGCCGCGCAGGCGCGCGACGAGAGCCACGCGGCGTACGCGCGGCTGCTCCACCGCTGACCCGGGCGGGTGCGAGGTCCGCACGCGCCGCCAGCGCGCGCAGGCACTCGACGAGCTCGTCCGGGTACTCCAGCGGCAGGAAGTGCGAGCCGGGCAGCACCGTCAGCTCCGCGTGCGGCATGAGCGAGGCCGCCTCCGCCATGTCCTGCAGCGAGGTCAGCACGTCGTAGCGGCCCGCGACGAGCGTGGTCGGCACGCTGACGAACCCGAGGTCCATGAGGTGGTGGTCCTCGGCTCCCAGCGCGAGCGTGAAGTACCAGGTGAAGTCGTGCTGCCGGAACTCCTTCAGCGCTGGGATCAGCCGCTCCGGCCTGGCGGCCGGCAGCACGAACCCGGTGTGGTTGATGACGCTCGCCGTGACGGTGTTCAGCGGCAGGGCGCGGGCGACGCCGTTCCAGAGCGGGCCGGTCGCGCGCATGACCCGCGCCGCGGTGACGCCGAGGTCGTGCCGCAGCCACCGGGGGACGCGCAGGATCCCGAACATCGCACGGAACGTGCCGCCGGGGACGCCGGCCACGGCCATCAGGCCAGCGACCCGGTCGGGGTGCCGCTTGGCGAACTCGAAGGCGATGTTCACGCCCATCGACCAGCACGGCAGCAGCGCCCGCTCGATGCCCTCGTGGTCCATCAGCGCGAGCAGGTCCTCGACGTGGTGCTCGATGCGGACGCGGCTCGGGTCGGCCGGCCGCGCACCGCCGTGCGTGCCGCGGTAGTACCAGGTGCAGGCCCGGAAGCCGCTGTCCGGGCGGATGAGTGTCGGCCAGGAGACCGGCGGCGTCCCGAGGCCGTTGCTGATGACGACCGGCGGACCGTCGCCGTCGTTGCGCCAGCCCTTGACCCGGGTGCCGTCGCCGCTGGTGAAGTCGAAGAGGGTGCCCACGGCTGTCCATGATTCGGCATCGCGCCGTAAGGTCCTGCCCGTGGTCCCGGTGCGCGCGCTGATCCCGCACGACGAGGGGGTGCCGTTGCTGGGCGCGCTGCCCCGCGAGGTCGACGTCGAGGTCTGGGCCGGGGACGGCCCGCTGCCGCCGTCGGCCGCGGACGTGACCTGTTACGTGCCGCCCTTCCTCGCCCGCGGTCGGGCCGTGGAGGTCATCGACGAGCTGCCGTCCCTGCAGGTGGTGCAGCTGCTGACCGCGGGGGCCGAGGCGGTGCTCCCGTACGTGCCCGCCGGGGTGACGCTGTGCAACGCCCGCGGTGCCCACACGCCGGCCACGGCCGAGTGGGTGGTCGCCGTCACGCTCGCGGCACAGCGGGACCTGCCGGCGTTCGTCCGGGCCCAGGACGCCGCCCGCTGGGACTACCACTTCACCGGCGTGCTCGCGGGGTCGACGGTGCTCGTGGTCGGCTACGGCGACATCGGCATGGCTGTGGAGCGGCGCCTCGCCGGGTTCGACGTCGAGGTGGTGCGGGTGGCGCGGCGGGCGCGTGACGGCGTGCACCCGGTCGAGGCGCTGCCCGACCTGCTGCCGGCCGCGGACGTCGTGGTGCTGCTCGTGCCGGTCACCGCCGAGACGCGTGGTCTGGTGGACGCCGCGTTCCTCGCCCGGATGAAGGACGGCGCGCTGCTGGTCAACGCCGCCCGCGGGCCGGTCGTCGACACCGGCGCGCTGCTGGCGGAGCTGACCGCCCGGCGGCTGCGCGCCGCCCTGGACGTGACCGACCCGGAGCCGCTGCCGCCGGGCCACCCGCTGTGGTCGGCGCCGGGCCTGCTGCTGACCCCGCACGTGGCCGGCTCGACCCCGCTGTCACTGCCGCGGGCGTACGCCGTCGTGGGCGACCAGCTGCGCCGCCTCGCCGCCGGAGACCCGCTCGCCAACGTCGTCGCCGGCGAGTACTGACCTGGCAAGTTGATCTGTCTCGCGCGGCCGGAGGCCGGCGTACGGGACCCGCCGCCGCGCCCTAGAGTTGCGGTATGGCCGACCTCAAGCCGCGCAGCCGGGACGTCACCGACGGGTACGAGCGGGCACCGGCCCGCGCGATGCTCCGTGCGGTCGGGATGGCGGACGGCGACTGGGACAAGCCGCAGATCGGCGTCGCCTCGTCGTGGAACGAGATCACCCCGTGCAACCTGTCGCTGGGCCGGCTCGCCAAGCGGGTGAAGGACGGGGTGCACGAGGCCGGCGGCTTCCCGCTGGAGTTCGGCACGATCTCGGTCTCGGACGGCATCTCCATGGGCCACGAGGGCATGCACGCCTCGCTGGTCTCCCGTGAGGTGATCGCAGACTCGGTCGAGACCGTCATGTTCGCCGAGCGGCTGGACGGCTCGGTGCTGCTGGCCGGCTGCGACAAGTCACTGCCCGGCATGCTCATGGCCGCCGCGCGGCTGGACCTTGCGTCGGTGTTCCTGTACGCCGGCACGACGCTGCCGGGCCGGATCGACGACCGCGAGCTCACGATCATCGACGTCTTCGAGGGCGTCGGCGCCTGTGCCATGGGGCGCATCAGCCGCGACGACCTCGACGCGATCGAGCGGGCCACCTGCCCCGGCGAGGGCGCGTGCGGCGGCATGTACACCGCGAACACGATGGCCAGCGCCGCGGAGGCGCTCGGCATGTCGCTGCCCGGCAGCGCGTCCCCGCCGGCGCCGGACCGCCGCCGGGACGAGTACGCCCGCCGCTCCGGCCAGGCGGTCGTGAGCATGCTGCGCGAGGGCATCACCGCACGGCAGGTCATGACGAAGCAGGCGTTCGAGAACGCCATCAGCGTGGTCATGGCGCTCGGCGGCTCGACGAACGCGGTGCTGCACCTGCTCGCCATCGCGCACGAGGCCCGCGTCGACCTGACGCTCGACGACTTCAACCGGATCGGCGACCGGGTGCCCCACCTCGCCGACGTCAAGCCGTTCGGCCGGTACGTCATGGCCGAGGTCGACCGCATCGGCGGCATCCCGGTCGTCATGAAGGCGCTGCTCGACGCCGGCCTGCTGCACGGCGACGCGATGACGGTCACGGGCCGTACGGTCGCCGAGAACCTCGCCGAGGTCGCGCCACCCGACCCCGACGGTGCGGTCATCCACGCGATGAAGACGCCGATCCACGCGACCGGCGGGCTGACGATCCTGCGCGGCTCGCTCGCGCCGGACGGCGCCGTGGTGAAGACCGCGGGGTTCGACGAGGCGGTCTTCGAGGGCCGCGCCCGGGTCTTCGACGGCGAGCAGGATGCCATGGGCGCCGTCACCTCCGGCTCGCTGGCCAAGGGCGACGTCGTGGTGATCCGGTACGAGGGTCCGAAGGGCGGCCCCGGCATGCGCGAGATGCTCGCGGTCACCGGCGCGATCAAGGGTGCCGGGCTCGGCAAGGACGTCCTGCTGCTCACCGACGGCCGGTTCTCCGGCGGTACGACGGGGCTGTGCGTCGGCCACATCGCCCCGGAAGCGGCGCACGGCGGGCCGATCGCGCTCGTCCAGGACGGCGACCGCATCCGGATCGACGTGGCCGGGCGGACGCTGGACCTGCTGGTCGACGAGGCGGAGCTGCAGCGCCGACGCGCGGACTGGAAGCCGCTGCCGCCCCGGTACGAGACCGGCGTGCTGGCGAAGTACGCCAAGCTCGTGGGCTCGGCGGCGCAGGGCGCGGTCTGCGGCTGATGGGCACGGTCCGCGAGGCGATCGACGACCGGCTGGCGGCGTTCCTGGACGCACAGCACGTGTTCTTCGTCGGCACGGCGCCGACGGGCGCCGAGGGGCACGTGAACGTCTCCCCGAAGGGCGGGCCGGGCATGTTCGCGGTCCTCGGCCCGCACCGGGTCGCCTACCTGGACCTGACCGGCAGCGGCGCCGAGACGCTGGCGCACCTGCGGGACAACGGCCGGATCACGCTCATGTTCTGCGCCTTCGAGGGCCCGCCCAAGATCGTCCGCCTGCACGGTCGCGGTCGCGCCGTGCTGCCCGGCGACCCGGACTGGGCCGAGCTGGCGGGGCGGTTCCCGTCGCACCGGGGCGCTCGGGCGGTCGTCGACGTGGAGGTGGAGCGGGTCAGCGACTCCTGCGGGTACGCGGTGCCGCTCATGCGCTTCGAGGGCGAGCGGGGGCTGCTCGACGAGTGGACCGCCCGGCGCAGTGACGAGGACATCTCCGCCTACCAGCGCCGCAAGAACGCCGAGAGCATCGACGGCCTCCCCGCGCTCCCGACAGTGCCGGCGCAGGACCAGCGGGAGACGACCAGCCCCTCGCCGTGACATCCGGGGGATCGCCTAGTACGGTGAGTCCGTGCGTCGCTTCATCGTAGTACGTCACCCAGCGCGCCGGCTGACCGTCCCGTCCGCCCGCGCGCTGCCCCTCTGTGCTCTGCACGAGGGGTTTTTTCTTGCCCGCCCCTGCCCCTGCACCGACCCGGCTCCCAGGAAGACGTCATGACCGACCAGACACCTCTCCCGAGGTCACCGGAGCGCAGTCGCTCGTCCGCTCGCTCGAGGCCGTCGGCGCCGAGCGTCGTCTTCGGCATCCCCGGCGGCGCGATCCTGCCGGCGTACGACCCGCTGTTCGACTCCACGCGGCTGCGGCACGTCCTCGTCCGCCACGAGCAGGGCGCCGGCCACGCGGCGACGGGCTACGCCCAGGCGACCGGCCGGGTCGGCGTCTGCATGGCGACCTCCGGCCCGGGTGCGACGAACCTCGTCACGCCGATCGCCGACGCCTACATGGACTCCGTGCCGCTGGTCGCGATCACCGGCCAGGTGCCGTCCGGCGCGATCGGGACCGACGCCTTCCAGGAGGCGGACATCTGCGGCATCACCATGCCGATCACCAAGCACAACTGGCTGGTCCAGCGACGCCGAGGACATCCCGCGGGTCATCGCCGAGGCGTTCCACATCGCCTCGACCGGCCGGCCGGGCCCGGTGCTCGTCGACATCGCCAAGGACGCGCTGCAGGTCGACCACGCACGTTCCGGTGGCCGGTCGACATGGACCTGCCCGGCTACCGGCCGGTGACCAAGCCGCACGCAAGCAGGTCCGGGAGGCGGCGCGGCTGATCGTCGAGGCCCGCCGCCCGGTGCTCTACGTCGGCGGCGGGGTGCTCAAGGCGCGCGCGGCCGCCGAGCTCCGGGAGCTCGCCGAGCTCACCGGCATCCCCGTCGTCACCACGCTGATGGCCCGCGGCGCGTTCCCCGACTCGCACCCGCTGCACCTGGGCATGCCCGGCATGCACGGCAGCGTCGCCGCGGTCGCGGCCCTGCAGAAGTCGGACCTCATCATCGCGCTCGGCGCCCGCTTCGACGACCGGGTCACCGGCAAGCTGTCGACGTTCGCGCCCGACGCCGACGATCATCCACGCCGACATCGACCCGGCGGAGATCTCCAAGAACCGCGTCGCCGACGTGCCCATCGTGGGCGACGCGCGCGAGATCATCGCCGAGCTCGTCGCCGCCGTGCAGGCCGAGCACGACGCCGGCCACCGCGGCGACTACGCGGCCTGGTGGCGCGCAGCTGCGACGGCTGGCGCCGGACCTACCCGCTCGGCTACGAGCAGCCAGCGGACGGGCCGCTGGCGCCGCAGTACGTGATCGAGCGGATCGGCGCCATCGCCGGACCGGACGCGGTGTACGTCGCGGGCGTCGGCCAGCACCAGATGTGGGCCAGCCAGTTCGTCTCGTACGAGAACCCCGCACACCTGGATCAACTCCGGCGGCCTCGGCACGATGGGCTTCGCCGTGCCCGGCGGCGATGGGCGCCAAGCTCGGGCGTGCCGGACAAGCCCGTGTGGTGCATCGACGGCGACGGCTGCTTCCAGATGACCAACCAGGAGCTCGCCACCTGCGCGATGGAGGGCATCCCCGATCAAGGTCGCGATCATCAACAACGGCGCCTCGGGCATGGTCCGGCAGTGGCAGACGCTGTTCTACGGCGAGCGCTACTCCAACACCGACCTCAAGCGCGGTGCCACGCCCGGTCCCCGACTTCGTCAAGCTCGCCGAGGCGATACGGCTGCGTCGGCCTGCGCTGCGACACGCCGGCGACGTCGACGCCACGATCGAGAAGGCGATGCGCATCGACGACGCGCCCGTCGTCATCGACTTCGTCGTCGGCCGGACGCGATGGTCTGGCCGATGGTGCCGGCCGGCACCAGCAACGACGACATCAACATCGCGCGCGACACTCGCGCCCGACTTCGACCGCGAGGACTGAGGACCCCATGAGCCGCCACACGCTGTCCGTGCTGGTCGAGAACAAGCCGGGCGTGCTCGCGCGCGTCGCGAGCCTGTTCTCCCGGCGCGGCTTCAACATCGACTCGCTGGCGGTCGGGCCGACCGAGCACGCCGACGTCTCGCGGATGACGATCGTGGTCAACGTCGAGGAGTCTGCCGCTCGAGCAGGTGACCAAGCAGCTCAACAAGCTGGTCAACGTCATCAAGATCGTCGAGCTCGACTCGTCGGCGTCGGTCCAGCGCGAGCTGCTGCTCGTCAAGGTCAAGGCCGACCTGGAGACGCGGTCGCACGTGCTGGAGACCGTCCAGCTGTTCCGCGCGAAGGTCGTCGACGTCGCCCCCGACGCGGTCACCGTCGAGGCGACGGGCAGCGCGGACAAGCTCGAGGCGCTGCTCCGCGTGCTCGAGCCGTTCGGCGTCCGCGAGCTCGTCCAGTCCGGGATGGTCGCGATCGGCCGGGGCCCCCGCTCCATCACCGACCGCACCCTGCGCCCTGTCGCCGAGCGTTCGGCATGATGCCGGTCGCCGCCTGATTCCTCCGAGGAGAAAAGCACACCGATGGCACAGATCTACTACGACGACGACGCCGACCTCTCGCTCATCCAGGGCCGCAAGGTCGCCGTCCTCGGCTACGGCAGCCAGGGCCACGCCCACGCGCTGTCGCTGCAGGACTCGGGCGTCGACGTCCGCATCGGCCTGCCCGAGGGCGTCGAAGAGCCGGGCGCAGGCCGAGAGCGACGGGCTGCGCGTCCTGACGCCGTTCGAGGCCTGCAGGAGGCCGACCTCGTCATGGTGCTCGCCCCCGACACCGTCGCAGCGCAGCCTCTACGCCGAGGCGATCGCGCCGAACCTCTCGACCGGCGACGCGCTGTTCTTCGCCCACGGCTTCAACATCCGCTTCGGCTACATCACCCCACCCGAGGGCGTCGACGTCTGCATGGTCGCCCCGAAGGGGCCGGGCCACCTGGTCCGCCGGCAGTTCCACGAGGGCCGCGGCGTGCCGTGCCTCGTCGCCGTCGAGCAGGACGCCACGGGCCAGGCCAAGGCGCTCGCGCTGTCGTACGCGAGGGGTATCGGCGGCACCCGCGCGGGTGTGATCGAGACCACCTTCACCGAGGAGACCGAGACCGACCTGTTCGGCGAGCAGGCCGTGCTGTGCGGTGGTGCCTCGGCGCTGGTGCAGGCCGGGTTCGAGACGCTGATCGAGGCGGGCTACCAGCCCGAGGTCGCCTACTTCGAGTGCCTGCACGAGCTCAAGCTCATCGTCGACCTGATGTACGAGGGCGGGCTGGCGAAGATGCGCTGGTCGATCTCCGACACCGCCGAGTACGGCGACTACACCCGCGGCCCGCGGGTCGTCACCGACGCCACGAAGCAGGAGATGAAGCGCATCCTGGGCGAGATCCAGGACGGCACGTTCGCCCGCGAGTGGGTCGCGGAGGACGACGCCGGCCGCCCGAACTTCGCGAAGTTCCGCGAGCAGGCGGCGAACCACCCGATCGAGGAGGTCGGCGGCAGGCTGCGCTCGCTGATGAGCTGGATCCGCGAGGACTGACTCCGGTCCGGCAGGACTGAGGGAGGAGGGCCACGGGCATACGAATGCCCGTGGCCCTCTCGCTTCGTCCGCACCACGCCGGTCGCTACCGCGACCTGGCCCTGCTGCTGGTGAAGTACGGCCGCAGCGACCTGGTCCAGGCGGCCGGGCTCGACACGGTGCTGCGCGACGAGGTCGGCGGCCCCGAGCAGCAGGTCCACGCCGAGGAGCTGGCAGCCGACCTGGAGGCGCTGGGGCCGACGTTCGTCAAGCTCGGCCAGCTGCTGTCCAGCCGGGTGGACCTGTTGCCGGAGCCGTACATCGATGCGCTCGCGCGGCTGCAGGACCAGCTGGACCCGGTGCCGTTCGACCAGGTCGAGCAGATCATCTCCGGCGAGCTCGGCACCCGGCTCTCGCGCGCGTTCGCCGAGTTCGATCCCGTGCCGCTGGCCTCGGCATCCCTCGGTCAGGTGCACCGTGCCCGGCTGCGTACGGGGGAGTCCGTGGTCGTCAAGGTGCAGCGTCCGGACGTCCGCCGCCAGGTCGCGGAGGACATGGACGTGCTCTGCGAGCTCGCGGAGTTCCTCGACGCGCACTCCGAGGCCGCCGCCCGGATGGCGCTCACCGACCTGTTGGAGGAGTTCCGCCGGTCCCTGGTCTCCGAGCTCGACTACCAGCTGGAGGCGGCGAACCTGGTCCGGCTGGCGGAGATCCTCGCGCCGTACGACCGGCTGGTCGTGCCGCGCCCGTACGACGGCTTCTGCACCGGCCGGGTGCTCACCATGCAGCGCCTCGACGGTCACAAGGTGACCGAGCTGTCCGGCGTGGTGCTCACCGACGTCGACGGGGACACGCTCGCCGACCAGCTCTTCCGCGCCTACCTCGACCAGATCCTCGTCGCGGGGTTCTTCCACGCCGACCCGCACGCCGGCAACGTGCTGCTCATGCCGGACGGCCGCCTCGCCGTGCTCGACGTCGGCCAGGTCGCCCGGTTGAACGAGGACCTGCGGGGTCAGCTGGTGCGCACCCTGCTCGCCGTCGCCGACGGCAACGGCGCCGAGGTCGCGGCCCTGTCCGCGGCGATGTGCGAACAGCTCCCGGGCTACGACGAGCGGCGCTTCACCCGGCAGGTGACCGAGCTGGTCGAGCGCACCGCCCGGGCCGGGCTGCTGGACATGCGTCCCGGGGAGGTGGTGCTGCGCTTGACGCAGCTCTGCGCCGCTGCGGACCTGCGCCCGCCGCCGGAGCTGGCGATGGTGGGCAAGGCGCTGCTGCACCTCGACGAGGTCGCCGGCGTCCTGGCTCCGGACTTCCAGGCCATCGACGTGTTCCGGGAGCACACGGTGACCCTGGTGCGGTCCGGCATGCGGCCGAGCGTCGGTGGTCTGGTCACCACGATGCTCGAGACCAAGGACTTCGTCGAGCAGCTGCCCGGCCGGGTGAACCGCGCGATGGACGCCTTCGCCGACGGCCGCATGGAGTTCCGGGTCAAGGCGTTCGACGAGCAGGAGTTCCTCGCGGGCCTGCACCGCATGGCCAACCGGGTCGCGATGGGCGTCGTGGTCGCGGCGTTGGTCGTGGGCGCGGCGATCCTGTCGCAGGTGCGGACGAGCACCACCGTGGCCGGCTACCCGGCGGTCGCGTTCGTGGTCTTCTGCGTCGCCGCCATCGCGGGTCTCGCGCTCATCGTCTCCATCGTGCTCTCCGACCGGCGGGTCCGGGCCCGCTACCGCCGGCCCCGGCGCAAGCGCCACTGAGCGCCGTGCCGCGGCGGGCGGCCGCCCCCTAGACTCCGGGCCGTGCCCGACTCCCAGCGTCCCGTCGTCCTCGTCGCCGAGGAGCTCGCCCCCGCCGCTCTCGACGTGCTCGCCGACGACTTCGACGTCCGGTCGGTCGACGGCGCCGACCGCGCTGCCCTGCTGCCCGCGCTCGCCGAGGCCGACGCGGTCATCGTCCGCAGCGCGACCCAGATCGACGCGGAGGCGCTCGCCGCGGCCCCGCGGCTGAAGGTCGTCGCCCGGGCCGGCGTCGGCCTCGACAACGTCGACGTGACCGCCTCGACCGGGCGGGGCGTGCTCGTCGTCAACGCGCCGACGTCGAACATCGTCTCCGCCGCCGAGCTCGCCGTGGCTCTGCTGCTGGCGACCGCTCGGCACGTGCCGAACGCGAACGCCAGCCTGAAGAGCGGGCAGTGGAAGCGGTCGCAGTTCACCGGCGTTGAGATCGCGGACAAGACGGTCGGGGTCGTCGGCCTGGGCCGGATCGGGGTGCTGTTCGCCCAGCGGATGAGCGCCTTCGGCACCCGCCTGCTGGCGTACGACCCGTACGTCCCGGCGACGCGGGCCGGCCAGATCGGCGTGCAGCTCGTGCCGCTGGACGAGCTGCTGCGCGAGAGCGACTTCGTGTCGATCCACCTGCCGAGGACGCCGGAGACCGTGGGGCTCATCGGTGAGCGCGAGCTGGGTTTGATGAAGCCGAGCGCGATCATCGTCAACGCCGCCCGCGGGGGGCTCGTGGACGAGCACGCCCTCTACCAGACGCTCAAGGCCGGGCGCCTCGGCGGCGCGGCTATCGACGTCTTCAGCAGCGAGCCGTGCACCGACTCCCCGCTGTTCGAGTTCCCGAACGTGGTGGTGACCCCGCACCTCGGTGCCTCCACTGCGGAGGCGCAGGACAAGGCCGGCCTCGCGGTCGCGCGCAGCGTCAAGCTCGCCCTGCAGGGCGACTTCGTGCCCGACGCGGTCAACGTGCAGGCCGGTGGCACGGTCGCCGAGGAGGTCCGCCCCGGCCTGCCGCTCATGGAGCGGCTCGGCCGCATCTTCACCGCGGTGGCCGGCCACGTCGCCAGCACCGTGACGGTGGAGGTGCGCGGCGAGATCACCGAGCACGACGTCAGCGTGCTCCAGCTCGCCGCGCTCAAGGGCGTGTTCGCCGACGTGGTCGAGGAGCCGGTGTCGTACGTCAACGCGCCGCTGCTCGCCCAGGAACGCGGGGTGGAGGTGTCGCTGAGCACGTCCACCGACAGCCCCGACTACCGCAACCTGCTGACCATCCGGGGGACGCTGCCGGACGGCCGGCTGGTGTCGGTGTCCGGGACGCTGTACGGCCCGCGGCACGTCGAGAAGGTCACCGAGGTCAACGGCTTCGACATCGAGCTGGTCCCCACGGACCACATGGCGTTCTTCCTCTACGAGGACCGGCCGGGCGTGGTCGGCGCGGTCGGCAACGTCCTCGGCTCCGCCGGCGTGAACATCGCGAGCATGCAGGTGGCCCGGCGGTCACAGGGGGGTTCGGCGCTGATGGCCCTGACCGTCGACGGCCCGGTCGACGGCGCGACGTTGGAGGAGATCGCCCGGCAGATCGGCGCGGAGTCCGTGCACGGCGTGGACCTGTCCGTCCCGTAGGGTCCGCCTGTGCTCTTCGCCTCCTACGACGGGACCCGGCTGTCCTACGAGGACATCGGTGAGGGCCCGCCGGTCGTGTGCCTGCCCGGCGGCCCCGGCCGTGCCGCTGCCTACCTCGAGGACCTGGGTGGCCTGGGCGCACAGCGCCGGCTCGTCCTCGTCGACCTGCGCGGGTCCGGGCGCTCGCAGTTCCCGGACGACCCGGCGACGCTCGCCTTCCCCCGCCAGGCCGACGACGTGGAGGCGCTACGCGGGCACCTGGGCCTGGACCGCGTGGTGCTGCTCGCCCACTCCGCCGGGACGCTCGTCGCTCAGGCGTACGCCGCGGCCCACCCCGACCAGGTGGCCGCGCTCGTGCTCGTGACGCCCCCGGGTCAGCTGCACGGTTCGGACCGCACGGACGTG
Organism: uncultured Actinomycetota bacterium; assembly: GCA_963728075.1. Lineage (GTDB taxonomy): Bacteria > Actinomycetota > Actinomycetes > JAFAQI01 > DASSKL01 > CAVSIP01. Next base: position 112,714 of record CAVSIP010000005.1, on the reverse strand, counting down.
GCGGAGATCCGGGCCCGTCGCTCCGCGGAGCCCTGGTACGACGAGGCCGCCGCCGCCGAGGCGGACATGGCGCACGCGCCGCCACCCATGCGTGCCGAGCTCGAGCGCGCCCAGCGACCGTTCTTCTACGGCCGGTGGGACGACCGGGTCCGCGAGCACGCCTACAGCGCCGACCGGCAGACCTCACCTCGGGCCGCGATGGGCTTCCGCCCTAGCGAGGGCTTCGACCGTGCCGCGCTCGAGGAGGCGCTCGGCCGCCTCGATGCCCCGGTGCTGCTCGTCGGGGGCGAGCTGGACGGGCTGACCGGCGTCGCGGCCGTGCACACCGTCGCCGGATGGTTCCCGCAGGCGGAGGTCGTGGTGCTCCCCGGGGCGGGGCACTTCCCCTGGGTGGACGCACCGGAGGCCTTCCGTGACGCGGTCGCAGGCTTCCTCGCCCGCGCCGGGGCCTGACAGATCCGGCCGGCTGCCGTTACACTGGCCGGGATGTTCGCGAGCCTGCTCCTTAGCTGCCGCAGCGGGGTCTGACGCCGAGACCGGCCCCTCCGCTGCGGGATCCGCGCGTGCCGGTCATCTCAGGCTCGAGACCCAGGAGCACTCTTCATGGCTGATCCCGCCTCCGTACACGGCATGCCCGCCGCACGCCGGTACCGCCCGTTCACCCCGATCGACCTGCCGGACCGCACCTGGCCGAGCCAGGTCATCACGGAGCCGCCGCGCTGGTGCAGCGTCGACCTGCGGGACGGCAACCAGGCACTCATCGACCCGATGGACGGCCAGCGCAAGCTGCGCATGTTCGACCTGCTCGTCTCGCTCGGCTACACCGAGATCGAGGTCGGGTTCCCGGCGGCGAGCCAGACCGACTTCGAGTTCATCCGCCACCTCGTCGAGGCCGACCTCGTCCCCGAGGACGTCACCATCCAGGTGCTGACCCAGGCCCGCGAGGAGCTCATCGAGCGCACCGTCCAGTCGCTCGTCGGTTTCCGCGGGACGGCGCTGATCCACCTGTACAACTCGACGTCCACGCTGCAGCGGCGGGTGGTCTTCGGCCTGGACCGCGACGGCATCAAGGACATCGCGGTGCACGGTGCGCAGTGGTGCAAGAAGTACGCCGAGGAGCTGCTGCCGGACACGAACGTGCGCTGGCAGTACAGCCCCGAGTCGTTCACCGGTACCGAGCTCGACTTCGCCGTCGAGGTCTGCGAAGCGGTCATGGACGTCTGGGAGCCGACGCCGGAGAACAAGGTCGTGCTCAACCTGCCGGCGACTGTCGAGATGGCGACGCCGAACGTCTACGCCGACCAGGTCGAGTGGTTCGGTCGCCACATCAGCCGGCGCGACGCGGTCATCCTCAGCCTGCACCCGCACAACGACCGGGGCACCGCCGTGGCGGCCGCCGAGCTGGGCATGATGGCCGGCGCCGACCGGGTGGAGGGCTGCCTGTTCGGCAACGGCGAGCGCACCGGCAACGTCTGCCTGGTGACGCTGGCGCTGAACATGTTCAGCCAGGGCATCGACCCGCTGGTCGACTTCAGCGACATCGACGAGGTGCGCCGCACGGTCGAGCACTGCAACCAGCTGCCCGTGCACCCGCGCCACCCGTACGGCGGCGACCTGGTCTACACCGCGTTCTCCGGCTCGCACCAGGACGCCATCAAGAAGGGCTTCGATGCGCTGCACCGCGACGCCGACGAGGCCGGCGTGCCGGTCGACGACTTCCGCTGGGAGGTCCCGTACCTGCCGATCGACCCCAAGGACGTCGGCCGCGACGTACGAGGCCGTGATCCGGGTCAACTCGCAGTCGGGCAAGGGTGGCGTCGCGTACGTCCTGAAGAACGACTACCACCTCGACCTGCCGCGCCGGATGCAGATCGAGTTCTCCCGGGTGGTGCAGGAGGTCGCCGACGCCGCAGGGCGGGGAGATCGCGCCGCAAGCGTGATCTGGGAGCTGTTCGAGCAGACCTACCTGGGCCGACGGTCCGCTGCGACCTGGACAGCTACACCGTCGAGTCCGGCGAGGTGGACCGGATCAGCCGCGCACGTGGCGTTCGCTGGTCGCTCCCACACCATCGACGGGCGAGGGCAACGGCCCGATCGCCGCGTTCGTGCACGCGCTGTCGAGCCTGGACGTCGACGCCCGGGTGCTCGACTACCACGAGCACGCGACGTCGACCGGCGAGGAGGCGCAGGCGGCGGCGTACCTCGAGGTGGCGGTCGGTGAGCGGGTGCTCTGGGGCTGCGGCATGCACCCGAGCATCACCACGGCGTCGCTGCACGCGCTCGTGAGCGCGGTGAACCGTGCCCACCGGACGTCCGGCGGCTGACGGGCGCTCGCTAGCCTCAGACCCCATGACGCGCACGATCTCCCTGGCCGTCGTGGCCGGTGACGGCATCGGTCCCGAGGTGGTCGCCGAGGGCCTGAAGGTCCTCGACGCGGTGGCTCCCTCGGCCGACCTCACGGTCGAGACCACCGACTACGACCTGGGCGCCCGCCGCTGGCACGACACGGGGGAGACCCTGCCGGACCAGGTCCTGCAGGAGCTGCGCCGGTTCGACGCGATCCTGCTCGGTGCCGTGGGTGACCCCACGGTGCCGAGCGGGGTCCTCGAGCGCGGGCTGCTGCTGCGCCTGCGGTTCGAGTTCGAGCACGCCGTGAACCTGCGTCCGGTGAAGCTCTACGAGGGAGTGACCAGCCCGGTCACCGCGGCGACCCCGCAGACGGTCGACCTGGTGGTCGTCCGCGAGGGCACGGAAGGGCCGTACGCCGGCGTGGGCGGCCTGCTGCGCGGGGGGACGGCGCACGAGGTGGCGACCGAGAACAGCGTGAACACCCGCTACGGCGTCGAGCGGGTCGTACGCGACGCGTTCCGCCGGGCGGCGGCCCGGCCCCGCCGCCGGCTGACGCTCGTGCACAAGACCAACGTGCTCGTGCACGCGGGCTCGCTGTGGCTGCGTACCGTCGACGCGGTCAAGACCGACTTCCCGGAGGTGGAGGTCGACTACGTCCACGTCGACGCCGCCTGCCTCTACCTCGTGAGCCAGCCGGAGCGCTTCGACGTCATCGTCACCGACAACCTCTTCGGCGACATCATCACCGACCTCGGCGCCGCGCTCGCCGGTGGCATCGGGCTGGCGGCCAGCGGCAACCTCAACGTCGACGGGACCGCCCCGAGCATGTTCGAGCCGGTCCACGGCAGCGCGCCGGACATCGCGGGCCAGGGCAAGGCCGACCCGACCGCGACCGTGCTGTCGGTCGCGATGCTGCTGGACCACCTCGGTCACACCGAGGCGTCGCTGCGCGTCGAGCGCGCGGTGGCGGCGGACCTGGCTGCGCGCCAGGCGTACGGCGAGCGCTCCACCGCCGAGATCGGCGACGCCCTCGCGGAGCGAGCGACCCAGTAATCCCCGATCGTCCGACGACGGATGGAATACTCAGCAGGTCGGCCCGGCGGACGAGGAGCGTGCGATGCCCATCACCCCCACGCGGAAGATCTGGATGGAGGGCGAGCTCGTCGACTGGGACGACGCGAGGATCCACGTCCTGAACCCGACGCTGCACTACGGCTGGGGCGTGTTCGAGGGGATCCGCGCGTACGCGACGTCCCGCGGCCCTGCGGTCTTCCGGCTGACCGAGCACATCGAGCGGCTGTTCCGCTCCGCGCACATCTACTACATGGAGCCGCGCTGGACGGTCGAGGAGATCGTGCGGGCCACCAAGGAGACCGTGCGCGTCAACGACGTGGAGAGCTGCTACATCCGGCCGCTGCTCTACCTGGACTACGGCGAGATGGGCCTCAACCCGCTGCCGAGCAAGACCGTGGCGTCGATCGCCTGCTGGCCGTGGGGTGCCTACCTCGGTGACGAGGCCGCGAACAAGGGCGTGCGGGCGGCCGTGTCGTCCTGGCAGCGGATCGGCCAGAACACGATCCCGCCGGCGGGCAAGGCGACCGGGCAGTACATCAACTCCAGCCTCGCGAAGGTCGCCGCGCTCAAGGCCGGTTACGACGAGGCGATCATGCTGACGCCGTCCGGCCACGTCGCCGAGGGCTCCGGCGAGAACATCTTCTGCGTCTACGGCAAGAAGCTCGTCACGCCGCCGCTGGTCGACGGCGTGCTCGCCGGCCTCACCCGTGACTCGGTCATGACGATCGCCCGCGACGAGGGCTTCGAGGTCGTCGAGACCACGCTCGTGCGCAGCGACCTGTACCTCGCCGACGAGGCGTTCTTCACCGGCACGGCCGCCGAGATGGTGCCGCTCGTCGAGGTGGACGACCGCACGGTCGGCAAGGGCGTCCCGGGTCCGGTGACCCGCCACATCCTGGAGCTGTTCCAGCAGGCCACGCTCGGCGAGCTGGACCGGTACAAGGAGTGGAACGACTACGTCCGCGACTGAGGTGCCGGCAGGTTTCCGGTCGGAACACTAGGCAGGCGGCGCGCACTCACCTACCCTCCGCTGTACGTCGCCCAGCGGAGGTGCGCCATGAGAGTGCGTGAGTGCATGACCACGGACGTCGTCACGGTCGGTTCGGCGCACACGTTGCGCCAGGCCGCCCGGATCATGGCCGACCGGCGGGTGGGCTCGGCGGTCGTGCTCGACGGGGACCGGGGCGAACCCGGCATCCTGACCGAGCGGGACCTCATCCGCGCGGTGGCGGAGGGCGTCGACGCGGGGAACGCCACGGTCGGCGAGCACCTGTCCAGCGACTTCGTCGTCGGCTCGCCGGACTGGTCGGTGGAGCAGGCAGCACAGGCGCTGGTCGGCCAGGGCTTCCGGCACCTCGTCGTCTGCAACGACCACGAGGTCATCGGCATCCTGTCGGTCCGCGACGTGGTGGCCACGCTCGCGGACGTCCAGCCGCAGTCACCTGATCATCGGGGCGTCCCCGCGTAGCATGGGCTCGGCGACCGGCGCCGGTCGCTTCGTGACCGGTCGGCCCCGAGGATGAGCACGTGCACCCCTCCGACGCGTTCCACGTCTACGACACGACCTTGCGCGACGGGGCGCAGCGGGAGGGGCTGTCGCTGTCCGTCAACGACAAGCTCGCCATCTCCCGCCACCTCGACGCGCTCGGCGTGGGCTTCATCGAGGGCGGCTGGCCGGGCTCCAACCCGAAGGACGCCGAGTTCTTCCGCCGGGCACGGACCGAGCTCGACCTGACCGTCGCCAGCTCGCCGCGTTCGGCGCCACCCGGCGAGCCGGCGCCCGTCGCCGCGGACGACCCCCAGGTCGCTGCGCTGCGCGACTCCGGGGCGCCGGTCGTCACGCTCGTCGCGAAGTCCCACGACGCCCACGTCGAGCGGGCCCTGCGCACGACCCTCGAGGAGAACCTCGCGATGGTCCGCGACACGGTCGCGCACCTGCGTGCCGAGGGTCAGCGGGTGTTCCTCGACGCCGAGCACTTCTTCGACGGCTACGTCGCGAACCCGGCGTACGCGGTGGCCGTGCTGGAGGCCGCGGCCGAGGCGGGGGCGGACGTCGCGGTCCTCTGCGACACCAACGGCGGGATGCTCCCGCACCGGCTCGCCGACATCGTCCACGAGGTCGTGGGCCGCGGGCTGCGGGTCGGCATCCACGCCCACAACGACGCCGCCTGCGCCGTCGCCAACTCCCTGGCCGCGGTGGACGCCGGCGCCACGCACGTGCAGGGCACCGCGAACGGGTACGGCGAGCGCTGCGGCAACGCCAACCTGTTCAGCGTGGTCGCCGGCCTGGAGCTCAAGATGGGTCGCCCGGTGCTGCCGGACCACGCCCTGGCCGAGCTGGTGCGCGTCAGCCACGCCATCGCCGAGGTCGCGAACATCGCGCCCGACCCGCACCAGCCGTACGTCGGGGCCAGCGCGTTCGCGCACAAGGCGGGCCTGCACGCCTCCGCCGTCAAGGTCGACCCCGACCTCTACCAGCACATCGACCCCTCGCTCGTCGGCAACGACATGCGCATGCTCGTCTCCGAGCTGGCCGGGCGGGCGACCATCGAGCTCAAGGGCAAGGCGCTCGGCCTGGCTCCCGACCGCGAGACGGTCGGCCGGGTGATCGAGCGGGTGAAGGACCTGGAGTCGGTCGGGTTCACCTTCGAGGCGGCGGACGCGTCGTTCGAGCTGCTGCTGCGCGAGGAGATCGAGGGCGGCCGGCGCCGGTACTTCGACCTCGAGTCCTGGCGCGTCATCGTCGAGCGTCGCAGCGACGGGGCGGTCGTCAGCGAGGCGACGGTCAAGCTGCACGCGAAGGGCGAGCGGATCGTGGCGACGGGGGAGGGCAACGGTCCGGTGAACGCGCTCGACCGCGCCCTGCGCACGGCGCTCGAGCAGCTGTACCCGGGCCTGGCGACCCTCGAGCTCGTCGACTACAAGGTGCGCATCCTCGAGGGTGCGCACGGAACCGGCGCGGTGACCCGGGTCCTGGTCGAGACCGCTGACGGCGTCACCGAGTGGGACACGGTCGGTGTCCACGAGAACGTCATCGAGGCCTCCTGGCAGGCCCTGGAGGACGCGTACACCTTCGGCCTGCTCCGGCAGGAACAGGCCGATGCATCCGTTGCCGGCTGAGGGTAGGGAGTCAGGCGTGACCGAGGAGCAGCACGACCCGCCCACGACCGCGCAGGAGCCTGTGGCGGCGCCGGAGTCCCGCCCCGCTCCGGGTCCGAAGCAGCACACGATCGAGCGCACCCGGGTGAGCAGCCTGTACGTGGCGATCGCCGTGGGCATGCTCTTCGCCATCGCGGTGCTCGTCTTCATCGCGCAGAACTCCCGGCAGGTCGAGATCAAGTTCCTGTGGGCGCAGGGGCGGATCTCGCTCGCACTGGGGCTGCTGTTCGCCGCACTGTGCGGGGCGTTCGCGGTGCTGGTCCCGGGCGCCTGGCGGATCTCCCAGCTGCGGCGCACCGCCAAGCGTCACAGCAAGGGCGACGCCGACCGCTGAGCCCGGGCTCGGCCCCAGCGCGGCAGGAGTCGGAGCCGGCGCTGTCGAACTCAGTTCGACATGTACCCCCGCCGCATGCTCCTGCTCCCGCTTGCCGTGGTCTGCGCCGCCTCGGCGGCCGCGGCCCTGCCCGCGCGGGCCGAGCCCGCGGTGGGGACGACGGCGCAGGCGCGCGACGCCGCCCCCATTGTGCTGACGGGCGCCGACCTGCCCGCCTGGTCACGGTTGCCGGCCCAGGGGGTGGCCCAGCCCTACCCGTCGGGCACGGGCGACCCGAGCCCGTTCGGTGACACGGTGCGCACCGCGCACAACGGCACTATCCGGATCCCGCCGGACTCGCGGACGGGGGTGGACCCGGACCAGGTGACCGCGTTCCGCTGGTCCGGTAGCGGCTGGGTCGAGGTGCCGGTGCAGGTCGACCAGCGCTTCCCGTACTTCCTCGCCAACGGGCGGTCGTCGTTCTCGTTCTACTCCGGCACCGACCAGGAGCTGACGTACGCCTGGGCGCCGGACGCGCACGACGTGGGCGAGGAGGCGTGGAAGAAGATGTTCGGCACCTGCTCGGCCCGCTACGCGCGGAACGCGGCCGAGGCCCAGGCGGCCGGCTTCGTCACCCCCGGCCCGCAGGAGACCTTCGCCGACTACACCCACGCGATGGCCGACCCCGTGCCGACGCTCGACGACGACGACGAGGTCGCCTTCATGGCGCGCGACGCCGGCCCGGCGGCACCGGCGGGCACCTCGGCGCCGGCCGGCGCGAGGGACGGCCAGGAGGTGACCATCACCGACCCGGTCGACGGATCGCAGCGCCACGTCTACCTGTTCCTGCGTCCGGGCGGGTCGTCCTTCGACGCCCGGCACGGCTACGTGCAGATGCACCGCGCGGACGACGCCGACCAGTGGATCGACCGCGGCTCGTTCGCTCCCGACGACCCCGAGAAGCTGGGGACGTCCAACACCGGGTACGGGCCGAACCTCCCCGGAACCGTGTGCGACCCGGACGGGACGGTGCGCACCTCCACGGACCGTTTCCCGCGCGACGGGATGACCGTGCACACGCCGACGTACCGGGTGGGCGCCAGCGGCCGGTGGATGGTGCGCGAGCTGCGGGTCGCGGACCCGGCCGGCCACGGCTTCGGGCCGGACGTCATCGACCGGTGGAAGGGCCGGGCCTTCCAGCAGAGCCCCGACTCGAACGTCTCGCTGGTCGGGTTCGAGGACGAGCAGGTCAACTGGGAGGCCAACTCCGCGCTGCTCGGCTGGCGGGTCGGCCCGGTGCGCGCGATCCGTGAGGTGTGGGGCGCCGACTCGGGCACGAACGTCACCAAGACCGAGACCTACTACCGCGACGCGGACACCTACGGCTACCACGTCCGGGTGCACCCCATCCCGCCGGACGGGCTGTACACCGACTGGGACTACAACCCCGGCGTCGCGACCCGCTACTTCGACCTCGAGCACCCGGACGGCGTGGCGATCGACGGGGTCAACGACGACCTCGGCAACGTCGACAGCACGCCGCTCACCGGGCCGGCGTACTTCGACACCGTCGACCCGACCTTCCAGGCGCCGAGCGCCGTGCTGCGCCCGGAGGAGGTCGCGGGAAAGGGCTTCGGGCTCGTGTACGTCTTCGAGTTCACCGGCGCCACGTCCTTCGCGAACGCGGCGGCCGTCCCGTACTACCGCGACGACGCCTGCCTCGACGACGGGACGGGTGACGCGCCGGTACCGCGCCCCTGGCCGGGGGAGGCGTCGACCGACAAGCGGGTGCAGCAGGGCTACGTCGACTACTGGAAGGCCCACGGCGCGCCCAGCACGCTCACGTACGCGGACCTGAAGTGCGACCCCACCGCACCGGCCGGCACGCCCGCCTGGCGGCGCACGCCGTTCCAGGGCGCGTACGGCCAGCACGGGATCCACTTCTTCGCCACGCACGACAGCGACAACGCGACACTGGGCGAACCGGTGGACGAGATCTCCGGGCGGCAGTGGCGCTTCGAGGTGTCGATGTCCACGCCGACCAACGTGCTGGTGCCCTACGGGCTCAACGTGTCGGCGCCGCTGCGCGCGACAGCGGCACCGTACGCGGGGTAGCCCCTACTCGGAGATCTCCTCCCACCACTGGCACCACCACTCGGCGCCCACGAGGATGCGCAGCTTGGGGTGCCAGCAGTAGGAGATGTCGTCGTCGGTGTCGAGGTAGTACAGGCAGTTGCCGCACTTCTCGTCGCCGTACGGCTTGCCGCGCAGGACCGAGTCCTCACGCAGGTGGGCGAGCTCACGGTTGCGCTGCTCGTCGACCTCGGTCGGCTCGGGGACAGGAACGTCGCTCTCGGTCATGAGAACGATTATCACCACAGGCCGATCGGGCTCTTACCGCTGGGCATGGCCGGGTATGTCGGACTACGAGAGTTCATTTCCGTCCGAGGAGGAGCCATGGCTGAGCGAACCAGCAGGTCCGCCGCCGTTGATCCGGCGACGGCCTACCCCGACGAACGTCACGTGCACCACGACGCCCACGGCGGTACCGAGCACGAGCTGTGGCAGGGCCGCACGCGGGTGGTCCTGCAGCCGATCGCGGCGCCGTCGATCCTCGGCCTGTTCGGCTTCGCCGGCGCCACGATGATGGTGGGTGCGTGGCAGGCCGGCTGGTACGGCGACGCCAACACCGGCCTCATCCTGTTCCCGTTCGCCGCCGCCTTCGGTGGCCTGGCGCAGTTCATCGCCGGCGTGTGGTCCTACCGGGCGCGGGACGGCCTCGCCACCGCCATGCACGGCATGTGGGGCTGTTTCTGGCTGGCCTTCGGCCTGCTGTTCGGCATGGACGCCGCAGGTGCCCTCCCGTCCGGCGTGGTGCCGAGCTTCGGCACGGCCAACCCGGGCTTCGGCTTCTGGTTCGTCGTGCTGACGCTGATCACCGGTGCCGGCGCGATCGCCTCGCTGGGCGAGAGCCTGGGCCTGTTCACCGTGCTCGGGTCGCTGACCGTGGGTGCCGGGTTCACCGCCGCCAGCTTCATGGGCGGCATCGGCTGGCTCGCGACCGCCGGTGGCTACGCGTTCGCGTTCTCGGCGCTCGCCGCGGTCTACGTCGCCAGCGCGATGATGTTCGAGGGCACGTTCGGCCGTACCGTCCTGCCGCTCGGCAAGTACACGGCGGACGCCAACGTCCCGGGCCGGACCCTGACCCGGCCGCTGGAGTACGAGCACGGCCAGCCAGGCGTCAAGATGGGCCAGTGACCACCTGACCGGTACGTCGCACGAGGGGCCGCCCCCGACCGGGGCGGCCCCTCGGCATGTCCGCGGCCGATAGCCTCGGCGCGGAGAAGGAGGCGAGAGTGCGCATCGCGAGGTTCGTCCCGCCGGGCAGTGACCAGGGCCCGGTCTTCGGTGTCGTCGAGGGGGAGCCCGGCGAGGAGGTCGTGGCCGAGGTCGCCGGCCACCCGTTCGCCCCGTTCACCTTCACCGGGCAGCGGCACGCGGTGGCCGAGGTGCGCCTGCTCGCCCCGGTGCTGCCCAGCAAGGTGGTGGCCATCGGCAAGAACTACGCCGAGCACGCGGCCGAGATGGGCGGCGAGGCGCCGCCGGCGCCGATCATCTTCCTCAAGCCCTCGACGGCGGTCGCCGGTCCGGACGACGCGGTGGCCTACCCGCCGTCGTCCGAGCGGGTCGACTACGAGGGGGAGCTCGCGGTCGTCATCGGCCGGCTCGCCCGCGACGTGCCGGAGGGTGCGGCGCTCGAGGTGGTGCTGGGCTACACCTGCGCCAACGACGTCACCGCCCGCGACCAGCAGGCCGTGGACGGCCAGTGGACGCGGGCGAAGGGCTACGACACCTTCTGCCCCCTCGGCCCGTGGATCGAGACCGAGCTGAACGCGGGGGACGTGGAGGTCACCACCCGGCTCAACGGGGAGGTCAAGCAGCAGTCGCGTACGTCGCTGCTGGTGCACCCCATCCCCAAGCTGATCGCGTACGTGTCCGCTGTGATGACGCTGCTGCCGGGCGACGTGATCCTCACCGGCACGCCGGCGGGCATCGGGCCGATGCAGGTCGGCGACGAGGTGACCGTGTCGGTGGAGGGCGTCGGGACGCTGCGCAACCGGGTGGTCGCGCGTGGCTGAGCTCGCCGGGTCCGGTGTACGCGTCCGCGTCGCGCCGTCCCCGACCGGGGACCCGCACGTCGGCACGGCGTACATGTCGCTGTTCAACCTGGCCTTCGCCCGCCGGCAGGGTGGCCGGTTCGTGCTGCGCATCGAGGACACCGACCGGGCGCGCTACGTCGAGAACAGCGAGGAGCAGATCTACGAGACCCTGCGCTGGCTAGACCTCGACTGGGACGAGGGGCCGGACAAGGGCGGCCCGTACGCGCCGTACCGCCAGTCCGAGCGGCTGGACACCTACCGCCCGCACGTCGAGCGGCTGCTCGCCGACGGCCACGCGTACCACTGCTGGTGCACGCCCGAGCGGCTCACCGAGATGCGTGAGCAGCAGCAGCGCGCGAAGCGGCCGACCGGCTACGACCGGCTCTGCCTCGGCAAGACCCGCGAGGAACGCGCCGCGCTGCCGGGCTTCAGCGAGACGCCGGTGGTGCGCATGCGCATCCCCGACGACGTGAGCCTGACGTTCCGCGACGTCATCCGCGGCGAGGTCAACGCGCCGCCCCCGGACGACCAGGTGATCCTCAAGGCCGACGGCTTCCCCACCTACCACCTGGCCGTGGTCGTCGACGACCACCTCATGGGCATCACCCACGTGGTGCGTGGCGAGGAGTGGATCTCCTCGACGCCCAAGCACCTGCTGCTCTACGACTGGCTGGGCTGGGAGCGACCCGCGTTCGCGCACATGCCGCTGCTGCGCAACGCCGACAAGTCGAAGATCTCCAAGCGGAAGAACCCGGCCGCGCGGCTGCAGTGGTTCCGCGAGCAGGGCTACCTGCCCGAGGCGCTGCGCAACTTCCTCGCCCTCATGGGCTACTCCCAGCCCGACGGCCAGGAGATCTTCTCCTTCGAGGAGATGGTCGCGGCCTTCGACTGGCAGCGCGTCAACACCGTCGGGCCGGTCTTCGACCTCGACAAGCTGGGCTGGCTCAACGGCCACTACATCCGCGCGCTGCCGGCCGGCGAGCTGGCCGAGCGGATCACCGACCACCTGCTGCGCTACAGCCCGCTCGCGGACCACCCGACCGGTGACGTGCGCGAGGTCGTGCGCGCGGCCACGCCGCTGGTCCAGGAGCGCGTGACCCTGCTCGGCGAGGCGGTCGACATGGTCGGCTTCCTGTTCGGCGACGCGGTGGCCGTCGATCCCGCGGACGCGGAGAAGATGCTCGGTCCGGACCAGCAGCCGGTCGTCGAGGCGGCCATCCGGGCGCTCGGGGAGGTGTCCGACTGGACCGCGGCGGCGATCGAGGCGGCGCTGCGCGAGGCGCTGGTGGACGGGCTGGGCCTCAAGCCCAAGCACGCGTTCGGGCCGGTCCGGGTGGCCGTGACCGGCCGCCGGGTGTCCCCGCCGCTGTTCGAGTCGCTCGAGCTGCTCGGCCGCGATCGGGCGCTGTCGCGGCTGCGCGCCGTGCAGGGGTAGCGCCTTTGGAGGGACTCCGACGGCCAGGTATGCTGGGTCACCGGACGGGCGGCAGCTCGTACCGATGGGGTATGGGGTAATTGGCAGCCCGACGGATTCTGGCTCCGTTAGTCTAGGTTCGAGTCCTGGTACCCCAGCGCCCCCGTCGTCTAGAGGCCTAGGACGCCGCCCTCTCAAGGCGGTAACGGCGGTTCGAATCCGCTCGGGGGTACGTAGCGGTCTCAAGGGGAGGCCCGCCACACCGGTGGCGGGCCTTTACCGTTGCGGAGCAGCCCACGACGAGCGGAGGCCCGGCCCATGCCCGAGATCGAGTACGTGACGCTGGCGAACCACGCCGAGGCGATCAACGGCCTGCTCTACCTGCAGGGCGCCGGGTGGACGGACGTGCAGCCGCCGCTGGGCCCGCAGGGCCAGCAGCTCGGCATCCACCTCGGGATCGGGATCAGCATCCTGGTCGGCTGGAACGAGACGAACACCGCGTACCCGTTCGACTTCGCGATCGTGCACGAGGACGGCGGCGACCCGCTCGTGGGTGGGCAGGCGCAGATCGAGGCCGGCCGGCCGCCCGGCATCCCGCCGGGTGGCGACATCCGGACCGTGATCGCGGTGACCGCGGAGGTGCAGTTCCCGCGACCGGGCGGCTACCAGCTGCGGGCGACGCTCGCCGGCCAGGAGAAGACGGTCTCCTTCCGGGTCCACCCGCCGCCCGCATCCCCCCAGCAGAACTTCGGCCCCGCCTCGACGACGCTGTAACGGCGCGGTCCGCAAGTTGACGCTTCTATTGGTTGTCAAGTCATGGTGGCTGTGAGGTAGCGGTATTGCTGGCGGGCGATGTAGCGCTTGAGGCAGCGGCGGGTTTCCTTGGGTGTTTTGCCTTCGGCGGTGCGGCGGGCGACGTAGGCCTGGGTTCGTGCGCAGCAGCGCATGCGGGCGACGGCGATGTCGTGCAGGGCGCGGTTGGCTTGCCGGTCGCCGCCGTAGTTGAGCCGGTGTCGTTGTTGGGTCTTGCCGCTGGTGGCGTCGAGTGGTGCGGTGCCGGTGAGCATGGCGAACGCGCCGTCGGTGTGGCAGCGGCCGGGGTGGCTGAAGGTCACGATCAGCTGGGCGGCGCTGATCGGTCCGATCCCGGGCTGGGTGAGCATGCCGGGGGCGAGGCTGTGGACCAGTTCGGTGATCTGCCGGCGTAGGTCACGTAGCTGACGGTGGGCGTCCCGCCAGGCGAGTGCGAGGCGGCGGGCTTCGGCGCGGCGGACGGTTTGTTCACGGGTTTCGCCGCTGTTCCCGCGGCGGCGGGTGATCAGGTCGATGCGGGCCAGGGTCCAGGCGTGTCGGGCGAGCTCACGGTCGGTGTCGTCACCGGTGAGCAGCAGCGCCTTGAGCATGTTGCCGGTGGCGACCTTGCCGGTGGTGATCTGGCGGTGGGCACCGAGCAGGATCCGGAGCGCTTCCCGGTCACCGTCCGCGCGCGGGGTCGGCAACACCTCGGCGTTCATCGCGAGCACCGTGCGTACCGCGTGGTGGGCGTCGATCGGGTCGGACTTGCCCTTGCCGCGGCGGGACCGCCGGGAGGGCTGTTCGACCTCGACGACGGTGAACCCGGCGGCTCGCAGCGCACGAGCGAGCGCGACACCGTAGGAGCGGGTGCCTTCCAGTCCGACGATCACCCGCGGGCCGGGTGCGTGCGCCGCGATCCAGCCGATCGCGGTGGCGAACCCGGCCTCGTCGTTGCTGACCGTGACCGTCGCGATCGGCGCCGCTGACGGTGTCGCGATCTCCAGCTGATGGAACTCCGCGTGCGTGTCGCCGCCGATGACGGCGTCCACGACGTCTGCAACGCTAGACATGCGGCCTTCTCCTTCCAGGACGGGGTCGTGGTCGGCACCGGCCTGGGTGGAGTCACCGAGCGGCATATCTGTGACGGGTCACGCACCACACGTGGCGCGGACAGGCTTCTTATCAGGCCAACCGGTGGGCCAGGTCGGTGCCGGCACTCGAAACGACAGGTCAACTTCAAGGCACACCGAAGCGGCCGGATCTATCCCGAGTCAGTCCCGAGTACCAGCACCGATCCTGGCAGCAACCCCACACCACAGGGTGCCCGGGCATCGTCACAGATCTGTCTCGCGGGCGGGGACGGGTCGCGGGCGGTACGGGACGTCCCGGCGGTACGGGGCACACTGGCGGCGATGAGCCAGTACGAGGTCGTCCGCCGGCGGGTCCTCGTGACCGGCCGAGTGCAGGGGGTCTTCTTCCGCGACACCTGCCGCCGCGAGGCCGTCGCCGCCGGGGTGTGCGGCTGGGTGCGCAACCTCCCCGACGGCCGCGTGGAGGCCGTCTTCGAGGGCGCGTCGCGGGCCGTCGAGCGGCTGGTCGCCTGGACCCACGACGGCCCCTGCCGGGCACGGGTGGGGTCGGTGGAGGTCACCGACGAGCCGGCTCAGGGACTCGCGACGTTCGAGGTGCGCTGACCCGCCGCCGGCTCGAGCAGCGCCCGGCCGGCCGTGCACCACCGGTTGTACGGGCAGGCGGGGCACGCCGTCGCGGACGGGGTGACCGCTGCGGGCCGGCCCTCACGCAACGGCTGCAGCACCGCTGCCGCGGCCCGCGCCACCCGCCGGCCGGCCCGTGCGACCAGGTCCCGGTCGCCGGCGTCGAGCTCGACGACCACCGCCTCGCCCGGGGTGAGCACCTCCCACTCCACCCGCCGGCCGGCGCCGAGCGCGCCGGCGGCCAGCACGGTGAGGTACGCGGCCGCGGCCATGTCCGCGTCCACGACCTGCTCGGCGGTCCGGTACGGCGGCGCGGTCGCCGTCTTCAGCTCGCGCAGCACCGTGCCGTCGCGGTACCGCGTCACCAGGTCCGGCCGTACGGCCAGCACCACGCCGGCGTCGGCGTCGTACGCGGCGAACCGCTCCTCCGCCGCCCGGTGCAGCGGACGGTCGGTGGTGTCGCGCTGCAGGGGGCAGACGTCCGGGTGGCCGGCGAGGTACGGCAGGGCCTCGTCGTACGCCGCACCCGCCGCCTCCGCGAGGTCGGCGTCCGCCAGGTCGCCGGGGGAGCAGGGGACCCGGCGCGCGTGGGCTGCGGCGTACCACGCGTGTACGGCCGACCCGCGCTCGCGCCCGCCCGCCCGCTCGCCGTCGTCCTCGCCGGTGTCGCGCGGTAGCCGCATGAGGCCGGCGGCCGCGCGGGCGGGGCACTGCTCGGCAGCGCGCAGGTCCGCCGGGCTGAGCGCGAGCACCTCGAACAGCTCGGGGTCCTCCGCCGCCTGCACCGTCGGCAGCCGGACCGGGCGCAGCGCGGGTGGACGCTCGCGCTCGGTGCAGGACCGCAGCCACGCGCAGTCGGCGCAGCAGCCGCCCGGCGCGTGCTCGCCGACCCGCCCGGCCAGCGTGCCGAGGGCCGGCAGCACCTCGACGGCCCAGCGCGCGGCGATGGCGTCGGCATCGGCGTCGAGCACCTCGCGGCCGGTCGCGTCCGCGCAGTGCACCTCCACCACCCGGACCCGCCGGGCCTCCCGGGTCAGCACGAGGGCGTACGCCGCGGTCAGTGCCCACCGCTCGCTGTCGGTGTCGTGCGCGGGCGCCGCCAGCCGCAGCCGGCGGACCTCCACCTGCCCGTCCGGACCGGCGTACGCGCGCAGCCGCCAGCCGGTGCCGACGACGAGCCGCGTGAGCAGGTCGGGGCCGGGGACGCGGCTGGCGAGCGCGCCGAGGTCGGGGTCGCGCAGGCGCTGGGCCGGCCCGCGCCGGAACTCGTCGTCGAGGTCGAGGCGGGTCCAGTCGGCGCGCAGCAGCCCGCTCGCCAGGCAGCGGGCGTACCCGTCGGCGGCTGCGCGCAGGAACCGCTCGGCCAGCGGCCCGAACACCGCCGGGACGGCCGGCGCGGTACCGAGGTCGACCGCGTCGCAGAGGTCGTGCAGCGGCCCGACGAGGAACGGTGCGGGGGAGACCGGACGGCCGCGGGGCCGGTCGTGGCCGGTGAGCGTACGGGCGTCGCGCGCGGGGCAGCCGTACGGCGACGATCCGGACGACGGGACGACGACCAGCTGCACGGTCTCGTGTCTACCTCAGCAGGCGGCTCAGGTCCGCTGCCGCGGCTCGGACGGCCGCGGAGTGTCGCCGTCCGGGCGCCCGTCCCATCCGGTCCAGCGGGCCGGACACCGACACCGCGGCGACCACCCGGCCGTCTGCCGCGCGAACCGGGGCGGAGACCGATGCGACACCGGCCTCGCGCTCGGCGACGCTCGCCGCCCAGCCGGCTCGTCGCACCTTCGCCAGGGTGGCCGGGGCGAACGCGGCCCGCGCCGACAGCCGCTGCACCTCGGCCGCCGGCTCCCACGCCAGCAGCACCTGCGCCGCGGAGCCGGCGGTCATGGGCAGCAGGGCGCCCACGGGGACGGTGTCGCGCAGGCCGCTCGCGCGCTCCGCGGTGGCGAGGCAGCGACGCTGGTCGCCCTCGCGCCGGTAGAGCTGGGCGCTCTCCCCGGTCGCGTCGCGCAGCGTGGCGAGCACGCCCGGCGCCGCTGCCAGCAGCGGGTCGCCGGCGGCCGCAGCCGCGAACCGGGCGTGCCGTGACCCCAGCGCGAACCGGCCGTCCTCGGCACGGCTCACCAGCAGGTGGTGCTCGAGGGCGACCGTGAGCCGGTAGGCGGTGGGGCGGGGCAACCCGCTGCGCTCGACGAGCTCGGCGAGGGTCGCCGGCCCGGCCTCCAGGCAGCCGAGGAGGTGCACGGCCTTGTCAAGGACGCCGACTCCGCTAGAGTTGTCCACGAACTGATACTCACGTCTCAAATAGTGAAACGCAAGTCGGAGGAGGTGCCGGATGCCGGGCACGATGGCCGAGAAGGTGTGGGATGCCCACGTGGTGCGGCGGGCCGAAGGCGAGCCCGACCTGCTCTACATCGACCTGCACCTCGTCCACGAGGTGACCAGCCCGCAGGCCTTCGACGGCCTGCGCCTGGCCGGTCGCGGCGTCCGCCGGCCGGACCTCACCATCGCGACGGAGGACCACAACGTCCCGACCACCCGGGGCCCGATCACCGACCCGGTGAGCCGTACGCAGGTCGAGACGCTGCGCCGCAACTGCGAGGAGTTCGGCGTGCGGCTGCACCCCATGGGCGACCGGGGACAGGGGATCGTGCACGTCATCGGCCCGCAGCTGGGCCTCACCCAGCCCGGCATGACCGTGGTCTGCGGCGACAGCCACACCTCGACGCACGGCGCCTTCGGTGCGCTGGCCTTCGGGATCGGGACCAGCGAGGTCGAGCACGTCCTCGCGACCCAGACCCTGCCGCTGGCGCGGCCGAGGACCATGGCCGTGGAGGTGCGGGGCGCGCTGCCCGACGGCGTGAGCGCCAAGGACCTCATCCTCGCGGTCATCACCCAGATCGGCACCGGTGGCGGGCAGGGCCACGTCATCGAGTACCGCGGCGAGGCGGTGCGCTCGCTGTCGATGGAGGGCCGGATGACGGTCTGCAACATGTCCATCGAGGCGGGGGCGCGGGCCGGCATGGTGGCGCCGGACGAGACGACGTTCGCCTACCTGCAGGACCGCCCGCACGCACCGCAGGGCGCGGACTGGGACCGCGCGGTGGAGTACTGGACGTCGCTGCGCAGCGACGACGACGCGCAGTTCGACAAGGTCGTCACCGTCGACGCCGGCGGCCTGACCCCGTGGGTCACCTGGGGCACCAACCCGGGGCAGGGCGCGCCGCTCGGCGCCACCGTGCCGGATCCGCAGTCCTTCACCGACCCGGAGGCGCGCGCCGCTGCGGAACGCGCGCTCGCCTACATGGGGCTCACCGCCGGTACGCCACTGCGTGACGTGGCGGTGGACACGGTGTTCATCGGCTCGTGCACCAACAGCCGCATCGAGGACCTGCGGGCCGCCGCGGACGTGCTGCGCGGGCGCACGGTCGCCGACGGGCTGCGGGTGCTGGTGGTGCCCGGTTCCGTACTGGTCAAGGAGCAGGCCGAGCAGGAGGGCCTGCACGAGGTCTTCCGCGCCGCCGGCGCCGACTGGCGCGAGGCCGGCTGCTCGATGTGCCTGGCCATGAACCCGGACCGGCTGGAACCGGGGGAGCGCTCGGCCTCGACCTCCAACCGCAACTTCGAGGGGCGCCAGGGCAAGGGCGGCCGTACGCACCTCGTCTCGCCCCAGGTGGCCGCGGCCACCGCCGTCACCGGCCGACTGACCGCCCCCGCGGACCTGTAGGAGACCCGACATGGACGCCTTCAAGACGCACACCGGTACGGCGGTGCCGCTGCGCCGCAGCAACGTGGACACCGACCAGATCATCCCGGCGGAGTACCTCAAGCGGGTGACCCGCACCGGCTTCGCCGACGGGCTGTTCGCCGCCTGGCGCAAGCAGGGCGACTTCGTGCTCGACGACCCTGCCTACGCCGGCGCGACGGTCCTGCTGGCCGGACCCGACTTCGGCACCGGCTCCTCCCGCGAGCACGCCGTGTGGGCCTTGCAGGACTGGGGATTCCGGGCCGTGGTCAGCCCCCGCTTCGGTGACATCTTCCGCGGCAACGCCACCAAGGCGGGCCTGCTGCCCGTGCAGCTGCCGGCGGAGACCGTGGAGCAGCTGATGCGGATCGTCGAGTCGGACCCGACGACGCAGGTGACCGTCGACCTCGCGGCCCGGGAGGTTCGTGCCCCGGGCGTCTCCGCGTCGTTCGACATCGACGACTACACGCGCTGGCGGCTCATGGAGGGTCTCGACGACATCGGGCTGACCCTTCGCCACGAGCCGGACATCGGTGCGTTCGAGGAGCGCCGGCCGCACTGGCTGCCGACCACGACGGTGCACTGATCTCCTTGCCTGGCAAGGAAAAGGAGTTCGCCGAGCGCCTCGCCGACGCCCACCGGCGCGTCGCTCGACTGGACCTCGACGAGCCGACCCGGGTGCGTCTCCAACGCCGGCTCGTGGCCGTGTCCGATGCCGCAAAACGCGACGTACAAAGGGCTTCCGGGCGTCTGGAGGCATTCGAAGCCGACCTCGACAGCGGCCGCTACGACCACTGAGCGGCGCGAAATCTGCTGCGACACAAAAGAAAGACGGGTGTCGGTCGTTGTGTGCGGTGATCTCTGGGCCTACGTTGCGCTCGGGTCGGGCGTTGGGCTCGACACACGGATCGGAGGGAACCGTGAACAAGGCCGAGCTCATCGACGCGGTCGCAAGTCGGCTGGAACTCGACAAGAAGTCCGCGGGAAGCGCGGTCGAGGCGGTCATCGACACCGTCACGGCGGCGGTCGCCAAGGGCGAGAAGGTGGCCATCACCGGATTCGGGGTCTTCGAGAAGGTGACCCGCGGTCCTCGTACGGCCCGTAACCCGGCCACCGGCGCGACCGTGAAGGTCAAGAAGACGGCGGTGCCGAAGTTCCGCCCGGGCAGCACCTTCAAGGACGTCGTCTCGGGTGCGAAGAAGGTCGCGAAGGCCGCACCGGCCGCGGCCAAGGCAGCGGGCAAGACGACGGCGCGTGGTGCGGCGAAGTCCGCGAAGACGGCGGCGGCGACGCCGGGTCGGGCCACCAAGGCCGCCGGTACGGCCGCCCGCAAGTCCAGCGGCGGCGCGGCGAAGGCGACCGCGAAGAAGGCCACGGCCAAGAAGGCGCCGGCCAAGGCCACCAAGGCCACGGCGAAGAAGACCGCCGCGAAGAAGACCGCCGCGAAGACCACGGCGAAGAAGACCGCCGCCAAGAAGGCGCCGGCGAAGAAGAGCACCCGCCGCTAGGAACGACCGACGAGGGGCCGGACGCCGTGAGGTGTCCGGCCCCTCGTCTGCCCGGTCTCAGGGTGCGGGGAAGGTCGCGAGCGTCAGCGCCTCGACCCGGTCCCCGGGGCCGAGGGTGAGCCGCACCCGCTGGCCCAGCCGGAGCAGGCGCAGCCCGGACCCGTCGAGGGCGTCGGCGGCGAAGGCCAGCTCCCTGCCGTCGTCGAGGAAGAGACTGCCGGAGCGGGTCGTCGGGTCGTAGGAACGGACGGTCGCCTGCACGGCGGCAGGCTAGCCGGTAGCGGGCGCCGCGTCGCCCTCGCCGGCCAGCACCGCGCCGGTGTGGCGGCCGACGCCGAGCCGGCAGGCGTCGTCGAGATCCGCGGCGGTGTCGACGTCGCGCCGCAGCCCGGCCAGCGCCACGCCGGTCACGGCGTGCGCTCCTGCCGACACGTGGCGCTGGAAGGAACCGCCGCCGAAGGCCGGGCGGAGCGGCACGTCCGGCGCCGCGGTCAGCAGGGTGGTCCCGGTGCCGGCGGCGTCCGCCACCACGGCGACGTCGTGCCGCGGCCGCCACGACCAGCGCGCGTCCGAGCTCGTCGGCGCGCAGGGCGGGCAGGTCCGCCGACAGCACCGCGACGGCGCTCCCCGGCCGGCGCGCCCGCGCCTGCTCCGCCCCGTGGGCGAGCGCCGGGTTGAGCCCGGCGTCCGGCTCGTCCGCCACGACCACGGCACCCAGTGCCCGTAGCCGCTCGACGGCGAGCGGGTCGTCGCTCACCGCGACCACCTCGGCGACCGACGGGCACGCCAGTGCGGCGGCGACGGTGTCCAGCGCCATGGCCAGGGCGAGGGCGGCGCGGTCGACGCCCGGTGGGGGAGCGAGCCGGGTCTTCGCCGCGGGCAGCCGTTTGACCGGCACGATGACCGCCCATCCGCTGCTGCTGCCCACCCACCCGATCCTGCCAGCCGGGTCTGCCTCGACACGGTGCGCACCGAGAAGGGAGACTTCGCAGAGATCGTTGACACGATGTCGGCTCGTCGCGGAGGAGGACCACGCGGTGCGCCGGAGGGAGAGGCGGGGGTTCTGGTTCGGCCTGGCCGTGGTCATCCTCAAGCCGCTGCTCACGCTGTTCACCCGCCGCGACTGGCGCGGTGCCGAGCACATTCCCGCTGAGGGGCCGTGCATCATCGCGGTGAACCACATCTCCCACATCGACCCGCTGACCTTCGCCCACTTCGTGCACGACCACGGCCGCATTCCCCGCTTCCTCGTCAAGCAGGAGCTGTTCCGGGTGCCGTTCGTCGGCCGGCTGCTCGCCGGAGCCGGGCAGCTGCCGGTCCAGCGCCGCAGCCGCGACGCCATCCAGGCGGTGCAGGCAGGGGTCGACGCCCTGGCGAGTGGCAAGGTGGTGGCGATCTACCCCGAGGGGACGATCACCCGCGACCCGCAGCTGTGGCCGATGCTCGCCAAGACCGGCGTCGCCCGGCTGGCGCTGGCGACCGGAGCACCGGTGATCCCGGTGGCCCAGTGGGGAGCGCACGAGGTGCTGTGGCCGTACACGAAGCGGCCCGCCCTGGTCCCGCCCCGCACGGTGCGCTACCTCGCGGGCCCGCCGGTCAACCTGTCGGCGTACGACGGCCGGCCGCTCACCGCTGAGGTGCTCCGTGCCGCCACGGACGACATCATGGCCCGCATCCGCGGGCAGCTCGGCGACCTGCGGGGGCAGGCCCCGCCGGCGGCCGTGCACGACCCGCGCGGCACCGACATGGCCCCGCCGCCCCCTCCGACAGCGGCGGTCGGCGTGACCCGCGCGCCGCCGTACTGGGCGCCGGCTCGTGGGGCACCGCGTTCGCCATGGTGCTCGCCGACGCCGGCACGCGCCGTGACGCCTGTGGGCCCGCCGCTCCGAGCCGGCCGCGCAGATCGAGGACCGCCACGAGAACCCCGACTACCTGCCGGGCACCCACCTGCCCGACCCGCTGTACGGCCACCGCGCGACGTCGCCGGGCGCTGGACGGGGCCGAGCTCGTCGTCCTCGCGGTCCCGTCACAGACGCTGCGCGAGAACCTCGTCGCCTGGGCACCGCTGCTGCCGCCGCGAGGCTGTTCTCGTCAGCCTGATGAAGGGCGTCGAGCTCGGCACCAGCAAGCGGATGAGCGAGGTCATCCGCGAGGTTGCCGACGTGCCCGCCGAGCGGGTGGCGGTCGTCAGCGGACCCAACCTGGCCAAGGAGATCGTGCGCCAGCCAGCCCACGGCGACCGTGGTCGCGTGCAGCGACGCTGCACGGCCGAGCGGGTGCAGACGGCCTGCCACGCGCCGCTACTTCCGGCCGTACACGAACACCGACGTGGTCGGCTGCGAGCTCGGCGGCGCGGTCAAGAACGTCATCGCGCTGGCCGTCGGCATGGCCGCGGGCATGGGCTTCGGCGACAACACCCGGGCGTCCCTGATCACCCGCGGCCTGGCCGAGACCGCCCGGCTCGGCGCGGCGATGGGCGCCGACCCGCTGACGTTCTCCGGGCTCGCCGGTCTCGGTGACCTCGTCGCGACCTGCACGTCCCCGCTGTCGCGCAACCGCACGTTCGGCGAGAACCTCGGCCGCGGGATGACCGTCGACGAGGTCGTCGCGATCACGAAGCAGACGGCCGAGGGCGTGAAGTCCTGCCGCTCGATCCTCGACCTCGCCCGCAAGCACGACGTCGACATGCCGATCACCGAGCACGTCGTGTCCGTGGTCGTCACGAGGGCATGCACGCCGCAGGACATGCTGCGCGGGCTGCTCTCGCCGCGAGCCCAAGCCCGAGCGGGGTCGGCGCTGACCGGCGAGCACGCGGCGCGCGGTCGCGGGGAGCAGCACGCGCGCCGTGCACCTGCCCGTGCCGGAGCCGTTCGGCCAGCGTCCGCTCGGCCTGCCGGTGCACCGGTCCACCGACGTTCGCGTTCGACACCGCACAGGAGTACGCCGACGTGCTGCGCCGTCCGACCGGCCGGGCTACTCCTACAGCCGGATCGACAACCCGACGGCGGACGCGTTCGCGCGCGCCGTCGCCGCGCTGGAGGGGTACGGCGTCGAGGGCGACGTCGCCGTCGACGCCGACGCCGTTCGCCTCCGGCATGGCCGCGATCTCCACGGTGCTTCCTGACGCCTGCGCTCGGCGGGCTCCCACGTCGTCGCGCCGGCGGCGAGCTGTACGGCGGCACCTACGGCCTGCTCGGCCAGGTGCTGGCCCGCTTCGGGGTGACGGTCGACTTCGTCGACGCCGACCGACCCGGGGCGGTCGCGGCGGCGGTCGCGGCCGGAGACGGCGCTGGTCTACGCCGAGACGCTGGCCAACCCGACCATGGCGGTGGCCGACCTGCCCGGCCTCGCCGCCGTCGCGCGGGACGCCGGGGTCGCCGCTCGTCGTCGACTCGACCTTCGCCTCGCCGGCGGTCTGCCGGCCGCTCGAGCACGGCGCCGACGTCGTCGTGCACTCGGCGACGAAGTACATCGGCGGGCACAGCGACGTGACCGGCGGGGTGGCCGTGGGCGGGCCCGGAGCTGATGGAGCGGGTCCGCGCCGGCCGGATCGACCTCGGCGGGTCGCTGTCGCCGGACGACGCGTTCCTGCTGCACCGCGGGCTGGCGACGCTGCCGCTGCGGGTGGACCGGCACTGCGCGAACGCGCTGGCCTTCGCCCGGGCCATGGACGAGCACCCGGTCGTCGCGCGCGTCGACTACCCCGGGCTGCCGGAGCCACCGCGCACCACGCAGCGAGCGCTCGCGCTGTTCGACCGTGGCCCGGGCGGCCCCCGCTTCGGCGGGGTCGTCACGGTCACCCCGCGCGGCGGCCGCGACGCCGGCATGGCGTTGTGCGACGGGCTGCGGCTCGCCACCTCGCGACCAGCCTGGGCGGCGCACCACACCGTCGTGAGCCACGTCGCGTCCACGACGCACCGGCAGCTCGACGACGCGCACGCTCGCCGCCGCGGGCATCGGCCCCGGCGCGGTGCGGTTCGCGGTCGGCCTCGAGGACCCCGACGACGTCGTCGCCGACGCCGCTCCAGGCGCTGGACGCGATCACCTAGCCGAACGGGCTCAGGTTCAGCCCCGGACCGGTCGATGCCACGACACGTGGCCGCCTCACGTTGCAAATCCGTCACATTCTTCACACGAGTCACTAGAGTCACGCCTGTGGGGAAGGTCGGACGGTTGCGCACCGTCGCACGTACCGTGCTCGCCGCTGCCCTGGCCGCCGGGGCGCTGAGCGTCGCCGGCCCGGTGGCCCACGCCGATCCGCCGGGCGGGCCCAGCGCCGCCGAGGTGCAGCACGCGAAGGACGAGGCCGCCCAGCGGGCGCGTGACGTCGCCGCCGCCAAGGTGCGGGTCGCGCGTACGCAGGCCGAGCTCGAGCGACTCGGGGCTGCCGCAGAGGCGGCGGTGGAGGCCTGGCACGGCGCGCAGGTGAAGCTCGCGGACGCCCAGCGTAAGGAGCAGGCGACCCGCGTCGTGCTCGAGGCGGCGCAGGAGCACGTGGCCCAGGCGCAGAAGCGGATGAACGGCTTCGTCAAGGCCGCCTACATGTCCGGGGGGTTCAGCCGGATCGACGCGATCGTCAGCACCAACGGGCCCGCGACGTTCCTGCGCAAGATGGGGGCGCTCGACGTCGTCTCCACCCAGCAGCGCACGGCGCTCGGTGACCTGGCCGCGGCTCGTGCCTACCAGCGCGCCGTCGTCGAGCAGGCCCACCGGGTGACCGCGCAGAAGCAGCAGGCCGCGGCCGCCGCCGACGCCGCGAAGGCCTCCGCGCAGCACAAGGTCGCCGCCCAGCAGGCCCAGGTCGCCACCCTCAAGACCGAGGAGGCGCGGCTGGAGACGCTGCTCACCTCCGCCATGAACCGGGCCCAGCGGCTCGAGCACGAGCGCGCCCAGGCCATCGCCCGTCAGAAGGAGCTCGAGCGCCAGCGCGCCCTGGAGCGGGCCCGGGAGGAGGCCCTGCGCCGGGCGCGGGAGGCGGCGCGCCAGCCGGTCGCGGTCGTCGGCTCCGGGACCGGCGCCGCCGCCGTCCGCTGGGCGCTCACCCAGCTCGGCGTCCCGTACGCGTGGGGAGGTGGGGACGCCAACGGCCCCACGGAGGGCTTCAACCAGGGCGCAGGCACGGTGGGCTTCGACTGCTCCGGGCTCACCCTGTACGCCTACGCCCACGTCGGCATCTACCTCGACCACTGGACCGGCTCGCAGTGGAACAGCGGGCGGCACGTGACCCGCGCCGAGGCGCGCCCCGGCGACCTGCTCTTCTTCGCGCTGGACACCGCCGACCCGGCGACGATCCACCACGTAGGCATGTACATCGGCGGCGGGCAGATGGTGGAGGCCCCGTTCACCGGCAGCGTCGTGCGCGTGTCGAACGCCTGGCGCAGCGACCTCATCGGGATCGTCCGGCCGTACGCCGGCTGACCTGCGCGGCGCCCCGTCGGCGCGGGTAGGTTCGACGGGTGCCACAGCCCTCGACCGCTTCCTCCCGCATCCGGGTCGCCGTCGTGTTCGGCGGGCGCAGCACGGAGCACCAGATCTCCTGCGTGTCCGCCGGCAGCGTGCTCGCCGCGCTGGACCGAGACCGTTACGACGTCGTGGCCGTGGGCATCGCCCCGGACGGGCAGTGGATGCTCGCCTCGGACGATCCCGCCCGGCTGGCCGTCCGTGACGGGCGCTTCCCCGAGGTGCGCCCGGAGGGCACCGCGCTGGCCCTGCCGGGCGATCCCACCCGGCGCGTGCTGCTGGTGCTCGATGACGCCGGGGTGCAGGAGCAGGTCGGCGCGGTCGACGTGGTCTTCCCGCTGCTGCACGGTCCGTACGGCGAGGACGGCACGGTCCAGGGGCTGCTGGAGCTGGCCGGGGTGCCGTACGTCGGCTCCGGGGTGCTGGCCAGCGCGGCCGCCATGGACAAGGACGTCATGAAGCGGCTGCTCGCCTCCGCCGGTCTGCCGGTCGCGCCGTGGGTGGTGGTCCGCGACGGGCGTCCCGTACCCGCCGCGGTCCGTGATCTCGCGCTGCCGGTGTTCGTCAAGCCCGCGCGGGGTGGCTCGAGCATCGGTATCAGCAAGGTCGGCGACTGGGCGGCGCTCGACGCAGCGCTCGAGGAGGCGTTCCGCCACGACCCCAAGGTGATCGTGGAGGAGGGTGTCCCGGGGCGGGAGATCGAGTGCGGCGTGCTGGAGGCCGCGGAGCCGGGCGGGGCCCCGGATACCAGCGTGCCGGCCGAGATCCGGGTGACCGGCGGCCGGGACTTCTACGACTTCGAGGCCAAGTACGTCGACGACGCGACCGAGTTCGACGTCCCGGCCGACCTGCCCGACGAGGTCACGGCGCGGCTGCGCGCGCTCGCCGCCGAGGCCTACGTCGCGCTGGAGTGCGAGGGGCTGGCGCGGGTGGACTTCTTCCTGCGTCCTGACGGCGAGCTGGTCTGCAACGAGGTCAACACGATGCCGGGGTTCACCCCGGCGTCGATGTTCCCGCGGATGTGGGCCGCCACCGGCCTGGACTACCCCGCCCTCGTCGACCGCCTGCTCCGCACCGCCCTGCGCCGCCGCTCCGGCCTGCGCTGAAAGTTGATCTGTCCCGCGCGGGAGGGCGTGGCCGGGAGGGCGGGGGCCCGGGCCGCGGCGGGGCCGGCACCGCCCGGGTGCCTAGTGGCTGTGGCCGGCCGTCGGGGGTGGGGCCTGCGGCAGTGCCTGCTTCACCGGCCCGACGAGGTCCACGAGCAGCGCCCCCTGGTCCGGGTACGACTTCGGCACGACCAGCTCCACGTTCACCGTCCGGTCGATCGTGAACCACCGGACGCTGTCGGTCGCCAGGATCTGCAGCCACGCCACCCCGTCGACGCGCAGCGCGGTGCCGCCCTGCGCCGGTGGCGTCACCGCGCAGCGCAGCTGTACGGGCGGGTCGCCCCAGGCCGCCGTACGGGAGGACGTGGGGCTGGTCTCCCGCCGCTGCAGGTCCTCGAGCCGGTCCGGCAGGGCCTGGTGCAGGGTCGCGCACACCCGCGCGGCGGCCGGGTCGGCGCTCGGGACCGCCACGGGTACGGGCGCGGGCCCGCCGGAACACGCAGCGACCGCCACGAGTACGGCCAGCGTGGCGGTCGCGCGGGAAGCGCGCAGGGTCAGAGGTGCACCACCGGACAGGTCAGCGTGCGGGTGATGCCCGCCACCCCCTGTACGCGGGCGACGACGAGCTTGCCGAGCTCGTCGACGTTGCGCGCCTCGGCCCGCACGATCACGTCGTACGGCCCGGTCACGTCCTCCGCCATCGTCACGCCCTTGATGCCGGCGATCTCCTGGGCGACCTGCGCGGCCTTGCCCACCTCGGTCTGGATCAGGATGTAGGCCTGGACTGTCACGGTGTCCTCCCGGTCGTGCGTCGGGAAGGACGCTACCTGATCACAGGGAGGCCGCCATCAGCGTCCGGGACGTCGGCGAGTTCGGACTCATCGCACGGGTGACCGCGCGGCTGGGTGACAGCCCGGCCGTGCAGCTCGGCCCCGGCGACGACGCGGCCGTGATCGCGGCGCCGGACGGCCGCGTGGTCGCCACCACGGACCTGCTCGTCGACGGGCGGCACTTCCGGCGGGACTGGTCGTCGGCGTACGACGTGGGCCGGCGGGCTGCCGCCGCCAACCTCGCGGACGTGGTGGCCATGGGTGCCCACCCGACCGCGCTGCTCGTCGGCCTGGCCGCCCCGCCGGACCTCGCGGTCGACTGGGCGGAGGGTCTCGCCGACGGGCTGCGGGACGAGGCCGCGCTGCTCGGTGCGGGGGTGGCCGGCGGGGACATGGTCGCCTCCGACCGGCTCATGCTGGCCATCACCGCGCTCGGCGACCTGCAGGGCCGCGACCCGGTCACCCGCGCCGGTGCCCGACCCGGTGACCTGGTGGTCGTGGTGGGCCGGCTGGGCTGGGCCGCGGCCGGCCTGGCGCTGCTGGACGCCGCCGAGGCCGAGGGGCCGCTCCAGGACGCGCTGCGCCGCCCGCAGCCGCCGTACGAGGACGCTCTCGCGCTGGCCACGGCCGGCGCCACCGCACTCACAGACGTGAGCGACGGGCTGACCGCGGACGTCGGTCACATCGCCGAGCGCTCCGGGGTGGGCGTCGAGCTGCGCAGTGCGGACCTGCCCCTCGACCCGGAGGTTGCGGCGGCAGGGATGCGGCTCGGCGTCGAGCCGCTGCGCTGGGTGGCCGGCGGCGGGGACGACCACGCGTTCGCCGCGACCGTCCCGTCCGGGTCGGCCGGTGACCTCCCGGTGCCCGTACGGGTGGTGGGCCGGGTGGTCGAGGGGGCCGGCGTCCGGTTCGCCGACCGCGATCCCGGCGGCCCGCCCGGCCACGCGCACTGGACCTAGGCTGGGGCCATGTCCGCAGCCCCGCCGCGCGTGCTCACGGTGGCCGGCTCCGACTCGGGCGGTGGCGCCGGCATCCAGGCCGACCTGAAGACCATGCTCGCGCTGGGCGTGCACGGCATGTCCGTGGTCACCGCGGTGACCGCGCAGAACTCCCTGGGCGTCCAGGGCCACTGGGAGCTGCCGCCGGAGGCCGTCCAGGCGCAGCTGGACAGCGTGCTGGGCGACATCGGCGTCGACGCGGTGAAGACCGGCATGCTCGCCTCCACCGAGCTCGTCATCGCCGTCGCCGAGAAGCTCGACCGCGTCGGCGCGCCGGTCGTGGTCGACCCGGTGGGGGTGTCCAAGCACGGCGACCCGCTCCTGGCGCCCGACGCGGTGGAGACCCTGCGCGCGCGGCTGGTCCCCCTCGCCACGGTCGTGACGCCCAACCTCTACGAGGTCCACCAGCTGACCGGGGTGAAGGTCGAGAGCGAGGCGGACCTGCCGGCCGCCGCCGAGGCCGTCCTCGAGCTCGGGCCGCGCTGGGTGTACGTCAAGGGCGGCCACCTGCCGGGGGAGGCCGCGGACCTGCTCACCGACGGCACGCACACCGAGTGGCTGCGTGCCCCCCGGTACGACAACCGGCACACCCATGGCACCGGCTGCACGCTCGCCTCCGCGATCGCGTCCCACCTCGCCCGCGGTGCCGAGGTGCCGGAGGCGGTGCGCGCGGCGAAGGAGTTCGTCACGGGGGCGCTGCAGCACGGGTTCCCGCTCGGTGCCGGCATCGGGCCGGTCGACCACGGCTGGCGGTGGCGGTGAGCGACCTCGACCTGCGGCCGGAGCCGTACGACGGCCCGGCGGCGCAGGCTCTCGTCGCCGCCGTGCAGCAGGAGTACGTCGAGCGGTACGGCGGCCCGGACGAGACGCCGGTCGACCCGGGGGAGTTCGCCCCGCCGGGCGGGCGGTTCCTCGTCGGCTACCTCGACGGCGCTCCGGTCGCCTGCGGCGGGGTCCGCGGGCTGGCGCCGGGGGTCGGGGAGGTCAAGCGGATGTTCGTGCTTCGGGAGCACCGCGGCCGCGGGCTGTCCCGGGTGGTCCTGACGGCACTGGAGGACGCCGCCCGCGAGCTTGGGTACGCCGAGGTGCGGCTGGAGACCGGCTCACGGCAGCCGGAGGCGGTGCGGCTGTACGAGACGAGCGGCTACGACCCGATCGAGAAGTACGGGTTCTACCGCTGCTCGCCGACGTCGAGGTGCTTCGGCAAGCGCCTCTAGCGGGAGACCTTGCCCGCCTTGATGCAGCTCGTGCAGACGTTGAGCTTCTTGCGGGTGCCGCGGCCGACGACGGCGCGGACGGTCTGGATGTTCGGCCGCCACATCCGGTTCGTGCGGCGGTGCGAGTGGGACACGTTCATGCCGAAGCCGGGTCCCTTGCCGCAGATGTCGCACACGGAAGCCACGGGAGTCACTCCAGGGAAAGTACGGGCGGGCAGCCACGGCCCACAGGTCCCGTACAGGGTAGCCGACGACGCGCCGCGCGCCCAAGCGGCAGTGTCGCCGCCTGCGGCTAGCCTGGGCGGGCTGTCCGGGGGCGCGGGGAGGCGAGCGTGCTGAAGGCACTCGACGCTGCTGCGCTGCGTCGGTGGTGCGATGCCGGGCTGGACGCGTTGCGGCTGGCTCGCGAGGAGATCGACGCACTCAACGTCTACCCGGTGCCCGACGGCGACACCGGCACGAACCTGGTGCTCACCATGGAAGCCGTCGCCGCCGGGCTGTCCGCCGACGGGGTCGGCGACCTCGCCGCGACGTGCGCGGCCATGGCCCGCAGCGCTCTCATGGGCGCTCGGGGCAACTCGGGCGTGATCCTCTCGCAGCTGCTGCGTGGGGTGTCCGAGGTGCTCTCGCCGCAGCCCGAGGCGACCGGCGCCGACCTCAAGCGCGCGCTGGCGCGTGCCGCCGAGCTCGGCTACGCCGCGGTCGCCAACCCCGTGGAGGGCACCGTCCTCACGGTGGCCCGGGCCGCGGCGAAGGCGGCCGAGGCCGTGGCGGGGGACGACCTCGTCGACGTGGCGCGCGCCGCGGCGCAGGGTGCTGCGGACGCGCTGGCCCGGACCCCCCTCCAGCTGGAGGCCCTGGCTCGTGCCGGTGTCGTGGACGCCGGCGGGCGGGGCCTGGTCGTCCTGCTCGACACGCTGGCGGAGGTGGTCTCCGGCGAGGCCCCGGGCCCGCCGCGGGAGCCGGAGGCCATCGTCCGGCGGCCGGCCGGGGTGCTCGTCGCGGCGCGCGAGAGCGGCAGCGACACCTTCGCCTACGAGGTGCAGTACCTGCTCGACGCGTCGGAGCCGGCCGTGACGGACCTGCGGGAACGCCTGTGCGCGCTCGGCGACTCGCTCGTCGTCGTCGGTGGCGACGGGCTGTGGAACGTCCACGTGCACGTCAACGACGTGGGGGCGGCCATCGAGGCGGGCATCGAGGCGGGCCGGCCGCACCGGATCGTGGTCACCCGCTTCGACGACCAGTACGCCGCCGCCGCCGCGGCCGCGCCCGTCCCGGCCGAGCCGGTCGCGGCGCGGATCGTGGCGGTGCTGCCGGGCGAGGGACTGTGTCGGCTCTTCGAGGCCGAGGGGGCCGCGGTCGTCGGCGGCGGGCCGCACGAGAACCCCTCCACCGAGGAGATCCTCGCGTCGCTGCGTGCAGCGGGCGCGGAGCGCGCGGTCGTCCTGCCGAACGACCCGAACGTCCGCGCGGTCGCCGACGCGGCCGCCGGCCTGTGGCGTGAGGAGGGGCACACCGTCGCGGTCATCCCCACGAAGTCACCGGTGCAGGGCATCGCCGCGCTCGCCGTGCACGACCGCGACCGCCCGTTCGACGACGACGTGATCGCGATGACCGCCGCGGCCGGGGCGACCCGGTGGGCGTCGGTGACGGTCGCCGTACGCGCAGCGCACACCAGCGCCGGCGTCTGCCGCGCCGGGGACGCCCTCGGCATGATCGAGGGCGACGTCGCCGTCATCGCCCCCTCGGTGGAGGAGGCCGCTGCCGGGGTGCTCGACCGGATGCTCATCGGCGGCGGCGAGCTCGTGACGCTGGTGGCGGGCACCGATGCCGACGCCGCCCTCGTCGACCGGCTCACCGACTACCTGCTGGCCACGCGCCCCGCGGTGGAGGTGCTGCCGTACGACGGCGGCCAGCCGTACTACCCGCTGCTCGTCGGCGTGGAGTGACGGTGGCGACGCTCGAGACGCCGTTGCGCCACGTCGTCGGGGACAAGACCGCGAAGGTCCTCGACCAGCACCTCGACCTGCGCACGGTCGGCGACCTGCTCCGGCACTACCCCCGGCGCTACTCCGAGCGCGGGGACCTCACCCCGCTGGCCGAGTTGCGGGTCGGCGAGCAGGTCACGGTGCTCGCCGAGGTCGCGAAGGTCAACGTCCGGCCCATGCGGCAACGCCGGGGCAACATGCTCGAGGTCGTCGTCACGGACGGCACGGGCCACCTCACGCTCACCTTCTTCCGCCAGGCCTGGCGCGAGCGCGACCTCAGGCCGGGCCGCCGCGGCCTGTTCGCCGGCAAGGTGGGGGAGTACCGCGGCAAGCGCCAGCTGACCCACCCCGACTACCAGCTGCTCGCCGAGGCCGGTGACGCCGAGGAGGTGGCCGGCTTCGCCGGGGCGATCATCCCGGTCTACCCGGCGACTGCGAGCCTGCCGTCGTGGCAGGTCGCCAAGTGCGTGGCCATTGCACTGGACTCCCTCGACCCGCCGCCCGACCCCGTCCCGGCGGACCTGCGCGCCCGCCGCGGGATCGTCGACCTGGCCGCCGCGCTGGAGGGCGTGCACCGGCCCGAGGACTGGCACCAGCTCGCCCGCGCGGTCAAGCGGCTGAAGTGGGACGAGGCGTTCACCCTGCAGGTCGCCCTGGCCCGGCGCCGGGCCGATGCGCAGGCGCTGTCCGCCGTACCCCGTCCGGCCCGCCGCGGCGGGCTGCTGGACGCGTTCGACGCCCGCCTGCCGTTCGAGCTGACGGCGGGGCAGCGGGAGGTGAGCGGGCAGATCCTCGACGACCTCGCCGACGCCCACCCGATGCACCGGCTGCTGCAGGGCGACGTCGGCTCGGGCAAGACCGTCGTCGCGTTGCGGGCGATGCTCGCGGTCGTGGACGCCGGCGGGCAGGCGGCCCTGCTGGCACCGACCGAGGTGCTGGCCCAGCAGCACGCCCGCTCGATCCGCAGCCTGCTCGGGCCACTCGGCCAGGCCGGCGAGCTCGGCGGCGCCGAGGTCGCCACGCGGGTGGCCCTGCTCACCGGGTCGCAGGGTGCCGCGGCCCGGCGCAGCGCGCTCGAGGAGGCCGCGTCCGGAGCCGCGGGGGTCGTCGTCGGCACCCATGCCCTCATCCAGGAGGGGGTCGAGTTCGCCGACCTCGGGCTCGTGGTGGTCGACGAGCAGCACCGGTTCGGCGTCGAGCAGCGGGACGCCCTGCGGGCCAAGGGTGCGGTGCCCCCGCACGTTCTCGTCATGACCGCCACGCCCATCCCGCGGACGGTCGCGATGACCGTCTACGGCGACCTCGAGACCAGCTCGCTGACCGAGCTGCCGGCCGGCCGGTCGCCGATCCAGACCAACGTCGTGCCCGCCGGGGAGAAGCCCGCCTGGCTGGAGCGCGCCTGGGAACGGGTCCGCGAGGAGGTCGAGCAGGGCGGCCACCAGGCGTACGTCGTCTGCGCGCGTATCGGCGGGGCGGGTGACGGCGAGGAGGACGACGGCGGGGAGCCCGGCCTGCTGCCGGAGGAGTCGCGGACGCCGCCGGTCGCCGTCACCGACCTGGAGCCGATGCTGCGCGAGGGCCCGCTGGCCGGGCTCACCGTGCGGATGCTGCACGGGCGGATGCCGCCCGATGACAAGGACACCGTGATGTCGGCGTTCTCGGCCGGCTCGGTGCAGGTGCTCGTCGCCACCACCGTGGTCGAGGTCGGCGTGGACGTGCCGAACGCCACCGTCATGGTGATCATGGATGCCGACCGGTTCGGCGTCTCCCAGCTGCACCAGCTGCGGGGGCGGGTCGGACGCGGCAGCGCGCCGGGCCTGTGCCTGCTGGTCACCGCCGCCCCGCCGGACTCGCCCGCCCGCGAGCGGCTGGCGGCGGTGGCCGCCACGACGGACGGCTTCGAGCTGGCCCGGCTCGACCTCGAGCAGCGGCGCGAGGGTGACGTGCTCGGTGCGACGCAGGCCGGCCGGCACTCGAGCCTGCGGCTGCTGCGGCTGCTGCGCGACGAGGACCTGATCCGGGAGGCCCGCGAGGAGGCGACCGCCCTCGTCGCCGGGGACCACGACCTCGACGCGCACCCGCTGCTACGCGCGGCGGTCGAGCTGCTGCTCGACCCGGAGAAGGTCGAGTTCCTGGAGAAGGCCTGAGCCGGTGGGACGCATCGTGGGCGGCAGCGCCGGGGGGCGGCGGCTGAAGGTGCCTCCCTCGGGCACCCGCCCGACGACCGACCGGGCACGGGAGGCGCTGTTCTCGACGCTGGAGTCGCTGCGCGGCTCGCTGGCCGGCTGCCGCGTGGCCGACCTGTACGCCGGGAGCGGTGCCGTCGGGCTCGAGGCGCTGTCCCGGGGCGCCGCCCACGCCCTGCTCGTCGAGGCCGACGGCCGCGCCGCCGCGGTCCTGACCGGCAACGTCCGCGCGGTCGGCCTGCCCGGCGCCGAGGTGCGCCAGGACCGGGTGGAGCGGGTGCTCGCCGCGCCGCCGGACGCGCCGTACGACGTGGTCTTCGTCGACCCCCCCTACGCCGACCCGGTCGGTGACGTGCTCGCCGCGCTGGTGGCCGGGGGCTGGCTCGCCGCCGAGGCCGTCGTCGTCGTCGAGCGTGCCTCGCGCGACGCGGCACCCCCGTGGCCGGCCGGGGTCGAGGCGCTCAAGGCGCGCCGCTACGGGGACAGCACCCTCTGGTACGGTCGCCGATCATGACTCGTGCGGTCTGCCCGGGCTCCTTCGACCCGGTGACCAACGGCCACCTCGACATCATCGTCCGGGCCAGCGGCCTGTATGACGAGGTGATCGTGGCGGTCCTGGTGAACCCCAACAAGAGTGGGCTGTTCACCGTCGAGGAGCGGATCGAGATGCTCCGCGAGGTCACCGCGTCCTGTGGCAACGTCGCGGTCGAGAGCTTCCACGGGCTGCTGGTCGACTTCTGCCGGTCCCGCGACGTCCACGTCGTGGTGAAGGGCCTGCGTGCCGTGAGCGACTTCGACTACGAGCTGCAGATGGCGCAGATGAACCACACCCTCGCCGGTGTGGAGACGTTGTTCATGCCGACCAACCCGGTCTACAGTTTCCTGTCGTCGAGCCTGGTCAAGCAGGTCGCGCAGTACGGGGGAGACGTCTCGGGTCAGGTGCCGGACGAGGTCCTCCGCCGCCTGCAGGCGCGGGTACCGTCCGTGGGGTCGGGCTCGACCTGACGGCCGTGACCCGGCCGCCGGGTTCCCTCGCAGCGGAAGAAGAGCGCACCGTGGACGTGCAGGCGAAGCTGGACGAGATCGTCGTGGCTGTGGAGGGTGCGCGGGCGATGCCCATGTCGGCGTCGTGCATCCTCAACCGCGGCGAGCTGCTCGAGCAGCTCGACGAGCTGCGGGCGATGATCCCGGCCGAGGTGACGGCCGCCCGGTCCCTGCTCGAGGACCGCTCCTCGGTGCTGGACGAGGGGCGCCTGGAGGCTGCCCGCATCATCGAGGAGGCCCGCGAGGAGAGCGCCCGGCTGGTCTCGAAGACCGCGGTCGCCCGCGAGGCCAAGGCCGAGGCGGACCGCGTGCTCGACGAGGCGCACGCCCAGGCCGAGCGATTGCGGGCCGACGTCGACGACTACATCGACACCAAGCTGGCCAACTTCGAGGTGGTCCTGCACAAGACGCTGCGCGCCGTCGAGCGTGGCCGGACGAAGCTGCGCGGTGTGGACGACGTCTCGCTTGAGGCGGAGGACGTGGAGCCGCTGCCCGGGTGATCTCGGGAGTTGGGCGGGCGCGGTGACGCCCGCTACCATGGGCCGACGCCCCCGTTCCTTTTCGTTGAGAGCACCGTGCCCACGACCATGTCTGCACCGTCCGACCAGCGCGCGCAGCGGCTCGACCCGCGCGCGCCCTTCGTCGTGGACGCGCGCGAGCTGGGTCGCCGTCCGGGCTCGATGCGGACGCTGCAGCGCAGCGCGCCGGCACCGGAGGGCTTCGGCATCGAGGTGATCGGCGTGCCCGTCGGTGCGCCGGTCGAGCTCGACCTGCGACTGGAAGCCGTCATGGAGGGTGTCCTGGTGAGCGGAACGGCGACCGCGCCGCTCACCGGGGAGTGCGGACGGTGCCTGGAGCCCGTGACGGACGAGGTCGAGGTCGACCTGCAGGAGCTGTTCGTCTACGACGACCACGACGCGGACGAGGTGTCCCCCCGGCTACAGGGCGATCTGCTCGACCTCGAGCAGACCGTCCGCGACGCGGTCGTGCTCGCCCTTCCGCTGACCCCGCTGTGCGCCGACGACTGTCCCGGCCTGTGCCCCACCTGCGGGACGCCGCTCGCCGAGGCCGGCCCCGATCACGCACACGAGACGATCGACCCGCGCTGGGCTGCCCTCGGCGCGCTTGTCACCGACGAGACGAACCAGGAGAACTGACGTGGCCGTCCCCAAGCGCCGGATGTCGCGCAGCAACACCCGCTCGCGCCGCTCCCAGTGGAAGGCGGCTGCGCCCACGCTCGTCGCGTGCAAGCGCTGCCGCCAGCCGAAGCTGCCCCACGTGGCCTGCTCCGTCTGCGGCACCTACAACGACCGCCAGGTCATCGCCGTCTGACCCTGCGGTGAACTCCACCGGCGGTCAGCGGGCCGTCCGGATCGCCGTGGACCTCCTCGGCGGCGACCGCGCGCCGGGCGCCGTCGTCGAAGGCGTGCTGGCGGCCCTCGAGGAGCGTCCCGACGTGCACGTCACGCTCGTCGGTCCGCCCGACGTGGTGGCCGACCTGCTGAGGGGCCGGGGTGACCCGCACCGGCTGGGCGTCGAGGCCGCGACCCAGGTCGTGGAGATGGCGGAGGACCCCGCCCGCGCCGTCCGGCGCAAGCGGGACGCCACGGTGCGGGTGGCGACGCGGCTGCTGCGTGACGGCGCCGTCGACGCCGTGGTCTCCATGGGGTCCACCGGCGCGACGATGGCGGCGGCGCTGTTCACGCTCGGCCGGCTGCCCGGTGTGACCCGCCCCGCCCTGGCCGTCGTCGTGCCCGGTGTCGAGGGACGCACGGTGCTGCTGGACGTCGGTGCGAACGCGAACGCCACACCGGACCTGCTGGCGCAGTTCGCCCTCGCCGGCGTCGCGTACGCCCGGGTCCGGCTGGGGCTGGCGGAGCCGACCGTCGGCCTGCTCTCCCTCGGGTCGGAGCCCGGCAAGGGCGACGCCCTGCGCCGGGAGGCCTACCCGCTGCTCGCCGACCTGCCGCTGACCTTCGCCGGCAACGTCGAGGGCGGGGCGGTGGTCCGCGGCGGTGTCGTGGACGTCGTCGTCGCGGACGGCTTCACCGGTAACGTGCTGCTCAAGGCACTGGAGGAGACGCGTGCCGTCGCGGGCGACCCCCATGAACCCGCGGACGCCGGCGGCGCCGTCCTGCTGGGTGTCGACGGCGTGGTCGTGGTCGGACACGGCGCCGCGGGACCCAGCGGGGTGGCATGCTGCGTGGCGGTGGCGGCCGACGCGGTGACGGAGGGACTGGTGGGACGAACCGCAGCGGCGCTGGACGGCCTCGTGCAGCGCCGCCGTACGGCGGCCGGGCTGGCTCCGTCCGCGCGCCCGGAGGACGGGCCGTGAGCCGCCCCGACGTGCTGGCTCTCGTCCGGGACGCCCTGACCCGGGTGCTGGGCGTCGACCCGGCCACGGTCACCCGGGACACGACGTTCGCCGAGCTCGAGGCGGACTCGCTGGCCCTCGTCGAGATGGTCGAGATCGTCGAGGAGCGGCTGCGGGAGCTCGCGCCGCCCGGCGTGCACATCCCGGACGAGGACCTCGACGGCCTGCGCACCGTCGGCGACGCGGTCGACTACGCGGTGGCGCGGCTGTGAGCGTCGAGGAGGACGCCGAGACCGTTGCGCTGCCGCTGGCGGATCTCGTGACGCGTCTCGGAGCGCACGTGGACGGCGATCTGCTCGACCGGGCGCTGGTGCACCGGTCGTACGCGTACGAGAACGGTGGCCTGCCGACGAACGAGCGGCTGGAGTTCCTCGGCGACGCCGTGCTGGGCCTGGTCATCACCGACGCGCTCTACCGTCGCCACCCGGACCTGCCCGAGGGTCAGCTGGCCAAGCTGCGCGCCGCGGTGGTCAACTCCCGTGCGCTCGCGGACGTCGCCCGCGACCTGGGTGTCGGGGAGTACCTGCGGCTCGGCCGCGGGGAGGAGACCAGCGGCGGGCGCGACAAGTCCTCGATCCTCGCCGACACGCTGGAGGCCGTGATCGGCGCGGTGTACCTGGACCGTGGCCTCGAGGTCACCCGCGACGTGGTCCACCGGCTGTTCGACGCGTTGCTCGAGGAGTCGGCGTCGCGAGGAGCCGGGCTGGACTGGAAGACCTCGCTGCAGGAGCTCGCCGCCGAGTGCTCGCTCGGCGTACCGGAGTACGCCATCGACGAGAGCGGGCCCGACCACGCGAAGACCTTCCGCGCCACCGTCCGCCTCCGCGGCGAGGACCGCGGGAGCGGGGAGGGGCGGAGCAAGAAGGAGGCGGAGCAGCAGGCTGCCGAGGCCGCCTGGACCTCGCTGCGCTCGACGGCGGACGACGACCCCGACTCCTGACGTGCCGGAGCTGCCGGAGGTCGAGACCGTCCGCCGTGGCCTGGCCGCGCTCGTCGTCGGGCGGACGGTCGCGACGGTCACCGTGCTGCACCCGCGAGCCGTCCGCCGCCACCCCGCGGGGGAGGGCGACTTCCGCGCGCTGCTCACCGGGCGGCGGCTGGAGGCGGCCTGCCGGCGCGGGAAGTACCTGTGGCTTCCGCTGGACTCCGGTGACGCGCTGCAGGCGCACCTCGGGATGAGCGGGCAGCTGCTCGTGCGGCCGGCCGGCAGCCCCGACGAGGCGCACCTGCGCGTCCGGTTCGCCTTCACCGACGCCGGGGACGAGCTGCGGTTCGTCGACCAGCGCACCTTCGGCGGGCTGTGGGTGGTCGCCGGCGGTGGACGAGACCTGCCCGCGAGCATCGCCCACATCGCGCGCGACCCGCTCGACCCGGCCTTCGACGACGAGGCGTTCGTCGTCGCCCTGCGGTCCCGGCGGACCGGGGTGAAGCGGGCGCTGCTCGACCAGACCCTGGTCAGCGGCGTCGGCAACATCTACGCCGACGAGGCGCTGTGGCGGGCCCGCCTGCACTATGCCCGCCCGACCGAGACGCTGACCCGGGCGGAGGTCGCCCGGCTGCTGGAGGCGGTGCGCGCAGTGCTGCAGGACGCCCTGGGTGCGGGTGGCACGTCGTTCGACAGCCTGTACGTGTCGGTCAACGGGGAGAGCGGATGGTTCTCCCGTGAGCTCGCCGTCTACGGTCGCCGGGACGAGCCGTGCCCGCGCTGTGGCACGCCGGTGCGCCGGGACGCGTTCATGAACCGCTCGTCGTACACCTGCCCGCGGTGCCAGCCGCGGCCGCGCCGGGCCCGGTGGTGAGCGCTCAGGTCTCCTGGGCGTCACCGCGCTTGTAGCTCGCCGTGGCCGACGGGTAGGGCGAGACGGTCACCGGCGCGCTGGGGTGCGCCGAGGGCTCGACGGTCGACAGGCCCGGGGTCTGGTGCACGTCCGGCCGCGCGGTGTCGCCGTTCTTGTCGTGCCGCTCCCCGCACGCGGACAGGCTCGCGGTCAGCGCGACGGCGGTGGCGGCGGTGAGGGCGACGGTGGCGCGGCTGCGGCGCCCGCGCTTGACGGTCATGCACGCTCCTCGGCAGGTATCGGGACCTTCTCACCGTTCGCTTACCCACCGTCGGCCCGGCGACCCACGACAACCTTGAGCCTGGTGGGCTCAATCTGAGACCGGGCCGTGACCCCGACTCTTGACCCGTCGTCGGCCCCCGTGCGATCCTCGAAGCACCGCACGACATCGCCCCCTGGCGTACGCCGCTCGGGGACGCCTCGTGCGCGTGACCACGAAGACGTGTGTCGCTTCCCCGGCGCGGAGGAACTCCTGCCATGGCCAAGGCCCTGTTCGGTCACGTCGGCCCCGCTGCGGACGCTCGGCTGGTCGCCGAGCTGCAGCGAGTACGCCGGCGGGTGGCCGAGCTCGAGGACGAGGTCGCCCGCCTGCGCAAGGCCAACGCGGTGCTCGCGAAGGCCATCGAGGCGCATGAGGACGTCCTGTCCATCACCGTCCCGGACTCGCTTCCGGAGACTGCCGAGGCGCTCGCCTAGGGATCACACCCAGCGGGCGCTTCTTCGCTGTCAAGGGGACGCTTCGGCGTCCCCTTTCGCATGCCCGGGCCCGGTCACCCCCGGTCGTGAGCAGACACGCGCAGGAAACTGCCCGCTTCTGCTCACGATCGCAGCGGTGCGCCCGGTAGGGTCGGGTCACTTCCCCGCGCCATGCCGCCACCGGACGCCTTGGAGCGACCCGACCGTGCACCTGAAGAGCCTCACCCTGCGGGGGTTCAAGTCCTTCGCGTCGTCGACGACGCTGAAGTTCGAGCCGGGCATCACCTGCGTCGTCGGCCCCAACGGCTCCGGCAAGTCCAACGTCGTCGACGCCCTCGCCTGGGTCATGGGTGAGCAGGGCGCGAAGTCGCTGCGCGGCGGGAAGATGGAGGACGTCATCTTCGCCGGCACCGCCGGCCGTCCACCGCTCGGCCGGGCCGAAGTCGTGCTCACCATCGACAACAGCGACGGTGCCCTGCCGATCGACTACACCGAGGTGACGATCAGCCGGACGATGTTCCGCAACGGCGGGTCGGAGTACGCGATCAACGGCAACCCGTGCCGGCTGCTCGACGTGCAGGAGCTGCTGTCGGACTCCGGCATCGGCCGCGAGATGCACGTCATCGTCGGCCAGGGACAGCTCGACGCCGTGCTCCACGCCGCCCCGGAGGACCGGCGCGGGTTCATCGAGGAGGCTGCAGGCGTCCTCAAGCACCGCAAGCGCAAGGAGAAGGCGCTGCGGAAGCTGGACGCGATGCAGGCCAACCTCACCCGCGTCCAGGACCTCACCGTCGAGCTGCGGCGCCAGCTGGGCCCGCTCGGGCGTCAGGCGGAGGTTGCCCGGCGGGCGGCCGTGGTGCAGACCGACGTCCGTGACGCGCGGCTGCGCCTGCTGGCGGACGACCTCGCGCAGATGCGCGACGCGCTCGCGCAGGAGGTCGCCGACGAGACCGAGATCCGGACCCGCCGTGCCCGGGTCGAGTCAGCGCTCGCCGAGGCGCAGCAGCGGGAGGCGGCCCTCGAGCAGGCGGTCGCGGAGCAGACGCCACGCGTCGCGCGGGCCCAGGACACCTGGTACCGGCTGTCCGGGCTGCGGGAGCGGCTGCGGGCCACCGGGTCGGTGGCCGCCGAGCGCGCCCGCCGCCTCGACGAGTCGGCGGACGAGCGCCCCGCCGGACGTGACCCCGAGGACCTCGAGGCCGAGGCGGCGCGCGTGCGGGCCGAGGAGGCCGAGCTCGCCGCCGCGCTGCAGCGCGACCGGGACGCGCTCGCTGCCGCGGTGCAGCAGCGCCAGGCGCTCGAGGCGCAGCTCGCCGCGGAGGAGCAGCGCCTGCGCGAGGTCACCCGGGCGGTGGCCGACCGCCGCGAGGGCCTGGCCCGGCTCGCCGGCCAGGTCGGTGCCCTGCGCTCGCGCGCCGCCGCCGCCGAGGCGGAGATCGGCCGGCTGGCCGGCGCGGCCGAGGAGGCCCGCGAGCGGGCGCGCCGTGCGCAGGCCGACTTCGCCGCGCTCGAGGCGGAGGTCGCCGGGCTCGACGAGGGCGAGATGGGCCTCGACGAGCGGTACGAGTCCGCGTCGGAGGCGCTGTCCACCGCCGAGGCGGCGCTCGCCGACCTGCGGGACGCCGAGCGCGAGGCGGAGCGGGAACGTACGGCGCTCACCGCCCGGCGCGACGCGCTGGCGCTGGGCCTGGCACGCAAGGACGGCAGCAGCCGCCTGCTGGCGGGCGACGTGGCGGGTGTCACCGGCTCGCTCGCCGGCATGCTCGACGTCGAGGCCGGGTGGGAGGCGGCCGTGGCGGTGGCCCTCGGCGCCGCCGCCGACGCGCTCGCCGTCGAGTCGGTGGACGCCGCCACGTCGGCGATCGCGGTGCTCCGCCGGGACGACGGGGGCCGCGCGGGCCTGGTCGTGGGCGGCGGCTCGTACGACGGCGACGCCTGGCCGGCCCTCCCCGACGGCGCGCGCTACGCGATCGACCTGGTTCGGGTGCCGGACCGGCTGCGCCCGGCGCTCACCCGGCTGCTCGAGCGGGTGGTCGCCGTCTCCGACCTGGACGCCGCGCGAGGGCTGGCGGCGGCGCACCCCGACCTGCGTGTGGTCACCGCCGACGGCGACCTGGTCTCCGCGCACTGGGCGGTCGGCGGCTCGGGTGCAGCGCCCACCCTGCTCGAGGTGCAGGCGGCCGTGGACGAGGCCGAGGCGCAGCTCGTCGAGGTCACGCACCGGGCCGAGCGGCTGCGGTTCGAGATCACCGGCGCCCAGGAAACGGTGACGGCGGCTCGGGCCGAGGCCGAGGCGGCTCTCGCCGAGCTGCACGACAGCGACGCGCGGCTGGCGGGGGTCGCCGAGCGGCTGGGGCAGTACGGCGCCGCGGCGCGCGCCGCGGGCGCCGAGGCCGACCGGCTGGAGCGCGCCCGCATCGACGCGGAGCAGGCGCGCGACCGCGACCTGGCGGGTCTCGCGGAGCTGGAGGCGCGGCTGGCGGCGGCCGAGGCCGCCGTCGACACCGACGACGACCCGAGCCCGGCCGAGCGCGACCGGTTCGCCGAGGAGTCCAGCGCGGCACGCGCGGCCGAGCTGGACGTCCGGCTCGCGGTCCGCACCGGGGAGGAGCGGGTGCGGGCCCTGTCCGGGCGGGCGGAGGCGCTGCTGCGGGCCGCGGCCGCCGAGCGCGCGACCCGGGAGCGGGCTGCGGCGGCCCGGGAGCGCCGGCGGCGCGAGGCCACCGTCGGGGCGGCCGTGCTCGCCGGTGTCCAGGTCGCCCTGGAGCGCCTGGAGGTGTCGCTCACCCGCGCGGCCGAGGAGCGGACGGCCGCCGAGGAGGCGCGTACGGCCTGCGAGGCCGAGCTGGCCACCCTCCGGGGTTCCACCCGTGAGCTCGCCGCGGAGCTGGAGTCGCTGACGGCCTCGGTGCACCGCGACGAGGTGGCCCGCGCCGAGCAGCGGCTGCGCATCGAGGCGGTGGAGACCAAGGTCGCCGAGGAGTACGGCCTGACGGCCGAGACGCTGCTCGAGGAGTACGGTCCCGACGTCCCGGTGCCGCCACCGGCCGACGCGCCGGAAGGCACCGAACCGGCGCCGTACGTCCGTGCCGAGCAGGAGGTGCGGCTGAAGAAGGCCGAGCGCGACCTGGCCAAGCTGGGCAAGGTCAACCCGCTGGCGCTGGAGGAGTTCGCCGCGCTCGAGGAGCGCCACAAGTTCCTCTCCGAGCAGCTCGAGGACCTCAA
Source organism: uncultured Actinomycetota bacterium (assembly GCA_963728075.1). Lineage (GTDB taxonomy): Bacteria > Actinomycetota > Actinomycetes > JAFAQI01 > DASSKL01 > CAVSIP01. The sequence continues at coordinate 69,520 of CAVSIP010000005.1, read as the reverse complement.
GGCGACCCGCCGCGACCTGCTCACGGTGGTCAAGGACGTCGACGAGCGGGTCGAGCAGGTCTTCCGTGCGGCGTACGAGGACACCGCGCGGGAGTTCGAGGCCGTGTTCTCGACCCTGTTCCCCGGCGGTGAGGGCCGGCTGGTCCTCACCGACCCGACCGACATGCTGACCACCGGCATCGAGGTCGAGGCGCGGCCGCCGGGCAAGAAGGTCAAGCGGCTGTCGCTGCTGTCCGGCGGCGAGCGGTCGCTGACCGCGATCGCGCTGCTGGTTGCGATCTTCCGGGCCCGCCCGTCGCCGTTCTACGTCCTCGACGAGGTCGAGGCGGCCCTCGACGACCGCAACCTGCAGCGTCTTGTCACGCTGCTGGCCGAGCTGCGCGCGACCTCGCAGCTGATCATCATCACGCACCAGAAGCGGACGATGGAGGTCGCCGACGCCCTGTACGGCGTGAGCATGCGCGGCGACGGCATCACCCAGGTCATCTCCCAGCGCCTGCGCGAGGCCGAGCCCGCCTAGGAGCAGTTGATCTGTCTCGTACGGGGTCCGGTGCCCCGGACGGGTGGCGATGCGGCGGCGGGGGAGAATGGCGCGTCGTGGAGTACGTCGCGATTGCCGCCGCCATTGCCGTCATCGCCCTCGTGGCGCTCGTCGGGCTGCTGACCCGCCCACGGCGCCGCCAGCTGCCCCCGACCCCGCCGCGGGACGAGGTGGCGCGCGACCAGCGCGGGGGCGTCCAGGTCCTCGAGCCGCCCGCCGAGGCGCCACCGGCGGGGGCCCCGGTCGCACAGGCCCCGGCACCCGCCGCACCGGAGGCGCCGACCGCGCCCGAGGTGGAGGTCCCGGCCCCTACCGCCGGCCGGTTGGTACGGCTGCGGTCGCGGCTGTCCCGCTCGCAGTCCCTGCTCGGTCGTGGGCTGCTCACCCTGCTCTCGCGCGACACCCTCGACGAGGACGTCTGGGAGGAGGTCGAGGACACCCTGCTGTCCGCGGACATCGGGGTCGGGGCCACCCAGCAGATCGTCGAGAGCCTGCGCGAGCGCGTACGGGTGCTCGGTACGCGCTCACCCGCCGACCTGCGCACCCTGCTCAAGGACGAGCTCGTCGCGGCGATCGGCGCCGACACCGATCGCTCGCTCCACACGCTCCCGCACGAGGACCGACCCGCCGTGGTCATGGTCGTGGGCGTCAACGGCACCGGCAAGACCACCACGTGCGGCAAGCTCGCGCGGGTGCTCGTCGCGGACGGCCGTACGGTGCTGCTCGGCGCGGCGGACACCTTCCGCGCCGCCGCCTCCGACCAGCTCGCCACCTGGGGTGCCCGGGTCGGCGCGGACACCGTCCGCGGGCCGGAGGGAGCCGACCCCGCGAGCGTGGCGTTCGACGCGGTGCAGGCCGGGCGCGACCGGCGGGTCGACACCGTGCTGGTCGACACCGCCGGCCGGCTGCACACCAAACAGGGCCTCATGGACGAGCTGCGCAAGGTCAAGCGCGTGGTGGACAAGCACGGCCCGGTCGACGAGGTGCTGCTGGTCCTCGACGCCACCACCGGTCAGAACGGCGTCGTCCAGGCGCGGGTGTTCACCGAGGCCGTGGACGTCACCGGCATCGTGCTCACCAAGCTCGACGGGACGGCCAAGGGCGGCATCGTCGTGGCGGTGCAGCGCGAGCTCGGCCTGCCGGTCAAGCTGATCGGGCTCGGTGAGGGGCCGGACGACCTCGCGCCGTTCGAGCCGGACGCCTTCGTCGAGGCACTGCTCGGCGAGGCGGACGAGGCCGCCGCCTGAGCGCTCCCGGCTGCGGCTGGCGCTCGCCCACCGTCGGCGCCGCGGCCGGTAACGCCGTCGCCCCAGCGCGGAAACATTCCTGAAACGTCGGCGGGGCATCCTCGCGGCCGTGAGCCACGCCGACACCGCGTGGGTGCTGGCCTGCGCCGCACTCGTCTTGCTGATGACCCCCGGCCTCGCCCTGTTCTACGGCGGGATGGTCCGGGCCAAGAACGTGCTGGGCACGCTCATGCACAGCCTCGGAGCGCTCGCGCTGGTCAGCATCGTGTGGGCCGTCCTCGCCTACACGCTGGCGTTCGGGCCGGACGCGGGTGGCGTCATCGGCGGGCTGCGGTTCATCGGCCTGCACGGCATGGACAGCGTGCCCGGCTACCACCTGTCGGTGCCCCCCGGCGCGTTCATGGTGTTCCAGATGATGTTCGCGGTGATCACCGCCGCGCTCATCAGCGGAGCCGGCGCCGACCGGTTGCGGTTCACCGCGTTCGCGCTGTTCGTCGTGCTCTGGACGCTCGTCGTGTACGCCCCCCTCGCGCACTGGGTGTGGTCGCCGCACGGCTGGCTGGCGCGCCTGGGCGTGCTCGACTTCGCCGGCGGCACGGTGGTCGAGGTGAACAGCGGCGCGTCGGCGCTCGCCGTCGCGCTCGTCCTCGGCCACCGGCGCGGCTGGCCACGGGAGCCGATGGCGCCCCACTCGCTGCCGCTCACGGTGCTCGGCGCGGGTCTGCTGTGGTTCGGCTGGTTCGGTTTCAACGCCGGCTCGGCGCTGGCCGCGGACGGCGTGGCCGTGCACGCGCTCATCGCCACGCACCTCGCCGGCTGCGCGGGCATGGTCACGTGGACGCTGGTCGAGCGCCGCCGCGACGGCAACCTCACGACCCTCGGCGCCGCGTCGGGTGCGGTCGCCGGCCTGGTCGCCATCACACCGGCCGCCGGCTACGTCGACGCCATGCCCGCGCTCGCCATCGGTGCCGTGGCCGGGGCCGTGAGCGCGTGGGCGGTGACGATGAAGTTCCGGCTGCGCTACGACGACTCGCTCGACGTCGTCGGCGTGCATTGGGTCGGCGGCGTCATCGGGCTGCTCATGGTCGGCCTGTTCGCCAGCCACGGGGTCAACCCGGTGGTGAGCCACGACGGGCTGCTGTACGGCGGCGGGCTCGGCCTGCTGGCCCGCGAGCTGCTGGGCGCCGTGGTCGCGACCGGGTTCGCGTTCGGGATGACGTACGTGGTCGCCCGCGTGGTCGACCGGCTCGTCGGCCTGCGGGTCACCCCCGAGGAGGAGTACGAAGGGCTGGACACCAGCCAGCACGCGGAGTCCGCGTACGACTTCGGCGCGGTCCGCGCCCTCGGAAGGATGGGCCCGTGAAGCTCGTCACCGCCATCGTCAAGCCGTTCCGCCTCGACGAGGTCAAGGCCGCGCTCGAGGCCCTCGGCGTGCGGGGGATGACCGTGAGCGAAGTCCAGGGGCACGGGCGCCAGCGGGGGCACACCGAGGTGTACCGCGGGGCGGAGTACGTCGTGGACTTCGTCCCCAAGGTGCGGGTGGAGGTCGTGGTCGACGACGCCGACGCCGACCGCGTCGTCGAGGCGGTGGTCGAGGCCGCGCGTACCGGCAAGATCGGCGACGGCAAGGTGTGGACGGTGCCGGTCGACGACCTCGTGCGCATCCGCACCGGTGAGCGTGGTCCCGACGCCCTCTGACCCTGACCTGCGCTCGGACCGGGCGCGGCTGCGTGACGACGCGACGCTGCACGGGGCCGCCCTGCGCGCTGCCCTGGTCGAGCTCACCGACGAGGTGCTCGCGCGCCTGTTCGCCGAGCTGCCGGGTCAGGGGCTCGCCCTCGTCGCCGTCGGGGCGTACGGCCGGCGCGAGCCCGCGTTCGGCAGTGACCTCGACCTCGTGCTGCTGCACGCGGACCGCGCCGACGTCAAGGAGGTCGCCGACGCGCTGTGGTACCCGCTGTGGGACACCGGGGTCCCGGTCGACCACTCGGTGCGCACCGTCGCGGAGGCGGTCACCGTGGCCCGGGACGATCTGCGCGCGGCACTTGGCCTGCTCGACGCCCGCCATGTCGCCGGTGACGACGCACTGACCGGCGCGCTGCGGGAGTCGGTGCACGGCGCGTGGCGCTCGGGCCTGGCGCGGCGGCTTCCCGAGGTGCGCGCGTCGGCCCGGGACCGCGAGCAGGCGCACGGCGAGGTCGCCTTCCTGCTCGAGCCCGACCTCAAGCTCGCCCGCGGCGGGTTGCGCGACGTCGAGCTGCTGCGCGCGCTGGCCGCCGCCTGGGTGGTCGACGCTCCCTCTCCCGCCGTGCGCCAGGCCCACCTGACGCTGCTGGACGCGCGCGGGGAGCTGCACCGCCGGCTGTCGCGCCCCACCGACCGGATGCTGCTGCAGGAGCAGGACGCGGTGGCCGAGGCGCTGGGACACGCCGACGCCGACGCGCTGATGACCGAGGTGTACGCGGCGGGGCGGGCGGTGGCGTTCGCGCTCGACGAGGCACTGCGCCGGGCGGAGGCCGCGAGCGCGCCGCGCCGCCGGCTGCGCCGGGGGCCACCGCCCCGCCGCCCGCTGGCCGACGGCGTGGTCGAGCAAGGGGGCGAGGTCGTGCTCGCCGTGTCCGCCGCCCCGGCGGACGACCCGGCGCTGGTCCTGCGGGTCGCGGCGGCGGCGGCGGCCGAGCGGTTGCCGCTGTCGCCGCACACCCGCAGCCGGCTCGCCGACGAGGCGGCCCCGCTGCCGGACCCGTGGCCCCGCACCGCGCGGGACGCGCTCGTCGCGCTCCTCGGTGCCGGGCCGCCGGCCGTACCGGTCGTCGAGGCCCTGGACCAGGCCGGGCTCATGGTGCGGCTGCTGCCCGAGTGGGACCTGGTCCGGTGCCGGCCGCAGCGCAACGCCTACCACCGGTTCACCGTCGACCGGCACCTGCTGGAGACCGCGGTGAACGCGGCCGCGCTCACCCGGCGGGTGGCCCGCCCGGACCTGCTCCTGCTCGGTGCGCTCCTGCACGACATCGGCAAGGGCCTGCCCGGCGACCACACTGACCGGGGCGTTGAGCTCGTCGCCCGGATCGGGCCCCGCCTCGGCCTGCCGGCAGCGGACGTGGACGTGCTCGTGGCCATGGTCCGCCACCACCTGCTGCTCGCCGACACCGCGACCCGCCGGGACATCGACGCCCCCGAGACCGTCGAACGGGTCGCCGCCGCGGTGGGCGATCGCGAGACCCTCGACCTGCTGCACGCCTTGACCGAGGCCGACTCGCTGGCCACCGGTCCGGCCGCCTGGAGCGACTGGAAGGCCGGCCTGGTCGATGCGCTCGCCACCCGGGTCCGCGGCGTGCTGGCGGGCACCCCGCACCCGGCGCCGGCCCTGTGGTCGCCCCGGCAGCTCGAGCTCGCAGCGGCGGGCGGGCTGGCGCTGGACGTCGACGGCGAGACGATCACCGTCGTGGCCCCGGACCGGCCGGGCCTGATGTGGCGCTGGGCGGCCGTCCTGGCCCTGCACCGGCTCGACGTCCGCTCCGCGACGGCTGGTGCCGTCGGCCCGGCGGCGGTGACGGCCTTCGCCGCCGACCCGCGGTACGGGTCGCCACCGGACTGGTCGGTCGTCCGCGACGACCTGCGCCGTGCGTACTCGGACGCCGCCTGGCTGGTCGCCCGGCTCGACGAGCGCGATCGTGCGTACCGCCGTGACCCCACCGTCGGCGCGGCGCCGTGCGTGCTCTTCGACGACGAGGCGAGCCCGGTGGCGACCGTCGTGGAGGTGCGCGCGCACGACCGGGTCGGGCTGCTGTACCGGCTGGCCCGTGCGCTCAGCGGGTGCGGGCTCGACGTCCAGGGCGCGCACGTGAGCACGCTCGGCGCCGAGGCCGTCGACGCGTTCTACGTCACCGGCGCCGACGGGGGCCTGCTGGCCGACCCCGGGATGCGCGCCCGGGTGGAGCACGCCCTGCTCGCGGCGCTCGCCGACCCCGCCGAGTAGGCGCGTACGGCCGGCGAGCCCACCCCCCACCCCCGTCCGCTCGCCGATCCCGGCGTTGGGGGACGGGCCAGTAGGCTGGGGGCAATGTTCGAGACGCTCTCCGACCGCCTCGAGTCGGTCTTCAAGTCGCTGCGCGGCAAGGGCCGGCTCTCCGACGCCGACATCGACGTCACCGCACGCGAGATCCGCATCGCGCTGCTCGAGGCCGACGTCGCGCTGCCCGTCGTGCGGTCGTTCATCGCCGCGGTCAAGGAGCGGGCGCGTGGCGCGGAGGTCTCGCAGGCGCTGAACCCTGCCCAGCAGGTCATCAAGATCGTCAACGAGGAGCTCGTCGCGATCCTCGGCGGGGAGACCCGCCAGCTGCGGTACGCGAAGACCCCGCCGACGGTGATCATGCTCGCCGGCCTGCAGGGCACCGGGAAGACCACGCTGGCCGGCAAGCTCGGCCGGTGGCTGCGCGAGCAGCGGCACACGCCGCTGCTCGTCGCCTGTGACCTGCAGCGCCCGAACGCCGTGCAGCAGCTGCAGGTGGTCGGCGGGCAGGCCGAGGTGGACGTGTTCGCCCCGGAGCCCGGCAACGGCGTGGGTGACCCGGTCGGCGTCGCCGTACGCGGCGTCGAGCACGCCCGCCGCAGCGGTCACGACGTGGTGATCGTCGACACCGCCGGGCGACTCGGCATCGACGCGGAGATGATGCAGCAGGCCGCGGACATCCGCGACGCGGTGACGCCGGACGAGACGCTGTTCGTCGTCGACGCCATGATCGGCCAGGACGCGGTGACGACGGCCGAGGCGTTCCGCGACGGGGTCGGCTTCTCCGGCGTGGTGCTCACCAAGCTCGACGGCGACGCGCGGGGCGGCGCGGCCCTGTCGGTGGCGCAGGTCACCGGACGGCCGATCATGTTCGCCTCCACGGGCGAGAAGCTCGCCGACTTCGACGTCTTCCACCCCGACCGGATGGCCTCGCGCATCCTCGGCATGGGCGACGTCCTCACGCTCATCGAGCAGGCGGAGCGGACGTTCGAGGCGGACGAGGCCGAGCGGATGGCCTCCCGCGTCCTCGGCGGCGGCGAGCTGACCCTCGAGGACTTCCTCGAGCAGATGATGATGGTCCGCCGGATGGGCCCGATCTCGGGGCTGCTCGGGATGCTGCCCGGGATGGGCCAGGTTCGCGAGCAGCTCAACCAGATCGACGACCGCGACCTCGACCGGGTCGCCGCGATCATCCGGTCCATGACCCCGCAGGAGCGCCAGGACCCGAAGGTGCTCAACGGCTCCCGGCGGGCGCGGATCGCCCGCGGGTCGGGCGTGACGGTCACCGAGGTCAACCAGCTGGTGGACCGCTTCATGGAGGCCCGCAAGCTCATGAAGCAGATGACCGGCGGGATGGGCGGGCCCGGCCCCGGCCGCAAGGGCAAGGGCAAGAAGGGCGGCAAGAAGAAGGGCAAGAAGGGCGGGCGCCCGGCAGCGGCGCGGCCCGCGGCGAACCCGTTCGGCCTGCCGCCCGGCGGCCAGCTCCCCGGTGGTCAGCCTCCCGGCGGGCTCCCGCCCGGTGTCTCGCTGCCCGACCTGTCGAAGTACCGGTTCCCCGGCAACGGCGGGTTCTGACCGGCATCTGGCAGAATGGTCGGGAGCACCCGTGCGGGCGCGGCCCTCTCCCGCGTCCGGACGTGTCCACCGAGCACCGCCGCCGTGTGCCCCACCCGGCGACCGGTGCCCACCCGCACGCAGTCAACTGGAGCATCGAGCCTCGTGGCCACCAAGATCCGCCTCATGCGCATGGGCAAGATCCGCGCGCCGCAGTACCGCATCGTCGTCGCCGACTCCCGCACCAAGCGGGACGGGCGCTTCATCGAGCTGATCGGCAAGTACCACCCGAAGGAGGACCCCTCGCTGATCGAGGTGGACTCCGAGCGGGTGCAGTACTGGCTGTCCGTCGGCGCGCAGCCGACCGAGCCGGTCGCCGCCATCCTGCGGCTCACCGGTGACCTGCAGCGCAGCAAGGGCGAGACCGCCGAGAGCACCGTGCGGTCGGCGGCGCCGAAGCGCGACCGCAAGGCCGCCTTCGAGGAGGCCGCGCGCGAGGGCCTCGGCGAGGCCGGCGGCGCGGCGACCACGCCGAAGAAGAAGGCTGCCCCCAAGGCCAAGGCCGAGGAGGCCGCAGCGGAGCAGGAGGAGTCGCAGGCGCCTGTCGCCGCGGGCGGCTCGGACAGCTCGGCCGAGGCCACCGAGGCGCCGGCGACGAGCTCCGACGAGGCCTGAGGTGCTCGAGGAGGCTCTCGAGCACCTGGTCCGCGGGATCGTCGAGCACCCGGACGACGTCCGGGTCGACGACCGGCGGCTGCGTCGCGGGCGGGTCCTGGAGGTGCGGGTCCACCCCGACGACATGGGCAAGGTGATCGGCCGCGGTGGCCGCACCGCACGCGCGCTGCGCACCGTCGTCGGCGCGCTGGGCGGTCGTGGGATCCGGGTCGACCTCGTGGACGTCGACGAGGCCCGCTGAGGCCGTGCGGCTCGTCGTCGGGCGGGTGGCCAAGGCGCACGGGATCCGCGGCGAGGTCGCCGTCGAGGTCCGTACGGACGCTGTCGGCCTGCGCTTCGCCGACGGCGCGACGCTGGAGACCGACCCGCCCGAGCGCGGCCCGCTGGCGATCGAGTCCTCCCGCTGGCACGCGGGACGCCTGCTCGTCCGGTTCGCCGGCGTGCCGGACCGGACCGCCGCGGAGGCGCTGCGCGGGGTCCTGCTGACCGTGGACTCCGCCACGTCCCTCCCGCCCGAGGACCCGGAGGAGTACTGGGACCACGACCTCGTGGGGTTGCGGGCGGTGGGCGCCGACGGTGCCGACCTCGGCGAGGTCACCGACGTGCTGCACCCGGCCGGGACCGATCTGCTGGTCGTCCGGCGGCCGGACGGCGGCGAGCTGCTCGTACCGTTCGTGAGCGAGATCGTCCCGACGGTCGACCTGGCGGCGGCGCGGCTGGTCGTCTCCCCGCCGGAAGGGCTGCTGGAGCTGTGAGGATCGACGTCATCACGATCTTCCCCGAGTACCTCGCGCCGCTCGGTGTGTCGCTGCTCGGCAAGGCCCGCGAGCGTGGCCTGGTCGAGGTGACGGTGCACGACCTGCGGCAGTGGACCGACGACGTCCACCGCACGGTCGACGACGCGCCGTACGGCGGGGGACCGGGCATGGTCATGCGCGCCGAGCCGTGGGGCCGGGCGCTCGACGCGGTCGCGCCCCCGGGCGGTGACCCGGTGCCGCGCCTGGTCGTCCCGACACCCAGCGGACGGCCGTTCACCCAGCGGGTCGCCGAGCAGTACGCCGCGGCCCCCTGGCTGGTCTTCGCCTGCGGGCGGTACGAGGGCATCGACGCGCGGGTGGTCGAGGACGCCCGGCGCCGCCTGCCGGTGGACGAGGTCTCGCTCGGCGACTACGTGCTCGCCGGCGGGGAGGTGGCGGCGCTGGTCGTCATCGAGGCGGTCACTCGGCTGCTGCCCGGGGTGGTCGGCAACACCGAGTCCCTGGTCGACGACTCGTTCGCCGCCGGCGCGATGGAGCGCCTGGTGGAGGGCCCGGTGTACACCCGGCCGCCGGTGTGGCGCGGTCTGGCGGTCCCGGACGTGCTGCTCTCCGGTGACCACGGCGCGGTCGCGCGGTGGCGTACGGAGCAGGCGCGGGCGCGTACGGAGCAGCACCGCCCGGACCTGGTCGGCGAGTGACCGGCGGGACGGGTGCGTTTCCCGCCTGCGCGGTGGTTGTGGCACAGTAGAGGGACCGCGCGCGTCGCTTCGGCGCGCTTCCGCACGCCTCCTCAAGGATTCGCAGATGCACACGCTCGACAGCCTCGACGCCGCCTCGCTGCGGTCCGATGTCCCGGACTTCCGTCCCGGCGACACGCTGAAGGTGCACGTGCGCGTGGTCGAGGGCAACCGGGAGCGCGTGCAGGTCTTCCAGGGCGCGGTGCTCCGCCGCCAGGGCGGCGGAGTCCGCGAGACCTTCACCGTCCGCAAGGTCAGCTTCGGCGTGGGCGTGGAGCGGACGTTCCCCGTCCACTCGCCGATCATCGACCACATCGAGGTCGTGACCCGCGGTGACGTGCGCCGGGCGAAGCTGTACTACCTGCGCGAGCTCCGCGGCAAGAAGGCCAAGATCAAGGAGAAGCGGGACACCGCCACCGCCAAGTAGCGGCGATCCGGAACACCGGTGACGTGCTGGGCGTTGGGCAGGCGTCAACCCCCCGCCCCTGCAGAGTGAGGGTCGCCTTGTGACGGACGACGAGCAGCGCCCGGCAGCCGCCGGCGACCTGCCCTCCGTGACGTCCTCCGACGACCACACCGTCGGCACCGACGCGCCGCCTCCCGCTGAGGCTGACGCAGCGGAGGAGGCGGGGACCGGGGGGCGCCGTCGACGGCGGGCCGGCCGGGACAAGAGCGGCTCGTTCCTGCGCGAGCTGCCGTTCCTCATCGCGATCGCACTCGTGCTCGCGCTGCTCATCAAGGCCTTCCTGGTGCAGGCGTTCTTCATCCCCTCCGGGTCGATGGAGCAGACCCTGCGCATCGGGGACCGCGTCCTGGTCAACAAGCTCGTCTACCGCTTCCGCGACGTCCACCGCGGCGAGGTCGTCGTGTTCAAGGGGCCGGAGTCGTGGGCGCCGGAGGTGCAGGTCTCCGAGCCGACCAACCCGGTCTCGCGGTTCTTCCACGCCATCGGCAGCGCGCTCGGCTTCGCCCCGGCCGGGGAGAAGGACTTCATCAAGCGCGTCATCGCGGTGGGTGGGGACACGGTGCAGTGCTGCGACGCGCAGGGCCGGGTCACGGTCAACGGCAACGCCCTGAACGAGCCGTACCTCTACCAGAACAACCACGAGCCGTTCGGCCCCGTGACCGTGCCCAAGAACCACCTGTGGGTGATGGGTGACCATCGCGGGCTGTCCGCCGACTCCCGGGCGCACATCGGCGACGCCGCGCACGGGACGATCCCGGTGGCCGACGTCATCGGCCGCGCGTTCGTCATCGTCTGGCCGATCGGCCAGATGGGCACCCTCGGGGTGCCGGCCACCTTCAGCCAGAAGGGCCTGGTCGCCGCGAGTGCGCCGTACGCCCTCGGGGCGCTCGGCGCCGTACCGGTCGGCGCGCTGCGCCGCCGCCGCCGGCGCCGGCGGCGGTCGACCCGCGCGACGGTCTGACGCACGTCGCAGCCGCACGTACGCTGACGCCGTGAGCCCGCAGCCGCGTGCCGCCGTCGTGCGTCGCGACGCCGGCCTGTGGGCGTACGAGCAGGCGCTGCACCGTCGGGGGCTGGGGCCGGTGGCGGGTGCCGACGAGGCGGGCCGCGGCGCCTGTGCGGGGCCGCTCGTTGCTGCCGCGGTGGTGCTGCCCGCCGGCAAGCGGGGGCAGGTGCCCGGCCTGGCCGACTCCAAGCTGCTGACCCCGCCGGCCCGTGAGCGGGTGTACGCCGAGGTGCTGCGCCGCGCCGTCGCGGTCAGCACCGTGGTCGTCCCGCCCGCCGAGATCGACCGGCGAGGGCTGCACGTGTGCAACCTGCTCGCCCTGCGTCGCGCGGTGGCGGGGTTGGATGTCCGCCCCGGCTTCGCGCTGACCGACGGCTTCCCCGTGGCCGGGTTGGGCGTGCCGGCGCTCGCGGTGTGGAAGGGGGACCGGGTGTCCGCCTGCGTCGCCGCCGCCTCCGTGGTCGCGAAGGTGACCCGGGACCGCATGATGGTGGCGCTGCACGAGCGCTGGCCGGAGTACGACTTCGCCGGGCACAAGGGCTACGTGACGCCCGACCACGACGCGGCGCTGCGCCGGCACGGACCGTGCCCCGAGCACCGGTTCTCCTTCGTCAACGTCGCCCGCAGCGGACGTGGCGGGTCGGGCCCGGTGGACAATGGTGCGGACAGCGACGACGCGTACGCCGATGACAGGGTCGAGGAGACCGCGTGAGTGCCGAGGATCTCGAGAAGTACGAGACCGAGATGGAGCTCTCCCTGTACCGGGAGTACCGCGACGTCGTCGGGCTGTTCACCTACGTGGTCGAGACCGAGCGGCGCTTCTACCTGACCAATGAGGTGGACGTCGCGGTGCGGGATGCCGGGGGAGAGGTCTTCTTCGAGGTGACGATGGCCGACGCCTGGGTCTGGGACATGTACCGGCCGGCCCGGTTCGTCAGGAACGTGCGGGTGCTGACCTTCAAGGACGTCAACGTGGAGGAGCTCGCCAAGAGCGAGCTCGAGGTCCCCGGTGAGCGCGGCGGCAACTTCGGCTGAAAGTTGACCTGTCTGGCGGTCGGTACGGCGCGTACGGATCGGTGCGCGCGAAACCGACTTTCCGCGGCCTGACCGGGTAGGTCCTTCGGTGTCGATGCGAGGAGGACGACCGTGACCGACCGCGACCGCACGCCGCAGACCAGCTCCAACCAGATCAGCGACGAGCCGATCCCGAGCGCGCCCGACCGGCCCTCCCGCGAGGCCACGGTGGCCAGCGACCACGCCCAGTCGCCGGAGGCCGCCCGGATCTCGCGCGTGCCCGGCGACGAGGGTGACATGCCCGCGGGGGTGGAGACCGACAACGCCGCCGGTGCCCGCCGCATGGAGCACGCCACCGCGGGCGCCGGGGAGGGCGCGGCCGGTGCCGGCGACGCGCAGAGCGTACCGGTGCCGCCCGAGCGGCCCGCACCCGGTACGTCGGAGGCCGGCCGCGCCGTCACCGGCGTCAACCAGCCGCACGCGTCCAGCCACCCGCAGCCGGGCGGCGGGGCGACCGAGGCCGCCCAGGAGGGGCGCCCGCTCGCCCAGGGCAAGGACGCCGGGACGAACCCGTCCGCGCAGGCCGTCGTCGGCCGTCCGTCCGCCCCGGACGGCGAGGTCTCGCCGCGCTGACGGCGATCCACAGAACGCCGCCGCACCCTTCCTGACCACCTCCGCCCACCGCCACCGTGGCGGGCGGAGGTGGTCACATGCGTGCCAAGGATGGGCTGGGCCGGTACGGCGAGGAGGTCGCCGCGCGCTACCTGCACGAGCGCGGGTACGAGATCGTCGAGCGCAACTGGCGCTGCGCCCAGGGCGAGCTCGACATCGTCGCCCGCAGCGGTGACACGCTGGTCTTCGTCGAGGTCAAGACCCGCTCGTCGGTGCGGTACGGCACGCCGGCCGAGGCGGTCACCGGGGTGAAGCTGCGCCGGATCCGCGGGCTCGCCGCGGCCTGGCTGGCGGAGCGCCGGCCGCCGGTCGCCGAGCTGCGCTTCGACGTGGTCAGCGTGCTGCGCGCCGACCGTGGCGCCGCCCAGGTCGAGCACCTGCAGGGGGTGCTCTGATGGCCCTTGCCCGCACGCTGGCGGTCGCGCTCGTCGGGCTCGACGGCCACCTCGTCGAGGTGGAGGCGCACCTGGCGGCCGGGCTCCCGGCGTACACGCTCGTGGGACTGCCCGACGCGGCGCTGCAGGAGGCGCGGGACCGGGTCCGGGCCGCCGTGCTCAACAGCGGCCAGGACTGGCCGGCCCGCCGGATCACGGTCGGGCTGTCACCGGCGTCCCTGCCCAAGAGCGGCAGCGGTTTCGACCTCGCGATGGCCGTCGCCGTGCTCACCGCCGCAGGGGTGGTGCCGGAGGACCGCGTGCGGGGCCGGGTCTTTCTCGGCGAGCTCGGTCTCGACGGTCGCATCCGTCCGGTTCCCGGGGTGCTGCCTGCCGTGCTGGCGGCTGCCCGCCGCGGTCACGACCAGGTGGTCGTGCCGGCGGGCAACGCCGCGGAGGCCGGGCTGGTGCCCGGGGTGGACGTGCACGCCGCCTGCTCGCTCGCCGGCGTCGTCGCCGCGCTGCGCGGCGACGTCCCGCCGGACGAGGACCCGCCCGCGGTGCTCGCGCAGGGCACCGCGCACGCGCCGGTCGCCCCGGCGCTCGACCTCGCCGACGTGGTGGGACAGCTGACCGGGCGCCGGGGGATGGAGGTCGCGGCCGCGGGCGGCCACCACGTGTTCCTCGTCGGCCCGCCCGGGGTGGGCAAGACGATGCTCGCCGAACGCCTGCCCGGGCTGCTGCCCGACCTCGACGCCGAGTCGGCCCTCGAGGTGACGGCCGTGCACTCGCTCGCCGGGGCGCTGCCGACCGGCGGTCCGCTCGTGGCCCGACCGCCGTACTGCGGACCGCACCACACCGCGTCGGTAGCGGCGCTGGTCGGCGGTGGCTCGGGGCTGGCCCGGCCCGGGGCGGTGAGCATGGCGCACCGGGGTGTGCTGTTCCTGGACGAGGCCCCGGAGTTCCAGCGCAACGCGCTGGAGGCCCTGCGCCAGCCGCTGGAGGCGGGGGAGGTCGCGATCGCCCGGCGGGGCGGCACGACCCGCTACCCCGCCCGCTTCCTGCTCGTCCTCGCGGCGAACCCGTGCCCCTGCGGGACGGACGGCCAGGCCAACGCCGCTGCGTGCTCGTGCTCGCCGACCGCCCGCCGGCGCTACCTGGGCAAGCTCTCCGGCCCGCTGCTGGACCGGGTGGACGTCCGCCTGCAGCTGCGGCCGGTGTCCCGCGCGGAGCTGGCGGACGACGCCCGGCTCGCCGAACCCACCGCACGGGTACGGGCCCGGGTCGAGGCCGCCCGGGAACGCGCGGCCACCCGGCTGTGCGGCACGCCGTGGCGGACGAACGGGGAGGTGCCCGCCTCGGTGCTCCGTCGCCGCTGGCCGGTCCCCGTCACGGCGCTGGGCGAGCTGCACCGGCGTTTCGAGCGGGGCGAGGTCACCGCCCGCGGGGTCGACCGCGTGCTGCGCGTGGCGTGGACGATCGCCGACCTCGACGGTGCCGCCCACCCCAGCGACGACCACGTGCAGGAGGCCCTGGAGTTCCGGATGCCGGCGGCCGTCGCATGAGCGGGTCCCGCGACAGCGGCGAGGCACGGGTGGCCTGGGCCGCCCTGTCGCGCATCTGCGAGCCCGGCGACACCGACCTGGCCGCGCTCGTCCGCGAGCACGGTCCGGTGGCGACGTGGGAGGCGGCGCGCGCCGGCGACCTGCCCCCCGGCCGCGGGCTGCGGGCCCTGGCCGTACGCGTCCAGGCCTGCCGCCCCGAGGACGACCTCGCCGCCGCGGAGCGCTGCGGCGCCCGGCTGGTCTGCCCGGGCGACGCCGAGTGGCCGGCCCGGCTGGAGCAGCTGGCCACCCTGGAGGAGGGGCCACCGGTCGCGCTGTGGGTCCGCGGGCCGCTGCCGCTGGACGAGGCGGTACGGCGCTCGGTCGCCGTCGTGGGGGCCCGCGCGGCGACCGACTACGGGACGTACGTCGCCGGCGAGCTCGGCGCCGGGCTCGCGGACCGAGGCTGGTCGGTGGTGTCCGGCGGCGCGTACGGGATCGACGCCGCGGCGCACCGCGGTGCGCTCGCCGGTGCTGGGACGTCGGTCGCCGTGCTCGGCTGCGGGGTCGACGTGGCCTACCCGCGCGGCCACGACGCGCTGTTCGCACGCCTGGCGGAGCAGGGGCTGCTGGTGAGCGAGCTGCCGCCGGGCAGCACGCCGCAGCGCCGCCGCTTCCTCGTGCGCAACCGGCTCATCGCCGCGCTGACGGCGGGCACGGTCGTCGTGGAGGCGGCGCTGCGTAGCGGCGCCCTGAGCACCGCCCGGCGCGCCGCCGAGCTGCTCCGCCACGTCATGGCCGTGCCCGGACCGGTCACGTCGGCGATGTCCGCAGGCACCCACCAGCTGCTGCGCGAGGCGGCCGCGGTGCTGGTCTCCGGACCGGCTGAGGTCGCCGAGCAGGTGGGGGCGCTCGGTGGTGACCTCGCCCCCGAGCCCCGCGCGCCGGCCGGCGCGCGGGACGCCTTGGACGCCACGGCGCGCCGGGTGCTCGACGGGCTGCCCGCCCGCGGGGCGGTGAGCACGGCGCGGGTCGCGGTCGAGGCCGGGGTGGATGCGCTCACCGCTCGGGCCGGGCTGCGCGCGCTGGAGCGGGCCGGCTGGGTGACCCGGGAGGGTGAGCTGTACCGCTTGGTGCGCGACGCTCCGAGCGATCTGCTTGACCTGCCCGGGTGATGCCAGCAGCGTGGGGGCATGGCCGCCGCAGGTACGGCCGGCATCGCGCCGGATCTGGACGAAGCGCGAGCGGCGTTCGTCCACCACCTGCGCTACGAGCGGGGTCTGTCCCCGCACACGGTCCGGGCCTACGACGGGGACGTCGCCAGCCTGCTCGACCACGCGACCCGGTACGGCGTCGCCGTGCTCGCCGAGCTGGACGTCCCGGTGCTGCGCAGCTGGCTGGCGCGGCTGCGGACGCAGGGTGCCGCCCGCTCCACGCTGGCCCGCCGTGCCGCCGCCGCCCGGACGTTCACCGCGTTCTGCGTGCGTCGCGGCCTGCTCGACCGGGACCCGGGCGCTGCCCTCGGCACGCCCCGCGGGCACCGCCGGCTGCCGCAGGTGCTGCAGCCCGACGAGGCGCGTGAGCTGGTCACGGCGGTGGCCGGGGGGGATCCCGCCTCGCTGCGCGACCGGGCGCTGCTCGAGCTGCTGTACGCGAGCGGCATCCGGGTGAGCGAGCTGTGCGGGCTCGACGTCGACGACGTCGACCTCGGTCGCCGGGTGGTGCGCGTGCTCGGCAAGGGGGCCAAGGAGCGCACCGTGCCGGTCGGGGTGCCCGCGGCCACCGCGGTCGAGGACTGGCTGCACGAGGGCCGGCCGCGCTGGGCGCGGGCCGGCAGCGGGCCGGCGCTGCTCCTCGGGGCGCGCGGGGCGAGGCTCGACCCGCGGACGGCCCGCAGGGTGGTGCACGCGCGGCTCGCCGCGGTGCCGGGGGCCCCGGACCTGGGCCCGCACGGCCTGCGCCACAGTGCCGCGACGCACCTCCTCGAGGGGGGTGCTGACCTGAGGAGCGTTCAGGAACTGCTCGGTCACGCTACGCTCGCTTCGACACAGATCTACACCCACGTCTCGGTCGAGAGGCTCAGGACCACGTATGAGCGGGCGCACCCCCGAGCGTGACGGCGGCGTCGGGGCCACCTCGGCCGAGGCGGACCCCGTCGACGACGGCATCCAGACGCTCTGGCGTCGCTACAAGAGCGACGGGGACCCGCAGCTGCGGGAGCGGCTGATCCTGCACTACGCGCCTCTGGTCAAGTACGTCGCCGGGCGGGTCGGTGTCGGGCTGCCGCCGAACATCGAGCAGGCCGACCTCGTGTCGTACGGGATCTTCGGCCTGATAGATGCGATCGAGAAGTTCGACATCGACCGGGCGATCAAGTTCGAGACGTACGCGATCAGCCGGATCAAGGGCGCGATCATCGACGAGCTGCGGGCGATCGACTGGATCCCGCGCTCGGTGCGGTCGAAGGCGCGCGAGGTGGAGAAGGCGTACGCCGCCCTCGAGGGGCGACTGCACCGCACGCCGACCGAGCCGGAGATCGCCGCCGAGCTCGGGATCTCCCTGGACGACCTGCACACGATCTTCAGCCAGGTGTCGTTCGTCAACGTGGTGGCGCTCGATGAGCTGCTCAGCGTCGGCGACGGCGGGGACAAGCTGTCGCTGGTCGACACGCTCAAGGACACCCACGCCGAGGACCCGGTGCAGTCGTTCGAGAGCGAGGAGACGAAGTACCTCCTCGCGCGGGCGATCAACACCCTGCCGGAGCGGGAGAAGATCGTCGTCACCCTCTACTACTACGAGGGTCTGACGCTCGCCGAGATCGGCCAGGTGCTCGGCGTCACCGAGAGCCGCATCTGCCAGATGCACACCAAGGCGGTCCTGCAGCTGCGCGGCAAGCTCGCCGACCAGCGCGGCTGAGCGGTCAGGAACGTCGGCCCAGCGCCATCGCCAGCCCGGTCGCGACGGCCGCCGCACCGGTGACGGTGGCGATCGCCGCCGGCCGGTGCGGCGCGCCACCGGCCGCCACCGGCCCGGCGTCGGGGGTCGCCGTGCCGAGGCCGGCACCGCGGCCCAGCGGGAGCAGGCGCACCTGCGGGTGCAGCAGGGTGAGCGGGTCGAGGTAGGTCTGCCCGCGCAGCGCGCCCCAGTGCAGGCACGCCCGCGGGGCGCAGTGACCGTCCGGCTCGAGGGTGCCGAGCACGTCGCCGGCGTGCACGCGGTCGCCGGCGGCGACCAGCGCGAGCACCGGCTCGTAGGTGGTCCGCAGACCGCCCGCGTGCCGGACGGTGACCACGCCGCGGCCGGCGAGTCGGCCCGCGTAGGCCACGACACCGTCGCCCGAGGACCGGACGCTGGTGCCGGCCGGCGCCCGGAGGTCGACGCCGCGGTGCCCGGGACCGTACGGGCCCGCGGGTGCGACGAACGGCCGGTCGGTGGTGAGCGGGCCCGGCAGCGGTGAGACCCAGGCGGCGGCGAGGGTGAGCAGCAGGGTGAGCACGCTGCGCAGCCTGCGCCCACGGCCCCCGGGCGCGCGACGGGCCGGCTGGGATCTGTGGACGGCGCGCCGGGCTACACTGTTCGCAGCGGTCCGGCCTGTCCGGACCGACTACGCATGCCCCGCACCACCCCACCGGCTCCTCGGTCCCTCGTCCGCGAGGGCGGCGCCCGGCGGGAGGGGCGTCAGGGCGGCGGCCGACCGGCTCGCCGCACAACCGAGGGCGCACCCGCAGCGGTGCGCGGGAGGAGCACGACCTCATGGCCGTCGTCACGATGCGCCAGCTGCTCGAGAGCGGCGTCCACTTCGGGCACCAGACCCGGCGGTGGAACCCCAAGATGAAGCGCTTCATCTTCACCGAGCGCAACGGCATCTACATCATCGACCTGCAGCAGTCGCTGTCCTACATCGACCGCGCCTACGACTTCGTCAAGGAGACCGTGGCGCACGGCGGCGACGGTGCTGTTCGTCGGCACCAAGAAGCAGGCCCAGGAGTCCGTCGCCGAGCAGGCGCGCCGGGTCGGGATGCCGTACGTCAACCAGCGCTGGCTGGGCGGCATGCTCACGAACTTCCAGACGGTCTACCAGCGGCTGCAGCGGCTCAAGGAGCTCGAGATCGCCGAGCAGACCGGTGAGAACGCGTCGATGACCAAGAAGGAGCGGCTGCACCTGTCGCCGCGAGAAGGACAAGCTCGAGCGCACGCTCGGCGGCATCCGGGACATGCAGAAGCTGCCCAGTGCGGTGTGGATCGTCGACACCAAGAAGGAGCACATCGCCGTCGGCGAGGCTCGCAAGCTGGGCATCCCGATCATCGCGATCCTCGACACGAACTGCGACCCCGACGAGGTCGACTACCCGATCCCGGGCAACGACGACGCGATCCGCAGCGTCACCCTGCTCACCCGCGTGGTCGCCGACGCCGTCGCGGACGGGCTCATGGCGCGGGCCGGAGGCGGCGAGGCCGCGGCGCCGGCCGGCGAGCTCGCCGGGGACGAGCCGCTCGCCGACTGGGAGCGCGAGCTGCTCGAGGGCCAGGGCGAGGCGCCGGCCGCCGAGGCCCAGGCTCCCGAGGGTCAGGCCGCCGAGACCCCGGCCGCCGAGGCCCAGCAGCCGGCCACGGACGAGCAGGGCGCCCCCGGCGCCTGACCGGCGCGGGGCGGACGGACGACGCCAGGCGATCCCTGGCAGGACGAACCACGAGAACGGACGAACATGGCTCAGATCACTGCCGCGGATGTGAAGAAGCTCCGCGACGTCACCGGCGCCGGGATGATGGACGCCAAGCGGGCCCTCGAGGAGGCCGACGGCGACTTCGACAAGGCCACCGAGACCCTGCGCATCAAGGGGGCGGCCAAGGCCCAGAAGCGGGGCGCGACCCGTACGGCCGCCAACGGCCTGGTCGCCGCCGCCGAGGGCGCGATGATCGAGCTGAACTGCGAGACGGACTTCGTCGCGAAGAACGAGCAGTTCCAGCAGCTCGCGGGTGACATCGTCGCCCACGCCGCGTCGGCCAAGCCCGCCGGCGTCGAGGACCTGCTCGGCCAGCAGCTGTCCACCGGCCAGACCGTTCAGGAGGCCGTCGACGGCCTGGCATCGGTCATCGGCGAGAAGCTCGTGCTCGGCCGCGTGGTCGTCTTCGACGGCCAGGTGGCGGCGTACATGCACCGTCGCGCCAGCGACCTGCCACCGCAGATCGGTGTGCTCGTCGAGTTCGACGGCGACGACGCGGAGGCGGCGCGTGTCGCGGCCATGCAGGTGGCGAGCCTGCGGGCGCAGTACGTCAGCCGCGACGACGTCCCGCAGGACGTCGTCGACAACGAGCGCCGGATCGCCGAGGCGACCGCTCGCGAGGAGGGCAAGCCGGAGCAGGCGCTGCCGAAGATCATCGAGGGTCGGGTCAACGGCTTCTTCAAGGAGGTCGTGCTGCTCGAGCAGCCGTCGGTCCGCGACAGCAAGAAGACCGTCAAGGCGCTGCTCGACGAGGCCGGTGTCACGGTGAAGCGCTTCGCGCGCTTTGAGGTCGGGGAGTCCTGAGGAAGACTTCCCCCTGACCGCAGCAACCACGACAGGAGGCCGCCACCGTGACCGACATCGACCGGACGGGGGCGGCCTTCTCGGCTGCTGGGGGTGAGTCACCCGGCCGCTGGGGCCGCGTCCTGCTCAAGCTCGGTGGCGAGATGTTCGGCGGCGGCAGGGTCGGCGTCGACCCGGACGTGGTCAACGACGTCGCCCGCCAGATCGCCGACGTCGTCCGCACCGGCGTCCAGATGGCCGTCGTCATCGGCGGCGGCAACTTCTTCCGCGGCGCCGAGCTCTCCGAGCGGGGCATGGACCGCGCCCGCGCCGACTACATGGGCATGCTGGGCACGGTCATGAACTGCCTGGCCCTACAGGACTTCCTGGAGAAGCAGGGCATCGAGACGCGGGTGCAGACCGCGATCACGATGGGCCAGGTCGCCGAGCCGTACATCCCCCGCCGCGCGATCCGCCACCTCGAGAAGGGCCGGGTCGTCATCTTCGGCGCCGGGCTCGGCGCGCCGTTCTTCTCCACCGACACCTGTCGCTGCCCAGCGGGCGCTGGAGGTCGGGGCCGAGGTGCTGCTCATGGCCAAGGCCGTGGACGGTGTCTACGACGACGACCCGCGCCGCAACGCGGCCGCGGTGAAGTTCGACCGGCTCGAGTACGGCGAGGTGCTCGCCCGCAACCTGCGGGTCGCCGACGCGACCGCGTTCAGCCTCTGCATGGACAACCGGCTGCCCATCGTCGTCTTCAGCCTGCTCGAGGACGGCAACATCGCGCGGGCGGTCCGGGGTGAGAAGATCGGGACGCTCGTGGCGCCCGCCGATGCCTGAGCCCGCGCCCGCCAGCAGCGCAACCGCGACACCAGAGGAGACGGCGTGATCGACGAGACCATGCTCGAGGCCGAGGAGAAGATGGACAAGGCGGTCTCTGTCACCCGCGAAGACCTCGCGACCCTGCGCACGGGCCGGGCGACCCCGCAGATGTTCAGCAAGATCATCGTCGACTACTACGGCGCCCCGACGCCGGTCAACCAGCTCGCCTCCTTCCACGTGCCCGAGCCGCGGCTGGCGGTGCTCACGCCGTACGACAAGGGCTCGATGAGCGCCATCGAGAAGGCGATCCGCGACAGCGACCTCGGCGTCAACCCGACCAACGACGGCCAGATCATCCGCGTGGTGTTCCCGCAGCTCACCGAGGAGCGCCGCAAGGACATGATCAAGGTGGCCCGGCACAAGGCCGAGGAGGGGCGCATCTCGATCCGCAACATCCGCCGCCACGCCAAGGACACCCTCGACAGCTCGCCCGCGACGGCGAGGCCGGCGAGGACGACGTGCGCCGCGCCGAGAAGGAGCTCGAGGACGTCACCCACAAGTACGTCGCGCAGGTCGACGACGCGCTCAAGCACAAGGAGGACGAGCTGCTCGAGGTCTGACGAGCCCCCGCGGCCGGAGCCTCGGTGCACGACCAGCCGCCGACCGGCTCGCCGCCTGCCGGGCCGGACCCCGGGTACGGCCGCGCCGGCCGTAACCTGCCGGTTGCCATCGGCATCGGGCTGGGGCTCGGTGGGCTCGTGCTCGTCACCATCTACGCGTACAAGCCGGCGTTCGTCGGCGTGGTGGTGTTCTTCATCGTGCTGGCCGTCCGCGAGGTGACCCAGGCGTTCGCGGCGCAGGACCGGCACGTGCGCGTTCGCGCCGCTCGCGGTCGGCGGGACCGCCCTGCTGGTGCTCGCCTACGTCGGCGGCAGCGAGGCGATGGTCGTCGCCACGCTGCTCACCGCTGTCGCCGTCGTGCTGTGGCAGCTCGCCGAGCGGGCGCACGGCATGCTGCGCGACGTCGGCGCGGCGCTGTTCACGCCGGTCTACGTGCCGTTCCTCGCCGGCTTCTGCGTGCTGCTGCTGGCCCCGGACGACGGCCCCCAGCCGGGTCACCGCGTTCATCGCCACGGTGGTCTGCTCGGACGTCGGCGGCTACGCCGCCGGCGTGCTGCTCGGCCGTCACCCGATGGCGCCGAGCATCAGCCCGAAGAAGTCCTGGGAGGGCTTCGCGGGCTCGGCCGTGCTGCGTGCCGGTGCAGGCGCGGGCTTCCTGCCCTGGCTGCTCGGCGGCGGAGTGCTGGCAGGGGGTGGCCTTCGGGCTCGCGGTCGTGTGCACCGCCATGCTCGGCGACCTCGGCGAGTCGATGGTCAAGCGGGACCTGGGCATCAAGGACATGGGCCACCTGCTCCCCGGTCACGGGGGTGTGATGGACCGGATCGACTCCCTGCTGCTCACCGCGCCGGTGGCCTGGCTGCTGCTCTCCGCGTTCGTCCCGGCATGAGCGGAAGCCCGCGCGCTGGCGAGGCGTTGACCCCACGATGACCACGCTGCAGCTCGACGCCCCCCGCCGGCGGGCCCGGCCGCCCCGGCACCTGGCCGACCTCGCGCCCGCCGAGCGGCGGACGGCCGTGACCGACCTCGGCGAGCCGGCGTTCCGCGCCGAGCAGCTGGCTCGGCACTACTTCACACGGCTGCAGGACGACCCGGCGGAGATGACGGACGTCCCCGCCGCCGCCCGGGAGCGCCTCGGCGCGGCGTTGCTGCCCACGCTGCTGACACCCGTACGGCACGTCACCTGCGACGGCGGTGCCACCCGCAAGACGCTGTGGCGGGCCTTCGACGGCACGCTCGTCGAGTCCGTGCTCATGCGCTACGCGGACCGCACCACGATGTGCGTGTCCAGCCAGGCAGGCTGCGGGATGGCCTGCCCGTTCTGCGCCACCGGCCAGCAGGGTCTGACCCGCAACCTGTCGACCGCCGAGATCGTCGAGCAGGTCGTCGCCGGGGCCCGCGCGCTCGCCCGGGGGGAGATCGACGGCGGCCCGGGGCGGGTCAGCAACGTGGTGTTCATGGGCATGGGCGAGCCGCTCGCGAACTACCCCGCGGTCCTGGCGGCGGTCCGCCGGCTCACCGACCCGGCGCCGCACGGCCTCGGCCTGGCGCAACGGAACGTCACCGTCTCCACCGTCGGGCTGGTTCCCGCGATCGACCGGATGGCGGACGAAGGTCTGCAGGTGACGCTCGCGCTGAGCCTGCACGCGCCTGACGACGAGCTGCGCGACGCGCTCGTACCGGTGAACACCCGCTGGAAGGTCGCGGAGGCCCTCGAGGCGGCCTGGCGGTACGCCGACCGGACCGGGCGCCGGGTCTCCATCGAGTACGCCCTCATCCGCGACGTCAACGACCAGCCGGAGCGCGCGGAGGCGCTGGGCCGGCTGCTGCGCGGACGGCTGGCTCACGTGAACCTCATCCCGCTCAACCCCACGCCGGGCAGCCGCTGGACGGCGAGCACCGCCCGGGCCCAGCGCGAGTTCGTCCGCCGGCTGCGGGCCCAGGGCGTGACGACGACCGTGCGCGACACCCGGGGGCGGGAGATCGCCGGGGCCTGCGGACAGCTGGCGGGCACCGAGTCCTGACCCGCGTGAGTTCCCACGGTCGGGGCGGCCGCTCGGTTAGCGTGGCGGTCATGCGCGGAGCAGACGTCGCGGCGCTGGCCGGCGCGTACGCCGTGGGCTCCGTCCCCTGCTCGTGGCTGGTGGCCCGCGCGCTGCGTGGTGTGGACCTGCGCGACGTCGACACGGGCACGGTGTCCGGCACCGGCGTCTACCGGGTCGCCGGCCTGGGCCCGCTGGTCCTGGCCGGCCTGCTGGACGTCGGCAAGGGCGCCCTGGCCGTCGCGCTGGCCCGGCGGATCGCCGGTGCGCAGACCGCGGGGCACCTGCTTGCGCCGGGTGCGGCGGTGGCGGGCCACAACTGGTCCATGGCGCTCGGTGGTGCCGGTGGGCGGGGCATCGGCCCGGCGATCGGCGCGCTGACCGACGGTGCGCCGGAGGGCTCGGCGCTGCTCGTCGCCGGCATCTGCGCCGGGAAGGCTGCGGGGGAGAGCGCGATCGGAGCCCTGGCCTCCTACCTCGCGCTGCCCGTCGTCCTGCACCGGCGCCGTGGGCGGGTCGGGCTGCTGCGCGGCGGCGCGGTGCTCGTCCCCATGTTCGCCAAGCGCCTGGCCGGCAACGCCCGGCCGGGCGGGGGCTCGCAGGTCTACCTGTGGCGGTTTCTGTACGACCGGGACAGCCGCGAGGCGATCCCCGCGTGAGCGCACTGCGCGCCCTGCTGGCCCGGCGCGGTTTCCGCCGGCTGCTCGTGGGGCAGACGATCTCCGCGCTGGGCGACTGGATGGCGACCATCGCGCTGATGGTGTGGGTGCTCGACCTCACCGGGTCGACGGCGGCCGTCGGCGGCATCCTCGTCCTGCGCCTGCTGCCGGCCGCCCTCGCCGGGCCGGTGGCGGCCCGGGTCGCCCACGTGTGGGGGCGGCGCCAGGTGATGCTGACCACCGACGCGCTGCGTGCTGCGGTCGTGGTGCTGATCCCATTCGTGCAGCAGCTGTGGTGGGTCTACCTGTGGGCCTTCTTCATCGAGCTGGCCGGGCTGGTCTTCCTGCCCGCACGGGACGCGTCGCTGCCCGACCTGGCCGGCGAGGAGAACCTGTCGCTCGCCGACGGGCTCATGCTCGGCTCCTCGTACGCGACGATCCCGCTGGGCGCGGGACTGTTCGGACTGCTCAGCTGGGCCACGGGTGCGCTCGGCGGTGGCGAGCAGATGCGGTTCATCGTCGTGTTCGCCGTGGACGGTGCGACCTACCTCGCCTCGTTCGCCGCCGTGAAGGTGCTCACGGAGCGGGCGCTGGACTCGGCGGCGGACCGCCGGGGTGCGCAGGGAGCACCCGGCGGCGGGTTCACGGCGGCGCTGCGGCTGCCGCTCGTGGCCGCGATCATCCCGGCCAGCGCGACCGTCGCGCTCGGGGTGGGCGCCCTGTTCTCCGTCGGGGTGCAGTTCGTCGAGCGGGTCCTGCACGCCACGGGTGCGCAGTTCGGGGTGCTGGTCTCGCTGTTCGGGGTGGGCGCGGTCGCCGGACTGCTCATCGCGCAACGGGTCAGGCACAACCGGATCGACACCGTGCGCGCCGGCGTCGCCCTGCTCGGCGGCGTAGTGGTGTTCATGAGCCTCGCCGCCAACATCGGCCTCGCCTTCCTCGGGGCGTCGCTGTTCGGCGCCGCGGCGGCCGCCACCCTGGTCACCGGCATGCGGGTCATCCAGGACCGGCTCGAGGGCGCCGACCGCGACCTCGCGTTCGCCGCGTTCCACGTGACCATCCGCGGCGGGCTCGCGCTCGCGGCCGTTGCCGCCGGCGTCGCTGCGGACCTCGTGCAGAACGTCCGGTGGCCCCTCGTGGGGACGCTCGAGCCGTCCCGGGTGGTGCTGCTCGGGGCCGGTGCCGTGACCGTGCTGGGGGCCGGACTGGTACGGGACCGGACCCGCGCGGTGGTCGAGGCGCAGGACCCCGCATGACCGTTGCCGTCCTCTGCGACAGCACCGCAGCGCTCGAGCCCGCCACCGCGGCGCGCTTCGGCGTGGCGGTCGTCCCCATGGTCGTGGTCGTCGGCGGCCGGCAGTACGCCGACGGCGAGCTGTCCGACTCCGAGCTCGAGGCCCGGCTGGACGGCGGGCTGGCGACGACGTCGGCCCCGTCGCCGGGGGCGTGGCTGGAGTCCGTGCAGGAGCACGCGGGGCCCGACGGTGCGGTTGCGGTGAGCGTCGCGGCACGGCTGTCCGGCAGCGGCCAGGCCGCACGGCTCGCCGGCGAGCTCGCCGACGTGCCCGTCCGGGTCGTGGACAGCGGTACGGCCGCGGGCGCGGAGGC
The DNA here is from genome assembly GCA_963728075.1 of uncultured Actinomycetota bacterium. Classification (GTDB taxonomy): domain Bacteria; phylum Actinomycetota; class Actinomycetes; order JAFAQI01; family DASSKL01; genus CAVSIP01. The sequence continues at coordinate 43,663 of CAVSIP010000005.1, read as the reverse complement.
GTTGGTGGTGCTCGCCGCGGCGCGCGCGGCCCGGGCCGGGGGCTCGGTGGACGAGGTCGCCGCCGCGGCGGAGCGAGCGGCCGACCAGGTGCGGCTGGTGGGCACGCTGTCCTCGCTCGACCGGCTGGTCGCCGGCGGCCGGGTGCCCGGGATCGCGGCCAGCGCGGGGCGGCGCTTCGGGGTCCAGCCGGTGTTCGAGCTGCGCGCCGGACGCGTGCGTCCGCTGCTGCCCGCGTTCAGCCGCGCCGCCGCGCTGGACCGCCTGGTCGCCACGTGGCTGGCCGGCCGTCCACGCGACGGCGCCACCTGCGAGGTCGTCATCAGCCACGCCCTCGCGGACGACGACGCGGCCGCGCTGCTGGAGCGGGTACGGGCCGAGGCCGGTCCCGAGGTGGGCCTGGTGGGCCGCTTCGGCGTGGCGCTGCTGGCGCACGCGGGCCCCGGCACGATCGGGCTGTCCTGGATCTGGCACGGCGGTCCGGCCGTCGGCTGACCGCTCACGACCGGGTGGGGTCAGCGGGCGGCGAGCGCCCACCGGACGGCGTCGACCACCGCGTGCTCGGCCCCCGGCTCGTTGGCGTGCCCCATGCCCGGGACCATCACCAGCCGGCGCGGCTCGACGGCCGCGGTGAACAGCTCCGTGGCGTCGCGCGGGGCGATGAACCGGTCGGCCGTGCCGTGCACGATCGCGTACGGGGCGCTCAGGCGTGCGGCGAGCCGTACGGGCGGCTCCGGCCAGCGCCAGCCGCGCGCGACCCGTACCCCGGCGCTGCGCGCCAGCAGCCGCCGGCCGACCGCCGTCTGGGTCAGGCCGGCGGCCGCCAGGCCCTGCCACGAGCGGGGCATCCGCCAGCGAGCCGGGCCGCTGACGGTCACCACCCCGGCCAGGTCGGGGTCGGTCGCGGCGTACCGCAGGACCGCGATGGCCCCCATCGACGTGCCGACGACCACGACGCGGTCGTGGCGCCGGCGCGCCTCCGCGACCGCGGCGGCGACGTCGTGCTGCTCGAGGTCGCCGAGCGTGCAGTCACCCTGCGATGCGCCGTGGCCGCGGGCGTCGTAGACGAGCACGTCGAGACCGGCCCGCGCCTCGCCGTGGAGCGCCTCGGCGAGCGCGACCAGCCCGCGCTCCTGCATCGACCCGGTGAACCCGTGCGCGAGGACGACGGCGGCCTGCGCCTCGCCGGCCGGCTCCCACCAGCGGGCCGCGAGGCAGACGCCGTCCCTGGTGGTCAGGCGCAGGGGGGCACCGGTGTCCACGGCGGTCATCACGGCGAGGGTAACCGCCCCACGGCGCGGTAACCTCAGCCACGGCTAGCCGAACAGGCCGGGACCGTCGTGCACCGCAGCGCCGCCGACCAGCGTCGCGAGGACCTCGATGTCCGCGATGCGCTCCGGGTCCACCGTCGTGAGGTCGTCGCCGAGGACGGCGAGGTCGGCGAGCATGCCGGGCGCGAGCCGGCCCTGCCGGTGCTCCCGGTGCACGGCGTACGCCGAGCCGACCGTGTACGCGTGCAGCGCCTCGACCGGGGAGAGTGCCTCCTGCGGTGCGAACGGTTCGCCCGTGGACGTGCGCTGCAGGACGAGGTCGGCGATCCCCTTCAGCGGCGTGCCGTCCACGACCGGCCGGTCGGAGCTGCCGGGGACCACGATGCCGGCGTCGAGGAAGCTGCGCTGGCGGTACGCCCACGCGGTGCGCTCCTCACCGAGCGCGGCGCGCATGCCGTCCCCGATCTCGTTGACGAACCGCCCTTGGGGTACGGGCACGACGCCCAGCCGGGCGATCCGCGTCACGTCCTGCGGCCGGGTGACGCCGCAGTGCTCGATCCGGTGCCGGGCGTCGGCGCGCGGCCGCGCGGCCAGCGCCTGCTCGTAGATGTCGAGCACGGTGGCCACGGCCCGGTCGCCGATGGCGTGGGTCGCGACCTGCCAGCCGGCGGCGTGCGCCTCGGTGATGACCGTGCGCAGCCACTCCACGGGATGCTGCAGGTAGCCGTGGTTGCCCGGGTCGTCCGCGAAGTCGTCGAACATCGCCGCGGTGCGCCCGATCAGGGAGCCGTCGGCGAACACCTTCACGGGCCCCAGCCGCAACCGGTCGTCGCCGAGCCGGGAGCGGATGCCGAGGTCGAGACCGAACCCTGCGCCGGCGATCTCGTGCAGGGTCTCCGCAGCGGGCATCACGGTGACCCGTACGGGCAGCACGCCGCGCTCCAGTGCCTCCTGGTAGACCGCGACCTCGATCGGCGTGCGGCCGATCCAGCCGCCGCCGAGGCCGGCCTCCTGGCAGGCGGTGATGCCCTGCTCGGCGTAGCGCTGCGCGGCACGTCCCACCGCCGTGACGAGCTCGTCGAGGCCCGCCGGGTAGGTCAGCGGGCGCAGCAGCAGCTGCGCCTGCTCGCGGAGCAGGCCGGTGGGCCTGCCGTCGCCGTCGCGGACCACCTCTCCGCCCTCGGGCACGGCGTCGAGGTCGAGCTCGTCGAGCACCCGGGAGTTGACCACGCACATGTGGCCGGAGGTGTGCTTCAGCCAGACCCGGTGCGCGCCGGCCACGCGGTCGAGCTCCTCCCGGGTGGGGTGCCGCCCGCCGAGCTTGTTCTGGTCGTAGCCCTGGCCCACGATCCAGGTTCCCGGCTCCTGACGGGCGGCGGCCTGCGCCACCGCGTCGTACACGTCGTCGACCGTGCGCATCGGCGGTGCCGACAGGCGCAGCTCGCCCAGCGACTGGCCGTAGCCGGCCATGTGGTTGTGCGCGTCGTGGAAGCCCGGTACGACGGTGCCGCCGGCCAGGTGCACGTGCCGCGCCCGCGGCAGCGCGCGGTGCAGGTCGTCGCCGACCGCCAGCACCTGCCCGTCGAGCAGGGCGATCGACGTCGCGGCGGGAAGGTCCTCCCACAGCGTGATGACGCGCCCGCCGTGCAGGACGAGTGCGCGTTCCAGGAGCTCGCCGGCCATGCGCGCCAGACTGCCACCGGGCGGATGCGGGACACTGCAGGGGTGACTCGTGACGTCGTGCTGCTCGGATCGACCGGTTCGATCGGCACCCAGGCTCTCGACGTCATCGCGCGCAACCGGGACCGCTTCCGGGTCGTCGGCCTTGCAGCGGGCGGCGACCGGCCGGACCTGCTGGCCCGCCAGGCGCTCGAGTTCGGGGTGGAGGTCGTCGCGGTCGCGAAGGCGAGCGCTGCGCAGGACGTCCTGCTCGCCCTGTACGCCGCGGCCCAGCAGCGCGGCTACAGCGCCGGTGACCATCCCGTACCGAAGATCCTCACCGGGCCGGACGCCGCCACGGAGCTCGCCGGCTGGCCGTGCCACGTCGTGCTCAACGGGATGACCGGCTCCATCGGTCTGCGCCCGACGTTGGCCGCGCTGTCGGCCGGGCGCACGCTCGCGCTCGCGAACAAGGAGTCGCTCATCGTCGGTGGCCCGCTGGTCAAGCAGCGCGCCCGGCCGGGGCAGCTCGTCCCGGTGGACTCCGAGCACTCCGCGCTGGCGCAGTGCCTGCGCGGCGGCACTGCGGCGGAGGTGCGCCGGCTCGTGCTCACGGCCAGCGGCGGGCCGTTCCGCGGTCGCCGGCGCGACGAGCTGGCCGGGGTGACCCCCGAGCAGGCGCTGGCCCATCCCACGTGGGACATGGGCCCGGTCGTGACGATCAACTCGGCGACGCTGGTGAACAAGGGCCTGGAGGTGCTCGAGGCGCACCTGCTCTTCGACCTCCCGCTGGACCGGATCGACGTGGTCGTCCACCCGCAGTCGGTGGTGCACTCGATGGTCGAGTTCCGGGACGGCTCGACGCTCGCGCAGGCCAGCCCGCCGGACATGCGGCTGCCGATCGCCCTCGGGCTCGGCTGGCCGGACCGGGTGCCCGACGCCGCACCGGGGATGGACTGGACGCGGTCGCAGGAGTGGGTGTTCCTGCCGCTGGACGACGAGGCCTTCCCGGCCGTTCAGCTCGCCCGCGAGGTCGGTACGGCGGGCGGTACGGCCCCCGCCGTGTACAACGCGGCGAACGAGGAGTGCGTGGCCGCGTTCCTCTCGGGGCGGCTGCCGTTCCTCGGCATCGTCGACACCGTCGCGGCCGTCGTGGGTGAGCACGATCCGCGACTGGGGAACCAACCGGACGTTGCCGATGTTCTAGATGCGGAGGACCGCGCGCGCCGCCGGGCGCGCGAGCTCATCGACAGGCAGGAGCAGCAGTGACCGTCGGCGTTGTGGCGTTCGTTGCCGCGTTCCTGCTGTCCATCCTGCTGCACGAGGCCGGTCACCTCGTCACGGCCAAGGCCTTCGGCATGAAGGCGACCCAGTTCTTCGCCGGGTTCGGCCCCACGCTGTGGTCGTTCCGCCGGGGCGAGACCGAGTACGGCGTCAAGGCGATCCCGGCCGGTGGCTTCGTGAAGATCGTCGGGATGACCCAGCTCGAGGAGGTCGAGCCGGGCGACGAGGAGCGCGCGTTCTACCGCCAGCCCGCCCGCCGCCGCGCGGTCGTGCTCGGCGCGGGCTCGTTCATGCACTTCGTGATCGCCTTCGGGCTGCTGTTCTCCGTCGTCGGGATCATCGGGCTGCCCGAGCTCAGCCTGCGCGTGCAGCAGGTCTCGGCGTGTGTCCCCGCGGACGTGACCACCGCGCCGACGGCCGACGCCTGTGCGGGCCTGCCGCCGTCGCCGGCCCAGGCCGCGGGCCTGCAGGCCGGTGACCGCATCGTCGGCTTCGACGGTCATCCGGTCAGCAGCTGGGACACGTTCTCCCAGCGGGTCCGCGACCACGGTCCGGGGGCCGCGACGGTGACCGTCGAGCGCGACGGGCAGCGGATCACCCGCCCGATCGACCTCGCTGCGCAGAAGCGTCCCGCCGCGCACGGCGGGGGCACCGAGACCGTCGGCGTGCTGGGCGTCTCCGCCACCGAGCAGGCGCACCGGTACGGCCCGCTGGCCGCGGTCGGCAAGACCGGCCAGGCCTTCGGTCAGCTGACCACGGCGACGTTCACCGCCCTCGGCAACCTGCCCGGCGCCGTGTCGAACCTGTTCCACACCACGATCAGCGGCGGCCAGCGTGACGCCAACGGGCTGGTCGGTCCGGTGGGCATCGGCCGCGTGAGCGGGGAGGCGCTGGCGCAGAAGGCGCCGCTGTTCGACCGGATCGGGACGTTCCTGCTGCTCATCGCCGGCCTCAACGTGTTCGTCGGCATCTTCAACCTGCTGCCGCTGCTCCCGCTGGACGGCGGGCACCTCGCGGTCATGGGCTTCGAGGAGGCGCGCAGCCGGGTCTACCGGCTGGTCGGTCGCGCGGATCCCGGCCGCGTGGACCTGGCCAAGCTGCTGCCGGCGGCATACTTGGTGGTGACGCTGTTCATCGGCCTGTCCGTCCTGTTGCTGCTCAGCGACATCGTGAACCCGATCAAGAACCCGTTCGGCGGGTAGGAGGGGAGCCATGACCGCGATCTCCCAGTCAGGCGGGCCCACCAGCGTGGGCCTGGGCATGCCGGAGGTGCCGCCGCCACCGGTGGCGCCGCGTCGGCAGTCCCGCCAGATCGACGTGGGGGGTGTGCCGGTCGGCGGGGGTGCCCCGGTGTCCGTGCAGTCGATGACCACCACGGTCACGGCCGACGTGAACGCGACCCTGCAGCAGATCGCCGAGCTCACCGCGTCCGGCTGCCAGATCGTGCGCGTGGCCGTCCCGAGCCAGGACGACGCGGACGCGCTGCCCGACATCGCGCGCAAGTCGCAGATCCCCGTGATCGCCGACATCCACTTCCAGCCGAAGTACGTCTTCGCGGCGATCGAGGCCGGCTGCGCCGCGGTGCGGGTGAACCCCGGCAACATCAAGGCCTTCGACGACCAGGTCAAGGAGATCGCGAAGGCCGCGAAGGACCACGGCACGCCGATCCGGATCGGCGTGAACGCCGGCTCCCTCGACAAGCGGCTGCTCGACAAGCACGGCAAGCCGACCGCGGAGGCGCTCGTGGAGAGCGCGCTGTGGGAGGCGAGCCTGTTCGAGGAGCACGACTTCCGCGACATCAAGATCTCGGTGAAGCACCACGACCCGGTCGTGATGATCAACGCCTACCGGCAGCTCGCCGCGCAGTGCGACTACCCGCTGCACCTCGGCGTCACCGAGGCAGGCCCGGCCTTCCAGGGCACGATCAAGTCGGCGGTCGCCTTCGGTGCGCTGCTCGCCGAGGGCATCGGCGACACCATCCGGGTCTCGCTGTCGGCGCCTCCGGTCGAGGAGGTGAAGGTCGGGATCGCGATCCTCGAGTCGCTCGGCCTGCGCCAGCGCGGCCTGGAGATCGTGTCCTGCCCCTCCTGCGGCCGCGCCCAGGTCGACGTGTACGAGCTCGCCGACAAGGTCCACGCCGGGCTCGAGGGGCTCACCGTGCCGCTGCGCGTCGCGGTCATGGGCTGTGTGGTCAACGGTCCGGGCGAGGCGCGCGAGGCCGACCTCGGGGTGGCCTCCGGGAACGGCAAGGGCCAGATCTTCGTCAGGGGCGAGGTCGTCAAGACGGTGCCCGAGGCGCAGATCGTCGAGACGCTTGTCGAGCTGGCGATGGAGCTGGCCGGCGACATGGATGAGGCGGCCGCCGGCGGCGAGCCGTCCGTCACGGTCGGCTGACCGGCCCCATGCTGCGTACGGCGTCCCTGCGCGTGCTCGAGGACAGGGACGAGAGCGCGGCGCTGGAGCTGTTGCGCCGCGACCCGGTCGCGAACGTCTTCGTCCTCTCCCGGATCGAGGCAGCGGGGCTCGACGCCTGGCGGCTCGGCGCCGAGGTCTGGGGCTGGTACTCGTCCGGCCGGCTCGAGGCGCTGTGCTACTCGGGGGCGAACCTCGTCCCCGCCGGCAGCGAGGCGGCGGTCGCGGCGTTCGCCGAGCGCGCCCGCCGGCAGGGCCGCCGCTGCTCGTCCATCGTGGGGCCCGCCGAGCTGGTGCTCCCGCTGTGGGAGCTGCTGCAGGCTGCGTGGGGCCGTGCTCGCGAGGTGCGCGCCTGCCAGCCGCTCATGGCGACCGAGCGCGAGCCCGACCTGGCCGGCGACCCGGCCGTGCGCCGGGTGCGGCCGCACGAGCTCGACGTTCTCATGCCCGCGTGCGTCGCCATGTTCACCGAGGAGGTCGGCGTCTCGCCGATGGCCGGCGACGGAGGAGCGCTCTACCGGGCCCGGGTCGCCGAGCTGATCTCCGCCGGCCGCTCGTTCGCCCGGATCGAGGACGGCCGGGTGCTGTTCAAGGCGGAGGTGGGGGCGACCACCCGCGAGGCCTGCCAGGTACAGGGCGTCTGGGTGGACCCCGCCGTGCGTGGCACGGGCCTCGGCGTGGCGGGCATGGCGACGGTCGTGCGCGCGTGCCTCGGCAGCGTGGCCCCCGTCGTCAGCCTCTACGTCAACGACTTCAACACTCCGGCCCGCCGCGCGTACGCCCGCGTGGGCTTCCGGGACGTGGGTGCGTTCGCCTCGGTCCTGTTCTGAGGACGGCATCACGTCCTGGTCACGGTGACGCGCCGATCAGGTCGTTCTTCTTGCGTTCACCTGCCCGTACCTGTTTGATGCCCGACGGTGTTAGTCCGTCCTCGTCATCATGAGGCTTATCCCGGGAGTCAGCATGCGCATACGCAGGGCCCGGCTTCTCGCTCTCGCAGCAGGGGTGGCGCTGACCGCCGCGGCCTGTGGTGGGGGCAGTAGCGGCAGCGGCGGCTCGAACCAGGCCGGCAGCAGCTCGTCCGGCTCGACGATCATCTGGGGGTCGACCGACAAACCGGTCTCCTTCGACCCGGCCGGCTCGTACGACCTGCCCAGCTGGAACGTCGTCTACAACGTCTACCAGACGCTCGTCCGGGTCGACCCGAGCACGGAGAAGACCGTGCCGGACGCGGCGCAGTCCTGTGACCCGTCGGCGGACTTCAAGACCTGGACCTGCAAGATCAAGTCCGGGCAGAAGTTCTCCAACGGCGACGAGCTCACCTCCGAGGACGTGAAGTTCTCCTTCGACCGCGTCATCAAGATCAACGACCCGAGCGGCCCGTCGTCGCTGCTCGGCAAGGTGCAGACCGACGCGCCGGACCCGCAGACCGTGGTGTTCCACCTGGAGAACCCCAACGCGCTGTGGAACTACATCCTCTCCACGGGTGCGGGCGCGATCGTCGACCACAAGGTCTTCCCGGCGGACAAGAAGATCGCCGACGACAAGATCGTGGGCTCCGGTCCGTACGAGCTGAAGAGCTACCAGCCCAACCAGGTCGCGCAGTTCGTGCCGAACAAGAACTACGGCGGTGACCTGAAGGTCAACAACAGCGGCGTCGTCATCCAGTACTACCAGGACGAGAACGCCCTCAAGCTCGACGCAGAGCAGGGCAAGGTCGACGTGGTCTACCCCGGCCTGTCCCCGACGGCGATCAACCAGCTCAAGGGCAAGAGCGGCATCAACGTCGTCAGCGGCCCCGGCGGCGCGATCCGCTACCTGGTGTTCAACCTGAAGACCATGCCGGGTGGGACCGACGCGCAGAAGCTGGCGATCCGCCGTGCGGCGGCGTACCTCCTCGACCGCAAGTCGATCGCCGACAACGTCTACCAGGGCACCGTCGAGCCGCTGTACTCCATGGTCCCGAAGGGCCTCGCCGGCCACGAGGACGTCTACCAGCAGGAGTTCGGCACCGGTGGCGACAAGGCGAAGGCGCAGGCGGAGCTGCAGAAGGCCGGGGTGCAGACGCCGGTCAGCATCCAGATCTGGTGGACCCCGTCGCACTACGGCGCACTGTCGAGTGACGAGTACACCGAGATCAAGCGGCAGTTCGAGGGCAGCGGGCTGTTCAAGGTCGACCTGCAGTCCACGGAGTGGGAGCAGTACACCGGCAACTGCCTGAGCGACAAGTGCCCGGCGTACCAGATGGGCTGGTTCCCCGACTACCCGGACACCGACAACTACGTCGCGTCGTTCTTCGGGTCCGGCTCGTTCCTCAACAACCACTACGACAACCCCGAGATCGACAGCCTGCTCAAGGACGAGCAGGGCACGACCGACCAGGCCAAGCGCGTCGCGGACTTCAAGGCGATCCAGGAGAAGTCCGTGGCGGACGCGCCGATCCTGCCGGTCTGGCAGGGGCAGCAGATCGCCATCACCCACGGCAACGTGACCGGGCTGAAGGACACCCTGACCCCGGACTACATCTTCCGGTTCTGGGTGCTCGGCAAGTCCTGACGATGACGGTCCGGCCGGTGCGGGAGCAGCACTCCCGCACCGGTCGGGCGTCACCCCTTCGGTGAGGATCCCCGCCCGCCATGGCTCGTTCCAGCGGCTCGCTGCCGCGCTACCTGCTGACGAGGCTGCTGCTCGTCATCCCGATGGTCGTCATCCTGCTGACGGTCGTCTTCGTGCTCATGCGGGTCGCCCCGGGTGACCCGGTGCAGGCATCCCTCGGCGGCCGCGTGCCGCAGTCGGTTGTCGCCGCGAAGCGGCACGACCTCGGCTTCGACAAGCCGCTCATCGTGCAGTACGGCAACTACCTCGGCGGGGTGCTGCACGGTGACTTCGGCCAGCCCACCAGCACGAACCGCAGCGTGATGCAGATCCTCACCCACGAGGGCGCGGCCACCTTGGAGCTCACCGTGGCGGCCATGGTCTTCGCGCTGGTGGTCGGCCTCGGCCTGGGTGTGCTCATCGGCCGGTTCCGGGACACGCCCCTCGACGTGGCCGGCCGCCTGTTCGGCATCCTCACCTACGCCGCCCCGGTGTTCTGGGTCGGCATCCTGTTCCAGCTGCTGTTCTCCGCCAAGCTCGGCTGGCTGCCCAGCTCGGGTCAGGCCGACACCCTGGTCAACCTGGAGATCAGCCAGCACGCGCACACCAACATCTACCTGGTGGACGCGGTGATCAACGGGCAGTGGGACGCCTTCGGCAACGTCGCCGAGCACCTCGTGCTCCCGGCGCTGACGCTGGGGCTGCTCGTGTGCGGCGTGTTCATCCGGCTGGTGCGGGTCAACGTGATCCAGACGCTGCGCCACGACTACATCGAGGCCGCGCGTGCCCGCGGGATCAGCGAGTCGCGCGTCGTCATGCGCCACGGCTTCCGCAACGCGCTCGTCCCCGTCGTCACGGTGGTCGGCCTGCAGGCGGCGCTGCTCATGTCCGGGGCGGTGCTCACCGAGACGACGTTCAACTGGCCCGGCATCGGCCAGGCGCTCATCCACTTCCTCAACGAGCGGGACTACGTCGCGGTCCAGGGCATCGCGACGGTCTTCGCGCTGATCGTGGTGGCCGTCAGCCTCGTCATCGACGTGGTCACCGCCCTCGTCGACCCCCGGGTGAGGTACTCGTGACCACCGAGTCGGTCTCCCCGAGCGCACCGTCCGCACCGGGTGCGCCCCAGCCGCAGCGCCGCAGGCTGGCGGCGCTGCGGCGCGCCCTCGCCCCGGTCGGCGAGGCTCGCGGACTGCCCAAGTGGGTGCTGTACATCGGGCTCGGCCTGGTCCTGGTCTTCGTGGTCTTCGCGATCTTCGCGCCGTGGATCTCGCCGTACCACTTCGACCAGTACCGAGACGCGGCCGGCCACCGGTTCCCCAAGAGCGGCGCTCCGTCCGGCTCGCACATCCTCGGGACGAACATCATGTCCACCGACGTGTTCAGCCACATCGTGTACGGGTCGCGGACCGCACTCGAGGTCATCGCCATCGCGGTCGTCATCTCGATGCTCGTCGGGGTGCCGCTCGGGCTGTTCTCCGGCTACTACGGCGGGGTCCTCGACCGCGTGCTGGTCCTCGTCATGGACGCCATGTTCGCGTTCCCGTCGCTGCTGCTGGCGATCCTCATCGCCTTCCTGCTGCGGGGGAAGTTCGACTTCTTCGGGGCGAGCTTCAGCGGCATCATGTCCGCGGCGATCTCGATCACGGTCATCTACGTGCCGCAGTACTTCCGGGTCATCCGCAACAGCGTCATCAGCGTCCGAGAGGAGCCCTACGTCGAGGCGGCGCGGGTGCTCGGTGCGAAACCGCGCACGGTCATCGGCCGCTACGTCCTCGGCAACGTCGTGCAGAACGTGCCGGTCATCGCGACCCTCAACGCGGCGGACGCGCTGCTCACGCTGGCGGGTCTGGGCTTCCTCGGCTACGGCGTGCAGCCCACCGAGGCGGCCGAGTGGGGCTACGACCTGCAGCGGGCGCTGGGGGAGGCCAGCGGCGGCATCTGGTGGACGTCGGTCTACCCCGGCCTCGCGATCGTGCTGCTCGTCACCGGGCTCACGCTCGTGGGCGAGAGCCTCAACGACCTGCTCAACCCGGTGCTGCGCCGTCGGCAGCTGCTGCCGGTCGAGATCCCCGACGAGCTCGAGGTCGGGGAGGTGACCCGTGAGCAGCCTGCCTGAGCCCGCCTCCACCGCCGGCGACGCGGTCCTGTCCGTACGCGACCTGCGGGTCTGGTACGGCACCGCGAAGGGTGCCGTGCGCGCCGTGGACGGTGTGTCGTTCGACCTGCGCAGGGGCGAGACGCTCGGCCTGGTCGGCGAGTCCGGCTGCGGCAAGTCGACCCTCGGCCGTGGCGTCCTCGGCCTGCTGCCCGCCGCGGCGAAGCTCAAGGGCGAGGTGCTCTTCGAGGGCCAGGACCTCGTGACGCTGCCACGGCGGCGGCTGCGCGCGCTGCGCGGGCCGAAGCTCGGGCTGATCTTCCAGGAGCCGATGACGCGGCTGAACCCGCTCATGCGGATCTCCGACCACTTCCTGGAGGCCCTGCGCGCGCACGAGCCCCACCTGTCGAAGCAGCAGATGCGCAGCCGGGCGCTGGAGGCGCTGGGGGGCATGGGCATCCCGCCGACCCGGTTCGAGGCCTACCCGCACGAGTTCTCCGGCGGGATGCGGCAGCGGATCATGATCGGGCTGGCGCTGGTGCTCCGGCCGGCGTTCGTCGTCGCGGACGAGCCCACCACTGCGCTGGACGTCCTCGTCGAGGCGCAGATCCTCGGGATCCTCGCCGACATCAAGACCAACTTCGACACCGCCGTGCTGCTCATCACGCACAACCTCGGCATCATCGCGGAGGCCTGCGACCGGGTCGCGGTCATGTACGCCGGACGCATCGCCGAGCAGGGGGATGCCCGCTCGGTCTTCGCCGAGCCGGCGCACCCGTACACCCGTGAGCTGCTCGCCTCCACGATCAGCCTCGCCACCACCGAGCTGCACTACATCCCGGGTGCGCCGCCGGACCTGGTCGAGCCGCCGCCCGGCTGCCGGTTCCACCCGCGCTGCCCCGACGCGATGCAGGTCTGCCCGACCCGGCACCCGCCGACGGTCACGACCGGGCGCGGGCAGCGGGTGGACTGCTGGCTGCACGGGCCGGCGGAGCAGATCCCGCGGGGCGGGACCGCGCCGCTGGAACGGGAGGAGATCGGCGTTGCCGACGAAGCCTGAGCCGGGCCCGGCCGGCCCGCAGGACGGGTCGCCGCTGCTGGAGGTGGACGACCTACACGTCCACTTCGCGCTCGGCGGCGGGCTGTGGGAGCGGTTCACCGGCCGCAGCCACGGCGTGGTCAAGGCCGTCGACGGCGTCTCGTTCCGGCTGCGCCGCGGCGAGGTGCTCGGCGTGGTGGGGGAGTCCGGCAGCGGCAAGACGACCCTCGGCCGCGCGATCCTGCGCAGCGTGCCGGTGACGTCCGGGCGGGTGCTGCTCGCCGGCGAGGACCTCACCGACCTGCGCGAGTCACACGTGCGGCCGTTGCGGCGCCGGATGCAGATGGTCTTCCAGGACCCGAACGCCTCGCTCAACCCGGCGATGGACATCCTGGCCGCCGTCGGGCACCCGCTGCGCATCCACGGCGTGACGAGCGACGAGGCTGAGCTCCACGACCGCGTCACCGCGGTCCTCGAACGGGTCGGGCTGGTCCCCGCCGAGCAGTTCCTCTACAAGTACCCGGCCGACCTGTCCGGCGGGCAGAAGCAGCGGGCGGTCATCGCGCGAGCGATCATCCTCGGGCCCGAGCTGCTCGTCGCAGACGAGCCGGTGTCCATGCTCGACATGAGCGTGCGCGCGAAGATCCTCGAGCTGATGCTCGACCTCAAGACCGACCTCGGGCTGACCTACGTCTACGTCACCCACGACCTCGCGACCGCGAAGTTCTTCTGCGACACGATCGCGATCATGTACCTCGGGCGGATCGTCGAGTACGGCCCGGCGGCGGACATCTACGCCGGCGCCAACCACCCGTACACCCACGCCCTGCTGCGCGCGATCCCCGAGCCGGACCCGACCCGCAGCGTGCCCCGGGACCTGCCGCGCGGGGAGGTCCCCGACGCCGCCCGGCCGCCGCTCGGCTGCGCGTTCCACCCCCGCTGCCCGGTGGCGTTCGAGCCGTGCGGGTGGGAGAGCCGCGACCTGCGCGCCCTGCTCGAGCAGCACTGGCTGGCGCTGGCCGAGGAGGACTACGACCGCGAGCGGGCGGTCATCGGCGACCTCGCCGCGCTGGACGAGCCCTCGCTCACCGCTCGGCTGCCCGCCGGGTCCGGCTACACCGGTGCGGACGTCGCGGCCCTGCTCGAGCGCATCCGCGCGGCCGACCCCGGTGAGCGGTTCTGGCGCGGCGTACGCGACCTGCGTACCGAGGCGGACGGCGTGGTGGTCACCTTCCGCGAGCACCGCGACCCGCCGCTCTACGACGCCGGCACCACCCGCGCCGCCTGCCTGCTGCACGACCCCGAGCTCGCCCCCCGCTGACCGCCTCTCTCCCGTCTTCGTGCGGCCCCTGACCGCCTTCGTGCGGCGTACTGGGGCTGATGGAGATCGTTTGACCACAGCAGGCCGCACGAAGGCGGGGTGGGCCAGGCGGGGTGGGCCAGGCGGGGTGGGCCGGCCGGGGTGGGACGGTGTACGGAACGGGAACCCGGTTGTGGGGCGTCGATACCCTCGTCGGGTGAGCACCGGCACCGTCACCCGCATGTCCTCGCTGTTCCTGCGCACCCTGCGCGAGGACCCGGCCGACGCCGAGGTGCCGAGCCACCGGCTGCTCGTCCGGGCCGGCTACATCCGGCGTACGGCGCCGGGCATCTACACCTGGCTGCCGCTCGGCAAGCGGGTGCTCGACAAGGTCGCGCAGGTGGTCCGTGAGGAGATGGACCGCATGGGCGGGCAGGAGGTGCTGTTCCCGGCGCTGCTGCCCCGGGACCTGTACGAGGCCACCGGCCGCTGGACCGACTACGGCGAGAACCTGTTCCGGCTGCAGGACCGCAAGGGCGCGGACTACCTGCTCGGACCGACCCACGAGGAGCTGTTCACGACGCTGGTGAAGAGCGAGTACGGCTCGTACCGCGACTACCCGGTCACGCTGTACCAGATCCAGACGAAGTACCGCGACGAGGCCCGTCCCCGAGCCGGTCTGCTGCGCGGGCGCGAGTTCGTCATGAAGGACTCGTACTCCTTCGACCTCGACGACGACGGGCTGCAGGCGTCGTACGACGCGCACCGGGTCGCCTACCAGCGGACCTTCGAGCGGCTCGGGCTCGACTACCGGATCGCCTTCGCGGTCTCCGGCGCGATGGGCGGGTCGGCCAGCGAGGAGTTCCTCGCACCCGCGGACAACGGCGAGGACACCTTCGTGCAGTGCACGGGCTGCGACTACACCGCCAACACCGAGGCCGTGGAGATCGCCGCGCCGCCCAAGCAGGACCCCTCGGCGCACGCGCCGGCGGAGGTGGTCGACACGCCCGACACGCCGACCATCGACGCGCTCGTCGACCTGCTGCGCAGCCAGGGTCGCGAGGTCACGGCCGCCGACACGCTGAAGAACGTCGTGCTCAAGACCCGGGCCCCCGGGGCGGGTGACTGGGAGCTGCTCGTCGTCGGCGTCCCGGGAGACCGCGACGTGGACCTCAAGCGGATCGCCGGCCAGCTCGAGCCCACGGAGGTCGCGCAGGCCGACGCCGCCGACCTGGCCCGCGAGCCCCGGCTGGTCCGCGGCTACATCGGCCCCCAGCAGCTGGCCGAGATCGGTGTCCGGTACGTCGTCGACCCGCTGGTCGTGCCCGGCAGCGCCTGGGTGACCGGCGCCAACGAGACCGACCGCCACGCCGTGTCGGTCGTGCGTGGCCGTGACTTCGATCCGGCCGGTGAGCTCGGTGCGGTAGAGATACGCGACGGTGACCGCTGCGCCCGCTGCGGCGCCGCGCTGGAGATCGCACGCGGCATCGAGATCGGCCACATCTTCCAGCTCGGTCGCAAGTACGCTGACGCCTTCGAGCTCGACGCGCAGGGGCCGGACGGCGAGCCGATCCGGATCACCATGGGCTCGTACGGCATCGGCGTCTCCCGTGCGGTGGCGGCCGTGGCCGAGCAGC
This sequence comes from uncultured Actinomycetota bacterium, assembly GCA_963728075.1. Classification (GTDB taxonomy): domain Bacteria; phylum Actinomycetota; class Actinomycetes; order JAFAQI01; family DASSKL01; genus CAVSIP01. Next base: position 28,370 of record CAVSIP010000005.1, on the reverse strand, counting down.
GCCACGACGCGCACGGGCTGGTCTGGCCGGCGGCGCTGGCGCCGTACGACGTGCACGTGGTCCCCGTCGGCAAGGGCGAGGAGCAGCGCGCAGCCGCCGAGCAGCTCGCGGCCGCCCTCGCCGCCGCGGGCCGCGACGTGCTGCTCGACGACCGCGTGGCCTCGCCCGGCGAGAAGTTCGCCGACGCCGACCTCATCGGCATCCCGGTGCACGTGGTGGTCGGCAAGGCGCTCGCCGACGGCGAGGTCGAGGTCAAGGACCGGGCCAGCGGAGACCGTCGGCGGGTGCGGCTCGGCGCGGTCGTGGCGGAGCTCAGCGCCTGAGCCTCCGGGTTAGGCTCTACCGGCAAGATCACCCACCACGGTCGGCAGGGGGCAGGCGATGAGTGGCTCGGCGGACCGCGCGCGGGTGCGTGCCGTCGTCGAGCCCGTGGTCACCGTCGCCGGCTACGACCTCGAGACCGTCGAGCTCACCCCTGCCGGCAAGCGCCGGGTCGTCCGGGTGGTCGTCGACCGGGACGGCGGCGTGGACCTCGACGCGGTCGCCGAGGTGAGCCGGGCGGTCTCCGCGGTGCTCGACGACAGCGACGCGCTCGGCAGCGCGCCGTACGTGCTCGAGGTCACCTCGCCCGGTGTGGACCGGCCGCTGACCGAGCCGCGGCACTGGCGGCGGGCCGCGGGCCGGCTGGTCACCGTGCCGCTCGCGGGCGGTGGCCAGGTGAGCGGGCGGGTGCGCTCGGCCGACGACGAGGGTGTGATCCTGCAGGACGAGGCCGGCGCCGAGACGCGCTACGCGTACGCGGAGCTGGGGCGGGGGCGGGTCGAGGTGGAGTTCCGCCGGGACCAGGAGGAGGGACCGTGAACATCGACATGGCGGCCCTGCGCGGCCTGGTGGCGGAGAAGGACCTGTCCTTCGACACGGTCGTGGGTGCCATCGAGGTGGCGCTGCTGGCGGCGTACCACCACACCGACGGTGCCAAGGAGCACGCGCGGGTCGAGCTCGACCGGGGCACCGGGGAGGTGCGGGTGCTGGCCCGCGACCCCCTCGGCGAGGGGGAGTTCGGGCCCGAGTACGACGACACGCCCAGCGGCTTCGGCCGGATCGCGGCGACCACCGCCCGTCAGGTGATCATGCAGCGGTTGCGCGACGCCGAGCAGGAGCTCACCTACGGGGAGTACGCCGGCAAGGAGGGCGACATCGTCGGCGGGGTGGTCCAGCAGCACGCGGGCGGACCGGACCGCCCGGGGGAGCGGCGCCCGGTCTTCGTCGACCTGGGCGACCTCGAGGCGGTGCTGCCGCCGGCCGAGCAGGTGCCGGGGGAGTCCTACCGGCACGGCGACCGGCTGCGCTGCTACGTCGTGCAGGTGCACAAGGGGGTGCGAGGGCCGCAGGTGACGCTGTCCCGTACGCACCCCAACCTGGTGCGCAAGCTGTTCGCGCTCGAGGTGCCCGAGATCGCCGACGGCCAGGTGGAGATCGTCGCGGTCGCGCGAGAGGCCGGGCACCGGACGAAGATCGCCGTGCGGTCCACCACGCCGGGCGTCCGGGCCCGCGGGGCCTGCATCGGGCCGATGGGGGCCCGCGTACGCGCGGTCGTCGCCGAGCTGCACGGCGAGAAGATCGACATCGTCGACTGGGACGACGACCCCGCCCGCTTCGTCGCGCACGCGCTGTCGCCGGCGACGGTGAAACGGGTCGACGTCGTCGACGCGGAGGCTCGGTCGGCGCGGGTGGTCGTGCCCGACTTCCAGCTGTCCCTGGCCATCGGCAAGGAGGGGCAGAACGCCCGGCTCGCCGCCCGGCTCACCGGCTGGCGGATCGACATCCACTCGGACACCGAGCCGGCCGTCCCGTCCTGAGCGCGCTCCGCCGTCCCGGCGGCCGCGCGCTGGGCGCGCTAGACTCCCGTGGTGGGTCGCCGTGCGATTCCGGTCCGCACCTGTGTGGGGTGCCGGGAACGGGCGGTGAGCACCGAGCTGCTGCGCGTCGTGGCCGCCGGGGACCGGCTCGCGCCGGATCCTGACGGTCGCATGCCGGGCCGGGGAGCGCACGTCCATCCCCGGCGGGCCTGTCTCGACCTCGCGGTACGGCGCCGGGCGTTCCCGCGGGCGCTGCGCCTGCCGGGGCCGCTGGACGCCGCCGAGGTGGCCGAGTGGGTCGACCGCAACGAGTAGCAGGCCCGGCAGGGCCCGACAGGACAGAAGTACCGGCAGGACGGAAGACACCGGGACATCCAGGACGTTGTGTCCTGAGGTGCCCCATCAGGTTTCCGAGACGGAAGCAGGTCGAGACAGCGATGAGCGCTCGATGAGCACGCAGCGATGACCACCCCGTAGGGACGGTTCGCGCACGACCGCGGACCGAGGAACAGGAGTTTGAGTGGCCAAGGTCCGGGTCTACGAGCTCGCCAAGGAGTTCGGCGTCGAGAGCAAGGTCGTACTGGCCAAGCTCCAGGAGATGGGCGAGTTCGTTCGGTCGGCTTCGTCGACGGTCGAGACGCCAGTCGTCCGCAAGCTGAAGGAAGCCTTCCCCGCCGCAGGCGGGGGGGACGGCGCTGCGCCCGCGAAGTCCGAGAAGGCGGCCAAGGCGGCCAAGCCCGCCCCGCCGCCGAAGGCCGCCCCGCAGCCGGCGGCCCCCGCCGCCGAGCAGCCCGCTGCCCCTGCCGTCGAGCAGCCGGCACCGGCTGCCGAGCAGCCGGCACCGCCGCGCGAGGAGCGTCCCGCCGCGGCGGCCGCACAGGCCCAGCCGCCGGCGGCCCCCGCGCGTCCCGCGCAGCCTGGGGCCCGCCCCGGCCCCGCGGGCGCGCGGCCCGGTCCCGGGTCGCGGCCGTCCCCCGGCCCGCGTCCGGGCAACAACCCCTTCACGTCGGGCGGCAGCAGCGGCATGGGTGCCGCCCCGCGTCCGGCGCGGCCCACTCCTGGCGCCATGCCGCCGCGGCCGGGCGGCGGTCAGCCGCCGCGGCCGGGCGGCGCCGGCGGCGCGCGCCCGACGCCGGGCATGATGCCGCCGCGGCCCATGGGGGGCCGGCCTGCTCCCAGTGGCGGGCGCGGTGGCCCTGGCGGTGGCCGTCCCGGCCCGGGGGGTCGTACCGGTGCACCCGGCCGTCCCGGCGCGGGCCGCGGGGCCCCCGGCGGCGGCCCTGGCGGCGCCCCCGGTGGCGGCGGCCGTCCGGGCTTCGGTGGCCGCCCCGGCGGTGGCGGCCGCGGCCGCGGTGGTGGCACTCCCGGTGCCTTCGGGCGTGGCCCGGGCGGCAAGCCGTCACGTGGCCGCAAGTCGAAGAAGCAGCGGCGCCAGGAGTTCGACAACATGCAGGCGCCGTCGATCGGCGGTGTCAACGTCCCGCGCGGCAACGGCCAGGAGGTCCGGCTGCCCCGCGGCGCGTCCCTGGCGGACTTCGCCGACAAGATCGGCGCGCAGGCGGCCTCGCTCGTCCAGGTGGTGTTCACCCAGCTGGGTGAGATGGTCACCGCGACGCAGTCCTGCCCGGACGAGACGCTGCAGCTGCTCGGCGGCGAGCTGAACTACGACGTCCGCATCGTCACCCCCGAGGAGGAGGACGCCGAGCTGCTCGCGCGCTTCGACCTCGAGTTCGGTGGCGAGGAGGAGGACGAGGAGGCGCTCGAGGCGCGCGCCCCGGTCGTCACGATCATGGGACACGTCGACCACGGCAAGACCAAGCTCCTCGACGCGATCCGCACCACCGACGTCCAGGCGCGCGAGGCCGGCGGCATCACCCAGCACATCGGCGCGTACCAGGTGCACGCCGATGTCGACGGGAACGACCGGACGATCACGTTCATCGACACCCCGGGCCACGAGGCGTTCACCGCCATGCGTGCCCGTGGCGCCCAGGTGACCGACATCGCGGTCCTCGTGGTGGCCGCGGACGACGGCGTCATGCCGCAGACCATCGAGGCGCTCAACCACGCGCAGGCGGCGGACGTCCCGGTCGTCGTCGCGGTCAACAAGGTGGACAAGGAGGGCGCGGACCCGGCCAAGGTGCGCGGCCAGCTCACCGAGTACGGCCTGGTGGCCGAGGAGTACGGCGGCGACACCATGTTCGTCGACGTGTCCGCCATCACCCGCCAGGGCCTGCCGGACCTGCTCGAGGGCATCGTGCTCACCGCGGACGCAGCACTCGACCTGCGGGCCAACCCGGACCGCCCCGCGGAGGGGGTCGCCATCGAGGCGCACCTCGACCGTGGTCGCGGCCCGGTGGCCACCGTGCTGGTCCAGCGCGGCACGCTGCACGTCGGCGACTCGATCGTCGCCGGTGACGCGTTCGGCCGGGTGCGCGCGATGCTCGACGAGAACGGCACCCAGGTGCAGGAGGCCGGGCCGAGCCGCCCGGTCCAGGTGCTGGGTTTCACCAGCGTCCCGGGTGCCGGCGACAACTTCATGGTGGTGCCCGAGGACCGGATGGCCCGCCAGATCGCCGACCAGCGTCAGGCCCGCGAGCGCAACGCGGAGCTCGCGGCCAGCCGCGGGCGGATGACCCTCGAGGACGTCCTCGAGCGGATCAAGCAGGGCGAGGTCAACCAGCTCAACCTCATCCTCAAGGGTGACGTCTCCGGTTCCGTGGAGGCCCTCGAGGACGCGCTGCTCAAGATCGACATCGGTGCCGAGGACGAGGTGGGCCTGCGGGTCATCCACCGCGGCGTCGGCGCGATCACCGAGAACGACGTCACGCTGGCGAAGGCCTCGGACGCGATCATCATCGGCTTCAACGTCCGGCCCGAGGGCAAGGCCCGCGAGCTGGCGGAGCGCGAGAAGGTCGACGTCCGCTACTACTCGGTCATCTACCAGGCGATCGAGGAGGTCGAGAGCGCGCTCAAGGGCATGCTCAAGCCGGAGTTCGAGGAGGTGCAGCTCGGCACCGCCGAGGTCCGCGAGGTCTTCAAGGTGCCGCGTATCGGCAACGTCGCCGGCTGCCTCGTCCGTTCGGGCACGATCGTCCGCAACAGCAAGGCACGGCTCGTCCGCGACGGTGTCGTGGTCGCCGACAACCTGGGCGTCGACTCGTTGCGGCGCTTCAAGGACGACGTCCGCGAGGTCGCCGAGGGCTACGAGTGCGGCATCGGGGTCGGCTACAACGACATCAAGCTCGACGACGTCATCGAGACCTACGAGATGCGGGAGAAGCCCCGTACGTAACTCTCGATAGTCAGGAGCGAGGTGGCCCCGGCTTGGACTGAAACCCACCTACGTCCAGCGCCGTGGCCACCTCGCTCCTGACCATGGCCACGCCCGGAGGCGGGGAGATGTTTGTGGGCACGCTGGAGTGCGATCTGCTGCTGGGGGACGTCCGGTCGCTCAAGCAGAAGCGCTCGGTGGTCCGGCCGGTGGTGGCGGATCTGCGGCGCCGTTTCGACGTGGCGGCGGCGGAGACCGGGCACCTGGACCTGCACCGCCGTTGCGAGCTGGGCGTGGCCGTGGTCGCCACGGACGTCGCGCACTGCACCGAGGTGCTCGACGCGTGCGAGCGGCTGGTGGCGGCCCGGCCGGAGCTGGAGCTGCTGGCCACCCGGCGCCGGCTGCACGGCCCGGACGACTGAACACGACGACCGAAGGAGACCCCATGGCCGACGTCGCACGGGCGCGGCGGCTCGCCGTCCGCATCCGCGAGCTCGTGGCCGCGGCCATCGAGTGGCAGGTCAAGGACCCGCGGCTGGGCATGGTCACCGTCACCGACGCCCGGCTCACGCCCGACCTGCGGGCGGCGACGGTCTTCTACACGGTCTACGGCGACGAGACCGCTCGGGCCGACTCCAGCGCGGCGCTGGAGAGCGCGAAGGGCGTGCTGCGGACCACGGTGGGCCGCAGCCTTGGCCTGCGGCACACGCCGAGCCTGGAGTTCGTGCTCGACGCGGTGCCCGACACGGCTGCCCACATCGACGAGCTCATCCGCAAGGCGCACCAGGCCGACGCCGAGCTGCACCGGGTCGCCGAGGGCGCGCGCCCCGCGGGTGAGGTGAACCCGTACCGGTTCACCGAGGACGACGAGCGTGCCGAGGGCGGGCCCTCCGCGTGACCGAGCCGGCGGTGCGCATCGCCGAGGACGTCTGGGAGCAGACGCTGGGTGCGCTGCGCGAGGCGGATGAGGTCGCGCTGGCCTGCCACGTCTCGCCGGACGGCGACGCGCTGGGGTCCATGCTCGGGCTGTCCCTCGCCCTGCGCGCGATGGGGAAGCGGACGGTCAGCGCCTTCCCGGGGGAGGGGGTGGCCGTGCCGCGGTCGTACGGCGGCCTGCCCGGCCAGGACCTGCTCAGCCCCGCCGCGGACTTCCCGGCCGCACCGGCGCTGCTGGTCACGCTCGACACGCCGAGCCGCGACCGGTTGGCCGGGCTCGCACCGTCGGGGGCGCGGGCCGGGCGGGTCCTCGTCATCGACCACCACGAGCGCGGGGACGGCTACGGCGACATCCGTCTGGTGGACACCCGGGCGGCGGCCACCGCGGTGGTCGTCGAGGAGCTCATCCGGCGCCTCGGCGTCCCGCTGACGGCGGACATTGCCGCGTGCCTGTACGCCGGGCTGTCCACCGACACCGGCTCGTTCAAGTTCGCCGGCACCACCCCTGCGGTCCACGGCGTGGCCGCCCGGCTGCTCGCCACCGGCATCGACCACGACGCGATCGCCCGGGCGATCTGGGACACCCAGCCCTACGGCTACGTCCGCCTGCTCGGCGCCGCCTGCAGCCGGGCCCTGCTCGAGCCCGACGCCGCGCACGGTCTGGGTCTGGTGTGGACGTGGACCACCCAGGCCGACCTCACCGAGCACGGGCTCGGGATCGACGACGTGGAGCCGGTCATCGACGTCGTCCGGACCACCGCAGAGGCGGAGGTGGCGGTTGTCTGCAAGCAGGACGCGGACGGCGCGTACAAGGTCTCGACCCGGTCCAAGGGCCGGGTCGACGTGGGCGCCGTGTGCGCGGCCCTGGGTGGCGGCGGGCACCGCTTCGCCGCCGGCTTCACCTCGGTCGCCGACCTCGACACCACCCTGGAGCGGCTGCGCGCGGCGCTCGACGCGCGCCCGCCGTTGCCGCAGTGAGCCGCCGTGGTGGGGACGGCGGGCCGGACGGGCTCGTCGTCGTCGACAAGGCAGCGGGGTGGACCTCCCACGACGTCGTCGCCCGGATGCGCCGGATCGCGGGCACCCGCAAGGTCGGCCACGCGGGGACGCTGGACCCGATGGCCACCGGTGTGCTCGTCCTCGGCATGGGCCGCGCCACCCGGCTGCTCGGCCACCTGGCCGCGGGGGAGAAGGAGTACGCCGCCACCGCCCGGCTCGGTCGCACGACCGACACCGACGACGCCGACGGGAGCCTCGTCGCGGCAGCCGATGCGGCCCACCTGGACGAGGCGGCGGTCCGCGCCGCGCTGCCGGCGCTGACCGGTGAGCTCGACCAGGTGCCGCCGGACTACAGCGCCGTGAAGGTCGCCGGGCGCCGGTCGTACGCCCGGGCGCGGGCCGGGGAGGAGGTCGCCCTCGCCGCCCGGCGGGTGACCGTGTCCGTCCTGGACCTGCAGGCGGTGCGGGCCGGCAGCGACGGCGACGGCGGCTACCTCGACGTCGACCTGCACGTGGTCTGCTCCGCCGGCACCTACGTGCGCGCCCTGGCTCGGGACCTCGGCGCCGCGCTCGGGGTCGGCGGCCACCTCACGGCGCTGCGGCGCACGCGGGCCGGCTCGTTCACCCTCGCCGGCGCGCATCCGCTGGCGGACCTCGAACGCGACCTGCACCTGCAGCCGCTGGCCGAGGCCGTGGCGGCGGCCTTCCCGCGCCGGGACGTCGACGCCGACACGGCCCGGCGGGTGGGTCACGGCGGGCGGCTCGACGCCGCCGGCATCGACGGCCCGTACGGGGTGTTCGCCCCGGACGGCACCGTCCTCGCGCTGATGGCGGAGCAGGACGGCGTGGCGCGGTCCCTGGTGGTCTTCGCCCCCGCGTAGTCAGCCGAGCGCGCCGCTGCGCCAGACCGCGTACGCCCCCGCCACCGCCCCCAGCAGCAGCACGAGCAGAGCCAGCTTCACGAGCTTGCGGACGATCCCCGCCAGCACGACGAGCGCGGCCGCCGCGGCGGCAGCGGGTGCGGTGGGAACGGCGGCGTCCGAGCGGGCGGCGAGCAGGGCCACGATGTCCATGCGCCCCATTCTGGCGCGGTTGGCCCCGGCGTCGGGGCAACGCTCAGCGCGCGGGTGCGGCGCACCGTGGCAGGCTTGCCGGTACGTACCGCCCCCTGACCGACCTGTGGAAGGAGCACGTGTGGAGCGCTGGCGCGGGCTCGACAGCGTGCCTCCCGGCTTCGGCCGGTGCGTCGTGACCATCGGAGTGTTCGACGGTGTCCACCGCGGCCACCAGCACGATCATCGGCCGCGCGGTGGAGCGGGCGCGGGATGCCGGCCTGCCGTGCGTGGTCGTCACCTTCGACCCGCACCCGAGCGAGGTGGTCCGCCCCGGCAGCCACCCGGCGTGCTCACCAGCGCGCAGTACAAGGCGGACCTGCTCGAGCGGCTCGGCGTCGACGGCCATGTGCGTGCTGCCGTTCACGCTGGAGTTCTCCCGGCTGCCGCCGGACGAGTTCGTCCACCCGGTGCTCGTCGAGGGCCTGCACGCGGCGGCCGTGGTCGTCGGGGAGAACTTCCGGTTCGGCCACAAGGCCGCCGGTGACGTCGGCACGCTCGCCGACCTGGGCGGGCGCTTCGGCTTCGTCGCCGAGCGGCGTGCCGTCTTCTCCGACACGATCGAGGGGGCACCGACGCGGCTGTCCTCCACCTACGTCCGCTCCTGCGTGCAGGCGGGCGACGTCGAGGCCGCGGCGGCGCGCTCGGCCGCCCCCACCGGGTCGACGGCGTCGTCGTCCGCGGCGACCGGCGCGGCCGCGACCTCGGCTACCCGACGGCCAACCTGCAGACCGCGCCGTACGCCGCGGTGCCCGCCGACGGCGTCTACGCGGGCTGGCTGCACGTCGCGGTGGCAACGGCGCCGGACGCCGCTGGCCGCGCGGCCATCTCGATCGGCACCAACCCCACCTTCGCGGGCCGTGAGCGCAGCGTGGAGGCCTACGCCCTCGACGCCGGGCCGACCTCGACCTCTACGGCGAGCACGTCGGGCTGGAGTTCGTGGCGCGGCTGAGGGACATGGTCCGCTTCGACGGGATCACGCCCTGGTCGAGCAGATCGGCGCCGACGTCGAGCGCACCAAGGCCGTCCTGGGGGTCTGATACCGTGGACCGGTCCGGCCCGCGTGGCCGGAGGGTGTGTCATGTCCGCCCCGGTGACGAAGACCCGGGGCGCACACCGTACGACCGAGGAGTCCTGTGCCACTCGACAGCGCGACGAAGCAGCAGATCATGTCCGAGTACGCCACCGTCGAGGGCGACACCGGTTCGCCCGAGGTGCAGGTCGCGATGCTGACCCGCCGGATCGCCGACCTCACCGAGCACCTCAAGACCCACAAGCACGACCACCACAGCCGGCGCGGGCTGCTGCTGCTCGTCGGCCGTCGCCGCCGGCTGCTCAAGTACCTCGCGAAGACGGACATCAACCGCTACCGCGCGCTGATCGAGCGCCTCGGTCTGCGCCGGTAGCGACCACGGGAGCGGCCCCCTCGGGTCCGCTCCCCTCGTCATATCCGGCAGCGTGCCGGGTAGCGGCGACACCGAACGACCGACCGCGAGCCGCCGCGACGCGGGCGGCGACGCCGGTCCTCGGTAGTGGCCTCCGGAGTCACGTACCCGAGGGCTTCGATCGAAGACCGGCCCGCACCCTCGCGCGCGGCGGCCCACCACGCGACCAGGAGGGCGCTGCCCATGACAGGGCCACCGACGACCAGTCTCCGCCGAGGCCGACGCTCGAGTCGAGCGCTCGGCAACCGCACCATCCGCTTCGAGACCGGCCGGCTCGCCCGGCAGGCCGCCGGCTCCGTCGTCGCCTACCTCGACGACGACACGATGGTGCTGTCCGCGACCACCGCGTCAAGGCGCCGAAGGAGCACCTCGACTTCTTCCCGCTGACCGTCGACGTCGAGGAGCGGCAGTACGCCGCCGGCAAGATCCCCGGCTCGTTCTTCCGCCGTGAGGGCCGGCCCAGCGAGGACGCGATCCTCACCTGCCGGCTCACCGACCGGCCGCTGCGCCCGTCGTTCGCCAAGGGCCTGCGCAACGAGATCCAGATCGTCTCCACGATCCTGGCGCTGCACCCCGACCACCTCTACGACGTCGTCGCCATCAACGCCGCGGCGGCTCCGTGCTGCTGGCCGGCCTGCCGTTCACCGGCCCGATCGGCGGCGCCCGCGTCGCCGCTGATCGACGGTCAGCTGGGTCGCCGTTCCCGACGCCACAGCGAGCTCGAGCGCGCCGACCTTCGACATGGTCGTCGCCGGGCGCGTCCTCGACGACGGCCGACGTCGCGATCATGATGGTCGAGGCCGAGGCGACCGAGCGACACCTTCGACCTGGTCCGCGGCGGCGCGACCGCGCCGACCGAGGAGGTCGTCGCGCAGGGCCTCGAGGCCGCGAAGCCGTTCATCAAGCCAGCTCTGCGAGGCGCAGGCCGCAGCTCGCCGCAAGGCGCGCCAAGCCGGCCGCCGCGCGAGTTCCCGGTCTACCTCGACTACCAGGACGACGTGCTCGAGGCCGTCGCCGCCGCGGTCAAGCGCGACCTCGGCCAGGCGCTGACCATCGCCGACAAGCAGGAGCGCGAGGCCGAGCTCGACCGGCTCAAGGCGCTCGCCGTCGACAAGGTCGCCGCCGACTTCGAGGGCCGCGAGAAGGAGATCGGCGCGGCGTTCCGCGCGCTGACCAAGAAGCTCGTGCGCCAGCGGATCATCAGCGACGGCGTGCGCATCGACGGCCGCGGCACCAAGGACATCCGCGCCGCTCACGGCCGAGGTCGACGTGGTCCCGCGCGTGCACGGCTCGAGCCTGTTCGAGCGCGGTGAGACGCAGATCCTCAACGTCGACGACGCTCAACATGCTGCGCATGGAGCAGATGATCGACACGCTGTCGCCCGAGACGCGCAAGCGCTACATGCACCACTACAACTTCCCGCCCTACTCCACCGGCGAGACCGGCCGCGTGGGCTCCCCGAAGCGCCGCGAGATCGGTCACGGCGCGCTCGCCGAGCGGGCGCTGATCCCCGTGCTCCCGAGCAAGGAGGAGTTCCCGTACGCGATCCGCGTGGTCTCCGAGGCGGTCGGCTCCAACGGCTCGACGTCGATGGGCTCGGTCTGCGCCTCCACGCTGTCGCTCATGCACGGCGGCGTGCCGCTGCAAGGCGCCGGTCGCCGGCATCGCGATGGGCCTGATCTCCGAAGGCGGCGAGTACGTCACGCTGACCGACATCCTCGGCGCGGAGGACGCGTTCGGCGACATGGACTTCAAGGTCGCCGGCACCCGCGAGTTCGTCACCGCGCTGCAGCTCGACACCAAGCTCGACGGCATCCCGGCCTCGGTGCTCGGGCGGCGCGCTGCAGCAGGCCCGCGAGCGCCCGGCTGACGATCCTCGACGTCATGGAGGCCGCGATCGCCAAGCCGGCCGAGATGTCGCCGTACGCGCCGCGGATCATCACCGAGAAGATCCCGGTCGACAAGATCGGCGAGGTGATCGGCCCCAAGGGCAAGATCATCAACCAGATCCAGGACGACACCGGCGCCGACCTCACCGTCGAGGACGACGGCACCATCTACATCGGTGCCACCGACGGCGAGGCCGCCGAGGCGGCGCTGAAGACGGTCCGCTCGATCGCCTCCCCGGTGCAGCCGGAGGTCGGCGAGCGCTTCCTCGGCACGGTCGTGAAGACCACGACGTTCGGCGCGTTCGTCTCGCTCATGCCCGGCCAGGACGGCCTGCTGCACATCTCGCAGATCCGCAAGCTGGCCGGTGGCAAGCGCGTCGAGAACGTCGAGGACGTGCTCAAGGTCGGCGAGAAGGTCCAGGTCCAGATCGCCGAGGTCGACCCGCGCGGCAAGCTCTCGCTCGTCCCGGTCATGGCCGAGGGCGAGGACGCCGCGAACGCCTCAGCCGAGCAGGCCGCCGAGTAGCGGTGCCGATGCCTCTCGACCCGGAGTCCCAGCGTCCGGGCAGCACCCGGACGCTGGTCTCCGGGGCGGACGGGCTCGTCCGCCGCACGGTGCTGCCCGGCGGGCTGCGCGTCGTCACCGAGGCCATGCCGACCGTACGGTCGGTGGCGTTCGGCATCTGGGTCGGCGTCGGCTCGCGCGACGAGACCCCCGGGCTGTCCGGGGCCTCGCACTACCTCGAGCACCTGCTGTTCAAGGGCACCCGGCGCCGGGACGCGTTGGAGATCGCGGCGGTGATGGACGCCGTCGGCGGCGAGATGAACGCCTTCACCGCGAAGGAGTACACCTGCTACTACGCGCGGGTCCTCGACGCCGACCTGCCGCTGGCCGTCGACGTGGTCAGCGACATGGTCACCGGGTCGGTGCTCCGGGAGGAGGACGTCGACCGCTGAGCGGGACGTGATCCTCGAGGAGATCGCCATGCACGACGACGACCCCACCGACGTCGTGCACGACGAGTTCGCCCGCGCGCTGTGGGGCACGACGCCGCTCGGCCGGCCCGTCCTCGGCACGGTCGACACGATCACCGACATGCGCCGCGCGTCGATCGCCGGCTACTACCGGCGGCGCTACCGGCCGCAGAACGTCGTGGTGGCGGCGGCCGGCAACCTCGACCACGCCACGGTCGTCCGCCTCGTCCGCAAGGCGTTCGGCCCGGTGCTCGCCGACGACGGCGCCCGGCCCGTACCCGCGCGCGGAGGCGGTCGTCGGGCCGACGGGCGGCGCGGGGTCTCGGTGGTGCACCGGCCGACGGAGCAGGCGAACCTCGTGCTCGGGACCACGTCCGTGGCCCGCAGCGACGAGCGGCGGTTCGCGCTCGGCGTGCTCAACGGCGCGCTCGGGGGCGGCATGTCGAGCCGGCTGTTCCAGGAGGTCCGGGAGAAGCGCGGGCTCGCGTACTCCGTCTACAGCTACACCGCGCAGTACGCCGACACGGGCCTGTTCGGCATCTACGCCGGCTGCCAGCCGGCCAAGGCGCGCCAGGTGCTGGCGCTGTGCCGCGAGCAGCTCGAGCAGGTCGTCGACGGCGGCATCACCGCGGACGAGCTCGCCCGCGGCAAGGGCCAGCTGCGTGGCGGGATCGTGCTGGGGCTGGAGGACACCGGCAGCCGGATGAGCCGGCTCGGCAAGGCCGAGCTGGTGTACGGCGAGCTGCTCACCGTGGGCGAGCTGCTCGAGCGGATCGAGGCGGTCACGCTCGACGAGGTGCGGGCGGTTTCCGCGGACGTGCTGTCCGGACCGTTGACGCTCGCCGCCATCGGCCCGTTCGACGACGACTTCGCGGCGGAGGTCGCATGACCAACACGGTCCGGGTGGGTGTGCTCGGCGCCAAGGGGCGCATGGGCTCGGAGGTCTGCCGCGCGGTCGAGGCGGCCGAGGACCTCGTGCTCGTCACCGCGGTCGACGTCGACGACGACCGCGAGCCGCTGCGAGGCTGTGACGTGGTCGTCGACTTCACCCGGCCGGCCGCCGTCATGGACAACCTGCGCTGGTGCCTCGACGCCGGGCTGCACGTCGTCGTCGGCACGACCGGCTTCGACGACGAGCGGCTCGAGCAGGTGCGCGACTGGGTCGCCGACCGACCCGGCCTCGGTGTCGTCGTCGCCCCGAACTTCGGGATCGGCGCGGTGCTCATGATGCGCTTCGCCGTGCAGGCGGCCCGCTTCTTCGAGTCGGTCGAGATCGTCGAGCTGCACCACCCGAACAAGGTCGACGCACCCAGCGGTACGGCGGCCCGTACGGCGCAGCTGGTGGCCGAGGCGCGGCGCGACGCCGGGCTGGGGCCGGTGCCGGACGCGACCACGGAGGAGCGCCCCGGGGCGCGCGGCACCGACGTGGCCGGCGTGCACGTGCACGCCGTCCGGCTCGCCGGTCTCGTCGCGCACCAGGAGGTGATCCTCGGCACGACCGGGGAGACCCTCACGATCCGCCACGACTCCTACGACCGCGCGTCGTTCATGCCGGGCGTGCTGCTCGCGGTACGCGCGGTCGCCGACCGCCCCGGCCTCACCGTGGGCATCGAGACCCTCCTCGGCCTGGACTGATCTCACCGCCGCGAGCAGGCGCCGGCTACAGGGCGGTGTGCAGGCGGTGCTGGGGGACGAGCCCGCCGGCGGTGTCGAGGTCGCGGCGGCTGCCGTCGGCGGCCCACCCGGCCGCCTCGAGGAACGCGGTCGTCGCCCCGTCGGCGTCGAGGACCCAGGTGACGGCCTCCGTGACGCCGTCGCTACGCAGGACGTCGACCACGGCGTTGAGCAGCCTGCTCCCGTGGCCCGCGCGCCGGTGGTCGGGGGCGACGGCCAGCAGGACGAGCTCGCCGGTCCGGTCCGGGTCGCGGTCGGTGTCGGCCGTGGGACCGCAGGCGGCCGCACCGACGACGGCGTCGCCGCTGACCGCGACCAGCACGTGGTGCCGCGGGCTCGGTGGCTCGGTGATCGCCTGCCGCCACCCGCCCTCGACGTCGGTGGCCGCGAAGACCTCCAGCGCCGCGGGGGGCAGCAGCGGGCGGTAGCCCTCGTCCCAGACCCGGCGCTGCACGGCCGCCACCGCCGCCGCGTCGTCCGGGCCGGCGGGGCGTACGAAGACGTCGGCGCTCACGGCAGGACCCTCTCGTACCTGACCTCGGGGACGGGCGCACCCATGTCCAGCACCTGCCGCGCGCCGTCGGAGGTAAAACCCCCCCGCTCGTAGAACCTGCGTGCCCGCAGGTTGCCCGCCAGCACCCACAGCACCGCCCGGCCGAACCCGGCTGCCACCAGCTGCCCGCTCGCTGCGTCGAGCAGGGCCCGCCCGGTGCCCGTCGACCAGTACGCGGGCTCGACGTACAGAGCGTAGACCTCACCCGTGCTTGCGGGGTCGAGGTCGCCGTCGCGCGCCGGCCCGGCGCCGGCGAAACCGACCACGGTCTCGCCGTCGACCGCGACGAGGTGGCACGACCCGGGCTCGGCCGCGGCCAGCCGGGCGCGGTGCCGTGCGGCGCGGTCCACCACGGACAGCTCGCGCAGCACGTGCTCCGGGACCAGGCCGGCGTACGCGCCGCGCCACGAGGCGACGTGGACGCGGGCGACCGCGCCGGCGTCGTCCGGGACCGTCGGCCGCACCTGCACGCTGCCGTCATACCAACTCCTGTCGGTGCCCGCCCGTACGGTCGCTGCGTGCCCCGGGTCCTCGCCGCGATCCTGCTGCCGCTCGTGCTCGCGGCCGGCTGTGCGCGCGGCACTGCCGTGGCTCCCGCCGGTGTCCCGGCCGCCGCCGGGGGGCCGTACCGGCTGGTGGCCGTGGTGGACGGCGACACCGTGCGGGTGGACGTCCACGGCCGGGTGGAGCGGGTGCGGCTCATCGGCATCGACACCCCGGAGACCAAGGACCCGCGCCGACCGGTGCAGTGCTTCGGCCGGCAGGCGTCCGCGCGGGCGCACGCGCTGCTCGACGGGCACCGGGTGTACCTGGCCGGCGACCCGACCCAGGACCGGCGCGACCGGTACGGCCGGCTGCTGGCGTACCTCTGGCGCGACGACGGGCTGTTCTACAACGAGCGGGTCGTCGCCGAGGGCTACGCGCACGAGTACACCTACGCGGTCCCGTACCGCTACCGCGCGGCGTTCCGCGCCGCCGAGGCGGACGCTCGCCGGCACGACCGGGGGCTGTGGGCGCCGGCCACGTGCGCCGGCGACACCACGAAGGGCGCCCGCTGACGGGGAACAGAGCGGGCTCGCCCGGCGTTGTGCCGGTACGTGACGGCAATCCGAGCCCTGACACCGCCTGACGCTCCGGCTGTCCTCGAGGTCCTGCAGGCCTGCGAGGCCACCGAACGTGACTGGGCGGGTCCGCAGTGGCGGCCGGACGCGACGCCCCGCGAGCAGCGGCTGGCGGGGTGGGCGGTGCAGCTCGCCCACCCCGACTGCGCGGCCGTCGGCGTGGACGTCGACGGCGAGGTGGTCGGGTTCGCCTGCGCGACCCCCGCGTCGGCCGCGGACGGGGACCCCACCCGGGCCGAGCTGACGATCGTCGCCGTGCAGCCGACGGCGTGGGGCCGTGGACACGGGCGGGCGCTCGTGCAGTCGGTCACCACCGAGCTCGCCGAGCGCGGCTACGACGAGGTCGAGCTGTGGGCGCAGCGCGACAACGCCCGCGCCCGCCGGCTGTACGACCGGGGCGGCTGGCGCTGTACCGCGGAGGAGCGGGTCAACCCGCACTCGAACATCCCGCTGGTCCGGTACGAGGCCTCCCTGCTGGAGGTGCTCGCAGCAGCCTGGTCCGGCCCCGCGAGTCTGCCGACGGGTGTCGCCGGCCGCGGTTAGAGTCGCCCCGTGGGTGAGTACGAGGTGGAGTTCCGCAGCGACGTCACCGTCGAGCTGGTCAAGGCCAGCGCGTCCGACTCGGACGTCATCTGGGCGGCGCGCGTGTCCACCGCGGGGGAGAAGTCCCTCGCCGCCGCGGAGGAGGACCCCGCCAAGTCGGCCGGGCTGATCCGCTACCTCATGCGTGACCGGCACGGCAGCCCGTTCGAGCACTCGCACTTCACCTTCATGGTGCAGGCGCCGATCTTCGTCTTCCGCGAGTTCATGCGCCACCGGACGTTCTCCTACAACGAGGAGAGTGGCCGCTACCGCGAGCTCAAGGCGGTGTTCTACGTGCCCGGCCCCGAGCGCAAGCTCGTCCAGGAGGGCAAGGCGGGCGCGTACACCTTCGTCGAGGGCAGCCCCGACCAGCACAAGATCGTCGATGAGGCGACCCGGCGGGCGTGCACCTCGTCGTACGAGGCCTACCAGGAGATGCTGGCCGCCGGCGTGGCCCGCGAGGTCGCGCGCGGCGTGCTGCCGGTGTCGACGTACTCGTCGATGTACGCGTCCTGCAACGCCCGGGCGCTCATGCACTTCCTGTCCCTGCGCACCAAGCGCGAGGGGTCGATGTTCCCGAGCTTCCCGCAGCGTGAGATCGAGATGGTCGCGGAGCAGATGGAGGGGCACTTCGCCCGGCTGATGCCGCTGACGTACCAGGCGTTCGGCGCGTTCGGCCGGGTCAGCCCCTGAACCGGGGGAGAACCGTCCTGGGCGGGTAGCGTTCCTGCATGGCCACACCCTCCGACGCACCGTTCGGGCGCGTCCTCGTGGCGATGGTGACGCCGTTCACCGCCGACCTCGAGCTCGATGTCGACGCCGCGCAGCGCGTCGCCACCTTCCTCGTCGACCGTGGCTGCGACGGCCTGGTCATCAGCGGCACGACGGGGGAGTCCCCGACCACGACCGACGCCGAGAAGGAGCGCCTGCTGCGCGCCGTCGTGGAGGCGGTGGGGGACCAGGCCACGGTGGTCGCCGGGGCCGGCACCAACGACACCGCCCACTCCGTCGAGCTCGCCCGCACCGCCGAGAAGGCCGGCGTCGACGGGCTGCTGGTCGTGACGCCGTATTACAACAAGCCGCCGCAGGACGGTCTCGCGGCGCACTTCCGCGCGGTCGCCGACGCGACCGGGCTGCCCTCGATGCTGTACGACATCCCCGGGCGCTCCGGCGTACCGATCGCCACCGACACCCTGTGCTGGCTCGCCGAGCACCCGCGGATCGTCGCGGTGAAGGACGCCAAGGGCGACCTGTTCGCCACGACGCAGGTGCTGGCGCGGACGGACCTCGCGTACTACTCCGGCGAGGACGCGCTGAACCTACCGCTGCTCGCCCTCGGTGCGGTGGGCATGGTCAGCGTCGTCGGGCACGTGGCCGCCGCGCAGTACGTCGCGATGGTGCGGGCCGTCGACACCGGCGACCTCGCCGAGGCGCGCCGGCTCAACGGGGCGCTGGCGCCCGCGGTCGTCGCGGTGATGACCCGAACCCAGGGAGCGATCATGGCCAAGGCGGCGTTGCAGCTGCAGGGGGTGCTCGACAACCGGGCCATGCGGCTGCCGCTGGTCGCGGCGACCGACACGCAGGTCGCCGAGCTCGAGGCCGACCTGCGGGGGGCGGGCCTGCTGTGAGCCACCCGCACCCGGACCTCGGACCGCCGCCGCCCCTGGCGGGGGACGGCCTGCGCATCGTCGCGCTCGGCGGCCTCGGCGAGATCGGCCGCAACATGACGGTCTTCGAGCACGCGCGGCCGCCTGCTCGTGGTCGACTGCGGCGTGCTGTTCCCCGAGACCGAGCAGCCCGGCGTCGACCTGATCCTCCCCGACTTCACCTACCTGCGGGACCGGTGGGACGACGTCGAGGCGGTCGTGCTCACCCACGGCCACGAGGACCACATCGGGGCGGTGCCGTACCTGCTGCGGGAGAAGCCGGACGTCCCGATCGTCGGCTCCCGGCTCACGCTGGCGCTGCTCGAGGGCAAGCTCGGCGAGCACAGGATGAACCCGTACACCCTTGAGGTGCGGGAGGGGCGGACCGAGCGCTTCGGCCCGTTCGAGTGCGAGTTCTTCGCCGTGAACCACTCGATCCCGGACGCCCTGGGGCTGTCGATCCGTACCGCGGCGGGGCTCGTCCTGCACACCGGCGACTTCAAGATGGACCAGCTCCCGCTCGACGGCCGCACCACCGACCTGGGCGGGTTCTTCCGGCTGGGCTCCCAGGGTGTCGACCTGCTGCTGTCGGACTCGACCAACGCCGAGGTGCCGGGGTTCGTCACGCCGGAGCGCGAGATCTACCCCGTGCTCGAGGAGCTGTTCCGCAAGGCCCAGCGGCGGATCATCGTGGCCTGCTTCGCCAGCCACGTGCACCGCGTGCAGCAGGTGCTCGACGCGGCGCACGACCACGGCCGCAAGGTGGCGTTCGTCGGCCGGTCGATGGTGCGCAACATGGGCATCGCCCGCGACCTCGGCTACCTGCGCGTGCCCGGCGAGCTGCTCGTCGACCTCAAGCAAGCCGAGGAGATGCCGCCCGACCGCGTGGTGTTCGTCTCCACGGGCTCCCAGGGCGAGCCGATGTCGGCGCTGTCGCGGATGGCCAACCGCGACCACAAGACCATCCGGATCGAGCCGGGGGACACCGTGGTCCTCGCGTCCTCGCTCGTCCCGGGCAACGAGACCGCGGTGTTCCGCGTGGTCAACGGCCTGGCCCGCTGGGGCGCCAACGTGATCCACAAGGACGTCGCGCTCGTCCACGTCTCGGGGCACGCCTCGGCCGGTGAGCTGCTGTACGTCCTCAACGCCACCCGCCCGAGCAACGTCATGCCGGTGCACGGCGAGTGGCGGCACCTGCGGGCGCATGCCGCGCTCGCCGAGGCGACCGGCGTACCCCGGGAGCGGGTGGTGATCGCCGACGACGGGGTCGTCGTCGACCTGGTGGACGGCGTCGCGTCGATCGTGGGCCAGGTGCCGTGCGGGTACGTCTACGTCGACGGCATCGCGGTGGGCGACATCTCCGAGAGCGAGCTGAAGGACCGCCGGATCCTCGGCTCGGAGGGGTTTGTGACGATCGTGGCGGTCGTCGACTCGGTGACCGGCAAGGTTGCCGCCGGGCCGGAGATCTTCGCGCGGGGCTTCAGCGAGGATGACGCGGCCTTCGACGACGTACGCCCCCTCATCGAGGACGCGCTCGCCGCCGCCGCCCGAGAGGGCGTCGCGGACAGCCACCAGCTCAGCCAGATCATCCGCCGTACGGTCGGCAAGTGGGTCAGCGACACCTACCGCCGCCGCCCCATGATCATCCCCGTGGTCGTCGAGGTCTGACCGGGTTCTCGGCAAGTTCTGTCCCGCCCGACGAGACAGATCAACTTGCGGCCAGCCAGCCGGCCCCCGATCCGACACGCCGGGACACGCGTGACGACCGGGACGGATGGGGCCCGCACGTACGCTGGCGACCATGGCGACCCGTGGCTCGACGGCCACCCGAGGGCGTGCGCCGGCGAAGCGGCGCGCCCCGGCGTCCCGGCCTGCCTCCGCGTCCTCCGGCCGCGGCCGACCGGCGCCCAGGCGCCGGTCGGGGCCCGGCCTGCCGGCGCGCCTCGCGCGCGCGCTCGGACGGCTGCTGCGGGGCCTGTGGATGCTGCTCGCCCGCGCCATCGGCGGCGCCGTGCGCCACCTCGGCCACGGTGCCCGCGAGCTCGAGCCGGAGCACCGCCGCGACGGGCTCGGGCTCGCTGCCCTCGCCGCCGCGTTGGTCTGCGCCGTCGGCGTCTGGGCGGACGCCGGCGGTCCGCTGGGCCGTGGTACGGCCGCGGTGGTGCGTACGGTCGTCGGCTCCGGCGCGCTCGTCGTCCCGTTCCTGCTCGCGGTGGCGGGGTGGCGCGTGCTGCGCCGCGCCCCGGAGCCCGAGCGTCGCGGTCGCGGCGCGGTCGGCTGGCTGGCCGTGTCCCTCGGCATCCTGGGGCTGCTCCACCTCGCCGCCGGCGAGCCGACGACGAGCGCCGGCCGCCGCAGCGCCGGCGGGGTCGTCGGCGTGCTCGCCGGATCACCGCTGGCCGTCGGCCTCACCCCGTACGTCGCGGCCCTGGTCCTGGCGGCGCTCGCCCTGTTCGGCGCCCTCGTCGTGACCGGCACGCCGCTGCACGCCGTCCCCTCGCGGCTGCGCGCGCTGGTCGACCGGCTGCAGGGCCGTACGCCCCCGCCCACCGCCGAGGAGGACGAGACGGCGGGGCCCGCGCCGTTGCGGCGCAGCCGCCCGCGGCGCCGCCAAGGGTCCATGGCGCCGCAGGACGTGCCGGCGGACCCGTCGCCGGTGCTCGTCGACGACGCGCCCCGTCCCGTCCCGGTCGCCGCCGAGCCACCGGCGCACACGCTCGCCCCGACCCGCGCCGAGCAGCTCTCGCTCACCGCCCAGGAGGGCGACTACCGGCTGCCGTCACCGGAGCTGCTGCGCACCGGTGCGCCCGCCAAGGCCCGGACGAAGGCGAACGACACCGTCATCGAGGCGCTCACCGGAGTGTTCGCCGAGTTCGAGGTCGACGCGGCCGTCACCGGCTTCACCCGGGGGCCGACGGTGACCCGGTACGAGGTCGAGCTCGGCCCGGCCGTGAAGGTCGAGCGCATCAAGACGCTGCACCGCAACATCGCGTACGCGGTGAAGAGCCCGGACGTGCGGATCATCGACGTGATCCCGGGCCGCTCGGCGATCGGGATCGAGATCCCCAACGTCGATCGCGACACCGTGAGCCTCGGCGACGTGCTGCGCTCGCACACCGCGACGAGCAACCACCACCCGCTGCTCGTCGGGCTGGGCAAGGACATCGAGGGGTCCTACATCTGCGCGAACCTCGCGAAGATGCCGCACATCCTCGTCGCGGGCGCCACCGGCTCCGGCAAGTCCACGTGCGTCAACACCCTGATCACCTCGATCCTCAGCCGCGCGACCCCGGACGAGGTCCGGCTGGTGCTCGTCGACCCGAAGCGGGTCGAGCTCACGCACTACAAGGGGATCCCGCACCTCATCACGCCGATCATCACGAGCGCGAAGAAGGCGGCCGAGGCGCTGCAGTGGGTGGTCCGCGAGATGGACCAGCGCTACGACGACCTGGCGGCCAGCGGCTTCCGGCACATCGACGACTACAACGCGGCGATCCGCAAGGGCAAGCTCAAGCCGGAACCCGGCAGCGACCGGACGTTCCAGCCCTACCCGTACCTGCTGGTGATCATCGACGAGCTCGCCGACCTGATGATGGTCGCGCCGCGCGACGTGGAGGACGCGATCGTCCGCATCACCCAGCTCGCCCGCGCCGCCGGCATCCACCTCGTGCTGGCCACCCAGCGGCCCAGCGTCGACGTCGTCACCGGCCTGATCAAGGCGAACGTGCCCAGCCGGCTCGCCTTCGCCACGTCGAGCCTTGCCGACAGCCGGGTCATCCTCGACCAGCCGGGTGCCGAGAAGCTCGTCGGCCTCGGCGACGCGCTGTTCCTGCCGATGGGCGCGAACAAGCCGATCCGGCTGCAGGGCGCGCTGGTCACCGAGGCCGAGATCGAGGCCGTGGTCAAGCACTGCAAGGACCAGGCGGACCCGGACTTCCGCGAGGACGTGTTCGCGGCCGCGGAGAGCAAGAAGGAGATCGACGAGGACATCGGCGACGACCTGGAGCTGCTCTGCCAGGCCGCCGAGCTCGTCGTCACCACGCAGTTCGGCTCCACGTCGATGCTCCAGCGCAAGCTGCGCGTCGGCTTCGCCAAGGCGGGCCGGCTCATGGACCTCATGGAGAGCCGCGGCATCGTCGGGGCGTCCGAGGGGTCGAAGGCGCGCGACGTGCTCGTGCGCCCCGAGGAGCTCGACCAGATCCTCGCGACCCTGCGCGGCGTGTGAGTGACGCGATCGTTGCTTTCGACCTGGTGTAGTACGCGCGTTCCGCCCCTACACTGTGCTGGCCTGGCACAGCAGTCGCGGCGGTGAGGAGGCCACCCACCATGTCCGTCGGCGAGGCGATCGCGCGCGCCCGCGCCGAACGCGGCATGTCCGTCGACGACGTGAGCAACGCCACCCGCGTCCGGGCGACGCTCGTCCGGGAGATCGAGGCGGACGACTTCACCCACTGTGGCGGCGACGTGTACGCCCGCGGCCACATCCGCAGCATCGCCCGCGTGGTGGGCCTGGACCCGGGCCCCCTGATCGAGCAGTTCGATGCCGAGCACGGTGGTACGCCCGTGCCCACGGCCCCGGTGTCGCCGTTCGACCCGTCGGTGGCGGAGAGCACGAAGCGGCGCCGCCCGAACTGGGCCTTCGCCATGGTGGCCGCGCTGCTGGTCGTGATCGGCCTGGCCGCTGCCCAGCTCGCCACCGGGAGCGGTGGCGGGGGCAGCACGTCGGACCAGCCGACCGTCGCGGAGACCACGCCGTCCCCGAGCAGGCTGAGCCCGACGCCGGTGGCCAGCTCACCGACGAGCCCGCCACCGGGCACCGTCCCGCCGGGCACCGTCGCGCAGGTCCCTGCGGACAAGGTGACGGTGCTGGTCCGGGTGGTCGGCGGCTCCAGCTGGCTGTCGGTGAAGAACGGCGCCGGCCAGGTGCTCTACGAGGGGCTCATGCGCCAGGGCGAGAGCCGGCTGTTCGACGACCCCAAGGAGCTGCGGCTGGTGGTCGGGAACGCGCCTGCCGTGGATCTGGTGGTCAACAGCCACGACATCGGCGCGCCGCCCTCGCAGGGCAACGTCGCGCGGCTGGTGTTCCGGCCCGGTGATCTGAGGCCGTCGGCCGGCTGATCCCGGCCGGTACCCTGGACGCGTGCCCCGCTCCGTCGCTCTCGTGACCCTGGGCTGCGCCCGGAACGAGGTCGACTCCGAGGAGCTCGCCGCCCGGCTCGCGGCCGCGGGCTGGCAGGTCACCACGGACAGTGACGGCGCGGACGCGGTCCTCGTCAACACCTGTGGGTTCGTCGCCTCGGCCAAGAAGGACTCGATCGACACCATCCTGGACGCCGCGGACGGCGGCGCCCCGGTGGTGGCGGTGGGCTGCCTGGCAGAGCGGTACGGCGAGGCGTTGGCGCGTGAGCTCCCGGAGGCCCGGGCGGTGCTGTCGTTCGACGACTACGCCGACATCGCGGGCCGCCTCGACGAGGTGGTCGCCGGTCGCGCGCCGGCGGCACACCGGCCGCGGGACCGCCGCCGTCTGCTGCCGGTGGCCCCGGCGGAGCGCGCCGCGGCCGTGCCGCAGCCCCGCTTCCGCGCCCCGCTGCGCCGCCGCCTCGACGGCGGCCCCGCTGCTCCGCTGAAGCTGGCCTCCGGCTGCGACCGCCGCTGCGCGTTCTGCGCGATCCCGTCCTTCCGTGGGTCGTTCGTCTCCCGCGGCCCGGACGAGGTCCTCGCCGAGGCGGAGTGGCTCGCCGCCCAGGGGGTCCGCGAGCTGGTGCTCGTCAGCGAGAACTCGACGTCGTACGGCAAGGACCTCGGCGACCTGCGCCTGCTCGAGCGGCTGCTCCCGCAGCTCGCCGCGGTGCCGGGCATCGTCCGGGTGCGGGTGTCCTACCTGCAGCCGGCCGAGATGCGCCCCACGCTGGTCGAGACGCTGGCCACGACCGCCGGCGTCGCCCCGTACTTCGACCTGTCGTTCCAGCACGCCAGCGGCCCCGTGCTGCGCCGGATGCGCCGGTTCGGCGACACCGAGCGGTTCCTGGCGCTGCTCGACCAGGTGCGTGCGCTGGCCCCGCAGGCGGGGGCGCGCTCCAACGTCATCGTCGGCTTCCCCGGCGAGACGGCGGCGGACGTGGCGGAGCTGCAACGGTTCCTCACTGCTGCCCGGCTCGACGCCGTCGGCGTGTTCGGCTACTCCGACGAGGACGGCACGGAGGCCGCCGGCCTGGCCCGGAAGGTGCGCGCGGACACCGTCCGCCGGCGCACCGAGCAGGTGAGCCGGCTCGCCGAGGAGCTCACCGCCCAGCGGGCCGAGGAACGGGTCGGTGAGCTCGTCGACGTCGTCGTCGAGTCCGTCGAGAGCGGGTACGCGGAGGGCCGCGCGGCCCATCAGGCCCCCGAGGTCGACGGCTCCACCGTCGTGCGCGGCACGGCGCTCGGCATCGGTGACCTGGTGCGCGCCCGGGTCACCGGCACGGCGGGGGTGGACCTCGAGACGGAGCTCGTCGAGGTGCTCTCGCGCGCGCCTCGCCCGCTGCCGACCGTGGCGACGGGCAGTTGAGCGTCGTGCAGGCTCCGCCTCCCGACCCGGCCACCGTCCCGGCGTCCGGGGCCCGGGTCGCCAACATCGCCAACGGCCTCACCCTGCTCCGGCTGCTGCTCGTGCCGGCGTTCGCCTTTCTGCTCGTCGCCCATGACGGGCACAGCACCGGCTGGCGGCTGGCGGCCTTCGCCGCGTTCACCGTCGCCTCCATCACCGACCGCATCGACGGTGACCTGGCGCGCAGCCGCGGGCTGGTCACCGATGTCGGCAAGGTCGCCGACCCGATCGCGGACAAGGCGCTGACCGGCGCAGCGCTCGTCGGGCTGTCCGCGCTCGGGCTGCTCGCCTGGTGGATCACGGTGGTGGTGCTCGTCCGCGAGGTCGGGATCACCCTGCTGCGGTTCGTGGTGATCACCCATGGGGTGATCCCGGCGAGCCCGGGTGGGAAGGTCAAGACGTTCCTGCAGGGGGTGGCGATCGGCCTCTACGTCCTGCCGCTTCCGGGTGGGTGGCCGCACGACCTGAGGTTCGCGGTCATGCTGGTCGCGGTCGCGGTGACGCTCGTGACCGGCGTCGACTACGTCGTGCGCGCCGTCGAGCTGCGCGCCGCCGGCCGACGGGCGAGGCGCTCGTGAGGGTCGACGTCCTCGCCGTCGGGACGGAGCTGCTGCTCGACGGCGCGCACGACGTAGTCGACGCCGGTCACGAGCGTCACCGCGACCGCGACCAGCATGACCGCGAACCTCAGGTCGTGCGGCCACCCACCCGGAAGCGGCAGGACGTAGAGGCCGAGGGATAAGGCCCCTGCAGGAACGTCTTGACCTTCCCACCCGGGCTCGCCGGGATCACCCCATAGGGTGACCACCACGAACCGCAGCAGGGTGATCCCGACCTCGCGGAGCCGAGCACCCGCCACCGTGATACGCCAGCCGATCTCCCGGCGCGGACAGCCCGACGAGCGCTGCGCCGATGAGCGCCTTGTCAGCGATCGGGTCGGCGACCTTGCCGACATCGGTGACCCACCCGCGGCTGCGCGCCAGGCCACCGTCGATGCAGTCGGTGATGGAGGCGACGGTGGAAGCGCGGCGAAGGCCGCCAGCCGCCCAGCCGGTGCTGTGCCCGTCATGGGCGACGAGCAGAAAGGCGAACGCCAGCACGAGCAGCAGCCCGGAGCAGGGTGGAGCCGTCGGCGATGTTGGCGACCCGGCCCCGGCGCCGGGACAGTGGCCGGGTCGGGAGGCGGAGCCTGCACGACGCTCGACTTTCCGTCGCCACGGTCGGCAGCGGGCGAGGCGCGCGCGAGAGCACCTCGACGAGCTCCGTGTCGAGGTCCACCCCTGCCGTGCCGGTGACCCGGGCGCGCGCCCAGGTCACCGATGCCGAGCGCCGTGCCGCGCACGACGGTGGAGCCGTCGACCTCGGGTCCGCGCGG
Source organism: uncultured Actinomycetota bacterium (assembly GCA_963728075.1). Lineage (GTDB taxonomy): Bacteria > Actinomycetota > Actinomycetes > JAFAQI01 > DASSKL01 > CAVSIP01. The sequence goes on along the minus strand of CAVSIP010000005.1, from coordinate 2,343 downwards.
CCCTCCCGCCGTACCCGCTCTCGACGGACTCGACGACGACGTCGACGAGCTCACCGACCCGTACCTCGGCCCGCTGGGCGGTGAGCTCCTCGGCGAGCCCGGCTCATTGCTCGATGATTTTGCGGACGGTGTCGGCGCGCACCTTGCCGGGCAACCGGCGGCCTCCGTGCCTTCCTTGTCGGAGTACCGAAGACGCCGACCCGTCGAGCCGGGCCGCGGTGAGGAACTCTCAGCTCCGCGACGGTCCCCCTCCGTCTCGCCGGGGAAACCGACGATAACATTGGTTCGCGCCCGCCTGGGGCCGCGCCACCTGTCGATCAGCTCCACGAACGACTCGGTGTCGCCGAACCTGCTCATCCGACGCAGCACCGGGCCGCTGGCGTGCTGGAACGACAGGTCGAAATACGGGGCGACCCCGCGGTGCCGACCAGCATCTCGACCACGACGGCCGCATCTCGCCGGCTGAGATAGGACACCCGCACCGGACGATGCCGGGCACCGCGGCGAGCTGGGGGAGAAGTGCCCATGGAGGCCAGGTCGCCGAGGTCCTTGCCTACGAGGTCGAGTCCGCCGACGAGCACCGCTCGCGGACCCCCGGGCGGCGAGCCACTCCGGCTCGGCGAGCACCTCGTTGGGCCGGGGAGACGAAGGGCGCCGCGGAAGGACGGGATCGCGCAGAACGCGCAGCGGCGGTCGCAGCCGGACGCCAGCTTCAGCGGAGCAGCAGAGGGGCCGTCGAGGGCGGCGGCGCAGCGGGGCGCGGAAGCGGGGCTGCGGCACGGCCGCGCACCAGCCCCGCCGGGGCCACCGGCGGCAGACGGCGGCGGTCCCGCGGCCGGTGTGCCGCCCGGCGCGCGACCGGCGACCACCTCGAGGAGGCGGCCCGCGATGTCGGCGTAGTCGTCCGAACGACAGCACCGCCCCGGGCCTGCGGGAGCTCACGCGCCAACGCCTCGCCGGTACCGCTCTGCCAGGCAGCCCACCGCCACCACCGGGGCGCCGCCGTCCGCACATCCCAGGATGGTGTCGATGGGTAGCCACTTGGCCGAAACGAGGGCTCGAACCCACAGGTGTTGACGAGGACAGCGTCCGCGCCGTCACTGTCCGTAGGTGACCTGCCAGCCCGCAGCCGCGAGCCGGCGTCGAGCTCCCTCGGAGTCGACCTGGTTCCCGGGCGCAGCCCAGGGTCACGAGAGCGACGGAGCAGGGGCACACATTTCCCGGGTACCGGCCGGGATCAGCCGGCCGACGGCCTCAGATCACCGGGCCGGAACACCAGCCGCGCGACGCTCTCCTGCGAGGGCGGCGCGCACGATGTCGTGGCTGTTGACCACCAGATCCACGGCAGGCCCGTTGCCGAAGACCACCTAATTCCTTGGGGTCGTCGAACGGCCGGCTCTCGCCCTAGCCTGGAGCCCCTCGGAGCTGAGCACCTGGCCGGCGCCGTTCCTTCACCGACAGCCAGCTGGAGCCGCCGACCACCCGGACCAGCGCGTCGGCGCCTTTGTCCGCCGGGACCTGCGCGACGTCTGCCCGGCAGGAGAGTGCCGGGTGGACGGCTCGTGCGTGCCAGCTGCGCCACCGCGCTCGGGCTCGGCCTGCTTGGGGACGGCGTGGTCTCCGCGACGGTCGGCTGGTCCGACGTGCTGCCCCCGCCACCGCTCCCGGTGGCGAGCTGGGCAGCGGCCAGGCCGATCACGACCAGGCGGCGCGGCCCACCGTGGCGAAGGCCCAGTTAGGGCGGCGCAGCTTTCCGTGCCCCGCGTTTTCGACTTGGGAACGGCGACACCGGGGCCGTGGGCACGGGCGTACCACCGTGCTCGGCATCGAACTGCTCGATCAGGGGGCCCGGGTCCAGGCCCACCACGCGGGCCATGCTGCAGGATGTGGCCGCGGCAGTTACACGTCGCCGCCACGTGGGTGAAGTCGTCCGCCTCGATCTCCCGGACGAGCGTCGCCGGACGCCGGGTGGCGTTGCTCACGTCGTCGACGGACATGCCGCGTTCGGCGCGGGGCGCGCGCGATCGCCTCAGCCAAAGAGGGTGGTGGGTGGCCTCCTCACCGCCGCGACTGCTGTGCCAGGCCAGCACAGTGTAGGGGCGGGAGAGACGCGCGTACCCGACCAGGTCGAAGCAACGTCGCGTCCCGCACGCGCCGCGCAGGGTCGCGAGGATCTGGTCGAGCTCCTCGGCCGCGAGCACGAGCACGTCGCGCGCCTTCGACCCCTCGGACGCCCCGACGATGCCGCGGCTCTCCATGAGTGTCTATGGCCGACCCGCCTTGGCGAAGCCGACGCGCGGCTTGCACTGGAGCGGCCAGTTGGAGCCGAACTTAGAGCAATTT
>CAVSIP010000004.1:0-370206 GCA_963728075.1 uncultured Actinomycetota bacterium | reverse complement strand
CACCTGCGGATCGGGCAGGCGGGAGAGAACTACCTGCAGGTCGATTCGAAGGACAGTCCCGACCAGCAACTGGAGAAGGTCGTCTACGGCCGGTTCATCGATCCCGAGGCCCGCAAGACCTTCTTCGAGGACTACAAGGACATCGAGGCCCTGTGGGAGATTCTGTCGCCCTCGGCCGAACTGCGGGACCACATCACCACATACAAGCGGCTCAGCCAGCTCTACGCCGCCGTCCGCAATGCCTACTCCGAAACCGGCAGCTTCCTTGGCGACCTGGAGTACAAGACCCGCCGTCTCATCCAAGGCAGCGCCGAACAGGAGGGCCTCGGGAGGATCGCCAAGGTCGTCACCTTCGACGTCGCCACGCTGGAGCAGCTCAAGGGCGACGACGGGCCCGAAGAGGGCAAGATCTACAACCTCCTCCGCGGTCTCCGGAAGGAGATTGACGACGATCCCGCCAAGGCTGTCGTGCTGCGGGCCCTTAAGGAGCGCGCCGACCAGGTGATCAAGAACCTGGAGGAGCGCAAGGTCACGGGCATGGCCGCGATGGACGAGATCGCCGCGCTGGTCCTTGAGAAAGACGAGGCACTCAGGGCTGCCCAGCAGAGCGGCCTCAGCGACGTCGGCTTCGCGGTGCACTGGCAGCTCGGCCGCGACGAAGTGCTCGTTGCCGCTGGTCTGGACACTCTGGCGGTTGCCCGAGAAGTCGAGACCCTGCTTGGCAAGTTCCCGAACTGGGTGGAAAACCCGGACGAGCAGCGGCGCCTCCGCCTCAATCTCTACAAGCCGGTGATCAAGTTGCCGGACGAGCAGCGCAAGGCGGCCGTGGAACAGATCATGCAGGTCCTCGAACAGACGGCGGGCGACCGATGAGCTCCCTTTACCCCGATCAGCTCCTCAAGCGACGCGCCACCGCGTGGGCGCTGCGGCTCAAGGTCAACCCTCAGCAGGTAGTCATCGAGGAGATGCCAAGAAAGTGGGGATCGTGTGGACCCGACGGGGTCGTGACCTTTGCCGACGAGCTGGCCGATGCAGACGAGGCTTTCCAGGACTACGTGATCGTTCACGAGCTGCTGCATCTGCGCTACAAGACGCACGGCAAGCGATTCCAAGCCTTGATGTCCGCCTTCGTACCCAACTGGCGCGAGTTGGAGCACGGCGGACGCCACTCGACGGAACAACGGACAGGGCACTGATCGATGGCATTCGTGGGCAAAACCAAGAAGGTTCAGCAACAGTTCGACTCCCCGGAGGAGATGTACCTCCGTGGCTCGCTGCCGCGGACGGCGGACGCAGTTAGCTCACTCTGGATCCATCAGGGTGACGTGCTCCGGGCGTACGCCGAGAAGCACCAGGATACGCCCGATCTGGCCCTAGAGCTTCCGACCGGAACGGGCAAGACGTTGCCCGGCCTCCTGATCGCCGAGTGGGTGCGCCGGAAGGCAGAGGGACCGGTGCTCTATGCAACCCCGACCAAGCAACTCGGCCATCAGGTGCTGGCAACTGCGAAGGACGAAGGTGTCCCCGCTCGTCTACTCGTGGGCAGCCACCACAGCTGGAGTGCCACCGACGAGAGTGATGTCGAGGGTGCCGAGGCGATCGCGATCACAAGCTACAGCTCGATCTTCAACAGCAGCCCAAAGTTGCCGGAGCCCCGTCTGATCGTGCTCGATGATGCGCACGCCGGTGAGCAGTTCGTCGGCGAGCAGTACGGCGTCACCATCCGCCGTCACGAGTCGGAGCCGGCGTACCTCCAGGTGCTCGACGCGCTTCGCCCATTCCTGTCTGGGCTTCAGATCCAGCGGCTGCAAGGTCCGCCGGACCCGGGCGCGCACCACCAGGTCCGCATGATCCTTCCGAGCGTGGATGCAGCCGCGATTGCGAAGCTCGACGCTGCGTTGTCCCAACTCTCGGGCGACTACAAGTTCCAGGTCGCCATGATCCGCTCGGGCTTAGCGGCATGTTGCGTCTACTTGTCGTATGGCGGCATCCAGATCCGCCCCATGATTCCACCGACCTTCCAGAACCGGGTGTTCTCTCGCGCGGGTCAGCGGGTGTACCTGTCCGCCACGCTCGGCGCTGGCGGTGAGCTCGAGCGAGCGTTCGGTCGATCGGTAATCATCCGGATGCCGCTCCCGACGAAGACGCCGCCCCGCTCGGGTCGTCGACTGTTCGTCTTTCCCGATCTGGTGCAGGGCGGTGATGTCGCGGGCGTGGCTAAAGGCGTCGTCGCCGTCACGAACAAGGCGCTCCTGCTGAGCCAGGCAAGCTCTGAAAAGACCGAGCAAGCAGCGCGAGCTTTGGCTGGCGACGGAGTCCCTGTTCTTGGGAAGGGGACCGTCGAGCAGGGCCTCGCCGCGTTCGCCAAAGCTCCAGTTGGCGTGTTGGGCCTCGCGAACCGGTACGACGGCATGGACTTGCCTGGCAATGCCTGTCGGATCGTTGTGCTTGACGGCAAGCCGGATGCGGTCAGTCTTCAAGAGAAGTTCCTGAGCGAGCGCGCCGAGGCCAGCGCCGCCCTCTCGGAGCGTCTACGCACCCGGATCGTGCAGGGCGCCGGCCGCTGCACCCGAGGCCCGAACGACTACGCCGTCGTGGTGGTGCTCGGTGCCGATATCACGCGGTACTTCTCGCGACCGGAGAACAAGACAGCACTTGAGCCTGAGTTGCAGGCCGAGGTTCAGTTCGGTTGGGACAACAGCAAAGGCCAAGACGTCGACGACATTCTCGCGAACGTCCGTACCTTCCTCGATCACGACGCTGCCTGGCGCGAGGGCGGAGAGCCGTTGGTCGCCGAGTTCCGCGAGGAGGCAGACAAGATTGACCCTCCGGGTGCGGTGGCGCTTGGCGAGGCAGCGGGGTTGGAGGTCGAAGCGTGGCAGCTGGCACTCAGCGAAGACTGGATCGCGGCGAGTCAGCGGCTTGAAGAAGCTGCCCGCACGGTCGGCAGCGGCGGCGAGGCCACCCGCGGGTACCGCGGCCTGCTGCTGTACATCGCAGGTGTCTGGCTCCATTTCGGCGCCCAGGGCGAGGCCCATCGGGCCCATGCACGCCAGCTGGTCCGCGACGCTGAGAAGGCCTCGTCCCGCGGCACGTGGCTCAAGGAAATGAAGGAACTGCCGGGTGTCGAGGAGGTACCACTGGCGGGTGCGGACGCAGTCGCGATCGGTGCCATCGTGGCGGTGCTTACGGGCCAGTTCAAAGCGACCAAGATCAAAGAGGAGCTCGCGAAGATGCGCGAGGCCCTCGACCAGGACACCGCTGGTCCATACGAACAGGCGCTCACGACGATCGGAAAGTACCTAGGTGCATCCGCCGCCAAGCCGCCCGGGCAGGGACGCTGCGATTCGGCGTGGCGTTGGGACACGGCGATGTGGCTCACGGTTGAGGCGAAGTCCGAGGCGAACGCCGATGGTCTGCTCCCGCTAAAGGACATCCGCCAGGCGAATACCCAGCTCGACCAGCTTGCGGCCGACCAGGGCGTCGGCAACGCGCCTGCGGGCAGCGCGACGATCCTGGTGTCCGACCGCCTCACGGTAGCGCCAGAACATGCCCCCGTGGCGAATCCCAATGTCTACCTCGCCTCAACAGACGTGGTCGCGCAGGTAGCCGGCGACGTCGAGGCCGTGTGGTCAGACCTCCTCGCCGCAGCCGCCAGACACGAGCCGACGCACATCTTTCGCCGACATGTGCGGCAGGTGCTGACGGAAAGCGGTTGCCTGCCGACGCAAGTCCTTGACCGCCTCATGCAAGATCGGATCCGGCCAGGTGAATAGGCCAGGTCAGGGAGTCCTGAACCAGGGCGTGCAACATGACGACAGCTGACCCGACCCCGACCGCAGACGAAATCGTCCGGGCTTCGCAGACGCTGGTCCGCGTGGCGTTTGAGCGCCTGGCTGCCGAGCGGGTTATCCCGACCTCGCGTTACCACCCCTGGATCTGGGTCGGTCGCGACTACGAGGGTGCTGTCTTCATGCACACTCCTGAGTTCACGCAGCTGGAGGGCATGCTCAACCGCGCGTACCCGGCGCGCTTCGACGAGCCACTCAAGCGCCGACATGCGGAGTTTTCGAACTCGTACATCTTCCAAATGGTCGAGGCCGCCGCACGACGTTGCGCTGACGATGGTGACTACCGCGAGGACTCGCGGGGCGTCACGACGTCGATCTCGGAGATGGTCTCGATCCTCGATGGGCCGCACCACACGCTGGCAGTGGTGCGTGCGATGTCGCACACTGCAACCGTCGATGGCCAGGCAGCCGCGATTGATGGGATTGAGGTAATCCCCGAGCCGTCGAGGCACGAGTTCGACTTCCTCGTCGACCAGTGTCGGCAACGGATTCCTGGGGCGGGCGGGGCATTCAACCGGGAGCGGCCGCATGTCTTTGCCCATCCGCACGCAGTCCTTGCCGTCACCGCCAACACGGCGGAGGAGCCGGATAGCTTCGGCCTGCTCGACGAAGCGAGCCATCGTCTCGATCGCTTCGTCTGCTTGCTACGACTGCTCACGGGCACCACGGCTCGACCGCAGTTCGAGGTGCGCGGCTCAACCAAACTGGCAGGGCCAATCCATCCCCAACTGCACGACTTCGGCTCCGGCGGCATCACGATGTCGCCGTTCGTTCGGCGGACCGCGACTCTTGATGGGTCGTTCGATGAACCGATCCGTGCTCTCGGAGATCTGCTCGACGGCGCCGAGGTCACGCGTGAGCAGATGGCGGCGACATCACTCGACGTGGCCATCGGGCGGTACACGCGGTCGTACCGGTCAGATGGTCTCGACAGTATCGTCGATCTGGCGACCGCCCTGGAGGCGATCCTGATTGACGAGGCAGACGGCGCCGAAGGAATCACCGCTCGGCTCCGGAATCGCTGCGCGGCGCTGCTTTCGACGCCGGCCGATCCGCCGGCCAACGTGTTCAACGACGTCAACGCGTTCTACAGCCTGCGATCCACACTCGTCCACGGCGGCAACCTCAAAGAGAAGACATTGCGCTCGAAGATCCTGGGGATCACGACCGTCACGGCGGCCAACATGTTCGGGATCGCCGCGGCCGAAGCAGTGGATCGGATGCGCGACATCGTGAGGCGGGCGGTCCTGGCTCGTCTCTGCCTGGCCAATGGCGATGAGCCCCTCTGGCCATTCAATCCATCGAAGGGGATGGACGTCGCCTTCGCCGACAACCAGGCGCGCGACGAGCTGCGCCGCTCATGGGTCGACAGGTTGACCGGAATCGGGGCGGGCGCCGCAAGCGAGAGCTTGGGAACCCCCGGGCAGGTGATGGTGGAGGACTACAGCCAGGCGGAGTCGCCCCCTGCCGAAAGCTAGAGCAGCTCGCAGCATGGCGGAGCCTTCTTGGACACCACGGATAGCCCCAAGTAGTTGGGCGCGATGGGTACCGAGAACCTCATCCGGTCATGGCGCGTGTGTGTTCGCGGAGGAAGCCGCGGATCCGGTCGTGTCGCATGACGCAGAGGACGTCAGGGGCGGTGGTCGACGCGGGTATGGGCGGAGTGGGCGGCATGGTCGAGGGGGCTGTGGTGCCGGTGGGTGTTGTGATGGGCTCGTAGTCGCGCACGACATGCCGGAGCGCTGCCGGCTCCAGACCAGCGTGCAGGGTTCCAATACCTCGATTCGAGTCTCCGCTCGGCCAGCGTCACCGAGGCAACGCGATCAAGGTGAACCGGTGGGAGCAATTGGGACTGGCGAAGCAGTCCGACACGTGCACGCGGCCGAACGAAGCCGGCGGGCGACTCGTCCCGGTCCCCCACCGCTTCGAACCTGCACGAAGCGTCAGTCGAGCGTGAGCTCGCCCGCCACGGTCCATGTGTTCATCGTGCGTGTCCCCCTGGGACACGATTCGGGACGTCCCGACTCTCCGCCAGCCGTCTTACCCGGGCCTCAAACCTCACGCCAGGGCCACCCCGCCGAGCCAACCGCCCCGGGACGCTGCCCGGGGACAGTGAAATTCTGCGGACGAGTTGCGGACGGATGATGAGAGGCCGTCCCCTGTTACCCAGGGAAACGGCCCTGACCTGCACTTTCACTAGTAGCGGGGGCAGGATTTGAACCTGCGACCTCTGGGTTATGAGCCCAGCGAGCTACCGAACTGCTCCACCCCGCGTCGGTGCGTCCACTATAGGTCAGTCCGGCGCCTCCGGCAAAACCGGGCGGACCCCGCGGGCCGCCCAGGCGTTGGCGCCAATGCCCGGGGGCCGGACCGCCGGGGCCGCGGGCCGCCCAGGCGTTGGCGCTCGCTCTGGAGTCCGTACGGCGTGTCGCCCAGCGTTGGCGCCAATGCCCGGGGGCCGGACCGCGGGGGCCGGACCGGCGGATCCGCAGGCCGCCCAGGCGTTGGCGCTCGCTCTGGGGTCCGTACGGCGTGTCGCCCAGCGTTGGCGCCAATGCCCGGGGGCCGGGCCGCGGGGGCCGGACCGCCGGGGCCGCGGGCCGCCCAGGCGTTGGCGCTCGCTCTGGGGTCCGTACGGCGTGTCGCCCAGCGTTGGCGCCAATGCCCGGGGGCCGGGCCGCGGGCGTACTACTGCTGGGCGGGCTGGCCCTGGCGGGAGGCCTCGTCGGCGCGGCGGATCGCGTCGGCGAGACGCTTCTGGGCCTCGCCGTACGCCGCGAAGTCGCCCTTCGCGAGCGCCGCCTGACCGTCCTTGAGCGCCTGCTGGGCGTCGGCGAGCGCCTGGCGCAGCGCGGTGTTGACCTGAGTGGGCTGCGTAGGCCCGGTCGGCTGCCCGGACGGTGGCTGCTCCTGCGCCGCGGCACCGAAGACCCCGTCGAGCGCCTCGCCAAGGGTGTTCGCGTAGGCGATGCGCTCGCCGAAGGACGCGAGGATCTTCTGCACAGTCGGGAAGGACTCCCCGCTCTGCGCCCGGACGTACACCGGCTCCACGTAGAGGAACCCGCCGCTGACCGGCAACGTCAGCAGGTTGCCGAGCTGCACCTGCGACCCGCCGCTGCGCAGGAGCGCGAGCGACTGGGAGGCCGTCGGATCCGCCTCGAAGGCGTTCTGCACCTGCCCGGGCCCGTTGACCGTCACGTTGCGCGGCAGCTCGAGCAGGCGCAGCTTCCCGTAGTCCTGGCCCGGCTGGCTGGACACCGCGAGGAAGCCGGTGAGGTTCGGCCGGTTGCTCGCCACGAACGTGGAGGTCAGCGAGAACACTGGCTTGTCGTCACCGGGCAGCCGCAGGCTCAGGTAGTACGGCGGCTGGTCGCCCGGCGTGTCGCCCGTCGGGTCCGCCGGCACCTTCCAGAAGTCGGTGCCGTTGTAGAAGGCCTGCGGGTCGGTGACGTGGTAGCGCGCCAGCAGGGCCCGCTGCACCTTGAACAGGTCCTCGGGGTAGCGGAAGTGCGCGGCGAGCTCCGGCGGGATCGCACTCTTCGGCAGCACCGTTCCGGAGAACGCCCGCATCCACGTCTTGAGGACGGGGTCGCTGTCGTCCCACGCGTACAGCCGCACGGTCCCGTCGTACGCGTCGACGGTGGCCTTGACCGAGTTGCGGATGTAGTTGATCTCCCGGTTGGGCTGACGGGTGACCGCCGAGGTCTGCGTCAGGGTGTCGGCGGTCGCCTGGCCGAGCTCGCTGCGCTGGGAGTACGGGTAGCCGTCGGTGGTGGTGTAGCCGTCGAGCACCCACAGGATCCGGCCGTCCACAACGACCGGGTACGGGTCGCCGTCGAGGGTCAGCCACGGCGCGACCGCCTTGACCCGCGTACGCGGGTTGCGCACGTAGAGGATGCGCGAGTCGGAGTTCAGCGCGCTGGAGAGCAGCAGGTTCTTCTCACCGAACTTCAGCGCGAACAGCGCCTGGCGCAGCTTCGAGCCGATCGGCACGCCGCCGTTGCCCTGGTAGGTGGTGTTGACCTGGCCGGTGCCGGTGTCACCCGGCCGGTCCAGCTCGCGCGGCTTCGCCCCCGCGGGGGCGCCCACCACCGAGTAGGTCGGCGACTTCTCGCCGAAGTAGATCCGCGGCTGGAACTCGCCGAGTGACCCGGTCGGCGGGATGTCCTTCTCGATGAAGATCGGCCGCCCGTCGGAGTCGACCGTCGCCGCAGGCGCGGCCACGAACCCGAAGCCGTGGGTGTAGACGAGGTGCCGGTTGATCCAGTTGTCCTGGCCCGAGGACAGCCCACCCAGGTCGATCTCGCGGGCCGCGACCACCGTGTCGGTGAGCTTGCCGTCGATCGGGTAGCGGTCGATGTCGAGGGTGTCGGCGAAGCCGTAGAACGCGCGCTGCTGCTGCAGCTGGCGGAAGGTCGCGTCGAGCCGGCTCGGGTCGAGCAGGCGGATCTGCGCGTCCTGGGTGGCCTCCGCGCGCTGCGTGTCCGGGCTGCCGGTCGGCTGCGCGGCGTACTCGGTGACCGTGACTCCGTCGAGGCCGTACGCCTGCCGGGTGGCGGTGATGTTGCGCTGGATGTACGGCGCCTCCTTGTCGGCCTCGCTCGGGCGGACCTGGAAGTGCTGGACCACCGCGGGGTAGACACCGCCGATCACGATCGCCGACAGCACCATCACGCCGGTGGCGACCACCGGCAGCAGCCAGTTGCGCAGGTACACGTTCGCGAAGAACAGCCCGGCGCAGATCACCGCGACGAACACGAGGATCGTCTTCGACGGCAGCACCGCGTTGACGTCGGTGTACGACGGGCCGGTCACGACGCCGCGCGGGGAGAACGCCAGCCCCCAGCGGTCGACCCAGTACGCGCCCGCCTTGAGCAGCAGGAACACGCCGAGCAGCACGGACAGGTGGGCCCGCGCCGCCGCGGAGGTCTTCTCCCCCGGCGTGCTGACCCGCAGGGCGCCGTACAGGTAGTGCACGACGGCGGCGGCTACGGCGGACAGCCCGACGGCGACGAACGCGGCCGTGAGCGCCACCCGCAGGATCGGGTAGGTGAACGCGAAGAACGAGACGTCCTTGTGGAACTGGGCGTCGGTGACGCCGAACGACACCGCGTTGCGCCACTGCAGCCACAGCCGCCAGCTGGTCGCCGCCCAGCTGCCCTCGGCGATCACGATGAGGAGCAGCACCGCCGCCAGCAGCCACCAGCGGTACGGGTCGACGAAGCCGCGGTACTGCTCGAGCGCAGCCTGCTCGGTGGACCGGGGACGGAACGGTGGGCGCAGCCGGTAGGCGACGACGATGTTGGCGCCGATGACGGCGGCCACGGACAGGCCGAAGACGGCGAACAGCGCCGCCTGGCTGCCGAGGCGGGTCCACAGCACGCTGCTGAAGCCGACCGACTGGTACCACAGGACGTCCGTCGCCAGCCCGACGGCGGCCCCGCCCAGCCCGATGAGGACGAACAGGCCGACGACGACCGGCACCACCCACTTGGCGCCGCGGGGGATGCGTACGGTGGCGGCCGGGCCGCCACTACGTCCGAAAGTCACGCTGCCAACTCCGCGGTCCGGGCGGGCACCGGGCACCCCCCTCACCGCCACGCTACAAGGAACGCCCTACTCGGCGCCGCCTCTCGGGGGTACCCGGCGGCGGCGCGCACCGGCCGGCTGCCGGCGCCGAGCCGGGCCGCCGACGCCGCGCGTGGTGCGCTGCCCGCGCCGCGGCCGTTCGGTCGTCACGGGCAGGTCGAGGGCGAACTCGGCGCCCTTGCCCGGTTCGGAGATGACGACGAAGGGCAGGGCGAAGTCCTCGGCGAGGCGCCGGACGAACGACAGCCCGAGGCCGAGACCACCGACGGCACGCGTCGCCGAGCCGTCGCCCTGAGCGAAGTCGCCGAGCAGCGATGGCAGCTGCTCGGCGGTGACGCCGGGCCCGCCGTCCCGGACCCCGAGCCGGACCCGCTGGCCGTCCGCGGACAGCGTGGCCACCAGCGTCACCGGCGTCCCGGGCGGGGTGTACTTCATGGCGTTGTCGGCGAGCTCGGCCATGGCCCGGGAGACCCACTCCGGGTCGATGGCGACCGCGGGCAGCCCGGAGGCGACCCGGCGGCGCAGGTCCTCCGACCGCTGCGGCCACCGGCTCCGCCAGTCGTCGAGGAGCTCGTCCACGTACGCGCCGACGGCGAGCGGCCGCGGTGCGGGTTGGACGCGGTTGGCCTCGAGCGCCGCCACGGCCACGAGCAGGTCGACGACCCGGCCGAGCCGCACCGTCGCCTCGACGATCGTGCCCGCGAACTCCGCCACCTGCTCCGGTGAGGTCTCGGGACGGCGCCGCAGCAGCTCGGCGAAACCACGGATCGGGGTCAGCGGCGTACGCAGCTCGTGGCTGACGTTGGAGAGGAACTCGGTCTTCATCCGCTCCACCTCGAGCTCGTGCGTGGTGTCGCGGAGCAGTACGACGTTGCCGTCCTCCTCGCCGTGCTCGCCTTGCAACGCGGCGACCGAGGCGCGGACCGCCACCACCGACCCGTCCGGCCGCCGCAGCAGGGCGTCACTGTCCCCGGGCGCGGACGCGGTGATGCCGCCGACGTCGCCAGGGCCGACCACGACCGCCACGTCGGCAAGGGGCGACCCGATCGCCTCGGCCGGGTCGACGCCGAGCAGCGCGGCGGCCGCCGGGTTGAGGCTGGTGACCACCCCCCGCGCGTCGGTGACCACCAGGCCCTCGCTCATCGAGCCGACGACCGTCTGCAGCCGGGCCCGCAGCGCGGTCTCCTGCGCCGCCGCATCGCGCAGCTCGCCGGTCATGGCCCGCAGGGACGCGGTCATGCTGTCGAACGCGCGGGCCAGCCGGCCCACCTCGTCGCGGCCCTGGACCCCGCTCGTCGCGCCCAGGTCGCCGCGACGCACGCGCCCGGCAGCGAGCGTGAGCCGCTGCACCGGGTCCACGGTCCGGCGGGCGAGCACCACGGCGAACGCCGCGACGACCAGCAGCACCGCCACGGCGGTGACGAACAGGCGGGTCAGCACGCTGCGCTGCGGCGCCAGGGCCTCCGCAGCCGGCTTGGAGACCGCCAGGACGGCCAGCTGCTCGTCGGCGTTGTCCGCTGCGGTGAGCGCGACGAACCGCACCGCGGGGGTGCGGCCGCGCGCGTCGGAGCGCAGCCCCGCATCGGGGATCGTGCCCGCCCCCACGGCGCCGACCCGCCGGGCGGCGGCGAGGATGGCGGCCCGGTCGTGCGCGGGCAGGCTCGACGCGACCACCTGGCCGTGCACGAGCACCGTGACACCGACGGCCGAGCGCGCCGCCTGCTGCGCGAGGACGTGGTCGTCGATGACGAAGCCGTACGTCGCCACGAACGTGGGATCCCCGCTGCGACTGGCGCCGGGGTAGCCCGGGGCGGCGCCGAGCACCGACAGGGCCGGCTCCGCACCCGGCAGGACGACCAGCGTGGCCGCCTGCGGTGAGCGCCGGGTCGCCACGGCGTGCACTGCCGGCTCCGACGCCAGGTGCCGCAGAGCGGCGGCGCCCAGGGTGCCGGCGATCGCGGTCGGGCCGGACGGGCGTCCCACCACGGCCGCGAAGTACCGGTCCTGGTACGCGTAGTACTGCAGCAGGTCGCCGCAGCGGTTGGACACCGGGACGCAGGCGGCCACGACGCGGGAGACCAGCGCGGCCCGGTTGGTCGCCTCCCGCAGGTCCTGCGTGACACCGGAGGCCACCTGGGCCAGCGTGGAGGCCTGCTGGCTGTTGATCTTGTTGGCGATGCCGGAGCCGACGATGCCCACCGACCCGGCAGCCATGACGACGACCCCGGCGAGGATCGCGCTCACCACCCGGGCGAACAGGCTGACCCGGGCGAGCACCAGGGGCACCGCCAGCGCAGCGACGGCGGACAGCGCCCGCAGGGCGAGGACCGCGACCGCGGCGCCGTCCCGGCCCGTGGCCCACACCCCGACCACGGCGGCGGCACCTGCCAGCCCGACCGCGGCGGCCACCATGGCGCCGAGCAGCGGGTCGCCCCGTCGCGAGCGGACCGCGGCCGCGACGGCGGCGGCGGCCCCCGCCAGGCCGGCGGCGACGGTCGGCGACACCGGGGCGCCCAGCGGGACGACCACCCCCGGTGCGCCCAGGGCGGACCGCTGCAGGCCGCCGCCCGCGAGGCCGACGGCCACCAGCGCGAGCCCGCCGGCCCGCAGCGTGGCCAGCAGCGCCGACGTGGGGTGGCCGAAGTCCAGGGCGGTGGCGGCGTCGACGCCGGCCAGCAGCAGCGCCCCGCCGGCCAGCGCGGGCGTCGTACGGCCCCGCAGCGGGGGGAACGCACTGGTCCCGGCGAGGCCCAGCCACCCGGCGACCGCCAGCAGCTGCACCACGCCGAGCAGCGCGAACGGGACGGCCGGCACCACGGTCGAAGGGTACGCGGCGACCGGGTCAGCAGGCGGGGACGCGACCGGGGTTGCTGCCGAGGTCTTCGAGGGCCTTGATCGCGCCGCCGAGCGTCTGCACCGGTACCAGGCGGATCGAGGAGGGGGCCGTACGCCGCGCGTCGGTGCACTCGTCCTTCGGCACGAGGAAGACCGTCGCACCGGAGCGGGCCGCCCCCAGCACCTTCTGCTGGACGCCACCGACCGGGCCGACGTCACCGGACCCGTCGATCGTGCCGGTCACCGCCACGTGGCGACCACCGGTCAGCGCGCCGGGGGTGAGCTTGTCCACGAGTCCGAGCGCGAAGGCGAGTCCCGCGCTCGGACCGCCCACGTCCGCCAGGTGGATCCGCACCGTGAACGGGAAGTCGTGTCGGATCGCCGGCGTGAACCCGACGATGGCGTGGCGCGTGCCGCCCTCCGTCGACGCAATCGTCTTCGGCGTGACCGTGGACGTCCGGCCGTCACGACGGATCGTCAGGCGCACCTGCTCCCCCGGCTGGTGCCGGGTGATGAGCCGCTGCAGGGCTTCCTTGGTCGCCACGTCCTGGCCGTCGACGGCCAGCACGACGTCCCCCACCTTCAGCACGGAGGCCGCGGGCGCGTCGGACACGAGGTCGGCGACGACCACGTGCGGCACCGCGGACAGGTGCAGGTACCGCAGGGCGGCCGTGATCGCCTCGTCCTGCGACTGCTCCATGTCCAGGGTGTTCTGCTCCTCGACCTGCCCCACGTCGGCACCGGGCGGGAAGAGCAGCTGCTGCGGGACGACGGCCGTGTCGTGCGCGATCCAGCCGGAGATCGCGCTGAACAGCGTGGGCTGGTGGTTGGGGTCGCCGACCACCTGGACCGTGGTCAGCGCGATGGAGCCGCTGGTCGGGTACGTCTGGTGGCCGCTGACCGTGATGAGGGCCTCGCTTCCGTTCGAGGCCCTCCCGAGGGTGTCCGTGACCGGACCGGGCTGCAGCTCGACGTACGGGACGGGCAGCACGCTGCCCGCGGCGGCGAGCACGGCGAGCAGCCCGCCGGAGACGGCGAGGGTCAGGGCGCGCCGTGGCATGCCGCCAGGCTACCGGCGACCGGCGGGCGGGGTTACCGGGCGAAGAACGCGAGACCGCGCTGGTCGCCGGCGTCGGCCGACGGCTCGGCGAGCATCTCCTCCGCCGCAGGCTCCGCCGGGGCGGGGACGACGGGCTCGCTCGTACCGGGCACCGCGACCCGGTAGTACGCGCGGAACTCCAGCGGAACCTCGGTGAGCGCGTACACCGAGACCTCGCCGACCCCCTCCACGTTGCGCAGGTGCTCGACGAACCGCACCGCTTCCTCCAGGGAGGGGAAGCGGCGGAAGGCCGGGCCGCCGTCGGCGCCCGGGAAGAAGACGACGTGTTCGCTGTGGTGCTCCATGGCTCCGCTCTCCAGGGAAGAGCCTCCCCGGCGGGGAGGAACGGTCCCTAGCAGAGTCGGCAGCCGTCCACCCGGTTCTTGAGCCGCCCTGCGGACCTGTGCTCGTGCGGCGTCAGGACCGGGGCGGCCGCGGGCCGGTACCGAGTGCGGCGCGGAACCGTTCGTACGCCTCCACGGTGTCGGCCGGGTTCTGCGGGCCACGCGGTCGCGCCGACCAGTGCGCCCAGGCCGTGGCGGCGAGTACCGCGACGACCGGGATGCCGAGCCACGCGAGGTTGGACATGTCAGGCGGCCTCAGCAGGAGTACGGACAACGACGGACGCCGCCAATGTATGGCAACGTCCGCGGTCCGGCGAGATGACGAGCGTCACGGGGTGCCCACCCACTCGTCCGTGCCGTCGGCGAAACGCTGGTGCTTCCAGATGGGGACGGTCGCCTTGAGGTCGTCGATGAGCCGCCGCGCGGCGGCGAACGCCTCCGCCCGGTGCGGACAGCTGGCGCCGACGACGACGGCGAGGTCACCGATGTCGAGGTCGCCCACCCGGTGGACGGCCGCCAGCCGGACGGCCGGGAAGTCCGCGGCCACCTTCTCGGCGACCGCGCGCAGCTCCGCGACGGCGCTGGGGTGGGCGGAGTAGCCCAGGCCGGCCACCGCCTTGCCGCCGTCGAGGTCGCGCACGGTACCGACGAACAGCACCGCACCGCCCGCGGCGGGATCGGCGACCGCCTGCCACACCTCGTCGACCGACAGCGGGGTGTCCCGCACGTCGGCGAGCTGCACGGCCTGCTCCACGGTTCGAGGCTAGCCGTACGGCTACTACCGTGGGAACGGTGAGCAACCTCCCCTTCGGCTTCCGCCCGCCAGGCGACGGCGACGACCAGCCCCCGTCCGGCAACGACCCGTTCGGCGGGCTGTTCGGGGCCGGTGGCGCACCCGACCTGGGGGCGGCACTGCACCGGCTCGGCGACCTGCTCTCCGGCCAGTCCGGCCCGGTCAACTGGAAGATGGCGCGCGACACGGCGCAGCAGCTCGCCGGCCAGGACGACCCGGGTACGACCGCAGCCGACACCACGGCCGTGACCGAGGCGATGCGGATCGCGGACCTGTGGCTGGACCCGCACACCACGCTGCCGAGCGGGGTGAACGTCGCCGAGGCGTGGAGCCGCCGCCGCTGGGTGGAGGCGACGCTGGACGCCTGGCAGCAGCTGTGCGACCCGGTGGCCGCCCGCGTGGTGGAGGCCATGGGTGGGGCGCTGCCGGAGGAGGCCCGGGCGATGGCCGGACCGCTCATGGGCGTCATGCAGCAGCTCGGCGGGTTGATGTTCGGCGGCCAGCTCGGCCAGGCCATCGGCTCGCTCGCGAAGGAGGTCGTGTCCTCGACCGACATCGGGCTCCCCCTGGGCCCGGCCGGGCGCGCCGCACTGCTGCCGGCGAACGTCGCCGCCTTCGGCAGCGGTCTCGAGGTGACCGCGGACGACGTGCGGCTGTTCCTCGCCCTGCGGGAGGCCGCGCACCACCGGCTGTTCGGGCACGTGCCGTGGCTGCGCTCGGCGCTGTTCGAGGCGGTGGAGGCGTACGCGCGCGGCATCACCGTGGACATGAGCGCCCTCGAGGGCGCCATGCGCGAGATCGACCCGCAGGACCCGGAGGCGCTGCAGCGCGCCCTGTCCGGCGGACTGTTCGAGCCGAAGAACACGCCGGAGCAGCAGAGCGCGCTCGTCCGGCTCGAGACGGCGCTGGCGCTCGTCGAGGGCTGGGTGGACGAGGTCGTCGGCGCGGCGGCTGCACAGCTGCCATCAGCGGACGCTCTGCGCGAGACCGTCCGGCGCCGGCGCGCCAGCGGCGGCCCGGCGGAGCAGACGTTCGCCACGCTGGTGGGGCTCGAGCTGCGACCGCGGCGGCTGCGGGAGGCCGCCGCCCTGTGGGCGGAGCTGCGGACCGTCCGCGGCATCGAGGGCCGTGACGCGGTCTGGGCCCATCCGGACCTCATGCCGACCACGGACGACCTCGACGCGCCCGCCGACTTCGCCCGCCGCACCGGGGAGGGTGCGCTCGACCTGTCCGAGCTCGACTCCGGCGAGGACGCCCCACCCGAGGACTGATCGCGGTCCGCACCTAGGCCGGGGTGCGACCGGAGAGCAGGGCGCGGGTGGCCTCCCAGCCCTCCAGGCCGGGGTCGAGCGCGGTGAGGTCCACCGGCCGCCGCAGCCGGTGCCAGCCGGGTGTGGTGGCCAGTCCGCCCGCGGGTGCCGCGGCGGCGAGACGCGCGAGCGCGTCGTCGGCATCGAGGTCGAGGCCGCAGTGCCGCAGCCAGCCCGGCACCGGCAGCCGGCTGCCCGCACCCACGAGCCCGCCCCCGGCCGCGGGGCACGCGGCGGCGTCCGCGCCGGTGAGCGCGCTGAACAGCTTCCCGACGAGCAATCCCGGCAGGTCGGGCACGTCGCCCGCGAGCACGACCCCGTAGCGCGCACCGCGGTCGGTCAGCGCGTCCAGCGCGGCGAGCTCCGCTCCGGTGTCGTCCACGGCAGCGATGTCCGCGCCGGGCCAGGCCACCGCCGTCGCGGCCTGCTGCCGGCTCGGCGGGGCGGCGACGAGCAGCACCTGCGTCCCGGCCAGGGCCTCCGCGAGCTCGTAGACGTCCTCGAGCAGGGCGGCGGCGTACGCGGCGTCACTGACTCCCGGCGGTGCGGCGCCGACCTGCGGCGGGCGCGCGAGCACCGCCACCCAGCGGGTGCTCACGGGTCGGACCGGGGCAGACCCCCCGCGGCGGCCACGCCCTCGAGGTAACCGCGGGCGCGCTCCAGCTGCGGGTAGCCGGCGAGCAGGCGCCAGAACCGCGGACCGTGCCCCGGCTCGAGCAGGTGGGCGAGCTCGTGCAGGAGCACGTAGTCCACCACCCAGACGGGCATGCCTTGCAGCCGGTCGGAGAGCCGGATGGTGCCGTCGGCCGGGGTGCAGGAGCCCCACCGTGAGCTCTGGTTGCCGACCCACCGGACGCCGGCCGGCGTGGCCCGCCCCCCGAGGTAGCGGCGGGAGAGCTCGGCGGCCCGCTGCGCGAGCGCGGTGTCGGTCGGGCGGCGCCGCTGCTCGCTTCGTGCCAGCCGGTCGAGCATGACCCCGACCCACCGCGTCTCCTCCGCCCGGGACAGCCGGGCCGGCACCAGCACCACGACGCGGTCGCCCTCCCGGTACGCCGAGACGGTCCTGCGGCGGCGGGTGCTGCGCCGGACCTCGACGAGGGGCTGGTCGGGAGCGGCCGAGGAGGTCACCCGGAGCACGGTAAGCGAGCGGTCGGGGGCCGTCCAGGCGGCGCGGCGGGGCTGTGCACGACCCGACCGTTTCCCGGCTGCGACTTCTTCCCGTCCCCATGCGGTGGACGGCGTTTGCGCAGGTCAGCGCCGAGATCACTGCGTTGTACACAACACGTTCCACAGGTCTGTGCAAAGCCTTTCCACAGCGACACCCCATGCTGTCCCCACCGCATCCCCAAGGTTGTCCACAACCCTCGGTGACCAATGCACGACCAGGCGTTGACCGGTCTCGACACCGGCTCCTAACGTCGGCGACGACGAAGCCCCCGGCTGCACCGGACGGCCGCTCGCAAGGGGAAGGCGAGTGACCGGTCGGTCACGCCGGGGGCTTCGTGGTTCCCCGCAACACGGCACGAGCCACGCTTGGCCGCTGAAACCGCCCTTGACGGGTAGGGTGACCGCGGACCTGGCCACGACGGGTGCCAGGCACCGGTCGTACCCGAGGAGGACGCCATGGCCGACACGTACGAGGGCTACTGCGTGAAGTGCAAGGAGAAGCGCCAGTTCGAGGGTGAGGTCCGGGTCAGCGACTCCGGACGCCGCATGGCTCAGGGCACCTGCCCCGTCTGCGGCACGAAGATGAACCGCATCCTGGGCAAGGCTTAGCAGTTCCTTCCGAAGGGGCGGCGCCGGGGGGCGCCGCCCCTTCGGCATGCCTAACGAGAGGCGGACGGGCAATGATGGAGTCGTGAGCGACATTCCGCGGCGCGCCTTCTCACGTGGGGCGAAGCTGGCCTCCCTGCCGATCGGGATGGCCGGGCGGGCCACGATCGGGCTCGGCAAGCGGATCGGGGGGCGCCCCGCGGAGGCGATCGCCGAGGAGCTGCAGGCCCGCACCGCCGAGCAGGTGTTCCGCGTGCTGGGTGAGCTCAAGGGCGGTGCGATGAAGTTCGGCCAGGCGCTGTCCGTCCTCGAGGCCGCCGTGCCCGAGGAGCTGGCCGGCCCGTACCGCGCCGCGCTCACCAAGCTGCAGGAGGCGGCGCCGCCGATGCCGGCCGCGACCGTGCACAAGGTGCTCGCGACCGAGCTCGGCACGGACTGGCGGACGCGGTTCCGAGAGTTCTCCGACAGCCCGGCGGCGTCGGCGTCCATCGGCCAGGTGCACCGGGCCGTGTGGGCCGACGGGCGCACGGTGGCGGTGAAGGTGCAGTACCCGGGCGCCGGACCCGCGCTGCTGTCCGACCTGGACCAGATCAGCCGGCTGGCCCGGGTGTTCGCCGTGCTCTCCCCCGGCCTGGACATCAAGCCGCTGGTCAGCGAGCTGCGGCACCGGGTCGCCGAGGAGCTCGACTACCACCTCGAGGGCCGCTCCCAGCAGGCGTTCGCGGACGCCTTCCGCGGCGACCCCGACATCGTGGTCCCGGACGTGGTCACTGCCGCGGACCGGGTGCTCGTGTCGGAGTGGATCGACGGCGTGCCGATGTCGCGGATCATCGCCGAGGGCACGCAGGAGCAGCGTGACCGCATCGGCCTGCTGTTCCTGCGGTTCCTGTTCGCCGGACCGGCGCGCGCGGGCCTGTTGCACGCCGATCCGCACCCGGGGAACTTCCGGCTCACCCCGGACGGCCGCCTCGGCGTCGTGGACTTCGGCGCGGTGGGGCGGCTGCCCGACGGGCTGCCGCCGGGGATCGGGACGGTGGCCCGGCTGGCGCTCGCCGGGGACGCCGAGGCCGTCCTCGAGGGCCTGCGCGCGGAGGGCTTCGTCCGGCCCGGCTTCGACGTGGACGCCGACGGCGTGCTCGACTACGTCCGTCCGGTGCTCGAACCGCTGGAGAGCGAGACGTTCCGCATCACCCGTGGCTGGCTGCGCCGGCAGGCCACCCGGTTGACCGACCCCCGCTCCCCGGCCGCCCGGCTGGGCCGCCAGCTGAACCTGCCCCCGGAGTACCTGCTGGTGCACCGGGTGACCATCGGCGGCCTCGGCATCCTGGCGCAGCTGCACGCCGAGGCGCCGTACCGCGCGGAGCTGCAGCGCTGGCTGCCCGGCTTCGCGGAGCCGCCGAAGCGCCGGACCCGTCGGGCCAAGGGCTGAGCCGCTACCACCACTCCGGTCGAGCCGGCCCTCGATGCTGCGCAGGTGCTCACGCGCGCAGGCCGCGCAGATCCACTCGGTGCCCCGGCGCCCCTGCTGCATGCTCCACGTCGGCGGCGGCCCCTCGTCCGTCGCGCCGCACTGCGCGCAGGACACGCGCCGCGGGCGGTCCTCGTCGGCCACCCGGCCATCCTGCCACCGGGCTAGCGTTCGACCATGCTGCGCCTGCTCCGCCGAACCGGCATCACGCTGGCGGGCGGCGCGGTGGTCGCGGTCGGGCTCGCCCTGCTCGTGCTGCCGGGGCCCGGACTGCTCGTCGTGGCGGCGGGCCTGGGCATCCTCGCCACCGAATACCTCTGGGCCCGGCGGGCGCTGCGGGCGGTCCTCAACCGCGCGTGGGAGACGGCGCTCGAGACCGCCGAGAGCCCGCTGCGGCTGGGGCTGGCCGTCCTCACGGCGGTCGCCATGGCCGCAGCGGGCATCGCCGCGCTCGTCGCGCCCGGCCTGCCGTTCGGCGGTCCGCTCATCGCGGCCAGCCTGCTGTTCGCGGCGGCGCTACTCGTGACCACCCTGGTGGCCAGCGTGCGGATGGCGCAGCGGGAGCAGCAGGAGGAATGAGACGGCGGCGACGGCGAAGGTCACCCCGACCGCGGCCGGGTAGCCGCGGGCGTCGATGACCGCGCCTGCTGCGGGTGCGCCGACGAGGGCACCGAGCCCCGCCCCCGTGTACAGCACGCCGATCGTGCCGCCGAGGCCCCGTACGCCGAACAGCATCGCCGCGACGGCCGGGGCGAGGGCGATGAACCCTCCGTAGCCGAGTCCGAGCACCACGGCGAAGACGACGAGCACGGGGTAGGCGCCACCGGCCGGCAGCCACAGCAGGAAGCTGACCGCCATCGTCGCCACGCATGCGCGGTAGGTGCGCAGGTGCCCGAACCGGTCCGCGAGCGCGCCCAGCCCCAGCCGGCCCGCGGTGCTGGCGGCTCCGATGACGCTGATCAGCGCAGCAGCGGCTACCCGGCCGCTGCCCTGGTCCCGCGCGTAGGACACCAGGTAGACGAACGGCACGAACAGGGCCACGGAGCCGGCGAACATCGACAGGTACAGCCAGCGGAAGGCGGGCAGCCGTGCCGTACGCGACAGCGACGGCGGTTCGCCGCCCGTCATCACCGGCGGGCGGCGCACCAGCGCCGCACAGCCGAGGAGCACCGCGGTGGAGACGCCGGCCAGCACTGCGGTCGTCGCCCGCCATCCCAGTGCGCCGATGAGGGCCGCCGCCGCGGGTGCGCCGACCAGCGTGCCGACGCCGATGCCCGATACGGCGACGCCGACGGCGGTGCTGCGACGCCGGTCGAACCAGCCACCGACCACCGCGACCATGGGCACGTACCCGCACGCGACCCCGACCCCGACCCCGGCGCCGTAGGTCAGGTAGGCCAGCCAGACCCGGTGGACGACGGCGGTGGCGGCCAGGCCAGCTCCCATCGCCACCGCGCCGGTGACCAGCACCGGCCTGGGACCGAACCGGTCGACCGCAGGCCCGCTCAGCGCACCGAGGGAGAAGTAGAGGAAGGCGGTGATGGAGAACACCGCGGAGGTCGCGCTCGTCCCGGTGCCGAAGTCCTCCCCCATCGGGCCGAGGAACGCGCCGAAGGAGTAGGCCACACCGAACACCGTGAACATGGACAGGAACGCGGCGGCCAGCGCGGCCCAGGCCTGCGGTGGCTCCGGGGCACGGGACGGTGCCGTACGTGGCATGCGCCATGGTGACGCACCCCGGGCGCCGTACCTAGCAGGTCGTGAGGGCGAACGGCGGCGAGGTGGCCGTCCAGCCGACGCTGCTGGCGGTCACCACCTTGACGCTGTAGGTGCCGGACGACAGGGCCGTGGTGGAGTACGTCGCCGCCGAGGGAGCCAGGCCGCTGGCCAGGGTCTTCCACGATCTGCCGCCGGTGGACGAGAGCAGCACGTCCTGCGCGGACGCCAGCGACGAGGCCGACGGCGTCCAGGCCAGCGACACCGTCACGGTCACCGTCGGCTTCTTCTTGCTCCCCGAGGTGGTGCAGCGCGATGAACCGGTCAGCCCCGTGGCCGGGGGCAGGGTCGCCGTCCGCACGCTCACGGTGGCGCTCACGGCCCCGGTGAAACCCCCCTTGGCGGCGAGGGCGGCGCCGCCGGCCGTCAGGACGGCGACGACGGTCAGCGTCGCGACGACCGGGAGCCGTCGCATCGGTGTCACGCCCGGTGGGTGCCGGCTCGACGGCGGTCGCGCGGCGTCAGCCACAGGCCACCCAGCAGCCAGGGCAGCACGACTCCTGGCAGCACCCACTCCGACGTCGCATGCCCGATCGGGGAGGTGAGGACGTGCAGCACCCCACCGATCCGGGGCACCACCATCCGTACGACCCACACGTCGTCGTCGTTGATCCGCGCCACCCAGGGATCGGGGGTGGGGTTCGCGTCGCCCTTCGTCCGCACGAGCACCGCACCGTTGTCGTGCCGAACCTCGATCACCCGGTGCGTGGTCACGGGGTGGCCGGCGATCGGCGCGTGGAACGTCAGCACCTGGCCCGGCCGCAGCTGGCCGGCCGGCTGCCGGACGACGGCGACGACGGCACCCCGCGGCACGTCCGGGCTCATGCTGCCCGACAGCACGGTCAGCGTGCGGTAGCCGAACAGGTGCGGGCCGACCGCGAGGGCCAGCGTGGCGCTGACCGCGAGCAGCAGCGCCACGGTGCTGGCGAGGTCCAGCCAGCGGCGAGTCGGCAGCCGGCGGCGGGCGCCGGTGCGCAGCGCCCCCGATGCGGGGTAGGCGGTGCTTGCCACGACGGCCTCGCTCAGCGTGCGGTCGGGGTCGAGGCCTGGGCCGCGTCGAACCGCAGCGTCACGGTGTCGGAGACACCCTGGAAGGTGTCGTCGGCGGTCGTGGGCAGGGTGAGGTACACGCGCAGGTGGTCCACACCGCCGGGTGAGTCGGCGTTGAGCGCGCCGAGCGCCGTGCCGGTCTGCAGCACGCTGCCGGCGGAGACGAGCGTCGTCACGGTTCCCGCACAGGTGTACGTCGGCGGTGCGCCGGTCGCCGCGGTGTTGGTCCAGGCCGTGGAGCACGAGTCCACCGACAGCTGCAGCCCGTTCTTGGTGTCGGTGGTGAGCACGGTGCCGGTGCCCGACGTGCTCAGCGTGAACCCGGTGAGCGGCACGGCGCCGCTGTTCACCAGATCGGCGGCGCGCTCGATCGTGTCGCCCGGCAGCACGTCGGTGGCGGCGACCGAGAGATCGTTGGTCAGCCCCGTGCCCCCGACGGCGAGCCTCACGGTTCCCGTCGCAACGTCGAGCGAGGCGGAAGTGGTGCCCGTGAACCCGGCCATGGTGCCCATGCCGGCCACGCTGGCGGTGGCGCCGACGGCGAGCACGGTGCCGAGAACCTTCACCCGGACAGCACTGAATGTGGTCTGCGGCGCGGCATGGGCGCCCCGCGTCGTAAGGGCCATTGCGTTGACCTTTCTGACGACCCCCCGGTCCCAGTAGGTCAGGTGTCGGGGCCTCGGCCTGGCCCTTTCATAGTCAATAAGGACTATTTCCCTGGTCATTCCGAGTGAGTGTTCGGCCCCTTTCGGACGAGTCGGCCTCACCCGCTGTCGATGGCTCAGGACCTTTGGTCCCTGTCACGATGGGCCGGCCGGGGGGCACGCTGGGGACCGTGGTCACCGTCCGACCCGCGCGACCGGCCGACGAGCCGGCGCTCGCCGCGCTGTACGGGGCGTTGTCCGACCAGTCCTACCTGCGGCGCTTCCTGTCCCTGGCCCGCGACGAGGCGACCCTCGCGCGGCTGGCCCGGCTCCCGGTCGACGGCCTGGCGCTGGTCGCCGTCGACGCCGGCCAGCTGGTCGCCGAAGCCCGGTACGAAGGCTCACCCGTGCCCGAGCTCGGGCTCACCGTGCGCGACGACCGGCAGGGCCGGGGGCTCGGCCGGACACTGCTCGAGGCCCTGCGGGCCCGGGCCGCCGACACCGGGCTGGCCGCGCTGCGGGCGGTGGTGCGTACGGACAACGCGCCCATGCTGCGTCTGCTGAGGGCGGTGGGCTGCGTCACGTGCGAGCCGACCGAGCTGGGCCTCGTGACCCTCCTGGTGGCGACCGACGACGCGATGCCCGGCTGGCCGGCCACCGGCCCCCAGCGGGTCCTCGTCGAGGGCCGCGGCTGGTGGGACGACCCCTACACGGCCGAGCTGCGTGCCGCTGGTCACGACGTCCGTATCTGTCCCGGTCCGGGGCCGCGCCGCGCCTGCCCTCTGGTCACCTCCGGGGCCTGCCGGATCGCCGCGGACGCCGACCTGATCGTCCACCGCCTGCCGGACGCCGTCGGGGCCGACGTGCTCGACGCGCACCGGCAGCGCTGGCCGGACCGGCTGGGCACCCGCACCTGACCCGCCCGGGCAAAACCCGTTGTCGTGCCGCACCGGCGGTGGCAGCGTGGACAGCCGTGCCTTCGACTGTCTGGGACCGCGACACCGCGGAGACGTACGACGCCACCTCGGCGGAGATGTTCGACGCGGCGGTGCTCGAACCGACGGTGGAGGTGCTCCACGAGCTCGCTGGTGGAGGGGCGGCCCTGGAGTTCGCCGTCGGGACCGGCCGGGTGGCTCTTCCCCTGGCACGCCGCGGGGTGCGCGTTGCCGGCATCGAGCTGTCCCCGCACATGGCGGCGCAGCTCGCGGCCAAACCCGACGCCGACCGGGTCCCGGTCACCCTCGGCGACATGACCACGGCCGAGGTGCCGGGACCGTTCCGGCTGGTCTACCTGGTGTTCAACACCATCCTCAACGTGACGACCCAGGACGAGCAGGTCGCGGTGTTCGAGAACGCGGCGAAGCACCTGGAACCGGGCGGCCGGTTCGTCGTGGAGGTGGTTGTCCCGCAGCTGCCGCCGCCGGGCCAGCCGGGCCGGATCTTCAGCATGGACCCCGGCCACGCCGGCATCGACACCCTCGACGACCCGGTCGGGCAGATCTCGTCCTCGCACCACTGGTTCTCGGTCGACGGCCGGGCGGTGCACCGGTCCGGCCGGTTCCGCTACGTGTGGCCCGCGGAGATGGACCTCATGGCGCGTCTCGCCGGGCTGCGCCTGGCCCACCGGTGGTCCGGCTGGGATCGGGCTCCGTTCACCGCAGACAGCACGAGCCAGGTCGCGGTCTACGAGAGGTGACCGTGGCGCGCCGTCCTGCTCAGGTCGCGGCCAGCTGCCACGGCCGCCCGGCGCGGGGCGGGAACGCGAGAGTGAAGTCCTCGCGCAGCAGGCTGAGGTTGGGGTTGTAGGCGCGGTCGTGCAGCAGCGCCGACGCCCAGCGGCGCTGCATGTAGCGCACCTCGGCGCTGAACCTCGCCGCCTTCTCCGGGTCGGTGTCCAGCCCGCGCGAGGCCGACTCCAGGTGCAGCATGTCCGCGTACGGAGTCCAGATGATGCGCCGCCCGGCCTCGGCGACGCGCAGGCACAGGTCGACGTCGTTGAAGGCCACGCCGAGGTTCGTCTCGTCCAGGCCACCGACCGCGTCGAAGACGTCCCGGCGGACGAGCGCGCAGGCCGCGGTCACCGCACTCAGTCGCTGGGCGTACCGCAGCCGGTCGAGGTAGCCAGGATGGTCGCGGGGGGCGTACTTGTGGGAGTGGCCCGCGACACCGCCGATGCCGAGGATCACCCCGGCGTGCTGCGCCCGGCCGTCCGGGTAGCGCAGCATCGCGCCGACCATGCCGACCCCGGGGCGTACGGCCTGCGCGACCATCTCGCGCAACCAGTCGTCGTGGGTGACGACGATGTCGTTGTTGAGCAGCAGCACCAGCGGGGTGTCGGTGGCGGCGACAGCCGCGTTGTTGATGGCCGAGTAGTTGAACGGCCCGGGATGCCTGCGCACCGTGACGCGTGCATCCGCGGTGATCTCGTCCAGGTAGCGCAACGTGGCCGGCTCGGCGGAGTCGTTGTCGACGACGAGCACGCGCAGGTCGGGGTACGCGGTGCGGCTCAGCAGGCCGTCCACGCAGGAGCGCAGCAGGTCGACGCGGTCACGCGTCGGGACCACGGCGGTCACGCCAGGCGTGCCGGCCGGCTCCCAGCGCACCCGGACACCGCAGCCGGTCGGCTCGGCCCGCGCCGGGTGGCCGTACCGGTTCAGGTGCTCCTGCACAGCCGCCGCCGAGCCCGGCGCCACCGGCGGCGCGTCGACCGCCCGGTGGTAGAGCACGTGCGGCACGTGACGCACGGCCGGCAGCCCAGCCGCGGCGAACGCGGCGAGCAGCAGCCGATGACGATCGGCCGGCCCCGCAGGGCACGCGGCGAGCAGGTCGAGCAGCAGCCGGCGGTCCAGGGCGACCGGGTCCCCCGGGTAGGGGTAGGCCAGCAGCAGGTCCTCGTCCGGCTCCGGCTTGAACCGGGGACGCAGCCGCCGCCCGTCGGCGTCCACCGCGTCCTCGTCGCCGTACAGGACCAGCGGCGCCGGCTCCCCCTCGACCTCCGCGGCGAACAGTGCGAGCGCGTCCGGGCTCAGCCGGTCACCCGGGGTCACGAAGACGGCGTAGTCGAACGTCTCGGCGGCGATCCACTCCGCCCAGGTCACCGCGCCGTCCGGTGCGCAGCTGCGGACGGTCAGCCGAGCGTCGTCCGCCTCGACCGTGCCACCGGATGCGGGGACGAGCGCCCGCCACCGCCCGTACGCCTGGTCCGCCAGGCCGGCCAGCGTGACCTCCAGCGCCGGGCCGGACGACACCGGCCGGTCCAACACCACGAGGAAGTCACGCTGCCCGCGCCCCTCGGTGAACCGGCGCAGCAGCGGGTCGCCGGGGGCGACCCGGTCGAACTGGTCGACCCAGCGCGCGTACGCGTCGTCGTCCTCCGCGGCGGTGCGGAACTGCGGGCCCGGGTCGGCAGGCGTGCGCCGTATCCGTGCCCGCAGCGCCGCCCAGCGCCGGCTGGCCGCGCGCAGCGGAGCGGTGACCCGCCAGGAGGTGGACGTCCGCAGGTCGTCGATCTCCCGCTGCAGGTCCAGTGCGCGGGCCTCGGCGTGGATGGCGCGCCAGGTGGCCTCGGCCACCGCATCGGGATCCGGTGGGTCCCCCTCGGCCGGGCCACTGTCCACGCGGAGCACGGTAGTCGACCGGACGCGCCGGGCCCGCTACTGACTCGGGGCAGGCTGCTGGGTCCCTGGTTCGGCGTAAGGGGCGAGCGCCACGGCGGCCGCGAGCGTCAGCGTGAACCCGGCAGCAGCGAGAGGCGTGCCGAGGCCCGGGCGGGTGGCGTCACCGAGGTAGGCGAGACCCACCACCGCGGGCACGACCGTCTCCACGGCGAACATCACCGCCGAGACGACGGTGACGCCTCCACGCTGCAGCGCGGTCGCGAAGAGCAGGACCGCCAGCCCGCCGAAGGCGACGATGGCCCAGGCGGCCGGCTCCTCGAGCACCTGCCACAGGGGTCGGGACACCGGAAGGCCGCGCGCCGCGATGCCGACCCCGGCGAATCCCGTCCCGGCGAGCGCGGCGAGCGTGACGGCGCCGCCCCGCTGCCAACGGGCGACGGCGGCCGCAGCCACGGTCAGCACCCCGGCCGACCCGAGAAGCAGCCACGATCCCGTCCGCGACAGCGGGGTGGCATGACCCGGCTCAGCAGCGACCGACAGCAGCACCAGACCGGCCAGCAGCGCGGCAAGCGCCACGGCCTCCCCCCGGCGTATCCGGGTGCCGAACACGAACGTGGCTGTCACGGCCGTGACGCCGACGCTGCCCGCGACGACCGACTGCACGAGGAACAGCGGGAGCGTCCGGAGCGCGAGGACGTCGAGCCCGAACCCGACCGCGTCGAGACCGAGCCCCGCGACGTAAGGGACCTGTCGAGCCAGCCGGACCAGCAGCCGCGGGTCGAGGCCCGCCGTCACCCCGGTACGCGCCGCGCTCACGGCCTGCAGCACCGAGGCGAGGCCGTAGCAGAGGGCTGCGCCCGCCGCCCAGAGGAACCCCGCCGTCACGACGCCCCACCGTATGGGCCCGGGCCGGGGCGCGTCTGGCGCTACCGTCGGCTGCGTGCGAGCAACCGGGATCGACCATGTGGTGATCGTGTGCAGCGACGTGGAGGCGACGCTCGGCTGGTGGCAGCGTGAGCTCGGCCTGGAGCCGCTGCGCGTGACGGAGTGGCGCAAGGGAACGGCGCTGTTCCCGTCGCTGCGGCTCAACGCCGACACGATCGTCGACTTCCTGGCAGGTGAGCGGACCGGCGAGAACGTCAACCATGTCGCGCTGACCGTCGACGTGGACGCAGCGGCGCTGGAGGCACTGGTCGCCGAACGGGGCTGGGACGTGGCCGTCCCGCTGAACCGGCAGCTGTACGGCGCCCGCGGCGTGGGCGCCGGGGTCTACATCCGGGACCCCGAGGGCAACGTCATCGAGTTGCGGACGTACCCGCGGTGACTACGTCCTGTTCTTGGCCCGCGAGAACGCATCCGCGCCCAGATCACAGTCCGCCACGAGCCCGGATGATCATGGAGTTGTCGCGCCGGCGAGCGCGTGCGATGAACCACCCGCACCTACAGACCGAGGACCAGCCGCAGGGCGGCCTCAACGCGCCGGAGCTCCTCGAACGACAGGTGTCCCGCCAGCTCGCCAAGCCGTGCCGGATCGACGGCCGCCGTCTGCTCAGCCAGCACGCGCGTCGGCCGACCGTCGACGACGACCTCCGGGCGAAAGCTCGCCGGACGCGACGACGTCGACGTCGGTGCGACGAGCCAGGTCGACAGCGGCAAGGCATCGGACTGCACGACGACGGCGAAGCGCTGCCCACTCTGCTCGTGTCCGCGGGCGCCGCGAGGCACACGCAGCCGGTAGACCTCACCACGCACGCAGGGTCTCCATGTCACGCAGCACCTGCGCGGCTTCGGCCCGGTCGGCGTCGTCGTTCGCCAATGCCTCGGCCTCGGCGCGCAGCTTCGCCCGGGCCTGCTCACGTGCCGCGGCCAGCAGCGCCTTGCGAACGGCTGTGGAGACTGGCGTGCCGTCGCGGGTGAGCGCCTCGATGGCCAGAGCAGTCTCCTCGTCGGGGCGAAAGGTGATCGTGTCAGCCATGAGCCCATTGTCTCACAATCTGTAAGACAGGCGGAGCAGCCGGCGTAAGCGAGGACTCAAGACGCGTTCCGTTCGCCCTCCAGGCGGTCCAGAAGCCATGCCCTGGCCATCGTCGACACCGGCAGGTGCTTCGCCTTAGCAACCCGTTCGAGCTGCTGGTACTGCTCGTCAGTGAGCCGAACATTGAACATTCGCGAAGGACCCTGGCCACGCCGCACGGCGGTGCCCGGTGGGTACTCGCCTTGCTCGTCGGCGGATTTCTCCAGGTCGCGGGCGTCAGCGCGCGCCTTCTCGGCCGTGCCGGCGTTGAGTCGCTTACTCATCTGTCAGCTCCTCTTGGTACGTGTCCAGGTCTCGCCCTGAGACCGGCCATGCGTTCATGCCGTGCCAGTCACCGTCAAGGTCTTGGTAGGCGATGATGACCAGCACCCGGTCCGCGGCTGCCGAGTGACCGACGAAGGCCGAGGCACCTACCCGCGAACGCGGGTACGGCGTGATCTGAATGAGCCGCGGATCAGCGAGCGCCTCCTTCACCCAGTCGAGGTCGATGTCGAGCGCGCCGGGATAGCGCGTCGACCGGGAGGCGATGTAGGCGACGTCTTCCGGCGCCCACATCCATCTCCACACCGCAAGTGTAAGACATTGACTTACAGTAGAGAAGTGCGCGTCGAGGCACGCATTGACGCGGAATCAGCGGTTTCGTACACTAGCGGTTGTGAGCGAGATGACCTCCAGCGACGCCCGGGAGCACTTCGCCGAGGCGCTGGCCACCGCCAACCGCGAGCCAGTGTTCATCACCCGCCATGGCAAGCGGGTGGCCGCTCTGGTCACCACCGCTTTCTACGAGCGGGCCCTCGAAGCGCTCGAGGACGCCGAGGACATCGCCGCTGCCCACGCCGCGCTGGACGAAGACGGCGACTCGATCCCCTGGGAGACCGTCAAGGCCGACCTCGGCCTGACGTGACTTACCGCGTCGAGCTGCGACCCGCTGCCGCGTGGGAACTGCGCAAGCTGCCACGCTCCGCTCGCGACCGGGTCGGCAAAGTCATCACTCTGCTCGCCGACAACCCGCGACCCCCAGCGGCGAAGACGCTGGTCAGCAACGACACACCGCGGCTGTGGCGGGTGCGCACCGGCGACTACCGGGTCATCTATCAGATCCACGACAACGTACTGCTCGTGCTCGTCGTCACGGTTCGTCACCGGCGCGAAGCGTACGGCCGATAGACCGACGGCCTCGACCCAGACGTCACCACACTCAAGGTGCCGCTACTCGCGCACCCTTGCGCAGTCAAGTAGTGAAAAGTGGCGGCACATGCAGTGTGCTGTCCGGTCTGGGAGCGACCGCCGTACAACTGTCGCTGCGAACCTCGCCCGTCAGCTGCACGGCTGCATGAACATGCAGACGTTCCGGGTAGTCAGGGCCCGCCGCAACGGCCGACTCGCGGCATGAGAGGACGCGCCTGCCGCTGTGCGGCGGAAGGGGTGCCTCAGTTGATGATCTGGCCGCCTTCGCCAGAGAGCAGCACTGACAGTCGCTCCCGCCACATCTGCAGTTCCTCCTGTGTCAGCCTCGTCCAGTCGGCAATCTCGCCAACGATCCGCAGCGGGGCGCTAGTGCGATAGGACCGAGTGGGATTACCGGGGAACTTCTTGTCCGTCACGTTCGGGTCGTTTTCGAACGCCCCGGTCGGCTCCACTGCATACACCCTCGGGCTCCGGCCACCTCCTGCGAGCTCTGCGGCGAGCTCGGCTGCGAGGCCCGCGCCGGCGATCAGAGCGGTGAAGTAGACGTGGTTCATCACGATCTCGGGACGGTAGTTCGACCGATGGCCAGCCGTGAGCAACTCACCTACGCCCAGATGCGCGGTGGTGCCGTGAAAGAACGGACCTTCATCGAGCGGCTCGGCCACCTGAAGCCCTCCTGCCGACGTAGTGGACTCGTGAGTTTGCCGCGCTTCCCGGGCCTTGCGGCAAGGCCCCACCTGCGCACTATCCTGAAATCAGAAGGACCGTCCCGCCCGGTTCCCAGCAGATCGGGCGATCACGACGCAACGCGCCCGCACATCGGCAGTTGCGTAAAGGTCAGCTCCGGCGCGCCGCCGCATGATCAGTCGCCAACGCGCATGACCATTCGCGCGCTACTGCTGCGACGGTGGTCGTTGTGGAGTGGTCCTGACTGAAAGCCAGCGCGCCGCAAAACGGTAGCCGGCTATGAGCGTTGATCTCGGTGCGGACATCTTGCTCCGAAATTGCTGTTACTGCTCCCTCTGGGCCGGCGGGTCCGATACCGGTATGGGGTACCCGATTTCAAGATCGAAAAGTCCGCATCTAGTCCGCACGATCTTGGCCAGTCCGCAGAAAGTCCGCAAAATTGCGGACTACAGCGGTGTAGTACGGGCGCCAGCGGATCAAGCAAAAGCCCAGGTCAGAAGGCAAGTTAGCCGTCCGCGAGCGGCGCTCAGACCCCCAGGTAGATGAAGCCGTAGGCCTCGTCCAGGAACGGCACGTCCGCCCGGCGCAGCTCCTCGTCCCAGTCGCCCCGGCAGTCCTCGTCCGCCTTCTCCGAGCCATGGTCGGCCGTGAGCAGGAAGGCGACCTCGTCGGTGATGCCGAGCCCGTCGAGGTGGTCGAGGAACGCCCCGAGCCGCCGGTCGGCGTCCTTCAGTGACGCGTGCGCGATCGCCGAGTGCGGGCCGCCCTCGTGGTGTCCGGTGTCGGTGAGCATGTGGTTCCACCAGGTCAGGCGCGGGGCGTCGGCCGGCGTACGGAACTGGCCGAGCATCTGCGTCAGACCCAGCCCGTCGACCCGGGTGGAGAACGCGTAGTTCTCGTTGTCCAGGTAGGCCTTGGTGGCGTGCGGGTCATCGCGCGGATCGGGCAGCGCGGAGGTCATGGACGCGGCACCCCCCTTTCCGCCGCCGCTGCGGATGAGGTCGAACGTCGTGTAGTCGGCACCCCGGTCCATCGGCTCGTCGATGCAGGCGGTGCGGCCGTTGACCATCTCGAACACGGTACGGGTGCCCTCCCGCAGCAGCTGGGTGGCGAGGTGCCAGGTGCGCTGCTCGTTGGCGTGGATCGTCTCGGCGCGGCCGCGGTCGTAGAAGGAGTTGTTGACGATGCCGTGCCGGCCGGGCCCGACGCCGGTCAGGGCGCAGGTGTGGTTCACCAGCGTGACGCTGGGAAACTCGGCGACCGCTCCCCCGGCCAGGGCACAGCCCTGATCCAGCAACCGCGCCACTGCGGGTAGCTCACCGGCCCGCGCGAGCGCGAGCAGGCTGTTGCAGTTCGCGCCGTCCCAGAGGATGCCGACCACCCAGCGCGCCGCACCGGCCACCGCCAGGTCGACCAGCGCGGCGCCGTCGAGTCCGGACAGCTGCGCGAGTGGCGTACCGGCGAGGTACGCCAGCGTGGGCGCGACGTCGACCACCCGAGCGGCGGCCTGCAGCACCCCGCGCTCGACCACCCCGGCACCGGAGACCAGCAGCGGTGCCCGCGACTGCACCACGTTGAGCGAGCCGTGCTCGCCGATGTGCCCACCGCGCTCCGGCCAGTGGTGGCTGCCCGTGTGCACGACCGCGAGGTCGGGTGAACGCGGGTCACCGAACAGCGACGACAGGCGCTCCCAGGCGTACGGGTAGGAGTGCCGCTCGTTCGGTGGCGCGACGTCGGCCAGCTCCTCGGGCAACGGGCTGAACGCCAGCGGGTCCTGGTTCGCCACGGGGTTGCGGCCCCACAGCACCTCGGCGGTGTCGGTACGGGCGTCCGCACGGGGGGCACGGACCGCTCCCCGGCTGTTCACGACGACGAGGTGATCCTCGTCGGCGTACGCGACCAGGTCGACCATGTGCTCGAGCTCCGGCGCTGTCAGGACGTCGAGCGCGCGCTCACGCAGCGTCGCCAGCTCGTCGTGCGCGCCGTCGCCCGTGGCGGTGTGGGGAACGCGATCCTGCAGTGGCATGTGCGGACAGTACGCGCCCGGATGAACGCTCGGTGCGTTCGCCACCACGATCCCCCGCCGTTCGCCTCTGGCCCGGACGGCCCGTCGTGCGGACCATGCACATCGCGGGAAGGAGGCGCCATGACAGTCGACGTCAACAAGGCGACGACGGAGGCGCGTCGCACGCAGATCCTGTCTCTGCTGCGGGCGTTCAACGAGCACGATGCGGAGAGGGTGCTGTCCCACTTCACCGAGGACGTGGTGTGGGAGGACCCGATGGTGGACGGGCCGCTGATCGGTGGGGCGGCGGCCAAGGAACAGGTCGAAGCCATCTTCCGGGCGTTCCCGGACCTGGCGTTCCCGCTGGACGACGCGGAGGTCTACTTCGCCGCGGATCCGGCGAAGGCGGTGTCGAGCTGGCACTGGATCGGCACGATGACCGGGCCGATCGAGCCGCCGGGGTTCCAGCCGACCGGTAAGCGGGTCGACGTGAAAGGGACGTGCCAGTACGAGTTCCGCGAGGGGCTGATCGCCCGGCACACGGTGCTGTACGACGTGCTCGGCATGTCGCAGCGGCTGGGCCTGATGCCCGCCAATGACAGCCTGGCGGTCAAGGCCCTGGTGGGTGCGGAGAAGGTCAAGGGCCGGCTGGCGAAGTCGCTCGCGAAGCACTGACCTGCCACCCCCGGACCCTGCTGTCCGGTTCCCGCGTCGCTCGAGCAACGCGGGAACCGGACAACAGGCAGCCGCCTCAGCGGGCGACCGCGAGCAGGACCCGCCGCCGCTCGGCGACCGCTACCCGGCGCCGACGGCGGCGGGTCGCGGAGAGCCGGGCGCGCAGCGCGGCCTGCTCCCCGGTCAGCCGGAGCTCGCGCATTCGCGCGCGCGCCAGCTGTTCGTGGATGAGGTACATCTCGAGACTCCTCGTCGTCTGGTCCTGTACACGGGTTCGTCCGGTGGAGGCCGTCATGCGGCGACCTCGCTCTTGCGCGGGCGGCCGCGGGGCCGCTTGCGCGGCACCACGTGACCGTTCTCGAAGTACTCGCCGCCCCACACGCCCCACGGCTCGCGCCGCTCGAGCGCGCCGTTGAGGCACTCGAGACGCAGCGGGCAGTCGAGGCACAGGGCCTTGGCCGTCTCGATGTCGGCCGGCGACTCCGCGAAGAAGAGGTCCGGCCCGGCCTGCCAGCACGGCAGGTCGAGGCCCTGCGCCTCCACCTCGTCGAACAACTGGACGTTCACCTGTTCCACCTCCTCGTGGGACGGGACAAACAGAAGGGCCGCGGATCCCTGTTCGGGTTCCGCGGCCCTGGAGTGCCGGCCTGCCTTGTGGGCTAGGACGGGGGTCTCCAGGGACGTGCACCCGTGGTCGCGTCGACGACGTCGACCGCCGTGGCGATGAGCTGGGCCTGGTACGCCGGGAGGAACGCAGCCGGGACGGCGACGCGCTTCCGGGCGGAGTGGGCCCATGCGCACACGGCGGCCCCGCCGGCGGACATGCCACGGCCAGCGGAGGGCACCGACGCGAACGAGCGCGTAGTCGTCGTCATCGGGGTCACCTCGCTTTCAGGACGTGGACGTGCCGGCCGGTCTCGGACCAGGCCTGCGCAGCATAGGAGCACCGCGCCGGGCGGTGCAACGGCTTATTTCGTCGTGTTCTCGGCGGTCCGGCGCAGCACCCGCATCAGGCCCTCCTGCACGACCGAGACGATGAGGTTGCCGGCTCGGTCGTAGATGAGCCCACGGGCGAGCCCACGCGCACCGGACGCGCTGGGACTCTCCTGCACGTACAGGAACCACTCGTCGGCACGGAACGGGCGGTGGAACCACATGGCGTGGTCGAGGCTGGCGCCACGCAGGTCCTCCCACGAGACCTGGTGCGGCAGCATCACCGAGTCGAGCAGGGTCATGTCACTGGCGTAGGTGAGCGCGCAGACGTGGACGAGCTGGTCGTCGGGCAGCCGACCGTCCGCGCGCATCCACACGACCTGCTGCGGCTCACCCTTGCCGGCGCCGCGGGCGATCCACGGCGGGTCCTCGAGGTGGCGCACGTCGATCGGGCGCGGCCGCAGCACGTGGTCCGGCAGGTCGACCCCGGCGGCCTTCAGCCGCTCCACGACCGTGGGGACGGACTCCGGGTCGGGCACTTCGGGCATCGGCCACTGATGCTCGAGGTGGTCCTCCTCGCGCACCTGGAAGGACGCCGACAGGTTGAAGATCGCCTCGCCGTGCTGGATGGCGACGACCCGACGGGTGGTGAAACTGCGCCCGTCGCGGATGCGGTCGACCTGGTAGATGATCGGCACGTTCGGGTCGCCGGGACGCAGGAAGTACGCGTGCAGCGAGTGCACCGGCCGGTCGTCGGGCACCGTCCGCCCGGCGGCCACGAGTGCCTGGCCCGCCACCTGGCCGCCGAACACGCGCTGCTGGCGCTCGTCCGGACTGCGCCCCCGGAAGATGTTCACCTCGATGGGCTCGAGGTCGAGAAGGCCGACCAGCTCGTCGAGGGCTCCGCTCACGACGGGGAATTCTGCCCCACGAGGGCGAGGACCTCCGCGCCGTACGCCTCCAGCTTGCGGGGACCCACGCCGGGGATGGCCACGAGCTCGGCCTCGGTGGTGGGCTGCGCCTCGGCGATCGCGGTCAGCGTGGCGTCGGTGAACACCACGAAGGCCGGTTGCTTGAGCTCGCGGGACCGCTCCAGCCGCCATGCGCGCAACCGCTCGAACAGCTCCTCATCGAGGGTCGACGGGCAGCCGGCACACCGGCCGAGCTTCTTCTCCACCGCCGACAGCAGGGGCCGGTTGCAGGAGCGGCAGCGCGCCGGAGCCCCCCGCCGGCGTCGCGGCGCGCGCTCCGCCGGCCCGTCGGACGCGGCGATCTGCGGCCGCAGCCCGTCGAGGAACCGGCTCGGCGTACGGGAGCCGCGGCCGCCGGGATTGCGCGAGCGCGCCCAGGACAGCTGCAGGTGCACCCGGGCGCGGGTCACCCCGACGTACAGCAGCCGCCGCTCCTCCGCCACCTGTGCCGGGGTCACGGCGTGCACGATCGGCACCGTCCCGTCCACGAGGCCGACGAGGAAGACCGCGTCCCACTCCAGGCCCTTCGCCGCGTGCAGCGACGCGAGGGTCACCCCGTCGACGGTGGGCGCGTGCTGGGCCGCCGCCCGGGCGTCCAGCTCGGCCACGAAGGTCGCCAGGTCGCTGCCCTCCGGCAGGTCGTCGGCGAGCTCCAGGAGAGCGCGGACGGACTCCCACCGCTCCCGTGCCGCGCCCGAGCCGGCCGGCGGTTCCGACGTCCAGCCCGCGGCAGCGACGGTGTGGCGCACCTCCTCCGCCAGCGGCGCACCCGACGGCGAGCGGGCGGCTCCGCGCAGCAGCCGGACCGCCTCCCGGATCTCCGGGCGGTCGAAGAACCGGTCGCCGCCGCGGACGACGTAGGGGACGCCGGCGTCGGCGA
This sequence comes from uncultured Actinomycetota bacterium, assembly GCA_963728075.1. GTDB lineage: Bacteria > Actinomycetota > Actinomycetes > JAFAQI01 > DASSKL01 > CAVSIP01. The sequence continues at coordinate 334,683 of CAVSIP010000004.1, read as the reverse complement.
GCGCCTGCTCGTACACCTCCGACTGCGCGTTGACCCGGAAGAGCACCGCGATCTCGGCGGCCGGCACCCCACCGCGGACCAGCTCGCGGCAGCGGGCGGCCACGGCCGCCGCCTCGGCCGGCTCGTCGGCGTACTCGTCGAACCGCGGCTCGGGCCCCGGCTCCCGCTGGGCGACGAGCCGGCCGTCACCGACGACCGCGTTCGCCAGCGCCACGACCTGGGGCGTCGACCGGTAGTCGCGGACCAGCCGGACGAGGGCCGCGCCGGGATGGCGCCGGCCGAAGCCCTGCAGGTAGTCGGGCGTGGCGCCGGTGAACGAGTAGATGGTCTGGTGCGGGTCGCCGACGACGCACAGGTCGTGGCGCTCGCCGAGCCAGGCGTCGAGGAGACGCTGCTGGAGCGGGTTGACGTCCTGGTACTCGTCGACGACGAAGTGCCGGTAGCGCGCCCGCACCTCCGCCGCGACGTCCCGGTGCTCCTCGACCGCGGCCGCGGTGAGCAGCAGCAGGTCCTCGAAGTCGATCAGACCCTGGTCGCGCTTGAGGTCCTCGTACTCGGCGTAGACGGCGGCCATCGCCTCCGCGTCCACGGGCGGCTCACGCCGGGCCGCGCGAGCCGCCGCCGGGTAGCCCTGAGGCGCGACGAGCGTCGCCTTCGCCCACTCCACCTCGCCGGCGAGGTCGCGCAGCACCGCGCCGGCGGCCGGTACGCCCCGGCGGCCGGCCGCGGCCGCCACCGGGCGCAGCTTGGTCTCGATGAGACGCGGGAAGCCGCCGCCGATCACGCGCGGCCAGAAGTACTGCAGCTGGCGCAGGGCGGCGGAGTGGAACGTGCGTGCCTGCACGCCGCCGACCCCGAGCGCCCGCAGCCGGGTGCGCATCTCGCTGGCGGCGCGGGCGGTGAAGGTCACCGCCAGCACCTGTGACGGTGGCATCGCGCCGGTCAGCGCGCCGTACGCGATGCGGTGGGTGATGGCCCGGGTCTTGCCCGTACCGGCACCGGCCAGGATGCAGACCGGCCCGGTGACCGCCTCGGCCGCCGCCCGCTGCTCGGGGTCGAGGGCGGCCAGCACGGACTCGGGCGAGGCGGTGGACGGCACGCACGCCATCCTTACAGCCGGCGACGACAGGGGAAGGATCTCGGGCGTCTCTCGGTTACAACCGGGGCACAACGACCGACGGAGGACACGAGACGATGGCGGACCAGCACACCGCGAACGGCGGGCTGACGATCTACAGCACACCGTGGTGCGGGTACTGCACGCGGCTGAAGCGCATGCTGGACCGCGAGGGCGTCGAGTACGTCGACGTCGACATCGAGCAGGACGAGCAGGCCGCCGAGTTCGTCATGAAGGCCAACCGCGGCAACCAGACCGTCCCGACCGTGCTGTTCCCGGACGGCACCACGGCGACCAACCCGTCGCTCGCGGACGTGCTGCTCCGGCTGCGCGCCTCCGCCTGACCGGCTTGCGGGCGGGCCTGGTGGCCCCCGTCATCCGTTCGTCTGGTATTGGCCCAACCTGCTGACGCCTACCGGGGCAGGCGGCACCATGGTCGGAACGTTGCCGACCTTTTCGGGACAATCCATGCGGGACACGCACCACCCGGCCGTCGACGCCGCGCTGTCCGCGGCGGAGTCGCTGCTGGGCATGGAGGTCGTGTTCGTCAGCGAGCTGACCGAGGACACGTTCGCCCTGCGGCGGGTGCACGGGCAGCGCTGGCCCGGCTTCGACGAGGGCACGACGATGCCGCGCGCCGACTCGCTGTGCCACCGGCTGCTGTCCGGTGGCCCGCCCGCGACGGCCGACGCGGCGGCGGAGCCGGCGTACGCCGACGCGCCCGCCCGGCAGCGGTACGGCATCACGTCCTACGTCGGCGTCCCGATCCGCACGAGCGGGGGCGCCGCGCTCGGCACGCTCTGCGGCGTCGACCACGGGCACGTGGCCGTCGATCCCGACGACATCGGCGTGCTCCGCGAGCTGGCGACCGTCGTGGCGGTGCACGTCAGCGGCGACGGGCCGACGGTGATCCGCCGTACGTCCGGAGGCTGGGCGGTGGACGGGGGCGACCCCGCGGCGGGTGACGGAGCCGACGACCTGCTCTCCGCGATGGTGCTCGCCGACCTGCTCACCGAGGACCTGGCCCCGGGCGGGCGCCCGCAGCGCCCGTCCGGCGAGCTCGACGAGGTGCAGCAGCTGCGTACTGCCGTGACGCAGCTCGAGCACGCGCTCGCGGCCCGCGTGATCGTGGAGCAGGCGATCGGGGTGCTCGCCGAGCGCGGGCACGAGGCACCGCGGCAGTCCTTCGAGCGGCTGCGGCGTGCCGCGCGCAGCCGCGGCCGGCGCGTGCACGAGCTCGCGCGGGAGGTGGTCGCCTCGGTGACCGACCGGTCGGTGCCGCTGCCGCCCGACCTCGCCGGGCGGCGGTGAGCCGCCCGCGACCGCTGGCTGCGGACGCGCTCGTCGAACGGCTCGCCGACGCGTTCGCCCACGACCGTCGTGACCACCCGCTGCGCGTCGCGGTCGACGGGAGCCCGCACGCGGGCCTGGACCTGGTCACTCCCCTGTCCGCGGCGCTGCCCGTACGCGGCCGCCCCGTCGTCGCGATCGACGCCCGCGACTTCCTGCGCCCTGCCTCGCTGCGGCTCGAGCGCGGCCGCGAGGACCCGGACGCGTTCTACGAGGACTGGCTCGACCTGGGCGCCCTGCGCCGGGAGGTCCTGGAGCCGCTCGGCCCGGGCGGCTCCGGCCGTTACCTGCCGACCCTGTGGGACGCCGACCGGGACCGGGCGACCCGGGCCCGGTACGAGACCGCGCCGGCGGCGTCGGTCGTGCTCGTACGCGGCTGGTTCCTGCTCATGGCCGCGGACGGGTTCGATCGGGTGGTACACCTGTCGCTGTCGGCGGGGGCGCTGCGCCGCCACACGCCGGCCGAGGTCGCGGAGCGGGAACTGCCCGCCTTCGCCCGGTACGAGCGGGAGTTCGCGCCCGCTCGAAGCGCCGATGTCACGGTCCGCTGCGACGACCCGGACCACCCCGCCGTGACCTGGCGGCTGCCGTAGGGCAGGATCGGCGCTCGTGAGCGTCATGGGCACCCGAGTGCTGCGTACCGAGGACCCCAAGTTCCTCAGTACCGGCGGCACCTACGTCGACGACCTCCGCGACGAGCGCCTCACCGGCGCCGCGTGGGTCACCTACGTCCGATCCACCGTCGCGCACGGTCGCATCACGTCGATCGACGTGAGCGAGGCACGCGAGGCCCCCGGGGTCGTCGCCGTGCTGACCGGCGCCGACCTCGGCCTGCCGCCGATCCCGCCGCAGTACGGGATGAACGCCGGGTTCGCCAAGCCGTGGCTGGCGACCGACACGGTGCGCTACGTCGGCGAGCCGGTCGCGGCGGTCATCACCGAGCAGCGCTACCAGGGCGAGGACGCCGCCGAGCTGGTGTTCGCCGAGTACGAGCAGCTGCCGGCGATGGTCGACCCGCGCGTGGCCGCGACCGACGAGCAGCTGCTGTTCCCCGACGCCGGCACGAACATCGCCTCGGCGTTCCAGATCGGCGACCTCGACACCGTCGCCGACGGAGCCGAGGTCGTCGTCCGGGCGGAGATCCGCAACAGCCGGGTCGCCCCGGCACCCCTGGAGGTCCGTGGCACCGCCTGCGCCTGGGGCGACGACGGCCGGCTGACGATCTGGACGTCGACCCAGAACCCGCACGTCGCCCGGGACGTCATCGCGATGTCCTGCGGCGTCGAGCCGGGCCAGGTGCACGTCATCACCCCGGACGTCGGCGGCGGCTTCGGCGCGAAGATCGGCACCTCACCCGAGGACATCCTCGTGGCGATCCTGGCCAAGTCGGTCGGCCGGCCGCTGCGCTGGGTGGAGACCCGTACCGAGTCCATGCAGGCCATGGGCCACGGCCGCGACCAGTACCAGAAGGTCACGATCGCGGGCAGCCGTGACGGCCGGATCACCGGCTACGGCCTGGAGGTCGTCCAGGACGCCGGTGCGTACCCGTCCCTCGGCGCGTTCCTGCCGTACTTCACCCAGACGATGGCGCCGGGCGTGTACGACATCGCCAACGTCGCGTACAAGAGCGTGGCCACGGTGACCAACACCTGCCACACGCTCGCCTACCGCGGCGCGGGACGCCCCGAGGCGACCGCGGCGATCGAGCGGTCGGTGGACCTGTTCGCCGCCGAGATCGGCATGGACCCGGCCGAGGTGCGGCGCAAGAACTTCATCGCGCCCGAGGCCTTCCCGTTCACCACGCCAACCGGCGCGACGTACGACTCCGGCGAGTACGCCGCCGCCCTGGACAAGGCGCTGGACGGGGCCGGCTACGGCGAGCTGCGCGCCGAGCAGCAGCGCCGGCGGGACGCCGGAGCGGCCAAGCAGCTCGGTATCGGCATCTCCGCCTACGTCGAGATCACCAACGGCGCCGGGCCGTTCGAGGAGCTGGCCCGGGTCGAGGTCCACCCCGACGGCGACGTGACGGTGTGGACCGGCACCTCGCCGCACGGGCAGGGCCACGCCACCAGCTGGGCGATGATCGCCTCCGACCAGCTCGGCATCCCGGTCGAGCGGATCACCGTCAAGCACGGCGACACCGACGAGATCGCCAGCGGCGGCGGGACGATGGGCTCCCGGTCCCTGCAGGCCGGCGGGGTGGCCGTGCACGAGGTCTCGATCCAGACCGTGGACAAGGCCAAGCAGGTGGCCGCCGACCTGTTCGAGGCGGCCGTCGGCGACATCGTGCTGGACAAGGAGCGCGCCGCGTTCCACGTGGCCGGCTCGCCGGACGAGACGAAGGCGTGGACGGAGGTCGCCGCCGCGGCCGCCGAGAAGGAGGGCACCGAGCGCGGGCTCGTCGTCGAGGGCACCTTCACCGCCCCCGGCGCGACGTTCCCGTTCGGCGCGCACGTGGCCGTCGTCGAGGTCGACACCGGTACGGGCCAGGTCCGGCTCGAGCGGATCGTCACCGTCGACGACGCCGGCAAGGTCGTCAACCCGCTCGCCGTCGAGGGGCAGCGCCACGGCGGCATCGCGCAGGGCGTCGCCCAGGCGCTGCTCGAGGAGGTCCGCTACGACGCGGACGGCAACCCGGTGACGGCGAACTTCGCCGACTACGGGATCGTCACGGCGGACGTGCTGCCGAGCTTCGAGCTGCTCGACATGGAGACGCCGACGCCGGTGAACCCCCTCGGAGTCAAGGGCATCGGCGAGTCCGGCACGATCGGTGCCACCCCGGCCGTGCACAACGCCGTCATCGACGCGCTCGCGCACCTCGGCGTACGCCACATCGACATGCCCACCACCTCGGAGAAGGTGTGGCGGGCGATCCAGGAAGGAGCAGCCCGTTGAGGGTCAGCCTGACGGTCAACGGCGAGCGCCGTGAGGCCGACATCGAGGACCGCACGCTGCTGGTCCACTTCCTGCGCGACCACCTGGACCTGACCGGCACGAACGTGGGCTGCGACACCACCTCCTGCGGCGCCTGCACGGTGCTGGTCGACGGCGAGTCGGTGAAGTCGTGCACGGTGCTCACCGCGTCCGTCGACGGGGCCGAGGTCACCACCATCGAGGGCCTGTCGCCGACCGGCGAGCTGACCCACCCCATGCAGCGGGCGTTCCGGGAGAAGCACGGCCTGCAGTGCGGGTTCTGCACGCCGGGCATGGTCATGGCGGCCGTCTCGCTGGTGCAGGAGAACCCGAACCCGACCGAGGACGACGTCCGGCAGGGGCTCGAGGGCAACCTGTGCCGCTGCACCGGCTACCACAACATCGTGGCCGCAGTGCTGGCCGCCGCGAAGGAGTCGCGATGATCCCGGCCGCGTTCGAGTACAAGCGCGCCGACTCCGCCGACGCGGCACTCGCCCTGCTCGGCGAGCTCGGCGACGAGGCCAAGCTGCTCGCCGGCGGCCACTCGCTGCTGCCGCTGATGAAGCTGCGCCTGGCCATGCCGGAGGTGCTCGTCGACATCCGGCGGGCCGCCGACCTGTCCTACGTCCGCGAGGACGGCGACGAGGTCGTGATCGGGGCGGCGACCCGCCACCACGACGTGGAGCACTCGGACGTGCTGCGTGCGTCCGCACCGCTGCTGGCCCACGTCGCCGGGCTGGTCGGCGACCCGCAGATCCGCCACCGCGGCACGATCGGCGGCTCCGTCGCGCACGCCGACCCGTCGGCGGACCTGCCGACCGCGCTGCTCGCGCTGGGCGCGTCGTTCGTCGTCCGCGGCCAGGGCGGGGCGGGGCGGACCGTACCGGCCACCGAGTTCTTCACCGGCTTCCTCGAGACCGTGCTGGAGCCGGACGAGCTGCTGACCGAGATCCGGGTGCCCAAGGCGCCGACCGGCTGGGCCTACCAGAAGTTCACCCGCCGCGCGATCGACTGGGCGACGGTGGCGGTGGCCGTGCAGCGCCGGGACGGGCAGACCGGCGTGGCGCTGGCGAACATGGGCGCCACCCCGCTGCGGGCGAGCGCCGTCGAGCAGGCCCTCGCCGGCGGCTCGGGGACCGCGGACGCCGCCGCGCTCGCCGACCGGGACACCAGCCCGGGCAACGACGTGACGGCGAGCGCCGAGTACCGCCGCCACCTCGCCCGCGTGCTCACCGAGCGCGCGCTCGCCGAGGCCGCGGGGATGGCGCCGGCCTGAGCGAACGGCCCCCCGCAGCGACGGCGCGGCCGCCGGCCCACGCGCCGACGACCGCGCATGCCGCGGACGCCGGGCGGCCGGAGTCCGCCCCGCCGCGCGCGCCGTGGGCGGGGCTGCGCCGGGAGACGTGGCAGCTCACCCGGCGGACGGTGTCGGAGGTCAGTGACGACCGGGTGCTGAGCCTGGCCGCGGAGGCGGCGTTCTGGGCGCTGCTGTCCCTGCCGCCGCTGGCGCTGGCCATGCTGGGCCTGCTCGGGTACGTCGCACCGCTGTTCGGGTCCCACGCCGTCGCCACCCTGCGGGAGGACATCCTCACGGCCGCCGGGCACGTGTTCTCCGGCCCGACCATCGACAAGACCGTGACGCCGTTGCTGGACAACCTGCTCGGCCAAGGGCGGCCCAGCCTGGTGTCCACCGGGTTCGTGCTGTCGCTCTGGTCGGGGTCGGCGGCGATGTCGTCGTACGTACGCACGATCACCATCGCCTACGACATGCCGGACCTGCGCCCGGCGTGGCGGACCAGGCTGCTCGGCTTCCTGCTCTACCTGGGCAGCCTCGCGGTCACGATCGTGCTGCTGCCCGCGCTCGTCATCGGCCCACAGGCGATCGCCGACCTGGTCCCCGGCGAGGTGCAGTCGGTGGTCACCACCACCGTGCACCTCGTCTACTGGCCGACGGTCGCCGCGTTCACCGTCGCCGTGGTCGCGACGCTGTACCACCTGGCCGTCCCGGTGCGCACGCCGTGGGTGCGCGACCTGCCGGGTGCCGTGCTCGCCATGGCGCTGTGGCTGGCGGGCAGCGTAGGACTGCGCGTCTACTTCGCGGTCGGGTCGGCGAGCCCCAGCCGGACGGGGACGCTCGGCGCCCCGGTCGCCATCCTGCTGTTCTTCTACGTGACCGCGTTCGCCGTGCTGATGGGCGCCGAGCTCAACGCGGAGATCGACGCCCGCTGGCCGGTCCGGGAGACCTCCGAGGGCCGCGCCCGGCAGGCGGCGACCGCAGCCGGGCAGTGACGGAGGATTGAGCACGGGCGAACGCGGCTACGGGTTCTCTCGTGCCCGCAATCCCCCTGAAGGGCAGCTACGCTGCCACGCTCGCCGTCGTCCTGCTCGCCCTGTCGCCGGACATCGTCGTCACGACCTCCTACCACTTCCTCGTGCCGGGCCTGACCGGCGATCTCGGTACCGGCAAGACGACGCTGCGGGTTGCGGAGGGGCTCAGCAACGCCGGGTACGCGCTCGGCGCGATCCTCGGTGGCGACCTGACCCAGCGCTTCCGCCAGCGGCACCTCGTGCTCTCCGCGGAGACCGCGTTCGTCCTCGGCTCCGTACTGGCCGCCGCCGCGCCGGGCGCGTGGACGTTCAGCGCGGGTCGGATCCTGCAGGGGCTCGCCACCGGCCTGCTGCTGGTGTCGACCCTGCCGCCGCTCGTCCGGCAGTTCCCGCCCGGCCGGATGCCGCTCACCGCGGCCGCGGTGAACGTCGGGTTCTTCGGCGCGGTCACGGCCGGCCCGCTCATCGGCGGTGCGGTGGCGACCGGGTCGGTGTGGCGCTGGTACTTCGCCGGGCTGGCAGGCCTCGGCGCGCTCGCTCTCGTGCTCGCGTGGCTGTCCCTGCCGGTGACCGACCCGCCGGCGCCCGAGCGCCCCGTCGACGTACCGGCGCTCGTGCTCGCCGCGCTCGGCACCGGCCTGGCGTTCTACGGTGTCGCCCGACTGGGCTCGGTCGGGTTCGCCAGCCCGCTGTTCTACGGCCCCCTGGCCGGCGGCCTGCTGTCCCTCGTCGCCCTGCTGCTCGTCGAGCAGCGGCGGGCGGAGCCACTGGTCCCGGTGCAGGCGCTGAAGAGCAACGTGCCGCTCGCCGGCACGGTCGTGGCGATGGCGGGCGGCGCGGCGTTCGTGACGTTCCTGCTGCTCGGCGAGATGTACCTGCAGGACGTCGCCCAGTGGTCGCCGCTGCACACCGGCCTGGCGTACTGGCCGCAGGTCGTCGCCCTGGTCGCGGCGAGCGTGGCGTACTGGCGGTTGTTCCTCACCCGCTGGGTCCCCCACTACATCCTGGCGGGGATGGTGCTGCTGCTCGTCGGCGGGCTGCCGCTGGTCCTGGTCGGCCCGAGCGGCGGTGCGTTCGCCGTGGCAGCCGCGTCCGCGGCACTGGGTGCCGGTGCGGGCATGACGGTCTCCCCCGCCCTGTGGCTGGCGGGCCTGGCGATGGCGCCCGCGCTGCTCGGCCGGATCTTCGCGCTCGTCGAGCTGGTCCGGTCGGAGGCGGACTTCCTGGTCGGGCCGGTGCTCGAGCACGTGGCGCGTACGCACGGCAGCGGCGGTGCCGCGCTCGCCGGTGGCGTACGGGAGGCGGCGTTCGTGACGCTGCTGCTCACCCTGGCCGGAACCGTGGGAGCGGCCTGGCTGTACCTCGCGGACGGCAAGCGGCCGGAACGGCCGGACGTGCAGCAGTGGCTGCAGGACGGCGAGCTGGCGGTCAGCTCACCCGGCCGCGGCTCCAACGCGGCCTGACTCTCAGGCTGCTCTCAGCGTCACGTGACACCGTTCTGAGAGACGCCGCCGATGCTGCTGCCAAGGATCGGCAGACTTCAGGAGGAACGATGGGTGAGCGCAACCGACGGGTCGGGATCTGGACCGCCGCCGGACTGCTCGGTACCGGCATGGTCGCGGGCGCGGTCGTGTCCCAGCTCGGCACCGCGGCCGCGGACAGCTCCAGCCCGACCACGCAGACCCAGCCGGCGGACCCGCCGGGCGGGCCGGGCTTCGGTCCGCATCGCGGTGGCGACGGCTTCGGGGCGCTCGGCCGCCTCGGCAAGCCGCTCTACGGCGACCTGACCGTGCAGGGTCGCGACGGCCAGCAGCACACGTACCGGTTCGAGATCGGGACGCGTCCAAGACCGGCGACACCATCACGGTGACGGCCGGCACGAACTCGACTCCGTTCAGCACCGACGGAACCACCAAGGTGCTCAAGGACGGCAGCGAGGTCCCGCTGAGCCAGCTCGACGGCCAGCAGGTCCGCGTCCTCGCCGAGCAGCAGCCGGACGGCAGCTACCTCGCCAAGCGCGTCGTCTCCGGCAAGCCGCCGCGGCCGGACTTCGTCCGCGCCGACGGCACGCTGACCAAGAACAACGACGGCACGATCACCGTCGATGGCAAGACGTTCACGGTCGACGCCCAGACCCGCGTGTTCAAGGACGGCAAGAAGGTGCAGCTGTCCGACCTGACCGGCGGCACCACCGTGCACGTCATCGGGGTCAAGCAGGCGGACGGCACGCTCGTCGCCAAGGCCGTGGGGACCGGCCAGCCGCCCGAGGGCGGCCCCGGCCGGCACCACCGCGGTGGCCCGAGCAGCGCGACCAGCGCCTGACCCGCCCCCTCCCCCTCACGAGGTGCGGGTATGTCCCCTTCTACGGGGACATACCCGCACTTCGTTGGGGGGTCAGGGGCGCAGCGGGCGAGCGGTGGGGCCGGGTGGCTCGCTGCCGAGGACCTCGTACGCCGCCTGCGCCCACTCGGTGAGCAGCGGCCGGGTGTCGGCCGGGTCGACGATCTCCTCGACGAGGAACGCCTCCGCCGTACGGAACGGTGAGCGCACCGCCTCCAGCCGCTCGGCGATCTCGGCCTTCAGCCGCTCCCCCTCCTCGCCGGCCTCCGCGATCACCCGCTTGAAGGCGACCTCGAGCCCGCCCTCGATCGGCAGCGAGCCCCAGTCACCGGACGGCCACGCGATCCGGTAGGTGTGCCGGTGGTGCGGCCGGTGCGCGGCGCCCGCGACGCCGAACACCCGCCGGACGAGCACGCTCGCCCACGGCACGCTCGACTGGTACACCGCGGCCAGCGCGCGGCTGCCACGGCGGATGGTGCCCGCCTTCTCCGGCACCGGTGCCGATGACGAAGCCGGGCTGGTCGACCAGGTGCACGACCGGCAGGTGGAAGGTGTCGGCCAGGTCGACGAAGCGGGTCATCTTGTCGCTGCCGTCGGCGGTCAGCCCGCCGCCGTACACCCGCGGGTCGCTCGCGAGCACCGCGACCGGCCAGCCGTCGAGCCGGGCGAGCGCGGTCACCGTGGCCGGGGCGTAGCGGCGTCCCAGCTCGAGCACGCTGCCCCGGTCGAACACGGCGTCGAGGACGCGGCGGACGTCGTACGGCGCGCGGCGGCTGCGGGGCACGGCGTCCCGCAGCCAGTCGTCCCGGCGCTGCGGGTCGTCGTCGACGGGACCGCGCTCGGGCAGGTGCCAGACGCTGCGCGGCAGGTACGACAGCACCCGGCGGGTCAGCGCGAAGGCGTCCGCCTCGCTGTCGGCGACCAGGTCCACCGTGCCGGCGCGGGCGCACAGCTGCCAGCCGCCGAGCTCCTCCTTGTCGACCGACTCCCGCATGCCCGCCTCGACCACGGCCGGGCCGGCGATGAACACCTGGCTGGTGCCCTTGACCATCAGCGAGACGTGGCTGGTGACCAGCCGCGCCGCGCCGAGGCCGGCGACCGGGCCGAGCGCCGAGCGCGACCACCGGCACGGCGCCGAGGTTGGCGACGACGTGCTCCCAGCCCGGGTTCTCCGGGACGTACGTGCGCGACGCCGTCTCCAGGGTCTTCACGCTGCCGCCGCCGCCGGTGCCGTCGATGAGCCGGACGATCGGCACCCGCTGCCCGTACGCCGCCCGCTCCGCGGCCACCTGCTTGGCGTGGATCGCCGCGTCGGCCGCCCCGCCGCGGACGGTGAAGTCGTCGGCGGAGACCACGACGCGCCGCCCGTCCAGCCGCGCCTGACCGGTCACCATGTTCGCCGGCGTGAGGCCGAGCAGCGTGCCGTCCGGGTCGTACGAGCCGACACCGGTGAACGTCCCGACCTCGCGCCAGGTGCCGGGGTCGACCAGGGCGTCGACGCGCTCGCGTACGGTCAGCCGGCCGTTGGCGTGCTGGCGGGCGACCCGCTCCTCGCCACCCATCCGCGCCGCGAGCTCACGGCGACGCTGCATCTCCTCGAGCTCGGGCTGCCACTCCGCCATGGCCTGCAGTCTGCCCTGCGCTACGGTCCGCGCGTGGCAGACCTCACCGACGTGCTCACCGACCTGCGGGCCGAGATGGCCGACCTCGACGCCGTGGTTGCGGGCGCCGACGACCTGGACCGGGCGACCCCGGCGGAGGGCTGGAGCATCCGCGACACGGTCGGGCACCTGGCGTTCTTCGACGGGGAGGCGCTGGTCGCGGTGACCGACGCGGACGCGTTCAACGCCACGCTCGGCGAGCTGGTCGCCGACGCCGACGGGTTCATGGAGCGCGCGGTCGCGCGGATGCGGGCACTGTCCGCGGCCGACCTGCTCGCGAGCTGGCGGGACAACCGGGAGCGGCTGGTGGCCGCGCTGACCGGCGTGGACCCGGGGGTGAAGCTGCCGTGGTACGGCCCGCCGATGAACCCGCTGTCGTTCGCGACCGCGCGGCTGATGGAGTACTGGGCGCACGGCCAGGACGTCGCCGACGCGCTCGGCGTGCACCGCGAGCCGAGCGCGCGGCTGCGGCACATCTGCCACCTCGGCGTACGCACCCGCGGGTTCTCCTACGTCAACCGCGGGCTGCCCGCACCGGCCGGCGAGGTGTACGTCGAGCTGGTGGCGCCGGACGGCTCGCTGTGGACGTGGGGCGACCCGTCGGCCCGTGACCGGGTCACCGGCACCGCAGAGGACTTCTGCCTGCTGGTCACCCAGCGGCGCCACCGTACGGACACCGCACTCGTCGCCGAGGGCGAGCTCGCCCACGAGTGGCTCGACATCGCCCAGTGCTTCGCCGGACCCCCCGGCCCCGGCCGCGCCCCACTCGGCTGACCGGTACGTCGGGGCCTGCGAGTTGATCTGTCTCGCGGCCGTACGGCAGCGGGGCGCCGCGCGCTAGTGCAGGGCCAGGTCGCGGGCGTACCGCGGGGCCCAGCGCTTGCGGTAGAGCAGGCGCAGCGGCGCGGGCAGCTCGCCCAGGACGTGACGGGCGTCGTCCTCGCTCGCGGTCTCGAGGATCCACGGGAAGAACAGCCGCGCCCCCTTGAGACCCATCGCCTTCTTCGTCGCCTGCTCGAACTGTGCGAACTCGGTCGGTGTCAGCAGCCGCTCGACGAGCGGGAACGCGTCGCGCTCCTCGTCGGCGAGGTGGCCGTCCAGGTGCGCGATCAGGTCCTCGAACGCGCTGAACAGCGCCTGCCCGGTCGCGCCGAGCTCGCGTACGCGCCGCATGCCGTCGTCCACGCGGGTGAGGACGGCGTCGAGCGCGCGGTGCTGCTCGGCGACCTTCGCCAGGACGGCCTGCGCGGCCGGGTCACGCTCGACCTTCGCCGCGAGCAGGGGGACGAGCGCCTCGTCCTCGATGGCGTGGTGGTGGTGCAGCTGCTCGACGAGGTGGTCGTAGAAGCGGACCAGCCCCTGCGCCGGCTCCTTCGCGCCGACCGGGAGCGCCCGCAGCGCGGCGAGCAGCGCTGCGAAGTCACGCCGGAACGCGTCGTGGATGAGCCGGACGATCGTCAGGTCGACCTCGGGCTGGCGGGCGGCAGGTACGGACATCCATCACTCCGGGAACGGCGCGGGCGGTGCCGAAATCATCACTCAGCCGCGGCGCGATGTCCTCGGTTTCGCCGGATGTCCCCTTCCATGCCATCCGATGTGACTATTTGTCACGAGAGATGCACTGTATGCGCTCGTACGCGGGCACAGTGTGGGCCAGGAGGTGCGCCATGACGACCCCGGACACCCTCGCGGACACCCTCGATCAGGCCGGCACCCTGTGCCGCAGCTGCCATGCGGTCGTACCCCTTGCGCTGCTCGTCCTCAACCGCCGGCCCGAGCTGTGGCGCTGCCCGGAGTGCCGGGAGCCGCTGAGCCCGGTCAGCCCAGCCAGTCGGCGATGAGCCGGTAGGCGATCGAGACGGCGGGCGGGGTACGGACCTCACCCGAGCGGACCTGCTCACGGGTGAGCCAGCGCGCGTCCTCGATCTCGCCGTCACCCAGGCGCACCTCGCCCACGTCGGCGACCGCGGTGAACCCGAGCATGAGGCTGGACGGGAACGGCCACGGCTGGCTGCCCTGGTAGCGGACGTCGCGGACGACGACCCCGACCTCCTCGAGCACCTCGCGCGCCACCGCCTGCTCGAGCGACTCCCCCGGCTCCACGAAACCGGCGAGCGTCGAGTAGAAGCCGGGCGGCCAGGCCGGCTGGCGGGCGAGCAGCGCCCGGTCCGCACCGTCGGTCACCAGCATGATCACGGCCGGGTCCGTACGCGGGAAGTGCTCGCTGCCGTCGGCCGGGCAGCGGCGGACGTAGCCGGCCTGCTCGACGTACGTCGCCTCGCCGCAGCGGGCGCAGCACGGGTGGGCCGCGTGCCAGTTCGCCAGCGCGACCGCCTGGACGAACATGCCGGCGTCGCGGTCGGGCAGCAGCGCGCCCACCTCGCGCAGCCCCTGCGGGCGGGCGCCGAGCCGCCTCGGCAGGTCGGCTGCGACCGCCCAGTACGCGACGCCGTCACCGTCGACGCCGAGCAGGAACCGCTCCCCCTCCGGCGCCTCCGACGGCGGCAGCAGCGCCAGCGTCTCGCCGTCGAGCAGGGCACGGCCCTTGGCGTCGACGACGAGCACCCGGCCCCGCTCGTCGGTCCAGGCGGCGGCGAGCCAGTCGGCATCGCGGCGGTGCTCGGCGGCGCGGTCGAGCGCCGCCCGGGACAGGGCCGGCTGGGTCATCGTGCGAGTGCCTCCGCAAGCTCGTCCCACAGGTACGCGGCCGCCTCGGCGCCCTTGACCAGCATCGGCAGCACGACCCGTTCGTTGGGCGCGTGGATGCGGTCGTCCGGCAGCCCGACGCCGACGAACACGACCGGAGCGTCGAGGATCTCGGCGAGGTCGGCCTCCGGCCCGCTGCCGCCCTCGCGGGTGTAGAGGATCTCGGCGTCGAACGCCCGCTGCATGGCCCGGGTCGCGGCCTGCACGGCCGGGTGGTCGATCGGGGTGAGGCACGGGCGCACTCCCCCGCCGAAGAACTCCACGCTCGCCGCGATGCCGTCGGGGACGGCGGCGGCGACGTACGCGCGCATCGCGGCCTCCACCTCGGCCGGGTCCTGGTCGGCGACCAGCCGGAAGGAGACCTTCGCGTGCGCGTCGGTCGGGATGATGGTCTTCTGCCCGGGGCCGGTGTAGCCGCCCCACAGCCCGTTGACCTCGCAGGTCGGCCGCGCACCGAGGCGCTCCAGCGTGCTGAAGCCCTCCTCGCCGTACGTGGCGCGGCTCGCCGCCGTGCGCAGGAACGCCGCCTCGTCGAACGGCAGCCGCGCCATCAGGTCGCGCTCGCGGTCGGTGAGCTCCACCACCCGGTCGTAGAAGCCGGGCAGCGTGACCCGGCCGTGCTCGTCGTGCAGCCCGGCGAGCAGGCGCGCGAGGACGGTCGCCGGGTTGGGTACGGCCCCGCCGAACGAGCCCGAGTGCAGGTCGACGTCCGGGCCGTGCAGGTCGACCTGGCAGTAGGTGAGCCCGCGCATCCCGGTGCACATGGACGGGGTGTCGCGGTCGTACACGCCGGTGTCGCTGACCACGACGACGTCGCAGCCCAGCCGGTCGCGGTGCTCGCGCAGCAGGGCGGCGAAGTGCGGCGAGCCGAACTCCTCCTCCCCCTCGACGAGGAACTTCAAGGTCACGGGAGGCGCGCTGCGGCCGGTCGCGGCGAAGTGCGCGTCGCAGCCCGAGCAGGTGGAACAGCACCTGTCCCTTGTCGTCGATCGCGCCGCGCGCGAACAGCTCCTCGCCGCGGATCGTCGGCTCGAACGGCGGGGTCTCCCACAGCTCCAGCGGGTCGACCGGCTGCACGTCGTGGTGGCCGTACACCACGACGGTCGGCGCGGCGGGGTCGTCCGCCGGCCACTCGGCGTACACCGCGGGGTGCCCGGCGGTCTCCCAGATCTCGACCGTCGGGAACCCGGCGCCGTACGGAACCGCTCGGCCAGCCACGCGGCGCTGTGCCGGACGTCGTCGGCGTGGGCCGGGTCCGCGGAGATGCTGGGGATGCGCAGCCAGGCGTCGAGGTCGTCGAACAGCGACTGCTGGTGCTCGGTGACGAACGCGCGCACGTCGGACGGCATGGCGGCCACCCTATGCGCCGGCCCGGTTCCACCAGCGCAGCCGGCGGGCGGCGTCGGCACGCAGCCAGCGCAGGTGCCGGTCGACGTTCGGCCGCATGGCCAGCGCGGCCGCGATGCCCGGCACCACCGGCGCGCGCCGCCCCCGCGGCGTCTCGCGGGCCAGCGCGGCGACGGAGGCGGCGGCCCACGCGTACAGCACCGCGTTGTACGCCGGCAGCAGCCGCGCGGTCATCCCCTCCGCCGCGGTGAGCACCGGCAGGCCGTACCGGCGGCCGGTCGGCCAGACCACGAAGTGCAGCAGCGCCATGCCCAGACCGCCGCCGGCGAGAAAGGCGAGCGGGCCGTCGAAGCGCCGGCCGCCGTACGCGGCCAGCGCCGCCCACGCCGGCAGCCACGTGCCCCACAGCGCCGCCGCGCCGGCGAGCCCGAGCTCCGGCTGGAAGATCAGCCCGGCACCGGCGCCGAGCTCGAACGCGTTGTGCACGGCCACGCCCGCGACGGCGGCGACATGGAGCGGGCGGCGTACGGCGGGCACCCGACCAGTGTGACGGCCGGCCCCTACCCCGCCACCCCCCCCCACGAGGTGCGGGTATGTCCCGCTAGAAGGGGACATACCCGCACCTCGTGGGGGGGTGGGGCGGCCGTCAGCCCGCGTTGAGCAGCTCGGCGACCTCGTCGGCCGACAGCAGCCGCTCGGGTCGCAGCAGCTCGCCGGTGCGTACGTACAGGAACGCGGCGTCCACCCGGTCCACCGGCACATCGGCGATGGATGCCCAGGCCAGCCGGTAGACGGCGAGCTGCAGCGCCGCGGCGGACAGGTCGCGCGGGACCGCGCCGGTCTTGTAGTCGACGACCGTGAACCCGCCGTCGTCGCGCGGGTACACCGCGTCCATCCGCCCGCGGACCAGCCGTCCCCCGGCGACCAGCTCGAACGGCGCCTCGACGGCGACCGGGCGCAGCCGGGCCCACTCGGTCGCGAGGAAGCGTTCCTGCAGCTCGGCGAGCTCCGCGTCGGACACGTCCGCGTCGCCGGCCCCGGGGACCTCGTCGACGTCGAGCAGCGGCCGCTGGCCGTGCAGCGCCTCCACCCAGGCGTGGAACCGGCTGCCGCGGCGCGCCTGCCGGCCGGGTCGCTGCGGCAGCGGGCGGGCGAGCAGCCGGGCCAGCCCGTCCGGGTCCTCGGCCAGCGCCACGACCTGGCTGGCGGTGAGCCGGCGCGGTAGCTCGACCTCGCGGCGTACGGTGCGCAGCCGCCGCGCCTCGGCGAGCAGCGCGTCGGCCTCGGCCGCCCACCCGTCGACCAGCTCGCGCTCACCCGGGGACAGCGCGTCCAGCGGCGGCGACGCGGACGCCTGCCGGACCGCGTCCGCAGCCGCGCGGCGACGGGCCAGCGCCTCCGGCTCGGCCGGGCGCGGCCACGGCACGTCGGTGGCGCGGGCGTCCCGCAGCGGGTTGTCCGCACCCGGCTCGGGTTCGGGCTCCCACACGTCGACGGCCACCAGCCCCCGACCGGCGAGCTCGTGCACGTCCTGCAGCAGCTGCGACGGGCCCTTCGGTGACTTCTGCGTCGCACCCCACCAGTAGCCGCTCGCCAGCAGCCGACGCCGCGCCCGGGTGAACGCGACGTAGCCCGAGCCGGCGCTCCTCGTCCGCGTCGTCGGCGGTGCAGTCCTGGCTGAACGCCGACAGCCCCTTGCCGTCGAGCGACGGGTGCGCCGGCAGGTCGTCGGCGTCGCCACGGAGCGGGAACGGCAGCACCTTGCCGTGCCCGGTGTACCGCGAGCGGCCCTGCCCGGACGGGAAGACGTTGTGCGCGAGCCCGGGGACGGCGACGACGTCCCACTCCAGGCCCTTGGCCTTGTGCACGGTCAGCAGCTTCACCGTGTCGGCAGCCGACACCCCGCCGACGTCGAGGCCGTCCTCGGCGTCGGCGGCGGCCGCGAGATAGGCGAGGAACGACGCGAGGTCACTCTCGCCGTCGAGCCCGGTGAACCGGGCCGCATGGTCGAGGAACGCGGCGAGGTTGGCCGAACGTGCCGCGGCCAGGGGCGCAGGCGCGGCCTCCGCCTCGACGTCCAGCCCGATCCGGCTGACCACCTCGGCGACCGCCTCGACCACCGGCTGGGAGAGCAGCGGGCGCATCCGGCGCAGCTCGTCGCGGACGGCGACCAGCCGCGCGTACGCCTCCGGCGCGTACGCCGCCTCGTCGCCCAGGCTGTCGAGAGCGTCGAGCAACGAGACGACGTCCACCGGGTCGGCACCGTGAGCCGCGCGGGCGAGCGGGTCGTCGCCGCTGACGGCCGGCGGGCCGGCGAGCCGGCGCGCCCGCTCGGCGAGCGCGGCCAGGTCGCGCGGACCGATCCGCCAGCGCGGACCGGTGAGCAGGCGCAGCAGGTCGGCCCCGGCGTTCGGGTCGACGAGGACCCGCAGGGTCGCGACGACGTCGGCGACCTCGGGCATCTCGAGCAGCCCACCGAGACCGACCACCTCGACCGGCAGGTCGCGGTCGACGAGTGCCGCGTGCAGCAGCGGGAAGTCGGCACGCCGCCGGCAGAGCACCGCCACCTCGCCGGGCCGGGTGCCCTCGTCGCGTACGGCACGGGCCACCTGGTCGGCGACCCACGCCGCCTCGTCCTCGACCGTGGCGAGCAGCCCCGCCAGCACCTCGCCGGCGTCCTCCTCACCCGGCGGCGCCGCCAGCGGCGGCACGTCCAGCACCGGACGGCGGGCCGCCGCCACGGAGGTGCGCAGCGGTGCCGCCACGCGCTCGGCGACGGCGAGGATGCGCCCGCCGCAGCGGAAGCTCGTCATCAGCGGCAGCGGGTGCACGCCGCGCTCGGGGGCGAAGTGCTCGGCGAACCGCAGCAGGTTGCCGACGGAGGCGCCGCGCCAGCCGTAGATGGCCTGGTTCGGGTCGCCGACCGCAGTCACCGGGTGCCCGCCGCCGTACAGGGACGTCAGCAGCACCCGCTGGGCGACCCCGGTGTCCTGGTACTCGTCGAGCAGGACGAGCGCGAACCGGTCGCGCTCGATCTCGCCGACCTCCGGGCAGCGGCGCGCGATGTCGGCCGCGACCGCCACCTGGTCGCCGTAGTCCACGAGGTCCCCGCGCAGCTTGCGGGCACGGTAGTCGGCCACCAGGTCCAGCAGCTCGTCGCGGGCGCGCGCCGCCTGCGCGCAGGTCGAGCACGGCCTTCGTCGGCTTCGGCAGCGCCGCCACGGCGGCGGCCAGCTCGGCGTCGAACCGGCGTACGGCGTCGACGTCGGCGAGGTGCTCGGACATCTCGCCGTCGAGCTCGAGCAGGTAGCGGGCGACGAACGGCGGGGTCCACGTGAGGTTGCGTGAACGGTCCCCGGCGCGGCGTGCACGACCCGCAGCGCGAGCTGCCAGCGGGTGGCCTCGGTGAGCAGCTGGGTCATCGGCTCGCGACCGATCCGCAGCGCGTGGTCACGCAGCAGCGCGGCGGCGTACGCGTGGTAGGTGGAGACGGTCGGCTCGTCGTCGAGGGCGTCGTCGGGCAGCAGGCGGCGCAGCGCCGTGCGGACCGACTCGGCGAGCTGGCCGGCGGCCTTGTTGGTGAACGTCAGGCCGAGGATCCGCGACGGCTCGACCCCGTGCCAGGCGACCGCGTGGACGACCCGGGCGGCCATGACGGTCGTCTTGCCCGAGCCGGCGCCGGCGACGACGAGCTGCGGTGACAGCGGCGCGGTGACGACCGCGAGCTGCTCGTCGGTGAACGGGGTGGCGAGCAGCTCGCGCAGGTAGCGCGCCGCCGGCGTCGGGCGCCGGTGTCACGAGACCACCTGCGTGCCCTCGGGCCGGCGCCGGGCAGCAGTGCCGGAACGGGCAGCGGTCGCAGCCGTCGTTCGGCCGGGCGTCGAACACCTCGTCCCGCAGGCCCTTCGCGGTCTCCTGGACCACGCGCTCCGCCCACGGGTCGTCGTCGTTCAGCGGGTCCTGGCGCTGCACCCTGGGCAGCCCGCGGGCGTTGCCGTCGCGCAGCCAGACGAGCTCCGCGCCGCCGAGCGGGTGGCGGCCGCCGAGCACCTCGTCGAACGCGCCCTCACGCACGGCGAGCTGGTAGACGCCGAGCTGCGGGTTCTCGGGCACCTCGTCGCCGGCGAGCGGCGTTCTTGCCGGTCTTGAAGTCGACGACGTGGACCCGCCCGTCGGCGTCGAGCTCGAGCCGGTCCGCGCTGCCGCGCAGCAGCACGTCGCCGATCGTCACGCACGAAGCCGGCCTCCGCCGCGACGGCAGCGCGCGCCCGTGCTCGGCCCAGCGGCAGAACCGGGCGAGCGCCTCGCGGGCCGCCACGCGCTCGGCCGCGGCGTGCCACGGCGCCTCGAACGCCAGCGCGGACCACACCGCGTCGAGCCGGTCGACGAGCACGTCCGGGTCGGCGGGCAGCACCCCGTCGGCCACCTGCTGGACGAGCGCGTGCAGCACGGTACCGAAGCCCTGCGCTGCGCTCGCCGGGCCGCCCGCCTTGAGCTCGCGGTCGAGGAACCAGCGCAGCGGACAGGTGACGTACGCCGTGATGCCCGAGCCGGACAGCGCGAGCGGCTCCTCGACCGGGCGGACGGGACGTACGCCCGGTGTCCAGTCCGCCAGCCCCCACCAGCGTTCCGGGTCCGCGGCCGGGACGAGCTGGCCCCCGTCCCCTTCCCCGGTCCCGGCGCGGGCCGAGGCGAGCGCGGCGAGCTGCGCGGCGCAAGCGGCGCGCAGCCCGGCCGAGGCGGCCGGGTCCTCGAGCGTGCGGCGCAGCCGGGCGACGAGGGAGCCGGCCGACAGCAGGGCCGTACCCCCACCGGACGGCGCGGGCAGCTCCAGACCGGTCTCGGCGAGCAGCCGGGACGGGCGCTCGCCGTCCTCGGCGAGCGACTGCACGGCGGTGAGCACGAGGCGGCGGCGGGCCCGGGTCAGGGCGACGTAGAACAGCCGGCGCTCGTCGACCAGCAGCGACTGCGGGGTCGGTGCGTCGCGCAGGCCGTCGCGGCCCACGAGGTCGGCCTCGAGCAGGGAGCCGCGGCGGCGCAGGTCCGGCCAGCCGCCGTCCTGGACGTCGGCGACGACGACGAGGTCCCACTCCAGGCCCTTGCTGCGGTGGGCGGTCAGCACCCGGACGGCCTGCGGCGCGCCGGCCCGCTCGTCCAGCGGCGAGGCGGGGATCTCCTGCGCCTCCAGCTCGGCGAGCAGCTCGCGTACGCCGGCACGCGGGCGGCGCTCCTCCAGGCGCGCGGCGGCCTCGAACAGCGCGACGACCGCGTCGAGGTCACGGTCGGCGCTGCGCCCGACGGCGGCCGCCGCGCCATGCCTCGGCGGACAGCCGCGCCGCCCAGCCGCTGCCGTCCCACAGCGCCCACAGCGCCTCCTCGGGGGTGCCGTCGCGGTCGTGCAGGACGCGGCGCGCCTCGGTGAGGAGCCCGTGCAGGCGGCGGGCCGGCTCGGCCATCCAGTCCTCGACGGTCGCCAGGTCGCGCGGGTCGACCACGGCGTCGCGGATCAGCGCGGCCGACGGGCGGGGCACGACCGCGCCGGCCTCGCGGTCCAGGGCGCGCAGCCGGCGGCCGAGTGCGCGCAACGCGCTGGGCAGCGCCCGAGCGAGCGGCGAGAGGAGCAGCAGGCGGGCGACGTCGGGGGTGAGCGCGTCGTCGCCGTGCTGGGCGACGTGCAGCGCGGCGAGCAGCGGCTGCACGGCGGGCTCCTTGGCGACCGGCACCTCGTCGCTGGCCACGGTGACCGGCACGCCCGCTGCGACCAGCGCCCGGCGCAGGACCGGGATGCTGCGCACGCCGGAGCGGACGAGCACCGCCATCTGCGACCACGGCAGGCCGTCCTGCAGGTGCGCCCGGCGCAGCAGGTCCGCGATCGCGACGGCCTGGTCGGCGGCGGTGGCGTACAGGCGCACCTGCGGTGCGGCACCCGCCGGCGGGCCCTGCGCGTCGAGGTCGCGGTGGCGCGTGGTGACCTCGACCGGCAGCCCGGGCATGGGGATCCGGCGGGCCACGGCGCGCGACGGTGCGAGCAGCGGCGCTGCGGCCCGGCGCGACACCTGCAGCGGCACCACCGGTGCCGGGCCGCCGTCCGCTCGCGGGAAGCGCTCGGGGAACGCGAGGATGTTGCCGACGTCGGCGCCGCGGAACGCGTAGACGGACTGGTCGGGGTCACCGACCGCGACCAGGTCGCGCCCGCCCCCGGCGAGCAGCTGCAGCAGCTCCTCCTGCGAGGGGTCGGTGTCCTGGTACTCGTCGACGAACACCGCCTTCGTCCGGCCGGTGACCTCGGCGAGCACGTCCCGGCTCTGCAGCAGCAGCACCGCCCGGCGGACCAGGCCCGCGTAGTCGAGCTCGCCCCGGAGGTCGAGCACGTCGGCGTACTCGTCGAGGAAGCGCCCGGCCGCGACCCAGGCCGGCCGGCCGTGCCGCTCACCGAGCGCCCGCAGCTCGGCACCCTCGAGCCCGCGCTCGCGGGCCCGGTCGAACAGGTCCGCGACCTCGGCGGCGAACCCGCGCGTGCCGAGGGCGGGGCGCAGGTGGTCGGGCCAGGTCACGACCCCCTCGCCGGCGAGGTGACCGGCGATGAGCTCGCGCACCCGGACGTCGCGCTCCGGGCCGGACAGCAGCCGGGGCGCCTCGCCCGGCGTGCCGTACGCCCGGACCAGCGCGTAGCACCAGGAGTGGAAGGTGTAGGCCGCCGGCTCGGTGACCGTGCGGCCGAGCCGGGCGGTGATCCGCTCGCGCAGCTCGTCCGCGGCCTTGCGGCTGAAGGTGAGGACGAGCACCTCGTCCGGGCGCAGCCCCGCCTCGACCCGCGCGACGACCGCCTCGACGAGCGTCGTGGTCTTGCCCGTACCGGGGCCGGCCAGGACGAGCAGCGGCCCGCCCGGGTGCTCGACGACCCGGCGCTGCGCCGCGTCGAGCACGGGCGCCGCGACCGGGTCGGGCGCACGGCGGACGAGGACGTACGAGCCGGGCACGGGCCCCATGACAACACGCAGCGGCGACAGTTTCGGCCGAACGCGCGGGGGCGCCCGGCGCCGGTCAGCCGGTCCAGCGGGCGCGGCGCATGTCGACGCGGGTGGCGTCGGCGACGAGCGGTACGGCCTCGGCGCGCAGCCGGGCCAGCTGCTCGCCGGCGTGGTGCGGCGCCGGGGCGCCGGTGGACATGACCACCCGGTGCCAGGGCACCTCGGACCCGTACCGCCGCAGCACCTGCCCGACCAGCCGGGCCGACCGCAGGCCGGCGTACTCCGCCACGTCCCCGTACGACATCACCGCGCCGGGCGGGATCGCGTCGACGGCGTCCAGGACGGCCCGGGCGTGGTCAGGGATGGGAGGCTCCATACGTGTCCAGTCTGCCGCGCCGGGCCCTGCTCCCGGCGCTGTGCGGGCTGCCCGCGTTCGTCGAGGCGCTCGTCGTCCTGCTCACCGGTCCGAACGTCGCCCGGGTGCTGGCACCGCAGACCACCGCGCTGCCCGTCCTGGGGGTCTTCCACGACCTGCGCTGGCTGCTGGTGTACGCCGACTCGCCGCTGTGGACGGCCGTCGGCGTCGCCGTGATCCTGCTCGGGCGGGCGACCCTGTCCACCGCCTGCCTGCTGCTCGCCTGGCCGGAGGGTGACCGCCCGCCGGCGGCCGCGCTGTGGCGGGCGAACCTGGTCGCCGGGCTGGTCGGCGTGGTGCTGCTGGCGCCCGCGGCGGCGATGCTCGTCGGCGTCGCGCTGCTGCCGTTCTCCTGGCCGTACCTCGCCGCCGCGCCCCTCGCGCTGATGATCGCCGCGGTGCTCGCGCACGCCGGGCTGTCGACGCACTGGTGGGGCGGGCTGCCGCGTCCCCGCGCCGTCGGCGTGCTGGCCGCGCAGGCCGTGTGGCTGACCGCCGCGTCGGCGGCGCTGGCGCTGCTGCCGCCGGAGGCCGGGCCGGTGGTCGCCGGGGTCGCGGGGACGGCGAACGCGCTGGCGTGGCGTGCGGCGGCCGGCTCGCTGCCCGCCCCGCGGAACCTGCGTACGGTGCCGGTCGCCCCGCTGGCGGTCGTCGTGCTGGTGGGTGCCTGCTACACCGGGGCCTGGGCGTCGTTCTCCGCGCAGACCCACCGCCAGCACCTGTCCGCCGACCTGAACACCGGGTGGGGCGGGCGGCCGGTCCTCGTCGTGGCGGGCTTCGGCTCCGACTGCTGCGGCCGCGACCGCGGCCTCGCCGACCACGACCCGCGGCTGACCGTACGGCAGTTCTCCTACGCGGGCCTGGACGCCCACGGTCGGCCGATCCCGCACGGGCGCGCGGCGACCGACCAGCCGCTGGACGTCCTCGCCGCCCGGCTGCGCCGCCAGGTGGACCTGATGCACGCGCGGACCGGGCGGCCGGTGACGCTGGTCGCCGAGAGCGAGGGCTCGCTGGTCACCGCCGCCTACCTGACCCACCACCCGGACGCCCCGGTGGACGCCGTGCTGCTGCTCAGCCCGGTGAGCGGGCCGGGGCGCGCCACGTTCCCCTCCCCGGCGAGCACGGTGCCGGGTGGGCGGCCGGCTGGGTGCTGCGCGGGGTCGTCCGCGCCGTCAACGCGATCTCCCCGTTCCATGTCACGCTCGACCGGGGGCTGCTGGCGTCGGTGGCTGCGGACGCGCGGTCGCTCGCCGCCTGGGAGTGCAGCCCGCTCGTCCGGGCCCGGTTCGTCCCGCTGGCGGACACGCTGACGCTGCCGGCGGAGCCGACCGGTACGCAGGGGACGCCGATGGTCGTCGTCGACGCCTTCCACGGCGGGCTGCTCAGCGACGAGCGGGTGCAGCGCGCCGTACGCGCGTGGCTGGTCGGCGACGCGTCGATCCGGTCCACCGGCTGGGGGCCGGGGACCCGCCTGCTGCACGGCGCCGCCCAGGCGTGGCGGGCGCCGCCGCTGGTCAGTACGTCGGCAGCGTCTTGTCGACCTGCGTCGCCCAGGCCGTGACGCCACCCTGGACGTGCATGGCGGAGGTGAACCCGGCGTTCTTCAGCAGCGCGAGCGCCTCGGCGGAGCGCACCCCGGTCTTGCAGTGCAGCACCACCGGCTTGTCCTGCGGCAGCTCGGACAGCCGCTGCGGCAGGTCGCCCTTGGGGATGAGCACCGCGCCGGGGATGCGGACGATGTCCCACTCGGCGGGCTCGCGGACGTCGACGAGCAGGAACTCCTCGCCCGCGGTCGAACATGTCCTTGAGCTCGGCCGCGGTGATGGTCGAGTCCGGCGGCGGCCTGCTCGGCCTCGTCGGAGACCACGCCGCAGAACGCCTCGTAGTCGATCAGCTCGGTGATGGTCGGGTTCTTGCCGCAGATCGGGCACTCCGGGTCCTTCTGGACCTTCACCGTGCGGTACTGCATCTCCAGGGCGTCGTAGATCATCAGCCGGCCGACCAGCGGCTCGCCGATCCCGGTGAGCACCTTGATCGCCTCGGTGGTCTGGATCGAGCCGATCGAGCGCGCACAGCACGCCGAGCACGCCGCCCTCGGCGCACGACGGCACCATGCCGGGCGGCGGGGGCTCGGGGTAGAGGCAGCGGTAGCAGGGGCCGTGCTCGGCCCAGAACACGCTGGCCTGCCCGTCGAAGCGGAAGATCGAGCCCCACACGTACGGCTTGCCGAGCAGCACGCAGGCGTCGTTGACGAGGTAGCGGGTGGCGAAGTTGTCGGTGCCGTCGACGATGAGGTCGTACGGGGCGAAGATCTCCATCGCGTTCGAGGAGTCGAGCCGCTCCTCGTGCAGCACGACCTCGACGTTCGGGTTGATCTCCTTGATCGAGTCGCGCGCGGACTCGGCCTTCGAGCGGCCGACGTCGGACTGGCCGTGGATGACCTGGCGCTGCAGGTTGGACTCGTCGACGACGTCGAAGTCGATGATCCCGAGCGTGCCCACGCCGGCGGCGGCGAGGTACATCAGCGTCGGCGACCCGAGCCCGCCCGCGCCGACGGCGAGCACCTTGGCGTTCTTCAGCCGCTTCTGGCCGTCCATCCGGACGTCCGGGATGATCAGGTGGCGCGAGTAACGCCGTACCTCGTCGGGGGTGAGCTCATCGGCGGGCTCCACCAGCGGCGGCAGGGACATTCGCGCTCCTCGGGACGGTTCCTTGCGCACACAACGGTACGTGCCGGCACCGCATTCCCGACAGGACGGTCCCGCCCCCACCGACACGAGGTGCGGGCATGTCCCGCTCTAACGGGACATACCCGCACTTCGGAGGGGGTGGTGTGGTGGGGGGCTCAGTCGCCCGGCTTCCACCAGGGGCGGCGCTTGCGGGGCTCCGGCTCGGGTGCGGCGTACGGGACCTCCGCGGCAGCCGGCTCCTGCTCCTGCTCCGGCGCCGGCTGCGGCGCCGCGGCCCGGGTGACCACGGGCTCGGGGGCGGGCGGCTCGGGGGCGGGTGCCGGCTCGGCGACCGGACGGACGACCGGGCGGCGGCGCAGCATGACCTCGGCCAGTGCCAGGACGGCCTCGTCCACGTGCGCGGCGAGGCGACGTTCGGTCTCGGCGACCAGCGCCCGCAGGGCCTCGGACTCGCTCGTGTCCGCGGGTGCGGTGACCGCCGCGCGCAGGTCGGCGAGCTCCTCGCGCAGCGCCTTGAGCTCGTCCGCGGTGTCGACCCCGGACACCGACTCGCCGATGACCGTCAGCTCGCTGTGCAGGCGGCCGCTGGCCGAGACCGCCTCCTCGGCGGCGATGCGGGTGGACTCCATCGAACGCTCCACCCGCTCCATGCGCGGGTCGTCCTCGAGCCACTCGAGCAGCTGCTCGACCCGGCTGGACAGCGCGTCCAGCCGCGACTCGATGGCGGTCAACCGCTCCTGGTCGACACCGGCCGGACGCCGGACGAGCTCGTCGAGCCGGTCGGCGAGGTCGGCGACCGCGTCCGCACGGGCCAGGCCCTCGAACCGGCCGGCGACGTGGGCGGCCTGCTCGGCGCGCACCTGCTCGAGCCGCTCGAGCAGCGCCCGGCGCAGCTCGTCCACGTCGTCGCGCCCGGCGAGCCACTCGGCGCGGCCGGCGACCCGTTCGGTCGCCGCCCGGCTGGCGCCCACCTCGGCCACGAGATCGTCCAGCGCGGTCAGCCGCCCGGCCGTGGTCGACAGGGTCTCGTTGAGCTCGCCGAACGCGTCGAGGCGTGAGCCGAGGCCCTCCACCTGCTGGCGCAGCGCGGCGATCTCGTCGGGGAACGACGGCAACGCGTCCAGGCCGGCGCGCAGGGCCTGCAGCACGACGGCGTGGCCGCGCAGGTTCTCGCGGACCTCGTCGATGCGGGAGACGACCTCCGCCGCCTCGGCCGGGCGGGCCTGGACGGCGGCGGTGAGCCCCGCGAGGCCCTCCCCCAGCGCCTGCAGCCCGGTGCGCAGCGACCGCTCGACGCCGGAGACGTCGGAGAGCACCTGGTCGAGCCGCGGGTCGGGCGCGGTGCCGGGCTTGCTCGCTTCGTCGGAGAGCCGCCCGACGAGCCCGCGGAGCTCGGCGAGCGCCGACGTCAGCTGCCGCTGCTCGGAGATCTGGTCCTCGACGGCCCGGGACAGCAGCGCCTGCATCCGCTCGGCCATCGGCGTCTGGGCCGGCTGGTTCTCACCGTACGACTCGGTCACCACGCACCTCCTCCGCTCACTCTCCCCCCGGCAGTATGTCTGGTCGGCTCACGTTGTGGGGGATCCCGCGTCGAGCAGCTCGCGCACGGCGTCCGCGACGACCTGCGGATGCTCCATCTGGGCGACATGTCCGCAGTCGTCCAGAACCAGCAGCCGGGCGCTGGGGATGGCGCGCCGGGCCCGCGCGGCGAGCGAGACGTCCACGAGCCGGTCCTGCCGGCCGAAGACCAGCAGCGTGGGCGCCTGCACCCGCGTTGCCTGCTGCCACAGCGAGCGCTCGCCACGGGAGAGGTACGTCGAGACGATGCCGCGTCCGGACCGGACGAGAGCACGCGCCGACCAGTCCAGCCCGGTCCGCCGTACGACCTCCTGCTCGGCCTGCGCGAGCCGCTCGGGGTGGATGCGTGCGGGGTCGGCGTAGACCAGCTCGAGCGTCGCGCGGGCCCGCCGGGAGACGGTGTCGATGCCCAGCCGGTGGGCGAGCAGCCGGTCGACGCCGGGGACGAACAGCGCCAGCAGCCGCGGGTCGCCGGGGACCCGCGGGCGCAGGTCGGGCAGCGCCGGGGCGACCAGCGTCAGGGTCTGGACGAGGTCCGGCCGCTCGGCGGCCAGGCGCAGCGCCACCGCACCACCCATCGAGTTGCCGAACAGGTGCACCGGTGCACCGACGACGTCCTCGACGTACGCGGTGACCGCTCGGACGTGGGTGTCGAGCCGGTAGTCGCCGCCCGGTGGCGGGTCGCTGTGGCCGAAGCCGGGCAGGTCGATGGCGTGCCCGTCGAGCCGGTCGGCGAGCAGGTACTGCAGGTCGGTCCAGTTGGTCGCCGCGCCGCCGAGGCCGTGGACGTAGACCGCGGGCTCGGTGCCGGTGGTGTCGGGCACGTGGCGCGCGTAGAGGCGGAACGGCCCGACCCGGACGTGCTCACCCGGCCAGGGCCCCAGCGGCAGGAACTCCCGGCCCGGCAGCTCGCGGGCGAACGTCATCGCGGTACCTCCGTGCTCCGGCCGGACTCGTGCAGGGTGCTGCTCGCCGCCCCCACCGAGCGCCACTGGTCCCCCTCGACCAGCACGCCCGAGGACTCCGGCACGCCGAGCACCCGTACGCCGGCGGCTGCGAGCCGCGGCAGCCACGGACTCGTTCCGCTGAAGTGCGGGACGACCGCGACGCCGGGCACGACGGCGAGGCCGCGGGCGACCCGGCCGTGCTCGGGCAGGAACGGCACCTCGCCCAGCACCATCGCACCCGCGCTGGAGCCGCTGAGCACCGGTACGGCCCGCACCGCCTCGGCCAGCTCGCCGGCCAGCCGGGCGAGCAGCCGCGCCGGCGACCCGCCGGGCAGCACCAGCAGGCGCGCTTCGCGTACGGCGGCGAGCGCGCCGGCCGGGTCGGCGTCCGGGTCCGGCGCCACGGCGACGTCGGTGCCGCCGACGCGCTCGTGGTGGCGTACGCCGTTGGCCGCGGCAAGGTCGTACTCGCGTCCCGATGCGCAGGCGAACGGCGCGATCACCACGCGGCCGACGGCGCGGCGCACCAGTTCGGCGTCCATCGGCTCGCAGGCGGCGGCGAACTCGCCACCTCCCTGCAGGCACACGAGGTCGACCACGCCCGCAGGCTACGGCGCGGTGGTGCGCTACGCCTGCGCCCCGGCCAGCCGCTCGCGTGCGGTTCAGCCCAGCAGTGGCTCGACCCGGCGGTTGACCGCGTCGAGGGCGGCGCGGATACACGCCTGGCGCACGTCCTGGCGCACGGTCGCCGAGCCGGTGAGCCGGTCGTGCCCGCCCGGGCCGACCAGCGTCACGGCGACCACGACCGTGCGCTCGCCGGCGAGCGCGGTGACCTCCACTGCCTCCAGCTCGAAGCGCACCTGGCCGTCGACGAGGGCCTCCACCGCACGCAGCGTCGCGCCGGCAACCGCCCGGTGCACCCCCGACTGGGTGGCCGTGCCGCGTGCCTCACCGACGGCCTCCCGGTCCGCCTGCGCCAGCACCACGGTCGCGGTCACGTCCAGACCGCTGGACATCAGCTGCATCCGCCGGATTGCCACCCGCCGGCCCCTACCGGGCTCGGGCTCGTGCTCCTGCTCGACCGACGCGTCCTCGAGCATGCCGATGTGCTCGGCGTCGATCCCGACGCCGAACCGCTCCAGCAGCAGCCGCCCCACCTGACCGGCGACGGCCGCCTCGTCCGCGTCGGGCTCGAGCCCGAGCTGCAGCAGACCGGCGCCGTCGGCGTCCGGACGCACGTTCGCGTGCGCCACACCCGGGACCGCGCGCAGAGCAGCGACGATCTCCGCGTAGTCGGGCAACACGTCCGTCACGTCCTGTATGTCGGCCGCCCAGGCGGCCGAGTTGAGCGGCGTCAGGCTGACTTGCGCGTGGACTTCTTGGCCGCCTTCTTCGCCGGGGCCTTCTTCGCCGCGGCCTTCGCGGGGGCCTTCTTGGCGGGCGCCTTCGCTGCCTTCTTCGCCGGCCGGGACGGCTGCTCCACCGCGGGCGCCTCGCCGCGGGTGCGCTTGGCCGCCTCCACACTCGCCCGCAGTGCCGCCATGAGGTCCACCACGGCTCCCGGCTCGCCGCTGGGCTCGGGGGCGACGACCTCGCGCCCTTCGACCTTCGCGTCGATGAGCGCCTGCAGCGCCTCCCGGTAGCTGTCGGAGTACTGCGTCGGGTCGAAGTCGGCGGACAGGCTGTCGATGAGCGAGCGGGCCATCTGCAGCTCCTGCGGCCGAACCTCCACACTCCTCGTCGAGGAACCCGAAGGCGGGCGTGCGGATCTCGTCCGGCCAGAGCATGACCTCGAGGACGAACACGCCGTCGCGTACGCGCAGCGTCGCCAGGCTCTCCCGCTGGCGCAGCGCCACCTTGACCACCGCGACGCGTCCGGACGCCTCCAGTGCCTCCCGCAGCAGGACGTACGGCTTGGTGCCCGTCTTGTCCGGCTCCAGGTAGTAGGACTTGGTGAAGAAGATGGGGTCGACCTGCTCGAGCGGGACGAACTCCAGGACGTCGATGGACCGTGACGTCGTCAGCGGCAGGTCGGCGAAGTCGTCGTCGGTGAGCACGACGGTCTCCCCCGTCGGCAGCTCGAACCCCTTGGCGATGTCGGCGAAGGCGACCTCCTCGCCGCAGGCGGAGCAGACCCGCTTGTAGCGGATCCGGCCCGCGTCGGTGCGGTGCACCTGGTGGAACGTGACGTCACGCTCCTCCGTGGCGCTGTACAGCCGGACCGGGATGGTGACCAGCCCGAAGGAGATGGCGCCCTTCCAGATGCTGCGCATAACGGCTGTGTACCCCTGCACGGATGAATGATCAACGGATCTCGGTGGGATACGTTGCCGCGACGTGGCGTGGGGACTCGCGGGCGCCTTCGCGTCGGCGTTCGTCTACGGGGCGGCCGTCATCCTGCAGGCGGTCGCTGCGAGGCGTGCCCACACGGCGACCGAGCTGGACCTCGGCCTGTTCTGGCGGCTGGTCCGGTCGTGGCGCTACGACCTCGCGCTGGTGTTCGAGGGTGTGGGGTTCCTGCTGTCCCTCGCCGCGATCCGCACCCTGCCGCTGTTCGTCGTGCAGGCGGTCGTGTCCTCGAGCCTGGCGTGGACGGCCGTCCTGGCCACCCTGTTCCTCGGCGTCCACCTGCGGGTCCGCGAGTGGGCCGCCGTCGGCGTGGTGTGCGGGGGTCTCGTGCTGCTGGCGGCGTCCGCCGGTGCGCAGGCGCCGTCCCGCGTCGACTACCTCGGCCGGGCGCTGCTGCTGGTCGCGGTCGGCGCCGTCGCGCTGATCGGGGCCGGAGTCGCCCGCGCCACCATCGGCCGGGGCACTGCCGCGGCATACGCGCTCGGGCTGGTCGCCGGGCTCGGCTTCAGCGCCTCCGGCATCGCGGCGCGCGTGCTGCCGACCCCCGCCGGCCTCGCCGACGTGTTCACCGAGCCCGCGGTCTACGCGCTCGTGCTGGGCGGGGTGCTCGGGCTGCTGCTGTCGGCGCAGGCCTACCAGCGCGGCTCGGTCACGGTCACCACGGCGGCGGTCACCGCCGTCGGCACCCTGGTGCCCTCCGGGATCGGCGTGCTGCTCCTCGGCGACCACGCCCGGGCCGGCGAGACGAACCTGTCCGCGGCCGGGTTCGGCCTGACGCTCGCCGGGGCGCTGCTGCTGGCCCGGCTGGGCGAGGCGCCGGTGGTCGAGGAGCCGGGCGGGTAGAGGCCCGGCATGGGGCTGGAGACCTACCGCCGCAAACGCGACCCGGGCCGTACGCCGGAGCCGGTGCCCGCCGCCGGCCCGCTGCCACACGGCAACGACGACACGTTCGTCACGCGTCGTCCGCGGGCGAGATCCCGGCCGGCGAGTACGGCGGCGGGCAGGTCGTCCTCTGGGACCGCGGCACGTACGAGTGCGAGAAGTGGACGGAGGGCAAGGTGCAGGTGGTCCTGCACGGCAGCCGGGTGCAGGGCCGGTACGTGCTGTTCCGCACCGGCAGCCGCGACCGGGACTGGATGATCCACCGCATGGACCCGCCGAACGACCCCGACTGGGCGCCGCTGCCGGCCCTGGTCCGCCCGATGCTGGCCGTCGCCCGCGAGGAGCTGCCGGCCGACGACGACGCGTACGGCTACGAGTTCAAGTGGGACGGCGTACGCGCGGTCGTCTACGTCACCGGCGGCCGACCGCGCGTCCTGTCCCGCAACGACAACGACGTGACCGGCACCTACCCGGAGCTGCGCGCCATGGCCGAGGCCATGGGGTCGCACCAGGCGGTGCTGGACGGGGAGATCGTGGCGTTCGACCGGGCCGGGCGGCCGTCGTTCTCGACCCTGCAGTCGCGCATGCACGTGACCACCGCGGCCGCGGTCAGGCGGCTGGTGCGCGAGGTGCCGGTCACCTTCCTCGCCTTCGACCTGCTGCACCTCGACGGCCGCTCGCTGCTCGACGCGCCGTACGAGGAGCGCCGCGCGGCGCTGGAGTCGCTCGGCCTGGACGGCCCGCACTGGCAGACACCGCCGTGGTTCCGTGGCGACGGCGCGGCGGTGCTCGCCGCGTCGAAGGAGCAGGGGCTGGAGGGGGTGCTGTGCAAGCGGCTGGGCTCGCGGTACGCCCCCGGCCGCCGCTCGGACACCTGGCTGAAGGTCAAGCACGCCTTGCACCAGGAGGTCGTCCTCGGCGGCTGGAAGCCGGGCGCGGGCCGCCGGGCCGGGACGATCGGGTCGCTGCTGCTCGGCGTGCCGGACGGCACCGGGGCGCTGGCGTACGTCGGCCACGTGGGCACCGGCTTCACCGGCCGGATGCTCGACGACCTGCGGGAGCGGATCGGCCCGCTGGAGCGCGACAGCTCCCCGTTCGCCGGAGCGGTGCCGCGTACCCACGCCCGCGACGCGCACTGGGTGCAGCCGCGGCTCGTCGGGGAGGTCGCGTTCACCGAGTGGACCACCGACGGCCGGCTGCGCCACCCGACCTGGCGCGGGCTGCGGCCGGACAAGCGCCCGGCGGAGGTGACCCGTGAGTCCTGAGGAGAAGGTGACCGTCGAGGTGGGCGGGCGGCGGCTCGCGCTGTCCAACCTGTCGAAGGTGCTCTACCCGCAGGCCGGGTTCACCAAGGGCGAGGTCATCGACTACTACACCCGCATCTCTCCCGTGCTGCTGCCGCACCTGGCCGACCGGCCGCTGACGTTCAAGCGCTTCCCCGACGGGGTCGGCGGCGAGGTGTTCTTCCAGAAGAACGCGCCGCGCGGCACCCCGGAGTGGGTGCACCGCGTGCCCGTACCGACGCCGGGCTCGTCCAAGGCCCGGGCCGTCACGACGTTCGCCGTCGTCTGCGACCTGCCGACGCTGGTGTGGGCGGCCAACCTCGCGACCCTGGAGCTGCACGTCCCCATGTGGCGGATCGGGGTCGCGGACACCCCGCACCCGGACCTCATGGTCTACGACCTCGACCCGGGTGCCCCGGCGACGATCGTCGAGTGCTGCCGCGTCGCCGAGCTGGTGCGGGAGACGCTCGGCGAGGACGGGCTGGTCGCCTACCCGAAGACGTCCGGCTCGAAGGGGCTGCAGCTGTACGTCCCGCTGCGCCCCGAGCGCCCGTGGGAGGACGTGCACGGCTACGCCCGCCGGCTGGCCGAGCGGCTCGCCGGGGCGCACCCCGACCTGGTCGTGTCGAACATGAAGAAGGATCTGCGTACGGGCAAGGTGCTCGTCGACTGGTCGCAGAACAACGCGTCGAAGACCACCGTCGCCGTCTACTCGCTGCGTGCCCGGGCCCGGCCGACCGTGTCCACCCCGGTGACCTGGGCGGAGGTCGAGGCGTGCGAGCGGCCGGAGGACCTCGTGTTCACCGGGCCGGACGTGCTCGCCCGCGTGGACGAGCACGGCGACCTGTTCGCCCCGCTGCTCGCACCGGACCAGTCGCTGCCCGGCTGACCGCGTGCAGCAGGCCGTGCCCGGGGTACGCCGGGACCATGAGTGAGGGAGCCCCTGCCCAGGTCGACGTCGCCGTGCTCGGCGGGGGGTCGGCCGGGGAGGCGCTGGCCCGCCGCCTCGCCCGGGCGGGCCGATCGGTCGCAGTCGTCGAGGCCCGGCTGGTCGGCGGGATCTGCCCGTACGTCGCGTGCGTTCCCAGCAAGGCGCTGCTCCTCGCTGCAGCGCGCGGGGACGGCTGGTCCGAGGCGCTGCGCTTCCGGGACGCGGCCGCCGAGCACCGCGACGACACGGACACCGTCCGCGCCCTGCAGGACGACGGCGTCACCGTCGTCCGCGGGCACGGACGGGTGAGCGCACCCGGCCGGCTGGACGTCGACGGCCGCGAGCTCGGCTGGACCGACCTCGTCGTGGCCACCGGCAGCGAGCCGGTCGTCCCGCCGGTCGACGGGGTCGGCGACGTCGAGGTGTGGACCAGCGACGACGCCCTCTCCTCCGACGAGCTGCCCGGCCGGCTCGTCATCGTCGGCGGCGGACCAGTGGGCTGCGAGCTCGCCCAGGTCTACGCCCGGTTCGGCGCCCAGGTGACGCTCGTGGAGTCCGACGACCGGCTGCTGCCGCGCGAGCCGGCGTTCTGCGGCGCGGCCGTGGCCGCCGCGCTGAGCGAGGACGGCGTGCAGATCCGTACGCAGGAGCGGGCCGAGCGGGTGCAGCGGCAGGGGGACGCGACGGCGGTCATGCTGGCCGGTGGCGACACCGTGGCGGCCGACCGATTGATCCTGGCCGTCGGCCGCCGGCCGGTCACCGACGGGCTCGGCCTGGACGCGCTCGGCGCGGACCCCGGCGAGATCGACGAGCACTGCCGCGTACGCGGCCAGGACCACGTGTGGGCGGCCGGCGACGTGACCGGCGTCGCGCCGTACACCCACACCGCGAACTACCAGGCACGGGTGGTCGCCGACAACCTCACCGGCCGGGCGCACCGTGCCGACTACCGCGCGATCCCGCGCGGTGTCTACACCGATCCGGCGGTCTGGGCGGTCGGCCGTACGGACGGCGACGACCTGGTCACCGCCACGTTCGACGTCGGGCAGACCGCCCGCGCGTACCTCAGCGGCGCCGGCGGGCAGCTGGCGCTCTACGCGGACCCGGTGCGCGGGGTGCTCGTGGGCGCTGCAGCCGTCGGCCGCGAGGCGGACGCGTGGGCGGCCGAGGCGGCGGTCGCCGTCCGAGGGGAGGTCCCGGTGGAGCTCCTCGCCGACGTGGTGCACGCTTTCCCCACGTACGGTGAGGCGTTCGAGCCGGCATACGCCGAGCTCGCCGAGCGACTCGCACCGCGGAAGGAGAGCTGATGCCCGAGTTCGAGGCACCCGAGGAGGACGTCCTCGAGCAGGAGCAGGACGCTGCCGACTCCGAGGCCGCGGTCGCCGACGAGTCCGAGGTCGACATCGAGGCGCCGGAGGACGACGCCGCCGAGCAGCACCGGTCCGTACGCGGCGACCGGCCGGGGCGGCGCGCGGTGAGCCTGCCCAACGAGGCGGACGAGGCCGACGTGGCCGAGCAGAGCCACGAGGTCGAGGACGACGAGGACGAGTACCGGTAGGTGTCCACCGCGCCCGACACCCCGTCCCGCACCGTGCGCATGCCGCGCTCGGCGCGGCGGGTCCAGCTGCTCGCCGCCGCCCAGGAGGTGTTCGTCGCCCGCGGCTACCACGCCGCCGGGATGGACGAGATCGCCGAGCGTGCCGGGGTCAGCAAGCCGGTGCTCTACCAGCACTTCCCCGGCAAGCTGGAGCTGTACCTCGCGCTGCTCGACCAGCACGCCCAGGCCCTCGAGCACGAGGTGCGGGCCGCGCTGGCGTCGACCCACGACAACCGCGCGCGGGTCGAGGCGACCATGCGCGCGTACTTCGACTTCGTCGGCACGGACGGTGCGTACCGGCTGGTGTTCGAGTCGGACCTGCGCAACGAGCCGGCGGCCCGGGAACGCGTCGACAGCGTGCTCACGGCGTCCATCGAGGCGATCGCGGACGTCATCGCCGAGGACACCGGGCTGACCCGGGACGAGGCGGAGATGCTGTCGTGCGGGCTCGCCGGGATGGGCGAGGTCAGCGCGCGGTGGTGGCTGCGCGGGGACGCGGCGGTGGACAAGGAGCGGGCGGTGCAGCTGCTCGCAGCCCTGGCCTGGCGGGGCATCTCCGGGTTCCCCCGGACCGCGGGCGCATAGGCTGCAGGTCGAGGCGACGACGAGCGAGAGGTGACGCGTGGAGGTCAAGATCGGCGTGCAGTTCGCCGCCCGTGAGCTGGTCGTGGAGAGCGAGCAGTCCGCGGAGGACATCGAGAAGGCCGTGGCCGCGGCGCTCAAGGGCGACCAGGGCGTCCTCACGCTCGTCGACGACAAGGGCCGCCGCGTCATCGTCCCCGCGGACAAGCTGGCGTACGTCGAGATCGCCGAGTCCGAGGGCCGCCGGGTCGGCTTCGGCGCGGTCTGAGCGCAAGTCGGCGAGCGGCGGGAGCCGGTCTAGGAGTCCAGGCCGAGGGCGGCCATCCGCTGGGAGTGCTTCTCGGTCAGGCGCGAGAGCATGCGGGCCACCTCGGCGATGTCACCGCTGCCGCCGACGATGAGCCGCGCGAGCGCGTCGCGGTCGACGGCGACCCGCTGCGCCTGGGTGAGCGCCTCCCCCACGAGCCGGCGCGCCCACAGCGCCAGCCGGCCCGCGGTCGCCGGGTCGGCGCTGATGGCGCCGCGTACGCGCTCCACCGCGAACCCGGCGTGGCCGGTGTCGGCGAGCACCTCCAGCACGAGGTCGCGGACGTCGTCCTGCGCGTGCTCGGCGATCTCGCGGTAGAAGTCCGCGGCGATGCCGTCACCGACGTACGCCTTGACCAGGCCCTCGAGCCAGTCCGCCGGCTTCGTCGAGTCGTGCCAGGCGTCCAGCGGGCCGACGAACGGGTCCATCGCCGCGTCCGGCTCGACACCCCACTCGCTCAGCCGCGACCGCAGCTGCTCGAAGTGGCCGAACTCGGCGGCGGCCATCCCCGCCAGCGCGGCCTTGTCGGCCAGCGAGGGCGCCAGCCGGGCGTCCTCGGCCAGCCGCTCGAACGCGGTCAGCTCCGCGTACGCCAGCACGCCGAGCAGGTCCACGACCGCCTGGCGGTAGGACGCGTCGTCCATCCCCGCGCGGACGGCGTGCTCGTTCGACGTCACGCGTCGGACCCTACTCGGCGCGCCCGGGACTGAACGTCTGGCGACCGGGAAGGATCATGTCCGGTACCGTGTTGGAGTAGTGACGACCATCAGGTCGTCGCGAGAAGACAGCGGAGCGCCGCTTGCCCCCCGAGACCGGGCGACCGGATACGGGTGCGGGCGTGGGAACGTCAGCGCGGCCTCCGCACACGCGAGAGGCAATGCAGTTGACAAGTACACAGCAGGAGAATGGGTTCGCCGCGCTCGGCGTGCTCCCGGAGACCGTGAGCGCCCTCGAGCAGCAGGGCATCACCCAGCCGTTCGCCATCCAGAACCTCGCCATCCCGCTGGCCCTGCAGGGCCACGACCTGATCGGCCAGGCGCGCACCGGTACGGGCAAGACGCTCGCGTTCGGCGTACCGCTGCTGCAGCGGATCACCATCCCCGGTGACGGCCTGCCGCAGGCGCTCGTCGTCGTCCCGACCCGCGAGCTCGCGGTGCAGGTGGCGGCGGACCTCACCAAGGCGGGGTCGACCCGCAGCGTGCGGGTGCTGACCGTGTACGGCGGGCGCGCGTACGAGCCGCAGATCGAGACGCTGAAGAAGGGCGTCGACGTCGTCGTCGGCACGCCCGGGCGGCTGCTCGACCTGGCCAACCAGAAGGCGCTCGACCTGTCCCGCGTACAGATCCTCGTGCTCGACGAGGCCGACCGGATGCTCGACCTGGGCTTCCTGCCGGACGTCGAGCGGATCATGCGCCTGGTGCCGGAACGGCGCCACACCATGCTGTTCTCGGCCACCATGCCGGCGGAGATCGTCACGCTGTCCCGCCGCTACCTCGACCAGCCGACCCACGTCCGCGCCGAGATGCCGGACGAGACGGCGACCGTGCCGCTGACCAGCCAGCACGTGTTCCGTACGCACAACCTCGACAAGGCCGAGGTGCTCGCCCGGCTGCTGCAGTCGGAGGGGCGCGGCCTGGCGATGGTGTTCTGCCGGACCAAGCGGATGGTCGACAAGGCCGCCGCGGACCTGGCCGACCGCGGGTTCGCCGCCGCGGCCGTGCACGGCGACCTCGGGCAGGGTGCCCGGGAGCGTGCGCTGCGCGCGTTCCGCAACGGCAAGGTCGACGTGCTCGTCGCGACCGACGTGGCCGCCCGCGGCATCGACGTCGAGGGCGTGACCCACGTCGTCAACTACGACTGCCCGGACGACGAGAAGGACTACCTGCACCGCATCGGGCGGACCGGCCGCGCCGGCGAGTCCGGCGTCGCGGTGACCTTCGTCGAGTGGGACGAGCTGGTCCGCTGGAAGCTGATCAACAAGGCGCTCGACCTGCCGTTCGAGGACCCGACCGAGACCTACAGCACCTCGGAGCACCTGTACGAGGAGCTGTCCATCCCCGCGGGCGTCACGGGGACGCTGCCGAGGACCGACCGGACGCGCGCCGGGCTCGAGGCCGAGGAGGAGGAGGACCTCGGCGAGACCGGCCGGCGTCGCCCGTCCGGCCCGCCGAACCGTGACCGCCAGGGCCAGGGGGGCGGCGGCTCGCGCGGCCGGTCCCGCTCGCGCAGCCGGTCCCGTACGAGCGGTGGCGGGACCGGTGGGGAGACCCCGCCGAGCGCGTCGTCGTCCAGCGGTGACGGCAGCGGTGGCACCCGCCGTCGCCGTCGGCGCCGCCGCTCCGGGGGCAGCGCCGGCGAGTCCGCCGCCTGACAAGCCGCACCCCACCACCGCCTTCGTGCGGCGTACTGGGGCTATTGAAGATCGACTAGCCCCACCTGGCCGCACGAAGAGGGTCAGGGGCCGCACCCACCCGTTCGGGTCTCAAGTGACCCGGCCCGGCTCGCCGAGGTTCGGGATATGGCGCGTCAGACCGTGCAGGGCCGGGTGACCGGCGAGTCCGTGGACGACCTGACAGCGTGGCTGTCGCAGCTGTCCGGTTGCCCGAGCGTGGACCGGGTCCACGTCGCGCACTGCTGTGGCGACGGCGAGGCGTCCTGGTTCTACGTGGAGGCCGACCCGCGCGGGGGAACGGCCCGGCGACGCTGCATCGCGTGCGGCTCGGCGGTGTCCGTACTCGACTCCGACCGGCACTGGGACTTCCCGCCGACCTGGTCGTGCCCGGAGTGCCGCCAGTCGATCGCCGAGGTCGCGTACGGGCTGCACCTCGACGGTGACGGCGTCGGCTGGGTCGCCATGGGGGCGCGCTGCGTGGAGTGCGGGACGCTGGGCGGGCTCACCGACCTGCTGGTCCCGGGTACGCCGGTCGAGCAGGTGCTCGGCGCCCTGTAGCGCGCTGGTGATCGTCCACGAGACCGCGCAGGTGCGCGAGGGCGCGCTCACCGACGTTCAGCTGCACGCGCTTCGCTAGGCCCCGCCCGCGTCCGGTTCTGCGGAGGGTCGGCGCGGCGACCGGAACGGGCTGGACCGCAGGAACGGCGCTCGTCGCGGGCGGCGCGGCCAGGTCCACTGCCGGTGCGACCACCGAGGGCGGATCCGGCACGGCCACCACCAGCTGGGGCCACGGAAGCGTGGCCGCGGCGGGGGCGGGCGGACGGTCCACCGACAGGCACCCCGCGCCTCCGCCGGCACGCACCGCGATGGCACCGCAGAGCACGAGAGCAACGGCCGCAGCGGTGGCCAGCACGGCGCGCGGTGGGCGACGCCACCGTACGAGCCGGGACCACCGGCGGGCGCGGGACGCGTACAGCCGCTCGTCCGCCAGCTTCATGAGCACGTCCGCGTCCACACCTTCCACGGGTGCGGTGGCGTGACCCCAGCTGAACGGTGGCGCGCCCGACCGGCGGATGCGCTCCATGATCGTCGTGCAGTCGGTGGCCGCGGTGCCGGGGAGCAGCAGCGCGAACTCGTCGCCGCCGATGCGGTACGCCCGGTCGCTGTCCCGCAGGGCGGTGCCGAGCGCCGCGGCGACCGCGGCGAGCACGGCGTCGCCGGCCGGGTGCCCCTTGCCGTCGTTGACCGCCTTGAGACCGTCGACGTCGGCGACGACGAGCGCGAACGGCTCGGCGTGGTCGCGGGCGCGCTCCGCGAACCGGGCCAGGTCGTCGTCGAACGGCCCGCGCAACGCCAGACCGGTGAGCGCGTCCCGCTGCGCCAGGCGCTGGTCGCGCTCGGTGAGGGCCTCGACGGCCCAGTGGGTGGCCCGGTCGAGGGCATCGACCAGGCCGGTCCGAGGGGTCAGCCGCAGGCGGACGCAGACCGCGCGCAGCTGTGCCAGCCCGACCACGGCGTCGCTGGGGCGGGCCAGGGCGAGGGCCCACGCGGCGACGGCCGCCTGCAGACGTGCTGCCGTCGCCGGCGTGTCGGCGCCGGCGAGCACGGCCGTGACCAGGTCGGAGGCGGGGCCGGGGTCCCCCGTCCGGTCGGACGCCGCCGACCAGGCGGCGTGGACCCGACCGACCTCGGCCGACTTTCCGGGACTCGCCACAGCGGCAAGGTACGGACCTCGCTCCCGTGCGTCCCGGAAACACCCACTTTGGTCACAAGAGGTTCTAGCCCAGCCGTACGGTGCACCGTGCAGGCGGGCGCTCAGGGGGCGGTGACGCGCACCCGGGACCAGGCGAAGTGGCCGCAGGCCGGGCAGCGCAGGTACGACGGGTGGTGGCGGCGCAGCGGCCACACGTGCAGGCTCGGCACCATCGCCCGGATGCCGGCCAGCGGCGACATCGCGGTGCTGGCCCCGCACGCCGAGCACTCGACGACGACCGTGCCCGGCGCGGGTCGGTCGTCGCCGGCGGAGAACAGTGCACGCTTGCCCTGGCTGTCGTGCGGCGCCACCTGGGTCGCCGCGGGCCGGGTCGCCGCGCTCCCGGTCCGGGGCCGGACCCGGTCGAACCGCGAGCCGCCCCCGGCGCTCATGCCGGCACCTCGGCCGGCTCGCCGGCCAGCCGGCGAGCCAGCTCGCGGTACGCCTGCGCGCCCGGCGTACGAGCCGCCGTCCGCAGCACGGACCGGCCGGCGGCGGGCGCCTCGGCGAAGCGCACCGACTTCGCGATCGCCGGCTCGAGCACGTCCAGGCCGTAGCGCTCGCTCACGTCGGCGAGCACCTCGCGCGCGTGGTTGGTCCGGCCGTCGAACAGCGTGGGCAGCACGCCGAGGACGGTGAGGCCGCGGTTGGTGAGCCGCTGCACGTCCCGGACGGTGTCGAGCAGCTGCCCCACCCCGCGGTGCGACAGGGTCTCGCACTGCAGCGGGATGATCACCTCCTGTGCGGCGGTGAGCGCGTTGAGGGTGAGCACGCCGAGCGACGGCGAGCAGTCGAGCAGCACGAGGTCGTACTCCGGCAGCAGCTCCTCGAGCGCGTTGCGCAGCGCGTACTCGCGGCCGGTGCGCATGAGCAGCGCCGCCTCGCCGCCGGCGAGGTCGATCGTCGCGGGCAGCAGGTCCGGCCCGTCCTCGGTCGAGCGCACCGCGAGCTTCGCGGACACCCGGTCGAGCAGCACGTCGTGGACGGACAGCTCGAGCGCCTCCGGGTCCAGGCCGAGGGAGAAGGTGAGGCAGGCCTGCGCGTCCAGGTCGACGAGCAGCACCCGGCGGCCCATCTCGGCGAAGGCGACCCCGAGGGAGGCGACGGTGGTGGTCTTGGCCACCCCGCCCTTCTGGTTGGCAACGGCGATGACGCGAGCGCTCACGAGGAACCAGCCTGTGCAGAGGGTAGAAACGGGGCGGAACCGGCCCAGCAGCAAGGGTAACCGCCGGTACGCTCATCTGTACCCCGACCTGTTGCGAAGGTGGTGCCTGCCCTGAGCGTCCCCCGCACCATGGCCCTGGCCGACAACGTGCACCCGGTCCGCCTACCGGTGGACGGCGGCGACCTCGCCGCGCTGCGTGCCGACGTGACCGACCGGCCGCCCGGCCGCGCCGTGCTGCTCGTCCCCGGGTTCACCGGCAGCAAGGAGGACTTCCTCGAGCTGCTGCCGCGCCTCGCCGCCGCCGGGCACCCCGCGTGGGCGATCGACCTGCGCGGCCAGCACGAGTCCGGCGGGCCCGACGTCGCGGACGCCTACACCGTCCCCACGCTCGCGGCCGAGGTGGCGCAGGTGCTCGCCGGCCTCGCCGCCACGACCGACGACGTCCCGCACCTGGTCGGGCACTCCTTCGGGGGGCTGGTCTCCCGCCGGGCGCTGCTCGACGGCGGTACGGCGCGGTCGCTGACCCTGCTCGGCTCCGGGCCGGCGGCGATCCCGTCGCCGCGCCGGGACTGGATCGAGCTGATGAAGCCGGTGCTCGCCGACGGGGGGCTGCAGGCGCTGTGGGACGCCGCGCAGAGCCTCGCCGACCCGGCCGAGGAGGCCGCCCCCGAGGACGTGCGGGAGTTCCTGCGGCGGCGGTTCTTCAACCACAACGAGGTCGCGCTGCGGGTCATGGGCGAGCAGCTGCTCAGCGAGGCGGACCACACCGACGCGCTGCGCGAGCTCGGCCTGCCCGTCCTGGTCGCGCACGGCGCCGACGACAACGCCTGGCACCCGCCGATCCAGCAGGAGATGGCCGAGCGGCTCGGGGCCCGGTACGCCGTGGTGGACGGCTCGCTGCACTCCCCCGCGGCCGAGCAGCCGGACGTGACCGCCACGCTGCTCACCACGTTCTGGGCCGGCGTCGAGGCGGGCGGCTGAGCGGTGCGCCCGCTCCTCCCGGTGGTCCGGCTCGTCCCGGTCGCACTCCTCGCGGCCGCCGCCACCGCCTGCTCGGGCGGCCACGCCGCCCCGAACGGGCAGGCGACCCCCGGCCCGCGCGGGGGCACCCTGCAGGTGCTCGCCACCGCCGACGCGCTGGCCACCGACCCGCAGCAGGCGCGCACGCCCGCCGACGCGGACCTCGACCGGCTGCTGTTCCGCGGGCTGACGGCGTTCCCGGCCGAGCCGGACGGGGCCACCGACGCCGTCCCGGACCTGGCCACGGGTCGGGGCACGCCGTCCGACGGGGCGAAGACCTGGACCTTCCACCTGCGGCCGGGCCTGACGTTCGCGGACGGGTCGCGGCTCACCGCGGCGGACGTGCGCTACGGCGTGGAGCGCAACTTCGACCCGAAGATCGCCGACATGGCGCGGGGCGGCACCCCGGCGTACGTCACGGACGTGCTCGACTGCGGCAAGGCCTACCACGGCCCGACCGGCGGTGACTGCCCGGCGATCGACACCCCGGACGCGCGGACAGTCGTGTTCCACCTGCGCCGGCCGGTCGGAGACTTCCCCGACCTCGTCGCGCTGCCGGCCTTCGCGCCGATGTCGACCGGCGGGGAGGTCGTGGCCTCCGGCCCGTACGTCGTCGACGCGCGCAGCGACACCGGTCTGGTGCTCGCCCGCAACCCGAACTGGGACGCGGCCACCGACCCGGTCCGCCCGGCGCTGCCCGACCGCATCGAGGTCAGCCTCGGCGTCGACCCGGTCGCCGCCGCCGACCGGATGCGCACGGACAGCGGTGCAACCGCCGTACCGCTCGGCGACGGGCTCCCGCCGGTCCGCGCCCAGGCCGCGCTGCAGGCCCAGCCGCCGGCCGACCAGGCCTTCGACGGCACCGTCGACCTGCTGCTGCTCGACACCGCCGTGCGGCCACTGGACAACGTCGCCGTGCGCCAGGCGCTCGAACGCGCCGTCAACCGGACCGACTACCTGGACGCGGTGGGCGGGCCGTCCGCCGGGACCCCGTCGACCACGCTGCTGCCGCCGTCGCTGCCCGCGCACCGCGCCTTCGACCTGTACGCCGGGCCGG
Source organism: uncultured Actinomycetota bacterium (assembly GCA_963728075.1). GTDB lineage: Bacteria > Actinomycetota > Actinomycetes > JAFAQI01 > DASSKL01 > CAVSIP01. The sequence goes on along the minus strand of CAVSIP010000004.1, from coordinate 291,002 downwards.
CGAACCCCAAGCAGCAGATCGCCCGGGCCGGCTATCCGGACGGCATCAGCCTCAGCCTCGCCGTCGACGGCGTGGACGCCGCCGCGGCCGACGCCGTGCGCACGGCGCTGGAGCAGGCCGGGGTGACGGTCACCACGCCGTCCGCGGGCGCGTCGGCAGCGCTGCTGCTCACGCGGTTCCGGCCGGCCCGGCCGGCGCCCGCGGCGTACATCCGGCCGCTGTTCTGTGGCTGCGGCACGGCCGACAGCACCCACTACAGCGCCCAGGACCGGCGGATCGCCGCGCTGGTCGCCGCCACCTCACCCCCGCCCGCGGACTGGGCGAAGCTCGACGCGCGCATCCTGCAGGACGCACCGGCCGTCCCGCTGGTGGACCGGCAGGTCGTGCGCGTGCACGGCGCGAAGGTGGGCCGGACGTTCCTGTCGCCGGCGCTCGGGGGGCAGTACGACCTCGCGGCGCTGGCGGTGACCTCGTAGGTCCCGTCCCCGTACGCTGGGGCCCGTGGCGTACGACGGGCTGTTCGGGCCGGAGACCGTGACCTGGCGGCTGCACCAGGACCCGGTGCTGTGGATCGGGGGGCTGCGCGCCCTGCTGCTGCAGGCGCTGCACCCCGCGGCGATGGCGGGCGTGCTGCAGCACTCGGACTACCGCGCCGACCCGTGGGGCCGGCTGCTGCGGACCGCCGAGTACGTCGGCACCGTGGTGTACGGGTCCACCGCCGAGGCGGAGGCCGCCGGGGCCCGGGTGCGCGGACTGCACCGTACGGTCCGCGGTGTCGACACCGAGACCGGCGTGACCTACCGCGCCGACGACCCGCACCTGCTGCGCTGGGTGCACTGCTGCGAGGTCGCGTCGTTCGTCGACATCTCCCGCCGCTCCGGCGCGCCGCTGATCGCCGCCGACTACGACACCTACGTCGCCGAGCAGACCAAGGCGGCCGCACTCGTCGGGCTCGACCCGGACGAGGTCCCCGCCAGCGTGAGCGACCTCGAGGCGTACTTCGAGGAGATGCGCCCGGCGCTGCGCGCCGACGGCCGGGTCCGCGAGGTGGCGCGCTACATCGTGCTGCCGCCGATGCCGGCCTGGGTGCAGCTGCTCACGCCCGCCCGGCCGGGGTGGGCGGCGATCGGCCTGCTGGCCTTCGGCTCGCTGCCACGCTGGGCGCGCCGGCTCTACGGAGCGCCCGCGCTGCCCGTCACCGACCTGGTCGCGGCTGCCGAGCTGCGGGCGCTGCGGCAGGCGGCGCGGTTCGCACCGATGTCGCTGCGGGAGGGCCCGCACCTGCGGGCCGCCCGCGAGCGGGCGGCGGCGGCCGAGGTCACCGCAGCCGCGTCCTGAGCCGCTCCCCCGCCGCCTGCAGGGTGGGCAGCTGCTTGGGGAAGGCGAACCGGATCTGGTCGCGACCGTCGGCCGGGTCGGCGTAGAACGACGAGCCCGGGACAGCTGCGACGCCGACCTCCTGCACGAGCCGCCGGGCGAACGCGACGTCGTCACGGCCGGGGTCGACCCCGTCGGTCGTGGCGAGCACGTAGTACGCGCCGTCCGGCACCCGGAACCGGAAGCCGGCGTCGGCGAGCAGACCGCACAGCACGTCGCGCCGCTCCCGGTAGCCGGCCGCCAGGCCGTCGTAGTACGACGCGGGCAGGTCCATCGCCGCGACCCCGCCCGCCTGCAGCGGCGCCGCGGCACCCACCGTGAGGAAGTCGTGCACCTTGCGGATCGCGCCGGTGAGCTCCGGCGGGGCGATCGCCCAGCCGACCCGCCAACCCGTGACGGCGTACGTCTTGCTCAGCGCGTTGATGGTGACCGTGCGGTCCTCCAGGCCCGGCACGGTCGCCGGCGGCACGTGCCCGCCCGGGCCGAGGTAGTGGATGTGCTCGTAGATCTCGTCGGTGATGCACAGCGCGTCGTAGGTCTGGCACAGCTCGGCGATGACGCCGAGCTCCTCGCGCGTGAACACCTTGCCGGTCGGGTTGTGCGGGGTGTTCACGATGATCGCGCGGGTGCGGTCGCTGAACGCCGCGCGCAGCTCGGCCTCGTCGAAGGTCCAGTCCGGCCGGTGCAGGCGGACGTAGCGCGGCGTCGCGCCGGACAGGATCGTGTCCGGGCCGTAGTTCTCGTACCAGGGCTCGAAGACAACCACCTCCTCACCCGGGTCGACCAGGGCGAGCATGGTGGCGATCATCGCCTCGGTCGAGCCGCACGTGACGCACAGATGCCGGTCGGGGTCGACCTTCCAGCCGGGGTAGGTGCGGGCGACCTTCGCCGCGATCGCGGCGCGGAAGTCGGGCGCGCCCCAGGTGACGGCGTACTGGTTGACGTCGTCGTCGATCGCCGCCTTCGCGGCGTCCTTGAGCTCCTGCGGGCAGGGGAAGTCCGGGAAGCCCTGGGCGAGGTTGACCCCGTCGTGCTCCAGGCACAGCCGGGTCATCTCGCGGATGACGGACTCGGTGAACGTCTCGGCCTTGGCGCTGACTCTCACGACAGTGATCCTGCCCCGCCGTTCGCGAAGGCGATCGCGCTGTCCGCGACGAGCTGCACGGCGATGGCGGCGAGCAGCAGCCCGGAGATCCGGGTGAGCAGCAGCACCCCGCTGTCCTTGATCAGCCGCAGGATGCCGCCGGCGAACCGCAGCACGACGAACAGCAGGGCGTGCACGGCCAGCAGCCCGGCGACGATCGCGGTCGCGTCCGCGCCGCCGTGCGCCTTCCGGACGAACACGATCGTGGCCACGATCGCCCCCGGGCCGGCGAGCAGCGGCGTGCCGAGCGGGACCAGCGCCACGTTGTTGGGGGCGACGTCGGCACCCTCGGGCTTCTCCTCGGCGCCCATGAGCAGCTCGAGCGCGACGATCGCGAGCAGCAGCCCACCGGCACCCTGCAGGGCGGCGACGCTGATGCCGAGGTAGTCGAGGATCTGCTGGCCGAACACGGCGAACGACCCGATGACGAACCCGGCGACGAGCACCGACTGCCAGGCGGCCCGGTTGCGCCGGGCCGCGGGCATCCGGCCGGTCAGGGCCAGGAAGATCGGGACGTTGCCCACCGGGTCCATGATCACGACGATGGTCACGAAGACCTCGCCGAACAGCTTCGCGTCGAACGGCACGAGGTGAGATCGTCTCAGGCCGCGATGGGGGACACGCCGCTGGCCTGCGCGACCAGCGTCTCGTACACCTCCGGAGCGGTCACCTCGCACCCGATCCGGTAGCCGGTCGTCGCCCCGTGGTCGTCGCTCGACCCGGTGACGAACAGGCCGAGCCGCTCGGCCAGGCGGCGTACCCGTTCCTCGGTGGCCGGGTCGTGGTCCGGGTGGTAGCCCTCCAGGCCGGCCAGCCCGCGCTCGGCCATCGCCTCGGTCACGGAGTCCGGCACGATCGGCCCGCGCTTGTGCGCCTTCGGGTGGGCGAAGACCGCCACCCCGCCGGCACCGCGGACGAGGTCGATGGCGTACAGCGGGTCGAGGTCGTACTTCTCGACGTAGGCGCGGCCGTTCGACCCGATCCACTCCGAGGTGAACGCCGACGGCACGTCCGGTACGGCGAGCGCCTCCACCATGGCCCGGGCGATGTGCGGGCGCCCGACGGCGCCGTCGCCGGCGATCTCGGCGACCCGCTCCCAGGTGACGTCGACACCGAGGTCGCGCAGCTTGGTGACGATGCCCCGGGCCCGGCGGGTGCGGTCCGTACGCAGCTTCTCCCGCTCCGCCGCGAACGCGGGCTCGGCCGGGTCGAACAGGTAGGCGAGCAGGTGCAGGCTGGTGTGCCGGCCCTCGACCTGCACGGCGCAGGAGATCTCCGCGCCCGGGACGAGCGTGAGGCCCGGCGGCAGGGCGGCGGCGGCCTCGTCCCAGCCGGCGGTCGTGTCGTGGTCGGTGAGCGCGACGACGTCGAGCCCGGCCGCCCGGGCCCGGTGGACGACGTCGGACGGCGGCGTGGTGCCGTCCGACGCGGTGCTGTGGGTGTGCAGGTCGATGCGCATCAGGCGGCGGGCGCCTGCCGCAGGCGCTCGGAGAGCGGCACGAAGTCGACCTCGGCGCAGGCGGGCCGCTCGCGGATGTCGACGAACCTCAGGTCGTCGTAGAGCACCACGCCGGCGGCGGCGGGCCAGACGATGACCCACAGCCACAGCCCCATCGCCTCGCCGACGAAGGCGGCGCAGTCCTCGCCGGCGGGCAGCGCCCACAGCGCGGTCGGGTGGCCGTCGATCTCGACCTTCGCGTGCGGGGCACCGCCGAGCGCCGCACCCGGGTCCGGACCGGGCAGCCCGGCGTACCGGGCCCCGAGCCCGACCCCCGGCTCCTCGGCGACGGCCACCATCTCCGCGGCGCCGCCGAGCGGCCCGGCGCCCGTGGCGGCCAGCAGCGTGGCGCGCGCACCCGTCCGCTCGTCGCCGGCGTACGCCACCCCGGAGACCGACCAGGACGGCGGCATCGGCCAGCGCAGCCACAGCGGGACGGCGCTGTGCTCGGCGACGTACTCGACCGCCTCGTGGCTGGGGCGCGGGAAGACGTGGAACGGGTGCACGCCACCGTGCACCGCGCACTCCCACGCGCTGGACCACAGCCCCGGGGCATGCAGAGACCCGCCGCAGCGCGGGCACGTTGGCTCTGGGCGCACCACATGACGGTGACCCGCAAACCGGGCGGGGTCAATACCCTGAGGTCCCATGACCGACGCTCCGCTCATCCGGGCGGTGGGCGCGGTGATCCGCGACGCGGACGGCCGCCTGCTGCTCGTCCAGCGCGGTCACGAGCCCGCGAAGGGGCAGTGGACCGTGCCGGGCGGGCACGTCGAGCCGGGCGAGTCCGACGCGGAGGCGCTGCGCCGCGAGGTGCGTGAGGAGACCGGGCTCGACGTCGAGGTCGGGCCCGTCGCCGGCACCCTGCGGCGCGAGCGCTTCCACATCACCGACCATGTCTGCCGCGTGGTCGGTGGCTCACTGCGTGCGGGGTCGGACGCGGCCGACGTCCGCTGGGTGCAGCGCTCGGACCTGGCCGAGCTGCCGACGACCGACGGGCTCGAAGCGCTGCTCGATGGGTGGGGCGTGCTCTAGTCGGGTCCGCTGCGTCCCGCAGCTCCCGCTCCCACTCCTTCGCCAGGCCGAGACCGAACAAGTCCGGGTAGGTCATTGCCGTCACCCCCTCCCGGCATGTCCACGATGCGCTGGTCCGGGACCATCCGCCAGAGGCCTCCGGCGCCCCGCACGGGACCTTCGGCGCTCCGGCGTGGCGGGCCGCTCCTGCTGGTGCGATAGAACGCAGCAGCAGGAGCGATGATCATGCTGAGTGGCGGATCACGCGCACCCCGGGTGCCGGCCCGCGCCGCCGCCCGTACGCGTAGGAGCGCTCCAGCTCGGGCCCGAGTGCAGGGTCCGTACGGATCCGCCACGGGGAAGAGTGCAGGACGAGCAGCCCCGCGGCGGTCATGCCGCCGTGCCGGCGCATGGTCTCCTCCCACGCGGCGCCGTAGCGGTGGTGCGCGACGGAGTCGGTCTCGTGCACCAGCGCCGCCTCCTCCCAGTACGCGTCCGGTGACACGCAGCTGCCGTCGGGCAGCTCCAGCAGCGGGTTCCAGAGCGGCTCGGGCACGCGGAGGCGGCTGACGAGCTGCCGGAACTCGGCCTCCGGTGCCGAGCGGGTGCCCGCGGCGACGGCTTCCGCGGCCCGGCGGAGCTCGGCCGAGCCTGACCGGGGCGCCGCCCCCACGGCGGCGAGCAGCTCGTCGACGCTCAGCATGCCCCGCTGCACGACCTCCGCGACGAGCGCGTGCACCGCAGACGGTGCGCGCAGCCGCCGGCAGACCGCCACGACCGCGCCCACGGTGGCGAGCGACGGCAGTGCGGTGCGCGGTGTCGTCTCGATCGGGCCGCTGGTGCGGCGTACGACGACACGTGCACGGCTGCGCAGCCGCCGCGCGTCGGGGACGACGACCCGGACCCGACCGTCGTCCGGCGGCAGGTAGCGCAGCCCCAGCTCGGCGAGCGCGTCGACGTCATCGAGTGCCCCGTCCGGGGCGACGTAGAGTACGGCTGCTTCCCGCCACTGGAGCCGGTTCGGCGGGCCGGCCTGCGCCACGTACACCTTGGGCAGCAGCCGCTGCCACACTCCTCGGCGGACCCGGTCGGCCAGGAGTGCTCTGGGCACGCCGAGCCGGTCGGCCTGCTCGAGGGAGAACACGCCGTGCTGCCCGGCCAGAAGTGCCCGCCACCGCGGGCTCAGGCTCCTGCGTCTCGGCACCGGCCGAGCCTGGCGCGGGGTGCGGCCGGGCGGGCCGTTGCCGGACGATCTGTGGACGGTCCACGGGTCAGCGCTCCTCCTGCTGCGTTCTATCGCAGCAGGAGGAGCGCGGTGGTCAGGTGCCGGGGAGGCGGTAGTCCTCCAGCAGGCGGCGACCGATGATCATCTTCTGGATCTCGGCGGTACCCTCGCCGATGAGCAGCATCGGCGCGTCCCGGTACAGCCGCTCGATCTCGTACTCGTTGGTGTAGCCGTAGCCGCCGTGGATGCGCAGCGAGGCCTCCACGACCTCCTTGCAGTACTCGGCTGCGAGGTACTTCGCCATCCCCGCCTCGAGGTCGCCCCGCTGCCCCGAGTCCTTGCGCCGGGCCGCCCGCACCATCATCTGGTGCGCGGCCTCGACCTTGGTCGCCATCTCCGCGAGGGAGAACTGGATCGCCTGGTGCTGGGCGATCGGCTTGCCGAACGCCTCGCGCTGCTGGGCGTACGCGATCGCCAGCTCGAACGCGCGCAGCGCCACCCCGCACCCGCGCGCGGCCACGTTCACGCGGCCGACCTCGATGCCGTCCATCATCTGGTAGAAGCCGCGCCCCCGGCCGGCCTCGCCGCCGAGGACGGACGTGGCGGGCACCCGGTGACCGTCGAGGACGAGCTCGGTGGTCTCGACGCCCTTGTAGCCCATCTTGGCGATCTTCGCCGGGATGGACAGCCCGCCGTACGAGGACTCCCCCGGCGGCTTCTCGACGAGGAAGGTGGTCATGTTCCGGTAGACGGAGTCCGCGCCCTCGTCGGTCTTGACCAGCAGCGCCACGACGGAGGAGCGCAGCCCGTTGGTCAGCCACATCTTCTGCCCGGTGATGACGTAGTCGTCGCCGTCGCGTACGGCCCGGGTCGTGATCGCGGACACGTCCGACCCGCAGCCGGGCTCGCTCATCGAGAACGCGCCGCGTACGGCCCCGGTCGCCATCTGGGGCAGCAGCCGCTCGCGCTGTTCGTCGGTGCCGTACTGGCGCAGCAGGTACGCCACGATGAAGTGGGTGTTGATGATCCCGCTGATGCTCATCCAGCCGCGGGAGAGCTCCTCGACCACCAGCGCGTACGTGAGCAGCGACGCGCCCAGCCCGCCGTGCTGCTCCGGGATCATCAGGCCGAACAGCCCGAGCTCGGCCATCCCGTCGACAATCTGCTGCGGGAAGGTGTCGGCGTGCTCGAGGTCGTTCGCCACCGGCAGGATCTCCCGGTCGACGAACTGCCGGACGGTCGCCACGATCTCCCGCTGCTCGTCGTCGAGCCCGTCGGTCTGCGCGAGCCGGCTCATGTCGCGGGCTCCGGCTGCGCCGGCAGCTGCACGGTGCAGAACGCGCACCGGGTCGCGTCGGTCGGGATCTGGCTGCGGCACTCCGGGCACGTGCGGGTCGGCGTGGACACGTCCGGCTGCGTGCGGAAGTGCTCCATGAGCACGTTCACCGGCAGCATCACCAGGTAGTAGACGACCACCGCGATGATCACGAAGGTGAGGATCTGGTTGACGAAGTGACCCCACAGGAAGTGCGAGCCGAAGAGGTTCCAGTAGCGCTCGGCGAACCTGGTGTCGCCCGGCAGCGCCAGGTTCACCATCGGGGTGACGAAGTCGGACACCAGCGCCTGCACGACACCGTTGAACGCGGCACCGATGACGACGCCGACCGCCAGGTCGACGACGTTGCCGCGCAGCAGGAACCGGCGGAACCCGCCCAGCCGGAGGTCGCTGGCGAGCTGCTGGCCGGGGATCGGCGGAAGCCTCATGCGGGCACCTCGAAGGTCTTGGTACGGGACAGTCCCGCCGCGCGCCCCTTGGCGGCCACGACGAGCGCCATCTTCCGGGACGCCTCGTCGATCATCTCCTCACCCAGCATCGCGGCGCCCCGCCGCCCGCCCGCCTCGCTGGTGTGCCAGTCGTACGCCTCGAGGATCAGCTCGGCGTGGTCGTAGTCCTCCTGCGACGGGGCGTACGTCTCGTTCGCTGCGGCGATCTGGTCGGGGTGCAGCACCCACTTGCCGTCGTAGCCGAGCGCCCGCGACCGGGCGGCGACCGTACGGAACCCGTCGACGTCGCGAACCTGCAGGTACGGGCCGTCGATCGCCTGGGCGCCGGCGGCGCGCGCGGCGACGAGGATGCGCATGAGTACGTGGTGGTACGGGTCGCCGGGGTAGGCGGGGTTGAGCCCGCCGACGACGAGCGAAGGCATGTTGATGCTGGCCATGAAGTCGGCCGGGCCGAAGACGACCGTCTCCACCCGGTCGGACGCGCGGGCGGTCGCCTCGACGTTGACCAGGCCCTCGGCGTTCTCGATCTGCACCTCGATGCCGACGCGCCGGGTCAGCCCGAGCGCCTGCTCGAGCTGGGTCAGCGTGAGGTCCAGCCACTGCACGTGCGCCGGGCCGGTGACCTTCGGGAGCATGAGGCAGTCGAGGTGCTCGCCGGCGCCCTCGACGACGTCGACGACGTCCCGGTACGCCCACGGCGTCGTCACGTCGTTGACCCGCACGACCCGCGTCCTGCCCGACCAGTCCCCGTCGCGCAGCGCCGCCACGACGTTGCGCCGGGCCTCGTCCTTGGCCAGCGGCGCGACGGCGTCCTCGAGGTCGAGGAACACCTGGTCGGCGGGCAGCCCCTGCGCCTTGTCGAGGAACCGCGTGCTGCTGCCCGGCACCGCGAGGCACGACCTTCGGGAACGAAACGGCTTGTCCGGCACGGGTCCGGAGCCTAACGAGCGCTACTCGGCGGGCAGCGCCCTCACCCGGTGCGAGCCGATGACCACCGCGACCCCGGTGACGAGCAGCGCCAGGCCGGGCAGCGTCCCGGCGTGCGGGGTCTGGTGCAGCCACAGCGCGGCGATGATCGACGCGCCCGGCACCTCGAACAGGATGGACAGCGAGACGACGGTGGCGCTCGTCGTCCGCAGCACCCGGTTGAACACGCTGTGCCCGAGCAGCTGCGCGCCGCCGGTCAGTGCGACCAGCTTCCACCAGGCGCCCGCCGGGTAGCCCGCGAGCGACACCCCGCCGACCGCGCAGACCGCCAGCAGCAGCACAGCGCAGGACAGGTAGCAGACCGCCGTGTACGTGGTCGTGCTCACGCTGCGGCGGACCTCGGCGCCGGCGGTCACGTACGCTGCGGCGAACCAGGCGCCCACGAGCGCCAGCGCGTCACCGGTGAGCGCCTGCAGCGACACCGTGACGTCCACGCCGGTGACGACGGCGGCACCCGCCACCGCCACCGCGATCCCCGCCCACGCGCGCGGGGCGATGCGCTGCCCCCGGTGGCGGGCGATGAGCGCCGCCCAGATCGGCTGGGTGGCGACGAGCGCGGTCGCCGACGCGACCGAGGTGAGGGTGACGCTGGGCACCCAGGTGGCGAAGTGCGCGGCGAGCAGTGCGCCGGCCACGACGGCGTACGTGCGCTCGCGGCGGGTCAGCCCGGCCAGCTCGTGGCGGACGCGCACCAGCGCCCACGGGACGAGCACCCCGCTGGCCATCGCCGTGCGCCAGAACGCGATCGCGAGGGCGGGCGCCGCCGTCGCCGCGATGATCGGTCCGGAGGTGGAGACGGCGGCGAGCGCCACCACCAGCAGCGCGGCGTCGGCCGGCGGTGGGCGGTGGATCGCCTCCGGGGCGGTCACTCCACGGTGTCGTCGAGGTCCGGGAGCGGCAGCCACAGCGTGGCGGTGACGACGACGACGAACAGCACGAGCGTGATCGCATGCACGACGGTGCACCACAGGCAGATCGCGTCGATGATGAACAGCTCGGCGTAGATCAGCCAGACCACGAACCCGACGCCGGCGACGAGCGCGGCCAGCCGGCCCCACCGGACGTACGGGTGGGTGATCCGCCAGGCGGCCGGGAGCATCAGCGGCAGCAGGGCCACGAAGTACGCCAGGCCCGCGACGGCCACCGGGATGCCGAAGACGTAGGACTGGTCGCTCGTCGTGACCTTGGCGCAGTTGATCGTGCCCGTGTTCGGGCACGCCAGCTGGACCGAGGTGTTGAAGTGTGCGTCCGTGAGGTACGCGGCGACGCCGAGCCCGAGCAGGGTCAGCAGCAGTGAGACCGGAGCCGCCCAGCGCGGGGCGACCCAGTCACTTCTGCGCGCCACTGACCTGCTCTGCCTGGGCGAGGCTCTTCTCCAGGTTCTGGATGACGTCGGTCTTGCAGACGTCCGCCGGCTTGTCAGCCGTGAGCCGGCACAGGTCGGCGGTGAAGATGTTCGACGTCCCGGCGATGCCGGCGAACACGTCGCCCTGGTGGCTGGCGATCTGCCCGGCGATCTGGTCCATGGTCAGGCCCTTGAGCACCGACGGGTCGTAGCTGGCCCCGTTGGACACCCACTTGCCGCCGAGGTCGATGAACGGGATACCGCCGTTCTGGCTGTACTTCGTGAGGACGTCCTGCTGGTCCTTGGACAGCTTCTGCAGCGGCTTGCCCTGCCGGTCGGCGGTCTCGACCGCGGTGAACGACAGGTAGTCGCTGGTGTAGGTCGCCTGCACGAACGAGAACGTGGCGGTGTTCGGGAACACGTCGGTCGCCGAGGACTGGGTCTGCTCGAGGCCGGAGAACGTGCCGAAGCGGGACAGCGCCATGACCAGCGGCCAGCGCTCGCTGGCGCAGTACGGGCAGTACTCGGCGCCGATGTAGAGCACCTCGGGCTTGCCGTCCTTGGTCAGCGCGCTCCCGGTGATCGGCTTCGGGCCGTTCTTGACCGCGCTGATGCCCGCCTCGCCGGCCCCCTGGACGGTCACGCCCGTGACCGCCTGCACCACCGACTTCGGCGCGGGGCCGCTGATGCCGCTGCCGGAGGACGACGAGGACCCGCCCTGGGTCAGCTTGATCGCGACGAGCGCACCGACGATGGCGAGGATGCCGACGACGCTGCCGGTGATGGTGAGGAGGCGACGGCGGCGCTCGGCCTTGCGGGTCGCCTCACGACGGGCCGCGGCCGCGGCCTTCGCCTGGCCCTTGGGCGGGCGCTTCGACTGCTCTCCGGTAGTCACCGGCCCAGGCTATCCGTGGCAGGCTGGGCCCGTGGCAGACCTTGGTCCCGCACTGGTCGAAGAAGCGATGAAGAAGGCGGCCCTGCTGTGGGTGCGCGTACCCGGTCACCGGTCGCAGTCGGTCTGGCACGTCTGGCACGACGGCGCGGCGTACGTCCTGGTCGACCGTACGGGCGGCATCGAGCAGCCGCTGCCCGGCGCGGACGAGGCGGAGGTCCTCGAGGTGGTCGTCCGCAGCAAGGACAAGGGCGTCCGCCTGGTGACCTGGGAGGCGATCGTCGGTGCGGTCACGCCCGGCAGCGACGAGTGGGCGGCGGTCGTCCCGCTGCTGCTCGGCAAGCGGCTGAACCTGCCCGACGGTGAGGACGCGCCGGTGCGCTGGGAGCGGGAGTGCTGCCTGCTGCGGCTGGCCCCCTCCGGCGTGGTCGTGGAGGGGCCGGAGGCCTACGACGACAGCGGCCACATCCTGCCGCCGAAGCCGACCCCGGCGCGGACGAAGGTGCCCCGCCCGTTCCACGTCACCCGGCTGGCCCGCCGAGATCTGGCCTGACGTGCCCCTTCTCGCGCCGGCGGTCCCGTAGCGGGCGCACGATGTCGAAGGTGAGTGCAGGCATCGGGTCGCCCGGCATGTAGTACGGGGTCTTCCACCAGCCGTCAGCGACGTCTCGCGGGTCGAGGTGCGCCGGGTAGTGTCGGCCCGCGGCGTCTCGCGCCCACGCGAACGGCGGCGGGCTCGGGATCTCCCCCTTGCGGACGCGCACGGCCATCTCGCAGTCGCCTACCAGCAGCATCCGTTCGAGCGCGCGGACGCTCGGCAGCCCGCGATCGGCCTCGACCCGCGCCACGAGCGACTTCGACACCCCGGCCGCGAGCGCGAACTCGCGTTGGCTCATGTCGGCTCGGCGGCGCATGTCGCGGATGACCTGGTCCCAGACCACGTACAGCATGTCGGCCACGGTGGGCGACGACGCGTCGCGATGTCACCGTCCGGCCAAGGATCTGTGGGTGACCTGCCGGCCTGCCCGCCGGGGCATGGACACCACCGCGAGGTGCTATGCCCTGCCCACAGTCATTTCCTGGGCAGGGCCAGCCCTGCCCACGAGCCCCATCGGGGCAGGGCCAGCCCTGCCCACGAGCCCCATCGGGGCAGGGCCAGCCCTGCCCACGAGACGAGTGTGGGCAAGGCATAGCGCCGCGCGGACTCGCCTGGTGGGAGCGGGGCGTGCGAACGATCAGGCGGGCGGCACGGTGATCTGACCGCGGCCCACGGGGACGACGTCGCCGGCGACGCGGACCTCCTCGGCCCGCCCGGACGCGCACCGCACCACGCACGACAGCCGGGACAGGCGGCCCATCTCGGCGCCCTGGGACACCTCGTACGCCGTCACGCCGTCCGCGGCCACCAGGCCGGACACCGCGGCCCACACGCCGAGACCGACCGCGGCGGAGCCGGTCGCCGGGTCCTCGGGCACGCCGACGTCGTCGGCGAAGACCCGGACGTGCGGGGCGCCGCCGTTCCAGTCCACGACCACGACGCTGCCCACGGGCCGGGCGCGGGCGACGGCGTCGGAGCGCACCGGGAGGTAGGCGAACTCCAGGCCGGCACCGGACCGCCGGGGCGGCGGCCCGTCGGCCAGGTCCACGGCGGCCAGACCCGCGGCGGCCAGCAGCGGCGCCGGGTCCAGCGGGTCGCCCCACGTCGGCGTGCCGCCGGTGAGGGTGACCGGACCGCCGTCGGGGGCGACCTGCAGCGGCAGCAGCCCGGCACCGCAGTCCTGCACCACCCGGCCCGGCGCGACCCGGCCGAGGCGGGCCATCACCCAGGCCGCGCCCACCGACGGGTGCCCGGCGAACGGCAGCTCCGTCGCCGGGGTGAAGATGCGCAGCCGGTAGTCGGCGCCGGCCGCCTGCGTCCGCATGGGGAACGCCGTCTCGGAGAGGTTGAACTCGGCGGCGATCCGCTGGCACTGCGCGGTCGACAGGTCGTCGGCGCCGAGCACGACGGCGAGCGGGTTCCCCGCGAACGGGGTGCCGGTGAAGACGTCGACGAGCTCGTAGTCGAGCGTCACGAGGTCAGCAGCCCACCGTCGACGGGCAGCGAGACACCGGTGATGTAGGACGCGGCGTCGCTGGCGAGGAACACGACCGCGGCGGCGCACTCCATGACGTCGCCGGGCCGGCCGACCGGCACGCGGGCGATCTGCGACTCGAGGTAGCCGGGGACGTACTGGTCGGTCATCTCGGTCGGGAAGAACCCGGGGGCGACCGCGTTCACCCGGATGTTCTTGCGGCCGGTCCACTGCTGGGCGAGGTCACGGGTCAGCCCGATGATCGCCGCCTTCGTGGCGCTGTACGCGGCCTGCGGCAGGCCGGCCGTGGTGTGGCCGAGCACGCTGCCGATGTTGATGATCGACCCGCCGTCCTTGGCGTTGCGGGCGAAGGCCTGCGCCATCCAGTACGAGCCCTCGAGGTTCACCTCGACGACCTGCCGGAACTCCTCCGGCGTCTCGCGGGTGCCGGGAACCGCCGTACCGATGCCGGCGTTGTTGACCAGGACGTCGATCCGGCCGAAGTGCTCGAGCGCCTGCGTGACGAGGTTCGTGCACGCGTCCGGGTCGGACACGTCGGTCGCCACGGACAGTGCCCGCCGGCCGGCCGCCTCGACCAGCTTCTCGGTCTCGGCGAGCCGGTCGACCCGGCGGGCGCCGAGCGCGAGGTCGGCGCCGGCCTCGGCGAGTGCCTGCGCGAACGCCACCCCGAGCCCGCTCGAGGCGCCGGTGACGATCGCGACCTTCCCGTCCAGCCGGAAACGGTCGAGGATGCCCATGGCGGGTGACCCTAACCGGCGGCCGCGCGGCTCCCCGACCAGGTCGCCCTGCGGCGATAACCTCGCAGGCGTGACCGGCACGCCGACGAGGGTCTTCCTGGCGCGCCTGGCCGACCTGACGGTCCTCGGACCGGACGGCGACCAGGTGGGCCGGGTGCGCGACGCCGTCGTCGCCCTGCGCATCGGGCGGCAGCCGCCGCGCGTGCTCGGCCTGGTCGTCGAGGTGGCGCCGCGCCGGCGGGTGTTCGTGCCGATGGGGCGGGTCACCTCGATCGACGCCGACGCCGTGATCATGACCGGGGCGATCAACCTGCGCCGGTTCGACAAGCGCCCCGGCGAGACGATGGCCCTGGCCGAGCTGCTCGACCGCCGGGTCACCCAGGAGGACAACGGCCAGGCGGCCACCGTCGTCGACATCGCGATGGAGCAGAGCCGTACGCACGACTGGCTGATCACCAAGGTCGCGATCCGGACGCACGCCCGGCTCGGCCGCCGGGGGCACCTGCTGACCGTCGACTGGGACGCGGTCACCGGGTTCTCGCTGCCGGAGGAGGGCCAGGGTGCGGCGAACCTGCTCGCCGCGTTCGCCCAGCTCAACCCGGCCGACCTCGCCGGCATGCTGCACGAGCTGTCCCCCAAGCGGCGGGTGGAGATCGCGGCCGCGCTCGACGTCGACCGGCTCGCCCACGTGCTCGAGGAGCTGCCCGAGGACGACCAGGTCGAGATCCTCGCCAAGCTCGACGACGAGCGGGTCTCCGAGGTGCTCGAGACGATGGCGCCGGACGACGCCGCCGACCTGCTCGGCGAGCTGCCCGAGGCGGAGCGGGAGCGGCTGCTCGAGCTGATGGAGCCGGACGAGGCGGAGCCCGTACGCCGGCTGCTCACCTACTCCGAGGACACCGCCGGCGGCATGATGACCACCGAGCCGGTGGTCCTGCCGCCGGACGCGACGGTGGCCGAGGCGCTGGCTCGCGTACGCGACCCCGACCTCACCCCGGCGCTCGCCAGCCAGGTGTACGTCTGCCGGCCGCCGACGGACACCCCGACCGGGAAGTACCTCGGCATCGTGCACATCCAGCGGCTGCTGCGCGAGCCGCCGGCGTCCCTGGTCGCCGGCGTCGCCGACACCGACATCGAGCCGCTCAAGCCGGACTGCCCGCTGCCGCAGCTGACCAGCTACCTGGCGACGTACAACCTGGTCGCGGTGCCGATCGTCGACGACGACGACCACCTGCTCGGCGCGGTCACCGTCGACGACGTGCTCGACCACCTGCTGCCGCCGAACTGGCGCGAGCACGAGCCGACCACCGTGGGCCGGAACCTCCGTGGCGCGTGAGACCCGGCCGCGCCAGCGGCTCGACGTCCCGCGGGAGCAGCGGCGGCTGGTCACGATGCCGAGCTACGACCCGGAGTGGTTCGGCCGGTTCGCCGAGCGGTTCGCCCGGTTCATGGGCACGGCGAGGTTCCTCTTCTACATGACCGCGTTCGTGATCGCCTGGCTCACCGCGAACCTCGTGCTCGTCAAGGCGCTGAAGTGGGACCCGTACCCGTTCATCCTGCTCAACCTGCTGTTCAGCACGCAGGCGTCGTACGCGGCGCCGCTCATCCTGCTCGCGCAGAACCGCCAGGCCGACCGCGACCGGGTCTCCCTGGAGGAGGACCGGGCGCGCAACGAGCGCAGCATCGCCGACACGGAGTACCTCGCCCGCGAGGTCGCGGCGCTGCGGGTCGCGCTCGGCGAGGTCGCCACCCGCGACTTCGTCCGCGGCGAGCTGCAGCGGCTGCTGGAGGAGATCCGTCCGGACGAGGAGGAGGGTGCCGCCGCACGTAGCATGGACGCGTCATGAGCACACCGAGCACCGATGCCGTCCACGCCGCGCTGGCGACCGTCTCCGACCCCGAGATCCACCGCCCGATCACCGAGCTGGGCATGGTGAAGTCCGTCGACGTGGCCGGTGACGGCTCCGTACGGGTCGGGGTCTACCTGACCACCGCCGGCTGCCCGCTGCGCGACCGGATCACCCGTGACGTCACCGAGGCCGTGTCGACGGTCGACGGCGTCACCGGCGTCCAGGTCGACCTCGACGTCATGAGCGACGAGCAGCGCGGCGCCCTGCGCGACCAGCTGCGCGGGCAGGGCGGGCAGTCCCGCGAGGTGCCGTTCGCGCAGGCCGGGTCGCTGACCCGCGTGTACGGGATCGCCAGCGGCAAGGGCGGGGTGGGCAAGTCCTCGGTCACGGTGAACCTGGCGGCGGCGATGGCCGCGCAGGGGCTGAAGGTCGGCGTCGTCGACGCGGACATCTACGGCCACTCCGTGCCCCGGATGCTCGGGCTCGCCGACGCCAAGCCGACGCAGGTCGGCGAGGGCATGATCCTGCCGCCGGAGACCGCGTCCGGAATCAAGGTGATCTCGATCGGGATGTTCACCGACGGCAAGCCGGTGACCTGGCGCGGGCCGATGCTGCACCGCGCGCTCGAGCAGTTCCTCGTCGACGTCTACTGGGGCGACCTCGACGTGCTGCTGCTCGACCTGCCGCCCGGTACGGGCGACGTCGCGATCTCCCTCGGCCAGCTCATCCCCGGGTCGGAGGTCGTCGTCGTGACGACACCGCAGCAGGCCGCGCACGAGGTGGCCGAGCGGGCGGGCGTGGTCGCGCTCGCGCTGCACCAGCACGTCGTGGGCGTGGTCGAGAACATGTCCGGCCTGCCGTGCCCGCACTGCGGCGAGATGGTGGACGTGTTCGGCACCGGCGGCGGGCAGGCGGTCGCCGACGCGCTGTCCCGGACGACCGGGGCGCCCGTACCGCTGCTCGGCCAGGTGCCGATCGACGTACGGCTGCGCGAGGGCGGCGACGCGGGCGAGCCGGTGGTCACCGCGCAGCCGGACTCCCCCGCCGCGCAGACCCTGCACGCGATCGCCGGCCGGCTCGCGACCCGCTCCCGCGGCCTCGCCGGCCGCCCCCTGCAGGTCACCCCGGTGCAGCGCTAGGTCGCGTCGGAGTCGTACGGGGGGCGCTCCCCGGCGGCGAGGGCCGTGCGGGGGGCGGGGACGGTCGGCTCGTCGTCGTCGGTCAGCAGGCTGCCGACGAACCGGCGGGGGTGCAGGTCGCGCAGGCCGCGCAGCTCGTCGAACTCCGGGCCGAACTCACCGCGCAGGTCCTTGGTGGCGTCCGAGGCCATCCGGCGCAGGGCCCGCAGCTGCTTGGCGAGGTCGGCGGCGGCCTTCGGCAGCCGCTCCGGGCCGAAGATGAACAGCCCGATCAGCACGATGACCAGGATCTCGCCCCAGCCCACGTCGCCGAACACGGCTCAACGGTACGTCGTCAGGCGCCGACGCGGGAGTCGCTCGCGAGAGTCAGCGTCAGCTTCTTCTCCGACCCGTCGCGCACGACCGTCACCGTCACCCGGTCGCCGACGTGGTGCTTGCGCACCTCGACGATGAGCTCGTCGACGCTGGTGACGCGTACGCCGTCCACTGCGACGACGATGTCACCCGCCTGGATGCCGGCCTTGTCCGCCGGCCCGCCGGTGACCACCTGGTCGACGTACGCGCCCGGCTTGGCGCCGCGGATCTGGCCGGCCTGGGCGTCGGTGAGCGTCCCGGCCCGCACACCGATCACCGGGTGGCTGGCCCGGCCGGTGTTGATGAGCTCCTGGGCGATCGAGCGCGCGTAGTCGATCGGGATCGCGAACCCCAGGCCGATCGACCCGGACTGCCCGCCCAGCGGCGAGCCGCCGAGGGTGGCGATCGCCGAGTTGATGCCGACGACCGAGCCGTCGAGGGCGGACACCAGCGGCCCACCGGAGTTGCCCGGGTTGATCGGCGCGTCGGTCTGGATGGCGTCGATGACCGCGGTCGACGACGGGTCCTCCCCCGCCCGCACCGGCCGGTCCTTCGCGCTGACGATGCCGGAGGTCACGGTCCCGGCGAGCCCGAGCGGCGAACCGATCGCGATCACCGGGTCGCCGACGACGAGCGCGCCGGAGCTGCCGAGCGTCGCCGGCTTCATGCCGCTGACGTTGCGGACCCGGATGACCGCGAGGTCGGAGGCCGGGTCGCGACCGACGATGTCGGCGGGCAGCTCCTGGCCGGGCCGGTTGTAGACCTCGACGGTGATCCGGCCCGCCTGCTGGGCGGCCGCGGCGATGACGTGGTTGTTGGTGAGCACGTAGCCGTCGCTGCTGAGCACCACGCCCGAACCGGTGTCGCCGCCGGCCGCGGTCTCGACGGAGACGTTGACCACCGACGGCAGCACCTTCGCCGCGATCCCGGCCACCGAGCCGGCGGGCCGCTGGGTCTGCGTCGCGCTCCTGCCGGGCGAGCCGAGGTCGACCGTCGAGCTGGTCGTGCGGCCGTTGCCGTCCACGAGCAGGGCCGCACCGACACCGGCACCGCCACCGACGAGCGCCCCGACGACGGCGGCGACCGCGACCGTGCTGGTGACCCGGCGAGGCAGCCGGTCGCGCCACCGCCGGCGGCGCGGGGCGGGCTCGGTCAGCACCGTCGTCGGGTACGTCGTCTCCAGCGTCTCGGACGACGTCCAGGTGGGGTGCTCCCAGGACACGCGGTCTCCCTCGGTTGCGCTAGTCGAACGGGTTGAGCCAGGAGGCGATCCGCTGCAGGCCGTGCCACAGCCGCTCCAGGATCCCCTCGGTGGCCTTGGCGGCGTGCGGCAGGGCGCTCACCGCGGCCCGCACCTGGTCCGGCGCCGCGTCGGCCAGCACGGTGAACACCGTGCGGGGCCCGGGCCACACCAGCTGCAGCGAGCCCGCGTCGCTCGCCCACACGTCGCTGTTCCCGATCCGTTCCTGGCGCCAGCCGGTGAGCTGGGCGGTGTCGAGGTGCCCGTGCTCCTCGAACACCGACAGGGTCGACAGCCCGTCGGTGTACGACAGGTGCAGCACGGTCGGCTGCTGGCCGCAGCACATCCGGATCTCGAACAGCTGCAGGTCCTCGGCGATGCGGGCGGGCACGTTCCAGCCCTGCGCCCGCAGGCGCGCGGCCTGGGTGACCGGCACGTGCTGGTCCCACGGCGCGGGCACCATGTCCGTCGGCGGCCGTACGGTCATCACGCTGCGCGCCGCCGCGCCGAAACGGACGTCGATGAACGCGCTGCTGCGCACCATCCGGCCCTTGGCGTCGAGCACGTCCCGGCGCAGCAGCAGGCCGGTCTGGCCGTCCAGCCAGAACCGGCCGGCGACGCTGCCGTCCCGGCGGGACGCCACCACGACGTCGGCGCTGCGCCCGGCGGCCGCATCCTTGCCCTCGACGGAGAGCTGGTAGGTCCGGCGCAGCAGCGTCAGCCCCTTGCTGTCGAGGTCGGCCAGGGACTCGCCGTCCCGGTCGGCGTCGAACACGCGGGCCGGGCGCGTCCCCGCGGTCTCGTGCACCCGGACCTCCGAGCCCTGCCCCGGCAGGTGCAGCACGTCGACGACGAGGCTGGACTGCCCGCCGTCACGCCAGGACGCGACGTACTGGGACCCGCCGTACTCCAGGTCGTGCGCCGCCCGCACCGCCCGGGTGAGCAGCGCGACGGCGTCCGCCGTGTCCCCGCCGCCGCGCGGGCGCACCTGGGCGGAGGCCGGCACGGTCAGCGCGGTCAGCCCGACGACGACCAGCAGCGCGACGCCGATGACGGACGGCGCTCCGGCGGACCGGCGTCTCATGGGCCGGCGACCCCGGCATACGTGACCGACACGGCCGCGCCCGCCCCGGGGTTCGCGAACGGCACCTCGTCGGTGGTGGCGGCGTGCTCGTAGACGTAGCGGTCGATCGCGGGGGTCACCGCCGGGCCGGCGGGCTGGTCGGTCCCGCCGACGACGAGGGCGGTCGCGAGGCCGGCGACGACGACCGACGCCGCGCCCGCGAGCGCGAGCCGCGGCGCGCTGAGCCGCGGTGGGTGACGGTAGGTGCGGCGGCTCGCCCGCCGCGTGCCCCGAAACCCCACCGGACCGCGGCGGCGTTCGCCCATGGACAGCAGGCGCATGGTCAGGTCGGGCGGCACCGGCGGGTCGCCGAGGGCGGACAGCCGGGCCTTGAGCCCGTTGGCGGCGGCGACCCGGGTGCGGCAGTGCTCGCACCCGGCCAGGTGGGCGGCGGCCCGCTCCCGGGCGGACGGGTCGAGCTCGCCGTCGACGTAGGCGGCCACCAGCTCGCCGAGGTGCGTCTCCCTCATGAGTCGCCTCCCTCGTGGACCCGACCGGGGGCACGGTCGGCGAGCGCCTCGCGCAGGGCGGACCGGCCCCGGTGGATGCGGCTGCGGACGGTGCCGAGCTTGACGCCCAGCGTCGCCGCGATCTCCTCGTACGACAGGCCCTCGATGTCGCACAGCACCACGGCCGCGCGGAAGTCCGGCGGCAGCGCGTCCAGCGCCGCCTGCACGTCCTCGTCGAGGTTGAGATGCTCGTACGCACGCTCCGGGCCCGGCTCCAGCCCCGGCAGGTCGACGACGTCGTCACCGAGCGCGTCGAACCGGATCCGCTTGCGGCGGCGGACCAGGTCGAGGAACAGGTTCGTGGTGATCCGGTACAGCCAGCCCTCGAAGGTCCCCGGCGTGTAGTCGTCCAGGGAGCGGAACACCCGGATGAACGTGTCCTGGGTGAGGTCCTCGGCGTCCTGCGGGTTCCCGGTCAGCCGGTAGGCCAGCCGGTAGACGCGCGGCGAGTGCTCCCGGACGATCTCCTCCCAGGAGGGAGGCGTCCAGGAGGCGCCGTCGGTCCGCTCGCCCACGGCACCCATGATCCCTGAGGTGCGCACGTCTGGTGCAACGCCGGGCGGGTTCAGAGGGTTCCCGTACGCTGGGCCGCTGTGAGCATGGAGGCGACCCACTCGTACGCCGAGGGCTACCTGCCGGAGGACGCTGTCCTCACCGCCGCCCGCCAGCGGGGCGAGGAGGTCGGCGCGGTTCCCATCGGTCCCGGTGGCGGCGCCGTGCTGCGCTTTCTCGCCGCGACGCTGCGCGCCCGGTCGGTGGTGGAGATCGGCACCGGCTGCGGGGTGTCGGGGGTGTACCTGCTGCGTGGCATGGCGCCCGACGGTGTCCTCACCTCGATCGACGCCGAGGGCGAGCACCAGCGGCTCGCCCGGGAGACGTTCGCCGAGGCCGGGTTCAAGCCGGGACGGGTCCGGCTCATCGCCGGCCGGGCGCTGGAGGTGGTGCCCCGGCTCACCGACGGTGCCTACGACCTGGTGTTCTGCGACGGGGCGAAGGGCGAGTACGGCGACTACCTGACCGAGGCGCTGCGGCTGCTGCGGCCGGGTGGCGTGGTCGCCTTCGACAACGCGCTGTGGCACGACCGGGTCGCCGACGCGAACGTGCGCGACGCCGACACGGTGACGGTGCGCGAGCTCGGCCGCACCGTCCGCGAGGACGAGCGGCTCGTCCCCGTGCTCCTGCACGCCGGCGACGGCCTGCTCGCCGCCGTCAAGCGCTGACGCCGCGGGCCCCGCACCGGCGCGGTGCGGGGCCCGTTCGGCTGGGTGTCGTCAGTCGTCGGAACCGGAGTCGGCAGTCGCGTCGTCGCCGCGCTGCTGGTGGTCGTGGGAGTCACCCGCGTCACCGGCCGTCGACGCCTGGCTGCCCTCGTCGGTGTCGGACTCGGTCTTCGTGCCCGAGGTCTGCTGCGTCTGCTGGGTCGGCTGGGTCTGGTCCTGCCCGCGGGCGACCGAGGAGACATAGCCGCCGTGGTTGTTGTTCGGGCCGCCCACGTTGGACGAGCGGGCCGCGGCGGAGACGGCCGACCCGTGGCCGCTGGTGGCCTGGTCGCCCTCGGTCGTCGGACGTGGCCGTCGTCGTCTCGGTGGTGGACGTCGTCGCGGTCTGGTCGTCCGCGGTGGTCGGTGCGGCGTCCTGTCGTCCTGCGAACCGGCTGCGGAGTGCGCGGTCTGGACCTGCGTGGCGGCGGTCGGGCTGGCCTGGTCCGGCAGCGAGGCGCCGGTCGCGGCGAAGCTCATGCCCGTGGCCAGCGTGGCGGCGCCGATGACGGCACCGACGGCGAGGCTCCGGCGGACGTTCCTGCGCATGACACCCTCCTCTGTCGCTTTCCCACTCGGTTGAGCGGAATGTTCCTTTCGCTCAACCGTCGGGAGGGTGCCCGGCGTTACACCTGCGTCGGGGAAACCGCCACGGGGAAGCACTCCACGACCTGGGCGACCCAGCGGCGCAGGGGCTCGTTGCGCTCGGCCGGGGTCTTGCCGAGCCGGACCACCACGACGTCGCGCGCCGGGCAGACCGAGATCCGCTGCCCCTCGTACCCGCGGGCGGAGAACGTGCCGTCGGGCGCGTCGTCGACCCACCAGTGCAACCCGTAGCGCTGGCCGTCCTCGGCGTCGACCGACCGCGGCTGCACCGCGTCACGGACCCACCCGTCGGGCAGCAGGCCCCGGCCGTCGGGGAGGCGGCCGTCGTGCAGGTACAGGGCGCCGAACCGGGCGAAGTCGCGGGCGGTGAGGTACAGGTACGACGAGGCGATCCAGGTGCCGGCGGCGTCGAAGCGCAGGTCGGCCCGGGTGATCCCGAGCGGGTCGAGCAGCCGCTCACGGACGTACGCCTCGTACGGCTCCCCCGGACCGAGCAGGCGGGCCACCACCCCGGACAGCACGTTCGTCGTCCCGCTGGAGTAGCTGAACCGCTCCCCCGGCGGCGCGGCCAGCGGCCGGTCGGCGGCGAACGCGGCGACGTCGTCCTGGCCCGCACCGAAGAGCATCTCGATGACGTCCGAGGCCGCGCCGTCGACGTAGTTCTCGCGGAAGTCCAGCCCGTCGCGCATGCCGAGCAGGTCGGCGACGGTGATCGCGGCACGGGGGTCACCCGAGGCTGTCCACTGCGGTACGGCGGCCGGTGCGGCCAGGTCCAGCCGGCCGTCGCCGACGAGCAGCCCGACCACGGCGTGCAGCACCGACTTCGCGACCGACCAGGACAGCAGCAGGGTGTCCGGGCCGATCGGCTCCGCCGGACGGTCCCAGTGCTCGAGCGCGCCGGCGTACCGCTCGGCGACGACCCGCCCGCGGTGCAGGACGACCACCGCGGAGGTGGTCCTCAGCTCGCCGCCGTCGTCGAACGCGGCGTCGAGGAGGGCGTCGAGGGAGGGCACCCGCGCACCGTACGCCCTACGCCTTCGGGAACAGCCCCAGCCGGTTCGCGGCGGCGGCCCGGCGCAGCGGGGCCGCGCCGAGCACGTCGTCGCAGAACCGCAGCAGCGAGTAGTGGTCGAAGGTCCCCGCGACGATCACCTGGTCGAGGTCGCGGTGCAGCACGACGAGCGGCACCCGCTCGTCACCGCCGGCGCCCTCGTCGAAGGTGATCGCGATCGCCAGCCGGCCGCTGGTGAAGTCCGGACCGGAGGTGAGGACGGGCACCCACGTGCGCAGCCACCGGTCGGCGGTGCCCAGGGAGCAGTCGTGCGCGTCGTTGCACAGGTCCGGGATCGCCCAGCCGATCGACGGCAGGGTCCCCGCTGCGGCGTCCGCGGCCAGGGCGCCGGACTCCGCGCTGCCCATCGGGACGTCGAACCGGCGGCAGGCGGCCCGCTCGTCGGCGAAGTACGGCCAGCCGGTGTGCCGGACGGCGTACCGGCCCGCCGAGCCGGTCTGGCAGGGCCGGTCCATGCCCTCCGCGTACACCTTCGCGGTCTTGCCGAGCGCGAGCGCCTGCCCGAACACCGAGCTGCCCTGGATCGGGTGCGCCGACGGCGAGGCGTCGTCGTGGACGCCGAACGTGGAGCCGCCGGCGAGCGCGAGGTAGTTCGGCAGCGACGGGCTCGCGACCGCGCGGTAGCCGTCCACGCGGGCGTAGCGGGCGGCCAGCCCGGCGAGGTACGGCATCCCGGCCATCGCCGCCGACGCCGGGTGGTTCTCCTCGACGATGACGAGCACCTTGGTGGGCGCGACCGGCTGCCGGGTGGGCGTGACGGTGGCGGTCTTGGGTGCGGCCAGGGCGGAGCGCTCGGCGGTGGCCTTGGCCGACGTCGCCGTCCCGGCCGTGGGCTGGGCCTGCCGCGGGTGCTGCGTGCCACCGCCGCAGGCGGTCGCGAGGGCGAGCAGCGCGGCCAGGGCCGCGCCGTACCGGGCCCTCATCGGCGCACCAGCCGCAGGCAGCCGACCGCCACGGCCATCAGCGCGCCGACGAGCAGCGGCACCCTCGGGTCCACCGGCACCGGGCCCCGGGCGGGCGTGGGGGCGGCGGCTAGCCGGATCTCCCCGGTGCCCCGCGGGGCCGGGGCGACCGGGACCGTACGGACCGGACGCGCGGCCACCTCGGCCGGCGGGGGCGGAGGCGGTGGCGGCGCGGACTGGGGCGGGGCGGGGCGGGCGCGGACCGCGGGCGGGGGCAGGACGACCAGGCCGCTGGCCACCCCGCGGGGGGCACCGTCGCTCGGCCGGTTCACCACGCGGTTGCGGACCACCATGGTGGTCGAGCCGCCGCCGTCGAGGTTCACCGCCCAGCGCGCCCCCCAGCCGCGGAGCATCTCCGCGGCGCGGAACAGGGTGATCTTGCTGTCGGTGACGACCAGCCACATCCCGCCGGAGCCGTCACCGGCCGCGAGCGTACGGACGTGCCGGGTACGGACCACCGGGTCGTGCGGGTCGAGGGTGATCGTGCCGTTGCGGATGAGCACGGGGTGCCCGCCGACGGCCTCGGTGACCCCCGGACCCACGTCGAAGCCCAGCTGCAGGAACCAGGACGCCTTCTGGTGGCGCATCCGGGTCCACAGCGCCTGCAGGGCGTGCGCGCCCGGCCCGTGGCCGACGAGGACCAGCCGGCCGTGCGGCACCGAGCGGAACGCGGCGTCGTGGCGCAGGCCGACGGCGTGCGCGGTCCGCACGTCCCCGGGCCAGCCGAGCGGCGTGGCGGGTTGGGAGAAGCTGAGCAGCATCTCGACGTCGCCGGGCACCGCCGCCGGCACCCCGGCGTAGTCGGGGGTGAACAGGTCGAGGCTGCCGCGACCGTTGACGACGTTCACCTGCGGCTCGAGGCGGGTGCCGTCGGTCGCCTCGAGCACCGCCCGCCAGCTCGCGCTGCGGCCGGGCACCGCCGTACCGTGCGGCGCGAACAGCAGCTGCTCGTGCCCGGCCACCGCCGAGCGCAGCAGGCGGCCGGCGGAGACCATCCCGCCGGAGGTGTCCCGGGGACCGAAGTAGTCGCCGTTCACCGCGACCAGGCAGTGCAGCCGCGCGCACATGGCCGGCACGGTCTCGCGGGCGCCGGACACCCGTCCGGCTGCGGGCTCCACCCGCAGCTGGTCGACCGCGGTCGCCGACAGCCGGGTGACGTGCATGTCGATGGAGCCGGTGTAGTGCTGGTACAGCACGCCCGGTGCCAGCTGCGCCTCGCTGGCGGGGCCGGCTGGGACGGCGGCGGCCGCGGGCACGGCGGTGAGGGTCAGGGCGGCGATCGCCGCGGTCAGGGCACGTCCGAGCACGCTGGCAGTTCCTCGAGGTGGTTCGGGAGGTTCCCTTCCAGCATCGGCGAGGGGACGCGGGCCCTGACCCCGGTGACGCGGAACGTTATGAAACGGTCACAGCGCGAGTCCGTCGCCGTACGCGGCCGTGCACCCGCTAGGCCCGCGCGTACGTACGCGCCAGACAGATCAACGTGCAGCGGCGGGCGACAGCCAGCGGAGCAGGGTGCGTACACCGAAGCCGGTGCCGCCCTTGGTGACCTCGTCGTCGTCGCTGTCGGCGCGGGCCGGGCCGGCGATGTCGAGGTGCGCCCAGCGCCGCCCGCCGGTGAACTCGCGCAGGAACAGCGCCGCGATGATCGCGCCGCCGGACACGTGCGTCGCCGGGTCGCCGATGTTGCGCAGGTCGGCGATGTCGGAGTCGAGCGCGTGCCGGTAGTCCTCGACCAGCGGCATCGGCCACAGCCGCTCCCCCGCCGCCTCCGCGGCGTCGGCGAGCTCGCGCGCCAGCGCGTCGTCGGAGGAGAACAGCGCACCGTGCCGCTTGCCGAGCCCGAGCGAGGCGGCGCCGGTCAGGGTGGCCAGGTCGACGACGACGTCCGGGTCGAGCTGCTCGTGCGCGTACGCCAGCGCGTCGGCCAGCACCAGCCGGCCCTCGGCGTCGGTGTTGAGCACCTCGACGGTCCGCCCGCCGTAGTGCCGGATGACGTCGCTGGGACGCTGGGCGCTGCCCGAGGGCATGTTCTCGGCGGCCGGGACGAGCCCGGTGACCCGACCGCGTACGCCGAGCGCGGCCAGCGCGGACATGGTGGCGATGACCACCGCACCGCCGGCCATGTCGGTCTTCATCGAGACCATGTTGTCGTTCGGCTTGAGCGACAGGCCGCCGGAGTCGAACGTGATGCCCTTGCCGACGAGGACGACGTGCGGCCCCGCGCCGCCGTCGTAGCGCAGCTCGATCAGCCGCGGCGGGCGCGCCGAGCCCTGCCCGACCGCGAGGATCCCGCCGAACCCCTCGGCGGCCAGGTCGTCCTCGGCGCGGATGCGTACGTCCAGGCCGGCCAGCCCGGCCGCCTGCTCCGCGAGCCAGGCCGGGGTCTTCTCCTTGCTCGGCGTGTTGACGAGGTCACGCGCGAACGCCGCGGCGGTCGCAACCGCCACCGCGCGGTCCAGCGCCCCCGCCCGCGCGTCGACGTCGTCGACGAGGAGGTCGACGCGCTCCAGCTTCGCCGGCTTGGGCTCGCTCTTGCGGGTGAAGGAGTACGACGCGAGGCTCAGCGCCTCCGCGACGGCGGCCACCGCCGCGTCGTCACCGCCGGCCGCCAGGCCGCAGGCGAGCACGGTCTCGCCCTTCGCCCGCCGGGCGAGGGCGGCCGCGGCCTTGCGCAGCGAGCGCGCGCTGCCGTCGCCGATGCCGACGAGATAGACCGTGCGTACGTCGCCGTCGCCCGTACGCGGCAGGACGTGCACCTCGCCCGGCTCCCCCTTGCCGTCGGCGGCGCGGACCGGCGCGAGCGGGTCGCCGCCGGCGAGCGCGGTGACCTCGTCGGCGTACGCAACGAGCTCCGGCCCGGTGTCACCGGGCCGGAGGGGGACCGCAACCGCGGGAGCGGTGAGCGGTCCGGAGGTCAGGGCAAGGGCTGGCGCGGCCACGCTCAGCTGACGACAGCCTTGAGCTGGTCGCCCAGCTCGTTGGCCTCGTCCGCCGACAGCTCCACGACCAGGCGGCCACCGCCCTCGAGCGGGACGCGCATGACGATGCCGCGGCCCTCCTTCGTGACCTCCATCGGGCCGTCGCCCGTCCGCGGCTTCATGGCCGCCATGGTGTGCTCCCCTCGTCGATGGTCAAGGTCATTGTCCCGTACGAGCGCCGGTTGCGGAAACAGCGGGGGCACCCCGACGATCTCGGAGTGCCCCCGCTGCCCGGAAGCCCGGTCAGGCGACGGTGTAGCTGTCGTTCGGCCCGGTCTGGCTGTTGTCGGCGTTCTTCATGTTCTGGGTGGTCTGGATCGTGTCGCCCTTCGCCACCGCGTTCTGCAGGGTGATCTTCACGGTCCGCCCGTCGGCGAGCAGCTGGATCGAGGCGATCGGCAGGCCCGGGACCTGGTTGTAGGAGTACGACGCCTGGCTGGTCGCCGTGCTCGGGTCCACCGGCTGGTTGAACGAGATGGTGAACGTCTTCTGCCCGACCACCGCCGTGTCGCGGATGAACTGGGCCGGCCCCATGTCGATGCTCACGTCGTCGGTGCTCGCCGACGGGAACCACGACTGGGTGTTCGCGGAGACCCCGCTCGCGCCGGTGATCGTCAGCGGGTACTGCAGCGCGGCGCTCCCCCCGCTCGGGTAGACCCCCTTGGTCAGCGTGATCGTGAGGATCTCCCCCGCGGTGGACAGCCCGTCCTGCGCGGAGTTCAGGGTGAACGTCGCGTCGGCGCTGTTGAGCACCGCGTTGCCGGTGTTGTTCGCGCCGCTGACCTGGATGGCGGGCGCGCTGTTGAGCGTGACCGGCCGGTTGAAGTACAGGGCCATCACGTCGCCGGCGTCCGCGGCGGGGAAGCCCTTGTTCTGGATCAGCACCGCCCCGTTGTGGATCACCGCGGGCGGCGGTACGGGGACGGTCACCGCGTTGCTCGGCGTGGCGCTGCTGGTCGATCCGCTGGACGCGCCCTTGGCGACGACGAGGTAGGTGTAGGTGCCCTGGCTGACGTTGGACAGGGTGACGGTGTCGCCGGTGACCCCGCTCTGGACCTGCTCGCCGCTGTCCGGGGTACCGTTGCTGTTGGTGTCGGCGTAGACGTCGTAGGTCGCGTCGGCCTGCGTCGACGGCGTCCAGGTGAGCTTGACGTCGCTGGACAGGCCGTCGCCGTTGAAGTCACCGGCGGTGGCGACGACCTCGCTGGCCGGCGGCACCTTGTCGGTGGTGACGTTGAAGACGGACTGCTTGGACTGGTCCTGGTTGTAGGTGACGCTCAGGACGTCGGTACGGGTGAGCATGCCCTCGAAGTCGGTGATGCCGGTCTTCAGCGGGCTGCCGTTGTAGCCGTAGGTGTCGCTGGCGCCGTGGTAGTAGTAGGTCGCCGTGGTGGTCAGCGGCGCGGTCCCGCTGGTGCCCACGAAGTAGCCGATCCGCGGGTTCACCGCGCCCACCTGGTCGACGACGGTCACGGTCTGCGCGCTCGTCGACGTCGCGGCCTCGGCCGGGACGGAGTCGAGCCGGCCCGCGGCAACGTACGGCTCGGTCGGGAACCCACCGGCGGCGGTGTCGAGCTTCTGGTCGGGCTTGGCACCGAGGTCGGCCCACACGACCGGGACGAGCTGCGCCATGCCGGTGCCCTGGACGGTGAACGTCACCGTGCCGGTGTCGCCGGGGGTGACGCTGTCGACCTGCTCGCCGCTGGAGCTCGGCGCGGCACCGTTGACCTTCGTGATCGCCGCGTTGCCGGAAGAGTCGACGGCGGTCGAGGAGAACGACCCGTCGGTACGGACCTGCGCGGCGGGCAGCAGCGCGATGCTCACCGTCTTGGCCTTGTCGACCGTGACCGTGTAGTCGCGGCTGTCCTTGCTGGTGCCGTACTCGACGACCTGCTCGGCGCTGTCGGGGGTGGTGAACGCCGGCGCGCCCGACGGGAACAGCGACGGGACCAGCCCGAGGTCGATCGCCGCGTCGGTGTAGCGCACGAGGAACGCGGCCATCGCCTGCCGGTTCACCGTGCCGGCCGGGTTGTACCCGCCGGAGCTGGTGCCCCCGACGATGCCGGCCGAGGCGATGCCGTTGATGTCGGCCTGGTGCGTGGTGCCGTTGTCGTCGGAGAAGTAGTCCTGGCTGGTGGTGAACTTCGCCCCGGCGACGACGCCCTCGAGCCGGTTGAGGAAGGACGCCATCTGCCCGCGCGTCACCGAGCCGCCCGGCTGGTAGTGGTCGAGCGTGACCCCGTTGACGATCTTCTTGTGGGCCAGCGCGTTGATCGCCTCCTGGAAGCTCGCCGGCTGGCTGGAGATGTCGGTGAACCCGGCGTCGGAGGTGTCGAACTGCACGCCCGCGTACTGGCCGAGCCGGTAGACGAACACCGCCATCTCCGCGCGGCTGACCACCCGGTCCGGCGAGTAGTGGGTGTCGTCCGGGGTGCCCTTGGTGATGCCGTAGCCGGCGAGGCACCTGATCTCCGGGACGAACGCGGTGATGTCGACGAAGCCGGGGTCGGGCACGAGGTTCGGGTTGCAGGCGAACCTCGTGATGTCCCGGATGTGCGGCGTCGCCGCCGCGGCCGGAAGGGCGGACAGGGCGGCGAGCGGGAGGGCGACGACCGTGGCCGCGAGGGCAGCCAGCGGCCGACGCACACGCCTGTGCGTCTGGCTCATGGGGGGAAGATTACGGCGTCCGCGCGCCGAATCCTGCTTGCCCTGGCGCCAGCGTTGCGCGCTGTGTCTACCCTCGGCGGGTGGCCGTGGAACCGCTCGCCCCACCGACGGCGGCCACCGACGCCCCGCCCGCGACCGGGTCCGTACGCCGCCGGCACCGCTGGGTCGCGGCACTGGGCCTGCTGTTCTTCTTCACCCCCGTGCTCGCGCTGGTGGCCGGCGCCCGGGCGGCGCCGATCGAGAACCGGCGCCTCGCGCCGGCGCCGGACATCCGCGACGGGTGGCGGTTCTTCAGCGAGCTGACGCGGTGGGCGACCGACCGGCTGCCGCTGCGGGCGCAGGCGGTACGCGCCAACACCACGCTGTCCACCCGGCTGTTCGGGGAGGCTCCGTCGTACGGCAACGGGCCGCCGGAGGTGGTCCTCGGCCGCGGGGGGTTCCTCTTCCTCGCCGCCGACTGGGCGAATGCGTGCCACCCGCAGACGCCGTACCCGCAGATGTCCGCCGCCGTGGCCCGGCTGCGCTCCATCGTCGCGCTCGCCGGCGGGCGGATGTCCTTCTACGTCCCGCCGGACAAGACCGCGGTCGAGACCCCGCTGCTGCCGTCCGGTGCGGTCGACGAGGGCTGCGGGCGGGCCGGCCAGCAGCGGTTCTGGCACCAGGTGGCGACCGACCCGCCGCAGACCTACGTGGACCTGTACGGCCCGCTGGCGGCGCTGCGGGCGCGGACCGGCCGGCCGGTGTACCAGCCCAGGGACAGCCACTGGACGCCGCGCGGCGGGGCGCTGTGGGTACGCGACGTCGTCCGCCGGCTCGACCCGTCGCTGCTCGACAGCGCGCCGCTGGTCCGTACCGGGCCGGTGACCGTACGCGGCGACCTGAGCAAGCTCCTCGGCACCGACGGGCGCAACACCTACGAGGGCTGGGAGTTCCGCCGCGCGGGCGTGACGCCGCTGCACCCGCGGATGGGTGAGGTGTGGGGCGTGTTCGACCTGGGCGCGACCACGACGTCCGCGCCGCTGTTCGGCCGGCACGTGCTCGTCCTCGGTGACTCGTTCTCCCAGCGGACCCGGCCGCTGTTCGCGCCGTTCTTCCGGGACTGGACGTACGCCGACATCGCGACGATGGCGAAGCGCCCCGACGTGCTGGCCCGGCTGCTCGTACGCTCACCGGTCGTGGTCGTGGAGTCGGCGGAGCGCAACTTCGGCACCGGGCGGGTCGCGCTGCTGCGGCCGAAGACCCTGGACGCGCTGGAGAACTCCGTACGCCGCGAGCTCTACCGCGCGTCAGTGGGCGGCTGACGCGGCGAGCGCCTGCCACTCCTCCCGGAACGCCGCCAGCAGCGCACCCGGGTCCGGGGTGATGCCGGTGTCGGTGATCGCGCCGGTGTAGACCGTCCCGGCCAGGCTGAAGAACGCCCAGTTCAGGTTGAGGTTCGCGGTCATCCCGCCCCAGCCGAGCAGGCCCTCGACCCGCGCGCCGGCGAGGTACACCGGCTCGGCCGGCCCGGGCACGTTGGTGACCACGCCCGTGGAGCGCGCCTGGTTGTAGGCGTGGATGGCCCGCTCGACCGGCGGCGTCAGCAGCGCCGTACCGGTGAGCAGCGCCCACGACACCAGCGGGCCGGGCGAGCCCTTGAGGGAGCTCATCCGGTCGCGTACGGCGGCCAGCCGCTCCAGCGGGGTGTCCCGGTCGACCGGCAACAGGATCGGCAGCAGGCCGATCCGGTTGCCGAGCCGGCGGTGCAGCGGCTCCCCGGCGTGGCGCAGCGAGATCGGCGCGAGCATGAGCACGTCGTCGGCGTGGTCGCCGTGCGCGAGCAGGTGGCGGCGCAGCGCGCCGGCGAGCGCCGCGCACAGCACGTCGTTGACGGTCGCGCCATGTGGGCGGCCGACCGCCTTGATCTGGTCCACCGGGATCCCGGTGTCGTCCCACACCATCCGCTTCTCCCCGCTCGGCTTGCCGATCAGGGAGGTGACCGCCGGGCGCGGCGGGGCGAGCAGGAAGCGGGTGCCCCAGGCCACGTCGTCGGCCGCCGCTCGCACCTGCCGGGCCGTCCGGCGGGGGTGCACGACGCTCAGCGGTGCGCTGGACGCGAGCCGCAGCACGGTGCCCAGCGGGCCGTGCGCCGAGCCGCCGTCCACCTCGACCGGCACCGGCTCGGCGTCCGGGTCGCGGTCGACGAGGGTGAGCAGCAGGCGGACGAGGGTCCAGCCGTCCCCGATCGTGTGGTGCAGCCGGGCGTGGATGGCGCTGCGCCCGCCGTACCCCTGGATCAGGTGCACCTTCCACAGCGGCCGGTCCGGGTCGAGCCGGGTGCTGCGCTGGGCGCTGCACAGGTCCTGCAGCGCGGCGAGGTCGCCCGGCGCGGGCAGCTCGTCGATCTCGAGGTGGTGGTCGAGGTCGAAGTCGGGGTCGTCCTCCCAGTGCGGCATGAGGCCGGGCACGCGGGCGCGGACGACCCGCTGGGAGAACGCGGGGAAGCGGGCGACGAGCCGCTCGGCGAGCACCGTACGCAGCCGGTCCGGGTCCAGCGGGCGGTCGAGCCAGATGACGCCGGAGACGGTGACGGTGTTGCGGTCGTTCTCACCGAGGTACCAGACGGCGTCGGCGGGCGAGAGAGTCGTGGACATGGCGGGCCTCCGGCCGGATTGCACGCCGGGCGGGCACCGTACGGCCAGGGCCGGACGTCCCGCCCTCGCCGACCCGCCCCGCCGCGAGGTGCGGGTATGTCCCGCTAGAGCGGGACTGGCCCGCACTTCGCGGTGGGACCCGGCCTACTGCGGCGGGGCGGCCGCGAGGTGCGGGGGCGTCGGTCCCTCGTCGCAGGTGCAGCGGGTCACGTGGCGCATGCAGGCGAAGCACATGTCGTACGCGATGACCTCGCCGGTCGCGGTCGTGAACCGGCGGACATCGGGGGTCTCGGGGGCAGTAGCGGTCACGCTTCCAAGGTGCGCCCGTAGCGGCCCGCGCCGTACGGCACAACGCAGGGACCTAGGTCACCAGTTCGCCGCGAAGCTCGAGCCGTCCGAACGGCTGATAGCGGCGTGTTCGCCGGACTTCGGCTGCACTGTCGCCTTAGCGTGACGGCTGTGCTGCGCCGTGTGACGACCGTTCTGCTGACCCTGGCCGTCGCGATGGGCTCCGGCACGGCGGCGTGGGCCGCCGTGACCGGCCCGGACGTCTCGAGCTGGAACCATCCGAAGGGTGCCGCGATCGACTGGACCGCGGTGAAGGGCGCCGGGCACTCGTTCGCGTTCATCAAGGCGACCGAGGACACCTGGTACACCAACCCGTACTTCGCCGACGACTGGAAGCAGGCGGGCGCGGTCGGGCTGTACCGCAGCGCGTACCACTACGCCCGCCCGGCGACACCGGTCGCCGACTCGGCGGTCGCGCAGGCGCGCTACTTCGTCTCCGCCGCCGGCACCCAGCAGGGCAAGGCCGACCTGCCGCCCGTGCTCGACTTCGAGGAGAGCGGCGGGCTGTCCGCCACCGACCTCGTGGCGTGGGCCAAGGCGTGGCTCACCGAGGTGCAGCGGCTGACCGGACGCAAGCCGATCATCTACACGTACGTGAACTTCTGGAAGAACACGATGGGCAACACCACGGCCCTGTCGGACTACCCGCTGTGGCTCGCCCACTACACGACCAACGGCCAGCCGCCGACCATGGTGGGCGGCTGGCAGACGTACACGTTCTGGCAGTACACCGCCACCGGAACCAGCCCCGGCATCCAGGGCGGGGTGGACCTCAACCGGTTCTGCTGCGCGGTGACGAACCTGGCGGCGATGGCCGGCAGCACCGACCAGAGCGCGAGCAACCCGTTCGGCTACTTCGACAACCTGATCGCCGTGCCGGCGACCCAGGGCGGCACGAACGCCGACGGCACCGTCACCCAGCCGACCCCGCCGGGCATCCGGGTCCGCGGCTGGGCGATCGACCCGGACACCACGGACCCGGTCAACGTGACCCTGAGCCTCGACGGTGCGCCGCTGGGCTCGTACGCCGCCGACACCGACTCCCCCGACGTGGCGCAGGCCTACCCGGGCTTCGGCCCGGCGCACCGCTACGACGTGACGGTGCCGGTCGTCGACGGCGGCTCCCACACCGTCTGCGTGGTCGTGCCGAACGTCGGCTACGGCACCGGACCGACGAACCTGGGGTGCAAGGACGTCACGCTGCCGGCCACCCCGCCGGCCGCGCCGGGGCTGCCGACGGCCACGTTCGTCGGCCCCCAGGCGGTCGAGGTGGGCTGGACCCCGCCGACCCGGGACAACGGGGCGCCGGTGACCGAGTACGCCGTCACCGCCACCCCGCAGTCGAACCAGACCCAGCAGGCGAACACCGCCTCCCCGCGGCTGGCCCCCGTGACGATGCAGGTCCCCGCGACCGCGGGCAGCGCCCCGGTGACGACGCTGACCGGCCTCGAGCCGGGCATGACGTACCAGGTCTCCGTCGTCGCGGCGAACACCGAGGGCCCCGGCCCGTCGTCGACGCCGGTGGCGGTCACGCCTCAGCCGGCCGGGTCGATCGCGACGGTCTGCTCGGGGTCGGACCCGCAGCCGTTCACCGACCTGGGCGACGACGCCCACGCCGCGGCGATCGCCTGCATGGCCGCCCGGCACGTGCTGTCCGGGAAGACCGCGGACACCTACGACCCGCACACCCCGGTCACCCGCGAGCAGATGGCCACGCTGCTGGTCAACGCGCTGCGCGCGGCCGGCGTCAACGTCGCGGCGGCCACGAGCACGTTCACCGACATCCCGGACGGCGACGTCCACGCCGGCGACATCGGCGCGCTGGCCCAGCTGGGCGTCGCGAAGGGCCACACGCCGACCGAGTTCGACCCGGCCGGCCGGGTGACGCGGGAGCAGATGGCGACCTTCCTGAACCGGGCGTACGTCGTGGCCGCGGGCTCGCCGCTGCCGGCCGGGCCGGCCGGCGTCTTCACCGACATCCCGGACGGCGACGGCCACACCGCCGACATCGAGGCCGTGGCCGCGGCGGGGATCAGCCTCGGGCACACCGCGACGACCTTCCAGCCCGGCGTCGCCGTCCCCCGTGACCAGCTCGCCAGCTTCCTCGCCCGCACGCTCAACCTCGTCGCGCAGGTCAAGCCGCTCCCGGCTCCGTAACGCGGCGGCCGCGTGCGACGGTGATCCCGGGAGGGGGAGGTGCACGTGGCCCACAACGACGAGGTGAGCGTCCGGCTCAGCGGGGAGCAGCTGGACGCGCTGCTGGCCTGCCTGGCGGACCCGCTCAGCGACGTGGAGGACCTGCTCACCGTCGCCACTGACGACGTACGCACCGTCCTGGAGGGCCGCCGCGCCGTGCTGCGAGCGCTGCGCACCCTGCTCGTCGAGGCGAGGACCGGGCTCACCGGGGGGAAAGATCCCGCTTTGGGGTAAGAAGTGGCTCACTTCACAGGTACCCCGACCGGGGCGCGCGGGTACACACTGGAGTACGAGAGCGGCCGCCTCGAGTGATCCTTCTGCGAAGGCCTCCTAGCACCCGAGACGGCCGCTCTCGTCCGGCCTACCGCAGCAGGGGCACCGAACCGCTCGCCACCAGCCGGCTCAGGCCGCGGGCCAGGAACGTGGCCATCTGGTCCCGCAGGACCGCCCGGTTCGGCGCGAACTGGGTGGCGGTCACCCCCTGGGCGATGCCGGCGGTCGCGAGCTTCGCGATGTCACCGGCGTGGACGTCACCGGCCACGTCACCGAACCGGGTGCCGGCCGCCGTCAGGGCGGTGCCCGACGCCTTCTCGAGCGCGCGGACGAGCAGGCTCGCCATCTGCGCCCGGCTCACCGTGCCACCCGGGTTGAACCGGTCGGCCGACGTGCCCTTGACGACGCCGAGCTCGGCGAGCTGGACGACGGCGGTCGCGTGCGCGACGTCGAGCGGGACGTCGGCGAACGGCGACGACGACACGGCCGGCAGCGTGACGCCTGCCTTGGCGAGCAGGCGGGCGAGGAACTCCGCCACCTGCGCACGCGTGACCGTGGCGGTCGGCGCGAAGGTGGTCGCCCCCGTGCCCTTGGCGATCCCGTACGCGGCCAGGCAGCTCGCCGCTGCGGCGTGCACGTCACCGGCCATGTCCGCGAAGCCCGGACCGCCGGCGGTGGCGCAGGCGACCGAGATGTCGCCGGCGGGCAGCGCGACGAGCGCGAAGGCCGTACCGGTCAGGTCGGCGATGGACGGCACCGACGACGCGGACAGCGTCACCGTGAGGCTGCCGTCCGTACCGGTCACCCCCACGACCGGCACCCACTTCCCGGTCGCCGTGTCGTACCAGCTCAGCGCGTTCGCTCCCGCCGCGGGCACCGTCAGCGTGATCTGCGACGGGGTGGCCGCCGGGTCGGCCCAGACGTCGAAGTACGAGCCGCTGGCCGTGACCAGCGAGGGGCTCGACGGCGCACCGGCGTACCAGCCGACGGTGGCCGAGCCGCCGGTGATGGTGGTGGTCAGCGCCGCACCGCTCGGGCTGGTGCTCGTCGCCGTGGCCGTGGCGGTGCTGCCGGCCGCGGTCAGCGTCTGCTGGTCGAGCGTCGCCGGCGGCCCGTTGGACACGCTCACGGTCACCGGGTCGGCGGCCGCCGTGCCGGCCGGGCAGTCGCCGACGCCGCTGCCGCTGGTGGCGCGGTAGACCAGCCCGATCGTGTGGCTGCCGTCGCCGGCCTGGCTGGAGTCCCAGCTGCCGGTGTAGCCGCCGGTGGACGTGTACGTGGTCCCGGCGACGACCGTGCCGTCGACGGTGAAGTCCGCAACGCCGGAGCCGGTGGCCTCGGCGGTCCGGTGCGCGGCGAGGGTCACCGTGCCGGACACGGTCGCGCCCGCAGCCGGGGAGTCGATGGCGTAGCTGTGGCTGTTGCAGGTCCCCGCGGTGGCGTCCGTCGCGAGCAGCGCAGTGCCGGTGGCGACGAGGACGGCGGCGGCGACGCCAAGCGCGTTGAGGGCGCGTGAGTTCACGAAGCATCTCCAGGCGAGGGAACGGGACGCCCTGTTCTTCGGCATCCCGGGCACGAACTGGAGGCCTTCCCCCGACAGGACAGCAACGGTCGACGGCGGAGTGAGGCGGGATGGCACCGGGCGAGCACGTCGTGCGGGCGCGGGCACGGGGGCTGCGCCCCGTACGGCTTCTCCTGGTACTACCAGCCGGCGACGGGCGACGACGACCACGGACGGCGTGGCTACCTCGACCGGGACCAGGACGCCATCGCCACGCTGTGGCAGCCGGGCTGTGACACCGCGTACCAGACCCAGGGGATCACGCCGCGAGCTGCGGGCATGTCCCGCTAGAAGGGGACATGCCCGCAGCTCGGGAGGGTGCCGGCCCTACGACGACGGAGGGCTGCTGTAGCTGTCGGCGACGAGCAGGTCGAGCAGGCGGGCGACGAACGCCGACATCTGCTCGCGGGTCACCGCGGTGTTCGGGCGGTACGTGCCGTCGCCGTACCCGCCGGCGAGGCCGGCGGCCGCGACCGCGTCGATGTCGGCCTCGTGCGGGTTGCCGGACACGTCGTCGAAGTACGCGCCGCCGGCAGGCAGGTCGACGGAGGTGCGGTACGCGTACGCGCGGGCCAGGAACGAGGCCATCTGCGCGCGGGTGACCGGGCTGTTCGGGGCGAACGTGCCGGGGCCCGTGCCGTGGACGACCCCGACGGCCGCCAGCTGGTTGATCTGCAGCTGCAGCGGGCTCTGGTCGTCGTCCCGGAACGCGTCCGGCGGGCTGCTGGGCAGGGTGCCGCCGCTGTGCGTGACGAGCCGGGCGACGAACGCGGCCATCTGCGCGCGGGTGATCGCGTGCCCCGGCCGGTACGCCGTCGGGCTCACCCCCCGCGCGACGCCCCACCAGACCACGCAGTCGATCGTGCCGGCGAAGCCGTCACCGGCGGGGATGTCGGTGAAGCCGGCGCGGGGCACGGACCCGTCGGGGCAGGAGTCAGCGGTCGTCCGCGGCGTCGGGTCGGCCGGCGGGGGCGGCGTCGGGCTGGTGCTCGACGGCGGCGGCGTCGGGCTCGGCGTGGGGCTCGGGCTGGTGGTCGACGGCGGTGGGCTGGTCGAGTCCGGCGGCGGGCTGGTGGCCGACGGGTCCTGGCTGGCCGTGGTCGTGCTGGTGCCGCCACCGCTGGACGGCGCCGGCGGGGGCGCGGTACTGGCCAGCAGTGCGGACCCGAGCTTCGACCACAGCGGGCTGCCGAGCCCCGTCACCTCGTCGTAGCCGGTCGAGGCGGTGAACACCGACCCGCCGCCGGAAGTCACGTCGCGCAACGCGGAGGCGTTCGCGTACAGCTTGTCGTGGATGTCACCGATCCCGGTCGTCCGCCCGGCGTTGGCCAGCGTGACCGCCAGCGAGCCGGCCCAGATCGGCGCGGCCAGGCTGGTGCCGCCACCGAGCATCCAGCCGCCGGCACGGCCGACGTAGATGCCCATGCCGGTCTGCGCGTACGCGTCGGCGGACACGTCGGGGACGAGCCGCCCGCTGCCGGCCAGGCCGGTGTTCGCCTGGTAGGCGGGCCGGGCGTACGTGCTGCTCTGCCCCCCGCCGGAGCCGGCCCAGCCGGTCTCCGACCATCCGCTGCTCGTCTGGCGCAGCGCGGTGCCGCCGACGCCGACGACCGTGGGCCGCGACGCGGGGAAGTTCACCGACGGGCGGGAGGTGTCGATGCTGCCGCTGGAGGTGTAGCAGGCGTACGCGCCCTGGTCGCCGCTGGAGGCGAAGAACGTCGCGCCCGCCTGCACGATCTGGTCGATGACCTGGCCCATCTGGCTCATCCAGTACGAGCCGGTGTCGGACTCGCAGGAGCCCCACGACTCGGAGACGACCTGCACGAGGCCGGCCTTCACGTCGGCGAGGACCTGCTGGTACGCCGCGACCGCGCCGGTGCCGCTGTTGGGCGCGACGTACACCCGCTGCTTGGCCTTCGGCGCGATACCGAGGATCGCCTCGACGTCCATGGCGACCTCGACGTCGCCGTCACCGTCGCGGGCGGTCGGGTCGGCGCCGGCGACGCCGATGGTCGTGACCTGGTTCGGCGCCAGGGTGATGCCCGCGCCGGAGGCGTAGGTCTGCAGGTCGCCGGACGTCCAGCCGGAGAACTGCACGGTGGCGACGGTGATGCCCGCGCCGCCGGTACCGGTCGTGGTGTCGTACGCCGCCCGGACGTCGCCGCCGCTGTAGCCGGGGACGGCGTGGGCGTGGAACAGCCTGCGGTTGTCCAGGCCCACGACGTCGCTGACCCGGCCGGCCAGCCCGTGCGGGACGAGCGGCCGGCCGCCGGGGCGGGTGTCGAAGGCGGCCGCGGCGTCCGTCGTCTCCCCCTCGACGACGACGAACCCCGGACCGTTCTGGACGATCCGCAGGCCGTGCGACCGTGCGTACGCCGCGACTGCCGCGCGCGCCCCGGGGGCGTCCGCGAGCTTCAGCAGCGCCTGCGTCGGCGGCCCGGGACGTCGCGGGGGCGTCGCCAGCGCCGCCTGCGCGGGGAGCGCGACAGACGCCGTGACGGCGAGCCCTGCAACGACGGAGGCCACTCTGGTTCGCACGAGTTGTGTCTCGGCACGCTGCACCGGATCATTGAGGCCTTATGCGCGAAACGGACCCCGCGCCGTCTCGGTGGCGGGAGGGTCCGCCGGGCTCACAGCAGGCGCAGGCCGGCGGCCGTACCGGCCGCTGCGGCGACCACCGCGAGGAACGGCGCGCGCACCACGACGAGCACCAGCGCGACGGCGAGGGCGGGCAGCCGCGCGTCGGCCTGCAGGTGTCGCCCGGTCGCGACCGTCTGCACGGCGACCAGCGCGGCCAGCAGCGCGACGGGCAGCAGCCCGGCGACCCGCTGGACGGCGGACCGGACGAGCAGGCGCCGGGGCAGCGACAGCCCCGCCAGCTTGAGCAGGTAGCAGCCCACGCTCGTCCCCACCACCGCCAGCCACACCGTCACCGCCGCACCCCCCGGGCGAGGGCGACACCGGCGGCGGCGAGCACCGGGACACCGACCGGCGTGACCGGGGTGAGCGCGACCGCGACGGCGACCGCCCCGGCGGCGACGGCGCGCTCGGGCCGGCCGGCGAGCCGCGGCCACAGCAGGGCGAGGAACGCCGCGGGCACCGCCGCGTCGAGGCCGAGCACCCGCGGGTCGGAGAGCACCGCGCCGGCGTACGCGCCCACCACGGTGGCCACGTTCCAGAACCCGTACACCGCCGCCGCGGTCAGCCAGAACGCCCGCCGCGCGTCCGCCGGGTCGGGCTGGGCGAGCGTCATCGCGGTGGTCTCGTCGATGACCACTTGCGCGCCGACCGCGCGCCGCCACCCCGCGAGCCGCAGCGTGCCCGCGAGCCGGACGCCGTACAGCGCGTTGCGGCTGCCGAGCAGCAGCGCGGTCGCCACCCCCGCGGCCGCTCCCCCGCCGCCGCCGAGCACGCCGACGAGCGCGAACTGCGAGGCGCCGGTGAAGGCGAGCAGCGACAGGGCGCAGGCCTGCGCGACCGACAGCCCCGCCGAGGTCGCGATCGCCCCGAACGACAGCCCGTAGGTCCCCACCGCGACGCCGATGCCGAGCGCGTCGCGGGTGAGGCGCGTCCGGGCGGGGTCGGGCACACCGGGAACCGTACGGCGCCGCTGCCTACAGTGTCGGCATGGCCACCGACCCGGCGCCGGACGCCGGACGCGTCGCGGCCGCCGTACGGGACAGCGACCGCCCGGTGCCGCGGCTCGTCGCGGTGGACGGCCGGGTGCGGGCGGGCAAGTCGACGTTCGCCCGCACGCTGGCCGCCGAGCTGGACGACGCGCCGGTGCTGTCGGTGGACGGGTTCCTGTTCTGGGGGACGCTGCACGACTGGTGGGACCGGTTCGAGCGGGAGGCGCTCGCGCCGCTGGCCGAGGGCCGCAGCGCGCGGTTCCGCGTACGCGACTGGGCGGGCGACCCGCTCGGCACCGGGCTGGCGGGCTGGCACGAGATCGCACCGGCGGAGTTCGTCGTCGTGGAGGGGGTCGGCTGCGCCCGGCGGGCGGCCGCCGACCGGTACGCGGCGATCGCCTGGGTCGAGGCCCCGCGGAAGGTACGGCTGCGCCGCGGGCTGGACGCGTACGGCCGGGAGCGGCTGCCCCAGCTGGTCGACTGGCTGGCGCGCGAGGAGGAGTTCTTCGCCCGCGATCCGGTCCAGGACAGAGCGAACTTTCCCATTACGGGCGGCGATTTCGCAGGTTAGGCTGGAGGCCGGTCGTCGAGCAGCGGTGCGGCCCCGACCCCCGCAAAAGGAGCCTCCTCGTCGTGACTGTGACGACTTCTCCTTTCGGGCGGCGCCGCAGTCCGCGCCGTTCGCCCGAAGGCCTGCTCGTGGACCTGCACGAGCAGCTGAAGACCATCGCCACCCCGCCCGCCCTGCCGGCCGGCTGGGAGCTGCAGCTGGCGTCCGCCGCCGCCGGCGGGGACCGCCTCGGTGGCGACCTCATCGTCCCGGCGCTCACCGACGGCGGCCGCCGGCTCGACCTCGTCCTCGTGGACGTCTCCGGCAAGGGCCACACCGCCGGTACGCGGGCGCTGCTGCTCGCCGGGGCGATCTCCGGGCTGCTCGGGGTCGTCGGCCCGACGCAGATGTTCCCCGCGCTCAACGCCCACCTGCTGCGGACCGGCTGGGACGACGGGTTCGCGACCGCCGTGCACGTGAGCATCGAGCTGGAGACCGGGTCGTTCCGGGTCGCCGCGGCCGGCCACCCGCCGCCCGTGCACTACCACGCCGGCTCGGGCCGCTGGGCCCCGCTGCAGGTCGCCGGCCCGCTGCTCGGCGTGCTCGACGAGGCGGAGTGGCCCTCGGCCACCGGCACCCTCGCCGAGGGTGACACGCTGCTCGGCTACACCGACGGCGCGGTCGAGGACGGCAGCCGCCGCGACATCGACGCCGGTCTGGACCGGCTGCTCGGCGTGGCCGACGGGCACGTCACCGGCGGCTTCCAGGGGGCGGCGGAGGCGCTGCTCGCCTCCGCCCCCGGGCTCGGTTCGGACGACGTCACCGTGGCCCTGTGCCGCCGGGTGGCCACCCAGGAGAACGTACCCGGCCAGGGGTCCTAGCGGCACCTGCCCCCCGGTCCCCGGAGCCGGGCGTCAGACCTTCTCGGCGCCCTCGGGGTTCTTGTGGCTGTAGCCGGTGTCCTGACCGGTGACGGCGCCGGCGTCGATGGTCCCGAGCGTGGCTGCCGCAACCTGCGCCTTGCTCGCCGGGGAGCCGTTCAGCGTGTAGTTGGAGCAGGTGACGCTCGTGTTCTTGGTCGTCGAGACGTCGTTGCAGGCTCCGCCGACGAGCTCGGTGCCGTCTGCCAGGTAGAGCCGGAACGAGGTGAACGCGCCGCCGGCGTACGTCACCGTGTGGTCGAACGTGTACGTCGCGGTGCCGTCGGTGCTCGACACGCTCACCCCGGACAGCTGGGGCGCCGGGATCTCCCCGGGCGTGACGGTGACGAGCTGGGCGTTGCTCGTGGCGGCTACCGCGTCGGTCTGGTTCGCGTGCACCCGCTGGGAGAGGTCGGTGTACTGCACGGCGGCCGGCTGCACCGACAGGCCCACCATGCCGACGAACGTGCCGCGCGGGAAGTCCAGCCGCACGCTCTTCGACGTGAACTTGGCGATCGCGATCGCGGGAACGGAGGAACCGTCGGCCTTCGTCACCCGGAACAGCTGGGCACTCGAGGCCGGCGGGGTGTCCAGGCCGGCCCCGGCGTCGAAGGACGCGATCACGACGTCGTTGTCGGACGGCGTGGGCGCCATGGTCAGCGACGCGGAGGTCAGGTCGGGCAGGGCCTGGTTGGTGCCACTGCTGTCTTCCGCAGCCTCGATCGGGTTGCAGTAGACCGTCGACCCGTTGTAGGTGGCCGGGCCCCCCGCCTGCGAGGTGCACACGACGGAGAAGTTGGTGTCGTCACTGACGACCGTGTTGGGGTCGATGTAGACGCGAGCCACGTTGCTCGTTCCGTCGGACTGGACGATCTGGTCGTTCACGTTGCCCAGGCCCGCGTCACAGCCGGCCACGATGCTCCCGGTGCCGTTCCCGTTGCCCGTCGTGCCCTTCGCACCCACGGGTGCCGACTGGCAGTCGACGACGTCGTTGTTCGTCAGGACGAGGTGGAACCCGCTCGGCTTCTGCACCCAGGCAGCGGAGCCGAACTGGAAGGTGACGTCGGCAGAGGTGCCGCCATTCGAGGAGTCGAAAGCTCCGACGGTGAACGCGTTCAGGCTGGGAGCCTTCAGCGTCGGCGTGCTGGCACCGTTCACGTAGTCGGTGTGCTGGGTGCCGATGGATGCGTCGCCGACGGGGTTGGTCTCGCTGTCGACGTCCTTGACCGCGCCCGACGTGACCGTCGCCAGCGTGTAGTTGTTGACGTTGGAGGCGCCCTGCCCGCTCGTCGCCGTCAGCGTCGGGAAGGTCACCTCGATCGTCGAGCCGTTCGCCGTGGCGGACCCGCCGGCCACCTGGTCGGAGCCGCTCCAGTTGTACGGGTAGAGCCGGAAGCTCGCGGCCACGGGGCTGCTCACCGCCTCGGTGAACGTGTAGCGCACCACCGAGCCGGTGGCGTCCG
This sequence comes from uncultured Actinomycetota bacterium, assembly GCA_963728075.1. Lineage (GTDB taxonomy): Bacteria > Actinomycetota > Actinomycetes > JAFAQI01 > DASSKL01 > CAVSIP01. Next base: position 247,573 of record CAVSIP010000004.1, on the reverse strand, counting down.
TGCTCAGCACCCGGGCTCCGACGAGCTCGGGACGGCTGGTCGCCGGCTTCGGCCCCTCGACGGTGACCGACTGGGTGATGGTCTCGTTCGTGCCGTCCGCGTACGTGATCGCGAACGTGAGGTCGCACGACCCCGGGGTCGCGTCGGAGGCGGTCGTGGCGGAGAAGCTGATGTCCTCGGCCTGGCCGCTCGGCGTGTGGTCGAGGGTCGTGTCGGCGGCGAGGCAGGCGCCGCTGATGGCGATCTTCTTGATGTTGGTCCCGCTGACGGTCCCGGTCACGTCCTCACCGGCCGTCACGGTGGCGCTGCCGAGTGACACCGTCGTCGGAGCGGCCGCGTACTTGCTCGTCGCTGCGCCGTGCTCGATGGAGACCTCGAGGGCGCGGGCCATGAACGCGGCCATCTCGCCGCGGGTCACCGACGCGTACGGGTGGTACTGGCCGTCGCTGCCACCCTGCACGACGCCGATGGAGGCCAGCTTGTTGATGTTCGCCTCGTGCGGGCTGTCACCGTTGTCGTCGGTGAAGTAGTCGGCGCCGGTCGGCGCGGTGATGGTCAGCCCCTCGTACGCGAGCAGCCGGACGATGAACGTCGCCATCTGGTCGCGGCGCACGGCGTGGCCGGGGTCGAACTGCGTCGAGGACGTGCCCTGGGCGATGCCGGCCTGGTTGTCGGCACAGATCGCGTTGCGCTCGTTGGCGGGCACGGAGTCGATGTCGTGGAAGCCGCACGGGTACGCGCCGGCCGGCGCGCCCTGCTTCGACGTCGCGGCCAGGTTGTACAGGAACAGAGCCATCTGCTGGCGCAGCACGGTCTCGTTGGGCGCGTACGTCGTCGCGGACTTGCCGCTGGTGACGCCGTACGCCGCGATGCAGTCGATCTCGCCCTGGAACGGGCTGCTCGACGTGTCGCTGAAGCCGGCCGACGGCGTGGACCCGGGTGGGCACGCCTCCTTGGTGTAGTCCGGCTTCGCCGCCGGAGCGGAGGTCGCTGCGGACGCCACCCCCAGCGGGCTCAGTGACACGACGACCGCCGTGACGGCGGTCGCGGCACAAGCCCCCGGCGGCCGATGGTGAGCGTGCGGCTGCGTGCAGCCATGACGGGCCCCTCCGTCCCTCTTGTAACCCCCCTGGCGGGGGCATTCTGGTCCATAACGCGAAGCGCTGACAGCACAGGTAACGCGCCCGCCAGGAAAAAGTGACGCTGCCTCGGGTTTGACGGCGAGAACAGGACGGTAAGGCGGCGCGGCCTTCCTCTCACCGGACAGTGACCAATCAGTCACTTCCGGTTGACAGGGGGGACATCCCGACACAGCCTGTTCCCTGGCGCTAGCCCAGATGGCCTAGCGGTTGATCCGCCGATTGCCGACCGGGCCGCCACGGCGGCCGCATCACCGGAAGCTGGGGGGTCCCATGTCTGTCAGCGACGACGCGCCGCTCTACGAGCAGGTGCGCGCACTCACTGAACAGCTCATCACGGAGCATCCCGAGGCCCATCCCGTCGAGGTCGTGCGTGTCGTGGCGGAGCGGTACCACCGTCTGCTGCTCACCGGCGACCGTCATGGCCTGCTCGACGGCCTGCTGGAGTCGGCACGCCTCGACCTCACCCGCGTCTGACGGGGCGGCCGCCCCGTGGGCAGGACATCCGCCGGCGGTGGCGAACTCCTCCACCCGAGACCGGCGTGACGCCTGCCGTGCCCCGCTTCCCCGTCGCGCGCCGTCACAGCTGCGGCGACACGAGCCGCGCGGGAACCGCCGCGTGATCCGGGTCCGCCGCGGAGGAGCCGAGGATCGCGCGAGCATGTCCCTGCACCCACCCGCCGCGCCTGGTGCGCCGCGCAACCGCGAGCTGGAGGCGCTGGCCCTGCTGTTCACGGCCGGGGCGACGGTCGCGCTGCTCGTCGTCGTGCTGCCCCACGGGGTGGGGGTGGACCGCGGCTGGGACGCCCTCGCGGCGGTCGCCGCCTACCCGGCCGCGCTGCTGTTGTGGACGCTCGGCCACCGGGCGCCGTGGTGGGTCGCCGACGTCGCCCTGGCCGCCGGGACGGTCGTGGTCACCGCGGGCATCGCCGCCGGGCACGGCGGCCCGGCCGCCGTCGCGAGCACGCTGTTCTACATCTGGGTGCCGCTCTACACCGGCTTCTTCCTCTCACCCCGGCGGATGGCCGTGCAGATGGTCTGGATGCTGGCCGCGTACGGAGCCCTGCTCGCCGGGCAGGGCGTACGCGGCGGTGGCGAGCCGGCCCTGTGGGTGCTGCTCGCCGGCGCCTCGGTGACCGCCGCAACGGTGACCCGCTCGCTGCGCACCCAGGTCGAGCGCACCGCCCGGCACGACCCCCTCACCGGCCTGCCGAACCGCTGGCTGCTGCAGCACTGCCTCGACCGGGAGGTGGCCCGCGCCACCCGGACCGGCAGCCCGCTGGTGGTCGCGCTGCTCGACGTCGACCACCTCAAGCAGGTCAACGACGAGCAGGGGCACCAGGCCGGCGACCGGCTGCTGCGCGCGGCCACGACCGCCTGGTCCGCGGCGACCCGCGCCCACGACGTGCTGGCCCGGTACGGCGGGGACGAGTTCGCCCTGGTCCTTCCCCACGCGGACGAGGCCACGGCCGAGACCGTGCTGCAGCGCCTGCACGAGGCCACCCCGATCGGGTTCACCCACGGCCTGAGCGCGTGGCACCAAGGGCAGACGGCCGAGGACGTGCTGGGAGCGGCCGACGACCGGCTGTACCTGGCGAAGGCGGCGCGACCCCGCCGCTACATCGACCTGGCCGAGCCCGCACCGCAGCCGCACCGCAACCGGCGCTGACCGGCCCGGGCGCCGGCCGGCCGCCTCAGGCGTAGTACCACTGCGCGAACGGCTGGACGCCGACCTGCCTGGCCCGGCTGCGCGCGGTCGCCGGGAACCAGGCCAGCTCGCGCCCGGCCCCCTCCGGCGTACGGGCGGAGCGGCACCGTACGCCGCGCAGGCCGGCTGCGTGCGCCGCGGCGCCGACCCGCCGGCAGGTGTCGTGCCCGACGAGCGCGCCACGGCCGTCGAGCGGATAGGTCGCGGGCAGCCCGGCGGCGGCGACGCCCTCGCGGCTGTGGGCGTCGACGACGCGCTGCGACCGGGGCAGCCGGGCGGTGACCAGGCACGGCCCGGTGTCGTCGCGGAGGTCCTCCGGCTCGTACGGCCAGCCGGCGGCGAACAGGCGCAGGTTGAGCCGGGCGGTCACCACGTCCTCGTTGAGGTACAGCGTGGGGAAGCTGCCCGGCGGGTTCCAGCGGCCCCCGTGCTGCTGCGCGTACGTCGGGTCCAGTGGGTCCGCCCACGCCGGGTCGGCGACCCGCAGCCAGGCGTGGCCGTCGGCGAGCTGCTCGCTGCGCACCGGTCAGGACTGGATCGCCGCGACGTCGAACATCGCGCGGACGGCCGCCAGCACCTGCCGGGTCCGGCCGGCGGCCACGAGGTCGAGCAGGGAGCCGCCGCCGAGCCGCTCCGCGGGGCGGCGCACGGTCGCGGGGATGCGGTCGGCCTTGAGGTAGTGCACGAGCAGGTCGGTCGCGGCGGCCAGGTCGGCGACCGCCTCGACCCGGTCGGCGGGCAGGCCCTGGGCGAGCCACTTCGCGACCGCCTGCCGGGACACGCCGAACAGCCGCCCGGTCTCGGCGGCGGACAGCCCCCACACGCGCAGGACGCGACGGAGCTGGTCACCCATCGCGCGGGACTCGAGCTCGGCGGTGAAGGCGGCCAGCCAGTCGGGGCGCTCGCGGGACGCCTCGACGAGGGCGTCCGCCAGGCGCTTCGGATCCTGCTCGACCACGTCTGCGACGGACACCGGCACGTACGCAACCGTATGTCAACCGCGACCTGACGTCAACGCGGTCCCTCCACCACCGCCCGTCAGCGGGCGGCCGAGGCCGGGGTCTCCTCGCCGGTGGAGGTGGCGTCGACGACGATCCGGTCCCGGCCGGCCGCCTTGGCCCGGTAGAGCGCGGCGTCGGCGCGGCCCATGAGGTCGTCCAGGGTGCCGTTCGGCCGGTGCGGGGCCACCCCGCCGGAGATGGTCACCCGGACCTGCTGCCCGTCGGGGAGCACGACCGGCACGTCCGCGACCGCCCGCCGCAGCCGTTCCGCGGCGCGGCGCGCCGGGACCACCGGCACGTTCGGCATGAGCACGGCGAACTCCTCGCCGCCGAAGCGCGCCACCAGGTCGCCGTCGCGGACGTTCGCCGCCAGCCGCTGCGCGACCGCGACGAGCACCGTGTCCCCGGCCAGGTGGCCGTAGGTGTTGTTGACCAGGCGCAGATGGTCGAGGTCGAGCATCAGCAGCGTGACCGGCCGCTCCCCGGCCCGGGCCAGCGCTGCGGCGGCGAAGCCCTGGAAGTGCCCGGCGTTGGCCAACCCCGTCTTCGCGTCGATCTGGCTGGCGTGCAGCGCCACCATGAAGTCGACCTGCCGGCGCAGCATGATGACCAGCGGGACGACCAGGACGACCAGCGCCGGCGCCAGGTCGGCGAGCACGGCGACCAGCGCGCCCACCGACGCGGCGGCGGCATGCCCCGTCACTGTCGTCCACCCGACGAGGCCGCTGCCACGGGGCAGGCGGCCGAGGATCGTCCACAGCAGCGCGTACGGCAGCGCGGCGCTGAGCACCCACATGGCCACCGCGGTCGCCGCCACGGCACCGAGCAGCACGCCGCTGTCCGTACCGACCGCGCCCAGCGCCACCGGCCCGCCGGTGCCCCGGAAGACGACGGCCGCCACGACGCCCTTGACCGCCGCGAGCCCGATCCGGAAGCCCAGCAGGGACAGCCGCCGCCACTGCCCCACGACCGGGGCAGCGACGAACACGGCCAGCGCCGGCAGCCACACGGGGGCCAGCAGCAGGGCGCCGGCCACGAGCACGACGTCGTTGATGTTGTGCGTGACCGTGCGGGCCACGCCCCGGACGCCGGCCGCGGTGTGCCACCGCCCGACGACGAGCCCGCCCGCGGCGCACACCGCGAAGACGAGCCACGTCGGCGCCCGGACGTCGACCGCCGCGCGTCGTGGGCAGCCAGGGCAGCGACGCGAGTGCCGCGACGAGCGGAAGGGCGCCGAGCGCGCGGGCCGTCCACGGCCATGCCGACCACGGCGGCGCACCTGCGGCCGGGTCGGCCGGCGCCGCCGCTCCCCCTGGGGCGGCCACCATGGCAGAGTCACCTCCCGTGTCGTACGGACGGTAGCGCTGCGATGACGTTGGGGCACGCCGTTCGTGAGGGCTCGGTGGCGTCCGGCCCAGTGCATCGAGCCTCTGCGCAGGGATACGGGCTTGCTGACGTCACTCCCCCGTCACGGGCGACGTTGCCCGCACGTCGGGGAGCACAACAGCCATCGAGCTTCGGTGCCCGCCGCCCCGCTCGGTCGGGTCAGGCGGCAGTCGGCGCGACGTCCGGGTAGGGGCGGACACCGACGGCCGGGCGGCGCTGGTCACCGCGGCAGCTCGGGCAGGCCATCAGCGCCTCCTTCGGAAGTCCGGCGTCCACTCGGACGGGTACGGCTCGTACACGGTGACCGGTCCAGCACCAGCTCCTTGGTCTGGTCGCGACCGGCGACGGCCTCGGCGATGACCTCGCCGTGGCCGAGCAGCTGCTGGCATGACGCGGTCGCGCGGCTCAGCCCGGGGGTGACGTGCCACCGCCGTCGTCCTCAGCCGGATGAACTCACAACCTATTGCGTCTTACAGCCGATAAGGCACAATGTACTGGCAAACCTCGGGAGGTGTTCGATGCCCCGTCGCGTGACGGTCTACTCCGCGCCCACGCGTGATGTCTGCGCCGCCCTCGGCTCGGAGATCGCCCGGGTCCGCCGCGAGCGCCGCTGGTCCCAGACCGAGCTCGCCGAGCGGGTCGGGGTGGCGCTCGGCACGATCCGCGCCGTCGAGAAGGGGGCGCCGTCGGTCACCCTCGGCGTCGCGGTCGAGGCCGCCACCGTTCTCGGGATCGACCTGCTCGGCGGCCCAGCCGCGGCCGCCGCGCGGGCCGCGGACAACCGCCGCGCGCTCGCCCTGCTCCCGCAGCGGGTCCGGGCCGAGGCCGTCGATGACGACTTCTGACCGCCGTGGCGACGCGGCGACGCGCAGCGCGTTCGTCTGGGTGTGGCTGCCTGGGGCCAGCGAGCCGGTCGTGGCCGGGCGCATCGACCAGGTCGTCGACTCCTACACGTTCACCTACGGCCGCAGCTACCTGGCCCGCGACGAAGCGATCCCGCTGTACCTGCCTGAGCTGCCGCTACGACCGGGCCGCATCCAGCCACCGGACGGGCTCGCGCTCGCCGGGTGCCTGCGCGACGCCGGCCCGGACGCGTGGGGCCAGCGCATCGTCCTCGCCCGCCGCCTCGGCCACCTCGACTCCCACGCGGACGCCGGCGCGCTGAGCACGCTCACCTACCTGCTGGAGTCCGGCAGCGACCGGATCGGCGGGCTCGACTTCCAGCACAGCGCAACCGACTACGTCCCCCGCGCCGCCGACCACCCGACGCTCGCGCAGATGCAGGACGCGGCCGAGCGTCTCAACGCCGGCGAGCCGCTCCCGCCGGCGCTGGCCGACGCGCTGCTGCGCGGTACCAGCATCGGCGGCGCCCGGCCGAAAGTGACCCTGCTCGACGCCGACGGCCGCCCCGTGATCGCGAAGCTGTCGACGCGGACCGACCCGTATCCGGCGGTGAAGTTCGAGGCGGCGGCGATGGCCCTCGCCGGCCGTGTCGGCATCGACGTCGCACCCACCCGCCTGATCCGCAGCTCGGGCAGGGACGTGCTGCTCGTGGACCGGTTCGACCGTCCCGGCGCCGGACGCCGCAGGCTCATGGTCTCCGCGCTCACCATCCTCGGGCTCGACGAGCTGACCGGCGCCCGCTACGGCAGCTACGTCCACCTCGCCGACCAGATCCGCGCCCGGTTCCGCGACCCGACCCCGACGCTCGCCGAGATGTTCCGCCGGGTCGTGTTCAACGTGTGCGTGTCCAACAGTGACGACCACCCTCGTAACCACTCCGCGTTCTGGGACGGCGAGTGGCTCACGCTCACGCCCGCCTACGACATCGCACCGGGCCTGCGCAGCGGCGACACCGCGACCCAGGCGATGGCCCTCACCCGCGACGGGCGGCGAGACTCCCGGCTGGTGCTGTGCCGAGAGTCCGCGCGCGACTACCTGCTCGATCCCGACCAGGCGACCCGCATCATCGACGAGGTGGTGGCCGGGATCGAGACGCACGTCGAGGAGGCGACCGACCTCGCACGGCTCACCGGACGCGACCGTGACCAGTTCCGCCGGCTCGTCCTGCACCCCGCCATCCACTACCTCGACTAGCCCGGCCCCCGCCGCGGGGAGCCGAGCCCGGCCGAGACTCCGGGAGCACACCTACGCCACCACCAGCCTCGCCCGCGGCGTCGACCTGCACGCCCTGCGCCGGGTCCTCGGCCACGCACGGCTCACCAGCACCGAGACCTACCTCGACCTGGCCACCACGCATCTCACCCAGGTCATCGACCGGGCCTACGGCTACCGGCCCGGTGACGCCGACGGCACCGGCGGGCAGGGCGACACCTGCGGGTAGCAGGACACGACGTTGCCGCCGGAGTCCAGCAGCCACACCCGCTCCCCGGGCTCCAGCACCGGCTTGCCCAGCCCCGCGTACAGGGTCGTCGACGTCGAGGTGCCCGCGCCGGTGTAGACGGTCAGGTTCTTCCCCGCCGGGATCTTCACGTCCGGCGGGATCGGGACCCGGTCGCCGTCGGCATCCCGCACCGACCACATGCCCAGGTCGGACTCGACCGTCAGGTTGTTGTGCAGCACCACCCGCTCCGCCGCGTCATCCGGCACCACCCGGGCGATCGCCACCTCCGGTGGCTTCGGGCTCGCCGACGCGCCCGGCTGCCCCCGGCGCCGTGCGACGCGCAGCCGGCGGCCATCACCACGGTGACCAGCCCACCCACACGAAGGGACGGCCCCCACGGGGGCCGCCGGAACCGCCTCGTCATCAACGCCACCGTAACCGGTCGCTCCCAGAATCACCGGAGCCCCGGCCCCACTGGGGGCCGGGGCTCCGGCACAACCTCAGAACATCGAGGTGTTGGGTTTGTTACAACGTGAAGTTGGCGCTACTCGGTCCTCGAGGACCTCGCCGCCGGGCACGATCGCCACCGCATCTCCACGTCGTTGCCATTTTCGGCAGCGAAATAGCAACAGGAGGGCCTGTACCGGGGTGGCGGTTGTGATTCCCGGTCGGCGTCAACTCGGCCAGGTGCACGGCGGCCCTGCGGCAGGGACATGCCGGCGGCCAGGCACAGCGAGGCGTGGGTGCGCCGCCAGCGGTGCGGGCCGTGCGGCCCGGCGACGCCGGCAGCGCGGGCGTAGCGGCGGGTGCCCTTGAACCGCCGCCGCTCGGCCACCGGGTCTGCGATCAGGCTGGTGAGGAAGGCAGCGTCGGCGCGGACCTGATCGGACTCGCGGACGAACCGGTACAGCTGAGACCCCCGGGGAAGTTCCGCCAAGCGCCACCCCGCCGACTGGCACGACCAACCTCCTTACAGAACAGCTACGACCATCCCAGGGATCTTACGAGACAGTCATTGCCAGAAGCCTGGTCTACCGGCACAGTTACAGCCATACCTCCCAGGCGCGCAACACCCTTCATCGCGTTCGACGAGGCCGGCCTCGGCGAACGGCCCGGCCGCGCCGTCGACGCCGGGCGTGCCCGGCGCCTCGCTCGCGGTGTCTACACCACCGACACGTCGACGCCGCTCGACCGCGTGGTGCGCGACCACCTGTGGACGATCGTGGCGCATCTGGTTCCTGACGCCGTCATCGTCGACCGCTCGGCCGGCCCGACGTTGTTGGAGGGCAACACGCTGTTCGTCGCGTCCGCCGATCGCACCCGCGACGTCGAGCTGCCAGGCTTGCGCGTTGCTGTCCGTCCGGGGCATGCGGCCTTCGACGACGACATGCCGTGGACGGCGGGGTTGCGCAAGTCGTCGGTGCCGCGGGCGCTCGCTGAGAACCTGGCGCCTTCGCGCGCGCGGGCAGGCCGCGTCGGCCGCACCTTGACCGACGACGAGTTGGCCACCTGGGTCGCGCAGCTGGCCCAGCAGTACCCGCCGGAGCGGCTGAACAGGATCCGCGACCGCGCTCGTGAGCTCGCAGACGTCGTGGGGACGGCAGACCGCTTCGGGGTGCTCGATGAGATGATCGCGACGGCGCTGGGGACCGCACCTGCACCACGCAGAGGTGGCTTGCTCGGCGCGCTGCGGGCTGGCCGGGCGTGGGACACGAGTAGGTTGGCGCGGTTCGCGCAGTTGGCGGACGAACTTACCTCCGGCACGCTCGATCCGTCGCCTGCGCGGCTTGACATTCCGGCCACTGCCACACTGCGGGAGCAGCCGTTCTTCGAGGCGTACTTCTCCAACTTCATCGAGGGCACCGAGTTCACCCTGGAGGAGGCCGTCCACCTCGTCTACGACGGTCAGGTTCCTGCGGCTCGGCCGGCAGACGCTCACGACGTGACGAGCACCTACGAGCTCATCAGTGACTCCGACGATGCGCGGGATGTGCCGGCGACGGCGGAAGACTTCGTTGCGCAGCTGAAGCGCCGGCACGCACGCGTCATGGCCGCCCGCCCGGAGAAACGGCCCGGCGAGTTCAAGGAGGAAGCGAACCGGGTCGGGTCGTACCAGTTCGTCGAGCCAGCGCTTGTCGAGGCGACTCTTGAGAAGGGGTTCGCCCTTCGCGATCAGATCACGCTCCCCTTCGCGCGGGCAGTGTTCATGATGTTCCTTGTCTCGGAGGTACACCCGTTCGACGACGGCAACGGGCGAGTGGCGAGACTCGCGATGAACAGCGAACTGTCGGTGGCGGCTCAGCAGCGCATCCTGGTGCCGATCATCATCCGCAACGACTACCTCAACGGCCTACGTCGACTGTCGCGTGAGGGTGATGCCCGACTGCTTGTCCGGGTGCTCACCGGCGCGTGGCGCTGGTCTTCGCAAGTCGACTTCTCAAGCATCGAGGCAGCACGCGTTTGGCTGGACCGCACGAACGCCCTCGTCGACGCGGCTGACGCCGAGCGTGAGGGCAAGCACTTGCTGCTGCCCGCTGACCTTTCTGCCTGAGGCGGTCGCTCCACCCGGAAGGCCGTCGCGCACGGGTGCTGGCTTTCCGAGGGAGGGTGCGAACCCGATGTCGGCTGCGCAGTATTGCGGCCCTTGACCTGGACGATCACCATTGTGCGAACACCTCGGTGTCAGACCGCGGCTGCAGGTCCAGGGCGAGCACGGCCTGCACGCGACGGCTCACCCAGGACCTCGTCGACGACACGGCGAACGCGCTCGCCCACTCCGACGACAGCGCACCGGCCCCGGGCCGCAGCGTGGACACCGACCCCGAGCGGCCCACGGCGCCCCGCGACGATCGCGGCCTCGACCAGGGCCTCGTCCTCGGCCTCGGCCGGGCGGTGTAGGCGGGAGACGGAGGGCCGGTCTCCCGCGTCGGGCAAGGTGGCCGGCATGCTCTGGGCCTTCTGCTACGCCGCCGTCCGTCGCCTGCTCGGCCTGCTGCTCTCGCACCGCCGCCACGCCGACCGTGACCTCGAGCTGCTCGTCCTGCGCCACCAGCTCGCCGTCCTGCACCGGCAGGTCCCCGGCCGCATCGTCTACCGGCCCGCCGACCGGGCGCTGCTCGCCGCCCTCGCCCGCCGGCTGCCCCGCGACCAGTGGAACGCCTTCCTCGTCACCCCCGCCACCCTGCTGCGCTGGCACCGTGAGCTCGCCAACCGCAAGTGGCGACGCTGGGGTGCCCAGGCCCGCCGCACCGGTCGGCCACCCCTGCCCGCTCCGTCGGTCGAAGCCCTCTGCCGGCTCGCCCGGGAGAACCCCCGGTGGGGTTGCGTCCGCATCCAAGGCGAGCTACGCCACCTCGGCATCCGGGTCGGGGCGACCACCATCCGCCGGATCCTGCGCTCCCACCGGCTCGGCCCCGCACCCCGGCGTCACGGTCCGAGCTGGGCGGAGTTCCTGCGCGCCCAGGCCACCGGCACTCTTGCCGTCGACTTCTTCCACGTCGACACCGTCGGTCTGACCCGGCTCTACGTGCTGTTCACCGTCGAGCTGCACTCCCGGGTGGTGCACGTCCTCGGCGTCACCGCCCACCCCACCGGCGCCTGGGTCACCCCAGCCGCCCGCAACCTGCTCGCCGACCTCGCCGACGCCGGCCGCAGCTTCCGGTTCCTCATCCGTGACCGCGACACCACGTTCACCCGGGCCTTCGACGACGTCCTGGGCGCCGAAGGCATCCGGGTCATCCGCACCCCGGTCGCCGCACCCCGCGCGAACGGCTATGCCGAACGCTGGGTCCGCACCGTGCGCACCGAATGCCTCGACTGGCTGCTCATCACCGGCCGCCGGCACCTGGAAGAGGTGCTCCGTGTCTACGTCGACCACTACAACCGGCACCGCCCCCATCGCGGCCGCGACCTCGCCAGCCCCAACGGACCCGTCCGGCTCCCCGCAGCCACTGCGCCGACCGACATCCGGCGCCGCGACCGGCTCGGCGGACTCATCCACGAATACGACGCCGCCTGAGCGCGAAACCAGGGCTTCGGACCCCTTCAGGCGCTGTGCACAACCTGGCCCGCGGTGCTGCCCCGGGGCGGCGAAGGGCGCGAGCATGCCCAGGATGCACGACATGACCGCGCTGCTCGCACCGTTCGCCGCGCACGAGCGCGCCGTGGCCGGGCTGGCCGCGAACACGGTCGCCAACCACCGGCTCTACCTCACCGCCTACGCGCGGTGGTGGGCTGCGCAGCGTCCGGCGCGGGGCCCGCGCGCGGCGACCGCCGCGGACGTGGCAGCCTTCCTCGTCGCCGAGGAGCGGCGGGGCCTGACCGCCGCCACCCGCAAGGCCGAGCTCGCCGCGCTACGCCGGTTCCACCGCTGGCTGGTGCTCGTCGGGGAGGCCGGCGGCGACCCGACCGTCGGGCTGGCCGCCCCCCGGGTGCCACCCCCGGCGACCGAGGTCTACACCCCGGAGCAGGTGACGGCGATCCTCGCGCACACCGCGACCCTCACCGACCCCCGCGGCCGGCAGCGCCACGCCCTCGTCGCCACGCTGCGCTGGACCGGGATGCGCTCGGCCGAGCTGCGCCGGCTGGCCGTGGCCGACCTGCACCTCGACGCCGGCTGGGCCCGGGTGCTCGGCAAGGGCGCCCGGCCCCGCGCCGTGCTGCTCGCCCCGCCGCTGGTCCCCGTGCTGCGCGGCTTTCTCACCGAGGTGCGCCCGCTGCTGCCCGCCTCCCCGCTGCTGCTCGCCAACGCCCACCCCTACGTCACCACCGCCGAGCACGGCTTCGGCCAGCAGGCGCTCGCCCGCGAGGTCGAGCTCGCCGGGCTCGGCGCCCGCGTGGCCGGCCGGCACTACCCGCACCGCTGGCGGCACACGTTCGCCACCGAGTGCCTGCGGGCCGGGCTGGACATCCACGTCGTGCAGCGGCTGCTCGGCCACACCAACATCGTCTCGACCGTCGGCTACACCCACCTCGTCCTCGACGACCTGCAGGCCGCCTTCGGCGCCATGTGGGCCTGACCCGACGCGGGTGCACCGTCCCCGGACACACCGGAGGCCCCGGCCCCCCTTGCGGGAGGACCGGGGCCCCGGCACTACCTCAGACCTTCGAGGTGTTGATCTTGCTTAGAAGGTGCCGGTCGGCGTCACCGGGGTCGTGGACTCCGGCTGACCACTCGCGCTCTGCACGTTCGCCGCTGGCGTGAAGTTGCCCGCCGGCGCCGTCGTGGCCGTGGTGAAGGTGACGGTCAGCGTCGTGGCCGCCCCGTTCAGCGCAACCGAGCACGTGCCAGCCGGAGCCGTAGCGAACGTCCCGACGTGAGTGCTGTCGAAGACGGTCGCACAGCTCTGTCCGGCAACAGTCCCGCCGGCTGCCGCCGGGCGATGTTGGAAGCTGCTGGCCTTCATCGGCTCGTTGTAGACGATCGTGACGGTGTCATTCGCGTCAAAACCAGCACCGCCACCGCCGTTAGCGAACGTAACGCTGGTCACCTTCGGCGTTACCGTCAGTGCCTGCGTCTCGCTCGGCTGGGCTGCAACCGCCCCGACCGTCGGGCCGACCCACACCAGCTGCAGGGTGTCGGTGCCCGTCAGTGCCCGGTTCAGCGAGATCGTCGCCGAACCGTCAGCCGCCGCCGTAGCGGAGCCGAGAGACACACCGTTGCCGTCGTAGGCCGTCACCGTCGAACTCGCGGTGATGGTGCCGTTCGCCGCGATCGTCACGGTGGTCGACCCCGCAGTGACGCCGGTCACGTCACCCGCCGGCACCTGCGCCGGAAGGTTGGCATTCGTGGCAGCGGTCGCAGTGATCAGCCGGGTGTGGTTGGCCAGGCCGCGACCGCTGGTCGGCAGGTCCCAGGCGCCGTTCGCGTTGCTGATGCCCGTCTCGGACAGCACGGCGATGTTCTGAGTGCCGCCACCGTCGAACGTCAGCACGCTGTCGGTACCCAGGGTCGACAGCACCGGGTTGCCCAGCATCGTGACCTGGACCACCGAACCCGAGGTGGAGCACGACGCGTTCGGCGTCGACCCGCCGCAGGTCACGGTGCCGGTCGTGCCGTCAGCGTCCACCAGCGTCAGCGTGGTGGGGCTGGCCAGGGTGACCGGGCCGTTCGCGGAGCTCCACCGAGAAGCTGTCGTTCGTGTCCAGCGCGTTGCCGTTGTTGCCGGCGTTCGACCCGTTGGTCACCGAGGTGGCCAGCGAGTACGGCGTGGCCGGCGGAATCGCAGCCGCCGGAACGGTCGCCTGCGACGCGTTCGACTTCGGCGACTTGTCACCGTGGGCGTTGTCCGCCAGGACCACGTAGGAGTACGTGCCCGCCGCCGCCGGAGCGTCGGTGAACTTGTACCCGGCGGCCTTCAGCGTGGCGGCAGAACCGGTCGCAACCTGCGTGTAGGTCCCGACCGTGCCGCTGGAGCTGACCGGAGCGCGGTTCAGGTAGTAGTTCGCCACGTCCGGGTTGGTCGGCGGAGTGAAGCTAACCACCACGTTCTTGTTCGTGCTGTTGTACGTCGCAGTCACGCCCGTGGGCGCGGCCGGGACATCGTTGGTCAGATCGATCTGCGAAGCACCCGGGTTGTAGCCGGTGACCGTCACGCTGTCGCCGGTGACCGTCGAGGTCTGGCCGCTCAGCCATGCAGCGAACTGCGACATGGAGATCGTCTGGTTGAACGCGCCCGAGGTGTAGGTGAAGGTGTCGCCAGAGGCGTACTTCACCGTCACGTCAGGCGTGCCGTCGGCGTTCGTGTCGAGGGTGAACGAGTTGTTCGCCGTGTCCACGGTGATGACCTTGCCCGCAGGGTTGCTGAAGGCCGTGGCCTCCGCCGGCGTCCAGTCCTTCTCGCCACCGATGCCGAACGCGTTCGTCGGCGCCTGCGGCGCGGTGGTCGTCGGTGCGGTGGTGAAGTTCAGCGTGGTCGTGCTGTTGTCATCGCTGTACACGACCGGGATGACCTGGTCGGACACGGTCGAGTCGATCGCAAAGGTGATCGTCCCGTTGACCGGCGAGATGCTGTCAACCTCGCCCTTCTCCGCACCACTACCGGCGGCGGCCACGATCGTGCCGTTGACCGTCTCGATGGAAGTGCCCGTGTTGTTCCCGATGCCGCTGTTCTGGGTGAAGGTCACCTGGCCGCCGCTGGTCTTCACAGCCTCGGCCGGGAACAGCTGGATCGAGTACGTCTTCGCACTGTCCAGACCCGTGGCCTGGTAGCTGCGCGAACCCGTGTTGCTGGTGCCCGAGGACACCGTGTTCGTCGCCTGGGTGTTCGGCGTGACCGTGTAGGTCTGGTTCGTCGTGCTGACCGTCACCGTGTTGGTGAAGGTCTGCGTGTTGCCGTTCGAGTACGTGACCGTCGTGGTCAGCGCGCAGTCACCCGCAGTCGCGGTGGCGCTGATCGGCACGGTGACGCTGATGGTCTCGACGGTGTCAGCCGACGCCGGGGTGTTGCTCTTGGTCGCCGGGCTGCTGTTCACGCAGGCACCCGCCACCGAGATGTTGGTGACGTTCGCGCCCTTGACCGTCAGGGTGGCGTTGCCGCCGGTCTGCGCAGTCTGCGTGGCCGGGGTGACCGTGGTGTTGGCCGCCGGGTACGCGTTGGCGATCTTGCCGGCCTCGACCTCAGCCTCAGTGGTCCGGGCGATGAACCCGGCCATCTGGTTGCGGCGAACGTAGCGGTTCGGCGCGTAGTTGCTGTTGTCGATGCCCTGGACGATCTTGTCGGCCGCCAGGTCGTTGATGTAGGCCTCGAGGCCACCCGGGATGCCGTCGTCGTCGGCGAAGTAGTCCTTGCCGCCGGCCGCGTTCGCCGTGGTCACACCGGTCTTGACCAGCGTGTTCGCGATGAACTTCGCCATCTGGGCACGGGTGACGTGGTCGTTCGGCGCGAAGATGGTCGACGACTTGCCGGAGATCACACCCGCGTTGGCCAGGGCGTTGATCGCGTCCTGGAACTCCTGCGGCTGCGACGAGATGTCGGTGAAGCCGTAGGCGGCGGTGTTCCAGGTGAGGCCCGCACCCTTGGCGAGGCGGCCGACGAAGGCGGCCATCTCAGCGCGGGTGACCTCACGGGTCGGGCTGTAGGTCGTGCCGTCGCCGGTGCCCTTGGCCCAGCTGTACTTCGAGATGCAGTAGATCTGCGTGGACCAGAACTCACTCGACGAGCTGACGTCGGTGTAGCCAGGGTTGCTGACCTGGCTGGGCGGACACGCGGTGTCCGTGCTGGTGGGCGTGGGCGCGACATCCGTCTGGTTGCCGGGGTACTGACCAGTCGCGAAGGCGGAGCCCATCATGCCGAAGCTGAGGGGCAATGCCATCGCGGTGGCCGCGACCGCCGACAGCGCCCGCTTGCCTGCCCGCGTGGGCCGGCTAGCTGCTGTCATGCGAAGGCCTCCTAAGACCTTGTTCTGAGCACCGGACATTCCGGTACTCGACTTCCAGTGCTACGGGCCCGGCCGTGACGCGGGGGTGAGTCCCCCCAACCACGTCGTTGGGAGCTGTTCCCGACCCAGCCCCCTATCGCGGTCGGTCCCGCTGGTGTTACAGCCCGCCCACGTGCACGTGCACCGCAGGCAGGCAAGATCCCCCAGTCGAGGTCTTCAAGATCCCCTCCGAGGCGATCATGACCCTAGCGTCCTCCTCGTCGAGATCGCTGGCTTCCGGGTTTGTCCCGCTTCGGCGTGTCGGGATCCACACCTTCCGCGGACGCTATCCGGGCGGGCCGAACGGATGCAAGGAGTCAAAGGCCCCTGACGTTCTGTCCGGTTTAGGCCCGAACGCGACCCGCCCTACCCCGAAGCGCCCAGATAAACCGTCTGACGCCAAGAGTTGGCTGAGAGTTCCATCCAGCCCCGGAACGACCCCTCGGTAGCCTGCGGGGCGATGAACCGGATCCACGTCTTCCTGGGCACCAAAGCGCAGTACATCAAGACCGCGCCGCTGCTCCGGCTCATGGACGAGCAGGGCGTGGACTACCGCCTGATCGACTCCGGCCAGCACGCGGCGCTCTCCCGCGACCTGCGCGACGAGCTCGGCGTCCGGCGGCCCGACTACGTGCTCGGCGGCGCCGCCGACGTCACCACCGTGCCGCAGGCGATGCGCTGGGGTGCCGGGCTCGCCGGCCGGCTGTTCAGCCCGCGGCGGCTGCGCCGCGAGGTCTTCGGCGGCGACGGCGGCATCTGCGTCGTCCACGGCGACACCCCCTCCACGCTCATGGCCACGCTCATGGCCCACCGCGCCGGCCTGCCCGTCGCGCACCTGGAGGCGGGGCTGCGCTCGCACCGCTGGTTCCACCCGTTCCCCGAGGAGCTCATCCGGCTGGCCGTCATGCGCCTGTCGGACGTGCTGTTCGCCCCCCACCCGGAGGCGGTCGCCAACCTCGAGTCGCTGCGGGTCAAGGGCGACGTCGTCCCGGTCAGCGGGAACACGGTCATCGAGGCGCTGCGGTACGCCGTCGACACCGCCGCCCCGGACGCCGCCGGGCCGGTCGTGGTGACCATGCACCGGGTCGAGAACCTGCACATCCACCGCCGGATCGAGCAGCTCGTCACCCTCGTCGCGACCATCGCCGCGTCCCGGCGGGTGCTGTGGGTGCTGCACGGCCCGACCCGGGAGACCTTCGAGCGCCTCGGGTTCGACCAGACCTTGAGGCAGGCCGGCGTCGAAGTGGCCAACCTGATGCCGCACAAGGAGTTCGCGACGGCGCTGTGCCACGCGCCGTACGTGATCACCGACGGCGGCAGCGTGCAGGAGGAGTGCGCCCTGCTGGGCACGCCGACGCTGCTGTGGCGGCTGGAGACCGAGCGGCTCGACGGCCTGGGCCAGAACGTGGTGCTCTCCCGGTACGACCGGGCGCTCATCGCCGCGTTCGTGACGAACCCGGACACCTACCGCCGGCCGATGCGCCTGGAGCTGCAGACCCCGTCGGAGGAGATCCTCAAGACCCTGCTCGAGCGGCTCGCGACGGGCTGAGCCGTACGGAGGTCACCGCCGCCGCGACCAGGCTGACCGCCGCGACCACCCCGACCAGGGCGAGCGGCTCGGCCGTCCACGCCGACCAGGCGACCACGTCGTGCAGCCGGTAGGTGAGCGAGACCCCGGGCGGCCCCCAGAAGTAGTGCAGCACGTCGTGGACGGCGAGCGCCTGCAGGGCCGTGGCGAACGCGAGCACGCCGAGCGGCGCCCAGCGCAGCGCGGCCGGGGACAGGCGGCGCAGGCCGAGGGCCATCGCCACGAAGAGCCCGGCCAGCCCGAAGTAGAGGTAGCGGCCCTGGTTCGCGCCGAGCGAGGCCCGCAGCACGTACCCGTGGTACGCCCGCAGGCCCACCCCCCAGTACAGGAGCACGAGCGGGGTGCAGAGGATGACCACGTCGGCCGCGGTCCAGCGGGCCCGGCGGGTGCGCCGCAGCCGCAGCGCGAGCAGCACCCCGAGCACCATCAGCGCCACCCACAGCCCGGTCACGGCGGCGGGCAGCGGGTCGGCCAGCCAGCCGAACTTGCCGACGAAGCTCGACAGCATCCGGGCCGGGTAGCCGCGCAGGAAGTAGTGCACCGGGCTCGCGTGCCAGCCCGGCGGGGCGGGCGGGGGCAGGTAGGCGCCGCCGTCGGGCTGCACGGCGCCGTAGAGGACCACGTTGCGCACCCAGTACCAGCCGCCGACGAGCAGGCCGACGCCCGCGGCGAACCCGCCCTGGTCGAGCGTGGGCCGGGCCCGGCCCGCCCGCCACGAGGCGACCAGGTACGAGGCGCCGAGCACGACGAACGCGGTGAACCCGAAGAACTTGACCATGATCGCGGCCGCCGACACCAGGCCGAACCACAGCGCGGTGCGCCGGGAGGTGTCCCCGGTGAGCACGTACGCCGCCAGCACGGTCACCAGCCCGCCGGTGAGCACCATGCCGGCGTCGTTGGTCACGCTCGCGCCGAGGAAGGTCAGCTGGGGCAGGCCCAGCGGCAGCACCGCCGCGGCGACCGCGACCGGCCCCTCCCCCGCGAACCGGCGGGCCGCCGCGAACAGCAGCAGCGGCAGCGGCGCCACGAGCAGCGCGGAGGCCAGCCGCAGCCCCTCGAGCGTCGCGTCGTACCCCCAGTCGCTCGGCATCAGCAGCGCGACCAGCCCCTCGTAGGCGTAGTAGCCCGGCGGGTGCGCGGTCAGCTGGTTGACGTTCGTCGTCGGCCTCAGCCCGCCGAGGGCGTCGATGCTGGGCCGCTGGTCGGCCGGCGGGGCCTGGTCGAGCCGGTAGGCGAACCGGGGCGGCGGGCAGCACGACGGCAGGCCCGAGACGGTGAGCGACCGGTCGATGCCCAGCCCGAGCGTGCGGCCCTTCGGCGCCGGCATCAGCTCACCGTGGGCGGCGGCGAGCGCCCGGTCGACGTGCTTCGGCTCGTCCGGCGCCTGGTAGGCCGGGGTGAGCACCGTCCACGCGACGAGCAGCGCGGCGAACAGGGCGGTCACCCACCAGACGACCGCGGGGACGCCCGTCCACAGGTGCCGCCAGCGGAAGGCGTCCGCGTCCTCGGCCATGACGGGACCAGCGTAGGGCGTGCCGCCCGCCGCGTAGGGTCGCGCCGTGCGGGTGCTCGTCGCGGGCTGGATCGGCTCGACCAACCTCGGCGACGAGCTCGTCTTCGCCGGGCTGTGCACGCTGCTGCGCGCCCGCGGCGCGACGGTGGTGGCCGTGTCGGTGGACCCGGCGACGACGCGGGTGGTCCACGGCGTCGAGGCGGTCGGCGTGCGGGACGTGTGGCGGGCCGCGGGCGAGGCCGACGCGGCGGTGCTCGGCGGCGGCGGGCTGCTGCAGGACGAGACCAGCCCGTTCAACCTGCCCTACCACCTGTCCCGGGTGTGGGCCGCCCGGCTGCGCGGCACCCCGTACGCCGGGGTCGGGCTCGGCGCCGGGCGGCTGGACACGCGGGCCGGCCAGGCGCTCGTCCGCCGCACGCTGGCCGGGGCGGTCGCCGTGAGCGTGCGCGACGCGGACTCCGCGCGGCTGCTGGCGGGGATCGGCTGCCGGCCGCCGCTGGTCGCCGCCGACCTCGCGCTGGCTCTCCCTCGAGTGCGAGGTCGAGCCCGCGGACCGGCTGGTGGTCTCACTGCGGCCGTGGGCCGGGCGGCGGGGCCGGCTGCCCGCCGCCGTGCGCGCCCGCGTCGCGTCGCCGCCGGAGCCGCTGCTCGCCGCGACCGCGGCCGCGCTGGACGAGGCGGCGACCCGCACCGGGCTCGCCGTCCACCTCGTCGCCCTGCAGGCCGACCGCGACGGCCCGCTGCACGAGCAGGTCGCCCGGCGGATGCGTACGCCGGCGACGCTGGCCACCCCGGGCGTGCACGGGCTCGTCGACGAGGTCGCGACCGGGCGGGCGGTGGTGTCGATGCGCTACCACGGCGGGATCGCGGCGGCGCTCGCCGGCCGGCCCGCCGTCCTGGTCGGCTACTCCCCCAAGGTCGACTCGCTCGCCGCCGACCTCGGCGACGCGGCGCGGCTGCTGCCCTGGCGGGCCGAGGGGCCGGCCGGGCTGGCCGACGCGGTGGCGGGCGTCCTCGGCCGGGTCCCGGCCACCGAGGCGCTGCTCGCCCGCGGCCGCGGCAACGACGAGGTCATCGACGCGCTGCTCGCCGCCGCGCGAGCAGGACCGCGCCGAACGTGACCGCGTCGCGTACGGCGATCACCGCGCGGTAGCCGCCGAGGACGAGCGCGAGGCCCGCGCGGGTCTGGCCGGTGAGCAGCGCCGCGAGCGTCGCCTCGAACACCCCGGCCCCCTGCGGCGCGAAGATCGCCAGCCAGCCCACCCCCCAGGCGACCATGAACGACCCGGCGACCTCGACCACCCCGCCGCCGTGGATGTTGGGGAACGCAGAGAGATAGAGCACGAACACCCCGGCCGCCCACGTCCACTGCAGCGCGCTCCAGCCGAACAGCCGCACGTGCAGCGACCAGGTGAGCGGCTCGAACTGCGTACCCCGGAACCGCGTGACCACCCGCAGGCCCAGGTTCACCACGGGCGGCGACCCGGCGAGGGCGAGCAGCAGCGCCGCCGCCGCGATCCAGAGCGAGTCGACCGGGCTCTGCGCGCTGGTCACCGCCATCAGCAGCCCGCCGTACGCGAACGCCACCACCGGCACGACGACCATCTCCAGCGCGGCGACCGTGGTCAGCGTCTGGGTCCGGGCGCCCGCCTCGCGCAGCCGGGCGACCCGCCCGACGGCGTACCAGACCGACCCGGGGATGTAGCGCGCCGGCGTGGCGCCGAGGGTGGCGTCCAGGCTCGCGCGCATGCCGACCGGCTCGCCGAAGCCGGCCAGCGCGGTCGCCCAGAACGCGCTCGCCACCACCAGCTGGCCCACCGCGACGACCGGCACCAGCACGAGCACCCAGATCCGGGCGTTGCGGGCCGTGTGGGCGATGTCCGCGCGGGCGGTGACCACCACGTACACCAGCGCGGCCACCATGATCACGCCGTACGCCCGGCGCGCCCAGCGCATCAGCCGGGCGCGCCGAGCCCGTTCAGGTGCTGGTGCGGACGGCGCCACGCAGGGAGACTACGGGCGTGGACACCGTGCGCTACGAGACCGACGGCGGCGTGGCGACGCTCACGCTGAACCGGCCGGACGCGATGAACGCCCTCGACGTGGCGACCAAGGAGGCGCTGTTCCACGCGCTGCGGCGGGCGAGCGACGACCACACCGTCCGCGCGGTGGTGCTCACCGGCGCCGGCCGGGCGTTCTGCGTCGGGCAGGACCTGCGCGAGCACGCCGACGCCCTCGCCAAGGGCAGCCGGGTCGGCGAGACCGTACGCCGGCACTACAACCCGGTCGTCCGCACGCTCACCGCGCTGCACAAGCCGGTGATCGCCGCGGTGAACGGGGTGGCCGCCGGAGCGGGCGCGTCCCTGGCGTTCGCCTGCGACCTGCGGGTCGCGGCCGAGTCGGCGAGCTTCACGATGGCGTTCTCCGGCATCGGGCTCGGGCCGGACTCCGGCGCCTCGTGGACGCTGCCGCGCCTGGTCGGCTACGGCCGGGCGATGGAGCTGCTGCTCGCCAGCGAGCGCGTCCCGGCGGCGGTCGCCCTGGAGATGGGCCTGGTCAACCGGCTGCTGCCCGACGACGGCTTCGCCGACGGGGTGCGGGAGTACGCCGCCCGGCTCGCCCAGGGCGCGCCCGCGGCGTACGCAGCAGTCAAGGAGAGTCTCGAGTTCTCCTCGACCCATAGCCTCGACGACGCCCTGGAGACCGAGGCTCGCCTGCAGGACAAGGCGGGAGCGACCGAGGACCACCGCAACGCGACCCAGGCGTTCCTCGACAAGAAGCGCCCGACCTTCACCGGCGAGTGACCCCCACCCACCGCCTTCGTGCGGCCCCGGCACGCCTTCGTGCGGCCAGCTGTGGCTGTTGGAGATCGTTTGACCCCAGCAGGCCGCACGAAGGCGACGGGGGTCGGTGGGCACGGTGGGGACGGCGGGGACGGTGGGGACGGCGGGGCGAGTGACCTCGGACCGGTACGACGTCGCCGTCGTCGGGGCCGGGATCGTCGGCCTGTCGACGGCGATGCAGCTGCTCGAGCGGCGGCCGGGGCTGTCGGTCGCGGTGCTGGAGAAGGAGCCGGCGATCGGCCGGCACCAGACCGGCCACAACTCCGGGGTGATCCACGCGGGGGTCTACTACGCGCCGGGGTCGGCGAAGGCCCGGCTGTGCCGGGCCGGCAAGGCGCGGCTGGAGGCCTTCGCCGACGCCGAGGGGATCCCGTACGAGCGGTGCGGCAAGCTCGTCGTCGCCGCCAGCGACGCGGAGATCCCCCGCCTGCAGGCGCTGGCCGAGCGGTCGCGGGCCAACGGGATCACCGACCTGGTCGAGCTCGGCCCCGGCGAGTGGTCCGACGTCGAGCCGCACGTGGTCGGCCGGCGGGCGCTGTGGGTGCGCGAGACGGGGATCATCGACTTCGGCGCGGTCGCCGCCGCGTACGCCCGGCGGGTCGAGGCCGCGGGCGGGCGGATCGTCACCGGGTGCGCGGTGACCGGCGCCACCCGGCGTACGGACGGGTGGGCGCTCGCCACGTCCGCCGGTGCGGTGCAGGCCGGGTTCCTCGTCGGGTGCGCCGGGCTGCACGCCGACCGCCTCGCCGCGGCGACCGGCGCCGAGCCGGATGTGCGCATCGTGCCGTTCCGCGGCGACTACTACACGCTCACCGCCCAGGCGGCCGGGCTGGTGCGCGCGCTGGTCTACCCCGTACCCGACCCGGCGCTGCCGTTCCTCGGCGTCCACTTCACCCGGCGGATCGACGGCGCGGTGTGGGCCGGGCCGAACGCGGTGCTCGCGCTGGCCCGGGAGGGCTACCGGCGCCGCGACGTGTCCGTACGGGAGGTCGCGCGGCTCGCGGCGTACCCCGGGCTGTGGCGGCTGGCCCGCCGCTACTGGCGGGTCGGCGCGGCCGAGGTGTGGCGCGACGCGGTCACGCGGGCGTACGTCCGCGCGCTGCGCCGCTATGTCCCCGAGCTGCGGGCCCGTGACCTGGCGTTCGGGCCGTCCGGCGTGCGCGCGCAGGCGATGGACCGTACCGGCGCGCTGGTCGACGACTTCCGCATCGCGCACGCCGAGGGCGCCGTGCACGTCCTCAACGCCCCCTCCCCCGCGGCGACGTCGTCCCTGGCGATCGGCGCGGAGATCGTCGACGCGGTCGAGGGCCGGCTCCCCTAACGAGCCGGGCAGGCGGCGAGGTGGTCGTTGACCATCCCGGTCGCCTGCATGAGCGCGTACGCCGTCGTCGGCCCGACGAACCGGAACCCGCGCCTCTTCAGGTCCTTGGCCATCGCGGACGACTCCGGCGTGGTCGCCGGGACGTCGGCCAGCGTGCGCGGTGCGGGGCGCGCGGTGTCGGGCGCGTACGACCACAGCAGCGCGTCCAGGCCGCCGGAGCCGAGCGTCGGCCGCGGCCCGCGCGTTGGCGACCGCGGCCTCGACCTTCGCCCGGTTGCGGACGATGCCGGCGTCGGCGAGCAGCCGGGCGACGTCGGCGTCGCCGTACGCCGCGACCCGCTCGATCGCGAAGCCGGCGAACGCGGCGCGGAACGCCGGGCGCTTGCGCAGGATCGTCAGCCAGGACAGGCCCGACTGGAACGCCTCGAGCGTCAGCCGCTCGTACAGCCGGTCGTCGCCGTGGACGGGCCGGCCCCACTCCTCGTCGTGGTAGGCGAGGTAGTCGGGCGCCGCCGTCGCCCACGGGCAGCGCCCGTCGCTCACCGGCGACCCTCCAGCTGGCGGGCGAACCGGCGCAGCGACCAGACGAAGAACGGCCGGATGAGCCCGGCGCCGGGCAGCTGGTCGACCTCCTGCCAGGTGACCCGGCAGCGGTCCTCGCCGAGCGGCTCGACCCGGAAGATGCCCCGGCCGCGCACCAGCCGGCCGAGGTGGCGCACCTCGACCCGGCGCGGCGGCTCCCAGATCTCGATCTCCATCACGTCGTCGATGCGCAGCGGGCCGAGGCCCGTACGCGCGAGGAACCGGCGCTCGCCCGCCTTGCGGACGACGGTGGCGATCATCCACTCGCCCTGGGACTCCCAGTCGGTCAGCCGCTCCCACGCGGTCCGCGCGCCGACCGCGACCTCGATGCTGGCGGCGACCTCGCTCATGCGTCGGTGCGCAGGGCGTCGAGCTCGGCGCGCAGCGTGGCGATCTCGGCGTCACGGGCGGCGAGCGTGCGGGCGAGGCGGGCCAGGGCGTCGTCCACGTCGGCCATCCGGTAGCCGCGCCACCCGGTGGGGAAGCGCAGGGCCTCGACGTCGCCGGCGTGCACGGGGTCGTCCGGCAGGCCGACGTACTCGCGGTCCGGCGGCTCGACCGACATGCGCTCGCCCCGACCGGCGGCGACGAGCGCGGCACCGACGAGGACCACCGCGGCCACGATGATCCCGACGACGAACACGCCTTCCATCCTGGCACGCTGGAGGGGTGGAGCAGCGGGCACTCCGGCTGGGCCGGCGCGAGTTCGCGCCGAGCGAGCTCGTCGTCATGGCGATCGTGAACCGCACCCCCGACTCGTTCTACGACCGGGGCGCGACGTACGGGCTGGACGCCGCGGTCACCGCGGCGCTGGCGGCCGCGGACGCCGGCGCGGGCATCGTCGACATCGGCGGGGTGAAGGCCGGCCAGGGCGCGCAGGTGTCCGCGGCCGAGGAGGTCGACCGGGTCCGGCCGGTGGTCTCCGCCGTACGCGCGGCGCGGCCGGACCTGGTGCTCAGCGTCGACACGTGGCGGGCCGAGGTCGTCGAGGCCGTCCGCCCGGACCTGGTCAACGACCCGTGGGAGGGCGCCGACCCGGAGATCGCCGAGGCCGCGGCGGCGGTCGGTGCCGGGCTGGTGTGCATGCACGCCGGGCACCTGCCCCCGCGTACGGACCCGCACCGCCCGGCGTACGCGGACGTCGTCGCGGACGTGGTCGCCACCGTCACTGCACTGGCCGAGCGGGCGCTCGCGGCCGGCGTACGCGAGGACGGGATCGTCGTCGACCCCGGGCACGACTTCGGCAAGACCACCCGGCACTCCCTCGAGGTGACCCGCCGGCTCGGCGAGGTGGCCGCGACCGGCTGGCCCGTACTCGTCGCGCTGTCGAACAAGGACTTCGTGGGCGAGACCCTCGACCTGCCCACCGGCGAGCGGCTGCCCGGGACGCTCGCCGCGACCGCGGTCTCGGCGTGGCTGGGCGCGCGGATCTTCCGCGCGCACAACGTCGCCGAGACCCGCCAGGCGCTCGACGTGGTCGCCGCGATCCGCGGCGACCGGGAGCCGCGGGTGGCGCGGCGCGGCCTGGCGTAGGCGGGCGCCGCCCGTACCTCCGCTCGCCCCGCGCGGTTTGTGAACGGTGCGGTCCACCGGGGTGGACCGCACCGTTCACAAACCGCGGGGCGGGGTCCACAGATGCTGCGGGAGGGGTCGTCCTCTGCGGCTGCGCCGCCGACGATCGCCGGATGCACGACGTCGCGCGCGCTCCCGACCTGCCCACGGCGTACGGCGTGGTGCCCCTCGAAGTGTGCCTGGCGTACGGGCTGAGCAAGAAGCGGCTGCACTGGTACGTCGCGAGCGGGCGGTGGCAGTCGCCGTTCCCGCGCGTGTACGTGGTGTTCAGCGGGCCGCTGCCCCGGGAGACCCTGCTCGCGGCGGCGCTGGCGTACGCCGGCGAGGACGCCGTGCTCAGCCACGACACCGCCGGCGCGTGCTGGGGACTGTGTGCGTGGCCGGACGTCATCCACATCACCGTCCCGTACCACCGCAAGGTCGAGCCCCAGCCCGGCCTGCGCATCCACCGGTCGCGGACGCTGACCGCCGACGACGTGCACCCGACCCGGTCCCCGGCGCTCACCCGCGTCGAGCGGACGGTGCTGGACATGCTCCGCAGCCGTCGCCGCGTACGCGACGCCGTGGCGCTCGCCGCGGATGCCGTACGCACGCGTCGCACCACCGCGGCCCGGCTGCGTGCGGCCCTGCTCGCCCGGCCGCGGACCCGCTGGCGCCGCGAGCTGCTCTTCGTGCTGCCGGACATCGCCGCGGGGGCTCACTCGGTGCTGGAGGTCGAGGACGCGCGGTTACGCCGGCTGCACGGCCTGCCCGAGGGGCGCCGGCAGGTCCGGCGGCTGCGTGACGGCGCCGAGTACCTCGACCACGTGGTCGGGGAGTACGCGACCCACGTCGAGTACGACGGGCGGCTCGGACACGATGACGCCGCCGCCCGCTGGCGGGACATGGACCGCGACAACGCCTCGGAGGTCGCCGGCATGCGGCACCTGCGGTACGGCGCCGTCGACCTGCTCGAGCGGCCCTGCCAGGTGATGATCCAACAGGCGCTCGTGCTCCGGCAGCAGGGCTGGCCCGGCCCGTTCCACCGCTGCTCGCGCTGCCCCCGTACGCTCCCCGCCGGTTTGTGAACGGTGCGATCCACCGGGGTGGACCGCACCGTTCACAAACCGCGGGGGCGGGGGACGAGCCGGCGGACGGCCTGGCGGCCGCGGTCGGTCGTGACCGCGCGGCGCAGCGCCCCCTTCGTGTGGACCCCCGTCGACCAGGCCGAGCCCAGCTGCTTGAGGCGCCGGAACGGGCGCTCGTCACCGCGCACCCGCAACCGCCCCGAGATGAGCAGCGTCGGCAGCCCCCACCGGTCGGTGAACGCCGCCTTCGCCGCCTGCGACGACACCTCGACCACCGTGGTCCCCTCTGGCGGGCAGGGCTCGACCCGCCCCCGGGCCAGGTCCACGACGAACGCGCGCCCGGCGTCGGTCACCGAGAACACCACCGGCCGGACCGTACGCAGCAGCGGCGCGTGGTAGGCGGCCCGCAGGTCGGCCACCCGTACGCGCGCGGCCGCGACCACCTCGTCGAAGGGCACCGGCTCCGACCCGTGCACCGGCTGCGCGGGTGACTCGGCGTACGCCTGCGCGTAGCGCTCCAGCGCGGCCGCGGTCGGCGGCGGCCCGGTCGGGTCCCAGACGTCACCGGGGTACAGCACCGCCGCACGTTCCCGCCCGGCCCGCTCGGCCGCCGCACCGGCCGGGACGACCGCAGCGTTCATGAACGCGTTCTCCTCGTGCGAGAAGCGCACGAAGCTGGCGAACGGCACCACCCAGCGGGGCTGCAACGCCTCCACGTGCCGCCCGAAGGTCACGAGCGCGCGGGCCGAGCGCTCCTTGTGCCGGGACGTCTCCTCCGGGTTCCCCGGCCAGCCGGCGATGGAGAACTGGTCCAGCAGGACGTCGATCCGGCCGGTGACCTCACGCAGGCGGGCCAGGCCCCGCCGGCCGGGCTTGCAGTCGTTGAGGTCGAGCACGGTGGTGCCGTCCGCGCGGACGACGAGCGCCGAGTCCTCGTGGCCGACCTGGAAGACGCACGCCTGCACCCCGGCGCCCAGCGGGACGTACGTCCCGTGCGGGAGCTCGAGGACCGACGCCCAGCCCAGGCGGCGCAGGAACGACGGCACCTCCTCCGACCAGGGGGTCTGGTAGAGGAAGGTGATGCCGGCCCGCCGCTCGGCGGGGATCGCCTTCAGCGTGCCGATGCTCAGGTGGTCCGGATGCTCGTGGGAGACCCAGACGTGCGTCACCCTCGCGAGCAGGTCGTCCGGCAGGACCGGCGGCGGCCACGGCGTCCACGCGTCGTTGAAGGCGTTGCCGACCAGCCACGGGTCGGTGAGCAGCACCACGTCCCCGCAGTCGATGACGACACTGGCGTGGCCGACGAAGTGGATGCGCATGGAACGGGCCGTACCCCCTCACTCGTACCGGAACAGCCAGTGCAGCCCGCCGTTCGCCATGGCCAGCGGCGTGACCCGCCGGCCCGTCTGCGCCAGCGCCTCGAGCAGCGCGCGCATCTCGTGGTCGCGGTCCGGGAACTCGTCGAAGTAGACGAGGCTGCCCGGCCGCAGGTGCGGCTCGAGCCAGGCCAGCACCGTACGGGTGCTCGAGTACAGGTCGCAGTCGACGTTGACGACCAGCTGGTCGTGCTCCGGCGGGGTGTAGCCCGGCAGCGTCTCGTCGAACCAGCCCACGACGAAGGAGACCCGCGGGTCGTCGACGTCCGGCGGGCCGGCCGTACGGAACCGGCCCTGGCCCTGCCCGGGACGCCAGTCCTCGGGCAGCCCCTCGAAGCTGTCGAAGCCGACCAGCCGCGCGTCCGGCTGGGAGAGGTGCTGCGCCCACCAGCGCAGGCTGCGCCCCTCGTACACGCCGAACTCGAGGTACAGCGGTCGGGCGCCGCGAACCTCGGCGAGCGCGTACGCGAACAGGTCCTCGCGGGTCTCGAGCATCGGGGGCCGCGGGGCGTCGGGTTGGCCGGCCAGCCAGCCGCCCAGCTCGACGTAGCTCAGCGCGGCCCGCAGGTCGGCGACCAGTCGCGGTGGCAGGCGGCGGCCCAGACCCAGCAGCGCCCGGCGGGCGGTGACTCTCACGCGGCGCACGGCTCGCCAGCCTACGGCTCGGCTTCGAGCACCTCACCGGGAGTGGGCTCGGGGGCGGGCATCAGCCGCTCCAGCGCGTCGAACGCCTCCGGCACGGTACGGACCCACGCGCACGACTCCCAGATCGCCGGGCGGGCGAAGTGCCGCTCGACGAGCAGGTCGAGCTGGGCGCGCAGCGGCGCGTACGCGTCGTCCGGGTCGAGCACGACCACCGGCTTGTCGTGCAGCCGCAGCACGTGCGCGACCCACACCTCGAACAGCTCCTCCAGCGTGCCGATGCCACCGGGCAGGGTGAGGAACGCGTCGGCGCGGCGGTCCATCTCGGCCTTGCGGGAGCGCATGTCGTCGGTGACCACCAGCTCGCCGGCGTCGTGGTCGGCGACCTCGAGGTCGAGGAGCACCCGCGGGATCACCCCGACCGTGTGGCCGCCGCCGGCGCGTACGGCACGGGCCACCGCGCCCATCGCGCCGACGCTGCCGCCGCCGCTGACCAGGGCGTGGCCGCGGCGGGCGATCCCCGTACCGACGTCGGCGGCGAGGTCGAGGTAGTGGGCGGGGATCCGGTCGCTGGAGGAGCAGAAGACGCAGATCGCGGCCACGGTCGGCTATGCCTCCACGGGCTCGTCGTCGGGGCGGCGCGGCGGGGCCTCGTGCACCGGATCGGGCGAGCCGAGGTGCTCCATCTCCGCGTCGCGGATGACCTGGACGATCTCCTCGACCGAGTCGCAGACGTGCAGCAGGTCGACGTCGGGGGCGGAGATCTTCTCCGTACCGACCATCTTCTGCTTGATCCAGTCGACCAGGCCGGACCAGTAGTCGCTGTCGTAGAGGATCACCGGGAACGACGTGACCTTGCGGGTCTGGACCAGCGTGAGCGCCTCGAACAGCTCGTCCATCGTGCCGAAGCCGCCGGGCAGCACGACGAAGCCGATCGCGTACTTCACGAACATCGTCTTGCGCGCGAAGAAGTAGCGGAAGTTGATGCCGATGTCGACCCAGTCGTTGAGCTTCTGCTCGAACGGCAGCTCGATGCCCAGGCCGACCGAGATGCCGCCGGCCTCGCTGGCGCCCTTGTTGACCGCCTCCATGGTCCCGGGGCCGCCGCCGGTGATGACGGCGTACCCGGTCCGGGCCAGCGCGGCGCCGAGCTCCTCGCCGAGCTGGTAGTCCGGGTGGTCGGCGGGCGTACGGGCCGAGCCGAACACGCTGACCGCGGCCGGCAGCTCGGCGAGCATGCCGAAGCCCTCGACGAACTCGCTCTGGATGCGCAGCACCCGCCACGGGTCGGTGTGCACCCAGTCGGACGGGCCGCGGGTGTCGAGCAGGCGCTGGTCGGTGGTGGACGCCTGCACCTGGAAGCGGCGCAGCGTGACGGGGCCGCGCTGCTTCTCCGGCATGCGGTCAGGGTCGATGGGGTGCGGCGTGCGGTCGTCAGCGTCGGCGGCCATGCGTTGAACGCTACCCGGGGGTGAGGCGGCGTTCGTGATCGTGGGCTCGCGGGCCGGGCTACTTCACCTGGAAGCTCGCCTGGCCCGTACCGGTGGCACCCGAGTCGGCGGTCACGTTGGCGACGGCGCAGTACCAGCCGGCGGACTTGGTGTTGAAGTTGAACGTCACCGAGCTGCCACTCGTCGACGTGCTGCCGCGGGCGGCCAGCGTGCTGCCCGGGCACGACCCCGAGTAGACGTCCAGCGCCACCGAGAAGCCGGCCACCGTCGAGTCCACGGTGATCGGGGTCTGGTAGTTCTTGCCCTTCTTGCTGGTGCCGCCCGGCGTCACCGTGACGGTGAGGGCGCTCGGCGGAGTCGCCGTACCCAGGGTCACGTTCGCCTCGTTGGACGGCGCGCTCTCGGCACCGCTCTGCACCGCGGTGACGACGTAGTAGTACGTGCCGTCGGAGAGGTTGCTGTCCGTCCACGTGGTGGTCGTCAGGCCGGACTTGACCGGCGTGCCGGGGTACTCCGCACCCGGGCTCGTCGCCCGGTAGACGTCGTACGAGTACGGCCCGCCCGAAGGCGCCGTCCAGCCGAGGTCCACCGTGCCGGTGCTGGTGCCGGCCACTGCGGTGAGGTTCGTGGGAGCCGGAGTGCCGGACGTGGACGGTGGCGGGACGCTGTTCTGGCCCGTGAACGCTGCGGTGCCGTTCGGGGTGCCGAGGCCGGTCGGGCCGTCCCAGTTCGCGCCCGAGGTGCACAGGACGGTGGTCGAGCACGTGCCGTTGCTGCCCGACGTGACGTCGTTCAGGCCGCTCCAGTCCTTGTACAGCGTCGCGGCGGGGTAGTCCGGCCAGCTCGCCCCTTGGCCCTTCGCCAGCGCGTACATCGCCGCGATGATCGGTGACGAGGCACTCGTGCCGCCGAACTGCGCCCAGGTGGTGCGGGTGCCGTACGTGTCGTACACGGCGACGCCGGTGTACGGATCGGCAACCGCGGAGACGTCGGCGATGGCCCGCTTGCCGTTGCACGCCGTGAGCCCGTAGTCGGTCTGGTAGCCGGGCTCGGCCTGGTACGAGGAGCACCCGCTGCCCGCGCCGCTCCACGCGCTCTCGGTCCATCCGCTGCTCGCATGGTTGAGCGACGTGCCGCCGACGGCGATGGCGAACGCGGACGTGGCCGGGTATCCGACGCCGTACCCGTTGTCTCCGGTGCTCGCCGTCACGGCGATGCCCGGGTGGTCGTAGTACTTGCCGTACGTGGCATCGCTCACGTCACCGCTGCTGCCGTAGCTGTTGCTGATCGCCGCGACGTGGAGGCTCGCCGCGGTGTTCACCGCAGTGCCGAGGTTCTTGAAGGAGCTCGACGCGGCCTCGACGAGCAGGATGTTGCAGTTCGGGCAGATGGCCGACGCCATGTCGAGGTCGAGGGAGATCTCCTGACCCCAGCCGGTGTCGCCGCGGGGGTAGGAGCCCGCGACGCCGTTCTGGTTGACCTTGGCGAAGCAGGGCTGCGTGGTCGAGGACGAGGTCACCGTGCCCTGCTGCAGGTCCACGGTGCAGGACGCCGTAGCCGGGAGGTTGTAGTAGCTGCGGTAGGCGGCCAGGTCGCTGGCGGCATTCGGGTTGTCGTACGCGTCGACGATCGCGATCGTCTGCCCCAGGCCTGCGGACGTGGGCACGTTGTACGCCGACTGCAGGTCAAGGGGCCCGTAGCCGGTGGGCGAGCTGCTCGCCGGCTTCGGCCTGCCGTTGCGGTCCACGAACTCGTGCAGGATCGCGTGGCAGCGCGCGGTGTCGGTGTACTGCGGGGTCGGGCACACCGCGACGTTGCGGGCGGCCTGGCCGGTCGCTGACGGCGCGGCTTGCGCGGCCCCCAGCGGGACGCTGAGTCCCAGCGGGACGATCACGGCGATCGCGGACGCGAGCGCGAACAGACGGCGGCGCATGACGGACTCCCACCCCTTGCGTGATGTGGCCGCTTCAGACTGTGACAGCCGGGCCGCGGATGACACCGCCCGTTCGGGCAATTCCTGGCCGGACTTTTCGGGCAGCAGGGCACGGGTCGCCCGCGGGTCTGGCCAGGAAGGTGCACCCGGGTTAGTCCGCCCGGGCGATCAAGCCCGACCGCACCGCCCGCGCGAGACAGACCAACTTGCGGGCGGCGCGGACAGCACCTACGCGCCGAGGTACCCGCGCAGGATCCGGTCGCAGTCGGTGATCTTGGCGATCTCGACGTACTCCTCGCGGCTGTGGGCGAGGTTGGGGTCGCCGGGGCCGAAGTTCAGCGCGGGGATGCCGAGCGAGGCGAACCGGGCGACGTCCGTCCAGCCGAGCTTCGCCACCGGCTCGGCGCCGACCTCGCCGAGGAACTCCCGCGCCGCGTCGTGCGTCAGCCCCGGCATCGCCCCCGGCGACGTGTCGGTGACCACGCACTCGTACGGGGCCAGCACCTCCTGCACGTGCGCGAGCGCGGCCTCCTCGTCGCGGTCCGGCGCGAACCGGAAGTTGACCGTGATCGTGCACCGGTCCGGCACCACGTTGCCGGACACCCCGCCCTCGATCCGGACCGCGTTGAGGCCCTCGCGGTACTCGCAGCCGTCGATCTCCACCCGCCGCGCCTCGTACGTCGCGAGCCGCGCCAGCACCTCGCCGGCCTTGTGGATCGCGTTCTCCCCCAGCCACGACCGGGCCGAGTGGGCGCGCCGACCCGGGATCGCGATGAGCACGCGCAGCGTGCCCTGGCAGCCGGCCTCCACCCGGTTCGACGTCGGCTCCATGAGCAGCGCGAGGTCGGCGTCGAGCCAGTCCCGGTGGT
This sequence comes from uncultured Actinomycetota bacterium, assembly GCA_963728075.1. Lineage (GTDB taxonomy): Bacteria > Actinomycetota > Actinomycetes > JAFAQI01 > DASSKL01 > CAVSIP01. The sequence continues at coordinate 214,820 of CAVSIP010000004.1, read as the reverse complement.
GCGCGGACAGCCGGCCGAGGCCGTTCTTGTCGGCGTCGGTCTCCTCGTTGTCGTAGAAGACGTACGTGACGTCGTGGCGCGGGTCGGTCGCGGCGGCCGCCAGCCGCAGCATCACCGCGAGCCCGGACTTCATGTCCGACGTGCCGCAGCCGTAGATCTTGTCGCCGTCGGTCTTCGACGGCAGGTTGTCCCCGACCGGGACGGTGTCGAGGTGGCCGGCCAGCAGCAGCCGCCGCTCGCGGCCCAGGCCGGTACGGGCCACCACCGCGTCCCCGTCGCGCTCGACCCGCAGGTGCGGCAGGTCGCGCAACGCGCGCTCCACCTCGTCGGCGAGCCGCGACTCCGAGCCGGACACGGACGGGATGTCCACGAGCGCCGCGGTGAGCGGCCCAGCGGCCAGCGAGAGGTCGATCACGTCGTGATCCCGTGCTCCCGAAGGAGGTCGTTCAGCTGCACCTTCGCGTGCCCCTCGTCCGGGTCGAGCCGGCGCAGCACGAGGATGCACTGCATCCCGTACGTGCCTCCGGGGAACTCGCGCATCCGGGTACCGTTCACGCACACGGCCCGCTCGGGCACCTCGCCGCGCGGCAGCTCGTCGCCGGTCTCCACGTCGATGACGTGCGTGGTGTCGGTGAGGATCGTGCCGGCGCCGAGGATCGCGCCCCTGCACACGCGGGCGCCGTTGACGACCATCGAGCGCGAGCCGATGAACGCGTCGTCCTCGACGACCACCGGGACGGCGTTCGGCGGCTCGAGCACGCCCCCGATGCCGACCCCGCCGGACAGGTGCACCCGCTTGCCGATCTGCGCGCACGACCCGACCGTCGCCCAGGTGTCGACCATGGTGCCCTCGTCGACGTAGCCGCCGATGTTCGTGTAGCTCGGCATGAGCACCACGCCCGGCGCCAGGTAGGAGCCCCAGCGCGCGATCGCGCCCGGCACCACCCGGACGCCGTCGAACCGGGTCTTGAGCGGCACCCGGTCGTGGTAGCGGAACTCGCCCGCCGCGCTGTCCGTCATGTCGAGCACCTTGAACGCCAGCAGGATCGCCCGCTTCGCCCGCTCGTCGACCTCGACGTCGTTCGTCTGCGGGTTCACGCGGGCGACCCGCGCCTCCCCGGCGTCGAGCAGGTCGACCGCGGCGACCACCTGCTTGCGGGCGTCTTCGTCGGCCGGCGAGAGCTCCGTACGGCGCTCCCACAGCTCGTCGATCACGGCAGGAATGGGTGAGGACACGGGTATGCACCTTACGCTCTGGGTGTGGCGGTGACTCTCGCCCTGACGGCCATCGTGCTCACGCTGGTGGTCGTCACCGGCGCGCTCGCGGCGCGATCCGTACGCCGCCGCTGGCTGCGCTCGCGGCACCCGCTCGTCCGGCTGGTGCGTACGGTCCGGGCGCCGATGCCGTGGCCCGCGCGGGCGGAGTCGTACCGGATGTGGCGCGCCGTCCACGCGGCCGAGGACGCCGTCGAGCGGGCCGTCGCCGCCGACGCCCCCGTGGGCGACCTGCCCGCGCTCACCCGGTCGCTGCGGGAGGTCGCGCAGCGGCTCGAGCTGGGACTGCGGGCCGGTGGGCCGGTGTCCGGGCAGGTCAGCGACGTCGTCCGCGCCGCCGTACGCATCCGGCACGCCGCCGGTACGTCCGTCGCCGAGACCACGTCCGCGTCGGCGGCGACGCTCGCCGCCGAGGTCGACCGCGAGACCGCCGCGCTCGCCGACGGCCTCGCGCGCCTGCGCGCGGTCACGCCCCCGGCCCCCTGACAGCGGCTTTGTGAACGGTGCGGTCCACCGGAGTGGACCGCACCGTTCACAAACCGCTGGGGGGCGGGCTGGGGGGCGGGCTGGGGGGGCGGGGGGCGGGTCAGGAGCGCGCCGACGCCTTGGCCCCGCTGCGGTTGATCGCGGCCTCCTCGGTGCCGAGGTAGGACTCGACCACCCGCGGGTGCTCGAGCACCTCCGCCGGGGTGCCCTCGGCGATGACGCCGCCGAGCTCCAGCGCCACCATCCGGTCGCACAGCCCGGTGAGCAGCGGCATGTCGTGCTCGATCACGAGGATCGAGCAGTCCGCCTGCTGCTGCACCCGGCGCAGCATCGGCCCGAGGGCCTCGGTCTCCTTCTGCGCGACCCCACCGGACGGCTCGTCGAGCAGCACGACCTCCGGGTCCTGGGCGAGGATGCAGGCCAGCTCGACGATCCGCCGCGTACCGGTCGACAGCTCGCTGACCAGCCGCTCGCGCGTACGCCGTCAGCCCGGTCAGCTCCAGCAGCTCGGCGACGCGTACGGCCACCCGCGACTCGCTGTCGGTCGACGCGGGCAGCCGCAGCCCGGCCGCGATGAGGTCGCGGGAGGCGAGGTGGCGCTCCAGCGACACCGCGACGGTCTCCGCCACGGTGAGCGAGGGGAACAGCCGCGCCTCCTGGAACGACCGGCCCAGCCCGACCCACGCCCGCTCGGTCGCCCCGAGGTGCGCGACGTCGTGCCCGCCGAGCAGCACCCGCCCGGAGTCGGTCGGCAGGAAGCCGCTGATCGCGTCGAACAGCGTGGTCTTGCCCGCACCGTTGTGCCCGATCAGGCCGAGGATCTCGCCCTTGCGCAGCTCGAGGTCGACCCCGTCGAGCGCGCGGATGCCGCCGAAGGTCTTGGTCAGCCCCTGCACCTCGAGGACCACCGGCGCCTCGTGGAACGTCCGGGCCGGTACGGCGTCGGCCTCCTCGGCCGCGCGCGGCTCGGGAGCGGAGCCGGCGATGAACACCGAGCGCAGCACATCCGGGCGCTCCAGCAGGTCGGCGGTCGGCCCGGAGAAGCGCACCTGCCCCTTCTCCATGAACACCGCGCGGCGCGCCAGCTCCAGCGCGACGTTCACCGACTGCTCGACGACCACGATCGTCACGCCGCGCTCGTTGAGCCCGCGGACGACGTCGATGAGCTGGCCGACGACGGTCGGCGCCAGGCCGAGCGAGAGCTCGTCGATGAGCAGCAGCTTCGGGTTGGTCATCAGCGCCTGGGCGAGGGAGAGCATCTGCTGCTCGCCGCCGGAGAGGTTGCCGGCCTGCTGGTCGATCCGCTCCCGCAGCACCGGGAACAGCGCGAGCATCCCCTCGCGGGCGGCGTCCACCGCCGCCGCGTCGCCGCGCAGCGTCCACCCGGCCAGCCGCAGGTTCTCCGCCACCGACAGGGTCGGGAAGATCCCGCGGCCCCCGGGCATGAGGGCGACGCCGGAGCGGGCGAGCAGGTCCGTACGCCGGCCGGTCACGTCCTCGCCGTCGAGCACGACCGAGCCCGCCCCGGTCGACGCCAGGCCGCTGACCGCCTTGAGCAGCGTCGACTTGCCGGCACCGTTGGTGCCGAGCAGCGCGACGATCTCGCCCTCGGCGACCTCGAAGTCGACGCCGAAGAGCACCTGGACGGACCCGTAGCTCACCTCGACGCCGCGGCAGCGCAGCACCGCATCCGCGCCGTCGTCCGTGGCCCGTACGGCCGGGGCCGCCGCGGCCGGGTCCGGCTCGCCGCCGAGCAGGTCGCGGGCCGGCTCCAGCCCCGCGTCGATGCCGCGGCGCCGGGCGACCAGCCGCAGGATCCGGTCGCGCACGATCTGCACCGCCTCGCCGAGCCCGCCGGGCAGCACGAGCAGCAGGAACAGCAGCCCGCTGCCCGTGATGAGCAGCTGGTAGTCGGGGAAGGTGCGTACGGCGAGCTCCACCGCGGCGACGCCGAGCAGCGCGCCGGAGATCGAGCCGAGCCCGCCGATGACCGCCATCGAGAACACGAGCAGCGACTGGGCCGGCTCGTAGGTGTGGAAGCCGATGCTCTGCAGCAGCAGCGCGTGCAGCCCGCCGGCGACGCCGGCGACCGCGCCGGAGAGCACGAAGCCGACCAGCTTCACCCGCATGGTGGGTACGGCCATCGCCGCCGACGCCCGCTCGTTGTCGCGGGTGGCGAGCATGACCCGCCCGGCCCGCGCCTTGCGCAGCCCGACGACCAGGCCGATGACCAGCGCGAGCATGCCGAGGCACAGGTAGTACAGCGCCCGCTCGGAGTGCAGGTCGAAGCGCTGCCAGAGCACCGGACGGACGTAGCTGTCGGGGATGAGCGCGGAGAAGTTCGTCGGGTTGAGGAAGAACGCGTCGACCGCCACCGCGAGCGCGAGGGTGGTCACCGCGAGGAACAGCCCGCGGATCCGCAGCGCGGGCAGGCCCACCAGGACGGCGAGCAGCGCGCCGGCGGCGGCCGCGGCGAGCAGCGCGACGAACAGGTCGAGGTTCCAGTGCATGAGCAGGTCGCCGGTGACCACGCCGCCGATGCCGACCAGCGCGAACTGGCCGAGGCTGACCTGCCCGGCCCAGCCGGACAGCACGACGAGCGAGACGGCGACCATGCCGTACACGAGCGCGATCGAGAACAGGTTGGTCTTCCCCGGACCGGCCACCAGCGGCGCGACCACCGCTGCCACGACCACACCGGCGCCGACCAGCCCGCGGCCGATGCGCACCTCGGGCAGCCGGGCGAGCACCGCCGGCATCGGCTTGAGCGTGCCGGCGGCGACCCACGACGAGTCGTCACCGGTACGGCCGCCCGCGCGGCGCTGGACCAGCAGCGCGACGAGGATCACCGCGAGGAACACGACGGTGGTGACCGACTGCTTGTTCACGTTCCAGCGGACGAGCGCGTCGAGGACACCGAGCCCGACGCCGGCGCCGAACGCCAGCGGCAGCGACTCCATCTTCGCGACGACCGCCGCGGCGAGCGCGGGCAGCAGCAGCGTCGGGCCGGCCGCCGCGGAGAGCACCAGGCCCTGCGTCGGCGCGCCGAGCATCGTCGCCAGCGCGGCGAGCGTGCCCGCCAGCACCCAGACCAGGGTGGACAGCCGGCGGATCGGGATGCCGAGCAGCATCGCCCGGTCGGCGTTCTCGGCGATCGCGCGGACGGCGACGCCGGCGTCCGTACGCAGCAGGAACCAGCCCAGCCCGCCGATCACCGCGGGCACGGCGGCGATGATGAGCAGGTCGTCCCCGGAGAAGATCACCGGGGCGATCGACATGCGGGCGCCGGACAGCGGGGTCGGGAAGCTGCCGATGAGCGGCGGGCCGCCGATCCAGCCCGGCATGAGCAGCTGCAGGCCGCCGACGATCTGCGCCAGGCCGATCGTCGCCACCGTGAGCACCAGCCGCGGGGCGCTGAAGAACCGGCGGACGACGAGGTACTCGGTCAGCCCGCCGACCAGCCCGCCGACGAGCAGGCCGACCACCAGGCAGACGAAGTAGTTCCAGTGCCGGCCGAGGTAGAGCTCGACGGACACCGTCGCCGCCAGGCCGCCCACCGCGCCGTACGCGAAGTTGACGATCCGGTTCGCCCGGTAGGTCAGCACCAGGCCGAGCGCGAGCAGGCCGGTGACCGCGCCGAACTCGGCGCCCTGCAGCACGATCCCGCGGGGCAGCCGCGACGGCAGGATCGCCGGGGCGAGCAGCACGAACAGCAGCGCCGAGCCCGACGCGACCGCCCAGCCGGGCAGCTTCGGCAGCCGGGCGTCGGCCCGTACGGCGCTCACTTGTACGCCTTCACGTGCTCGGCCTCCGGCCACTGGCCCTGCTTGTAGCGGGGGCTGGCGGTGACGTACGCGCCCTGCTTGCCGTTGTAGACCGACGTCTTCGTCGGGTCCCAGTAGATGGCGCGGGCGTCCTGGGTGGGCGTGTAGTGCCCCGGCCCGAACCCCCACGTGCCGTACGGCCCGGTGCCGCCGGGATAGGAGAACATCCCCTTCTCGAAGGTCTGCGGGGTGAGGTCCGGCCCGGCGAGCTGGATGCCCAGCGCCAGCATGTACATCTGCGCGTAGATGATGTCGACGGCCTGCGCCGGGGTGTCGCTGTTCACCGACTTGTACGCCGCGTAGCCGAGCGTCGCGCGCTGCGGCAGCGTCTCGCCCGCGTAGGAGATCCCGAACGCGTGCGACCACTCGTCCTGGTCCATCAGCTGGCCGACGATGTCCTGGTCGGTGAGCGCCGTACCGGTGACCACCCACTCGGGGTAGTAGCCCTGCTCGTGCGCCTTCGCCGTCAGGTAGACGGGGAACACCGGGTCGCAGCCGCAGACGATGGTCGTGTCGCCGTCGGCCTTGAGCTTGGAGATGACGCTCGCCGCCTGGCTGGACATCGTGCCGAGGTCGAGGGAGTACGCGATCGACGACGGCACCGGCTTGCCGGCCTTGCGGATGTAGTCCTTCGCCGCCTGGACGCACTGCTGGTACCAGGGGTTGTCGGGGGCGAGGATGACGACCTTGCGCGGCTTGCCCTTCAGGTTCCCGCCGGCGTGCTCGGCGGGCTTGCCGAGCAGCTGCTTCACGCCGGACTCCGACACGGTCTCGGTGATGACCGAGCAGTCCGTGGCGAGGCTCCACGCGTACGGCCGGCGGTCGGTCATCCACTGCCGCGACATGTACGGCGCGCCGAACGCCACGACCTTCTGCCGGGCGAGCGCGTCGGTGTACGGGCCGGTGGAGGCGTTGAGCTCGGCGAACGCACCGATCTTCTGCGCCGCGGTGATCGCGTCCGCGTTGGCCTCCTGCTGGCCGCCGCCGAGCAGCTCGGACGTCTGCTGGCCCTGGCCCTTGAAGGTCTTGATGACGATCTTGCGGCCGTAGAACTGGAAGTGGGAGTTGAAGTACTTCGCCAGCCCCTTCACCGTCCGGGCGATGTCGTCCGGGGTGTCGGAGAACTGCGCGCCGCCGAGCGAGGCGAGGGTCTGCTGGAAGCCCGGGTCGCTGGTCTGGCGGAACGAGACGATGATCGAGTCCTTGGTGACCCCGCGGGTGGTCGTGCCGCCGTTGCTCCCGGACCACTGCAGGCACGGCGGGGAGTACGGGTCGCCGGGCACCTGCTTCGTCCGGTCCGGGCACTTGGTGGTGCTCGCCGGCGGCGCGGCCTGGGTGCTGTTCGGCGCGGTGGTGGCGCCCGTGCGTGCCGGCGGTGGTGCCGGTGCCGGTGCCCGGGGCGGCCTGGGTGGTGCCGGGAGCGGCGGCGCCGCCGCCCGTACCGCTGGCGGACAGCGAGCCGTCCGCGACCCGTACGGTCACCCGCTCCGGCGACACCGTCGGCACGAACGCGGCCATGAGCACGAAGACGAGGACGAAGCCGATGAGCGGGCCGTAGCCGCGCAGCAGCCGCTTGTCAGAGGGCGTGAGCATGCGAGGGCCTCCAGTGCCGTCGGGGGTGGCGGCGAGGGGTCGGGCGGTTACAGGGACTGGGACGGGCGCAGCTGGGGCAGCGCGCGGCGCTTGCGACGGCCGAGCACGGCGTCGGCGGCGGCGATCGCGCCGACGACCGCGAGGCCCGCCAGGCCGACCGCGACCGCGGCGTCGCCGTGGCAGCCACCGGTCGTCGTGGACGAGCAGGTGCTGGACAGCGCCCGGGTGGCGATCGCCGGCGCGGGGCCACCCGCGTCGGCGACGGCCGGGGCGCTGTCGGCCGCTGTGGTGGGTGCGCCCGCGGGGGCCGCCGGCGGCAGCGCGGCCGTACCGGACGGCGGCGGGGTCGTCCCGCCGAGCACCGGAGGCACGCCGAAACCGGAGCCGAATGGGTTGGCGTACGCGATGCCCTCGCTGGCGGCGCTGACGCCGCCGACGCGGACCTCGAGGGAGCCGGCGCCGGTCAGCGGGCCGGTGGCGATGTCGCCGAGCAGGAACAGGGTGGCGGTCTTGCAGCTCATGCCGGTGAACGCGTCGAACAGCGCCTGGCGGACCGGCTGCGCCGCGCCCAGCGCGGCGCCGAGCGTCTGCTGGCCGACCTGGTTGTCCTTCATGCCGACCACGAGCGGGGAGACCTGCACGGTGCCCTCGCTGGTCTTGGTGACCTTCGGCAGGTGCAGGGCCAGGCCGAGCGGGGCGAGCGCGGTGTTGGCGGCGTCGACGACCGTCTGGGTGCCACCGGGGACCGGCACGCCGCCGACCGTGGCGGAGCCGATGGTGAAGCCGCCGTCGTGGGCCGCGCCCTCGCCCGTACGCTGGCTCGCCGTCCAGGTGAGGTCGTGCAGCTGGACGACCCCGCCGGCCAGCGACAGCGTGCCGATGTGGGTGGTCGCCTGCGCCTCGCGGGCCTTGTCCTTGACCAGGCGGCCGGTGGCCTCGGCCGTACCGCCGTCGATGGTGAGCACGCCCGGCGCGCCGAGCGTCATGCCGGTGGTCCGCGCGGCGCCGGAGGGCGTACCGGTGGCCTCGACGTGCTCGTTGCCGAACGCGGCGGGCGGCAGCTGGCCGCCGTACGAGTGGTCCTTCGCCTCGCGCTCGCCCGAGGACTCGGCGACCAGCGGCTGGGGCAGCTGGTCGCGGGAGACCGGCGGGTTGCTGCCGTCGCAGCCCTTGCTGGCGACGGTGGAGCCGATGATGCCGAGGTCGAGCGTCTGCGCCTGCGCGCGGCCCTGCTGGCCGGCGTACCCGGCGATCGCGACGCCCTGGGTGATCGCGTAGTTCAGCCCCGCGGTCGTCGGCGCGAGCTGGATGGTCTGCGCCTGGGCGGTCGCCGAGCCGGGGATGAAGTCGTCCTTCGCGTGGGCGCTCAGCGCCGGCGCTGCGGCCAGCGCGGTGGCGCTCAGCGCGAGGACCGTCGCCGCCCGCCGGACGTGACGCAGCTCACTCACAGGCACTCCCCCACTATCACCCGAAAGAACTAGTCCGGGACGAGGTCGACAGGAAAACATGACGTCCTGTCACGTCCAACGACGGGGTCGGGAAAAGGTGACGCAGGTCACCTGCCGGCCGGCCGGCCGGTGTGCGGGCCGCGTCCAGCGGCGCCCCACCCCACCACCCCACCCGCGCCCCACCCCGCCGGCGCCTTCGTGCGGCCAGTGACCGCCTTCGTGCGGCGTACTGGGGCTAACAGAGATCGTTTGACCACAGCTGGCCGCACGAAGTCGCGGGTGGCGCCGGGTGGGCGGGGGCTGTGGACGGCGCCGGCGGGGACCGGGCCGTACGCGGCACGCTCCGCGGATGCTCGTCTTCACCCGTGCCGAGGCCCTCGCGGCCGGGTTCAGCCCCGAGGCGATCCGGCACAAGCTGCGCTCGGGCCAGTGGATCGTCGTGAGGCGGGGGGTCTACACGACCGCGGAGGCGTACGCGGCGTCCCCGCAGCTGGTCGACGCCGCCGCCGCGTGCCGTGCCGACCCGGAGGCGGTCGTGTGCCGCCAGTGGGCCGCGGCGCTGCTCGGCGTACCGCTCCTGCGGCCGCCGCCCGACCGGGTCACCCTGCTCCGCGGCGACGGCGGCTCGTCGCACCGCAACAGCGTGCTGCTCACCGCGGCCGCGCTGCCGGCGCAGGACGTGACCATGGTCGCGGGCGTACCGGTGACCGCAGCGGCCCGTACGGTCGTTGACGTGGCGCGCAACCTGCCGTACGCCGACGGGGTGGTGACGGCCGACGCCGCGCTGCACCTGGGCCGGGTGGACCCGGACGACCTGCAGCGGGTGCTGGCGGCGAGCGCGGGCTGGCCCGGCGTACGGCGCGCGGAACGCGTCCTCGCCTTCGCCGACGGGCGCAGCGAGTCGCCGCTGGAGTCGGTGTCGCGGGTGATCTTCGACCGCGGGGACGTGCCGGCACCCGAGCTGCAGGTGCGGATCGGCGGGTACCGGGTGGACTACCTGTGGCGCGCGCAGCGGGTCATCGGCGAGGCGGACGGCGCGGTCAAGTACGACGGCAGCGACCCGGGGGCGCTGCTCGCGGAGAAGCTGCGGCAGGAGGACCTGGAGGACGCCGGGTACTCGTTCGTCCGCTGGGGCTGGCAGCACACCCGCCGCCCGGACGCACTCTGCGAGCGCGTCCTCCGGCGCCTTCGTGCGGCGTACTGGGGCTAACCAAGATCGCCAAGCCACAGCTGCCCGCACGAAGGCGGTCACCAGGCGCACGAAGGCGAGGGTGGGAGGGTTGGTTACGCGCCCAGCCTGGCCGCTGCCGCCGCCGCCCGCTCGTCGGTGACGGTGAGGGCGATGCGTACGTGCTGGGTGCCGGCGGCGCCGTAGAACTCGCCGGGGCCGGCGAGGATGCCGAGGTCGGCGAGGTACGCGACGGAGTCCCAGCAGGACTCGCCCCGGGTGGCCCACAGGTACAGCCCGCCGTGCGAGCGCTCGATCGTGAACCGCGCGGCCTCCAGGCCGCGGCGCAGCACCTCGCGGCGGCGGCGGTAGCGCTCGCGCTGCTCCTCGACGTGCTGGTCGTCGTCGAGCGCGGCGAGCATCGCGGCCTGCACCGGCGCGGGCACGATCAGCCCGTCGTGCTTGCGTACGTGCAGCAGCGCCCGGACGAGCGCCGGGTCACCGGCGACGAACGCCGCCCGGTAGCCCGCCATGTTCGACCGCTTGGACAGCGAGTGCAGCGCGAGCAGGCCCTCGTGCGAGCCGCCGCAGACGTCCGGGTGCAGGACCGACACCGGCTCGGCGTCCCAGCCCAGCTCCAGGTAGCACTCGTCGGACGCGACGATCGCCCCGCGGGCGCGCGCCGCGTCGACCACCTCGCGCATCTCGGCGGCGGTCATCACCCGGCCGTCCGGGTTGGCCGGGGAGTTCAGCCAGACCAGGTCCCCGTCGGTGCCGACCCCGTGCTCGCAGCCGGCGAACGTGGCGCCGACCTCGTACGTCGGGTAGGCCAGCGCCGGGTAGGTCACCCGCCCGCGGCAGCCGAGCAGCGACGGCAGCAGCGCGACGACCTCCTTGGACCCGATCGTCGGCAGCACGGCGGACGGCTCCAGCCCGGCGACGCCGAACCGGCGCGACAGCCACAGCGCCGCGGCCTCCCGCAGCCGCTCGGTGCCGTACGTCTGCGGGTACGCGGGCGCGTCCGCGGCGGCGGCCAGCGCCTCGCGCACCACCGCGGGCGTCGGGTCGACCGGTGCGCCGACGGACAGGTCGACCAGACCGTCCGGGTGCGCGCGGGCCTTCTCGGCGTACGGTGCGAGCCGGTCCCACGGGTAGTCCGGCAGGTCCGGCGGGACGAACGCGCCGGGACGGGTCGCGGCCGTCAGCTCTCCTTGAGGTGCTCGTTGATGTCCGCGGGCAACGCGGCGACGAGCGGGTGGTCCTTGTCGATCAGGCCGACCTTGGACGCGCCACCGGGCGAGCCGAGCTCCTCGAAGAAGTCGACGTTCGCCTTGTAGTAGTCCTTCCACTGCTCCGGGGTGTCGTCCTCGTAGAAGATCGCCTCTACCGGACACACCGGCTCGCACGCACCGCAGTCGACGCACTCGTCGGGCTGGATGTAGAGCATCCGCTTGCCCTCGTAGATGCAGTCGACCGGGCACTCCTCGATGCAGGCCTTGTCCTTGATGTCGACGCAAGGCTCGGCGATGACGTACGTCACCTCGGCGGTCCTTCCTGGCTGATCAGAGACGCCTAGTATCCCAGGCGGTGAACGGCAGACGGCTCGGTCCTACCGACATCGGCTGCCTCGTGTCTGTCAGACACGTCACACCCGATGGTCGTCAGACCGACACGGTAGGACATCTGGTCGCCTTCGATCACGCCGGTCTCCGCATTCGCAGCCGCGCGGGCGCCGACGTGCGGGTGCCGCCGCAGGCGTACGTGACCGGCCGGCGGGTGCCCGAGCCGGCGCGTGAGATCGCCGACCTGGACCTCGAGCGGATCGCCGCGCTCGGCTGGCGCGGGCTGGACGAGGCGGCGCTCGGCGGCTGGACGCTGCGGGCGGCGCAGGGCTTCACCGGGCGGGCCAACTCGGTGCTGCCGCTCGGCGACCCGGACCGCCCGCTCGACGAGGCGCTGGCGCACGTGCGCGACTGGTACGCCGCCCGCGGGCTGCCGGCCCGGTTCCAGGTGCCGCTGCCGGCACGGGCGGACCTCGACGCCGCGCTCGCCGAGCGCGGCTGGACGGCGTACGACCCCACCCGGGTGATGACCGCGGACCTGGTGGCGATCCGGGCCCGGACGGCCGACCGGCGCGACCTGCCGCCCGTGGCGCTGCTGGACGCGCCGGACGAGGCGTGGCTGGCGGCGTACGACTACCGCGGCCGCGGCGCGCTGCCACCGGTCGCGCGGGAGGTGCTCGTACGGGGGCCGGCACTGGCGTTCGCGGCGGTCGTGGAGGGCGGCGCGACCATGGCCGTCGGGCGGGGTGCGGTGGCCGAGCGCTGGCTCGGCGTCACGGCCATGGAGGTGGCGCCGGCCGCGCGGCGGCGGGGCCTCGCCCAGCACGTGCTGCGGGCGCTGGCGGCGTGGGGGGCCCGTACCGGGGCGCGGCACGCGTACCTGCAGGTCAGCGCGGAGAACGGGCCCGCCGCCGCGCTGTACGAGCAGTGCGGTTTCGCGGCGCACCACGGCTACCACTACCGTGCGGCGCCGTGACCGTCGAGCACGCGCTGCTGGTGGCCGCCGCGGGGTTCCTCGCCGGGGCGGTCAACGCGTTGGCCGGCGGCGGCACCCTGCTGACGTTCCCCGCGCTGCTCGCGGTGGGGCAGAGCGCGCTGGTCGCGAACATCACCTCGTCGGTCGGGCTGATCACCGGCTACGCGGGCGGGTCGATGGCGTACCGCCGGGAGCTGGCCGGGCAGGGCCGGCGGATCTGGCTGCTCGCCGGCGTCAGCCTCGCCGGCGGCGCGGCCGGCGCGACCGTCCTGCTCGTCACCCCGGCCGACTCGTTCCGCGCGGTCGTCCCGTACCTCATCCTGCTGGCCTGCGCCCTGCTCGCCGTCCAGCCGCGGCTGGCGCGCTGGGTGGCCGCCGGGCGCGAGGCCAGCGCCGGCCAGCACCACCAGATCGGCCCGGCCGTGCAGGCGGGCGTGGCGGTCGGCGCGGTGTACGGGTCGTACTTCGGCGCCGGGCTCGGCGTGCTGCTGCTCGCCGTTCTGGGGGTGCTCCTCGACGACGACCTGCAGCGGCTCAACGCGCTGAAGGGGCTGCTGTCGCTGCTCATCAACGTCGTCGGCGTGGTGATCTTCCTGGCGTCCGGGCGGGTGGCGTGGGGGTACGCGGCGATCCTCGCGGTGACGGCGTACACGGGCGGCACGGTCGGGGTCGCCCTGGCGCGCCGGCTGCCGGCGCAGGCGCTGCGCGCCGGCGTCGTGGTGATCGGCGCGGCGGTCGCGTGCGCGCTCATCGCGACCGGCTGACGACCCGTACGCCGCCTTCGTGCGGCCAGCTGGGGTCAGACGATCTTGGTTAGCCCCAGCAGGCCGCATGAAGGCTGTCAGGGGGCGCACGAAGGTGTCCGGGTGGGCCGCAAATGGCCTGATTCGCAAGGAAAATCCCACCCCTGCGGGGTCTCAAGTCCCTCCCCGGCTGGCCGATCCGGAGGATCATGGGACTAGTCACCGCGGGTCGGGGGATGGTGGCCGCGGCGGTCGCGCTGACGCTGGTCGGCGCCACGCAGGCGACGGGGGCGGCACCAGACGCGGGGGTGTCCACGGCGAGCGCGGGGGTCACCCTGCCGACGCTGTCGGTCGACGCGTCGTCGGCCACGTCCGGGGCGCTCGGCACGATCGGGGCGCTCGCGACGGGCGGTACGAACCCGGTGGCCCGGCTGAAGGTCGGCGGGCTGTCCGCGCTGGGCAAGGAGCTGCCCGGCTTCGCGGTGTCCTCGGGCTCGCCGCAGTCGCACGGTGACGCGTCCGTACCGCTGTCGGCCGGTCCGGTCGACGGCGGCGTGCACCTGCAGTCGTGGCAGGTCGACGCGGACGCGCGGAGCGCGGCGGCCACGGTCGCCGGCGGTACGGCGGACGTGGGCGCGCTCGCCCTCGAGACCGGCCTGAGCGTCTCGGGCGACGGGATCCACAGCCGGGTGTCGCCGGACGGTACGGACGCCGGGCTCGCGGTGGACGCCGTCGGCCTCAAGCTCACGCTCGGGGACCTGCTGCCCCCGGGCATGCTCGACAAGCTGCCGCTGTCGGTGCTGCTCACCCTGGCGCACTCGCTCGGCGCGGCCACGCAGGCCGGCACCGTCCAGACCACGCTGCAGACGCTCGCGGACCGGATGAGCGCCGCGGACGACGTCCTCGGCCAGCTCTCCGACGCGGTGACCAAGCGGGACGCGCTGTTCGCCGCGGCGGGCGGTACGGACGCCGTGGCCGCGGTCCAGGACGCGAAGAAGGCGGTCGCAGACCTGCAGCAGAAGGTCACCGCCGACCAGCAGGCTGTCGCCTCCGCGCAGACGGCCGTGCAGCAGGCCGCGGACGCGGTGCTCGCCGCCGGCGGCTCGCTCACCGGCACCACGGGCACCAGCAGCGGCACCGGTGGGACGACGTCCGGGACGACCGGCACCGTGACCGGCACCACCGGGACGGTCACCGGCACGGTGGGGACCACCGTCGGCACCGTGGGCGGCACGCTCGGCAGCCTGACCGCCCACGCGACCACCGACCTGTCCACGCTGCAGGCCGCGTACGACGCCGCCATGGCGACCCTCGGCTCGGCCCAGGCGACGCTGACCGCAGACCAGCAGGCGCTCGCCACCGCGCAGGCCACCCTCGACGCGGCGGTGGCGACGGCCCAGCAGCTCGCCTCGTCCACGGCCGACCCGGCCCTCAAGGCCGCGACGGACCTCGTGACGTCGCTGGCGGGCCGGCTCCAGACGCTGCTCGGCAAGGTGCAGACCTCCCTTGCCGGGCTGCCCAACCTCGCGACCCTGCGCGCGGCGCTGCGCGACGCCCTGACCGACACGCCGCTGGTGCAGATCGGCGCGCTCAGGCTGTCGGTCAGCGCGTCCGCACAGCCGGCGTACGGGTTCGCGTCCGCGACCTGCCAGGTCGGGTCGCTGGTCCTGCTCGGCCAGCAGCTGCCGGTCACCGGCTGCGACGAGGTCGGCGCGCTGGTGAAGCAGGCCAGCGACACCGTCGGCGCGGTGTTCCGCGGCCTGCCGCTCGCCGGCGCCGTACCGACGTTCGCCCTCGACGGGCTGGCCGTGCGTACGTCGGGCACGTCCACGCCGAACGCCGACGGCTCGGTCGACTCGACCGCCGAGATCACCCCGCTGAAGCTGGTGATCGGCAAGGCCTCGCTGGGTGCGGCGCCGGACCTCCTCGTCGCCACGCTCGCGGACGCGACCGGCAGCCTGCTCGCCGACCTGCCGCAGGTCTCCGCACTCACGGCGGCGGGCCGGCTGCTCACCGCGCACGCCGCGGGGACGACCACGCCGACGCTCGCGGACCTGCTGTCCACGCTCGGCGGGCAGCTGTCCGCGCTGCCCAGCGGTACGGACCTGTCCGGGCTGAGCACGACCGGGGTGCGGGCCACGTTCGGGGCCCTGACGGCCACCGCGCACTATGTGCCGGCCGCCGCGCCGCCGCAGGGGGGCGGCGCGCCGGCCCAGGCCGGCAGCACCGGAACGCCCACCATGGGCGGCCACCCGGCGACCGGGACCCCGCAGCAGCCGGGTACGCCGGCCCAGGCGCCGGGCACCACGGCAGCCGGCCCCACCGGCAGCCTGCCGTACACCGGGTCGGACAGCGCCGCGTTGCTCGCCGCCGCGCTGCTCCTGGCGGTCGGCGGGGTGCACCTCGTGCTGGTCGGCACCCGCCGCCGTACACCCCACCCCGCGGGTTTGTGAACGGTGCGATCCACCGGGGTGGACCGCACCGTTCACAAACCGCTTGGGAGGGAGCGGGTCAGTCGCCGGCGGACGGGGCGGGGCTGCCCTGCGACTGCTCGGCGAGCGCCGCCAGCTCGCGCTGGACCAGCCGCTCGTGCTCCTCGGCGTCCTCGCGAGCCCTCTTCGGGCTCCACCGGCCGGCCATCGTGAAGATGAACGGGATGAACACCAGCTGACCGGCGACGCAGATCCACCACCAGGTCTGGAACTGGTGCGGCGCGTCCTTGGACGCCTGCTGCACCTCGGCGCCGTGGGCCTGCAGGTACGCGAAGTCCGCGGGCGGCACCTGACCGACCGCGACCAGCTTCTGGGTGGCCTGGTCGGACGGGATCCCCTCCGCCTTGGCGATGGCGGCGATGGCCGTCCCGGCGGCGGCGAGGTCGTTCTGGTTCTTCTGCAGCGCTGCGAACGCCTGCGGCGCGTCCTTCTCCAGCACCGCGACGGTCTGCAGCTGGTCGGAGTACTTCGTCGCCAGCGCCTGGACCTTCTCGCCGTGGTTGACGATCGGGGTCACCGCGCTGACGACCACCGGCAGGAACGCCGCGGACAGCGCGACGATGATCCGCAGGATCCAGCCCCACACGGCGAGGCCGGTGGCGGTCAGCGCCGGGTTGTGCTTCTCGACCGTCTCGGTGAAGCTCGCCATCCACGGCGCGTACGCGATGCCCATGAACGCGGCGAGGATCGACAGGATGATCACGAACGTGCCGTAGCTGGTGTCCGGGTGCGTGGCCCGGGTCAGGAACACGATCGTCATCGCGGCGGTGCCGAGCGCGCCGACGAGCATGAACGGCTTGCGCACGCGCACCTTGTCGGAGATCAGCCCGATGAGGACGAGCGCGCCGGCGTCGAACGCCCAGAACCAGTTGCCGAGCGAGTTCGCCTTCTGCTGGGTCATGCCGAACACGCTGGCGAAGTAGATGACGAAGAAGCCGACGGCCGCGTAGTAGAAGAGCAGGAAGACGCTGATCGCGAACGCCGAGCCGACGACGTCGAGCTTGAGCACCTTGCGCCACGGGTGGGCGAGCGCCTCCATGACGTCGATGCCCTTCGCGCGGGCCTCGATGAGGACGCGGTCGCGCATGCTCACCATGAGCTGGTCGCGCAGCTGCGGGGACAGCTCGCGCAGGCCGGCGAGCGCGAGGACGAAGACGATCAGCGCGGCGATGCCGGCGTAGGTGAACTGGTTCGCCCAGTTGTGCGCGTCGTTGGCCAGGGTGTGGCTGGACACCTGCGCGACGACGAGGCTGCCGACGACCGGGCCGAGCGTCCAGAACCCCATCGCCGACGCGCGCCCGACCTGCGGCGAGAAGTCGCGGACGAGCGCCGGGGTGGCGACGAGCACGATGCCCTCGACGAAGCTCACCGCGGCGAAGATCGCGTTGTAGGTGTTCTTGTCGCCGGCGTGCGGCAGCAGCATGACGAGTACGCCGGTCACGCCGAGGCCGTACACGACGAGGTTCGCCCGGCCCCAGCGGTCGGCCAGGCCGGCGGCCAGCGACGCGAACGCGCCCACCGCGTTGCCGATCACCGAGATGTAGACGAAGTACATGAACGACATGCCGAAGTGCCGCATGATCGACGGCCCGACGGCACCGGCGACGTACAGCTCGTAGTACAGGACGATCGTCGTGAGCACGACGATGCCCAGGTACGCGGCGCGTGGCCGGTTGTCGGGGTAGTGGTTCAGCTGGCGGAACCACAGCCCGCGGACGAACGATCCGCGCGAGCTGCGATCCACCGTGGCCGAAGTCGCCATGGTGGCGTCCTCCCAGGGGTCAGGGTGGCGGCTGTGAGCCGCCTCACGGGGGTGACCCGAATCACATTCGGATGGTCCTGTCTACCGCCGTACCGACCGGTAGGGAGGGAGGTCCCGGCCAAGTGTGACGAATGCCACTGCCCGGCCGGGACCTCCTGCCTTGCGCAACCGTGTCAGGCGCTGCCCTCCACGCGGGCCGGCCGCGCGGCGGGCCGGCTCTCACCCGGCAGCGGCTGCCGCTGCTGGGCGAGCTCGGTGAGCTCGGCGGCGACCAGCGCCTCGTGCGCCTCGGCGTCCTCGCGCGCCTTCCGCGGGCTCCACCGGCCGGCCATCGTGAAGATGAACGGGATGAACACCAGCTCGCCGGCGACGCACACCCACCACCACGTCCGGAACTGGTGCGGGGCGTCCGCCGCGGCCCGCTGCACCGTCTGGCCGTACTTCACCAGCGGGGCGATGTCGGCCTGACCCTTCGCCGTGCCGAGCGCCTGCAGGTCGGCGACCGCCTGGCCCTGGCCGACCTTCTGCGTCTGCATGATCTCCTGCACGGCCTTCGCCTGCGCGCCCGTGTCGGTTGGGTTCTGCTTCAGCGCGGCCAGCGTCCGCGGGCTCATGCCGGTGACCGCCTGCCCCGCCGGCGTCGCCGCCGCCACGGTGACCTCGGCCCCGTGGTCGACCAGGGGGGTGACCGCACCGACGACGATGGGCAGGAAGATCGTCGAGACGGCGACGACCACCCGGATGATCCAGCCCCACACGGCGAGGCCGGTCGCGGTCAGCGCCGGGTTGTGCTTCTCGACCGTCTCGGTGAAGCTCGCCATCCACGGCGCGTACGCGATCGCCAGGCAGACCGCCAGCAGGCTGAGGATCACGACGAACTCCGAGTAGCTCGTGTTCGGGTGACCGACGCGGGACAGGAACACGATCGTCATCGCGGCGGCGCCGAGAGCACCGACGAGCATGAACGGCTTGCGCACCCGCAACCGGTCGGACAGCAGGCCGATCAGCACGAGGGCGCCGGCGTCGAACGCCCAGAACCAGTTGCCCAGGCTGTTGGCCTGCTGCTGGGTGAAGCCGTACACGACGGTGAAGTAGATGACGAAGAAGCCGACCGCGGCGTAGTAGACGAGCAGGAAGACGCTGATCGCGAACGCCGAGCCGACGACGTCCAGGTGCATCATCTGCTTCCACGGGTGGCGCAGGCTGTCCTCGATGTCGAGGCCCTTGGCGCGCGCCTCGATGAGCGCGCGGTCGCGCATGCTCACCATGAGCTGGTCACGCAGGGCCGGCGAGAGCTCCCGCAGCGCGACGACCGCGAGCAGGAACACGGCGATGCCCGCGATGCCGGCGTAGGTGAACTGGCTGGGCCAGTTGGTCGACGTCGCGGTGAGCGTGTGGCTCGAGACCTCGGCGACGACGAGGCTGCCGACGACCGGGCCGAGCGTCCAGAAGCCCATCGCCGACGCGCGCCCGAGCTGCGGGGAGAAGTCGCGGACGAGGGCGGGGGTCGCGACGAGCACGATGCCCTCGACGAAGCTCAGCGCGGAGAACATCACCAGGTACGTCGTCCTGCTCGGCGCGTGCGGCAGCGCGAAGACCAGGGCGCCGGTGACGCCGAGGCCGTACGCGACGAGGTTCGACCGGCCCCAGCGGTCGGCCAACCCCGCCACCAGGGACGCGAACGCGCCGATCGCGTTGCCGATGATCGAGATGTAGACGAAGTAGGTGAACGACATGCCGAACTCGCGCATGATCGACGGGGCGACCGACCCCTGCACGTACAGCTCGTAGTACAGGACGATGGTGGCGAGCACCACGGTGCCGAGGTAGAGCGTGCGCGGGCCGTTGTCGGGATAGCTGTCGAGCTGGCGGTACCACAGACCGCGGACGAGAGAGCCGGACGCGCGCCCGGCAGGTGCTTCGACGGTCGAGCTGGACATGCAGGCTCCTTGGGTGCGGGGGGTGCGGAACCGTGATGTGACCTAGGTCACATCCGCTTTCGGTACTACGCCCCGAACCGCGTTCTGGGCAAGACGCCGCGGGGTGACTTTTGCTCTGAAATCCCTCTGTGTCGGGCTGGCTACCCTGGCGCCGTGCGCCTCACCGACACCCGCACCCGCCAGGTCGAGGAGATCCGCCCGGCGACGCCGGGCCTGCTGGCCGTGTACGCGTGCGGGCCGACCGTCTACCGGGCGGCGCACGTCGGCAACCTGCGCACGTTCCTGCTGCAGGACCTCATCACCCGCGTCGCCGAGGTCGTGCACGGCTGGTCCGTACGGGTCGTGCAGAACATCACCGACGTCGGCCACCTCGTCGACGACGCGGACATCGACCCGGCCGGCGAGGACAAGGTGCTCGCCGAGGCGCGGCGTACGGGCAAGGGGCCGCTGGAGATCGCCCGGCACTACGAGGCGGTGTTCCACGCCGACTGCCGGGCGCTGAACATCCGCCCGGCGACGCTGTACCCGCGGGCCTCGGAGTCGATCGAGCTCATGGTCGACCTGGTCCGGCGGCTGATCGACTCCGGGCACGCGTACACCGCGGGCGACGGCGACGTGTTCTTCGACGCCCGGTCGTTCGACACCTACGGGGCGATCAGCGGCAACCGGCTGGACGCGCTGCGGCCCGGGCACCGCTCGGGCGCCGCCGACCTCGCCGAGGGCAAGCGCTTCCACGCCGACTGGGCGCTGTGGAAGGGCGCGCCGTCCGGGCGCGAGCTCGTGTGGGACACCCCGTGGGGCCGCGGGTTCCCCGGCTGGCACGTCGAGTGCTCCGCGATGAGCCTGCACCACCTCGGCGAGACCATCGACATCCACACCGGCGGGATCGACCTGCGCTTCCCGCACCACGAGGACGAGCGGGCCCAGTCGGAGGCCGCGGTCGGCCACGAGGTCGTGCGGCACTGGGTGCACGGCGAGCACCTGCTCGCCGAGGGCCGCAAGATGGCCAAGTCGACCGGCAACGTGATCCTCGTCGAGACGGTCGCCGAGCGCGGCCTGGACCCCCTCGCACTGCGGGCGTTCTTCCTCACCGGCCGGTACCGGCAGCAGATGAACCTCACCTGGGACGCGCTCGCCGGCGCGGACAAGCGGCTCGCGCGGTGGCGTACGCGGGTCGCGGAGTGGGCCGAGGCGCCGTCCGCGCGGGTGCCGGAGGCGTACGGGACCCGGCTGCGCGAGGCGTTCGTCGACGACCTCGACACCCCCACGGCGCTCGTCGCGCTCGGCGAGCTCGAGCGCGACGACGCCGTACCGGACGGCGCGAAGTTCGAGACGTTCGCCTGGGCCGACCGGGTGCTCGGGCTGGACCTCGCCCGCGACGTGGGCAGGTCCAGACCTGCCCCGGAGCTGCCGGAGGGCGCGGCCGCGCTGCTCGAGCAGCGGGCCGCCGCCCGGGCCGCGAAGGACTTCGCGGCCTCCGACCGGCTGCGCGACGAGCTCGCCGCGCTCGGCGTCGGCGTACGCGACACCCCCGAGGGCCAGCAGTACGACCTGATCTGAGCGCCCGGTACGGTCCCGGCCGTGGTGAACAACCGGCGGCCGGTGCTCGTCCTGCGGGCCCGGCAGCTCACCAACCGGGCGCGGGAGAGCCTGTTCTTCGTCCCGGCCGTCATGGTCGTGGCCGGGGCGCTGGTGTCGATCGGCGTCGCGAGCCTCAACCACGGCATCTCCCCCGACGCGCTGCCGAGCGCGCTGCGCATCTCGACCAACGCCGCGCAGACCCTGCTGTCCACAATCGCCGGTGCGACCATCACCACGGTCGGCGTCGTGTTCTCCATCAACGTCGTGTCGGTGCAGCTGGCCAGCGGCCAGTTCTCCCCGCGGGTGATCCGCGGGTTCTTCCGCGACCGGCACAGCCAGATCGTCGTCGGCATCCTCGCGGCGACGTTCGCCTACTGCGTGATCGCGCTGTACGCGGTGAGCAACGCGTCGTACGGCGGGGAGCAGCAGCAGACCCAGCCGGTGGTCGCCGTCGGCATCGCGGTGCTGCTCGGGCTGGCGTCGATCATGTCGATCGTCTCCTACCTCGACCACTCCGCCCGCCGGCTCTACGTCGGCAACATCGCCCGCGGCATCACCGAGGAGTCCCTGCAGATCGTCGCCCGTTTCGGCCGTGAGGCCGAGGAGCTCGCCGCGAACGACGACACCGAGGCCGACGACGACCCGCCCGGCGACTTCCACCTGGTGCGGGCCCGCCACGACGGCTGGGTGCAGCAGGTGAGCACCGACGCGATGCTGCGCAGCGTGCCGGACGGTACGACCGTACGGCTGGAGACGCGGGTCGGCGCGTACGTCGTGGAGGGCGTGCCGCTCGCGTCCCTGTGGCCGGTGCCGGAGGACGTGCCCGCCGCCGAGGAGGCGGTCAACAACGGCATCGCACTCGGCGACGGCCGGACCATGCAGCAGGACCTCGACTTCGGCCTGCGCCAGCTGTCCGACATCGCGCTGCGGGCGGTGTCACCCGCACTCAACGACCCGACCACCGCGGTCGAGGTGGTCCTGCAGCACGGCGCGATCCTGCGCCGCCTGCTGCAGAGCGGGCTGCCGCCCCGCGTCCGCAAGCACGACAGCGGGACCCGCCTGCTGCGGCCGTACGACCTGTCGTACGGCGACTACATCGACCACGCGTTCGAGGAGATCCGCCGCGGCGCGTACGAGCACCCCACGGTCGCCGCCGCGATGATCCGCACCTGCCAGGCGCTCATGGTGGCCGCCGACGAGGTCGGCTGCCCGGAGCGGGCCCAGTCGGCCGACCGGCAGATCCAGATGATCATCGTGGGGTGTGAACGGGCGGGTCTTCTCGACGAGGAGATGCGGGTGCTGCGGGGGCTGGCGGGCGGCTGAGCCGCCGCTGCGCCCACACGATCCCGAGCCCGGCCGCGGCCATCCCCACAAGCGGGAACAGCGACCCGGTGTCGCCCACGCCCGGCGCGCCCCCGACGCTGCTCGGCAGGATGACGTCACCGCCGGGTGACCAGGTGGTGAACCCCACCGCGACCAGCCAGCCGGCCGCGGGGACGAACGCCCCGGCCAGCCGGCCGGTACCGGCGGCGCCGAGGACGGGCAGCGCGAGGTTGCCGACCAGCGCGATCCCCACCGACCAGCCGTACGCGCCCAGCAGGTGCAGGGGTACGAGGAACGCGCCCCACAGCCCGAGCACCGCGCCCAGGCAGAACAGCGCGGCGAGACCCAGCGCCGTGAGCAGTCGTCCCCGCACGCCGCCGAGGCTACCGGCGTTCGGGCGCGCCCTCGGTGAGGTCGATGACCCGGTCGTCGCGGGCGGCGTCGAGGACCTCGGTGATCTCCCTGCCGATCAGCTCGTGCCGCTCGACCAGCGCGTCGCGCAGCGCCTCGACCAGGTGCTGGTTGGCCTCGAGCAGCCCCTTGATCGTGGCCTTCTGCTCCTGCAGCAGCGCCTCGACCCGGGCCCGCCCGTCGGGGTCGGCGAGCACCCGGCCGACGATGTTGGTGTCGTTGAAGCCGCTGTTCTGCACGGCGGCGTACGACACCAGCGTGTCGGTCATGCCGCTCGAGCCGACCATCTCCGCGGCCGCGTTCGTCGCGAACAGCAGGTCGCCGCCGGGGCCGGTGGACACGTCGCCGAAGAAGATCTCCTCCGCGCACTGGCCGGCCAGCGCGATCTGCAGGAAGCCGAGCATCTCGGCACGCGACCGGGTGAACACGTCCTCCCGGTCACCGTGGGCGAGCATCCCCAGCGCGCCGCGGCGCTTGATGATCGTGAGGATCTCCAGCCGGCGGTGCGGGGCGACGAGGTACGCCGCGGTGGCGTGCCCGGCCTCGTGGGTCGCGATCAGCCGCTTCTCGTGCTCGGTGTAGCCGACCGGCTGGCCGAGCCCGACCTCCTCGGTGAGGCGGGCGTGCTCGACGTCCTTCCAGGACATCGCCGTCCGCCCGTGGCGCACCGCGTTGACCAGCGCCTCGTCGAAGAGGTGCTCGATCATCACCGGCGTGTAGCCCTGGGTGACCGCGGCGAGCGCGTCGCGCATCTCCCCGCCGGCGAGCTCCTCGGCGTGCGCCTTCTTCGCCAGGAAGTGGTCGATCAGCTCGCGGCGGCCCGGCTTGTCGGGCAGCTCGAAGGTCAGCCGCTTGTCGAACCGGCCCGGGCGCAGCAGCGCCGGGTCGAGGGTGTCGCCGCGGTTCGTCGCCGCGATGAGCAGCACGTTGGTCTTGCCGATCGTCGGCTTGTGCACCTGGCGGTGCAGCGGCAGGAACAGGTTGAGCGCGTCGATCGTCTTGCCGACGAACTTCTGCCAGCCGGTGGGCTCGTCGAAGCTCTGCATCTGCACGAGCAGCTCGTTGACCACGCCACCCGTGCCCTCGGACATGTACGGGTGGCGCACCGTCGCGGGGGTGCCCGCGGTCGCGTACGCCGCGGGCAGGCCCTCGAGCCCGCCGCAGCCGACCGGCGTCATCCGCGCGGCGTCCGGCATCGGGGTGGCGTTCAGCCCGTTGCGGGTGGTCGCGATCGCGTCGATCTCCTCGATGAACCCGATCGCGCCGCCCTCGCGGCGGGCGGTCTTGCGCAGCTGCTTGAAGTACTGGCGGATCTTGCGCGCGGTCGCGCCGTAGAACATGGACTGGAAGCTGGTCGCGGAGACGAACAGGAACGGCACCCCGGCCTCGCGCGCCATCGCCTTGGCGGTGTGGGTCTTGCCCGTGCCGGGGGCGCCCTCGAAGAGCAGGCCGCGGCGCGGCGTACCGCCCATCGTGCCGGCGAACGTCTTGTGCGCGAGGAAGAGGTTGATCGTGCGGACGACCTCCTCCTTGACCGGCTCGATGCCGACCACGTCCGCGAGCGACACGTCGATCTGCTCGGGCCGGTAGGTCACGTGCGGCGAGCGGCCCATCCCGACGTACGGGAGCACCATCGCCGCGCCCATGAGCAGGACGATGAAGACCAGGAAGAGCATGAGCGGGTCGACGGTCGGGAACCGCGGGAAGAGCGAGTTCCCGGTGAGGATGCGCGACCACATCCACGCCGCCGGGATCGCGAGCACGAACGCCAGGCGCAGCAGGCGGCGGCGGCGGAGCTCCTCGCGGCTGCGGCCCACGTCGGCGCCTGCCACGCCGAGGATCGCCTGCGCCCCCGCCAGCAGCGGGTTTGCCACAGTTGCGGACGCGGCCTCGTGTCGCTTCACCTGCCGCTCACCTCCAAGGAGCTCAGCCGGGCGCGGTGGGCGCTGCGGATGTTCCGCACTGTGACCCTCCGTAACCGCTTCTGGCTACTCAGTGTCACCAGTTCACCCGTTCGTTCCAACGACCGGATGGCCCTGAGGTGATGGTCCTCCCGGGTGAACCTGCGGTCCAGAGCCCGCTCAGGTGATCCCGGCGAACACGTCCGTTTCCCACCCGTTCGGCCCGTCTGCGGGCCCCCGCTCACCGCGCACGCAGATGTAGTGCTCGACCCCGAAGGCCGCGCGGCCGATGCCGTTCGACAGCGCGAAGAACGGCCCGTCGACCGAGACCTGCGTCGCGTACGCCCGCAGCGCCGCCAGCTTGGCGTCCAGGTGTGCCGACGCGTCGACGACCGAGGTGATCTGGGCGTCCGGGACGCCGAACGGCAGGTCGTCGGCCGACTCGACGCCGTCGAACATGGACTGGCCCTGCTCGGCGAGCAGGTCGATGCCCGCCTGCAGCACCGACTTGGGGAACGCCGTGTAGTACAGCTTCGCCGCCGCCCACGGCTCGCCCAGCTCCGGCCACCGCTCGCCGTCGGCGGCCGCGTCGTACGCCGCGACCGCGACCCGGTGCGCCTGGATGTGGTCGGGGTGGCCGTACCCGCCGTTCTCGTCGTACGTCACGACGACCTGCGGCCGCACGTCGCGCACCACGGCGACCAGCTCGCGCACGGCCTCGTCCAGGTCGGCCTGCCAGAAGCAGTCCGGGCGGTCGTTGGACGGCACGCCCATCATCCCCGAGTCGCGCCAGCGGCCCGGCCCGCCGAGCCAGCGGTGGTCGCGCACGCCGAGGGCATCCATCGCCGCCGCGGCCTCGGTCATGCGGTGCTCGCCGAGGCGGTCCTCCTTGTCCGCGGCGAGGTGCTCGAGGTCGGGGACGAGGATCTCGCCCTCCTCGCCGAGCGTGCAGGTGACGAGCGTGACGTGGGCGCCGGCGGCGGCGTAGTGGGCCATGGTCGCGCCGCACGTGATCGCCTCGTCGTCCGGGTGCGCGTGGACGAGCAGCAGCCGGCGGTCCGCGGTGACAGTCACGGCGGCGAGCGTAGCGGCGGGTGTACCGACGGTGTCCGGTGGCAACGTCTTCACCGTGGACCCTGACCCAGCCACGTCCGGCCGCCACGTCGGCCGGCTGCTGCTCACCTGCCTGGCCGCCGGGGTCGTCCTCGCCGGCATCCTGCTGCCGGTCATCGGGGGCATGGCCCTCGGGGTCCAGGCCGGAGTGCGCGAGTTCAACACGCTGCCCTCGGACCTGGCGATCCCCGCACCGGCGGAGCGGTCGACCATCTACGCCGCGGACGGGTCGGTGCTCGCCACCGTCTACTTCGAGGACCGGGTGCCCGTACGCCTGACCCAGATCGCCCCGGTGATGCGCAAGGCGATCGTCGCCATCGAGGACTCCCGGTTCTACGCGACCGGTGCGATCGACCTGCGCGGCACCATGCGAGCCCTGGTCACCGACCTGGGCGCGGGCGGTGCCCGCCAGGGCGGCTCCACGCTCACCCAGCAGTACGTGAAGAACGTCCTCGTCGAGCGCGCCCGGCTCGACGCCGCCAGCCGCAAGCAGTCCCAGGCCGCCGCGCGGGCCGCGACGAAGGACACCCTCGGCCGCAAGCTGCGGGAGGCGCGGTACGCCGTCGCGCTGGAGAAGCGGTTCACCAAGGACGAGATCCTGCGCCGCTACCTCAACCTGGTGTACTTCGGTGACGGCGTGTACGGCGTGTACACCGCCGCCAAGCACTACTTCTCCGTCGCCCCGTGGCAGCTGTCGCTGCCGCAGGCGGCGCTGCTGGCCGGCCTCGTGCGCGATCCCGGGCAGTACGACCCGCGCCTGCACCCGAAGGCGGCCCGCGCGCGCCGGGACACGGTGCTGGACCGGATGGCCCAGCTGCACATGATCACGCCGGCGCAGGCCGGCCAGGCCAAGCAGTCGCCGCTGGGCCTGACGATCCACCCGCAGCCGAACGGCTGCCAGGGCAGCCGGGCGCCGTTCTTCTGCGACTACGTCCTGCGCCGGCTGGAGCGGCTGCCCGCGCTGGGGCAGACCTCGGCGCAGCGCGCCCGCGCGGTGCTGCGTGGGGGGCTGCAGATCCACACCACCCTGCTGCCGCCGATGCAGTCGGCCGCGACCCACGCGCTGCGGTCGCACGTCGACGCCGGCGGCCCGTACGCCGGAGCGGAGGCCGTCGTCGAACCCGGCACCGGCAAGGTGCAGGCGCTGGCGGTGAGCCGGCCGTACGGCAGCGGCACCGGCCAGACGCGGCTGGACCTGGCCGTGGACGCGAAGGACGGCGGCAGCCACGGCTTCCACTCGGGCTCGACGTTCAAGGTGTTCACGCTCGCCGCCGCGCTCGACCAGGGGCTGTCGCCGAGCTTCACCATGCACGCGCCGCCGGTGCTGCACAACCCGTCCGGCTTCCGCACCTGCAACGGGGCGGTGCTCGACTACGGGGGCCACGACGTGCACA
This sequence comes from uncultured Actinomycetota bacterium, assembly GCA_963728075.1. Lineage (GTDB taxonomy): Bacteria > Actinomycetota > Actinomycetes > JAFAQI01 > DASSKL01 > CAVSIP01. The sequence goes on along the minus strand of CAVSIP010000004.1, from coordinate 187,828 downwards.
ACGCGGTCGCGTCGGACGCCGGCACCTGGACGCTGCGGCAGGCGACCGAGCGGTCCATCAACACGTTCTTCATCAAGCTGGAGACGAAGACCGGACTGTGCGGGCCCGTCCACATGGCTCGCGCTGCGGGGATGCACCAGGGCGACGGCAGCCCGATCGAGCAGTACCCGTCGTTCTCGCTCGGCGTGTTCGACGTCAGCCCGCTGACCCTCGCCGACGGCTACGCGACGTTCGCCTCGGGCGGCACGTACTGCTCACCGGTCGCGATCACCGCGGTGGTGGACCGGACCGGACGGCACCTGCACGTGCCCGGGTCGCGCTGCCGGCAGACGGTCAAGCCCGCGGTGGCGCACGCGGTCTCCGACGTGCTCAAGGGGGTCATCGCCCACGGCACCGGTACGGCCGCGCAGATCGGCCGGCCGGCGGCGGGCAAGACCGGGACGGTGGGCAGCTTCACGGCCGCGTGGTTCTGCGGGTACGTGCCGCAGTCCGCGGGGTGCGTGTGGTTCGGCTACCCGGACGGCGCCCACGGACGGAGCCTCACCGACGTGACCGTGCACGGCCGGCGCTACCACCACGTGTACGGGGCGTCCATCCCGGCGCCGATCTGGGGGGCGACGATGGCCGCCGGGCTGCAGGGCGTCCCGCCGAGGCCGCTGCCCTGACCGGGGCGCGGCGACTCAGAGGGGACTCTGAGCCGCGACGGCGGGTGCGCGCCGAACGGGCCGGGGACGGGACCCACGTCGGGTAGGAGACCCCCGGTCGAGAACGGAACCTGGCTCATGTGCGGGATCGCGGGCTGGCTCACCCACCCGGCGTCGGACTGGGCGCCGTCCAGCGCGGCGGTGGAGAAGGCGCTCTACCACCGCGGCCCGGACGACGGCGGCGCCGTCCAGCTCGGCCCGGCCGGGCTGGTCCACCGGCGGCTCACCCTGCTCGACGCCGAGCACGGCCGGCAGCCGGCCAGCGACGAGTCCGGCCGGTACTGGGCGGTGTTCAACGGGGAGATCTACAACCACGCCGACCTGCGCCGCGACCTGCGCGGCCGCGGCCACCGGATCGCCGGGCACGGGGACAGCGAGCTCGTCCCGCACCTGTACGAGGAGTACGGGGCGGAGTTCCTGACGCAGCTGCGCGGCATGTTCGCGCTGGCCGTGTTCGACCGGGACCGCGACGAGCTGCTGCTCGCCCGGGACCCGTTCGGCATCAAGCCGCTGTACTGGGCGCGTACCCCGCGCGGGCTGCTGTTCGGCTCGGAGGTCGCCGCCCTGACCGCCGCCGACCCGGCGGCGTCCTGGCCGGTCGACCCACGCTCGGTGTGGCACTACCTGAGCTACGGCTACGTACCGGACCCGCTGACCATGTGGGCCGGCATCCAGCGGGTGGCGCCGGGGCAGCGGCTGCGCGTCCGCGGCGGGCACGTGGACGCGCGCACCTACGCCAGCCCCCGGTTCTCCCCCGTCGACCAGCCGCTGTCCCGGACCCGCGACGAGGTCGCGCAGGCGGTGTCGGAGTCCGTCCGCGCCCACCTGGCAGCCGACGTGCCGGTCGGCGCGTACCTGTCCAGCGGTGTGGACTCCACCTACCTGGCCACGCTCGCGGCCCGGCACACACCGCTGCGCACGTTCAGCGTCGGGTTCGCCGGCGCGGCCGAGGGCCGGCAGGAGACCTCGGCCGCCGCCGAGACCGCCCGCCGCCTCGGCACCGAGCACCACGAGGAGATCATCACCGCCCGGGCCTGGCGGGACGCGCTGCCCGAGGTGGTCGCCGCCCAGGGCGAACCGCTCGCCGACCCGAGCGCACCCGCGCTGTGGTTCCTGGCCCGGCTCGCCGCCGGGCACGTCAAGGCCGTGCTGTCCGGGGAGGGCGCGGACGAGCTGTTCGCCGGCTACCCGATCTACCGCACCTCTCCCCTGCTGCGCGCCGTGTCCGCGCTGCCCGACCCGGTCACCGGCGCGCTGGGCCGGCTCGCCGACCGGCTCCCCGCGGGCACGAAGGGCCGCGGCCTGATGCACCGCGCGGCCACGCCGCTGCCACAGCGCTTCCTCGGCAACGCGCCGGTGTTCCCCGAGCCGGACAAGCGCGCGCTGCTCGCCGACGGGTTCGACGGCGGCCCGTTCCCGGAGCCGTCCCACCTGCTGTGCGCCCCGCACTGGGCCGACGCGGGCAGGACCGACGTCGTGGGCATGCAGACGGTGTCGTGCCGGACCTGGCTGCCGGCCAGCATCCTCACCAAGGCGGACCGGATGTCGATGGCGCACAGCCTGGAGGTGCGGGTGCCGTTCCTCGACCCTGGCGTGCTCGCGGCCGCCGCCCGGGTGCCCGCCGACCAGCGGGTGCACGGCCGGAGCACGAAGGTCGCGCTGCGCGCCGCCGCCGGGCAGGCACTGAGCCCGGACGCCGCCCAGCGGCCCAAGATGGGCTTCCCGGTGCCGTTCCGGCGCTGGCTGGACGGCCCGCTCGACACCCTGGCCCGCGAGCTGGCGGGCGCGACCTCGGGGTCCCTCCTGCACGGCCCCGCGGTCGAGCGCGTCCTGGCGGACCGGCGCAGCCCCGGCAGCTACCGGCGGCGCTGGGCCGTGCTCGTCTACCTGCTCTGGGAGGCGCAGCAGCCGGCCGACGGGCCGCCCCGCCCCCCGGAATAGCGCCCCGGTGCGCACCGGTTTGACCGTCTGATGCGGTTTCTGCCTCGCCTCGCCCCGCTGGTCGCCGTCGCCGCGCTGCTCGCGGGCTGCGCGCACAGCGGCCGGGGGGCAGGCGCGACCGGCACGAGCGCGCCCGTACCCCCGGGCAGCCCCGCACCCCGCGCGAGCGCCGGCATCGCACTGCCGGTACGCGCCCTGCTGCACGTGCCGGCCCAGAACCAGCTGCCCGCGCTGCCGAACGGGTGCGAGGTCACGAGCCTGTCGATGCTGCTCACGGCGGTCGGCCACCCGGTCGCCAAGGAGACGCTCGCCGCCGAGCAGCCCACCGACCCCAGCCGGCCCGCGTTCGCCCCCAGCGGCGACGGCGACAACGACTTCCACCGGGTGACCCGCTGGGGCGACCCGGAACGGGGCTTCGTCGGGGACGTGGACGGGTTCGGCTACGGCATCTACCACCGGCCGCTCGCCACGCTGCTCGACCGCGTGCTGCCCGGCCGGGCCCGTGACCTGACCGGTCAGCCGTTCACCGCGGTGCTGCGCCAGGTCGCCGCGGGCATCCCGGTCGTCGTCTGGGACACCTCCACGTTCGCTCCGGTCCACGACTGGGTCACCTGGCAGAGCCCGGACGGGACGGTCCGCGCCACGCAGTACGAGCACGCGGTGCTCGTGGTCGGCTATGACGCCGGGCACGTCTACGTCAACAACCCGCTCACCGGGGCCGCCGCCCAGGCGGTGCCGCGGGCCGCGTTCGAGGCCGCCTGGCGCCAGCTCGGCGGCCAGGCGCTCACCGTGCGCCGCTGACGCGCCCCTAGCGGGCCGAGCGCTTGCCGGCGCGGTAGCGCTCGGCGGCGTCGAGGATCACCTTGCGCAGGCGGACGTTCTTCGGGGTGACCTCGACGCACTCGTCCTCGCGGCAGAACTCCAGCGCCTGCTCGAGGGAGAGGATCCGCGCCGGGACGAGCCGCTCGAGCTCCTCCCCCGTCGACGAGCGGATGTTCGTCAGCTTCTTCTCCTTGGTCGGGTTGACGTCCATGTCGTCCGACCGGGAGTTCTCCCCGACGATCATGCCCTCGTACACCTCGACGCCCGGACCGACGAACATCGCGCCGCGCTCCTGCAGGTTGAACAGCGCGTACGACGTGACCGCCCCGCGCCGGTCGGCGACGAGCGAGCCGGTCGGGCGGGTACGCAGCTCGCCGTGCCACGGCTCGTACGAGTCGAACACGTGGTGGATCAGGCCGGTCCCGCGCGTCTCGGTGAGGAACTCGGTCCGGAAGCCGATCAGCCCGCGCGCGGGCACGAGGTACTCCATCCGCACCCAGCCGGTGCCGTGGTTGACCATCTGCTCGAGCCGGCCCTTGCGCAGCCCGAGCATCTGGGTGACGACGCCGACGTAGTCCTCGGGCACGTCGATCGCCAGCCGCTCCATCGGCTCGTGCACCTTGCCGTCGACGACCCGGGTCACCACCTGCGGCTTGCCGACCGTGAGCTCGAAACCCTCCCGGCGCATCAGCTCGACCAGCACGGCCAGCTGCAGCTCGCCGCGGCCCTGCACCTCCCAGGTGTCCGGCCGCTCGGTCGTCAGCACCCGCAGCGACACGTTGCCGACCAGCTCGGAGTCCAGCCGGTTCTTCAGCAGCCGGGCGGTCATCTTCGACCCGTCCTGGCCGGCGAGCGGGGAGGTGTTCACCCCGATCGTCATCGAGATCGACGGCTCGTCGACGGTGATGACCGGCAGCGGGCGCGGGTCGTCCGGGTCGGCGAGCGTCTCGCCGATGGTGATCTCCGGGATGCCGGCGACCGCGCAGATGCCGCCCGGCCCGGCCTCCTCCGCCGGGACGCGGTCGAGCGCGTCGGTGACCAGCAGCTCGGAGATCTTCACCCGCTCGACCGTGCCGTCCGTACGGCACCAGGCGACCGGCGCGCCCTTGCGCAGCGTCCCGTTGACGACCCGGCACAGCGCGAGGCGGCCGAGGTACGGGGAGGCGTCGAGGTTGGTGACGAGCGCCTGCAGCGGCGCGCCGTCGTCGTACGTCGGCGCCGGCACGGTCGCGAGCACCGTCTCGAACAGCGGGCGCAGGTCCGTACCGGGGGTGTCGAGGTCGAGCGCGGCGGTGCCGGCGCGGGCGTTGCAGTACACGATCGGGAACTCGATCTGGTCCTCGCTGGCGTCGAGGTCCATGAACAGCTCGTAGGTCTCGTCGACGACCTCGGCGATCCGTGCGTCCGCCCGGTCGATCTTGTTGACGACGAGGACGACCGGCAGCTTCGCCTCCAGCGCCTTGCGCAGCACGAACCGGGTCTGCGGCAGCGGGCCCTCGGAGGCGTCGACGAGCAGGACGACGCCGTCGACCATCGCCAGCCCGCGCTCGACCTCGCCGCCGAAGTCGGCGTGGCCGGGGGTGTCGACGATGTTGATCGTCACCTCGCCGTAGCGGACCGCGGTGTTCTTCGCGAGGATCGTGATCCCGCGCTCGCGCTCGAGGTCCATCGAGTCCATGACGCGCTCCTGCACGTCGCCCTGGTCGGCCTGGTGCTGGGTGAACGCGCCGGACTGCCAGAGCATGGCGTCCACCAGCGTGGTCTTGCCGTGGTCGACGTGGGCGACGATCGCCACGTTGCGCAGGTCGTCGCGGGTCCGTGAAGTCACCCCCCATGGTAGGTCGGCCGGCCGGTGAACCGCCCGCGGCGGGGCGCCGTGAACACGGGAGACCGGCCGACCTGGAGGTGCCATGTCAGAGCTGATCGGACGTCGCGGCGTCCTGCTGGGGATCGCTGCCACCGGCACCGTGGTGGTGACCGGCTGCGGAAAGCAGAGCACGCCGCCCGCCGCCCCCGCCGCCCCCGCCGCCGGAGCGTCGGGAAGCAGCTCGCCGTTCCCGCTCGTCGCGGTCGCGGACGTCCCGGTGGGCAGCGGCGTGCTGCGGGCGGGACCGAACGCGGAGTCGATCATGGTGACGCGGCCGGACGAGTCCACGATCCTGGCCGTCAGCGCGATCTGCACCCACCAGGGCTGCACCGTGCAGCCGAAGCAGGGCGAGCTCGACTGCCCGTGCCACGGCTCGACCTACGACCTGCAGGGCCACAACACCGGCGGGCCGGCGCCGCGACCGCTCGCGCAGTACGACATCCGGGTCACCGACGGCCAGGTGTTCCTGGTGTGACGTTCCCCGCCAGGGCGCCCGGGTACGTACTCCGCATGACGACCGTGCCCGACGCCCTGGAGTTCCTCCACGAGCAGCACGTGGAGGTCGACCGCCTGTTCGCCGAGCTCGAGGGCCTGCAGGTGACCGCCACGGAGCACCACGACGTCGACCTGCGCGACGAGCGCAACGTTGTGAAGAACACCGTCATCACGAAGCTCTCGCAGCACGCTGCGGTGGAGGAGCTGCACTTCTACCCGGCGGTCCGGGAGTACGTGGACGGCGGCGACCCGCTGGCGGAGCGGGCGTACGACGAGCAGCAGGACCACAAGGAGCTGCTGCACCTGCTCGAGGACATGAGCCCGGGGTCGGTGGAGTTCGACCCCACGCTGCGCAAGCTCATCGCCCGGGTCCGCGAGCACGTGCAGTACGAGGAGGAGCAGGTCTTCCCGGCCATCCGCGACGCCGTGGACGCCGACCGGCTGCGCGAGATCGGGATCGCCCTCGCCGAGGCGATGCCCTCCGCACCCACCCACCCGCACGCGGCCACGCCGGTGACCACGCTGACCGCGAAGGCGGGCGGCCTCATGGACAAGGTGCGCGACGCGGTGGAGGGCCGTACGACCCGCTGACGGTCAGCGGCGCAGCCGGCGCCACAGCGGTCGGGGCACCGCCCGGATCGCCGGCGCCGCCAGCCGCAGCGCGCCGGGGACGTACACCTCGCCCCGGCCCTGCCGCAGAGCCGCGGCCACGGCCCTGCCGACCTGCGCGGGGGTGCTCGCCAGGGGGGCGGGGCGCATCCCGGCGGTCATCCGGCCGACGACGAACCCCGGACGGACCAGCAGCAGGCGCACCCCGGTGCCGTGCAGCGCGTCGGCGAGCCCACTGGCGAACGCGTCGAGCCCGGCCTTGCCCGCGCCGTAGACGAAGTTGGCCCGCCGGCCCCGCACCCCCGCGACGGAGGAGAGCACGACGATCGTTCCATGGCCCTGGGCGCGCATGAGCCGGGCGGCGTGCAGCAGCACGGAGACCTGGCCGAGCAGGTTGACCCGCAGCGTGTCGAGCGCGTGCTCCGGGTCCTCCTCGGCGCGCCGCTGGTCCCCGAGGACACCGAACGCGGCGACGAGCAGGTCCACATCCGCGGCGAACAGGCCGCCGAGCAGCTCGGCGTGGCCGGCGGTGTCCCGCGCCTCGAAGGCGGCGGTCTCGACCCGTACGCCCGGTGGCAGCGACCCGCCTGCCGTGTCCAGCGCGACCCGGTCGCGCCCGGCCAGGACCACCGTGGCCCCCGGGGCCAGGTCGAGCGCGTCCAGGACCGCTCGCCCGATCTCGCTGGTGCCGCCGAGCAGCACGACCCGCTGCGGCCGGCCGGTGCCGTCGCGCATCAGCCCACCCCGAGCCGGCGGGCCAGGTCGGAGCGGAACCGGTCGGCCGGGTCCAGCCGGGCCCGGGTCTCCCGCCACCGGCCCAGCCGTGGGTACATCGCAGCCAGCACGTCCGGGCGCAGCCGGGCGTCCTTGGCGAGGTACACCCGCCCGCCGGCGGCCGCCACCTCGGCGTCCAGCCGGTCCAACGCGCCGGGCAGGGCGGGGCTGCCCAGCGGCAGGTCGGCCGCGAGCGTCCACCCGGGCGCGGGGAACGACAGGGGGCCCGGTGCAGCAGACCCGAACCGTTTGAGCACCACCAGGAACGGCGCCAGCCCCGCAGCCGGCAGGTCCTCGACGAACCGGCGTAGCACCCGCTCGGCACCGTCGGGGACGGCCAGCTGGTACTGCAGGAAGCCACGCGGCCCGTACAGGCGGTTCCACCCGGCCACCCCGTCGAGCGGGTGGAAGAAGCGGCTCAGCCCGACCAGCCGGACCCGGTCCGCCGGGGCCGCCCGCCACCACGCCTCGTTGAACGCGCGGACCGTCGCCGGGCGCAGCGGTCCGGACGGCACCGGCGGCGCGGCCAGCAGCGTCCGGGGCCGGTACGCCAGCGGCCGCGACCGGGATCGGGCGGGCAGCTCGTCGACGGCGGCCGGCTCGCCGTCGTCGAGGACGGCACGCCCGCCCGCGAGGCAGTCCACCCACGCCACCTGGTAGGTGGCCGGGGGGTCCTCCCGCAGGCAGGCCAGCAGCGCGTCGAGGTCCGCGAGGCGGCGCGTACGGACCCGTACGCGGGTGGTCGACACCGGCACCAGGCGCATGCTCACCTCGGTGAGCACGCCGGTGAGCCCCATGCCCCCGACGGTCGCCCAGAACGCTTCCGGATCCTGCGCCGGTGACAGCGTGCGCACGCGGCCACAGCCGTCCACGAGCCGCACCGACTCCAGCCAGCGGCCGATGCTGCCGTGGACGTGGTGGTTCTTGCCGTGCACGTCCGCGGCGACCGCCCCCCCGGCGGTGACGTACGCCGTGCCCGGCAGCACCGGCGGGACCAGCCCGTGCGGCAGCGTCGCCGCCAGCAGCCGGTGCAGCGGCGTGCCGGCGCTGACGGTCGCGGTCCGCCGCACCGGGTCGATCTCCGGCGGCCGGTGCGGGAGGAACGGCGCGAGCACCCACCCGCCGGCGTTCTGGGCCGCATCACCGTAGCTGCGGCCGAGGCCGCGGGCCAGGACGCCGCGGGCCGGTGCGCCGGCAACCAGCTCGGCCACGCGCGCCTCGTCCGCGGCGGACACCGCGGACGCGGTCGACCGGGTCGCCCGGCCCCACCCGCCGAAGGAGCGCGGCACGCCCTCCCCCGGGCTAGACATGCCCGACGGCGGCGAACATCGCCAGCCACACCAGTCCGGTCACCTGCATGGCGCGGTCGGAGAGCATGAGCTCCTCCGGTGCCCCGCCCTGCCCGCGGTCGTTGCACCGGGCGTAGCGCCCCAGCGCCAGCGCGAGCGGCACGGTGGAGGCCACGGCGACCATCATGCCGGTGCCGTGCCAGCGGGTCACCGCCCACCCGACGTAGCAGCCGACGGTGGCCACCGAGCAGATCCGCCGTACGCCACGCAGCACCGCGGGCCGGTAGTAGCGCAGGCTGCTGCGATGCTCGGTCGCCTCCCCGCCGAGCTGCTCCAGCTCGGCCAGCCGCTTGCCCACAGCAACGGTGAGCGCGGCCAGCGAGCAGACCTCGAGGAACCAGCCGGACACCGGGATGCCGGTCGCGACACCGCCGGCCAGCGGCCGCCAGACGAAGCCGCCGGCGACGACGATCAGCTCCAGGCCGGGGACGGCCTTGAGCCCCAGCGAGTAGGCGAGGTTCACGGCCAGGTAGCCGACGAGCACCACCGCAAGCATCTCCCGGTCGGCGCCCAGCGCCAGCGACACGGACGCGGCGGCGGCGAGGACCGCCGACCGTTCGGCCCACCGCACCGGCAGCCGGCCGGAGGCCAGCGGGCGATGCCGCTTGGTCGGGTGGCTGCGATCGCGACGCAGGTCACGCAGGTCGTTGGTCAGGTAGACGGCGCCGGCAACCAGCGTGAACGCGACCACGGCGACGAGGCCGCCCACGACGACGCCCGGCCGGTCCCAGCGGGACGACGCGAGCACCGGCGCCAGCACCAGCGCGTTCTTCGGCCACTGCCGCGGCCGCAGCGAGCTCAGCAGCAGGCGGGCACGGCGGCCCCGGGCGGTGAGGACGGCCACCGACGAGGCAGCGGGGCGGCTCGCCGTCAAGGGCCCGGCGCCTGCCGCGCGGACATCGTCACGAAGTCACGTGCCCAGGACGCGGCGAAGTAGCGACCGGGCGTGCCGTACATGGTGGGCAGCAGGTCACGGCCGTTCGCCGGGGTCGCCGCCCCGTTCGGGGTGGCCGGCTGCCACACCGCGTAGTCCACCCAGTCGGTGTTGATGTCCAGCTCCATGCCGCGCACCGCGCCGGCGTGGACGAGCAGGTCGGCCAGCGAGGTGATGCTCAGACCGGGCCCGGCGACGTACACCACCGCCCCGTCGGCGGTGACCCCCAGACCGGACCGCCACACGTACACCCGCCCGCCCAGCGTCCGACCCCACGCGTGGTGGTCGTTGCCGTTCAGCCCCGGCACCGGCCGGCCGTGGTCGACCAGCAGGTGCAGGTTCTGCCGCACCGCGACCACGTTCGGCCCCGCGGTGACGTCCCGCCCCCACTGCCCGACCGTGACGGTGCCGTCCCGGTAGATGACCAGCGAGGCGTCCCCGACCCGCAGCGGCCGTACGGTCCGACCCTCGCTGAAGTAACCGCCCTCCGCGTCGGCCATCCGGAACCCGCCGTTGAACGCGGCGACCAGCGACGTGGCGGCCTGCTCGCCCACCGGCGCGCTGTAGCGCCACGGCCCCCCACCCGGGATGTAGCTGCCGGAGTACAGCCGGGCCCGCAACAGCCGGGTGTCCATCCAGGCGATCCCGGCGACGAGGCTGGTGTGGACCGCGTCCGGCCGCAGGAACGCCTCGTACACCGCGGGCACGCCGTCGACCCGGCGCCCCACCGGATGCCACCGCCCCTCTCCCGGGGCCGGGTGCGCGACCAGAGGTCGCACGGGCGCCGGCGCGGGCAGGTGCGCCACCCCGGCCGGTGTGGGCGCGGGCGCCGGCGCGGCGGCCGGGATCGCCCCGCGGCGCGGCCGCCCGCCGACGGCCGGCGGGTGGTGGGAGTACCAGACGTTCTCGGCCCAGGTGACGACCGGCCCGCCGCCGTGGTCACGGACCCACTCGGCGCCGCGCGCGGCCAGGCTGGTACCCAGCGCCGGGCTCGCCAGCGCCCAGCCGAGCGACCACCAGACGGGGGTGAGCAGGACGAGCAGGGCCGCGGGCACGGCCAGCCACGGGTGCCGCCTCGCCCGCGAGCGCCGCCGCGGCCGGCCGCGGCGGGGGCGCGTCGAAGCCGGTTCGGCGACGAGCGACGGACCGCCGTCGCCGAGCGCCATGCACGCCGCCCTTCCTGCCGTCGGAGAACCGTGACGTTAGGAACGGGTGCTCTCAGCAGACTCTGAAGATCGACTGACGCTCATCTGAAGGCGGTGCGCCACCACCGCTCCGCCCGCACCGGGACCTACCGTGGCCCGCATGGCGGTCCGGACGTGACCTCGGCGGTGGTCTACCGGCGGCGGCGAACAGTGCTCCTGCTCGCCGTCACGGTCGCCGTCTCCGCACTGGCGTGGTCGCTGCTGCCCGGTGGCCACTCCCGGCCGGCCACGGCGCGCGCGGCCACCGCGGCCGCTCACCCGCAGCCGCGCGTGCACCCGCACGCGGCGGCGGCCGGGCTCCTGGCTCCCGGCTCGGACCCCGCGGCACTGCCCGGGCCGCTGCTCATCGCCGACCGGGGCAACAACCGGCTCATCATCGTGGACCCGCACGGCCGGATCGTCTGGCAGTTCCCGCGCCCCGGCGACCTGGCACCCGGGCAGACCTTCACGGTGCCCGACGACGCGTTCTTCACCCCGGACGGCCGCTCCATCATCGCGACCCAGGAAGACGACTTCGTCGTCACGCTCATCGACGTCGCCACCCACCGGATCACGTGGCGGTACGGCGTACCGGGGGTGTCCGGCTCCGCACCGAACCACCTGTTCAACCCCGACGACGCAGTCGTGCTGCCGACCGGTCAGGTGCTCGTGGCGGACATCAAGAACTGCCGCCTGGTCGTGATCCCGAAGGGTGGCCACGCCCCCCAGCAGACGTACGGCGCGCCGTACCACTGCACCCACGCGCCGCCCCGCCACTTCGCCAGCCCCAACGGCGCGTTCCCCCTGCCCAACGGGCACTTCCTCGTCACCGAGATCGGCCACGACTGGGTCGACGAGGTGGGGCTCGACGGCACCGTGGCCTGGTCGGCGCACCCGCCGGGCGTGCGCTACCCGTCGGACACCAACGAGGTCGCCCCCAACGTCTACCTCACCGCCGACTACTCCCGACCCGGGCAGCTCGTCGAGTTCGACCGCACCGGCCGGCTGCTGTGGCGCTACGCCCCGGGCGGCCTGGCCGTGCTGAACAAGCCGTCGCTGGCCGAGCCGCTCCCCAACGGCGACATCGTCGCCAACGACGACCTCAACCACCGGGTCATCATCGTCGACCCGAGAACGAACAAGATCGTGTGGCAGTACGGCCACACCGGCATCCCCGGCAGCGCGCCGGGCTACCTGCACCAGCCCGACGGGCTGGACCTCGCCCCGCCGCGCTCCCTGCTCATCCGGCACGCCGCCACGACCCGCTGAGCAGCGCTTCGAGGGTCGACAGCAGCGGGAGGTTGGAGTCCAGCCAGTCCACGTCGCCCACGTGGCCCGCGGCCAGCCAGCGCAGGGCGCGGTGCTCGAACGGGTGCGGTACGGGCCCGGGCAGCGGCGTCGCGGCGTACACCCGCAGCACGCCGTACCCCTCGCCGATCGGCAGGTCCTCCCCCACCCGGTCGCCGACCCGTACGGCCATGCCGATCTCCTCCCGCACCTCGCGGACGAGCGCGTCCCGCTCCTCCTCGCCCGGCTCGACCTTGCCGCCGAGCAGCTCCCAGCGTCCGGCCAGCGCAGGCGGGCCGGACCGCTGCGCCGCGAGCAGCCGCGGCGGGTCGCCCGCGACGATGGCGGCCGCGACGACGAGAGGCACCGCGACAGAATGCCCGGTATGGACGAGACGCTGCTACGCGAGGTCGTGACCACCCTGGCCGGCATCGACCGGCCGTCGGCGTCGCCGGGCGAGCGACGCGCCGCCGAGTACGTCGCCGAGCAGCTGCGGGCGTACGGCGTACGGGCCGCGCTCGAGGAGCACCCCGCCCACGGCACGTACTGGTGGCCGCTCGGACTGCCGCTCGCGGCCGGCGTCCTGGCCGGGATCGCCGGCCTGCGCGGGCGCCGCTGGCCCGCGGCGCTGCTCGCCGGAGCCGCTGCCGGCCTGCTCGCGGACGACGTCGTCGCCGGCCGCCGGCCGCTGCGCCGGCGGCTGCCGCAGCGCCGCGCGGTCAACGTCGTCGGCTGGGCCGGCGACCCGACCGCCGAGCGCACCGTCGTCGTCATGGCCCACCACGACGCGCCGCACACCGGCGCGTTCTTCGACTTCCAGCAGTGGCTCGGCGCCCGGCTGCCGGCGTCGATGGTCGAGAACCTCGACACGTCCCCGCCGATGTACTGGATCATCGCCGGGGGTGGGCCGGGGCTGGTGGCCGCCGGCGCGGTGACCGGCTCGCGGGCCCTGCTCAAGGCCGGTACGGCCGCGTCGGCGTTCTTCGCGGCCGCGTTCGCGCAGATCGGCGCGTCGGCGACGAGCCCCGGCGCGAACGACGACGCGTCGGGGGTCGCGGGGCTGGTCGCCCTCGCCCAGGCGCTGGCCGAGCGGCCGGTGACCGGCGTACGCGTGCTGCTGCTCTCGGCGGGCGCCGAGGAGTCCTTCCAGGAGGGGATGCTCGGCTTCGCCGAGCGGCACTTCGGCGAGCTGCCGCGGCACCGCACATGGTTCGTCAACCTGGAGACCGTCGGCTCGCAGCACCTCGTGCTGCTCGAGGGCGAGGGGCCGATGCAGATGCTCGACGCCGACGCGCAGTTCAAGGACACGGTCGAGGCGGTCGCCGACCGCGCGGGGATCCCCGTACGCCGCGGCCTGCGCTCACGGGTGACCACGGACAGCCTCGTACCGATCAAGGCCGGCTACCGGACCGCGACGCTGGTCAGCGTCGACGACTCCAAGGCGCTGCGGAACTACCACACCTCCCGCGACCTGCCCGAGCACCTGGACTACGGGACGGTCGCGCATGCCGCGGAGCTCGCCGAGGCGGTCGTCCGGCACCTGGCCGACGGGTGACGACGGCCGGGCTGGTCACGTGGGCCGGGTGAGCAGGAGCTGGTGGACGTCGAGGTAGCCCGCCCGGAAGCCGGCCTCGCAGTACGCGAGGTAGAACTCCCAGCGCCGCCGGAACGTCCGGTCGAAGCCCAGCGCGGTCAGCTGCTCGCCCTGGGCGGTGAACCGGGCCCGCCAGGCGGCGAGCGTACGGGCGTAGTGCTCCCCCATGGCCAGGTCGCCGGCGACCCGCAGCCCGGTGTGGGCGGCCAGCGTCTCCTCGATCCCGCGCACCGACAGCAGCTGGCCGCCCGGGAACACGTGCTTGCGGATCCACGTGTGGGCGTGCCGGGTGGCGAGCATCCGCCGGTGCGGCATCGTGATCGCCTGCAGCGCCACCCGCCCACCCGGCGCGAGCACGCGGTCCAGCGTCGCGAAGTACGTCGGCCAGTACGCCGCGCCGACCGCCTCGACCATCTCGACGCTGACGACCGCGTCGTACGTCCCCGTCGCGTCGCGGTAGTCGCGCAGCTGCACGTCCACCCGGTCGGTCATCCCGGCCGCCGCCACCCGCTCGCGGGCGAGCTCGGCCTGCTCGGCGGAGATCGTCAGCGTCGTCACCTGTGCGCCACGCTGGGCGGCCCGCAGCGCGAGCGACCCCCAGCCGGTCCCGATCTCGAGCAGCCGGGTGCCCGGACCCACGGCCGCCAGGTCGAGCAGCCGGTCGATCTTGCGCTGCTGCGCAGCGGCGAGGTCGTCACCGTCGGCGAACAGCGCGGCGGAGTAGGTCATCGACTCGTCGAGGAAGGTGGCGAACAGGTCGTTGGACAGGTCGTAGTGCCGGGCGATGTTGGTCCGCGACCCGGTCGGGGTGTTCTCCTCGGCGGCCGGCTGGCGCAGGTCGTACCAGCCCCGCAGCCGCTGCAGCGGCGCCGGCACCAGCCGGTCGACCTCCCGGGCAAGCGGGGTCAGCAGCGCGACGAGGTCCGGGCTGTCCCAGTCACCGTCCATGTACGACTCGCCGAAGCCGACCGTGCCGTGTGCGGCCACCCGGCGGAAGAACCGCTGCGGGCGGTGCAGCCGCAGCACCGGGACGTCCGGGCCGGCCGAGCCGTACGACCGCCCGCCCGGCAGCACCACCCGCATCGGCAGCCGGCGGGCGAGATCGCGGACGAGCAGCCGCGCGGCGAACGGGGGAACGGCGACGGCGGTCATCGGGGCACCACCGCGAGACCGCGCGCCCACAGGGCGACGCCCTGCCGGCGGATCCGCAGGGACGTGAGCGGCTGCGCCAGCAGCGCGCGCAGGGTCGGCCGCGTACGCCGGCCGGTCACCGATGCGGCGAACGGGCGGCCGCCGTCGAGCTCGAGCCCGACGGCCAGGCGCAGCCGCTCGTCCGGGACCGGCAGCACCATCCGGTACCGGCCGGCGACGGGGAAGAACGGGGACACGTACAGCTCCTTGTCGGTGGTGGCCCGCCCGCGGGCGTCGGGGCGGACGACGTAGCAGTGGCGCCCGCCGTAGGTGTTGTGCACCTCGGCGACGACGGCGGCGAGGTCCCCGGCCGCGGCGAAGCACCAGAACAGGGTCAGCGGGTTGAACACCCGGCGCAGCACCCGCGCGGAGGAGAGCATGAGCACCCGGCCCCCCGCCAGGTCGACGCCGTGCTCGGCGAGCAGGGCGTCGACGTTGGCGCGGATCGTGCGGTCCGGGTCGCCGACGTGGTCGGCGGCGCGGAACCGGGCGAACGGGCGCAGCCACCACGCCGGCGGTGGCCCGTCGAGGTCGACCAGCCACATCGACGTGCGGTAGGCGAAGGCATGGTGCAGCGGGGCGACCCGGGCGTGCCGCACGGTCACCGCGTACAGCGCCGGTGCGGTCACCAGGCCACCCCGAACGACGCCGCGGCGGCCACCCCGGAGCGGCAGCCGTCCTCGTGGAAGCCCCAGCCGTGGTACGCGCCGGCGTACGCGGTGACGCCCGTGTTCAGCTCCGGCAGCCGGGCCTGCGCGGCGACGGACGCGGGCGTGTAGATCGGGTGCGCGTACGTCATCTGCTCGAGCAGCGCACCGGGCTGCAGCCGGTCCGTCGCGTTGAGGGTGACCAGGTAGTCGGTGTCGCCGCCGACGCCCTGCAGGCGGTTGAGGTGGTAGCTCACCTGCACCCGGTCCGGGGTGGCGTGGCAGTCCGGCAGCAGGACGTTCCAGGACGCCCGCGCGCGAGGCGCCCGCGGCAGCAGCGACCCGTCGGTGTGCAGGGCGACGTCGCTGCTCGTGTAGCGGAAGGCCCCCAGCACGCTCGCCTCGGCCGGTGTGGGGTCGGCGAGCAGCGCCAGCGCCTGGTCGGGATGGGTGGCCACGACGACCCGGTCGAAGCGGTGCAGGGTGTCCGCGTCGTCCCGCAGCTCGACGCCCCCGCCGGTACGGCGCAGCGCGCGGACCGGCGTGGTGGTGTGCACGGCGGTGAGGTGCTTGGCCGCGCGCTCGACGTAGGTGCGCGAGCCGCCGACGACCGTCCGCCAGGTCGGCGAGCCGGTGATGCTCAGCATCCCGTGGTGGGACAGGAACGTGAACAGGTAGCGGGCCGGGTAGTCCAGCGCCTGCGCCGGCGAGCACGACCAGACCGCGGACACCACCGGCACCAGGAAGTGGCTGGTGAAGTAGCGCCCGTAGTGGCCGGCGGCGAGGAACTCCCCGAGGGTGGTCTCGACGCCCGCCGGTGCCGCGAGCACCCGCCGGGCGTCCCGGTGGAAGCGCACGACGGTCGCCAGCAGCCGCAGGTACGCCGGGCGCCCGAGGATGGCGAGACCGGGGAAGAGCCCGCCGAGGCCCCGGGCGCCCGCATACTCCAGGCCGCAGCCGTCGCAGCGCACCGACATCGACATGTCGGTGTCGCGCGTGGCCACGCCCAGCTCGGCGAACAGCCGGACGAGGTGGGGGTAGGTGCGGTCGTTGTGGACGAGGAAGCCGCTGTCGAGCGCCACCGTCCCGCCGCTGGCGGTCGGCACGTCACGGGTGTGCGCGTGCCCACCCAGCCGGTCGTCGGCCTCGAACAGCGTGACGTCGTACGCCCGCTGCAGCAGGTAGCCCGCGGTCAGCCCGGCCACGCCGGACCCCACCACGGCAACGCGTTGTCTGGTCATCAACCCTCGTTCGCAGCTCGACCCGTCTTCGGTTTCCCGAGAGTCGCACAGAAACTCTGACTAAACAAGGCTAAGATTGGCTCATGCGACTTCAGGAGGCGGCGGCAGCGCTCGGCGTCCACTACCAGACCGCGTACGGCTGGGTCCGCGACGGCACGCTCAAGGCCACGCTGCGCGGGCGCTCGTACGAGGTGGCACCCGAGGACGTCGAGGCGCTGCAGCGCCGGCGTGCCGAGGGCAGCCCACCCACCCGGCCGATCACGATCCGGGACTGGTCGGTCCACGCGGACGGGCTCTACGCCGCGCTCGCCAACGGGGACGACGCCGACGCCCGCCGCCGGCTCGACCGGCTGGCCCGCGGCGGCGTGCCCGTGGTCGACCTGTGCGACCTCGTCCTCGCCCCGGCGCTGCGCCAGATCGGTGACGCGTGGGCGTCGAACACGCTGTCGGTCGCCGAGGAGCACCGCGCCAGCGCCATCGCCGAACGGCTCATCGCGCCGCTGCTGATGCCGCGGCCCGGCCGCCCGCGCGGCACCGTGGTCGTCACCACGCCTCCCGGCGAGCGGCACGCGCTGCCCGCCTCGATGGCGGCCGCGGCCCTGCGCGCCGCGCACTGGCACGTCCAGCACCTGGCCTACGACCTGCCCGTCGCGGACCTCGTCGCCCTCACCCGCCGGGTGCACGCCGACACGGTCGTCCTGTCCGCCGCCACGGCGGAGGGGGCGACCGCCGCGGAGGAGACCGCTGTGGCGGTCGAGCGCGAGCTGCCGTACGTACGGGTCCACGCCGGCCGGCCCCGGGTCCCCCTGAGCAGCCTGCTCAACCGGATGGAGACCGGCCGCACCAACGAGAGGAATCACCCATGAGCGCGCACTACGAGGCCCGCATCGACTCCGTCCGCTCCGCGGCGGACACCTTCGACTACCTCGCCCGGTTCGACTCCGCGGCCGAGTGGGACCCCGGCGTCGTGGAGGCCGCTCCGCTCGACGGCGCGGACGTCCGCGAGGGCAGCCGGTTCCGGCTCGTCGCGTCGTTCGCCGGCCGGCGGCTGCCGATGACCTACACGGTCCGGCTGTACGCCCGGCCGCGGGAGGTCGTGCTGCACGGCACGTCCCGGCTGCTGCGCGCGGTGGACCGCATCTCCGTGGAGCCGCGCGGCGAGGGGTCGGTGGTCACCTACTCCGCGGACGTCTCCCTGAACGGCCCGCTGAAGGTGCTCGAGCCGCTGCTCGCCGTCGGGTTCCGCCGGACCGGCGACCGCGCGGCGGCCGGCCTGCGCGCGCGGCTGTCGTCGTGACGACCGCCGCACGGGTCGTCGACGCCGCGCTCGAGGCGAGCGTCGTCGGCAGCTTCACCCGCGCGGGCATCGCCGTACGCCGGCGGATGCTGCCCGAGTGGGACGCCCCGCTGCCCCGCCTGGACGGGCGGGTGGTCCTGGTGACCGGGGCGACGTCGGGGCTCGGGGAGGCAGCGGCCGGCGGCCTGCGCGACCTCGGCGCGGAGGTGGTCGGCGCGTCCCGGTCGACCGGGCTCGACCTGGCCGACCTGGCCGCGGTCCGGGCGTACGCGGCCGGCTTCGCCGAGCGGCACGGCCGGCTCGACGTGCTGGTGCACAACGCCGGCGCGCTCTACGCCGAGCACGGCACGTCGCCGGACGGCCTGGAGCGGACGGTCGCGACGAACGTGGCCGGCCCGTTCCTGCTGACGGCGCTGCTGCTCCCGCTGCTGCGCGCAACACCGGGCAGCCGGGTCGTCACCGTCTCCTCCGGCGGGATGTACAGCCAGCGGCTGGACGTCGCCGGGCTGCAGATGCCGGCCGCGGGCTACCGCGGGGCCACCGCGTACGCCCGGGCCAAGCGCGCGCAGGTGGCGCTCACCGCCGAGTGGGCACGCCGGGAACCCGCCGTCGCCTTCCACGCCATGCACCCCGGCTGGGCCGACACGCCGGGTCTGGCCCGGTCGCTGCCGCGCTTCCGGACGGCGCTGCGCCCGCTGCTGCGCACGGCCGAGCAGGGCGCGGACACGGTGGTCTGGCTGGCCGCCGCCGTACCCGAACAGCTCGGCAGCGGCCGGTTCTGGCACGACCGCCGGCCCCGCGGCGTACACCGCGTGCCGTGGACCCGCGGCGGCGACCCGGCCGCCCTGTGGGAGTGGGCCGCCGCCGCGACCGGCTACTCGACGACCGGGAGCCCGCCCTCGGCGTGACGGGCGCGCAGCACCTTCTTGTCGAACTTGCCGACGCTGGTCTTGGGGATCTCCTCGACGAAGGTCCACCGCTCCGGGATCCACCAGCCGGCGACCTTGTCGGCGAGGAAGGACTTGAGCTCCTCCGGGGTCACCGACTCCCCCGCCCGCAGCACCACGCACGCCAGCGGGCGCTCCTGCCAGCGCTCGTCCGGGATGCCGATGACACTCGCCTCGGCGACCGCCGGGTGCGCCATGAGCACGTTCTCCAGGTCCACCGAGGAGATCCACTCCCCGCCGGACTTGATGACGTCCTTCACCCGGTCGGTGATCCGCACGTACCCCTTCGGGTCGACGCTGCCGATGTCCCCGGTCCGCAGCCACCCGTCGTGGAACTTCTCCGGGGAGGGGTCGTTGTAGTACGCCCCCGTGATCCACGGTCCGCGCACCTCGATCTCCCCCACCGCGGTGGCGTCCCACGGCAGCTCGGCCCCGTCGGCGTCGACGATCCGCAGCTGCACGCCCGGCAGGATCCGCCCGGCGGTGGTGCGGTAGTCCCAGGACTCCTCCTCGGACACGCCGGCCGGCGGGCGGGCGATCGTGCACACCGGGCTGGTCTCGGTCATCCCCCAGCCCTGCAGCAGCGTGATGCCGAACCGGTCGCGGTAGGCCTCCATGAGCGCGCGCGGCACCGCCGAGCCGCCGCCGGTCAGCATCCGCAGCGAGGACAGGTCCACGTCGTGGTCGCGCGAGTAGGTCAGCAGGTCGTTCCAGACGGTCGGCACGCCGGCCGACATCGTGGGGCGCTCGGCCGCGATCACCTTTGCGAGCGGCTCCGCCTGCAGGAACCGCTGGGGCATCACCATGTCGGCGCCGACCCACCAGGCGGCGTACGGCGCGCCCCAGGCGTTGACGTGGAACATCGGGACGACGACGAGCACCCGGTCGGCGTCGGTGATCCCGAGCGTGTTCGCCGACAGCACCGACAGCGTGTGCAGCCAGGTCGAACGGTGGCTGTAGACGACGCCCTTCGGCTTGCCGGTGGTCCCGCTCGTGTAACACATGACGGCGGCTGCCCGCTCGTCCAGCTCGGGCCAGTCGTAGCCGGGCTCCTCACCGGCGAGCAGCGCCTCGTACGTGGTCGTGGCCACCGGGAGGTCCACCCCGGAGGCGTCGCCGTTGACGACGATCTGCTCGACGGTCGTGAGCTGGTCGGCGACCGCCGCGAGTGCCGGCACCAGCGCCGCGTCGACGATGAGCACCTTGTCGCCGGCGTCGTTGATCACCCAGGCGAGCTGGTCGGAGGGCAGCCGGAAGTTCAGCGTGTGCAGCACCGCGCCCATGCAGGGCACGGCCAGGTAGGCCTCCATGTGCTCCTGGTTGTTCAGGCAGATGGTGCCCACCCGGTCGCCCTCGCCGACGCCGAGCCGGCGCAGCGCGGCGGCCAGCCGCTCCGCCCGTACCGCGACCTCGGCGAAGCTCGCCCGGCGGCTGGCGTCCCCCTCGAAGGTGATCACCTGCTTGTCGGCGTGCAGCCGCGCGCCGTGCCGGAGGATGTCGGTGAGCACCAGCGGTGCGTCCTGCATCGTGCTGGTCGTCGTCATGTGCCCATCATGCGACGACGGTGATCACGGCGGGCAGGCAGTGACGCGCGTCACCCCGGCGTGGGGCTGGCGTTGGCCGCGGGTTGTGGCGGCGCTTCTAGCGTGCGGGCGTGGTCAACCGGCTGCTGTGGCCGGCGGTAGCCGGCGTCCTGGCGCTCGTCAGCGCCGGGTCGATGCTGCTGGCGATGTCCGCCCGCGACGACGTGCACCTGCTGCGCACCCGCCTGAACGCGGCCGACCGGCAGGCGACGTTCCTGTCCGGGCAGCTGAAGGACCTGCAGCAGACCGACGACCGGATCGGGACCCGGCTCGGCACGATCGAGCAGAAGGTGCTCGGCACGACCGACAGCACGGTGATCGCCACGAGGCTGAGCCGGTCGGTGTTCACCGTGCACGCCGGTGACCTGACGGGCAGCGCGTTCGTCGCTCAGGTGCGCGGCGGCGTGTCGTACCTGGTGACGAACTTCCACGTCATCGGCGCGGAGTACGCCTCCGGCGGGCGCGCGGTCGACCTGCAGCAGGGCGACCGGCACTACACGGGCCGGGTCGCCCAGACGTCCTCGCAGCACGACCTGGCGGCGATCCGGGTGGACTCCGCCCTGCCCACGCTGCCGATCGCGAGCGGCCGCCCCGCCGTCGGCGAGCCGGTGGTGGTGGCCGGGTCGCCCCTCGACATGGAAGGCACGATCACGACCGGCGTCGTGTCGGCGTACCGGACCGAGCACGGCGTCGACTACATGCAGTTCTCCGCACCCGTCGGCCCCGGCAGCAGCGGCGGCCCGGTCGTGGACCGCTCCGGCCGGGTGGTCGGGGTCACTGCGGCGAAGCTGCTGGGACCGGGAGCCGAGGGGCTGGGCTTTGCCATCCCGATCCGGGTCGCGTGTGGCGATCTGGGGGTGTGCTGAGCCGGGCACGCACGCCGTTCTCGACGGCTGCCAGCAGGTCGTCCCGCACGCCTGAGATGAGCAGGTGGTCGAGGCACAGGGCGACGCAGCGCAGCAC
Organism: uncultured Actinomycetota bacterium; assembly: GCA_963728075.1. GTDB lineage: Bacteria > Actinomycetota > Actinomycetes > JAFAQI01 > DASSKL01 > CAVSIP01. The sequence goes on along the minus strand of CAVSIP010000004.1, from coordinate 166,399 downwards.
GTCCGCGGCCTCGAGGTGCCCGGCGTACTCGGCGACCAGCCGCTCACCGAGCGCGGACAGGTCGCGCCGGAGCGGGTCGGGAGTGCGGTGGTCCATGTGCCTGGCCTCGGGGTGGGGAAGGAGGTCCCAAAGAACCGCACAACCACCCAGAAGGCCAGCGTCCGGGCGGAAAGTGACTCCCGAACCACCCGCTGTGGCCAGCCCCCTCCTGCCCGAAGGGGCTAGGAGACGTTGAACCGGAACTCGACCACGTCGCCGTCGGCCATGACGTAGTCCTTGCCCTCCATGCGGACCTTGCCGGCGGCGCGGGCCTCCTGCATCCCGCCCGCGCCGACCAGGTCGTCGTAGGAGACGATCTCGGCCTTGATGAACCCGCGCTGGAAGTCGGTGTGGATCGCGCCGGCCGCCTCGGGTGCGGTGGAGCCCTGGCGGATCGTCCAGGCGCGCGACTCCTTCGGCCCCGCCGTGAGGAACGTCTGCAGCCCGAGGGTGGAGAAGCCCACCCGGATGAGCTGGTGCAGCCCCGGCTCGGCCTGGCCCATCTCGGCGAGCAGCTCGGCCGCCTCGTCGTCGGGCAGCTCGGCGAGCTCCGCCTCGAGCTTCGCGCAGAGGAACACCGCCTCGGCCGGCGCGACCGACTCGGCGAGCTTGGCCTTGAGGCCGTCGTCGGCGAGGTCGTCCTCGTCGAGGTTGAACACGTAGATGAACGGCTTCGCGGTGAGCAGGTGCAGGTCGCGGATCGCCTCGCGGTCGATCGACGGCTCGCTGGAGATGGTCCGGCCCTCGTCGAGGACGGCCCGGGCGGCCTCCACGGCGGCGAGCTCGGCCCGCTTCTCCGGGCGCATCCGCGCCTCGCGGGCGAGCTTGTCCAGCCGGTTGTCGACGGTCTGCAGGTCCGCGAGCACCAGCTCGGTGTTGATCGTCGTGATGTCGTCGCCGGGGTCGACCCGGCCCTCGACGTGGGCGACGTCCGGGTCGTTGAACGCGCGGACGACCTGGCAGACCGCATCCGAGTCGCGGATGTTCGCCAGGAACCGGTTGCCCAGGCCCTGACCCTCGCTGGCCCCGCGGACCAGGCCGGCGATGTCGACGAAGCTCACCGTGGCCGGCACGACCTTCTCCGAGGCGAACATCTCCGCGAGCCGGGCGAGCCGGGCGTCCGGGACGGCGACCACGCCGACGTTCGGCTCGATCGTGGCGAACGGGTAGTTCGCCGCCAGGACGTCGTTCTTCGTCAGCGCGTTGAACAGCGTGGACTTGCCGACGTTGGGCAGGCCGGCGATGCCGATGGTGAGGGCCACGGGACTCCACGCTACCGGCGGATGCCGCCGCCCCGACCGGTCAGTCGGCCAGCGGTGCGGCGTGCGGGCGCAGCGTGGACCCGCTCTCCCCGCGCAGCACCTCGAGCCGGGCCGGCGCGCGCCGGGTCATCTCCGGGACGTGGCTGACCAGGCCGACCAGCCGCCCGCCGTCACGCAGCCCGTCGAGCACCTCCATGACCCGGTCGAGCGCGTGCTCGTCGAGCGAGCCGAACCCCTCGTCGACGAAGAGGGTGTCGATGCGCCGGCCGCCGCTCTCCTCGGCGACGACGTCGGCGAGGCCGAGGGCAAGCGCGAGCGCGGTCATGAACGTCTCCCCGCCGGACAGCGACGACGTGGGGCGGGTGCCCCCCGTCCACAGGTCGCGGACGGCCAGCCCGAGGCCGCTGCGCCGGCGCGCGTCGCTGACGTCGTCGGAGTGGACGAGCGTGTAGCGGCCGGAGGTCATCGTCGCCAGCCGTACGCTCGCCCGCTCGGCGACGGTCTCCAGCCGGGCGGCCAGCACGAACGACGACAGCGTCATCTTCAGCCGGTTGCCCGCCCCGCCGGCCGCGAGGTCGGCGAGGCCGGTCACGGTGGCACAGCGCTCCGCGACGGGGGCCAGCTCGCGGTCGAGGCCGTCGAGCGTCCGCGCGCACGCACGCGCCGCGGTCAGCCGCTGCTCGAGGGTGACGACCTCGCGGGTCGCGTCGCGTCCGGCGGCACGGGTGCGCTCCAGCGCGTCGGTCGCACCGCTGACGTCGGCCGCGGGCTCGAGCGGCACGTCCAGTGCCGGGTCGGCGAGCTGGTCGTCGACGCTGCGACGCTCGGCGACCAGGGCCGTCAGCGCCTCCTCGTCGGCGGCCATCTCGGCGTCGCCGCGCAGCGCAGCACGGGCGTCGTCGGGGCCGGCGAACCCGGCCGCGGCGACCGGGCCGGCCAGCTCCGCCCGCAGCCGGGCGAGCCCGGCCGCCGCGGCCAGCACGTCGGCCTCGGCCTCCAGGGCGGCGACCAGCACGGTCAGGGACGGGGCGTCGCCGCGTGCCTGCACCACCTGGGCCTCGCGTGCGGCGTGACCGGCCGCGGCGGCCGCCTGCTCCTGCACCAGCACGGCCCGCTGCTGCTCGGCCGACGCGACGGCCTCCTGCGCGGCGGTGACCTCGGGCCCGCCGGGTGCGGCCGCGGCGGCGCGGGCGGCCTCCGCCCGCGCCCGGGCCCGCTCCAGCGCAGCGGCCGTCGCCTCGGTACGCTCGCGCGCCGCCCGCTCGTCGGCCTCGGTCACCGCGTCCTCGGCGGGGGCTGCAGGCGCCGGATGGTCGACGCTGCCGCACACGGTGCACGGCTGCCCGTCGGACAGCCCCGCGGCGAGCTCCCCGGCCATGCCGGCCAGGCGCCGTTCGCGCAGCTGCAGCCACACCTCGCGGGCGGCCTGGTCCGCGTCGACGGCGGCGCGCAGCACGTCCTCGGCCGCCGTCAGCTCCGCCTGCGCCGCCGTCGTGGCCGCGTCGACGGCCCGAGCCAGGTGCTGGTGCGCCTGCCCGACCGCAGCGGTCGCCGCGCCGAGCCGTCGGGTGAGCCCGGCGAGGTCCCCGCTCTCGCGCACGACCTGCGCCTCCAGGGGCAGCAGGGCGCGCGCCTGGGCGGCCTGCTCGCGCAGCGCCCGCTCCCGCTCCTCGTCCGGCGTCGGCGCGCTCCCGCCGTCGACCAGCCGGGCGAGCTCGCGCGCCGCCTCCTGCTCGCGCTGCAGGTCCGTACGCAGCGCCACCGCCGCGCGCGCCCGCGCGAGACCGGCGCGTACGGCACCAGCCCCGGCTTCCCGCTCGGCGAGCTGCGCGGCCCGCCGCTCGGCCGCCCGGCGCCGCCCCTGCCGCTCGGCGAGGTCGCGGGCCGCGTCTGCGGCGGCGAGTGCCGCGGCCTCCGCCTGCTGGGCCTGCTCGAGCACCGCCTGGGCGGTCGCCAGCTCGGCCTCCAGCGTCAGCACCACGCCCTGCGACCAGGCGGGCAGGTCGGCCGTCGGCACCTCCGCCGGGTCGACCCGCGCGTGCCCGGCCAGCGCCGCCGCCTCACGCGCCGCTCGCGCCCGCACGGCGTCGAGCTCCTCCTGCGCGGCACGGCGGCGGACGGACAGCTCGTCCTCCACGCGCGCGAACCGCTCGGTGCCGAACAGCGTCCGCAGCAGCTTCTCCCGCTCCCCGGCCGGGGCGTGCAGGAACGCGGCGAACCGGCCCTGTGGCAGCAGCACCACCTGGAAGAACTGTTCGGCGGTCAGCCCGACCAGGTCGCCGACCGTGTCGCCGATCTCGTCCAGCCGCGTGGACACGGTGACCCACCCGCCGCCGTCGTGCCGCTCGAGCAGCCCGGTCGGCTGGCGGACGGTGGTGCCCTCGCCCCGCTGCTTGGCGACCTCCTGCCGGGGCGTGCGCCGCAGCCGGTGGCGCCGCCCGCCGGCGGAGAACTCGAGCGTCACGGACGTCTCCGCGTCCGGCTCGGCGTGCTCGCTGCGCAGCCCCTTCACCCCGCGCTCGCCGGGCACCACGCCGTACAGCGCGAAGCCGACCGCGTCGAGCACGGAGGTCTTGCCCGCCCCGGTCGGGCCGTGCAGCAGCAGCAGGCCGGCCGCGCCGAGGTCGTCGAAGTCGACGGTCTCCTCGCCGGGGAACGGCCCGAAGGCGCTCAGCGTGAGCAGGTGCGGGCGCATCAGGCGTCCACCGACTCCGCGACCACGGCGCCGACGACGTCACGCAGCAGCGCCTGCTCGTCCCCGGTGGGGTCGGCGTTGCGGACGTGCCGGACGAACTCGACGGCGACCTCGAGGTCGTCGCGGCGGGCGACCCGCGCGGCGTACGACGCCTCCTGCGCGACCAGCCCGCCCTCGGGCGCCCACTCCAGGGTCACCGCGTGCGGGAACCGCTGCTGCAGCCGGGGCATCGCCCCGGCCGGGCAGGCCGGGTCGGTGAGCGTCACCGCCACCCAGCAGCGCTCGGCGTCGGCGTACGCACCGGAGGTGAGCAGGTCGTCGAGCCGGCCGCGCAGCCGGGCCAGCCCCCGCGGCACGCGGGTGGGCACGGCCTCGACGGTCCGGACGCCGTCGCTGCCGACGTCGAGCAGCCAGGCGCCCTTGGTGTGCCGGTCCTCGGAGAAGGAGTAGGCGAGCGGGGACCCGGCGTACCGGACCGCGCCCTCCCCCAGCACCTGCCGGCCGTGCAGGTGGCCGAGGGCGGCGTAGTCGACGTGGCCGAACAACCCGACCGGCACCTGCGCCGCCCCGCCGACGGACAGCTCCCGCTCGCTGTCGGAGGACTCGCCGCCGGCCACGTACGCGTGCGCGACCGCGATCGAGCGGGTGCCGGGCCGACCGGCGAGGTCGGCCGCCGCCCGGGCCAGCGCGGCCTTGAGCACCCCGGTGTGGGTGCGCAGCTCGCCGGCGTCCGCGCCGTCGACCGCGAGGACGTCGCGGACCGCGTCCGGCTCGAGGTAGGGGATCGCGTACACGGCGAGCTCGCCGCCGCCCTCGAGCGGCAGGAGCACCGGCTCGCCGGCGCGGCGCACGTCCGTGCGGACGTGCACCCCCGCCCGCTCGTGCACCCGGGCGCCGCTGCCGAGCCGGCGCGCCGAGTCGTGGTTGCCGCTGATGACGACGACGTGCGCGCCGGCATCGCAGAGCCGCTCCAGCGTGTCGCCCCACAGCTCGACCGCACCGACCGGCGGCAGCGCCCGGTCGTAGAGGTCACCGGCGACGACGACGAGGCCCACCCGCTCGTCGCGCACGACCTCGACCAGCCCGTCGAGGACGTCGGCCTGCGCACCCAGCAGGTCGGCGCCGTGGAAGGAGCGGCCGAGGTGCCAGTCGGAGGTGTGCAGCACGCGCATGAACCGGACGGTAGGTGGCCCCTCCGACAGAATCCGGCGGCGACACGCGTGGCACGCCGGTTCTGTCGGACCGGCCTGCGACCGTCGTGCCATGAGCGACGCCACCGTCATCGCCCTGCTCGCCGCCGCCCTCGCGTTCGTCGCCGGGATCGCCGTCGGCGCCACCGCCGCGACCTCCCGCCTCGGCGGCCGGTTCCGCGACCTGTCGGCCGAGGCGCTGGAGCGCGGTGGGGCCTCGCTGGTGAGCCCCGTGCGCGACGCGCTGGAGCGGATGGAGGAGCACCTGCGCGACCTCGAGCGGGCGCGCAGCAGCGCCTACGGCGCGCTCGTCGAGCAGGTCGGGGCGATGCGGACGACGTCCGAGCAGCTACGCACGGAGACCGCCGCGCTCGTCTCCGCGCTGCGGGCGCCGCAGTCCCGCGGACGCTGGGGGGAGATGCAGCTGCGCCGGGTGGTCGAGGTGGCCGGCATGGTCGAGCACTGCGACTTCGACGAGCAGCCGACGGTCGCCGGGGGCCAGCGCCCGGACATGGTGGTGCGGCTGGCCGGCGGCCGGGCCCTGGTCGTGGACGCCAAGGTGCCGCTGTCCGCGTACCTCGAAGGGGTGGACGCCGCGTACGACGACGAGCGCGCTGCACGGTTCGCCGCGCACGCGAAGGCGCTGCGCGCGCACGTCGACGCGCTCGCCGGACGGGCGTACTGGCACGCGGTGGAGGGCTCGCCCGAGCTGGTGGTGCTGTTCGTGCCCGGCGAGGCGTTCCTCGCCCCGGCGCTGGAGCACGACCCGGCGCTGCTCGAGTACGCCATGAGCCGGCGGGTGGTCGTGGCCAGCCCGACGACACTCGTCGCGATGCTGCGGGCGGTCGGGTACGCCTGGCAGCAGAGCTCGCTGGCGGACAACGCCCGGCAGGTGTTCGACGTCGCCGCCGAGCTGCACCGGCGCCTGGCCACCTTCGCCGGGCACGTCGACCACCTCGGCAAGGCGCTCGGCCGGGCCGTCGGCGACTACAACGCGGCGGTCGGGTCGCTGGAGAGCCGGGTGCTGCCGCAGGTGCGGCGGCTGCGCGAGATGCGAGTGGTGGAGCACGAGCTGCCCGTGCCGCACGTGGTCGACACGACCCCCCGGCGGGTCACCGCCCCGGAGACCGACGATGTGGTTACCGTGACGGGATGAGCAGTGACGGCACCCCCCGGCTGGTCGACCGGCGCGGCCTGCCGGCGTCGGTGGTGGTGTCGCTGTCGGTGGTGCTGTCGCTCACCGCGGGGACCATCGACGTCCTCACCGGACAGGGCCTGCGCACGCTGTTCGCCGCCTGCTTCGTCGTCGGCTGCTTCCTGTCCGCGCTGCTCGTGCGCCGCGACCAGCTCGCTGTCCCGGTCGTCGCACCGCCGCTGCTCTACGCGCTGGCCGCGCTCGTCGGCGGTGCGGTCGAAGTGAGCGGGCTCGCCGGATCGTTCCTCACCCAGCAGGCGCTCGAGCTGGCCACCGAGCTGGTCACCGGCGCGCCCGTGCTGCTCATCGGGACGGGGATCGCCGCGGTGACCGCGGGGCTGCGCTGGCTGGCCGGGCGGCACGCGGCCGCCACGCCCCGTACGGCGCCACCGGGCCGGCTCGCCCAGCGGTAGCCCGGACCGCGGTCAGCCGCGGTTGGTGGCCGCCGTGCGCTGCTCGCGGCGCAGCTCGTGCGGCAGCGCGAACAGCAGCTTCTCCTGCGCGGAGGTGACCTCCTCCACGTCGGCGTAGCCGCGCTCGGCCAGCCAGGCGAGGACGTCGCTGACGAGCGACTCGGGCACCGACGCACCGCTGGTCAGCCCGACCGTGCGCACGCCGTCGAGCCAGGCCTCGTCGATCTGCCCCGCGTCGTCGACGAGGTGGGCCGCGCCCGCGCCGCAGTCGAGCGCCACCTCGACCAGGCGGACGGAGTTGGAGGAGTTGCCGGAGCCGACGACGAGCACGAGGTCGGCGTCGGCCGCGATCTGCTTGACCGCGACCTGGCGGTTCTGCGTCGCGTAGCAGATGTCGTCACTCGGCGGGTCGAGGAGCTTGGGGAAGCGCTCGCGCAGCGCCGCGACGGTGGCGTTGGTCTCGTCCACCGACAGCGTGGTCTGCGACAGCCAGGCCACCTTCTCGGGGTTGCGCACCTCGACGCGCGCCACGTCCTGCGGACCGTCGACGAGCTTGATGTGGGCCGGGGCCTCGCCGGTCGTGCCGACGACCTCCTCGTGCCCCTCGTGGCCGATCAGCACGATGTCGTAGTCACCCGCCGCGAACCGGCGCGCCTCGGCGTGCACCTTGGTCACCAGCGGGCACGTGGCGTCGATCGTCCGCAGGCTGCGGTCCGCCGCCTGCCGGTGCACCTCGGGGGCAACCCCGTGCGCGGAGAACACCACGACCGCCCCCTCGGGGACCTCCGCGGCCTCCTCGACGAACACGGCGCCCGCCTGCTCCAGCCGCCGGACGACGTGCAGGTTGTGCACGATCTGCTTGCGGACGTACACCGGCGGGCCGTAGAGCTCCAGCGCCCGCTCCACCGTCTGCACGGCACGGTCGACGCCCGCGCAGTAGCCACGGGGCTTGGCGAGCAGTACCCGCTTGCCGGTGGTCCCCATGGCCCGATGGTACGTGCCGACCGGTTCGGGCGGCGTGGGACGATCCTCACTGTTAGGGCGACGCCGGACCGGGCACGCTCTGCTCTGACGACTACTCGCACCTTTCTGCGTGAGGACGGCAATGGCTGCTCCCCGAACGGACAACAAGGACACCCACGACTCGTCGCTGCCGACACCGGTCGCTGCGATGCTCGGCCTGGTGGCCACCGGCGTACGCAACGCCAGGAAGCTGCCCGACGAGGCGGTCCGGCTGCCGATGGTCGGTCTCGGGCACGCCCTGCAGACCGCGGAGACCGTCCGCCGCGGGTACGTGACGTTCGCCGCCCGCGGCGTACGCATCGTCCGCGGGCTCGGTGCCGCGGTCGGCCTCGGCCGCCAGGAGGTCGCCGAGAGCGTGACGGCGGTCCGGGAGACCGGCCGCGAGAAGGCCGGTGGGGCCGAGGAGTCGGTCGAGGCCGAGGCCCGCCACGTGGCCGAGAAGGCCCGCGCCGCGACGAAGAAGGCGACCCAGATCCGCCGGGAGACCCCGCAGCCGGACGAGGCGGCGGCGAAGCCGCAGCCTGCGGCCGAGGAGGTCCCCGAGGAGGCGCAGGAGGTCGGCGCTCCGGGCGCGGCCACCGACGTCGCCGAGCAGGCGACCGAGGAGACCGCCCCCGCGGTCGACGGCGCCGAGCTGTCCGCCGAGGACCTGCCGCTGCCGGACATCGACCACATGAGCGTCGCGTCGCTGCGCGCCCGGCTGCGCACGCTCGACATCGCCCAGCTGGCCACGCTGCGCGCGTACGAGCAGGCGCACGCCGACCGGCTGCAGATCGTGACCATGCTCGAGAACCGGATCGCCAAGCTCGAGGCCGAGGCGACGCCCGCCCCCGAGGCCGCCGTGGAGCAGGCGATGCAGCAGGCCGAGGCAGGCGCGCAGGACATCGGCGCCACGCCGCGGCCGTAGCCCCGCTCGCGCCCCGTACGGTGGGCCGGTGCCGCTCGAGTCGTCTGCGGAGTCGCCGCTGCCGGTCCGTACGGTGGCGCGCGCGATCGGTGACTGGATCGGCCGGCTCGGCCGGATCTGGGTGGAGGGCCAGGTCACCGAGGTGAGCCGCCGGCCCGGCGCGGCGACCGTGTTCCTCACCCTGCGGGACCCGGTCGCGGACGTCTCGCTGCGCGTCACGTGCCCGGCCGCGGTCGCCGGTGCGGTCAACCCGCCCCTGCAGGACGGCGCCCGGGTGGTGGTCTGGGGCCAGCCCGACTACTACTACGTGCGGGGCACGCTGTCGCTGCTCGCGCACGACATCCGCCCGGTCGGCGTCGGGGCACTGCTCGCGCGGCTCGAGCAGCTGCGCACGTTGCTCGCGGCCGAGGGCTTGTTCGCCGCGGACCGCAAGCGGCCGTTGCCGTTCCTGCCCACCACGGTCGGCCTGGTGACCGGCCGGGGCAGCGCCGCCGAGCGCGACGTCGTCGAGAACGCCCGGCGCCGGTGGCCGGCCGTCCGGTTCCGGGTGGAGGCCGTCCCCGTCCAGGGCGCGTACGCGGTCACCGAGATGATCGACGCGCTGCGACGGCTGGAGGCCGACCCCCTGGTCGACGTCGTCGTCGTCGCCCGCGGCGGCGGGTCGGTGGAGGACCTGCTGCCGTTCTCCGACGAGGCGCTCGTCCGGCAGGTGGCCGGCATGCTCACCCCGGTGGTCAGCGCCGTCGGGCACGAGACCGACAGCCCGCTGCTCGACTACGTCGCCGACCGGCGCGCCTCCACCCCCACCGACGCCGGCAAGCTCGTCGTCCCCGACGTCGGCGAGGAGTCGCAGCGGGTGGCGGCCGCGCGGGGCCTCGTACGCCGCCTGCTGCTCGCCCGGCTCGACCGCGAGCAGCACCAGCTCGACGCGCTGCGCTCCCGGCCGGTGCTGGCAGCGCCGGTCGCCGAGCTCGACCGGCGGGCCGAGCAGGTCGACGCCCTGCGCGCCCGCGCCCGCCGCTGTCTCGGCAGCCGGCTGGACGAAGCCCGTACGCACGTCGTCGGGCTGCGCGCCCAGGTCGCTGCGCTGTCGCCGGCGGCGACGCTGGAGCGGGGGTACGCGGTGCTGCAGCGCGAGGACGGGCACGTGGTGCGCGACCCGGCGGAGGTGTCGTCAGGGGACCCGCTGCTCGCCCGGGTCGCCGCCGGGCGGTTCCGCGTGCGGGTCGAGGACTAACCGACGGCGGGCGCGTGCCAGGTCATCGGGAGCCCCGTGGCGATGGTGAACCCCTCACTGCGGTAGAGCGGCTCCCCGTACGGCGTCGCCCGCAGGTCGACCCGGCTCACCCCGCGCCCGACGCACCAGTCCAGCAGCGCGCGCAGCACCGCCCGGGCGTGGCCGCGGCCGCGCGCCTCCGGCAGCGTGGACATCGAGGAGACGTAGCCGCGGCTGCCGGTCGGGCTGAGCGGGCCCGGCAGGTGGAACTCGATTCACGCCACGCCGGAGGTGTCCACCTCGAGCGCCTCGTACATCGCCGCCCGCAGCCTCAGCAGGTCCTCGAGATCTGCCGGGCCGGCCCGACGTACGCTGCCGGTCGTCATGGCTGACGATCCTCGCAGACCCGCCGCCGACAACGGCGACGCGCGCCCCGGCTACGAGCAGGCGCGTGACGAGCTGGTGGAGGTCGTCCGTCGGTTGGAGGCCGGCGGGACGACGCTGGAGGAGTCGCTGGCCCTGTGGGAGCGCGGTGAGGAGCTGGCCCGGATCTGCCAGGAGTGGCTAGACGGGGCACGGGAGCGGCTGGAGCGCGCCATGGAGGACGGCGCCGAGGGCTGATAGCGACCCCACAGAGGTCTCAGAAGGTTCTCAGAAGCAACGTGGAAACGCTGCCACCATGTCCGCGCCACCGCCGCTGCTGGAGGGCCTGCCCGTACCGGTCCGCGACGCCTACCTCACCGCCGTGGGCGCGACGCACCGCGAGGACCCCACCGGGCGCGTCGGAGGCCCGGCCGGCAACTCCCGGCTCACCGCACTGACCGGCCTCGTCCTCATGGTGCTGTTCCTCGTCGAGGGCGTGACGCTGGTGTCGATGGGGCCGCTCATCGACGTCCACGTGTTCGTCGGCATGATGCTCGTCCCGGTGGCGGTGCTGAAGACCGCGACGACCGGCTACCGGGTCGTGCGCTACTACACGGGCAGCCGCGTGTACGTCACCGCCGGCCCGCCGCCGCTGCTGCTGCGGCTGCTCGGCCCGCTCGTCGTCCTCGCGACGCTGGCGCTGCTCGGCACCGGCATCACCCTCGGTGTGGTCGGCCCGGGGCGTGGCGGTCTCGTCCTGGCCCACCAGGCGAGCTTCGTCGTGTGGCTGGTGGCGATCGGCCTGCACGTGCTCGGGCGGACCTTCCCTGCCGCCCGGCTCGCGCTCGGCGAGGCCACCGCGTCACCGCGGGTGTCCGGCCAGGTGCTGCGGGCGGTCGTCCTCGCGGCCACGCTCGCCGGTGCGGTGTGGCTGGCGACCGTCACGGTGACCTGGGCCGGCCCCTGGCACGGCTGGCTCGGCGGCTGACGCGTACGGCCCGTGACCCCGGCCGTCCCCGCCGCCCTGCCCGCCGCGCCCGCGCCCGCGCCCGCCCGAGGTGCGGCTATGTCCCGGTAGAGCGGGACATAGCCGCACCTCGCGTGGAGCCGGTCCACAGGTGTCCGTGCGGAGGTGGACCGGCACCGTGCGGGACGCGACGCTCGCCGACGTGCCCCGCCCCTGCGTCACCGATCCGCGGTTGCCCGGCCTGATCGCCGCGCAGGACTGGGTGCTCCACCAGGACCAGGCGGTCGCGATGGGGCTGACCCGAAAGGCCGTCTACCACCGCGTGGCGGACGGCAGGTGGCGGCTGCTGCTGCCCGGCGTCTACCTCTGCCATCCGGGCGAGCCCACCCGCCGGCAACGGCTCGTCGCCGCCCTGCTGTACGCGGGGCTCGGGGCGGCCGTCGACGCCGACGACGCGTGCCGCTACCACGGCGTGGTCGCGGCCCGTCCGGACGACGCTCTGGTGCGGGTGGTGGTACCGCTGGGGAGCCCCATCCGTTCGACCGGGTTCGTGGTCGTACGCCGTACGTCCGCTCCGATCGAGTACGTGGAGACAGCCCGCCTGCGCTACCTGGAACCGGCCGCGGCCGTCATCGCTGCCGCGCGGCTGCGACGTACCGATCGTGCCGTGCTGGCGTTGCTCAGCGACGCCGTCGAGCGTCGCATCGTCACGCCGCGGCAGCTCGTCCGTGCACACGTACGCGGATCGCGCCGCAACGCGCGCCGGACGGACCTGGCGCTGGCCGACGTGCTCGGCGGTGTCCGGTCCGTACCGGAGGCCGACTTCCGGCTGCTCGCCGAGGCGAGCCTGGTCCTGCCGCCGCTGCTGTACAACCCCCTGCTGCGCCTGCCGTCCGGACGCGTGGTCTCCCCTGACGCCCTCGCGCCGGACGCGGGTCTCGTCCACGAGGTCAACGGCCGCTCCGCGCATGCCCGCGCGGATCTCTTCGACGACATGCAGGAGCGGCACGACGTGATGACCGAGGCCGGTCTGACCGTGCTGCACAACGCCCCGCGCCGGCTGCGGACCGCGGGCCGCGAGGTCCTGGCGCAGGTCGAGCGCTGCTACGTACGCCTGCGCGGCCGCGGCCTGCCGGAGGGGGTCGAGCTCCTCAGAGGTGCGGCTATGTCCCGGTAGAGCGGGACATGCCCGCACTTCGCCGAGGGGTGGGGGGGCGCGGGGGGGGCGAGTCAGGTCGACGGGCGGAGGCTGGCGGCGAGGACCTTCAGGTCGGCCAGGGACGCCGTGCCGGTCACCACGACGGTGAACGGGCCGGTCCGGCGGACGAGGGCGCGGTCACCGGAGTGCGTGCGGTACGCGCCCCACGACGCGCCACCGACCGTCACCGTGCCGACCGGTCCCGCCTCCGCCCCGCTGCCGAGCTGCGCGTCGAGGAAGGCCTTCGGGTCGCCGTCGGTCTCCTCCACCGCCGCGTACTGCTTGCCGCGGACGAGGAAGCCGATGTGCATCGTGGTCGGCCCCTGCGTGCGCCGGGACGACGGCAGCCGCGCGCTCGTCGCCTGCCACGACGCCGGCAGCCGGCTGGGCGCGAGGACGGGCTGCCCGGCGGAGTTCGCGGCCGCCCGGACGACCGGCTCGTAGTCGACGACCGTGACGGCGGCGTCGCGGTGCAGGACCAGCGCGCGTGCCGGCCCGAGGAAGAGCAGCACGAGGACGAACGCGAACACCAGGCCGAGCGAACGGCCCATGTCGGCGATGGTCTGCCGCAACCGGTCGTTCGCCGCCACGGCTCCATGGTGCCTGACGACCCGTACGGCGCGGTCACCACGCCCAGGTCCGAAAACCGCCAGCGCCCGTACGGCGGTCCTGCGAGGCTGCTGGTGTGCACGAGGACTTCGACCGCTGCTACCGCGCGGTGGGCAGCCGGGACGCGCGCTTCGACGGCGTGTTCGTCACCGCGGTCACGTCCACGGGCATCTACTGCCGGCCGTCCTGCCCCGCGCAGACCCCGCAGCGGCGCAACGTGCGCTTCTACCCGACCGCCGCCGCGGCGGTGGCCGCGGGTTTCCGGGCCTGCCGGCGCTGCCGGCCGGAGGCCGCACCGGGCTCGGCGGAGTGGGACGTGCGCGGCGACCTCGCCGCCCGCGCCCTGCGCGGGATCGCCGGCGGGGTCGTGGACGCCGACGGCGTACCCGGCCTGGCGCGCCGGCTGGCGGTCAGCGAGCGGCACCTGCACCGCGTGCTCACCGCCGAGGTCGGCGCCGGACCGCTCGCCCTCGCCCGGACCCGCCGGGCGCAGGTCGCGCGGCTGCTCGTCGAGCAGACCGCGCTGCCGCTGACCGAGGTCGCGTTCGCCGCCGGGTTCGCGAGCATCCGGCAGTTCAACGACACCATGCGTACGGAGTTCGGCTGCCCGCCGAGCGCGCTGCGCCGCCGCCCGCCCGCGCCGGACGCCGGCCGCGGCCGGCTGACCCTGCGGCTGGCGCACCGACCGCCGTACGCCGCCGACGCGATGCTCGCCTGGCTGGCGGCGCACGCCGTACCGGGGCTGGAGGAGGTCACCGGGCGGGCCTACCGGCGGACGCTGCCCGGCGGCACGGTCGAGGTCGAGCCCGGCGAGACCCACGTGGTCGCCCGGCTGCGGCTGGACGACCTGCGCGACGTGGCCGGCGTGGTCGCGGGCGTGCGGCGGCTGTTCGACCTGGACGCCGACCCCGCCGCCGTGGACGCCTGCCTCGGCGGCGAGCCGCTGCTCGCCCGCTCGGTCACCCGCCACCCGGGGCTGCGCGTGCCGGGCGCGACCGACCCGTTCGAGCTCGCCGCCCGCGCGGTGGTCGGCCAGCAGGTCTCGGTCGCCGGCGCCCGGACGCTGACCGCGCGGCTGGTGGCCGCGTACGGCGAGCCGCTGCCCGCGCCGGACGGCGGGCTCACCCACCGCTTCCCGACCGCCACGGCGCTCGCCGAAGCGCCCCTCACCGACTGCGGGCTGACCGGCGCGCGGGCGCGGACCGTACGGGCGCTCGCCGCGGCGACGGCGTCCGGGGCCCTGGACCTGTCCCCCGCCAGCGACCGGCGGGAGGCGACGGACGCGCTGCTCGCCCTGCCCGGCATCGGCCCGTGGACGGCGGCGTACGTCGCGATGCGCGCGCTCGGCGACCCGGACGCGTTCCCCGCGACCGACCTCGCGCTGCGCCGGTCGCTGGCCGCGGCACCCGACGCCGACCCGGACCGGTGGCGACCGTGGCGCGCGTACGCCGCGATGCACCTGTGGCTCCCGTACTGGCTCCCCCAGGAGGTTCCGGCATGACCCTGCACACGACCACGGTCGCCACCCCGGCCGGCCCGCTGGTGCTCGTCGCCCGCGGCGAGGTCCTGGTGGCGGCCGGGTTCACGACCGCCGACGCGCTCGCGGCCCGGCTCGGCGCCGAGCGGCTGATGCGCGCCGACCTCGGTGCCCTGGCCGCGGTGGTGCGGGCGTACGTCGACGGCGAGCTCACCGCGCTCGACGACCTGCCGGTCGAGCAGCCCGGGGGCGCGTTCCGGCAGGCCGCGTGGAAGGCGATACGCGCCGTACCGGCGGGCCAGACCATCACGTACGCCGAGCTCGCCGCCGCGGCCGGCAGCCCGAACGCGGTCCGCGCCGCGGGCAGCGCCTGCGCCGTGAACCTGGTCGCGCCGGTGGTGCCCTGCCACCGGGTGGTGCGTACGGGTGGTGGGCTGGGCGGCTACGCGTACGGCCTGCCGGTCAAGCAGTGGCTGCTCGACCACGAGCGGTCGTGAAGCAAAGTGGCGCTGACAGCGCCACTTTGCTTCACGACCGGCGGGACGGTGGGGCGGTGACGGCTAGCGGGGGTCGCCGATCCGGCTGATCAGCTCGAGGATCTCCTCGGTGAGCTGCTTCGCCGACGCCTCGCTCTCGCGGACGGCCACCTCGTGGCCGGCCTGCGAGGCGACGGTCGTGAGGACGAGCACCAGCGCCTCGCCCAGCGGCTTGTCCTCGGGGCGCAGCAGGGTGGCGTTGCGGCCGACCCAGTCGCGGTAGCTGCGCCGCGCCACCAGGTCGAACCCGGGCGGGCCGCCACCGGCGAGGAACAGCCGGGCGAGGTCGCGCTCCTCCCAGCACCCCTGCAGGAACGCGCGCAGGCCGTCGATGAACAGCCGCAGCGGGTCGCTCTCCCCGGCACGGCGGCTCTCGCGTACGGCGACGACCGCGCGCTCCTCCTGCCGGCGCTGGTAGTCCTCGAACAGCGCGAGGTAGAGGTCGGCCTTGCCGCCGAAGTGGTGGTACAGGCTGCCCACGCTCGCCCCGGCCCGGGCCACCACGTCGGCGATGTTCGCGTCGCTGTAGCCGGCCTGCGTGAAGACGTCACGGGCAGCGTCGATCAGGGCGGCACGGGTCGCCTGCGCCCGCCCCCCGGCGCGGCCCTGCGTCTGCGTCGTCACGCCTCCACTCTCCCATTCTCCGGCCGGATCCGGCACCACGGCCGCAGATGCCAGCCTCCAGCGCCGTATAGTGCCGCACATGCGGCACACATACAGCATGGGTCAGGCCGCAGCGCTGCTCGGCGTGAGCGTCGACACGATGCGCCGCTGGGCGGACGCCGACCGGCTGCCGACCACCCGTGACGAGTCCGGCCACCGGCTCGTCGAGGGCGCCGACCTGGCCGCCTTCGCGGTCGCGCTGGCCGCGGAGAACGACGACCGGCTGCCCGCAGAGGTCGTCGGCCGGTCGGCCCGCAACCGCTTCCAGGGCATCGTCACCCGGGTCGCCCGCGGCGACGTCGCCGCCCAGGTCGAGATCCAGGCCGGCCCGCACCGGCTGGTCTCGCTGCTCACCCGGGAGGCCGTCGACGAGCTCGGACTGACCGAGGGGATGCTCGCCGTGGCCACCGTGAAGGCGACGAACGTCGGCGTCGAGGTGGTGGCGCCGTGAGGGCGCGGTACGCCGCGGCCGCCGCCGTGCTCCTGCTGGCGGCCGCCTGCGGCGGCACGTCCGGCACCGGGTCGGGCAGCAGCACGGCGACCGTGCTCGCCGCCGCGAGCCTCACCGACGCGTTCCGCGCGGTCGGCACCGCCTTCCACCGCGCCCACCCGGACGAGAACGTCCGGTTCTCCTTCGCCGGCTCGCAGTCGCTGGTCGCCCAGGTGAAGGAGGGCGCGCCCGCGGACGTCCTGGCCACCGCGGACGAGCGGACGATGGCCACCGTCCGCGACCGGCTCACCGGCCCCCCGCAGACGTTCGCCCGCAACGTCCTCGTCATCGCGGTGGCGCCCGGCAACCCGAAGGGCGTGCACGGCCTGGCGGACCTGGCCCGGCCGGGGCTGACGGTCGTGCTGGCCGCGCCCGCCGTGCCGGCCGGGGCGTACGCGCGCCAGGCGCTGGAGGCGGCCGGCGTGACGGTGCACCCGGCGTCGCTGGAGGAGAACGTCCGCGCGGTCCTGACCAAGGTGGAGCTCGGCGAGGCCGACGCCGGCGTGGTGTACGCCAGCGACGCCACCGCCGCGGGGCGCCAGGTCGCGAGCGTCCCGGTGCAGGACAGCCCGACCGCGACGTACCCGGTCGGGGTCCTCACCGGCAACCGCGCGGGCCGGGACTTCGTGGCGTACCTGCGCTCGGCCGGCGGCCAGCAGATCCTCACCCGGTACGGCTTCCGGCCCGCCTGATGCGCACCCGGGTGCCGGTCGCCGTGGGCGTGCTCGCGCCGGTCGGGCTCGCCCTGCTCGCCGTGCCGCTGCTGGCGCTCGTCGTACGCGCGCCCTGGTCGGCGCTGCCGGCCGAGCTGGGCTCGGGCGGCGCGCTGGACGCGCTCGAGCTCTCGCTCGTCACCTCGACGTCCGCGGCCGTGCTGTGCCTGCTGCTGGGCGTGCCGCTCGCCTGGGTGCTGGCCCGCCTGGAGTTCCCCGGCAAGGCGCTGCTGCGCGCGACCGTGACGCTGCCGCTCGTCCTGCCGCCGGTGGTCGGCGGGGTGGCGCTGCTGCTGGCTTTCGGGCGGTCCGGGCTGCTGGGCGGCGCGCTCACCGCGGCCGGCGTGCGGGTCCCGTTCACGACCGGTGCGGTCGTGCTCGCCGAGGCGTTCGTCGCACTGCCGTTCCTGGTCCTGGCCGTGGAGGGCGCGCTGGCCAGCCTGGACGAGCGGTACGAGGACGTGGCGGCGACGCTCGGCGCCGGGCCGTGGGCGACGCTGCGCCACGTGACCCTGCCGGTCGCCGGTCCGGCGATCGCCGCCGGCGGCGCGCTGGCCTGGGCCCGCGCGCTCGGCGAGTTCGGCGCGACGATCACCTTCGCCGGCAACCTGCCGGGCGTCACCCAGACCATGCCGCTGGCGGTCTACCTGCGGCTGCAGACCGACCCGGCCGCCGCGGAGGCGATGAGCATCGTGCTGCTGCTGGTCTCGCTGGCGGTGCTGCTCGCGCTGCGCGGGCGGTGGGTGGGCCGGCGATGACGCGGTGGGTGGGCCGGCGATGACGCTCGCGGCCGACCTGGCCGCCCGGGCCGGGGCGTTCACCGTCCGCGCGGCGCTCGACGCCGGGGACGGGGAGGTGGTCGCGGTCGTGGGTCCGAACGGGGCCGGCAAGAGCACGCTGCTGCGGGCGCTGGCCGGCCTGGCGCCGGCGACCGGCCGGGTGGCCGTCGACGGGGTGGACGTCGCCGCCCTGCCGCCGCACCGGCGCCGTACCGGCTACGTGCCGCAGGACGGCGCGCTGTTCCCGCACCTGTCCGCGCGCGACAACGTCGCGTTCGGCCCGCGGCGGCAGGGGGCGGACCGGGCGGCGGCCCGGCGTACGGCGCAGGAGTGGCTGGAGCGACTGGGGGTCGCCGACCTCGCCGGGCGCCGCCCGGCGGCGCTGTCCGGCGGGCAGGCGCAGCGGGTCGCGCTGGCCCGCGCACTGGCCGTACGCCCGCGGGTGCTGCTGCTCGACGAGCCGCTGGCCGCGCTCGACACGGCGACTCGCGCCGACGTCCGGCGGGTGCTGCACGAGCACCTGCGGACGTACGACGGCAGCACGCTGCTCGTCACCCACGACCCGCTCGACGCGGTGTCGCTGGCCGACCGGCTGGTCGTCGTGGAGCACGGCGCGGTCGTGCAGGACGGCTCCCCCACCGACGTCACCCGCGCGCCGCGGTCGGCGTGGGTGGCCCGGCTGCTCGGCGCGAACGCCTGGCGCGGCCGGCTCCGTGACGGGGTGCTCGCGGTCGCCGACGGGGGCACGGTGGTCGGCGCGGACCCGGCCGTCCCCGACGGCGAGGGGCTGGCGGTCGTCCCGCCACACGCGGTGACCCTGCACCGCCACCGCCCCGAGGGCAGCGCCCGCAACCTGTGGGAGGGGCGCGTACGCGAGCTGACGCTGGCGGGCGGGCGCGTACGCGTCGGCGTCGACGCCACGCCGCCGGTCGTGGCGGAGGTCACGCCCGCCTCCGCGGCCGAGCTGGGACTGCGAGAGGGTGTACCCGTGTGGGTGAGCGTCAAGGCGACCGAGGTGACGCTCGTCTCGCTGTGATCGCTACGATGCGGGCCTGACTCGGCCGTATTGGGGGTAGCACGCCGCCATGACCGACGAGAACTCCGTGCCACCGATCCTCGCCGTCGAGGGTGAGGCGCCCGACCGCAACCTCGCGCTCGAGCTGGTGCGCGTGACCGAGGCCGCCGCGATGGCGGCGGGCCGCTGGGTGGGCCGCGGCGACAAGATCGGCGCCGACCAGGCCGCGGTGAACGCCATGCGCCAGCTCGTCAGCACCGTGTCGATGGACGGCGTCGTCGTCATCGGCGAGGGCGAGAAGGACGAGGCGCCGATGCTCTACAACGGCGAGCAGGTCGGCGACGGCCACGGCCCGGCATGCGACGTCGCGGTGGACCCGATCGACGGGACGACGCTGACCGCGAAGGGCATGGACAACGCGATCGCGGTGATGGCGGTCGCCGAGCGCGGGACGATGTACGACCCGTCCGCCGTCTTCTACATGGAGAAGCTCGCCACCGGACCCGAGGCGGCGGACTACGTCGACATCGAGGCGCCGGTCGCGGAGAACATCCGCGCGGTCGCGAAGGCCAAGGGCGGCTCGCCGGAGGACGTCACCGTGGTCATCCTCGACCGGCCGCGGCACGAGGAGATCGTCCGGCAGGTGCGCGAGGCCGGTGCACGGATCAAGTTCATCAGCGACGGTGACGTCGCCGGCGCGATCATGGCGGCCAAGGACGGCACCGGCGTCGACCTGCTGCTCGGCGTCGGCGGCACCCCGGAGGGCATCATCACCGCCTGCGCGGTGAAGTCGCTCGGCGGCACGCTGCAGGGCAAGCTGTGGCCGAAGGACGACGCGGAGCGGCAGCGAGCGATCGACGCCGGCCACGACCTCGACCGCGTGCTGACGACCGACGACCTCGTCCGCAGCGACAACGTGTTCTTCGTCGCGACCGGCATCACCAACGGCGAGCTGCTCCGCGGCGTCCGCTACCGCCCGGGTGGCGCCACCACCCACTCGCTGGTCATGCGCTCCCGCAGCGGCACCATCCGCACGATCGAGAGCGAGCACAAGCTCACCAAGCTGCGCGCGTACAGCTCCATCGACTTCGAGCGCCCGAGCTGACGCCTACGCTGTCATCGTGCCCGAGTTCGCGTACACCGACCTGCTGCCCCTCGGCGACGACGAGACGCCGTACCGCCTGCTGACGACCGAGGGGGTGTCGACGGTCGAGGCAGCCGGACGCACCTTTCTGCAGGTCGAGCCCGAGGCGATCCGCCTGCTCACCGAGACCGCGATGCACGACATCGCGCACCTGCTGCGGCCGGGCCACCTGGCCCAGCTGCGGCGGATCCTCGACGACCCGGAGGCCTCGCCGAACGACCGGTTCGTCGCGCTGGACCTGCTGAAGAACGCGAACATCGCCGCCGGTGGCGTGCTGCCGATGTGCCAGGACACCGGCACGGCGATCGTCATGGGCAAGCGCGGCCGGCACGTCCTCACCGACGGCCGCGACGCCGAGCACGTCTCGCGCGGGGTCTACGACGCGTACACGACGCTGAACCTGCGCTACTCGCAGATGGCCCCGCTGACCATGTGGGACGAGAAGAACACCGGGTCGAACCTGCCGGCGCAGGTCGAGCTGTACGCGCAGGACCCGCACGGGCACCCGGACGCCTACGAGTTCCTGTTCATGGCCAAGGGCGGCGGCAGCGCCAACAAGTCCTACCTGTACCAGGAGACCAAGGCGCTGCTGAACCCCGACCGGCTGATGGCGTTCCTGGACGAGAAGCTGCGCGCGCTCGGGACGGCCGCCTGCCCGCCGTACCACCTGGCCGTGGTCATCGGCGGCACGAGCGCGGAGTACGCGCTGAAGACCGCGAAGTACGCCTCCGCCCGCTACCTCGACTCGCTGCCGACGTCCGGGGACGAGACCGGGCGCGGCTTCCGCGACCTCGAGCTGGAGAAGCGCGTGCTCGAGCTGACCCAGGCGTTCGGCATCGGCGCGCAGTTCGGCGGCAAGTACTTCTGCCACGACGTCCGGGTGGTGCGCCTGCCGCGGCACGGCGCGTCGCTGCCGGTCGCGATCGCGGTGTCGTGCAGCGCCGACCGGCAGGCGCTCGCAAAGATCACCCCCGAGGGCGTGTTCCTCGAGGCGCTGGAGACCGACCCGGCGACGTACCTGCCGGAGGTCTCCGACGAGCACCTGTCCGACGACCCAGCGACCGGTGGCCCAGTCCGCGTCGACCTCAACCGACCGATGGACGAGATCCGCGCCCAGCTGGCGCAGCTGCCGGTGAAGACCCGGCTGTCGCTGTCCGGGCCGATGGTGGTCGCCCGCGACATCGCGCACGCGAAGATCTCCGAGCGGCTGGACGCCGGCGAGCCGATGCCGCAGTACCTGCGCGACCACTGCGTCTACTACGCCGGCCCGGCCAAGACGCCGACCGGGTACGCGTCCGGCTCGTTCGGCCCGACGACCGCCGGCCGGATGGACTCCTACGTCGAGAAGTTCCAGGCCGCGGGCGGGTCGTACGTGATGCTCGCGAAGGGCAACCGCTCCCAGGCCGTGACCGACGCCTGCCAGGCCCACGGCGGGTTCTACCTCGGGTCGATCGGCGGCCCGGCCGCCCGCCTGGCGCAGGACTGCATCCGCAAGGTCGAGGTGCTGGAGTACCCCGAGCTCGGCATGGAGGCGGTCTGGCGGATCGAGGTCGAGGACTTCCCGGCGTTCGTCGTCGTCGACGACAAGGGCAACGACTTCTTCGCCGAGACCGCCAAGCCCACGATCACGACCATCCCCGTCGGCGCTCCTAAGGGCTGACGGCCCTACCGCCACCCTCCCCGGTTTGTGAGCGTTCCAGCATGTCCACCGCACGCCGGCTGCTGACGCTGCCGGCCGGCCGGCGAGCGAAGTGGCTGTTCGTCCTCGGCTGGCTGGTCCTCGCCGCGGTCGCGGGGCCGTTCGCCGGCAAGCTCGGGTCGGTCGAGAAGAACGACGCGTCGTCGTACCTGCCGCGCAACGCGGAGTCGACGCAGGTGAGCAACACGCTCGAGACGTTCCCGCGCGGACGGCAGATCCCGGGCGTCGTCGTCTACGAGGCCGGGGGCCGGGTGACCGCAGCCGACCGGCAGCGGGTGCAGCAGCAGCGGCAGGCAGTCCTGGACCGCGTGGCCGACGCCGACGCGGACCCGGTGCAGGCCTCCGCGGACGGCCACGCCCTGTCGTTCGCGTTCCGGGTGGCGCAACCGGACGCCACGCTGCTGGAGAAGGACATCAAGGCCGTCCGCGGGATCGTCGACGGCGGGCCGGGCATGACCGCGTACGTCGCGGGCGCGGCCGGGCTGCTCGTCGACTCGGTCAGCGCGTTCGAGGGCATCGACTCGTTCCTGTTGCTGGTCACCGGCGGCGTCGTCATCGTGCTGCTGCTGCTCATCTACCGCAGCCCCACGCTGTGGGTGGTGCCGATCCTGTCGGTCGGCATGGCGATCACGCTGTCGCAGGCCGCGGTGTACGCGCTCGCCAAGTACGCCGGGCTCGTCGTCAGCGGGCAGAGCGCGGGGATCCTCACCGTGCTCGTCTTCGGCGCCGGTACGGACTACGCGCTGCTGCTCGTCGCGCGCTACCGGGAGGAGCTGCACCTGCACGACGACCGGCACGAGGCGATGGCCGCCGCGCTGCAGCGGGCGGCTCCGGCGATCCTCGCCTCGGCCGCCACCGTCGTGCTCGGGCTGCTGTGCCTGCTCGTCGCCGAGCTCAACAGCGACCGCGGTCTCGGGCCGGTCGGCGCGATCGGCGTCACGATGGCGCTGCTCGCCCAGGTCACGCTGCTCCCTGCACTGCTCGTGGTCGGCGGGCGCTGGCTGTTCTGGCCGGCCCGACCGCGGCCGGACGGCACGGGGCACGAGCGGCACGCCCGCTGGGCGCGGATCGCCCGGGGCGTGGCCGCCCGGCCGCGCCGGGTGTGGGTGGGCACGACGCTGGCGCTCGCGCTGGCCGCGCTCGGGCTGCTCGACCTGAACCTGGGCCTGCGGCAGACCGAGGCGTTCGTGGGGACACCCGAGTCGGTCGCCGGCCAGCAGGTGTACGCCGCGCACTTCCCGGCCGGGGGCGGTGCGCCCACGATCGTGGTCGCGGACGCCGGCGCGACGCAGGAGGTCCTGCGTACGGCGTCCGCCGTACCGGGGGTGGCGACCGCCGTGCCGGTCGCGCAGGCTGACGGGCGGGTCCAGGTCGCGGCCGTGCTGCGGTACGCGCCGGACAGCCCGCAGGCGTACGACACCGTCCGGGCGCTGCGTACGCAGCTGCACGCGCTACCCGGGGCGGGTGCACTCGTGGGTGGGCCGACCGCGACCGACTACGACGTCCGGCAGGCTGCGGTACGGGACCGGACGCTGGTCATGCCGATCGTGCTGGTCGTCGTCCTCGTGATCCTCGGCCTGCTGCTGCGTGCGGTGGTCGCGCCGGTGCTGCTCGTCGGGACCGTGGTGCTGTCGTTCGCGGCGTCGCTGGGGCTGAGCGCGCTGGTGTTCGACGCGGTCGGGTTCGCCGGGATGGACGAGTCGCTTCCGCTGCTGGCGTTCGTGTTCCTCGTCGCGCTCGGCATCGACTACAACATCTTCCTCATGTCGCGCGTGCACGAGGAGGCCGCACGGCGCGGGACGCGGGAGGGCACGATCGTCGGCGTCACCGTGACCGGCGGCGTCATCACCTCCGCCGGCGTGGTGCTCGCGGCGACGTTCTCGGCGCTCACCGTGCTGCCGCTCGTCGCGCTGGTGGAGCTGGGCTCGATCGTCGCGTTCGGGGTGCTCCTGGACACCCTGGTCGTCCGGTCGCTGCTCGTCCCCGCGCTCACCATCGACCTGGACCGCCGGATCTGGTGGCCCAGCCGCCTGTCTCGCAGCGCTCCCGCCCCCTGACGCCCCAGACGCCTTCGTGCGGCCAGGTGGGGTCAAACGATCTTCTGCAGCCACAGCTGGCCGCATGAAGGTGGTCATGGGGCGCACGAAGGCGGGGTAGCCGGGCGGGCGGGTCGGGCATGCTGCGGGCATGAGCGAGCAGAGCTTCCGCGTCGAGCACGACTCCATGGGCGAGGTACGGGTCCCCGCGCACGCGAAGTGGCGGGCGCAGACCCAGCGGGCGGTGGAGAACTTCCCGGTGTCCGGGCTGACCGTCGACCGGGAGCTGATCGGTGCGCTCGCCGCCATCAAGGGCGCGGCGGCCACGGTCAACGCCGAGCTCGGGGTCATCCCCGAGGACATGGCGACCGCGATCCACGACGCCGCGGTCGAGGTGTCGCAGGGCCAGTGGGACGACCACTTCCCCATCGACGTGTTCCAGACCGGCTCGGGCACGTCGACGAACATGAACATGAACGAGGTGATCGCCTCGCTCGCCACGGAGCGGCTCGGCCGCGACGTGCACCCGAACGACCACGTCAACGCCTCGCAGTCGTCGAACGACACGTTCCCGTCCGCCATCCACATGGCCGCCACCCGGATGCTCGTCCTCCAGCTGCTGCCGGCGCTGGAGCACCTCGCCGCGGCGCTGGAAGGCAAGAGCGTGCAGTTCGTCGACGTCGTGAAGTCCGGCCGGACGCACCTCATGGACGCGACCCCGGTGACCCTCGGCCAGGAGTTCGGCGGGTACGCCGCACAGGTGCGGTACGGCGCGGAACGCGTACGCGCCTCGCTCCCCCGGATCGGCGAGCTCCCGCTCGGGGGTACGGCCGTCGGTACGGGCATCAACACCCCGGCGGGGTTCGCGGCCGCCGTCATCCAGCGGCTGGCCGAGGGGACGGGCGGCCTGCCGCTCACCGAGGCGCGCGACCACTTCGAGGCCCAGGGCGCGCGGGACGCGCTGGTCGAGGCGTCCGGGCAGCTGCGCACGATCGCGGTCAGCCTGTACAAGGTCGCGAACGACCTGCGCTGGATGTCCTCCGGCCCGCGTGCCGGGCTCGGCGAGATCCACCTGCCCGACCTGCAGCCCGGGTCGTCGATCATGCCGGGCAAGGTCAACCCGGTCATCCCCGAGGCGGTCTGCCAGGTGGTCGCGCAGGTGGTCGGCAACGACGCCGCGGTCGCGTTCGGCGGCAGCGCCGGCAACCTCGAGCTGAACGTCATGCTGCCCGTCATCGCCCGCAACCTGCTGGAGTCGATCCGGCTGCTGACGAACGTCTCCCGGCTGCTCGCCGACCGCTGCGTCGACGGGATCGTGGCCGACGAGGAGCGCTGCCGTACGTACGCGGAGTCCAGCCCCTCGATCGTCACGCCGCTCAATCGCTACATCGGCTACGAGAACGCCGCGAGGGTCGCGAAGAAGGCGCTCGCCGAGGGACGGACGATCCGCGAGACCGTGCTGGACATGGGGTTCGTGGAGCGCGGCGACCTCACCGAGGCCCAGCTGGACGAGGCGCTCGACGTCCTGGCGATGGCCCGCCCGCACGGCCGGTAGAGGCGGGGCTCAGCCGGACAGCGCCGACTTCGCCGTCCAGTCGGACCAGGAGACGTTCCAGTCGCCCCAGCCGTTCGTCGGCTCCATCGCCCGGCCGGTGCCGGTGGTGATGACCGGGTCGCCGACCCGCAGGTTCTCGTACAGCCAGCGCGCGTCGGCAAGGCCCACGTTCGTGCAGCCGTGGGAGATGTTCGCCTTGCCGAGCTGGTGGTTCCACGGCGCACCGTGGATGAACTCGCCCGAGTTGGTGATGCGCAGCGCGTACGGCACGTCCAGGTCGTAGACGTCCGGGCCGTCGGTGATGCCGACGGTCGTGGAGTCCATCCGGAACTTCGCGAACCGCTGCATGACGACCTTGGTGCCCGACCGGGTCTCGTACCCGGCCTTGCCCAGCGAGACCGGGACGGTACGGACCACCGTGCCGTCAGTGGTCACGGTGAGCCGGTGCTTGGCGTCGTCGACCCTGACGATGCGAGCGGCCCCGGTGCGGAAGGTCTCGGTCCGGTTGGCGGTGCCCCACACGCCTGGTGAGGCGCGCACCCCGCGGACGTCGAGGTGGACCGTCACGTGGGTGTGTGCAGGCCAGAACGCCTTCGGCCGGTAGTGCAGGACGTTGTCGTTGAGCCAGGCCCACGACCCGGTCACGGGCCGGTCGGCGGAGACGGTCAGCGCACGCTCGACCTCGGCCCGGGCCGGCCGGTCCTTCACCGGGGCGCTCAGGGTCACGATCACCGGCTGGCCGACGCCGACCTCCTGCCCGCTGGACGGGAAGACCGTCACGCCCAGAGCTTCCGCGGGCTCGCCGGTACGGAACGTGCGCACCAGCCGGGTGGTGTCGCCGTCGCTACCGGCGGCCAGCACGGTGAGCCGGTACGTGCGGTACGGCGTCATGTCGCCGGGCCCGGACCAGGTGCGCCCGGAGGCCGGGCGCAGGTGCAGCGCGCCGTCACGGCCGGTCACCGCGACCTGCCGCAGGGTGCCATGGGTGACGGACACCTCGAGGTGTCCCGTACCGGGCAGCGTGCCCCGCTCGGCGACGTTCACCGTGATGACCGGCTTCGGCTGGGCCGCCGCGGAGCTGGTCCCGCACGCGGCCAGGGAGCCGGCGAGCAGGGGCAGCCCGGCGAGCAGGTACCGACGTCGCACGGGTGTCCCAACTGCCGTCACGGACCGCACATTCCCGCTCACAGTAGAGGGCCGGCGCCCGCTGTTCCCGGAGGAACACGGCGTTCCCGGAGGAACACAGCGTTCCCGGAGGAACACAGCGTTCCCGGAGGAACACAGCGGGCGTCGGCCCTCGGTGTCGGTCGGCAGGTACCGGTCAGCGGCTGTCAGTCGCGGTTGCGGTCGCGGTGCCGTCGCCACGTGGCACAGAGCCTGTTGGCGCGCACCGGCCTCGCACAAGGTCGCTCCGGGCTGCCGGCCTGGATGCGGATGCCCTCGTTCAGGGGCCTCGAGCCTCCGGCGGATCGCGACGGTGGGTCACCGCGTGTCCTCCTCTCCCGCAGTGGGATTTCGGACACCTGCAACGTAACTCCGGTCATGCGTGGCTGGTCAAGACCCTGTTTGGCCCAACCACCGTCCCGCGACCATGACCCGGCTCACGCACAGGTCGGCGTCGAGCGCCACGGCGTCCGCCGCGTGCCCGACGCGCAGGCGACCGACCCGGTCGTCGACGCCGAGCAGGCGCGCGGGGTTGGTGGCGGACACCCGCGCCAGCTCGGCCGGGCCCGCGCCGGTGTACGCCGCGTACCGCCGCACCGCCTCACCCATCGTGAGGACGCTGCCGGCGAGCGTGCCCGTCCCGGCCAGCCGTACGGCGCCGTCGCGCACCTCGACCGCGCGGTCACCGACCCGGTGCTCACCCTCGGGCAGCCCCGCCCAGGGCACCGCGTCGGTGACGAGCACCAGACGGTCGCTGCCGGCCAGCCGGCGCAGCACCCGTACGGTCGCGGGGGCCAGGTGCGCGCCGTCGACGATCGCCTCGCAGAACGCCTCGGTGTCCGTGACGGCGGCGAGCGGCCCGGGTGAGCGGTGGTGCGGCGGGCGCATGGCGTTGAGAGTGTGGGTGAGCGAGCGGGCGCCGGCCGCAATGGCAGCGACCAGCCGGTCACCGTCCGCGTCGGTGTGCCCGGCGGAGACGACCACCCCGGCCTCCCGCGCGAGCCGGAGGAGGGTGTCGAAGCCGGCCAGCTCCGGGGCTGCGGTCACCACCCGCACCCGGCCGGCGCCGGCGTCCAGCAGCGCGGCGACCTCCGCCTCGGTGGGCGCGCGCAGCAGCGCCGGGTCGTGCGCACCGCATCGCGCGGCGGCCAGGAACGGCCCCTCGAGGTGCAGGCCGAGCAGGCGGGGGCCGCCCTCCAGCCGCTCCGGCTGCCCGGACAGCCGCCGGACCTGGTCGAGCAGGACGTCCGGCGGGGCGGTGACGAGCGTGCCGAGCAGCGACGTCGTACCGCCCCGGGCGTGGAAGCGGGCGGCGCGCAGCAGCGACTCCTCGTCGCCGCCGAACGTCCCGCCGCCCCCGCCGTGCACATGGACGTCGACGAAGCCGGGCAGCAGCGTGGCACCGGCGAGTTCGGTGACCCGGTCGGCGGCGGGGGCCGGCGTGCCGGCCGGGCCCACCGCCGCGATGCGGCCGTCCTCGACGAGCAGCCAGCCGCCGGGCAGCGCCCCGCCGTCGCTGACGACGTCGGCGCCGGTCAGCAGCTCGGTGCTCACGGCTGCTCCGCGAGCGTGAGGGCGCCGAGCAGGGTGCCGCGCTCGCCGAGCTCGGCAGCGGCGACCTCGCAGGGCGCGGGCCAGCTGCGCCGGGTGTCGGCCACGGCCGCCAGCATGCGCCCGCGCAGCCAGCCGGAGGTCAGCACCCCGCCGCCGAGCACGACGACCGTCGGGTCGAGCAGCCGGCGTACGGCGCCGAGCACGCCGGCGGTGAGCCCGACCGCGCGCTCCACGACGGCCAGGCACTGCGGGTCGCCCTCGGCGGCGGCGCGGACGGCGTCCTCGGCGCTCGCGCGACCGGTCAGCTGGGCGAGCGCGGGGCCGGACGCGTACGCCTCCAGGCACCCGTCGTTGCCGCAGCCGCAGTGCCGGCCCGCCGGGACGACCTGCACGTGACCGACCTCGCCGGCGACCCCGTTGCCGCCGACGACCAGCCGGCCGCCGCTGAGCACCCCCATGCCGATGCCGGTCGACACCGTGACGTACACGGCGTCGTCGTGCCCGCGGGCCGCGCCGTACGCCACCTCGCCGAGCAGCCCGCAGTTCGCGTCCACCTCGAGCCGGACCGGCACGCCGAGCCGCTCGGCGAGCGCGGGCCCCAGCGGGTAGCCGTCGAGCGGCAGGTTCGCCGCTGCGTGCACGGTCCCGGTGCCGCGGTCGATGACGCCGGGCACGGCGACCGCCGCCGCCCGGGGCGTGATGCCGGCGCGCCCGGCAAGCGCAGCGGCCAGCTCGTACGCGGTGGCGGCGACCCCGTCCCCGCCGTGCCCGGTGTCGGTCGGGGCCCGCTGCTCGGCGACGATCCGGCCGTCGACGGCGAGCCCCACGAGCGTCTTCGTGCCGCCGATGTCCACGGCGAGGACGGCCTCGGCCATCACACGTTCGCGCTGACCAGCAGGGCGGGCTCGTGCCCGCGGGCGACGAGCGCGGCCATCAGGGCGGCGTTGAGCAGCTGTGCGAGCAGCGCGAAGGAGACCGTTGACCCGGCGAACGCCCGGCCGTGGCCGGCGAGCTCGACGGTCGCGTCGCCGTACGGGCAGTGGTTGTCGACGACGTCGTCGACCACCTCGTGCAGCCGCTGCCCGGACGGGTGCCGGGAGGCAACCGCGGTCGCGTGCGCCAGCGACGTGAAGCCCGCGACGTACACGCCGCGACGGCGGCACTCCAGCGCCGTCTCGACCAGCGCCCCGTTGCGCCCGGAGTTCGACGCGAGCAGCACCGCGTCCCCCGTACCCACCCGGTGGTGGTCGAGCAGCGCGGGGCCGTTGGCGGGGTCGCGCTCCGGTGCGGAGTCCGCGAGCGCCTGCCACGCGTCGCGGCGCTCCGTACGCAGGTCGTCCAGGTTCATCGCCAGGAACGGCCGCAGCCCACCCGCCCGGCAGCACAGCTCCATCGCGAACGCCTGCGCATGGCCGGCCCCGAACGCGTACACCCGGCCCCCCGCCGGCCACGACGGTGGCCAGCCGCTCCGCGACCGCGGTCAGCGCACCCTGCTCCGCGGCCGCCGCGGCCAGGGCCGGCGCGAGCACCGCGTCCGCGACCGCGGGCAGCGGGGGCACGGCACCGGGCATGCCGCGCACCCTAACGCTCCGGTCGTGAAGCAGAACGCACGCGAGAGTGCCACTTTGCTTCACGACCGAGAGCTCGCGGTGGATCAGCGCGGAAGGGTCAGTAGAAGTTGTAGTTCTGGGAGTGGTTCCACGCGCCGCAGGGGGTGCCGTACCGGTCGGCGATGTAGCCCAGCCCCCACCTGATCTGGGTCGCCGGGTTGGTCCGCCAGTCCGCACCCGCGGAGGCCATCTTCGAGGCCGGCAGCGCCTGCGGGATGCCGTACGCACCGGAGCTCGCGTTGGTCTCGGTGATGCTCCAGTTGCTCTCGCGCGTCCACAGCGCGTCGAGGCAGTTCCACTGCGCCTGGCTGGTCCAGCCGTAGTTCGCCATCATCGAGCGGGCGATGTCGCGCGGGTTGCCGCTGTAGATCGGCGTGCGGCGCAGCGACCGGCTGGCGTGCGTCGCCACCGGCTTGGGCTTGGGCTTCGGCTTCGGCTTCGACGCCGGCCACACCCAGTCGGCGGCGACGACCTTCTGCTGCTGTGCGGCGATGATGCTCAGCGACGTGGCCTGCCAGCCGTCCATCAGCGCGCCGTCGTTCGTCCCGTGGACCGTCGACGCCGCCGCCGACGCAGACTGCTCGTGGCCGGACATCGCCGTCAGCGCGGCCACTCCGCCACCGAGCGTGGCGGTCATCCCCCCGACGGCCAAGGCAACGGTCACCCCCCGGACCGAGATCCGGTTCATGTGCTTCCTTCCTGTCGGGCGCGCCCCCTGGGCGCGACGCCCCGGCCACCCTTCGGGCAGACCGGGCGGGTGGCGTCCCCACGCCACCAGTGCTTACGAGCGGTTGGCACGACAGTTCGCCGCACCGCCTGTCGGTTCCTGCTAACCGTAGCAAGCAGTTGTTGCCTGTCCCCGGCCGGACAGGGTGACCTATCTCACGAACGGGGTCCCCGGAATCTCATGCGTCACACCTGTCACCAGGGCGCCTGCTGCCGCGGGGGCGAGCGGCGGTCCCGGTCCACGAAGACGAGCACGAACAGCAGCCCGACGACGAACCCGACGACGTGGGCGAGGTACGCGACGCCCGCGCCCTGGGTCAGCGCCGCCCCCGTGGAGTACGCGTACTGCAGCAGGAACCAGAACCCCAGGACCAGCCAGGCCGGCAGCCGGAACGGCAGGAAGAACAGGAACGGGACCAACGTGGTGATCCGGGCACGCGGATACAGGACGAAGTACGCACCGAGCACCCCGGCGATGGCGCCGGACGCGCCGATGAGGGTGGTCGTCGAGTCGGCGTTGGCGTACGCGAAGCCGTACGTCGCGGCGTACCCGCAGGCCAGGTAGAACAGCAGGTACTTCAGCCGGCCCAGCCGGTCCTCGATGTTGTTGCCGAACACCCAGAGGAACAGCATGTTCCCGGCCAGGTGGAACAGGCCGCCGTGCAGGAACATGGCGGTGAGGATCGAGAGCACCGGCGACTTGCCGCTGTCGTCGAGGACGCAGGCCAGTGGCGTGCCGGGGATCCGCTCCGCCTGCCGGCCGATCGGGTCACCGGAGGTGATCTCCCGCGGGATCGCGGCCCAGTCGGCGAAGAACCGCTGCTGCTCGCAGTACTGCTGCACGGTCGTGCCGCGCACGGTCGGGAAGTGGTCGATCGGCTCCAGGGCGAAGAACACCACGACGTTGATCAGGATGAGCGCGTACGTCACCCATGGCGTCCGCCGTACCGGGTTCTCGTCGTGGACCGGGATGACCATGGCGGCACAGTCTGCCCCAGATCCCCTCCGGTGACCTTGTCGGACCTTCGCCCCTGTGCTCGGCGAGTGCCTCGGCGGGACGCTCGCGGTCATGCGCCGTCGTTCGATGCTGCTCGCCGTAGGCCTGTCCGCCACGCTCGCCCTGTCCGCCTGTGGAGGCGGGGGGTCGGAGTCCACGGCGGGGCCCACGACATCCGCCGGTACGTCGGCCTCCAGCGCGGCCGCACAGCTCACGGTCATGACCCGCAACCTCTACCTGGGCGGCGACCTGACACCGCTGCTGCACGGGGGCAACCCGCTCGCGCTGCTCGCCCAGGTGCAGGCGTCCAAGCCGGCCGAGCGGATGGCCGCGGTGGCCGCCGAGATCGCGGGGGCCAAGCCCGACGTCGTGGGTCTGCAGGAGGTCGCCCGCTGGGAGATCAAGGGCGGGGCCACCTACGACTTCGCCGAGCTGCTGCTCGCCGCGCTGCAGAAGGCAGGGGTGCCGTACGACGTCGCGGTCGCCCAGGACAACTTCGACTCGGCGAAGCTGCCGAACGGGGACACCCTGCCGGCGCGCTTCCTCGACCGGGACGTCATGCTCGTCCGCGCCGACGCCGGCATCACGGTCGGCGCGGCCGCGAAGCACTACTACGCCAAGCAGCTGTCGTACGACCAGACCGCGCTCGGGGTGCCGGTCACCCTGACCCGCGGCTGGGTCCAGGCGGACCTCACGCGCAGCGGGACGACGTACCAGGTCGTCGACACCCACTTCGAGGCCTTCAACGGCCCGGACGGCACCGACTACACCGCCCCGCAGGCCGACGAGCTCGTCGCCGCCCTCGCCGGCAGCAGCGGGCGGCTGGTGGTGCTCGGCGACCTCAACTCCGGCCCGGGCGACACCGAGCGGCACGGCTACGAGCAGATGCGTGCCGGCGGCTACGCGGACGTGGCCGCACCCGGTGTCACCTGCTGCCGCAACGCGGACCTGTCCGGCGGCGAGCTGACCGAGCGGATCGACATGGTCATGGTCCGTGGCGTCCAGGGCGGCGACGCGCGGCTGGTCGGCGTCGACCCGGTCGGTCCAGCTGCACCGCGCTGGGCCTCCGACCACGCGGGCGTGGTGGCTGCGATCGGCTGAGCGCCATCTCGCCCCCTAGAGGACCGGGACCTCGAGCATCTCGGTGACGAGTGCCGCGATCGGCGAGCGCTCGGAGCGGGTCAGCGTCACGTGGGCGAACAGCGGGTGGCCCTTGAGGGTCTCGATCACCGCCGCGACCCCGTCGTGGCGGCCCACCCGCAGGTTGTCCCGCTGGGCGACGTCGTGGGTGAGCACCACCCGTGAGCCCGCCCCGATCCGGGACAGCACGGTGAGCAGCACCCCCCGCTCGAGCGACTGCGCCTCGTCGACGATGACGAACGCGTCGTGCAGCGAGCGGCCGCGGATGTGGGTGAGCGGGAGCACCTCGAGCATCCCGCGGTCGACGACCTCGTCCACCACGTTGTCGGACACGAGCGCGCCGAGGGTGTCGAACACCGCCTGCGCCCAGGGCGACATCTTCTCGCTCTCGCTGCCGGGCAGGTAGCCGAGCTCCTGGCCGCCCACCGCGTACAGCGGCCGGAACACCACGACCTTCTTGTGCTGGCGGCGCTCCATGACCGCCTCCAGGCCGGCGCACAGCGCCAGCGCCGACTTGCCCGTACCGGCCCGCCCGCCCATGCTCACGATCCCGATCTCGGGGTCGAGCAGCAGGTCGAGCGCGATCCGCTGCTCGGCGGAGCGGCCGTGCAGGCCGAACGCGTCCCGGTCACCGCGGACCAGCCGTACGGACTTGTCCGGCAGCACCCGGCCGAGCGCGCTGCCGCGGTCGGAGAGCAGCACCAGCCCGCTGTGGCAGGGCAGCTCGCGGGCCGCCTCGATCTCGGCGACGTCGTGCGCGTACAGGGCGTCGATGTCCGCCGAGGCGACGTCGAGCTCGGCCATGCCCGTCCAGCCGGAGTCGACCTGCTCGGCGCGGTACTCCTCCGCCGGCAGGCCCACGCTCGCGGCCTTGACGCGCAGCGGCAGGTCCTTGCTCACCAGCACCACGTCCGCACCCTCAGCGGCGAGGTTGCGGGCCACGGCGAGGATGCGGGTGTCGTTGTCGCCAACCTGGAAGCCCGCGGGCAGGATCGCCGGGTCGGTGTGGTTGAGCTCGACCCGCAGCGTGCCGCCGACCTCACCCACCGGGAGCGGCTCGTCCAGGCGACCGTGCTGCGTACGCAGGTCGTCCAGCAGCCGCAGGGCCTGGCGGGCGAAGTAGCCGAGCTCCGGATGGTGCCGCTTGGCCTCGAGCTCGGTGATGACGACGACCGGCAGCACCACCTCGTGCTCGGCGAACCGGAACGGCGCCGCGGGGTCCGCGAGCAGCACGCTGGTGTCGAGCACGTAGGTGCGGTGGGGCTTGCGGGTCCGGCGGCGCGCAGTGGTCACAGGCGAGTCCCCCCTGAGCCGGGTGGGCGGCGCAGCGGATGCCGTACCGCCACCGGCGACGGTACGACCGCGCCGGGCCCGGCGTCGTACGCGACACGCCCGCATCCGGGTGACGGTCCGGTGACGGTGCCGCGGTCAGGCGCCGTAGCGGCGGTGGCGCTCGGCGTACGCGCGCAGGGCCCGCAGGAAGTCGACCTTGCGGAAGTCCGGCCAGAACGCCTCGCAGAAGTAGAACTCGCTGTGCGCGCTCTGCCAGAGCAGGAACCCGGACAGCCGCTGCTCCCCCGACGTCCGGATGACGAGGTCGGGGTCGGGCTGGCCCTTGGTGTAGAGGTGCTCGGCGATGTGCTCGACGTCGAGCAGCGCCGCGACCTCCTCCAGCGAGGTGCCGCGGCTGGCGTGCTCCTGCAGCAGCGAGCGGACCGCGTCGGCGATCTCCCGGCGCCCGCCGTAGCCGACCGCGACGTTGACGAGCAGCCCCGTGCGCTCGGCGGTCGCGTCGGCCGCCTCCTTCAGGACGGCGGCGGTGTGGTCGGGCAGCAGGTCCGGGGAGCCGACCGGATGGACGCGCCAGGGGCTCTCCGGGGCGGCCAGGCTGGTCACCGTGGTCTCGATGATCCGCAGCAGCGGCTCGAGCTCGGCCTCGGGCCGGGCCAGGTTGTCCGTCGACAGCAGCCACAGCGTGACCACCTCGACGCCGGCCTCCGCGCACCACTCGAGGAACTCCGCGATCTTGTCGGCACCACGCTGGTGACCCGTGCTCACGTCCCGCGCACCGGAGGCACGCGCCCAGCGCCGGTTGCCGTCGAGGATGACGCCGACGTGCCGGGGCCGGGGTGCGTCGTCGAGCGCGCGCAGCAGGCGACGCTCGTAGAGCGCGTAGAGCGGGTTCACGCGATCGACTCCGCCTCGGCGAGCAGGCTGGTGAGGAACGAGCCGAGCTCCTCGGTGGACAGGTGGGCACGGACCCCGATGCCGTCCTCGCCCCAGGCCGAGAGCACGACCAGCCGCTGCTCCACCCAGCGCCGGACGCGGCCGTCCCAGCGGCGCCGCACGTCGACGGCGCAGACCAGCTCGCCCGTCCCGTCCGGGTCGTCGGGGTCGCGCCGTCGCAGGTGGAACATCGGGCCGTTCGCCGTCACGCCGCCGCCGTCGAAGCCCGCGATCTCGCGGACGGCCGAGGACAGGAAGTAGCCCGCCGGCTGGCCGACCGTGCCGACGTCCTGGCCGTCGCGGGTCAGCCGCAGCACGAACTCGTACGGCTGGTCACCCCGGTCGCGGACCGCGACGGGGTGCACGCCGAGGCTCGACCCGTCGAGGCAGCGGACCTGCGCCACAGGCGCAACCTAGCGCGCTCAGACCGACTTGACGATCTCGCCGGACAGCCCCGGGAACGCGGCGAGGTACTCCGCCCGCTCCCGCTTGAACCGCTCGACCCACTCGTCGTACTCGTCCAGCCGGCCCTGCCGCTCGTACAGCCGGCGCGGCCGGAGCAGCTCGGGGTCGTCGATCCCCGGCAGCGAGGCGGCGACCTCGTAGCCGAAGTCGGGGTCGGCCTCCCACTCGATCGACTCGGTGACGACCGCCTCGACGATCGCCGACGAGTGCGGGATCTTGATCTTCTTGCTGCGCTCGTCGCCGTCCGGGCCACCGATCCGGCCGGTGTTGAGCACGTACACGGTGAGGTCCATGGTGTCGAGCAGCTCGAGGAACCGGTTGCCCATGTCGGCGTGCCGGCGCGGGAAGAACGGGTTGGTCCCCGGGACGCGCAGCGCCTTGCCGGCCTCCTCCTTGCCGCCGGCGGAGGTGCCCATCGTCTCGCCGAGCATGAAGTACGCGGCCGCCTGCGCCCGGTCGAGCCGGGCCACGGCCGGGACGATGTTGTCGTTGCGGTTGAGGATCAGCATCGTCGACGCGGGCTCGAGCGTCGTGATGTCGACCGGGTCGACGAGCGCGAACGGCCAGGTGGTGCGCCCGTTCGGCGTCGGCTCCGGGTTGGCGAAGTCGACCCGGCCCGTCTCGTCGCACCACACGTTCTCCAGGTACGCCTGCGGCGTCGTCGTGGCGCGGTAGATCTCCGGCTCGGTGTCGGGTGACAGGCCGAACGTCTTGGCGAAGCAGCCGGCCTCCGTCCCGTGCACGGTGCCGCCGGGCATCAGACCGATGAAGTCGTCCTGCGCCGGCCTGGAGCCGAGCTGCGTCGTGAACGTCGTCGTCGTCTTCCCCGTACCGGACAGGCCGACGATGATGACGGTCCTGCGCCGGTCACCGACCGGGATCATCTTGGCCCCGGCGTGCAGGGCGAGCCCTCCGCGCTGGAACACGATGTTGTTCCACATCCGCAGGCCGCCCTTCTTCGACTCCCCGAAGTAGTCGGAGTTGAACACCCGCGTGACGTTGTGGTCGAGGTCGACGAGGATCGCGCGGTCGTTCGGGTAGCCGGGCACGGGCAGGTTCGGCGTGTAGACGACGGTGGTCACCGGGTCGGAGCCGGGCTGCTCGCCCGGCGCCCAGTCGCCGGGGAAGTACAGCTGCTGCTGCATCCCCGCGATGTTGGCGTTGCTCTTCTCGATGACCAGGCGGGCCCGCGTACGGAAGTCCGGGTCGTTGCCGATGTAGCCGTCCACGACCAGCATGTCCTGGTCACGGACGTAGGCGTCCTGCAGCGCGGCGAGCCGGTCGTACTCCGCGCGGTCGACCGTCTGGTCGGTGACCGACTCCGGGTCGTCGGCGACGATGTACGTCGAGGTCTTGCTGCGCGCGTGCACGCGCGAGACGACGTCCACGCTGCCGTACTCGGTCACCCGGGCGTTCGGCATCGCCTCGGCGAGCTCACGCAGCCGCTCGGGGGAGGGGTTCCACTCGACACTGTTCGCCTGCACGTCGTACGCCATGCAGGGCAGGTGCCCGGACGATCTCGCGCGGAAACGGGCGGTTACACCTCGTTGAGCCGCCGCTCCAGCGCGTGCAGCTCGTCCCACAGCTCCTGGGGGAGGTGCTTGCCGAACTGGTTGTAGTCGGGTGCGATCAGCCCGGCCTCGTGGCGCCAGCCGTCGACGTCCACCGTGAGCAGCAGCTCGAGCTGGTCGTCGGTGAGGTCGAGGCCGTCGGTGTCCAGCGCGTCCTTGGTGGGCAGCCGGCCGATCGGCGTG
This sequence comes from uncultured Actinomycetota bacterium, assembly GCA_963728075.1. Lineage (GTDB taxonomy): Bacteria > Actinomycetota > Actinomycetes > JAFAQI01 > DASSKL01 > CAVSIP01. Next base: position 129,579 of record CAVSIP010000004.1, on the reverse strand, counting down.
TCGACCGCCTCGGCCGTGCCCTCGAGCCGCTCGACGATCCACTTGAGCACCCGGCTGTTCTCACCGAAGCCGGGCCAGACGAACGTCCCGCCCGCGTCCTTGCGGAACCAGTTGACGTAGTAGATCCGTGGCAGCTTCTCGGCGTCGGTCGCCTTGCCGATCTGCAGCCAGTGGGCGAAGTAGTCGCCCATGTTGTAGCCGCAGAACGGCAGCATCGCGAACGGGTCACGGCGCAGCGCACCGACCTTGTTCTCCGCCGCCGCCGTACCCTCGGAGGAGACGTTCGAGGCGAGGAAGACGCCGTGCTGCCAGTCGAACGCCTCGGTGACCAGTGGCACGTTGGTGGCGCGGCGACCGCCGACGAGGATCGCCGAGATCGGCACGCCCTTCGGGTCCTCCCACTCCGGGGCGATCGTCGGGCACTGGCCGGCGGGGGCGGTGAACCGCGCGTTCGGGTGCGCGGCCGGCTCCTCGGCGCCGGGCGCCCAGTCGCGGCCCAACCAGTCGATCAGGTGGGCCGGGGGCTGCTTGGTGAGCCCCTCCCACCACACGTCACCGTCGTCCGTGCGCGCGACGTTGGTGAAGATGCAGTTGCCCCACAGCGTGTCGATCGCGTTCTTGTTCGTGTCGTTGCCGGTGCCCGGCGCCACCCCGAAGAAGCCGGCCTCCGGGTTGATGGCGTACAGCCGGCCGTCGTCGCCGAAGCGCATCCAGCAGATGTCGTCGCCGACGGTCTCGGCCTTCCAGCCGGGGATGGTCGGCTGCAGCATCGCGAGGTTGGTCTTGCCGCAGGCGGACGGGAAGGCGGCCGCGACGTAGCGCACGTCGCCGGTGGGCGAGGTGAGCTTGAGGATGAGCATGTGCTCGGCGAGCCAGCCCTCGTCACGGGCCATGACGGACGCGATCCGTAGCGCGTAGCACTTCTTGCCGAGCAGCGCGTTGCCGCCGTACCCGGAGCCGTACGACCAGATCTCCCGGGTCTCCGGGAAGTGGGTGATGTACTTCGTGTCGTTGCACGGCCACGGGACGTCCTGCTCCCCCGGGGCCAGCGGCTTGCCGACCGAGTGGACGGCCGGGACGAAGAAGCCGTCCTCGCCCATCTCGTCGAGGGCGGCCTTGCCCATGCGCGTCATGATCCGCATGGAGACGACGACGTACGGCGAGTCGGTGATCTCGACGCCGAGGGCGGAGATCTTCGAGCCGAGCGGGCCCATGCAGAACGGGACGACGTACATCGTGCGTCCGGTCATGCAGCCGGCGAACAGGCCGTTCAGCGTCTCGCGCATCTCCGCCGGGGCCATCCAGTTGTTCGTCGGCCCGGCGTCCTCCTCACGCTCGGAGCAGATGAACGTACGGCTCTCGACGCGGGCCACGTCGCTCGGGTCGGAGGCGGCGTAGAAGCTGTTCGGCCGCTTGCTCTCGTCGAGCTTGACGAACGTGCCCTGGTCGACGAGCAGCGCCGTGAGCCGGTCCCACTCCTCGTCCGACCCGTCGCACCACTCCACCCGCTCCGGCGTGGTCAGCTCCGCGATCTCGCGGACCCACTCCACGAGCCGCTTGTGGCGCGTCGGTGCCTGGTCGAGCCCGGGAATGGGGGCCACCGTCGTCATGAGGGCTGCTCCTCTGGCGGGGGGAGGATTTGTGGATCTTGATTCTACGCGCTGCCGAAAATCCCTCCCCCGGGGTCGAGGTCCCCGCGAGGACAGCCGGGGTACCCGCCCCCTGCACGTTGATCCGTCTCGTCGCACGGGACAGATCGACTTGCGGACGTCAGGCCGGCGCCGTGACGCGGAGGCGGTCGCGGACCTGGTCGAGGTCGACGAGGGGGCGCTCGCAGACGAAGCCGTGGCAGATGTAGACCGTGGGGCGGTCGCCCAACGCGCGCCGGTCGGCGAGCAGCGGCGACGCGGCGCTGCCCGGCTCCCCGGCGACGACGACCGCACCCGGCAGCGTCGCGAGCCGGGCGGCGCGCTCCACCTCGCGCCGGGCGTCCCGGTCACCGACCACCGCGATCTCCGTCGGACCGGCCACCGCGGCCTCCCCCACGGCCGCGGCCCACCCGGCGAACTGCGCCTGCTGCTGGGCGATCGGGACGACGACCCCCAGCGCCTCGTCCGCCGCCTCGCGGTACCGGTGCTCACCGGTCAGCGCGGCGTACGTCACCAGCGCACCGGCAGCCGCGGACAGCCCGGAGGGGGTGGGGCTGTCACTCGGGTCCTGCGGCCGGCGGACGAGCCGCTCGGCGTCGTCCGCGGTGTCGTAGAAACCGCCCCGGCCGTCGCCGAAGCGGGCGAGGACCACGTCGAGCAGCTGCCCGGCCGCCGCCAGCCACCGCTGCTCACCGGTCACCTGGTGCAGGGTCAGCAGCCCGTCGGCCACGTTGCCGTAGTCGTCGAGCACGCCGGCGTTCGTACCGACGGCACCGTCCCGTGACGTACGGCGCAGCCGCGCGTCGACCAAGTGGACGCGCAGCAGCAGGTCGGCCGCGTCCTGCGCCGCGGTGACCAGGTCGATCCGGTCGAGCAGCACCCCGGCCTCGGCCAGCGCGGCGATCGCGAGACCGTTCCACGACGCGACGACCTTGTCGTCGCGGCCGGGCCGGACCCGCTGCTCGCGCAGAGCCCGCAGCCGCGCCCGCTCCTGCGCGTACCGGCCGGGGTCGTCCGGGTCGCGCGACAGCTGCAGCACCGAGCGCCCGTGCTCGAACGTGCCCGCGTCGGTCACCCCGAACAACTCGGCGGCGTACGGGCCCACCTCGTCCGGCGTCCAGACGTAGTAGCGGCCCTCCTCGCCCTCGGTGTCGGCGTCGAGAGAGGAGGCGAACCCGCCCTCCGCCGTCCACAGCTCGGCGAGCAGCCAGTCCGCCGTCTCGCTCGCCACCCGGCGCGCCAGCTCCGAGCCGGTCGTGCGCCACAGGTGCGCGTACAGCCGCAGCAGCAGCGCGTTGTCGTACAGCATCTTCTCGAAGTGCGGGACGACCCAGGCCGCGTCGACCGAGTACCGGGCGAACCCGCCGGCGAGCTGGTCGTAGAGGCCGCCGCGCGCCATCCGCTCGCAGGTGCCCTCGACGATCGCGAGCGACCGCTCGTCGCCGGTACGCGCGTGGTGCCGCAGCAGGAACTCCAGGGCCATCGCCGGCGGGAACTTCGGGGCGCCGCCGAACCCGCCCCGCTGCTCGTCATACGCCGAAGCCAGCGACGCCGCCGCCGCGTCCAGCACCTCCTCGGTCATCCGCCGCCCGTCCGGGGCCGGCGTACGGCCCCGCTCGGCCAGCGCGGTGACCACCTGCCTGCCCTGGGCCACGACGTCGTCGCGTCGGCTGCCCCACGCCTCGGCGACCGAGAGCAGCACCCGGCGGAACGACGGCATGCCGTGCCGATCGTCGGGCGGGAAGTACGTGCCGCAGTAGAACGGCTCGCCGTCCGGGGTGAGGAAGCAGGTCATCGGCCAGCCGCCGTGCCCGGTCATGGCGGTGGTCGCCGCCATGTACACGGCGTCGACGTCCGGGCGCTCCTCGCGATCGACCTTGACGTTGACGAACCGCTCGTTCATCAGGTGCGCGGTCTCCGGGTCCTCGAAGGACTCGTGGGCCATGACGTGGCACCAGTGGCAGGCGGCGTAGCCGACGGAGAGCAGCAATGGCACGTCCCGGTCCCTGGCCGCCTGGAAGGCCTCCTCACCCCACGGGTACCAGAAGACCGGGTTGTCCTTGTGCTGCAGCAGGTACGGGCTGGTGGCGTCAGCGAGCTTGTTGGCCATGGGCGCATCGTCCCCGACCACTCACGGATCACTCACCCGGCGTACGAGCCGGTGCGGCCGGGCACGAGAAGGGGCGGCCGGGTGGCCGCCCCTTCCGTGAGCCAGGACGTCAGCTCACGTGGACCTTGCCGTCGGCGAGCAGCTGGTTCATCAGGCGGTACAGGAAGGACGCCATCGCGTCCCGCTGCGTCCCGCGGACCGGAGCGAACGCCGACGCACCGACCCCCTTGGCGAACCCGAGCTCGGCCGCCTGGTTGATGGCCAGGTGGTGCGCCGAGGTCTCGTCGTCGGTGAAGGCGTTCGGTGGCGCGGTGGGCAGGGTGCCGCCGGTCTCCTGGTAGACGCGCACCAGGAACGACGCCATCTGCTCCCGGGTGACGACCTCCGACGGCGCGTAGACGCCCGGCTGGCGACCGAGCACGATGCCCAGCGCGGCCAGCTGGTTGATGGCCGTGTGGTGCACGGAGGCCTGGTCGTCGGCGAACCCGTCAGGGACCGGCCTGGGCACGAGGACGCCCGCCTGGGTCAGCACGCGAACCAGGAAGGAGGCCATCTGCTCGCGCGTCACCGGTGCCATCGGCCCGTACGTGCCGGCCGTCAGCCCGTTGGTGATCCCGTAGCGGTACATGCACGCCACGGCGTCACGGTGCACGCTGCCGCTGGCCACGTCCGTGAACGGCATCCCCAGACCCGGCTGGCAGAGCAGCTGCCCTGGCTGCTCCCCCGGCGTCGCCGGGACACCGCCACCACCGTCGGACGGCGGAGGCGGAGGCGGCGGAGGCGGAGGCGGCGGAGGCGGAACGTCGCCGACGTCGTCGCCCGTGTACGCCGTCTCGGCGCCCAGCAGCCGCGCGTACGCGGCGGTCTCGAGGGCGACGGAGGTCGGCTCGGCCAGGGCGGTCACCCCGGCACCGCTCTCCGTTCCCTCCTCGCTGGTCCGGCCGCCGGTGAGGTTGCCGGCCGAGGCGAACAGCACGACCTGGCCGGTCGCGCTGATCTGCGGGTCGGTGCCGTTGGCCACGACGGCCGGCGCCGGCTCGCCTTCGTGCGAGTGCTGCGGCGTCCGGCAGCCGCCGGCCTCCACGCCGTCGCTGCCGTCGAGGACGACGCTCATCCGGGCCAGGCCGGTCGAGCCGAGCACGGTGCGGTAGACGTCCTTCACCCGCATCTCGGAGATGACCGTGGGCGGGTCGGTGTCGGACACAACGTCGGTGGCGTTGGTGTCGTCCTCCGTGAGCGGGGCCTCCGAGACGAAGGCGACCGTCGTGCCGTCCCGGCTGATCGCCGGGGCGCCGCCCATGACGGGAGCGGGCGGCGTCGTGTAGTCGGCGCCCGTGCACGGGTCAATGGTCAGCGGCTCGAGCGGCGTGTCGCTGGTCGGCACCAGCTGGATCGCCACCGTCACCGGGTCGGCGGTCCGGTCCACCGTCGCCACGTACGGGTAGACGCGCGCGGTGTCGGGGTCCGTGAGTGCGTCGGTCACCAGGTCGGTGGCCAGCGACTCGAAGGCGATCTTGCTGCCGTCAGCGCTGATCGTCGGCGCGGCCGTCAGCGCGCTGGAGCCGTTGCCCGGCGCGCCTTCCGGCGTGACGCTGACCATCGCCGTGGTGCCGGCGGTCAGGTCGCGGACGAACACCTGCGCCGGGACCGTGGTCTCCTCGCCGGACCCGCCAGTGCCGCCGGATCCGCCGGTGCCACCGCTGCCGCCACCCTCCTCGGTCGTTCCGTCCGAGGGCATGAGCGCCGCGTCAGCGGACTGGAAGGCGACGTATCGACCGTCGTTGGAGATGTCCGGGAACGACGCCTGCACCTCAGCCCCGTCGGCACCGTCGGCCCTGCTGGCGACGACCGTGGAGGTCGCGCCCGCGCCCGCCTCGTCGTAGATCCCGTCCTGGTCCGCGTCGCGGTCGTGGACGTAGACGCGCTGCGGCGCCGTGCCGGTCGTGCCGTCACTGCCGCTGCCGCTGCCGCCGGCCGGGCCGCGGAAGGCGACGAAGCGGCCGTTGTCCGTGATGGCGGGGTAGTCGAAGAACGCGCCAGTGATCCGGCTGCCGTCACTGTGCACGCTGACCAGGACGGTCCTGTCCGTCTTCGTGTCCCAGACGAAGACCCCGCCGCCGGTGCTGCCGGCGGATCCCGGCACCGCGTACGCCACGTAGCGGCCACCACCGCTGATGTCCGGGTTGGACACCTGGTGGGCGGTCAGGTGCGCGACCATCGTGCCGTTGGTCGTGTCCATCTTCCAGAGGCCGGCGTTGGTGCTGCCGCGGCCGACCACGACGGAGTAGCGGCCGTCGGAACTGAGCGCCGGCTGCTCACCGCCGCCGTTGCCGGTCTGCATGCTGACCCAGACGGTGGTCGGGTAGCTGATCTCCGCTGCACCCGTCGCCCCCAGCGGCAGCAGCGCCATCGTCGTGGCAGCGACTACGACCAGTGTCCCGAACGAGCGCCCGCCCGGCGACCCTCGCGTGCCGTTCATGTCTTCACCTCTCGTGGATGAGGTACCTGTTGGGTGTGCAGCGCGCCGCCCGCTACCGCGCGGTGGCGAGCCCGTGGGTGACGAAGAGGTCCAACGTCCGGGCGAGCATGGTGGCGACCTGCTCGCGGGTGAGCTGGCGGGACGGGCCGAACGTGCCGTCGCCGTACCCGCCCGCGACTCCCACGGCCGCCATCGCGTTGATCGCCGCGTGGTGCGGGCTGGCCTGGTCGTCGCTGAAGACGTCCGGCCCCGCGGCCAGCTGGGTCTGCGCACGCAGCTCGTACGCCCGCTGCAGCATGGCCATCACCTGGGCCCGGGTGACCGGACCCGCGGGGCCGAAGGTGCCGTCGCCGTAGCCGTACATGACCTGCAGCTGCGCCAGCTGCTCGATCTGCAGCCGGAACGGCGAGCCGGACACGTCGGTGAACGGGTGACCAGGGTCAGCCGGCAGCACGACACCGACGCCCTGCAGCATCCGCGCGACCATCGCGGCGACCTGCTCGCGGTTGAGCAGGCGCAACGGCGCGTACGTCGTGGTGCTCGTCCCGTTGACGACGCCCCACCGGTGCGCGACCGCGATCCCGAGCCCGTGCGGGCTGTCCCCGGGGACGTCGGCGAACGGCTGCGGCGGGACACCCGTGCACGCGTTGCTCACACCACGCACCCACGCGCCACCGGAGCCGGCGAGCAGTGTCACCGGGTAGGTGCGCACGTTCTGGCGTGCCGTGGTGCTACCGCTGTAGACGGTGATCGTGCCGGGCTGGTCCGTGGTGACCTGGTACGGGACGTTGACGTCGAACAGCCCGGCCACGGCGGTCACCGGCTGACTGGCGAGCACCGCGCCGGCAGCGTTGCTGACCTCGACGGTGAACGCGCCACCGGTGACGCTGGTGGTCCCGGCGACCCGGTGTCCGAACGGCGCGCCCCATGCCGGCCGGTCGAGGAAGATCGGCGGCTCGAGGCTCTGAGGGGTGAAGTACGCCCGCGTCACCGGGTTCGGCAGGAGCAGGCCCTCACCCGAGAACGTCGTGACCACTGCGCCGTCGAGGGCGAAGCGCACGCCGTCGATCGTCGGGAACCGCGTCAGCGTGTACGCGACCTGGGCGAGCCGACCGAACATCGACGCGGAGCCGCCGCCCGAGGCGTACTGGGCGGACAGGTCGACGGTGGCGATCCCGTTGTCCAGGTGCACCCGGTGCAGGGTCGTGCCGGCCGGGACGGCCGTGGTGAGACCGGCGGCCTGCTCGGTGGCCGAGGGCCCGGCGAGCAGCGCCTGCACGGTCGCCGCCGGGATCGCGGTGTCCGCCGTCACCGTGCGATGGGCGGGCACCAGGTACGGGCCGGCGCCTGAGGGCTGGCTCGACAGGAAGTAGACGGTGACCTCGTGGGTCTGCGACGCCGTGCCCATCACGGCCGACGCGGGGACCGCGACGAACGACGTCGCCGCGGCGATCGCGGTGATCAGGACGACAAGTCTTCTCATGCCCCCAGTCGACGTCCCGGGCCTCCCGGGCGGAAGAGGCATGCGCCGGTAGGGCCGAGGACCTCTGGCCCCGCTCTGGCCGCACTTGTCCGGATTGTCGGACCTTTCCCGGCGCGTTCGCCGGACGTGGTCGGCCGTCGCTCGCTACGGTGCATCCGGACCCGATCGGCTGTCGACGAGGAGCCACCCCCGGTGACCCCCCTGCGCGCCCGCGTGCCTGCGCGCCTGCTGGCGGCGCTGCTCGTGCTGGCGGCGCTGCTCGTGCTGGCGGTGACGCCGGCGGCACACGCCGACTCGGCCGGCGAGCGGCGGCGGGCCGCCCAGCTCGACCGGAAGGCCGCGCAGCAGGCGGCCGCCGTCGCCGCGGCGCAGCGGCGCGTCACGTCCCTCACCGGGCGGGCGAACGCCGCGCTCGAGGCGCTGCAGCAGGCCCAGCGCCGGGCAGAGCACGCCCGGGACGAGAGGCAGCAGGCGCAGACCCGGCTCGCCGACGCTCGCCGGCACACCGCGGGCCTGCGCACCCAGGTGAACGCGTACGCGTCCCTGGCGTACCGCTCCGGCAACGAGCTGTCCCCCGGGCTCGCGCTGGCCCTCAGCGACCGGCCGCGCGACCTGCTGCACGGGGTGAACCTGCTCGGCCAGGTGGGCGCGCGCGAGTCACGGGTGCTGGCCGAGGCCCGGATCGCGCGGGCCGCCGAACAGGTCGCAACCGAGCGGGCACGCGCGACCTCGTCCGCCGCCGACGCCGCCGCGGCCCGGCAGCGGACGGCCCGCCGGGCCGCCGACGCACTGGTCGCGCAGGCCCGTTCCGCGCTGCAGCGGCTCGACGTCGAGCTGGCGGCCACCCGAGGTGCGGCGACATCCGCCCGCTCCCGCGCCGCCGCGCTGGCCCGCGCCGAGCGGCTGGCCCGCGAGCGCGCGTCCCGCAGCGCCCGCCGGCTGGCGCTGTGCCGGGGTGGTGACGTCAGCGGCTACCGCAACGGCTACATCCCGGAGGCGCAGCTGTGCCCCCTCTGGGGCGCGCCGGGCAAGATGCTCGCCGCGGCCGCGGCAGCGGCGTTCAACCGGATGAGCCATGCGTACGCGCAGGACTTCGGCACGCCGATCTGCGTCGCCGACTCCTACCGCAGCTACGACCGCCAGGTGTACATGTACCGGACCAAGCCGCGGGGGTACGCAGCCCGGCCGGGCACCAGCGAGCACGGCTGGGCCAAGGCGGTGGACCTCTGCGGCGGCGTTCAGCGCGAGGGCACGGCCGCGCACACGTGGCTGCGCATGCACGCCGCCCAGTACGGCTGGTTCCACCCGGCGTGGGCCGAGGGCGGCTCCGGCGGGGCGTACGAGCCGTGGCACTGGGAGTACGGCGGGTAGGGGTGCGCCCGAGTCCACCGCAAGTTGTCTGTCCCGTGCGACGAGACAGATCAGCAGGTGCCGGCGGCGGACCGCAGGGTGAGCCGAGCGGGGTGGGCGACGAGGAGCCCCACGACCCCGCACGGCACAATCGGGGTCCGTGGCCACTGTGACCTCTGGCGAGCGCGCAGCGCTCGCCGACCTGCTCGCCCGTCTCGGGCCGGACGCACCCACCCTCTGCGAAGGGTGGACGACCGCCGACCTCGCCGCCCACGTCATGGTGCGGGAGCGCCGCCCGGACACGCTGCCCGGGCTGGTGCTCCCCGGCCCTGCGGCCACGCACACGGAGTCGGTCCGCCGGCACGCCCGCGAGAGCGAGTCCTACGACGGACTGGTGGAGAAGGTGCGGCGCGGTCCGTGGGGCCCGCTGGGCACGGTGGCCTCCAGTGACGCAGCCAACATCCACGAGTTCTTCGTGCACCTCGAGGACGTCCGCAGGGCGAACGGCGAGGGACCGCGTCCGGACGACGCTCGGCGCGACGGTCTGCTGTGGCGGCGGCTGCGGCTCATGGGCAAGCAGCTGTTCCGGCCGGTCCGCGACCTGCACGTCACGCTGGTCACCCCCGGGCGGGAGGCGCTGCACTTCGGCGCCTCGGACGGTGCGGCCGTGACGCTCAGCGGCCCGGTGGGCGAGCTGTTCCTCTACGCCTTCGGGCGCAAGGAGGCCGCCCAGGTCGAGCTGACCGGCGACCCCGAGGCCGTCGCCCGGCTGCGCGGCGCCTCGTTCGGCGTCTGACCGCCTTCAGCAGCCCTCGCCGCCGAGCCGGCGCAACCCGGCCAGGTCGCCCGGGCCGTACCCGCTCAGACCACGCGGGAGGGTGGGGCTCATCAGCTCGTCCGGGTCGTCGACGTGCGCCAGCCCGGCCAGGTGGCCGAGCTCGTGCAGCACGACGGCCTGCCACGACAGCGGCCCGGTCAGCGGCAGCACCCGCGAGGCGTTCAGCGCCACCACCCCGGTGCGGACGAGCGCCCGGCCCGGGGTGCCGTACCACTTGTTCCGGGTGAAGCCGACCACGCGCGGTCCGTCCAGCAGGTCCGTCGCCTCCGGCCGCACCCACCCCACCAGGACCGGACGCCAGCCGCCCGGCTGCTGGTCGTCCACGTAGGAGCGGCGCGGCACGGTCGGCGTGGCCCCGTCGTAGGCGAAGTGGACCCCGGTGACCGCGCTCAGCCGCGCGAAGGCCGACTGCACCACGGCGAGCCCGCCGCGCGGAGCCCCGGCGGGGTTGAACCACCAGTGCACCGGGACGCAGCTGCTCAGGTGGACGGGGACTCCCCCCGAGATCGACTCGAAGGCGTACGGCAGGGCCGTCACCGCGGCGGCAGGCCGGACGACGGCACGCACGCCGCCCTCGGCCGACCCGGGGCGGGCCACGGCGTGCGGAGCCACCACAGCGGCCACCGACGACGCCACCACCATGAGCAGCGACGCGGCGCGCAGGAACAGCTCGGGCACAACCGCACTGTCCGGCGAGCGGGGACGCGGAGCGGGCGTTCCCGGGGAAACCATCCCCGGGGGCTACCTCGGCGTGGCCCCGTCGGGCCGGGCGGGGAGCCGGTCGGCCGAGGTCGAAAGTCCCTAGGTTGCCAGTACCCCTATGGGGTATACCTTGGGACTGTGGACGTGACCACCACCCAACCGCATCAGCACGGCTACTCGGGCAACAAGGACCAGGTGCTCAACCGGCTCCGACGCATCGAGGGCCAGGTGCGCGGCCTGCAACGGATGGTCGAGCAGGACACGTACTGCATCGACATCCTCACGCAGGTCTCGGCGGCCACGCGGGCGCTGCAGGCGGTCGCCCTCGGACTGCTCGAGGACCACCTGAACCACTGCGTCACCGACGCCATCACCGCCGGCGGTCCCGACGCCCACGCCAAGGTCACCGAGGCGTTCGCCGCCATCGAACGCCTCGTCCGTTCCTGACAGAGAAGGAGGCCGGCATGGCCACCCAGACGTACACGGTCGAGGGCATGAGCTGCCAGCACTGCGTCAACTCCATCACCGGTGAGGTCAGCAAGGTCGGCGGCGTGAGCAACGTCGCCGTGGACCTGGACCGCAAGACCGTCGACGTGACCGGTGAGGGTTTCGACGACGCCGCCGTCCGCGAGGCCATCGACGAGGCGGGCTACGAGGTCGTGTCCTGACGATGACCCATGTGGAGCTCGCAATCGGTGGCATGACGTGCGCCTCGTGCGCCGCCCGGGTCGAGAAGAAGCTCAACCGGCTCGACGGCGTCCAGGCGTCGGTCAACTACGCGACCGAGACGGCGACCGTCGAGTTCGACCCGGCTGCCGTCGACGCGACGCGGCTCATCGCGACGGTGGAGGCGACGGGCTACACGGCAGCACTGCCCCAGCCCGAGGCCGCCGCCGAGGGAGAGGGCGAGCCGGCCCGGGACGAGGCGTCGCAGCTGCTGCAGCGGCTCGTCGTGTCGGCGCTGCTCGCTGTGCCCGTGCTGCTGCTCGCGATGGTGCCGGGTGTGCAGTTCCGGTTCTGGCAGTGGGCGTCCCTGACGCTGGCCGCGCCGGTCGTCGCGTGGGGTGCCTGGCCGTTCCACCGCGCGACGTGGACGAACCTGCGTCACGGTGCGGCGACCATGGACACGCTGATCTCGGTCGGCGTGCTCGCGGCCTTCGGCTGGTCGGTGTGGGCGCTGTTCCTGGGCGGTGCCGGCGAACCGGGCATGACGATGCACTTCCAGCTGCTGCCCAGCCGCTCGGAGGGCACGGCCGACCTCTACCTCGAGGTCGCCGCCGGCGTGACCGTGCTCATCCTGCTGGGGCGCTACTTCGAGGCACGGGCCAAGCGCCGCTCCGGCGCCGCCTTGCGCGCGCTGCTCGAGCTCGGTGCGAAGGACGTCGCGGTGCTCCGCGACGGCGTCGAGGTACGCGTGCCGGTGGAGCAGCTCGCCGCCGGCGACCGGTTCGTCGTCCGGCCCGGCGAGAAGATCGCCACCGACGGTGTCGTCGAGGAGGGCAGCTCGGCGGTCGACGAGAGCATGCTCACCGGCGAGAGCGTCCCGGTCGAGGTCTCGCCGGGCTCCCCGGTGACCGGTGCGACGGTGAACGCCGGCGGACGGCTCGTCGTCCGCGCGTCCCGCGTCGGCGCCGACACGGCCCTGGCGCAGATCGGCCGCCTGGTCACCGCCGCGCAGTCCGGCAAGGCCCCGGTGCAGCGGCTCGCCGACCGGGTCGCTGCCGTGTTCGTCCCCGTGGTCATCGGGCTGGCGCTGCTGACGCTCGGCGCGTGGCTGGCCACCGGTCACTCCACGACCGCCGCGTTCACCGCAGCGGTGGCCGTGCTCATCATCGCCTGCCCCTGTGCACTCGGCCTCGCCACGCCGACGGCGCTGCTCGTCGGAACGGGCCGAGGCGCGCAGCTGGGCATCCTCATCAAGGGCCCCGAGGTGCTCGAGTCGACCCGGCGGGTCGACACCGTCGTGCTGGACAAGACCGGCACCGTGACCACGGGCCGGATGGCGCTCGTGGACGTCGCCCTGGCCCCCGGTACGGACCGCGGCGAGGTGCTGCGGCTCGTCGGTGCGCTCGAAGACGCCTCCGAGCACCCGATCGCCCAGGCCATCGCCGCGGCGGCCGCACAGGAGGCCGGACCGCTGCCGACGGTCGAGGAGTTCGCCAGCACGGCCGGGCTCGGCGTCCAGGGGGTCGTGGACGGGCACGCGGTCGTCGCCGGCCGGGCCGCGCTGCTCGCGGACTGGGGACTGCACCTCGACGACGGCCTGGAGGCCGCCCGTACTGCCGCAGAGGCTGCGGGTCAGACCGCGGTAGCCGCCGGCTGGGACGGCCGGCCGCGCGCCGTGCTGATGGTCGCCGACCAGGCGAAGCCGACCAGCGCCGCTGCGGTGAACCGGCTACGCGAGCTCGGCCTACGCCCCGTCCTGCTGACCGGTGACAACACCGCGACGGCCCGCGCCGTCGCGGCCCAGGTCGGCATCGACGAGGTCATCGCCGAGGTGCTGCCCGCCGACAAGGTGGACGTCGTCAAGCGCCTGCAGGGCGAGGGCCGGGTCGTGGCCATGGTCGGTGACGGCGTGAACGACGCGGCCGCGCTCGCGCAGGCCGACCTGGGGCTGTCCATGGGCACCGGCACCGACGTCGCGATCGAGGCCAGCGACCTCACGCTCGTCCGCGGCGACCTGCAGGCTGCCGCGGACGCCATCCGCCTGTCCCGCCGCACCCTCGCCACGATCAAGGGCAACCTGTTCTGGGCGTTCGCCTACAACGTCGCGGCGATCCCGGCCGCGGCGCTGGGCCTGCTCAACCCACTCATCGCCGGAGCCGCGATGGCGTTCAGCTCGGTGTTCGTCGTGACGAACAGCCTGCGGCTGCGCCGGTTCTCAGCCGAGCGCAGCAGCGGTCACTCGGCCCGCTCGTAGACGAAGAACAGCACGCACGCGCCGTCGCCCACGTTGCGCAAGGTGTGGGCGACGCCGTGCGGTACGTGCACGTAGCTGCCGGCATCGAGCTGGGCCCCGTCCACCTCGATGGCGCCCTCCAGCACCCACAGGTGGTGCCCGCCACTGACGTGCCGGTGCGGCACCTCGTGCGCGCCCGGCTGCAGTCGCAGCAGGCCGGCGGTGCAGCCCTGCGTGGCGTACAGCTCCTTGATGTGCGCGTCGCGCTTGCCCTGGAACTCCTGCCACGACCGCTCCTCGACCGCAGCGGGGGTCAGGGCCAGCGGTCCGGCAGCGACGACCTCGTGGAGCGTCATCGCGGCCTCCTTCCTCACAGCTTGTAGCCGATGGTGCGCAGCAGCGCGTGGCGCTCGCGTACGGCGGCGTCGTCCTCCACGCCGACCGGCGGGCTGCCGTCGACGACCCCCACGACCCCACGGCCGGAGGGCAGCTCTGCGACCAGCACCGTGATCGGGTTGGCCGTCGCGCAGAAGACCGTGCAGACCTCCGGCACCGCCTTCACCGCGTTCAGCACGTTGACCGGGAACCCGTCCCGCAGGAGCACCACGAAGACGTGACCGGCGGCGACCCGCCGGGCGTTGTCGACGGCGGCGTCGACCAGGTCGGGCGCGTTGCCGGTCCGCCGCACCAGCCGGTCACCGGACGCCTCGCAGAACGCGACCCCGAAGCGCAGGTGCGGGCTGCTGGCCGCCAGCACCTCGTGCAGGTCCTCCACCGTCTTGATGAAGTGGGCCTGGCCGACGATGACGTTGCTGCCGTCCGGCAGGTCGAGCGGGACGGCGTCCAGGCGCAGCTCTGCCGCGCTCACAGGTAGTTGCCTTCCGGCAGGGCCTCCTGCTGGGACTGCTCCCCGTCCTGGCCTGTCAGTGAGGCGAGCCGCGTGTGCTCGTGCATCGCGACCGCCATCCGTACCCCCTGCAGGAGCCCTTCGAGCCAGCCGAGCAGCTGCGCGTGCGCGACCCGCAGCTCGTCCGCCCCCGGGGTCTCGCCGTCCAGGTGCAGGCGAAGCCGGTCCAGCTCGCTCGCCAGCTCCGGCGGCAGCGAGCGCTCGAGCTCCTCGGTCACCCGCCGGTGCGCGTCGACCAGGTGTGCCCGGCCCGCCGCTCCCAGCTCGACGCCGCGCAGCTCCTCCAGAACGCTGTGCACCATCGTGCCGATCCGCATCACCTTGCTGGCGTCGAGCGGCTGTGCTTCCTCCCCTTCCGGAGGGACAGCGTCACCGGGATGCGCCGGCCGGGACACCCAGAGGTTCGGCATCTCACACCGCCGGGCGCAGGAGGCCGTAGTGACCGTCGTAGCGGCGGTAGAGCACGTTGCCGCGACCGGTGGCGACGTTGACGAAGAACACGAACGGCGCGCCGCTCGCGTTGAGGCGCTCGACCGCGTCGGCCGCCTGCAGCCGCGGTATCGGCAGCTCGCTGACGGTCACACGCGCGGCCAGCGGCTCCTGCGGCCGCTCCCGCGGCTCGGCCTGGTGCAGCACGAACCCGTCGGCGGTGCGTTCGAGCACGCTGTCCTGGCCGGTCGCAGCGTCGGTGAACAGGTAGAAGTCGTAGTCGGCGAGGTCCATGTCGAATGCCGCCTCGTCGAGGTCGATGCGCGGCACGGCGAACGCCTTGCGGCGGACCACCTGCCGCTCCTCCACCGGGCGGGGGAAGTAGCCCGGCCGCTCGGTCGGCACGGCGACGTGGCGCCACTGTCCCGGTTCGTCCACGGGCATGCCGCCGCGGCGGGCCTGCCAGTGCCGACCGGCGCGGTCGAGGCGCTCCCGCAGCCGCCGCTCGAGCAGGTCGACCGCCTCGTGCCCGTCGCTCGCGGCCACCTGCGCCCGGAGCAGCCGGCCGTTGAAGTCCAGCGACGCCTGCGCGGTCACACCGCGGGTGACGGCCGGGTCGTCCGTACGGCTGACC
Organism: uncultured Actinomycetota bacterium; assembly: GCA_963728075.1. GTDB lineage: Bacteria > Actinomycetota > Actinomycetes > JAFAQI01 > DASSKL01 > CAVSIP01. The sequence continues at coordinate 114,099 of CAVSIP010000004.1, read as the reverse complement.
CGCACCCGCGCGTGCAGGATCGGCTCGCCGGCGAAGCGCGCCAGCTTGCGCACCTTCTGCTCGGCGTAGTCACCGATGTCCGGCGGGAGGTCTCCCTGCGTGGAGGTCTGGACGGTGAACTCCGCGCCGACAGCGGCGGTGGCGGTCATCTCTCACACTCCCTCGAGTGGCAGGTCGAACGGGTCGGCCGGCCCGACGACGGCGTGCAGCGGCAGTGCCGCCGGCGGCCGTACGCACATCCCGCGGTAGGCACAGCCAGGGCAGGTCTCCGGGACGACCCGCTCCAGCCCGACCGGCGTCCGGTGCCAGCAGGCACCGCAGGTGACGCAGAGGTGGTTGAGCTCGGCGCCGGCACGCACCGGCAGCAGGCCTGCCGCGCCGCACGCAGCGCAGATGGCGGCAGCCGGGTCCACGGTGGGGCCGGTGCTCACAGGAACTCCGCACCCAGAACGGCCGGGTGCCGCACCAGGGCGGCCACACCCTCCAGCGGGGCGGCCTCGCCGGGCTGCAGCACCACGACACCGGCCCCGGTGCCGAGCGCAGCACGCGCGAACGCGTCTGCCAGCGGCGCGTACGCAGGCGGCCCGTCGGCCGCCAGCTCCAGGGGGTCGATCGCGGCCTCGACCGGCTGCGCCCCGACGGCCAGCATCCGGCGGTCCGCCGGGTCGTCCACCACGAACAGTGTGTCGACGGCCGACTCACGCAGCGCCGCGAGCACGGGGACGACACCGTCGGCGACCCGGCCCTGCGGGCCGGCCAGGTCGGCCAGGCGGGCCAGCGCCTCGGCGCGTTCCCGTTCGGTCGCGTCGCGGACGAGCTGCCGGAGACTGGCCGGAGACACGGTCGGCGGGCCGTCCGGCCGGTGCTCCCCGTCCGCGGACACCGTGACGAGCATCGCGCGCAGGTGCGCCGACAGGTGGTCACGCAACAGCTGCACCGCCCGTACGTCCCCGGCCGCGATGACCAGTCTCGCGCCGATCGCATGGGCCACCCGCGTCAGCCGGTCACTCACCGCCGCGGCGTTGTGCGCCCAGGAGTCCTCGGCGCGGTGCTGGTAGCGCCCCTGGGCGAGACCCGCCCAGCCCCCGGGTGCATTGCGTTCGATCTCGTCGTCCGGCCCGACGACCACGTCCCGGTAGACGCCCTGGCCGTCCCCCGCGTAGGCGACGATCTCCGCACCCGTCCGGTCGGTGTGCACCACCACGTACGGCAGCCGCTCCTGCTGCCAGCGCAGCCAGGGCAGGCCGTGCGGCAGCGGCCCGAACCAGCCACCGTCCGGGGCGCCGCAGTCCTCGAGCTCGACGCAGTGGCGCAGCTTGCCCTCGGCGGCGAACACGACGAGGACCCGGCCGGTCGGCCGAGCCGTCGCCAGGCACTCGTCGAGAGCCGCGAGCGTGGGTTCGTCGGCGCCCTGCTCCGCCATCTCCGCGCGGATCGCGCGCCACCGCAGCAGGTGCTCGGCGTGCGCCGCGCTGCCCCCCTCGCGGTCCAGCCGCAAGTACAGCGATGCCACCGGTCCGGGTCCGGCGTAGAGATCCCGGATCTCGTCGCGTTGCGTACGCATCGCGACCTCCCTCCTGGGCTCGGTTCGAGCGTCTGCCCCGACGGCCGAGGCCTACCAGGGGCTTTCGCCCCGGCGGGCGGGACGCAGGCCGGCCAGCAGCCGCCGCAGGCCCGCATCGCCCGGCTGCCACGGGAACAAGCGCATGCACACCGCCGACGCGGCCGCTGTCCAGACCAGCACCGTGACGAGGTCGCGCCCGCTCATGGGGAAGCCGGAGCCGGTGCCGATGAACGTCTGCTCGGCCGCGCGGGTCAGCGGGGCCAGCGGGAACCAGTCGGCCAGCTCCCGCAGCCAGGCCGGCGCGGTGACGGTCGGGAAGAACAGGTCCGACACGAAGGCGAGCGGCAGCATCGTGCCGTACGCCGCAGGCAGCGCGCTGTCGGGTGAGCGCACCAGTCCGCTGACCGCGAGGCCCACCGCCGACAGGCACAGCACGCTGAGCAGCAGCACCGCGACGAACGCGCCGAACCGCGCCGTCGGGAGGGTGGCCCCGAACCCGGCGATGCCGATGACCACCACCACCGTGGCGGCCACGGCGCCGACGGCCGCCGCGGCGACCAGCCGGCCGGACAGGTACGCCCACATCGGCAGCGGCGTCCCGTGCAGCCGCTTGAGCACCCCGGACTCGCGCGCCACGACCGTCGCGGTGATGACGTTGACGTAGCAGGCGTTGACGATGGCGAAGATCGCCATCGCAGGGGTCAGGAAGTCCGGGTACGGCGTACCGCCGAGCAGCTGCAGGGTCATCTCCGGGGTGACGAGGTTCAGGGCGACGAGCAGCAGGACCGGGACGGCGAGCGTCGTGAACCCCCCGAAGCGGCTGCGCGCGACGATGAGCAGCTGGTAGCGCATCTGCCGCGTCGCCACGAGGACGCCGGCGTACGGGCGGGTCAGTGCGGTCATGGCGCCGGCTCCGGCTCCGACGGCTCCGTGAGGGCGAGGTACACGTCCTCGAGCGAGGGCCGCGTCACGGACAGGCCCGGGAGCTCCTCGCCCCGGTCGAGCGCCCAGCGCGTGAGGACATGCAGCGCCTCGGTCGGCGCGCTCGTCCGCAGCTCGAGCACCCCGGCGCGCCAGCCGGCGACGAGCCAGGGCCCCGGGGGCAGGCGGTCGGCCCACGCCTCGTCCGGGCAGGACAGGCGCACGGAGGCCTCCGCATCTGCCCGCCGGCCCAGCTCCGCCGGCGTCGACTCGGCGATGATCCGGCCCGCCGACAGGACACCGACCCGGTCGGCGAGCCGCTGCACCTCGTCCATGTAGTGCGAGGTCAGCAGCACCGTGACGCCGGTCGCGCGCAGGCCCAGGAGCACCTCCCACGCCCGGCGCCGGGCCGCGGGGTCGAACCCGGTGGTGGGCTCGTCGAGGTAGAGCAGGTCGGGGTTGCCGACCAGGGCCAGAGCGAGGTCGAGCCGGCGCCGCTGCCCGCCCGACAACGTGTGCACCCGCGCCCCCGCCTTCTCGCGCAGGCCGACCGTGTCGAGGACGGAGTCCGGGTCGCGGGGCCGGGGGTACAGACCCGCGTACAGGCCCACCGTCTCGGCAACCGTCAGCTCCTCGTCGAAGCCGCCCGACTGCAGCACGATCCCCACCCGCTGGCGCAGGGCCCGGGCGTCCCCGTGCGGGTCGAGGCCGAGCACCCGCAGGCGCCCGGCGGTCGGGCGGCGGTAGCCGGCCAGCACCTCGACCGTGGTGGTCTTGCCGGCGCCGTTCGGGCCGAGCAGGGCGTACACCTCGCCGGGGTGGACCAGGAAGGAGACCCCGTCGACCGCGGTGAGCCGGCCGTACCGCTTCACCAGACCCTCGACGAGGATCGCGGGGACGTCGTTTCCCACGGCAGCCTCTTCCGGCGAGTCGGCCGTTACGCGTCCAGCCTCCGGTCGCGGGCCGGACCCGGCCTAGGGGCGAACGGCCCCGCCCCCGTACGCCGCACCCCCCGTAAGGGGCGGCGGGCGCGGGTCAGTGGGGCACGGGTCGTCTCCACACGGTCTCCACACGGGTTGCGCCGGGACGCCATCGCCGGGGCGTTCACTGACGGTGGACGCAGGAGGAGGTGGCATCGATGAAGACCCTGCGCAAGGCCATCACCATCGTCCCGCTCACCGCGCTGCTCGTCGGCGGCATGGGCGCGGCGTTCACGATGGTCGCCGAGTCGACCTACGCCGGTGACCGCGACCGCATCACCCAGCAGGACCGCGACCAGACCCATCTGCGGGACGGGACCTGCAAGGACGGCACGGTGACCGTGTCCGTCAGCGGCACGTGCGACGGCACCCAGCAGCAGGACCGGCTGCGGGACGGCAGCGGCGACGGCTACTACCAGTGGCACGGGTCGCACCGTTGACGCACAGGTGACCTGCCGGAAGGACGGCCCCACCGCAGGCATGCGGTGGGGCCGCGGCGCGTGTCACGGCCGGTCGTCGGCGGGCAGGCGGACCAGGAAGTGCGCCCCGGACCCCGGCGGCGACTCGGCGGTGACGACCCCACCGTGCGCGGTGACCAACCGCTCCACTACCGCGAGGCCCACGCCGCTGCCGCTGTGCTGAGCGGCGCCACGGCCGCGCCAGAACCGCTGGAAGACGTACGGCAGCTCGTCGGCGGGGATCCCTGGGCCGCTGTCGTGCACCTCGAGCACCACGTCGGGACCGTCCCGGTGGGTCGCGAGCTCGATCCGGCCGCCGCTCGGCGTGAACTTCACCGCGTTGGTGAGCAGGTTGGCGACCACCTGCTCGAGCCGGGCGGGGTCACCGCGGACGGGTCCCGACGCCAGCCGCGTCTTCACGGTCAGCCCGGCGTCGGCGGCACGCGGGCCGATCAGCTCGACCGCCTGCTCGACCACGGTCGCCAGGTCCAGCGGAACCGACGCCACGTGCAGCCCGGCGGCATCCGCCGCGGCCAGGGCGGCGAGGTCGTCGACGATCCGGCCCAGCCGCAGCACCTCGTCGTGCAGGGACGCCAGCCGCTGCGGGTCGGGGGCGACGATCCCGTCGACCAGCTCCTCGGTCGCGCCGCGGAGGATCGTCACCGGGGTGCGCAGCTCGTGGGCCACGTCGGCCACGAGCGCCCGGCGGGCGCTCTCGGTCAGGGCGAGCCGTTCGGCCATCTGACCGAACGACCGGGCGAGCTCACCGAGCTCGCCCGGCGCCCGGGTGGGCAGGCTCGGCCCTGCTCCGTCCCCGACGGCCCGCGTCGCCGCCACCAGCTGCCCCACCGGCCGGCTGATCCGACGGGATGCAAGCAGGCCGATGACGACGGCGACCAGGACGGCGAGCGCCGCGCTCCCACCGATGGTCTGCAGGATGGCACTGCGCGCCTGGTTCTCGGCGCTGCTCGACGCGCTCGGGAAGTGCACGACCGCAAAGCCGACCACCGCGCCGCCGATCGTGATCGGCCTCCCCGTGGCCGCGGGGCCGCTGCTCGGGCCGGGTGCCGGCGTCCGCGGGTCCGTCGCGCTGGTCGACGGCTGACCGCTGCGCACAGGCCCGGGCCCGCTGCTGCCGGGGTCAGCCGCGGCGGGCGTCTGCCCCACGCCCGAGGCGTCCCCTGTGGGCGTGCCCGCGCTGACCTGGCTGCGTACGGGGGTAGGCGTACGCGCCACCCCGGGCCCTGGGTCCGTCTGCCCGCTCCCCGGGCCGGCACCGCCGGGCCCTGCGGCGCTCGGGCCCGCGCTGCTGCTGGGTCCGGCGCGCAGCACGCTGTTGCGCGCGGTGCCCGCCGCCGCGCCGATCGGCGTGATGAGGGACAGCTGTGCCCCGGCGGCAGCGGCGAGGGCCTGTGCGGCCGACAGGTCCGCACCGGCCCAGCCACCGGCCTGCCGGTAGGAGTCGGTGAGCGCGCCGACGATCTCCTGGGTGATGACGGCGTGCCGCCGGTCGAGCAGCTGGCCGACCCGTCCGCTGGCCGACCAGGCGGCCAGCCCGGCGACGATCGCGACCGCAGCCACCGCGACGGCAACGAATGCGGCGGTGAGCCGCCAGCGCAGCGCCCTCCAGCGGCTAGCCGTCACGAGACAGCTCGAACCGGTAGCCCACGCCGAGAACGGTCCTGATGATCTGCGGCTCGTGGACGTCGTCGTTCAGCTTGCGCCGCAGGTTCTTGATGTGGGAGTCGATCGTCCGCTCGTAGCCCTCGAACTCGTAGCCGCGGACCCGGTTCACCAGCGCGTAGCGCGAGTACACCCGACCGGGGGCGGCGGCGAGGGCGACGAGCAGGCCCCACTCGGTGGGTGTCAGCTCGATCGCCGCACCGTCCAGGACCACCTCGTGCCTGGTCTCGTCGACGACCAGGCGACCGGCGCCGTACGTCGCGGGGCCGTCGTCCTCCTGGCGGGTGCGGCGGAGCACGGCCCGGACCCGCAGCGTGACCTCGCGGGGGCTGAACGGCTTGGTGACGTAGTCGTCCGCGCCCAGCTCGAGCCCGCGAATGCGGTCCTCCTCCTCTGACTTGGCCGTCAGCATGACGATGGGCACAGCGCTGTGCGCGCGGAGCTCTCGCGCCACCTCCTCCCCCGGCACGTCCGGCAGCCGCAGGTCGAGCAGCACCAGGTCGGGACGCGCCCGGTCGGCGAGGCTCAGCGCCTCGGCCCCGGAGCCCGTGGTGAGCACGTCGTAGCCGTCCCGCTGCAGATAGCCGCGGAGCAGCTCTCGAATCTTGCGCTCGTCCTCGACGACGAGGACCGTGCTCGACACCGGTCCCCCTTCAGCGGGCTGCCCCAAGTGCGCCACAGCCGAAGCGCGGAGACCAGGGACGAAGGCCCCGCCGTACGCCGCGCCCCTCCGTACGCCGAGATGGCGGGCGGCTGGCGTAGCGGACGGGGTCAGGCCGCTTGCTGGAGCCGCCACATGGCGGCGTAGCGGCCGCCGGCGGCGAGGAGCTGGTCCTGCGAGCCGCGCTCCACGACCCGCCCCGCGTCGAGCACCACCACCTCGTCGACGGCCTGCAGCCCGGTCAGGTCGTGCGTGACGAGCAGCACCGTGCGGCCGGTGGTGGCGGCGAGGACGTCGTGCATCACGGCCCGGGCGGTGCCGGCGTCGAGGTGCGCCGTCGGCTCGTCGAGGACGAGCACGGGCGGGTCGGCGAGCAGCGCCCGGGCCAGCGCCAGGCGCTGGCGCTCGCCGCCGCTCATCCGCGAGCCGCGGGTGCCCACCTGGGTGTCCCACCCCTCGGGCAGCGACCGCACCCAGCCGAGCAGACGGGCCCGGTCCGCGGCCGCGTCGAGCCCGGCGTCGGACTCGCCCGGCGACGCGAGGGCGAGGTTGTCGCGCAGGGTCGTGGCGAAGACGTGCGGGTCCTGCGGTACGCCGCCGACCACGCCGCGCAGCTCGTCGGGGTCGAGCGTACGGACGTCCACCCCGCCGACGCTGACCTCGCCGGCGTCGGGGTCACGGAAGCGGAACAGCAGCGAGGCGACCGTGCTCTTGCCCGCCCCGCTCGGGCCGACCAGCGCCACCCGCCGGCCGGGGGCGAGCTCCAGGTCGACACCGTCGAGCGCCCACTGCCCGGGCCGGTAGGCGACCCGTACGTCGCGCAGCCGCACGGCGACGGGACCGGACGGCAGCGGCACCGGCTGCTCCGGCTCGGCCACCGGGTCCGGACGGTCGAGGACGGCGAACAGCCGCCGTGCCGACCCGTCCAGGGCACCCAGCCCGGCCGCCACCGCGGGCAACGGGGCCACGGCCTCGAACGCCGCCAGCGCGGTGAGCACCACCACGGCGAGCGGTACGCGCCCGAGGGCGCCCCGCTCGACGGCCGCCACCCCCAGCAGGAGGGCCGCCCACACCGTGAGGCCGGAGGCGAGCGCGGTCAGCCCGGCGCCGAGGCCGGAGACCCGGGCCGAGCGGCGAGCGATCGCGGACAGCCGGCCGTCCACCGCCGCGGCCCGGTCGAGGGCAGCGGGCAGCGCGCCGTACGCCGCCAGCTCCGCCGCACCGTCCAGGACGTCGACGACCTCCGTCGCCAGGGCGGCGCGGGCGTCGACCTGGCGACCGCCGGCGGCCCGCTCCAGCCGGGCGGACAGCCACGGCAGCGCGACCCCCGCGGCCAGCAACCCGCCGGCCAGCGCGACCCCCGCGCCGGCGAGCAGCGCGGTGACGGTGACGACGGCACCACCCGAGACCAGGGCCGCCACGAGCGGCGGGGCGATACCGCGTACGAGCAGGTCCTGCACCGACTCGACGTCACCGACGAGCCGGGTGAGCAGGTCCCCGGCGCGGGTGTCGGCGAGCCCCGCGGGAGCCAGCCGCTCCAGCCGCCGGAACACGGTGACGCGGACGTCGGCGAGCACGCGGAACGCGGCGTCGTGCACGAGGAGCCGCTCGGCGTACCGGAAGACACCACGGCCGACACCGAAGGCGCGGACACCCACCACCGCCACGGTCAGCGCCACGACGCTGGGGTGCTCCGCCGCCCGTGCGATGAGCCAGCCGGAGACCGCGAGCAGCGCGACACCGCAACCGGTGGCGAGGGTGCCGGCGAGCACCCCGAGGGCCAGCTGGCGGCGCAGCGGGTGCGCGAGCCGGACCAGCCGCAGCAGCGGGTGCGCGGTCATGACGCCGCCGCCAGAGTCGGTTCCTGCAGCCTGCCGTGGGCGAGGCGGACCACGCCGTCCGCAGCGCCGGCCCAGCCGTGGCCGTGCGCGACCAGGACGACCGTCCGCCCCGCCATCAGCCGCTCGACCGCGTCCCGGACGGCCTGGGTGCTGTCCGCGTCCAGGTGCGCGGTCGGCTCGTCCAGCAGCAGCAGCGGCGCGTCGCGCAGAAAGGCCCGGGCCAGCGCGATCCGCTGCCGCTGGCCCGCGGACAGGTCGCGGCCGGCCTCGCCGAGCACCGTGGCGTACCCGTCGGGCAGCGCGCGCACGAACGTGTCCGCCCCGGCGAGCTCGGCGGCGCGACGCACGGCGGCGTCGTCCGTACCGCTGCCGAGCCGGATGTTGTCGGCGACCGAGGCGGCGAACAGGTGCGGGCGCTGCGGGACCCAGGCGACCTGCGACCGCCACGCGTCGAGGTCGACGTCGCGCAGGTCCGCGCCGCCAACGGTGATCCGCCCGTCGTCGGGCTCGGTGAAGCGGAGCAGCAGCGACAGCAGCGTGCTCTTGCCGGCGCCGCTGTCCCCGACGACGACCAGCCGCCGGCCCGGCTCGATGGTCAGGGTGACGCCTGCCAGCGCCGGCTCGGCGCGACCCGGGTGCGTGAGCGTGACCCCGTCAAGCCGGATCGGTTGGGTGCGCAGGTCGACGGTCGCCGTCGCGGGGCGGCGGGCCGGCAGCGGCGTCTCGAGGACGGTCAGCGCCTGGTCGGCGGCCGCAAGCCCCTCGGTGCTCGCGTGGAAGTGCAGGCCGACCTGGCGCAGCGGCAGGTACGCCTCCGGCGCGAGCAGCAGGACGAGCAGCGCGGTCTCGTACGGCAGGCCGCCGTGCAGCAGCCGCAGCCCCACCTCGACGGCGACCAGCGCGACGGACAGGGTGGCGAGCAGCTCGAGGACGAAGGCGGACAGGAACGCGACGCGCAGCGTCGCCATCGTCGCCAGCCGGTGGGCCTCGGTGACCCTGCGGATCGTCTCCGCCTGCGCCTTGGCCCGGCGGAACACCTTCAGCGTCGGCAGGCCCTCGACGGCGTCCAGGAAGTGCCCGCCCAGCCGGACGAGCAGCTGCCACTGCTGCTCCGTCCGGGTCTTGGTGTGCAGCCCGACGAGGACCATGAACACGGGGATCAGCGGCAGGGTCACCGCGATGACCAGCGCCGAGGTGTGGTCGGCCAGGAAGACCCGGGCGACCACGGCGAACGGGACGATCGAGGCGAGCACCAGCTGCGGCAGGTAGCGCGCGAACCAGCCGTCGAGGGCGTCCAGACCGCGGGTCGCCAGCGTCGCGATCTCGCCGGACCGCTGGCCCGACAGCCACGCCGGTCCGAGCGCCGCGCTGTGCGCGAGCAGCTGCTCGCGCAGCTGCGACTTCACGGTCACCGCCGCGCGGAGCGCCGCCACCTCGCCCGCGTACGCGGTCAGCGCGCGGCCGGCGACGACCGCGAGCAGGGCGAGCAGCGTGCCGCGCAGCGCCGCGACCCCGTCGCCGGCGAACGCGCCGGCCAGCGCGTGCGCGAGCAGGGTCGCCTGCGCCAGCACGAGCCCCGTGGTGACCAGCCCCAGGCCGACCGCGACGGCGAGGTGCCGCCGGGCCGCGGAGGCGCGGCGGAGCAGCCGGGGGTCGACCGGCTTCACGAACCCGCGGAGACCCGCGGCTCCGGCACGCTCAGAGCGCCGCCGTCCGCGGGGGCGATGTCGCTGCGGGTCAGCCGCTTGCGGAACACCCAGTACGTCCAGCCCTGGTAGAGCAGCACGACCGGTGTCGCCAGGACCGCGACCCAGGTCATGACCTTGAGGGTGTACGGCGTCGACGACGCGTTGTGCACGGTGAGGCTGAACGCCGCGTTCGTCGTCGACGGCAGCACGTTCGGCCACAGGTCGCCGAACAGCGTCGCGACGGCGAGCGCGAGGGTGGCAGCGGTCGCCGCGAACGCCCAGCCCTCCCGGCCGCGGCGCGCGAGCAGCACGCCGGCGACCAGCGCGACCGCGGCGAGGGCGGCCGGCACGGTCGCCGCCCAGCGCCCGTACAGCGACTGCGTGACGACGAGGAACGCGGCGGCAACCGCCACGACGGCGATGCCGAGCACGGCGGCCAGCTCGCGGGCCCGGCGGCGGATGTCGCCGTCGGTCTTGAGCGAGACGAACACCGCGCCGTGCAGGGTGAACAGGCCCAGCGTGGTCAGCCCGCCGAGCAGCGCGTACGGGTTGAGCAGCGTGAGCAGGTCGCCGGTGAAGTGGTGGTCGGCGTTCAGGGGCACCCCACGGACGATGTTCGCGAACGCGACACCCCAGAGCAGGGCGGGAACGGCGCTGCCCCAGAAGATCGCGCGGTCCCAGTTCGCGCGCCACCGGGCGCTGTCGATCTTGCCGCGGTACTCGAACGCCACCCCGCGCAGGATCAGCGCGACCAGGATGAGGAACAGGGCCAGGTAGAAGCCGGAGAACAGCGACGCGTACCACTCCGGGAAGGCGGCGAACGTCGCGCCACCGGCGACGAGCAGCCACACCTCGTTGCCGTCCCAGACCGGCCCGATGGTGTTGACGAGGACCCGCCGGTCGACGTCGTCGCGGCCCAGCACGGGCAGCAGGATGCCGACGCCGAAGTCGAAGCCCTCGAGGACGAAGTAGCCGGTCCACAGGACCGCGATGAGGATGAACCAGACGGTCGTGAGTTCCACGGGAGGTCCCTGTCAGTAAGAGAAGGCGAGGCTCGGGGTCTCGGTGCCGGAGGACTCGTCCTCCGGTGGGGCGCCGGCGCGGACGTACCGGACCATGAGCACCACCTCGACGACGGCCAGCGCGCCGTACAGCAGCGTGAAGCCGATGAGCGTGATGGCGACGTTCGCGACGGAGACGGACGGCGAGACGCTCTGCGAGGTCTGCAGGACGCCGAAGACCGTCCACGGCTGGCGGCCCATCTCGGTGAAGATCCAGCCGGTGGAGTTCGCGAGGAACGGCAGCGCCATGCCGGCGAGCGCCGCCCGGTAGAACCAGGGGCTGATCGGCAGCCGGCGGCGCCGGGTCAGCCACAGCCCGGCCAGCGCGAGCAGCCCGGCGAGGGCGCCGAACCCGATCATCAGCCGGAAGTTCCAGTACGTGACGGGGACGTTCGGCCGGTAGTCGCCGGGGCCGTACGTCTGCTCGTACTGCGCCTGCAGGTCGTTGATGCCGTCGACCCGGCCGTTCGGGTCGCCGGTCGCCATGAACGACAGCACGTGCGGCACCCGCAGGCTCCACACCTCCTCGGCGCCGTCCAGCGAGCCGATGGTGAACAGCGAGAACGACGCCGGCGCGGCGCTCTCGTACAGCGCCTCGGCCGCGGCCATCTTCATCGGCTGCTGCTTGGTCATGATCCGGGCCTGCATGTCACCGGTGACCGCGACGCCGACGCCCGCGACCAGGGTGACCGCGAGCGCGGCCCGCATGGACGTACGGAACAGCTCGACGTCGTTGCGCCGGGCCAGGTGCCAGCCGCTCACGCCGATGACGAACACGCCCGCGGTGATGAACGCACCCGTGATCACGTGCGGGAAGGTGACCAGCGTCGTCGAGTTGGTGAGCACCTTCCAGATGCTCGTGAGCTCGGCGCGGTGGGTGTCCGGGTTGAGCCGGTAGCCGACCGGGTGCTGCATCCAGGAGTTGGCCGCGAGGATGAAGTACGCGGAGATGTTCGTCCCGATCGCCGCGAGCCAGATCGTCGCCAGGTGCAGCTTCCTCGGCAGCTTGTCCCAGCCGAAGATCCACAGGCCGAGGAACGTCGACTCGAGGAAGAACGCGAGCAGCCCCTCCATCGCCAGCGGGGCACCGAAGATGTCGCCGACGAAGCGGGAGTAGTCGCTCCAGTTCATGCCGAACTGGAACTCCTGCACGATGCCCGTGACCACGCCCATGGCGAAGTTGATGAGGAAGAGCTTGCCCCAGAACTTCGTCATGCGGAGGTACTTGGGGTTCTCCGTCCGGTACCACGCCGTCTGCATCCCGGCGACGATGATCGACAGCCCGATCGTCAGCGGCACGAACAGGAAGTGGTACACGGTCGTGATGCCGAACTGCCAGCGGGCAAGGTCGAGTGCGCTCACGACAGTCGAGCCTCAGCCGTACGGGCCTCCGGCACGTAGGGACGAAGGTCCCCCGAGCCGGTGACGCTGGTCTCGCCGTACGCGCGCGGGACACTGGGGACGTGCCCGGACCGCTACGCGTCACCGCCCGTCTCGTCATCCCCGAGGCGGAGCTGTCGTGGCGGTTCTCCCGGTCGTCCGGTCCCGGCGGTCAGTCGGTGAACACCGCGGACACCCGGGTCGAGTTGAGCTTCGACGTCGTGCGCTCCCCGTCGCTCGGGCCGACCCTGAAGGCGCGCGCGGTCGAGCGGCTCGCGGGCCGGCTGGTCGACGGCGTGGTGACCGTGACGGCCTCGGAGCACCGGTCACAGCTGCGCAACCGGGAGGCCGCCGAGCAGCGGCTGGCCGACCTGATCGGCGAGGCGGTCGCACCACCGCCGCCGAAACGGCGGCCGACCAGGCCTTCGCGGGCCGCGAAGGAGCAGCGCCTGACGGACAAGCGCCGGCGCGCTGAGATCAAGCGGATGCGTCGTGACCCGGGGGCTTGACCTCCGCTCGGCGCGGGGCGCGCCTGGTGGAGGCCTGCTCGCCCCAGTCGTGGTCGCGCGTCCTGCCCAGGTGCTTCACCATCGACCGGAACAGCAGCGCCATCACACCGAGCATGAGCAGGACCGTCACCAGCCCGGCGGTCCCACCACCGGTGACGTTAGCGGCTAGCAGCACGCTCACCACCGTAGCCCGCGACCTCCCGCACCCCGGCGAACAGATCGCTCTCCGGCCGGCTCGTCTCGACCAGCGAGCGGGCGAGCTCGTAGTCCTCGGTCGGCCAGATCTCCGCCTGCAGGTCGCGCGGGACGCGGAAGAACCACCCGTCGGGGTCGACCTGCGTGGCATGCGCGATGAGCGCCTGGTCGCGCACCTCGAAGTACTCCGCGCAGGGCACGCGGGTGGTGATCCGGTGGCTGTCGTCCGGCCGGTCCATCCACTGCTTGAGCCGCTCCTCGTACGGCGACTCCAGCCCGCGCTCCTGCAGCGCCTGGTGCAGGGCGATGATCCGCTGCCGGTTGAACGACTGGTGGTAGTAGAGCTTCAGCGGCTGCCAGGGCTCCCCGAGGCCGGGGTAGCGGTCGGGATCGCCGGCCGCTTCGAAGGCGGCCATGGACACCCGGTGGGTCATGATGTGGTCCGGGTGCGGGTAGCCGCCGTTCTCGTCGTAGGTGAGGATCACGTGCGGGCGCTCGCGGCGGACCAGCTCGACGAGCGGGCGGGCGGCCTCCTCCAGCTCGGCCAGCGCGAAGCAGCCGTCCGGCAGCGGCGGCGGCGGGTCGCCCTCGGGCAGCCCGGAGTCGACGAAGCCCAGCCAGGCCTGGCGTACGCCGAGCACCTCGCGGGCCTTGTCCATCTCCGCACGCCGGATCTCGGCCAGGTTCTCGAGCACCTCGGGCCGGTCCATGGCCGGGTTGAGGATCGAGCCGCGCTCACCGCCCGTGCAGGTGACCACGAGGACGTCGACACCCTCGCGTACGTACTTGGCCATCGTGGCCGCACCCTTGCTCGACTCGTCGTCAGGGTGCGCGTGCACGGCCATGAGCCGCAGCTGGTCCTCAGGCACCGTCCACTCCTCCCGGCATGCTCGCAAGACCATAGAACCGCGAAGTTCGCCAGCGGCTTCCCACCCGGTTCGCTGTTAGCCTCCAAGGATGACCGAGGCAACCGAGACGAGCGCCACCTGGCTGACCCAGGAGGCGTACGACCGGCTGAAGGCCGAGCTCGACCACCTGGCCGGCCCCGGGCGTACGGAGATCGCCAAGAAGATCGAGGCCGCGCGCGCCGAGGGCGACCTGCGGGAGAACGGCGGCTACCACGCCGCCAAGGAGGAGCAGGGCAAGCAGGAGGCCCGCATCCGCCAGCTCACCCGGCTGCTGCGCGAGGCGCAGGTCGGCGAGCCGCCCGTCACCGAGGGCGTCGCCGGCCCGGGCATGGTCGTCCAGATCGAGTTCCCGGACGGCGACCAGGAGGAGTTCCTGCTCGGCAGCCGCGAGGAGGCCCTCGGCAACGACGACCTCGCCGTCTACTCGGCCCAGTCCCCGCTCGGACAGGCGCTGACGGGTAAGAAGGTCGGCGAGGAGACGAGCTACCAGCTCCCGAACGGCAACACCATGACCGTGAAGGTGCTCGCCGCCCGGCCGTACACCGGCTGATCCCGGCACGCGGCCGCCCGGCGGGCCGGACCCCCGGAGGCCCGGATGACGCAGACCAGCGAGACCCGCACCGCGGCGCGCCAGCAGGACGACTTCCCCGTGCAGGGCGTGCACCACGTGCGCTTCGCCGTGGGCAACGCGCGGCAGGCCGCGCACTTCTACTCGACCGCGCTCGGCATGCGGGTCACCGCGTACCGGGGCCCGGAGAACGGCTCCCGCGACACGGCGTCGTACGTGCTGGAGTCCGGCTCGGCGCGGTTCGTCGTCACCGGCGAGGTGCGCGCGGGCACCGAGGTCGGCGAGCACGTCGCCCGGCACGGCGACGGTGTGGTGGACGTCGCGCTGCAGGTCCCGGACGCCGCGGCGGCGTACGCACTCGCGCTCGAGCGGGGGGCGCGGGGGCTCGCCGAGCCCGCCGTCGCCGAGGACGAGCAGGGCCGGGTGGTGACCGCGGCGATCGCGACGTACGGGGAGACCCGGCACACGCTGGTCGAGTGCGGGGACTACGCCGGGCCGTTCCTGCCGGGGTACGTAGCGCGCGAGCCGCTCGTGGCCCCGCCCGACCGGCGGCTGTTCCAGGCGGTCGACCACGTGGTGGGCAACGTCGAGCTCGGCCGGATGGACGAGTGGGTGGGCTTCTACCACCGGGTCATGGGCTTTTCGAACATGAAGGAGTTCGTCGGGGACGACATCGCCACCGAGTACTCCGCGCTGATGAGCAAGGTGGTCGCCGACGGCTCGCGGAAGGTGAAGTTCCCGCTCAACGAGCCCGCGCAGGGCAAGCGCAAGAGCCAGATCGACGAGTACCTCGAGTTCTACGGCGGCCCCGGCGTCCAGCACATCGCGCTGGCCACGAACGACATCCTCCGCACCGTCGACGCGATGCGCGAGCGCGGGGTGGCCTTCCTCGACACCCCGGACAGCTACTACGAGGACGCGGAGCTGCGCGAGCGGATCGGCGAGGTCCGCGTACCGATCACCGAGCTGCAGGCGCGCAAGATCCTCGTCGACCGGGACGAGGACGGCTACCTGCTGCAGATCTTCACCAAGCCGGTCCAGGACCGCCCGACGGTGTTCTTCGAGCTGATCGAGCGGCACGGGTCGCTCGGCTTCGGCAAGGGCAACTTCAAGGCGCTGTTCGAGGCGATCGAGCGCGAGCAGGAGCGCCGCGGCAACCTCTGACCCCCGCCCGTCCCCGCCCGGTCCGTCCCGGCTCGCCCCCCCCTCTCGGGCGTTGGCGCCAACGCTGGACGACACGCCGTACGAGTTCCAGATCCCGCGCCAACGCCCCCGTGAGACAGATCAACGTGGGGACGGGGCTCAGCCGAACACGAGCGGGTAGCCCGCCTCGCGCAGGCGGGCGAGCACCTCGTCGCAGTGCCGGCTCCCGCGGGTCTCGAGGGTCAGCTCGACCTCGACCTCGTCGACGTGCAGGCGCGGCCCGGTGCGCTGGTGCTCGATGTCGAGGACGTTGGCGCCCACGTCGGCCAGCTTCTCCAGCAGCGCGGCGAGCTCGCCGGGACGGTCCGGGATGCGCAGCCGGAACGACAGGTAGCGGCCGGCCGCCGCCATACCGTGCCGGAGCAGGCGCATGAGCAGCACCGGGTCGATGTTGCCGCCGGAGACCAGCACGACGGCGGGTGTCTCGTACGCCCGCGGCTCGTCCATCACCGCGGCGACGCCGGCGGCGCCGGCCGGCTCGACGAGCAGCTTGGACCGCTCCAGGCACAGCAGCAGCGCCCGCGACAGGGACTCCTCCGACACGGTGACGACGTCGTCCACCAGCTCGCGGACGTGCGCGAACGTCACCTCGCCCGGGCGGCCGACCGCGATGCCGTCCGCCATCGTCGCCATGCCGGACACCGGTACGGGGTGCCCCGCGGCGAGGGACTGCGGCCAGGCAGCGGCCGCGTCCGCCTGCACGCCGACCACCCGTACGCCGGGGTTGCGGCGCTTGAGCACCGCGGCGATCCCGCTCACCAGCCCCCCACCGCCGAGCGGGACGACGACCGTACGCAGGTCCGGCACCTGCTCGAGCAGCTCGAGGCCGACCGTGCCCTGCCCGGCGATGACGTCATGGTGGTCGAACGGGTGGACGAGCACGGCGCCGGTCTCCTCGGCGTACCGCCCGGCCTCCTGCAGCGCCTCGTCCACGGTGGTGCCGTACGCGCGCACGTCCGCGCCGTACCCGCGGGTGGCCTCCACCTTCGGTAGCGGGGCGTTCTCCGGCATGAAGACGACCGACCGGGTGCCGAGCAGGGACGCCGCCAGCGCCACACCCTGCGCGTGGTTGCCCGCGCTCGCCGCGACGACCCCGCGGGCGCGTTCGTCGTCGGAGAGCCGGGCGATGCGTACGTACGCGCCGCGGATCTTGAACGAGCCGGCGCGCTGGACGTTCTCGCACTTGAACCACACCGGGCCCCCGGCCCGCTCCGACAGCGGCCGGGACGCGACGACGGGAGTGACGCGCGCCACCCCCTCGAGCACCGTGCGGGCGGCCTCGACGTCCTCGGGAGCAACGAGGTCCCCCGGTGCCCTATAGTTGCTTGTTACAACCATCTAGCCCCTCCCGAGGAATCGCATGCCCGGCCGCACACCTGCACGGCTCGCCGACCTGGAGAGTGCCCTCTCCCGCGTCGCGCGCACCGTATGGAGCCTGCGTGTCGCGACGTACGCCGCCGGCGCGCCCGTCGACCGCGCCGGTTTCGCGCTGCTCGCCCGGCTCGCCGACCTCGGCGACGCCCGCCCGTCCGACCTCGCCGCGGCGCTCGGCGTCGACCTGTCCACGGTGAGCCGGCAGGCCCGCCACCTCGAGGACGCGGGACTGCTCGACCGCGGCACCGACCCCGACGACGGTCGCGCCTGCCGGCTGACGGTGAACGAGGCCGGGCGCGAGCTGCTCGACGACATGCGCGCCGGGCGGCAGCAGCTGCTCGCCCGCGCACTGTCCGACTGGTCCCCCGAGGACCGCGACCGCCTCACCGACCTGCTCACCCGCCTCGCCGACGACCTCGGACCTGACCTCGCCCTGGAGCAGCCCGCATGACCGCGCCCGCCCGCGACCCGCACGAGCCGTCGTTCCACCTGAGCCACCGCCAGATCATGGTCATCTTCGGTGGCCTCATGCTGGGCATGCTGCTCGCCGCGCTGGACCAGACCATCGTCTCCACCGCTCTGCCGACCATCGTGTCGGACCTCGGCGGCTACGAGCACCTGTCCTGGGTGGTCACCGCGTACCTGCTGACGTCGACCGCGTCCACGCCGCTGTACGGGAAGATCTCCGACCTGTACGGCCGGCGGCCGATCTTCCAGGCCGCGATCGTGATCTTCCTGATCGGCTCGGTGCTGTCCGGCATCAGCCAGAACATGGGCGAGCTGATCCTGTTCCGGGCGATCCAGGGCCTCGGCGCCGGCGGCCTCATGACGCTCGCGTTCACCATCATCGGCGACGTGGTCAGCCCCCGCGACCGCGGGCGCTACCAGGGGTTCTTCGGCGCGGTGTTCGCGATCTCCAGCGTGGCCGGCCCGCTGCTCGGCGGCGCGTTCGTCGACCACCTGTCGTGGCGGTGGGTGTTCTACATCAACCTGCCCATCGGCGTGGTCGCGCTGGTGGTCACGAGCGCGGTGCTCAACTACCCGTTCGAGCGGCGCAACCACGCCGTCGACTACGCCGGCTCCGCGTTGATGGTCTCCGGGGTCAGCGCGCTGCTGCTGGTCACCGTCTGGGGCGGGTCGCAGTACCCCTGGGACTCCCCCGTCATCATCAGCCTCGGTGCCGCCGGTGCCGTCCTCGTCACGCTGTTCGTGCTGTGGGAGCGGCGGGTGCCGGAGCCGATCCTGCCGCCCCGACTGTTCCGCAACTCGGTGTTCTCGGTCACCAACACGCTTGCGTTCGTCGTCGGGCTCGGGATGTTCGGCTCGGTGATCTTCCTGCCGCTGTACTGGCAGCTGGTCCGGGGCGCGACCGCGACCGAGTCCGGTCTGCTCATGGTGCCGATGATGCTGGGCGTGCTGTCCGCGTCGATCGGCTCCGGGCGGCTGATCAGCCACATCGGCCGGTACCGGATGTTCCCCATCGTCGGCGCAGCGCTGATGGCGACCGGCATGTACCTGCTCACGCACCTGGACCTCACCACGTCGTACGTCGTGGCCGGCGTCTTCATGTTCTGCCTGGGCGTCGGGGTCGGCATGATCATGCCGGTCCTGACCCTCGCGGTGCAGAACGCCGTACCGTTCCGCGACATGGGCGCGGCCACGGGGGCCGTGAACTTCTTCCGGTCCATGGGCGGGTCGTTCGGCACCGCGCTGTTCGGCGCGATCCTCGCCAGCCGGCTGGACTACTGGTTCGCACGGCTGCTGCCGCCGGGGGCGACCGACCGGTTCAAGGGCAACGCGATGAGCATCTCCCCCGAGCAGCTCAAGCAGATCGGGCACCAGTTCCCGGTGGTCCACCACGCGATCGTCGAGGCGTTCGTCCGCTCGCTGCACGTCGTGTTCTGGGCCGGGGTGCCGGTCGCGGTCGTCGGCTTCGTCATCGCCCTGTTCCTCCAGGACGTCGAGCTCCGCGGGGCGCCCACGGCGCCCGCTGCGGAGGCTGCGGCCGCCAGCCCCGGCGGAGCGGCCGAGCACGCCGCGGCCGCCGCCGCCGGCGGCGACTGACCGTACGCGGGCTGCGGCCGTACGGCGCCCGCCCCGCAGTCGCCGTACGGCTGCGAGACAGATCAACCTGCAAGCGGGCAGCCTGCCGCCGGTCAGTCGCCGGTCCAGTAGCGGTCGCCGGCGAGGACGAGGGCGGCGGCGCCGACCAGGCCGGCGTCCTGCCCGAGCTGCGCCGGGACGACCCGGCAGGTCCGGGCGAAGTCCATGTGCGCATGGCGGTGGAAGGCCTCCTCCAGCGGCCCGAACAGCAGCCGGCCGGCCTGCGCCAGCCCGCCGCCGACCGCGACGGCCTCCACCTCCAGCAGGTGCGCCACCGATGCCAGCCCCACCCCGATCGCCTGCCCGGCCCGGGTGAGCGCGGCGACCGCCACCGGGTGCCCCCGTGCCGCGTCGTCGGCGACCGCCCGGCCGGTCGCGACGCCGTCCCGCGGCTGCCAGCCCTCGCGCTGCGCCCACGCCGCCGTCGACGGCCCGCTCGCGATCGCCTCCAGGCACCCGTACCCGCCGCACGCGCACGGCGGACCGTGCGGGTCGACGACCACGTGCCCGACGTGCCCCGCGTTGCCCGTGCGCCCGTCGACCACCCGGTCGGCGACGACGAGCCCGCCGCCCACACCCGTCGAGATCACCATGCCGAGGAACACGCCCGTCCCCGCGCCGGCGCCGCGCCAGTGCTCCGCGACGGCGAGGCAGACCGCGTCGTTGTGCACCCGGACCGGTACGCCGGCACCCGAGCGTTCGCGCAGGCGGTCGCGGAGCGGGAAGTCCCGCCAGGCCGGGATGTTCAGCGGTGACACCTCGCCGGACGGCCAGCGCATCGGGCCGCCGCAGCCCACGCCGACCCCCGCCGGGCGCTCACCGGCGCACACCTGGTCGACCAGCCCGGTGAGCGTCCGCCACAGCTCCTGCGCGTCGGACGTCGCCGGGGTCGGGACACCGGCGCGGGCGACGACGCGCCCACCGCCGTCCACCCGCCCGGCGGCCAGCTTCGTCCCGCCGATGTCCACGGCGAGGACGAACGGGTCGTCGGCCATCAGCGGCCCTCGAAGGCGAGGATCGACGCGCTGAACCCGTGGACGTAGTTGCGCCCGGCGACCGGTCCGATCTCCCCGCCGGCGAAGAACCCGCCGACCCCGACCGGCTGCAGCGCGCGGCGGACCGCCTCGACGTCGTGGTCGGCCGTGGGGAACAGCGTGCGACCCCGGCCGTTGCAGCTGAACAGCAGCGCCCCGCCCACGTCGGTCCACCCGCTGGCCTGCCGGAGCCGCTCCAGCACCCGGTCCAGGTCCGCGTCGGCGGCACCCGCGTCGCGCACGTGGAAGCGCACGGTGCGGCCGACGTCGACCAGGTCGCCGACGACGATCGCCATCCGGTCCTGGTCCGCACCGGCGATCCCGCGTACGACGAAGTCGCCCTGCTCGTGCGTCTCGGCGTACTCGTCCATGACGATGCCGAGCTGCAGCCCCTGCTCGACCAGCGCGCGGTCGAGCGGGTCGATCTCGTCGACGATCTCCTGCAGCTTCACCAGCGCCGGCGTCCCTGCGAGCTCGAGCACGACGTTGCCGGCCGCCGCGGTCACGATCATCTCCGGCCCGATCGGCCGGCAGCCCTGGCTCACCACGGAGCGCGCGGTGACCTCGCCACCGAGCACGGCACCGACCGCTCCCATCGCCACGGGCCGCCCGCCGAGGAACAGCCGCGTGCTGCCCGGCCCGGCGGTCCCGCTCGCCAGGCCGCCGACGATCGGCACGTCGAGGGCGTCGTTGGACCGCTGGACGAAACCGTCGGCGGGAAACGAGTACGGGTCGGCCAGCAGGACGATGAACCGGTCGTCGGGCTCCGGCTGCGGCAGCCCCGTGACCGCCATGCCGCGCGGCGTACGGGTGGTCTCCAGCGAGAACCCGCGGACGCTCGCGCCGGGCAGCACCCCGGCCCAGACGCTGACCGCCGGCGTGGCCTCCACGCCCCGGCCGGCCCCGATCACCCCGCCGGCGCTGCACCCGATGACGCACTGCCCGCCGGAGTGCTCGCCGGCGAGCACCCCGGCCGCCGTGACCAGGTCGGGGTCGTCGCCGGAGACGAACACGCAGACCAGGTCGGGGGGCACCCCGTCGAGCGTCGCCAGGGCCTGCGCGGTGGCGGACTCCGCCGCCACACGCAGGTCGGGGTCCACTGCAAGCCCGTCACCGAACCGTGCCATCCCCGCATCCTGCCCGCACTCCCTCGCTCGCGCACATCCGCGAGGGGGCATAGCGTGGGCAGGGTGACAGCCGCCACACCCGCCCCCACGACCATCGGCGCCCTCCGCCAGTCCGGACACGTCCACAAGTCCGTCAAGGCCGAGATCCGCGACAACCTGCTCGCCCGGCTCGCCGCGGACGGGGACCGGTTCCCCGGCATCCTCGGCTTCGACGAGACGGTGCTCCCGCAGCTCGAGCGCGCGCTGCTCGCCGGTCACGACATCGTGCTGCTGGGCGAGCGCGGGCAGGGCAAGACCCGGCTGATCCGTACCCTCGTCAGCCTGCTCGACGAGTGGACCCCGGTGATCGAGGGCTGCGAGATCAACGACCACCCGTACTCCCCGGTGTGCGCCCGGTGCCGCCGGCTGGTCGCCTCCCACGGCGACGCGACGCCGGTCGTCTACAAGCACCGCGACGACCGGTACGGCGAGAAGCTGGCGACCCCGGACGTGTCCGTGGGCGACCTCATCGGCGACGTCGACCCGATCAAGGTGGCGGAGGGCCGCACCCTCGGCGACCCGGAGACCGTCCACTACGGGCTGGTGCCGCGGACCAACCGCGGCATCTTCAGCGTGAACGAGCTGCCCGACCTCGCCGAGCGCATCCAGGTGGCGCTGCTCAACGTGCTGGAGGAGCGCGACATCCAGGTCCGCGGCTACACCCTGCGGCTGCCGCTGGACCTGCTGCTCGTGGCCTCGGCGAACCCGGAGGACTACACCAACCGCGGGCGCATCATCACCCCGCTCAAGGACCGGTTCGGCGCCGAGATCCGCACCCACTACCCGCTGCGCCTGGACGACGAGCTGCGGCTGATCCGCCAGGAGGCGCTGGTCGGCTGGGGCCCGGACGCCGTCTCCGCGATGCTGCCCGACCACCTGGTCGAGGTCATCGCCCGGTTCACCCGCCACGTCCGCGAGTCCCCGTCCGTGGACCAGCGCTCCGGGGTGTCCGCGCGGTTCGCCGTCGCCGCCGCGGAGACGGTGGCGGCCAGTGCCGTGCGCCGCGCCGCCGTCGCCGGGGAGGACGTCCCGGTCGCCCGCGTCTGCGACCTGCCGGCCGTGGTCTCCGTGGGGCGCGGCAAGGTCGAGTTCGACGCCAGCGAGGAGGGGCGCGAGGAGGAGATCCTCGCCCACCTGCTCAAGCGCTCGATCGCGGACACCTTCCGTACACGGCTCGGTGGGGTGGACCTGTCCGGCCTGCTCGCCCGGTTCGAGGAGGGCTCGACCGTCGAGACCGGTGACCTGGTGCCGGCCAAGACGCTGCTGGAGAACGTCGGGCCGGTGCCCGGGCTGGCGAAGATCCTGGAGAAGCTCGGCATGGAGGAGGGTGCGGAGACCCCGGGCCTGGCCGCCGCCGGGCTGGAGTTCGCCCTCGAGGGCCTGCACCTGCTGCGGCGGCTGGCCAAGGACGAGCTGCCCGGGCGCACCGTCTACGGGGCGAACTGAGCGTGCACGGCTACCGGTACGGGCCGTGGCACGGCGGGCCGGACCCGCTGGCACCGCCGTACGACGTCGCGAAGGCGCTGGACGCGCTCGGCGACGACGTGCTCGAGCACGGCATGTCGCCGGCGGAGGCGCTGCAGCGGCTGCTGCGCCGCGGCCCGCAGGGGCTGCGGGGCCTCGACGACATGCTGCGCCGCATCCGGGACCGCCAGCGGGAGGCCCGCCAGCGCGGCCGGCTCGACGGCACCCTGGAGGAGGTCCGCGCGCTGCTCGACAAGGCGATCGGCGAGGAGCGCGCCGCGCTGTTCCCCGACCCGTCCGACGACGCCCGGCTGCGCGAGGCCGAGCTCGACACGTTGCCCAACGACACGGCCCGGGCCGTACGCCAGCTCGCGGAGTACGACTGGCAGTCGCCGCAGGCCCGGCAGACCTTCGAGCAGATCCAGGACATGCTGCGCCGCGAGGTGCTCGACAGCCAGTTCCGCGGCATGAAGCAGGCGCTGGAGAACGCCGACCCGGAGCAGATGCAGCGGGTCAAGGACATGATGCGCGAGCTCAACGGGATGCTCGAGGCGGACGCCCGCGGCGAGGACGTGTCCGAGCGCTTCGAGCAGTTCATGCAGAACTACGGGGACTTCTTCCCGGACAACCCGCAGAACCTCGAGGAGCTCGTCGACTCCCTCGCCCGGCGGGCGGCCGCGGCGCAGCGCCTGCTGGAGTCGTTGTCGCCCGAGCAGCGCGATGAGCTCGCGAACCTCATGTCCTCGGTCATGGAGGACCTGGGCCTGGCGAACGAGATGAGCCGGCTGTCCGACCAGCTGCGCAGCCGCCGGCCGGAGCTCGACTGGCGCGGGCGCGAGCGCATGCGCGGCAACAACCCGATGGGGCTCGGCGACGCGACCAGCGCCCTCGAGGAGATCGCCGACCTCGACGAGCTCGAGGCCACGCTCGCGCAGAACTACCCGGGGGCGAGCCTCGACGACGTCGACCCCGAGGCGTTGGAGCGCGCGCTCGGCCGGCAGGCGGTCGACGACATGAACGAGCTGCGCCGGATCGAGAAGGAGCTGGAGCGGCAGGGCTACCTGCAGCGGGAGCAGGGGCGGCTGGAGCTGTCGCCGAAGGCCGTACGCCGGCTCGGCCAGACCGCGCTGCGCAAGGTGTTCGCCGACATCGACGCGCGTGGCAGCGGCGACCACGACGTCCACGACGCGGGCGCTGCCGGCGACCCGACCGGGGCGTCGCGGCGCTGGGAGTTCGGCGACGAGCAGCCGCTGGACGTCGTCCGTACCGTGCGCAACGCCGTCCTGCGCCAGGGCCCGCGGCGGCCGGACGAGCCGGGCGTACGGCTGCAGGTGGACGACTTCGAGGTGGTCGAGACCGAGCGGCGCACGTCCGCCGCAGTCGCGCTGCTCATCGACCTGTCGTACTCCATGGCGCTGCGCGGCACCTGGTCCGCGGCGAAGACGACCGCGCTGGCCCTGCACTCGCTGGTGACGACGAAGTACCCGCAGGACGCCATCCAGCTGATCGGGTTCAGCAACTACGCCCGGGTGCTGCAGCCGCGCGAGCTGGCGTCGCTGTCCTGGGACATGGTGCAGGGGACGAACCTTCAGCACGCGCTCATGCTGGCGAGCCGCCACCTGGCCAAGCACCCGGACAGCGAGCAGATCGTCCTCGTGGTCACCGACGGAGAGCCGACCGCCCACCTGCTGCCGAACGGCGCGCCGTTCTTCGACTGGCCGCCGCACCCGGAGACCCTCGCGCTGACCATGGCCGAGGTGGAGAAGGTGACCCGGCGCGGCGCGACGATGAACGTGTTCATGCTCGACGACGAGCCGCGGCTGGTGCGGTTCGTCGAGGCGGTCGCCCGGCGCAACGGCGGCCGGGTGTTCTCCCCCGACCCGCGCCGGCTCGGCGAGTTCGTCGTCAGCGACTACCTGCGGGCGCGACAGGGCCGCCGCGCCTCGTAGCGCTCACCACCGCACCGGTCGTGAAGCAGAACGCACGCCAGGCGTGCGTTCTGCTTCACGACCGGTGTTCGGGGTCGGTCAGGGCTTGCAGACGCGGCAGGCCCGCAGCCCACGGTCGGCGGCGGCCGCCCGGTCGACCGACGTCGCCGCGCCGGGGACCAGCCGGCAGCCGGTCCGGTGGTAGACGCTCGTCCCGGCGACCACGCGCTCGACTGCCGCGGTGGGCTGCGCCGCCGGCGGGGCGGTCTGGATCGCGGCGAGGGCCTCGACCACCTCGTCGAGCTTGTCGGTCAGCGCCTGGCGTTCCGCCCGGACGACCTGCGTGAGCGCCACCGCCACCCCCACGGTGACGACGGCGATGCCGAGGAAGCCGCCGGACAGCAGGTACTGGGTCTGGCGGGCGGTGGTCACCGCCGTCTCGGCGTTGTGCCAGCCGATCCACACGATCACGCCGCCGACCACGACGAGCAACGCTCCCAGGCGGGCGAGTGCCGACGTCACGTTGACGGTGAGGTGCCGGCTCGCCCGGGCTCCCTGCGCGGTGCTGGTGACCATGGCCGTGAGTTTCGACACCGCTACGTATGGTCCTGCCGGCGTTGCCGAGAATGATCCCCGTGCCGTCCGCCTCCCGCATGCCGCGCGAGGTGACTGTCCTCACCGCGATCGCGTTCTCGGTGGCCGTCGGGTACGGCGTCGTCGCCCCGGCCCTGCCCGTGTTCGCCCGCGACTTCGGCGTCGGCCGGACGGCCGCCGCCGCGGTGATCAGCGTGTTCGCGCTCATGCGCCTGCTCAGCGCGCTGCCCGGCGGCTCGCTCGTCGACCGGTTCGACGAGCGCCGGGTGCTGGCCACCGGCATCGCGATCGTCGCGGTCAGCAGCGCGCTCGCAGGGCTGTCGCAGTCGTACCTGCAGCTCGTCCTGCTGCGCGGCGCCGGCGGGTTCGGCTCCGCACTGTTCTCCGTCGGCTCCCGCACCCTGCTCCTGCGCAGCGTGTCCGCGGAACAGCGCGGCCGGGCCAGCGGGATCTACTCCGGCGGCTTCCTGCTCGGCGGCATCGCGGGCCCTGCGCTGGGCGGGTTCGTCACGGGCATCTCCATCCGCGCCCCGTTCTTCCTCTACGCCGGTCTGCTGGTCGTACCGAGCGCGATCGGCCTGTTCGCACTGCGCGGCACCAGCACCGCGCCCGTACCCGACCAGGCCGAGACCTCCTCCGTACGCGTGGCGCTGCGCGACCGCTCGTACCGGGCCGCGCTGGCGGCGAACCTCGCCGACGGCTGGACGGTCCTCGGCGTACGCAACGCGCTGCTGCCGCTGTTCGTCGTCGACGTGCTGCACCGCGACCCGATCTGGACGGGGGTCGGCTTCGTCGTGGTGGCGGCGGTCAACGCGCTCACCCTGCTGCCCGCCGGGCGTCTCGCCGACTCGACGGGACGCCGTCCGGTCATCGTGGCCGGCTGCGCCGGGTCCGCCGCCGGGATGCTGCTGCTCGCCGCGCTGCCGACCCTGCTCGGCTACCTGGTGTCCATGGCGGTGCTCGGTCTCGGCTCCGGCCTGCTCGACGTGGGCCCCTCCGCTGTGGTCGGCGACCTCGTCCGGGGACGCGGCGGGCGTCAGGTCGCGGCGTTCGGCATGGCCGGGGACGCCGGGACGGTGACCGGCCCCGTGGTCAGCGGCACGATCGCCGATGCGGCCGGGTACGACTGGGCCTTCGTCGCGGCCGCCTGCCTGCTGGGCGGCGCGGCGGCCCTCGCAGCCCGCGCGCCGGAGACCCGGGACCTACCGGCTCAGTCGTCGAGCGCCTGAGCGAGGTCGGCGAGCAGGTCGTCGACGTGCTCGATGCCGACCGAGAGCCGGACGAGGTCGCCCGGCACCTCCAGGGGCGAACCGGCCGCGGACGCGTGGGTCATCTTCGCCGGCACCTCGATGAGCGACTCGACCCCACCGAGTGACTCGGCCAGCGTGAAGACCTGCGTACGACCCACGACGCCGACCGGGTCGGCGGTCGTGAAGCTCACCATCCCGCCGTACCGGTGCATCTGCCGCTGCGCGGTCTCGTTGACGTCCGGGTAGTAGACGCGCTCGACCTTCGGGTGCTCGCGCAGGAAGGCGGCCACCCGCTCGGCGTTGTCGCAGTGCCGGTCCATCCGCACGCCGAGCGTCTTCACCCCGCGCAGGGTCAGCCAGGAGTCGAACGGGCCGGCGACCGCACCCATGGCGTTCTGGTGGAAGGCCAGCCGCTCGCCCAGCTCGTCGTCCCCGACGACGAGCGCACCACCGACGACGTCGCTGTGCCCGCCGAGGTACTTCGTGGTCGAGTGCACGATCGCGTCCGCACCGAGGGTGAGCGGCCGCTGGAGGTAGGGCGAGGCGAACGTGTTGTCCACGACGAGCAGCGCGCCGGCGCCGTGTGCGATCTCGGCCAGCGCGGCGATGTCGGAGACACCGAGCAGCGGGTTCGTCGGCGTCTCGCACCAGACGACGCGGGTGGTGTCCCGGACGGCGCCGCGCACCGCGTCCAGCTCGCCGAGCGGTACGGAGGTCCACTCCAGGCCCCAGCGCTCCAGCACCTTGGAGAACAGCCGGAACGTGCCGCCGTACGCGTCGTCCGGGATCACCACGTGGTCGCCCGGCGTGCAGACCGTACGCAGGAACGTGTCCTCCGCCGCCATGCCGGACGCGAACGCCAGGCCGCGGCGACCACCCTCGAGCGCCGTGAGGCACTCCTCGAGCGCGTGGCGGGTCGGGTTGCCGGTGCGGGAGTACTCGTAGCCGCCGCGCAGCCCGCCGACGCCGTCCTGCTTGTACGTGGACACCTGGTAGATCGGCGGCACCACGGCACCGGTCGTCGCGTCCGGCTCCTGGCCGGCGTGGATGGCGAGGGTCTCGAACTCCATGCGGCCAACCTAAGGTGGCGCCGGAATCGACCGGCGGGCAGCATGGTTGGCACCCGTGGGAGGTCCACCATGCTCTTCAGCCGTCACAAGACCGAGATGCCCGCGCCGGACGAGGCGCTGCCGGGGCGCGAGACGCCGGTGCCCGTACCGGACCGGCACGCGGTGCTCGGCACCCCGATGACGCCCCCGTTCCCCGACGGGCGTGCAGACCGCGGTGTTCGGGCTGGGCTGCTTCTGGGGCGCCGAGCGGCGGTTCTGGCAGGCCGAGGGCGTCTACACGACGGCAGCCGGCTACGCGGGCGGCTACACGCCGAACCCGACGTACGAGGAGGTGTGCACCGGGCGCACCGGCCATGCCGAGGTGGTGCTCGTCGCGTTCGACCCGGCGAAGGTGTCGTACGACGAGCTGGTCAGGCTGTTCTGGGAGTCGCACGACCCGACGCAGGGCATGCGGCAGGGCAACGACGTCGGCACGCAGTACCGCTCGGCGGTCTACTACACCACCGACGCCCAGCGGGCCGCCGCGGAGGAGAGCCGCGAGGCCTTCCAGCACGTGCTCGAGGGCGCGGGGTACGGCGCGATCACCACGGAGATCACCGAGGCGGGCCCGTTCTACTACGCCGAGGACTACCACCAGCAGTACCTGCATTTCCACACAGAACGGCTACTGCGGGCTCGGCGGGACGGGGCTGTCCTGCCCGGTGGGCGTCGCCTCGACCGACTGACTCCCAGTCGCCCTCCACCCTCCGAACTGCGGGTATGTGCCCTTCTAGGGGCACATACCCGCAGTTCAGCCGCGCGTCGCGGCGGGGCCAGGCCTCAGTCGCGGGTGGCGAGGAACGCCAGCAGGTCCTGGCGGGTGACGATGCCCGCCGGCTTGCCGTCGTCGACGACCACCGCCGCGTCGGAGTGCTCCAGCGCGGTGACCGCGGCCGCCACCGGCTCGCCCGCGCCGACGAGCGGCAGCGCCGGGGACATGTGCTTCTCGACCGCGTCGGCGAGCTTCGCCGTCCCCTCGAACAGCGCGTCCAGCAGGTGGCGCTCCACAACCGACCCCGCGATCTCCCCGAGGACGATCGGCGGCTCGGCGCGGACGACCGGCACCTGGCTCACCCCGTACTCGCGCAGCACGTCGATGGTGTCGCGCACGGTCTCGTTCGGGTGCACGTGGACGAACTGCGGCAGCCCGCCGGTCTTGCGCCGCAGCACGTCGCCGACGGTCGTCTCCCCCGGCGTGGCGAGGAAGCCGTAGTCGGCCATCCAGTCATCGTTGAAGATCTTCGACAGGTAGCCGCGGCCGCCGTCCGGCAGCAGCACCACCATCACGTCGTCCGGCCCGAGCTCCCGGGCGACCTCCACGGCAGCGGCCACGGCCATCCCGCAGGAGCCGCCGACGAGCAGGCCCTCCTCCCGGGCCAGCCGCCGGGTGACCAGGAACGAGTCGCGGTCGCTCACGGCCACGATGCGGTCGACGACGGACGGGTCGTACGTCGTCGGCCAGAAGTCCTCCCCGACGCCCTCGACGAGGTACGGCCGGCCGGTGCCGCCGGAGTAGACCGAGCCCTCCGGGTCCGCGCCGATCACCTGCACCCGGCCGTCGGAGACCTCCTTGAGGAAGCGCCCCGTGCCGGTGATCGTCCCGCCGGTGCCGACGCCGGCGACGAAGTGGGTGATCCGCCCCTCGGTCTGCCGCCAGATCTCCGGGCCGGTCCCGTAGTAGTGCGACAGCGGGTTGTTGACGTTCGCGTACTGGTTCGGCTTCCACCCGCCGACCGTCTCGCGCGCGAGGCGGTCGGACACGTTGTAGTACGAGTCGGGGTGCTCCGGCGGCACGGCGGTGGGGCACACCACGACCTCCGCGCCGTACGCCTTCAGCACGTTGATCTTGTCGGTGGAGACCTTGTCGGGGCAGACGAAGATGCAGCGGTAGCCCTTCTGCTGGGCGACCAGCGCCAGGCCGACGCCGGTGTTGCCGCTCGTCGGCTCGACGATCACGCCACCGGGCTGCAGCTCGCCGGACTTCTCGGCCTCCTCGACCATGCGCAGCGCGATCCGGTCCTTCACCGACCCGCCGGGGTTGAGGTACTCGACCTTCGCCAGCACCTGGGCGGAGACACCCTCGGTCACCTTGTGCAGCCGGACCAGCGGCGTGTTGCCCACCAGGTCGACGACGGAGTCGTACACCTCCACCCGGCCAGCGTACGGTGACGCGCATGCCGGCCGTGCAGCTCGCCTCCGGGGTGTTCCGGATCCCCACCGCGCCCGCCGACCTGGTCAACTCCTTCGCCCTTGTCGACGACGACGGCAGCGTGACGCTCGTCGACGCGGGGCTGCGTACGGCTCCCCCGCGCGTGGTCGCCGGGCTCGCCGCGATCGGCAAGCACCCGCAGGACGTCGTCCGCATCGTGCTCGACACACGCGCACTCCGACCACGTGGGCGGGCTGAAGCGGCTCGCGGAGGACACCGCGGCCGCGGTGGAGGTGCACGAGCGGGACGCGGTGTACGTCCGCACCGGCCGCTCGCCGAGCGCGGACACCGGGACGGTCGGCGGCCGGATCTTCAACCGGCTCCCGGGCCGCGGTTTCGCCGCCGTCGAGGTCGACCGCGAGTTCGCGGACGGCGACGTCCTGCAGGTCGCCGGTGGCCTCGAGGTCGTCCACACGCCCGGCCACACCCCCGGCCACGTCTCGTTCCTGCACGACCCGACGGGCGTGCTCATCACCGGTGACGCGCTGCTCAACGTGCGCCAGCTGCGCTACTCGATCCCGTGGTTCTGCACCGACGTCCGGCTGTCCCGGCAGACCGCGGACCGGCTCGCGGACCTGGACTTCGACGTGGTCGGGTTCACCCACGGAGCGGAGATCCGAGCGGGCGCCCGGGAGGCTGTCAGGGCCTTTCTCCGCGGCCGCAGCCGTTGACGTAGGCTCTCCCAAACGACTGAGGAGGAGCAGCCATGCCTGAGGCCGTTATCGTCTCCACCGCCCGCTCACCGATCGGCCGCGCCTTCAAGGGTTCGCTGAAGGATCTGCGCCCCGACGACCTCGCCGCGACGATCATCCGCGCGGCGCTGGACAAGGTCCCGCAGCTCGACCCGAAGGACATCGTCGACCTGCACCTGGGCTGCGGCCTGCCGGGCGGCGAGCAGGGCTACAACATGGGTCGCGTGGTCAGCGTGCTGCTCGGCTACGACCACCTGCCCGGGACGACGATCACCCGGTACTGCTCCTCCAGCCTGCAGACCACGCGGATGGCCTTCCACGCGATCAAGGCCGGCGAGGGCGACGCGTTCATCTCGGCCGGTGTCGAGATGGTCAGCCGCTACATGAAGGGCAACAGCGACTCGCTGCCCGAGACCACCAACCCGGTGTTCGCCGACGCGCAGGCCCGTTCCGCCCAGCGCTCCCAGGGCGGCGCCGGTGACTGGACGGACCCGCGCGAGCAGGGCAACGTCCCCGACGTCTACATCGCGATGGGCCAGACCGCGGAGAACGTCGCCGCGCTCAAGGGCATCTCCCGCCAGGAGCAGGACGAGTTCGGCGCCCGCAGCCAGAACCTGTGCGAGAAGGCCCAGGCGAACGGCTTCTGGGACCGTGAGATCACGCCGGTCACCACGCCCGACGGGACCGTCGTCGCGAGGGACGACAGCCCCCGCGCCGGGGCCACCGTCGAGGGGATGCAGGGCCTCAAGCCCGCGTTCCGCCCCGACGGCACGGTGACCGCCGGCAACGCCTGCCCGCTCAACGACGGTGCCGCCGCCGTGATCATCATGAGCGACACGAAGGCCAAGGAGCTCGGACTCACCCCGCTCGCCCGCATCGTGTCCACCGGCGTCTCCGCGCTGAACCCGGAGATCATGGGCCTCGGGCCGATCGAGTCGTCGAAGCAGGCGCTGAAGAACGCCGGCATGACGATCGACGACATCGACCTCGTAGAGATCAACGAGGCGTTCGCCGCGCAGGTCATCCCGTCCGCGCGCGAGCTGGGGATCGACCCCTTCGGGGACAAGCTCAACGTCAACGGCGGGGCCATCGCGGTGGGTCACCCGTTCGGCATGACGGGCGCCCGGATCACCGGCACACTCATCAACGGACTGCAGTACCACGACAAGCAGTTCGGGCTGGAGACGATGTGCGTCGGCGGTGGCCAGGGCATGGCCATGGTCATCGAGCGGCTCAGCTGACACTGGTCCTCTTGTCCTGAGGAAGTCGCTCAGGCACGCTGACGTCACCCAGACCCGGACAAGGAGGCACCCATGTCGCTGCCCCACTCCGACGAGACACATCAGTCCCTGCTGGCCCGGGTCCCCGAGGTCACTGGACGCGACCTGCCGTCGTGGTTCCAGGCCATCGAGGCCGGGCCGGCGTTGCTGAGGTTCGAGGAGCGGGTCAACTGGCTGCGCGACGAGCACGCGCTGCCCCACGGGTTCGCGCGCGCGATCGTGCACGAGCACGACAAGCGCCGCGTGTCCCGAAGCTGACGTGGACGCGGAGAGGGCGCGCGACCACATCCGGAGCAACCCGCGGGCCGTCCTGGCGACCATGCGCCGGGACGGCACGCCGCAGATGTCGCCGGTCGTCTGCGCGGTCGACGACGACGGGCGGGTGGTCATCTCGACGCGGGAGACCGCGGTCAAGACGAAGAACGTCCGGCGGGACGGGCGCGCCTGGCTGTGCGTCCTGCCCACGGGCTTCTTCGGTGCCTGGGTGCAGGTCGAGGGGCAGGTGGATGTCGTCTCCCTGCCCGCAGCGATGGACGGGCTCGTCGACTACTACCGCCGGGTCGCCGGCGAGCACGACGACTGGGAGGACTACCGCGCCGCCATGCAACGCGAGCAGCGTTGCCTGCTGCGCCTGGACGTGACCCGTGCCGGTCCGGATGTGAGCGGCTGAGCGATGCGTCTGCTGATGCTCGGCGCACCCGGGTCCGGTAAGGGCACGCAGGCGCGCCGTCTCGCCGAGCACTTCGGCGCGGAGCACATCGCCACCGGCGACATGCTGCGCGCGGAGATCGCCGCCGGGACACCACTGGGACGTGAGGTCGAGGGCTACGTGAAGTCCGGCGACCTCGTCCCCGACGAGATCGTCGAGCGGCTCGCGCACGACCGCGTGATCGCGGCCAGCAAGCGCGGCGGGTACGTCCTCGACGGCTTCCCCCGCACGATCCACCAGGCGCACGCCGCGTACGAGTACGCCGCCGAGGCCGGGGTCACCGTGCATGCGGTGGTCTACCTGCAGGTGCCCGACGAGCAGCTGCTGCACCGCATGCTCGGCCGCCAGGAGGACCGCGCCGATGACGAGGAGCGGACGATCCGCCACCGGATCGAGGTCTACCACGAGCGTACCGAGCCGCTGATCGAGTACTACGACGGCCGGGACGTTCTCATCACGATCGACGGCTCGCAGAGCCCGGACGCGGTGTTCGCCGCGATCCTGGAACGGCTGCCCAAGCCGTAGGAGCGGTGCCCGGGGCGGGACTCGAACCCGCACGCCTTTCGGCAGGCCCTTTTAAGAGGCCGGCGGCTGCCAGTTACGCCACCCGGGCGCGTCAGAACAGCGTAACCGCCGCCTCGCGGTACCGACCGATGTTGCGACCCCGGTAGGTGGGCGTGCGGCTGTGGCAGTTCGGGCAGAGCAGGCGCAGGTTCTCCAGCCGGTTGTCGTACCGGTCGCCGTTGACGTGGTCGAGCTCCAGCGGAATCGGCGCTCCCAGCCACGTGTCACCCCCACACATCTCGCAGCGCCACTCCCGCAGCCGTGCCGCAACCAGCTTGCGGATCAGCGTCTGACCGTCCACGGATGTACCCGCGCGGAGAAGTTCCTGCAGCGACCGCCCCGCCGCACCCGAGGTGCCGCGAGCCCAGCCCTGGCCGCGGAAGTGCCCGGTGTCGAGCCCCAGCTGAGCGATCCGTTCCCGGACCACCCGGTAGTTCCCGCCGCGGACCGTGAGCCCGAGCCGGCGAAGCACACCCGCGATCGTCGCCGAAGCCGCGACCGCCTCCGCAAGCTCCGCGTCGGTTGCCGCGTAACGGCGGGCCGCGTTCACCGGGCGCGCTTCAAGGTGCCGGGCCACCATGCCCAGCTCGGCCAGCCGGCCCCGGAGCACCGCGTACGTCTTGCCACCCGGCTCCCGACCGAGACAGGCAAGCACCTGCTGCAGGTTGGCGCAGTCGGCCGCGAGCGGAGCCAGCACGGCCACGGGAAGTGCCTGCAGCACCGAGCTCGGAATCTGCAGGTGCTGCACGTCGACCCCCTCGCCCTCGGCGCGAGCGAGGAAGGCGCGAACGGTCGAGACCGTCGGAACCAGACCTAGGTGACGCAGCGCTCGGGGCAGGGTGGGCTCTGCCACAGCCTGCCGGATCAGCTCGACCGAGGTGTGCGCGACCACGTCGTCCATACCGGGACGGTACGGACGAGGTCGGACAGAACGGCGCCTACGACTCCGCCGCCTGCTCGAACTGCCGCCGGGGCGTGGCGAACGAGCCGAGGGAGACGATCTCGCGCTGGAAGAACAGTGCGAGGGTCCAGTCCGCGGCGATCCGTGCCTTGCGGTTGAACGTCGGGACGCGGGCGAGGTGGTACGTCCGGTGCAGGAACCAGGCCGGCAGCCCGCGCAGCTTGATGCCGTACACCTGCGCGACCCCCTTGTGCAGCCCGAGGCTCGCGACGGAACCCGCGTACGCGTGCTCGTACGCCTCCAGCGACTGGCCGCGCAGGTGGGCGACGATGTTGTCCGCGAGCGTCTTGGACTGGCGGACGGCGTGCTGGGCGCTCGGAGCGGTGTACGCGCCCGGGCCCTTGGTCAGGTCGGGCACCGCGGCGCAGTCCCCGGCAGCCCACGCGTCCTCGACACCCTCGACGGTGAGGAACGGCGTGCACTGGATCCGCTTGCGCTCGTCGAGCGGCAGGTCGCTGGCCTCGTTGAGCGGGTTGGCGCGCACGCCCGCGGTCCACACGATCGTGTCGGAGTCGAACTCCTGACCGTCGTCGAGCCGCACCCGTCCGCCCTCGACCGACTTGACCCGGGTGTCGAGGAGCACCTCGATGCGACGCTCGGACAGCCGGTCGATCGTGTACCGGC
Source organism: uncultured Actinomycetota bacterium (assembly GCA_963728075.1). Lineage (GTDB taxonomy): Bacteria > Actinomycetota > Actinomycetes > JAFAQI01 > DASSKL01 > CAVSIP01. The sequence continues at coordinate 79,418 of CAVSIP010000004.1, read as the reverse complement.
CCATGTCCTCCGACACCTCGGGCAGGATCCTGCGGGTGGCCTCGACGAGCACCCAGCGCATGTCGGCCGGGCGCAGGGTGTCGTAGAACTTCATGGCGTACGTCGCCATGTCCTCGAGCTCGGCCAGCGCCTCGACACCGGCGTAGCCGCCGCCGACGAAGACGAAGGTCAGCGCCCGACGACGCAGCACCGGGTCGTTCGTCGAGGCGGCGATGTCGAGCCGGGCGAGGACGTGGTTGCGCAGGTAGATGGCCTCCTCGACCGTCTTGAAGCCGATGCCGTGCTCGCGCAGCCCGGGTACGGGCAGGGTGCGCACGATCGAGCCGGGTGCCATGACGAGGACGTCGTAGGAGAGCTCGCACTCCGGCCCCTGCTGCGGCACGAAGCGCACGACCTTGCTCGCGTGGTCGACCTGGGAGACGTGGCCGGAGAGCACCTGGCAGCGGCGCAGCACCCGCCGCAGCGGGACGACCACGTGCCGGGGCTCCAGGTTGCCGGCGCCGGCCTCCGGGAGGAAGGGCTGGTAGGTCATGTACGACCGGGGGTCGATCACCGTGATCGAAGCCTCCTCACGGCGCAGCTTCTTCTGCAGCCGCAAGGCGGTGTACAGGCCGACGTAGCCCCCACCGACGACGAGGATGTGCGGACGACCGGGGGTGCTCACGGACCGGGACTCTAGCGAAGCAGCACCCGGGGCGAATTGCGTGAATTCGGCGAAATACAAGGCAGGACACCTCTGCTCTGGGACAGTTGTTGCTGGCCTTTGAGTAACCGTTGGAGGGGCACTATGCCCGGGCGCCGTGGACGCCACGCGGCGCGCATCGCGACCGGCGACGCCGGCTACCGCGACATCATGCGCGTCGGTGGGTTCCGCGCGCTCTTCGCCGCCCACGCGCTGAGCGTTGCGGGCGACCAGGTCGCTCGTATCGCTGTGGCCCTGCTCGTGTTCGCGCGCTCCGGGTCGGCGCTGCTCACTGCGACGTCGTACGCCGTGACCTACCTCCCGTGGCTCGTCGGCGGTCCGCTGCTGTCCACGCTCGGGGACCGGATGCCGCGCCGGACGCTGATGGTGCGCTGCGACCTGGCCCGGGCCGGCCTGGTCGCCGTCATGGCGCTTCCCGGCCTGCCGCTGTGGTCGCTGTTCGTCCTGGTCCTGGCGGTCACCACGCTGGAACCGCCCTTCCAGTCGGCGCGCGCGGCCGTCGTACCCGCTGTGCTGGGCGACCAAGCGTTCGCCCTCGGCCAGTCCCTGATGACCGCGACCGCCCAGGCCATGCAGGTGCTCGGATTCGTCGCAGGGGGGATCGTCACCGGCCTCCTCACGGCGCAGGGTGCGCTGCTGCTCGACGCCGTCTCTTTCCTCGCCTCCGCCGCGCTGCTGGACCGCGGCCTGTCCGCGTACGCGCCGGTCGCAAGCCCCGGGCCGCGGTCACTCACCGGCGACCTGCTCCGCGGCGTACGCCAGGTGTTCGGCCACCGGACGACCCGCGCCATCACGCTCATCGCCTGGACGGGGGCCGCCGTCGGCGTGGTCCCCGACGGGCTCGCCGTGGTGTACGCCCGCGCGCACGGCGGCGGTCCGGTCACCGCCGGAGTGCTCACGGCGGCGCTGCCGTTCGGCTATGCGCTCGGCAGTCTCGTCCTGCCGCGTGTGACCCGGCTCACGGACTGGCCCGCCCTGCTGGCGCCCCTCGCGCTGCTGCAGTGCGCACCCCTCGCCCTGACCCCGCTGGCCGGTGGCGTGGTCGTCGCCGGTCTGCTCTGGGTGGTCGCGGGGATCGGCGCCACGTTCATGGTCGTGGCCTACCGGCTGTTCGTCATCGCCATCCCCGAGCACATGCGCGCGTCCGCGTTCGGGGTGACGGGGACGGGCGTGTACGTGGCTCAGGGCCTGGCACTGACCGCCACCGGGGCCCTGGCCGGTGTGACGTCCGCGACCGTCGCCGTTGGCGTCGCCGGAGCCGCGGGGATGGTCGTGGTCGCGGGAGTGGCCGCGCGCCAGGTGGCCCAGGGCCAGCGTCTGGCCGCCGGCGACGAGATCGACCTGACCACGGCCGAGGCGGTGCTGCCATGACCGCCGTGGTCGCTCTGACCCGTCGCCACACATGGGGTACCGGTGTGGCTCGCGTGCGCCTCCTGGTCGCAGGGCTCGCGTCCGTCGCCGTGCTCATGGTGATCGCCCTACGGGACTCCGGCACGCACCTCGGCAAAGTCTCCCTGCCCTGGTATGCGCTGGCCGTGGCGTTCGCGATCACCCAGCTGATGCCGGTCCACTTCGAGTTCCGTCGGCAAAGCCACCTGGTGACGCTGACGCAGCTGCCCCTGGTCCTGGGCCTCTTCTTCGCCACACCGATGTCGCTGGTGACGGGTGCCGCTGCGGCGACCCTGTTCTTCGAAGTGGCCATCAGGCGCACCGAGGGCCTGAAGGCGAGCTTCAACGTCGCGAACCAGGCGTTCGTCACCGCTCTGGCAGCGGCCGCGTTCCACGCGCTGGCCGAGCCCGGGCTCTCCCCCGGCACGTGGCCGGCCGTGCTCGCGGCAACGGTGTCCGAAGACATCCTCGGCGCCGCCACCGTCTCAGCGGTGATCAGCCTGCACGAAGGGCGCTGGCACCGGCCACCGCTCCGGCGGCTGTTCGGCTTCTCTCTCGCGGTGACGGTGGTCGACACCAGCCTCGCGCTCGTGGCAGCGACCAGCGTCTACGCCGAGCCGAGCACCGTCTGGGTCCTCGTGCTCTTCGCCTGCCTGGGCATGTTCGTGTTCAGGACCTACAACAGCTTGTCCGCACGACACGCCGAGCTGAACCGCCTGTACGACCTCTCGCGCGGCCTCGGCCCGATGGTCGGCGACGCCGAGGAACTCTCACCGATCCTGCACCAGGCGCGCGAGCTCATCTACGCCGAGCGGCTGCAGCTGGTCCTGCTCGAGGAGCACGTGCAGTTGTCGGTCACGGTCTCGGCCGACGGCGACGCGCAGGTCAGTGACGACTTGGCCGACCTCCACCCAGCCGTCTCACGTGTGCTCCGGTCAGGAAGGCCGCTGCTTCGCGAGCGGCGGCGCAACCACCTCACCCGGGTGCCGGTGCGGCAGGCGGAGAACGACGACCTCGCCGTGGTGCCCGTCCAGGACGGTGCGCGCATGATGGGTGTACTCAGCGCGGTGCAGCGAAGCAGCCAGGTTCGCGGGTTCGAGCCCGCGGACCTGAAGCTGCTCGAGACCATCGCGGGCCAGCTGGCCACCGCCCTGGAGAAGGGCCGGCTCGTCAACGACCTCCGCAGGGCCGCGGAGAGCGACTCGCTCACCGGCCTGGCCAACCTCGACCGCATCCGTTCCGCGGTCACCGAGCAGCTGAGCCGCAGCGGAGGGGTGGGCGTGGTGCTCCTGCTCGACGTCGACAGGTTCTCCGACCTGAACGACACTCTCGGGCACGATGCCGGCGATCGGGTCCTGTTCGAGGTCGCGCAGCGGCTGCTCACCGTCGCCTCGCCCGACTCTGTCGTCGCCCGGATCGGCGCCGACCAGTTCGCCATCGCGGTCGGTCGAGCGCTCACCATCGACCTCGACCAGGTCATCAGAACGATCAAGGCAGGGGTGGAAGGGCCGATCCGTACGCCCAAGTTGAGCGCGGACGTCAACGTGACGATCGGCGTGGCTCGGGCACCGCTGCATGGGTCGGACGCAACGACCCTGCTGCGCCGGGCGGAGATCGCGATGTCTGCCGCCAAGGCGGCCGCCGCCGCAGCCGCAGAGTGGCGTCCCGAGCTCGAAGCGGGTGCGACCAGGCGGCTCGCCCTCCTGACCGGCCTGCGCGACGCACTCACCGCCGGAGACATCGAGGTGGCCTACCAGCCGAAGGTGAGCCTCAGCAGCGGGCGGGTGGTCTCCTTCGAGGCGCTCGCGCGCTGGACGCACCCCGAGCTGGGTCCCGTCTCACCTGTGGAGTTCATCCCGCTGGTGGAGACGTCGGGCCTCGTCGGGATGCTCACCACCACCGTCCTCGAACGGGCTCTGCACGACTGTGCCGGGTGGATGGACGCCGGCAGGCCGGTCGGTGTCGCGGTCAACCTCTCGGCTCGCAGCCTCGCGGATCCCGCGATCGTCGCTCAGGTCGCCGCAGCCCTCGGCACCAGCGGGGTCCCCGCCCGCCGGTTGACGCTGGAGATCACCGAGAGCAGCGTGATGGACAGCCACGGGCGAGCGGTGGCCGTCCTCCGCGAGCTGCGGAAGCTGGGGGTGCGGCTGTCGATCGACGACTTCGGCACGGGCTACTCGTCCCTGGGATACGTCAAGGGGCTGCCCGTGCACGAGCTCAAGGTCGACAAGGCGTTCGTCGAGGAGATCGACCGTGACCCAGCAGACCGAGCGGTCGTGCGGGCGGTCGTGGAGATCGCACGTGCCTTTGGACTGGTCACTGTCGCCGAGGGCGTCGAGGACGTCCGCCAGCTGGAGACGCTGACCGGGATCGGAGTGGACGAGGTTCAGGGGTTCGTGTTCGCGCGGCCCATGTCCGCGGCAGGCACCGGCGAGTGGCTGAGAAGCCGGCTGGTGCCAGCGGCACGAGCCGAGGAAGCGTGAAGCTTCCGGCCCGGAGCCTCTCAGGCCCAGATGTGACCGTTACGCATCGAGATCGCCTCCCTCACCGCTCGACGTGGACGTGGTTCGCGGATGTCGCTCGGGACTCAGGCCCAGATGTGACCGTTACGCATCGAGATCGCCTCCCTCACCGCTCGACGTGGACGTGGTTCGCGGATGTCGCTCGGGACTCAGGCCCAGATGTGACCGTTACGCATCGAGATCGCCTCCCTCACCGCTCGACGTGGACGTGGTTCGCGGATGTCGCTCGGGACTCAGGCCCAGATGTGACCGTTACGCATCGAGATCGCCTCCCTCCGAGAAAGTCCGATCGGAGCCCTCAAGTTCGCCCCGGTCGCTGCCGATAGAGGTGTCAGGCAGGTCCCTGCCCGACGTGCAACGGTGCGTATGTTGCTGCAGATGCGCCGGATGCACTAGTGGTTTGCGGGAAAACGGGCTAACAACTTTCGCCCAACTGGGCCGTCTGGGGACACCAGGGCGGTAGTTACCCGACTAGTTGTGCGTGATTACGCGCAGTAACGAAGATCTCGTCGAGCATCGCCTCGGTGAGCCGCCCGGTGAAGGTGTTCTGCTGGCTGGGGTGGTAGCACCCGAGGACGACGAGGCCGTCGTCCAGCTGCACCTCGACGCCGTGACCGAACGCCGGCCGCCGGGAGGGCAGGCCCCGGCCGGCGTCCTGCAGAGCGGGCCACAGGGCGGTCCAGGCGAAGCCACCCAGGGCGACCGCGACCCGCAGGGACGGCGCGATCTCGGCCAGCTCTTGGCTCATCCACGGGCGGCAGGTGTCCCGCTCCTCGGTCGTCGGCTTGTTCGCCGGCGGGGCGCACCGTACGGCAGCCAGCATGCGGGTGTGCACCAGCTGCTGCCCGTCGCCGGCGTGCGTACTGGTCGGGCGTCTCGCGAGCCCGGCCCGATGCAGGGCGGCGAACAGCCAGTCGCCGCTGCGGTCCCCGGTGAAGATGCGCCCGGTCCGGTTGCCGCCGTGCGCGGCGGGCGCCAGGCCGACGAGAAGGATCCGCGGCCGGGCAGCACCCCAGCCGGCGATCGGCCGGCCCCAGTAGCGCTCGTCGCGGAAGGCCGCTCGCTTCTCCTGGGCGGTCTGCTCGCGCCACTCCACCAGGCGGGGGCAGGCGCCGCACACGGACACCCGGCCGGACAGGTGGTCCAGGGACGGGGCGCTGTGCGCGAGCCGGCGTACGTCGGCGGCGTTGCGCGCCACCGGGGTCGTGCCACTGGCCACGTCCCCGGGCCAGCCGGTCCCGGGCCGTACGGTCACAGCCGGTCGCGGAAGAACGCGAGCGTACGCTCCCAGGCCTGCTCCGCGGCCGCCTGGTCGTACACCTGCGGCCGGGTGTCGTTGAAGAACGCGTGCTGGCTGCCGGCGTAGTCGTACAGGGCCACGTCCCCGCCAGAGTCGCGGATCGCCGTGGCGGCCTGCTGGACGTGCTCCGCACCCGTCCCGCCGTCACCCTCGGCGGCGTGCACGACGGCGGCCTTGCCCCGGTAGCGCGCCCAGGCGGTGTCCAGGTCGCCCCACCCGCGGAACGGCGCGGGGTAGAAGCCGACCGCAGCGCTCACCCGGTCGGTGATGGTCGGCGTCCACAGGGCGAGCGTGCCGCCCATGCAGAACCCCACCACCCCGATCCGCTCACCGGAGGTCTCCGGCCGGCCGGCGAGGTAGTCCGCTGCACCGGCGATGTCCTTGGCGGCCCGGTCCATCCGCAGGCTCATCATGAGCTTGCCCGCCTCGTCCGGCTCGGTGGTCTTCTCGCCGTGGTAGAGGTCCGGCGCCAGCGCGACGAACCCGGCTGCGGCGAACCGGTCGGCGAGCTCCTCGATATGGGGCACGAGACCCCACCACTCCTGGATGACGATGATGCCGGGCCCGCTCCCCGACGGCAGCGAGAGGTGGCCCTCGGCGGTGTCCCCGTTGCTCGGGAAGGTGACGTGCTCTCCCATGAGCCGTCACCTAACCACACGAGGCTCAGACGCCCAGGGAGCCCTGCATCCACGGCGGCGGCGGGCTACACCAGCGACCAGGCGATCCCGTCGAGGATGTCGTGCTCGGAGGCGACGACCTCGGGCAGGCCGGTCCGCTCGAGGATCAGCCGCAGCACCAGCGCGCCGGCCGCGATGACGTCGACCCGCCCCGGGTGCATGACCGGGATGGCGGCGCGCTCCTCGCGGGTCATCGCCAGCAGCCGCTCGCTGACCGCGGCGACCTGCGCGGTGGGGATGCGGGTGTGATGGATCGCGGCCGGGTCGTACGCCGGGAGCCCGAGGGCGATGCCGGCGACGGTGGTCACCGAGCCGGCGAGACCGACGAGCGTGCGAGCCTCCCCCAGCGGGACGACCTCGGCAGCCTGCTCGATCGCGGCATCGATGTCCGCGACCGCCGCGGCGACCTCGGCCGGGTCCGGGGGATCGGCGGCGAAGTGCCGCTCGCTCATCCGCACGCAGCCGATGTCCACCGACCGGCCCGCTTCGACCCGGTCGGTGCCGAGCACGAACTCGGTGGAGCCGCCGCCGATGTCGACGACGAGGTACGGCGGCGGCAGCGACCCGCCGGAGAGGTCGCGGGTCGCGCCCGCGAACGACAGGGCCGCCTCCTCGTCGCCGCTGACCACCTCCGGCTCGACGCCCAGCAGGTCGTGCACCCCCGACACGAACTCGTCCCGGTTCGCCGCGTCGCGGGTCGCCGACGTGGCGACCATCCGTACCCGTTCGGCGCCGAGCCGCCGGACGTCGGCGGCGTACCGCCCGAGCACGTCCAGGGTCCGCGCGAGCGCCTCGGGTGCGAACCGGCCCGTCCGGTCGACGCCCTGACCCAGCCGGACGATCTCCATGTCGCGCACGACGTCGGTGAGCGTCCCTCCGTCGACGTCCGCGACCAGCAGGCGCAGGGAGTTCGTCCCGCAGTCCAGCGCGGCGACCCGGGTCACGGGGCCACGTCCACGCACGGCCCGTGCGCACCCCAGTCCGGCATGGCGGCCAGCGCCTCGTCGCCGAACGGGTTGACCCCCGGCCCGGTGGCGAGCGCGTGCGCGACGAGCACGTGCAGGCACTTGACCCGGTCGGGCATGCCACCGGCACTGACGTCGGTGCCCAGCGGCTCGATGGCGTCGCGGCGGCGCAGGTAGTCGGCGTGCGCTGCCGCGTACCGCTCGCGGACGTCCGGGTCGGCCGCGAGCCGCTCGGTCATCTCACGCATCAGCCCGGAGCCCTCCAGCCGGCCGACCTCCGCACCGGCCCGGGGACAGGTCAGCCAGAACAGGGTGGGGAACGGGGTGCCGTCCGGCAGCCGGGGGGCGGTCTCGACGACGTCCGGCAGCCCGCAGGTGCAGCGATGGGCGACCGCCCGTACGCCCCGGGCCGGCCGGCCGAGCTGGGCGCTGACGACCGCGACCGTGCGGTCGTCGGTCACCGGCGCGCCGCCGCCTGGCTGCTCGCCCACAGGTGCGAGTACCACGGCTGCTGGGCCGCCTGCTGCGGATCCGTGCCGAAGTCCTCGCCGGCGGAGCTCAGCGGCTTGCCGTCGTTGCCGAGCACGACGTACGCGGTCTCGCCGGGGAACACGTAGTGCAGCCGCTCCCGGGCCTGCGCGGCGACGTACGCAGGGTCGTTCCAGCGGTGCTGCATCGCCTTGAGCTGTGCCACCCGCTGGCTCTGCGCCTTGGTCTGCGCCGCCAGGTGGCCGATCGCCGCACGCTGCGACAGGTACACCTTCAGCGGCAGCGCGAGCGCCAGCAGCACGACCGCGAGGACGATGGCCAGCACCGCCACCCGACCGGTGAGCACCGGCCGGGCCGCCTCCGCGGAGGGCGCGGCCTGCTTCGCACCGCGCGCCGTCCGACGCACGGGCCGGCTCGCCCGGGTGCGCCCCGGACGACGGTCGTGCGTGGCACCCATCGTCAGCCCCGGAACCGGGGGAACGCGCCCGCGCCGGCGTAGCGGGCCGCGTCGTCGAGCTCCTCCTCGATGCGCAGCAGCTGGTTGTACTTCGCCACCCGCTCCGACCGGGCGGGCGCACCGGTCTTGAGCTGCCCGCAGTCGGTGGCGACGGCCAGGTCCGCGATCGTGGTGTCCTCGGTCTCGCCGGAGCGGTGGCTCATCATGCACCGGAAGCCGGCCCGGTGCGCGAGCGCGACGGCGTCGAGGGTCTCGGTGAGCGTGCCGATCTGGTTCACCTTGACGAGCAGGGCGTTCGCCGACTGCTCGCGGATGCCGCGGCCGAGCCGCTCGGGGTTGGTGACGAACAGGTCGTCGCCGACGATCTGCACCCGGCCGCCGAGGACGGCGGTCAGCCGCTGCCAGCCCGCCCAGTCCTCCTCGCCGAGCGGGTCCTCGATGGAGACGATCGGGTACGAGGCGACGAGGTCCTCGTAGTAGGCGGTCAGCTCGTCGGCGGACTTCGTCGCCGACTCGAACCGGTACCCGCCGTCGGCCGCGAACTCGGTGGCGGCGGCGTCGAGCGCGAGGGCGACGTCGTCGCCGGGCCGGAGCCCGGCCTTGCCGATCGCCTCGAGGATGAGGTCGATCGCCTCCCGGTTGCTCGGCAGGTCGGGGGCGAACCCGCCCTCGTCGCCGAGGCCGGTACCGAGTCCGCGCGTCTTCAGCACGGCCTTGAGCGCGTGGTAGACCTCCGCGCCCCAGCGCACCGCCTCGGTGAACGTGGCCGCGCCGATCGGCGCGATCATGAACTCCTGGATGTCGACGTTGCTGTCGGCGTGCGCGCCGCCGTTGAGGATGTTCATCATCGGGACGGGCAGCACGTGCGCGTTCGGCCCGCCGACGTAGCGGAACAGCGGCAGCCCGGTGGACTCCGACGCCGCGCGCGCGACCGCGAGGGAGACCCCGAGGACGGCGTTCGCGCCGAGCTTGGACTTGTCCGGGGTGCCGTCGAGGTCGAGCAGGGTCTGGTCGACGATGCGCTGCTCGGTCGCCTCGTACCCGACCAGCTCCGGGCCGATCTCGTCGAGGACCGCCGCGACGGCCTTCTGCACGCCCTTGCCGCCGTACCGGTCACCGCCGTCGCGCAGCTCGACCGCCTCGAACTTGCCCGTCGACGCGCCGCTCGGGACCGCGGCGCGGCTGATCGTCCCGTCGTCGAGAGCGACCTCGACCTCGATGGTGGGGTTGCCGCGCGAGTCGAGGATCTCCCGCGCGCCGACGGCGTCGATCGAAGGCATGAAAGCAGCGTAACCGGGCATGGCGGCCCACCCGTGCAGGGCGCGCCACCCCACCTTCGTGCGCCCCCTGACCGCCTTCATGCGGCCAGCTGGGGCTCCTGGAGATCGTTTGACCCCCACCAGCCGCACGAAGGCGGGGATGGGGGGTCAGCGCTGCAGGAGCGAGCCGAGCAGGGACGGCGGTGGGGAGCCGTGGGCGAGGACCTCGTCGTAGCTGTCCAGCGGGCCGAGGGTGGCGAAGAGGTCCGCGAGCTCGATGTAGCCGACGAAGTACGTGGACAGCTGCGCGCTGGTGAGGCAGGCCCGGCGCCACTTGCCGACCGCCTCGCCCTCCTCCTGGAAGCCGCGTACGGTCATCAGCTCCAGCGCCTGCGCCTCGGTCAGGTCCCCGGCGTGGACCTCGGCGTCGAGGATCGCGTTGATGCTCATGCGCAGCTGCATCTTCAGCTGCTGCAGGCGGACGGGCAGCCCGCCGTGGCCGGCCTCGGCCATGAGCCGCTCGGCGTGCACCGCCCACCCCTCCACGAACGGTCCGTTCCAGAACGCACGGCGGACGGGTGTCGGCCCGCGGAACCGGCGGGCGACGGCCAGCTGCAGGACGTGGCCCGGCATCGCCTCGTGCACGGCCAGGTTCACGACCATGGCGGAGTTGTACTCGCGGTAGAACGACGCGACCCGCTCCGGTGACCAGTCCGCCGGGGTGGGCGAGATGGCGAACGAGGTGACGCCGCCGTCCTCGAGCGGCCCCGGCGGGTCGCAGTACGCGACCGCCACCCCGCGGCGGAACTCCGGCATCACCTCGACCCGTACGGGGTCGTCCGGGATCGTGACGAGCCCGAGCCGGCGGACGGTGTCGACGCAGTCGCGGTACGCCTGCTCCGCCTCGGCGACGATCGTCGTGTCGTCCGGGCGGGTCTGCGCCACCCGGTCCAGAGCCGCGCGGATCACCTCGGCCGGGGCACCCGTCGCGTCCGGGCCGAGGTACGCCCGCGCGGCCTCGTGCAGCTGCTCGGTGACCGTGTCGAGGTTCTCGTACGCGCGGCGCAGCACCGTCGCCGCACCCAGCGGCGACTGCAGCACCAGCCCGAGCTTGCGCCCGAACCGCTCCTCGCCCAGCCGGAAGTCGCGGTGCGGCCCGTCGAGCAGCCGCTGCAGCAGCTGCTCGTGGCGGTCCAGCGCGGCGATTGCCGCCTGCTGGGCCGCCTCGACCTCGCGCACCAGCGCGGGCTCCTCGGCGGCCATCCGCGCCACCTCGTCGCGCACCATGGCCACCGCGCCCGCGTGCTGGGCCAGTGCCGTCTCGACGTGGACGCGGGGTGGCTCGGCCAGCTCGCGCTCCGCGGTGGCGAGCAGGTCCGGCAGGGCGTGCAGCCGCGCCGTGATGGCGCGCAGCCGCTCGGGCCGCGACGGCACGTCCCGGGTGAGCAGCGGGTACAGCGCGTCGCCGGGGTTGTACACCATCGGGTTCCAGGTCTGCTCCGCCAGGGCGTCCGCCTCGAAGACCCGGCGCTCGAGCAGCCCGCGCAGCATCGCCAGGTCGACCCGAGCCTCGGCGTCGAGGGCGCTGCCGTCGACGCCGGCGAGCCGGCCGAGGTGGGCGGCCGACGCGTCGCGTGCCGCGGTCACCCCGGGCGTGCTCCGGTCGGTCAGCAGCGCGTCGTACCGGTGGTCCCCCAGGTACGTCGCACCCTCGGGGTCACTGCGCAGCAGGTACTCGAACGCGTCCGTGGCAAGGGCGGGGAAGTCGGCGTCGGCCATGCCCGCGAACGCTACGCGCCGCCCCCGTGCCAGCGCTGCTCCCACTCCCGGGCGTCCAGCGTCGTCGGGTCCAGTCCGGCGTCGCGGGCGGCCCGCTCGACGGTCGAGAGCCGGTCGCGGAACGCGCGGGACCGGCCGCGCAGCGCGGCCTCCGGGTCGACGTCCAGCGAACGCGCGAGGACGACCGCGGTCCACAGCAGCTCGCCGACGGCGTCGACGCTGGCGCGGTCCTCGGCGGCAGCCGCAGCCACCCCGACGGCCTGCGCCGGCGTCTCGGTGGCCGCCACCTCGGGTGACAGCAGCGACGGTGGCAACCCCGCCTTGCCGGCCTTGCGCTGCAAGGTCGCCGCGAGCGTGAGCGCCGCCTGCCCGAGCGGGACGCCCTCGGTGACGGACGAGCGCTGCTTCTCCGCCGCCTTGATGACGTCCCAGTTGTCCTGCACCTCGGCGGCGCTGCTCACCGACCGGTCGCCGAACACGTGCGGATGGCGGCGGACGAGCTTGTCGACGAGGTCGCCGGCCACGTCGTCGATCGACCAGCGCTCGTCCTCCCCCGCCTCCTCCGCGACGCGGGAGTGGAACGCGACCTGCAGCAGCACGTCACCGAGCTCCTCGCGCAGGGCCGCCCGGTCACCGCGCTCGATCGCGTCGAGCGTCTCGTACGCCTCCTCGATGAGGTACGGCGCAAGGCTCTCGTGCGTCTGCTGCGCGTCCCACGGGCAACCGCCGGGTGAGCGCAGCCGGTCCATGGTCGCGACCACGTCGAGCAACCGGGCGCCCGGCACGTCGTAGGAGCCGTAGACCACCTCGATCTCGACGCCGCCGCTGGGGGTGACCAGCCGGCCGAGCTCGCGGACGACGGCCTCGTCGCCGTCCGGCGCCGCCAGCCACACCGCCGTGCCGCCGCGTGCCCGCTCGCGCACGGTGGCCGCCAGCGCGCGCGGGCCACCGTCGGCCGGCACCACCTCGACGGTCACGCCGGCGACGTCGAGCGCCGGCAGCTGCGGATGGTCGGGGGCACCGGTGAGGACCGGCCCCTCCCGCAACGCCTGCCAGGCGTCCCAGGACAGCAGACCGGGCGCGACCCGGTGGGTCGTGGCGACGAGCACCACCCGGTCGGTCACGGCTCAGCCCGTGGTGCCGGTCTGGCCCGCGGGCGGGCTGCTCGATCCGCTCGCCGGCTTGCTCAGGGTGTCCTTGCCGGCAACCACGGATGCGCTGCTGGCGTCGTACCGGCCGAACCGCGGGTTGACGTGCACGCCCAGCCGCTTGGCCTCGGCAGCAAGCACCTGCTGCATGGCCTGCTGGATCGGCTGCTGCAGGACGACCGCGCGCAACCGGTCGCGAACCTGGGCGAACGTCTGCTTCTGGTGCGCGATGACGTGCACCACGTGCCAGCCGTACTGCGACTGCACGATCAGGTAGCTGCCCGGCTCGGCCTTGAAGATCGCGTCGCTGAACGACTGGACGTAGCGCGACGGGCCGGCCCAGCCGAGGTCACCGCCCTGGGCGGCCGACCCGGTGTCGGTGGAGTACTCCTTGGCGAGCGCGGCGAACGACGACGGGTTCGCCTTCACCTGCGCAAGGATCCGCTCCGCAGTCGCCTTGTCCTTGACGAGGATGTGCGCCGCGTGGACGCGGTCGAACTCGTCGAGGTGCTGCTGGTAGAGGGCCCGCAGCTGCGACTCGGGGACGTTCTGGTCCTTGGTGAGCGCAAGCCCGAGCTTCTCCTGCAGCAGGTTGTCGCGAACCAGGTCCTGCAGGTCGCTCTTGGCGTAGCCGGCCTTCTCCGCCTGCGCCACGAGCTGGTCCATGCCGCCCGCCTGGTCGGCGTACTCCTTCAGCCGCTGGTCGACCTCGCCGTCGGTCACCGTCACGCCGTAGCGCTGCGCCGCGTCGCGGACCAGCACCGACTGGATGAGCCGGCCCAGTGCCTGCCGCTGGTAGTCGGCCTTGGTGCCGACCACCTGCTCGGCGTTCGGGTCGGCGAACGTGCGGTCGACCATGCTTGCCAGCCGCCCGGTACCGATGGACGTGCTGCCGACGAGCGCGGCCGCACCGGCATCCGTGTTGCAGCCGGTGAGAGCCACCACACCGGCGAGCGCCAGCCCGGCCAGGCCCAGGCCGCGAGATGTGCGGGTCACGAGCTTCCTTCCTGCGTACGAACCAGGTCGCCGGCTACGTTGTCGAGCAGCTGGCGGCACCACTCCAGCAACGCGAGGTCACGCAGCGGTGTTCCGCCCAGCGGCGCGGTCTTCGGCTTCGGCACGAGAACCGTACGCACCGGCGCCTTGACCACGCTGCGGGGGTACAGCCGCTGCAGCCGCAGCGTCTGCGACTCGCGCAGCTCGAGCGGCGCGAACCGGACGTAGTCGCCCTGCGCCGCGATCTCGGTCAGCCCGTACCGGCGGGCGTGCATGCGGAACTCCGCCACGTGCAGCAGGTGCTCGACCTCCTGCGGCGGCGGCCCGTACCGGTCCGACAGCTCCTCCCGCACGGCGGCGAGGTCCTCCGGCGAGTCGATCGAGGCGATCCGCTTGTACGCCTCCAGGCGCAGCCGCTCGGCGGACACGTAGTCGTGCGGCAGGTGCGCATCGACCGGCAGCTCGACGCGGACGTCGGCGACCTCCTCGGTGCGCTCCCCCTTGAACTCGGCGACCGCCTCGCCGACCAGGCGTACGTACAGGTCGAAGCCCACCGCCGCGATGTGGCCGGACTGCTCGCCGCCGAGCAGGTTCCCCGCGCCGCGGATCTCCAGGTCGCGCATCGCCACCGCCATGCCCGCGCCGAGGTCGGCGTGCTGGGCGATGGTGGCCAGGCGGTCGTGCGCCTCCTCCGTCAGCGGCTTCTCCTGCGGGTACATGAAGTACGCGTACGCCCGCTCCCGCCCGCGCCCGACCCGGCCGCGCAGCTGGTGCAGCTGGGACAGGCCGAGCAGGTCGGCGCGCTCGACGATGAGCGTGTTGGCGTTCGGGACGTCCAGACCGCTCTCGACGATGGTCGTGCAGACGAGCACGTCGTGGGACTTCTCCCAGAAGTTGACCATCACGTGCTCGAGGGCGTCCTCGCCCATCTGGCCGTGCGCCGTGCCGATCCGCGCCTCGGGGACCAGCTCGCGCAGCCGCTGTGCCGCCCGGTCGATCGACTCGATGCGGTTGTGCACGTAGAAGACCTGGCCCTCGCGGAGCAGCTCCCGGCGGATCGCCGCGGCGATCTGCCGCTCGTCGTACGGGCCGACGAACGTGAGCACCGGGTGGCGCTCCTCCGGCGGGGTCTGGATGACGCTCATCTCCCGGATGCCGGTGATCGACATCTCCAGGGTCCGCGGGATCGGCGTCGCCGACATCGTCAGCACGTCGATGCTCGTGCGCAGCCGCTTGAGGAACTCCTTGTGCTCGACGCCGAAACGCTGCTCCTCGTCGACGACGACGAGCCCGAGGTCGGTGAACACGGTGGACGGCTGCGAGCAGCCGGTGCGTGCCGATGACGACGTCCACGTCGCCCTTGACCAGCCCGTCGAGGATGTCGCGCTGCTCGCGGTCGGTCTGGAACCGGCTGAGCACCTTGACGTTGACCGGGAAGGCGGCGAACCGCTCGGCGAAGGTCTGGAAGTGCTGCTGGGCCAGCAGCGTCGTGGGCACCAGCACCGCCACCTGCTTGCCGTCCATGACGGCCTTGAACGCCGCCCGCACCGCGATCTCGGTCTTGCCGTAGCCGACGTCGCCGCAGATCACCCGGTCCATCGGGTACTCGCGCTCCATGTCGGCCTTGACCTCCTCGATGGCCGCGAGCTGGTCCGGGGTCTCGGTGTACGGGAAGGCGTCCTCGAGCTCCCGTTGCCACGGCGTGTCCGCGCCGAACGCGTGGCCCGGTGCAGACGTGCGGGCGGCGTACAGGCGGATGAGCTCCGCTGCGATCTCGCGGACGGCCTTGCGCGCCCGGCCCTTGCGCTTCTGCCAGTCGGCGCCGCCCATCTTGTCCAGGCTGGGCTGCTCGCCGCCGACGTAGCGGGTGACCTGGTCGAGCTGGTCGGTCGGTACGTACAGCCGGTCGCCGGGGTGGCCGCGCTTGCTGGGCGCGTACTCCAGCAGGAGGTACTCGCGGGTCGCCCCCTGCACCGTGCGCTGCACCATCTCGACGTACCGGCCGACGCCGTGCTGCTCGTGCACCACGTAGTCGCCGGGCTTGAGCTGCAGCGGGTCGACCTGGTTGCGGCGGCGGCTCGGCAGCCGGTGCGCCTGCCGGTCGGTCGCCCGGGCGCCGGTCAGGTCGGTCTCGGTGAGCACCGCGAGCTCGAGCCCGTCGGCGACGAACCCGCCCATCAGGCAGCCGGTGGCCACGTGCGCCACCGAGGGGTCAGGGGCGCCGGCGAGGTCGAGCTCGAGCCGGGCCGGCACGTCCTCGCCGCGCAGCACCTCGACCAGGCGCTCGGCCGGCCCGTGCCCCTCGGTGGTGAGCACCACCCGCCAGCCCTCGCGCAGCCACCGGCGGACGTCGTCGACCGCCCGCTTTGTCTCGCCCCGGTACGGCTCGACGGCGCGCGCGCCGACCACCCGGGTGGTCTCGTCCGGCTCGGCATCGGCGAGCGCCTCATCGGTGACGAACGGCGAGACGCTCCACCAGGGCACACCCAGCTCGGCGGCGTCCGCCCGGATGTCGGCGAGGGACTTGTACGCCGCGGCGCCCAGGTCGATCGGCGCCTTGCCCCCGGTGGCGGCGGCCGCCCACGAGGCCTCGAGGAACTCCTGGCTGGTGGCGACGAGGTCGCCGGCCCGGGCGCGTACGCGCTCCGGGTCGCAGACGAGCACGTGGGTGCCGGCCGGAAGGTCGTCGAGCAGCAGCGTCATCCGGTCGACCAGTACCGGCGCGAGCGCCTCCATGCCCTCGACCGGGATCCCCTCGGCGATCTTGTCCAGGAGGTCGGCGAGCTGCGGGTGCTCCTCGGCGAGCAGGCGCGCCCGCTCCCGTACGTCGGGGGTCAGCAGCAGCTCGCGGCACGGCGGCGCCCACAGCCCGTGGGGGGCGACCTCGAGGGAGCGCTGGTCGGCCACCTTGAAGTAGCGGACCTCCTCGACGCTGTCGCCCCAGAACTCGACGCGCAGCGGGTGCTCCTCGGTGGGCGGGAAGACGTCGAGCAGCCCGCCGCGGACGGCGTACTCACCACGCTTCTCGACCATGTCGACGCGGTGGTAGGCGATCTCGGTGAGGCGGCGGACGACGTCGTCGAAGTCCGCCTCGTCACCGGGCCGCAGGGACACCGGCTCGAGGTCGCCGAGCCCGGGCACCTGCGGCTGCAGGACGCTGCGGACCGGGGCAACGACCACCTGCAGCGGCCCGGTCGCCGGGTCGTCCGTGCTGGGGTGGCGCAGCCGGCGCAGCACGGCGAGGCGCCTGCCCACGGTGTCGGCGCGTGGCGAGAGCCGCTCGTGCGGCAGCGTCTCCCAGGCGGGGTACTCGGCGACGGTGTCCGGCGGCAGCAGCGACTGCAGCGCGGTGACGAGGTCCTCGGCCTCGCGGCCGGTCGCCGTCACCGCCAGCACCGGGCGGCCGCCCTTGGCAGCGATCGCCGCCGCGAGGAACGGCCGCAGGGAGGTGGGGGCGGACAGGTCGAGGTCCGGCTCGCGGCCGAGGGCGTCGAGCGCAGCGCGCACCGCCGGGTCGGCGGCGAGCACGTCGAGAAGGCCGGCCAGCGTCATAAGGGATCGGCTCCAGCGTAGCCGCCGCCCTCCCCCTTCGGTGATCGTCTGCACGGGAGCCGCCTTCTAGGGCGGGTCTCGCGCAGACGATCACCGGAGGGGGTGGGGAGGGGGCTTTGACTTTCCGGCGGGCGCGTGGTCCCCTTGCCCCGCATTCGTTCCCTGCGGGGGAAGCCGGTCGAAGTCCGGCGCTGACCCGCAACCGTAGGCCCCGGGCCCTGCCCGCGGCGAGCCGGAATGCCCGCGGGGACGGGGCTCCTCTCAAACCGCCGAGGCCTGCGGGACGGAGCCCGGACGCGCCCGCAGGGGGCGTGACCGGACCGCCCGTCCGGCCTCCCCTCCGAAGGGACGCGTTGTGCCCCTCCCCTCCCGAGCGCTCGCCGGCGCGGTCGTCGCCGGCGCGCTCACCGCCGTCACGGCGTACGCCGGCCCCGCGTCGGCCGCCGCGGCGACCACCACCACCGAGGCCGCGCCCGCCGCCGCAGGCTGGCTCGCCGGCCGGCTGGTCGGCGCCAACCACTTGACGTCGTCGTACACCGGCTCGGACGGCAACGAGGTGACCTACGACGACTACGGCCTCACCGCGGACGCCGTCCTCGCCCTCGACGCCGCCGGGGTGGCGCAGGACGCCGCCGGCCGGGCCACCTCCTGGCTCGGCGCGCACGTCACCGACTACGCCGGCAGCGCGCCGAACTACTACCCCGGCTCGCTCGCGAAGCTGATCCTCGTCGCGGTCGCCCAGGGCGCGAACCCGCACGACTTCGGCCCCGCCCACACCGACCTGGTCGCCGCCCTCACGGACGAGGAGAACGCCGACGGGCTGTACGACGACCCGGATGCGAAGAACGGCTACGAGAGTGTGGTCACCCAGGCCGTGGCGCTCGTGGCGCTGTCCCGCACCGACACCCGGCCGGATGCGCAGGCCGTGGCGTGGCTGGTCGGCCAGCAGTGCCCGGACGGGGGCTTCCAGACCGACGTACGGACGGACACCTCCGCCGCCTGCAGCAGCGAGTCGGACACGACGGCGTTCGCCGTGCAGGCCCTCGCCGCGACCGGGACCGACAGTGCCCGCGCCGTCGGCTGGCTGCTCGCCCACCGCAACACCGACAACGGCTTCGGCGCACCGGCGTCCAACGCGAACAGCACCGCGGTCGCGGTCCAGGCGCTGGTCGCCGCCGGCCGCACCCCGTCGGCCTCGGTGGCGTACCTGCAGGGCCTGCAGATGGGCTGCGACGCACCCGCCGAGCAGCAGGGCGCGGTGACGTACGCCGGCCGGTACGACACCACCGCGGTCCGCGCGACCGCGCAGGCCGCCGCGGGGCTGGCCCAGCAGCCGCTGGCCACGATCACGGCCACCGGCGCCCAGGCGGATGCCCCCGCGCTCGCCTGCCCGGCGGCTGCGCCGGCACCGTCGCCATCTGCGACACCGGTCGCCGCTCCGGCCGCCACCGCGACCCCGGCACTGCCCTACACCGGACCGCGGCCGGCGGCCGGCGCGGTCGCGGCCGGAGGGGCCGGCGCCCTGCTGGTCGGTGCGGGACTGATGCTGGCCGCACGACGGAGGGCGGGCTGACCTCGTGCACCTCGCGCGTCCGGCACTCGCGGCGGCCTGCCTGCTCGGCCTTCCGGCAGGCAGCGTCGTCGCGATGCCGCCGCGCGCCAGCGGCGCCCAGACGATCTGCGTCGGTGTCGTCGTGGACGCGCGTTCGCTCGGCGGCGGCCTCGACAGCGGCTGCGCGACGGTGGCGGACGGGGCGACCGGGACGAAGGTGCTCATCGCGGCCGGACACACCCTGACCTTCCGGCGGGACGGCGTGCTGTGCATGATCGACGGCCTGCCCAAGGAGGGCTGCGGCCGGACGGACAGCAGCCACTACTGGTCGTACTGGCACCGCGCTCCCGGCGGCTCGACCTGGACCTACAGCACGCAGGGGCCGGGGACGTACCGCCCGGCCGACCGCTCCACCGAAGGCTGGGTCTGGCAGTCCGGCGGATCAGAGGGCAGCTCCCCGCCGCCCGACGTCGGGTACGACACCGCCTGCCCGCCCCGGACCGCGACCCCGACCGCGACCAGCAGCAGTCCCCCAGCGCCTGCGGCCGCGCAGGTGACGGCCACCGCCACCAGCCCACCGGCACCCGCGCAGACGCCCGCCTCGGCGACACCGTCGTCCGCACCCCCGAGCGCGGCACCGTCGCCGCCGTCCGCCCCACCCAGCGCCACCCCGTCGCTCACGACCAGCAGAGCCACGGCGAGCGGCGCGGCCTCCTCCTCCGGTGGGTTCCCGGTCGGGCTGGTCGTCGGGCTGGCAACTGTCGTGCTGGTGGGCGGCGGCGCCGCCGCCCGGAACCGCCGGTCATGACCGCACGGCTGCCCCGGGCACTGCACCCTGCGGCGTGGTGGCTGTGGGCGATCGGGCTCGCCACCGCCGCCGGACGCACCACCAACCCCCTGCTCGTGCTGCTCGCGGCGGCCGTCGCCGGCTACGTCGTCGCGGCCCGCAGGACCGACTCGCCCTGGGCCCGCTCGTACGCGTTCTTCTGCCGGATTGCGCTCGTCGTGGTCGCCGTCCGGGTGGGGCTGCAGGTCGTCTTCGGCGCCGGCATCCCCGGTCACGTCGTGGTACACCTGCCGGAGCTGCCGCTGCCCGGCTCGCTGACCGGGCTGCGGGTCGGCGGGGACGTCACCGCGGAGGGAGTCCTCGCCGCGCTGTACGACGGGCTTCGGCTGGCCGCGCTGCTCGCCTGCATCGGCGCCGCGAACGCGCTGGCCAGCCCCTCGCGCCTGCTGCGGGTGCTGCCTGCCGCGGTGTACGAGGTCGGCGTGGCGGTCACCGTCGCGCTGAGCTTCGCGCCGCAGCTGGTCGTCTCGGTCGGCCGGGTGCGGGCGGCCCGCCGGCTGCGCGGCCGGCCGGACCGCGGGCTGGCCGGGCTGCGCGGCATGGCGGTGCCGGTCCTCGAGGAGGCGCTCGAACGGTCGCTGTCCCTCGCCGCCGCGATGGACGCGCGCGGCTTCGGCCGGCGGGCCGGGGTGCCCCGCCGCACCCGCCGCCTGACGGCGGCGCTGACGGTCGGCGGCCTGCTCGCCGTCTGCGCCGGCACGTACGGGCTGCTCGACGCCACCGCCCCGGCCGCGCTGGGCGTGCCGCTGCTCGCAGCCGGCGCCGCGCTGGCCGCGGGTGGGCTCGCCCTGGCCGGCCGCCGTACGCCGCGGACCCGCTACCGGCCCGACCCGTGGCGGCTGCCGGAGTGGCTCGTGGCAGCCAGCGGCTGGGCGGCGGCCGCCGCCGCGCTCGCCTGGCCGCCCGCGGCACCGGCCGGGCTCGCCGCCCCGACGCTGCCGCTGCTGCCCGCAGCGGCCGTCCTGGTCGCGCTGCTGCCCGCGTGGGTGGCGCCACCCGTACCCCGCCCGAGCATCGTCCCGGCCCGGAAGGCGGTCGCCGCGTGATCAGCTTCGAGCGGGTCAGCGTGACGTACGCGGACGCCGAGCAGCCGGTGCTGCGCGAGGTCGACCTGCACGTGCCCGAGGGTGAGCTGTGCCTCGTCGTCGGCCGGACCGGCTCGGGCAAGTCCACGCTGCTGCGCTGCGTCAACGGGCTGGTCCCGCACTTCACCGGCGGCCGGCTGGCCGGCCGGGTCGTCGTCGACGGCCGCGACACCCGCGAGCACCCGCCGCGGGAGCTCGCGGACGTCGTCGGCTCGGTGCTGCAGGACCCGCTGAGCGGGTTCGTGACCGACCTGGTCGAGGACGAGCTCGCGTACGCCATGGAGTCGCTCGGCACGCCACCGGACGTCATGCGCCGCCGGGTCGAGGAGGTGCTCGACCTGCTGGGGCTCGCCGACCTGCGTGACCGGCCGCTGCTGTCCCTGTCGGCAGGTCAGCAGCAGCGGGTCGCCATCGGCGCGGTGCTGGCGGCGGGGCCGCGCGTGCTCGTCCTCGACGAGCCGACGTCCGCGCTCGACCCGGCCGCCGCCGAGGACGTGCTCTCGCTGCTGACGCGACTCGTGCACGACCTGGGGCTGACCGTGCTCGTCGCCGAGCACCGCCTGGAGCGGGTCGTGCAGTACGCGGACCGCGTCGTGGTCGTACCGGGTGACGGCCGGGTGCGCTCCGGTGCCCCCGCCGAGGTGCTCGAGACCGCGCCGGTCGCACCGCCCGTGGTCGAGCTCGCGCGGGTCGCCGGCTGGTCACCTCCGCCACTGTCCATCCGCGACGCCCGCCGCCGGGCCGCGCCCCTGCGCGAGCAGCTCGGCGTCCGCGCGCGAGACCGGGTGGCCGGGCCGGCCGGGGGGCCGGTGGTCGCGGACGCCCATGGCCTGGTCGTGCAGTACGGGCAGGTGCCGGCCCTGCGCGGGGTCGACCTGCGGCTGCACGCCGGCGAGGTCGTCGCGCTCATGGGCCGCAACGGCGCCGGCAAGTCCACCCTGCTCGGTGCGCTGACCGGCCTCGTCCGCCCGGCGGCGGGCTCGGTCCGGGTGGGTGGCGACGACCCCGCGGCGCTGCGCCCCCGCGACCTGGTACGCCACGTCGGGCTGGTCCCCCAGCAGCCGGCCGACCTGCTGTGCGCGGAGACTGCTGCGGCGGAGTGCGCAGCCGCGGACGCCGAGTCCGGCGCGGCTCCCGGCACGGCGGCCGGACTGCTGGCCGGCCTGGCATCCGAGGTGGACCTGCGCCTGCACCCGCGTGACCTGTCCGAGGGCGGGCGGCTCGCGCTCGCGCTCGCCGTCGTGCTCACCGGTGCGCCGCCGCTCGTCCTGCTCGACGAGCCGACGCGCGGGCTGGACTACCCCGCCAAGCGGCGGCTATCGGCGGCGCTGCGCGACCTCGCGGCCGCCGGGCACGCCGTCGCCCTCGCCACCCACGACGTCGAGCTCGTGGCCGAGCTCGCCGACCGGGTGGTCATGCTCGCCGAGGGCGAGGTCGTCACCGACGGCCCGACCGCGGAGGTGGTCACCGCCTCGCCGGCGTTCGCGCCGCAGGTCGCGAAGATCCTCGCGCCGACGCAGTGGCTCACCGTCGACGAGGTGCGCGAGGCGCTCGCCGGATGACCGCAGCCCCGATGAGCGCCCTGCGCCTGAACCGCCGCTCCGCCCTCGCCATCGCAGCCGTCACGCTCGTCGGCGTGGCCGGCTTCGGCTGGCCGCTGCTGGCCTCCGGGCCGTCCTCGCACGCCGTCGACGGGCCGTGGCTGTTCATCGCACTGCTGCCGCTGCTGATGGTCGTGCTGTTCGCCGAGGTGTCCGCCGGCACCCAGGACGCGAAGGGCATCGCGCTGCTCGGGGTGCTCGCCGCCTGTGGGGCCGCCCTGCGGCCATTGGGTGGGGGGATGACCGGCTTCCAGCCGATGTTCTTCCTGCTCGTACCGGCCGCAAGGGTCCTCGGCCCGGGTTTCGGGTTCGTCCTGGGCGCCGTCACGATGTTCGCCAGCGCCCTGCTCACCGGTGGGGTAGGCCCGTGGCTGCCGTTCGAGATGCTCGGTGCCGCCTGGTTCGGGGCGGGGGCCGGCCTGCTGCCCCGTGCCCGCGGGAAGGCGGAGCTGGCGCTGCTCGCGGCGTACGGCGCGGTGGCGTCGCTCGCGTACGGCCTGCTGCTCAACCTGTGGTTCTGGCCGTTCGCCCACGACCTGCCCCCGCAGCTGGCGTACGTGCCCGGCGGTGGCGCCGCCACCAATCTCACCCACTGGCTGCGCCACGACGTGGCCACGTCGCTCGGGTTCGACCTGCCCCGCGCGGTCACCACGGGCGTGCTGGTGCTGCTGGCCGGGCGCCCGGTGCTGCTCGCGCTGCGCCGCGCCGCCCGGCGAGCCGCATTCGACACGCCATCTGGGTAAGGGACTACCCATGGCCGCGATCGTCTCCCTGCTCGCCGTGGTGGCGCTGTCGTTCACGGTCACCCGGATCGCGGCGGTGGCGCTGATGCTCACCGGGCTGTCACAGCAGTCGTCGCGGTTCCAGGCACGGTCGGCGTTCACCGGCGCCGGGTTCACCACCTCGGAGTCCGAGGCGGTCGTCAACCATCCCGTACGGCGGCGCATCGTGGCCTGGCTCATGCTGCTCGGCAACGCGGGGATCGTCTCCGGGGCGGCGACCCTGCTGCTCGGGTTCGTCTCCGTCGGGGGGGCCAGCCAGGGCCTGCGCCGCGCGGGCGTCCTCGTCGGTGGGCTGCTCGCGCTGGTCACGCTCTCGCGCAGCCGAGCCGTCACCAAGGCGATGGAGTTCTGGATCGAGCGTGCGTTGCGGAAGTTCACCCGGCTCGACGTCCGCGACTACGCCGGCCTGCTGCGGCTCGCCGGCGAGTGGCGCGTGGTCGAGCTGCAGGTGAAGGACGACGACTGGCTCGCGGGGCGGCCGCTGTCGACCCTCGACCTGCCGGAGGAGGGTGTGCTCGTGCTGGGGGTCGAGCGCAGGGACGGCCGGTACGTCGGTGCTCCGATGGGCGAGACCTGCATCCGGGCCGGTGACACCGTCCTGATGTACGGGCGCGCCAAGATCCTCACCGACCTCGACGAGCGCCGCCGGGACGTGGGTGGGTCGCTGCGCAGCATGGAGGCCCGGGCGGAGCACCGGGCCGCCGTCGAGCAGGAGCAGCGCGAGGACCGGGAGCGCGAGCAGACCTCGTGACCGGGCGGGACCCGCTCAGTCGTTGTACGCGTTCTGCGCGCGTTCCAGCCCCTCGGTCACCAGCGCCTCGACCGCGTCGGCGGCGCGCTCGAGGTGCAGGGCGAGCTCCTTGCGCTCGGTCGGGGAGAAGTCGCGCAGCACGAAATCGGCGGGGTCCTGCCGTCCCGGTGGCCGGCCGATCCCCACCCGCACGCGGTGGAAGTCCCCGGTCCCCAGCGACCGGCGCAACGAGCGCAGGCCGTTGTGCCCGTTGTCTCCCCCACCCACCTTGAGCCGCAGCCCGCCGTACGGCAGGTCCAGCTCGTCGTGGACCACGCACAGGCGCGCCGGGTCCACCTTGTAGAAGTCACGAAGGGCGGT
Organism: uncultured Actinomycetota bacterium; assembly: GCA_963728075.1. Classification (GTDB taxonomy): domain Bacteria; phylum Actinomycetota; class Actinomycetes; order JAFAQI01; family DASSKL01; genus CAVSIP01. The sequence continues at coordinate 55,204 of CAVSIP010000004.1, read as the reverse complement.
GACCGGGCCGCCGGACTCGTTCATGTACGAGCGCGGCTTGGCCAGGACCACGGGCACCCCGCCGATACGGTCCTCGACCACCTCGGCCCGGCTCTTGTGCGCCTTGAACCGCGCGCGCAGCCGATCTGCCAGCAGGTCGACGACCATGAAGCCGACGTTGTGCCGGTTGCCGGCGTACGACGGCCCCGGGTTGCCGAGGCCCACGACGAGCCAGCGCTCGTCCGCGTCGGCCACGGCCGGCCGCTACTGCGGGGTCTGCTCGGCGGACGGACCGCCCTCGCCAGACTCCGTGTCGGCCACGATGTCGCCCTCGCCGGTGGCCCGGTCGGACGCCGCCGCCTCGCCCACGACCTCGGCCTTGGCGGCCTCCTGCTCGGCCATGCCGGCCTGACCGGCGCCGAGCTCCTCCTCGGCCGCGGCGAGCTCGGCCTCGAGCTCCTCGGCCGTCGGAGCGGCCGAGATGTGCACCACCAGGGCGTCGTCCGGGGTCTTCAGCGTCGCACCCTCCGGCAGGGGGAGGTCGCTGGCGTGGATGGACTCGCCGATCTCGAGGCCGGCGATGTCGACGTCGAGGTGCTGCGGGATGTGGGTGGCCTCGGCCTCGAGGCTGATCGTGGTCATCTGCTGGTCGAGCAGCCCGCCCGGGACCACGTCGCCCTGCACCACGACGGCCACGTCGACGGTCACCCGCTCGCCGCGGCGAACGGTGATGAGGTCGACGTGCTCGATGTCGCCCCGCAGCGGGTCACGCTGGATGGCCTTGGGCAGCGCCAGCTCGTCGGCACCGCCGACCTGCACCGACAGCAGCACGTTCATGCCCGCGTCGGTCTTCAGCGCGTGCTCGAAGTCACGTGCGGGCAGCGAGATGTGGCGGGGCTCGGCGCCGTGACCGTAGATGACGGCCGGCACCTTCCCGGCCCGACGGGTACGCCGCGCGGCACCCTTGCCGAACTCCTCGCGCGGCTCGGCGACGATGCGGACCTCGGGCACGGCGGGACTCTCCTTGTACGGGACGGGCTCTGAAGGCTCAGGGCACCAAGCTGGTCGGCGGCAGGGCAGGACCGCCCGGCGCGAGGGTTCAGTCTAGGCGAGAGTGCGGCCGATCGGCCAACCGGCCCGGGTCAGGCGTTGCCGTCGAACAAGCTGGTCACCGAGCCGTCGTCGAACACCTCACGGACCGCCCGCGCGATCAGGGACGCGATCGACAGCACGGTGAGCTTGTCGAAGCGCCGGTCGTCGCCGATCGGCAGGGTGTTGGTGAGCACGACCTCGCTGATCCGGGAGTTCTTCAGCCGGTCCACCGCCGGGCCGGACAGCACGCCGTGCGTGGCCGCGACGATGACGTCCGCCGCGCCGGCCTCGTACAGCGCCTCGGCCGCCTTCGTGATCGTCCCCGCCGTGTCGATCATGTCGTCGACGACGATGCAGGTGCGGCCCTCCACCTCGCCGACCACGCGGTTGGCGACCACCTGGTTCGGCGTGTTCACGTCGCGGGTCTTGTGGATGAACGCCAGCGGGCAGCCGCCGAGCCGGTCGGTCCACCGCTCCGCCACGCGGACCCGACCGGAGTCCGGCGCGACCACGCTCAGCGGAGAGCCGGCGTACTGCTCGGCGATGTAGTCAGCCAGGATCGGCAGGGCGAACAGGTGGTCCACCGGACCGTCGAAGAACCCCTGGATCTGGCTGGTGTGCAGGTCGACCGTCATGAGCCGGTCGGCACCGGCGGCCTGGAACATGTCGGCGATGAGCCGGGCCGAGATGGGCTCGCGGCCGCGGTGCTTCTTGTCCTGGCGCGCGTACGGGTAGAACGGCGCGACCACGGTGATCCGCTTCGCCGAGGCGCGCTTGAGCGCGTCGACCATGAGCAGCTGCTCCATGAGCCACTGGTTGATCGGTGCCGTGTGCGACTGGATGACGAACGCGTCGCTGCCGCGGACCGACTCCTGGAAGCGCACGTACATCTCGCCGTTGGCGAAGTCGTACGCCGTCGTCGGCGTCAGGTCCACGTCGAGCTCGCGGGCGATCTCCTCGGCGAGCTCCGGGTACGCGCGGCCCGTGAGCAGGATGAGGGTCTTGCGGTTCTCGGTCGTGATGCCGCTCACGGGGCGTCCCCTTGGTCTGCGTCGACGCTGTTCTCGCGAGCCCGACGGGCAGCCTCGGCGGCCGGCGTTCCCGGCCGCTTGCGCTCGACCCACCCCTCGACGTTCCGCTGGTGCGCACGCGCCACGGCGAGCGCGCCAGGAGGGACGTCAACGGTCACCACGGACCCAGCCGCAGTGTAGGCGCCGTCGCCGACGCGCACCGGAGCAACGAGCATGCTGTCGCTGCCGATCCGGACGTCATCGCCCACATCGGTCCGGTGCTTGTCCACCCCGTCGTAGTTCACGAACACGGTGCCGCAGCCGATGTTGGAGCGCGCGCCGATCGTCGCGTCCCCGACGTAGGTCAGGTGCGGCACCTTCGTCCCGTCGCCCACCTGCGCCGCCTTCATCTCCACGTACGCGCCCGCCTTGCTGGCCCGGCCGAGCCGGGTGCCGGGGCGCAGGTAGGTCCACGGGCCGACCTCGGCCTCCGGGCCGATCTCCGCACCGGACGCCCAGGTGTTCACGACGGTCGCGTTCTCCCCGACGACCGTGTCGGTCAGCGTGGTGTTGGGGCCGACCGTCGCCCCGGAGCGGATCACCGTCCGGCCGTGCAGCTGCGTGTTCGGCAGCAGCGTGGCGTCCGGCTCGAGCACGACGTCCGGGTCGACCCAGGTCGTGGCCGGGTCGACGACCGTCACGCCGGCCCGCATCGCGTCCTCCAGCAGGCGGTCGCGCAGGATCCGGGCGGCACCCGCGAGCTGGACGCGGTCGTTGACGCCGAGGGTGTCCCGGTGGTCCTCGGCGGCGAGCGCCGATACCCGCCTGCCGTCGCCGACGACGATCGCGACGACGTCGGTGAGGTACTGCTCGCCCTGGGCGTTGTCGGTGTCGAGGCGGCCGAGCGCGTCGCGCAGCAGGGCCGCGTCGAAGGCGTACACCGAGACCGCGACCTCGCGCAGCGCACGGGTCGCCTCGTCGGCGTCACGCTCCTCGACGATGGCCCGCACCCCGCCGTCGTCACCGCGGACCACCCGGCCGTACCCGGTCGGGTCCGGCATCACCGCGGTGAGCACGGTCGCGGCCGCGGCCGTGCCGTCGTGGTGGGCGACCAGCGCGCCGAGCAGGTCGGCCGTCAGCAGCGGCGCGTCGCCCGGCACCACGACGACCGTGCCGTCGATGCCGGGGACGGCGTCGAGCGCGATCCGGGCGGCGTGCCCGGTGCCGTCCTGCGTCTCCTGCACCACCGTCGTGGCCTCGGGCGCGACGTCCGCAAGGTGGTCGCGCACCTCCTCGCGGCCGTACCCGACGACGACCAGGGTGTGCCCGGCGGCCAGCGGCCGCGTGGCGGCGAGCACGTGGCCGACGAGCGTGCGTCCGCACGCCTCGTGCACCACCTTGGGCCGGTCGGACTTCATCCGGGTGCCCTGGCCCGCAGCCAGGACGACGACGGCAGCGGGGGGACGGTGGCTCACGGGAACTCCAGCGGCGGCTGGTCGAACAGGTCGGCCGCCAGCGTATCGGCGGGAGGCTGCGAGGCAGAAGGAGAAGAGCTGCGCCGCCTGGACTCGAACCAGGACCATCGAGATTCAAAGTCTCGCGTGCTGCCAATTACACCACGGCGCACCTGGTCGTCGCCGGGCTCTTGAGCGGCCCCGCAGCGGCCGCGGCCAGCGTAGTCCCCGGCACGCACCCCGGCCGCCACACCGGTGAACCACCCCTCGATCCGGCGGTAGAGCTCCGTGCTCCGCCGAACCGAGATGCTGAGGCAGCCGTGGTAGTCGTCAGCGACGTTGCGCCGGTTCGTCGTGGGCTGATGGCGCTTGAGCACCGGCCGTCGGAACTCGGTCGCCGGGACCCCAGTGATCGCCGACCAGTAGGCCGTCGCCGAGGCGATGTCCGCGGACTCGTGGATGCTCAGCCGCAGCACCAGTCGGTCGCCGTCAACACCGGCGAGCGCGAGCTCGCAACTCCCTCGCGATCGGCCGCAGCTCCTCCTTGGCCGTACCGGGACGATCCCGGAGGGGTACGACAAGCGCGGCACGCGGCGGCGTACTCCCGCGCACTCTGGGGAGGACCGGGCTTGCCTAACCTACGCCTCCGTAGGTTACGGTGGCGTAAGCAGCACCCACGTCAGCTCAGGAGCACGCATGACGGCACCCGCCACGACCACCCCGGACCAGGGCCGCCGCGCCCGCCGGCACAGCCCGAAGTTCCCGTCCGGGGGTGCCCGACCCCTGCAGTACCTGCCCGGCAGCATGGTCAAGGCGAGAGCCGAACAGGTCGCGCTCGGCCTGTTCATCGTGGTCCCGTTCCTCGCGGTCCTCGCGGCCGTGCCGTTCGCCTGGGGCTGGGGGCTGCACTGGCGCGACGCCGTCCTGGCCCTCGCGTTCTACGCGGTCAGCGGCCACGGCATCACCGTCGGCTTCCACCGCTACTTCACCCACGGCTCGTTCAAGGCGAAGCGCCCGCTGCGCGTTGCGCTCGCGGTGGCGGGCAGCCTGGCGATCGAGGGTTCGGTGATCCGGTGGGTCGCCGACCACCGCCGCCACCACGCCTTCAGCGACCGCGACGGCGACCCCCACTCGCCGTGGCGCTACGGCGACAGCGTCAAGGGCCTCACCAAGGGCCTGTGGCACGCCCACATCGGCTGGCTGTTCGACGTCGAGCAGACCAACCAGGAGCGCTTCGCGCCCGACCTGCTCGCCGACCGCGACATCGTGCGGGTGGACCGGCTGTTCCCCCGGCTGGTCGCCGTGAGCCTGCTCGCCCCCGCCCTGCTCGGCGGGCTGTGGGGCTGGTCGTGGCAGGCCGGCATCGAGGCGTTCTTCTGGGCCAGCCTGGTCCGGGTCGCCCTGCTGCACCACACGACCTGGTCGATCAACTCGATCTGCCACACCTGGGGCGAGCAGCCGTTCAACAGCCGCGACCGCTCGGTGAACGTGTGGTGGCTGGCGATCCTGTCCATGGGCGAGTCCTGGCACAACCTGCACCACGCGGACCCGACCTCCGCGCGGCACGGCGCCCTCAAGGGCCAGCTCGACAGCAGCGCGCGGATCATCTGGGGTTTCGAGAAGCTGGGCTGGGCGTACGACGTCCGCTGGCCGACGCCCGAGCGGCTGGCCGCCAAGCGAGCGGCCTGACCGGGTGACGGCCGAGCTTCCGGATACCAGCGCAACCGCGGGCGTCCGCAACCACCGGGTGCGGATGACCGCGGCCGAACGCCGCGAGCAGCTGCTCGCCGTCAGTCGCCACCTGTTCGCCGCCCGCGGCTTCGACGGCACCTCGATCGAGGAGATCGCCGCGCAAGCCGGGGTCAGCAAGCCCGTCGTGTACGAGCACTTCGGCGGCAAGGACGGGCTGTACGCGGTCGTCGTCGAGCGGGAGATGAACCGGCTGCTCGACCGGGTCACCGGCGCCCTGTCCGCCGGGCACCCGCGCGAGCTGCTCGAGCAGGCGGCGATGGCGCTGCTCGACTACATCGAGAGCGACACCGACGGGTTCCGGATCCTGGTCCGCGACTCGCACGCGGCCTCGGCTGCCGGCTCGTACGCCACGCTGATCAGCGACATCGCGTCCCGGGTCGAGCACGTGCTCGGAGCGCAGTTCGCCGAACGCGGGTACGCGCCCGTGCTGGCACCGCTGTACTCCCAGGCTCTCGTCGGCATGGTCGCGCTCACCGGCCAGTGGTGGCTGGATGAGCGCCGCCCCGGTCGCGACGAGGTCGCCGCGCATCTGGTGAACCTGGCCTGGAACGGCCTGGCGGCGCTCAAGCCGCAGCCGACACTGCGCGTCGCCGGCGTCCACCCCATCACGGCCGCAAGGCGACCTTCACCACGCCGTCCTGCTTCTTCCTGAACGCCTCGTACATCGCCGGACCCTGCTCGAGCGGGGCCTGCGTGGTCACCAGGCCGACCGCGTCCAGCGGGTCGCCGTCACGCAGCAGCTCGAGCAGGTGCGGAGTCCAGCGCTTGACGTTGGCCTGGCCCCAGCGCAGCCCCACCTGGCGGTCGAACAGGTCGCCGATCGGGAAGTTGAGCATCCACATGGCGTAGACGCCGATGACCGACACGGTGCCGCCGCGACGTACCGAGCCGAGCGCGGCGTGCAGTGCCGCGAACCGGTCGGGTGAGATCTTCAGCGTCTGGAACAGTCGGTCGGCGAACGAGCCGTCGGCGTCCATGCCGACCGCGTCGATGACCGAGTCGGCACCGCGGCCGCCGGTGGCCTCGCGGACGACCTCGGTGACGTCGTCGACCTGCCGGTAGTCGTGCACCTCGGCACCGCGACCCTTCGCCATCTGCAGCCGGTCGGGGAAGCGGTCGAACGCGATGACCCGCTCCGCCCCCCGGTGCAGCGCGATGCTCACGCACATCTGGCCGATCGGGCCGAGCCCGTACACGGCCACCGTCCCGCCGTCCGGCACGTCGGCGTACTCGACGGCCTGCCAGGCGGTCGGCAGCACGTCGGAGAGCAGCAGCGCGCCGAGCTCGGGCACACCGTCGTCGATCTTGATCGGGCCGAAGTCCGCGAAGGGCACCCGCAGGTACTCGGCCTGCCCGCCCTCGACACCGCCGTACAGGTGGGTGTAGCCGAAGAGGTCGGCGCCTTTGCGCCCGCCCCAGTTCTGGGTGGTCTCGCACTGGCTGTAGAGCTCGCGGTCGCAGAAGTAGCAGTGGCCGCAGGAGATGTTGAACGGGACGACCACGCGGTCCCCCGGCCGGAGGTCCGCGACCTCGGGGCCGACCTCCTCCACGATGCCCATCGGCTCGTGGCCGAGCACGTCACCGGGCTTGACCATCATCGTGGCGCCGTGGTCGTACAGGTGCAGGTCCGAACCGCAGATCCCGCTCGCGGTGACGCGGATGATCGCGTCGCGCGGCTCCTGGATCGTCGGGTCGGGCACGTCGTCCACGACGACCTTGCGGGGGGCCATCCATCGCAGTGCTCGCATGAGGTCGGGGTGCCCTTGCACGATGCCGAGAAAAACGGGCACAAGGCCGGGGTGGGCTTCCTCGTCGGGACATCGGGCTGGCAGTACGCCGACTGGCGCGAGCCGTTCTACGCCGGGGTCGCGCAGCGGCGCTGGTTCGAGCACGTGCTCACGGCGTTCCGGACCGTGGAGCTCAACGTGTCGTTCTACCGGCTGCCGAAGGCTGAGGTGTTCGCCGGCTGGCGCGAACGCTCACCCGCGGACGCGATCGTCACCGTCAAGGCGAGCCGCTACCTCACCCACGTCAAGCGGCTGCGTGACCCCGGGCCGTCGGTGCAGATGCTCATGGAGCGGGCGGGCCGGCTCGGTCCGAAGCTGGGGCCGATTCTCGTCCAGCTGCCACCGGACCTGCCGGTCGACACCGAGGGTCTCGCGGCCACCCTGGGGGCGTTCCCACCCGGGGTGCGGGTGGCGGTCGAGCCGCGCCACGACTCGTGGTGGTGCGACGAGGTCCGCGACGTCCTCGTCCGGCACGGGGCGGCGCTGGTGTGGGCGGACCGCAAGCAGCGCCCGCTGACGCCGCTGTGGCGTACGGCCGACTGGGGATACCTGCGCCTGCACGAGGGGTGCGCGGACCCCTGGCCGTTCTACCGCCAGCCCGCGCTGGACGGCTGGGTGGAGCGGCTGGCCGGCACCTGGCCGGACACGGCGGACGTGTTCGTCTACTTCAACAACGACCCCGGCTGCGCCGCCGTGCACGACGCCGTGCACTTCGCTGCGGCCGCCCGCGACGCCGGCCGGTCGGTGAGCCGGGTCCCCGACCACCCGGCGGTCGCCTACGCCTGCGGCTCGAGCACCTCGATCCGGTTGCCGAACGGGTCGTCGATGTAGAAGCGGCGCCGCGGGGCGAGCTCGGCGTCCCACGTGACCGGCGCCCCGCCGTCCCCCAGCCGCGCCGCCAGCCCGTCGAGGTCGGGGACGGACAGCGCGACGTGCGCCTTGCGGGCCGGACGGAAGTCCTGGTCGACGCCCATGTGCAGCTCGGTGCGGTGGCCGCGGAACCAGCAGCCCCCGCGTGCGGCGAGCGCCGGGGGCTTCGCCGCCTCCGCGAGCCCGAGCAGCGCGCCGTAGAAGGCGCGGGCGCGGTCCTCCCCGCCGGCGGGGATGGCCAGCTGCACGTGGTCGACGGCGGCCACCGTCGGCGGCTGCGCAGCGCCGGGCCGGCGGGCGACGGCGAACAGCCGCCGGTACGGCAGCACCGTGCCGTGCTCGCCGGCCGGGTACGCCTCGCGCAGCGCGGTGCCGTACGCGGCGAGGAACTCGGCCTGCTCCGCCTCGTCGAGCACGGCCAGCACCGGGCGGAGGGCGGTGCCCTTGACCCACTCGAGCACCGGGTCCGGTCCCTGCAGCAGCTGGACGTACGTGGTCTCCCACACCTCGGCGTCGAGGCCGGCCGCCAGCAGGGCCTGCAGGTAGTCGGCCGGCTCGTGCACGGCCACCGTACGGTCGGCGCCCGCACCGACCCGGTCACGCCAGCGCGGTGAGAGCCGCAGGTCGCGCAGCAACGTGTGGCTGGGCTCGCGGAAGTTGCCGGGGACCTGGAAGGCCAGCACGCCGCCCGGTGCGAGGTAGCCGGCGAGGCGGCGGAGCACGTCGAGGTGCTCGGGCACCCACTGCAGGGTCGCGTTGGAGAACACCACGTCCGCCGGCTCGTCCGGTGTCCACTCCCGCAGGTCCAGCCTGCGGAACTCCAGCCGGCCGGGAACCGCGTGCGCCTCGGCGCGCGCGAGCATCTCCGCCGAGCTGTCGACGCCGAGAACCGTGGCGGCCGGCCAGCGGCGCAGCAGCGCCGCCGTCAGCTCGCCCGACCCGCAGCCCAGGTCGACGACGCGCCGAGCGCCGGGCAGGTCGATGCGGTCCAGCAGGTCGAAGAACGGCCGGGACCGCTGCGCCGCGAACCGCTCGTACTGTGCCGGGTCCCACATCGCGCGCCTCCAGGTATCTCGATGTCGAGACAATCCTGGTGCAGCGGATGTCTTGCTGTCAAGATGTTTGACGTGGAGAGGGACGAGGTCGACGCGCTCGTCGCCGAGTGGCGCAGCGAGCGCCCGGACGTGGACGTGTCCCCCCTCGAGGTGCTGAGCCGGATCTCCCGGCTGGCCCGGCACCTCGACCACGCCCGGCGGTCGGTCTTCGCCACGCACGGTCTGGAGCAGTGGTCGTTCGACGTGCTCGCCGCGCTGCGGCGTTCCGGCCGACCGTACGAGCTCTCCCCCGGCCAGCTGCTCCGGCGCACGCTGGTCAGCTCGGGCACCATGACCAACCGCGTGGACCGCCTGGAGGAGACCGGCCTGGTCACCCGCCAGCCCGACCCCGACGACCGGCGCGGCGTGCTGGTGCACCTCACGCCGGCCGGCCGGCGCCGGGTGGACGGCTGCCTCAGCGACCTGCTGGCCGTCGAGCGCGACCTGCTGCGCGGGCTGTCCGTCCGGGACCGCGACCAGCTCGCCGACCGGCTGCGCCGGCTGCTCGCTCCCCTCGACGCCGCACCGTGACCCCACGGGTGTCGGTCAGTCGGTGAGGTGCAGCCACTGCTCCTCGAGCCGCTCCCGCTCCGCGGTCACCTCGCGGAGCTCGGCGTCGAGGCGCGCCACGGCCTCGTAGTCGGTGGCGTGCTCGGCCAGCTGCGCGTGCAGCTCGCGCTCGCGCCGCTCGGCCCGCTCCAGCGCCCGCTCGACCCGGGTGACCTCCTTGCGCCGGGCCCGCGGGTCCACCTTCGGCTGTACCGGCGGGGTGGCCGGCTCGGGAGCGGAGGCGGCGGCCGCGCGCAGCGCGAGGTACTCCTCGACCCCGCCGGGCAGATGACGCAGCGACCCGTCGCCCGGCAGCGCCCACACGTGGTCGCAGGTGCGCTCGAGGAAGTAGCGGTCGTGGCTGACCGCGACGAGCGTGCCCGGCCAGCCGTCGAGCACGTCCTCGAGCTGGGTGAGCGTGTCGATGTCCAGGTCATTGGTCGGCTCGTCCAGCAGCAGCACGTTCGGCTCGCCCATGAGCAGGCGCAGCAGCTGCAGCCGGCGGCGCTCCCCTCCGGAGAGGTCCCCGACCGGCGTCCACTGCCGGGTACGGCCGAAGCCGAACCGCTCGAGCAGCTGGTTCGCCGACAGCTCGCGCCCCTTGCCAAGGTCGACGACACGTGCGACCCGCTCCACCGCCTCCAGCGCCCGCCACGACGGGTCGAGCTCGGCGACCTCCTGCGACAGGTACGCCGGGCGCACCGTACGGCCCGCCCGCACCCGGCCGGAGGCGGGTGACAGCTCGCCGGCGAGCAGCCGGAGCAGCGACGTCTTGCCGCTGCCGTTGACGCCGACCAGGCCCATCCGGTCGCCGGGACCGAGCCGCCAGGTGACGTGGTCGAGCAGCCGCCGGTCGCCCACCTCGAGCGACACGCCCTCGACGTCGTAGACGTCCTTGCCGAGCCGCGCGGTCGCGAAGCGCTGCAGCTCGACGGAGTCCCGCGCCGGCGGCTCGTCGGCGATGAGCGCGTTGGCCGCCTCGATCCGGAACCGCGGCTTCGACGTACGCGCCGGCGGGCCGCGGCGCAGCCAGGCCAGCTCCTTGCGCATCAGGTTGGCGCGGCGCTCCTCCTCCGCGGCCGCCAGCCGCGCCCGCTCGGCACGGGCGAGGACGTACGCCGAGTAGCCGCCGTCGTACGCGTGCACCCGGCCCTCGGCCACCTCCCACGTCTGGTCGCACACCTCGTCCAGGAACCACCGGTCGTGCGTGACGACCACCAGCGCGCGCCGGCGGGCCCGCAGGTGCCCGGCCAGCCAGGCGATGCCCTCGACGTCGAGGTGGTTGGTCGGCTCGTCGAGCAGCAGCAGGTCCGGCTCACCGGTGAGCAGCGCCGCCAGCGCGACCCGCCGCCGCTCGCCGCCGGACATCGGGCCGATGGTGGCCTCGAGGTCCGACGTCGGAGAGCAGCCCGGACAGCACGTCCCGGATCCGCGGGTCGGCGGCCCACTCGTGCTCCGCACCCGTGCCGACCACCGCCTCGCGTACGGTCGCCCGCGGGTCGAGCCGGTCGGTCTGGTGCAGGTAGCCGACGCGCAGGCCGCCGGTGTGCGTCGCCCGGCCGCTGTCGGGGTCCTCGGCCCGGGCCAGCAGCCGCAGCAGGGTGGACTTGCCCGCGCCGTTGGGGCCGACGACGCCGATCCGCTCCCCCTCCGCCACGCCGAGCGCGACCCCGTCGAGCAGGACGACCGTGCCGTACGCCTTGCCGACCGCCTCGAGGTTGACGAGGTTGACCGGCACTACGCCCGGCCCTCCCCCGGCGGTACGACCCGGGCGCCCGCCACCGGCCCGTACGCACGCCGGACCGCACGGCACAGCCCGGTGCCCGTCAGCGACGCCGCCACCTCGACCCCGTGCTCCTCGGAGTCGACGAGCATCGCGACCGTCGGGCCCGACCCGGACACGACGGCACCGAGCACCCCCTGGTCCCAGCCGGCGTCGAGGACCTGACGCAGCCGGGGGCGCAGGCGCAGGGCCGCGGCCTCGAGGTCGTTGCTCAGGTGGGCACCGACCGCGACGGCGTCACCGGCGCGCAGCGCAGTCAGCAGCTCGTCCGGCGGCGCGGCGGCCCGCGCCTCGTCCTCGCCGCGGAGCCGGTCCAGCTCGCCGTAGACGGCTGGGGTGGACAGCCCGGCGTCGGCGAGCACGAACACCCAGTGGTAGCGGCCGGTTCCGAGGACCGGGGTGAGCCGCTCGCCGCGACCCGTACCCAGCGCCGTGCCGCCGTGCAGCGCGAACGGCACGTCGCTGCCCAGGCTGGTGGCGACGGCGTGCAGCACGTCCCGCTCGAGCTCGGTGCGCCACAGCGTTCCGCAGGCCAGCAGGGTGGCCGCGGCGTCGGCCGAGCCGCCCGCCATGCCACCGGCGACCGGGATCCCCTTGTGGATGGTGATCCGGACGTGCGGCCTGCGGTCGGCCAGGGCGGCCAGGGCCTCCGCGGCGCGGGCGGCCAGGTTGTCGGTACCGGTCGGTACGTCCGCCGCACCCTCGCCGGTGACGTGGACGGACAGCGACCGGGCCGGCTCGACGGTCACCTCGTCGTACAGGGAGACGGCCTGGAACACCGTGGCGATGTCGTGGAAGCCGTCCTCGCGGCGCGAGCCGACGGACAGGTGCAGGTTCACCTTCGCCGGCACGCGGACGGTGACGGCGGCGGGACCGGCCGCCCGCAACCGCGTGCGGTCGTCGCTCAGGGCTCCTCCTCCGGTGTCCCGCTGCGCGTGTGGCCGCCGTCCGGCGTCAGCCCGATGCTACGTCGCGGGCCGCCGCGGCCACGCGGGCGAACTCGCCGACCCCCAGCGCCTCCCCCCGGGCGCCCGGGTCCACACCGGCAGCGCGCAGCACCCGCTCGGCAGCGGCCGCCGAGCCGAACCGGGCGGCCAGCGCCGCACGCAGCGTCTTGCGCCGCTGGGCGAAGGCCGCGTCGACGACCGCGAACACCTCCACGCGGCTGGCGTCCGCGACCGGGGGTTCCCGCCGGGTGAACGCGACCAGGCCGGAGTCGACGTTCGGCTCCGGCCAGAACACGCCGCGCGGCACACTGCCCGCCCTCCGTGCGGAGGCGTACCAGGCAAGCTTGACCGACGGGATGCCGTACACCCGCGACCCGGGTACGGCGACCAGCCGGTCGGCGACCTCGGCCTGGACCATCACCAGCCCGTGCCGGACGGACGGCATCCGCTCGAGCACCCGGAGCAGGACCGGCACGGCGACGTTGTACGGCAGGTTGGCGACGAGCGCCGTGGGTGGGGGGCCGGGCACGTCGTCGAGGCGCAGCGCGTCGGCGGTGACCACCTCCAGGCGGTCCGCGTACGCGGGCGCGCGCCCGGCGACGGTCGCCGGCAGCGCCGCAGCGAGCACCGGGTCGACCTCGACCGCGACCACGCGGCGCGCCGCCGGCAGCAGCGCGAGGGTCAACGAACCGAGGCCCGGTCCGACCTCGAGCACGACGTCGTCCGGGCTCAGGTCGGCGGCGCGGACGATCCGGCGGACGGTGTTGGCGTCGACGACGAAGTTCTGCCCCAGCGTCTTCGTCGGCCGAACGCCGAGCGCCGCCGCGACCGCACGGATCGCAGCGGCGCCCAGCAGGCCGTCGTCCGTCACATCTCAGCTGTACAGGTAGTGCCCGCAGACCGGCCACGGGGAGTCCCCGCGCTCGCGGTAGAGAATCTGCGCCCGGTAGGTCTGCTCGTTCGGCGAGGCGTCGATCGGGTCGCCCTGACCGCCGACGCCGTGCCAGGTCTGCATGTCGAACTGGTACAACCCGCGGTAGGTCCCGCCCGAGGAGACGGCGCGAGGGTTGCCGCCGGACTCGCACTGGGCGAGCGCCGACCAGTTCAGCCCGTCCGCACTGGGCGCATGCTGGGGCCGCGCCTTGGTGCCCACCGCGACGATGCGCGGCTGCGGCTGGCGCTTGACGACCGCGTTCATCAGCGTGCGGCCGACCTCCTTGCCGTTGCGCAGCGTGAGGACGTAGTCGAGCACCTTCACCCCGGGCACGCCCTCCTGCACCACCTTGCGGGTGCCCTTGTAGAGGGAGGCGTCCGAGCGCTCCACCGTCTGGAACGGGATCTCCTGGCTGTCGAGGAGCCGGCGCTGGCGGATCCGGGTGACCCGGATCACCATCCCGTCCGTGGGGTAGGCGGTCTTGTCCACGCTGAGCTGGTCGGTCGGGGCCAGCTGGACGTGGACGTCGTCGAGCAGCTGCGCGACGGTCTGCGCGGTCGTCGTCGGCTTGAGCAGGTTGCCGTCCACCAGCACCATCACCCGCTGCGGGGTGCGCACCTCCAGCGACAGCCCTCGGCGGGGGATGCGCAACGAGCGGGACGCCGACAGGTACTCGCCGTCGGCGCGCAGGCCGAGCTCGCCGAGCGCCTCGGCGACGTTGCGGCCGGTCACCCACACCTGGCGCTGCTGGCCGTTGACCGTGAGGCTGAGCAGGCGGGCGCGCTTGACGACGATGCGCGAGCCGTTGTGCACCGACGCCGCCTCGTCCGGTACGACGACGTCGTGCGGGCCGACGCCGACGTCCATCCGGTCGAGCACCGCGCCGACCGAGCCGGCGAGCGTGCGGACGTGGTACGGGACGCCGTCGACCGTGACCGTCACCTTCTTGTCCAGCACGGCGAATGCGGTGCTGGCGCCCGCCAGGGCCACCAGCACGGCCGCGAGGAACACGGTGAGCAGCCGGGATCTGCGCACGACACTCCGAGGCTTGAGCCATCCCGGGGGAACCCACCCGGGCCAACAGTCACGAGACGATAACGGCCCGCGCGCCGGATTGACAACCGGGGCCACGACTCAGGTCGGCGTGCAGACCGCTTCCCTGCCGCGCCCGGACACCGAACCGCCGGGGTAGGCGGCCGTGCACGCGTGCCGGCCGTCGGACACGGTGACGGTCACCGTACCGGCCTGTGCATCACCGGCCGGGCAGTCCCCCGGGTCGGGGAAGTCCCACCGCGCCGTGGGCCCGTCCGCGGTGAACGTCCCGCAATGGTTGGTGTTGTCCCAGCGGTAGGTCAGCGGGTCGCCCTCCGGGTCGCTGGCGGTCACCGTGTACGTCGTGGTGCGGACGGTCACCGGCTTGACCTGCAGGCAGCCGAGCTGGCAGGAGGTCGGCTGCTCGGGTGGCGGGGTCTTGTGGAACGACGCGCTGACGGGCGTCACGGCCGGTGCCTGGTTGGCGGGGGCGGCGGCTGCAGGCGTGGTCCCCGTCGACGGGGCGGTGTCGGTCGCCAGTGTGGCCGCGCCGCCGCCCCCGCCGCCGAGGAGGAGCACCGCCGCCGCACCGAGCGCCGTGGCGGCTCCGACGCCGCCGGCGACCACCGTCTTCTTCCCGCCGGGGATGCGCCGGGAGGCTTCCGGTGGGGGCGCCGCCTGCGTTCCGCCGCTGTCCGGATACTCGAGCCCGGCCGGCTGGTCCGCCGGCACAGCGGGCTCGGGCGGGGTCTCCAGGGCGCCGGAGAGGTCGGTCACCACGCCCTTCTGCAGGTCCGGGACCACGCTCTCCACGCCCCCGTCCGCCGGCCCGTCGGAGGGAGCGGCGGGCTCCGCACCCGCGGGCGGGGCCTCCTCCGCACCGGAGAGGTCGGTCACGACGACCGGCTGCAGGTCGGGGATGACGCTGTCGACGTCCGGCGCCGCGGAGCCGGTCGGCGTGGCAGCAGGCGTCGGCCGCGGCGGTCCCTGCGCGAGCCGCCGCTCGAGGTCGCGCACCCTGCGCTCGAGCCGCTGCACCTCGTCGATGGCCCCCTGCCCCACCCCGGGGGCACCGGTTCGCTGCTCGGCCACCGGGTCGCCGTCATCCGCCAGCTTCGCCCGGGCGATGTCCGCGCGGAAATGCTCCAGGTCCCGACGTGCGTCTTCGAGGTGCCGGTTGAGCTCCGAGCGCCACAGGGCATCCGGATCAGGGGCCGGTGGCTGAGCACCAGGTTGCTGACTACCGTCCGTCGGTGTCTCTTCGCCGGACATGGCCGCCTCCATCGGACAGCGATAGGTCGGGCGACCGTAGCGGCGGGGTGAGCGCGGTGACAAGAGCCCGAGTCGGGGAACCGCTCAGAACCGGAAGAACCGGGCAGCGGTGGCTGCGACCGCCGCGCCCAGCTCGGCGACGTCCATGCCCTTGACCTCGGCCAGCGCGCGCAGGGTGAGCGGCACGAGGTACGGCGCGTTCGGCGCGCCGCGGTACGGCTCGGGGGTGAGGAACGGCGCATCGGTCTCGACCAGCAGCAGGTCGACCGGCGCGACCGCGGCCGCCTCGCGCAGGTCGCCCGCGTTCTTGAACGTCACGTTGCCGGCGAAGCTCACCGCGTACCCCCGGTCGGCGCAGACCCGCGCCATGGCGGCGTCACCGGAGAAGCAGTGGAACACCACCCGCTCGGGCGCCCCCTCCTCCGCGAGCACCCGCAGCACGTCGTCGTGGGCGTCACGGTCGTGGATGACCAGCGCCTTGCCCGCCGCCTTGGCGATCGCGATGTGCCGGCGGAACGCCTCCTCCTGCGCGGCCCACTGCTCGGCGCCGGTGCGGTAGTGGTCCAGCCCGGTCTCGCCGACGGCGACCACCCGGGGCAGCCCGGCGAGCCGCTCGACCTCGGCCAGGTCCGCCTCGGTCGCAGTCCGGCGCCTCGTTCGGGTGCAGCGCGACGGTGGCGTACACCCCGTCGTGCTCGGCCGCGACCCGCGCCGCCCACTGCGAGGAGGCCACGTCGATGCCGATGGTGACCAGCGGCGCGATGCCCACCGACCGGGCAGCCGTCACGGCCACCGCTACGTCGCCGCCCATGATGTCGAGGTGGCAGTGGCTGTCCGGCACGGCGACCGGCAGCGACTCCGGTGCCGGCGGAGCGGGACGCTCCCGGCGGGGCGCCCGGCTCACGGGCCGGACGCCCGGTCCTCCAGCCGGGCCAGCTCCTCGTCGACGACCACCGGGTCGAGCTTGCGGAACGCCGGCGTCGGTGGCGCCAGCGGCGTACCGGTGGTGATCGGGCGGCTCTCCCAGACGGGCCAGGCCACGTCCGGGATCTCCAGCACCGGGTAGCCGGGCCCGCCGTCGAGGTCGTCCACCTCGTGGATCTCCGGCTGCGGGGCGAACGTGCCGGTCCCGCCGAGCAGCTCGTGGATGCGCTGCGCGGAGTGCGGAAGGAACGGCGCGAGCAGGGTGTTGCAGTCGCTGACCGCCTGCAGCGCGACGTGCAGCACGGTGTCGCGGCGCACGGGATCATCCGTGAGCTTCCACGGTGCCTGGTCGGACAGGTACTTGTTCGCCTCGCCGACCACCCGCATCACCTCACCGATCGCCGCCTTGAACCGGGAGTGGTCCAGGTGCGCGCCGACCACGTCGAACGCGGCGCGCACCGACTCCAGCAGCGCCCGGTCGCCTGCGGTGAGCTCCCCCGCCGCCGGGATCGCGCCGACGTTCTTGGCCGCCATCGACACCGAGCGGTTGACCAGGTTTCCCCAGCCGGCGACGAGCTCGTCGTTGTTGCGCCGGACGAACTCCGCCCAGGTGAAGTCGGTGTCCTGGTTCTCCGGCCCGGCGGCCGCGATGAAGTAGCGCAGCGGGTCCGGCCCGTACCGCTCCAGCACCTCGCGGACGTAGATCACCACGCCGCGGCTGGAGGAGAACTTGCGCCCCTCCATGGTCAGGAACTCGCTGGAGACCACCTCGGTCGGCAGCTGCAGCGCGCCGTACTCCCCCGGCTCGCCGCCCTTCGCGCCCAGCCCCGAGTAGCCGAGCAGCTCGGCCGGCCAGATCTGGGAGTGGAAGGTGATGTTGTCCTTGCCCATGAAGTAGTACGACTCCGCGTCCGGGTCGCACCACCAGGCCCGCCAGGCGTCCGGGTCGCCGGAGCGCCGGGCCCACTCGATCGACGCCGACAGGTAGCCGATCACCGCGTCGAACCACACGTACAGCCGCTTGTTGGGGTTGTCCTCCCAGCCCGCCAGCGGCACCGGGATGCCCCAGTCGATGTCACGCGTCATCGCCCGCGGGCGCAGGTCCTCCAGCAGGTTGAGGGAGAACCGCAGCACGTTCGGCCGCCAGTCCGTCCGCGTCTTCAGCCACTCCCCCAGGGCGTCGGCCAGCGCCGGCAGGTCGAGGAAGTAGTGCTCGGTCGAGATGAACTCCGGGACCTCGCCGTTGATCCGGGAGCGCGGGTCGATCAGCTCGGAGGCGTCGAGCTGGTTGCCGCAGCTGTCGCACTGGTCGCCGCGCGCGCTGTCGTAGCCGCAGATCGGGCAGGTGCCCTCGATGTAGCGGTCCGGCAGCGTCCGGCCGGTCGACGGGCTGATCGCGCCGGTCGTCGTCTGCGCGATCATGTAGCCGTTGCGGTGCAGCGTGCGGAACAGCTCCTGTGCCACCGCGTAGTGGTTGCGGGTCGTCGTGCGGGTGAACAGGTCGTAGGCGAGGCCGAGGCCGTGCAGGTCCTCGACGATGACCCGGTTGTAGCGGTCGGCGAGCTCCTTGGGGCTGACCCCCTCCTGCTCGGCCTGGACGAGGATCGGCGTGCCGTGCTCGTCGGTCCCGCTCACCATGAGCACCCGGTCGCCCCTCATCCGCCGGTAGCGGCTGAAGATGTCACTCGGCACGCCGAAGCCGGCGACGTGGCCGATGTGGCGCGGGCCGTTGGCGTACGGCCAGGCGACCGCGGTCAGGACGTGGCGGGACATGGGGTCAGGGTATTGGGCGGTGCCAACCGGCTTGGCCGGCGTGTCAGTACCGCTGGCGCCAGTCTGCGGGCCAGCCCTCCTCGTCGAGATGCCACCGGCCGCTGCGGTGCGCGAGCGCCTGGAACCAGGCGACCTGGCGCTCTCCGTCGTCCACCTCGAGTCGGTAGGACCCCATCCGCCGCCCGCGGCTCACCTCGACCGCCCGGGCGGTCAGCGTGCAGCCGACGCGGGCGGGCGCCGTGTAGTGCACGGACAGCCCGGCGGCGAGCGCCACCCGGCCCCAGGAGTTGCACGCCACCTCGAAGGCGGCGTCCGCGACCGTCGCAACGACCCCGCCGTGCACGGTGCCGGCGAGGTTGCCGTGCTCCGGCCCGGTGACCAGCCGTACGGTCGCCGTCCCCGGCCCCCAGTCGGTGAGCTCGCCACCGAGGTGGGCGAGGAACGGGCTGGCGCGGAAGGCGGCGTCGAGCTCGGTGCGGCGCGGGTGGTCGGTCGGCTCCGGCATCCCGGTCATCGTGCCTTCGCCGTGACCACCGCGTCGAACACCGCACGCTTGGGCACACCCGCGGCCGCGGCCACGGCGGCGATCGCCTCCTTGCGCGGCTGCCCGGCCGCCTCCCGCTCGGCGACCTGGGCGGCGAGGTCACCCGGCTGCTCCCGTACGTCCGCCGGCGCGCCGGCGACGACGAGGGTCACCTCACCGCGTACACCGTCCGCCGCCCAGGCCGCCAGCTCACCCAGGGTGCCGCGGCGGATCTCCTCGTAGGTCTTGGTCAGCTCGCGGCAGGCCACCGCCGGCCGGTCGGCTCCGAGGCCGTCGGCCAGGGCCGCCAGCGTCGCGGCCAGCCGGTGCGGCGCCTCGAACAGGACGACCGTGCGCGGCTCGGCGGCCAGCTCCGCGATCCGCGTACGCCGCTCACCCGCCTTGCGCGGGAGGAAGCCCTCGAAGGTGAACCGGTCGCTCGGCAGGCCCGACACCGACAGCGCCGTCGTCACCGCCGACGGTCCGGGCAGCGCGGTGACGTCCGCCCCGGCCTGGACCGCCGCGCCGACGACGCGGTAGCCCGGGTCGGAGACCGCCGGCATGCCCGCGTCGGTGACGAGCAGCACGGTGCCGGTCAGCATCGCGTCGACGAGCTCGGCGGCCCGGGCCGCCTCCACCGCGTCGTAGCAGGACACCACCCGACCGGTGACGGTGACGTCCGAGCGCGGCGGCGAGACGTCGCAGCCGGCGGGTGTCCTCGGCGGCGACGACGTCGGCCGTCGCGAGCAGCTCCCGCAGCCGCGGGGAGGCGTCCGCGACGTTGCCGATCGGGGTGGCGGCCACGACGAGCGTCATCCACCTAGCATGGGCCGCATGGCGACCGGCGTCTCCGAAGGGTCTGCCGCGCCGGTCGACCCACCCGCGTCCCGACCCGGCGCGGCCGGGCGGGAGGCGCTCGTCCGCGAGCGGCTGCTGCGCGCCGTACCCGACAGCGCCCTGTGGGGCTGGGTGGGGCCGCTGCTCGTGACCGGGTTCGCCGCGTTCCTGCACTTCTGGCGGCTCGCGCAGCCCTCCTCGAAGGTCTTCGACGAGGTCTACTACGCGCACGACTCGTGGAACCTGCTGCAGCACGGGGTCGAGCTGAACGCCAAGAACGACGGGCCGGGCTTCGTCGTCCACCCGCCGCTCGGCAAGTGGATGATCGCGTTCGGGGAGTGGATCTTCGGCAACAACAGCCTGGGCTGGCGGTTCTCCGCCGCGATCGTCGGCACGCTGACCGTGCTCATCGTGGCCCGCACCGCGCGGCGGATGTTCGGCTCCACGCTGCTCGGCTGCTCGCCGGGCTGCTGGTCTCGCTCGACGGGCTGGAGTTCGTCCAGAGCCGCATGTCGATGCTCGACATCTTCCTGCTGTTCTGGGTGCTCGCTGCGTTCGCCTGCACTCGTCGCCGACCGCGACGACGGCCGCCGTCGCCTCGCGGCGCGGACTCGCCGCCGGTGGTGCATCCGGCCCGCGGTTGGGCTGGCGCTGGTGGCGGCTCGGCGCCGGCGTTCTGCCTCGGCGCGGCATCGCCACCAAGTGGAGCGGGATCTACTACGTGGCGCTGTTCGTTCCTGCTCCCCTGGGCTGGGACGCCGGCGCGCGCCGGCTGGCCGGCGTCGCCGCGGCCCTGGTGGGCGGCGACTGTCGGGACGCGCTGCTGGCCGTCCTGCCGCTCGCGCTGCTGCCCGCCGCCGTCTACGTCGCGTCCTGGACGGGGTGGTTCCTGGCCGACGCGACACCGCCTGGGACGCACGACCAGTTCGTGCGCCCCGGCCAGGATGCGTTCACGCACGCGCTCGCCGTGCTGCACGGCTGGCTGGACTACCACCGCGAGATCTGGCGGCTTCCACATCACGCTGACGCCGGCGCACCCCTACCAGATCGGGCCGCTCGGGCTGGCTGCTGCTCGCTCGCCCGGTCTCGTACTTCTACACCTCACCGACGCCGGCATCTCGGCTGCAACGTCCACACCTGCTCACGTGAGATGCTCGCCATCGGCACCCCCGCAATCTGGTGGGCGCCGATGCCGGCGCTGCTGTGGCTGGCGTGGCGCTGGGTGACCGCGCGGGACTGGCGGGCGGCTGCCATCCTCGGCGGTTCGCCGCCGGCTACCTGCCGTGGTTCTGGCCGACCCCAGCACCGCACGATGTTCCTGTTCTACGCGCTGCCCGCGGTGCCGTTCATGGCCCTGGCGCTGGCGCATGGCCGTCGGCCCTGTGCTCGGCGCGCGGCAGGCGTCGCCGAACGCCGGCGCGGGATCGGCGCGCGGCCGGCGCCTACCCGCTGCTCGTGGTCGCAACTTCTCCTGCCTCTACCCCGTCCTCGCCGCCCAGGTGATCCCCCAGAACGCCTGGAACGACCGCATGTGGTTCCGCAGTGCACCGCCGCAGACCCGAGGCACCACACCGTAGGTGGCTCCCTGCTGGATCTGAGCCCGGTCGGTCGCGTCGCGCGACGGCCGGTCGTACGGCGTGACGAAGGCCGCCGCTGTCGCGACGGCCTTCCGTACTCGTGACGTGGTGGAGCTGAGGGGATTCGAACCCCTGACCCCCTCGATGCGAACGAGGTGCGCTACCGGACTGCGCTACAGCCCCGAGGTGGCTCCACGGTATCACCCGTCCGGCGCGGCCCCGGTCCGCCGTCAGACAGATCAACCGGCGTTCCGTACGGCGTGTCGCGGGCCGTCTCCCGCACGTTGATCTGTCCCGTGTGACGAGACAGATCAACCTGCAGCAGGCAGGTTCAGTCCTCGCCGACGGCTCGGCGGCGGTCGACGATGGCGTCGAGGTCGTCGTCGGCCCAGTCCTCGGCCCAGTCCTCGACCGGCCACTCCTCCGCCTGGGCCTGCGGGCGTTCGAGCAGCTCGTGCTCGAGCTGCTGGGCCTCGCTCCACGCTCCCGGCCGGGTAAGGTCGACCATCTCGGCGGCCGACCGGGCACCGGGAACGTGCGGCTTGAGGGCGTACGTCGGCGGGGGGACCGGCACCGGTGCCCAGCCGTCCGTGCCCGTCGTCTCGGCCGCCGGTGCGTCCGCTACCGGCTCGTCGCCCGCAACCGGCACAGCCGGCTCGGCGGGCGCTCCCGACACAGCCGCCGGGAACACCGGCTCGGTCCGGCGGGCCGGGCGCGGCGCGGGCACCGTACGGCGCCGCCGGACCGCAGCCGTGGCGCGGGCGACGCGGCGGAGGTGGACGACGAACGCCACCAGCAGCACGTCCGCGACCAGCTGGAACCACCAGGCGCCGGTGGCGAGCGCGATCACCATCGAGGCGAGCACGAGACCCAGCAGGCCGAGCAGCGTGCGGCGGCGGCGGGCGACGAGCTGGGCGCGGGCGCTCGACGAGCGGCTCGGCGCCCGGCGCCGCTGCTCCCGCTCCCGCGGTGCGGACGCACCCGAGACGTGGTAGCTCATCGCGGCCACCCGCCGGGGCATCAGCACCGCTCGGGACCCGGCGGCCTCCACCGGGCGACGCGACAGGATGCGCATCGCCGTGGAGAACCGGTCGACGGAACGTGTCTCGGTTGCCGTTTCATGGCGTCGCAACCACATGGGCACGAGGACCGCGGCCCACATGGCGACGATCGCGGCGTAAATGAGCCCGCTCAGCGGAGCCTCCCGGCGTCGGAACCTACCGAACGGAAACGCTAACCACCGTAACGCCCGAGATCACGCATCCCGCCCGGTGTGTCGCGGCTCGGGGTGAGTGCGCCGCCCCCGAGGTCCTCCACCGTGAGCGCGTAGCAGATGTGGTCGCGGTAGGCACCGTCGACGTGCAGCAGCCGGCGCCGCACGCCCTCGTCGCGGAAGCCGAGCTTGTCCACCACCCGGCGGCTCGCCGCGTTCTCCGGTCGGATGTTCGCCTCGATCCGGTGCAGCCCCGCCGTGCGGAAGCAGTGGTCGGTGAGCAGCGCCAACCCGACCGTGGTGAGCCCCCGGCCCGCCAGGGCGCCGTCGATCCAGTAGCCGACGCTGCCGCTGTTGAGCGCCCCGCGCACGATGTTGCGCACCGCCAGCTGCCCGGCGAGCCGCCCCTGGTACTCCAGGACGAACGGCAGTGCCGAGCCGGTCCGGGCCTCGCGGGAGAGCTCCCGCTGCATGGCGAGGAACACCGCCCAGGTGTCGACGGGTGGCAGCGGGCGGTCCGGCGGGGTGGCCTCCCATGGCTGCAGCCACGCCGTGTTGCGCCGGCGTACGCCGAGCCATGCCGCGCCGTCGCGCAGCCGCAGCGGCCGGAGGCGGACGTCTCCCACCTCCAGCCGTGCCGGCCAGCCGGGTGAGCCCACCGAACTAGTGGTCGCTGCCGCGCAGCTGCGCGACCGCGTGGCCGATCACCGGTTCCAGGACGGCCACGCCGTCCCGCACGCCACCGGTGGATCCAGGCAGGTTGACGATGATGGTGCCCGCAGTGACGCCGGCGACCGCGCGGGACAGGATCGTGGTCGGGATCCGGTCGCGGTTGCGGTCGCGCAGCGCCTCGGCCAGACCGGGGGCCTCCTTCTCCAGGACCCGCCGGGTCGCCTCGGGGGTGACGTCGCGGACGGCGAAACCGGTCCCGCCGGTCGTCACGCACAGGTCCACCCCGTCGGCGACGGCGCTGCGCAGCGCCGTCTCGATCTCGACCACCTCGTCGGGGACGACGACCACGTCACCCACCTCGAAGCCGATGTCACGCAGCAGCCCCGCGCACAGCGGCCCGGACTCGTCGTGCCGCAGCCCGCCGTGGGAGCGGTCCGACACGGTCACGACCCGGGCCCGCGCCCCGTCGGGCAGTCCCTCACTGCTCACCGCGTCTCCAGTCGCCGCTCTTGCCGCCGGTCTTCTCCTCGACGAGCACGTCGGTGATGACGGCCTCCGGGTCGACCGCCTTCACCATGTCGACGACGGTCAGACAGGCGACGGTCACCGAGGTGAGCGCCTCCATCTCCACCCCCGTCCGGTCCGCGGTGCGCACCGTCGCGCGCACGTCCACAGCGTCGTCGGCCACCTCGAGGTCGACGGTGACACCATGCACCGCGATCGGGTGGCACAGCGGCACCAGGTCGGGGGTGCGCTTCGCCGCCATGATCCCGGCGATCCGGGCGACCGCCAGCGCGTCGCCCTTGGGCAGCCCGTCGCCGCGCAGCAGCGTGACGACCTGCGGGGACACCCGTACGCGCCCCCGCGCGGTCGCCGTGCGTACGGTGACGTCCTTGGCGGCGACGTCGACCATCCGCGCCGCACCGGACTCGTCGACGTGGGTGAGCCGGTCACCCGCAGCGTTCATGTGCCTCGCCTCTCCAGCATCATCACCTGCACCGGGGACCCGGCGGCCACCTCGGTGACCTCCTCCGGCACCACGACGAGACAGTTCGCCGCGGCGTACCCGGCCAGCAGGTGCGAGCCGGGACCGCCCACCGGTGCGACGACGTACGCACCGTCCCGCACCGACAGCCAGCCGCGGGCATACTGCCGCCGGCCGGGAGCCTTGCGCAGGGTCGTGTCGAGGGTCGCGCGAACCATCGGCCGGTGCAACGGCTCCACGCCGAGCATCCGCCGCAGGGCCGGGCGGACGAAGACCTCGAAGGAGACGAAGGCGCTCACCGGGTTCCCGGGCAGGCCGAAGAACGGCGTGTCCTCGGGGCCGACGGTGCCGAACCCCTGCGGCATGCCCGGCTGCATGGCCACCCGGTCGAAGGAGACCGTCCCGACCCGGGAGAGCACCTCCTTGACGACGTCGTACGCCCCGACGCTGACCCCGCCGCTGGTGACCACGACGTCGGCGCGGATGAGGTGGTCCTCGAGCAGATCGTGGAACTGCCGCGGGTCGTCCGGGCTGATGCCGACGCGGTAGGCGATCGCTCCGGCCTCCCGGGCGGCCGTCGTGAGCCCGTAGCTGTTCGCGTCGACGATCTGGCCGGGCTGCAGGGGCGCCCCTGGCTCGACCAGCTCGCTGCCCGTCGAGATGACGACGACGCGCGGGCGGGGCCGGGCCAGCACCCGCTCCCGGCCGACGGCGGCGGCGAGCGCCACCTGCGCCGCGCCGAGGTGCGTCCCGGCGTGCAGCACGGCGGCACCGTCGGCGACGTCCTCACCGGCGCGGCGGATGTTCGCCCCCGCCTCCGGCTCCGCACGGATCGCCACGTGGGCCACGCCCCCGTCGGTGAACTCCACCGGCACGACGGCGTCCGCGCCGGGCGGCACCGGCGCGCCGGTCATGATCCGCACGCACAGTCCCGGCTGCACCCGGTAGGCACCGCTCGAACCGGCGGCGATGTCCCCGACGACCGGCAGGGTGACGGGGGCCTGCTCGCTGGCGCCGGCCAGGTCGCTCGCGCGGACGGCGTAGCCGTCCATCGCCGAGTTGTCGAACGGTGGCAGCGCGTACGCCGCGGTGACGTCCTCGGCCAGCACGCAGCCGTGCGCGTCGAGCAGGGTGAGCTCCAGTGCCGGCAGCGGCTGCACCACCGAGAGCACCTGCTCCAGGTGCGCCTCGACGGACTTCAGCCCCTCGGTGGGGTGGCTGTGGCCATGCGTCACGGGCGGATCGGC
This sequence comes from uncultured Actinomycetota bacterium, assembly GCA_963728075.1. Lineage (GTDB taxonomy): Bacteria > Actinomycetota > Actinomycetes > JAFAQI01 > DASSKL01 > CAVSIP01. The sequence goes on along the minus strand of CAVSIP010000004.1, from coordinate 29,898 downwards.
TCCTCGTCGCCGCGCTCCACCCGCTGCGGCAGCCAGGCCTGCAGCCAGGCGAGGAAGTCCGGCCCGAGGTCGGGCCGGTCGGCGGCCAGCTGGACGACGGCGCGCAGGTAGTCGCCCTTGTCCCCGGTGTCGTAGCGGCGGCCGCGGAAGACCAGGCCATGCACCGGACCCACGTCCTGCCCGTACGCCTGGATCGCGTCGGTGAGCTGGATCTCCCCGCCGCGACCCGGCGGGGTACGGCGCAGCACCTCGAAGATCTCCGGGGCGAGCACGTACCGGCCGATCATCGCGAGGTTGCTCGGCGCCTCCGCCGGGTCGGGCTTCTCGACCATGCCGGTCACCCGCACGACGTCCGGGTCGTCGGTGGTCTGTACGGCCGCGGCACCGTAGAGCGAGATCTGGGCCTGCGGCACCTCGAGCAGCAGGATCACGCAGCCGCCACGCTCCTGCTGCACCCGCGCCATCCGCGCGAGGACCGGGTCGCGCTCGTCGATGAGGTCGTCACCGAGCAGCACGGCGAACGGCTCACGGCCGACGTGGTCGGCCGCGCAGAGCACCGCGTGACCGAGCCCGTGCGGGTCCTTCTGCCGCACGGCGTGCAGGGTGCCGAGCTCGGTCGCGGCCCGTACCCGCTCCAGCAGGTGCTTCTTCTTCGCGTCGCCTTCGAGCTTGTCCTCGACCTCGTACGCCCGGTCGAAGTGGTCCTCGATGGCACCCTTCGCGCGACCGGTGACGAGCAGCACGTCCTCGAGGCCTGCGCGAACCGCCTCCTCCACCACGTACTGGATCGCCGGCTTGTCGACGACCGGGATCATCTCCTTGGGGATCGCCTTGGTCGCCGGGAGGAAGCGGGTGCCGAGGCCGGCAGCGGGGATGACCGCCTTGCGTACGCGTCCGGGCGCTCGTCATGGCGAGGACACTAGCCGCCGGCACCGGGGGTGAAACCGCCGTCCTCGGCGAGCGGCGCGGCCAGCCGCCAGCAGTCCCGACCGCCCGCCTTCGCCGCGTACAGCGCCTCGTCGGCGACCCGGACGAGCTCGCCGGCCGTGCGCGCGTGCTGCGGGAACACGGCCGCTCCGATGGACACGGTCACCGGCAGCGGCTCCTCGCCGGGATGGTCCCCGCCGAAGGGGACCCGCCGCACCACGTCGCACACCCGCTCGGTGATGTGGGTGAGCCCGGCCAGGTCGGTCTCCGGCAGCAGCAGCACGAACTCCTCGCCGCCGTAGCGGGCGAGCACGTCCACCTCGCGGATCATGGACTTGACCCGGGTGGCCAGCTCGACGAGCACCGCGTCCCCGCGCTGGTGCCCGTGCTCGTCGTTGACCTGCTTGAACCGGTCGAGGTCGAGCATGAGCAGGCCCAGCGGCCGGCCGAACCGGACCGCCCGCTCGATCTCACGGCCGAGACTCATCTGGAAGTAGCGGTAGTTCCACAGCCCGGTGAGGCCGTCGGTGATCGACAGCCGCTGCGCCTCCTGGTGCAGCAGCACGTTGTCGATCGCCACCGTCGCCTGGGCGGCGAACGACCGGATCGTCACGAGGTCGTCCTCGCGGAACTCCTCGGCGGAGTCCGGGTCGTAGAGGTTGAGGACGCCGACGACCTTGCCGCCGCTGCGCAGCGGGACGCTCAGCAGCGCCCGGGCCGTCGGCTCCGCGGGGTCGAGCACCACCTCGTCGCGGTGGCAGTGCCGGCGCAGCGACTCCCCGCGAACGGCCACCCGGCCGGTCACCCCCTGCCCGAGCCGGACGCGGGCGGGTGACTCGGTCTCCCGCAGCCCGCGGCCGACCCGCAGGTACAGGTCGCCGCGGCCGTGATCGGCGAGGAAGATCGCGCCGGCGGTGGCCCGGGTGGTGACCATCGCGGTGTCGAGGACGACGCCGAGGATCCGGTCGAGGTCGTGGGTCCCGGACAGGGTGTCCCCGAGGCGCTCGAGATTGCGGCGCAGCTCGTCGCGACTGGACTCCAGCGCCCGGATGTGGGTGCGCAGGCGGCCGGTCATGTCGTTGAACGCTGTGGCCAGGCGGCCGAGGTCGTCGCGGGAACGCACCGCGATCGTCGTGTCGAGGTCGCCGCCGGCGACCCGGCCGGCCGCGTCCGCGAGCTCGACCAGCGGTCGGGTGGTCACCCGCGCGAGCAGCCACGCGACGACGACGGCGATGCCGAGGGCACCCAGCAGGAGCACCACGACGATGAGCACGAGGGTGCCGCGACCGGGCCGCAGGTCACTCACCGCGACCACGGGCCCGCCCGGGAAGGTGCGTGCGGCCGTCACCAGCACCGAGCCGACCCGGACCGCGTCCGCCTGCTCCACGGCCCGGGTCGAGACCTGGGCGATCCGCCGGGCGGCACGGTCCGGCAGCGTGCTGAGAACCGGCTGGCCGGCGACCACCACGGTGACGTCGGCGCCGGAGGAGCTGGTGAGCGTGTCGAACAGGTCGCGGGTGATGGGCACGGCGACGCCGGCCTGCCCGTACGGGCGGTCCTTCGGGCCGCGGAGCACGACGGTGGCCGCGAGCGCGCCCGAGGGAGCGGCGGCACCGGTCCGGCCCGAGGCCGACGCGCAGTCGCCGAGCTCCTGGGGTGTGGGCCGCGCCCCCGACGGGCCGGCCTGCGGCGCCGTACCGGCGCTGGCGAGCACCTTCCCGTCGGCACCGGTCACCACGGCGTAGCGCACGAGGTCACGCTCGACCAGGTCGTCGACGGCCTGCTGGGCGCTGCGCGCGGCGGTCTCCTGGCCGAGCAGCTCGGCGGCGAACTGGGCGGAGGTGCACATCTCGCGCACGACCGCGCTCACGGCCGCCTGCTCGGTGCGCAACCGGTCACCGACCTGGCGGTCGAGCGTCCGCGGCACCCGGGTGAGGATGAGCGCCGCGCTGACCGCCATGGGCAGCATGACGACGAGGGAGAAGGCCGCGGTCAGCCGGGACCGGATGCTCACCGCACACCTCCCCCAGCAGACGCGGACGTGTTCTCCTCGGCACGGAACTGCGCCCAGACTGAGGGCTGCGCCCCCATTCTGGTCCAGTGGGCGGCAACGACCTCACCCGGAGCGCACGCAAGGCGGCGCTGCGTCGCCAGCTGCGCGCCGCCCGGGCGGCGCGCCCGGACGCCGAGCGGGCCGCGGTGGCCGCCGCGCTCGCGCGGCTGGCCGTGCCGCTGGTCACCGAACGGGAGGCCCGGACGGTCGCGGCGTACGTGTCGGTGGGCGGTGAGCCCGGAACCGGCCCGCTGCGAGCGGCGCTCGCCGACGCCGGCGTACGGGTGCTGCTGCCCCTGCTGCGGCCGGACGGCTCGCTGGACTGGGCGGTGGACACCGGCGAGGTGGCCGCGGGGCCGCGCGGGGTGCCGCAGCCGAGCGGCCCCGCCCTGGGACCGGACGCCGCGTGCGGTGCCGAGCTGCTGCTCGTGCCCGCACTCGCGGTCGACCGGCACGGTCATCGGCTCGGCCGTGGCGGCGGCTCCTACGACCGCGCGCTGACGCTCGCCGCGCAGGTGCCCGCGCTCGCGGTCGTCCACGACGACGAGGTGGTCGCGGACGTGCCGGTGGAGGGGCACGACCGGCCGGTCGCCGGTGCCCTCACCCCGTCCCGTGTCGTCTGGTGGCGTTGACCTGCCTCCCGCTCATGCCGATCAGTGCAGGGCCGAGCCGGCGACCCACGCGGCCCAGCTGGTGTTCCAGTCGGCGGTGCCCGGGTCCTGGAGGTCCGGCGGTCGCGGGGTGTTGAAGATGTCGATGACGTCGCCGCGCTGGCTCCAGTGGTAGAACCACTCCGCGTCGGAGGGCGCGAGGTTCACGCAGCCGTGCGAGACGTTGGCCGTGCCCTGCTCGCTGACCGACCATGGGGCCGAGTGGACGAACGCGCCCCCGTTGCTGATCCGGACGTCCCACTTGACCTTCTCGTAGTAGCCGTCCGGCGAGTTGCGCGGAATGCCGACCGTCGCCGAGTCCATGATCACCTCGGCTGCCTTGGACAGCGCGATGTGGACCCCGCCCATGGTGGGCCACTTGTCCTCGCGACCGGCGCTGATCTTGAACGTCTGGACCAGCTTGTCGCCGTCGAAGACCTGCATCGTGTGGTGCTTCACGTCGACCTTGCTGACGTGGCGGTTGCCGATCGTGAAGTGCGTGCTGTGCGCGACCGGGTCGCCCCAGATGCCGTCACCGAGGTACAGCCGGTGCAGGTCGACGGAGAAGGAGACCTGCGTGCCGGGCGTCCAGTACTGCTGCGGCCGCCAGTGGACCTCCTGCCCGTTCACCCAGTGCCAGGAGCCCTGCACCGCGGGCTCGGTCGTGACCGACAGCCGCCGTTCCACGTCGGCCCGCTCGCCGTCGGGGACCCAGCGGTTGAACCTGATGACGGCCGGCTGGCCGACGCCGACGGTGGCGCCGCCACCAGGGTCCATGACCGGCAACAGGTGCTTCTCCGAGTCGGCGGCCTTGACCGTCACGATGCCGCGGTGGCGGTTCCCCTTGAGGTCGCTGTACGTGACCGTGGCCCGGTAGGTGTCCAGCGGCACGAGCGTGTTCGCAGACCGGTACTCCGACCCGTCCGGCGTCGTGGAGCCGGCGAGGACGTTGCCGCGGTCGTCGGTGAGCGTCACGGCGGAGATGACCCCGTGCTCGGCGACGATGCGCAGGGGCTGGTCCCAGGGGACCTCGCTGTCGGTGTTCGCGCTGGGGACCACGAGCTGCGCGGCCGGCGGCGGGAGCGGCTCGAGCTTCGCCACGCCCGTACTGCTCGTCGACAGCGCGCCGGTCACGGCGTGGCCGGTGAGCTGCACGGCCGCCACACCGCCCCCTGCGGCGACGGTGACCGTCGCGACGGCGGCGGTCAGTACGGTGCGGACTCGCACGATCCCCTACTCCCGTTCTCGAGCCGGACGTCCATGATGCCCCGCTGAACGGGGTCTCTCCTGGTAAGACGCTCGTCGGCCCGAAACGGTTGCCAGATCGTCACCGGGAAGTCACCCCACGTCGTGCACGACCACCCCGTCGAGCTCGCGGACGTACCCGGCACCGAACGCCGTCGCCGGGGTGTGCGCGCCGACGGCCACCCCGCCCGCCACCAGCCGCTGCGCCGCCCGGACGACCGAGTCGGCGGTGAGGTCGTAACCGTTGGGCGCGGTCAGCGCACCGCTCACCGTCGTCCCGGACCCGTCGCGGGCCTCGCCCCACACCTCGGTGACCGTGCGGGCGCGAGTCCGCTCGTCGGGGCCGGACACGGCGCGCTCCACGAGGCGCTGCGCCGCCCCGCGGACCGCGGCGAGCCGGAACGCGGGGGCGAGCAGCGACTGCACGAGGGCGGCGGCGCGACCGCCGGGGACCACCGTGAAGACCGTCACGTTCGGCACGCCGGTCGAGTGGTACGCCGTGCTGACGTCGCCCCACGGGATCGTCGTGCAGAGCAGCTCGCCGGAGGGGAACGGCACCAGCCGGTGCCGCCACCCCGCGGGGACGGTCCGCAGCTGCCCGTCGATCCGCGCCCGCCCGCCGAGGGCGAGACCCTCGACGGCGGTCTTCGCCGTGCCCGGGCTCGTGCTGCCCCCCGCCCGGAACGCCAGCTCCAGGTGGGTGGCGGAGGGCAGCCGCTCGACGAGCATGGCCGCCAGGCAGTCGGTCGGCACCACGTCGAAGCCGGCCCCGGGGAGCAACGTCACCCCCGCGCCGCGGGCATCGGCGTCGCGCCGGAAGATCGCCTCGAACACGTCGATCTCGCCGGTCACGTCGAGGTAGTGCGTCCCCGTGGCGAGACAGGCGTCCACCATGGGTGCCGCGGTGACGCTGAACGGCCCGGCGCAGTGGGCGACCGCGTCGACGTCGTCGAGCGCGCGGGCCAGCGCGGCCGGGTCGTCCAGGCCCACCACCCGCTGCTCCAGCCCGAGCTCAGCGGCCAGCGGTGCCAGCCGGTCGGCCGAGCGCCCGGCGAGCACCGGACGCTCACCTCGCTCCACCGCCAGCCGGCTCACCAGCCGGCCGGTGTAGCCGTACGCGCCGTAGACCATCCATGCCATGCCGGCATCATCGCGGCCGGCCTACCAGCTCGTGTGCAGCGGGCGCCCCTCCGCGTATCCGGCGGCGGACTGGACCCCGACGACCGCGCGCTCGTACAGCTGCTCGAGGTCGGCCGCACCCGCATAGGTGCACGAGCTGCGGACGCCGGCCACGATCTCGTCGAGCAGGTCCTCCACGCCCGGCCGCTCCGGGTCGAGGTACATCCGCGCGGTGGAGATGCCCTCCTCGAACAGCGCCTTGCGGGCGCGCTCGAACGGCGACTCGTCGGCGGTGCGGAAGCGCACGGCCCGGGCGGAGGCCATCCCGAAGCTCTCCTTGTAACGGCGGCCGTCGGCGTCGCGGTGCACGTCGCCGGGCGACTCGTGCGTGCCCGCGAACCAGGAGCCGATCATCACGTTGGCGGCACCGGCGGCGAGAGCCAGCGCGACGTCGCGGGGATGGCGCACCCCGCCGTCCGCCCAGGCGTGGCGTCCGAGCCGGCGTGCCTCGGCAGCGCACTCGGCCACGGCCGAGAACTGCGGCCGACCGACGCCCGTCATCATCCGCGTGGTGCACATGGCGCCCGGACCGACGCCGACCTTGACGATGTCGGCGCCGGCCGCGACCAGGTCGCGGACCCCTTCGGGCGTGACCACGTTGCCGGCGACGACGGGGACGTGCGGGTCGAGCGCCCGGACGGCCGACAGGGCCGTGAGCATCTTCTCCTGGTGGCCGTGCGCGGTGTCGACGACGAGCACGTCGACACCTGCCTCGAGCAGGCCACGGGCCCGGCCCGCCACGTCGCCGCTGACCCCCACCGCCGCACCCACGCTCAGCCGGCCCGCGCCGTCCACCGCGGGCCGGTACAGCGTGGCGCGCAGCGCAGCGGTGCGGGTGAGGATGCCCACCAGACGACCGTCCGGGCCGACGACCGGGGCCAGCCGGTGCCGCCCGCCGTGCAGCCGGCCGAACGCGTCCTCGGGGCGGATCCCGTCGGACAGGGTGAGCAGCTCCCGGGACATGACCTGTTCCAGCTGGGTGAACCGGTCCACCCCCGCGCAGTCGGCCTCCGTCACGATGCCGACCGGTCGCCCGTCGTCGACCACCACGACGGCACCGTGGGCCCGCTTCGGCAGCAGGTTGATGGCGTCGCCGACCGTGTCCGTGCGAGCCAGCGTGAGCGGCGTGTCGTGCACGAGGTGGCGACGCTTCACCCAGCTCACGACCTCGGCGACCACGTCGATCGGGATGTCCTGGGGGATGACCGCCATACCGCCGCGACGGGCGACGGTCTCCGCCATCCGCCGCCCGGCGACGGCGGTCATGTTGGCGACCACGACCGGGATCGTGGTGCCGCTGCCATCACTCGTCGCCAGGTCGACGTCGAGCCGGGAGGCCACCGCGGACTGTTGCGGGACCATGAAGACGTCGTCGTAGGTCAGGTCGTACGCCGGCGCATCGCCGTGGAGGAACTGCACGGGTACGACAGCGTACGGGTATTCGCCGTCAGGCGGGGGTGCGCTGGGACTTCACCTCGTACATCGCCTGGTCGGCCTTGCGCAGGAGCAGGTCGGCGTCCTCGCCGCGACGCCAGAGACCGACCCCGACGCTCGCGGTGGTCGTCAGGGCCCGGCCGCCGACCAGGCAGGGCTGACGCAGGCCGAGCCGCAGCCGCTGCGCGACCCGCTCGGCCTCACGCGCGGTCGCGACGCCGAACGCCAGCACCACGAACTCGTCCCCGCCGATGCGACCGGCGAGGTCACCCTGCCGGATGCACTCGGTGATCCGCCGGGCCGCCTCGCGCAGCACGAGGTCGCCGACCTCGTGCCCGTGGACGTCGTTGACCCGCTTGAAGTGGTCGAGGTCGATGTACAGCGCGGCCAGGCCGTGGTTCGAGCGCCCGGCCCGGGCCACCGCGGCACGCAGCTCCTCCATGAGCAGGTGACGGTTGGCGAGGCCGGTGAGCGGGTCGTGCATCGCGGCGAAACGGAGCAGGTCCTGGTAGGCGCGCCGGTCGGCGATGTCCCGCGTGAGCAGGACCACCGGGTCGTCCGAGGCCTGCGGCGGGCGACCGACGACCTCCACCCACTGGACGTTGCCGTCGCCGCGCAGCACCCGGCACTCCACCTGCATGTCGACGGCATGGTCGACGAGCGCGGTCAGCGCGGCCTCGACCCGGGGCCGGTCGACCCGGTGGACGAGGTCGGCGAACGGGTGACCCGTGACGTCCGCCGGCCGGCGACCGAGCACGTCGGCACAGGCGGTCGAGGCGTAGGTGACCACGCCCGCCCGGTCGAGCACCGTGATCGCGTCCGGGCTGCCCTCGACGATGCGCCCAGCCAGGCGTACGTCGAGAGTCACGGACGCCTCCTGCGCGGGCTCGGGCACGAGCCACAATGGTGCGACACGGGAGGGGCAGACGGCATGATCCGGACGCACTAGTCCGTACGGATGGTGGTCGTCCGCTCACCCACCGTGAAGAACCAGGTCCGGGCACCGGGGCTTGCCCCCGGGCGTACGCTGGCGCACACTGGTTAGCAGTCCGGCTCGTCGAGTGCCAGCACCGTCATCGAGGAGGGCCCCGTGCCGACCTATGAGTACGCCTGCACCACCTGCGGGGAGCGGCTTGAGGTCGTGCAGAAGTTCGCCGACGACCCCTTGACCGAGTGCCCCTCCTGCCACGGTGCGCTGCGCAAGGTGTTCTCAGCCGTCGGGGTCGTGTTCAAGGGCTCCGGGTTCTACAAGACCGACAGCCGCGGGTCGTCGTCCGCGTCATCGTCGCCGAGCGCGTCCTCCGCCTCGTCGTCCACGACGTCCACCGCTGCCGACACGTCGTCCGGCGGATCGGGCACCGGCTCGTCGGAGAAGGTGGCCTGACCGTCCACAGCCGGCAGCCGGCCGGTCGCTGACCGCTGTCCCGGCTGGCTATGTTCTGAGCCCTCCGGACGGGGAGGGCAGCGACGTGGACGAACGCGCCGAGATCGGCGTCATCGGAGGATCCGGGCTGTACGCGTTCCTCGACGACGCCACGGAGGTGGCCGTCGACACGCCGTACGGGCCGCCGAGCGACCCGCTCGTCGTGGGCACCGTCTCCGGACGGCGGGTGGCCTTCGTCCCGCGGCACGGCCGCGACCACCGCTTCCCGCCCCACCGGATCCCCTACCGGGCCAACGTGTGGGCGCTGCGGTCGGTCGGGGTGCGGCAGGTGCTCGCCCCGTGCGCGGTCGGGGGACTGCAGCCGGCGCTCGGCCCGGGGACCCTCGTCGTGCCCGACCAGCTCGTCGACCGCACCACCGGCCGGGAACAGACGTTCTACGACCGCGGTGCCGTCCACGTGTCCTTCGCCGACCCGTACTGCCCCGCCGGGCGCAGCACGGTGCTGGACACCGCGCACGCCGGCAGCTGGGCGCCGGTTGACGGCGGGGTGATGGTCGTCGTCGACGGCCCCCGCTTCTCCACCCGCGCGGAGTCGCAGTGGTTCGCCGGCCAGGGGTGGTCGCTGGTGAACATGACCGGCCACCCGGAAGCCGTGCTGGCGCGTGAGCTCGCGCTCTGCTACACCGCCGTCGCCCTCGTCACCGACCTCGACGCCGGGGTGCACGCCGAGCTCGCCGTGACTCAGGAGGAGGTCTTCCGGGTCTTCGAGGACAACGTCGCGCGGCTGCGCACGCTGCTCTACGAGGTGATCGGCCGGCTGCCTCGCGAGCGCACCTGCCCGTGCAGCCGGGCCCTCGACGGCATCGACCTGCCGTGACCGGCCGCCGCGCCGAGCTCCTCGGCCAGCTGCGGCGGGCCGTCTCCTGGCACCGTCGGCTGCTGGCCGCACTCGCCGCGGCCGCGGCCGTCGCGCTCGCCCTCGGCGCGCTGTCCCCCGCTGCGGGGGCCGGCGAGCTCGTGCTGGTGGCCGGCCACGACCTGCCCGCCGGCCACGTGCTCACCGCCGGCGACGTCGTCGCTCGACCCCTGCCGCCGGAGGCGGTGCCCGACGGGGCGCTGCGGCCCGGTGCCGGGATCGCCGGCCGGCTGCTCGCCTCCCCGCTGCGCCGGGGCGAGCCGGTCACCGACGTCCGGCTGATGTCCGCCAGCGCGCTCGGCCGGGCCGCTGCGGCCGGCCTCGTCGCGACGCCGGTCCGGCTGGCCGACGCCGACACGGCGGCGCTGCTGCACGCCGGGGACGTCGTGGACGTGATCGCGGCGTACGCACCCGGCGCCGACGGCAGCCCGGCACGTGCGAGGGTGGTGGCCGCAGGAGTCCGCGTGGTGACGGTGCCGGCGGCCGGCGACCGCGGGCTTGCCGGGGACGGCGCGCTGGTCGTCCTGGCGACGACGCCGGCCACCGCCACGGCCCTGGCCGAGGCGTCGGTGGCCGCCCGCCTGTCGGTCGTGATGAGGGGGCAGGGATGACCAGCACGTATCCGGTGTGGGGGTGGGGCCGCCGGTCGGAGGACGAGCCGGACGTCGCCGGCCTGGCAGCTGCTCGCCCGCTGGTGGAGGAGCAGCTCGGCTTCGCGACCCGGGAGCCGGAGGCACCGGCGCCGCTCGCCGAGCTGCCCACCGACCGGGTCGGTGGGCGCCTGCCCGCGCCACTGCGCCCGCTGGCCTCCGCCGAGCCGCTCGACCGGGCTCGCCACGGGCTCGGCCGCTCCTACCGCGACCTGGTCCGGGGGCTGCGCGGCCGGGTCGACCACGCGCCCGACTGCGTGCTGCGGCCGGCGACCGAGGCCGACGTCGCCGCCGTGCTGGACTGGTGCGCGGACGCCGGGGTGGCGGTGGTGCCGTTCGGGGGCGGGACCAGCGTGGTCGGCGGGGTCGAGCCGGCCGTCGGTGCGGGCTGGTCCGGGGTGGTCTCGCTGGACCTGGAGCGGCTGACCGGGGTGCTGGAGGTCGACCGCGTCTCGCGCGCCGCCCGGGTGGCGGCGGGTACCACCGGACCGGACCTGGAGGGCGGGCTGCGCGACCACGGGCTGACCGCCCGGTTCTTCCCGCAGTCCTTCGAGCGCTCGACGGTGGGCGGCTGGGTGGCCACCCGCGCGGCGGGCCACTTCTCGACCCGGCTCACCCACGTCGACGACCTGGTCGAGTCGGTCCGGGCGGTCACCCCGGCCGGGTTGTGGGAGTCGCGCCGCCTGCCCGGCTCCGGTGCCGGGCCCAGCCCCGACCGGCTGCTGCTCGGCAGCGAGGGCACCCTCGGCGTGGTGACCGAGGCGTGGCTGCGCGTGCAGCCGCGGCCGGAGCACCGCTGGGCCGCGACCCTGGCCGCACCGGACCTACCGACCGGCGGGCGGGCCGTCCGGGCCCTGCTGCAGGACGGCCTGCTCCCGGCCACCTGCCGGCTCGTCGACGCGCGGGAGTCCGCGGTCACCGGCACGCTCGCGACCGGTGAGGCCGCCCTCGTGCTCGGCTTCGAGTCCTACGGGGCGCCGATCGAGGCGGACGCGGCCCGCGCCCTCGAGCTGTGCGCCGACCACGGCCTGCGGGTGGTCGAGTCCGGCATGCGCGGCAAGGCCGGTGACGCGTGGCGGTCGTCGTTCGTCCGGGCGCCGTACCTGCGCGAGCAGATGCTCCTGCTCGGCGTCCTCGCGGAGACGTTCGAGTCGGCGGTGACGTGGGACCGCTTCGACGCGCTCGTCGCGGAGGTGACCGCGGCCGCGACCGCCGCACTGCACGAGGTCTGCGGTGGCGGCACGGTCACCTGCCGGCTCACCCACGTCTACCCGGACGGTGCCGCGCCGTACTTCACCGTCCTGGCCCCCACACGGGCCGGCGGCGAGCTGGATCAGTGGGCGCAGGTGAAGGCGGCCGCGAGCGAGGCACTGCTCGCCGCCGGCGGGACGATCACCCACCACCACGCGGTGGGCCGCGACCACCGGCGCTGGTACGACGCGCAGCGGCCGGACCCGTTCGCCACCGCCCTGACCGCCGCCAAGCGGGCGCTGGACCCGTCAGGCGTGCTGAACCCGGGTGTTCTCGTCGGCTGACGGGCGCCGGCCGAACAGGCCGCGGGCCCGCGCGCGGCAGACCGGCGTGCCGTCGCCGTTGGTGACCTCCCAGCGCAGGAACACCGTGCCCCGGTCCGCGCGCCGGGTGGACGGGGCGACGTCGTCGATGTGCAGCACCACGTGCAGGACGTCACCCGGGCGGACCGGTGCCAGCCAGCGCAGCTCCTCCAGCCCGGGTGAGCCCATGCTCGCCGCGTCGTGCAGCACCCCGTCGACATACAGGCGCATGATCACGCAGCCGGTGTGCCAGCCGCTGGCGATGAGCCCGCCGAACGCCGAGCCGACTGCCGCCTCGGGATCGGTGTGGAAGGGCTGCGGGTCCCAGCGCTGGCCGAACTCGACGATCTCCTCCTGGGTCATCGCGTACGTGCCCAGGTCGTAGACCTGCCCGGCGGCGAAGTCCTCCCAGTACCGCATCCGCTACTCCCGCGGTTCGTGGTGCGGTGGGCGCTCCCGTTCCAGCCGCTCGTCGTCGTCGTCACTCCGCTCGCCCCAGCCGACCTCGGTCTCGTCGCTGGTGCGGTCCGGCAGCACCGGGCGATCGTCGCGCTCAGTCAAGGTCGCCCGCCTCGATGCGGACCAGGCGGCGTTCCCGGACCAGCGGGTCGCTCACCAGGTCCACCGCGTCGGGGTCCTTGGCCAGGGCGGCGAAGACGCCGACCAGGTCGCGCTGGCTGACCACGCCGAGCAGGCGACCGCCGTCCACCACCGGCAGGTGCCGGATCCAGCGCGACGCCATGAGCCGGGCGGCCTCGTGCAGCGAGGTGGCCGGCGTGACCGTGAGCACGTTCGACGTCATCACGGCGCTGACCGGGGTGGTCTCCACCGGCAGGCCGCGGGCGACCGCCTTCATGACGTCGCGCTCGGTGATGATGCCGACGAGGTTCTCGCCGTCCAGGACGAGCAGCGACCCGGTCTGCTGCGTCCACATCCGGGAGGCCGCCGCCTTCAGCGTGTCGGACGGGGCGTCGGTGACACCGGCCTGCGTCATGACCTCGGCTACCTGCACGGTCGAAGCGTACGGGGACCCGAGGGTGTACTCACCGGTGGATGTGCCGCATCCTGGAGGCATGCCCCGACGCACGGACCGACCGGTCCTCGTCACCTCCGCTCAGCGCAGCCGCCACGAGGAGCGGGACGAGCGGCAGCGCCGCTACCTCATCTCCATGGGCTTCCGTACGGTGGCGTTCGTCCTGTCCGTCGTCCTGCTGCACGGGGTCGCCCGGTTCATCGCCGTCGCCGCGGCGATGACGCTGCCCTGGATCGCCGTCCTCATCGCCAACGCCGGCCCGAAGCAGGACGCGGGCACGCCCGAGTACTTCACTCCCGACCCGCTGCAGGCGATCGAGGCCGCACCCGGGGCCGAACGCGAGCGCGACCGCCAGCGCACCTAGCCGGCGACCGGCGCGACCAGCGGCCACGGCCGCTCCCGCTCGAGGACGAGCGCGACGTCGAGCAGCCAGGCGTCGCGGTGCCGTGGCGCGATCACCTGGACGCCGACCGGCAGCCCTGCCGGCGACTGGCCGGCGGGCACGGACACCGCCGGCAGCATGGCGATGTTCGCTCCCATCGTGAGCCGGCCGGCGTTCCACGGCTCGACGTCGACCTCGCCGACCCGGGTCGGCGACGGGCCCTCCGCGGGGTACGGGTCGTCCGGGTTGGTGGCACAGACCAGCAGGTCGACCTCCTCGAACACCGCGGCGAACGCCTCGATCACCTCCAGCCGGAAGGGGTCGATGAGCCCCGCGGTCGCGGCGTCGAAGGAGAACGACATCTCCATCGCCTGCCGGATCTCCTCGGTCAGCTGGTCGGCGACGTCCGGCCACATCGGGCGCAGCCCGGCGTGGATGAGCGGGATGGCCGGTAGCGCCCAGCGCAGGTCCAGCGGCGGCAGGTCGACGGTGACGTCCGCGCGGCGCAGTCCGGCGGCCCGGACGAGGGCGTCCGCCGCCTCCTCGACGACCGCCACGACGTCCGGGTGCACCACCGCATGACCGGGGGCGGGGACCACCCCGACGCGCAGCCCGGCGAGGTCACGGCTGCCCAGACGGTCCTCCCACGGCCCCGCGTCTGGCAGCGTGAACGGGTCGCGGGGATCCGGGCCGGCGCAGACGTCCAGCCACCGGGCGGTGTCACGCACCGACCGCGACAGGCACCCCCACGTCGCGGTGAGCGGCTCGATCTGGACCGGCGGTCCGAACGGCACCAGCCGGTAGGACGTCTTCAGGCCCACCAGCCCGGTGTAGCCGGCTGGGATCCGGATCGACCCCCCGCCGTCCGACCCGCTGCCGATGGGGGCGAGACCGGCGGCCACCGCAGCCGCCGTACCACCGGACGAGCCGCCGGGGGTACGCGCCGGGTCCCACGGGTTCCGCGTCACGCCGTGCAGCTTGCTGGCCGTGTAGCCGACCAGTCCGAGCTCCGGCGACGTGGTCTGCCCGAGCTTGACCGCGCCCGCCGACTCCAGTCGCCGCACGTACGTCGCCGTGCGCTCGGCCGTGACGCCCTTCATCGGCACGCTCGCGTACGTGAACGGCCAGCCCGCCACCGGTGACAGCTCCTTGATCGCGACGGGCACGCCCCCGAACGGCAGCGAGACGTCGGCGCGGCGGGCCTCGTCGAGGGCCGCCTCCGGGTCGACGTGTGAGAACGCGTTGAGGTCGCGGCCCAGGTCGGAGTCGATGGCGTCCAGGCAGGCCTGCGTCACCTCGACGGGTGAGACCTCACCGCGACGGTAGGCGTCGACCAGGGAGCAGGCGTCACCGAGCCAGGTCATGCCGCCGCACGGTAGACCACCAGCGATGCCGCGATGTACTGGCAGACGAACGCGGCGATGGTCAGCGCGTGGAACACCTCGTGGAAGCCGAACCAGCGCGGGCTCGGGTTGGGCCGGCGCAGGCCGTACACGAGCCCACCCGTCGTGTAGAGCGCACCGCCGACGGCGACGAGCGTGAACGCGACGACGCCGGCACCGTGGATGAGCTGCGGGACGAAGAACGCGGCCGCCCACCCCAGCCCGATGTACAGGGGCACGTACAGCCACCGCGGGGCACCCACCCAGAACACGCGGAACAGCGCTCCGACGATCGCCCCGCCCCAGACCGCCGCGAGGACCGCGATCCGGGTGGTGCCGTGCAACGCGAGGACCGCGAACGGCGTGTAGGAACCGGCGATGATCAGGAAGATGTTCGCGTGGTCGACCCGCTTGAACACCCGTTCCGCCCGCGGTGACCAGTGTCCGCGGTGGTACAGGGCGCTGGTCGTGAACAGCAGCACGGCGGTCACCGCGTACGCCGCGGCCGCCGCGGTGGCCGGCGCGGTCGGGGCCAGCACGACGAGCACGATGCCAGCGGCGAGCGCCAACGGCGAGGTGGCCGCGTGCAGCCACCCGCGAAGCTTGGGCTTGGCCGTCGCGAGCGCGTCGGCGAGCTGACGCCCGGTCATCACCCCACGGTAGCCCGCGCGTCCACCCTGGCGGCGAATCGGCCGAGCCCGTCGCCGGACAGCTCCGCCAGCGCGGCCGGTCGGCCGAGCAGCGCCATGAACAGCGCCTCCGCCGGACCGGTCACGACCGGGCCCTCGCCGCAGGCCCAGTCCAGGTCGGTCGCATGGAAGGCCAGCCCTCGGGAGCGGGATCGGGCACCGAACACGCTCCCGAGCCGCGGGGTGACCTCGAGCACGGCGAGCAGGCGCTCGGCCGGGATCCGGCGGGGGTGCCCCAGCGCGCGACGGATGTCCTGGTGGTGCGCGAGCCGGTCGAGCAGCACCAGCCGCGGTGGGAAGACCCGGCAGGTCCCCGCCCACGGGTCGCGGCCGTCGAAGTCGCGCAGCAGGGCCTCGACCGGCCGCCCCTCCGCGCGGCGCACCGAGTAGTGGGCGCCGGACCGGTCGGAGGAGAAGCCGAACCGAGCCAGGCGCACCGGCAACGTGCTCAAGCGCATCTCGTTGCCGTACAAGATGTGGCCGACCACGTCGCGGACGCGCCAGCCGGTGCACAGCGACGGACGGTCCCAGTCCGCGGCCGGCAGGCCGTGCAGGTACGCGGAGAAGTCCGCGTTCTCCGCGTCGTGCAGCCGACGGAGCCGGTCGCGCTCGCCCATGGGCGCAGGAAACCACCCGGCCGGAAGGTCCGCGCCCCAGGTGGCTTTCGACTCTGGAGCGGGCCCGCCGCACGGAACAGCCTGCGAGACAAGCCACCCGGGGTCACCCGCACCCCCGAGGAGCCGCCATGTCTCTCACCGCGGAGCGTCCCGACCACGCTGTCCCCGTGCCCCCGCAGGACCTCATCGTCGAGGCCCGCGGCGTGCAGCGCGTCTACGACACCGGCAAGGTGCGGGTGGCCGCGCTCAAGGGGGTCGACCTCGCCGTACGGCGCGGGGAGATGGTCGCCGTCATGGGGCCGAGCGGCTCGGGCAAGACCACCCTGCTCAACTGCGTGTCCGGCCTGGACACGATCGACGGCGGCGACGTGCGCATCGAGGGCGTCTCGCTGGCCGCGATGAGCGACCGGGAGCGTACGACGTACCGCGCGCGCCGCATGGGCTTCGTCTTCCAGTTCTACAACCTGATGCCCGTGCTCACCTCGGTGGAGAACGTGGAGCTACCGCTGCTGCTCGCGCACCGTCCGGTCGCGGAGGCCCGGCGTCGGGCGCAGGAGGCCCTTGAGCTGCTCGGGCTGGGGGCCCGCGCCGACCACGTCCCCGACGAGCTGTCCGGCGGCGAGCGCCAGCGGGTGACGATCGCCCGCTCGCTCGTCAACGACCCGGCGATCGTCTGGGCGGACGAGCCGACCGGCGACCTGGACAGCGAGAACGCCCGGGACATCACCGACCTCATGCGCCGGCTCAACCGGGAGCAGGGGCTGACGTTCGTCATCGTCACCCACGACATCGCCGTGGGGCGCAAGACCGACCGCATCGTCCGCATGCTCGACGGCGAGGTCGTCGACGAGACCTACCCGGAGTGACCCATGTACGCAAGGGTGACGCTGCTCGAGGTGGACACCGAGCGGGTTCCGGTCCACGACGCCCTGGAGACCTACGAGCGCGCCGTGCTGCCGGATGTCCGCGCCCAGCCGGGCTTCCGCGGCTGCTATGTGCTGTCCACCACGGAGGGCAAGGGGCTGATCCTCACTTTCTGGGACACCGAGGAGCAGGCCGCAGCAACCGGTGAGAGCGGGTTCTACCCCGACGTGCTCCGGCAGTACGTGACCCTGTTCCGCTCGCCGCCCGGCCGCGAGCGGTACGAGGTGCTCCTCGCGGCGGAGCCCGTACCGGCCACGTAGGAGGCCACCATGCAGCGGCTGTTCGGCGTCCCCATCGGGTCCCTGGCCGCCGTCTTCTCCGTGTTGACGGTGACCGCGCTCGCGGCGCTCGCCGCGCTCGCTCTCCGCGACCGCGTGTTCGCGCGGATGTCGTTCCGGGGTGTCCGCCGGCGGCTGGGGCGGACCGCTCTCATCGTCGCCGGGCTGATGCTGGGCACGACGATCATCGCCTCGGCGCTCACCACCGGCGACACCGTGAGCCACACGGTCCGGTCCACGGTCGTCGTCACCCTCGGCGGCACGGACGAGATCGTGGCCGTCAAGGGCGTCGACCCCGAGCGGGTGCAGGTCAGCGGCGTCATGGGGATCGCGACCTACCTGCCGGAGGCGACCGCTCGCGCGGTCGCGGCACGGGCGGAGAAGCTGCCGCTCGTCGACGGCGCCACCCCGGCGATCATCGAGACGCTGGGTGTCCAGGACCGTACCAGCCGGCAGACCGAGCCGCGTCTCACCCTGTTCGCCGCCGACCCGGGGGACCTGACCGGCTTCGGCGAGGTCACCGTGGACGGGCGGCCCGCGTCCCTGGCCGACCTCGCACCCGGGGAGATCCTGCTCAACCGGCGCGCGGCCGACGAGCTGGACGCGCGCGCGGGTGACCGGCTCACGCTGTTCACCACGGTCGGCCCGAAGGAGGTCAGCGTCCGGGCGATCGCCGCGTACGACGGGACGGGCACGTCCGAGTCGGCCGCACTGACGACGCTGGCCGCTGGGCAGGACCTCATCGGACAGCCGGGCAAGGTCAAGTACGTCCTGGTGTCCAACCGGGGCGGGCCGCTGGCCGGTGCGGCCCACACCGACACGGTCCAGTCGCAGCTGCAGGCGATCGCGGCCCCGCTCGGTCTCGCCTCGACCACGGTGAAGCAGGACGGCATCGAGACGGCCGACGAGGTGGGCAACTCCTTCGTCAACCTGTTCACCACGTTCGGGATGTTCTCCATCTCCGCCGGCATCCTGCTGATCTTCCTGATCTTCGTGATGCTGGCCGCGGAACGGCGCGGCGAGATGGGCATCTCCCGCGCCATCGGCATGCAGCGGCGCCACCTCATCGAGCAGTTCACCTTCGAGGGGGCGCTGTACGACCTGGGCGCCGCGCTGGTCGGCGCGCTGCTCGGGCTCGGTGTCTCCTACGGCATGGTCGCCGTGATGACCTCGGCGCTGGGCACGAGCGGCATCGAGATCCAGCACCACGTGCAGGGCAGCAGCATGGTCGTCGCGTACACGCTCGGCGTGCTGCTCACTCTGGTGGTCG
Organism: uncultured Actinomycetota bacterium; assembly: GCA_963728075.1. Lineage (GTDB taxonomy): Bacteria > Actinomycetota > Actinomycetes > JAFAQI01 > DASSKL01 > CAVSIP01. The sequence continues at coordinate 11,332 of CAVSIP010000004.1, read as the reverse complement.
TCGTGGTCTCCGCCACCCGGGTGAGCCGGCTGAACATCGTCGCCGCCATCCGCGACCTGGTCGAGACCCGGACGCACCGGAGGCGGGCGTCGTGGATCCGCGGCGGGCTGACCCTGCTCGTCGCGGCCCTGCTGATCGTCAGCGGGTCGAGCTCGCACCAGGCGACGTCGATGCTGCTCGGTGTCTCCCTGGTGCTGGTCGGCCTGGTGCCGGTCGCGCAGGCCCTGGGCGCGTCAGCGCGGGTCGCGTACACCGCGGCCGGAGCCGGGCTCGTCGCACTGTGGTGCCTGCCGTTCAGCGTGCAGCGGGCCCTGCTCCCCGGCATCCGCTTCGACTTCAGCGTCTGGGTGGTCGGCGGGATCATGATCGTGCTGGGCGCCACGTGGGTGCTGATGAACAACGCCGAGTGGCTGCTGACCGCGCTCGTCGCCGGGCTGGGCCGCATCCGGGCGCTCGCGCCGGTGCTCCGTACGGCCGTCGCCTACCCGCTGCGTGACCGCTTCCGCACCGGGACGACGGTCGCCATGTTCACCCTGGTGGTGTTCACGCTGGTCTGCGGGTCGGTGACGACCATGACGTTCACGCAGGCCTTCAACGACGTCGGGTCGTTCGGCGGCGGCTTCGACGTCCGTGCCGAGATCGCGCCGGCGGCACCGGTCGGCAACCTGCGGCACGCCCTGTCCACCACACCGGGGCTCGACCCGGCTGACTTCCCCGTGGTCGCCTCGGAGTCGGTCATCGCCGCGGACATGACCCAGGCGGGCAGCGGACGCAAGCCGGAGTCGTACTTCGTCCGCGGTTTCGACGGGACGTTCTTCGAGCACACGACGTACGCGATGGCGGCCACCGCCCGCGGCTACGGATCGTCGGCGCAGGTCTGGCGCGCGCTGTCCAGCACGCCCGGGCTCGCCGTCGTGGACTCGTTCGTTGCCCCGCACCGCGACAACTGGAACTTCGGCGGGCTGCCCGCCTTCCAGCTCAGCGGCTTCAACGTCGAGGACAAGGTGTTCGACCCGGTGAACGTCGAGATCACCGATCCCGGCACCGGTGAGCGCCACCAGGTCACGATCGTTGGCGTGCTGCGCGACAGCGCGCCCCTGAGCATGACCGGCGTGCTCACGTCGCAACGCACCATCGCCGGCTTCGGTGACCTGCTCACCCCGACGATCTACCACCTCACGGTCGCGCCGGGCGTCGACGCGAAGGCAGCCGCGAAGCAGCTGGAGTCGACCTTCCTGGCCAACGGCATGCAGGCGGACGCCGTCTCGAAGCTGCTGTCCGACAGCGTCGCCGCCAACCTCACGATGAACCGGCTCGTCCTGGGCTTCATCGCGCTCGGTCTCGTGGTCGGGGTCGCCGCCCTCGGGGTGATCAGCGCACGCTCCGTCGTCGAGCGGCGCCAGCAGATCGGTGTGCTACGCGCGATCGGCTTCCAGCGCCGTCAGGTGCAGGCGGCGTTCCTCACCGAGGCGTCGTTCATCTCGCTGGTCTCGATCGCGCTGGGCACGCTGCTCGGTCTCGTCGTCGGGCGCAACGTCGTGACGTACGTCCCGAGCCAGCTCAACTGGGGCAGCGTCCCGATGGTCGTGCCGTGGGTGGAGCTCGTCCTGATCTTCGTCATCGTGTACGCCGCCTGCCTGCTGACGAGCTGGGCGCCGGCCCGCCGGGCCGCTCGTGTCTACCCGGCGGAGGCGCTGCGCTACCAGTGAGACCAGTCAGGCGGCGTCCCGCCGCGTCCGGACGATCTGGCGCACCACCAGCGCCACCACAGCGAGCACGAGGGCCAGTCCGGCGTAGAGCTCGTAGTGGCTGACCGTCCGGTAGATCGCGGCGAGATGGTGGCCAGCGAGGTAGCCGACGGTGACCCACGTGGCCACCCACAGCGCCGCGCCCAGTGCGTTGAACGCGCTGAACGTCACCCACCGCATCCGCGAGATGCCGGCGATGATGCCGTTGAGCTGACGCAGCCCCTCGATGAACCGCGCAACCGCGACGATCTTCCCCCCGTGCCGGGAGAACAGTGCCTGCGCACGGTCCAGCCGCTCCGCGGTGAGGAGCACGTAGCGCCCGTAGCGCTCAGCGACCGGGCGGCCGCCGAAGTGGCCCAGCGCGAACCCCACGTTGTCCCCGGCGATCGCGGCCAGCAGCCCGATCACGCCCACGAGCACCACGTTGAGCTGACCGGCGCCCGCGTACACCGCGGCCGCGACGAGGATCGTCTCCCCCGGGGCCGGCACGCCGAAGTCCTCGACGAAGACCAGCCCCCCGACGGCCAGGTACCCGTAGCCGTTCAGCAGCGGTGCGAGCGAGGCGAACACGCCCGGCAGCTGCGGCGCTGCCCCTGCCGTCACGACTCCAGTGTGCGCGCTCCTCGCCGTCGGGAGTACGGGGCCTACCCTGAACAAGGTCGACGCGGGTCCCCGCCGGCTCCGCCCCGATGATCCACGGACTGCCGTATCAGGCGGCCCCTTCCCGCTTGGGCCGAGTCTTGACGTGCTCGACCTGGTGACGGGTGCTCAGGGCCTGGTCATTGAGTGCACCGTGGGTGTGCCGTCGTCGCCGAGCGCGATCACTGTGTCACCAGGCTGCGGCTCGTGCCGGAAGTCACTGTCCTGCCCTTCGGCCCAGTCGTGGTGGCGTTCGATCCACCTCCTCGGCGCCGCCGGGTGCGCCAGAGCAACCCAGCAGAAGTTCCGATCGCTGAACTGCACGTGCCGGTCACGTCCGTAGTCGACGGTGCGTAGCCGGGCATCTCCGGGGACGCCGCCGAGGTGCCCGATGACCCGTGCTGCAGCGTTGCCGAGCGTGACGATCAGGTCCGGGCGGGCCGCGCTGATCTGCGCGTGCAGCCGCTGAGCCTCCGTTGAGAGGGCCTCTTCGACGATCGATGCCTCGGTGGGATGAGCCGCGAGGTCAGCAGGAGGAGCGTCGAGGTCCCTGACCACTGGCGCGTAGCGGTCACGAAGCCGGGTCGCGACAGCGGTGCTGGCGCGCGCGGTTGTCAGGCAGTCGGTGATGAACGCGTCGTCACGGCGGTAGCCCAACGGGAACAGCCATTGCGATTCAAGGCCGCGCCCGGAAGGCCCGTTGAGCTTCGCGGGCCGGACCTCTCCCCACGTCACCCGGAAGTGCTTCTCGTGCCAGCGCCGGAACAGCTCGGCGACTTCCGCGGGGTCCCCGCCCCAGAACGGGGTGGGCTCGTTGTCCACGGGCAGCGCGGCAACCGGCGACCCGTAACCGGGCGGTGGGGTCCAGCGAACGTGCAGCGCACTGGGGTAGGCACCGACGACCACAACGGGGTAGCGGCGGCGGGGAAGGTCCACACCGCGGGGCAGGACGGACGCTCCGAACGGAAATCGAGCCATGGGACACGCCCTCGCTGACCGGGTGGAACTGTCACCGGCATGGTGCACCGTGGCTGTGACAGTTGTCGGCGGAACGTGGAACGCGATGGATGACGACGAGACGATGGCCGAGTACTACCGGACCATCGACCTGGTGCGCAGCGTCCTTGACCGATTGTGGGCTGGGAGTGGGGAGTCGACGGTCTGGTCGCCGTTGGGTTCGGACCGCCGGTGAACGTGGCCGTGACAGCGTCGCTGGCGCGGGTGCACGTCACTCCGGTGCTGTTGGCGGAGCTCAACGGATGGAACATGCAGTCGAAGTGGGTGCGCTTCTTCGTCGACCCCGACAGCGGAATCGTCGAGGTGCTCCGCCGGGTACAGGTCGGTCTACGTCGACAGCTTCGCGATCACGGGTCGATCGCCGGAGTCGAGCAGTGTCACCTTAGGTCGGGCTCCGCCGATGCTGGTACCGCGCAGCTCCCGACACTCGCCGGTATGAGCAGTCAGATCAGCCGGGAAGCGGCAAGGAAGGGCCACGTCGCCCTGGCCCTACCCTGGAGGACGTCGGCAAGGATCTCTTCCGGGATCGCTTCCGGTCCCCGCCCTCGTAGCTCAGGGGATAGAGCAACGGTTTCCTAAACCGTGTGTCGGAGGTTCGAATCCTCTCGGGGGCACTCCGTGCCATAAGCGTGAATCTGCCTTCTGACCTGCGAGTTTACCCTCCCACCGGCTCCCCTCCGGTCCCTCCTCGTACCACCGTGTACCACCCTCTTATGGCACGCTTATGGCACGGTTATGGCACGCGGAGACTGCGTCAGGGCGGCCCGTCCGCGGTCTGAGACGCTGACCAATCCCCCGCCTGCTGCTCCGCTTCCCGGTCAGCCGGTGCTCATGCCAGCGAGGTAGGCGGCGACGGCGTGGCCGGCGTGCCGGTCGAGGTTGGCCTTGGCCATGTCGTAGCGCAACGTTGTCCGCGGGTCGGAGTGGCGCATGGCGTGCTGCATGTCCCGTACCGGCACGCCGGCGATCAGGCCGGTGGTGCAGAACGTGCGGCGCAGGCCGTGCGGGCTTATCGGATGCGCGACGCCGGCGGCGCGGGCGAGCCGGGTGAGCGCCCGGGCGGCGGCGGAGCGGTCCATCCGCCGGCCGGTCCGGGTGGTGAGGATCGGTCCGCTGACGCGGCCGTCGGTGGCTTCCTGGACGGCGCGTAGGACGGGGATCGGCAGCGGGATGTCCGCGGGCTTGCTGCCCTTGCCGATGATGTGCAGGATCTCGTAGCCGGACTCGTACCGGATGTCGGTCACGTTCGCCGCACAGGCCTCACCGACCCGCAGGCCGACCATGCCGAGCAGCGCGACCAGCGCGTGGTCGACCGGGCTGGAAGCCCGGGCGGCGGCGAGCACGGCGGCGAACTCCAGCGGGTGCAGCACGGTGCGCCGCTGCCCCTCCCAGGCGACCTTCGGCCGGGTGACCGCGTCCGCCGGGTTGGCGGCAAGCAGGCCGTCGATGACGGCGTACCGGTAGAACCCGGCGACGGTGCCGAACCGGCGGGCGACCGTCGCTGTCGCGTAGCCCTGGCCTTCCAGGTGCCGCAGGTAGAGCTCGAGCTGCCCGCGGGTCGCGCGCAGCGGCTCAAGCTCGACCGACGCGCACCAGCCGAGGAAGATCTTCAAGTCCTCGGTGTAGCCGGCGAGCGTCGCACCGCGGTAGCGGGCCAGGAAGCCGGCCACGGCCAGCCTGGTCACGTCCAGCCAACCCGGCACCAACTCTGTGGTCGTCATGACGACCTCCTCCCGTCGGCCGGCAGACCGTCTGCCAGCCGACGAGCAAGATCGTCGGCTCACCCCATAACGACGTCGACCACGACAGCCCAGAGCCGCCCCCTAATCACGTGGTCCAACGGTCGCCAGGGCTAGGCACACGTGCACTCAAGCCGGCTACTTGTTGACTGACAGCAGCTCGCGGCCCGGCCAGGCTGTGGGTCAGACGTCCGGTGGGGTGGCTCGCTAGCCGGCTGCCCACCGATTCCGGTGTGGCTCGTTAACGGGGTGCCACCTCCGCCGGATGTCGCTGGCTGGGAGTGGCTCAAGAGGGGTGTGCTTCGCCAGAAGTAGCTCTGCCCTCCTCGCCGTCATCCATCGGCTTGGGAGGGTGCATGGGCAAGGTCGTGATCGGGGTCGACCCGCACAAGAAGAGCAACACGCTCGTCGTCATCGACACTCGCGAACAGGTGCTGGCCGAGCAGCGGTTCGTCAACGACCGGCCCGGCTACCGGGCGATGAAGGCGTTCGTCCGCGGCTTCACCGACCGGACGTGGGCGGTCGAGGGCGCGCGTGGTGTCGGCGCCGGGCTGGCGCAGCGGCTGGTCGCCGAGGGTGAGCCGGTGCTCAACGTGCCGGCGAAGCTGTCCGCCCGGGTGCGCGCGCTCGGTGGTGGCAGTGGCCGCAAGACCGACAGCGCCGACGCGTTGGCAGTCGCTGTCGCCGGCCTACGGGCGGTGAACCTGCAGCCAGTCCGACCCGACGATGCCGTCGAGATCCTGCGGATGCTGACCGACCGCCGCCAGGAGCTGGTGCACGAGCGGATGTCCACGGTGAACCGGCTGCACGAGGTACTGGCCCAGCTGATCCCTGGCGGGGCAAGGAAGAACCTGCGCGCCTCGACCGCGCGCACGCTGCTGTCGACGGTGCGGCCACGGGCCGCGGTCGCCAAAGCCCGCAAGCAGCTCGCGCTGGACTACATCGGCGACCTGGAACGGCTCGAGGTCAGGCTGAAGGAACTGAAGACCCAGATCGCCGACACGGTCGCCGAGCAGCACAGCTCCCTGACCGACATCGTCGGCGTCGGGCCGCTCGGCGCGGGCAAGGTCCTCGCCGAGGTCGGCGACGTCCGTCGGTTCCCGTCCAAGGCGCACTTCGCCAGCTACACCGGCACCGCACCGGTCGACGTGTCCTCCGGGGACAACAACCGGCACCGGCTCAACCGCGGCGGCAACCGGCGGCTCAACCACGTCCTGCACGTCGCCGCGGTCACCCAGGCCCGGATGTCCGGGGAAGGACGGGACTACTACCGGCGCAAGCGCGACGCCGGAATGACCCACCTCGAGGCGCTGCGCTGCCTGAAACGACGGCTCTCCGACGTTGTCTACCGGCACCTGCTCGACGACCTGGCAGCAAGGAGCCCGGGAGGACAAATGGGGGCGTCTCTTCAATCCAGCGCGGCCGACCCGATCCCCACGGCCGGCACTTCGGAGCAGTCACTTCCCGGGCCCAGCGCCGACCCTACGCCCGTCGCCGCAGCCGCGTCTTGACACAGAGGGGAACCGTTACTTGACGAGCGGTGTACGGGTAAGACACATGTCACGTGCGCTGACGGAACCGTGTCGGAGTTGTACCCGTCTCAGACGGTGTCAGGCAAGCGCGAGGGGGAGTCAGTGAACAAGATCGCCTGCGCGGCAATCGGGGTTGCCCTCGCGGGGGCGGCAGGCTGCGGTGCTTCGTCGGACAGGCATCCGGCGGCGACTGGCACCAGCAGAACGCCCACCCGAGCGGGTGGGTCGGCTACCGCGCTTGCCTTTCCGCCTCCCCAGCCGTGCCGGCTCCCCACTGACCAAGAAATCCGACGTGAGAAGGACGCGCCGGACGCAGCGACGCTGTTCATTGCAGGACGCGTAAAGGATCGCCAGGGCGGCGAGTCGAGCACGACGTTGACTGTGCGGGTGCGGTCCGTGCTCGCGGGCAGCGGCGCGGTGGCAGGTCAGCAGGTCCACGTGGCCGGCGATCACGTCCCCGCTGCGGTCATGCGTGACGGCGGTGAGTACGTCTTGTTCTTGGCCCGCGAGAACGCATCCGCGCCCTGGTATCCACAGGAAGGGTTCCACGGCATCTTCGACATCAGCGACGGCGTGGTCACCTTGCGATGCCCCAACTACGCGGACCCGTCGAGCCCCAAGACCGTGCGGACGAGCACGTCCGCAGAGCGCTTCGAGGAGCAGGTCACCAACGCCTGACCCACCCTGCATGTGCCGCTTCCGTGCATCCCGACCGGTAGACCTCACCCGCCCTGAAGCGGCACATGCAGTGCGCCGCTCCGCCCTACAACCGCCGTCGTACAACTGCCGCTACTGCACGGGCGGAGGTCTGCTGCTGTCGCCACGAGTCACTCGTCAGACGATATGGGTCATTCTTCTGCGTACCGAACCAACCGTGGACATAGTGGGCGAACTGGCCAGATGCCAGAACGTGGATGCCGCTCGTCCCACGCGATGCAGCGCACCACGGCAAACAAAACCAGGGGGGGAATGCGATGTTCGGAACTGCAAGCACCAGAGCCTGGCGGCGCTGCGCCTTCGTGGCTGCGCCCATGCTACTGCTCATTCTCCTCGTCCCGGAGGTCGCTGGGGCCGCTCCCAGGGGACGCAGCGAAGACAAGGCTGCCGCGGCGGCGAGGTCACAGCAGGTCAACGACTACATCATGAACCTGCGAGCGGAGGGAGCGTCTCAAGACCAGATAGACGCCGACCTCGCCGCTGACCTCGGCCTTCGGCGCGTCCCATCCACGGACGAGCCGCTAGCTAGCGCGATGTCGACAAACCAGAACGTGACCATCTACACCCCGTACATCTACCAGGACACGAGCACCGGCCGTTGGATCGCGATCGCGGACTTCTCCTGGAAGCGCAAGTCGACCGGCGAGCCGTACTGGACCTCGGATGTCGGGACCATCAGCGTCGGTGACACCGCACAGCACAATATCGGCGGACTTGATGGCTTCGGGCTGCGGTTCTCGCGGGCGGTCACCTACTACAGCACCACCATGTCGGTGCAAGGTAACAACGGTGGTCCGGTAACACGGCTGGTCAACCCCTCCAGTGTCAACGCCTACGGCGCCGCATTCAACAACCAGGACTTCTTCAAGTCGTGCTGCGGGTACGGGCTGTTCGGCACCTACAGCTGGGACTACGGGATCATCTCTTACGTGTTCTCCACGAGCTGCTCCACTTTCCAGGTGTTCAGCCAGCTCAATCACACGTGGTCCAGCACAAAACTCAACAGCTTCACGGTGAGCAGCACCGGCCAGTTCTCGGCTACCTTCTCGTCAACCAGTTACCGCTGGTCCGCAGGAAATCCCATTGGTACCGGCAACCTGACTGTGTGCTGAAATGGAGCCAGGAGTGAGCAACGTCCGGTCGCGTGCGTCGACAGCCCCTGACGCGGAACTCCTCGACTCGGGGCACTCCGCCACAGCGTCCGGGCGCACGGTGCGACTCGTGGCGGTAGTGGCCGCCTGCGCGCTCAGCTTGTCCGGGCTCTTGTGGTTCTTGCTGACCGCCGACGAGGAGCAGCCGGTACCCCCCGGCATGGTGGCGCTGGCCACGGGGACGCTTCATGGGCATCCGTGGACCTTTCTCGCTAGCCCGATCCCGCAATCCGGTTCCGAACTGCCGGTTGGCTTTCGCGGCCCGTACGGCACAGCGCTCCCCGAGTGCTCCGTCAACGTCGAGTTCACCGGCACGGTGGATTGCAACGCCGGGTACGACGACCACGACTACGCGCTGGTCGTGATGAACTTGCCCAAGGCCGTTACAACTGCGACACTATTCGATTCGGAATGTTCACCGGTACCAATGCGGGTGGTGGAAACGACGTCCCGGTTTCCCATGAACTTCGGCGTGGCGGTGCGCTCGGGTGATGCCGTCGCCGTCTCCGGGTACAGATTCCGCACCGAGAATGGGGCAACCATCATCGCCGGCCGGTGCAAATAATCATGCGAACGGTCGAATCTAGTAGTAAGGGCCGCCACCCCGACATCGTTGACGGCGCCGCTGGTTGAAGCTGGAAGACCTCCTGCGGGTGGGTGCCCATCCACCCGCAGGAGGTCTTCCACAGCTCACGCTCGCTAAGCCGCCACTAGCACTCCCGGCTACGGCCACACACTGCATGAGAACGCCGGCGATGCCTCACCGGTTGTCCCGAGGTGCCCGAACATAGCAACGTGCTAGCGAGCGAGCGGGTGCTCCGCCGGCGGCCTCGGCCGCCTCATCGCGGCACCTTAGCGTCGTCCAAACGCACGTCGATGCCGAGTTGCTCATGTGGCGGCTGAGACGAACTGCCGCGGGTTGATGTAGCGCCCCACCTCGTGATGGGACGCCGTTCCGGTCCACATCTGTACGACGTCCACCGGTGCACTGGGCCCGCCACATGTCGTCGTGGCGGTCACCAGCAGCCGGCCACTGGGGTCGTGCCCGGCGGTCATTGCGTTGGGGCACAGTCCCGTGTCCGCTCGCCACGACACTCTCGGTCCGTCGCCGTCAAGCTGGACCAGGCGGGCGGGAGGGGTGATGAAGTCCGGGCACCCTTCGACGAGCTGCACGCCGTCGGCGGCGAAAGTGGCGTCCTCGACGACGCAGCCCGCATCGGGTGCCGGTCGTACCGCCGTATCGGGCTGGGGGCCCTCAGCGTCGCTGGCGGTGACGACGTAGCCGGTGTGGTTCGCCTGCGGGTACCCGACAGCGAACACGAGCTGGGTGCCGTCGCGGCTCCACGAGAGGTGGAAGGCGGTGGTACCCGGGACCCAGATGTGCCGCTCAGTGCCGGATTGCAGGTCTCGGACCACCACTTGCTGCTCGGCCGCGGTGCATTCCTGGCTGAGGTAGGCGACCGACTGGCCGTCGGGGCTGATCATCGGCTGCCTGACGATCCAGTCCTTGCCCACGGTGAACAGCGACGTTGTCTGGCCGGTGTCGGCGTTGACCCGGTAGACGGTCGCGCCGCAGCTGCCCGGCTTCGGGTCCCCGTTGGGCAGGTGCCCCCGGTAGTACGGGCCCTGGTCAACCGCGTAGACGACCGAGCCGTCAGCGCCGCGAGAGAACCCGCCGAGGTTGACCGTCGTTCCTTCCTTGATGTGGGCGAGGTCGCGAAGGTGGTCACCGGTCTGCTCGTCGAACACTGACAGGAACGTCCCGTTGCCGCCTCCGATGTCGCCGGCACCGTGCTCGTACTCGGCGACGAACACATGCTGGGGCAGCGGCTCCGCCGACGGCGTGCCCGCGGAGCCCACGGTCGCCGTCCCCTGGGTTCCGCACGCCGTAAGCACCGTGAGGCCCACACCGAAGACCAACCAGGCGACCCGCACCGCCACCCCTCCTTCCAGCGGTTCGACGTTATCGGCGCACTGTCCGTTCCACGCCACTTCGACCTATCCGCCGACGAGGAAGTTTCCTAACGCCGGTTGCCGACTTCATCTCCTCCCGGAGTGCCCAGACATAGCGCGCCGCTATCGATCATGGTCGACGTGGCGGGCCCTGACCGCCCTCCTCGCGACACCTACGGCTGCCTAGTCGGTAGCCGCCTTGACCAGATGGGCGTCGACCCAGGCCGCGATCGCAGGCACGTCCAGCTCGCCGGCGGCGACAGCGAGAACGAATGTCTCCGCTGCATCAGTCTGGTAGCGGATGTCGCGCCCGTTGAGAAGACAGAAGGCTCGGGTGGCAGACCAGGCAAGCCGCTTGTTGCCGTCGACGAGCGCGTGGTTTCGGGCGAGAGAGTGCATGAGTGCAGCCGCTTTTTCGGCGAAAGTCGGATACGCGTCGGCGCCGAAGACGCTGGTTGTGGGCCGCGCCGCAGCGGAGGCCAGAAGCCCGGCGTCACGAACCTGTACTTCGTCGAGTACGCCCGCGGCGACCTCGAGCAGGTCGTCAGCCGAGAGGTAGTCAATCGTCCCAGCTTCACTCACTTCGACAAGCGATCGAGCAGTTCCGCGTCCTCGGTGCGGATGCGCTCGATTGCCGCCGTGAGGCGCCTGCGCCGGTCAGTCGTGTACTCGCGGATCGCCGTCCGTGCGACATCCTGCATTGAGCGGCCCTCTTCTTCGGCCTTGCGCCGCAATGCTGCCGCCTCGTCATCGGACAACCGGAGATTCATCGCCACGTGACCCACGGTACCACGGTGGTACCGCATTCCCGCTCAGGCTGTAGGCAGCTGCACAAC
>CAVSIP010000003.1:0-730091 GCA_963728075.1 uncultured Actinomycetota bacterium | reverse complement strand
GCGGGCGCTCGACTGCCAGGCTCACCCAGGCAGTCTGAGACCTCGTACCCGGGCAAACCGGACTCTTGTCCGGCTGTTGGGCGAGATATGTGAACGGTCCGGTCCCGCGGGCGGGACCGGACCGTTCACAAACCGCTGGAATCGAGCTACTCGCCCTTCCAGACGGGCTCGCGCTTCTCGACGAACGCCATGGAGCCCTCCATCGCGTCCTTGCTGGTGTTGACCTTGCCGGACAGCTCGTCGTTCTTCTTCCAGAGCTCGGTCTCGGTCGCGTCCAGCGACATCCGCGCCAGCTCGAGGCTGGCCTTCGTCGACAGCGGCGCGTTCTTGGCGATCTTGCCGGCGATCTCCAGCGCCTTGTCGAGCAGCTGGTCGTCACCGACGACGTGGTTGACCAGACCCAACCGGTGCGCCTCGGCGGCCGGGATGCGCTCGGCGGTGAGGATGAGCTCGAGCGCGGCACCGTACGGCACCCGGCGCGGCAGCCGGAACACGCCACCCGCGCCCGCGAACAGACCACGGGACGGCTCCGGGAGGCCGAACGACGCCGTCTCCGCCGCGACCAGGAAGTCGCACGCGAGCGCCAGCTCGCAGCCGCCGGCGAGCGCGAAGCCGTTGACCGCGCCGATGACGGGCTTGGTGCGGGGGTACGTCACGAAGCCCGCGAAGCCGCCCTCCTTCTGGACGATCCCGCCGGCCTCACCGGAGGAGAACGCCTTGAGGTCCATGCCGGCGCAGAAGGCCTGACCCGTACCCGTGAGGATGGCGACCCGCGCCTCGTCGTCGGCCTCGAACTTCTCGATCGACTCGCGCAGCGCCGTCGCGAGCGCCCCGTTGACGGCGTTACGCGCCTCCGGACGGTTCAGCGTGATGACGGCGGTACGCCCCTCCATGCGGTACAAGACCTCGTCGGCCATGACCGGCTCCTCCCTGGTGATGTCTCGGTTGCACGCTTTCTACCGTGCTGGAGGCCGACCCACGAGGGCGGGTAGCGTCTCCCGGGTGACCGACCTGCTGACCCCCGCCCCGGGTGGACACGTCAACCAGCACCCCGAGGCCAAGGGCCGCCTGGCCGCGTGGCGCTACGCGCTGCGTACGACCAACCCGCCCGCCGGTGAGATCGACGCGGTGACCCGCTGGCTCGTCGTGACGCGCGCCGCCGTCCTGCCGATGACGCTGTTCGCGGGGGCAGTCGCCGCGCTGCTCGCGGTCGGCCAGCCGGGCCTGAACGTCACCAACCTGCTCGTCGCGATCCTGGGCATCACGCTGGCGCACACGGCCAACAACCTCATGAACGACATGTGGGACACCCAGGTCGGCACGGACACCGCCGAGTACCCGCGCGCGCTGTACGCGCCGCACCCGATCCTGTCCGGCCTGGTCACCAAGGCCCGGCTGTGGCAGGCGATCCTGCTCGTCAACGTGGCCGACCTGGCCATCCTCGTCTTCCTCGCCACCCGCCGCGGCTGGCCGATCGTCGCCTTCGCGCTCGGCGGCTTCCTGCTCAGCTTCGCCTACACCGCTCCCCCGCTGCGGCTGAAGAAGAACGGCCTCGGCGAGCCCGACGTGCTCGTCGTGTGGGGGCCGCTCATGGTGGTCGGCACGTACTACGCGGCCACCGGGTCGGCGCCCTGGTGGGTGTGGCTCGCGTCCCTGCCGTACGGCCTGCTCTGCACGATCGTGCTGATGGGCAAGCACATCGACAAGATCCCGTACGACGAGCCGTCCGGGACGCACACGCTGCCGGTGCTGCTGGGTGAGCGGCGCGCGCGGGCGGTCACCCGCTGGATGCTCGTCGCGTTCTACGTGCTCGTCGCGGTCGACGTGGCCATCGGCGCGCTGCCGTGGCCGGCGCTGCTCGTCCTCGGCGGGATCCCGGTCGCGGTGAAGGCCTGGCCGTACCTCAAGCAGCCGCGGCCGGACGCGCCGCCGCCGGACTTCCCGATCTGGCCGCTGTGGTTCGCCGCCGCCGGCTTCCTGCACACCCGTCGCGCCGGGTCGCTGCTCGTCCTGGGCCTGGCGGTCGCCGCTGCCGCGGGCATCCAGCCGTGGGCCGCCTGACCCGCTACAGGTAGCGCTTGCGGGCGTACACCGCGTGGGCGCCCGCGACCCGGTCGAGGAACAGCCGGCCGTCGAGGTGGTCCACCTCGTGCTGGAGGCCCACGGCCTCGTACGCGTCGGCGACGACCACGCGTTCCTCCCCCGACCCCGGTACGACGCCCGCCACCGTCACCCGCGTGTAGCGCGCGACGTCGCCCGTGAGGTCCGGTACGGACAGGCATCCCTCGCGGGCCGTGACCGGGTCGGCGGCGTCGACGATGCGCGGGTTCGCCAGCACGACGAGGCCCGCGTACGACCGGGTCTTGCGGTGCCCGCCCACGTCGAGCGCGAACACCCGCCAGCCCACGCCGATCTGCGGCGCGGCCAGCCCCACGCAGCCCGGGTGCTCGCGCATGGTGGCGACGAGGTCGGCCGCCAGGGCCCGCACCTGCGGGTCGCAGGGGTCGACGTCCGCCGACGCTGTCTGCAGCACCCGGTGCGGCGCATGGACCACCGCCCTGACTCCTCCGGTGCTCACGGCGTCAGAGCAGCTCCGCGTCGGCGGCGCGCAGCGTCGCGTGCACGCCCAGCCGCTCCGCCGTCGCCGCCAGCTCGGCCTCGAGGGCGGCCAGGTCGGCGCCGTCGGGCAGGTCGACCTCGCAGACCAGGACGTACATCTCGCTGGTCAGCCGGGTCGACATGTCCGTGACGTTGCCGCCCCGATCCGCGACCAGGCCGGTGATGGCCGCGACGATCCCCGGCCGGTCCGCGCCGTACAGCGACAGCAGGTAGTGCCGCCCCTCCGCCGCCGGTGCCGGCTCCGGGCCGGCATCGCTCACCGTGGCGTGTACGCCGAGCCGCCGCTCCACCGGCGCGAGCGCCGCGGCCACGTCCGCGGCGGAGGCGTCGACCTGCACGATCAGCGTCATGGCGAACCGGCCGCGCAGGATCGTCATGGACGAGTCCTCGAGGTTCCCGCCCAGCGCGGCGAGGGCCCCGGTGACCTGCGCGACGATGCCCGGACGGTCGTCCCCGATCACGGTGACGGCGAGAGCGCTCACGGGCCCATCGTGGCAGAGCCGCGCGGGCAGCGGGCACGGCCGCCGGCCGCCGCGGGACACATCAACGTGCAGGAGCCGTCAGAGGCGCTTCGGGGGGCCGCTGCGGCTGCGGACGAAGCGGCCGACGCCGCCGAGGCGGGCCGGTGCCGCGCCCGGCTCGGGAGCGGCCGCGTGCGCGCCCTGCGCGCCACCCGCCGCCGCGGCGACCGCCGGCGACAGCAGGCGGCGCGGCGAGGCGACGCCCGGGTTGGCCATGAGGAACATGATCAGCAGCCCCATCGCGCAGATCAGGCCGATGCCGAGCAGGCGGCCGTTGTCGCTGCTGCCGCTCTGCTGCGCCACCTGGCGGCCGGCGAGGACCGGTGCGGCGGCCTGCTGCTGCGGCGCCTGCTGGGTCTCGTTCCCGGCGACGGCGGGCGCGGGGCCGCTGTTCGCGGGTGGGGCGGAGAACGTCGAGGACGAGTCCGCCGGCGGCGGGGCGGAGTCGACGGACGCCGGCGCGCCCGCACCGGAGCCGGAGGTGCCGGAACCGGAGTACGAGTCCGCCGGTGGGGCTGCGATGCCGGAGTAGCCGCTGCCACCGCCGGTGGGCTGGAACGAGTCCGAGCCCGGTGCCGCGATGGTCAGGTCGAACGGGGTCGTGTAGCCGGGATCGGGCAGGAGCGCGAAGTCGAAGGTGCCCGGAAGCGTCTCGAGCTGCTTGCCGATCGTGAACGTCACCGTGCCGTTCTTGATGTCACCACTGATCTTGGTCTTGGTGCAGTCGAAGCCCGGGGCGTGGTCCCACTGCTGGTCGCCGCCACCCGACCAGGAGGCGGCGGTCGGGCAGACGACGAGCGCCGGGTCCTCGACCGTGTTGCTGGTGGAGATCTTCAGCGTCACCGTGCCGCCGTCCGCCTGGCGGTCGACGAAGCGCAGCGCGGCGTACGCGGCAGCACCGGCCGGGGTGTTGCGGATCACCAGGCTGCCGTCGTCGGTGTAGGTCGGGTCGTCGGGCAGCTGACCGACCGCCGCGGTGCTCTGGCGCGCCTCGTTCCACCAGCCGGTCGCGACCGGCGAGTCCGCCCGGGCCGGGCTGGGCGCGATCGCCAGCGCCCCGGCCGCCACGGCCGTGAGCAGGGCGACCGGCAGCATCCGGCGGGTGACGACACTCGACATGGCTAGCTCCTCCTGCCGCTTGCAGCGGTGCTTCGACGCGACCCGGTGGTCTTCCTGCCTGCGTCCTCGGATCCGCCGGACCGGTTGATGACGGCGGAGTCGCTGCCGAGGTACGACGAGACCACCTGCGCGTTCTGCAGGACCTCCTGCGGCGTCCCCTCGGCGATGACGCGGCCGAGGTCCATCGCGACCATGCGGTCGGAGACGGTCTGGATGAGCGGCATGTCGTGCTCGATGACGAGCATCGCGCAGCCGGTCTCGGCCTGGATGCGCCGCAGCAGCGGGCCCAGGGCCTCCGTCTCGCGCTGGGCGATGCCGGACGACGGCTCGTCCAGGATGAGGACGACCGGGTCGTGGGCGATGGCCATCGCCAGGTCGACGATCCGGCGGGAGCCGGTCGACAGCTCGGCGACGAACTTGTCGCGGAAGGCGCCGAGGTTCATCAGCTCGATGAGGTCCTCGACCGTGTAGGCGACGTCGTCCTCCGAGGCGAGGACGGCGGGCAGCCCGAGCAGCGACGCGAAGTGGTCGCGGGTCTCGACGTGCCGCTCGACCCCCATGGCGAGGTTCTCCGCCACCGTGAGCGTCGGGAAGATGCGCGCGTCCTGGAACGACCGGCCCAGCCCGAACGCGGCCCGGCGGTCGGCCCCCCAGCCGGTGGCGTCCGCGCCACGCAGCATGACCCGGCCCGCATCCGGCTTGAGGAACCCCGACAGCACGTCGAACACGGTCGTCTTGCCGGCGCCGTTCGGGCCGATGACCCCGAGGATCTCCCCGGCCCGCACCTCGAGGTGCACGTCGGTCAGCGCGCGGATGCCGCCGAAGCTCTTGGAGACCGCGTCAGCGGCGAGGACCACGGGTGTATCCGGTCCGGGCGGCCGGTGGTCGTCGCCCCCGCGCTCCTGGGTACGGGCGCTCCCGCGCTGCGTGTCCTGGCCGGAGGCACCCTGCAGGAACACCGACCGCAGGATGTCGTCACGGTCGAGCAGGTCGGCGGTGGGGCCGGAGAAGCGCACCTCGCCCTTCTCCATGAAGTAGGCGCGGTGGGCGATCGTCAGCGCGACGTTCACCGACTGCTCGACCACGATGATCGTGCAGCCGGTCGCGTGGATGGCGCGCACCATCTCCAGCAGCTGCTCCACGATCGTGGGCGCGAGCCCGAGCGAGAGCTCGTCGATGACGAGCAGCTGCGGCCGCGCCACGAACGCCATGCCCAGCGCCAGCTGCTGCTGCTCACCGCCGGAGAGGTTCCCGGCCATCTGGTCCCACCGTTCCCGCAGCCGCGGGAACTGGTCGAGCACCTGCTGGGTGCGAGCCTCGACGTCCCTGGCGGGCTCCTTCGCGTACAGCCAGGTCCCGGCCTTGAAGTGCTCGGCCACGGTCAGCGTCGGGAACACGGCCTTGCCGCCGGGCACCTGGATGATCCCCATCTTCGACGTCTTGACCGCGTCGGCATGGGTGATGTCCTCGCCGTCGAAGACGATCTGCCCGCCGACCGGGTCGACGAGGCCGGAGATCGCCTTGAGCAGGGTCGACTTCCCGGCGCCGTTGGTGCCGAGCAGCGCCACGATCTCGCCGCGCTGCACCTCCATATCGACGCCGAAGAGGATCTGCACCTTGTCGTACGCGACGTCCACCCCGCGGCAGACCAGCAGCGGGTCGCTTCCCGCGGAGGGCCGGGACGGCGCCGGTGGCGGCTGGACGACGTCGACCAGGGTGTCCGGGCGGTTGCGCCGCAGTGCCTTGAAGGGGTTCACGTCCGAGCTCCCACCGTCTCGTCGGCCGGGGCCTGTGACAGCCCGCGGAAGCGCTCCTCGGCGCTCTCGAGCACGTCGTCCTCGGCCTCGGTGTCCTCCACGCGGCGGTCGGCCACCAGCGCGGGCACGAGCAGGCCGTGCTTGTCCGCGATCCGGCGCAGGAACGTGTCCCGCCGCCGGAAGCCCTCCTCGGCCGCGCCGCCCGGCGTGACCATGAGGTTCAGCACGAGCAGCGGCCCGGTGAGCAGCAGCGGGAGGATCGTCGCGATGTTCTGCCCGATGTACGGGTCGAGCTGGTGGCCGAAGAGCACCGACGCCTCGAACAGCATCGCGCCGACCACCGCGAACGGCAGCGACGTCAGGCCACCGATGACGACCGCCAGGAAGATCGAGATGCTGTTGAACACCGAGTAGCTGCCGGGGATCACGTTGTGCTGCCCGTAGGCGAACAGCACACCTGCGACACCGCAGATGCCGCCGGAGATGGCGAACGCGGCGAGCTTCGTCCGCGTCGGGTTGATCGCGTACGACGCGGCGGCACGGACGTTGTCCCGCACGCCCATGAGCACCCGCATGCCCCGGTTGCGCCGGAACGACAGCGCCGCGACGTAGACGACGGCGAGGAACGCCAGGCAGACGAAGTAGAACGTCATGCTGTTCTCGAGGTCCAGCCGGCCCCACAGCTGCGGGCGCCGGACCGAGGCGGCGAACCCGGACGGCAGCAGCAGCCTGCCGAGGGGGTAGTTCTTGTTGAGGAGGTAGCTCTGCACCGCGTAGCCGAACGCGAGCGTCGTGACGGCGAGGTACATGCCGCCGATGCGCAGCGCGGGGATGCCGATGACCATGGCGGTCACCGCGCCGGCCGCGATGCCGATGCCCATCGCGAGGAAGAAGTCGATGTTGTGCTCGGCGACGATGCCGCCGGAGACCGCCGCCGCCATCCCGACCAGACCGAACTGGCCGAGGCTGATCTGGCCCGCCCAGCCGGACAGGATCACCAGCGACACCGCGACGATGCCGTACAGCGGCAGCACCGCGAGCGACGGCAGGTACGGGTGGCTCACGACGAAGGGCAGCAGCACCAGCACCGCGACCAGGCCGAGCCCGATGGCAGCACCCGCCCGGCGCACCTCGGGCAGCGACCGCAGCTCGAGCGGAACCGGCCGGAACCGCTTGACGTTCTGCCAGGTCGCCACGCCGGCGTCGTACGCCCGGGACACGGTGCCGCGCTGCAGCAGCAGCGCCAGCAGGATGACCACCAGCATGAGCGCCGAGGCCACGTTGTTCGTGCCGGTCGACGCGATGGAGGCGAAGATCAGCACGCCGACACCGAGGCCACCGACGAGCGTGGCCCCGATCTTCTCCAGGCGGCCGACCACCGCGGCGGCCATGCCGTACAGCAGGGTGTCGAAGCCCAGGGTCGGGTCCTGCGGCACGCCGATGAGCGGCGACTGCACGTAGATGGCCGCACCGGCGAGCAGGCCGGCGATGGCCCACGCGACCGTGCCGACGGTCTTGACCGGGATGCCGAGCAGCGACGCGCGGTCGGCGTTCTCCGCCGACGCGCGCAGCGCGATCCCCATCCGGGTGTAGCGGAGGAAGCCGGCGAGCCCCGCGGTCAGCCCGATGACGACGGCGAACGCGAAGATCTGGTCGCCCGACAGGACCGGCTGGCCCAGGCCGTTGCGGAAGGCGAAGTCCCGCCACGGGGTCGGCACGGTCGCGATCTGGCCCGCCGTGGCGCCCAGCCAGATCGGGATGAAGAACGCGAGCACGCCGAGCGACTGGGACACCCCGACGGTCACCACGGTCATGATCAGCCGTGGTGAGCTGGCGAACCGGCGCATGATGAACCGGTCGACCAGGACGCCGCACAAGGGGCCACCGAGGAAGGCGATCGGCAGCGCCTGCAGGTAGCCCAGGTAGCCCTGGATGTTCAGCAGCAGGGCCGTCACGGCCGGGATCGCGCCGATCGCGGCGGCGGCGAAGTTGATGATCCGCACGCTGCGGTAGATCAGGACGAGCGCGACGCCGATCAGGCCGTACAGCGAGCCGAGGGCCAGCCCGTCGATGTAGTTCTTCACCGACAGGTCGAAGGCGAAGACCGTGAACAGGTAGAAGCCCAGGATCGTTGTGCCGCCCCGCGCGGTGCGGCCCAGCAGGCTCTGGTCGTCACGCAGCCAGCGCCAGGCCTGCCCCGGGCCGGGAAGCCCCGGCCGCTGGGGGGAGGTGTCGAGGAGGGCCATCTCAGTGCCGCCCATCGACCGGGATCGCCGGATAGTCGATCTTGGCGAAACCGCCCAGCTTCTTCCGCGCGCCCTCGACCTGGATGTAGTGGCCGGGCTGGCCGTCGACGTTGGACGTCTTGTGCTTGTCCCAGTAGACGACGCGCACATCGGTGTTCCAGCCGTGGTCCTGCGGGGTCAGCACCCGCAGGATGTGCCCGGTGTCCCCACCGCCGCGCGGCGGGATCTTCACCGCGGCCGCCGCCATGTTCTGCGGGGTCAGGTCCGGGCCCGTGGCCTCGATCATCGTCATGAGCATGTTGACGTAGTCCCACTGGCCGGACGCGGTGTCCGACTGGAACGGGGTGGCACCCTGGCCGCCGCCGGCGTGCCAGATCCGGGTGCCCGTGTCCTTGCCACGCGGTTCCCCCTGGTCGAGCTGGGAGAGCCCCATCGCGAGGTCGTACGGGCAGTGGCCGGACTGCGGGCAGGCGAGCCCGCCCTCGTTGGTGTAGGTCTGGCCGACCGGGTCGGTGTCCATCTGCTGGTTGGTCGCGATCACGTTCTCCGGCCAGTAGTTGTTCTGCGCCTCACCGGAGTAGAGGAACTGCGGGGCGACCGGGTCGCACATGCACAGGACCGTCGTCGCCGGGTCGCTGGGCTTGTTCATGGCGGCGATGCCGGCCTGGGTCTGCTGGGCGGCGGTGTTGATGTTCTGGTCGTAGAAGTACGAGTTGTGGTACGAGTCACCGCACTTGGCCTTGAGCGCGGGCTGCAGCACGTTCTTGACCGTGTACATGTTGTCCGGGTCGTTGGTGCTGATGACGCCGAGGACCCGCTTCTTGCCGTTGAAGTTCTGAGCCGGGTTGAAGTCCGGCGCCCACTTGACCTTGCGGCTGCTGTTCACGCTCGTCATCTGGTTGCACCACCAGTCGGCGAACATGTTCGCCATGAGCGTGCCGTTCATCTGCACGTCGTAGTGGTACGGCGCCATGGCCTGGTTGAAGGCCTCGGAGAAGCCCTGGCCGCCGAGATTCACGACGCCCTTGCGGGACAGCTCGGCGAAGCAGTCGGAGCACAGCGTGGTGGTCCACACCACCGCGTACGGCTTGTACTTCTCGACGATCGTGTCCATCTCGGGGATGAGGCACTGCTTGTCCGGCGGCACGGACTGGCACTGACCCTGGTAGGTGACCAGGTTCAGGTGGCGGCCGTACAGCTCGTAGTGGCTGTTGACGAACTTCTCGACCGCCGCGTTGAACGTCTTGGCCTGGTCGTAGCTCACGTACAGGCCCTCGGCCTGCAGGATCGCGTTGACCTCGGCCCCGTAGTCGCTGACGTACCAGACGACCGTGATGTCCTTGCCCGTCACGCCGCGGTAGGTGGCACCGCCGTTGTTGCCCGAGAACGTCGGCGTGCACGGAGGCGCGTAGTAGTCGATCTTCGGGTCGAACTGGCGGCCGTCGACGCAGTGGCTGGTGTCGCCCGACGCGGTGCCGCCGCCCGTGCCGGTCGTGCTGCTCTGCTGCGTCGCCCCGCCGGTGGAGCCACCAGAGGTGGTCGTGGCGCCGGTGCTGTCCGTGCCCGTGGCGGTCGTTCCCACGCTGGTGTCACCGCCGGGGACGGCACCGCCGGTGGCCGTGCCCGCCCCTCCGCCGGACCCGGTGGAGTAGGTCCCCGTCCCCCCGCTCTGGTAGTTCACACCTGCGGCCGCGGTCCGGGAGTTCTGCGCTGTCGACGGGACCACCGTGATGATGACCGCCTGCAGCGCCAACGCCACGGCAAGGGGCAGGTAACGCCGCGCAATCCTCGTGCCGTCCATAGGACGTTCGACCTCTCCTCACACGGGGGCTGTGATGTGAATCACTCTCACAACGAGTGTCCGAAGGGCTCGTAACGCCCTCAAGGGAGGTTGGTTCGCCGTGACGGGGGTCACTTCCTGCCGTGACGAGGGTCACTTCCCGTCCGAACGGATGCATGAGCGGCGACCCCAGCGGGGACGGCGGACGTATGCGACTCGTCCTGGGTGCCCCCAGCGCGGCAGCGGACGCGACGGCGCCACCCGAGCCTGCGCCGACCGAGCCCGCCCTGCCGCCGCTCGACCCGGACAGCCCGGTGCCGGACGATCCGGGCCCGCTGCTGCCCGACGGGCCGGAGACGCTGCCGCCGGCCCCGCCCGAGCCGTCGCCGGACACCCCGGCGCCGCCGTCGGAGCCACCGCGCAAGCCACCGCCGCCGGGGCGCTGATGTTCGACCGTTCCGCGCACCCGGCGAGCTTCGACTCCGCATCGGTGATGGTCCGCGCCACCGCGCACTACCTGCGTGGTGCGGAGCTGCCCATGATGGGCAACGGCTCCGAGACCGTGATGAGACCCGTGCTGACCGCGCTGAACCGGCTGCCCTCGCCGGCTCGCCGCTGGCTGTACGCGGCCGGAAGCGGCCGTGAGCGGCTCCCCCAGGCAACCGTGGCCCGCGCCAGCGCCGACGGTCTGGCTCGCCAGGTGGTCGGGCGCTACCCCCGGCGGCGGTACGGGACCGCGGTGGTGGGGTCGAACCCCGGCTCGATGGCCCATCTCGCCGCCGCGCTGGGCGCGCCACTGCTCCCGCAGACGCTGCTGCTGCCGGTCGCGCGCCACGACGTCGGCGTGGACGACCCCTTCGGTGACATCGCCGCGGTGCGGGCTCCCGCGCGCGAGCTGCTCGACGCGAACCCGGACCTCGCACTGCACCAGATGATGGACCCCAACTTCGACCGGCTGACGCTGCGCTGGTTCTCCTACTTCCGGCTGAAGTTCCTCCGGCTCGGCCCCGTCTACGAGCGCTTCCTGCTGGACACCCTGGAGCCCGGGGCCACGCTGTTCGTGGCGGACTGCACCAACCGCTGGCCGGTCCGCCACGTCGGCGACCGGCACTGGTTCCAGTTCGGCGGGGTCGGCGGCGCCCCACCCGAGGAGTACGTGCAGGGCAGCCCCCGCGTCGCCCACTTCCTCGGCTCGCACGGCTCGCCGGAGCTCGGCTGGTCGTGCCCGCAGCCGGACGACGAGCAGCCGGAGGCGGAGTGGGGCACCCGGCCCGAGCTGGCGGCCGACGTCGAGCGGTTCGCCGCGGAGCACGGCTTCCGCGTGCGGCGGCTGCGGTTCGAGGACGCGGACGACGCCAGCCCGTTCGTCGCCGACCTGCACCGCTGGTGGTACGCGCGCCACGGCCTGCCGACGAACCGCCTGTTCGCCGAGTCGTTCGCGCTGCTCGACCCGTGGCTCGCCGTCCGCACCGGCACCGTGCCGTTCTGGTGCACGTTCAACGGCAACCCTGCGGCCGACGCGTTCGAGCGGTACCTCGAGCGCACGGACCCGTACGACTTCGTGCACCTCACGCTGATCTCGCACGGCACGACCTCGATCGGGCTGGCGCCGCTGGAGCGGTGGCGCGGGCTGCTGCGGCAGGCGCGCGTGGAGGGCCGTTTGTCCGGCGTCGACGAGAAGCGGTTCCCGGCCGACCTCGCCGTGTTCGCGCGCTGGCGGGAGGCGATGCTCGCGGCACCGCAGCGGTTCCAGCCGCCGCCGGCGCTCGCCCCGGACGACGTCGTGCGCTTCTGGGAGCACAGCGACCAGGCCTACGAGATCAAGCTCGACTGACCGGGGCTCCGGACCGCACGAACTCGGCCACCCGCTCGTACCACCAGCGGGGGTTCTGCATCTTCACCACGTGGGAGACGCCCGGGTAGACCTCGACGGTCCAGTCGTCGTAGCGCTGGGCGGCCGCGTACGCCCAGCCGACCGGCACGTTCGGGTCGTCCTCCCCGTGGATCTGCAGCACCGGGCAGCGGATCTGCCCGTACAGCCGGCGCATCCGGGTCGGCCGGAGGGCCTCGCGCACGAACGACAGGTACACCTCGCGGGCGCTGCGCCTGGTCTCCTTCGGGTCCACCGGCTCGCCGACGTCGCTCTCCCCCGGCGTGTTGCCGCTGGCCGCGTCCCGCACGCTCGGCGCCTGCTCGTCGAGGGCCGACAGCAGCAGCGACTGGTGCAGCTGGTGCCCGCCCTGGCCGAGCTGGTCGGCGAGCAGCCCCGCCACGACGCCAGGCGCCCGCCACCCGCCGTAGTACGGCGGGCAGAACGCACTGCTCGAGGGTCAGTGCCGACACCGTGCCGGGATGCCGCGCAGCCTGCAGGGCCGCAACGGCACCGCCCATGGACGTGCCGATGACGACGGCCGGCCGGTCGACCACCGTGCGCAGGAAGCCGGCGAGCAGCTGCTGCAGTGACGCCAGGTCGGCGCGGCGGCCGGCGCGAGGGGTGCGGCCGAAGCCGGGCAGGTCCGGTGCGACCACGCGGCCGAGCTGCGCGAGCATCGGCGCCACCCGGCCCCAGGTCGCGTGCGAGGCCTCCGTCCCGTGGACGCAGACGAGCGTGCGGTCGGCAGCGGCGTCGCGTCCGGCCCACTCGCGGTAGAACACCGGCCCGTCGACGTCGACGATCCGATCCTGCATGCGGGTCATGGCACCTCCTGGTCGGGGGCCCAGCCGGCCGCGCGGAAGACGAACGGCGCGCTGAGCGCCGCGACGGTCCCGGCCGCGAGGTACTGGGCGTTGTGGTCGGCGCCGGGGACGTCCAGCCGCCGCGCCCCGCCCAGGAGCTCGGCGACCTGGTCCGCCCACTCCGGCGAGATGAGGGAGTCCCGCTCGCCGCGCAGCACGAGCGACGGTGCGGCGACCCGGGGCAGCCGCTGCTCGACGGCGTCGAGCAGCCCGTACCGGTAGGTGCTCGCGGCCCGCAGCAGGCCGGCGGCGAGGTACTCGGAGAGCACCAGCTGCGGCAGCGGCGGCTCCGCGCCGAACGTGCGCTCGCTCCACCCGAGGATCGACCGCTGCAGCGCGTGCGACGCCCGCACCCACGGCCGGCGGCGGTGCGGCTGCCGCCACGCGCCGTCCGGCCGATCACGGCCGAGCCGCCGCAGGAAGGGCATCACCCGGATGGCCTGGGCGCGCTGGCGCGGGTCGATCGTGGGCGACAGCAGGACGAGCGACGACACCAGCTGCGGGTGCCGGACGGCCAGCGCCACCGCCACCTGGCAGCCGAAGGAGTTGCCGTACACGCAGACCGGGTCGAGCCCGCGTGCCTCGACCCACGCGGCGACCGCGTCCGCCGACTCGTCCACGTCGAGGGCGAACGGCGGCTTGTCGCTGGCGCCGAAGCCGGGCAGGTCGGGCGCCCACACCGTCGCCCCGTGCGTGGCCAGCGCGCGGCCCAGCGGCACCAGGGAACGGCTGGCGGCCACCATGCCGTGCAGCAGCACGACCGCGGGCGTGAAGCCCCCCACCGGGGACCGGAACAGCCGCGCGTGCACCCGCAGGTCGCCGACGCGGGTCCACGTCGCGGTCGGACCCATGGGGCTCGGCTCACTCATGGGGTTTTGATGCCCCTACGTGCCCACTCATCACCTTTCGGCCCTAGACTCGCACGCGCTGGCCTCGCTCGTATCCCCCCCGCGGGCGAGGTCGGCCTGTGTCTGCGGCAGGGCCGTCGCTAGGCGGAGTTCTCCGCGCGCTTGCGCGCCAGGATGACCAGCGCGGCGATGCCGGCGACCACACCGAGGGCGATGAGGACCCGGTCGGTGCGCAGGCTGCGCTCGATGGCGTACGTGGACGTGCCGGTGTGGCCGGCACCGGCACCCTCCGCCGCGATCTCGCGCAGCTCCGCGGCCGGGATCCCCGGCTGGGCGGCGGGCGCGCGCTCGAAGCCGTCGGGCGACTGCTCGCGGGCGAACGCACCCTTCACCCGCGCCGCGCCGCGGCCGGCCATGCGCTTGGGGCTCACGCGGTCCGCGATGGCGTCGATCGTCTCCGCGAGCTCGGCGCGGGTGTGCTCGATCTCGCGCTGGATGGATCCGGGGTCCTGGCCTGCCACGTGTCCTCCTTGCCGCACGTCCTGCCGCACGTTGCCTGTGGTCTGCGTTCCCGCATCTCGCGGGTATGCACGTGCTGCGTCGAGGTGATCACTGTTGCAGGTCCACCACGACTTTGACGTCCTCGGGTCCCTTCTGCAGGGCCTCCGGCCACCGGGACATCGGCACCCGCCGGCTGACCAGCCGCTGCAGCCACGACCGGTCGGCCTCGGCGAGGTGCGCCACGGCCAGCTCGTAGTGCCGCCGGTTGGCGTTGACCGAGCCGAAGACGACGTCGTTGTCGAGCACGAGCTCGCGGTTCACCGCGTCCGCTGCGGTGGAGATCGTCCGGCTGCCGGAGGAGATGCCGGCGAGGCAGGTGACCGCGTTCGGGCCCGTACGCATCAGCACGTCGAACACCAGCTGGCCGACGCCGGTGCACTCCACGACGACGTCCGGCTCGACGGCGAGGTCGTCGAGCGAGGAGTGGTAGCTCGCGCCCAGGTCGCGGACGAGCGCGGGCTTGGGACCGTCGGTGACCCGGTCGACGACGTGGACCTCGAGGCCCTTGTGCACGCCGATCATCGCGGCGAGCAGCCCGATCGGGCCGGCACCGGTCACCAGCGCGACGTGCGGGTCGATCTCGGCGCGGGCGTTGATCCGGTCGATCTGGTCCCAGGCCTTGGCGACGACGGACGTCGGCTCCGTCAGCACCCCGACGTCACCGAGCGAGGGGTCCAGCCGTACGGCGAAGTCCGCCGGGACCCGCCAGCGCTCGGCGCCGTAGCCGTCCAGCTCCTTGATCCCGCGCTCGGTGTAGCGGCCGTTGGCGCAGAAGTCCCACTGGCCGCGGCTGCAGGGTCGGCACGGCACCGGGTCGGGGCGGCGGACGATGCCGACGACGAGGTCGCCGGCGGCGAACCCCGAGCCCTCCGGGGCCTCCAGCACGCGCCCGAGCGACTCGTGGAACAGCGTCAGGCGGTCGCGGCCGGGTGGCGGCACGCCGTACCCCTTCGACGTGATCTCGACGTCGGTGCCACAGACGCCGACCAGCAGACCCGTCGCGAGGACGTCGCCCGTCGTCGGGTCGGGCTCCGCCACCTCGTCGACCCGGGCCGAGCCCGGCTGTCCCGGTCGAACCGTGCATGCCTTCACGCCGTACCCCTCCCCAGAACCGGGCTGTCAACCACTTGCCGCACCCGCCCTCGCCGCCGTAGGTTCGCTGTTGCACATCTTTCGCAACTACTGCCGTCCCGCAAGTGGCGAGCCGGCATGGAGTGAGCTCGCCGTGACCATCGAGGCCGCCGCGCGACCACGCGGCCTGCGCGACCTGTCGTTCACCCGCTCGGAGGTGCGACGGCTGTCCGGGCTGTTCGGCGCGGTCGGGCTGCTGCACGTGCTCGGCTGGGGCGGGTTCGCCCTCGTCCTCGCCACGCACCACGACGTCGGCGTGTTCGCCGGCGCCGGGCTGCTCGCGTACACCTTCGGCCTGCGGCACGCCTTCGACCCGGACCACATCGCGGCGATCGACGACACCACGCGGTTCATGCTGGCGAAGGGCCGCCAGCCGCTGGGCATCGGCTTCTTCTTCTCCATCGGCCACTCCAGCGTGGTGCTGCTCGCGACGGGCGCGCTGGCGCTCACCACGCACTTCGCGTCGTCGGGTGCATTCGACCACGCGCATGCCATCGGCGGGGTCATCGGTGCCTCCGTCTCCGGCACCTTCCTCTGGTTCGTCGGCATTCTCAACCTCGTGATCCTCGCCGGCATCTGGAAGACCTGGCGGGCGCTGAAGACCGGGACGTACCACCGCGAGGAGCTCGACGAGCTGCTGCTGCAGCGCGGGCTGATGAACCGCATCTTCGGCGGCCGGTACCGCACGATGATCGGCTCCTCCTGGCACATGTACCCCGTCGGCTTCCTGTTCGGTCTCGGCTTCGACACCGCCTCGGAGATCGGCCTGCTGGCGCTGTCCGGCAAGGCGGCGGCGGACGGCGCCGTACCGCCGTGGGCCATGCTCACCCTGCCACTGATCTTCGCCGCCGGCATGTCCCTGATGGACACCCTCGACGGCGCGTTCATGTGCAAGGCGTACGACTGGGCGTTCACGAACCCGCTGCGCAAGGTCTACTACAACCTCACGACCACCGGCCTGTCCGTCGTGGTCGCACTGCTCATCGGCACCGTCGAGCTCGTCGGGGTGCTCGCCACCCAGCTCGGCCTGACCGGGGAGCCCTGGGTGACCGTCGGCGCGATCGCCGGCCGCTTCGACATCCTCGGCTACGTGATCGTCGGGCTGTTCGTCGGCTCGTGGGTGGCCTCGGTCGCCTGGTGGCGCCTGCGCGACATCGAGGGCCGCTACGGTCACCTCGTCGTCGACTGACCTCGGAGGACCCGTGCCCCGCCTCACCCCGGGCGACCCCGCGCCCGACTTCGCCCTCCCCGACCCGGACGGCCGGACGGTCTCGCTGGCCGACCTGCGCTCCGGGGGCAGCCGCGTGGTCGTGTACTTCTACCCGGCTGCGCTCACCCCCGGCTGCACCACGCAGGCGTGCGACTTCCGGGACGCGCTGCGCGAGCTGGAGGCGACCGGCCTCACCGTCGCCGGCATCTCCCCGGACGCACCCGCCAGGCTGGCGCGCTTCCGCGAGGAGCACGGGCTGACGTTCCCGCTGCTGTCCGACCCCGAGCACGTGGTGCTCGAGGCGTACGGCGCCTGGGGCGAGAAGCAGAACTACGGGCGTACGTACGTCGGCGTGATCCGCTCCACCGTGGTGGTCGCGGCCGACGGCACCGTGGAGGCTGCGTACTACAACGTCCGGGCCAAGGGTCACGTCGCCAAGCTCAAGCGCGAGCTGGGCGTCGGATAGCCTGCCCACCACGTCGTCTTGAGACTTGCTCAACGAGGGGAGCCACCACCATGCGCGTTGTGGTCGACTACGACCGGTGCGAGAGCAACGCGATCTGCATGAGCCAGGCACCGGAGGTGTTCGAGGTGCGCGACGACGACCTGCTCTACGTGCTCGACGAGACGCCGGACGAGAGCCTGCGCCCCAAGGTGGAGGCGGCCGTCCGTGGCTGCCCCAAGCAGGCCATCTCGATCGAGGACTGACCTGCCCCGAAGGAGCCCGCACATGACGCTGGACGCCGCGCTGCCCCGCGCCGAGGACGTCAACCTGTCCGACATGGAGTTCTGGGCCGAGCCCCTGGACGTGCGCGAGCGCGCGTTCGCGGCACTGCGCCAGCACCGGCCGGTCCCGTTCTACGAGGAGCCGCTGCCGGACAACGACCTCATCCCGAAGGGGCCGGGCTACTTCGCGCTGACCAAGCACGCGGACATCCTCGAGGCGTCCCGGCGGCCGGAGGAGTTCTGCTCCGGCCACGGCGCGACCGGCATCTTCGACATGCCGGCCGAGTTCCTCGAGTTCTTCGGCTCGATGATCAACATGGACGACCCGCGGCACGCCCGCCTGCGCCGCATCGTCTCGCGCGCGTTCACCCCGCGGATGCTCAAGCGCGTCGAGGACCAGGTGCAGGAAGCAGCCCGCGCGATCGTCGACGAGGTGGCCCCGCTCGGCGCGGCGGACTTCGTACCCGCGGTCGCCGCGAAGCTGCCACTCAAGATCATCTGCGACATGATGGGGATCCCGGAGTCGCAGTACCAGTTCATCTTCGAGCGCTCCAACGTCATCCTCGGCGCGGGTGACCCCGAGTACGTGCCGGAGGGCAACGACATCGCCGCCGCGCTGCTCACCGCGGGCATGGAGCTCGCGCAGCTCGTCCAGGAGCTGGGCCAGCAGCGGCGCGAGAACCCCGCCGACGACCTCACCAGTGCGCTGGTCAACGCCAACATCGACGGCGAGACGCTCACCGACCAGGAGCTCGGGTCGTTCTTCATCCTGCTCGTCGTCGCGGGCAACGAGACCACCCGCAACGCGATCAGCCACGGGCTCAAGCTGCTCACCGACAACCCGGATCAGAAGCAGCTGTGGCTGTCGGACTACGAGAAGTACGCGCCGACCGCCGTGGAGGAGATCGTCCGCGTCGCGAGCCCGGTGATGTTCATGCGGCGCACGGCGACGCGGACCGCCGAGCTCAACGGCCGGGAGTTCTCCGAGGGCGACAAGCTCATCCTGTTCTACTGGTCGGCCAACCGCGACGAGGACGTGTTCACCGACCCGTTCACCTTCGACATCACCCGCGACCCCAACCCGCACGTCGGCTTCGGCGGCCCCGGCCCGCACTTCTGCCTGGGCGCCCACCTCGCCCGCCGGGAGATCACGGTGATGTTCCGCGAGCTGCTCACCCGGCTGCCGGACATCCACGCCACCGAGGAGCCGGCCCGGCTGGCGTCGAACTTCATCAACGGCATCAAGCACCTGCCGGCCGCCTGGACGCCCGTCAGGAGCTGACCGGCTCCCGGCCGGCGCCCCCACACCCCCGCCTCATGTCGTTGCAGCGCAGCTGCCCATGGCGCAGTGAGTACTCCGACAGGTAGTAGAACGACAACCGGTCCGCGACCGCAAGGCCCCCGATCCGGTTCGGCACGTTGCCCGCCTCGACGTCACCACCGGACGCGGCCGCCGCGTCGAACGTGCCCGCGCCGATCGAGTGCACGTCGGACGAGTCGTCGAAACGGGTCGCGACCAGCCGGTCAAGCGCCTGCCGCTCGCCGCGCAGGTAGCGGTCAAACCACGCCAGCGTGTAGTAGAACGCGACCCGCTCGCCGAGCCGGCTCGCCGGCAGGATGTACGGCACGTAGGCGTACTCGAGGTGCGTGGACGCCCGCAGCGCGACCTGCATCGTGTCGACGCCCGCCGCGGCCAGCTGCCGGAACGCCCCGTCGTGCGCGTGCGGGTCCGGCGGCGACTGCATCGGCTGCGGGTTGAAGAAGTACTCCGAGTTGATGCCGAGCGCGGGCGTACGCAGCGGCGTCCCGGCCGGCACCTCGGCGAGGTTGTCCCACGCCACGATCGCGGAGACCCGCGGGTCCTCCTGGCCGACCTGGCTGACCGCTGTGGCGCCGAGGGAGTGCCCGGCGAGCCCCACGTGATGGGTGTCGACGTCGCGCCAGAACGGGTTCACGTCCCCCCGGCCCGTCGGCCGCTCGGGGGTGGAGAGCAGGTAGTCGAGCGCGTCGCGGGTGCCCTGGACGAAGTTGTACGCCTGCTGGAACGGCACGCCGGGACAGCTGGTCGCGTCGCACGGGTGGGCGAAGGTCTCCGAGGCGCCCTGCCCCTGGACGTCGTACGTCAGCACGAGGTAGCCCGCCTCCGCGAGCCCCTCGGCCGCCCACCAGTACATCTGCTGGTAGCCCTGGATCGAGCCGGTCGTGATGACCACGGACGGGTACGGCGGCGCGGCGGCGGCCGGCGGCAGGAACACGTGGCCGTGCAGCAGCGCGCCGTCCGTGGCCGTGAACTGGATCGGGAACACGCGGCCGCGGCCGGCGTCCTGCCAGCGGGGCAGCGTCCGGAAGGGGTCGGCCGTCGACCCGCCGGGGACCAGCTGGCCGAGGGTCACCCGGGGGCGGTCGGGCTCGGAGAGCTGCTCGCCGTTCTGCGTGACGAACATGCCGGGCGTCTGCGACCAGAACGCCGCCGCGAACGCGGGGCTGCCCGTCTCGTCCTGCTGCCGCTGCTGCGCGCAGGAGACGTTGGCCAGGTCGCGCTGCTGCCATGCCTGCGAGCCGGGGGCCGGGTCACCGGCCGGCCCGACGCAGTCGAGCGGGTCCGGTACGGTCCCGCCGGCCAGCGCGGGCAGGGCGGTCAGGGCGACCGAGGCAGCAGCGACCAGGGACAGCACGACACGGCGGGACATGACCGTCCAGGTTCGACGCCGCCCGCGCCGTTCCTGCCGTTCTCGTCCCGCGGTCGTGAAGCAAAGTGGCAGCCTCAGGTGCGATTTGCTTCACGACCGGGGGTGGAGTGGCAGCTCAGGTGCCGAGGACCTCCTGGCGCAGGTCGCGCTTGAGCACCTTGCCGGCCGGGTTGCGGGGCAGCTCCTCGTCGCGGAACCAGATCTTCACCGGCACCTTGAACCCGGCGAGCCTGGCCCGGACGTGCTCCTGCAGCTCCTCCTGCGTCACCGTCTCCCCCGGTACGGGCCGCACCACCGCGCCGACCTCCTCACCGAGGACCTGGTGCGGGATGCCGATGACGGCCGCGTCGTAGACCTTGGGGTGCTCGTAGAGGACGGCCTCGACCTCCGCGCAGTACACGTTCTCGCCGCCGCGGATGACCATGTCCTTGGCCCGGTCGACGATGTAGACGAACTCCTCGTCGTCCATCCGCGCCAGGTCGCCGGAGTGCAGCCACCCGTCGGTGATCGCCTCCGCGGTCGCCTCCGGCTTGTTCCAGTAGCCGACGACGACGTTGGGGCCCTTGATCCACAGCTCGCCGATCTGCCCGCGGGGCAGCTCCTCACCCGCCGGGTCGACGACCTTGCACTCCACGACCGGTACGGGACGGCCGACGCTGTCCGGCCGCATGAGGTAGTCGACGCCGGAGTTCATCGTGGTGACCGACGAGGTCTCGGTCAGCCCGTAGCCGTTGGACGGTGCGCGGCCGGGCAGCAGCTCCTCGATCCGGCGGACGAGCTCCGGCGGGGCGGGCGCGCCGCCGTACCCGACGCTCTCGACGCTGGAGATGTCGCGCTTGCCGAAGTCCGGGGACTGCAGCACCTGCCACACCATCGTCGGCACGCCGCCGAACGTCGACACCCGCTCCCGCTCGATCAGCTCGAGCGCCCGCTCGGGGTCCCACTTGTACATGAGGACGAGCTTGTTGCCCGCCGCCAGGTTGGCGACGAGCACGGAGTGGCAGCCGGTCGCGTGGAAGAACGGGACGGACAGCAGGTACGCGCGCTGCCTGCCGTCGGGCGCCGACGGCGCACCGGCTGCCCGCAGGCCGGCGGCGGAGGCGGCGTACGCGAGGCTGATGAGGTTTCCGCAGATGTTGCGGTGCGTCCCGAGCGCACCCTTCGGCTCACCGGTCGTGCCGGACGTGTAGAAAATCGTCGCGTTGTCCTCGGGGCCGAGCTCGACGTCGGGCAGCGCGACGTCGGGCCGCACCTCGCCGAGCACGTCGCCGTACAGATCGACACCGTCGGGCACCGCGCCCTCGGGCCGGACGACCACCCGGCCGGCCAGGTCGAGCTCGCCGAGCCGCCCGGCGAGCCGCTCGGCCCGCTCGCCGTCCATGAACACAACCTTCGACCCGGAGTCGCGCAGGCCGTACACCAGCTCGTCCGGCGACCACCAGGCGTTCAGCGGGACGACGACCGCGCCGGCGCACGCCGCACCCCAGAACGCCACCGACCACTCCGGGAAGTTGCGCATCGCGATCGCGACGCGGTCACCCTTGCGGACGCCGTACCGGTCGGCGAGCACGTGCGCGAGCGTCGCCGCCTGGCGGAAGTGCTCCTCGAAGGTGGTGCGCTCGTCCTCGTAGACGAGGAAGTCCTTCTCGCCGTGCAGCCGCGACAGCTCGAGCAGCTGCCGCAGGCTGGCGGGGGCGCTCTTCCAGGCGCGTAGGTGCACGCCGCGGACGTCGACCTCCTCCATCTCGAACATCTGGCCCGGTGCCGTCAGGGCGGCGACCACGTCGGGCCAGGGCAGAGCGGGTTCTCTGGGCAGCTGTGCAGTCGAGTCGGCCACGCGGCGCATGCTACGACTCTTGGCTTCGGCGACCGAACGTGGTTCGGTGTCGCGGGTGAGCACCCTGCAGCTGGACTACACGACCGACGAGATCCTCATGGGCCACGCGGTGGAGGACCCGCTGGTCGTCCGCGGGGTCGTCTGCCACGGCGGCTTCGTCGACGGCGCGTACGTCTCGCCCCGCACCCGGTTCCGCCGGGAGGCGATCACCGCGTGGCAGGACCACCACCGCGAGACCACCGGTACGGACGTCCTCGCCGCACCGCTGGAGACCTGGCCGGGCCACTGGCCGAGCCTGGAGCAGTCCCGCTTCCTGCTCCGCGAGGGCGTGCGGGAGCCGATCATCGGGTTGCTGACGCGCATCGGCACGGTCGAGGGGTACGGCGGCGCGATCCGCGACGTGACCCCGCAGGGAGACATCCAGCGGCACTTCGTCGAGGACGTCCGCGGTACGGCGACCGCGCACCTCGCCAAGGGGCTGCTCGAGGCGCACGCCCGCGACGAGTCCGGCTGGGCAGAGCAGGCCGGGCACAACAAGATGTGGTACGCCGTCCGCGACATCGCGTTCGAGGACCCGCTGACCCCCGACACCGAGCACGAGCTGCTCGTCCGGATGGGGCTGGCCGCCGCGCCGGGTGCGGCCCCCAGCAAGCCCGCCACGCCGCCCGCGCGGCTGCTGCCCGAGATCGACCCGGGCATCGAGGCGCTGCTGGGGTTCATGTGCCGGGTGCTGTTCATCGAGATCAAGGCCTTCCACGCGTTCGCCTGGGCGGAGGCACTGCTCTGCGACCCGGACCTGGTCGCCGGCGAGGGTGAGGCGGCGCGCATCGTGTCCTACATCCGCGCCGACGAGACCCCGCACGTCGAGTACCTGCGCACGGCGCTGTCGGAGATGCGCGCGCGGACGTTCGTCAGCGAGTCCGGCCGGCAGATCGCCGGTACGGAGGTCATCGACCGGGTCTGGCAGGCGGCGCTGGCCGACTCCCTGGGGCCGAACGAGCAGCGCGGGCGAACCGCGGTGACCCGCGTGCTCGAGCACGCGCTCGAGCAGCGCGCGGACGGCCCGGAGCTGCTCGAGCAGTTCCACCGCCTCGGCGAGCAGGCGGCCCCGGTTGGGTGACCTGGCGAGCGGTGGGCAGCAGATGCTGTGCCGGCCGGTGGCACGCTAGGGGCATGCAGACCCGCCGCCTCGGCCGTACCGGTCACTCCTCCTCCGTCGCGATCCTCGGCGCCGCCGCCTTCTGGGACACCGACCCCGGCACCGTCGAGCGCTCGCTGCACCTGGCGCTGGACGCCGGGGTGAACCACCTCGACGTCGCGCCGCAGTACGGCAAGGCGCAGGAGCTGCTCGGCCCGTTCCTGCCCGCCGTGCGCGACCGGCTGTTCGTCGGCTGCAAGACCCTGCGGCGCAACCCGGACGGCGTACGCGCGCAGCTGGAGGAGTCGCTGACGCTGCTGCGGTGCGAGCGTTTCGACCTGTACCAGATGCACTCGGTCGGCGAGCTCGACGAGCTCGACGCCAGGGCGGGTGCGCTGGAGACGATCCTGCGTGCGCGGGAGGAGGGGCTGACGCGCTGGGTCGGGATCACCGGGCACGGGCTGCAGGCCCCCCGTACGCACCTCGAGGCGCTGCGCCGGCACGACCTGGACACGGTGATGTTCCCGGTGAACCCGCGGCTGTGGGCGGACGACGACTACCGGCGGGACGCGGAGGCGCTGCTCGCGTACGCCGCCGAGCACGACGTGGGCGTCATGGCGATCAAGGCCGCGGCCGCGCGGCCGTGGGGCGACCGGGAGCGCACGGCGACGACCTGGTACGAGCCGTACGCGGCGTACGACGCGGTCAGCCGGGGCGTGCGGTTCGTGCTGTCCGTACCGGGGGTGCACGCGTTCTGCACGCCCGGCGACGTGGACGTGCTGCCGACCGCGCTGCGCGCCGCCGCGGAGCTCACCCCGATGACGGACGAGGAGCGCGCCGCGGCCAGCCGCGAGGTCGCCGACGAGCCCCTCATCTTCCCGATGCCAACGGCCGGCTGAGCGAGGGCAACGGGCGCGCTCGCGCTAGGGCGCGCGCCACTCCAGCGGGTACACGACCCGCTGCCCGACGCCCTTGAGGTCGACCTCTCGGCCGTCCCCGAACAGGAACTCACGGGAACCCGCGGCGAGCTCGCGCGCCAGTCCGGACACGAGGATCTCCTGGGATCCGGCGGCGTCGGCGAGCCGGCTGGCCACGTTGACCGCCTGGCCCCACAGGTCGCCGTCGTCACGGACCACCTCGCCGGCGTGCAGGCCGATGTGCACCCGCAGCCGCTCTCCGTCGGAACCGACCGGCGACGACTCGAGCGCGCGCTGCACCTGTACGGCGCAGCGCATCGCGCGGGCCGCGCTGGCGAAGGCGACCATGAACCCGTCGCCGCCCGTCTTGACGACCTGCCCGCCGCAGTCCTCGACCCGGTCGCGGACGAGCCGGTTGTGCTCGGTGAGCAGCCGGTGCGCCGCGACGTCGCCGAGCCGCTCGGTCAGCGCGCTGAAGTCGCACACGTCGCTGAACATGATCGTCACCGTGCCGTCCGGCAACGCCGGTGCGGCCGGTTCCCCGCCCACCTCGGCCGGCGGGTCCTCGGCACGGTCGCGCCGGGACCGGACGTGGACCCCGCCCATCAACGGGAACGCCCGGACGACGATGCGGGGCGAGCCCGGCACGACCGGGACGTCCGCGACGTGCAGATCCTTGCCCCCCATGATCGGGACACCGGTAAGCGTCACCTCGACACCCTCGGGCACCACGACCTCGACCCCACCCATGACCGCGACCGCGGTGATGACGAGCTCCGGCACGTCGATGATCGCCCGGCGCAGGTCCAGGTGGCAGCTGCCCATGAGCGCCACGGCCGTCACCCGGTCACCGGTCCGCCAGGGGCCGCGGGCACCGGCACCCGACATGACGCCGACGAACCACCGGCGTACCCGCCCTCGCGGCCGCGCCGCCATCCCCGCCGCCGGGAGGTCGGCGAGCACGCGTTCGAGGTCGCCGTGCGTCACCGCCTGCAGCGCCGACCCGATCCGCTCGGTGAACTCGTCCAGCGTGAGCCGCCCGTCGGCGGCGGCCTCCCGCAGCCGCAGGACCACGGCGTCACGGTCCGCGTCGGACGCCCGCACCACCTGCGGGTCGCGGTCCTGGAGGCTCACACGGGCATCCTGTACGAACCCCGGCCGCGGCTCAACCACCGAGGCGGCGCCGGAAGCCCCGCACGGTGGACTCCACCACGCGGTCGTGGCCCCAGCGCAGCATCGGCCGGGCCACCCGCGTGGCCAGCCGCATCCGCCGCTGGAGCATCTCCACCTGCCACGCGACGGTGACCCGGCAGCCCTCGCCGCCTTGCTCGTCGAGCCACAGCTCGGCCGGCCCGCGCAGGTCGCCGTCGACATCGGCCGCGATGTAGGTGTGGGGCCGGCACTCGACGAAGGTGACGCGCACGCGCATCGCGTACGGCACCGGCGGGTGCACTGTCCCGCGCAGCACCGTGCCCGCCGTGAGCCCCTCGCCGTCGGCCCGGAACTCCCGCAGCCAGCCCCACCAGTCCGGGTAGCGGTCGAACCACTCGAGTCGCCGCCACAGCTCCGCCGGCGGGAGCGGCATCTCGAACGTGCCGCGGTAGGGCATGTCGTACGGGCCGGTCACCGCCCGACCGTACGCCCGACCGGACCGAAGGCCCCGAGGCGAACCGCGTGGTGGGGCCGGTGGGACTCGAACCCACACTGGCATGCTCCTAAGGCATGTGCCTCTGCCGTTGGGCTACGGCCCCGGTCCTTCCATTGCAGCACGACCCCCTCCCTCTCGGGCGTTGGCGCCAACGCTGGACGACACGCCGTACGGGATCCAGAGCAGGTGCCAATGCCCGCGGCCGGCTGGGCCGGCTGGGCCCCGCGGCCGGGGACCCGCGCCGCACCGCCTGAGTCAGCCGGCCAACGCGGCGACGTACGGGGCGAGCGCGCGGAACGCCTGGCCTCGATGGCTGATCGCGTCCTTCTCCCCCGCCGTCATCTCCGCCGTGGTCCGGGTGTGCCCGTGCGGCACGAAGACCGGGTCGTAGCCGAAGCCGCCGGTTCCCCGGGGCTCGCGGACGAGCATCCCGTCCACCCGGCCCTCGACGACCTGCTCGTGCCCGTCCGGCGTCACGAGCGCGGCCGCGCAGACGAACGCGGCGCCGCGCCGCTCGTCGGGCACGTCCTCGACCTGCTCGAGGACGAGGCGCAGGTTGGCCGCATCGTCGCGCGCGCGCCCCGCCCAGCGGGCGGACAGCACGCCGGGCATGCCGTTCAGCGCCGCGACGGTCAGCCCCGAGTCGTCCGCCACCGCGGCCAGCCCGGTCGCCGCCGCGGCCGCCCGGGCCTTGATCAGGGCGTTCTCCGCGAAGGTCGCGCCGGTCTCGGCGACGTCCTCGACGTCGGGGAACGCGTCGAACCCGACCAGCTCCACGTCGACACCGTCGAGGATGCGGCGCAGCTCGGCCACCTTGCCCGGGTTGCGGGTGGCGAGGACGACGCGGACGCTCACAGCCGGGTCGCGTCGTGGGCGCCACGCGGCCGCCGGGGCAGCGCCAGCGCCTCGGCCTGCAGCCGGGTCAGCTCCTCGCAGCCGGCCACCGCCAGGTCGAGCAGCTCGCCGAGCAGCGCCCGGCTGAACGGCTCCCCCTCGGCGGTGCCCTGCACCTCGACGAACCGGCCGTCACCGGTGCAGACGACGTTCATGTCGGTCTCCGCGGACACGTCCTCGGTGTAGCAGAGGTCCAGCCGCGGCTCGCCGTCCACGATGCCCACGCTCACCGCCGCGACGGAGGCACTCAGGGGGTCCCGCTTGACCGCGCCCCGCTGCGTCAGCCAGTCGACCGCGTCCGCGAGCGCGACGTACGCCCCGGTGATCGCCGCCGTACGGGTGCCGCCGTCCGCCTGCAGGACGTCGCAGTCGATGAGGATCGAGTTCTCGCCCAGCGCCGCCAGGTCGATGCTGGCCCGCAGGCTGCGGCCGAGCAGCCGGGAGATCTCGTGCGTGCGGCCGCCGATCTTGCCGCGGACGGACTCGCGGTCGCTGCGGGTGTGGGTCGAGCGCGGCAGCATCGCGTACTCGCCGGTGACCCAGCCCAGGCCGCTGCCCCTGCGCCAGCGCGGCACGCCTTCCTCGACGCTCGCGGCGCACAGCACCCGGGTGCGCCCGAACTCGACGAGCACCGACCCCTCGGCGTGGTCCAGCCAGTCACGGGTGATGCGCACCTCGCGCAGGGCGTCGTTCACCCGACCGTCAGGGCGCGGCATGCGGGTACCTCCTAGAGCTCGTACACCGCGTGCGTCCGCGCGACGTGGATCTCACCGTCGTACGCGCGGTGGGCCTCGGTGAGGGTGCGGTCCTGGTCGCCCCACGGTACGAGGTGGGTGAGCACCAGCCGCTGCGCCCCCGCGCGGACGGCGTACTCGCCGGCCATGTGCCCGGTGAGGTGCACCCCGACGGGGTTGTCGTCGCCGTGCAGGTACGACGCCTCGCACAGGAACAGGTCGACGTCACGGGCGATCTGGACGAGCTCGTCGCACTCGCCGGTGTCGGCGGAGTACGCGGCCGTCGAGCCGCCGTGCGTGATGCGCATGCCCAGCGTCTCCACGGGGTGGTGCATGCGCGCGAGGTCGAGGGCGAACGGGCCGATCTCCGCGCGTCCGGGTGCGAGCTCGGTGAACTGGTACGCCGCGTCGAGCAGGTCGTCGACCCCGCCGCCGAACGCGCTCGCGATGTGCTCGCGCACGCCGTGCGGCCCGTACACCGGCAGCGGCGCCGGGCAGCCGTCCGGGTGGTAGCGGCGCGCGTAGGTGTAGTTCACCAGGTCGAGGTAGTGGTCGCCGTGCATGTGGCTGAGCACGACCGCGTCGATGTCGAGCAGGCCGACCGAGGACTGCAGCGCGCCGATGGAGCCGTTGCCCACGTCGACCAGCAGCCGGAAGCCGTCCGCCTCGAACAGGTACGACGAGCACGGCGACGCCGGGCCGGGGAACGTCCCGGAGCAGCCCACGACGGTCAGGCGCACTACCGCACCTCCTGCGGGCCGAGCGCGCGGGCGACCTCACCGATCTCCGGGCCCAGGAACCGGCGGCCGAGGCGGGCGAACGGCTCGGGGTCGCCGGTGGCGTGGAACCGGTGGACCGGCGGGGGCAGCGACTCGTCCCGGAACATCGCGCCGCGCGCCAGCTCCCGGTAGACGTCCTTCGCGGTCTCCTCCGCGCTGGACACGAGGGTGACGCTGTCGCCGACGACGTACGCGATCACGCCGGTGAGCAGCGGGTAGTGCGTGCAGCCGAGCACGAGCGTGTCGCAGCCGGCCGAGATGATCGGCTCCAGGTAGGCCTCGGCCACCTCGAGCAGCTCGTCGTTGAACGTGTCGCCGCGCTCGACGAACTCGACGAACCGCGGGCAGGGGACGCTGGTGATCGTCACGTGCGGCGCTCCGGCGAACGCGTCCTCGTACGACCCGCTCGTCACGGTCGCGACCGTGCCGATGACCCCCACCTGCCCGTTGCGCGTCGCCGCCACCGCCCGGCGTACGGCCGGGTAGATCACCTCGACGACCGGGATGTCGTAGCGCTCGCGGGCGTCCCGCAGCGAGGCGCTCGACGCGCTGTTGCAGGCGATGACCAGCAGCTTGACGCCCTGCTCGACGAGGTGGTCCATCACCTCGAGGGCGAACTGGCGCACCTCGGCGAGCGGGCGGGGCCCGTACGGCCCGCGCGCGGTGTCGCCGACGTAGAAGATCGCCTCGTGGGGCAGCTGGTCGAGGATGGCCCGGGCGACGGTGAGGCCTCCGACTCCGGAGTCGAAGATCCCGATCGGGGCGTCCACGGGCGGAAGCCTAGGTCATCCCCCGGTGCCGCGCCGGGCCTGTGACCTGCGTCACGGGGCGCTACGCCCAGAGCTGGCCCTCGAGCCGCTCGGTGGCCTCCTCCAGCGTGCCGCTGTAGGCGCCGGTCGACAGGTACTTCCAGCCGCCGTCGGCGACGACGAACGCGATGTCGGCGCGGTCACCGGCCTTCAGGGCCTTGGCCGCCTGCGCGAGGGCGGCGTGCAGGATCGCGCCGGTGGAGATGCCGGCGAAGATGCCCTCCTCCGACACCAGCTGGCGGGTGCGGCGCAGCGCGTCCTCGGAGCCGACCGAGAACCGCGAGTCGAGCACGTCGGGGTCGTACAGCTCGGGCACGAAACCCTCGTCGACGTTGCGCAGCCCGTACACCAGGTCGCCGTAGCGGGGCTCCGCCGCGACGATGCGTACGCCGGGCACCTTCTCCTTGAGGAACCGGCCGATGCCCATGAGCGTGCCGGACGTGCCCAGACCGCCGACGAAGTGCGTGATGGTCGGCAGGTCGGCGAGGATCTCCGGGCCGGTGGTCTCGTAGTGCGAGCGGGCGTTCGCCTCGTTGCCGTACTGGTAGAGCATCACCCAGTCCGGGTTCTCCTCGGCCATCCGCTTCGCGACGGCGACCGCCTCGTTGGACCCGCCCGCGGCGGGCGAGTTCACGATCTCCGCGCCGTACATCTGCAGCAGCTGCCGGCGCTCGGTCGAGGTGTTCTCCGGCATCACGCAGACCAGCCGGTAGCCCTTGATCTTGCAGACCATCGCGAGGGAGATGCCGGTGTTGCCGCTGGTCGGCTCCAGCACGGTGCAGCCGGGGCGCAGCAGCCCCTCACGCTCGGCGTGCTCGACCATGTAGAAGGCCGGGCGGTCCTTGATCGAGCCGGTGGGGTTGCGGTCCTCGAGCTTGGCCCACAGCCGTACGTCCGGGCTCGGCGACAGGCGCGGCAGGCCGACCAGCGGGGTGTTCCCGACGGCCTGCAGCAGCGAGTCGTACCGCATCATCCGCCGGCCACTGCCGGCAGGATCGTGACGTTGTCGCCGTCGGACACCGGGGTCTGCAGCCCGCCGAGGAAACGGACGTCCTCGTCGTTGAGGTAGACGTTGACGAAGCGGTTGAGCTTGCCGTCCTCACCCACGAGGCGGCCCTTGAGGCCCTCGTGGCGGGTGTCGAGGTCGTCGATGAGGTCACCGAGCGTCTCGCCCTTGCCCTCGACTGCCTTCTCGCCACCCGTGTAGTTGCGCAGGATGGTCGGGATGCGCACCTCGATCGCCATACCGGCCTCTCTCCGAAAGGGGAACTCGCGTCGATTGTGGCAACCGCGTCAGGCGGGTTTCGATTCCAGGTGCCCCGGGGAGCCGTCGTAGGCCTCCACGACCCGGACCTCCTCCTCCGTGACCTCGCCGTCGAGGATGCGGAAGGAGCGGAACTCCTCGCGGTCCGGCTCGCGGGTGGAGACGAGCACCCAGTGCGCGGCCGGCTCCATCGCGTAGGAGATGTCCGTACGCGACGGGTACGCCTCGGTCGCCGTGTGCGAGTGGTAGATGACCACCGGCTCCTCGTCACGGTCGTCCATCTCCCGCCACACCCGCAGCTGCTCCTGCGGGTCGAACCGGTAGAAGGTGGGCGAGCGCTCGGCGTTGTCCATGGCGATGAACCGCTCCGGACGGTCGCTGCCCGCGGGCCCGGCGAGCACGCCGCAGGCCTCGTCCGGGTGGTCGCGGCGCGCGTGCGCGACGATCGCGTCGCGCAGCTCACGCGTGATCACCAGCACCCCGCAAGCGTACGGGGGTCCGTGCGCCTGCCCACACGCGGGCGATGACGTCCCGTGCCCGAGGCGGTGGCGCGCGATCTGGAGCCGGCCCGGCGTGTCGCACAGCGTTGGCGCCAACGCCCGGAAAGGGAGAGGCGGGCGGCAGGCGCGGGGTGCGGGTGCGGGGCGAGCGGCTACTCGTCGGTGAGGGCCTCGAGCAGGGTCTCCTGCAGCCAGCCGAGCCACAGGTAGGCGGTGAGGCCGGGCAGCCGCGGGTCGTCCGGGGGCAGCCGGTCGACCAGCTCGTAGGTGTCCTCGGCCACCTCGTAGCGGGTGCCGAGCGCGAGCCGCAGGTCGTTGAGCGCGCCGAGCCAGGCCTGCACGTGCTCGTCGTCGTCGAGCACGACGTGCCCGTCCCCGGCCCGTTCCAGGGCGGCGAGCACCGTACGGGCGGCACCCGCCTTGCCGGCCCGCAGCTCGCTCTCCATCAGCCCGCGGTACTCGGCCGCGGCCTCCGGGTCGTCGTACGCGTCCGGCAGCAGCCGGGCGAGCACCGGGTCGTCCGGGCTGGGCCGGGGGCCGCTGCTGCCCACCATCGCCTCCAGCGGGTCGGTCGGCTCCTCCTCGGCGAGCATGGTGACGAGCTCGGCGAGCAGCGACTCGAGCACCGCGGACTCCCCCGGCCGCAGCCGCAGCTCGATCCCGGCCCTCGTCCGGCGGAACGCGCTCATCGTCAGTCGTCCTGCTGGAGCGTGGCCCACAGCCCGTGCGCGTGCAGGCGGGCGACGTCGTGCTCCATCTGCTCGCGCGAGCCCGACGACACCACGGCCCTGCCCTCACGGTGCACCTGCAGCATCAGCGTCGTGGCCTTCTCCCGGGAGTAGCCGAACAGCTTCTGGAAGACGTAGGTGACGTACGACATGAGGTTGACCGGGTCGTTCCAGACGATGGTGATCCACGGGCGCTCGGCGTGGACGACCTCGTCGGGCGTCTCCGTGCGCTCGGGGGTCAGCGTCGGCCCGGCCATGGCCCGATGCTCTCACTACGCTCGGTAGGCGTGTCCGGGTCCGCGCTGCTCACCGACCACTACGAGCTGACCATGCTGCAGGCGGCGCTGCGCAGCGGGGTCGCGCGGCGGCGGGCCGTGTTCGAGGTCTTCACCCGCTCGCTGCCCGGGCGGCGCCGGTACGGCGTGCTGGCGGGCACCGGGCGCCTGGCGGAGGAGC
Organism: uncultured Actinomycetota bacterium; assembly: GCA_963728075.1. Classification (GTDB taxonomy): domain Bacteria; phylum Actinomycetota; class Actinomycetes; order JAFAQI01; family DASSKL01; genus CAVSIP01. Next base: position 698,443 of record CAVSIP010000003.1, on the reverse strand, counting down.
TGGCGCGGTTCCGGTTCGCCGCCGACGAGCTGGAGTTCCTCGCGCGCTCCGGGGTGGTCGACGAGGGGACCTGCGCGTACCTCGCCGGCTACCGGTTCTCCGGCGACATCGACGCGTACGCGGAGGGCGAGGCGTACTTCCCCGGCTCACCGGTGCTCGTCGTGGAGGGCACGTTCGGCGACGCGGTGCTGCTGGAGACCCTCGTCCTGTCGGTGCTCAACTTCGACAGCGCCGTGGCCACGGCCGCGGCGCGGATGACGTGCGCCGCCGGGGACCGCCCGTGCATCGAGATGGGCTCGCGGCGCACCCACGAGCGGGCCGCGGTCGCCGCCGCCCGCGCCGCGTACATCGCCGGCTTCAGCGCGACGTCCAACCTCGCCGCCGGCCGGCGCTACGGCATCCCGACGACCGGGACGAGCGCGCATGCGTTCACGCTCGCGCACGGCGACGAGCGGTCGGCCTTCGCGGCCCAGGTCGCCGCACTGGGCCGGGACACGATCCTGCTGGTCGACACCTACGACGTGGCACGGGGCATCCGGACCGCCGTGGAGGTCGCGGGCACCGGGCTCGGCGCCATCCGGCTGGACTCCGGCGACCTGGTGGCGCAGGCCCGGGCGGCCCGCGAGCAGCTCGACGCGCTCGGCGCGACCGGCACGCGCATCGTCGTGACGAGCGACCTCGACGAGCATGCGATCGCCGCCCTGGCGGTGGCGCCGGTGGACGGCTACGGCGTCGGCACGTCGGTGGTGACCGGCTCCGGCGCACCGACCGCAGGGTTCGTCTACAAGCTCGTCGCCCGCGCCCAGGAGGACGGCGCCGACGCGCCGCTCGAGCCGGTCGAGAAGCGCTCGGTGGGCAAGGCGTCGATCGGTGGCCGCAAGCAGGCCTCGCGGCGCCTCGCCGGCGGCCACGCCGTCGCGGAGGTGGCGTACGTCGGCGGCCCGGCCCCCGAGCGCCCGGACGAGCGGCCGCTGCACCTGCCGTTCGTCCGCGGCGGGCGCCTGGTGGCCGCACCGGACGCGGAGGCCGCCCGCGCGCACCGCCAGCGGGTACGGGAGGAGCTGCCGCTGGAGGCTCTCAAGCTCTCTCCCGGCGATCCTGCACTGGAGACGACGTACGAGGAGGTGGGCTCGTGAGAGCACTGGTGATCGTCGACGTCCAGAACGACTTCTGCGAGGGCGGCAGCCTCGCCGTGGCAGGCGGCGCCGAGGTGGCGGGCCGGATCAGCGCCCACCTCGCCACCGCCGGGTACGCGCACGTCGTGGCGACCCGCGACCACCACGTCGACCCGGGGGGACACTTCTCCGCACGGCCGGACTTCGTCGACACCTGGCCCCCGCACTGCCTTGCCGGCACGCCCGGTGCGGCGCTGCACTTCTCGCTGGACACCCAGCCCATCGACGCCGTGTTCGACAAAGGTCACCACGAGGCCGCGTACAGCGGCTTCGAGGGCCGGGCCGCCGACGGCAGCTCGCTGGCCGACTGGCTGCGCATCCGCGACGTCACCGAGCTCGATGTCGTGGGGATCGCGACGGATCACTGCGTCCGGGCGACCGCCCTCGATGCCGCTGCGGCGGGGTTCGAGACCACGGTGCTGCTGCGCCTCACGGCGGGAGTGGCGCCCCGCACGACGGCGGCAGCGCTCGAGGAGCTCGGCACCGCCGGCGTACGGCTCAGCGGGGAGCCGGTAGTTCGCGCTTGACCACCTTGCCGGTCTCGTTGCGGGGCAGCACGTCGTGGAAGACCACCGCCCGCGGCACCTTGTAGCCGGCGAGTGCACGGCGGACGTGGTCGCGCAGCTCCTCGGCGTCGACGCGGCTGCGCGCCACGACGTGCGCGACGAGGCGGGCACCGAACTCCTCGTCAGGGACGCCGGCCACGGCCACGTCGCCGACCGCGGGGTGGGTGCGCAGGCACTCCTCGACCTCGCCGGGGAAGACGTTCTCCCCGCCGGAGACGATCATGTCGTCGTCCCGGCCGTCGACGTAGAGCCGGCCGTCGGCGTCGAAGTGGCCGACGTCGCCCGTCGCCACCAGCCCGTCGAGCCGGTCCTTGTCCGCCCCGCCGGTGTAGCCCGCGAACGTCATCGCGTTGCCGACGAAGATGCGGCCGCTGCCGGTGCCCGTGACCTCGCGCCGGTCGGGACCGACGATCCGCACGGTGACGCCCGCCAGCGGACGCCCGACGGACCCTGGGGCCTCGCGCATGTCCTGCGGTGTCGCGAGGGACGCGTACGCGACCTCCGTGGAGCCGTACAGGTCGTAGAGCACGTCGCCGTACTCGGCCCGGAACCTGCGCGAGAGCTCCACCGGCAGCGCCGAGCCGGACAGCGCGACGACCTCCAGCGCCGGCGGGCGCAGCACCTGCCGGACCTCCGCCGGCAGGTCGAGGACGCGCTTGAGCATCACCGGGACGGCGACGAGAGTGCTGGCGCGCCGGTCCCGGAGCAGGGTGAGCACGCGCTCGGCGTCGAACCGGCGGGTCAGGACGAGCGTCGACTCCAGCAGCAGGCCGAGCTCGAGATGGGCGAAGCCCCAGGCGTGGAACAGCGGCGAGGCGATGACCGTCGCCTCACGGGCCCGCACCGGGATCGCCGACAGCAGCGCCACGAGCGGCTCCACCCCGCTCAGCCCCGGCGGTGCGCTGCGGGCCGCGCCCTTCGGTCGTCCGGTCGTGCCACTGGTGAGCAGCACGTGCCGGCCGTTGCGGCGTACGAGCGGAAGCTGCGGCGGGGCGTGGACGCCCTCCGCCAGGTCCGTCAGCGACGGGGGACCCCCGGGGCGGCGGGCACCCGAACGCCAGGCGTGGACGAGCAGCCGTCCCGGTGCAGCGGCCGCGACCGTCTCGTCGAACTCGTCGTCGGCGATGACCGCGGCCACCTGCTCGGCCCTGAGCACGTCCTCCAGCTGCGCGGCGGCGAAGCCGGTGTTGAGGTACACCAGGTCGGCGCCCAGCTTGGCCGCGGCCACCTGGCCGAGGACGAACTGCGCCGAGTTGCGAGCGAGGATGCCCACGACGTCGCCGGGTCGGATCCCCAGGTCGGCGAGCCCGGCCGCGATCGCGTCGGTGCGCCGGTCCACGTCGGCGAAGGTGAAGGTGTCCCGGTCGTCGACGAGCGCGAGCCGGTCCGGCGACCGCGCGGCCGCGGCGGCGTACCCAGCGGCCGGGCTGAGCCCCCAGCGGCCGAGCGCGAGCAGCATGCCCGCGAGCCGGTCCGGACGTTCGGGGGCGACCAGACCGCTCGCCAGCAGCGCCCGGGCGGCCCCGGCGACCGTGCCGACCGCTCCTACGCCGGGAAGGCGTCCCACGCCAGCGGCTCCTCGCCCTGCAGCTGGCGGCCGAACTCCCCGAACAGCCACCTGCGGAACCGGACGTACTCCGGGGGCGTCGCGAGGGTCAGCAGCTCACCCTGGCGGCAGTACTCGTCCGCCTCGTCGAGCAGCTGCCCGACCCGGACCACGTCCTCCGTGATCGTGGTGGGCACCTCGTAGTCGAGGTCGACCCGGCGCTCACCCCGGGCGAGTGCCTCGTCGCGCTGCTTGTTGGGCATGTCCGTGGTGCCCGCGTAGCGGTCGTTGACCTCCTGCACGAGCTGGATGAGCCGGCGCGGCACCTCGTGGCCGCCGTCCGGAGGCCGGATGGCGAGCAGCTGGAACTCGCGCATCAGCTCCTCGTGGTGCTCGGAGGCGCGGGAGTAGACGTCGAGGGGGAAGCCGAGCAGGCGGACGTGCACCAGATCGCTCACCGGGAACCACATCCGACCGTCTCGTCGAGGGCGAGGAAGGAGTCCAGGTCGGGCTCCTCCCCCGTGTCCTGCTGCTGCCACGGCACGAGGAACCACACCGCCTTGCCGTCCGAGGAGGGGTCCACGCCCCAGGCCGCGGCGACCTGCTCGACGAGCAGCAGGCCGCGCCCGGTGCCGGACTCGGCGCTGTGCCGGCGGGGCCGCACGGGCAGGTCGCTGCCGTCGACGACGGTGACCCGCGCCCCCTCGGCCAGCCCGTCCACCACGACCCGCAGCGGGGTGCGGGCGTGCAGGAACGCGTTCGTGGCCAGCTCGCTGACGAGCAGCGCGGCGGAGAACCCGGTCTCGTCATGACCCCAGGCGGACAGCGTCGCGGTCACGAACCGGCGCGCCTCGCGGACACTCGACGCCTCGCACGGAAGCGAGGTCTCCGCATGCACGGCGTACACCCTAGTGCCGGCCGGCCCCGGCACGGCCGGGAGCCACCCCTACACGTGACCGAACGGCTCGATCCCCCACTCCGCGCTGTGGATCTGCCCGGGCTCGAGGGTGACCACATCCACCCCGTCGTGCAGCCCGTTCGGCGGCATGGTCATCGGCTCGACCCCGAGGCCGGTACGGCGCTTGCGCTTCGGCAGCGCGTCACCCGTGAAGATCTCGACGTAGGGGTACGCCTCGTCCTGCCACAGCGCCACCACCCGGCCCTTCGGGCCGATGAGCCGCGTGCGGAAGCGGCCGTCCGGGTCGCGGCGCAGGTCGGTGAACGCGTGGTCGATGGTCGTACCACCGATCTTCCGCGCGGTGCGGAAGTCCAGCTTCGAGCCGCGCACGCGCCTGGTCTTCTTCGGCAGGCTGCGCCTGTCGGTCTCGATGTAGCGCTCGGCCGGCAGCTGCAGCCGGCAGCTGTCGACCGTACGGGTGCCGGCCGTCAGGTAGGGGTGCGCGCCACTGCCGTACGGGCAGGGACTGCCACCGACGTTGCGTGCGGTGGTGCGGACGGACAGCCCCCGGTCGTCCAGCCGGTAGGTCAGGTGCAGGTCGAGCCAGAACGGCCACCCGGGCTGGGGGTACAGCCGCGTGTGCATGGTGAGGTGCCGGTCGCTGCGGTCCTCGAGCGACCACGGCACGAACCGCGCGAGCCCGTGGATGGCGTTGCGCTTCGACGGCTCGGACAGTGGTAGCTGGTAGGTGTCGCCGGCCCAGTCGTACGTCCCGTCCGCCAGCCGGTTCGGCCACGGGACGAGGGTCTGGCCGTGCGCGCCGACCACGAAGTCGTCGGCGCTGTAGCCGTCGAGCGCGGGGGTGTCGCCGACGACGTACTCGCGCAGGCCGCCGCCCACCTCGACGACGGTCGCGCGCTGGTCGCCGTACCGGATCTCGTGCTGCTCGCCGGTCGGGGGGATGCTGCCGGGCTGGGGTGCTGCCATACCGGCGTGCTGCTCACGCCGACCCCCGGCCAAACGCCGACGGCCGGCCATCAGTTCAGCCGGGGGTCGGTCGGGTACGTGGCCAGCAGCGACACCTCGCCGGGCTGGCGGCGCAGGACACTGCGCCACAACCGCTCCGGCCGCACCGAGAACGCGTCGTCCGGCAGCGCCTCGACGACCATCCAGGCGTCCTCGGCGATCTCCGCCTCGAGCTGCTCCGCGCCCCAGCCCGCGTACCCCGCGAACACCCGCAGGCCCGCAACGGTCGCGGCCACGAGCGCCGGGTCGGCCTCCACGTCGAAGGCGCCCACCGGCCCGAAGACCGGCTGCCAGCCGGGCGGCTCCGCGTCCAGCCGCCGTCGGGCCAGGCACACGGCGGACGTCGTCGCGACCGGGCCGCCCGCGTACACGACCGCCGGCTCGGTGGCGGCGTCGCCCCACGCCGGCAGGGCGACGGCCAGCGGGGTGTCGCTCGGCCGGTTCAGCACCACGCCCAGCGCCCCTTCGGCGCCGTGCTCGAGGAGCAGCACCACGGTCCGCGCGAAGTTCGGGTCGAGCAGACCTGGTGTGGCGACGAGCAGGCTGCCCCGCAGGCTGGTTCCGGCCATGATCCCCATGGTCTACCGGCGCTCGCCCAGCACGAAGCACGCCACGGCGGCGGCCGCGGCGAGGTTCAGCGAGTCCACGCCGCGGGCCATCGGGATCCGCACCGCCTGGTCGGCTGCCGCGAGCGCGCCCGCGCTCAGCCCCGGCCCTTCGGCACCGAGCATCGCGGCGACCCGCTCGCCGGGGTGCAGCACCAGCTCGTCGAGCGGGACGGCGTCCGCTGCGGGGGTCAGCGCGAGCAGCCGGAAGCCGGCGTCGCGTACGGCCGCCAGCCCGTCGGGCCAGCGGTCGAGGCGCGCGTACGGCAGGGTCAGCACCTGCCCCATGGAGACCCGGACCGCGCGCCGGTACAGCGGGTCCGCGGACTCCGGGCTCAGCAGCAGCCCGTCGATGCCCAGCGCGGCCGCGGAGCGCGCGACCGCGCCGAGGTTGGTCGGGTTGTTCGTGTCCTCCAGCACGAGCACGCGGCGTGCCTGCGCGAGCAGCCGCTCGGGTGTCAGGGCGGGCCGGCGGGCGAACGACGCCAGCACACCGCGGTGCACCTGGAAGCCGGCCACGGCGGCCATGACCGCGGGCTCGCCGACGTACACGGGGACGTCCGCACCGGCGAGCAGCGCCTGCACGTCCGGCAGCAGCTTGGCGCTGACGAACGCCGAGCGCATGGTGAAGCCCGCGCGCAGCGCCCGCTCGACGACGAGCAGCCCCTCGGCGATGAACAGCCCAGCCGCGGGCTCGGTGCGTCGGCGCAGCGCGACGTCGGTGAGCGCGACGTAGTCCGCGACGCGGGGGTCCCCCGCGTCGGCGATCGCCACGACGTCCACTGGTCAGCTCCCGGTACAGTGCCTGCGTTCATCGTGCCCTGGAGGAGCAGTGCGGACGTCGAGCCTGCGGCTGCTCGTCATGCGGCTGCCGATCGACCCGGACCTGTCCCCGGACGTACGCCCGCCGCTGCCACGCCCCCGGGTCGCCGCCGTCGTCGCCCTGGGCGGTGCCGCCGGTGGGGTCGCGCGGGCCGGCGTGGGTACCGCACTGGACGGTGCCGGCGGCTGGCCGGTCGCGACGTTCGCCGTGAACGTCGTCGGCGCGGCGCTGCTCGCGGCGCTGCTGGTGGTCCTGGCCGAACGGCTGCCGCGCGCCCGCTACCTGCGCCCGCTGCTGGGCACCGGCCTGCTGGGCGGGTTCACGACGTTCTCGGCGTTCAGCGTGGACACCGTTCGCCTGCTCGACGACGGGCGCGCCGGCGCGGCGGCGGCCTACGCCACGGCGACGGTCGTCGCGACGCTGGCAGCGAGCCTGACCGCCGTCTGGCTGACCCGGGCAGCGGTCCGCCTGCGGCGAGGCATGCCGTGACCTGGCTGGCCATCGCGGCGGGCGCCGGGGTCGGAGCGGCCGGCCGCTTCCTCGTCGACAGCGCGCTGTCCGGTCGGCCCGGCCGCCGGCTGCCGTGGGGCACGGCGGTCGTCAACCTGGCGGGGAGCCTGGCGCTCGGCCTCCTCGCCGGGCTCGCCGTCGGCGGCCACGTCAGCAGCCTGACCGAGGCCGCGGTGGGCACGGGGTTCTGCGGCGGCCTGACGACGTACTCGACGTTCGCCTGGGAGACCGTCGCGCTCGCCGAGGACGGCGCCCCCGTACGCGCCCTCGCCTACCAGGTGCTCACCGTCCTCGGCGGGCTGCTGCTGGCCGGCGCCGGGTACGCCGCCGGGACGCTGGCCTGAGCGGCAGGTCTGCCAGGCTGGCCCGGTGAGCGACGACGCGGACCAGCGACGGCCCCGCTGGCTGACCCGCAACCTGGCCGTCCTGTCCGGGGTGAGCCTGCTGCAGGACGCGGCGAGCGAGCTCGTCTACCCGGTGCTGCCGGTGTTCATCACCGTGACGCTGGGCGCGCCCGCGGTCGCGGTCGGCCTGGTGGAGGGCCTGGCGGAGGGTGTGTCCAGCATCACCAAGGTCGTCGCCGGCCGGTTCTCCGACCGCTTCCGACGGCGCCCGCTGATCGCGGTCGGGTACGGGCTCGCAGCCGTCGGCAAGGGCGTGGTCGCGGTGGCGACGCTGTGGCCGGTGGTGCTGGTCGGGCGGGCGGTCGACCGGGTCGGCAAGGGCGTGCGTGGCGCGCCTCGCGACGCGCTGCTCGTCACCGACATCCCGGTGAGCGCACGAGGGCGCGCCCTCGGGTTCCACCGCTCCGCGGACACCGCGGGTGCGGTGCTCGGCCCAGGCATCGGGCTGGCCGTGTACGAGCTGGTGAACCACTCCGTACGCCCGCTGCTGATCCTCGCGGTGCTGCCGGCGGTGGCGAGCGTGCTGCTCGTCGCTGCCGTCCGCGAGCACCCCGAGCAGGCCCGCACTGCGGCAGCGGCCCTGCGCAACCCGGTGCGCTGGGGCGAGCTGCCGGCACGGTTCTGGCGGGTGGCTGCGGTGCTGGCGCTGTTCAGCCTGGTGAACTTCCCCGACGCGCTCGTCCTCCTGCGCCTGCACGACATCGGGTTCTCGCTCGGCCCGCTGATGGGTGCCTACATGACGTACAACGCCGTCTACGCGCTGCTGAGCTACCCGGCCGGTGCGCTGTCCGACCGGCTGCCCCGGGGCCGGGTGTTCGGCGTCGGGCTGCTGTTCTTCGCCATCGCCTACCTCGGGCTGGGGGCGACCCACAGCGAGCCGGTCGCGTGGCTGCTGCTCACGGCGTACGGCGCGTACACCGCGCTCACCGACGGCGTCGGCAAGGCGTGGATCTCCACCCTCGTGCCCAACCGGGTGCAGGGCAGCGCGCAGGGCGCGTTCCAGGGCATGACCGGTGCGGGGGTCCTCGTCGCCGGGACCTGGGCCGGGCTGGCCTGGGGCGACGCCGGGCAGCTGCCGCTGCTCGTCGCCGGCGCGGTGGGCGCGCTGTTCGCGCTGCTGCTCGTCGCCGCGCCCGGCCGGCTCTCGGCGACGCCCGCGGCGTGACGCCGCCGCGTTGCACGGGGAAGCGTCGCGGAGGCGTCGCGCACAGCGATCCGCACGCCCAGGGCCGCACGCGTGACGGTCACGTGCACATCGGGGTGCGCGTGCAGGTGAGCGCTGGTCACCAGCTCGCTGACGAGCAGGCTCGCGCCTCGGCCGGGGCGGTGGGTGCCGCACGAAGGGCGAGGTGGCTGGTCCGCCGCCTCTGCGTGCTCACGTGGCGGGCTGCCCCGCACCGCCCGGCAGGATGCTGGCCCGTTGTGCGCCATCCCGGTAGCCCGTACGGAGCAGTCACCGGGCACCGCCGCACGCTGGATACCGTGGTGGGGTGATTCAGGGCATCGACCTCGACCACGTCGCGGTGGCGGCGGAGCAGCAGACGGACCTGTGGCCGCGCTATGCGACCGACCTGGGCGGGCAGTGGGTGTCCGGCGGTGGCAGCTCCGGTTTCGCCGCCGCGCAGGTCCGCTACGCCAACGGCATGCGGGTCGAGGCGCTGATGCCGAACCGCGTCGAGGAGAACGACTTCCTGCGCCGTTTCCTCGACCGCAACGGGCCGGGGCCGCACCACCTGACGTTCAAGGTGAAGGACATCCGCGCCGCGCTGGCCGAGGCCGAGACCTCCGGCTACCGGCCGGTCGCCGTCAACCTGTCCTCGCCCGAGTGGCAGGAGGCGTTCCTGCACCCGAAGGACGCGCCGGGCGTCGTGGTGCAGCTGGCGCAGGCCGCCGGCGACTGGCAGAGCCCCGCACCCCCGGAGTTCCCCGTCCGGCGGCGGGAGCAGCCCGCGACGCTGCTGTACGTGGCGCACGCCGTCGCCTCGCTGGACGAGGGGCTGCGGCTGTTCCGCGGTCTGCTCGGCGGCGAGGTCGTGGCCGAGGGGAGCGAGGACGGTGGGCGCTGGACGCTGCTCGCCTGGCCCGGCCCCGGCCGCGTACGGCTGCTGCAGCCGGGCCCCGGCGGTGGCCCGGTGGGCGCGTGGCTGGGCGAGCGTCCCGGCCGCGTCCACCACATCGCGTTCGCCCTCGACGACCCGGCCGGCGTCCCGGACGCAAAGCCGGGCGAGGACGGTACGTACGAGGTCCCGCCGGAGGCCAACCTCGGCACCCGCCTCGTCCTGCACGCCGGCTGACCACCGCGCCCCGTACGCACGAGACAGGTGGCCCGCGCCCGCCCGTACCCGCGAGACCGATCAAGTTGCAGCCGGCGACGCGCCCCCGTCAGCGGCCGCGGAAGACCGGGTCGCGCTTGTCGATGAAGGCCCGGAAGGCCTCGGCCATGTCCTCGGTGCCGAAGTTGACCGTCTGGGTGCGGGCCTCGTCCTCCAGCGCCTGCTCCATGGTCACGTTCATCGCGTTGTTGAGCAGCTTCTTCGTCATCGACAGCGCGATCGGCGGCCCGGCGGCCAGCCGCCGGGCGAAGTCCCCCACGACCTCGTCGAGCGAGGCGGCCGGCACCACCCGGTTCACCAGGCCGATCTCGTAGGCCTCCTTCGCAGAGATGATGTCCGCGAGCAGGCACAGCTCCTTCGCCCGGTGCATGCCGACCGTACGAGGGAGCAGCCACGAACCGCCGAAGTCGACCGTGAGCCCCCGGCGGGCGAAGATCTCCGAGAACCGCGCGTCCTCCGCGGCGACGACGAGGTCACAGCCGAGTGCCAGGTTGCACCCGGCCCCCACGGCGACGCCCTGCACGCGCGCGATCGCCGGCTTGGACAGCTGGTGCAGCGCGAGCGCGGTGGAGTGGATGCGCCGCATCCGGGCCAGCCCGGTCTCACCGTCCCGGCTGTCGGCGAGGTCCGCACCGGAGCAGAAGTCCCCGCCGGCACCCGTGACGACCAGCACCCGGTCGTCCGGGTTGCTCTCGACGTCGCGGAACGCCTCGCGCAGCAGGTCCCACATCTCGTTCGTGACGGCGTTCTTGCGCTCGGGGCGGTTGAGCGTGACCGTGACGACGCCGTCAGCGCGGCTGATCTCGACTGGTGGCATGGCCGCACCCTAGTGGCGCTCGGGCGTGCCCGGCCCAGCGCGCCGCTCCCGGTACGTGATGCGACTCACACTTGCAGGACGCCGCTGAACTGGTGTCGAATACTGAGTGCGTCGGGCGACTCGTCTGGGTATCACCGGGTTCGTCCGGCACCGGCCGGCCATCGGTCGCGACCGCACGCCACCGCAACGGAGGTCCCCGTGACGGCAGTCACCACCCCGACGACGCAGCCCCGCAGGGTCCCGGTCGACGTCGAGACCCGGATCGAGCGCCTGGAGCGGGCCGCGGCGGGCAAGGTCATCGACCCCGACCGCGACCTGCCGGGCTCGGTGGGCGCGGGCCAGGTCCTGCCCGACGAGCTGCTCACCACGGCCGAGCTGCCACTGACGCTGACCCCCGAGCAGCGCGCGAAGCTCTCCCGTGAGGAGGTCGCGTCCATGCTCGACATGGGCGCCCGGATGGAGTCGATCCTCAACACCGGCTTCTCCATGATGATCGCCAAGGCGCCGTCACTCACCGACCCGCGCGTGCGCTTCCTGCTGCACGAGATCGGCGAGGAGACCCGCCACCAGCGGATGTTCATCCGCGTCCTCGAGCAGCTCGGTGCGGACAACGACAACCCGCTGCGCGGCCCGGTCCTGCGCCGGCTGCAGGAGGCCTTCATCCCCCGGGTCGCGAAGATGCCGGCGCTGTTCCACGTCATGGTGCTGGCCGGCGAGGAGATCCCCGACCTGCTGCAGAAGCTCGCCTCCGAGCACCCCGGCACCGACCCGTTCCTGGCCACGGTGAACCGCTACCACCGCGCCGAGGAGGCCCGCCACATCAGCTACGCGAAGACCGTCTTCCCGGAGCTGTGGGCCGAGGCCGGACCGGTCGAGCGCTTCTTCGTCCGCGCAGTGGCCCCGAAGGTCATCCGCGACATGTTCCACACGTTCGTGCACCCGGGTGTCTACAGCGCGGTCGGGCTGCCCAAGTGGAAGACCTGGCGGGCCGTGAACCGCACCCCCCGGCGCCTGCAGCTGCGGCACGAGGCGACCCGGCCGATCCTGCGGACGCTGCTCGAGTCCGGGGTGTTCGAGGGTGGGCTGGTCACCAAGGGCTGGCAGGAGCTGTGCCACGTCGACGAGCGCGGCAACCCGCTCGAGGTCGCGGCCGCCGCCTGAGGCCACTCCGTCGTACGGCAGCGCCTCCTACAGGTGCAGGTCCTCGCCGCAGTTCTCCAGGTACGGCAGCGGGTCGTGCTTCACCGCACCGGTACGCACCTCGAAGTGCAGGTGCGGGCCGGTCGAGTGACCCTCGCTGCCGACGTAGGCGATGACCTGGCCGGTCTGCACCTCCTGGCCCTGATGGACGATGATCTTCGACGAGTGGCCGTACGCGGTCTGCGTGCCGTCCGAGTGGGCGATCACCACGAGCGTGCCGTAACCGGCCATCGGCCCGGCATAGGTGACCATGCCGTGCTTGAAGGCGTGGATCGGGGCGCCGTACGGGGCCCCGAAGTCCTCGCCCTCGTGCATCCGGCCCCAGCGAGCGCCGAAGCCGGAGGTGAGCGGACCTTGCGTCGGACGAGCGCACGTCGGCGCCTCGGGCGCCGGGGTCGCGACCTGCTCCGCCGCGGGCGTGACCGCGAGCGCGGTGTCCGCCGGGACGGCGGCGAACGCGGCGACCGGGGTCGCGACGCTCGCAACCGCAGCGGCCGTGACGATGGTGGAAGCAGCACCGCGCAGACGACGCAGGGCGGGGTTCATGGCTCTCTCCGGGAGCGAGGACGACTGCCTGTCGCCCCAGACAACCCGCGGATCCGGACGCCGAGTCCCGATCCGGGCCCAGACGGACCTATCGGCCCGGGCAGGGGTCGGCCGTTCGGAGGATGCCGGAACCGCGGCCGTCAGGCCCCTGGCGCCGGTCACCACGACCGGTGCGTCCCGGGTCGCCATGCCGTACGCCCACCAGCACGTCGCCGACCCGGGAGATCGGGCGGCCTGCGCGAGTCAGTCCTCGCGCACGACCACGACGACCTTGCCGCGCGCCTTGCGGTCGGCCAGCTCGGCGATCGCCTCGCCGCCCCGACCCAACGGGTACGTCGCCGAGACGTGCGGACGGACCTTGCCGTCCCGCCACCAGGCCATCAGCTGCGCGCAGTTGTCGCGGTTGCGCTGCGGCTCCCGGCCGACGAAGGCACCCCAGAAGACGCCGACGACCTGGCAGCTCTTCAGCAACGGCAGGTTCAGCGGGATGCGCGGGATCTCCCCCGCCGCGAAGCCCACCACGAGGAACCGTCCGTCCCAGGCCATCGAACGCAGTGCCGGCTCGCTGTACGGGCCCCCGACCGGGTCGTACACGACGTCGACACCGCGACCGCCGGTCAGCTCCTTCAGCGCGGCCCGCAGGTCCTGCTCCGCGTAGTTCACGAGGTCGTCCGCACCGTGCTCACGGCACAGGTCGAGCTTGTCCGCACTCGACGCCGCCGCGATGACCCGCGCGCCGAGCACCTTGCCGATCTCGACCGCGGCCAGCCCGACGCCGCCCGCGGCGCCGAGGACGAGCAGCGTCTCCCCCGGCTGCAGCCGGGCGCGGTCGACCAGGGCGTACTGCGACGTCCCGTACGCGTAGAGGAACGCCGACGCGGAGACGAGGTCCATGCCGTCGGGAACGGGCTGCACCCCGGCCGCCGGCACCGCCACCTTCTCGGCCAGCCCCCAGGCGCCGGTGGAGGCGATCACCCGGTCCCCGACCGCCGGGGTCGTGACCCCCTCCCCGACCGCCGAGACCACCCCGGCCACCTCGCCACCCGGCGCGAACGGCAGGGGCGGCTTGAACTGGTACAGGCCCTGGATCATGAGCACGTCGGGGAAGTTGACCCCACACGCGTGCACGTCGACGACCACCTGTCCGGGCCCGGCGACAGGATCGTCGACCTCCGACAGCTCCAGCGACTCCGGTGGTCCGAACTGCTTGCACAACAGCGCCTTCACGACGCGGACGATACTGACCCGGTGAGTGACGAGACGCCGGCGGTGCTCCGCGCGCAGGCGGCACCCAGCCCTGGGGCGCCGCCAGTGATGCGTGCCTCGACGCCACCGCTGGTCGCGGGCGGCGTCCCCGCGGCTACAGCGCCGACCGGACGTCCGCGACGCCGGGCACCGGGTTGCTGCCCGGGAACTGCTCGCGCATCGCGTCCACGCCGGCCTGCGGCTCGGTCACGGCCGCCAGCTCGGCACGCTGCCGGCGCTTGGCCGCGGTGTCGACCCCCAGAGCCTCGTCCCGGGACCGGATCAGCGCGTCGTCACACTCCCCGTCCCGGTTGAACGACCACATGAGCTTCGGCTCGCCCAGCGGCAGCGGCATGCCCGGCTGCCCGTCGTGCCGGCCGGAGTGCCAGGTGTGCCACGTCTTGCCGTAGCTGTTCGTCAGCCGGCCGAGGAACGCCTTCTCCGCCGTCTCGGGCAGGCCGGGCGCGACGAGCGTGCCCGAGAGGATCTCGTAGTTGTGCGGGTGCCAGTAGCCGCGCTCGTCGTCCGGCAGCTCGCCGAAGAGCCGCTGCGAGACGATGTACTCCACGCCGATGAGGTTCGCGGCACGGGTGTTGCCGTCGAACAGCACGCACTGCAGCAGGTCGTCGTTGACCACCCGGCAGTAGTGGTGCGCCTCCATCTGGACGTGCGGCTCGCCCTTCGCGCAGTGGAATCCGACCACGTACACGTCGAAGTCCCGCAGCGGGGCGGTGTCCTGCAGCATCGCGGAACCGCGTTCCAGTGCGGCCAGCCAGGCACCCTTGCCGGTGCCCGCCGGGCGGACCGGGCTCGATCGCTCCTTGATGGTGGGGTTCATGCCTGCGACGTTCCCGGCCGGCCGGCCGAGGACACGACCGGGCGGGTCAGCCCGGCAGGGGGTCGCTCTCGTCCACCTGCTCGAAGACGCGGCGCGCCTTGCCGACCTCCTGGCGGGGCAGGGTGCCCGGAGGCAGCACCGTCACCGCCGTACGGACGCGCAGCACCGTGGACACGGTCTCCTGCAGGCGCGCAGCGACCGCCTTCACGGTCTCGTCGGTGCCGGGCTCGGCCAGCTCCACGCGGACCTCGAGCTCGGCCATCGGGTGCCGGCGGTCGACGATGATCGCGTACTGCGCGCCGAGGGACTCGTCGGCCAGCAGCAGGCGCTCGACCTGCGACGGGAAGACGTTGACGCCCCGGACGACGAGCATGTCGTCCACCCGCCCGGTGAAACGGGCGATGCGCTGCGTGGTCCGGCCGCAGGGGCAGGGCCCGTCGACCAGGTGGGTCAGGTCGCGGGTCCGGTAGCGCAGCACCGGCATGGCCTGCTTCGTCAGGGTGGTGAGGACGAGCTCGCCGGTCTCGCCGGGTGGCAACGGGTCGCCGGTGTCGGGGTCGACCACCTCGGGCAGGAAGTGGTCGTCCATCACGTGCAGCGCGCCCTTGCCCTCGCGGCACTCCATCGCCACGCCGGGGCCGATGACCTCCGACAGCCCGTAGATGTCGCACGCGTCGAACGGCTCGCCGGTGAGCGTGCTCCAGTCGTCCTCGAGCTTCGCCCGCAGCGACTCCGACCAGGGCTCCGCACCGAACACCCCGTAGCGGACGCGCAGCCCCCGTACGCCGGCCTCGGCCGCGCGCTCCGCGAGCAGCAGCGCGAACGACGGCGTGGCACACAGCCCCCGCGCGGCGAGGTCGACCAGCAGCGGCAGCTGGAAGGCGACGTTGCCGCCGGACGCGGGCACCGCGGTCGCGCCGAGCCGCTCCACGCCGAAGTGCAGGCCGAGGCCGCCGGTGAACAGGCCGTATCCGTAGGCGACGTGGATGACGTCGTCGGACGTCGCGCCCGCGTGCATGAGCGCCCGGGCGTTCACCTCGGCGAAGACGGAGACGTCCGCCGCGGTGTAGGCGACGATCGTCGGCTTGCCGCTCGTCCCGCTCGACGCGTGCACCCGTACGAGCTCCCGCTCGTCGACGGCCAGCATGCCCAGGGGGTAGTTCGTCCGGAACTCGTCCTTCACGGTCAACGGGAGCCGCTGCAGGTCGGGCAGCCCACCGACCGCGGCAACCCCGGCGAGCTTCTCCCGCCAGTACGGGGACGCGCTGGCCGACAGCCGCTCGACCTGCTCGGCGAGCCGGCGCGACTGCAGCGCACGGCGCTCCTCGATGGGGATGCGGTCCCGGTGGTCCACCCGTCGGACTCTAGGCGGCAGGCCCGCTTCTTGGTACCCCTTGATCATGGTGTCGCGCGCGCGGTCGCCGAAGCTCCCGGTCGGCTACCCCGCCGACCTCGAACGGCACGTGGTGCTCGACGACGGGCGGCGGGCCTTCATCCGTCCGCTGCTGCCCGGTGACCGCTCCGCTCTGGCGGAGGCCATCCGCACGGCCGACGCGGAGACGGTTCACGGGCGCTTCCTCGGCGGCGCACCCGCGCTCACCGAGCAGACCCTTCGCCGGCTGACCGAGCTGGACTACCGCACCCGGCTGGCCCTGGTGGCGTTCGACGACAGCGGCCAGGGTGTCGGTATCGCTCGCTACGAGGGCACCCCGGGGAGCGACAGCGCGGAGATCGCGGTCGCCGTCGCCCCTGACTGGCGGCACGTCGGCCTGGCCACCGCGCTCGTGCGGAGGCTCGGCGTCGCCGCGGTGCAGCGCGGGATCCGGCACTTCACGGCGCTGTTCCTGGCGGGCAACCGGCCGGTCGTGGAGCTGCTGTCCGCCGCCGACCTCCCGGAGGCACGGCGCTTCGCCGCAGGGCTGGTCGAGGACGTCATCGACCTGCCGGCCGGGCCGGACGGGGGCTAGCGTGCCTGCCATGCGCCGGCTGCGAGGGCTGCTCATCGCCCTGCTGCTGGCCGCTGTCACGGCCACCGCCTGTGACAGCGGTTCACCCGCGCCGTCGGCGGGCGCCAGCAGCCCGTCCGCACAGGCCACGGCGGCCACGTACCTCGCACTCGGCGACTCGGTCGTCTTCGGCACCGACCCCGCCCGCGACCGCGCCGACGCCGCGCAGTTCGTGGGGTACCCGACGTACGTCGCCCGCACGCTGGGGCTGCGACTGGTCAACGCGGCGTGCCCCGGAGAGGCGTCCGGCGGCTTCCTCTCCCCGACCGGGACCGACAACGTCTGCCGGCCGTACCGCAGCGCGTACCCGCTGCACGTGTCGTACTCCGGCACGCAGGAGGACTTCGCGGTCGCGTACCTGCGGGCGCATCCGCAGACCCGGCTGGTGACCCTGACGCTGGGCGCCAACGACCTGTTCGCCTGCCAGCGCGACACCCCGGGGCACTGCCTCGGCCCCGGTGAGCTCACCACGGCGCTGGGCCGGCTGAGCGCCAACCTGGACACCGCCCTTCGCCGCATCCGCGACGTCTACCCCGGGCGCATCGTCGTGCTCACCTACTACGACCCGCAGCCCGGCAACGGGGCGGTGGCGGCCGGCATGTCCATGCTCAACGGCACCCTGACGAAGGCCGCCGCCACGGTCGGCGCCGACGTGGCGGACGGGTACAGCGCCTTCCAGCGGGCCGCGCAGGCCGCCGGCGGTGACGCGTGCGCGGCCGGGCTCCTGGCACGCACGGCCGGCGGGGGCTGTGACATCCACCCGAGCCGGCAGGGCGCGCAGGTCCTCGCCCACGCCATCAGCGACGTGGTCACGGGCGCCTCGGCTCAGGAGACGCCCGGGCACTGAGCCCTGACGAGCGCGGCCAGCGGCGCGCGCAGCGCGGCCTCGGCCAGCGCGACCACGCGGTACGGTGCCGCGCCCGTGAAGGCGACGCGGGCACGCAGCACGGGCTGGTCCCCGAGGCGGGCCTGGGCGCAGTCGCTGATCGACCAGTAGACGTGCAGGGTCCGGGTCACGCCCGGGGCGACGGCAACCGGCGGCCACGGCGCGACGAGCGCGGCCACGCCGGGCGTGGACGACCAGACCTCGCGCAGCTCGACCGGCCGGTCCGCCCCGTTGCGCAGCCGCACGGGCTGCAGCACCGCGTCCCCGACCCCGGACGGTGCCCCACCACCCGTGGCCAGCGCCACGCTCGGGGGCGGGCCGTCGGTGCAGATCCGCCGGAGCTCCCGCTGCCAGGCCGGGACGCGCGCGAGCTGCACGCCTGTCCCGGCGACCGTGAGCACGGCGTCACCCGCCTGGGCGGCGGCCGGGCAGGCGACCTCGGCAGAGAGCACCACGGTCGCCGTCCCCCCTGCAGCGATCGCCCGCGCGCCGTCGGCGGCGCGGTGCGCCGACAGCCCGGTCGCCGACAGCGCGACCGACGTCAGCGGGACCGGCTGGGCCCCCGCGTTGTGCACCTGCAGCTGCAGGCGCACCTCGTCCGCGCCCGGCACGGCGTGTACGGACTCCACGCGCAGCGCCGCCGTCGGAGCCGCCCGCCAGACGGTGTTCGCGACCACGGCTACGACGGCTCCCGCGGCGACGGCCCACGCCAGCAGCCGGACCCATCGGGGCAGCGGTGGCCGGGGCTCGGCGCCGAGGACCTCGACCTCAGGGCGGGTCACGCAGGACTCCACGAGCACGCAGGTCGGCGACCGCGTCGGGGCTGTAGCCGAGGTCGGCGAGCACCTCGTCGTTGTGCTGTCCCGGCAGCGGCGCCGGCCGTCGGACCGACGCAGGCGTGCGTGACATCCGCACCGGCGGCGGGATGACCTTGTAGCGCCCGGCGACGGGGTGGTCGTCCTCCGGGAGCCGCTCGACGAGGTCGGAGAGGCTGGCGACCTCCGTGGCCGGGATGTGGTTGTCCCGGCAGAACCGCAGCCAGGCGGCGGTCGTCCGTTCCGCGAGGATCTCGCCGACCTGGGCGTAGAGGAAGTCCGCGTTCGCGATCCGCGCGCGTCCGGTCGCGTACCGGGGGTCGCCGACGAGGTCGTGCCTGCCCCCGGCGGCGAAGAGCGCCTCGAACTGCTCGCGCGAGTACGGCAGCACGTGGATCCACCCGTCGGCCGTGCGGCGCGGACGGCGCTCCGGCGTGAGGATGCGCTGGTAGCCGGCCGGGCCGAGCGCCGGGCGTGGGATCGCCGCCGCCCCGTGCTCGACGAGCATGAAGGCGGTGGCCACGTCGTGCATGGGCACCTCGATGTGCTGGCCCTGGCCGGTGCGCTCCCGGTCGAACAGCGCTGCGAGGACTGCGTACGCGATCGTCAGCGCGGACACCTTGTCGGCGAAGATCGTGGGCACCAGGCCCGGTGCCCCGGTCACCCGCGCCACTGCGTCCGCGACCCCGCTCGCCGCCTGGATGACGTCGTCGTACGCCGGCTCGTCCGCGCGCTCGCTGTCCGAGGGAAACCCCTGCGCCTGGCAGTAGACGACGTCCGGGCGTACGCCGCGGATGTCGTCGTACGTGGCACCGAGCCGGCGCAGCGGCTGGGGCCGCAGGTTGGTCACGAACACGTCGCAGGTCGCGGCGAGGCGCATGAGCACGTCGTGGCCGGCGGGGTGCTTGAGGTCGACGGCCAGGTTGCGCTTGTTGCGCAGCAGGTTGAGCGAGACTCCCGACAGCAGCGGGTGCGGCCCCGGACCCATCGCGCGGTTCGTCTCGCCCACGGCGCTCTCGATCGTCACCACGTCGGCACCGAGGTCGCCGAGGATCTGCGTGGCCAGCGGACCCATCACCACGGAGCTGAGGTCCAGCACGCGGACCCCCGCGAGCGGCCCGGTCCCATCCTCGGTCGTCACAGCACCGATCATGCCTGCCGGGCGACCGGACCGTTGCTAGTGTCAGGGGACCGCTCCGCCGCTCTCCCGAGGCTCCGCATGCGCTTGTTCGTGCGCCTGTCCGGCGCGGCTGCCGCCATCACCCTGCTCGCCACCGCGGGCTGCACGTCGGTGACCTCACCGTCGGCGAGCGCGGGGACACCGCCACCGCGTGCCACCAGCGCGTCCCCGTCGCCGGTGCAGCCGCCGTCGGGCGCGCCGGCACCTCGGGCGGCGACCGCGGCAGACCGCTACGGACCCAGCGACCGGCGCACCCTGCGGCTGTCGACGTCCATCACCGGTGCGATCTCGCCGAAGTCCGTGGTCGCCAGCGGCACCGGGCTGTTCTTCGCCCAGAACATGATGTACCGGCACACGGTGACGGTGTACGACCGCCGGCACCGCCTGGTGCGCACGATCCCGGACAGGGTGGACCTGGCGAGGTTCGGCGTCGGCACCGGCACGGTGAGAGGGGCGCCCGTCGAGGCCGCGTTCTCACCGGACGGCAGGTACGCGTACGTGTCGAACTACTCGATGTACGGCCCCGGCTACACCCGTGAGGGCCACGACGTGTGCAAGCCGTCGAACCACTACGACGACAGCTTCGTCTACCGCATCGACACCTCGACCCTCGCCGTCGACGCGGTCATCCCGGTCGGGTCCGTGCCGAAGTACCTGGCGGTGTCACCGGACGACCACCTGCTGCTCGTCAGCAACTGGTGCTCGTACGACGTCAGCGTCATCGACACGACGACCCTGCGCGAGCTCGCTCGCGTCCCCGTGGGCGCGTACCCGCGGGGCATCGTGATCGCCCCGTCCTCGCACACCGCGTACGTCGCGGTCATGGGCAGCTGGCAGCTGGCGGTTCTCGACCTGCGCAGCAGGACGGTCACCGGCCGGATCACCGTCGGCAACTCCCCGCGGCACCTGGCGCTCAGCCCGGACGGGCGCACGCTCTACGCGACCCTCAACGGCGCCGGGCAGGTCGTGAAGGTCGACGTGGCGAGCGCCAAGGTCGTCACCAGGGTGCGTACCGGCAAGGCCCCGCGGAGCATGGTGCTCGCCGCCGACGGCCGTTCCCTGTACGTCGTGAACTACTTCTCGAACACCGTCTCCAAGGTGCGCACCTCGGACCTGGCGGTGCTGCAGACGCTGCCCACCAAGAAGTGGCCGATCGGGATCACGCAGGACGCGCTCACCGGCGAGGTGTGGGTCGCGTGCTACACCGGCACGATCATGGTCTTCACCGACCGCTGACGCCGATCTCGACGTCGACGCGCACGTCGGCGACGACCTGCTCGTGCGCGTCCAGGACGACCACGTCGTAGACCGCATGCCGCTCGTGCAGCATCCGCGCACGGGCCACCGCGCGGGCCGGCGCGGCGCGACAGCGGTCCGACAGCAGCGCGAGCGCGACGGTGGTCGCCTCGCAGCCCGGCGACGACGCCCGCACCCCCGCGTGGGCGAGCGCCTCGGCGACGGCACAGGACGCCCCGGCGACCTCACCGCGGCGGACACCGGACACCAGAGCCACCATGTGATCCGGCCCCACGTCGACCAGTTCGAGCTGCACGCGTCCTCCCGGTCTCTCTCCCCGGCACGGTGCCGGTGCACCGGCGTGGCGCGCCAGGTGCCGTCACGGCAAGGTGTGTCGCCGGCTGGTTGCCGGGTCCCGGAACCGGGCCGCCCCTGGCCGTCGCACGTTGCCGGGTTCCGGCAGCCAGCCGCGGGCGGAGATGGCCGAGCCGGCCCGCTGCGGAGGCCGGTCACGGTAGGGCAGCGTCGGCCGCATGAGCGCCGTGATCGCGACCGTGGTGTTCGTCGGCGCGTACGCGGCCATCGCCAGCGAGCGGATCAACCGGGTCACCGTCGCCCTCGCCGGCGCCGGTCTCATGCTGGCGCTCGGCGTGGTGTCCGCCGACGACGCGTTCCACTCCGACGCGTACGGCATCGACTGGAACGTCATCTTCCTGCTGCTCGGGATGATGGTCATCGTCGAGGTCATCCGGGAGACCGGGATGTTCGACGTGCTGGCCGTCCGGGCGGCCAAGCGGGCACAGGGACGGCCGTTCCGGCTGCTGGTCACGCTCGTCCTGCTCACCGCAGCCGCCTCGGCTCTGCTCGACAACGTGACCACGGTGCTGCTCGTCGCGCCCATGACGATCAGCCTCGCCGGCCGGCTCGGCGTCCCCGCCGCCCCGTACCTGCTGGCGGAGGCGATGGCCTCGAACATCGGGGGGGCCGCAACGCTCATCGGCGACCCCCCGAACATCATCATCGGCAGCGCAGCCGGCTTGGGCTACCTGGACTTCCTGGTCAACCTCGCCCCCCTGGTGGTGCTGCTCCTCGCCGTGTTCGTCCTGCTCGCCCGGGTGATGTTCCGGCGGTCGTTCCGGTACGACCCGGAGCGCGCGGCTGCGGTGATGGCGATGGACGAGCACACGCTGCTGCGCGACCGCACGCTGATGTGGCAGTCGCTCACCGTGCTGGCAGCCGTGACGGTGCTGTTCGCCCTGCACGGAGTGGTGGGGTACGAGCCGGCCACGATCGCCCTCATCGGTGCCGGCATCCTCCTGCTCATCGCGCGCACCAACGTGCCGCAGGTCATGCAGGGAGTCGAGTGGGGGACGCTCGCGTTCTTCGCCGGGCTGTTCGTCATGGTCGGCGCGCTGGTGAAGAGCGGTGTCATCGAGCGCCTGGGAGAGGTCGCCGCGGACGCGCTGGCCGGCCAGGTGCTGACCGGCAGCATGGTCCTGCTCGTCTCGTCGGCGGTCTTCTCGGCCGCCGTCGACAACATCCCGTACGTCGCGACCATGGCGCCGATCGTGGACCACCTGGCGGCCGGTGTGCCGGCCGGGACGGACCCGACGGTGCTGTGGTGGTCGCTCGCACTGGGCGCGGACCTGGGCGGCAACGCCACCCCGATCGGCGCCAGTGCGAACCTCGTGATCATCGGGCTCGCGGCGCGTTACGGGGAGCCCATCCGGTTCCTGCAGTTCGTCCGCTACGGCTCGGTGACGGCACTGGCCACGATCGCCCTGAGCGCCGCCTACGTGTACGTCCGGTACTTCCTGCTGGCGTGACCGCAGGAACCGGGCCGCGGGCCGGCGCGTTGATCCAGGAACGGGTGCGAGAGGAGAAGACCTTGCCCACCGGCAGCACGGCATCGGCGACGCCGGACCTGAGCGGGATCGCGCGAGCCGCCGCCGCCGAAGTGCCCGGAACCTCCGCCGCACTGCTGGACGGCTTCCTCGCGGTGCTCGTCGCGGCGAGCACCACCGGCCGCCGACCCAACCGTGCAGAGCTCGACGCGTGCCGCGACGCAGGGGAAGAAGCGGCCGCGACCGACCTCACGCTGGCCCAGCTGGTGGACGCGCACCTCAGCGCCGCCCGGCTGCTCTGGGCGCAGCTACCCGGGGTCCGGCAGGCCGCGACCGTCCAGCAGCGCGTCAACGTCGGCGAGAGCGTGCTGCGCGCGACCGACGACGCCCTGGCGGGGGTCGCCGCCGGCTTCGCCGCAGCGCGCCGGCGCAGCATCCGCCACGACGAGGCGCAGCGACGAGAGTTCATCGACGACCTGCTGGGCGGACGAGGAGAGGTCGGGCGGCTGGCCGAGCGGTCCGAGCGGTCCGGGCTGAGCCCGACGGCCACCTTCGTCGTGGCGGTCGTCCGCACCCCGCTCCCTCTGGAGGAGCACAGTGCATCGACGCATGCCGCGGAGCGGGCGGTGTCCGCCAGCTGGCGGGCCGGGCCGTGCCTCGTCACCACCCGCCACCGGGAGCTGGTCTGCATCCTGTCCGGCGCACCCGGCGGCGACGCGCCGGCTGCGGCCCGCGCCGCTGCCCGTGCGCTCGGCGTCGCCACCGGCTGGCGAGCCGCCGTCAGCCGCTCCACGACCGGCGTCGCCGGAGTGACCGCGGCCTACGAGGAGGCGCGGCTGGCGCTGGCGACCGCCACCGAGCTCGACTTCCCCGAGCCGGTGGCGCTGGCCGAGCACATGCTCGTCTACCGAGTGCTGCTGCGCGACCGGGATGCGATCGCCGACCTCATCACCACCGTGCTGGGGCCGCTGCAGCGGGCCCGCGGTGGGCCACGGCCATGGCTGGAGACGTTGACCGCGTACTACTCGTCCGGGCTCAACGCGATGGAGACGGCCCGCCGCCTGCACGTGTCCGTGCGGACGGTCACCTACCGCCTCAGCCGGATCGAGCAGCTGACGGGGTACCGGCCCGCCGACCCGCAGCACCGGCTGACGGTCGAAGCGGCCGTCGTCGGCGCCACCCTGCTGCACTGGCCGCCCAGCACCGCCGGCTGAACCGACCGCGGGTCAGCAGACGCGGCTCACCCGACCGGTGTCGGTGTCGTAGATGAACCCGCCGACCACCACGTTGTGCAGGTACGGCCAGGACCGGATGCGCTGCACGTCGTGGCGCAGGCTCGTCTCCTGCTCGGTGGTGGTGAGGAACGAGATGCTGCGCGTGTCCGGGCCGCCGGCCTCGTAGATCCTGCGGTGGACCTCCTCCTCCGTGCCGCTCGCCATGGCGCAGCGGGTATGGGCGACCACCATCACGCGGTCCACGTCGAGCAGGTACGAGGCGAGCACCAACGTACGCAGGACGTCGTCGGTGACCCGCGCACCGGCGTTGCGCAGGATCTTCGCATCGCCCGCGGCGAGCCCCAGCATCGCCAGCGGCTCGATCCGCGAGTCCATGCACGTCAGGATCGCCAGGCCCCGTACGGCCCGGGCTTCCAGCCCCGCGAGTGAGAAGCCGGCGGCGTAGTCCTCGTTGGCGCGCAGGACGTCGTCGAACAACTCTTCAGTAGCCATACCGCCTAGCCTCGCAGAAGCCCTTCGCCCGCCGGTCGGGCCCGTCACCTCCCCCGTCCGGGCTCGGGTAGCGGTACGGGCGCCCCGTCGGCTCGGCCACCGGTTCGCCGAGGTGCACGACGACGCGGCAACCCGGGTCGCCGAGAGCGATCCGTTCCTCGAGCGTCACGGTGGCGGCGCCGTCGCGGTTGCGCGCAGCGATTCCGCCGAACAATGAGGTCGTTGCTGTGCCCCAGGTCGTGGCTGTCCGCGGCCTCCAGCCGCGCGAACAGCGCGACCGGGCTCACGTTGAACCGGCTCACGACCATAACGCCACGTAACGGACGGTCACAACCCCTGTCAGCGCGGCACGTGCCGCCCCCATCTCGGCTCCCACCCGCACACCGTCGGGACGCACCGTCGCTGTCATCCTCCTGCCCGGGGTTAGCCCGGGCTAACCACGAGGCCACCTCGCCCCAATCCGCTGCTAAGGGCTCCGCGGAAACCGTCCGATGCACACAGCGTGAACGCAACGATCGACGAACGGATCAGCCGCTGGGCCCGGATGGCGACTGCCGCCGCCGCAACGGTCCTGCTCAGTGTTGTCGGGCTACTGGCCCCGGCTACCGCGCATGCTGCGATGTCGCCCTCGGGGTACGGGCAGCAGCTGCTGCAGCTGGTGAACCAGGTGCGCTCCTCTGCCGGGCTGTCGACGCTGGTCCAGACGTCCGGCACGAGCCAGGTCGCCCAGGCCTGGTCGGCGCAGCTGGCGCAGATGGGCAGGCTGGCGCACAACCCCGACCTCGCCAACCAGATCGCCTCCCACGGTTCTCCGCAGTGGGGCTGGATCGCCGAGAACGTCGGCGTTGCCGAGGCCGGTGACGCCCGCGCCGTGTTCGACGCGTACATGAACTCCCCGTCCCACCGGGACAACATCCTCGATCCGCACGCGCGGTACGTCGGCGTCGGCGTGACGATCGCCCAGGTCGGCGGCACCGCGGTCGCGTACAACACCCTCGACTTCGTCGACAGCTACGGCGTGCAAGCCGCTGCTCCGGCTCCTCGGCAGGCTGCCGCGCCACCAGCACCGGCACCGGCACCGGCACCGGCGCCCGCGACGCGCGCGCCGGCCGCCGCCCCGCAGCGCGCGTCGGTGGAGGCCACGCACGCAGCCGCACCGAAGCCGGCCCCGCCGGCGAAGCCGGCACCGCCCGTGAACCCGCTGGCGCACTGGCAGCTGCCTGCCGGCGCGGTGACGCTGTCACCCGCCCCCGAGGGTCCCCGGTCCGAGCGCCCGGCCCAGACCGAGCCCGTGCACGCGGCCGCGGCCGCGGCGCGGCGACGTCAGCACAGGCGCGCCCGGCCGCCGACGAGGTGCCCGTGCCCAGCGCCCCGCACCTGCTCTGGGCCCTCGCCGGGATGACGATCGGCGGCATGACCGTCGGCAGTGTCCGGACCCGGCGGCAGTCCGACTGAGCCGATCGGGTATCCCCAGGACGTGAGCTGGTTCGACCGCCTCCGGGCCGCACTGTCAGCAACGGCACCCGGACCCAGGGTCGTCCAGCTCACCCGCACGGCGACGGCCGCGGAGGCGTTCCTGCTCGCGACTCTGCTCCAGGACCGGGGCATCCCGGCGGAGGCGGTCGACCTCGGCATGGACATGGTGTTCACCGGGCAGCCGCAGGGTGGCCGAGTCCTCGTTCGCGCGCGCGACGTCGAGCACGCCCGCACGGTCGTCGCCCACGCCACCGAGCCCGACGCGGACCAGGACTAGGAGCGCTCAGCGCTCGTCGCGCCGCCGCGGCACGGGGGTCCCGAGCAGGTACCCGTCCCAGAGCCCGGATGGCTCGTGCCCGGGCACGTCGGAGCGCGGCGGCCGCGAGTCCTGCGCGTCGAAGAAGCGGTCCCAGGCCGCCACCGGCCGGTACATCACCTTCGTCGCGAGCAAGGACCGCGGCGCGTGCGGGTGCGGGCGGTCCGGCGCGTGCCGGTCCGCCTCGTCCAGCCGCTCAGCCAGCGCGCGGCGCTCGTCCTCGGTGAGCGCGGCGTCGAGGATCCGCAGCATCTCCACCTCGTCCCGGCGGTGCCGGGCGAGCAGCTCCTGCAGCTCCGCGCGCGCCGAGTCGACCGTCACCCCTCGCGGCACCGGGCGCCCCCACAGCAGCAGCTGCAGGCGCCGCAGGACCGACTCGATCCGGCGGGTGAGCTCCAGCTGACGGCGCACCGTGAGCTGGGCATGCGGAACCCGGCGGACGTACTCCGAGTCGACCACCACCTCCATGGCGATGAGGTGGGCGGACAGGTCGGCGACCACCCGGTCGTAGGCGTCGGCCAGCGCCCAGCGGTCGCCCGCACCGCCGGCCTTGCGAGCCTCGTCCAGGGCTACCGCGACGCGCTCGTGGACCGGGTCGGCAAGAGCGGTGAGCGTGCGGACCGACATGGCGAACCACCTCCCGTGCGGTCACCTCATTGGGCGTAGTCCGGGGAGCGGCCGTCCAGGGGCCAAGGTCACCCGGCGACCTCGCCGCGGCGAGCGCACCGACTACCGTCGTGGCGGTGAGCAGCTCGCCGTCCGGTGTCGACCCGATGGCGACGGCGCGTGCCCGGCTGGACGAGCTCGGCTACTGCGTCGTGGAGAACGCGCTGGACGCGGATCTGCTGACGCGCCTGCGTGAACGCCTGGTCGAGCAGGCGGCGGGCGAGCGGGCCGCGGGCGTCGCACATCTGGAGTGGGACGGCGCGAACCAGCGCGTGATGATGCTGCCGGCCAAGGGCGGCGTGTTCCTCGAGCTGCTGCAGCACCCGCTCATCGACGCGATCGTGCCGCACCTGCTGGGGCCCGGGTTCGTGCTCTCCTCGCTCAACGCGAACATCGCCGGGCTGGGCGGGGAGGAGATGCTGTTCCACTCCGACCAGAGCTACGTGCCGTTCCCCACGCCACTGCCCCTCGTCATGAACATCATGTGGATGCTCAGCGACTTCACCGAGGACAACGGCGGCACCCTGCTCCTCCCGAGGACGCACGGGCGGCCGGAGAACGTCGCGTACGAAGGACTACCCGCGGGCGAGGTCTTCGAGCCGGTCACCGCGACCGGCCGAGCCGGCGACGCACTGGTCTTCGACGGCCGGCTCTGGCACGGGACCGGCAGGAACCGCACGGCCGACCCGCGGTACGGCATCCTGTCGTACTTCTGCCGCCCGTGGGTCCGGCAGCAGGAGAACTTCTTCCTCACCCTCCCCGACCCGCTCGTCGCCGGGTTGCCACCGGCGCTCAAGGCCCGGCTCGGCTGGCAGATCTGGTCGGGGCTGGGCCGCACCGGGCAGGGCCAGCACACCGGCGACCACCTGGTCGAGCGCCTGGTCGATCCGGTGCCTGCGCTGACCGCCGAGGGAACACCGAGGGCGGCGGACGACAGCCCGCCGTCCTGAGCCGCCGCTACGAGCCCGCGGTGGCCATCGCGTCGTCGACCGCCGCGATGAGGCTCGCCGGTGGGACGGGCTTGCGGAGGTAGCGGAAGACCTTGCCTCCGACGCGGGCACGGTCATCGGCGGTGAACGCGTAGGCGGAGACCAGCAGCACCACCGGCGGCGGTACGTCGATCCGCTCGAGCAGGGACAGCCCGTCGAGCCTGGGCATGTGCACGTCGAGCAGGAGCACCGTGACCGGGTGGTCGGCGAGCACGGCGAGTGCGGCCTCACCGTCCGCCGCCTCGAGGACGCGGTGGCCCTCTTCCGCCAGGATCTCGGCGGCAGTCGAGCGCACGCTCGGGTCGTCGTCGACGACGAGCACGTATCCGGCCACGCTCACCCCTGCGACCGGGAGGCGCGCAGCGGGAGTCGCACGGTCGCCCGGGCACCCCCGGCCGGCCCGTTCTCGAGAGAGAGCGTCCCACCGTGGGCCTCGGTCAGCCGCTTGGCGATCGCCAGTCCGAGCCCGGTGCCGATCGCCTTGGTGGTGAAGAACGGCTCGAACAACCGTGCGGCCACCGACTCCGCGATGCCGGGGCCGGTGTCGGCCACGGCGATCTCGACCTCGTCGTCGGCGGCACGGGCGGTGATGCAGACCTCACCACCGTCGGGCATGGCCTGGTAGGCGTTGGCCACGAGGTTCGTGAGCACCTGGTTGAGCTGCGCCGGATCGGCCACCAGCGGGGTGTCGAGCCCGTCGACCGTGACGGACACGTCGCCCGGAGGCGGGGTCGACGCGAGCACCTCCTCCACGAGCGCACCCACGGTGAACGGCACGGGAGTGGGATGGCGGTCACGGATGTAGGCCGTCAGGTCCTCCGACAGGGACGCAGCCCGGGCCGTCTCCCGCTCGGCGAGAGCGAGGTGACGCTCGACGTCGGGCCCGATGGCCGCGCCCAGCCGCCGGCGGGCCAGGAACAGCGCGTTGGTCGCAGCGGCCAACGGGTTGCGCAGCTCATGCCCGATGACGGTCGCGAGCTCGCCGAGGGCGGACAGCCGTTCGGCGCGCTTGCGCTCGGTGATGTCGCGGATCGCGGCGGACACCAGGACGCCGCGGTCGGTCTCCAGCGGGCTCAGACTGATCTCGATCGGGAACTCCGTCCCGTCCCGGCGCAACCCGAACAGCTCCAGCCCCACGCCCATCGGCCGCATTTTCGGGTCGGCGAAGTAACCATCGCGGTGGGCGAGATGCCGGTGCCGGAAGCGCTCCGGTACCAGTGCCTCCACCGGCTGGCCCACCAGCTCGTCCCGCCCGAAGCCGAACAGCTGCTCGGTCTGCCGGTTGACGAGCACCACCGTGCCGTCGGACCCGACGATGACCATCGCGTCCGGCGCCGACTCCAGGAGGTCCCGGAAGACCGAGCCGGTGAACACCGCGTCGACGCTGGGTCCCGCCACGTCGCACATGCGGTGGGGACCTCCAGATCACCCGGGCTGACCAGGTCTCGCGCGGAACCGTCTGCGAACTCTACTGGGCATTTCCGAGGGTGGCTGCGTGCACCGGATTCGGCCGAGATGCCGGATTGGCAGGACATTCGGCCCGCTGCGGCGATTGTCCGACCCCTACCGTGCAATTCACTGGAACCTACTTGTCATGAATACATGGGCGATCTAGGTTCGGTTCGTGGGGACAGCCGCGAGGGTGCGAGGGGGAGACCGGCCCCGTCCCTACCGCTCGGTCCACCGCGAACGACAGGCCGCCGGCACCCGTGCGGCGATCCTCGCTGCCGCCACTACGCTGTTCTCCGAGCGCGGCTGGAGCGGCACGGGCGTACGTGACATCGCGACCGCGGCCGACGTGGCGGTGGAGACCGTGTACGCCGCCTTCGACTCCAAGGCAGGCGTCCTGTTGGCAGCGGTGGACGCCGCCGTGGTCGGGGACGATGCCGCCATCCCGCTGTCGCAGCGACCGGAGTTCGCCGCGCTCGCGGCCGGTTCGCGGCGCCGGCGGGCGAACGCCCTGGCCGCTCTCGGGACGGCCATCCACCGCCGCACCGCAGGGGTCATGACCGCGCTGCAGCAGGCAGCAACGAGCGAGCCGCAGCTGCGCGACCGGTCGGGCGCCCTGGAGCAGGCCCGGCGCGACGACCTGGCCGCGGCGTTGCGACTGGTGGCGGGACGGTCGGTCAGCGCCACGGAACGCGACGGCGTGTGGGCGGTCGGCAGCGCCGACGTCTACCGGATGCTGACCGGCATCGCCGGGTGGACCGACGAGCAGTACGAGCGGTGGGCTGCGGACACCGTGGTGCGCCTGCTCGACCGGACGCGACCCACGAGCCGGCCACGCGGGGCCAGGTAGGAGGTGCCATGACCGACCAGTGGCGACGCGCAGGCAGCGTGGAGCAGACCATCGATGCCGCATCGGAGACGCTGTTCCGCATCATCACCGACGTCACGACCACCGGTGAGCGCAGTGACGAGGCGCGGCGGGCGGAGTGGCTGGCGGACAGCCCCCACGAGGCGGTGACCGGCGCTCGCTTCCGCGGCCACAACCGGCACGGAGTCGCCCGCTGGAGCAGGGTGTGCGAGGTCGTCGAGATGGTGCCCGACCGGGTGTTCGCCTTCCGCACCGTCCCCGAGCGGCTCGACCCGTCCCGGCGGGACTCCACCACGTGGCGGTACGACCTGGTGCCACGAGGCGGCAGCACGCTCGTGCGCCACTCGTACGAGATCACCGTGATGCCCCGCCAGCCGTTCCGTGCGCTGTACTCCCGGCTGCTCCCCCACCACAAGGACATGTGCCCGGCGATGCAGCAGACGCTCGTCAGGCTGGCGCAGCAGGCCCGAGGCGCTGCTCGACCTCCAGCACCCGGCGGGTCGTGGCGATGACGCTGTCCGGGTTGAGGCTCATGGAGTCGATCCCGATCTCGACGAGGAACTCCGCCATGTCCGGGTAGTCGGACGGCGCCTGGCCGCACAGCCCCGAGTGGATGCGGTTGCGACGGCAACCCTCCACGGCCAGTCGGATCATCTGCTTCACCCCCGGGTCCCGCTCGTCGTAGTCGAAGGAGACCAAGGCGCTGTCCCGGTCGACGCCCAGGGTGAGCTGGGTGAGGTCGTTCGAGCCGATGGAGAAGCCGTCGAAGCGCTGGGCGAACTCGTCGATGAGGATGACGTTGTTCGGGATCTCGCACATGGCGTAGATCAGCAGGCCGTTCTCCCCGCGCCGCAGACCGAGGTCGGCCATGCGGGCGAGGACCAGGTCGGCCTCCTCCACCCGCCGGACGAACGGCAGCATCAGCACGACGTTGACCAGGCCCATGTCGTCCCGCACGCGACGCATCGCCCGGCACTCGAGCGCGAAGCCGTCCGTGTACGCCGGATGGGCGTACCGGGAGGCGCCGCGGAAGCCCAGCATCGGGTTGTCCTCGCGCGGTTCGAAGTCCGCACCGCCGAGGAGGCTCGCGTACTCGTTGGTCTTGAAGTCGCTCATCCGGACCACGACCGGCTTGGGGTAGAAGGCGGCGGCTATGGTGCCGATCCCCTCGGCGAGCCGTTCGACGAAGAACGTCTCGCCGTCGGGGTAGCCGCGGGTCACAGCGGCGAGCGCGGTGCGGACCTGCGGGTCGGAGACCTTCTCCGGGTGCAGGAGCGCCAGCGGGTGAG
Organism: uncultured Actinomycetota bacterium; assembly: GCA_963728075.1. Lineage (GTDB taxonomy): Bacteria > Actinomycetota > Actinomycetes > JAFAQI01 > DASSKL01 > CAVSIP01. The sequence continues at coordinate 667,164 of CAVSIP010000003.1, read as the reverse complement.
CCTTGATGGACTCGCTGATGATGAACTCCATCCGGGCCAGGCCCACCCCGTCGTTGGGCAGGAACGACGTCTTGAACGCCAGGTCCGGGTTGCCCAGGTTGATCATGATCCGGGTCCGGGGGCGAGGGAGCTCCACGCTGTCGCCCTGCTCCACATGGAAGGCCACCTCGCCGCGGTACACCCGGCCGGTGTCCCCCTCGGCGCAGGACACCGTCACCGTGCTCCCCACCGGGATCCGCGTCGTCGCGTCCCCGGTGCCGACGACCGCGGGAATGCCCAGCTCGCGGGCCACGATCGCCGCATGGCAGGTCCGTCCACCGCGGTTGGTGACGATCGCGGCTGCCGTCTTCATCACCGGCTCCCAGTCGGGGGTCGTGATGTCGGCGACGAGCACCTCGCCCGGGCGGAACCCCGCCAGCTCGCTGAGGTTGGTGATCCGCCGGACGGCTCCGCAGGCCACCCTCTCGCCGACAGCACGCCCCTCGACGAGAACCTCGCCGACACCGTCGACCACGTAGGTCTCCAGCAGCGCCGCGCCGCGCTGCGACGTCACGGTCTCCGGGCGGGCCTGGACGAGGTAGACCTTGCCGTCCTGTCCGTCCTTGGCCCACTCCATGTCCATCGGCATCCCGTAGTGCCGCTCGATCACCAGGGCGCTCGCGGCCAGCTCCAGGACGTCGTCGTCGGTGATGCAGAACCGCTCGCGGTCGGCCTTGGGAGTCGGCACGTTCCTCGTCGTCTGCTTGCTGCCGCCCTCGGCGAGCACCATCTGCACGGCCTTGTCGCCGAGCCGGCGCCGCAGCACCGCACGATGTCCCTGGGCGAACGTCGGCTTGTGCACGTAGAACTCGTCGGGGTCGACGGCCCCCTGCACGACGTTCTCGCCGAGCCCGTACGCGCCGGTGATGAACACGACGTCCGAGAAGCCGGACTCGGTGTCCAGGGAGAACATCACGCCCGAAGCCGCGACGTCCGAGCGCACCATCTTCATGACGCCGACCGACAGTGCGACCGCGAAGTGGTCGAACCCCTGGTCGATCCGGTAGTGGACAGCCCGGTCGGTGAACAGGCTCGCGAAGCACCGGCGGCAGGCGTCGAGCAGGCTGTGCTCACCCTGGACGTTGAGGTAGGTCTCGTGCTCCCCGGCGAAGCTCGCGGTGGGCAGGTCCTCGGCGGTCGCAGAGCTGCGCACGGCCACGCTCACGCCGGCGCCGTACTGCTCCTCCAGCCGGCGGTAGGACGCGAGGATCTCGGCCGCCAGGTCGGCCGGCAGCCCGGCGCCGTACACGATCTCGCGCGCGGCCTTGGCCCGGCGGGCCAGGTCGGCCACGTCGGCGGGGTCGAGGCCGTCCAGCGCCGCCCGCAGCGCGGGCCAGGCGCCGGCCTCGTCGAGAACGTGCCGGTAGGCCTCCGCCGTGATCGCAAAACCGTTCGGTACGCGTACTCCCTCGCCGGACAGCTCCCGGTACATCTCCCCCAGGGAGGCGTTCTTCCCGCCGACCAGGGCAACGTCGCCCACCCCTACCTCGTCGAAGAACCGGATGTACGTCAGCTCGCTCATGGCCAGCTCCAGGGCAGCAGCCACCGTCCGTCGGGGCTCTTCTCGGGTGTACGACGCGCGGCCCACCCTGCTCAGAGGCGAAAGGCCTGCCGACGGTGCGCGGTGACCTTCGCCCCTGTCCGCGCTCCGGGCGCCGGCCACACCGTGAGAGCTGTCTGGGACGGAAGGTGACCAGTTATGGGTGACCAGGGTTCGGCACCGCTCATCGTCGCCGGCGTCGACGGGTCGCCGAGTTCGGCCGCTGTCCTGCGCTGGGCGCTACGGCAGGCCGAGTCCGTCGGTGGTCGCGTGCGGGCGGTTCTCGCCTGGCACTTCCCCGAGCTCCCTGGGTACGTGCCGGCGCGGGTCGAGTCGGACCTGTCGGCCGCAGCGGAGGACGTGCTGGCGAACCTGGTGAAGGAGTCGACGGACGGCGCTGGCGCTGACGTCGAGTCGGTCGTCCAGGAGGGCAGCGCGGTCGCCCTGCTGCTGCGCGAGGCTCGAGATGCCGACCTGCTCGTCCTGGGCCGCCACGGTCACGGGCACGACGGCCGGAAGCTGCTGGGTGCGGTGGCCCACAGCTGCGTCGTCCAGGCGCCGTGCCCGGTGGTGGTCATCCCGCCGGCCGACTGACCCGGCACCAGCGCTCACCTGCCGGCAGACGACGCCTCCCGCCCACGGCGCGCGACGGCATCCACCGTCACCGCGGACAGCAGCACCAGCGCGGTCACCATGTACTGCGAGGCGGCGCTCATGCCGAGCAGGCCCATGCCGTTGTAGATGGCGGCGATGACGATCCCGCCGAGGACGGCGTGCAGCGCCTTCCCGCGCCCGCCGAACAGGCTGGTCCCCCCGATGACCGCCGCCGCGACCGCGTAGAGCACGAGCGTCCCACCGTCCAGGCTGGTGGACACCGAGCGCAGCCGCGACGCGTAGATGATGCCGGCGATGCCGGCCGTCAGCCCCGCCAGCGCGAAGGCCGACGTGCGGATGAGCGACAGGTTGATGCCGGCCCGGCGAGCCCCCTCGGGGTTGCCGCCGATGGCGTAGATGTAGCGACCGAAACGGGTGTGGGAGAGCAGGAACGTCCAGGCGGCGAGCACGCCCAGCACGATCAGCACCACCCACGGCACGCCACGGATGGGGACGAGCGCACCACGGTTCGTGTTGCAGATGACGACGAGAACGACTCCGGCCGCCGCCGCCGCGGCGATCTTCACCGCGGTGAGTACCGGTGGTGGCGCCACCAGACCGCTCGCCCGCCGGTGGTTGTCCCGGTAGACGGTGGTGACCGCGTACGCCCCCACCACGGCGCCCACGACGATCCAGCCGGCCGCCGGGCTGAGGTTCCCGTTGGCCAGGTCGTTGATGACGTCGCTGGGGATGGGCACCGTGCCGCCCGCTCCGAGGATCCAGATCATGACCCCCTGCCAGCCCAGCAGGCCGGACAGCGTCACCACGAACGACGGCAGTCGCAGCTGCGTGATCAGCGCCCCCTGCAGCGCCCCGATCGCCGCCGTGACCAGCAGCGCGACGACGATCGCGGCCCACCACGGCCAGTACCGCGGGTAGACCACGAGCTCCGCCGTCACCACGCCGCCGATGCCCGAGACGAAGCCGATGGACAGGTCGATCTCACCCAGCAGCAGGGCGAACACCTCGCCCATGCCGAGCAGCATGAAGACGGCGCCCTGGACGAGCAGGTTCGTCAGGTTGCCGGCGGACAGGAAGTTGTCGTTGCGGACCTGGAAGAAGATCGTGATGGCCACGAGGCCGACGAGGACGGGCAGCACGCCGCTCTCGCCACCACGAAGCCGGCCCGCGGCGGCATGCACGTACTCGGACAGGGTCTCGGTCCGGTTCGCCCGGACCGCCTCGACCGACCCCTGACCTGCGCCCGCAGGAGCGGCGTGTGGTGCGGGCCCTTCCGTGCGCGACATGGTCAGGCACCACCCTCGTCGGATTCGGTGACCGGTTCGCGCGCGGGTACCCGCGACGAGGTCCCGGTCGTCATCAGCTCGACCACGCTCTGGCTGTCGAACTCTGCTGCCGGACCGGTCGCCACCATCCGTCCCAGCTGCAGCACGGCGAGCCGGTCAGCGACGTTGAACACGTCGTTGAGGTTGTGCGAGATGACGATCACCGCAAGGCCCTGGGCCGCCAGGCGCTGGATGAGGTCGAGGACCATGGCGGTCTGCGCGACGCCCAGTGCAGCGGTCGGCTCGTCCATGATCACGAGCTTCGAGTTCCACATGACGGCCTTCGCCACCGCCACCGCCTGCCGCTGTCCGCCCGAGAGCGAGGCGACGGGTTGACGGATGGACCGGACGGTCGTCACCGACAGCCCGGCGAGCGTCTCCGCGGCCGCCCGCTCCATGTTGTCCTCGTCGAGGACCCGCATCCGAACGCGTTCGCGGCCCAGGAACATGTTCTGGACGATGTCCAGGTTGTCGCAGAGGGCCAGGTCCTGGTAGACGGTCTCGATGCCGAGTGCCGCCGCGTCGCGGGGCGTGCGGATGTGCACCGGCCGGCCTTCCCAGAACATCTGTCCGGCATCCGGCTCCCAGATGCCGGCGATGCACTTGATCAGTACGGTCTTCCCGGCGCCGTTGTCGCCGACCAGTGCCGTGACCTGCCCCGCGGGGACATCGACGTCCACCCCGGTCAACGCCTGTACCGGCCCGAAGCTCTTGCTGACCCCGCGCAGTCGCAGGAGTGGCTCCTGCGTCGCCGTCATCCTGTCGTTCCTCTCCTCGGTGTGGGCGGCTCGGTGGCCGGGTCTTCTCGAGACCCGGCCACCGCTACGGTCCGGCTTACTGGATTCCGGCCTGCTTGCACGCGTCCGCGAGCGCACCCGCACACAGCTTCGCGGTGTCGACGAACTTGTCCGCGACGACGGTCTTGGCCATGTTGTCCGCAGTCACCCAGACCGGGGTCAGGAGCACGGACGGCACCTGGCTCTTCGCCTGGCTGTCCTCGGTCTGGCCGTTGACCAGGTCCGCCGGGGGCTGCATGCCCGCCCGCAGGTAGAGGGCGAGCGCTGCTGCGGCCTGCGCCTCGAGGTAGATCGGCTTGTAGACGGTGCCGCACTGGTAGCCCGAGAGGATGTTCTGCAGGCCGGTCACGGTCGCGTCCTGGCCGGTGGTGGGGAACTTCCTCGGCGGGATGTTGAGGGTCTTCAGGTAGGAGATCACCGCATTGGCGTTGTCGTCGTTCGGCATCACAACGGCGTTGATGTTCTTGTGCGCCGTGTACTGCTGCTGGAACGTCGTCTGCGCGGTCGGCGGGTCCCACGTCCCGGCCGGCTCGCCGACCTTCACGTACTCACCGGAGTCGAACTTCGGCTGCAGCACGCCGTCGTACCCCTGAGCGAACAGGGTGGCGTTGTTGTCCGTCGGCGCACCGCGCATGACGAGCACGTTGGGCTTGCTGACGTTCCACGCCTGCACGCAGTCGACGAAGCCCTGACCGATGAGCTCGCCGACCTTCACGTTGTCGAAGCTCACGTAGTAGTCACGGCTGCCGCCGAGGGTCAGCCGGTCGTAGTCGATGACCTTGACGCCACGCGACTTCGCCTCGGACTCGATCGCCGCACCCACACCGGAGTCGATCGGGTCCATCACCAGGACGGTCGCACCCTGCGTCATGGCCGCCTCCGCCTGCGTCTTCTCGGTGGCGGTGCTGCCCTGTGCGTTGGTGATGATGAACTGGTCAGAGCTCAGCCCCGCAGCCTGGAACGCCTTGGTCAGGTACGGAGCGTCGAAAGCGGTGTACCGCGCTGAGGTCGTGGTCTCGGGCAGCAGGACTCCGATCTTGCCCTTGCCCTGCGCAGCCAGGTCCTTCAGCTGGCTCATCACGGAGAAGTCAGCGGTGAACGACGTCGCAGAGATCGACGGAGCGGCGGTCGAGCTGGACGCCGATGCCGACGCGCTCGGGCTCTCCGACGCCGCCTGGTTCGACGAGCCACCGCCACACGCGGTCAGCCCGACAGCGGACACCCCCACGGCGGCAACGAGAGTCAGCCACCGTTTCGAACCGATCATGCTTGGCCTTCCTTCTGTGGAACCGAGGCACGTCGCAGACACCGTCCGTGCGCGCACTTGACATGTGGACGTTCCGCCCTCGGCGGCGAGACCCACAGGGTCCAAAGACCTCCGAGGGCGTGGCACCCGCCACACATGCGACCAGGCGGCTACTACGTTGGCGACCGGACGGGAAGACCCGCCACGATTCCGCGGGACGGCAGCAGGGGGCCGCAGCTGATGCATCTGGAGACCGGGCCGGAGCTCGAGGCCTTCCGCGAGGAGGTCGCCGCCTTCCTCGACACCGCCCCGACCGTCGCCATCCGCGAGGCTGGCCGCAAGCTCACGAGCGTCTTCTCGCCGTTCGACGAGGTCATGGAGTGGCACCGCATCCTGCACGGCAAGGGGTGGGCCGCGCCGGCCTGGCCGGTGGAGTACGGCGGCACCGGCTGGTCGGTGGACCAGCGGTTCGTGTTCGCCGAGGAGTACGCGCGGCGGAACCTGCCGCCGCTGCTCCCGAACGGCCTGAAGATGATCGGGCCGTTGCTCATCGACCTCGGGACCGAGGAGCAGAAGCAGCGCCACCTGCCCGGGATCCTCTCCGGTGAGGACTTCTGGACGCAGGGCTACTCGGAGCCGAACGCAGGGTCGGACCTCGCCTCGCTGAGCTGCAGCGCCGTCCCCGACGGCGACGACTACGTCGTCAACGGCAGCAAGATCTGGACGACGCTGGCGCATCGCGCGAACCGGATGTTCATGCTGGTGCGCACCAGCAGTGCGGGCCGCAAGCAGGAAGGCATCACCTTCCTGCTGCTGGACCGCATGGACTCGCCGGGCCTGGAGGTGCGGCCCATCGTCGGGCTCGACGGCTTCCCGGAGCAGTGCGAGGTGTTCTTCCACGACGTCCGCGTGCCGCAGGCCAACCGTGTCGGCGACGAGGGTGCAGGCTGGGCCGTCGCAAAGCACCTGCTCGCGCACGAGCGCGGCGTGTCGACGCAGAGCCCGTCGCTGTTGCGCTTCGTCGAGGCGATCCGGGACGCCGCGTCGACACGCACCTCGGCGTACGGCGGCCGCCTGGCGGACGACCCGGTTTTCCAGCGCGACCTGGGTGAGCTGGAGGCAGAGGTGGCATCGCTCGAGCACCTGGAGAAGCTGGCGATCAGCGGCCACCCCGTCATGGCGGATCCTGCCTTTCCCTCGATCAACAAGACGGCGGGGTCCGAGCTGACCCAGCGCCTCACGGCGATGATGGCGAGGGTCTCCGGCCTGGAGGCACTGCCGTTGCAGGTCGACGCGCTCGGGGTGGGCTCGGGAGTCGAGGCCCTGACCGACGACTTCGACCTCGTCGCGATGCCCTACTACCTGAACAGCCGCGCGGCGTCGATCTACGCAGGCACGAACGAGGTGCAGCGCGACCTCATCGCCCGGACGCTCGCCGGCCGCTGACCGAGGAACGACGATGGACTTCTCCTTCACGGACGAGCAGGTGCTGCTTCGGCAGAGCGTCACGAGCTACCTGCGGCGGAGCTACGGTTTCGACGCGCGCCAGGCGATCGTGCACTCGGACCGTCCGTTCTCCGCCGAGGTCTGGGCGGCGCTGGGCGACCTGGGCCTGCTGACGCTGCCGTTCCCCGAAGCCGTCGGCGGCACGGGCGGGTCGGTGGTCGACGTCGTCGCCGTCACCGAGCTGTTCGGCGAGCACCTGCTGGTGGAGCCGTACCTGTCGTCGGTTCTCCTGGCCGGGCGGGCCCTGGCGATCGCGCCCGAGCAGCCGGCGGCCCGCCGCTGGCTCGAGCGGATCATGGCCGGCACGACGCTCGGTGCGCTGGCCCACGAGGAGGGCCGTGGGACCGCAGACCCGGCACAGGTCGCGATGCGCTGCCGCAGGACGGGTGACACGTACCACCTCGACGGCAAGAAGCGGCTCGTCCTGGGGGCGGCCGAGGCGGACGTGCTGGTCGTGACCGCGCGCGAGTCCGGCGAGCCAGGTCAGCCGGACGGCCTCGTCCTACTGGTCGTGGAACGGCAGACACCCGGTGTCCGGATGAGCCCGTTCACGACCATCGACGGCCGCGCCGCCGCCCACGTCACGTTCGACGGCGTCGCGGTCCCGCGCGAGTGCTGCGTGTCGAACGACGCGTACGCCGCGATCACCGGTGTCGTGACCGACGCTGTCGTCGCACTGGCGGCCGAGGGGGTCGGGGCGATGGGCGCCCTGCTGCGCCGGACCGCGGCGTACGGCATGACGCGGGAGCAGTTCGGCAAGCCCATCGCCGCCTTCCAGGCGGTGGCGCATCGGCTGGCCGACATGAAGATCGCACACACCAAGGCGCACACGACGCTGGTCTACACGGCGGCGCTGGCCGAGGCAGGTCAGGCCACCGCACGCGACGTCTCCGTCCTCAAGGCGCAGGTGGGAAGGCTGGGCCGGCTCGTCGGCGAGGCCGCCGTGCAGACGCACGGTGGCGTCGGCATGACGGACGAGCTCCCGATCGGGCACTACCTCAAGCGGCTGCTCGCCGTCGACGCCCTGTTCGGCGACAGCGACTTCCACTACCGCGTGGTCGGTGCCGGCAGCCGCGGGTTCACGTCGCCCCTTGGACGTGCATCGGAGTGCTGATCCCCCAGAACTCGACCACCCGCTCCGCACCGCCGAGACGCATGACGTGGACGGACTCGAGTGTCGTACGCAGGCTCGACGAGCCGGTGACGAGGACGACGACGAACGGGCCGAGCCGCTCGACCCGGAGCGGCCGCTGACGTATGCGCAGATCCGCGTACGCCATGCGCAGGGCGCGCACGCACTCCTGGGCGCCGGCCAGTTCCATCGACAGCCCGGGAAGGTGCATGACCACCCCGTCGGCCAGCAGCTCTGCGAACGGCGCCATGTCCAGCTCGTCCGCCGCGCCGTACACCCTGGTGAGGTTCACCAGGCCGAATCGCCCGTCGTCCGTGACACGCACCTCCCCTCCCCCGCAGCGTATTCGCGGCAGGCCGGCCAGCGTCGCTCGCACTACACGTCGGGGTAGACGTCCACCCAGATCCGGGTGCCGTCAGGCAGCAGCACCCCTCGGGTCTGCTGGTTCGGCGCCGCCTGCGGGAGCCCGTCGAGGTCCATCCACCTGACGCCGTCGACACCCGGCGTGTAGGTCGTCGGCGCGCTGTCACCGGCCGGCGCCACCGACACCGCCGTGGCAGGCCCGCGCGCCGCGTCGAACCCGCTGGTCTGGGCGCTGCACGCGAGGATGCCGTCGCCGGTCGGGTCCCGGTGCAGCGAGCCGTCGGAGTAGACGTAGCGCCCGACCCGCACCTGGTCCCGCGGTGATGGCGGCAGGAGCGTCGCGAGCGCGTCGTCGACAACGTCGCCCTCCTGACCGCTGGAGGCCTCCGCATCGTCCACGTGGTGGCAGCCGAACCGGTCGACGTCGTCGCCCTGCGGGTTGTCCGGCAGCGTCGGCGTTCCCACCTCGTTGTTCGACGGGAAGATGTAGCCGGACAGGTCACCGCCGAGGCCGTCGACGAAGCGCCACCTCCCGCCCAGGTGCGCGAGCACCCAGTCGTGCACCGGCCCGGCCGACGGGTCCGCCTCGCCGGCGGCACCGTGGAAGTCGTGCGCGTACGTCACCGGAAACAGCTCACCGGGAGCCATCACGAACGACCCGTCACCGATCCGGAAGTAGCCCACGTCGGTCGCGACCTGGTCGCCGGCGCCACACGCCGGCGGCACGCCGGTGCCGGTCGGGACGCCCTCGGTGTAGAGGATCCGGTAGTCGAACACACACAGCGGCCCTGCGGCGAGGAACAGCTCGTTCGTGATCGGCGTCTGGATCGTCTGCAGTGCGAACTCGAGCCGGTCGCTGCGCGACCAGTCGCCGTCCTCGAGGGCGCGATCAGCCCAGGACGCGACGGTCTCGCCGAGCCTCTTCGTGTAGGTGTCGTACCCGCCCTCGTGCGGCACGGCCTGCGGCGGGCCGCTGTAGATCGTCGTGCAGCCGTCGCGTGCGGAGTACTTGTGCACGCCCGTCGGCGTCGGGTCGTACGCGCCGGTGAGGATCATCGGCATCTCGACCGACCCGACCATCCCGGCCATCGCGAGGACCGGGCGCTCGCCGTACTCGGCGCGTAGCCTCTCGCGCAGGAAGTGCCACCAGTCGCCCGAGATGTCGTGCTTGGTGTCCTCGGAGAACCCGAGCTCCTCCGCGTGGATGCCGTAGTTGACCAGCGTCGCCAGCACGTCGTGGCCGCGGGCGGAGACGACCTGCATCGCGCCGATGCTCTGGTCGGCGACGAACGGGTACGACGACCAGCACGGCACCAGGTTGCCGGGCTGGACGCGGCCATAGCGCACGCGCACCGGGTGCAGGTGCGACGCGGCGTGCTCGATCGCGCCCGCGACGCGCGCGACGAGGAACTCGACGTAGAACGGGTCGACCCCGCTCGTGGTCTGCGCGGGGCCGGTGATGCCGATCGTGTCGGGCGCCGACTCGTCGTGCGTCGACGACGGGAACACGGCATCGAGGTGCACGCCATCGGCAGCGACCTTCGCCCGCACCTCGTCCCAGATCTCCTTGAACACGCCCTCGTTGTCGACCGTGACGACCGCGATGCGCTTGTCCCCGTTCGCGACGACGAGTGCGTCCGCCTCCAGCGGGTCGAGCACCTTCATGCCGAGCCGGTCGCAGCAGTCGCCACCGCCGACGTAGACGCCGTCCCAGCGCCCATCCGGCGGGCGTACGCCGCCTGTCGCCGTCGGCGTCGGGCAGTCGAGGAACGGCTCGCCGGGCGCCCCGTTGGTCGGGTCCGGCGCGTCGTAGTGGCCGTTGCCGTTGACGTCCTCGTACGGTTCCTCGAGCGCGAACTGGCGTGGCCCGTCGTAGCCGACCGCCGTGCCGACCGGCCGGCAGTCGGCGGGATCGGGCACAGTGCCAGGCGCAGGCGGCGTGACGTCCACGGAGGCGGCACCCGCCAGCAACGACCGGGACGGCGGCGTCGCGGCGGCGTGCAGGGCCCCGAGCGGCGCGACGACGAGCGCCGCTGCGGTCGCGCTCAGCAGCAGCCTGCGCATGTCACGCCCTCCGTCCGCGCCGCCGCCGGCGCACCGCAGCGGCAGCCACGAGCGCCAGCAGCGACAGCTCGAACGGCGCAGCCACGGCTGCGACGTCGCGGGCGTGGAAGTCGCCGCCGCCACCGCCGCTGCCGTACGCCACTGCCCGCACCGTGCCGTCGCCGGGTTGTACGGATGAGCCGTGATCGTTGGCTCCGGCGTCGCCGAGGTGCTTGCCGCGGTCGCGGCCGGGCTTGCCCGTGACGACATCGACCGGGAACGACACGTTGCCGGCCGCGTCCACCTCGCTGATCGTCGCGTTCTGCTGACCGTGCAGCAGGTCGCCGAGCGGGATCGTCTGCGCGGTGCCGGCAGGGGCCGGTGCTACGTCGAGCACCGTGCGCCGGCCGCCCGCGGTCAGCAGGTACGACTTCCCGGTGCCGGGGCAGTAGCCGTTGTCGCCGCTGGCGGTCACGTGCAGCGTGTCGCCGTCGAAGTGCACGCCCCGCAGGGCGCCCGGCGGGGTCGCGTCGGTGTCGTAGTTGCCGCTGTTGTGCAGATCGTGCTGGAACTTCGGCCACTCCAGGTCGCCGCAGACGCTGCCCGCCGTCTTCCAGACGAACAGGGTGCCCTCGCGGGTCGGGATCGTCACCTCGAGTCCCCCGTCACCGAGCAGGTCGCCCACCGCCGGTGTCTGCGTGACCCAGCCGCCGGTGAACTTCGGCCAGCCGTTCGGTGACGTGCCGCCCAGCTGGTAGGCCCGCAGGTCGTACACCGCCGATCCCTGCAGCACCGACGGGCGGCCGCTGCCGTCGATGTCCGCGATCGCGGGTGTGTTGAAGAACTGCAGGTCGTTCATCCGTGCCGGGAATCCGGGCTCGAACGTGCCGGTGGTGGTGTCCCACGCGTCGACGTGGTCCTCGGCGCCGAGCTGCTGGTCGGGCAGCACGACGTCCAGCAGGCGCTTGAGCCCCGTCGCGCCCATCGCGAACGACATCGGCGAGCCGGTGCCGCCGAGCCGGCCGAGCGCGCCGCCACCGAGCGAGGCGATCGACGGGTAGTCGGTCGCGGCGCTCTTGCCCTCGACGGTGGACATCGTGCGGTAGTGGCCGTCGGGGTCCGCGCCGTAGACGCTGGTCCCGTCTGCGTTGAGCAGGTACGGCGGCCCGCCGATCGACGTCGTGGCGATCTGCGGCGTGTCACTGCCTGCCACCGCGTGGGCGACGACCGGCGACCCGTCCGACCCGGAGCCGACGTCGGGCAGCAGCTCGGTCTCGATCATGCCGATCTTGACCGGCCAGCCGGGGAGGTACGCGTTGTCGCCGAGGTTGCCGATCGTCTCGTTCCCCGCGTGCTTGGTGCCGTCGGCCCACAGGGCGTAGGTCCGGGTGTTGCCGCTGCCGACCGCGCCGCTGTAACCGAGCCCGTCGGCGACCGGCGTACGCGACGACCAGTTCGGCGTCTCCGTGTACTCCTCGTCGACGTTGACGAGGACCTCGAGCGCCCCGTCCCCGTTGATGTCGGCGAGCGTCGGCGTCGTGATGATCTGCTTGCCGTACTCGGCGTTGGCGCCCGACTTGAAGGTCACCAGGTGGCTCTGCGGGTCGACGTTGGCGACCTTCGCCGGGTCGCGCGGCAGGACCGGCCACCCGGCGACGGGCGTGCCGTCGGCGTGCCACGCGTAGACGTGCCCGTCCATCGCACCGGCGACGAGCTCCAGCCCCGGGTACGACGGGTCGAGGTCGCCTGCCGACGGCATCGCCGCGAACGCCTTGTCGACCGTGTTGACGTGGTCGCGGACGTGGTGCTGCACCCAGTGGTCGCAGTCCGGCGCCTGGCCTGGCTCCTGGCATCCCGGGTCATGCGACCACGCGCGGTTCGTGTGCACCGGGAAGCCATCGACCTCACGGCCCTGGTGGTCGTAGACGTGCAGCGTGCCCTCGATGTCGTCGACGGCGACCTCGGGGTAGCCGTCACCGTCGAGGTCGGCGACGAGCGGGCTGCCGAGCAGGGGCGGTGCGTGGACGTCCGGGGAGACGGCACCCGTGGTGTACGCGTTGTGTCCGCCGGTGGGCAGCCAGGTCAGCCTCTCGGTGGCGACGGGCCAGCCCTTGGCCTCCGTGCCGTCGGCCTTCATCGCGTGCACATAGCCGTTGCCGTCGCCGAAGATCATCTCCGACGTGCCGTCGCCGTCGATGTCGGCGAACGCGGCGCCCGTCATGTCGGCGTCGAGGTTGCGCGGGAACCGGGCGAGCAGGTCGGCGTCGGCGTGGGAGAAGTACTGCCGCTGCTCGACGGCGTCCGGCCGGCCGTCGACGTGCACGACGACGCGGACGCGGAAGGCGTCCTGCTCCGGCAGGTCGGGCGACGTCGGGTCGTTGGCCGGCGTGTACGCGGGCGGGGCGGCGTCGATCATCGCTCGCACCTGCGCCAGGTCGAGGGTCGCAAGCGTCCCGGTCCTCGGCTCGGTACCGCTCCCGGTTGCCACGGTTGTCCAGGTGTCCGGCAACGACGCCATGGGCGGCTGCACACCGGGAGCGACCTCGACGTCGTAGGTGTAGTCCGGCGCCTTCGGCGCGCCCGCGACCCGGCCGACGACGTCGACGGTCCCCGTCGTGCTGAGCGGGCTCCACCCCGTCGGCGAGGTGATGTCCGCCTCGCCCGGGATCTTGCCGTCAGTGACCAGGTCCACGAGCTTGTCCGCGGAGATCCGGCCCCAGCCGGTCACCTGGTCCCAGCCGGCGGTGGTGACGTACCGGACGGTGTCCGGCAGCGTCGTGGCGAAGTTGTTCGGCGGGCCGAACGGCGGCTTCGGTGTGGAGAAGTCGATGTCCTCCGCTGCCAGCCGGAACAGCTGCTTCGCCTGCTCGGCCGAGAGCGGCAGGCCGTCGGGGCGGGCAGGCAGGGCGCCGCTCTCGACGGCGTTCTGCGCCGCCGAGTAGAGCAGCCCGGCCATCCCCGCCGACTGCCCGGTCGCGTCGGAGGAGCAGGAGTTCGACTCCACCGAGACCCACGTGTAGCCGCCGTAGTTCGTGCAGCCGTTGATGGCGAGGTAGGTCTTCGGCTGCTGGACCGGGTCGACGTAGTGCGTCACCGAGTTGACCACCATCGTGTGGTTCAGCGCGGCCGGGTAGTTGTGGTGGCCCGCCGCCTCGTCGGCCTCGCTCGCGACGACCAGGACACCGTGCGCGTACGCGTAGTCGACCGCTTGCTGCGCGAACGACGTGTGGTTGAGGGTGCCCAGCGCCTCCTGGACCACGTCCGCGTGGTTGTCGGTCGCGTAGACGACCGCCGCGGCGAACTTGTTGATGTCCGCAATGAACGAGTCGCCGACGCGCAGCGGCAGCACGCGGCAGTTGGGGCACTGGCTGACCGAGGACCGTGTGACCTGTGCGCTCGAGTCCTTCGCCTCGCCGGTGCCGTGGCCGTACGTCACGTCGTCCGCCGGGTCGTTGTCGTGCTGGTAGAAGTCCCAACCGGCGATGTCGTTCGGGTAGCCGTTGCCGTCGTGGTCCTGGCCGTCGGAGAACGCCCGGATCAGGTCCTCGGGGACGACGTAGCCGCGACCGGTCGAGTCGGTGACCGCGCGGACGCGGGGGTCGTTCGCGTAGTCGCTGACGCTGAACACGTGGTCGCCGTTGAGGTCCCACGTCGCGTTCGGGTCGCCGTACGTGCTGTCGCAGCTGCTCGGGTCGGTGCTGTCACACGGTGGTGGCAGCTCGCCCTTGTTCAGCTCCACCTTGTCCGCGAGCTCGCGGGTGTCCCACTCGATGCCGGAGTCGAGCACCGCGATGACCGTGTCGGGACGGCCGGTGCTGACCGTCCACGCGTGGTTCGTCCCCGCACCCTTGACGCCGAAGAGCTCCTGCGGGTTGTTCTCGACCGTCGGGTCGTAGTCGCTGTCGCCCGGCTGTGGCGCGTAGTCGGTGAGCTTCGTGCTGCCCTTGCAGTCGAACGACGGCGGCAGCTCCGGGCTCCGGGTCGGCACGCAGTCGCCGTTGCCGATCTTCAGGTCCGCGTAGGTCTGCCCGTCGTGCAGCGGCGGGAAGAGCACCTTCGCGCCGGTCGCCTGTGACACGCCTGCAGGCGGGGTGGACGCACCACCGGCGGCGACGGCCATCGGTGCCGTGGCGAGCAGCACGACGGTGGCGGCGAGCGGGATCAGACGGCGAGCAGACGGTCGCATGGTGCAGTGGTTCGACGACCCTGCGTCCATGCCTGCTGGGCCCCGTCACAGCCGAGACGCGCGCTCGCAGTGACCGGACACAAGGCGCCCAGGCGTTCTCGGCGATGGCGCCGCTTCGGTCGCGACGTCAGCCTTTCGGCTGCGGCCGGTACCTGCGGGTGATCTCGTGCCAGAGGTCGTCAGCGAGCTCCCACAGCTGCTGTTCGGGGATCTCGGAGAGCGTGCTGGCCCAGGCCTGATCGGCCGGTTGATCACCGGACAGGTAGCCGAGGTCGTCGAGGAGAGCGGCCGGACTGACCCCAAGCAGATTGGCCAGCAGGGGTAGCGTCGCCCGGCGCGGTGTCGCGGTGCCGTTCTCCCAGCGGGACACGGTCTGCTGGCCGACGCCGAGGGATTCCGCGAGCTGCTCCTGGCTGAGCCGCGCCAGCTGGCGCAGATGACGCACGTGTTCACCGAAGCGGTTAGCCATCACGCCCCCCCAGGCATCGAGCCCCCTTCCCCTCAGTAACCTTGCCACAACGCTGCGTCACCCAAATGGCCGATAGCCGAAACTGGCCACAAGGGACTACGCCCCCACGGCGTGCCCGACACCCCGAGGAGTCAGGCCGGCGCGCACAGCGGTGTCGAGCTCGAGACGGGCTGGGGCTGGGGGCGGCCCAGGTAGTAGCCCTGCACCGCGTCGAAGCCGAGGTCGAGCGCCATCCGCAGATCCTCCGCGGTCTCCACCCCTTCGCCGACGATGCTCGCCCCCACCTCCAGGGCGAACATGACCACAGAAGCGGCGAACGCCCGTCGCGCCGGGTCCTGGTGGATGCCCCGGACCAGCGTCTGGTCGAGCTTGATGCAGTCCGGCCGCATCGACAGGATGTGCCGGAAGGAGGCGTAGCCGGCACCCGCGTCATCGACGGCCAGGCGGACACCCCGCTGGCGCAGCACGTCCGTGGCCGCCAGCAGCACCGGGTAGTCGGCGATGGACGCGTGCTCGGTGATCTCCAGCACGATCCGGATCGGGGGTACGGGCGCGCTGTCGATGGTCGCCACCAGCCGTGGGCTGGTCAGCGTCGCGGGCGACACGTTCACCGACACGTAGCTGCCCAGCGGCAGGGCCCGGGTCGCTGCCCGGTGCAGGGCAGTCTGCACGGCCAGCAGCTCCAGCTCGACACCATGGCCGGCGAGCACCGCGTCCGCGAACCACTCCGCCGGCGACCGTTCCGGCTGGACGGGGAACCGGGACAGCGCCTCGAACCCGGCGGTCTGCCCGGACGACAGGTCGACGATCGGCTGGAAGACGATGTCGACAGCATGCTGGGCCAGGGTCTGCTCCACCCGGGCCCGGGCCTCACTCAGCCGAAGCTGGTCCACCTCGTGCGCGCTCAGCAGGTGGGTCGTCGCCGTGAACCCGCGGACGGCCCCGTGCTCGTCGACATGGGCGACCCCGCTGGTCTGCACCCACTCCAAGCCGCCTGACGCCACGACCACCCGGAACGTGAGGCGCTCCCATCCGGTGCCGTTGGCCACCGACTCCACCAGGACCCGCCGGGCCCGCGCAGCCTCAGCCGCAGGGAGCAGCGCGAACACCGACGTCCCGACCAGGTCCTGCGGCGCCCGACCGAAGATCGCCAGGCACTGCCCGCCCAGGTAGGTCAGCGTGCCTTCGGCAGACATCTCCCACACCAGCTCACTGCTGGTCACCGAGGCACTGGCCAGCCGGCGGGCGTCCGCGCTCGCCGCCTCGGCCAGCTCCCGGTGACGGCGCAACGCCGCGCCCAGGACCCCGACCGCGCCCACCAGGACCCCCAGGGCCAGCGCACCGAGCCACCACACCCGCCCCGACTCCAGCTCCAGCCCGGCGAGCACCCCCAGCAGGATCAGCGCACCACCGGGCACGCCGATGAACGCTGCCCTGCTGAGCAGCCCAGCCGACGCTGTCCGGGTCCCCCGCTTCGGCACGGCGACCCCCATACCCCGAAAGTGTGTGACCTACTCCTAGAGTAGGTGTAACGGTCGCACAACGCCGGCCGGCCGCGGCTCTCTCACGCAGGGCTGTTGTGGTGCACCTCGGATGGTGGTATGACCGGACTGCCCGGTTCTTCTTCACGGATTCACCCGGGCGACTCTCCGTGCGGACGGGCCTCACGGGGAGACCTCCCGCCGGTGGTCGGGCGCTGTCCACCCCACACCTAGTCCCGTCTGGGGTCCACCGTCCGGCCACCGGCTCGCGCGACGCTCGTGACCACCCTGCTGCTCGCAGTGCTGGTCGTGGCCGCGGCCCCGCTACTGAGCCTGCGCCGTCAACCGCGCATCGACGTGGTCAGCGGCGACCGGTCCAGGACCACGATGCCCGCGACCGCGACCGCCGCGGCGAGCAGCTGTCCGACCAGGAGCGGCAAGGAGCGGGCGACGTGCTCGTCGAACACCAAGGCGCCGACGAGCACCGCTCCGATCGGCTCGAGCGTGTCGATGATCGGCAGGCTGATGAGCAGGGAGCCGGAACGGAACGCGGTCTGCGCGAGCAGCAGCCCCGTGAGCCCTGCCGCGAGCAGAGCGTAGGGCTCCCATCGCATCAAGGTCACCAGCCCGTCGTCCCGCAGCTGACCGACGAGGCTCTTGCTCAGCGCGTCGACGAGCGCGAAGACGCTTGCTCCCGCGCTGGCGAGCAGCGCCGTACGCGTGCCCGCGCTCATCCGCGACGCAAGTGCGGTCGCAACGAACACCACGGAGCCGATGGCGGCCAGCACCGGAATCCAGTCGGCGAGCGGTGGGGCCGTCCGGCCCTCGCCGGGCCGGGAGAGCGCGAGGAACAGGCCGACTCCGGTGACGACCAGGGCGCTGCCGAGCCACTCGTCACGCCGCAGTCGGCGCCGGTTCCGCCGAGCGAGCAGGGGGAGCGCGAACAGCAGGTCCATGGCCGCGAGCGGCTGGACGAGCACGAGCGGCCCGAAGGCCAGCGCAAGAGCCTGTACTCCGTACGAAACGGCGGCGAGCCCGACCGCGATCAGCCACCGGGGGCGCCGGGCCAGCCGACCGAGGAGTCGCCATCGAAGCACGTGGGCGCCGGGCGCCGCAGGCTCCGCTCTGGCAGCCGCCTGCTGCAGGACGGTCGACACACCGAAGAGGGCAGCGGCGGCCAGCGCGGCCACCACCGCGATCGTCGTTGCCACCCCGCCCCCCGCTGCCACTGCAGACTCTCCCCCGAGCCTGGGCCACGTGCGCCACGACCGCAAGGAGCCGAACAGCCCCAGCACGGCGATGCAGCCACCCCGACCCCGCCTCGATCGATGGCAGCGAGGGGGCCCGGAGCACGACTGTGAACGGTCCGGCCCCCGCGTGTTCGAACGCGCGGGGGCCGGCTGCGACGAGGGCGCAGACCCTAACCGCCGCCGCCCGGCGCGGTGGAGGGGCGCAACGCGTGCCGTGGCGCGGGCATGTCACTGTCTGCGCCCTTCACGGACCTCCAGATCGCCTCGTTGAAGGTGGCCATGTTGATGGCGTCCTCGACGTCGAGGCGCTGCGCGTTCGACGCGGCCGCCATCGGGGCGGAGCTGCCGTTCGTCGTGTTACCCGCCTGCTGCGGCCGGACCGCCTGGTAGGTCCGGTCGTTCGGGTGGCTGGAGAAGGCGGCGCTCATCGGCGTGGCGAACGCGTCGAACTGGGTGAGGGGCCGGATGCCGACGAGGTCTTCGATCGTGCGCAGCATCGACGCGGTGGAGTAGAAGGTGCTGTCGACCGCTCCGGTCTGGGTGTAGGGGCTGATGACCTGTGAGGTCGTGCGGTGGGCGTCGACGTGGTCGGGCCCGTTCTGCGCGTCGTCCTCGGTGACGAAGATGGCGGTGTTCTGCCAGTACGGCGAGTGCGACACCGCGTCGACGAGCCTGCCCAGCGCCAGGTCGTTGTCCGCGACGTAGGCACGCGGCGTCGGGTAGCCGGTGCGGGTGCCTGCGGTGTGGTCGTTGGGCAGGCGTACGAGCTCCACCGTGGGCAGGTTGCCGTTACGCACGTACTGGTCGAACTCCCGCTTCCACTCGTCGAACCGAGGTGTGCCGCAGTCCGACCGGCGCGGCGCGAAGGTGTCGGCGTTGCTCGGGCACGCCAGGTCGAAGCCGCGGAAGGCGTGGTCGGTGTTCGCCTCGAGCTTCGGGTCCGCGGCGTGGAAGCCGCCGGTGCTGCTGCCGTGGACGTAGAACCCGTAGTTGCGGAAGGTCACCCCGTTGTCCGCGAGCCGGTCCCAGATGTAGGCGTCGGCCGGGTGGACGTTCGGGGCGATCGCGGGGTCACCGTTCTCCGACGGGTACGGCGCGTTGCGACCGGAGTAGTTCGCCGGCCACAGCGCCTCGCTGTACGGGTTGGAGTTGGCGGCGACCGACCAGTTCCACCCCTGTGCGCTGATCTCGGCGTCGGCGTAGAAGTTGTCGAGGGTGACGAAGCGCTTCTCCAGCGCCCGCTGGTTCGGTGCCGACTCGTCGCCGAAGAGATTCAGCGACGCCTCGCCGTTGCCCTTGCCGAGCGAGCCGAAGACCTGGTCGAAGGTGCGGTTCTCCTTGACGATGTAGATCACGTGCTCGATCGGCTGCGGGTCGCCGCCTCGCGCGTTCGCCCGCGCGTAGCCGTTGTTCCGCCGGACCTGCTGCGTACCGTGCGCGAGTTGGCCGGCGCTCAGCGGCAGGTCGACGGTGGACAGGGTGCCGGCCATCATCGAGCCGACGTACTGGTCCGGGCTGGTGGCGCTCGAGGAGGTCGGGTCCGGGCGCCCCGGGCCGTCGTTCGGGCCCGCGCCGAGGCCCTTGGCGTTCGCGACGAACAGCGAGCTGTCCGTGGCGACCACGGCGCTGGGGTACCAACCGGTCGGCACCGTACCCGTCACCTGGCCGCGCGCCAAGTCGACGACAGCGACGGCGTTGTTACCGGCGTTCGCCACGTACAGCGTCTTGCCATCGGGCGCCAGTGCCAGCGCGAGCGGAGTGCTGCCGACCCGCGCGTCGGCGTACGGCGCGAGGCTGACCGTCTGCCTCACCGTGTCCGTGGCGGCGTCGATGACGCTGACCTCGTCGCTGTCCCCGTCCGCCACGAACACCCGGTGGCCGGCCGGGTCGGCGATCACGGCGTTGGGGTGCGTGCCGACCCGGACGGTGCCGACCACCCGCGGTGCGCTCTTCCTGAGATCCACCACCGAGACCGTGCCGGCACCCTGGTTCGTCACGTACGCGGTGTCACCCATGACCGCCACGCCGTACGGCGCGTGCCCGACCGCGACCGTCTGCACGGCACCGGTCGCCACGTCCACCACGCTCGCGGCGTCCGCCAGGTGGTCGGCCACGACCAGCCGCGACCCGCCCGCGGCGACAGCCAACCCGGCCGGGAACATGTTCACCGCGTTCCCGGCGGCGTCCGTGGCCGGCAGGGCGATCGGCGCCGTCTCCGTCAGCCGCCCGCCCGACACGGCATAGGTGTGGATCTGCTCGTCGCCGCCGCCACTCGCGTACGCCCGGCTGCCGTCCGGGCTGAAGCCCAGCCCGGCGAACAACGACTGCGGGCTGGCGTACGCGATGGTCTGCCTCACCTGCGACGTCCGCGGGTCCACGACCTGCAACGACTGGGTGCCCTGCCCGTCGTTGCTGACCAGCAGCATGCCCCCGTCCGGACTCAACGCCATGCCGAGCGGAAGGTCCCCCAGCGTCGTCTGCCGCCCGGCCGGCGTCACCCGGTAGCCGACCGGGGTGACCGCCGTCCCGTCCCCCTGCGGCCCGGCCACCAGAGTGGCCGCGACCGCCACCCCGGTGCCCAGCGCCAGCAATCCCGCCGCACCGCCGGCCGCATAGCGGCCCGCCCTCGTTCTGCTCATCCCCACGCGCACGTGCGCTCTCCTGTCGCTCGTCCCGTGCCCCCGTGACACGGTGACGGCGCCGGACGCTACGAGCCGTCGGCAACGCCCAGGGCAAACCGACCTGAACAGCGCATGAAGGTGAAGCGGCGAACTGGGGAAGCGACCCGAACGCGTGCTGCCCCCACCCCTCGGCATCGGCCAAGGGATGGGGGCAGCCAGACGACCGCACGAGCGCGCTCAGCCCGCTGACGGAGCCCCCGTCGCCGGGTCGAGGTAGAGGCGACCGTTCACGGGGTGGCCGAAGTCGAACATGCCGTCCAGGGAGCCGGCGAGCCGGTCGAACGAACCCGAGATGCGGGCGCCACCGAGCCAGTTGTCCTCGACGAGGCGCAGGATCGAGGACTGGTCGGTGACCGCGTGGTCGACGTAGTTGCGCTTCGCGTACGGGGAGAGCACCAGCAGCGGTAGGCGCGGGCCGTACCCGCAGCGGTCCTGGAAGCCGTCGAGCGTCGTCGTGGTCCCCCCGTTGCCGGCGTCCGTGCACTGAGCGGGGCCGTCCAGCGCGTCGTCGCTGTAGTGCGAGGCGTTGACGACCGGCGAGGGCTGGTGGTCGTACCACCCGTCGCTGTCGTCGTAGGAGACGACCACGGCGGTCGACTTCCAGGCATCGGAGCGCTGCAGCCGGTTCATCACGTCGACGACGAAGTGCTGCTCGTCGATCGGGTCGCTGTACGCGGCGTGGCCGTCCTGGTAGCCGGGGGCCTTGAGGAAGCTCACCGCCGGCAGGTGGCCGTCGTCGAGCGCGGTGTACCAGTCGGTCATGTCGTACTGGTGGTTGGCCTGGTCTGTCTTGCCGATCATGTCGGGGCTGCTCGGCGGGAGGTGTCGCGGGTTCGAGGTGCTCCGGTAGTACTGGAACGGCTCGTGGTGCGGGATGTAGTCGGCGCTGCTCACGCCGGCGACGTTGGCGTGAGTCGTACTGCAGTCGGCGAAGCCGCCCTCGAACCAGCCCCAGGTGACGCGCCGTTCGTTGAGCAGGTCACCGACGTTCTGGCCGGTCATCTCGACGGTGTCGTGCTTGGGACTCGAGCACATGTCGTAGTACGGGTCCGGGTCGTTGACCACGGTGCCGACCCCGCTGACGTCCGGGTTGCGCACGCCGTAGGTCTCCGTCGTGGTGACCGGCCCGTCGGGGACGGTGCCCGCGTCGCGGCCCGCCGTCGCGTGGTTCACCGCGCCCCCGGTCTGCCCGGACACCAGGTTCAGCGCGCCCGGTGTGGACGGGCCGAACGTCGTGTTGTAGGAGTTGTCACTCATCGCGAACCGCTGCGCGTAGTTCCACAGCGCGGTGACGGTGTTGCCGTCGTAGTAGTCCATGACCAGGCCGGGGGCGGCGTACATCCGGGAGTCGCAGCTCTCCCGGTCGGTGTACGGGACGAACCCGTCCATCGCCCCGCCGTCGTAGGCCTGCTGCTCCGCGGTGTAGCCGTGGTCCTGGTCGCAGGTCACCGCCTGGGCAGGGCCGAGCCGCTGCGGGTTGGCACCGTTCGGGTTGTCTGCGAGCAGCGCAGGGGTGAGCCCGTTCACGGCCGGGGTGTCGCCCTGTGCGGTGAACCGCGTACCGTCGCTGTTCGTCGCTTTCGGGTACGTGCCGAAGTAGTGGTCGAACGACACGTTCTCCCCGAAGATCACCACCAGGTGCTTGATCGGAGTCGCAGCCGTAGCCGTGTCGCCGACGCCGTGCGGGTCCCCCGCTCTCGCGGGGCCGGCGACCCCGGTCACCAGCAGAGCCGCAGCTGCGGCCGCCGACGCCCCCAGCACCGTCTTCCTGTGCCTCATCCATCCTCCTCGTCTCACGGTCCGTGCCGGACCGAGCGACACGATGGCCAGGTCGGATGTCGTACGACCGGCAGACCCGTGAACATGCGGTGACGGCTCGTCGAACACGACACGCCGGCGGGCAGCGCCGCGGTCTCGAAGCACCGATCCCGAGGCGCAAGGGCCTCACAGCGACCGGTTCGACCCCGGCTGGATGACCCCAGACTCGTAAGCGAGGATCACCGCCTGCACGCGGTCGCGGACCTGCAGCTTCTGCAGGATGCGGTTCACGTGCGTCTTGACGGTCGCGTCGCTGACGGTCAGGCGCGCCGCGATCTCGCTGTTGGCGAGACCTTCGGCCATGAGGCGCAGCACGTCCTGTTCACGACTGGTCAGCGCGGCGATTCGGCTGCCGTAGCGCTGGTCGGGTTGGTGTCGGTCGAGGTAGGTCTCGATGAGCCTTCGGGTGACGGTCGGGGCGAGCAGCGCCTCGTTGCTGCGGATCCGCCTGACGGCGTCGACGAGCCGGTCCGGGGGGGCAGTCTTGAGCAGGAAGCCGGAAGCACCGATGTGCAGGGCCTCGTAGAGGTACTCGTCGGTGTCGAACGTGGTGAGCATGACGATGTGCGGCAGCAGGCCGTCGCCTCCTCGGGCGAGGATCTGCCGGGTCGCTTCCAGCCCGTCCAGCACCGGCATGCGGATGTCCATGAGGATGACGTCGGGGCGTAGGGCGCGGCTGAGGCTCGCCGCCTCCTCCCCGTTCTCGGCCTCGCCGACCACGACGATGTCGTCCTGGGTTTCCAGGATCATCCGGAAGCCGGCCCGAACGAGCGCCTGGTCGTCGGCGAGCAGGACGGTGATGCACTCGCGATCAGTCGACATCGCGCACCGGGATGGTGGCGAGCACGCAGTAGCCGCCGTCCGGCCCGGGGCCGGCGTGCAGGGTTCCGCCGTGCACGGTCACTCGCTCGCGCATGCCGACCAGGCCGTGCCCGCCGATGCCGCCGAGGGGTGACCGGCCGGAGCCGTCGTCGCGGACCTCGGCGTGCACGCTGTCCGCGCCGAACCGGATAGTCACGCTGGTCTGCGCGTTGCCGGCGTGCTTGCGGACGTTGGTGAGTGCTTCCTGGACGATGCGGTAGAGCGATAGCTCGACGCCGGGTGGCAGGGGCCGTACCGGGCCGGCGACCTCGAGTGTCACCGGCAGCCCGGCCGTGCGGGTCCGCTGGACCAGGTTGCGCAGGTCGGCCAGCCGCGGCTGGGGGGCCATCCCGATCTCCGCGCTGTCCTCCCGCAGCAGGCCGAGCAGGTTCGCCAGTTCCGCCAGCGCCTCCCGGCCGGTGTGCTGGACGGCCTGCATGGCGGCCTGGCTGCGACCCGGGTCGCGGCGGATCAGCTGCTCGGCCGCCCCGGCCTGCACCACCATGACGCTGACCGAGTGCGCGATCACGTCGTGCAGCTCCCGGGCGATGCGCACCCGCTCCTCGCGGGCGACCTCGCGGGCTCGGACGTCCTGGTGCCGCTCGAGATGGTCGGCCCGGCGCTGCTGGTCGCCGAGCTCCGTCGTCCTCCGGCGGACGATCTGCGCGACCAGCCATACCCCGCCGACCAGGACGAGGCCGAACACGAAGTTGCCGACGCCACCGGCACGGGGGAACACCTGCAGCGCCAGCCCGCCGACCAGCAGCACGCCACCGACCGCCGCCCGGCGCAGCCCGCACCGGCTGAACACCGCGTAGGTGGCGATGAGCTGGGCGAGCATCGGCACGACCGGCTGCTGGATCGGCACGCCCGCCGCCCCCTGCACCACCGAGGCAGCGAGCACGACGACGAGGGTGAGCACCGGGGCTCGCCGCCACCACAGCAGCGCGGCCGCCATCAGCGCCGTCATCGGTGCGGCCACCGCTCGCGGCGCGATCTGGGGGTTGACCGCCAGCTCGACTGCCGCGGCAACGGCGATGGCAGCCGGCACGGCCACGTCCACACGGCCGATCCCCGCCCTGCTGCGCACGCATGAACGGTAGGCGATCAGCCCCCGCCGCGCGTCAACCCTACGGACGATCCCTCCTCCGTCCACGGGTCGAGCCGGCCGGCGCGCTGGGTGCACGCCATCACCGCCCGTGGGTGACGCGGCAGGCCGCAAGACCAGCATCCGGGCTGACGCGCCGAACGCACCGCCGCGCCTAACGTCGGCGACCGCACCGCTGCCCGGTGCCACCGTTCCAGCCCGCGAAGGAGACCGCGTCCATGTCCGCCAGCCCTGCCCCCTCCCGTTCACTGCGGCGCGCCACCGCGCTGGCCGCCGCCGTCGCCGGCCTCGCCGCCATCACCGTCGCCGCCCTGCCCAGTTCCGGGCACGCGGCCACCACGCTCACCTTCCACGGCGTCGCCCTCAGGCTGCCCAACGACGGTTTCGTCGACGTCGACCACAACGGCCAGCCGACACCCGGCGACGAGATGATCATCGCCGACACCCTGTACGACTCCACCGGCAAGGCCGTCGGCTACGACCGCGGCACCTGCACGATCATCCACGTGGCCAACCCCGACCCGAACGCCCCTGCCGGCGAGACCAGCTGTGTCGGGACCGCCGCGGTGCCGGGGGGGCAGCTCACGTTCCAGGCGATCGAGAAGGCCCAGGACGACTTCGTCAACGTGGCGGTCACCGGTGGAACCGGTAGCTACACGGGTCGACAAGGCACTCTTCGGGTCGACCTGGCCCAGAACGGCACCAGCACCTGGACGTTCGCCCTGCAGTAGACGCCGACGACCACGCGGGCCCCGCCGACACCGGTGGGGCCCGCACAGCATCGGCCTCCAGTGCCTTCATCTAGTCGTTGCAGCAGACGCCGCAGACGGTCAAGGGTTCAGCTCGCTCTCCAGGTGCGTCAGCAGCGCCTGCGCGTGGGGCAGCACAGTCGTCACGGCCAACCCCACCAGCAGCAGCACCGCGACACCGATCGCGAGCAGCGGCAGCACCGTCGCGAACGTCTCCGCCCGCAGCGCCCGCATCCTCCGGTCCCGCTCGTGCCGCATCTCCACCGCGATCTCGTCGAGCCCGCGCTGCACCATCCCGCTCACCTCCAGACCCGGCACCAGGGAGCGGTGCCCGCAATCTGAGCGTCACCGGGACTGCCGGCCAAGGACTGCACAGCGTGGAGGGTCGCGGTGGTGCCAGACTCCTGCGGCACCCAGGACGGGCCGACGGTCGCGGCGGCCGAGCCG
The DNA here is from genome assembly GCA_963728075.1 of uncultured Actinomycetota bacterium. GTDB lineage: Bacteria > Actinomycetota > Actinomycetes > JAFAQI01 > DASSKL01 > CAVSIP01. The sequence goes on along the minus strand of CAVSIP010000003.1, from coordinate 641,508 downwards.
GGCAGGCCGATCATCAGCGTCGTCCCGAGACACTCGGCAACGAGAGCACTCAACGCGCGTGCCCCGCCGCGGCGTAGATGGCGAACGGACATGAGAGGGACCCCCGATCGAGAAGCGGTGGTGCGCCGTGCGGGCGATGGCGCGGGTCAGTCGGTCCGTTCCGTTCGTAGCTGCGGTGGGGTGGTGACGACCGCGGCGCAGAAGGCGGTCAGGTCGGTCCCTCCCCGAAACAGACCGACCCGACCGCTGGCCACGTCCTCGACCTGCCCGACGAGCTCGCCTGTGGCCAGCTCCTCGGGCACCAGCCGCAGCACGAACGAAACGAACACACCGGCGACCGTAGGAAGGTGGCGTACCAGCGGCGTACCAGTCGCTACGGCGTGGGCAGCCCAAGCTCCCGGGCCACCGCGGCGGCCCGCTGCCGCATGACCGCAGCGTGCGCGGGTCGGCCGGCGCGCTCCCAGGCAGCGGCGGTGTCGGCCAGCCGCCGGTCGTCGCAGGGATCCACCTCGGCCGCCCGCTCCAGCCAGCCGGCGGCGACCGCGTGGTCACCGCGGCAGCCGGCCAGGTCGGCGAGCAGGTCCAGCACCTGCACGTAACGCCGCTGCAGCCGCTCCCGCGGGGCGATCGCCCACTCGGCGTAGCGGTCGGCCGGCAGGAGCTCCCCGCCGTACGCCGCGACCGCGGCCTCCCCGGCTTGCCGGGCGGTGTCGTCCTCGTCGTGCGCTGCCAGGGCTTGCGCAGCGAGTGCGGCGAACCGGGTCGCGTCCACGTCAGTGCCCTCCGCGAGCTGGACCGCCTCGTCGCGACGGACGAGCAGCTCCGCCGCGGCGGAGCGGACGCGGGCCAGCACGTTGCGCAGCCGACGGCGGCCTACCTCGGGGTCGATCTCAGGCCACAGCGCCTCGACCAGCTCGTCGAGGTGGACCGCACCGCCGGACACGGCGACGAACTTCACCGCCTGGGCCGGCAGGCCGCCCGGCAGCGTCAGCGCCGACCCGTTGCCGGTGACCGAGAACGCTCCGAGCATCCGGATCGAGTGGCCGGTGGTCGCGCGGGAGCCGGTGCCGTCGGCTGCGTGCAGCGCCGCGGACAGGTCGTCGACGGTGGTCACACCCAGCGCGGCCTGCGCCTGGGCCAGCTGCCGGCGCGCGGTGGCCGCACCGAGGAACAGCCGGCCGGCGACCTCCTCGACGTCCGCCCCCGCGGCGACGAGCCGGGCCAGCTGCTGGACCTGGTCCGGCAGCGCAGCGAACGGGTGCTCCCCCACGACCGGCGCCGGCACGCCCAGGGCGGTCAGCTCGGTGCGGGTCAGTCGCGCCCAGCCGGTGGCCTGCAGCCGGTCGAACAGGGTCGCCGCCTCGGTCATCCGCGGCCGGGCGTCGCGGGTCCGGCCGGCCGCGGCCAGCCGCCGCCCCCAGGCAAGCAGCGTGCGGGCCAGCGGATAGGACGAGGTCAAGGCCTGGGCGGCGGTCACCGCTGCCGCGTAGTCGGCGTCGTCACCGGAAAGCGCCGCCGCGGCCCGGGCGAGCATCATCCGCTCCCAGCGCGGGTCCGGCCCGTCGAGACGGTTACGTAGCGACGTGAGCACCGGCTCGGTGTCGTTCGACCGGCCGGCCGCCACCAGCGCCTCGACGTAGTCGGCCCGCCAGTGCACCAGCGCGTCCGGCCCGGTGGCCTGCTGCGCGGCCGCGGCCTCGTCGAGGCGGGAGAGAGCGGTGTCCAGGTCGCCGTCGGCGAGCGCGGCGAGACCGAGGGAGGAGATGAGCGGTGTGCGCAGCATCTCGATGCCGGTGGCCTCGATCAGCGGCAACGCACGCGCTGCGGCGTCTTCACACTGGGCGCGCTGCCCCCGTGCCCCGGCGTACAGCGCCTGGCAGACCAGTGCGTAGAGGACCGTCGTCGGCTGGCCGGTCGCCTCCGACAGCTGCAGCGCCTCGGACGCCGACAGCGCGCCAGCGGTCCAGTCACCACTCCAGAACGACGTGTGCGCGTGCAGACACAGCGCCAGCGGCAGAACGCCGACCGTACCGATCTCGCGAGCTGCGGTGATGAACCGCTTCGCGTGCCGGGCCGCGACGTCGTGCTTGCGCGCCGACGACAGCGCGGTGACCGCCTGATGCAACAGCTGCACCGCCCGACCCGGGTCGGCGCCAGTGGTCAGCAGCGCGTCGACGGCCTGGACGAGCACCTCGCTGTCGGACTGCTCCCCCATGTAGCTGCGGGCGATCTCGAAGACCGCCTCCGCCGTGACCGCGGCGCCGGAGTCACCGGTGGGCACCGCGGCACGGGCCCGCTCGGCCAGCCCGACGGCCCGGGTGAGCTGGCGGCTGATGAAGGCGAGCATGGCCGCATCGAGATAGAGCTGCACGGCGACCGGGTCAGCGACAGCCGCGCGGCGGTCGGCGAGCCGCTCGAGCAGGTCCATCGTCTCCGCGAAGTTCCCACCGGCGAACGTGACCAGCCGGCCCTGCAGCAACGCGAGCGCAACCGGGTCGGCCGCGTCGATCGCGGCAGCTTCCTCGAGCAGGCCGCGGGCGCGGGGGAACTGCCCGGCAAGCAACGCGGACTCCGCTGCCGCGATCAGCCGACGCGCCCGCTGGGCGGGGTCCTCGGTCAACCCCGCCGCCTGGGTGCTCGCGCTCGCTGCCGAGCCGTGCGCGCCGCGGTCGCGGGCCCGGCCGGCGGCGGTGTCCAGCGCGCGGGCGGCCGGCTCGTCCGGCCCGTCAGCCGCGGCGGACCGGTGCCAGGCGACCACGTCGTGATCGCGGTCCTGCTCGGCCACCTCGGCCAGCACCGCGTGCACTCGTCGGCGCTCCGCCGGTGTGGCGACCTCGTAGACGCCCGAGCGGACCAGCGGGTGCTGGAACACCAGTCGCTTTTCCTCGCGGATGAGCAAGCCGGTGTCGATCGCCCGGGCGAGCGCGTCCGTCGGCAGCCCGAGCCGCGCGCAGGCGCGACCAACCCGGTCGGGGCGCTCGCCGGCGGCGGCCGCGGCGAGGAGCAGCGCGCTGCGTACGGCCGGCGGCACGGCGAGGATCCGCCGACGCAGCAGATCCTCGACCTGCGGCTGCAACGGCCGGTTGGTGTCGAGAGTGCGCACCATCTCGATCAGCGCCAGCGGACTGCCCGCGGCCGCGCGCACCAGACCCGCCTCGACCTCCGCCGGGAGCGCTCCGCCCGCTACGTCGCGCAGCACCTGCCGCGCCGCGTCGTCGTCGAGCGGGCCGAGCGCGATCTCCTCGGCATCGGGCACGCCGAACCCCGCATCCTCCCCGTCACGCAGGCCGAACAGCACGCACACGGGCTCGTCCCGCAGCCGGCGTACCGCGAACTGCAGCACCTCTGCAGACTCGCGGTCGAGCCACTGCACGTCGTCGACCACGAGCAGCAGGGGTCCCTCGCCGGTGGCGATCGACAGCAGCGCCAGCGTCGCCGCCGCGACGGCGAACCGGTCACTGCCCGTCGGCGGCCCGAGGGCGAGCGCGGCGCGCAGCGCCGCCGCCTGCACGGACGGGATCTCCTCCAGCCGGTCGACCACCGGCGCCAGCAGCTCGCCGAGTCCGGCGTACGGTAGCTCGGACTCGGCGCTGACACCGACCGTGGCGAGGCGGCGGAAGCCGGGCGCCGTCGAGGTCACGTGCGCGAGCAATGCGGTCTTGCCGATCCCGGCCGGACCGCGGACGACCAGCCGGCGGCTGCTCCCGCGGCGGGCCGCGTGCAACGCACGGTCGATGACCTCGAGGTGAGGGCCACGCCCGTACACGCCGGATCCCCCGTCCTTTCAACCGTCGTGACACGACCATTGAACCGGGTACGCGCGGGGAGCGCCGGACATTGCAGAGGAAGGCCGGCGGCTGCTCCTCAACGCGTCGCGGACGACGGTCGAAATGCGGCCACGGTCGCTGATGTCAAATCCCTGCCAGATGAGACGTTTCGGCCACCGCCGCGGCTTGTCCCGGGTCCAGCATCTACCCGCCCGCCCACTCATGGGCACGGTCCAGCGCGGCACGCAGCCGCTGCCCCGCGGCCAGCTCCTCCAACCCCCTCCGGTCGCAACGGGCCAGCAGCGCGATCGCCGCCTCCCGCGCCTGCCCCGGCACGCCACCCAGCTGGGGGCGGTGCGCCAGGTCCAGCACCGTCTGCTCCACCGTGCCCACCAGCGCCCACCCGAGGTCCGTGGACATCCGCTCGGCCTCGAGCCGGCCCGTGTCCCGGCGCACGAACCGCACTTCGCCGTCCCGGTCCGCCAGCCGCAGCACCCGCCGCTGCACCGGCACGGCGACCACCGCCACGGGCAGCGCGCGCGGCAACGCCCCGTGCATCCGGGCCGCCGACACCCCCATCAGCAGCACCCGGTCCGCACCGAACGCCGCCGCCGCGATCCCGAACCCGGCCGCCTCCACACTCGGCCGGAACCCCCTGCCCACCTGCGCAGGCGGCACCAGCGCGAAGTAGCCGGGCGCCAGCACGTGCAGCAAGCCACGCGCGGCCAGCCGGGCGAACTGCGGACGCGGGTGCGCGTACACGCCTCGGGCGTCCACCGGGCGCACCACCCCGAACGGCACCCGCGCCAACTCCGGCGGCACCCCCGCCACCCGTGTGGCCCGGGCCACACCACGATCGTCAGCCATTACACGGACCGTACTCCATGAGAGTACGATCTGCATAGTTTTGGTGGGGTTGGCGGGAATCGAAGCCACCGGAAACCCGGCCCTGACCTGCGACAACGCTCAGACTACTCTCCCGGTCACCCAGTTTCGGGGGAGTTCGCACGCCTTCGCGGACCTTCGGTGTGGCCAGGCCACACCGAGCACCCGTGCGGCGGGGCACCGGCGAGCCGGTCAGGCTGCGTGGTGTCGTCAGGGCCACTACAAGGTCCGCACTGAGCGCGGTGGCAAGCCGCTCCAGCACCGGGATCGTGGGCACCGCGCCACCCGCCTCGAGCCGGGACAGGGCGGGCTGGTCATGCCAGCGGGAGCGGCAACCTCGGTCTGGGAGCGTCCGAGCTCGAGGCGCCGTTCGCGTACCGCCCGTCCGATCAGGAAGGCACGGCGTGCCTCCTCGTAGCCTTCGCGGTATCCGGCGCTGTTCCGCCCAACTCTGCGATCTCCCGGTAGGAGTCGTGCTCAGTGCTCATCTCAGGTGGCCACGCGTTCGTGGGTGTCATGGGCAACCCGCCCGACCGAAGGCACGATCCGACAGGCCGTCCAACCACACCCGCACCGCCGGCTCGGCCTCGGCCTCGTACGGCCCGGCCATACCTGCGAAGGCACGTGCGTCTGACGCAACGGGCAGCACCTTGGCCAAAGCGGCGGCCTTGCAGAGAACTGGACGATTGTACAGTTATGTGCCTACACTGTTACACGTGCCCGAGACCCGCACATCAACGGTCGTGAACTTCCGCGATACACCCGAGCAGGCCGCCTGGCGCGAGGAGTGCCGGGCCTGGATCGTCGAGGCCCTGGAGCAGATCGACCACGAACGTGACCTCATCAACCGTGTCAAGGCGTGGCAGGCGGCGAAGTTCGACGCCGGCCTCGCCAAGATCACGTGGGGTCCGGAGCTCGGTGGGCGAAACGGAACCTCGGTAGAGCAGATCATCTTCAACCAGGAGGAGTCGGCGCACAGCACGCCTCCTGACCTGCTCACGGTCGGGCTGAACTTCGTCGCTCCCACGCTGCGGGCTCACGGCACGGCCGCGCAGAAGCAGCGGTACCTCAGACCGCTGCTCCGGGGAGAGACGATCTGGTGCCAGATGTTCTCGGAGCCCAACGCCGGCTCCGATGTGGCAGGACTGGCGACCAAGGCTGTGCGCGACGGAAACGAGTGGGTCATCGACGGGCAGAAGGTGTGGACGTCGGGCGCGCACATTGCTGACTACGGGGAGATCCTGTGCCGAACGAACCCAGAGGCGCCCAAGCACAAAGGCATCACTGCGTTCATCCTCGACCTTCGATCGCCAGGTGTCACCGTCCGCCCGCTGAGGCAGATGACGGGTACTGCCGAGTTCAACGAGGTGTTTCTCGAGAGCGTCCGCGTGCCGCACGAGAACGTCATCGGCGACGTGGACAACGGCTGGCACGTCGCCGTGACGACTCTGGCCAACGAAAGGAGCTCGCTCGGCGGCGGAAGGACCGGCCCGAGCACCCTGCCGGCACGCCTGACGGAACTCGCGCGGCGGCGAGGGACACTCAACCACGTGACGCGACAGCGCATCGTGGAACTCTGGGTCCGCACCGAGGTCGCCCGGTATATGAATCTGCGCATCCTGTCGGCGGCCCTCGAGGGACGTCGACCGGGTCCGGAGGGATCGGTGGCAAAGTTGTTCACCACGAAGCTCAACGTCGATTCCGCCCAGTTGGGCATGGACCTCCTGGGCGCTGCAGGGATGCTCACCGAGGGCGAGGACGCTCGCTGGGTGCGCAAGTTCCTCTGGGCTCCTGCGCACCGCATCGGTGGTGGCACCGACGAGGTGAACCGCAACATCGTCGCTGAGCGCGTACTGGGACTGCCAGGTGAGCCGCGCACCGATGACACGCTGCCCTGGAACCAGGTGCCTCGCTGACCTGGGAGATTGCACTACCTCCGCAGGGACTTGGCTGTGGGGGTCCCCCGGCGGGGTCGTGGTCCCCGGCCTGAGCGCTCGATGGTGGCCGTATCGGTGCCGAGGTAGCTGGCGATCACCTCGGGGTGGGACAGGACGTCCCTGGGCAGCCCCTCGGCGATGACTCGGCCGAGGTCCAGGGCAACGAGACGGTCACAGAGCGACGACAACATGGTCATGTCGTGCTCGATGACGACCAGAGCGCATCCGGTGTCGACAACGACCTGGCGTAGCAGAGCCCCGAGAGCCTCGGTCTCGGCTTGGGCGACACCACCGGATGGCTCGTCGAGCAGCAGCACCGACGGCTGCTGCGCGACGATGCAGGCGAGCTCGACGATCCGTCGGGTGCCCGTGGACAGTTCGCCGATCAGGCGGTCACGGAAAGCAGGAAGGCCCAGCTGCTGGATGACCAGCTCCACCTGCTCTGCGACGAACGCCTCGGAGTCGGTGGAGGCCGGCATGCGGAAGGCTGCCGCAAATGGCTCGCGACTGGTGAGGTGCCGTTCCAAGGCGACCGCGATGGTCTCGCGGACGGTGAGCGTCGGGAACAGTCGTGCGTCCTGGAACGACCGACCGAGTCCAGCCCACGCGCGTTCGTGGGCCGGGAACGAGGTGACGTCCTCTCCATCGACGACGATTCGACCTGCCTCCGGGATGAGGAACCCACAGATGACGTCGAACAGGGTGGTCTTACCAGCGCCGTTGTGCCCGACGAGTCCAACGGTCTCTCCAGGGCGAACAGCGAGGTCCACGTCGTCGACTGCCGTGATACCTCCGAAGCGTTTGACAAGGCCGTAGCACTCGAGCGCCGGAGCACGCCGTTCGTCCTCGGAGACCTTGACGCCGACCTCGGCCGGGCGACGATCCGGAGGCGAGTCGGCCGTGGCACTGCACGCCTGCGCGGGAGTGCCGCCGATGAAGACGGCACGCAGAAGGTCTGGCCGGTCGAGCAGCTCCTCGGCGGGACCGCTGAACCGGACCTGACCCTTCTCCAGGAACGTGGCTCGTTCGGCCAGCAGAAGGGCCACGTTGACCGACTGTTCGACGATCACGATCGTCGTTCCTTGCCGGTGGATGTCCAGAACGGCGTCGACGAGTGTCGACACCACCGCCGGTGCCAGCCCGAGGGACAATTCGTCGATGCACAGCAGCTTGGGCTTGGCCAAGAACGCCATGGCCAAAGAGAGCATCTGCTGCTCACCGCCTGACAGGTTCCCCGCATGCTGACCGGAGCGACTCCCGATGATCGGGAACAGTTCAACGACGCGTTGCCGGGCCGCGTCTGCGGCAGCGGGATCGGCGCGTAACGGCCAAGAGGCCACACGTAGGTTCTCGGCCACGGTGAGCGAGGGGAACACTCCACGGCCACCGGGCATCATGGTCAGTCCGCCGGCCGCGACATGCTCCGTCGTCGAATTGGTGATGTCCTTCCCCGCGAAGTTGACGCGGCCCGACTCGACCGGCAGGAGGCCGGTCACCGCTTTGAGCAGACTCGACTTGCCCGCGCCGTTGGTGCCGAGCAAAGCTACGATCTCGCCCTCGCGGACGGCTAGGTCCACACCGAAGAGCACTCGGAGCTTCCCGTACGACGCGTTCACAGCCGAGCACTCCAGGAGCACCTGCCGACGGTCCAGAGCCGCGTCGCTGGCTTGGGTGCCATTGCCAGACGCCACGACAGGCATGTCCGTCGGGGCCGTTCGCGCTGTCTCGTCGCCACCCGGATCGACCCACATGCTCATGTCGAGCCCCCGCCGGCGAGCAGCGACGGCCAGCAATCGGTCTCGCACCCGCTCGTACACACCGGCGAGCCCGGCAGGGAACATCGTCAGTACCAGCAGCATCCCGACACCAGTCAGGAGGATCTGCATCTGCGGAAATGCGATGCCCAGCCACTGGATCAGCCCCACGCCCGCCAGCGCGCCCACAATTGACGACAGACCGCCGACAATCGCCATCGAGAACACCGTGATGCTGTCGTCGGGCGGGAAGCTCTCGAACCCGGCGCTGCCGAGGATGACCACGTACAGGGCGCCTGCGACCCCCGCGATAAGACCCGAGATCATGAACGCGGTCAGCCGGGTCCTGGTTGTGGGAATCGCGGCGGATTCGGCGCCCCTGGCGTTGTCCCTGGTGGCCAGGATGGCCCGGCCCGGTCGGGCACGCCGGACACCCCAGACCAGCGCGGTGGCGGTGGCCAACACTCCGACGCAGAGCAGGTAGAGATCCCCCTCATCTCTGAGGGCAAACCGCTTCCACAGGATCGGCCGAAGCACCGAGGACGGCAGGAGCGCGGCGAAGTTGGTGGGGTTAAAGAAAAAGTCGTTCGCCGCGACTGCGAACGCCAGGGTGGTCACCGCGAGGTACAAGCCGCGCACCCGCAGGGCCGGCAAGCCGAGGACGACCGCTGCGACGGCCCCCGCAGCTCCCGCGATCGCCAACGAGAGGAACAGGTCGAGATTCAGGCGCATCATCAGGTCGCCGCCGGCGACCGCCCCCACGCCGACCAGGGCGAACTGACCCAAGCTGATCGTGCCCGCCCAGCCGGATAGCACCACAAGAGACAGGGCGGTCAGGCCGAAGACCACCCCCACGCTCACCTGGTCCAGCCGGGCCGACGAGACAAGAGCGGGCAGGCTTACGGCGAAACCAACGACAAGAAGGAGAGACAGGATCCCAACCGCACGCACCTCTGGGAGCGAGCGCAGCCACGACGGGATGGGGCGCAGTACACCAGCAGCGGACCATGACGACTCGTCTGCCGCCTCGGCCCGGCTCTCCGAACGGTGCTGTGCGAGGAGGGCGATCAGAATCACCGCGAGAAACACGGGGGTCTCGATGGCCTGCTTGGACACGTTCAGCCGAACGACCTCTTCAAGAACGCCCAATCCGACCGCCGCGACGAAAGCGACGAGCAGCGATTCCATCTTCGCGACAACGGCTGCAGCCAGCGGGGCGAGCAGGATCGCGGGTCCCGCTGCGGCGGACAGCGGCACCCCGGCCCGGGGTGCTTGCAGGATCACCGCGAGCGCAGCGACCAGCCCACTGATGCTCCACACCCCCAGCATCAGTCGCCGGGTCGGGATACCCAGCAGACGAGCTCGGTCCGGGTTGTCGGCGATCGCGCGTACCGACCGGCCGGCATCGGTGCCAAGGAGGAACCAGGCGACCGCCCCCACGACCACGGGTATCGCGGCGGCGGCTACGAAGTCGTTGCCGTCGAAGAGGACAGGGCTTACCTGGACATGCAGCCGTGACAACCCCGTCTTGAAGTTGGTGATGAGCACTGGCCCCTGGAACCAGCGGGGGACGTATACCGCCACCCCGCCGAGCAGCTGCGCGAGCCCGATGCTGGCCACAGCGAGCACCAGCCGAGGTGCATTCGCGAACCTCCACTGCACGAACGCCCCGACCGCGAGACCGGTTCCGCCGCCCAGCACCAGGGCGAGCACGACCGAGACGGACCATGGCCAGCCGTGGCCCAGGTAGAGCGACGAGGCGATCGCCGCGGGCAGGCCCCCCATCGCCCCATAGGCGAAGTTGATGGCTCTGGTGACCCGGAACAACAGCACAAGGCCGACGGCAAGAAGCCCGCTGAGGGCACCGTACAGAGCGCCGGCGAGGACGGTCCCAAGCGGAATACTGTGGGGAAACGCCTGGGTGAGAGAGAACACGACGGCCACCGCGATCACGCTGGCCACGATCGGCCGGGTCTGTGCGAGCCCGTGGCACAGGCCACGACTGCGAGCGAGCTCGTCCGGCCCCGCGGTGGTCACCGTGGACCTCCCCGGAGGAATGGGCACTCTGTGCGCAGGCCGGTCACTGCGGTCCGTGGGGGAACACTGGCGGCGGCCCCGACGGGACTGTGGTCGGGGTGTACCACTTCTGCCCGATCACCCAGGTGCCCTTCTGGCCGTTGTAGCCGGACGTGGCTTTGGGGTCCCACCACTCGAAACGGAAATGGTGCGCTGGCGTCCAGTACTTCGTAGCTCCGGCATGGAACGACCAGGGCCCGTACTGGCCGGTGCCGCCGCGGTACCGGAACATGCCCTGCTGGAAGGTTTGCGGTGTGAGGTTTGGCCCCGCCTGCTGGATACCGAGCGCGAGGAGATAGAGGCATTCGTAGTAAGAGTCGACCTCACGGGCTGGGGGGTTGTCGGGATCGACCGACTTGGCAGCGAAGTACGCCAGTGAGGACCCGTAGGGCGGGATGGCCCCGCTGTTGGTGACGCCGGCCTCATGTGCAGCGGCCTTCTGGTCGAAGAGCTGGGTGACGAAGTCGTAGTCCGAGAAGGCGGCCCCGATATTGAAGATCTCCGGAAGATAGTCGGCGTTGTCCAGGTCGCCCGTGAGAAAGACCGGGGCGATCGGATCAGTCGCCGTGATCACCGTGGTGACCTTGTCGTTGATCAGCTGCTGCGAGATCGCGCTCATCTCCTGGGACAGCTGCGACAACGACAGCGTGTACGTCAGGTTGGCGACGGGCGGGTGCCCGGACTGTTTGAGCGCTTGCGCGATCTGGGAGAAGCACTGCTTGTACACGGGGTTGTCCGGTGAGATCACCGCGATCCTGCGTGGGCCACCGTTGGCGACGCCGGTGCCCGCCCAGGTGACGTTCCCCCCTGCGATCTCCCTGGCAACCGCGGCGCCTTCTGCACCCAAGTCGCTGCAGGTGGGGAAGAAGCTCCAAGCGTACGGCGCGCGTGCCTGGAACCAGGGCTGCGACATGAAGACGGTCCCGATGTTGACCACGTGCTGCGCCGACAGGGCTTCGGAGTACGGCTGGGAGATGGCGAACATCTCCGCGAAGGCATGCATCTGGTCGGCGACCTGGAGTGCGTCCGCGTTGGCCTGGGCCTGGCCGGCGTCCTGGAACTCCTTCAGGAGCTGTCCTTGCCCGTGGTAGAACTTGACCACGATCTTGCGCCCGTAGAACTGAAAGTGCTTGTTGAAGTAGGCGGCGAGATCCCGGACCGTCCTCTCCACCTGCGCGTCGGACTCCTTGAACTGGCTGGAACTGCTCTTTCCGGCGATGCGTTGCACCAGAGAGTCGACCCCGAGAATGTCGTCAGAAGAGATGCGGAAGGCGACCGTGATCGTCTTCGCGGTGACTCCGCGGCTGGTCACCCCGCCGTTGTTGCCAGAGAAGCTGGTGCATGGGGGGGAGTACGGATCCTGCGGCACCTGGCGGCCAGAACACCCGGTGACGGTGGCTCCGGGGGCGGCGTTGGCCGGCCCCGCGGAACTCGCGGGGGGGCCGGAGGAGCTGCCGGTCGAGCCCACCTGTCCCCCGGTTCCCCCCGCTGGCATGTTCGCGCCGACATCGGTAGACGTCGCGTTTTGTCCGGGGATGTTGGTCGCCACTTGCTGCTCCGGCGCGACGGTCGGCACCAGCAGCGCCATCAACAAGAAACCGACGCCAAGCACCAGCGCCGGTCCGTAGCCGAGCAGCAGACGCCGGTCCGCGGGACGGACGCGGTCTTGCGGGCGCATGCTCATGCCGCCTTCCTCTCCCGCGCAGGCAGCCAGCGCGAAGCGCTCACACGATCACCCTCCTGGGCCGGCGGCGTCGGTGGCGCCGTCGGCTGTACGCGACGTCGGCAGCAATGAGTCCCTGGGCCAGCGCGACGGTCACGCCGCCGGCGAGCACACTAAGCCCCTGCCAGCAGCCCGGCCGGCCGGCCGGGCTCGTGGTCACGCACTGCAGGACCATGCCTGCAGGCGCCGTTGCCAGTGTGGGCGCCTGAGCGGAGGTGACGGGTCTCCCCCCCGCGCCGGCTGACGGCCCCGGCTGGGTCACGCCAGCGGGCACGCCGTCGGACGGCCTCGGCCCCGACGTGAAACCGCCGGAGTCGAACGGGTTGGCGTAGTCGTGCGCTGCCTGCGTACTGGCCGTGACTCCCCCAAGGTCCAGGTCGAGGCTGCCCGCGCCCTCCGCGATACCCAGCGCGATGTTGCTGACGGTCTCGGCCGGGTTGGCCACGTTGCCGATGAGGTTCTTGATCTTGGAGCAGTCGCTGCCGTTGGCGGCCTGGCCGCTGAGGAGTGACTCGAGCGCAGCCACCTGCTGGGCGATTGGAGTGATCACGCTTCGGTCGAGGCTGGAGCCGGCGAAGTGCACCCGAAGCGGACCCATGGACGTCGCGCCGGTGGCCGAGTCGGTGGACTTGGTCGGAAGGGTGAGATGGAGCCCGGACGGGCCGATCAGCGCGTTGATCTCCTCGACCACTGTCGAAGCCGGAACGTTGTTCGGGAGAGCGAGCGGCACCCCGTGCTGGCGAAGGGTGACCTTGCCGAAGCTGAAGCCAGCCGAAGACACCGTCGAGCCTCCGGAGCGTCGACCGGCAGTCCAGTGCATCCCGTCGATCTGCACGAGGCCGCCGGCCAGGCTGAGGGTCTCCGTCACCGAGGACTCAGCCCGCTGTTCACGGTCGGCGACATAGCGGACCTTGCTGGTAGCCGTGCCGGTGATCTCGACGAGGCCGCCGAGCAGGGACTGGCTGACCGGCTTGGTGGTGGCGACCGCGAACTGCGGGGACGACGAGACGGTCACAACCTCGGTTCCCGCGCCTGCGACGTTGCCGTGGGCAGTCTTGGAACTGTCGCCGTCGGCGGAGTCGGCGGTGAGCGGCTGCGGCTGCCTGCTGGACGGCAAGAGGGTCACGCCACAGACAGGGATCGCGGTGAGTAGGAAGCCGAGCCCGCCCGGGTCCACGGTGGCGGAGCTCGCCTGGGTTTCGGTCTGGAGGTAGGAGGCGCTCGCGTGTCCGACCGCGGTGGGTCGCAGGGACGTCCCACCGCTCTGCACCCCAAGCCTGAAGACCGCTGAGTCGGCGGACGCCTGTCCCGGCTGGACGATCGCGGCCGCATCGGCCGTCGGCGCGAAGGGCTGGGAAGCGACCAGGGCAAGGCCGGCTGCGATCGACAGGCGGGCCACAACCCGGCGCCTGCCCCGAATCTTGCGCCCGGCGCGCACCGACGTCACCGCCCGCTTCACGCCCGGCTCCCGATGGTTCGCGCTGCGCCGGCATCTCCGGACTGAGGCGGAACGGGCACGTCGATGGCTGTCTGGACTGCGAGAGTCTCCGTAGCACGCCCCGACCACCGCAGGACGTCGCCGAGTCTGTCGAGATGCCGTTGCATCAAGGTCCGGGCGTCGCCGCTGTCATGAGCCGCGACAGCCTGGTAGATGTTGCGATGACTGCGAGCCACGGTCTCCATGTCCCTTCGAGTCATGCCGAACCGGTGCTGCAGCACCTCCGGCCGAGACGCGATGCGAACCGCGCGCAACAGCTGAAGGAGCACTTCGTTGCCCGCGGCATCCGCGAGGCGTAGGTGGAAGTCCAGATCCGCGTGCGGCGAGAGCGTCTGTGCCGCCTCGCGCAGCGCGTCCAGCTGCTCCTCACCGGCTCGCTCGGCCGCCAGCGCAGCGGCGATCGGCTCCAAGACCTGGCGAAACTCGACGAGCGCGCCAGCAGTCACGGAGTGCATGGTCAGGTGCGAGGCGAGCAGGCGCGCGATGCGGTTGGGGTCCGGCTGCCCGACGACCAGGCCGCCGGTCCGCCCTCGACGGGAACAGACCAGCCCCTCGGCCGAAAGGATTCGGATGGCCTCACGCACGGTTGCCCGAGCCAACCCCGACCGGCCCAACCACTCGCGCTCCGAAGGAAGTGGATCTCCGGGTAGCAGTCCCTCCTCGACGATCATGAGGCGGATCTCATCCGCCAAGGCGGCCGCCTTGGTCGGATCCGTCACAGGCGAGCCGCTCACTGCCGTCGGCGTGGGGCTCCTACCTCCGAAGACGACCCGACCCTCGAGCAGGTTGAGGCGACGGAGGGAGTCTTCGATTCCCTCGATGTGCGCCCTCATGCACCGGGCGGCTCGTAGGCGGTCTCCGTCTTCGATCGCTCCGTAGATACCTCGCAACCCGTCGCGAAGCCGGTCGAGGTTCGGGTGGAGTGCCGATCCCAGTCGTGCACGGGCTTGGCGGACCATTCCGGTGTGAACGGAACGCAGCAGCAGGCGCAGCAGCTCGTTTCCGCTCGCATCGGCGACGTGGAGGTGGAAGTCGAGCTCCTCCTCCCAGTCGGGAGCCACGAGGGTGGAATGCATCATCCGAAGCTGTGGCGCCGTCGCCCGCTCAGCCGCCAGAGCGGCGACCTCCGGTTCGACCAGACGGCGGAACTCCACGAGGGTCCCCGCGGTCACAGAGCCGAAGATCAAGGTCAGCGCCAACGCATCGCCGACGCCACGGCTACCGGGGTCGCCGACGAAAAGCCCCCCTCCACGGCCGGTGCGCACCTCGACCAAGCCTTCCGCGTCGAGTATCCGGATCGCCTCCCGGACCGTCGCACGTGACAGGCCGCTCTGGGTCACCAGGTCCGCCTCGCGCTGGAACGCGTCCCCCGGCTGCAGGCCCCCCTCGATGATCGCTGTCCGGATCTCCTGAGCGAGCCCCTGAGCCTTGCTGACGCCTGACGCGGTACCCCGCGCACTGTCCGAGCGGCTGGCCAACGCGGGCGCGATCGGGACCGAATCCAGTCTCACCGGCCGCCACCGCCCCAAATGATCGTAAGAATTGCGGGAATTGTTATACCTTGGCCCGATTGGGGTCAACGGTTGTCTGGCTCCACAGCGAGGTCGAGCCGGCGCCAGCACGGCCGTGCTCGGCACCTGAGCCCTGGAACGGCAGTTGGCAGCGGACATCGCCGTGAGGCTCAGACGATTCGGCTCTCGCGGTCCCGCCAGTACCGCTCCCGGACCTTGTGCTTGTACAGCTTGCCGGTGGGAAGTCGGGGCAGCTCGGCTTCAAAGTCCACAGTCCGCGGGCACTTGTAGTGGGCAAGACGAGCGCGGCAGTAGGTAAGGAGCTCACGTTCGAGTTGGCTCCCGGCATCGGCCCAGTCGACCGGCTGGACGACGGCCTTGACCTCCTCACCCATCTCCTCGTGAGGAACCCCCACGACGGCCACGTCGGCCACCTTGGGGTGCATGGCCAGCACGTTCTCGGTCTCCTGCGGGTAGATGTTGACCCCGCCAGAGATGATCATGAATGCTTTCCGGTCGGTCAGGTAGAGCCAGCCGTCTTCGTCGACGTAGCCGACGTCGCCCAGAGTCGTCCAACCTCGACCGGCCGGGTCCTGGGCGCTCTTCGTCTTCTCTGGGTCGTTGTGGTACTCATATCTGCCCCCGCCGCCGAAGTAGACCGTTCCCACCCCGCCGTGAGGGAGCTCGGCACCGGCTTCGTCGAGGATGTGAACCTCACCGAGGAGCGGCCGGCCCACCGTGCCCGGGTGCTCGAGCCATTCTTCGGGCCGGACGATGCACAGGCCGTTTGACTCGGTTCCTGCGTAGTACTCCCAGAGCACCGGACCCCACCAGTCCATCATCGCCTGCTTGACCGACACCGGGCATGGTGCGGAGGCGTGGATCGCGACCTCCATGGTGGAGACGTCGTACGTCTCTCGCTCGGTGTGGGGCAGCTTGAGCATCCGGGCGAACATCGTCGGCACCCACTGGCTGAAGGTGACCCGATGCTTCTCGATCGCACCCAGAGCGGCTCTGGGGGCGAACTTCTCCATGACGACAACGGTTCCGCCGAGAGACTGCACGCCGATGCTGAAACCCACCGGAGCCGAGTGGTACAGAGGCGCAGGCGACAGGTACACGCCCTCCGAGGTGAACCCGAACACCGTGGCCAGGACGAGCGCCATCGAGTGGCCGTCGGCGATCGGCCGGCCGCTCAGCGCGCGCTTGATGCCTTTGGGACGTCCTGTGGTTCCTGAGCTGTAGAGCATGAGCTCGCCCGCGGACTCGTCGGGGAGCGGGGTCGACGGTTGTCCGGCTGTGGCTTCCTCGTAGCTCGCGAGACCTTCGGCTCCGCCGTCGACGGCTAGCGCCATCTCGACCCTTGGAGCGTGCTGCAACGCCTCTCTGGCTACCTGTGCGCGTGCTGGTGTCACCACGACCGAGCGCGCCCCGCAGTCGTCGAGGATGTAGCCGGCCTCCTCGGCGCTGAGGTAGGAGTTGACGGTCGTCACGTACAGTCCCGATCGCAGGCCTGCCCAGACCACCTCGAGGTATCGAGGATGGTTCTCCATGAACACAGCTACGTGATCCCCAGGTCGCAGACCCGAGGCGTACCAGAGTTGCGCCAAGCGGTTCGATCGCTCATCGAGCTGACGGAAGGTGACCGTCTCCCCCGAGCCGGCCATGATCAGAGCCGGCTTGTCGGGAGTGGCCTCAGCGTGGGTACCTGGGTACATCGGTGTCTCCTGCTGCCTGGGAAAGGGCGAGTCATACAGCTCAGGGTTACGGCTGGCGCCGACTTCCTTGTCGGAACTGGCAGGTCACCGGCAGGCGTTTCACACCGCTGACGAAGTGGGCTGACGTCCACGTGGCAGGGCCGATCGCCTCCACGGATGTCGTCTCCCGGCACAGTCCGCGCAGCAGCGCGGCGATCTCCATGTGGGCCAAGCGTGCGCCCAGGCAGTAGTGCGCGCCGTGTCCCCATGCGACGTGACGGTTCGCGTTGGCACGGCCGACGTCGAGACGGTCGGGCTCCGGGAAGACGGACTCGTCACGGTTGGCGCTGGGATAGCACAGCAGGATGCGCTCGCCCTTGTGGAATCGATGGCCTGCTATCTCGACCTCTGCCTGCGGGTGACGCAGGAAATGCCGGACCGGAGACGTGTAACGCACGATTTCGTGGGCCGCGTTGTCGGCAAGCCCGGGGTCCTGCCGTAGCCGTTCCAGCTGGTCCGGGAAGCGCGTGAGCGCTTCGACTCCGCCGGACATGGCGAAGGAGGTCGTGTCGTGCCCCGCTGACGCCAGAACAACGTACAAGCCCATGGTGGCCACCGTCTGCAGCGGTTCCCCGTCGAGGGTCGCGTTCGCGATGGCAGAGGCGAGGTCGTCGGTGGGGCGCGCCTTGCGACCGGTGATCAGCTCGGCGAAGTAGCCCGCCATCTCCGCCATCGCTGCAAAGCCGTCTCCCTTGCCGAGCTCGGGGTCGTCGGCGCTGAACATCTGTTGGGTGAGCTTCAGCATGAGCGGGTAGTCCGCCTGCGGGATCCCGAGCATGGACATGATGACCCGCAAGGGAAGTGGGATGGCGACCTCAGTGGCGAAGTCGCATTCCCCGCCGAGCTCCCTGAGGCGAGCGATCGATGCCTCGACCAGCGCGTCCACTGCGGACTGGAGACGACGGAGGGCGGCGGGTTTGAACCAGTCCACGACGACCTGGCGGTACTTCGTGTGCTCGGTCCCGTCCATGCTGAGCAGCGTCTTGAGCCCACCAGGGATGGCCTCCTGCATCGCCTGGTAGCTGCCGACGAACGCTGCCTGCTCGGTGTTGTGAAACACCTCGTCGTTCCGGGACACCTCGACCAGAGGCGCCCAGCGCATGCACGCCCAGAACTCTCCCACCGCGGGATCGTCGACTCTGTGGAACGCTCCCTCGCGGCGAGCCTCGGCAGCCGTGCGGTGCCACCGGTCCATGTCCATGAAGTAGTGCGGGTCCATGAAGAGCCGCTCCAGCGTGCTGCGCTCCGGCAGGAGCCTGGTCGCAGTTTCAGTCATGGCGGACCTTTCGGGAGGATCTCGACGACCAAGACAAGCGTAGGTAAGAATAGTACGGTTGTCCAGTTATGGCACCGGCTCCTCTGCGGCTTATCCCAGGTGCAGGCCGACGACGAGGGCCGCCTGCAGGCATCCGATCAGCACGCCGATCACGCCCCCGATGCCGATCAGGACGGGCTCGTCCTCTTCGAAGATCCCTCTCAGGATTCCCTCGAAGTCACGTTTGCTCATGCTCGCGAGCCCATTCTCGATCGTGTCGGCCACCCGCATGCGCTCGTCGAGGTAGGCGAGAACGCGCGGCATGTCGTTGACCGAGATGCCGCGGGTGGTCGCCGCAGCGACTGTTGCCTTCACGACCGTCTGTCGCAGTTCGGGGACGGGGTCGACACCGAGCACGGGGGCGAGCACGGTGAGCTGGGCGTCGAGCCGACGGTCGACGATGTCGTAGCCGACCTCGAGCACTGGCTCCAGCAGATCGTCTTCGCGCAGTCTGGTGACGATCGACATCGGGGTCAGCACCTCGGCTCCCATCATGTGTGCGTAGTCGTGGGCGATCTGGTCCTGGCGCGCGGGAAAGAGACCCTGGTAACGGAACAGGCCCAGGTATCGCCTGGCCTCCAGCGGTCGGAAGATCATCTGGATGCCCATCCAGTTGTTGACCAGCCCGTCGAGGGCCCCGATGGCGGGGAGCAACCACCACCGGTCGAAGCCGAGGTAGGCGACCGCCTCCAGCAGTCCGACGAAGAAGCCGACGACCGCGCCGTAGCGCACCACGGCTCGCAGCTCCCGGTTGCCGGTCAGCCGTACGAGTCGGGCCAGGCGGTCAGCGTTCTCGCCGGACAGGAGGTCGAGCGCCAGGCCGTCGACGTCCACCAGCCCGGGCAGCAGCGTGCGCGTCTCGTCGACGATCTCTGCGATGGCTTCGGTGGTCTGCTGGCGCAGCCCGGAGCGGAGCAGGTCCTGAACATGCACCGGTGCCTGATCCCATGCTCCGGGCGAGAGATGCTCGACGATCTCAGGTGCGATGTCGTCGATGTGCGCGCCGAGCTCCTCGGTGGCTATGCGAGCGAGCTCGGAGGAATCGATCCGGGCGAGCATCCGGTCGAGCGGCGCGACAGACCGCAACGTCTCGGCGATACCCCGCGCGAACTTCGGCGACCCGCGCTGGACCACCCCCTGCCAGCCAAGCGGCCCGATGCCCACGTAGGTGGATGGATGGAAGATGAGCTGCACCGACGTCCACTTGGTCACATAGCCGATGGCCGCACCCACGATGGACAGGACGGCGAAGATCGAGAAGATACCCACGCAGCGTTCCTCCGCTATCCGTCGGCAGGCCTCTGCCCGGTCAGCCCTTCAACCGGATGCGAGCGTTGTCCCAGCTGATCGGAGGACCGGCTGGATCGAGCCGGATGACCACTCGACTGCTGTAGCGCCTCTTGGTCACATCCGGGGCCCGGCCCCGGGGGGGACGGAACGCCTCGTACTTGGCGGCGAAACGCCCGCTGGCCCGGTCAGCCTCCGGACCGGGGACGAGAACTGTTGCTCGCATGGCGAACTGGACGGCTGCCAGCTCGGCCCACTCGTCGCCCCGCTCGACCAGCAGGCATGCGCGGTCGTCGTTGCGGATGCGGGCGACCTTCTGACTGCTGGCTGGGGTGGTCACATAGACGACTCGCTCGTCGACGACGTACCAGAGCGGCAGTGAGACCGGCCATCCGTCTCGTCGAAGGGTCGTGAGGATGGCGGTATGTCCCGCCTCGAGGAACGTCCAGGCCTCCTCGTCGCTCATGCGCACGCTCATCGGTTCACCCCGGACCCGTCGACCACACCCACGCTCGGGTCAGCTCGTACAGCGGATCGGCACGTGCTTGGCGCCACCGACGAAGTACGACTTGGTCCACTCTGACGGGGCTGTCGCCTCGATCGAGGTGAACTCTCTGCGCAGGCCGTCGAGGACAGCGGCGATCTCCATGTGCGCCAGGCGAGAGCCGAGGCAGAAGTGCGGGCCGTGGCCCCAGCCCACCTGCCGGCCGGCATTGGGGCGGCCGACGTCGAGCCGGTGCGGGTCGTCGAAGACCTTCGGGTCCCGGTTGGCCCCTGGGTACGACAGGAGTACGCGGTCCCCCTCAGCGAACGAACGACCGGCCACCTCGACGTCCGCCTGCGCGTGCCGGACGAAGTGACGGACCGGGGATGTCATGCGCACGACCTCGTCGGCGGCGTTGTCGACAAGCTGCGGCTCGTCGCGCAGCCTGGTGAACTCGTCAGGGAAGCGGCAAAGGGCATCGACACCGCCCGCCATCGCGAACGACGTCGTGTCGTGCCCGGCAGTGGCGATGATGACGTACAGGCCGATGGCCGTCATCGTCTCGACCGACGTTCCCTGGATCGTGCCGTTGGCGATCGCCGAGGACAGGTCGTCGGTGGGGTTCTCCTGCCGGTCCTTCATCAGCTCACCGAAGTAGGAGGCGACCTCCATCATCGCGGCGAACGGGTCACCTTCGCCGAGCTCGTCGTCCTCGGCACTGAACATCTCCTGGGTCAGCTTCAGCAGGATCGGCTCGTCCTCGCGGGGGACCCCGAGCATCGACATGATGACGCGGAGTGGCAGCGGAAGCGCTATCTCGGTGGAGAAGTCACATTCACCGCCGAGATCGCGCAGGCGGGTCATCGCTTCGGCGACCAGCTCGTCGACCGCCGGTTTCAGGACGCGCAGCGTCGAGTTCTTGAACCAGTCGACGATGAGCTTGCGGTGTGCGATGTGGTCTGGGCCGTCCTGGTTGATGAGCATCTTCAGCTGCGTGCTGACCTCGCCGAGGTTGCCGCCGCCTACCTTGGGGGGGAGCAGCGGCTCCGATGTGTTCGCGAAGACCTCAGCCTGACGGGACACGGCGAGGAGCACCTCGAGGTCGACGGTCGCCCACAGCGTGCCGTAGACCTCGTCGTCCAGGCGCACGAACGGACCCTGGTCGCGCAGAGCGTCAACAGCGCGATGCCAGCCCTCGAGATCGAGGAACGTCGCGCCGTCGGTGAAGAGCCCGCTCGGTGTCAGGCGGGACGGGTGGTCCGTGATGGTCATCAACACCCTCCTCCGGGCATGACCTGTCAATCGGCCGGACGTCGGTCGTTGCGTACAGGGACCGGTGAGCCGCGGTTCAGCAGTGGTTCGGCGACGTGCGGCCTCAGACCGCGGCCAGGCTCCGCACGCCTGTGAGCTCGGCGGCGTTCTCGTAGACGATCCGACGCTGGTCGGCCTCGGACATGTGACCGATCTCGTCGAAGATCTGGGCCGGATACTCGAGGCCTTCCATGTGCGGGAAGTCCGAGCCAAAGAGCACCCGGTCCGCGCCCATGAACTCCACCACGCCGTCGATCCGGTCCTCCCAGAACGGATTGATCCACACGTGGCGCTTGAACACCTCGATCGGATCGTCCTGGAACCACCTGGGGTAGCGCTCCTTGGTCGACGCCAGCTGTCGGAACAGGTCGCTCAGATACGCGGCGCCGTTCTCCACCGAGGCGACCCGCGCGCCGGGGAACCGCTCGAAGACCCGGTCGAAGCACAGCGCGGTGAGCCAGTCGAGGATGGCCCGCTCAAGCTTGTAGATCGCCACGGTCGGACGTTCGCCGCCGCCGAGCGCCTCGGCACTGGCCGAGCTGGCTGGATACCCGTTGGTGCCATAGCCGGAGTTGCCGGCATGGGCCACGACGACGACACCGGACTCGCTGACCCGCGCCCAGAAGGGGTCGAAGTCTGCGTGACCGGGAGAGCGGGGACCTGCGGCGGTCATCGTCGGGGCGGGTCGCATGATGACCACGCGGGCACCGCGTTCGATGGCCCAGTCGAGCTCCTCGGTCGCCGAGGCGGGGTCAGCGAGCGTGATGTAGGGAGCGGCGAAGATCCGGCCTTTGTAGGCGAAGCCCCAGTCTTCCTCGAGCCAGCGGTTGAAGCCCCGGTGAACCGCGATGTTCGTCTCGATGTCGTTCTTGAGCAGCTCCTCGTAGTGGATTCCCGCGGTCGGGAAGAACCACGCGGCCTGCACGCCCTGCTCGTCCATGACCTTCAGCCGCTCGTCGCGGTTCTGGTAGGCGGCGGGGAGCGGCTCGAGGTTGGAGCGGATCAGCTCCATGAAGGTCTTGCCGTCCGGGTTGCCCTTGTAGTACTCGCGCAGAACCCCTGGCCTGGAGATCGGGTTGAAAGTGGGGTTCGGCACCTGGAAGTCGACCTTGCCTCGCACCATATGGCGCTTGTGGCCGTTCTCCAGCGTGACCCACTGCACGCCGCGCTTCTGGGCCTGCGGAGGCACGTGGCGGGTGAAGGCGTCGTACGCCTCGTAGTAGTGGTTGTCGGCATCGAACAAGGGCATTGGGGCGGTGCTCATCCGGCACTCCGATCGCAGTCGTGGTGACACGTGACGGCGTCTTGCGCCGACCGTAGCACTGAACTGGACAGTCGTAAAATTCTTCTGCTCACTCTCGGGTGCGGTCAGGCAACGCCGGTTCCCCGGTCGCGCCGTCGTGGTAGCGGTTGCCGAAGGTCTCCTCACGCCAGGCCATGGCTGCCCTGAGGCCATCGCGCTCGGCACGCTTCATGAACTCGTCGCCGGCCTCACCGGTGCGAGGATCACGCTGTGCGTAGAGGCCTTCCTCGCGGAAGCTGGACAGCGCGAGCAGGTCGACGCTGGCGGCGACGCCGGTCCGGAACCCCATCACCTCGAACTGGCGGTTGATGCTGCGCTTGGTCAGCATGATCAGGTCGGTCGGTGTGAGAGCGATCTGCCGGGCCAGTTCCTCCGTGCGCTCCTCGAGCTCGTCGGCGGGTACGGACTCCGAGGCCCACTGGCACTCGGCGGCTTCCTTCCCGCTCATCGGCTCACAGGTGAACATGTAGTACTTCGCCTTCGTCATGCCGACGAGCCACGGGATGTACTGCAGGTTCCCGGGTGACCAGTTCCGGCCGACGGGCCAGCCGATCCTGGCGTCGTCGGCCACGATGCGAAGGTCGCAGAAGCCGGCCAGCTCCGTGCCGCCGGCGAGGCAGTGGCCCTGGATCTGGGCGATGACGGGCTTCTGGAGGTCGAACAACGTGAAGTAGACGCGGGCGTGCTCCAGGTCGTAGGACTGCCAGAGCCGGTCGCGCTTGGGGTGGATGTAACCACCCTGCGGTACGTTCCTCGCCCGCTCGCCGCGTCGCACCGGCGTCATGTCGTAGCCGGCGCAGAAGGAGGGCCCCTCCCCTTTGATGATGATGACCCGGACGTCCTCGTCCAGCTCGAGCCACTTCGCCGCCATCTCGATCTGGAGCAGGCGTTCGTAGCCGAGCGGGTTCCGCTTCTCCGGGGAGTTCATGACGATGCGGCCGACAGGGCCGTCTCGCTCGACCTCGACCAGGTCGAACTCCGGCAGCTCGACGTTCTCCCGCCGGTACGGCGGCGACCACTTCACCATGCGGTGCGGATCGTCGGGGCGAGTGGTGTGCGTCACGTGGTCGGCCATAGGTCGCGACTCTCCGAATCGATGGGGAAGGCGGGCGGCTGAGTGGGTCGCTGGAGGCTTCGTCGATGCCGTCGAGCGACGTTCGGGCCCCCGCCGCCGCGGGCGAGTTCGCCGGCCAGCTCGGTGTGGTGGTACGTTCACACCGTTGATCTTGCTGGCAGCCGGTTGGCACCGGCCCGGCCGGACCGTACCAAAGAACTGGACGGTCGTATAGTTGTCCCTCCTTCCTGTCGGGAGTTCCGTGTACGCGCGGGGGCCTTGGCGAGGATCCACGCATGTCCGGTAACGGTGACGGTCGTCGCGTCGGGCGCCCCCCGGGTGCCGACGCGGAGCGGACCCGTGCCGAGATCCTCGATGCTGCGCTCGATGCCTTCGCCGAGCGCGGGTTCGAGGGTGCCTCCATCCGGGAGATCACCGGCGCCGTCGGCGTGGGGCACAACCTGGTCCGGCACTACTTCGGTACGAAGGAGGACCTCTGGCGCGCGGCGGTGAAGCACGGTCTCGGACCCGTCTCGGCCCGCATCGCGGGCTTGCTTCGCGACGACCGGGCTGCACCGCCGGACGACGCTTTGCGGACCGCGCTGGCGATCCTCCTCGCAGAGGGCGGCGCCAACCCGTCCGCGCTGCGGCTCCTGATCACAGAGGCCATTCGTGGCGGTCCACGGTTCGACGAGATGTACGACGACGTCATCGCGCCGGTCGCCGACGTCGTGATGGAGTACGTGGCCGCCGTCGGCGACGATCTGACCGTGGCCGACCCACGTCTGATAGGTCTGTTCGTCTTCGGTGCCGTGTTCAGCCCGTTCTCCTTCGAAGGCCTGACGGCGCGACTAGGTATCCAAGCCCCGAAACCGGACCGTCCGCTCGACGAGCATGCACAGCAGCTCATCGACTTGATCATGACTGGCTTGCTGCGCAACTGACGGCCGCGACAGGTCGGGCGAAACACCGCGATCCACGGCGAAGCCGTCCCATTAGGGTCGGCGTCGTCCCGCGCCGTGCCGGGCCGGCAGCAGGGAGACACAACATGGGCACAGCGCGGGTGGAACGCGTACGCCCCGAGGTCGCGCTCGTGACGCTTGACCGTCCGGACCGGCTCAACGCGATGACGCACGAGCTGGTGTCAGACCTGCACGCAGCGCTCGACGCGCTCGCTCCCGACCCCACCTGCCGGGTGGTCATCCTGACCGGTGCAGGGAGAGGTTTCTGCGCGGGGCTGGACCTGGAGGGGGCGGGAGAGGCTCCCGGCGTGGAGGGGCTCGGCCGGGTGTCATCCACCATGCGCTCGCAGAAGAACTTCGCTGGCCTCGTTCCCAGGCTTCGCTCGATGCCGCAGCCGGTGATCGCTGCAGTGAACGGCCCGGCGGCG
Organism: uncultured Actinomycetota bacterium; assembly: GCA_963728075.1. Classification (GTDB taxonomy): domain Bacteria; phylum Actinomycetota; class Actinomycetes; order JAFAQI01; family DASSKL01; genus CAVSIP01. Next base: position 616,456 of record CAVSIP010000003.1, on the reverse strand, counting down.
GCGGAGGACTCGCCCTGGCGCTGGCCAGCGACGTCCGGATCGCCGCCACGTCGGCACGGTTCAACGTCGCGTTCGTGCGGATCGGGCTGTCCGGCTGCGACATCGGCGTCAGCTGGATGCTCCCCCGTCTCATCGGCGCCAGCCGTGCGTTCGAACTGCTTCTCACTGGCCGGGTGGTCGACGCCACCGAGGCCGACCGCATCGGCCTCGTGCTGAAGGTCGTGCCGGACGGCACGGTCGTCGACGCAGCGCTCGAGACGGCCGATCAAATCGTCGCCAACAGCCCGTTCGGCGTCTGGATGACCAAGGAGGTCATGTGGTCGCAACTGGCGATTCCCAGCCTGCAGGTCGGCATCGGCCTGGAGAACCGTACACAGATTCTCGCCAGCTTCACCGGTGACATGAAGGAGGCCGTCGCCGCATTCCTGGACAAGCGGCCGGCGCGCTACCGACTCGGCTGACCGCGTCGACCTACCCGAGGCACCCATCATGCACATCGCGGATAGGAGCAAGGTCACCGAACGTCGGGTGCAGTTCCCGCGTCCTCCAACACGCGGAAATCCTTGCTGCACAAGGGAAAACAGCCGCTCGAGCGCCCCCTTCCGACCCGACAAAACTCGGCTCAGGCCGCACGGAGGCCACACGCGGGCCACACCAAAACGATGGCCCTGAGACGCGTTTCCGCAGGTCAGGGCCATGTTGATCTGGTGGAGGCGGCGGGAATCGAACCCGCGTCCTTCGGCACCGCAACAGGACTTCTCCGGGCGCAGCCTGTGGTTGGTTTCTCACCCTCACCGGTCCCACAGGCAATCCGGTGATGGGCCAGCCACTGTGTGGTTTCCCGCTAGGCCCCGTGGCCGGGTCTAACGGTGGAGCTCCCTAGCTGATGCCAGGTCCCGAATCGGGAGCTCTTCGGGCTGACAGCTTCGCCTACCTGTTGTCAGGCAGCGAGAGCGACGGAGTGGTTATCCGCATTTATTTTAGTTTGCAGCACATTGATGACGGAGCTAGCACTGCAGTCTCCGGCCCGCTTCTCCTGTTCCGACAAACCGAAGTCGAAACCGTTCGCCCCCTATGGAGTTGTACGGCCGGTACAACGCCCGGCCGCCCGCCTATCTTCCCACGGATCGGCGGGTTACGCGACGCCGAGCAGCCGGGCCCCGTTGTCGTGGCAGACCGCGCGCAGCCAGTCGTCCCCGAGGTCCAGCCGGGCGAGCGCCGCCAACTGGTGCGCGTACGGGTGCGGGATGTTCGGGTAGTCGGTGCCGAGCACGACCCGCTCCTGCAGCTCGCGCAGGCGCGGCAGGAGGTCGCGCGGGTACGGCGCGGTCTGCTCGGTGAAGTCGGTGAACGTCATCGTCGTGTCGAGGTGCACGCGGTCGTACCGCTCGGCCAGGCCGAGGAAGTCCGCGTACTCGGGCATGCCCATGTGGGCGACCACCGCGACGAGCTGCGGGTGCTCGGCGAGCACCTCCCCGATCGGCCCCGGCCCGGTGAACTCCCCCGGCGCCGGCCCGCTCCCGACGTGCGCGACCACCGGTACGCCGGCGTCGGCGAGCATGCCCCACACCGGCCGCAGCAGCGGGTCCCGCGGGTCGTACTTGCCGACCTGCACGTGCGCCTTGAACGCCCGTGCTCCGGCCGCCAGCGCGTCGTCGACGTACCGGGCGGCCGACGGCTCCGGGAAGAAGGTCGCGGTGTGCACCGCCTCGGGCACCCGGGCGGCGAACTCCGCGGCCCAGGTGTTGAGCCACGCGGCCATGTCGGGCTTGTGCGGGTAGAGCAAAGCAGTCCACGCACGCAGTCCGAGCGCGCGCAGCCGCGCCACCCGCTCGTCCTCGTCGTGCCGGTAGTGGATGGGCCACGACCGGCCGACCAGCGAGCCGCCCTCGTCGAAGTACGCCCACACCTTGCGCAGGACGTTGTCCGGCATGAAGTGCACGTGGATGTCCACCAGGCCCGGCAGGCCCAGCGACCGGACGAATGCCGGTACGTCGGCGTCCGTCGCCGGTGCCGCAACCGCGGTCACCCGCCCACCTCCTTGAGGAACGCCGCCGCGATGGGCGCAGCTGCCCGCCCGCCGACCCCACCACCTTCGACGAGGACCGCGAACGCCAGGTCCCCGCGGTAGCCGATGAACCACGCGTGCGTCTGCGGCGGGTTGTCCGTACCGAACTCGGCCGTACCGGTCTTGCCGGCGGTACCAGATGGCAGCCCCGCACCGGCCGCCGTACCCTCGCTCACCACCCGGCCCATCAGCTGCTGCAGCGTACGGACCGTGGCCGCGTCGAGCTGCTGGGGCTCGGCTCCGGTGTCCACCGACGGCTCGGTCACCAGCACGGGCGGCCGCCAGGTGCCGGACTGGACGGCCGCGGCGACCATCGCCATGCCGAGCGGGCTGACGAGCACCTTGCCCTGGCCGATGGCGTCGGCGGCCTTCTCGGCGGCGTCACCGGGGCGAGGGACGGACCCCGCGTACGCCGGCAGCGCCATCGACCACTGGCCACCGATGCCGAACGTGGACGCCGCGGCAGTGAGGTCGCCGTCGCCGAGTCGGCTCGACGCCTGCACGAACGCGGTGTTGCAGGAGATGACGAAGTCGGTCGCGAACGAAGCCACCCCGGCGTGCTCACCCTCGAAGTTGTGGAACGCACGGCCGCCGACGGTCGCCTGCGGTGGACAGGGGACCGGGGTGTCCGGGGTGGCACCGTGCTGCAGCAACGCGTACGACGTGACGACCTTGAACGTCGACCCGGGCGGGTAGCGGCCGACGAGCGCGCGGTCGAACGAGGAGTCGGCCGGGGTGTCGGCGACCGCGAGCACCGCCCCGTCGGAGGGCCGGACGGCAACGAGCGCCGCGGGCTTGCCGGCCGCTGCCAGTGCCCGCTCCGCTGCCGCCTGCATGTCCCGGTCGAGTGTCGTCCGCACCGGCTGCCCGGGCGTGCCGGTGAACCGCGCCAGCGTCGCCACCGTGGTGCCGTCGGCGTCGCGCAGCTCGACCGTTCCGGACGCCGCACCGGCCAGCCGCTGCTGGAAGGCACGCTGGAGCCCGTACAGCCCCAGGTGGTCGCCGGCCTCGTAGCCGTCTCCGGCGTCCTTGAGCACCTCGGCCGTCGCCTCACCCACCCGTCCGAGGACGGCGCGGCCGAAGTCGGACGTGGGTGCGAGCTGCTCGGTCCCGGTGTGGAACACGACCCCGGGCAGGTCGTGGATGGCGGAGCGCACCCGGTCGTAGTCGCTGCGGCGCAAGGTGATCAGCGGCACGAACGCGTGCGGGCTCGCGGCGTCGACGAGCTTGCGCGCCCGGGTCACGTCGATGGCCGTCGCGGCGCGCAGCGCCGCGAGGGAGGCATCGGTGACGCGGGCGGGCTCGACGCCCACGGTGACGACCTCGGTCGGGGTGAACAGCGGCTGCCCGCTCGCGTCGAGGATCGCAGCACGTTCCGGCAGGGCACGCGTGCGGGCGAGGACACGGCCACCGGTGAGCTGCGGGTAGATGTCCGCCGGTGCCCAGTGCACCTGCCACCCGACCTTGGCCTTCACCAGCGCGAGCCGGCCGGTGTACTCCCAGTCGCCCAGCGCCCGGAGCACGAGCTTGGCCTGGAATGTGACGGTGGCCCGGTCGCCCTGGGTGCTCACCTTCGTCGCCTGCGCGCGGACGGCCGTGACCTGCAGCCGGTCGCGGACGTCTTGCAGCGCCTTCGTGGCGGCGGCGGGGTCGTCCGTCGCCGCGGCGGCACGCTGCAGGGTGCCGGCGGACCAGGCGGCCAGGTACGCGCGGGCCGTCGGGCCCGGCCCCGGCTCGGACGAGCAGGCGGTGAGACCGCCGGACAGCACGCCGAGCGCGACAGCGGCCGTCAGCACGCGGCGGGTCACGGCGCGCCCACGTCCACCGGCCGCCCCCAGTCGCGGTAGCGGTATGTCACCTGCACCGGATGTGTGCCGGTCGGACCGACGAGCGACGGCACGTCCAGCGCGTACGTGATCTCGGTCGGTCGCCCTGACGCGTCGAGCCGCACCTGCAGGACGAGCCGCCCGGACGTGGGTCGCGTCACCACGCCGGGGACACCGTGTCGTGCCAGCGTGTCCGTGGGCACGGTGACCGCGTACGCCGCGCCGGCGCGCTGGACCGCTTCCGCGTCGGCCAGCGCCTCGAGCAGGCCGGCAGGCTCGTCGATCATCCGCGCGGCCGGCGCTCCGTCGCCGTCCCGGCCGGCGACCTGCCACTCCGGCACGACCTCAGGGACCCGGCTCCACAGCCGGTCGGCGCTCCAGCGCAGCTCCAGCGGCTGGCGGTAAGGGTCGCCGATGGTCGGGTCCCCGTCCGGCGCGAGCGAGAGCCGCATCCGGCCCCCGTCGTCCGCGAGGTCCAGCGCGCCGTCGGCCGACAGCGCCACGGCGTTGCCGGCCTGCCCAGTCGTGCCGACCACCGTGTACGTCACCGTCGCGGCCTGCCTCGCCCGGTCGGTGGCCCCCCGCACGGCGGCGAGGGCGTCGTCCGCCGAGGTGGAGCGCTCGCCCCCGCAGCCGGTCGCCCCCACCAGCAGCACGGCCAGCGCCGTTCCGGGTACGACGGGCCGCACCTCAGTCCTCACGCCCCTTGGCCCGCCGGCCGATCGCGCGGGCCATCTCCCGTCCTGCCTGCCGCTCGGCGAGGGCCTGCCGCTTGTCGTAGCTCTTCTTGCCGCGCGCCAGCGCGATCTCGACCTTCGCCCGGCCGTCCTTGAAGTACAGCGCCAGCGGAACGAGGGTCAGCCCGCTCTCCTTCGTCTTGCCGACCAGCCGCTCGATCTCCTGCCGGTGCAGCAGCAGCTTGCGCGGGCGCCGCGGCTCGTGGTTGGTCCAGGTGCCCTGCGTGTACTCGGGGATGTGCGCCCCCTCGAGCCACACCTCGCCGTCCTTGATCCGCCCGTACGCGTCGACCAGCGAGGCGCGGCCGGCCCGCAAGGACTTCACCTCGGTGCCGGTGAGGACGATCCCGGCCTCGTAGGTGTCCTCGATGGCGAAGTCGTGCCGCGCGCGACGGTTCTGCGCAACGAGCTTGCGCCCCTTCTCCCGGACCATGGGTCAGCCCCGCCCGGCGCTTCCGCTGTCCGCGAGCAGGCCGGAGAGCACCTCGATCGCCCGCCGCTCCACCTGCTGGTCGCTGACCGCGGGGTCGACGGAGTCGTCCGGCTCGACGCCGACGCCGTCGATGGAGTGGCCGGAGGGGGTGAGGTATCGACCCACGGTGAGCTCGAGCGCCGACCCGTCGGCCAGCCGGCTCGGCTCCTGCACCGACCCCTTGCCGAACGTCCGGCTGCCGACGACGACCGCCCGCCCGCGGTCCTGCAGGGCGGCGGCGACGATCTCGGCGGCGCTGGCCGTACCGCCGTCGACGAGGACCACCAGCGGCGTGCCGGTGTCACCGTGGGCCAGGGCGTTGAGCACCTGCGGGGCGTGGCCGCGCCGGACGAAGGAGACCACCTGCCCGCCGTCGAGGAACGCCGAGGCCGTCTCCACCGCCTCGTCGAGCAACCCGCCCGGGTTGCCACGCAGGTCCAGGACGACGCCGGTGACCTGACCGCGGTCGTCCTGCAGCTGCTGGCGGACCCAGCGGCCCACCCCGCGCGTGAACGCGGCGATCCGCAGCCGCACCACGTGCGGGGACAGCATCTGGGCGGACACGTCGTCCACGTTGATCGACAGGCGCTGCAGGTTGCTGGTGACCTCTCGCCCGTGCCTGCGCCAGGTGACCCGCACGGTCGTCCCGCTGCTCCCCCGCAGCGACGACACGACGTCGGCCACTGAGCGCCCGCTGACCGTCCGCCCGGACACGGCGAGCAGCACGTCGCCCGCTGCGACCCCGGCAGCGGACGCCGGCGACCCCGGCTGGACGCTGGAGACCACCAGGCTGCCCGAGGGGTCGCGGCGCACCCACAGGCCCACGCCGCTGTAGCTGCCGTCGAGCACGTCCTGGAACCGTCGGAAGTCGTCCGGCGTGTAGTACGACGACCACCGGTCGTCGAGCGCGGAGAGCATCCCCTCCACCGCAGCCCGCTCGAGCACCGACCGGCTCACCGGCTTCGCCGCCCCGTCGAGGATGGCCCGCTCCGCCTGGTCGAGCACCCCGCCCGGCCGCGGCTCGCTGCGCCCGGTGGTGACCCCGGCGGCGTACCCGCCGCCGAAGGCCGCGGCGACCACCGCGACCGCCAGCACGGCGGGCAGCGGGCGGCGCAGCGAGATCACCTCACGAGGATAGGACGCCCGGTCAGACCCGCAGGTGACGGCGGAGGGTGACGAAGGAGGCACCCGCTGCGAGCAGGACGCCGACCAGCACGAGCACCGGCGCCGTACGCCACACCGCGTCCCAGCCGATGAACGACGTGAACCGGAACGCCGGGCGCAGCGACTGGTCGATGAGGAACACCTTGAGCGCGACCAGCCCGACCGCTGCCATCACGCCGCCGACGAGGCCGGCGACGGCGCCTTCGAGGATGAACGGCAGCTGGATGTAGAAGTTGGACGCTCCGACGAGCCGCATGATCCCCGTCTCGCGCCGCCGGCTGAACGCGGCGACCCGGATCGTGTTGTAGATGAGCAGGACCGTGGCGACGAGCAGGATGAGGGCCGCGACCCACGCGGCGGTCTGCAGGCCGTGCAGGAGCCGGAAGAACTTCTTGAGCACCCGCTGAGTCGTCGGTGACCTGCAGGACGCCCGGCTGGCCCTCCATGGCGCTTGCGACGATCGTCGAACTTGCGGGGGTCCTTCAGCTTCACCCGGTAGGACTCCGGCAGCGCGTCCGGCGAGGTGTTCTTCACCAGGTCCGGCGAGTCCTTGAAGTCCTGCTTGAAGTGCTGGTACGCCTCCTGCTTGGACTCGTAGTAGACGTGCTCGACCTGAGGCAGCCCCTCGAGCGTGCTCTGGATCTCCTGCCGCTGCGGCGCCGGTCACGCCGTCGGTGAGGAAGACCGACACCTCGATCTTGTCGAACCAGTAGCTCTTCATCTCGTTGACCTGAGCCCGGATGAGCCAGGCCGTCCCGAGCAGCGCCAGCGAGATCGCGACCGTGATGACGGCAGCGATGGACATCGTGAGATTGCGCCGGAGACCGATGCCGATCTCCGAGAAGACGAACTGCGCCCGCATGGTGTCCTTGCCGGTCGTGAGGCCGCGGCCTGCGTCGTGAAGGGTCCCCGTGAGGAGTATCGGCGCCTAGTGGCTGTAGCCGTAGACGCCGCGCGTCTGGTCGCGGACGAGATGACCGCTCGTCGAGCTCGATCACCCGGCGCCGCATCGAGTCGACGATCGCGGCGTCGTGCGTGGCCATGACGACGGTGGTGCCGGTGCGGTTGATGCGGTCGAGCAGCCGCATGATGCCGACGCTCGTCGACGGGTCGAGGTTACCCGTCGGCTCGTCGGCCAGCAGGAGCATCGGCCGGTTGACGAACGCGCGCGCGATCGCGACCCGCTGCTGCTCGCCGCCGGAGAGCTCGTCCGGCATCCGGTGGGCCTTGCCCGCCGAGACCGACGAGGTCCAGCACCTCGGGGACGACCTTGGCGACCGTGTGCCGCGGCTTGCCGATCACCTCGAGGGCGAACGCGACGTTCTGGTGCACGGTCTTGTTCGGCAGCAGCCGGAAGTCCTGGAACACCGTGCCGATCTGGCGGCGCAGGGCCGGCACCTTCCAGTTGGACAGGCGGCCGAGGTCCTTGCCGAGCACGGTGACGGCCCCGGACGTGGGCCGCTCCTCCTTGAGGATGAGGCGCAGGAAGGTCGACTTGCCGGACCCGGACTGGCCCACGAGGAAGACGAACTCACCCTTGTCGATCTCGAGGGAGACGTTGTCGAGGGCCGGTCGGCTGCTGGTCGGGTAGACCTTCGTCACCGCGTCGAACCGGATCATGGTGGGCCCGAGTCTACCTGCGGGTCGGCTGCCCATCGACGTTTCCGGCCCGTCCTGGGCGGATGGTCCCGGTTTGCAGCCCCGGTTTCCCGGGATCCTCTCAGGTGAGAGACTGGTCGCTCCGAGACATGTTCTGCGAAGGTGGGAACCGGGAACGATCCGGAGACGTCTAGCAGGACGAGGCGAGCGGAGGGACACGGCCATGACGTGCGAGCACCTGGTCTGCGCCAACTGCGCGGGCCCGGTCGCCGAGGGGCGCTGCCCCGTCTGCCGCGCCTCGCGCGACCACGTGCACACGGCGCCGATCGTGGTGACGCCCACGGTGATCGCGGCGCTCGTCGCGCTGCTGGCGATCCTCGCCGCCGTCGGCTACCACCTGCAGTAGGCCGCGGACGCGGGTCAGCCCGCCGTCTCCGCGCTGCGCCGCCAGCGGATCTCCGCCTCGACGAACTCGTCGATCTCGCCGTCGAGCACGGCGTTGACGTTGCCGGTCTCCACCTCGGTCCGGGTGTCCTTGACCATCTGGTACGGGTGCAGCACGTAGTTGCGGATCTGGTTGCCCCAGCTCGTCGTCACGTCGCCGCGGATCCGGTTCATCTCCTCGACCTCCTCCTGCCGGCGCCGCTCGAGCAGCTTGGCCTGCAGCACCTCCATCGCGCGGGCGCGGTTCTGGATCTGGCTGCGCTCGTTCTGGCAGGACACGACGATGCCGGTCGGCAGGTGGGTGATGCGGACGGCGGAGTCGGTGGTGTTGACGCCCTGCCCGCCCGGCCCGAGGAGCGGTAGACGTCCACGCGGATGTCCTCCTCGGGGATCTCCACGTGGTCGCTCTGCTCGACGACCGGCGTGATGTCGACACCGGCGAACGACGTCTGCCGGCGGGCCTGGTTGTCGAACGGGGAGATCCGCACCAGCCGGTGCACGCCGTGCTCACCGGAGAGCGTGCCGTACGCGTACGGGGCGTGCACGACGAACGTCGCCGACTTGATGCCCGCCTCCTCGGCGTACGACGTGTCGTACACCTCGGTCGCGTACCCGTGCCGCTCCGCCCACCGCAGGTACATCCGCAGCAGCATCTGCGCCCAGTCCGCCGCGTCGACGCCGCCCGCCTGCGAGTTGATCGTCACGACCGCCTCGCGGGCGTCGTACTCCCCCGAGAGCAGCGTGCGCACCTCGAGCGCCTCGACGTCCTTCTTCAGCTGCGGCAGCTCGGCGGCGACCTCGGTCAGCAGCTCCGGGTCGTCCAGCTCGACGGCGGCCTGCAGGTCCTCGACCCGCCGGCGCAGCCCCTCCACCCGCCCCAGGTCGCTGCGGACGTAGGACATCCGGCTGGTGACCTTCTGGGCTCGGTCCTGGTCGCTCCACAGGTCGGGGTCGGCCGCCTGCTGCTCCAGCTCGGCGAGCTCCTTGTGCAGCCGCTCGACGTCGATCACAGCCTCGATCGACGTCAGCGTGCTGGCCAGGGCGGCGAGCTCCTCGGCGGGGTCGGCGGACACGGCTTCGAGGTTAGCGGCCGGTCAGCGGTACGGCGCCCGCGCATGGGCCGCCGCGGCCACGGGGACGCGCCCGTCGGCGTACTCCGCACCCACCACACCCAGCAGCCGGACGAACGGCAGCGCCACCTGGCGGCGCAGCGACACCGTCACCGTCGTGCCGTCGGTGACCACGTCCCACTGCACGGACGGGTCGGCCTCCGCCGCCGCCAGGTAGTCGCCCACCGCCCCGCGTACTGCGGCCACGGACAGCGGCAGGTCCGCGTTGCCGCCCGCGTAGAACCGCGGGTCGTCGACGGACTGCGCGGCCGCGAGCGCCGCGCCGTCGGCGAGGGCGGCGAGTGACCGGCGGGCGAGGAACGCAGTCGTGGTGTCGATCGCGACGACCACCATCGCCGCCGCGACGAGCGCGTAGACGAGCAGCAGCGGCAGCACCGACCCGTCGTCGCGGCGGGTCAGCACCGGCCGGTCCCCGCCGTGGTGAAGCAGTCCAGCCGGGCGACGTGCCGCGCGCTGACCGGGATCGAGCCAACGGGCAGACCGGGCAGCTGAACCGTGACGCGAAGGAAGACCCGCACCCGGCTGCCGGCCGCGTGGGTGCACGGCGCGGGGTCGCAGCGCAGGACGAGGTCGCCCGGCGACCACGCCACCCCGGACGCACCGAGGGCGACGGTCACCGCGTCGGCGGCTGCGGCGCGTCCGAGAGCGTCCGACCCGGCCCGGCCGTACGCGCGACCCGCGTCTCGTACGGCACCCGTCACGGCGAACGCCGCGTTCTGCACGGCGGCCGCAGTGGTGACGAGGTACACGACCGGCACCAGCAGGACGACCGCGAGCAACGCCGCCTCCACCAAGGCGGCGCCGTCGTCCCGGCGCAGCCGGCTCACGGCGAGCCCTCGAGCAGGGCACGGCCCTCCACGCGTACGGGCAGCGCCGGCAGCAGACCGAACGCGGTCGGTAGCCGGGCACTCATGCGCACCACCACGAGCGGCTGCCCGCCGGCGGCGGACACCGACGAATCCGACTCCACCGCCCCGGCGAGCCGGCCGAGCGTCCGCTGCGCCAGCTCACGGGCGCGTTGCGCCCCGGCCGCCGGTGAGGCGATGTCCGCGTTCGCCCCGTGCCGGGCGCCGTCGGCCGCGCAGGAGGCGAGGACGTTGCGCGCGTACAGGTCCATGCCCAGCTGCAGCACGGCGAGGAACAGCATCGTCACCAGCACCCCGACCAAGGTGAACTCGGCGAGCGCAGAGCCCTCGTCGTCACGCCACATCCGCGGCTACTGGCTCGGCCCCACGGCCTGGAAGGCGTTGCGGAACAGGTCCGCGAACGTCTCGCTGGCCAGCCCCCACAGCAGCATCGCCACCGCAGCGGTCATCACCGTGATCATGACCCAGCCGGGCACGTCGCCACGGTCGTCGGCGACGCTGCGCCGCAGCACGGCCAGCACATGGACGAGCAGGTCGAGTGTCATGTCGTCTCCCCTTTCGAATGCGTCACGGCACCGTGAATCCGAGGCCGTAGAAGCCCGGGAAGACCAGGAACACGATCGTCACGGGCAGGATGAGGAACACCACCGGCAGCAACATGGCGATCTCGCGCTTGCCCCCCGCGTCGAGCAGGGCGCGGCGGCCGGCTTCCCGCGCATCGGCCGCTTGAGCGCGCACCACGTCGGCGAGCGGCGTGCCGCGCTCGATTGCGACGACGAGCGCGTCGACGAACCGGGCCAGCGAGGGCACGGGCAGCCGCCGAGCGAACGTCTCGAGCGCGGTGCTCAGCCGGGCGCCGGCACGCACCTCGGCGACGGTGCGGCGCAGCTCAGCGGCCAGCTCGCCGGAGCTGGCCCGGGACACCCGGTCGAGGGCCGCGAGGGGCGCCTCTCCCGCCGTGAGCGCGAGCGCCAGCAGCTCTGCCACCGTCGGGAACTCCTCACCGGCCCGCTCCGCTCGCTGGCGCACCTCGCGGCTGAGCCACCGGTCACGGGCAAGGGTGCCGGCCAGGCCGACGAGCACGGCCATGACCACCAGGGGCAGCGGGTTGCGCACACCCCGCGCCATGAGGGCGGCGACGAGTCCCAGCCCGGCGAGCAGGCCCACCGCACCCCACTCCAGCTGCTCCAGGCGGAACCGCTCGACGGTCTGGTCACGCCCCGCAGCCTCGAGTCGCCGGCGTACGGACGGGGCGCCGCCTACCAGCCGGTCGAGCAGCCCCACCAGGTCAGCCGCAACCGGCGCCAGCAGCCGGGCGACCACAGGAGGGCTCCCGGCCGGAGTGGAGGACAGCAGGCTGGAGGGCCGCGGGCTGTCCTGCAGGTACGGCGCCAGCCGGTCGTCCAGGCGGATGCGCCGCGCCGGCGGCACGTGCAACGCAACCGCCGAGAGGCCGACGCCGACTCCCACACCGACCGCTGCCCCGGCGACGACCGCGCTCACCGCAGCACCCGCCTCTCACCGGGCAGCCGCGCGATCCGCAGCATGACCCGGTAGGCCAGCAGGGAGACCCCCGCCCCCGTGAGCAGGACGCCGACACCGGCCGGGCTGTCGTACGCGCGCACCGCCTCCGGACGCAGGGACAGCAGCGCGAGGGTGACCCAGGGGGCGGCCAGCGCGACCCGGGCGCCGTTGACCGTCCAGCCCTGCCGGGTCTCGAGCTCGGCTCTCGTGCGGGCGTCGTCGCGAAGGAACTGCGACACGGTGCGCAGCAGCCGCCCGAGGTCGGAGCCGCCCACCTCGCGAGCCAGGCGCAGCGCCTCCACGACCCGGTCGCCGGCCGGGTCGGCCAGCTCCTCCTTCAGCACGGTCAGGCAGTCGTCGAAGCGGCCGGTCGCGCTGTAGTGTTCGCCGAAACGGCGGAAGGGCTCCCGCAGGGCATCGGGTCCGCGCTGCCCGAGCTGGGTGAGGGCCTCGGGCAGGGACAGCCCGGCACGTACAGCGGAACCCAGGTGGTCGACGACGTCGGGCCACGCCTCACGCAGGTCCGCTGCCCGCTGACGCGCCCGCAGCCGGACCAGCCCGACCGGCGCGTAGCCGGCCATCATGGCGAACGCCGCCGCGATGGTGGCCGAGCGACTGGTGCCGGCGGCGAGCAGGAACGCCACCGCGGCAGACCCGGCGCACAGCGCCAGCAGCTGCCCCGCCGACACCGAGACGTAACCGGCTCGCCTCAGCAGACCGTCAGCACGCGTACGGATGCCGGCCACGCGCGAGACACGCACGGGCTTCGGCGCACCCGCGCCCCTCACCACCAGGAGCAGCCCGAGCCCGAAGGCGAGCCCGAGCATCGGACCCGTCATACCGGCACCCCGACAGGGGCGGGGGCACCGAGCAGCCGGCGCAGGTCAACGCCGGCGGCCACGTACCGGTCCCCGTGCGGAGGCCACCCGTCCGCTCGCGCGAGCACCCCGTCACGAGTGACGAACAGCGGCGCCGTCTCGATCACCGGGTCGTCACCGGAGGACTCCACCCGGCCCGTGACGGCCAGCACCTCGCGGACGCGACGCCGGCCCCGGGCGTCTCGTGCGACGTGCACCACGACGTCCACGCTGGCCGCCACAGTCGGGACCACGAAGGAGTGCGTGACGTTCTCCCCTGCGAGCAGCGGCAGCGTGCACAGCTTGGTCACGGCCTCCCGGGCGGAGTTGGCGTGCAGGGTGCACATCCCAGGCACGCCGGAGTTGAGCGCGATCAGCAGGTCGAGGCACTCCTCCTGGCGCACCTCGCCGACCAGGATGCGGTCCGGGCGCATCCGCAGCGCCTCCTTGACCAGACGCCGCAGCCGCACCTCACCGGTGCCCTCAAGGTTCGGCTGGCGGGTCTGCATCGCCACCACGTCCGGCACCGGCAGCTGCAGCTCGAAGACCTCTTCGCACGTGACGATGCGCTCCCGTGCGGGGATCGAGGCGGCGAGGCAGTTCAACATGGTCGTCTTGCCTGCCTGGGTCCCGCCGGAGACCACGATGTTCAGGCCCGCCGCCACCGTGGCCTCGAGGAACGCCGCTGCGGGCGCGGGGATCGAACCGAGCTCCACGAGCGCGTCCAGCGACGTGGCCCGAACGAGGAACTTGCGGATGTTCACCGCCCAGTGCCGGCGGGTGATCTCCGGGATCACGACATGCAACCGGGACCCGTCGGGCAGCATCGCGTCCACGAACGGCTCGCTCACGTCGACGCGGCGGCCCGAGCGGCGGAGCATCCGCTCCACGAGGTCCTTGACCTCGGCATCGGTCAGCACGGTCGTGGTCAGCTCGCTGCGCCCGGCGCGGGCCACGAAGACCCGTCCCGGCTCGTTGATCCAGATCTCCTCGACGGTCGGATCCTCGAGGTAGCGCTGCAGCGGTCCGTATCCGGTCACCCGGTCGCCCACCTCGCGCGCCGCCTGCTGCGGGTCGGCGACCACCGGCAGGGCGCTGACCAGCGCCCGCTGGGCGTAGTCCTCGAGCACCTCGGCCACGAGGACCCGCACCGCTCCCGGGTCGTCCTGCGGGTCGAGCCCGCGGCGGCGGACGAGCTCGCGCACCTCCGCCTCGACGAGGTCGACCGCGTTCACGTCCCACACCTCCACTGCGCTGACCGCCTGGCACGGCGTGATCGCGGACAGTAGCCAGCCCGGATTTGTCCGGACAAGGACGGTCACGCCGGCCTGTGGACACAACTCCGACGGAAGTGACTGGTGGTGCGCGAGTGACTCAGTTCGGGAGGTGCGCCGGCAGCCGGCGCGGCCCGGGACCCTCCTGCGCCAGAGCATCCTCGGGGTTGTAGAGCCGGCAGCGCTGCAGCGACAGGCACCCGCACCCGATGCAGCCGGTGAGGTCGTCGCGGAGCTGTTCGAGGGCCTCGATCCGGCGGTCGATCCGGGCCCGGAAGGAGCGCGAGAGCCGCTCCCAGTCGGCCTTGGTCGGCGTGCGGCCGCCGGGGAGCGTGGCGAGCGCCGCCTTGATCTCCTCGAGGCTCAGCCCGACGTTCTGGGCGGCGCGGATGAAGGCGACCCGGCGCAGGGTGGAGCGCTCGAAGTGGCGTACGCCGCCGGCAGACCGGGTCGAGGTGAGCAGGCCCTGCTCCTCGTAGAAGCGCAGCGCCGAGGTTGCCACGCCACTGCGCGCCGCGACCACCCCGATCGGCAGCAGGTCGGTCGGGCGGTTCCGCACGTGGCCGACCGTACCTCAAGTGGACTTGAGGCCGGTTGGCTCCGGCGGAAGCCCAAGTTCCCGCAGTCGAACGCTCAGGAGCCGGGCCCGAACTGCCGATCTTCTCGGTGTGACCGCGACCGGCGATGGGCCGGCCGTCCTCCGCGCGCTGCGGGAACGGCTGGCCCGAGGTGACGACGACGCCTCGGCTGCCGCCGGTGCGCTCGCCGTGCTGCGCATGCACGAGCACCGGGGCGTGGAGTCCCTGGTCGAGGAGCTGCTCGGCCTGCGCGCCGAGCACGGCGGACCGGTCCTGGACCGGGCCCTGGTGGCCGCGGTCGGCGCGTACGTCGACGAGCTGACCGCGGTGCTGCAGCAGGCGGCGACACGCGACCCGCTCACCGCCCTGCCGAACCGGGCCGCCTTCGACGAGGCTCTCGCACACGAGGTCGCCGCCGCCTCACGCAGCCATGCGCCGGCGCTGCTGCTGGTCGACCTCGACGGCTTCAAGGCCGTCAACGACACCGATGGTCACCTCGCCGGCGACGCCGTGCTCGTCGCGGTCGCCCGGCTCCTCGAGGCCAACGTGCGCCGCGGGGACCTGCCCGCGCGGCTGGGCGGCGACGAGTTCGCGGTCATCCTGCCCCGGACCGGTCGGCGGGCCGCCTCGACGGTCGCCACCCGGCTGCTGCGAGCGTCCCGTACGGCTCCGGGGCTCGCCAGCGAGCACGCACGCGTGACCCTCAGCGTCGGGGTCGGCTGGCTACGCCAGCCTGCCGATGCCGCGGCGCTGATCGCCGTCGCGGACAGCGCCATGTACGCGGTCAAGGCGGCGGGCGGTGACGGCTCGCAGCTGAGGCGGGCGGCGTGAGCGCGCCCTGCCGTGGCTGGCTGCTGGTCAGCCTGCGCCGCCGCACGCCGGCCGAGGTGGCCGCCGCGACGGCGCACCTCGCCCTGTGCCAACGCTGCCGCTCAAGCCTCGCCGCCCGCCGCCGCAGGCAGGCGGCCGCGGTGGGCAGTGGCGTGGCCGGCACCGGAGCCGGCGGCGGCATCGCCGCCCTCGTGTCGAGCATGGCCGTGAAGGTCGCGGCAGTGGTGACGGTCACGGGCGGCGCCGCCGCCCTGGTGACCGTGGACCAGCCGCCGCACCGGCCGGCGCCCGTGTCGCAGCCGGCCGACCGGCACACCTCCCCCGTGCACCGCGGAAGCACCGCCGTCCCAGCCGCACTCGATCCGACCGCCCCGCCCGCGAGTGAGGGCGCGGTCACCGCCCGGACACCGGCCGCCACCACCACGGTCGACCCGCCGGCGACCGAGGCCTCGGTAGGCGCCCCGGTCGACGGGCCCGCACCGCTGGACCTGCCCTCGCTGCTCCCGACCGCGTCCGCTACCGGTCCGAGCGGGGCCGCGCCCGTACCGGTGCTCGGCGCCACGGACCCACCCGCGCCTTTGCCCACGACCGTGCTGCCGCTGCCCTCCGAGACGACCGTGCTGCCGCTGCCCTCCGAGACGGCGCTGCTTCCGTTGCCCTGACTCAGCCCATATGCGGGTAGCGCCACGCCGTCGGTGGCACGAAGCTCTCCTTGACGACCCGCGGGCTCACCCAGCGCAGCAGGTTCAGCGACGACCCTGCCTTGTCGTTGGTGCCCGACGCCCGGGCGCCCCCGAACGGCTGCTGCCCGACGACGGCTCCGGTCGGCTTGTCGTTGACGTAGAAGTTGCCGGCCGTGTAGCGCAGCGCCTCACTGGCCTCGAGGACTGCGGCCCGGTCGGTCGCGAACACCGAGCCGGTCAGAGCGTACGGCGCGACGTCCGCGGCCTGGTGCAGCACGTGCTGCCAGTCCGCGTCGTCGTAGACGAACACGCCGAGGATCGGGCCGAAGTACTCGGTCGTGAAGATCTCGTGGGCGGGGTCGCTGCCCTGCAGGACGGTCGGCGCCACGAAGTAGCCCTCGCTGTCGTCGGCGGTGCCGCCGGCCAGCACCTCCAGCGCGGGGTCGTGCTGCGCGCGCTGCAGCACGCCGGAAAGGCGGTCGAACGACCGGCGGTCGATCACGGCGCCCATGAAGTTGCGGAAGTCGGTGGGGTCCCCCATCGGCAGCGACCGCACCTGCTCGAGGAGGTCGTCGCGCATCCGCTGCCACAGCGAGCGGGGGACGTACGCGCGCGACGCGGCCGAGCACTTCTGCCCCTGGTACTCGTACGCGCCGCGGATGAGCCCCACGCGCAGCGCGTCGGGGTCCGCGGACGGGTGCGCGACGACGAAGTCCTTGCCGCCCGTCTCCCCCACGACCCGGGGATACGACCGGTAGCGCGCGATGTTCTCACCGACCGTGCGCCACAGGTGCTGGAAGGTCGCGGTGGACCCGGTGAAGTGCACGCCGGCGAGGTCGGGATGGGTCATCGCGACCTCGCTGACCGCCCGCCCGCTGCCGGTCACGAGGTTGATCACGCCCGGCGGCAGCCCGGCCGCCTCCAGCAGCCGCATGAGGTGGTGGGCCGCCAGCTGCTGGGTGGGCGAGGGCTTCCAGACCACCGGTACGCCCATGAGCGCCGGCGCCGTCGGCAGGTTGCCGGAGATCGCGGTGAAGTTGAACGGCGTGATCGCGACCACGAACCCCTCGAGCGGCCGGTGGTCCGTGCGGTTCCACACCCCGTGGGACGACCGGGGCTGCTCGGCCAGGATCTCGCGCGCGAACGCGACGTTGAACCGCCAGAAGTCGGCGAGCTCGCCGATCGCGTCGATCTCCGACTGGTACACGGTCTTCGACTGGCCGAGCATGGTGGCGGCGTTCATCGTGTCGCGCCACGGTCCGGCGAGCAGGTCCGCCGCGCGCAGGAACACCGCCGCGCGTTCGTCGAACGGCAGGGCGCGCCAGGCCGGCGCCGCGGCGAGCGCGGCGTCCACCGCAGCCTGGACGTCCGCCGCGGTCGCCTCCCGCAGGACGCCGAGGACGTGGGTGTGCCGGTGCGGCTGGACGACGTCGACCGGGTCGCCGCCTGCGGCGTGGTCGGCGCCGCCGACGGTCATCGGCAGCGGCACCGACTCGGCGGCGAGCTCCTTCAGCCGGGCCTCAAGGCCGGCGCGTTCAGGGCTCCCCGGCGCGTAGTCGAGCACCCGCTCGTTGGCCGGCTCGGGCACGGAGGTCACGGCGTCCACGGCACATCACCCTCATCGCGTTGCGGTTCTCGCCGGGTCCTACCCCTAGATTCCCACGCGAGACAGGGTCTTCAGCCCCCGACGAGGTCCGCGACCTCCTGCGTGGCGTACCACGCGAGCTCGTTGCCCTCCGCCTCGTCGACGAGGAACTGCGCGTCGTCGTCGCCCGCCTCGGCAGGCGCGAACGCCGCGGCGGCGTCGGCGACGGCGAACGCCGCACCCGTGTCGTCCACGAGCACGGCCGCGACCGCCGACCACGGCAGCGGGTCGCCCAGCCGTACGGCGGCCCGTCCCAGGGCGGCGTCCGGTATGGCCGCCCGCTCGGCGACATCCACCGCGACGACGACCCGCCGCCGGGGGGTGTCCCGGTCCTCCGCGAGCAGCCGCAGCGAGGCGCGCGCCGCCTCGGCGGTGGCGGCGTACTCCAGCTCCTCGGTGTCGCCGGAGGCGTACCACTCCCGAAGGGTGGGCGTGACCGCCTGCCCGACCAGCGGGACCGGTCCGATCTCGCGGGCCTGGAACCAGCGCTGCAGCAGGTCGAGGGTCGCCGGGACGTAGACCCGCACTCAGCCCGCCTCGCGCAGCGACGAACCGGTGGCGAGCGCCGCGGCGGACGTCCGCATCGACGTGTCGAGCACGCGCAGGCGCCGGCGCGGGTCCATGAGGTTGACCCCGATCGCCTCGAGGTCCTCCCGGCCGGGGGCGAGGACGGTGACCGCCGCCCCCTTCCGCTCGACCTTCGCCGCCTCGTGGTCGAGCCGGCGGCTCACCGCCGTACGGAACCGCCGCTCGAGCCGGCCGACCAGCGACGCGGGGCTGTCCAGGTCGTACGACGCCATCGGCGCGAGCACGACCACCTCGTCGAGACCGAGGTCGGCGAGCAGGTCGAGCGACGTGGCCGAGCAGGTGCCCCCGTCGACGTAGCGCCGCCCGCCGATCGTCACCGGCGGGAACCAGCCCGGGATCGAGCAGGAGGCGAGCACGGCGTCCGACAGCCCGGCGGGCGGGGAGTCCTCGCGGCCGAACGGCACCCGCCGTCCCCGGTCGTAGTCCATGGCGACGATCCAGGTGGCCGGGTGCGGCGCCCACTCCCCCTGGGGCGTCACCGCCTGGATGAGCTGGCGGACGGGCTCCAGCGACCCCTGGCCGTGCGGCAGCCACGCCGACAGCGCCGCCAGCGGCGGGTACCGGCGTGGGTTGAGCAGCGTACGGCGCACCAGCCGCGTCGAGCCGATGCGCAGCCGCGGTCGCGGCGGCAGCGCGCCACCGCTGTCCTGGTCGTGGTCGAACTCGAACCGCTCGTCGACCACCTCGCCGCGCTGGTGCGCGAGCAGGGTCGCGACGTCCAGTCCGCTGCCCAGCAGCCCGGCGAGCACGGAGCCGGCCGACGTACCCACGAGCACGTCGGCCTCGCGCGCGTCCCACCCCAGGTGCTCCTCGACCGCGGACAGCGCGCCGATCATCCAGGCCGCGCCGAGCACGCCGCCGGCACCGAGAACCAGCCCGCGCCGGGTCACTGCACGCTCTCCAGCAGCTCGGCGAGAGCCTCCTCGATGCACACCGCGAGCACGTCGACGTCCGGCATGGCATCACGATCGCAGTTGAGGCCGTAGCAGACCTCGCCGTTGTACGACGTCAACCCGATGCTCAGCGCCTGCCCCTTCGCCAGCGGCACGACGGGGTAGGCCTCGAGCATCTCGGCGCCGGCCGCGTACAGCGGGAACTGCGGGCCGGGAACGTTGGTCACCACGACGTTGAACAGCCTCCTGGTCATGCTCGAGGCGAGCCGAGCGGCTGCCGAGTGGATGGTCGGTGGCGCGAACCCGGACATCCGGACGAGCGCATCCGCCCCCACGGACTGGCCCGACTGCTTGTGCGCCTTCATGGCGTAGCTGATCTGGTGCAGCCGCATCACCGGGTTGCCCTCGCCGATCGGCAGGTCGACGAAGTAGGCGGAGACGTGGTTGCCGGGCGAGACGTCACCGGACTGGCGCACGGACAGCGGCACCATCGCCCGCAGGTGCGTGCTCGGCGTGACCGACTCGCCGCGGGTCAGCAGCCAGCTGCGCAGCGCTCCGGCCACGGTGGCCAGCACCACGTCGTTCACCGTGCCGCCGTGCGCCGCCCGGACCAACTTGTAGTCCTCCAGCCGGGTGCGGGCCATCCCGAACCGGCGCGCCTCACCGATCTCGGTGTTCAGCGGGCTCTCGGGCGCTGGCCGCACCGCCGTACGCACCGCCGCGAGCAGGCCCTCCGCCGTACCGAGCACCTTGCCGGCCATGGCCCGCAGGTCGCTCACCTCCCCGCGAACCGACTCCAGCGCGGTCGCGGGCTTGGTCACGAGGTCGGCCACCGCCCCGGCGACGAGCTCGGCGGCGTGCGGCTCGCGGCGCGGCCGCCAGTCCTCGTGGGGCAGCACCCGGGGTTCCGGGGTGAGGTCGAGGATGACGGTGCCGATGTCCAGCGCGCTCACCCCGTCGACCATCGCGTGGTGGGTCTTGGTGAGGATCGCGAACCGGCCGTCGGCGAGCCCCTCGACCAGGTAGATCTCCCACAGCGGCCGGTTGCGGTCGAGGTGACGGGACTGCACCCGGCCGACCAGCTCCTTGAGCTGGTCGAGCGTGCCCGGCCGCGGCAGGGCGCTGCGCCGGACGTGGTAGGTGATGTCGAACTCGCTGTCGTCCACCCACACCGGGTTGGCGAAGCGCCCCGGCACCCACCGGACCTTCTGCCGGTAGCGCGGCACCAGGGAGATGCGATCGTCGATCAGGTCGACCAGCGTCTCGTAGTCGAACCCGTCGTCCGGCTGGTCGAACACGGCGACCGCGCCGACGTGCATCGCGGTGGTGGACGTCTCCATGTAGAGGAAGGAGACGTCCAGCGCGCTCAGCCGGTCGGCCATGCGTCTCCCCCCAGCACTCTGCGCGGCACGGGACTCCCCATGGTGTCACGGCACCGCGGCCTCGACGCACGGCGCGTACCCGGGTCGAGCGTGCGAATGCCGCACATGGGGCATCGAGAAGGGACGAAAGTCCGTCCTGTCCGGTGCTGTTCCTCGGCGAGGATGGGGTCCTCGTACCTGAGGAGGCGGGTGTGGACTTCGAACTCTCCGGCCGGGGCAAGGACTACCTGGACCGGCTCACCGACTTCATGGACAGCCATGTGTACCCGGCGGAGGCCGAGTACGAGCAGTGGCGCCGTGACGCCGGGTACGGCAGCCACGAGCTGCCACCGGTGGTCGAGCGGCTGAAGAAGGAGGCCCGCGCCGCCGGGCTGTGGAACCTGTTCCTGCCGGACGTGTCCGGCCTGACCAACCTCGAGTACGCCCACCTGGCCGAGGTCACCGGGCGCTCGAGCCGGATCGCCCCCGAGGCGATCAACTGCGCCGCGCCCGACACGGGCAACATGGAGATCCTGCACATGTTCGGCACGGACGAGCAGAAGAAGACCTGGCTCGAGCCGCTGCTGGACGGCGAGATCCGCTCCGCGTTCGCGATGACCGAGCCGGACGTCGCCTCGTCCGACGCGCGCAACATCTCCACCCGCGTCGAGCGGGACGGCGACGAGTACGTCATCAACGGCCGCAAGTGGTGGACCTCCGGCGTCAACGACCCGCGCTGCAAGGTCATGGTCCTCATGGGCAAGACCAACCCGGACGCGAACACCTACCAGCAGCAGTCGATGGTGCTCGTCCCCGTCGACACCCCGGGGGTGACCGTCAAGCGTGCGATCCCGGTCTTCGGCTACCAGGAGCAGCACGGCCACGGCGAGGTGCTCTTCGAGGACGTCCGCGTGCCGGTGAGCAACCTGCTCGGCGAGGAGGGCGGCGGCTTCGCCATCGCCCAGGCCCGCCTCGGCCCCGGCCGCATCCACCACTGCATGCGCGCGATCGGGATGGCGGAGCGGGCGCTGGAGCTCATGTGCAAGCGCGCGGTGTCACGGGTCGCGTTCGGGGGCCCGCTCGCCAACCAGGGCGTCGTGCAGCAGCAGATCGCCGAGTCGCGCATGGAGATCGAGCAGGCCCGCCTGCTGGTGCTCAAGACCGCCTGGCTCATCGACAAGGTGGGCGCCAAGGGCGCGCGGACCGAGATCGCCGCGATCAAGGTCGTGGCGCCACGGGTCGCCTGCGCGGTCATCGACCGCGCGATCCAGGTGCACGGAGGTGGCGGCGTCTCCGACGACTTCCCGCTCGCCGGGATGTACGCCGGCGCCCGGACCCTGCGCATCGCCGACGGACCCGACGAGGTGCACATCCGCTCAGTCGCCCGACAGGAGCTGGGCAAGTACCTGCAGAAGTAGGTCTCACCCGCCGCGGCGTCTGGCGAGCGCGACCCGGCGCCGCGGCGGACTGTCCACGCGTCCGGTGACCTCGGCCGCCAGCGCGCGCAGCGCCCGCCGGGCAGGGGAGCCCGGCGCGGCCTCGGCCAGCGTCCGACCCGCGGCCAGGGCCGCGTCACAGGCCGCTCGGTCGTACGGCACGAACGCCGTGCCCGCCACTCCCGCGTAGCGCTGCAGCGCCGCGCCGAGCTCGCGCTCGGGGTCCCCCTCGACGACGCCGCGCCGGACCCGGTTCAGCACCACCCGGACCGCGACGTCACCCGCCGCGCCACGCAGCTCGGCGAGACCGCGGACCAGCCGGTGCACCCCCACCGGGTCGGCGGCACCGACGGCGAGCACCTCGTCGGCCTCCGCCACCGCCGCGAGGGTGGCCCCGTTGCGCCGCGGAGCGGCGGTGTCGAAGGCCAGCTCCTCGTCCTGCTCGAGGCAGAACCCGCAGTCGACGACCACCACGTCGGCCAGGCTGCGGGCCAGCGCGAGCACCGCGCGAACGGCGGACGCGCGCAGCTCGGGCCAGCGGTCGGCGCGCGCGACGCCGGTCAGCACCCGCAGGCCCGGCGACACCTCGAGGGCCAGTCCCGCGAGTGCAGAGCCGCCGAGGCTGCCGTGCGTCGCCAGCCGGGCCGCGGCGGCCAGCCCGGCGGACTCGTCGAGCAGGCCCAGGACCTGCGCGACCACGCCGCCGTACGTGTCGCAGTCCACGAGCAGGGTGCGCGCACCCAGCGCGGCCGCCTCGGCCGCCACCCCGACGGCCACGGTCGTCCGCCCCGGCGCGCCGGTCGGACCCCACACCGCGATCAGCCGGCCGTCCGGCCCCGGCTCCGATGGCGCCGGCGCCGGGGGCGCCTCGGCAGCGGCACCCGCTGCAGCCGCCCGGGCGTAGTCGACCGGCGGCCGAGGGGTGGCGGCCGCCGCGCGGCCCAGAGCGGCTGCCACCACAACGGCGTCGGCGTCGGTCGTGACCACCTCGTCCGCACCGAGTCGGCGCAACCGCGCCTCTGCATCGGTGTCGCCCGCAGGGGCGACCCCCACGGTGGAGATGCCCGCCGCCGCCAGCCGGACCACCGTGTCCGCGTCGAGCCGTCGCAGGTCCGCGGAGACGAGCGCGACGCGCGCCGTGGCCGTCCCCGCCACCGTCAGCAGATCGGCCACGTCCACGCAGCGGCGGACGACCCGTACCCCGGCCGGGGTGCGTTCGAGGGCGGCGATGAGCCGAGCCTCCCAGCCGGAGTCGGTGACGGCCGTCACGACCGGGACACTCACCGTTCGGCCTCCGTCTCGACCGAGGGGCCACCGGAGGTGGGCGGCGCGCCACGCGGCACGCGCACCAGATCGACGTTGCCCGACTCCACGGCCTGCACGACGGCCGGGACGTCGCCGGCCGGCACGGCGAGGAGCACGGCCACCGCACCCGACGCGGGCCCGAACCCCCGCCCGCCCTCGTCGCGGTCGGCCACCGTCGCCGCCGCGAGCACCAGGCGGGGCTCGGCGGTGTGGCTGCGCTCGTCCTTGACCGTCACGTAGACGTCCACCACGTCCCCCGCGGCCAGGCCTGCCGGGAAGTGCCCGGCGGCCACCGGGACGGACACCAGGCGTACGGCCGGGGCGGTGGCCGCCGTCCCGAGCGCGTCGTACGGCACCAGCTCACCGCGCCCGATCGGCCGGGTCACGAGGTATCCCGAAGGCAGTGCCCCGGCAGCCTGCACGTATCGCTCGCCCCGCTCGAACAGGCGGGCCCGGGCGACCACGAGGTCGTCGGCGGTGAGCTCCTGGCCGGGGACCAGCGCGTGCCGGGCCGCCCACACGGGCTCGTAGTCGTCCGCCGAGGACAGCAGCCGAGCGCCGACAACGGTCGAGGCGAGGACGAGCAGCACGCCGGTGAGCACCCGGCCGTTGGCCCAGCGGGGCGGCACCAGCCGCCGCGCACGGGGGGACGCGGGGTCCGACACGGCATTCCCTTCCGGTAAGTGACGGGACGGTTACAGCGAGGGAGGCCATGCTGCCTCAGCACACCCGGATCGCCGCAAGGGTCGTCCACAGGGGCGCGCCGCACCGTGGACGGTCCCGGCAGCCGCTCGCCGGGCGATGCCACACTGCGCTCGTGGAGTCGCCCCGGTTCCTGCAGCTCGCCGACGTCGCGGAGATCCTCAACATCTCGGCGGCCCAGGCGTACGCGCTCGTGCGCTCCGGTGAGCTGCCGGCCATCAAGGTCGGTGGGCGCGGTCAGTGGCGGGTGGAACGGGAGCAGCTCGAGGCCTACATCCAGCGGGCGTACGCGGAGACCCGTGCCTTTGTCGAGGCGCACCCGTTCGGGCGGGGGGACGAACCGCCGGTCGACTGAGCCGGGCGGGCTGCCGGGGCGGGCCCGGCTACGCCTCGCGCACCGTCGCGACCGCATCGGGGTGCACGAGCGTCCTGCGCACCACGGCGCCCTCCCGGCGTGGCACGTCGAGGGCGTGCTCGGCGATCTCGACGAAGTCCGCTCCCACCCGGTCCAGGGTCCCGGTGACCGCTGAGCCGTCGACCAGCCGCACCGCCACCACGGCCCGGTCCCGCGCGAGCCGGCGCAGCGCGTAGCGCAGCCCCAGCCTGGCGGTCACCGGACCCTCCGAACCTGGCACCGCGGCCGCCGAACCGACACCGGACACCGCCAGCACCGCCCCCAGAGCCACCAGCACCTCGCGACCACCGGTCTCCCGGAGGGTGAACCACTCGGCGCCGACCGTCGTGACCGCGCCCTCCAGGCGAGCCTCTCCGCGCAGCCGCACCGCCACGGTTCTGCCGACGGCTGCCCGCAGCCGGTCGACCAGGCGCAGCGTGCCGGTCTCACCCCGCACGCGTTCAGCGACCTCGTCGTCGAGCTCGAGGCGCTCGGCGGCGTCGAGCTGCCCCCCGAGGTCGGCGAACAGCGATTCCCAGCGCATCGGCGCATCCTCCGCCGCGTTGCGGCCCCGCGCGCGGGAGGTCCGTCCACAACTGCACCACTGCCGTTGACCAGCACTGCCGGGAGCAATAGGAAGCAAACACAAGCAAACTGCATCAACCGGGAGTTCTCCATGGCCCTACTACGCCGCCTCGTGGCCGTGGCCGCGGCCGCCCTCGCGCTGACACTGGCCGCTCCACACCCCGATCGGCTCCTCGCGGCAGTGCGGACGGCGACCACGCCGCGGGAGCTGCTCGTCACCCTCGCCACCGCGGCCGGGTGGGCCGTCCTCGGCTGGCTGATCCCCGTGACCGCGCTGCTCGCGGCCGCCCAGCTGCCCGGCACGGCCGGCCGGCGGGCGCGACGGGCGCTAGGGGCGATCGCGCCGCGGGTCGCGACTCTCGCCGCCGGTGGCGCGCTGGCGACCAGCGGGCTGGTGTCCTCAGCCGCCGCCGACGCCCCGCCACCCAGCCTGGACTGGGCGGCGGCACCCGTCGCTGTCACGCCCGCGTCCGATCCTCCCCCGAGCGCGGCGGACACCGACCACGTCGTCACCGCCGGCGAGTCGCTGTGGGCCATCGCCGCGGCACGGCTGCCCGCCGACGCCGCCGCACTGGAGATCGCCGCGGAGTGGCAGCGGTGGTACGCCACCAACCGTGACGTGATCGGCCCCGACCCCGGGCTCATCCACCCCGGTCAGGTGCTCCGCGCCCCTGCAGGCGCAGCGGGTGCGCAGCCCGAGGCGGTGACGTCGTGAGCGTGGCGCCGGCCGTCTGCGTCGAGGACGTCGTCCCCGCCCTGCATCTGCTCCCCTACGAACCGGACGACGAGCTGTTCGTCCCCCGGCACACGGGCCGCCTCGACCTGCCCGACCCCCGCCCCTGGGCGCACCGGTTCGCCCAGGCGGTCGTCGAGGTGCTCAGCGGCGATCGACCGCACGCCCAGCTGTCCCGCTGGGTCTCGGTCACCGTCCAGCGCGCGGTGGAGGCGGCGGTCGACGGCCTGGTGGAGGTCACCGGTGCGCCGGGGCTGCGCCGCCCCGGTACGGGACGGGCGGGCCGGCCGCAGGTCCGCAGCGTGCACGTGAGCGAGCCGGCCGACGGCGTCGCCGAGGTGTGCGCCACGGTCCGGCACGGCCGGCGGGTCCGCGCGCTCGCCTTCCGGCTGGAGGGGGTCGACGGGCGGTGGTGCTGCACCGCCCTGCGCACCGGATGACGGCGCGGGTCCTTCAGCCCGTCTGGTTGCGCGGGTCGCCGTGGCAGCGCTTGAACTTCTTGCCGGAGCCGCACGGGCACGGCGCGTTGCGTGCGACATCGCCGTACGCACTGCGGTCACCGCGCGACGCCGGAGCCCCCGAGCGGACCACGCCGCCCTCACCGTCGACCGTCGGTGCCGAGTACTGCAGCTGCTGCGGACGCTTGGGCGCTCCGAGCGCCGACTCGAGCACGGCCGAGACCTTCTCGTGGTCACCGTCGACGGCTTCCGGCGCCTCCGACGGCACCGGCTCTGCGGCGGCCCCCGGCACGCGGGGCGGCAGCTGCGGCTGCGCGCCGACGCTGGCGGCGACGTCCGGCTGAGGCGGCTGCTCCGTCTGGACCTCCACGTTGAACAGGAAGCCGACGGACTCCTCCTTGATGCCGTCCATCATCGCGGCGAACATGTCGAACGCCTCGCGCTGGTACTCCACGAGCGGGTCCCGCTGGCCCATCGCCCGCAGGCCGATGCCCTCCTGCAGGTAGTCCATCTCGTAGAGGTGCTCGCGCCACTTGCGGTCGAGCACCGACAGCACCACCCGGCGCTCCAGCTCCCGCGCGACCGGCTCGCCCAGCGCCTCCTCGCGGCGCGCGTACGCGGCCATGGCGTCGGCGACGAGCTCCTCCTCGAGGAACTCGGCCGACATGCCGCCGCCCGACTCCTCCTCGATGCGCTCCGGGGTGGTCCCCACCGGGTACAGCGTCTTCAGCGCGGTCCAGAGCTTGTCGAGGTCCCAGTCCTCCTCGAACCCCTCCGCGGTCTCGGCCCGGACGTAGCCACGGACGACGTCCTCGATCATGTGCACGACCTGCTCCTGCAGATCCTCGCCCATGAGGACGCGGCGGCGCTCGTCGTAGATGACGGTGCGCTGCTTGTTGAGCACCTCGTCGTACTTCAGGACGTTCTTGCGGATCTCGAAGTTCTGCTGCTCGATCTGGGTCTGCGCGGAGCGGATCGCCCGGGTGACCATCTTCGACTCGATCGGCACGTCGTCCGGCAGGTTGAACCGGGTCATGATCGACTCGACTGCGGTCGAGTTGAACAGCCGCATGAGGTCGTCGCCGAGGGAGAGGTAGAACCGGCTCTCACCGGGGTCACCCTGCCGGCCGGAGCGGCCACGCAGCTGGTTGTCGATGCGGCGCGACTCGTGCCGCTCGGTGCCGAGCACGTACAGCCCGCCGAGCCCGACGACCTCCTCGTGCTCGCTGGCGACCGCGGCCTTGGCCTTCTCCAGCGCCTCCGGCCACGCGGCCTCGTACTCCTCGGGCGTCTCCACCGGGGACAGGTCCCGCGCCGCGAGCTCCGACGCGGCCATGAACTCGGGGTTGCCGCCGAGCATGATGTCCGTGCCACGACCGGCCATGTTCGTCGCGACGGTGACCGCGCCCTTACGGCCGGCCTGCGCGACGATCTGCGCCTCCTTCTCGTGGAACTTGGCGTTGAGCACCTCGTGCGGGATGCCCCGGCGCAGCAGCATGCCGGAGAGCAGCTCGCTCTTCTCGACGCTCGTCGTTCCGACGAGGATCGGCTGGCCCTTCGTGTGCCGCTCGACGATGTCCTCGACGACGGCCTCGAACTTCGCGGTCTCGGTCTTGTAGACGACATCCGCCTGGTCGGCGCGGACCATCGGCCGGTTGGTCGGGATCTGCACCACGCCGAGCTTGTAGATCTGGTCGAACTCCGACGCCTCGGTCATCGCCGTACCGGTCATCCCGGAGAGCTTCTCGTAGAGCCGGAAGTAGTTCTGCAGCGTGATCGTGGCGAGGGTCTGGTTCTCGTCCTTGATCTGCACGTTCTCCTTGGCCTCGATGGCCTGGTGCATGCCCTCGTTGTAGCGCCGGCCGTGCAGGATGCGCCCGGTGAACTCGTCGACGATGAGGACCTCGCCGTTCATGACGACGTAGTCCTTGTCGCGCTTGAACAGCTCCTTGGCCTTCAGCGCGTTGTTGAGGTAGCCGACGAGCGGCGTGTTCACGGCCTCGTAGAGGTTCTCGATGCCGAGGTAGTCCTCGACCTTCTCGACGCCGGACTCGAGGATCGCGACCGTACGCTTCGCCTCGTCGACCTCGTAGTCGCCCTCGCCGTCCTCGCCGCGGCGCAGCCGCGGCACGATCCGGGCGAACTCCTGGTACCACTTGGCGCTCTGCTCGGCGGGGCCGCTGATGATGAGCGGCGTCCTCGCCTCGTCGATGAGGATCGAGTCGACCTCGTCGACCACGGAGAAGTGGTGGCCGCGCTGGACGAGCTCCTCGGCGCTCCAGGCCATGTTGTCGCGCAGGTAGTCGAAGCCGAACTCGTTGTTCGTGCCGTAGGTGATGTCACAGGCGTACGCCGCCCGCCGCTCCGGCGGCTGCATCTCGGACAGGATCACGCCGACGGTCAGGCCGAGGAACCGGTGCACCCGGCCCATCCACTCCGCGTCACGGCGGGCCAGGTAGTCGTTGACCGTGATGACGTGGACGCCCTTGCCGGTGAGCGCGTTGAGGTACGCCGGCAGCACCGACGTCAGGGTCTTGCCCTCACCGGTGCGCATCTCGGCGATGTTGCCGAGGTGCAGCGCCGCGCCGCCCATGAGCTGGACGTCGAAGTGCCGCTGGCCCAGCGTGCGCTTGGAGGCCTCGCGGACGACCGCGAACGCCTCCGGGAGCAGGTCGTCGAGGTCCTCACCGTCGGCGAGGCGCGCCTTGAACTGCTCGGTCTGCCCGCGCAGCTCGGCATCGGTCAGGCCGACGTAGTCGTCCTCCAGCGCGTTGACCTCCTCGGCGAGCGACCGCAGCTTGCGCAGCGTGCGCTGCTCACCGGCGCGGAGGATTCGATTCAGCACCACTCGTACGGCTCCAACCGTTCAGACACCTACGCGGCCATCGTAGGCCGACTCGGGTTCAACGCCCGGAGCGCAGCGGATGTGCCCCGTCCCGGGACGCCCGCTCAGGTGATCTCGAGCAGCTTCTCGCGAACGGCGTAGACGACCGCCTCCATGCGCGAGTGCAGCTGGAGCTTCTCCAGGATGTTGCGGATGTGGTTCTTGACCGTGTTCTCGCTGATGAACAGCTGCTTGGCGATGTCGCGGTTGTTCAGGCCCTTCGCGACGAGACGCAGGACCTCCATCTCGCGGTCCGTCAGCCGAGGTGCCGGCACCTGCTGACGGTCGTCCGTCCGCTTGATCATCGACGCGAACTCGTTGAGCAGCTTCGACGCCATCGACGGGGAGATCAGGCTCTGCCCGCCGTGGACGGCGCGGATCGCCGAGGCGACCTCCTCGATGGAGATCTCCTTGAGCAGGTAGCCCATGGCGCCGGCCTTGATCGCCTCGTAGAGGTCGGCTTCCTCGTCACTGATCGTCAGCATGATGATCTTGGTGCTGGGGACCGCGTCCTTGATCGCCGTGCACGCGTCGATCCCGCCGCGACGCGGCATGCGGACGTCCATCAGCACGATGTCCGGCGTGGTGTCCATGGCCTTCGACAGGGCCTCGGCCCCGTCGCTCGCCTCGCCCACGACCTCGATGTCCGGCTCCTGCTCGAGGACCATCTCCAGACCACGCCGGAACAGCGCATGGTCGTCGACGACGAGCACACGGATCGCGTCGGCGCCGGGCATGGTCACCGCGCCGTTCCCACTCTCAGTCACAGGATGGTCCTCCCGGGCTACGACCGCGCCATCATCGCACGGGATGGGCCATTCGAAAGGGTTATCGGAGACCTTGGCCGCTGGTCATGTCGTGCCGGGGCGGTCGCGGAGCCGGATCACGCCGTAGTCGTAGCCGCGGCGCCGGTACACCACGCACGGGTCGCCACCGTCCTCGTCGATGAACAGGAAGAAGTCGTGGCCGACGAGCTCCATCTCGAACAGGGCCTGGTCGAGAGACATGGGGACGGCGTCGTGCACCTTCTCGCGGACGACGAACGGGCCGGCCTCGTCGAGCACCCGCTCGTCGTGGCGGGTCGCCTCGTCCGCCGGCTGCGGAGCGGCAGCCTCTGCCACCTGCTCCGACCCGGCGACGGCCGACGTCGCCGCGGCCACCGAGACCGGGGTGCGCTGCCCGTGGTGCACCCGGCGGCGGTCGGCCGCCCGGCGCAGCCGGGTCTCGAGCTTGGCGTACGCCAGGTCGAGCGCGGCGTACGGATCCTGGGCTGCGGCTTCCGCGCGCACCACGGGCCCGCGGGACCGGCAGGTCAGCTCCACCCGTTCCGCGACGTCGGCGAGGCGGGGGTTGG
This sequence comes from uncultured Actinomycetota bacterium, assembly GCA_963728075.1. Classification (GTDB taxonomy): domain Bacteria; phylum Actinomycetota; class Actinomycetes; order JAFAQI01; family DASSKL01; genus CAVSIP01. The sequence continues at coordinate 586,065 of CAVSIP010000003.1, read as the reverse complement.
GCTCGTGGGAGACCTCCACGTCGACCCGCACCGCCTTGCCGTCGAGCTTCTCGAGCTTGGCGAGCTTCTCGACGGCGTGCTGGCGAAACCGCTCCGGGATCTCGCAGTGCCGGCCCTTGACGACGACGTCCACGAACGCTCCTTCTCGTCGACGGGGACTGCCCGTGGTGGGGTCTCACGCTAACCCCTGTCCCGTTCCGCCTCCAGCGCGACGCCGGGTCACGGCGGCCACCACCGCCGCGGCAGCCGGGGCGACCCCGGCGGCGCGCAGCGCGCGTGCCGCCTCGGCCAGCGTGGCGCCCGTGGTCACCAGGTCGTCGAGGAGCACGACCCGGCAGCCGGCGACCCGCTGCGCCGCTGCGGGATCGGCCACCAGCGCGCCCGCGAGGTTCGCCGCCCGCTGGGGTGCGGTGAGCCCGGCGGAGTCCACCACGGCGCGCGCGTGCCGGAGCGGCCTGGCGAGCGTCGCCGACCACCCCGCGGCCTGCAGCACGCGGGCAGCACGGCGGGCCAGCCGCAGCAGCGGGTCGTCCCCGCGCTCCCGGCGCGCCACCCGGGTGGACGGGACCGGCACCAGTGCTACAGGAGGGCCGGGCGGCGGCAGCGCCGCCACCACCGAGCGGGCCAGAGCGACGCCGAGCGGCCCGGCGAGCGAGCGGGCGCCCCGCTCCTTGTGCGCGAGCAGGGCCCGACGCGCCGCCCCGTCGTAGCCCGCGACCGCGTACACCGGCGGCAGGCCGGCCGGGGCGGGCGAGGGGTCGGCCCGTCGCGCCGGGCCGGCGAGGGCACGCGCGCATGCTGGGCACAGGTCGGCGCCCTCGACCGCGCAGCCGGCACACCGCGCGGGCACCACGAGGTCGAGCAGCGCGCGCACCAGCACGTCGCCACGGTGGCCGGGGGGCGGTGCGGGCGTCCAGGCCGGCCGCGCAGGCTGTGGACTACCCGGGGTAGACCGGGTACGTCCCGTCGCCCACGCGGCGCCAGATACCGCCGAACTCCCAGATCCCGTCCCCGGCGGCGACCACGAGCGGCCGGTCGCCCGGCGCCCCGGTGATGTGGTGCAGCGGCGTGACGTCGTCCGGCAGGCCCGCGGCGGATCCCGGTACGGCCTCCCACCCGTCCGGCGTTGCGGTCACCGGGAAACGACCGGTGGTCGCCGAGCCCGCCCCGGCGCTGCGCGCCAGGACCACGATGTGGTCCGCGTCCCGCCAGGTGACGCTGGCCACGTCGGTGTAGCCGTCCCCGAGCACCTGCCGGGTGCCGTCGAGGTGCATCCCGCCGGCCCGCACGTCGACGCGGGCGACGACGAGCGTCGCCGTGTCGCGGCCGACCACGGCGGCGACCCGTGCGCCGTCCCGCGACACGCGCAGCGCGGACACCCGGCCGTACGCGAACAGCTCGTCGGCCGGGACCGTCTGCACGCCACCCTGGGCGTCCGCGACGACCACCCGCTGGACGCCGTTCGCGTCGGTCGCCACGGTCCAGATCCGCGAGCTGACGTCGATCGAGGGCGGGGTGAACGCGGCCGCTGACACGAGCAGCTTCGGCGCGCCCCGGTTCAGGGGCCCCGCGTACAGGCCGACGCTGCCGTCGGCGCGCTGGCGCAGCCCCGCGGCGATGTCCAGCGTGGGGGAGACCGCCGGCTCGGCCACCGGGAACTCCCCCGTCCCGAACGGCGTGTTCTCCAGCGGCGCCTGGCGGGTGCGCAGCCGGCCGTCCGCCTCGTAGTAGAGGTCGGCGTGCGTGCCGACGACGTCCGGGTCGAAGCTCTTCCAGTCCTCCCGGCTCTGCCGGTCGCTCGCCCCCGGCACGTCCAGCGGCTCCCCGTCGACGACGATCCGCACCGCGGCGACGCTGGAGAGCTGGCGCAGGGTCCAGACGAGCTGCGCGGACAGCGCCCGACGCGCGTCGCCGTCCGCCTGCAGCACCTCGTGGGACAGGCGCACCTCGGCGACACCGTTGTCCACCGGTACGTCACCGACGAGGTGGGTGCCCTGGGGGAACGCCGAGGTCACCGCCGGGGCGAGCCAGGCACTCGGGCCGGCCAGGACGCGATGGACGAGCTCGGTGGCGACGCCGCTGCGGGAGAACTGCATGAACACCCGGTCGGGCACCAGCGTCTTGCCGCTCGGCGCCAGGAAGAACACGTCCACGGCGCGGAAGCCACGGGCGACGTCGGCGGTGGACAGCAGCAGGGTCGGCGGCGGCTGGGCGACCCGCCACTCCTTGTCCACCCGCTGCAGCGGCACGGTGATGCGCAGGGTCCCCGGGCGCGGCGTGTAGCCGCCGTCCGCGGCGATCACGCCGCGCCGGGCCACCGTCACCGTCACCTGGTTTCCCTGGCGGCTGGCCTTCACGTCCGCCCGCCCCGAGTACACGGTGACCCCACCCTGCTGCGGCCGCCAGCTCTTCGCCGCGTCGGGGACGAGGTACTCGCGTGCGATCGCGAAGTCGTCCTCGGCGCTCGTCGAGGCGTCGAGGAACCCGCGGACGATGTCCTCCGGCTGCTCCGCCGGGACCGGCTTCGGCGGCAGGAAGTGGACGTCCTGCGCCTCGATCCCACGCGCCTGCGGGAGCGCCTTGGCGATGTGGACCGGCCCGGAGCTCGGCACGGTCGCGCACCCGGCGAGCGCCACGACAGCGGCCGCACCTGCCAGCAGGCGACCGGCCAGGGTCCGCCCGCTAGTCACTGGAGGCACCTCCCGCCGTGACTCCCCCGATCCGGGACGCGGGCGGCGGTGCCGGCGCCGGCATCGCGTCCCGCGGCTCCAGCGCCAGCGGGGAGCGGCGCAGCACGGTCCCCGCCCGCATCGGCAGGGTCAGGCGGAACACCGCACCGTGCCCGGGCTCCCCCCAGGCCTGCAGCCAGCCGCCGTGCAGCCGGGTGTCCTCGAGCGCGATCGCCAGCCCCAGCCCGGTGCCACCCGTCTTGCGGTTGCGGGCAGGGTCCGCGCGCCAGAACCGGTTGAACACGAGCGCGGCCTCGCCCGGCCGCAGGCCCGCGCCGTGGTCGCGCACCGCCACGGCGACGGCGCCGTCCGCGGCCCGCACGGTCAGCTCCACCGGGCGCCCCTCGCCGTGCTCGACGGCGTTGGAGATCAGGTTGCGCAGGACCCGCTCGATCCGGCGCGGGTCCATGTCCGCGACCACGGGAGCGGCCGGCAGGTCCAGCCGCAGGTCACAGCCCCGCGCCTCGGCGAGGGTGTGCACCCCGGCGGCCACCGACTCGACCACCGACCGGACGTCGGTCGGCTCGAGGTCGAGGACGACGGCGCCGGCGTCGTGGCGGCTGATCTCCAGCAGGTTCGCCAGCAGCACCTCGAAGCGGTCCAGCTCGGCCTGGAGGAGCTCTGCGGAGCGGGCCACCTCGGGCGGGAAGGAGCCGCGGGCCTCGTGCAGCAGGTCGGCCGCCATCCGCACCGTCGTCAGGGGTGTGCGCAGCTCGTGGGAGACGTCGGAGACGAAGCGCTGCTGCACGCGGGAGAGGTCCTCCAGCCGGCTGATCTGGTTCTGCAGGGTCTCCGCCATGTGGTTGAACGACGTGCCCAGCCGGGCCAGCTCGTCCTCGCCCTGGACGCGCATCCGCTCCTCGAGCCGCCCCGCAGCCAGCCGCTCGGCCGTGCGTGCGGCGAGGCGCACCGGGGTCACGACCTGGCGGGTGACCAGCGCGGCGATGCCGGCGAGCAGCAGCACGAGCGCGGCCCCGGCGAACAGCACCGTACGGCGCACCAGCGCGACGGTGTCCTGCTCCTGGCGCAGCGGGAACAGGTAGTACAGCTCGTACGGCGGCCCGCCGGTGTAGGCGAGCGGCGCCCCGGCCACGAGCCCGGCCTCCCGGTGCCCGTCGGAGTAGCGCAGGTCGGCGTAGACGTACGCACGCTGGCTCTCCTCCGCGACCGCCTTGCGCAGCCCGGCGGGGATGGACGAGGGATCGACGTCACCCGTCCACCGGCCGCTCTGGCCGGTCGCGGTCGGCAGCAGCGCGACGTCGTACAGCCCGCTCGTCGAGCCCCGGTTGCGCAGGTCGTCGACGACCGCGTCGACGATCTGCGCCTTCGACGCGTCGCCTTCGGAGTCCGCGGCGGACAGCTGCGCCTGAGCCTTGACCAGTCCGGAGGACAGCTCGGCCAGCGCCGAGCGGGTCTTCGCGTCGAGCAGACCGGAGGTCACCTGCTGCAGCAGGACGACGCCGGTGAGCGTCATGACCACGGCGGAGAGCACGAGGGTCGTGGCGACGACGCGGACCCGCAGGGAGCGGCGCCACCGGGTCACGACCCGCTTGGACAACGACCTCACGGCGGTCCGGCTTTGTAGCCGACTCCCCTCACCGTGACCACGACCTCGGGGTGCTCGGGATCGCGCTCGACCTTCGAGCGCAGGCGCTGCACGTGCACGTTGACCAGCCGGGTGTCCGCCGCGTGCTTGTAGCCCCACACCTGCTCGAGCAGCTGCTCACGGGTGAACACCTGGCGCGGCTTGCGCGCCAGCGTGGTGAGCAGGTCGAACTCCAGCGGGGTCAGCGGGATCTGCCCCTCACCCCGGCGGACGGCATGGCCGGCGACGTCGATGTCGACGTCGCCGATCGTGAGCGACTCGGGGATCGGGTCGTCCGTGCGGCGCAGCCGGGCCCGGATGCGCGCGACGAGCTCCTTGGGCTTGAACGGCTTGACCACGTAGTCGTCGGCACCCGACTCGAGGCCCAGCACGACGTCGACCGTGTCGCTGCGCGCGGTGAGCATGACGATCGGCGTGCCCGACTCGGCGCGGATCTCCCGGCAGACCTCGATACCGTCCTTGCCGGGCAGCATCACGTCGAGCAGGACGACGTCCGGCTTGAACTCGCGGAACACCTGCAGCGCCCGGTCGCCGTCGGCGACGAACGACGCCTCGAGCCCGTCGTTGCGCAGGACGATTCCGAGCATCTCCGCGAGCGCAGGGTCGTCGTCGACGACCAGGACACGTCCTCTCACCACTGCTCCCTCATGCCGTCATCGTCCCACCGTCCGGGGGTCACCCGGGAGGACGCGCGCGAGCGCGTCGGGGTTCACCGGGCTCACCACACCATCCTCGGTCACGATCGCCGTGACCAGTTGTACCGGTGTGATGTCAAACGCCGGGTTGTACGCCTTGCTTCCCGCCGGTGCGACCGGACGTCCGGCGTACGCGGTCACCTCGTCCCCGTCGCGCTGCTCGACGACGATGTCCGACCCGCGCGGGGTCGCGGGGTCGATCGTGGAGCGGGGGGCCGCCACGACGAACGGCACGCCATGGTGGTGGGCGAGGACTGCCAGCGGGTACGTGCCGACCTTGTTCGCCACGCTGCCGTCGGCAGCGATCCGGTCGGCACCGACGACGACGAGGTCGACGAGCCCCGCGGCGAACAGGCTGCCGGCAGCGTTGTCCGCGAGCACGGCGTACGGCATCCCGCCCACCGCCGCCTCGTACGCCGTGAGCCGCGCACCCTGCAGCAGCGGCCGGGTCTCGTCCACCCAGAGCCGGCGCAGCCGGCCCGCCCGGTGCGCGGCGAGCACGATGCCCAGCGCGGTCCCGACGCCACCCGAGACCAGCCGCCCGGTGTTGCAGTGCGTCAGGATCCGCGCGCCGTCCGGGACGAGCGCGAGCCCGTGCTGCGCGATGCGGTCGGCGGCGTCGGCGTCCTCCGCCTCGACCCGGCGCGCCTCCGCCAGCGCCGCCGCGGCCCCGCCGCGCTCGTACGCGGCCAGCGCGGCCGCCACGCCACCGGCGAGGTTCACCGCCGTCGGACGGGCAGTCGCCAGCGCGTCCGCAGCGGCCGCCACGTCGTCGCCGCGGACGGCGGCGAGCGCGACCCCGTACGCGCCGGCGATGCCGAGCAGTGGCGCGCCACGCACGGCCAGGCGGCGGATCGCGTCGACCAGCGCGGGGACGCCGGCGCAGACCAGCGCCCGCTCCTCGTGCGGGAGCGCGGTCTGGTCGAGCAGCACCACCGCGGGTGGGTCGTCCTGCCAGGCGAGCGGCCTCACGGCTCCAGTGTGACGCCGGAGAGGTCCGGCGGTCCGTCGAGCTCCGCGAGCTCGACATCGGGGCCGGCGAGCAGCACGTCACCGGCCACGTGCCAGTCGGCCCGCTCCCCGCTGCCGACGTCCATGACGTCGTAGTGCTCGACCGGCAGCTCGTCGTGCCAGGTCACCTCGGCGAGGGTCCAGGCCTCGGTCCGCGTCAGGCCGGTGCTCACATCGAGGCGGTGCAGGCGCACGGAGTCCCCCGCCGCGAGGCGGAGCATGCGCGCCGTGGCCACGGCGTACGCGGGCGAGTCGCCGGCGAACCCGGCCGCGGTGTCGGCGCGCTCGACGCCGTCGCGTACCCAGAGCACCTCGCGGCCCGCCACCCCACCGCGCAGGCCGCCGGGCACGGCCACCCGGATCTGCCGCCAGCCGGAGTCGCAGACGAGGTCGACGCGGTCGGAGACGTAGCGCCAGCCAGCGGGGCCGCCGGCGCAGCTGAAGCGCTCGGCGGCCCCGTCAGCGAACTCGTAGACCCCTCGGGGCACGGGTCAGCTGCCGTGCTCCCAGGAGTTGAGGTACTCCTCCTGCTCGGGGGTCAGCACGTCGACCTGCACGCCCATCGAGGCGAGCTTGAGCTGGGCGACCTGCTTGTCGATCTCGACCGGCACGTCGTAGACGTCGGGCTCGAGCGCCTTGGCGTTCTGCTTGAGCCACTCGGCGGTGAGCGCCTGGTCGGCGAAGGACATGTCCATGACCGCCGCCGGGTGGCCCTCGGCGGCGCCGAGGTTCACCAGCCGGCCCTCGGCGAGCAGGAGCAGCCGGCGACCGTCCGCCATGAGGTACTCGTCGGTCTGGTGGCGGATCTTCGCCCGCTTGCCCGTGGCCAGCCGCTCCAGCGCCTTGACGTCGATCTCGATGTCGAAGTGGCCGGAGTTGGCGAGGATCGCGCCGTCCTTCATCACCGCGAAGTGCTCCTCGCGCAGCACGTCCCGGTTGCCGGTGACGGTGAGGAAGACGTCGCCGAGCCTGGCGGCCTCCGCCATCGGCATCACCCGGTGGCCCTGCATGGTCGCGTCGAGCGCCTTGGTCGGGTCGATCTCGGTGACGATGACGTTGGCGCCCATCCCTGCGGCGCGCTGCGCGACACCCTTGCCGCAGTAGCCGTAGCCGGCGACGACGACGGTCCGGCCGGCGAGCAGGAAGTTGGTGGCGCGGAACACCGCGTCGAGCGTCGACTGGCCGGTGCCGTACCGGTTGTCGAACATGTGCTTGGTGTCGGTGTCGTTCACCGCCACCATCGGGAACTTCAACACGCCCGCGGCGGTCATCTGGCGCAGCCGGATGACCCCGGTCGTGGTCTCCTCGCAGCCGCCCTGCACCGTGTCGAGGACGTCCGTGCGGTCCCCGTGCAGCGTGTTGACGAGGTCGCAGCCGTCGTCCATGACGAACTGGGGTGCGCAGTCCAGCGCGGCGTTGATGTGGGCGTAGTAGCCGTCGCGGTCCACGCCGTTGCGCGCGTAGACGCTGATGCCGTAGTGCGCGACGAGCGCGGCCGCGGTGTCGTCCTGAGTGGACAGCGGGTTCGACGCGCACAGGTGCACCTCGGCGCCGCCGGCCTGCAGGGCGCGGGCGAGGTTCGCGGTCTCGGTCGTGACGTGCATGCAGGCGGCGATGCGCACGCCCTCGAACGGGCGCTCCTGCGCGAAGCGCTCCTTGATCTGCGCCAGCACGGGCATCGCCCGCTCGGCCCACTCGATGCGCAGCTTGCCTTGGTCGGCAAGCCCAAGGTCGGCGACGTCGTGCTTCGGCATCTCGGCCATGCGGTGACTCCAGTCTTCGTCGGGTTCCGGACCACCATCCCGGCCGGGCGGGAAGCATGTCAAATTGATCTGACAATTATTTGTCAGGTATCGTCGTCCAGTGGAGTCGATCGGAGCGGCGGCGCGCCGGCTGGGGACCACCCCGCGCATGCTGCGCTACCGGGAGGCCCTGGGGCTGCTGGCGCCAGGGCGTCCCAGCGGGAACCGGCGGGCGTACGGCGACCGCGAGCTGGCCGCCGCGGCCTACGCGGGCGCGCTGGAGGACCGCTACGACGTGACCCCGAAGGCGCTCGCCTTCGCGCTGCGCATGTTCACCGACCCGGACGCCGCGGCCGACGTACGCCGCCTGGGCGTCCTCGCCCAGCGGGTCGCACCCACGCCGATCGAGGCGCTGGACTTCGAGTCGCAGAAGGCACGACGCCTGCTGCACCTCGCGCAGTAGCGTCCGCCCGTGAGCATCGCACCGGAGATCGGCCAGGTCGTCACCGTCTTCCGCTCGCGCCTGCGCCCGGACGCCCGCGGGTACGACGAGCACGCCGAGCGGATGAGCGCGCTGGCGGGCACGATGCCCGGCCACCTCGACCACAAGACGTTCACGGCGGACGACGGCGAGCGGGTCACCGTCGTGACCTTCGCGGACCAGGCGAGCCACGACGCCTGGCGCACGCACCCGGAGCACCGCGCGGCCCAGCGCGCAGGCGTCGAGCGGTACTACGCGACGTACACGATCCAGGTCGCGACGGTCGTCCGGGCCAACGCGTTCACGGCCGCTGAGGGGTGAGCGGGTAGAGGCGGAAGCCGGGCGCCTCCCGGTGCGGAAACGACCGGTAGAAGCCGACTGCCGCGTCCTCGCTGAGCAGGTCGACCCGCTCGCCGCCGGCCAGGCGCAGCACCTCCTCGACCAGCCGCCGGCCGATGCCCTCGCCGCGCCGCTCGGCGTCGACGACCATGCTCGCCAGGTACGCCTGCAGCTCGCCGTCGCTCAGCATCTCGGCGAACCCGACGACCGCGCCGGGTCTCCAGGCAGCGATGGCCACTCCTCCGCCCTGCAGAGCCGGAGGACGCCGTCCAGGTCGTGCGGCTCGAACCCCCGGAGAGTCGACCGTGCAGACGCCCCTCGGCGCCGAGCCGGTCACAGTCGCGCCGGACGCCGTGCTGCTCGTGGACGGAGTGTTCCTGCTCCGGCCGGAGCTGCGCGACCGGTGGACCCTCCGCGTGTACGTGCACGTCAGCGAGGCGGTGACCCTCGAGCGGGCGCTGGCGCGCGACGTCGCACGGTTCGGGTCCACCGACACCGTTCTCGAGCGGTACCGGCACCGCTACCTGCCCGGCCAGGCCCGCTACCGCGCGGACGCATCGCCGGCGCAGGCCGCGCACATCGTGATCGACAACAGTGACGCGGAGGCACCGTCGATCGTCCGCTGGGAGCCTGGAGATCTGGCGATATCCCCACCGTCCTGACCTCTTGCACGTGCCGGGCATAAGGGATATATTCGAACGTATGTTCGACTCGGGTGATGGGCTGGATCTGGTCCGGGAGGCAGGCGAGCTGCTGTCCGGTCTGGACCCGGCCCGCCTGTCGGACGAGGCGCAGGTACGGCTGCTGGCCGCGCTGGGCCGGCTCGAAGCCCAGGTGGCGGCGGCGAAGGTCGCTACCGTCGCCGCGGTCGCCGGCCCGGAGCCGACCGGGGCGGCTGCTGACTTCGCTGACTGCGAGGTCGCGGTCGCGTTGCACGTCTCCGCGCCGGCCGCGGCCCGGCTGGTCGGCGCGGCCCGGCACCTGCACGCCCGACTGCCGGTCACGGTGGCGGCGTTCACCCGCGGTGAGCTCGGCTGGCTGCAGGTCCTGGCGATCGTGGAAGCCACCACCGCCTGCGATGTGGGGCTGCTGGCCCGGGTGGAGGAGCTCGTCGTCGACAAGGCCTGCGCGGGCCTGTCACCGGGGCAGACCCGCACCCTGGCCCGCAAAGCGGTGGCCCGGGTCGACCCGGGCGCACTCGCCGTCCGGGAGCGGTGCTCCCGGGCCGCCGGGGACGTGCGGGTCGCCGGTGACGATGACGGCACCGCGACCCTGGTCGCCACCGGTCTGCCGCTGGTCGACGCGGCGGTGCTCGACCGGGGCATGGACGCCTACGCCCGCCGCGCCAAGGCCACCGGGGATGAGCGCACCCTCGGTCAGCTGCGGATCGCCGCCCTGGTGGACTGGGCCGAACGGTTCCTCACCGCACCGTCCGGGCCACGTGCCGGTGGCCGGCCGGTCACGGTCAACGTCACCGTCGACCTGCCCACCGTGCTCGGCCTGACCGACCAGCCCGGGGAGATCCCCGGCCTCGGCACGCTGCCCGCCAGCGCGGTCCGCGGCCTGCTCGCTGATGCGACGCTGCGCCGGCTGGTCACCGACCCGCTCACCGGTCACCTGCTCGACTACGGTCAGCGCCGCTACCGACCCAGCCCGCAGCTCGCCGCGAGCATCGCCGCCCGCTACGCCACCCTCACCGGCCCCGGCTCCACCACCACCGCCGTCGTCGGCGACCGCGACCACGACCTGCCCTACCGGCACGGCGGCCGTACCAGCCTGGCCGAGATGCACCCCGTCGGCCGGCACTGGCACAACGCCAAGACCCACGGACACTGGACCACCCACATCAGCCCCGACGGCACGGTGACCTGGACCAGCCCCCGCGGCCAGACCGCACGCGTCGAACCCCACGACTACCGGCTCGGCCCCTAGGACTGCTCGGCGTACCAGCGGGCATGCTCGCGCGCGGCGTACTCGGGGTCGACCTGACCGGTACGCAGAGCGGCGCGCGCCTCGGGGTGCCGCCACGCCTGCCAGAAGTGCCCGGCGAGCAGGACCAGCAGGCCGGCGGAGGTGAGGTCGTGCACGGCAGTGGCACCCCGCCGCCAGCCGACCGGTACGGCCAGCCGGACGCCGACGAGCATGAGCAGGCCGGTGGCCAGCAGCAGCAGCCCGGCGCCCGCCACGACGGCCGCGGCGAGCTTCTGCCCGGCGTTGAACTTGCCGACCGGCAGGCCGGCGGTTCGCCGGTCGCGCCGCAGCAGCCACTCGCGGTCGCCGGGGACGAACCGGTTCAGCCGCGCCACGTCGGCGCGGAACTCCGGTGAGAGCAGCCCCAGCAGGGTCGGCGCCGGCAGGAGGAAGCCGGCCGCGACGTGGAGCCCCTCGACGAGCGGCCGCCGGCCCACCGCGAGGGCCAGCGGCTGCACGTACAGCACGGCGGCGGTCAGCGTGAGGACGAGCACCAGCAGCGCGGTGGCCTGGTGCACGCGCCGCTCGGCCGGCGTGAACCGCGGCAGCCCGTCAGGCGGTCGGCTCATCGCTGCGCCCGTTCGAGCGGCCCACCCACGCGTCGACGTCGTACCCGCGCCGCTCCCAGTACCCCGGGACGACGCGGTCGGTGATGTTGATCTCGCTCAGCCACTTGCAGGACTTGTAGCCGTACATGGGCGCGACCAGCAGACGCGCAGGGCCGCCGTGGTCGCTGGACACCGGCTTGCCGTCGAGGTCGTAGGCGACCAGCACGTCCGGCCGGCGCGCCTGCTCGAGCGTGAGGCTCTCGGTGTACGCCCCGTCGAACGACACGAACCGCACCGCCTGGGCGGTCGGGGCCAGACCGGCGCGGTCGAGCAGGTCGGCGAGGCGCACGCCCTGCCAGTGCACGCCCGGCACCCGCCAGCCGGTCACGCACTGGAAGTCGGCGGTGACGCGGGTCGCAGGCAGCGCGCGCAGCTGGTCGTACGACAGGTCCAGCGGGGTGTCGACCAGGCCGGTGACCCGCAGCCGGTACTCCGCCACCGACCGGTCCGGGAAGCCGTCGGTGACGGTGTAGTACCGCCAGTGGCCGCCGAGCGCCCGGGTGAGCGCCCCGATCGGGTCGAAGCCGCCCGAGCTGCCGGACGGGGGGACGCGGTCGAGCAGGCGGCCGCCGGCCACGACCCCGACGGCGCCCAGCCCGAGCATGCCGAGGACCACCCGGCGCCCCACCGGCGTTCCGTCCATCGCCGCTCCCGTCACACTCCGTGCCACGATCCTGCGCCCTGTTCGGTTCAGCGTCGACCGGTGACCGGGCCACCCGGCCGGGCATGACCACACCATGGAGCTCGTCCGCAAGGTGTTCTGGGTGCTGTTCGCCGGGATCTGGCTGGCCGCCGGATACCTGTTCGCGGCCGCCATCGGGTTCGTGCTGGTCGGCACCGCCCGGCACGGCCGCGGTGCGTTCGCGGTCTCCAACTACGCGGTCTGGCCGTTCCGGACCGGTCTCGTCCGCACCAACCCGGGCGAGGGAACCGGCACGGCCGCAGACGTGCTGTGGTGGGCGCTCGCCGGGTGGTGGCTCGCCGTGCTGCACGCCCTCGCCGGTGTCCTGCTGGCCGTCACGGTCGTCGGCATCCCGTACGGGCGGTCCTGCTTCGCGATGGCCCGGCTGGCGTTCGCGCCCGGGCGGCTGCGCGCCGTCCCGTACGACGACGTCTCCCGCACGGACACCGTCGCCGCCCCGCCCCTGCGTCCGGACGGTGGCGTGGAACGGCTGTAGCGCTACCCGGTCACCGACGGGCGGTACAGGTCGGGCTCGAGGAAGATGGTGGTGGCCACGGGCACCGCCACGCGCACCCGCACCTCGGCGTCGTCGATGGCCTGCGCCACCGCTGCGATGTCCAGCCCCGGGGCGAGCGCGACCTTGCCGGCGACGAGCAGGCTGTCCGGCCCGAGGTACAGGGTGCGCAGGTGGATCACCCGGGTGATGCGGTGACCGTCCACGAGCCCGGTCTCGATCGCCTCGAGGATGCCCGGCTCGGCGCCCTCGCCGATGAGCAGGCTCTTCATCTCCAGGCCGAGGACGACCGCGACGACGAACAGCAGTGTCCCGACCGCCATGCTGCCCGCGCCGTCCCAGCGGGCGTCACCGGTGATCTCGGCGACGCCCACGCCGGTGAACGCGAACACCAGCCCGAGCAGGGCAGCGGTGTCCTCGAGCAGGACGACCGGCAGCTCCGGGCGCCTTGGCCCGCCGGACGAACTGCACCCACGAGGACGCACCCTTCACGGAGCGCGACTCGTGCACCGCCGTCCGCAAGGAGAAGGCCTCGAGCACGATCGCCACACCCAGCACGACGAACGCGACGACCGGGCTGTCCAGACCGTGCGGTTCCGCGACCTTCCGTAGCCCTCGAACAGCGCGAACATCGAACCCAGGCTGAACAGGACCAGCGCGACGACGAAGCCGTAGAAGTAGCGCTCCTGCCCGTGCCCGAACGGGTGCAGCCGCGTCGGGGCCCGCTGCGCGCGGCTCCGCGCCGAACAGCAGCAGCCCCTGGTTGCCCGTGTCGGCCAGGGAGTGCACGCCCTCGGCGAGCATCGAGGCGGATCCGGTGAACAGCCACGCGACGAACTTGCTGACGGCGATGCCGAGGTTGGCGAGCAGTGCGGCGACGACGGCCCTGGTGCCGCCCTCAGCGCTCACGGATGCGGTCTTTCAGCTCCAGGATGGGGCCGACCGGCGTCGGGTCGATGCCGTAGAGGAGCGCGAGGTAGACGCTCGCGTAGTCCAGCAGCCCGACCAGGCCGGCGAGCCGCTCGACCGGCGAGCCGCCCTCGGCCGCGAGCTCGGTGACGTCCACGCCGCGGTCCTCGGCCACCTCCCGCGAGGCGTCGGCCCGCCGGGCGACCTGCGGGTGCTCACCCGCCGGGTCCCGCAGCAGTACGAGGCGCAGGCGCATCGGGTCCGGCTCGGTGCGGTCGCGGAAGAAGTCCTCCCCGGCCGGGCTCGAGGCGAACGGCCCGTCGAACGTGACGACCTGGTTGTGGTTCGCCTCGGGCAGGCCCCCCGGTACGGCCGGGTACTTGCCGTTCTCGGCGAGCTGGCACACGAAGCGGTACGCGGCCACCGGCCCGACCTGGCCGCTGCCCCACACCAGCGGCAGAGATCCCGCGAGGTCCACCGCCAGCGACTTGGCCGGGTTGACGAAGGACTCCGAGTCCGGCCGGCAGGTCAGGGCCACCTGCTCCAGCCGCTCGGCCGCGGCCTCCAGCGCCGGCTCCGGCGCGCTGAGGAACCCGAGCGCGTCGCCGGCGACGAGCAGCGGCGTGGCCAGCGACCAGATGCACGCCCGCGGCTGTCGACCGTCGGCGTACACGGGCACGAACGGAGCCCGGGCCTGCTCGGCCCGGTGGGACAGCGGCGAGTCCGCGGCACCGACGGCGAGCAGCGAGGAGCCGCGCCGAACCGCCTCGTCGACCGCGGACAGCGTCTCCTCGGTCGCGCCGGAGCAGGAGACGCCGATCACGAGGTCGGCGGCACCGACCCAGCCCGGCAACCCGTACCCGCGGTGCACCACCACCGGCAGCCGGCAGCCGTCGCCGGCCACCGCGGCCAGGACGTCACCGGCGATGGCCGACCCACCCATGCCGGCGACCACGACCGCGCGCGGCTGGGTGTCCGGGGACAGCCGTTCCAGGCCGGCCTCGCGTGCCAGCCGCGCACCTTCCCGCACCTGCGCGGCCGACGTCGCGACAGCGCGCAGCATCTCGCCGGGGTCGGTCTCGCGTGAGCACCGTCTCGTCGTCGAGGCGGCCCTCGTCCCGCGGGCCGCTCACGACGTCGGCGCCTCCGGCTTGCGCGCCTCGTCGACGAGCAGCACGGGAATGTCGTCACGGACCGGGTACGCGTAGCCGCACTCCCCCGTGCAGACCAGCTCGCCGGCGGCCTCGTCGGCGCGCAGGTCGCCGTGGCAGTTCGGGCAGGCGAGGATCTCCAGCAGGGCCGGATCGAGATTCACAGGGTCTCCCAGGGTGAAGGGGGGCGAGGGTAGGACGGCCGGGTCAGGCTCGGACGACGCCGAGGACCTCGTCCCGGACGCGGGCCATCGTGGCGTCGTCGCGGGCCTCGACGTTCAGCCGCAGCAGGGGCTCGGTGTTCGACGGCCGCAGGTTGAACCACCACCCGTCGCCCTCCACGGTGAGCCCGTCGAGATGGTCGATGCCCACCCCGTCGCGGCCGGCGTACGCGTGCTCGACCGCCTGCATCCGGCCCTGCTGGTCGGCCACCTCCGAGTTGACCTCCCCGGAGGCGACGTAGCGGGCGTAGGCCTGCAGCAGAGCGGACAGCGGCCGGTCCTGGCCGCCGAGCGCCGCCAGGACGTGCAGCGCGGCGAGCATCCCGGAGTCGGCGCGCCAGAAGTCGCGGAAGTAGAAGTGGCCGGAGTGCTCGCCCCCGAAGACCGCGCCCGTCTCGGCCATCGTGCCCTTGATGAACGAGTGCCCGACCCGCGTGCGCACCGGCTCGCCCCCGTGCTCACGCACGATCTCCGGCACCGCCTTGGACGTGATGAGGTTGTGAATGATCCTGGCGCCGGGCTCGCGCGCCAGCTCCCGGACGGCGATGAGCGCCGTCAGCACGGACGGCGAGACGGTCTCGCCGCGCTCGTCCACGACGAAGCAGCGGTCCGCGTCCCCATCGAAGGCCAGGCCGAGGTCCGCGCCCTCGGCGACGACCCGCGCGCGCAGTCGCCTCGGTGTTCTCCGGCTCGATCGGGTTCGCCTCGTGGTTGGGGAACGTGCCGTCGAGCTCGAAGTACATCGGGACGAGGTCCAGCGGCAGCGCCTCCAGCACCGCGGGCGCCGTCAGTCCGGCCATGCCGTTGCCCGCGTCCGCGACGACCCGCAGCCGACGCATCCCGGCCAGGCCCGGCACCAGGCCGCGCATGTACTCGGCGTACTCGCCGAGCAGGTCACGGGACTCGATCGACCCGGTCGGGCCGTCGTACGCGGGCACGCCCCGCTCGACCATCGCGCGGACGTCCTGCAGGCCCGCTCCTGGCCCACCGGAGCCGCGCCGGCCCGGCACAGCTTGATCCCGTTGTACTTGGCCGGGTTGTGGCTGGCCGTGAACATCGCGCCCGGGACGTCGAGGCGGCCGGAGGCGAAGTACAGCAGGTCCGTGGACCCCAGCCCGGCCTCGACCACGTCGGCACCCTGGCCGGTCGCTCCCTCCGCGAAGGCCCGGGCGAGGTGCGGGGAGGACTCGCGCATGTCGTGCGCCGTGACCACCCGCTTCGCCGACAGCAGCCGGACGAAGGCGGCACCGACCCGGCGGGCGAGGTCCTCGTCGATCTCGTCAGGGACGACACCGCGGACGTCGTAGGCCTTGAAGACGCGGGAGAGGTCGGGCACGGCCCGAGCGTACCGATCCGCTCCGGCCGGCCGGGGGTCGGCGCGTCAGCTGGCCTTGCGGCTGCGCCCGAGCACCTCGGGCAGCGCGAGCAGACGGTCACCGTCGCGCCAGGAGCGGTGCTCACAGGCCCGGCAGGACAGGAAGTCCACGACCGTACCGTCGGTCAGCTGCATCGCGATCTCGGTCACTCGCTCGCTGGTGCACGACGGGCACTGCAGCGTCACCGCACCGCGCTGGGTCAGCGACGGGGGCATCGGCGTCGTGGTCCGGGTCATGGTGTCTCCTCGGTGGGCGTCGCGGGACACCGAGGGCATCGGCAGCATCGGCCGGGGGCTTGAGAACCCGGCGTGTCGACCACGAAGCGGACAAACCGGGCAGGCTCAGGACTTGAGCACACGCAGGTGGCCGCGGCGGCCGACCCCGCTGCCGCTGCCGCTCGCCGGAGGAGGCGCGGCCGGACGGGCAGCCTCCCGCACGGCGTCCGCGAGGGCCTCGAGGTCGTCGTTGCTGGGCCCGGCCACCGGCTCGACCGGCAGCCGCACCACCTCCCAGCCGCGGGGCGCGGTGAGCCGGGCGGCGTGCACCTCGCACAGGTCGTAGCAGTGCGGCTCGGCGTAGGCGGCGAGCGGCCCCACGACGGCGGTGGAGTCGGCGTAGACGTAGGTCAAGGTGGCCACGGCGGGACGCCCGCACGCGGTACGGGAGCAACGCCGAAGTGGGCTCACGGTCGGCAAAGGTAGCCTCCCTCGGCCGGCGCTGCCACCATCCGGGCACCGACCGTGATCGTGTCGCGCCTCTACGCTGGCCCCGTGGCGACCAGGCGGCGGGACCGGCACGGTCGTGGGGCGCGCGGACCGCTCGCCCCGCCGCAGGTGCCGATCGCACGCTCACGCGCCGAGCAGTTCGACGATCTGATCCTCGACGCCATCGAGGACATCGAGGAGCGTTGGGCCGCCGAGCTGCGCGGTGTCGAGTTCGCCGTGGAGGACGTCCCGCCCGTGGAGTCACCGGACGGCGTGCCACTCGGCCGGATCGAGCCCCGCGGCCGGAGCGCCCCGGCGCGGATCGTGCTGTACCGCCGGCCCATCGAGCTGCGGGCGACCGACCGGATGGACCTCGCCGACCTCGTCCACGACCTCGTCGTCGAGCACGTCGCGGACCTGCTCGAGGTCGACCCGGACGTCATCGACCCCGGCTACGCCCCGCCGGACTGACCACTCAGCGCGTCACAGCCCGGCGCCCACGTCCGGCTGGACGGGCGGCAGCGTCGCGGTGCGCTCCGGGCTCACCAGCGGCAGCAGGCTGAACAGCGGCCCGTGCGACCCGTGCTCGTACACGAGTGCAGCAGCGTGCACGGGACCGCCCGCGAGCACCCGCACGACCAGCGCGCCGTACCGGGACGACGCCGGCAGCAGGCTCGCGACGTCCACGGTCACCGTCCGCCCGGCCGGCACGGCCGCCGTCAGCCGGCGCTCCGGAGCGGGCGCGAGTGAGCGCACCTCGACCCGCGCTGCTCCCGCGGGGGCGCTCAGCAGCAGCGTCGTCGTGTTGCCGTAGTTGACCCGGGTCGCCGCGACCACGGCCGGCCCGTCGAGTGCCGGCGCGGCCGCCGTCCAGGCGGTGTCCGCGTATCCGGTGTCCCGGTCACGGCCGCGCAGCAGTCCGGACACCAGCACCGGTCGGTCGCTGGTCACCTCGAGCGCGGCGTCGTCGGCGCCGAGCGCCTTGCCGATGTCGAGCGACTGCACCGTTCCGCCGGGCACCTGCACCTTCGCGAGCGCGGTGGGCACGAAGGCGCCGGAGGAGCCGACGATCCGGACCGTGACGATCGCGTCGTCCGCCCCGGGCACGGCGAGCAGCAGGCGACGATCCCCGACGCCCGCGGCGAAGCCCGGTACGACGAAGTGCAGCCCGGGCGCGGCGGCGGGGACCAGCCAGTCGACCCCGTCCGGACGGGCATCGGTGTGCCGGCGGTCCGCCACGGCAGCGGCGACCCGGCCGGCACGCGCAACGACGTGCAGGGCGACGCGCTGCTGGTCGGGCGCCCAGTCGCCCAGCCCGATCGCGACCCGGGAGTGTGGCGGCACCTCGATGCCCTCGGCACGCGGCACGTCCAGCGGCCCCTTCTCGCTCCAGAGCGAGACGTCCACGAGTGCCGGTGTGCGCTCGGTGTTCACCAGGTAGACGCCGTCGTAGTACCCGAGGGCGCCCGAGGCCCCGACGAACCACCAGTCCCGCCCGGGCCGGACGCAGCGGGTCATGGAGATGCCGCGGTACGGACCGGAGACGCGCCGGGTCGCCTGCACGGCCTCCAGCCCGCCGGCGAGCCCGCCCTCCGCGACGAGCACCTCGGACTTGCCGACGTCCTTCGTCACCTCACGGGTGACGAGCGTCTCGGGGCGGTTCAGCACCGTGGTCGCCCGGCCACCCGGCACCGCGGTCATGGTCACCCGACCGTCCCGGGGAGCGTCTGCCGCGGGCACGCTCACCACCGAGACGCTGGTGGCCCCCACCGAGGCGTCCGCCCCGGCCTGCGGGCAGACCAGTGCGGCACCGCCGACGCTCACGACCGTGTCGGTCCGGGCCGCCTGGGGGCGGGCCGCGCTCACCGACACGTCGGCGACCGTGACCGTGCCGGCGGCGACCAGGGCGACCGCAGCGACGAGAACGGCGGGCCTCACGCGCCACCCCCCGTCAGCACGGGAGGCGCGTCCTGCGGCTCGGGCTGCTGCCCGGGGTCAGTTCCGCGGACCGGCTCGCCGCGGCGGGACGGCGCCGGGACCGCCAGCACGACGACGAGCAGGGTGAGCCCGGCCTGCAGCCACAGCCACAGTGCCCGGTGGCCCTCGTCCCGGGCGAGCCGCAGCTCGCCGCCGGACGGCGGCAGCTCGAACGCCTGGGCCCATCCGTACGCCGTACGGCCCGGCAGCCGTACGCCGTCGAGCGTGGCGGTCCAGCGCCCGTCGGCGGGCTCCGCGAGCACCACCAGCCGGCCGGCACTGCCGGCCGGCACGCGCGTCCGGGCGGTGACCGGCCCGGAGGGCAGCGGCGTGGCCACGGCGCTCGGCGTGCGCCCCGCCAGGGCCACCTGCGCCGCCGCCGGGTCGCGCAGCGCCAGCCGGGCGGCCGGTGCCGTCACGCGCCACAGCCCCACCACGTCGGAAGGTCGCCGGGACAGCCCGTCGGTCGCGTCGAGCCGGGCGGAGATCGCGGGCGCCAGGTCGCGGGCGATGACGTACCGGACCCCGAACGTGGCGAGCCCGGCCGCGACGTCCTCGCCGGAGCCGGCCACGAGCCGGCGCACCAGCGCGGTGAGCCGGCTCCGCGCGACGCCCGACCGCGCGAGGTCGACGTCGCCGAGGCGCGGTCCGTCGGCACCGCGCTCGAGCAGGTAGTCCACGCCGATGCCCGACCCGCGCAGCATGAGCAGTCGGGGCTGGTCGGCACTCGCGAGGTCCGCGGCCACGAACGCAGGCGCGACCGGGGCGGCATCGCCGTGGAGCGGGTCGCCGGCACCACGCACCACCCACGACCCGGCCATGGCCAGCGGGGCGGCACCGACGGTCAGCGCCAGCAGCGCCGCAGCCGGCTGCCGCCAGCCGAAGTTGCGGCGGACGAGTGCCTCGCGCGCGCCGTCCGCCGCGACGACCACGCCGAGGACGAGACCGAGCCCGGCCAGCGCCGCGGCGATACCCGGCCACGCGACGGTCCGCTCCCCCCACGGGGTCACCAGGACCTGCGACTGCAGGCCCAGGCCCAGCCCGACGCCGGCCAGCACCAGGACCCAGGCGGCCAGGGCCGGCCCACTGCGGCCGAGGCGGGACACGGCGACGAGCGCCGCCAGGACGAGCGGCAACGCAAGCCACGGCCAGGGCGTACCGGGCCCACCGGGGCTGGCCAGCAGGAAGGCGTGCGCGGGAGCCGCGGTCGCGTCGAGCGGTCGCCCGAGACCTCCGAGCAGCAGCGCGGGGTGCCGGGCCACGTCGGCGGACCAGGGCAGCAGGAGCAGCGCGGGCACGGCCAGCACCACGACCGCGGACAACAGCCGGCGCGGGATCCGCGCCACCGCCGTGCCGACGACCAGCGCAGCAGCGGCCACCAACCAGGTCACCGGGACGAAGGCCACCACCACCGTCAGCAGCAGCCCGGTGGCGGCCGGCGCGTGCCGGCCCCGTCCGGCCGGCTCGCGCCGCAGCGTCCAGGTGATCGCGGCGGCCAGGGTCGGCAGCAGCGCCACCGCGACCGCGACGTCGACGCGACCCGTCGCGAGGGCCGCGGACAGCGCAGGCAGCAGCGCGTACCCGGCACCCGCCCACAGCCGAACCCGCCGGTCGCGGGTCAGCGCACCCGCCGCGAGGTACGCGGTCAGTCCGGCCAGCGGTACGGCCCCGACGAGCAGGACCTCGACGGCCAGCCACGGCTTGCCGAGCAGGACGGTCGACAGCAGCGCGAGCAGCGCCAGCGACGGCGGCGCCGTCGCGGCGCTGCCGGTCGACACGGGGTGCCAGCCACTCGTGTACGTGTGCCACAGGTCCGCCGCCCCGGCCGGCGGCGGCAGCAGCGTGCCGCCCCAGACGGTGCCGCCGAGCAGGTGGCGGAACGCCAGCAGGGAGACGACGGCGAGAGCGACGACGAGCACGACCGGCGGCCGGGTGAGCAGGTAGCGGACCAGACCGTCGCCACGGGTGTCGTAGTCCTCGGCCTCCTCCGCGACCGGACCGCTCTCGACGGGGACGGCGCGGCGCTGGCGCGGCAGGTCGGGTGCCACGCTGCGCCTGGCCAGGCCGGAGACGGCCTCCCGGTACGAGCGCAGCCGGGCCGACGGTCCCGCGAGCAGCGGCCGCACCCCCGCATGGGGCACCTCGGCGGTCGCCCGGCGGGCGCGCCGGGCGGCCCGCAGCGTGGCCGGGCGGCGCAGCACCCAGCCGAGCGCCGCCAGCTCGTCCAGCGCGTCACCGGACCGGCGGGCCAGCAGCAGGCCGAGGGCCCGAAGCAGCGTGCCCACCACCACCCGCGGCAGCCCCAGCACGAGCGCGGCACCCGGCACGTTGACGAGCAGGGTCCACAGCGCGGCGCGGCGCTCCAGCCGGTGCGCTCGCCCGGGGACGCCGGGTGCCCGCACGCCCGTGGCACCCGCGGAGGCATGCCTGACCACCGCGCGCGGGGCGACGACGACCCGGGCACCGGCCCGGTTGACCCGCCAGCCGAAGTCGATGTCGTCCCGTGCGGTCGGCAACGCGGGGTCGAACCCGCCCAGTCGCTCGAACAGGCTGCGCCGGACGAGCGCACCGGCGGTCCCGACGGCGAGCACGTCGCGGACCGCGTCGTGCTGGCCGTGGTCGACCTCGTGCCGCTCCAGACCGGTCTCCCGGCGGCCGGTCGCATCCGTCGTGATGCCCACCTCGATGAGGTGCCGCCCGTCCCACGACAGGCACTTCGGCCCGACCACCCCCGCCGACGGCATCTCCGCCGCGGTCTCCAGCAGGGCGGCGAGCGCACCCGGGTCCGGGGCGCAGTCGTCGTGGAGCAGCCACAGCCACTCACCCTCGGTGGCCGCGGCACACCCCTGCAGGGCCGCGCGGATGGCCTGCCCGTACGACGCCTCGCGCGGCAGCGTCACCAGCTGGTCCGCGACCGGGGCCACCAGCTCGAGGGAGGCGTCGACGCTGCCCGTGTCGACCACGACGACCGCGTCGGGCCGGCGCTGCTGCTCCGCCAGGCCGGCCAAGGTCTCCGGCAGCCACGCAGCCCCGTCGTGAGTGACGAGGACGGCGGTGACGCGCCCGTCGGGCCGGGTGGAACGAGCAGTCATGCGACGGAGCACACCAAACGGTGAGGAAGCTGGCGGGAAGTGCGCTCAGCCTACGCCGACGAATCCGCCCGCCGGGCCGGAACGACCGGGGCGGACACCCTCAGATCGCGAGCTTCTTCAGCCGCCGGCGCTCCCGCTCCGACAGCCCACCCCAGATGCCGAAACGCTCGTCGTTGGCCAGCGCGTACTCGAGGCAGGCGTCGCGCACCTCGCAGCGGCCGCAGACCCTCTTCGCGTCCCTGGTCGACCCGCCCTTCTCGGGGAAGAAGGCCTCCGGGTCGGTCTGCGCGCACAGCGCCGCACCCTGCCAGGACATCTCCTCGGGTACGTCGCTGTCGGCAAGGCCCTGGTCGCCCAGCACGAAAGCCAGCTCGGTCATGGCAATCTCCTCGCGGCTCGACGTGTCCTGACCGAGGCGGCTGCTCCGGGCAGAGGGAAACGACACGCGTGGAATTACACGCGCGTCAGACACGATCCGTCAAGCCGTTCGTGCTAAAGAGCTGACGGTCCGTCCTCATCCGGTCGCGGCGCGTGATCTTCGTCGGGCTCCGCGCGAGGCCCCGTCGCGGCGTCCAGGGCCGCCTGCGGGCTCGGCACCTCCGGCATCGCCTCCAGGCGGGCGCGCCCGCCCGGACGGCGCCGGTCCGGCCGCTGCTCCCGCTCGTCGGGGGCCTGCCTCGCCGGGGCCTTCTTTGCGGTCTTGCCCGCCGGCGCCTTCTTCGCCGGCGCCTTCTTCGCCGCGCCTTCTTCGCCGCCTTCTTCGCCGGCGCCTTCTTGGCCGCGGTCTTGCTGGCCGGTGCGCGCTCGGGAACCGGCAGCTCCTCGACCTCGGTCGGGACCTCGACCGGGTCGAGGTAGGTGGCCAGCTCGGGCGGTACGCCGGTCGGCGCAGGAACGGCGCCCTGCTGCGCACCGCGCCAGCGCTCGGCGTCCCGCGCGTCCCGCCGGCGGGCGAGCGCCTCACCGAGCCGGTCGGCCATCGCCTTGCGGTCCTTCGCCGACAGGCCCTGCGCGAACTCGTCGAGCAGCTCGTGCAGCACCCGGTCGCGCTCGGCCTCGAGCAGCCGGTCGCGCTCGGCGAGGTACGCCAGCAGCCCGGTGCCCGCGGCCGCCACCCGCTCGGTGCCGGCCACCAGGCCACCGGAGGCCGACCGCAGGGCCCCGGCGACGTCCGCGAGCTGGTCGCGGACGTCGGCGGTGGCCGCCTGCCCCGCCGTACGGGCCTGCCGCACGACCTCCTCGGTGCGGCGGGTCCAGTCCCCGCCCAGCCGCTCCAGGGCCTCGGCCACCCGGGCCAGAGCCCCCTCCATCCGCTCCACACGGCCGGCCAGGTCGTCGGACTCGCGGCCGGCCCCGGCCACCTCCGCCGCGAGCGTGTCCAGGCGGGTGTCGGTGGAGGTGCGCAGCTCGGCGAGGCGGTCGAGCACGACGTCGCGCAGACCGGCGGTGACGTGCGCCACCTCCTCGGTCTGGTCGCCGAGGATCTGGTCGACCGCGGTCACCGTCTGGTCCAGCTGTCGAGCGACGCCCTCCCGGACCTCCTCCAGGGCATCGGCCATGTCCACGCGCAGCGCGGACACCTCGCCCTCGACGCTGTCACGGGTCGCGCGGTTCGCCTCCTCGAGCCGGCCGATGGAGCCGGTCAGCTCGTCCACGAGCTGCGACCGCGCCTCCAGCAGCCCGCTGCCGAGCACGCCACGGACCTCCGCCAGCCGGCTCTCCAGCGACTCCTGCAGCGACTGCAGCACGCCCGAGGTGTCAGCGAGGCCGGAAGCGGTCGCGTCGGCGGACCGGCCCAGCCGCTCCTCGATCCGCCGCAGCGCGGACTCGAGCACCTGCCGCAGGTCGGCGACGGTCGCATCGAGGTGCCGGCGCTCGGACTCGCGCGTCTCGCTCACCGCGCCGGCCAGCGACTCCCCGAGCGAGGACAGGCTGCGGTCCACCGCGCCCCCGAGGTCGACCAGCGCCTCGTGCACCTCGCCGGTGAGCTGCTCCACCGCGCCGGAGGTGCGCTGCTCGCCGAGACCGGTATCGGCCACCGCGGCGGTGAGCTCGGCGAGCCGCTCGGACAGCTCACCGGCCTCGTCCCGCGCCAGCGCCTCCAGGCGCTCCGCGAGCCCGTCGACCGCGTCCTCGACCGTCGCGATCCGGGCCTCGATCGCCCCTCGCGCGTCGCCCAGCGCCACCTCGGTGGCGCGGTTGGCGGCGCTGGCACGGTCCAGCCCACCGGACAGCGTCCGGCGCAGCTCCGCCGTCGTCTCCTCGAGCCGGCCGCTGACCGCGTCGGTCAGCTCGGCGAGCGCGCCGGTCAGCCGCTCCCCCGTCCGCCCGGGCAGCGCCTCGGCCAGCTCGCGCAGCTCCCGGGTGATGGCCGGTGCGGCTCCGCGCAGCTCGTCGACCCGGTCGCCGACGGCGTCGAGGCGCGCCGTGAGGTCGTCGTGCCGGCGCAGCAGCCCCGCCGTCTCGGCGCGGGCGCCGGCCAGGCCCCCCGCGAGCCGCCCGGTGCCGGCGTCGAGGGTGTTGCGCAGCGCGCCGAGCTCGGCCCGCACGGAGCCGACGTCGGCACGCAGCGCCGCGAGCTCGGCGCGCAGCGCGGTCACGGCCGGCCCCAGGACGCGGTCGTCGACGACGTCCTCGGCACCGGCCGCGAGCGCCTCGATGCGCCGCAGCAGCTCCGGCTCCACGATCGCGGAGCGTACG
Source organism: uncultured Actinomycetota bacterium (assembly GCA_963728075.1). GTDB lineage: Bacteria > Actinomycetota > Actinomycetes > JAFAQI01 > DASSKL01 > CAVSIP01. The sequence goes on along the minus strand of CAVSIP010000003.1, from coordinate 561,557 downwards.
CGCCCGCAGGCCGCGCGTCGTCAGGACACGACCGGGAGCGGCGTCCGTTCCGTCCGGGCGGCCGCGAGCCGCTCCGCCGGCACCGGGCCGTACGCCGTGGTCCGCTGACGGGGTGGCCGGCCCGCGGCCGCCGCCACCGCCTCGAGCTCGGCGACCGACTTGCGGCTGCCGTGCTCGCTGCCGGCCATCCGGCTGATGGTCTCCTCCATGAGCGTCCCGCCGAGGTCGTTGGCACCGCCGCGCAGGACGTCCGCGCAGCCGTCCACCCCGAGCTTGACCCAGGAGCACTGGATGTTGGCGATGCGGCCGTGCAGGAGGATGCGCGCCATCGCGTGCACGGCCCGGTTCTCCTCCGGCGTGGGGCCGGGGCGGGCGACGCCGGCGAGGTACAGCGGCGCGTTGTGGTGCACGAACGGCAGCGGGACGAACTCGGTGAAACCCCCGGTGTCGGCCTGGATCCGCGCCAGCAGCTTGAGGTGCGCCACCCAGTGGGCGGGCGTGTCGACGTGGCCGTACATCATCGTCGCGGTCGTCGGGATGCCCAGCCGGTGCGCGGTGGTGACCACCTCGACCCAGGTGTCGGCCGGGAGCTTGCCCTTGGTCAGCACCCACCGCACGTCGTCGTCGAGGATCTCTGCCGCCGTGCCCGGCAGCGAGTCGACGCCCGCCTCCTTCGCCGCGGCGAGCCAGTCGGCGATGGACCGGCCCGTGCGGGCGGCGCCGTTGACGACCTCCATCGGGCTGTACGCGTGCACGTGCATCTGCGGCACCCGGGCCTTCACGGCCCGCGCGATGTCGAAGTACGCGGTCCCCGGCAGGTCGGGGTGGATGCCGCCCTGCATGCACACCTCGGTGGCCCCGACGCTCCAGGCCTGCTCGGCCCGGTCGGCCACCTCGTCCACCGACAGGGTGTAGGCGTCCGCGTCCGTGCGCCGTTGCGCGAACGCGCAGAACCGGCAGCCGGTGTAGCAGACGTTGGTGAAGTTGATGTTGCGGTTCACGACGTACGTCACGTCGTCGCCGACCGCGTCCCGGCGCAGGGCGTCGGCGAGCGTGGCGACCGCGTCCAGGTCGGAGCCGGTGGCGGTCATGAGCGCGAGGGCGTGGTCGTCGGACAGGCCGGCCGGGTCGCGCTCCGCGGCCCGCAGCGCGGCCGAGACGTCCCCGGACAGCCGGGCGGGCGCCGTACGGGACGCCGCGACCTGCTCGCGCACGCTGTCCCAGTCGCCGTACGCGGCGTCGAAGTCGCTGCGCCGGTCGGTCCGCCGGCCCTCCGCGTCGATCGCCGTGTCGAGGTCCACCCGGCCGGCGCTCGCCCAGCCGCCGTCCGGTTCCTGCCAGGGCCGGCCCTGCGGGCAGCGGCCCTCGACCGCGAGCCCGTCCGGCCCGGCGAGCGCCTCGACGTGCGGGCGCAGGCGCGGGTCGAGCCAGGGCTCGGCGAGGTACGGCGGGTGGGCGGTCAGCCGCTCCCGCAGCGTGAAGCCGGCCGCCTCGGTGGCGGCAGCCAGGTCGTCGAGGTGCGGCCACGGCCGCTCCGGGTTGACGTGGTCGGGCGTCAGGGGCGACACCCCGCCCCAGTCGTCCACGCCCGCGGCGAGCAGCCGCGCGCACTCGCCGAGGTCCACGAGGTTCGGCGGCGCCTGCACGCGCATCCGCGGGCCGAGCAGGAGACGGGCCACCGCGATCGACGCGAGGTACTCCTCCAGGCCGACGTCCGGGGCGTCCCGCATCGCGGTGTCGTCCTTGGCCCGGAAGTTCTGGACGATGACCTCCTGCACGCCCTCGTACGCCCGGGCCACCTTGCGGATCGCGAACAGGGAGTCGACGCGCTCCGCGTAGGTCTCGCCGATGCCGACGAGGATGCCGGTGGTGAAGGGCACGTTGGACCGGCCCGCGTCCTCCAGCACCCGCAGCCGTACGGCCGGCACCTTGTCCGGGCTGCCGCGGTGCCGCGGGCAGCGTCGGCCGTCGTCTCGAGCATCATGCCCATCGACGGCGCGACCGGCTTGAGCCGCTGCAGCTCCTGCCAGGACATGACACCGGGGTTCAGGTGCGGCAGCAGGCCGGTCTCCTCCAGCACCCGGACCGCCATCGCCCGGACGTAGTCCAGCGTGCTGTCGTAGCCCGCGGCGTCCAGCCACGCACGGGCGGCGGGCCAGCGCTCCTCCGGCCGGTCGCCGAGCGTGAACAGCGCCTCCTTGCAGCCCAGCGCAGCCCCCTGTGCGGCGATCGCGAGCACCTCGTCCGGGCGACAGGTACGGCGCGGGCAGCCGGCCCGGGGTGGTGGCGAACGTGCAGTAGTGGCAGCGGTCGCGGCACAGCCGGGTGAGCGGGATGAACACCTTCCGGCTGATAGGTGACGACGCCCGGGCGGCCCGCCGCCTCGAGACCCGCGTCGCGTACCCGCGCCGCGCTCCCGCACAGTGCCGTCAGGTCGTCCCCCCGCGCGTGCAGCAGCACCTCCGCCTCGACGGCGTCGAGCGGCTTGCCGTCGCGTACGCGGGCGAGGGCCCGGCGCAGGGCGCTGGGGGTCGGCTGCTCCACGGGCGCCACCCTACGACCGCCCGCGCAAGTGGCTCCGGCCGCGGCTGCGACACCTGGCGCCCGTGCGCGTGACCGTCCTCGCCGGTGGCATCGGTGGTGCCCGCTTCCTGCTCGGCCTGCGCGAGGTGGTGGGGCGCGACACCGTCACCGTCGTGGGCAACACCGGTGACGACATGACGCTGCTGGGCCTGCGCATCTGCCCGGACCTCGACACGGTCATGTACACCCTCGGCGGCGGCATCTCCGCCGAGCGGGGGTGGGGCCGGGAGGGCGAGACGTGGCGGGTGAAGGAGGAGCTCGCGGCGTACGGCGCCGGGCCGGCGTGGTTCGGCCTCGGCGACCGCGACCTCGCCACTCACCTGGTCCGCACCGACCTGCTGCGCGCCGGGGTCCCGCTGTCCGAGGTCACCCGCCGGCTGTGCGAGCGCTGGCAGCCCGGCGTACGGCTGCTGCCGATGACCGACGACCCGGTGGAGACGCACGTCCGCCTGCGGGACGGGCGCACCGTGCACTTCCAGGAGTGGTGGGTGCGCCTGCACGCCGAGGAGCCGGCTGCGCAGATCACGCTCACCGGCGCCGAGGACGCGCGCCCGGCCCCAGGGGTGCGCGAGGCCCTCACGGAGGCCGACGTCGTGCTGCTGCCGCCGAGCAACCCCGTGGTGTCGGTCGGGACGATCCTCACCGTGCCGGGCGTGCGGGAGGCACTGCGCTCCACGGGCGCACCGGTCGTCGGCCTGTCCCCCATCGTCGGCGGCGCGCCCGTACGCGGCATGGCCGACGCCTGCCTGGCCGCCATCGGCGTCGAGACGACGGCAGCGGCAGTGGCGCGCCACTACGGCAACCGCGCGGACGGGGGGCTGCTCGACGGCTGGCTGGTGGACGAGACCGACAAGGACGCCGCCGACGCGCTGTCCGAGGAGGGGCTGCCGGCCCGGGCCGTCCCGCTGATGATGTCCGACCTCGACGCGACCGCGGCGATGGCGCGGGCCGCCCTCGACCTCGCCGGGTCGGTGCGCCGGTGAGCGCGCCGGCCGACCGGCTGGAGGTGTGGGGCGTCGCCGGGCTGCCCGAGGTGGCCCCGGGCACGGACCTCGCCGCGCTCGTCGCGGATGCGGTGCCCGACCTGCGCGACGGCGACGTCGTCGTCGTCACCAGCAAGGTGGTCAGCAAGGCCGAGGACCGGTACGCCGACGGCGACCGGGAGGCCGCGATCGACGGCGAGACCGTACGCGTGGTCGCCCGGCGCGGCCCGCTGCGGATCGTCGAGAACCGGCAGGGCTTCGTCATGGCGGCGGCCGGCGTCGACGCGAGCAACGTCGCGGCGGGCCGGGTGCTGCTCCTGCCGGAGGACCCGGACGCGTCGGCCCACCGGCTGCGCGACGGGCTGCGGGTGCGGCTCGGTGTGGACGTCGCCGTCGTGGTGTCCGACACGTTCGGCCGGCCGTGGCGGCACGGGCACACCGACGTCGCCATCGGCGTCGCGGGCATGCGGGCGGTCCGCGACTACCGCGGCCAGGCCGACCCGTACGGCAACGTGCTCGAGGTCACCGAGATCGCGGATGCCGACGAGGTCGCCGCGGCCGCCGAGCTGGTCAAGGGCAAGCTCGACGGCGTACCGGTCGCCGTCGTGCGCGGGCTGCGCTGGCTGCCGGACGACGAGGGCGCGGGCAGCCGGGCACTGGTGCGGCCGGCCGGGGAGGACCTGTTCCGGCTCGGGGCCCGCGACGTGGTCCTCGCGCGGCGGACCGTACGGGAGTTCGCGCACGCACCGGTCGACCGCGAGGCGGTGCTGCGCGCGGTGGCCGCGGCGGTCACCGCCCCGGCGCCGCACCACACCGCCCCGTGGCGGTTCGTCCTCGTCGAGGAACGGCGGGACGCCCTGCTCGACGCCATGCTCGCCCGCTGGCAGGCCGACCTGCGCGCCGACGGGTTCCCCGAGGACGCGGTCGCCCGCCGGACCCGGCGGGGCGACGTGCTGCGCCGCGCGCCGTACCTCGTCGTCCCGTGCCTGGTGCCGGACGGCGCCCACCCCTACCCCGACGACCGCCGCGCCGCGGCGGAGCGGGAGATGTTCCTGCTCGCCATGGGAGCCGGCATCGAGAACCTGCTCGTGGCGCTCGCCGTCGAGGGGCTGGGCTCGGCGTGGGTGTCGAGCGCGCTGTTCTGCCCGGACGACGTGCGGAGCGCGCTGGACCTGCCCGCGGGCTGGCAGCCGATGGGAGCGATCGCCGTGGGGCACCCGGCGGGCGAGCCGCCGGCCCGGCCGCCGCGCGACCCGGACACGTTCACCCTGCGGCGGTAGTCACAGGCCGCGGATGTCGCGGTGCGGCATCCGCGGCCCGAACGACGGCGCGCGCACGCCGGTCAGCCCGAGCAGGCGTACGGCCCGTTGCCGGTGCGGGGCGTACGGCGCCAGCAGGTCGAGCATGCCGGCGTCGTCGACCGGCCGCCCGGCCAGCGCCCACCCCACCGCCTTCGGCAGGTGGTAGTCGCCGACGGAGACGGCGTCGGGGTCTCCGTACGCCCGCTGGGCCACCTCGGCGGCGGTCCACGCCCCGACCCCCGGGACCGCCCGCAGCCGGCGCAGCGCCTGCTCCCGCGGCAGCACGGTGGTCTCCTCCAGCCGCCCGGCCACCGCGGCGGCCGCCAGGATCGTCCGGGCGCGCTTGCCGTCCACCCCGGCACGGTGCCACTCCCAGGACGGGATCCGCCGCCACACCGCCGCGGGCGGGAACACCCGCATCCGGCCCGGCGCCGGCCCGGGAGCAGGCGTGCCGAACCGCGACAGCAGCTCGCGCCAGGACCGCCGCGCCTCCCCGCCGGTGACCTTCTGCTCGAGCACGGCAGGCACCAGCGCCTCGAGCACCAGACCGGTGCGCAGCAGGCGCAGGTCGCGATGACGCCGCCACGCCTCGCGCAGCACCGGGTGCTCGGGGGCGAAGCCGTCCGGGTCGTCGCGCGCACCGAGCAGGTCCGGCACCGCCCGCAGCGCCCAGGCCGCCCCCTCGCCCCATGCGGTCGCGTGCACCGCGCCCGCACGCGGCTGCAGCCGCAGGGTGGCCGGACCCTCCGGCGTACGGCAGGTGCGCCACACCACGCCGTCGTGCTCGACGTAGGCGGGATCACCCGTGCCCCGCACGAGCGGGGCGAGCACCGTGGTCACGTCGACCGCGGTGTCCGGGCACCACGTCGTCGACTCCACCACGCCGGACAGTGTGGACCGCCACGGCCGTCCGGCGCGGCCGGACGCACCGGCTAGGGTTCGGACGTGCCACGCGCCTTGATCACCGGAATCACCGGCCAGGACGGCCTGTACCTCGGCGAGCTGCTCGCCGCCAAGGGCTACGAGGTGTTCGGCCTCGTCCGCGGCCAGTCCAACCCGAAGGTCGCGCTCGTGGAGAAGATCATCCCGAGCATCCAGCTGATCGAGGGCGACCTCACCGACCTGCCCAGCCTCATCGGCGCGATGGAGTACGCGCAGCCGGACGAGGTCTACAACCTCGGCGCGATCTCCTTCGTGGGGCTGTCGTGGAAGCAGGCCGAGCTCACCGGTGAGATCACCGGCATGGGCGTCCTGCGGGTACTCGAGGCGATCCGCATCCACACCCAGAACGACATGGGCAAGGTGCGCTTCTACCAGGCGTCGAGCTCGGAGATGTTCGGCAAGGTCCGCGAGACCCCGCAGCGCGAGACCACCCCGTTCCACCCGCGCTCGCCGTACGGCGTGGCCAAGACGTTCGGCCACTACATGACGGTGAACTACCGCGAGTCCTACGGCGCGTTCGCCTGCTCGGGCATCCTGTTCAACCACGAGTCGCCGCGCCGCGGGTACGAGTTCGTCACCCGCAAGGTGACCCGCGCGGTCGCCCGGATCGCCCTCGGCCTGCAGGAGAACGTCGCGCTGGGCAACCTCGACTCCCGCCGCGACTGGGGCTTCGCCGGTGACTACGTCGAGGCGATGTGGATGATGCTCCAGCAGCCGGAGCCGGACGACTACGTCATCGCCACCGGCCAGACCCACTCCATCCGCGAGCTGCTCGACGTCGCGTTCAGGCACGTGGGGCTCGACGACTGGAGCGGCCACGTCGTGCAGGACCCGCGGTTCTTCCGCCCGGCCGAGGTCGACCTGCTCATCGGCGACGCGAGCAAGGCCAAGGAGCAGCTCGGCTGGGAGCCGAAGGTCGAGTTCCCGACGCTCATCCAGATGATGGTCGACGCCGACCTCGAGGCCGAGAAGCGCCTCGCCGAGCACGAGGCCCGCTGACACCCGCGCCCGCTCGGTAGGGGGTGGGGGCGGGCGGGTCAGTACTCGCCGGCGAGGTCGCGCTTGCCCTGCTCGCTGGCCCGGGCGGCGTGGCCCAGGATGTTGCGCGCCATCGACGAGTCGTACGTGGCCGCGCGCGCGGCGTACACCTCGCTGCGCAGGCGGTGCGCCTCCGCGGAGTCCGGTGCCGCGAGCACCGCCGCCTCGACCAGGTGGCAGGCCAGGCGCAGGTCACCGGCCTCCGCCAGCTCCCCGACGCGGGCGAGCACCGCCTCCACCCCGCCGGCGAGGCGCACCCACTCGGCCGCCTCCTGCGCCCGCGGCGCGGGCAGCAGGCGGTCGGGCTCGCCGTCCCACCAGCCGCCGTAGCGGCGCCAGACGTTGCGGACGAGGAACTGCGGGTGGTCGTACACCGGCCGCAGGTACGGCTGGTCGCGCAGGTGCGCCGGCACCTCCACCTCGTGCAGCAGCCGGTCGAGCGGCGCCCCCTGGTTCATCAGCGCCAGGCACTGGTCCTCGACGGACTGCAGCAGGTCCGCGGTGTCGGTCAGCGCGGCCCGGATCCGGTCCGCGCCGAACACCGGCAGCCCGTGCCCGGGCACCATGAGCTCGGCGCCGAGCCCGGCCATCCGCCGCAGGGCGACCGCCCAGTCCGACAGGTAGCGCTGCACCTTCTGCGGGTTGCCGGCGTTCGGCACCGCCCAGATGAACAGGTCGCCGGGGTGCAGCAACCGGCGCTCCGGGACCCAGGTCCACGTCGCGTCGTCGGTCTCGCCGCGGGCGTGGTGCAGCTCGAAGGTGAGCTCGCCGGTCCGGAACGTCAGCCGGTCGTCGTACGTGACGTCGGGGTAGCGGTACTCCCCCGGCCAGTCGAAGCGGTCGACCGGCAGGGCGAACTGCCGCTTGTTGATCGCGGCGTTCCAGCCGCGGGTGCGCAGGTAGCGGTCGAAGTGCGGCCCGGTCTCCCGGTGCGCGTACACGGTCGGGCCCGGCCGGCCGTCGCGCGACGACTCCGCCTCGAACGGCTGGGTGCCGAAGATGTGGTCGACGTGGTGGTGGGAGTACACCGCCGCGCGCAGCGGCGCGGACGCGCGCCAGCGGCGGACCTGCTCGTAGGTGTGGTCGCGGTCGAGCAGGTGCCCGGTGTCGAGCATGACCAGCCCGTCGCCCGTGTCCACCGTCGTGACGCCCGCGATGCTCTTGAGGTAGAGCACGCCGTCGCCGATCTCCTCCGCGTGCCGCCCCGCGACGGGGATGACGGGGTGGTGGGTGTGGACGAGGTCCCCCGCACCCTGCCAGTGCTGCTCGGCCAGGTCCCGGATCGACGGCTCGGCCATGTGGCGACTCCCTCCCGCGGCGGCACGGGCCGGTACCGCCGCGGGGAGAGCCTCTCAGCCGCCGGTCAACGCTTGGCAGGCGGGATGTTCTGGTTGATCCGGAAGAAGTTGTCCGGGTCGTACGACGCCTTGATCCGCGCCAGCCGCTCGTAGTTCTGGCGGTACGCCGTCCGCACCGGCTCCGAGCCGTCCTCCTGCATCATGAAGTTCACGTAGCCGGCACCGGCCGAGTGCGGGGCGAGCGCGTCGGAGTAGCCGACCGCCCAGTCCTTGACGGACGCGAAGTTGGCCGGGTCCGGGTCGACGCCGACGAACACGCCGTTCCAGGTGGCCTCGCGGTACGCGAACGCGGTGTCCTCCGGCGCCACCCGGTGCGCCGCCCCATCGACCGGGTAGAGGTGCATGGTCGAGTGCAGCGACGGCGTCTCGGCGAACCGCTCGTGGACGGCGACCGCGTCGTCCGGGATGTCGGTGAAGAACGCGCCGCGCCAGTACCACTGCATCCCGGGCGGGTACAGGCCGTCGAACGCGCCCTGCAGCATCGGGTACGGCAGGTCGTGGATGCCGTCCAGCAGCGGCCGGCCGAAGCTGCGCACCGGGGCGAGGGCCTCCTCGGCGCGGTCCATCGGGCCCGAGTACGCCCAGAGGATGCCGCAGACCTTGCGCATCGCGAGCTCCTCGGGGAACGGCGGTGCAGGCGGCACGGTCATCACCGCGAAGAAGCCGTTGAGCTCCTCGGGCAGCGCCGGCAGCACCTCGCGGTACCAGCTCAGCACCTCCGCGGTGTCCGCGAGGTCGTAGAGCACCGGACCGGCCATCACCGTGGAGACGTCGTGGCAGCGGAACAGGAACGACGTCACAACGCCGAAGTTGCCGCCACCGCCGCGCAGCGCCCAGAACAGGTCCGGGTTCTCCTCGGCACTGGCGGTGACGAACGAGCCGTCCGCGAGCACCACGTCGGCGGAGATCAGGTTGTCGATCGTCAGCCCGCACCGCCGGGTGAGGTGACCGCTGCCACCGCCCAGGGTCAGCCCGGCGACACCGGTGGTCCCGATGATGCCGGACGGCGTGGCCAGTCCGAACGGGTGCGTCGCGTGGTCGACGTCGGACCAGGTGCAGCCGCCGTCGACCCGGACGGTCTTGGCGGCCGGGTCGACCTTGATGCCGCGCAGGCGGGACAGGTCGATGCAGATCGCGTCGTCCCAGACGCCGAGCCCGGCCGCGTTGTGCGCCCCGCTGCGCACGGACACGAGCGCGTCGTGCTCGCGGCACGCGCGTACGGAGGCGATGACGTCCGCGACGTCGCCGCAGTACGCGACCGCCGCCGGCGACCGGTCGATGTTCGCGTTGAACACCGCCCGCGCCATGTCGTAGCCGGCGTCGCCCGGACGGACGACCTGGCCGCGGAGTGCGGCCGTCACGGCGTCGACGGCCCTCGGCAGAGTGGTGGTGCTCATGGGGTCCTCCCCTTCCCGACTGCAGGACGGCCGGGACGCTAGGGAGCGCGGCGTTCGCGGAGCGTTCGCCTGCCGTCAGCGGGCCGTTCCGGCAACCCGTTCTCGGGCGGCGCGAGGCACGTCGGCGAGGTCCGCCTCTGCCCGCCGGCGCAGCAGCTCGCTGCCCTGCGCGGCCGCCAGCGCCGCCGCCCGGTCGAGCAGCGCCGCCCGCGTGCCCGGCCGCAGCCGTGCCTGCAGACGCCACAGCTCGGGCAGCCACCAGCGGTCCTCGTGGGCCAGGGCCGCGGTCTCGGCCGCGGCCAGGACGGCGCCGGCCGCGGACTCCTGGCCCAGCGTGATGAGGGTGTCGCCGAGCAGGCCCAGGTAGTACGGATGGCGGGTGTGGGCGGACAGTCGGCGCAGGGTGGTCAGGCCGGAGCGGATGCGGGCCGCCCCGTCCACGCCGCCGGCGGCCCAGCCGTCGATGATGACGCCCCACTCGGCGTAGTAGCCGTACTCGTAGCGGGCGCACAGTGCCTGCAGCGCCCGAGCGGCCTCGGTGGCGGCCTCGCGGTCGTCGCGCAGCTGGGCGGTGATGGCCGCGTACGCCAGCGCGACCACGAGGCTGTAGGGGTGCTCGGTCTGCTTCGCCCGTTCGACCGCCCACGCGCCGGCCGCCCTGGCCTGTGCCTCCCGGCCGAGCAGCGACAGCGCATGCGCCGCCCAGGCCTGGCTGTGCACCTCGGGCCGCACGCCGAACGGCAGCAGCTCCGCGTCCATGGCGACGTCACGCACGGCAAGCAGGCGCTGCGCCCCCTCGGCCGGTCGCCCGAGGCTCGTCGCCGACCCGCCGAGCGCCAGCAGCGCATGGCCGGCGAGCTCGGGGAACGAAGTCCCGAGCTGCTGTGCTCGCGCGGCCAGCGCGTGCGACTCCGCCGTGTGCCCCTGCACGAACCGCACCCCCCACAGGGCGACGAGGATGAGGGTCTGCAACCGGGTCTCGCCCTGGCGCTCGGCGAGGCGGAACGCGCCCTCGAGGACGTGCTGCAGCTCCGGTGAGGAGTAGCCGTAGATCGCGTTGAGCGGCCCGGACATGGCGTAGCGCACGGCCAGCTCCTGGCGGTCGCGTCCCGGGTCGACCGGCTGTCGGGCCAGCAGGTCCAGCGCCCGCCGGTAGTGCCGTACGGCGGTCGCGTTGCCGAACACGGCAGTCGCCGCCTCCGCCGCCTGGGTGTGGTAGCGCACGGCGCGGGACGCCTCGCCCGCGCGGTCGTACTGGTCCGCCAGCGCGGCGGCCACCGGCTCGGTGGAGCTGCCGTGCACCAGCTCGAGCGCCTGGGCGATCCGCCGGTGCGCCAGCCGCCGCCGGGCCGGCGGCAGGTCGGCGTACGCGACGTCGCGCAGCAGGTCGTGGGTGAAGTCGTACGTGCCGCCCGAGCGCTCGCGGAGGATCCGCCGCCGCCACAGCTCGTCGACTGCCTCGACCACCCCCTCGGAGTCCAGGTCGCTGGCCTGGCCGAGCAGCTCCAGGGAGAAGTCGCGTCCGATGGCCGCAGCGAGACCGGCCAGCTCCCGGGCGGGGCGGGACAGCGGCTCCAGCCGGCGTTCGAGCACCGCGTGGACCCGCGGCAGGCGGGCGACGTCGGGGCCGGTGGCCACGCCGAGATCGGCGCCCCGGACCGCCTCCACGACGAACAGCGGGTTGCCCTGCGTCACCGCCTGCAGCCACTGCACCACGCCCGACGCCACCGACGCGTCGAGGAGGTGGCCGGCCAGCGCCGCCGTCTCGGCCTCGTCCAGCGGCGCCAGCTCCACCTCGGTGACGGCGCCGGCCGCCCGCAGCTCGCGCACCGCCGAGCTCGCCACCGCATCGTCGTCGAGCTCCTCGGGACGCGCGGTGGCCAGCACCAGGACGGGGGCCGAGCCGCCGACGCGCAGCAGCGTCTGCAGCCACCCCAGCGTCGCCTCGTCGCACCACTGCAGGTCGTCCAGGACGAGCAGGGTGGGCCGGCCGGCGGCGAGCACGCCGCGGGCCAGGGCGTCGAAGAACCGGTGGCGCTGCCAGGCATCAGCCAGCGGCCGCCAGCCGTCGGCGGGCCGGGGGTCCCGGTCCCGCGAGCCGGCCGGCGGCACGAGCCGCTCGACCTCGGTGCGCAGGGCGGGGTCGAGCCGGTCCAGGCCCCGGCGCAGGATGCTCGCGCGCAGCCAGTCGCTGACCGGTGCCAGCGCCGGGCGCCCCTCGCCGGCGAAGCACCGGGCCCACGCGACGGCGGCCCGCTCGGCCCGCCGCGCCGCGGCGAGCTCCTGCACCAGCCGGGTCTTGCCCAGGCCGGCCTCGCCGCTGACGAGCGCGACCCGCGCCCCGCCGGCCAGGGCCTGCTGCCAGGCCCCCTCGATCTCGCGGCGCTCACGTTCGCGCCCCACGAGCGGTACGCGGCTCCCCGGTACGGCGGCACGCGCCGGCGCCTCGCCGACCTTCGGGTCGGCGACCGGGGGCCGGGGCCGGGGCAGGGACCCGTCGGACAGCAGCCGCTGGTACGTGGCCGTGGTGGCGGGGTCCGGGTCGACGCCGAGCTCGCGCTCGAGGACCGAGACGCAGCGGTGGTACGTCCGGATCGCCGCGGCCCGGTCGCCGGCGCGCGCCTGCAGCTCCAGCAGCAGCCGGTAGGGGGACTCCTCCAACGGCTCCAGCTCGATCCGGCGCCGGGCGGCACCGATCGCAGCTGCCAGGTCGCCCGCCTCCCGCTCGACGGCGACCAGGTCGTCCAGCACGGCCAGGCACCGGCGGCGCAGCCGCTCGCGCTCCCCCAGCACCCAGTCGTCGTACAGCGCAGGCAGCAGGTCTCCCCCGTACGCCGCCAGGGCCTCGCGCGCCGCCGAACGGAACTGCTCGACCTCGCCGGCGGCACGGGCGACGGCGGCCCGGCCCGCAGCGGCCTCGAACACGGCGACGTCGAGCCGGCACCCCGCGTCCGCCCGCCACAGCAGGGTGCTGCCGTCCGCGAGCAGGCAGCCCTCGGCCCCCGGTAGGTGCGCGCGCAGGTGGTGCAGCTCGCGCCGCAGGTTCGTCCGGGCCTGACCGTCGGAGGACTCCGGCCAGAACAGCGCCGCGACCTGCTGGCGCTGCTGCGGGGCGCCGCGGTGCAGGGCGAGGTAGGCCAGCAGAGCCAGGGCGCGCGGTGCGTGCAGCGCCGCGACCACGTGGCCGTCCTCGGCGACGCGCTGCTCCCCGAGTATCGAGATCTCGAGCACGACCGGCTCCCACGCTCCTGGCAGAGCCGTAGCAGAACACGCCTGTTCACCCGGGCGCAACGCCCGGCCCGGTGTCAGGCGTCGGGGGAGAACCGCACGGCGCCATCGGTGAGCACCGCATCGGTCCAGACCCGGGCCCCGCCGAGGAGCTCGCAGCGGGCGCCGACCCGGGCCCGGTCGCCGAGCACCGCGTCCTCGAGCACCGTCCCCTCGCCGACCACCGCGTGGGCGCCGACGACCGAGCGCACCACCCGGGCGCCCTCCTCGACGCGGGCCCCGTCGAGGAGGACCGAGCCGTCGACGACCGCACCGGCCTCGACCACGGCACCCGCGCCGACGGTCGACCCGCCGAGCACCTCGCCGTGCACGCGGGCGCCCGGCAGCACCAGCCGCTCGCCGGCCGCCCCGGGCAGGGCCGGGGACGGCGCCCGGCCGGTCACGAGGTCGCGGCTGCCGGTGACGAACGCCGCAGGCGTGCCGAGGTCAAGCCAGTAGGAGGTGTCCACGTAGCCCATCACCGTCGCGCCGGAGGCCAGCAGCTGCGGGAACGTCTCGCGTTCCACCGAGACCGGCCGGCCGGCCGGGATGGCGTCGATCGCCGCTCGGGTGAACACGTAGCAGCCCGCGTTGATCTGGTCGGTCACCGGCTCGGGCGACTTCTCGTGGAAGCCGGTGACCCGGCCGTCCGGGTCCGTCGGCACGCAACCGAACGCGCGCGGGTCGTCCACCCGGACGAGGTGCAGCGTCACCGCGGCACCCGACGACCGGTGCACGTCCAGCTGGGCGCGGATGTCGTGGCCGCCGATGATGTCGGTGTTGAAGACCAGCACCGGGTCGGCCGGCCCGCTGCGCAACCGGCCGGCGACGTTGCGGATGCCGCCACCGGTGCCGAGCGGCTCCTCCTCGGTGACGTAGCTCAGCTCCAGCCCGACCCGCGCCCCGGTACCGAAGTACTCCTCGAACGCGGACGCCTTGTACGAGCTGGCGACCACTGCGTGGTCGACACCGGCCTCCCGCGCGCGGGCGAGCAGGTGCTCCAGGAGCGGGACGCCGGCCACCGGCAGCATCGGCTTGGGCGTCGTCAGGGTCAGCGGCCGCAGCCGCGTGCCCTTGCCCCCCACCAGCAGGATCGCCTCCGTCACGGCCTGACCCGCCTCCTCCGCCGGTACCACTCCGAGCCGGTCAGCCACAGCGCTGCCAGCACCACCACCCCGGCCGCGCTGGCGGCCAGTCCCTGCCACATCCGGTGCCGCGAGTCGTACAGGTGCACCTCGTGCCGACCGGCGGGCACCTGGACCGCGACCAGCCCCTCGTCCGCAGCGCGCAGCGGCACGTCCCGCCCGTCCACGGTGGCCCGCCACGGGCTGTCCTGCAGCGCGTCGGCAACCACGAGGTACCCGCTGCCCTGGGCGTCCACGGTGGCGCGCAGGCTCTCCGGGGCGTCCTGGCGGACGTGGACGGTCGCGGGCTTGCCCGCCGCGGCGGGCCCGGGCGCCGAGAGCACCACGCGGTTCGGGTCGCGGGTGTTCGCGAGCAGTGTGAGCCGTTGCTTGAGGTCGGGCACCACGGTCGTCGTGCTCGCCCAGCGGAACCGCGGGTACGCCGACGCCCGCTCGTACACGACCGCGCCGCCGGCGAACGCGAGCCGCAGCGGGTCGCCGGGATCGGTGACGGTGACCGCGTGCACGCCGGCCGGCCCGGACTCCAGCTGCAGCGGGACCTGCGCGTTCGTCAGCGTGATCCGCGCCCGCACGGCGCCGGCCGGCTCGCCGCCGACCGCGACGACGAACGGCCCGGCCGGCTCCGTGGCGTACAGCCGGCGGCTGTTGCTGGCCAGCACGGTGCCCGTCGCATCCAGCGCGTCGACCCGGACCGCGGCGTACGGCGCCCGGGTCCGTACCGCGGCCGCGAGCACCGGGCCGACGCCACGCAGCGGTCCAGCGGGCAGCGGCACCTCCACCGACCGGCCGGGCTGCAGCACCGTGGTCGCCCCGGACCCGCCCACCTCGGTCCGGCTGCCGACCAGCGGGTCGGCGGGGTCGCGGACGACGTACCGCACGGCCAGCAGGTCGAGGATCGGGGAGCTGAGCCGGTCCAGCCCGACGTCGCTGGGCAGCGTGCTGTAGGTGGGGCTGGGGAAGGTGTGCGGCCCGCCCGCGGTGAGCAGCAGGTTGCGCCAGCCCTCCTCCGTGAACGCGTGGCCGGTCGCCGAGCGCAGTCCGTAGTACGTGCTGGAGCCCGGCTCCATCGCGAGCCCGACGGTGGCGAAGCGCTCGTGTCCGAGGTGAGCCTGCAGGAACCGGTGGGTGGCCGTCACGGGGTAGAACTGCGAGCGCGGGATCCGCGGCCAGAACGGCAGCACCACCGCCATCGCCTGCGCCAGCACCACGACCGGCACCAGCGAGAGCACCACGGTGCGGCGCGTCCCGTGCAGGTAGCCGGACGCCACCACGACACCGAGGACGATCGCCGCGCCCACGAGCGGCAGCACGAGCTGGTGGTCCACCCAGGACAGGTGGTGGACGTCCCGGCCGGTCGCCCGCAGGTGCTGGACGGCCACCCACATCGCAGCGGCGGCACCGAGCCACGCCGTGACCTCCAGCCAGACGGCCCAGCGGGCCCGCGGCGTGTCCGGGCGGCGGACGAGCCGGTCGAACCCGACGGCGGCGAGCGCGGCGATCGTGAAGCCCAGCAGCGAGCGGATCCGGCCGACGAAGTTGTTGGAGAACACCGGCAGGTGCTGCGCCAGCCCGAGCAGCGGGCCGCCGACGTAGGCGAGCACGAGCAGCACCGCGGTCGCCACGACGAGGAACCCGCGGACACCGAACGGCACACCGCGGGCCGGGCGGCGCAGCAGCCCCACCCCGGCGAGGACGAGCACCGCGGCCCCCGCGTAGCTCAACAGCTCGATCTCCGACACCCGGTCCGGGCCGAAGTAGAAGCCCGGTCCGTGGGCGCAGGAGCCGAACGCGAACGGCACGAACGCCGTCATGAGCCCGAGCAGTGGCAGGTGGGTCGCGGCGGTCTGCGCCCGGTAGCTGAGGTCCATGTTGCCGATCGCGGTCGCGAAAGGCAGCAGCTGCGCCCCGACGAGGGCGATCCCGCCCACGAGCCCGACGCCGGCGAGCACCGACCCGCGCAGCAGGCGCCGCGGCGCCTGCCGGCCCTCCCAGCCCAGCCGCAGCAGGAAGTACGCCCCGGCCGCGTACAGCGCCCACCCGGTGACCGCCGGGAAACCCCCGAGGAGCATCGCCGCGACGACCAGCCCGACGGGTACGGCAGCCCGCGCCGTACGCAGCTGGACGAACCGCTCCACCGCCCAGAACAGGGCCGGGATCCACGCGGCCACCTGGGTCTGCGGCCAGTTCGTCCAGGCCACCATGAACCCCGACGACGCGAAGGCCACCCCGCCGAGCAGCGCCGCCGGTGGGCTGAGGGTCAGCCGCCGCAGGAACAGGAACATGCCCCCGATGGCGACGACCATCTCGACCAGCTTGGCGTAGCCGGGGGCGAGCCAGATGGGCAGGAACAGGTACGGCCACGCGGCCGGGGTGAACACCGCCGGGTCGGGCGTGGACGCCAGCCGGGAGCCGCCGCTGGAGTACGGGTTCCAGGAGCCGTAGCGGCCGTTGTCGAGCTGCCGGTCGAACTCGTGGTGCTGCGGGATCACCGAGTCGATCGTGTCGCCGGTGCAGATGTTCGTGGGGTCGAACCCGGTCGGCGCCTGCGCCTGCCACGGGGCGTGGATGAGCAGCCGGTCGGTGCCGGCGAACACCCGCACCCCGACGAGCGGCAGGCCGATGCCGACCAGCACGAGCGTGGCCGCGGCCGCCAGCGTGACGTACGTCAGCGCGCGCCGGGCGACGTACGTCACCGGCCGCCCTGCAGCAGCGTGCCGGGACGGGTCGGCACCGCGCCGTGCCGCACCCGACGGACGAAGAAGGCCAGGGCCAGCCGGGCCAGCAGGCCGGCGGCGAGCGCGGCGCGCACCGGGGCCCAGTGCGGGCCCGGGTACTCGGTGGCCAGGTAGCGGTAGGCGCTGCGGTGGTGGGCCACCTGCATCCGCATCGGCGCCCGCGACGCGGCGTGGCCGCCCGCGTGCCGCACGACGGCGGCGGGCACGTGCACCCGGTCGTACCCGGCGTGCTGGAGGCGCCGGCACAGGTCGAGGTCCTCGAAGTACATGAAGTACCGCGGGTCGAACCCGCCCACGTCCTCGAACGCCGCACGGCGCAGCAGCAGGCACGACCCGGACAGCCAGCCGGTCGACCCCTCGCTGGGTGCACCCTGCTCGTTGCGGTACGCGCGCGTCCACCGGTTGCCGGGCAGCCACCAGCCGAACACTGCGTGGCCGATGCCCCGGGACAACGACGGGAACGCACGTGCGGAGGGGTAGAGCCGGTCGTCCGGGGTGAGGATCGCGGGACCCACCGCACCGGCCTGCGGGTGGCGCTCGGCAGCCTCGAGCAGCACGTCGAGCGAGCCCGGGGCCCACTCGATGTCCGGGTTGGCGACGACGACCCAGTCCCCCACCGCACCCGCGGCGCCGGCGTTGGCTGCCACGCCGTACCCCATGTTGCGTGGCAGGTGCAGCAGCGTGACCTCGTCCCGCTGCTGCGCGGCCCGCTCGGGAGCACCGTCGGTGCTGCCGTTGTCGGCGAGGACCACCTCGTACGGCCGGGTCGTGGCAGCGGCCAGCGAGTCGAGGAAGGCGTCCAGCAGGTCCCCGGGCGAGTACGTGACGACGACGACCCGGACCGGTGCGCTCACTCCTGCGCAGCGCGGGCGTAGCTCGCCAGGTGGGCCTCCGCGCTGGCCTCCCAGGTGAACTCGCGGGCCCGGGACATCCCGGCGGCGGCCAGGCTGGCTCGCCGGTCGGCGTCGTCGAGCAACGCGGACAGCGACTCGGCGATCGCCGCGGCGTCCGGCTCGGTGTACGCGACGGCGTCGCCGCCGACCTCGGGCAGCGACAGCCGGTGCGTCGTCAGCACGGGAGCGCCGCAGGCCATCGCCTCGAGGACCGGCAGGCCGAAGCCCTCCCCGTGGCTGGGGTAGGCGACGACGGTGGCCCCGCCGAGGAAGCCGCGGAGGTCGGAGAAGCGCAGGTAGCCGGGCCGCAGCACCCGCAGGTGGCTCGGGACCTCGGCGATCGCGGCATCGACCTCGTCGTCCCAGCCGCTACCCCCGGCGAGCACCAGCGCGGGTGGCTCGTCCCGCCAGTGCACCGCCTGCACCCAGCCGCGGATGAGGTTCGGCACGTTCTTGCGCGGCTCCAGCGTGCCGAGGAAGGCGACGTACGGGCCGTGCACGCCGAGCCGGGCAGCGACGTGCGCGCGCTCGTCGTCGGTCGGCGCGTGGAACACGTCGTGGTCGACCCCGTGGTACGCGACGTCGATCCGCGTCGGGTCGGCCTCGAGCAGCCGGACGAGCTCGTCGCGGGTCGCCTTGGACGGGACGATGACGCGCGTCGCACGGCGCAGCGTCGTCCGCGTCGCCGACCGGAAGAACGTGCCCTTGACGGCGGTGTGCACCTCGGGCTGGGTGAAGAACGTGGCGTCGTGGACGGTGACCACGACGGGCCGGCCGGCCCGCAGCGGCAGCGTGTAGTGCGGGGAGTGCACCACGTTCGCGCCGACCTGCTCCGCGACGAGCGGCAGGCCGGTCTGCTCCCAGGCCAGCCGGGCGGGGCGGTGGCTGATCGCGGCCGGACCGGGGACGACATCCGCGCGGGGGGCCATCCGCCCGTAGCGCTCCGCGTCCGCCCGCTGGCAGGCGATCGCGAGGTCGGCGTCGGTCTTGCCCAGTGCGGCGATGAGACCGTCGACGTACCGACCGACCCCACCACGGTCCGCGGGGACTGCGGTGGCGTCGACGAGCACGCGGGGCGACACGGTCCATCCCTCCTTCCCGGCCAGCCTACGCCGCGTTCCTCAGCAGTCCGCGGTACGCCGCCCACAGCGTTTCGGCCGCCTGCTCCCACGTGTACGACGCGGCGCGCGCGACTCCTTCCCGCGACAGGCGCTCGCGCAGCGCGGTGTCCCCCGCGAGCCCGGCGATCGCGGCCGCGAGAGCTCCCGCATCACCGGCCGGCGTCACGACCGCCGCACCTCCCGCGACCTCGACCAGCGCCGGCGCGTCGCTGCTCACGACCGGCGTGCCGAGCGCCATCGCCTCCAGCACCGGCAGACCGAAACCCTCCGCGCGCGACGGCACGAGCACGGCGAGCGCACGCGACAGCACGACGGCCAGGTCCGCGTCGCTCACCCGGCCCAGCAGGCGCAGCCGGTCGCGCGGCAGGCCGGCCTCGGCCGCCACCCGGTGCAGGTCGACCCCGCCCCAGCCGGGCTGACCCACGACGACGAGCGGCAGGTCGCGTACGGCCGGCTGCGCCAGCGCGGTCACCGCGACGTCCAGCCCCTTGCGCGGTTCCAGGGTGGCCAGCGTGGCGACGTAGCTGTCCGGCAGCCGCAGCCGGGCCGCACGCTCGTCCGCGTCGTCGGGCACCCGCAGGGCGTCGCTCACCCCCTCCCCGACCACGGCGACCCGGTCCCCGAGCGGCAGCACCCGCTCGAGTGCCACCCGGACGGCCGCGGTCGGCACGACCACCAGGTCGGCCTCCCGGGCAGCCCGCTCGGCCATCGCCCGGTGGAAGCGCACCCCGCGCGGCGTCAGCGTCTGCGGGTGCGTCCACGGCACGGCGTCGTGGATCGTCACGACGAGCGGGCGGCCGTGGCGCGGCGGGACCAGCAGCGTCGGGGCGTGGACGAGGTCCACCGCGCGCGGCGTCGGGCCGGCGCCCCGCTCCCAGGCGAGCGCGAGCGGGCGGCGCGGCAGCGGCAGGCGGCGCGGACCGTGGACCCCTGGCACCCGGGCCGGGCCCACGTCGCGGTGCCAGGCGGTCCAGCCGCTGACCGCGGCACCCGCAGGGGCCGATGCCCCGAGCGCCCGGGCGAGCTCGCGGGAGTACCGCCCGGTGCCCCCCGGAACCGGGGCGAGGCACTGCTCCAGGAGCAGGCCGACCCTCACGGGTGCACGCGCGACGGCGGCACGGCGGTCGGCGGCCCGGCCGGCACGACGGGCGTGACCGTCGCGACCCACAGGTAGGTCTCGATCACCGGGAGCAGCGCCCGCAGCAGGGCGGCGGGGAGCTTGGCGACCGCGGCCGGAACCTCGGCCTCCGCTCCGAAGACGCCCGGCTCGGCCATGACCGTGCACGTGTAGTCCCACACGTGCAGGCCGGCGAACAGCTTGCGCAGCCCCGGACGTGTGCGGAACCGCTCGTGGTAGTGGTCGGCCCGCCCGAAGGCCCGCACGTACCGGTCCGCCAGGCGCGGGGGCAGGTAGGACAGGAACGGCAGCCGGTAGTGCGGCTCCATGACGCCGAGCCGGTTCCCCAGGCCGAGGTAGAGCACGCCCGTCTCGGGCCGGACGATCCGGCGCAGCTCGGCGACCAGCCGGTGCGGGTCGACGACGTGCTCGTACACGTGGTTGCAGATCACCACGTCCACACTGCCGTCGGCGAGCGGCAGCTGCTCGGAGTCCGCAAGCGCGAAGGCGATGTGGTCGCCGTACGCCTGCACGGCCTTGCCGATGCCGGGTTCGTCGATGTCGACCCCGACCACCCGCGCGCCCAGCCGGGACAGCTCGTCGGCGACGATCCCGCCCGAGCAGCCGACGTCGAGCACGACCAGCCCGGAGAGGTCGTCGCGGCCGAGGAAGTGCCCGACCACGGCCGCCATCTTCCGGGCCTTCCGTCGACGGCTCTGCTCGTCGAGCATGAGCGCCTGACCCTCGGAGTAGGCCAGCTGGCGTTGCCGTTGGGGCATGCGGCGAACCTACCGGGTGCCCGTCCCGGCCCGGCCGGCCACGAAGCCGTACAGCGCGCCGGCGAAGTCACCGAAGATCGACAGCCCGCGGGCGACGAGCGCGACGGCGAGAGCCCCGTCTCGCGGGAGCACCGTGGCGAGCACGACGGTCAGCACCACCTCGCGCGCGCCGGCGCCCGCGGGCGCGACCAGGACGACGAAGCCGGCGATCCAGGCGGCGGCGTACGCCCCGGTCGCCAGCAGGGGCAGCGTCGCGCCCGAGGCACCGACGTCCAGGGCCAGCAGCCAGATCTGGACACCGAACCCCATCCACATGACCGCCGCCCAGCCGATGGCGGCGAGCAGCCGCCCGCCCGACATCCGTACGTCGGCCGCCGGGCGCCGGGTGAGGCGGAACGCCAGCGAGATCAGGCGCCGAAGCACCGGCGGGTAGAGCACCAGCGCGGCCAGTGGGAGCACGAGCAGCAGCCACCAGTAGCGGTTGTAGTCACCGGTCTCCGCGAGGCCGATCCCGACCGCGCCGAACGCGATCCCGACGGTGATGTTGACGTGCATGTTCAGCACGGCCGCGGCGGTGCCTCGGCGAGCGGGCACGTGGTAGTCACGCCCCAGGTCCACCTGGGCCACCAGGGCCCAGACGCTGCCCGGGAGGTACTTGCCGAGCTGGCCCAGCAGGAAGACGTGGCCCGCTGCGCGGACCGGCAGCGGTGACCCCAGGCCCGCGAGCAGCGCCCGCCAGGACAGCGTGTTCGCGGCCAGCGCCACGAGGACCGCTGCAGCCGCACCGACCAGGGACCAGGGGTGCAGCTCACCGAAGGCGTGCCCCAGCTCTGGCCCGCGGCGCGCAACGGCCCAGGCGAGCAGCCCCAGCGCCACGAGCCCGAGCACGACGCGCAGCACCGTGCGCACTCCCGATCGGCGGCGGCCACGGCGGTTCTCCGCCGCACCCTGCCCGTCATCGACCACGGGGCCGGAACCTATCCTCCGAGACCATGCCGCCACGTCCGCTGTTCGTGACGCGGAAGTTCCCCCCGTCGGTAGGCGGGATGGAGACGCTCGCGTCCGGTGTGTGGCGCACGCTGTCCGAGACCTTCCCCGAGGCTCAGCTGATCGCGCACGGCGGGCCGAACCGGCAGCTGCCCCGCTGGCTGCCGGTCGCGCTGTGGCGCACCGCGGTCGCCATCCTGCGGCGCCGGGTGGAGTTCGTCCTCACCAACGACGCACTGACGTTCTCGGTGCTGTACCCGATCCTGTGGCTGACGCGTACGCCGGGCGCCGCCATGGTCATGGGACTGGACCTCACCTTCGAGCACCGCCTGTACCGGTTCGCCGTCCGCCGCACGCTGCCCGGCGCGGACGTCGTCGTCGCCATCAGCGAGGCCACCGCGCAGGTGGCGCAGCGGATCGGCGTCCGACCCGACCGCATCCACGTGGTGCGCCTCGGCGTGGACACCCCCGACGCCGTCCGGGAGGACCGCGAGGCCGCGGCCCGCAAGCTGCGTGCCGAGCTCGGCCTGCCCGGTGACGCGGCAGTGCTGCTCACCCTGGGCCGTCTGGTTCGGCGCAAGGGCGCCCGCTGGTTCGTCGACGCGGTGCTTCCGCGGCTCCCGGAGAACGTCGTGTACGCGATCGCCGGCGAGGGCGACGAGGCAGAGCCGATCCGCGCGGCCGCGGCGCGCGCCGGCGTCGCTCACCGCGTACGGCTGCTGGGGCGGGTCGACGACGACGACCGCGAGCTGCTCATGCGCGGCGCGGACCTGTTCGTCCAGCCGAACGTGCCGGTCGCCGGGGACATGGAGGGCTTCGGCCTGGTGGTCATCGAGGCCGTGCTGCGGGGCACCCCCGTCGTCGGCGCCGCGCTCGAGGGCATCCTCGACGCCATCGTCGACGGCAAGACCGGGATTCTCGTCCGGGCCGCGGACGCCGACGCCTGGGTCGACACGCTGACCCGGCTGGTGGCGGAGCCGGCGGCGCTGGCCGACCTCGGCGAGCGGTTCCAGGCCGCCGCACGCAGCCTGTACGGCCACGAGCGGATGGCCCGGGACCTGCTGGCCGCGCTCGACGTGCCAGCCCTGCGAGGCTAGTCGGCCCGGGAGCGGACGATGAGGTCCGCCAGCAGGGCGAGCGCGGCGATGAGCAGCCCGCTGACGAACAGCAAGGTCGTGTTGGTCGCGATGCGGAACGGGTGCACGACGAGGTCGAAGATGCCCTTGGCCACGCCGAACACCAGCATCCACAAGGCGATCGGCATGAGCACCTTGAGCGGGTTGAAGTACATGACCATCCGCAGCACCTGGAGGATGTAGCGGTAGGCGTCCTTGGTGAAGTGGAACTTCGACTGCCCGGAGCGCTTCGCGTAGTCGATGGGGATGTAGCGCACGTCGTG
Organism: uncultured Actinomycetota bacterium; assembly: GCA_963728075.1. Taxonomy (GTDB): domain Bacteria; phylum Actinomycetota; class Actinomycetes; order JAFAQI01; family DASSKL01; genus CAVSIP01. The sequence goes on along the minus strand of CAVSIP010000003.1, from coordinate 538,512 downwards.
CTGGTTCGACAGGAACGCCAGCGTGATGGTCGTGACGCAGGAGAACCCCGGTGGCAGCAGCCGCAGGTACGGCAGCGACACCTCACGCCGGAACGCCCGCAGGCCGGAGTTGAGGTCCGGGATCGGCATCCCGGTGAGGAACTCGGCGATCTTGCGGATCGTCCACTTGGCGGGCACCCGCAGTGCCTTGTGCGTCCCCTGCTCGGACGTACGGGCCCCGACGACCTGGTCGAACGTGCGGTCGTCCTCGAGCATGCGCACCAGCTCGGGGATCCGCTCGTTCGGGTAGGTCATGTCCGCGTCGGTCCACACCACGATCTCGCCCCGGGCGGCCTCGGTGCCGATGCGCCGGGCCGTGCCCGAGCCACCGTTGCGGTGGAACGGCATGAGGCGCATCCGCGGGAATCGCGGCAACGCCTCCTTGAGGACCTCCAGCGTGCGGTCGGTCGATGCGTCGTCGATGACGAGCAGCTCGTAGGCGTACCCGCTGGCCTCCATGGCCACGGTGATGCGTTCGAGCTCGAGGAGCACGTGGTCCTGCTCGTTGTAGCAAGGCAGGACGATGGTGACGTAGGGCCGCTCCTCGGTCGGAGGGGCCTCGGGCAGGATCTCAGTCGGCACGGCCATGGCGTACGAACGATAACCGCAAGGGGGCACGATGGACGTCACCGTGGTCGTGGTGACGTGGAACGGTCGCCATCTGCTACCGGCCTGCCTCGCCGGGCTCGCCGCCCAGGACGTCGTCCCCCGGGTCTGGGTGGTCGACAACGGTTCGACGGACGGCACGGCGGAGTGGCTCGCGCAGGAGCACCCCGACGTACGGCTGCTCCGCAGCGAGCGCAACCTGGGCTTCGCCGGCGGGTGCGACCTCGCGCTGGCTCAGGTGACCACGCCGTACGCCGTCCTGCTCAACAACGACGCCGTGCCCCGACCCGGGTGGCTGCGGTCGCTGCTCGCGCCCTTCGCGGACGATCGGGTCGCCGCCGTGGCATCGAAGGTGGTGCTGCCCGACGGGACCCTGAACAGCGTCGGCGGCGGCATCGACCGGGACGGCTACGGCTACGACCTGGGCTTCCGCGCTCCTGACGACGGCTCGTACGACACGCCGCGCGAGGTCGCCGCGGCCCCTGGCACCGCGCTGGCGTTGCGGACCGCCGCCGTGTCGGAGGTCGGCGGCATGGACGCGGCGTTCTTCCTGTACTACGAGGACACCGACCTGTGCTGGCGGCTGTGGCTGGCCGGCTGGCGCGTCGTGGTCGCCCCGGACGCGGTCGTCGACCACCTGCACGCGGCGACGGCGGTCGCCGACTCGCCGGTGCACCGCTTCCACGACTCGCGCAACCGGCTCCTCACGCTGACGAAGGACGCGTCTGCGCCGCTGGCGCTGCGGGAGGTGCTGCGGTTCCCGCTGACCACCGCGTCGATCGCCCGGCACGACCGCCTTCTCGCCGCCATCCGGCTGCGGGCGTACGGCTCCTACCTGCGCAGGCTGCCGGCAGCGCTGCACCAGCGCCGGCGGGTGCGGGTGACGGTGCCGCGCCGGGACGTCGAGCGGAGGTTCGCGTCAGCGGGAGGCTAGCGGCGCCGTCAGCTCGCGTCGTGCAGGTGCCGGCTGAAGAACGCCTCGGCGGCGGCACGCTCGAACAGCGGCAGCTCGATGTGGCCGCCCGGGTTGACGTGCAGGGTCTTCTCGCGTGACCCGATCGCGTCGAACAGCGCGACGCCCGACTCGCGCTCGACCAGCTCGTCGTCCCACTGCAGGGTGAACAGCACCGGGCAGGACAGCGACCGCGCCGACTGCTCGAACTCCTCGGCCCCCGGCCGCCCGGTGAGGCCCGCGAGGCCCAGGACGGCGGCCCGGACCCGGGGTTCGGCGGCGACGAACGGCAGCCCGATCACCGTCCCCATCGACACGCCCCAGTAGCCGAACGGGCCCGCGGCGAGGTCGGGCAGGTCGCCCAGGGCGTCCAGCAGGGCGCTCCACTCGGCGCTGCCCTTGCGCGTGCGCTCGGTCCACTCGGCCGCCCGCTCGTCGGTGAAGGTCAGCGGGCGCCGCTGGCCCCTGCGCGCCGCGACGATGCGGCCCTGCAGCTCGCGGCGGGTGCGATCGGCAGCCTCCGGGTCGGTCACCCGGTCGCCGTGGCCGGGCGCGTCCAGCGCGACGGCGGCGTAGCCGAGGTGGCGCACCAGCGAGCGGGCCAGCGCGAGGATGTTGGCCACGCGCTTGTGCTGCGTGCCGCCGTGACCGAGCAGCACCGTCGGTCGCTGGCCGCGCTGGCCGTCCGGCGTCCAGAGGACGCCGGGGACGACGTCGCCCTCCACCGTCAGGCGGAACGACCGCTCCACGACACCGCGCTCGCTCGCCTCGGACAGGAACTCCACGCCGGCCCACCGCCCTCTCACTCGTTCGCCGCGGCCGACGCTAACTGCAGCAGGGCAGGGGTCAAGGGCAGTCCGCCCTCTCGGGCGGTGTCACGGGGTGCCGGCCTCACGCCGGCCGGCCTCGTCGGAACCGGTACTGGTGGCCCCCGGGCCCGGTGAAGGTGACCGTGCTCGTGGCGTCGTCGCGGGTGAGGGCCCACCCGCCGTCGTGGACGAGCCAGTGGTGGAAGGCGCAGAGCCAGACGCCGTTCGCGATGTCGGTCGCACCGCCTCGGGACCACCAGACGACGTGATGCAGGTCTGCGGGCCGGTTGGAGCAGTGCCCGTGGGCGCAGCGGTAGCCGTCACGGGCGGTGACGGCGCGGCGCTGGGCAAGGGTCCAGGTGCGGCTGGTACGGCCGAGGTCGAGCAGCTGCGAGGCCCCGCCGAGCACGGCGGGCAGGATCTCGGCATCGCAGGCCAGCCGGCGCAGCGCGGCGGCCGACAGCCGCCCGGCCCCGGTGGACAGCAGGGCCGGGTCGCAGGCTCCGGCGAGGGTGTCGAAGTCGACGGTGAGCACGAGGCGGGGGCGTTCACCGCCGGCGTCGGGTAGGTCCGCGCACGCCAGCCAGTGGCCGACGATCTCGCCGAGGGTGTCGGCGTGCCGTTGTGCGGTGGTCCGCGCGTCCTCCGACCCGGCCGGCCGGGTCGCGTGCAGCGCGGTGAACAGCGCCTGCCCGGCGAGCGGGTCGAGCAGCCCCGTGATCGCAACCATCCCGCCGAAGGTCGCCGCGGCGTGCAGGTGCCGCTGGCCCTGGCGACGCACCCAGGCGGCGTGGTCGTCACCGTCGAGACCGAGCCGTCCGCGCAGCTCACCGATGGCCACGCCCAGAGCGGCCGGCGGCGCGCTGCGGGCCAGCGGCAGCAGGATGTCCTGCGCGGCCTCCCGGTGCTCGGCGGGCAGCTCGCCCAGCGCACGCACGAGCGCGCGAACGTGCGCCTCGCCGATGTCCCCCGTCGCCCAGGCGTCCGCCACCCGCGGGAACCCGGCGACCTGCCGGGCGAGCGCGGTACGTCGACCGGCGTCGGCCGGGGTCAGCCCGGCCTCGGCGATCAGCCAGGAACGCGTCTGCAGCCCGCACTCGCCGACCGTGACGTCCTTGGCGCGGGCTACGTGCAGGCTGCGGGCGATCTCGGCCTGCAGCCGCCGTTCGGCGGCGAGCAGCTCCTCCAGCCGCTCCGGCTGCGCCGGAGACGGCATCGCAGCAACGTCCGCCGCCGCGTAGCTGTCGATCACCGACAACAACTCGGACACGGACCCCCCAGAATCCGAGGCTGGGGACGACGGTCCCCTCCGCGCCCCCGCTACCCCTGGCGGCGCAGCACGTTGCGCGCCTTGCGCGCGGCCCGGAAGGCCGGCGCGATCGGCGTGCGGCGCAGGATCTCCATCCGCCGGTTGAGGTGCTGCACGGTCGCCTCGAGCTCCTGGACGTACTGCTCGAGACTGTCGAAGTGCCGGTCGCGGAACAGGATGCGGCCCTCGAGCCGGCTGCCGGCGTACGCACCCGTGAGCCGGTTGCGGTCCGCCAGCAGCGCACGCACCTCCTCGGTGATGTCCCGCCCGCGCGGACGCAGCCGCCGGGACTCCTCCCACTCCCACGGCCGCAGGACCACCTGCCGCAGCGGCTCCACCGACTGCCGCCACCGGAACCGCTCGGCGACCCGCCTGGCGTTGGCGGAGGCCTCCGCACGCAGCAGCGGGCTGCCGAGCAGCCGGGCCAGCGCCGCCGCCATCCCCCGCCAGTCCTCCGGCGGGACGACCAGGCCCACCTTCTCGTCCCGGACGAGGTCCGCCAGCACGTCCCCCTCCGTGGCGACGACCGGCAGGCCGGCCCACAGGTAGTCCAGGACACGCGTGCGGAACGACAGCCGGGTCTCCGCGAGGTCGCGCGCCGCGGTGACCGCGACGTCGGCCTCGAGCAGGTACGCCTCCCGCAGCTCGTACGGAGCCCAGTCACCGAAGACGACGCTGTCCTGCAGGCCGAGCTCCTCGACCTTGGCCTGCGCGACCTTCGCCGTGTGCATCTCCTTGACGTTCGGGCTGGAGAGCTGGAACCCGAGGAAGTACAGCTTGGCGTTCGGCACCTCCTTGACCACCAGGCCGAACGCCTCGATGGTGCTCACCGGGTCGAACCAGTCCCAGGTCCCACCACCCCACAGCACGACGAGGTCGTCCTTGCCGATCTTGGGGTGGACACCCTTGAGCACCTGCTGCTGATGCCGTGGGGCCCGCTCGGGCAGCCCGAACGGCACGACGTCGATGAGCTTGCGCAGGTTGGGGTCGAGCCCGTAGTGGCCGAGGGTCAGCCGGTCGCGGGCGGCGAGCATGCCGAGCCAGTAGTCGCGCTGGCGCTCGGACGCGCAGATGAAGAAGTCGCCGGTGTCCAGCAGCTCGTTGAGGACGGCGACGTCGCCCTGCAGCGCACGGTCGCCGTACGGCTCGCCGTTGTGCAGCTCGATGTTCTCGAAGATCCACGGGTCGTAGAGGTCCACGACGAGCAGCGTGGGGACGCGCGCCAGACCGGGAACGCGGTGCAGCGTGTAGCCCTGCACGACCGTCACGTCCGCCGCCTCCGCCAGGCGGACCAGCGACTCCGCGTCGGTGTAGGCGGCGGTGGAGACGTTCGGCGCGGTCACGTCGGTGGGCTCGGGCACGGCGACCGTGACGTGCGCCGTACCGGCGAGCGCCTTGGCGAGCTCGAACGCGCGGATCGCCGGACCGCTCATCTTCTCGCCGAGCCCGTCGTTGCTGATGACCAGCACCTCGGTCGCCCGGCGGTGCGGGAAGACCTCGTCGAGCCGGAACGCCGTCGTCACCCGCTCCGACGCCTCGAGGTAGGGCCGCTCGGGCAGCACGGGCCACAGCGGGCGGTTGAAGTGCTCGAAGACCTCGGCGTCGCTGCGCTTGCGCGCACGCTGGATCGTCGCGCGGTCCACCATCACGTTCTCGATGTCGTCGACGACGTCGGTGATCGCGTGCAGGTGGGCGAGCGTCAGCCGCGGCACCTCCTCGGTCTCCGCGCGGTCGCCGCCGATGTCGTACGGGCCGCGCGGCAGGCCGCCGCGCAGCACCGCACGCTTGACCATGAGCAGCAGGGCCGGGCCCAGCAGCCGCTCGAGGTTCCGGTCGTCGTAGTTCTTGAGCAGCATGCGCAGCGCGTTGCGCTCGTAGAGCAGGAAGCGCTGGTGCAGGGGGAACCGGGAGGACGTGCCGTGCATCCGGTGGTAGCTGTGCGCCCGCGCGGCGAGCACCACCCGGAAGCCGAGGATCCACAGCCGCCAGCCGAGGTCGACGTCCTCGAAGTAGGCGAAGAACGCGGGGTCGAGCCCGCCGACGTCGCAGAAGACGTCGCGGCCGCAGAGCATCGCGCCGCCGCAGGCGAACAGCAGCTCGCGGCCGTCCTCGACGTGCGCGGTGTCGATGGGCGTGCCGTAGCCGAGCTGCTGGCCCATCCCGTAGAAGTTGGTCGCCCCCTCGCCGAAGTCGAGGTGGCTGCCGTCCCAGGACCTGATCTGCGCGCCCACGCAGACGACGCCGCGGTCCGGGTCGTACGCGCGCACCAGCTCGGTGACGAACTCGGGGTCGACCCGGGCGTCGTTGTTGAGCAGCACGACGCACTCCGCCGTCGCGGCGCGCACCCCGGTGTTCACGGCCGGCGCGAAGCCGGTGTTGGTGTCCTGCGGCAGCACCCGCACCCACGGGTAGCGGCTCGCCAGCAGCTCGCGCGAGCCGTCGGTGGAGGCGTTGTCGACGCAGATGACCTCGAGCAGGTCCTTCGGGTAGTCCAGCGCGGCGATGGAGTCCAGGCAGTCCGGCAGGTGGTCGGCGCCGTTGAGGTTCACCAGCACGATGGCGACGCTGCGCCGGTGCAGCTCCGGCTCCGGCTCCGGTGCCGGCTCGACCGGACCGGGGCGTTCCCGCTCGACGGCGTCGAGGGCCGTGCGCAGGGAGCGGGCGACGACCGCGTACGGGTCGTCGTCGTCCCCGCCCGCATCGGCGTGGTCGGCAATCCAGCGGCGCAGCACCGAGTGCTCGCCCCACGGGTCGTCGCCGCGGGGCAGCGCCCGCTGCAGCGACGTCGCGAGCCCGGCCAGCCGGTCCAGGTCGCCCGGGACGTCGCCGGGCTCGGCGACGTCCTGCCAGCCGTCGGGGTAGTCCACCGGGGGGCGGAGCACCACGGCCCGCCGGTAGTGCGGCGCGCGGCGGTCCTCGTCCCGCAGCAGCGTGTTGAACGCGGCGTCGACCTGGTGCAGCTCGTCCTCGAGCCCGGCGTACGCGAGGTGGCCCTTGAGCAGCCAGAACGCCACCCAGTGGTACAGCCAGCCGTCGCCGTGCGCACGGAAGTCCACGTCCTGCGCGCGCAGCCAGCCGGTCAGGTCCTCGAGCGACGGCAGGCCGAACTCCGCGTGCTCGTCGAGCGCCGGCAGGCTGTGGCCGAGCCGGGAGACCCAGTAGCCGTTGACGATCGCCTCGCAGCGCGCCACCCGCGGGTCGGCGAACGGTGCGACGATGACGACCGGGCCGCGCGAGACCCGCAGCAGCTCGGCCACGAACGCGTTGCGCCGGTCGGCGGGCAGGTGCTCGAAGACGTCGTGGCAGGCGACCAGGTCGAACGCCGCGTCCTTGAACGGCAGCTCGAAGCCGGAGCCGATGAGCGGCGCGTGCCCGTCCCGGACGGGGTCGTCGGCGTACACGTCGATCGAGACGGTCTCGTCGAGGGGGAACAGCGGGGCGATCGTGCCGAACGGGTCACCGACGTCGAGGATCCGCAGCCGCGGGGCACCGTACGACTCGTGACGCAGCCGGTAGAGGTAGGCGTAGCGCGCGTACTGGTCGAAGCTGGCTCGCAGCATGGGATCCACGGGCGGAGAGCCTACGTGGCGCACTCGGTCCGGGCCCGTCACCCGAAACCCGGCCGTCGGCTGTGTTGCGGACCACAGGACGGGCAGGCTCTTCGGCAGCGCGGGCTGAGAGCACATGCCCCCTCTCCTTGCGCGCTGCCACCGAGGAGAAGGGGAGCCGATGCGCGAGACCTGGATCCGGCTGCCGGCGCGGGGCGCGTCCGTGGCAGCCGCTCGGGGCTTCGTCCACGACACGTGCGCGGGGACGGCAGCAGCGCCCCTCTGCGACGACGCCCAGCTCGTGGTCTCCGAGCTCGTCACCAATGCGGTGCACGCCACGTGTGCCGCGTTCACCCTTGCGCTCGCCGCGGACGGGTGCTGCCTCGGGATCGCCGTGCGCGACGACGCATCGGCGCTGCCCGCCCTGCAGGCGTCCGGTGGGGAGGCGGACTCCGGGCGCGGCCTGCAGCTCGTGGCGGCGCTGGCCGACGCGTGGGGCACCCGCGCGCTGGCTCAGGGCAAGGTGGTCTGGGCCCGGATCAGCCGCGACGGCGGAGCCGGTTGACGACCCGTCCGGTCGCCTTGCGGGCGACCAGGCCGACACCGCCCTCGCGCAGGTAGTCCCGCGCGAGCGCGACGTTCGCCCGTACGCCGCGTGGCGGGCGGGCCACGATGGGCATCGGTCGGCTCATCCGGCCCACGAGGTCCGCGTCGAGCAGGTCCGGGGCGCGCCGGGGCGCCCGGCAGAACTCCACGACGGGGGCCAGCGCCTGCGACCAGTGGAACCGCTCGGCGACGCGGGCGACGTTCGCCCGGCAGCGAGCGGCCAGCTCCTCGTCGTGCAGGACGCGGTCGAGCGCCTCCGCCAGTGCGACCGCGTCGCCGGCCGCCACGGTCAGCCCGAGCTCCTCCGCCTCGACGAGCCGGGCCAGCGAGTCACCCCGGGTGGCCACGATCGGCAACCCCGCCCACAGGTAGTCGAGCATCCGGGTCCGGAACGAGAAGGCGGTCTCGACGTGGTCCAGGTGCGTGCTCACACCGGCGTCCGCGTCGAGCAGCCAGTCGGCACGCTCGATGTACGGCACCCAGCCGGGGTTGAAGAACACGTGCGTGTCCAGCACGCCGAGCTCCGCGGCCAGCTCACGGGCGGCGACGGCCATGCGCATCTCGGGCACTCGTGGGTTCGGGTGAGCGCCGCCGAGGAACACCAGCCGTACGTCGCCGCGGAGCCGGTCGACCGCGCGGACGAGGGTGAGCGGGTCGAACCAGTTGTAGATCCCGCCGCCCCACAGCAGCACCTTGTCGCCGGTGCCGATGCCGTCGATCGACCCGCGGATGCCGTGCCGGCGTTGCACGGGTGGGGTGTCCGGCAGGCCGAACGGGGCCACGGCGAGCCGGGTGCGCAGCGTCTCGTCCTCGTCGTACGTGGCCACGTTGACCCGCCCCAGTGCGGCGAGCGCACCGAGCCAGAAGTCACGCTGCTTCTCGCTCGCGCACAGCAGCAGGTCGGCTCGCTGGATCTGGTCGTTGAGCACCACCACCGCGTTGTGCACGATGTCGCGGCGGCGGGCCTCGCCCTCGTCGCGGGCCTGCTCCAGCAGCTCGAGGTGGAACGGGTCGTAGATGTCGGCGACCAGCACCTTGTCGCTGTCCCGCAGGAACGGGAACTCGTGCAGCAGCGAGCCCTGGAACACCAGGACGTCGAGCCAGGCCGCCAGCTCGCGCAGCTCCGCCTCGCCGACCTGGCGGACGGCGAACCGGTCGGAGGAGGCCTGCGCGCCGACCTGGCTGACCAGCTGCACCTCGTGCTCGGCGGCGAGCAGCTCGGCCAGGTGCCAGGCCCGGATCGCCGGGCCGGCCATCCGCTCGCCGACGACGTCCCCCGTGGCGACGACGATGCGGGCCACTAACCCACGCCCTGCGCGGCGTCCACGTGCCAGCGCCCGCCCAGGGACATGAACCCGTGCTCCTCGCGGGGCCGGCCGTGCTCCACGTCGAAGCGCAGCGCCCGGTGGCGGTGGTCGTACGGGTGCTGGCAGCTGTAGTCGTAGACCGAGCCGGACAGGTCGTACGTGCCGGGCAGCAGCAGCAGGCGATCGACGTGCAGCTCCACGACGCCGCGACCGTCGATGCGGTCCGGCACCTGGCCCGCGTCCTTGGTGTTCGGGCCGGTCACCTCCACCCCCACGACGGAGTGCACCGCCATGCCGAACACCGGCCGCTCAACCGGCTCGCGCGTCGCGTAGTGCAGCCGCACGGTGACGGGGTCGCCGGTGCGGACGGAGCTGGTGGGCGCCCCGTCGGCGTCGACCAGCTCGATGCGCTCGATCCTGGCCTCGCCGGAGCCCCACCGCGAGCCGAGCTGCTGCGCCGGGTCGGCGTTCTCGTCGCCTGCGGTGACCTGCTCGCGCGCCTGGTGGGACTCGCCCACGTAGTCGTCGACGATGTTGCCGGGCGTGCCCGTCTCGCGCAGCTCGCCGTGCTCGAGCCAGGCCACCTGGTCGCACAGGTTGCGCAGCTGCCCCATGGCGTGGCTGACGACGACCACGGTCTTGCCGCCGCGGCGGAACTCGCTGAACTTCTCGGCGCACTTGCGCTGGAACGCCTCGTCGCCGACGGCGAGCACCTCGTCGACGAGCAGGATGTCCGGGTCGACGTTGATGGCGACGGAGAACCCGAGCCGGACGTACATGCCCTGACGAGTAGTTCTTCACCGGCGTGTCGATGAACCGCTCGAGCCCGGCGAACCCGACGATGTCGTCGAACTTGCGCTCGAGCTCCCGGCGGGACAGGCCCAGGATCGAGCCGTTGAGGAAGACGTTCTCCCGGCCGGACAGCTCGGGGTGGAAGCCCGCCCCCAGCTCGAGCAGCGCCGCCACCTTGCCCTCGGTGCGCGACGCTGCCGGAGTCGGGCGTGAGGATGCGGGCGATGCACTTGAGCAGGGTGCTCTTGCCCGAGCCGTTCTCGCCGATGAGCCCGAACGTCGTGCCGGTCTCGATCTCGCAGCGAGACGTCCTTGAGCGCCCAGAACTCCTCGAACTTGGCCCGGCCCCGGCGCATGACCGTGGCCTTCAGCGACTGGTTGCGCTCGTGGTAGAGCCGGAACCGCTTCGACACGCCCTCCACCACGACGGCGGGCTCGCTCATGCGGCATCACAGCTCCTCGGCCAGGCGCGCCTCGCGACGGCGGAACACCGCCCAGCCGGCGACGAGGACAGCAGCGACCAGCCGACGATCCAGGCCCAGGTGGAGGCGGCCGGGAGGCGCAGGTCGTAGAGCAGGTCGCGGAAGGCGGTCGCGAACTGGGTCATGGGGTTGGCGTTGTAGACGTCCATGACCAGCGCGGTACTTCGCCAGCTCGTCGCGGACGTACTTGATCGGGTAGACGATCGGCGTCGCGTAGAACCACACCTGCAGCCCGATGCCCACGAAGTGCTGGATGTCGCGGAAGTACACGTTGAGGACGGCCACGGCGAGCGCGATGCCCAGCACGAACACGGTCTGCACCGCCATCACCACGACGACGAGCGGCGACCCACGGCAGCACCATGTTGCCGAAGGCCAGCAGCACCACGGCGAGCACGCCCATCTCGATGAGGAACGAGACGAGCAGCGAGCCGACCATCGACGCGACCAGGTGCTCGCGCGGGAAGTAGACCTTCTTGATCAGGTTGGCGTTGCCGACCAGCGCGTGCATCGCCGCCCATGAGGCTGTTGGCGAGGAAGTTCCACGGCAGCAGCCCGCACAGCAGCCACAGCGCGAACACGTTCAGCCCGCTCGGGTCGCCCGCGTCCGGCTTCGCCTTGAGGAAGAACCCGAAGACGACCGAGAAGATCGCCATGGTGGCCAGCGGGTTCACCAGCGACCAGGTCCAGCCGAGCGCCGAGCGCTTGTACTTGCCCCGCAGCTCGCGCAGCGTGAGGTTGGCGAGCAGCTCACGCGTGGAGACGAGCTCGGCCAGCGCGGTCACCGCGTTAGTGTAGGGACGCCATGCGGGTGGGCCTGGACGCGACGCCGTTGCTCGGCCGACCCACCGGCGTCGGCCGGTACGTGGCCGGTCTGACCGCCGGCCTGCGCGCGCTGCCGGACCCCCCCGAGCTCGTCGCCGTCCCGTTCACCTGGCGCGGTGCGCGGGAGCTCGGCGGACGGCGCGCCCCCGCCCGGCTGCTGCGCGAGCTGTGGGCCCGTACGGAGCTGGTGCCGGTCGAGTGGCTGGCCGGCCGGCTGGACGTGTTCCACGCGACCAACTACGTGCTGCCGCCCACCCGGCGCGCCGGCGGCGTGGTGACCGTGCACGACCTCACCTACCTGCACCACCCGGAGTGGGTGAGCGCCGAGTCGCGCCGCTACCGCGAGCTGGTGCCGCGCTCGCTGCGCCGCGCAGCAGCGGTGTGCACGGTCAGCCACGCCGTCCGCGCGGAGCTGCTCGAGGCCTACCCTCAGGTGCCGCCGGAGCGGCTCGTAGTGACCCCCAACGCCGTGGACGACGAGTGGTTCTCGGTGCCGCGCCACGACGGCGGGTACGTGCTGTTCGTCGGCACGCTCGAGCCGCGCAAGAACCTGCGCACCCTGCTCGCGGCGTACGCGGGGCCGCTGGCCGGGCAGGACGTCCCCCGGCTCGTGGTGGCCGGGCCGCCCGGGTGGGGGGAGACGGTGGGCGAGGTCCCGCCCAACGTCGAGCTGGTCGGCTACGTCGCCCACGCCGACCTGCCGGGGCTGGTCGCGGGGGCCTCCTGCTTCGTGCTGCCGAGCCGGTACGAGGGGTTCGGGATCCCGCCGCTGGAGGCGTTCGCCACCGGGGTCCCCGCCGTCGTGGGCGACGTGCCCGCGATGCGCGAGGTCCTCGGGCCGCATGCGCGCTACCACCCGCCCGAGGACGTCGACGCCCTCGCCGACGCGCTGCTCACGACCCTGGCCGACGACGGCCCGACGACGGCGGCGCAGCGCCGGGCGCATGCGCGCCAGTGGACCTGGCGGCGCTGCGCCGAGGCGACGCTGCAGGCGTACGGGGCAGCCGCCCGCTGAGCGCTCAGGACGGCGGCGTCAGGGTGCCGACCGTGGCGCGCCGGTCGCCGTTCCAGTCCCCGGCCACGACCGTGTCCGTGCGGGCGCCGAACCGGAACGTGGCCGACGGCGCGCCGCCGGAGCGCGCGTCGCGCAGCTGCCACAGCAGCGACGACCCGTAGTCGCGGGCGACACCGACCCCGTCCCGGTGGTCGCCGTTCCAGTCGCCGACGACCGGTCGGGCGCCGGCGGGGCCGTACCAGAACGCGTACGCCGGACGGCCGGCCGCGCTGTGGTCACTGAGCTGCCAGTACAGCTGGCCGCCCACGGCTCGCACGACACCCGGCGTCTGCGTGCCGTCGCCGTTCCAGTCGCCGACGACCGGCACGGCGTACGACGGCCCGTAGCGGAAGTCCAGCGCGGGCGACGACGTGCCGTTGACGTTGGACAGCCGCCAGCGCCACTCGCCGTTGTCGTTGCAGACCAGGCCGGGTGTCGTCGTGCCGTTCCCGTCCCAGTCGCCGACGACCGGCCGGCACCACGACGGCCCGTAGGAGAACGCTGGCCGGGTCTGGGAGCCGTCCGCCGCGTCGGACTCCTCCCAGCGCCACACGCCGCCGACGAGCCGGGCCGTACCCGGCGTGACGGTGCCGTCACCGTTCCAGTCACCGACGATCGGCACCACGTCACCGGAGCCGTAGCCGAACTGGGTGACGTGCGCGTCGGCGGTGTTCGCGGACAGCTCCCGCCAGGTGAGCGGCGGCGGCTGGGTCGGCGTCGGGGTCGGCGTCGGAGTGGGCGTCGGGGTGGGAGTGGGAGTGGGAGTGGGCGTGGCGGTCGACGTCGGCGGCTGGGAGGGCGCGGAGGAGTCCGGGGCGGCCTGGACGCTGCTGACCGTCCAGTACGTCGAGTAGAACCTCGGTCCCAGCGCGCGGCGGAACACGTCGCCGTTGAGCTTCACCGCCGTGGCGGCACCCGTGGCGTCCGTGCCGTCGAGCTCGACGGACCAGACCCGGCCGCCCCAGTCGCCCTGGCCGTCCCGGCTGGTGACCGCGATCGACTGCAGGGTCCCGACGTCCGGAAACAGCTTCTCGAGCGTCGCCGCCGTGACGTCGAAGGTCCAGTCCCGGCGCGGGTCGCCGCTCGCCGTGGTGTCCCACGGGTCCTGCCCCGCCTGCAGGTACGGCGCCGTGCCGGCGGCCTTCCAGCCGCCGTTGGACGCGGAGAACTCCGCGAAGATCGCCTTGCCGTTGTAGGCCCGCACCCGGTTCGCCGTGGCGTCGACAGCGGCGGTCGTGCTCGCCGCCTCGCTGGACGTGCCCGAGTAGACCTGGCAGGCCGTCGTGTCGCAGATGTCGTAGTCGGCGCCACGCGGGTTCGCCAGGTGCCACGCGGCGTAGGACCGGGCCGCGACGGCCTGGGCCTGCAGTGCCGCCGGCTGCCACGACGGCGGGGACTCGCTGGGGACGACGGAGTACAGGTACCGGTCGAGCGGCAGGGTGTTGACCACGTGGAAGCTCGTGCCGCTCGCGTCGGCGACCACCTGGACGCTGCCGCGGTAGGTGCGAGAGGTGCCCAGGCCGACGACCCCCTTGTCGGCGTCGGACGTGGTCACGACCAGCGGCCCGGCGAAGGCGCGCGGTGGGTTGGGCTGTGCGGCGGTCGGCGCGGCCAGCGGCTCGGAGGTCCAGCTGCCGTTGGCCTGCTGGTCCTGCACGAGCAGGCCGTTCGCGTCGCGGGCCAGCCGCCAGGTCTTGGCCGCGTCCAGCGTGGCCGAGGCCTTGGTCGCGGTGTCGGTCACCGTGACGTCGGGCGTGCCGGTCAGCGGCACCCGGTTGGTGAACGCCGTCAGCAGCACGCGGATCGGCGGCCACTGCTGCACGAGGTCGGTGGTTCCGGGGTAGTAGAAGTCCAGGATCGCCGTGGCGTCCTTGCCCTGGCTGGCGGCACTCTGCGCACCCCACTGGGCGAGGCCGCGCCCGTGCCCCCAACCATGGCCGGTGATGTGAATGGTCCCGCCCGGCGGTACCTGCCAAGAGTCGGCGGCCCCCGCCGGCAGCGGGGCGCTGACGGCGAGGACACCCGCAGCAGTGACCGCCGAGAGGACCCCGGCGACGAGCCGCCGGCTCATCGGCCGCCTGCCGCCGTACGGGGCTGCACCAGCCCGACGGTGGTGACTCCGTCACCGTTCCAGTCGCCGGTCACCGGCCCTCCGTCCGTCGTCCCGAACCGCACCCGCAGGGCGGGCGCGCCACCGCTCAGGGCGTCCCGTAGCTGCCACAGCCAGCGGTCACCGGACGGTCGCAGCGCACCCACCGTGTCACGGCCGTCGCCGTTCCAGTCGCCGCTGACCGGCGTGTCGCCGCCCCCGCCGTAGAAGAACACGTGGTTCGCGCCGCCCGGCGACGCGGAGTCGCGCAGCTGCCAGTACAGCTGGGCGTCACGCGTGCGTACGACACCCACGCCGGTCCGGCCGCCGGCCCACCGCCCCACGACCGGGGTCGTCGTGTCCGGGCCGTACGTGAAGTCCAGCGCGGGCCGGCCGGCCGCGTTGACGTTCGACAGTCGCCAGCGCCACAGCCCGTGCTCTGCGCAGACCAGCCCGGGGGTGGTGGTGCCGTTGCCGTCCCAGTCCCCGACCACCGGCCGGCAGCGGGTCGGGCCGTACAGGAAGGTCAGCGCGGGCGCGCCGCCGTTGTTGACCCCGGACAGCCGCCAGCGCCACTGCCCGTCGACCTGGTCCACGACCCCGATCGTCTGGCGCCCCTGGCCGGCCCAGTCGCCGACGACCGTGCGGGCCGCGGCGGGGCCGTAGGTGAACTGGGCGACGGTGGTGGCATCGGTGTTGGCCGCGCCCTCGCGCCAGGTGACCTGGTTCGGTGACAGCGGTCGGGTCGTGGTGTACGGCTGCTGGGCCGCGTCCCCGGTGGCCGGCGTGGAGACCGCGCGGACGGGCAGCGTGACGGTGCCGGCCGTGGCGGGGGCCCCGAGGGTCCACCGACCGGCGACCGGGAGCTCGCCGAGGCTGCCGAAGGTGAGCGTCGTGACCGGCGCACCGGTGGTGACGTCGTTGGCCAGCTGCCAGCGCAGGTCGGTCCCGGCGCCGGAGACGGCACCGGCTCCGCTGCGGCCGTCGCCGTCCCAGTCACCGACGACCGGCGTCGCGCCCGCCGGCCCGAGGACGAACCGGTCGGTCACCGGCGCGCCGTCGGCGAGGGTGTCCGTGAGCGCCCAGGACAGGCCGTCCGGGGTGGGGGTCACGATGCCGGGGGTGCTGGTCCCGTCGCCGTTCCAGTCGCCGACGACCGGGTAGCCCCCGGTGCTGCCCCAGCGCACGACGGTGGTCGGCGCACCGGCGTCGAAGGAGGAGGCCAGCTGCCAGCGCCAGGTGTCCCCGTCCGCACAGACGACCCCGGGCGTCGCCCGGCCCTGCCCGCCCCAGTCACCCGCGACGGGGAGGCAGTCGGCCGTCCCGAACGTCGCGACCTGACCCGGCACGTCACCGCTGCCGGGCAGGGTCCACCGCCAGCTGCCGGCGGCGACGTCGACGACGGCCGGCCGGTCCACTCCGGTGCCGTCCCAGTCGGCGGCGAGCACCACCGGGTGCGCGCCGGTGCCGAACTGCTCGGTCGACGACGAGCCGTCCCCACCGGGGTTCGCCAGCCGCCACGACAGCGGTGCGGCCGGGTCCGTCGACGCGGTCACCCCGCCGGGCCCGGTGACCGTGACCACGGCGTCGTACGGGGTCGCGGTGCCGCTGCCGTTCCACGCCTCGAGGCGCAGGTCGTAGGTACCGGGCAGGGCGAGGGTGCCGAGGCCGGTGTGCGCGTCCCAGCTCACGTCGAACGCCGTGCTGGCGGTGCCCGCGTACGACCGCACGAACGCGCCGGTGGTGTGGTCGTGGATGGTGAGGCGCCAGCTCACCGGCGACAGGACGTCGCTGTGCACCGTCACCGACCGGCCGTCGCCGTACGCGACCCGCTGCGGGCTCACCGAGGGGTCGACCAGACCGGTGCCGATGAGCGAGCGGGCGCCGGAGCGGATGGTGGCGAGCTGGGCGTAGAGCGCGTCGCCGGGGCAGGAGGTGTAGTCGGCGTCGCGGTGACCGGAGATCGTGCGGAAGGTCACCGTGGTGCCGCGGGGGCACGGGGCGGCCGTCCGGCCGCCGACGACGCAGTGCGACTGGCTGAACGAGCCGGCGCTGAGCGTTCCGCTACCGGTCGGGTCGCGGTGGTGCAGACCCAGCTTCCACGCGAAGAGCCGCTGCAGCGCGGAGATCGCCGCGCCCGACGCCGGAGCCGAGCCGTAGCTGCCGATGACCGACACGCCGAAGCTGTCGGTGTTGAAACCGCCGGTGTGCGCCCCGATGACCGGGCGGTCGATGCCGCCGTACCGGCCCTCCCAGATGCGGCCGAACCGGTCGACGAGGAAGTTGTAGCCGACGTCGCACCACCCGTTGGCGTTCACGTGGTAGGCGTAGATCGACCGGATGATCGACGGAACGTCGCTGGCGGAGTAGCCGTTCGCCGTGTCGGTGTGGTGCACGAAGCCCACCTTCACCGTGCTGCCGTACTCGGGCCCCTCCGGGCAGGCCGAGCGGCGCAGGGACTCGTCGGCACCCCACTGCGCACGGGTGTAGATCGTGGGACGGCCGGCCTCGGCGTACGCGGTGGCGGCGGGCGTGCCCGCGCCCGGGGCGGCGTCCGCGTCACTGTGCCCGCCGTCCACGAGCACGACCTTCAGGTGGCCCGGCGCGCCGGCTCCGACGACCCGCGTCTGCACGCCGTCGGCCGTGCCGACGTACACCGGCTCCGCGGTGGTCGCACGCCCGAGCGCGCGGGCCCGGCGGGCGTCGGGGCTGCCGTCGTCGGGGGCCGCGTCGCCGGGCTCGAGGTCGGTCCAACCGGTCCAGGCCCCGTCCGTGTGCACCCGCACCTGCACCCGCGCGCCGGCGGGCAGCGTCCCGCCGTCCCAGCGGGCGCCCACCAGGTCGAACCGCCCGACGTCCGTCCGCGCCCGGCTCTGCACCGCCGTGGCGCCCGGGCCGGCGACCTGGGGCCGCGCGACGGGAGCCGCGGCCACCGCCAGCGTGCGCACGGTCGGTGGGACCGGGTGCGGCTTCGGCGCCGCCGGTGCGAGCACCGGCAGGGCGATGGACGCCGGCAGGACGGCGACGGCGAGCAGGGTGGCGGGCAGGCGGCGCACGGCGGTGGGGTCTCCGGTATCGGGCGATCAGTGGTTTCGTGGCAGGAATCGGTCAGGTGTGACTGTGCCGCAAGGAGAACTGCACGTCTGGCATTTCGGCACGTGTGTGCCCTGACTTTCGCCCGGGTAGGGCTTGTTGTTACGCCGGATCAGCCACGGAAGGCGTCGCCCACCGTGGCGAACGCCTCGGCGAGCGCGTCCCGCCAGTGAGGCATGGGTGCGAGCCCCGCCTCCAGCCACGCACGCGGGGACAGCACGCTGTACGCCGGCCGCGGCGCGGGCCGCGGGAAGCTGGCGGTGTCGGTCGGATGCACCCGCGACGGGTCGGCACCGAGCTCCTCGAAGATCGCCCGGGCGAAGCCGTACCAGGTCGTGTCACCACCACCGGTGCAGTGGTAGGTGCCGTGGGGCGCGCTCGAGCGGGCCAGCCCGACCAGCCCGCGCCCGAGGTGGAGCGACCACGTCGGCGACCCGCGCTGGTCGTCGACGACCGAGACCGTGTCGCGCTCCTTCTCCAGGCGGGCCATGGTCTTGACGAAGTTGCCACCGCCGGCGCCGTAGACCCAGGCCGTGCGCACGACGTACGCGGGACCCCCGGCCTCGCGTACGGCCGCCTCCCCCGCGGCCTTGGTCCGGCCGTAGACCGACCGAGGGTCCACCGGGGCGTCGACGTCGTACGGGACCTCGGCGTCACCGGCGAAGACGTAGTCGGTCGACACGTGCACCAGCAGCGCGCCGTGCTCGCGGCAGGCGCGCGCCAGGATGCCGGGGGCGTCCCCGTTGACCGCCTGCGCGACCTCCGGCTGCTCCTCGGCCGCGTCCACGTTCGTGAACGCGGCCGCGTTGACGACGACCTCGGGCCGCTCGTCGGCGACCAGCCGGCGCACGGCCGCCTCGTCGGTGATGTCGACCTCGGGCAGGTCGACGGCGACGACCGGCTCGCCCGCGAGCAGGGCCTGCAGGTCGGTGCCGAGCTGGCCACGGGCACCGGTGATCAGCCAGCGGCTCACCGGGCGATCGCCGCCTTCTCCTTGAGCGGGCGCCACCACCACGGGCTGTCGCGGTACCACGCGACCGTCTCGGCCAGCCCGCGCTCGAAGTCGTAGCGCGGCTGGTAGCCCATGGCGCGCAGGCGGGAGTCGTCCAGGGAGTAGCGGCGGTCGTGGCCCTTGCGGTCCTCGACGTACTCCACCGAGGTGTCCCAGTCCGAGCCGCACGCGGCGAGCAGCCGCTCGGTGAGCTCGCGGTTGGTCAGCTCGATCCCGCCGCCGATGTTGTAGACCTCTCCTGCCTCGCCCTGCTCGAGCACCAGCTGGATGCCCCGGCAGTGGTCGTCGACGTGCAGCCAGTCGCGCACGTTGAGCCCGTCGCCGTACAGCGGCACCTTCTTGCCGTCCAGCAGGTTGGTCACGAACAGCGGGATGACCTTCTCGGGGAACTGGTACGGCCCGTAGTTGTTCGTGCAGCGGGTGACGCTGACGTTGACCTTGTGCGTGACGGCGTACGCCCGCGCCATCAGGTCGCCCCCGGCCTTCGCGGCGGAGTACGGCGAGTTCGGGTCGAGCCGGTCGGCCTCGGTGAACGAGCCCTCCGGGATGGAGCCGTACACCTCGTCGGTGGAGACCTGGACGACCCGCGGGATGCCCGCCCGCACGCACGCGTCGAGCAGCGTCTGCACGCCCACGACGTTGGTCATGACGAAGTCCGCGGCGCCGGCGATCGACCGGTCCACGTGGGTCTCCGCGGCGAAGTTCAGCACCGCGTCGTGGCCCGGGAGGATGTCGTCGAGCAGGGGCGCGTCGAGGAGGTCGCCCTGGACGAAGCGGTAGCGCGGGTTCTCCGCGACCGGAGCGAGGTTCTCGAGGTTGCCCGCGTAGGTGAGCTTGTCGTAGACCGTCACCTCCGCGTCCTCGTACCCGGGATAGCCACCGGACAGCAGGGTGCGTACGTAGTGGCTGCCGATGAAACCGGCACCGCCCGTCACCAGGAGACGCATGGCGTGGATTGTCCCAGACCCCGCGTG
Organism: uncultured Actinomycetota bacterium; assembly: GCA_963728075.1. Classification (GTDB taxonomy): domain Bacteria; phylum Actinomycetota; class Actinomycetes; order JAFAQI01; family DASSKL01; genus CAVSIP01. The sequence continues at coordinate 519,015 of CAVSIP010000003.1, read as the reverse complement.
GCGGGCTGCGCAGCGGCCGCACGCCGCTACCCTGGCCCGGAACGTCCGGCAGGCCTGAGGCGTTCTTCCTCATGGTGCCGGCCGACCGCCGCGCCCCCTGTCCGCCCGACCGGAGGTCCTGCTCGCCGGTGAGCCAGCCGCCACCCCCGCACGAGTCGTGGGCACGCCCGGCGCCGGGCCTGCCGCCGGAACTGGATCCGCGGCGTCCCGGCCGCAGCCGGCATGCCGCCCGTACGCGGCGCCCGGCGCTGCGCGTGCTGTCGTGGCTGGCCGTCGTCCTGTCGGCCGCGACCCTGTTCGTCAGCGTGGCCGGGTACGCCGTCTTCAGCTACTACAAGGGCAAGATCCACACGATCGACATCGGGGGCGGGAACCGGCCGGCCGCCGCGGCGGACGGCAAGGCGCAGAACTTCCTGCTGGTGGGGTCGGACACCCGCAACTTCGCCGGCGGCGACCAGTTCCAGGGCACCGGGGCGAACTACGTCACCGGCCAGCGCTCGGACACCGTGATGCTCGCGCACGTGCCGGCGAGCTCGGCCCGGGCGACGATCGTGTCGTTCCCGCGCGACTCGTGGGTGCAGATCCCCGCGTACACCGACGCGAGCGGCCGCAGCCACCCGGCGCACATGGGCAAGCTGAACTCGGCCTTCGCCCTCGGCGGCCCCAAGCTGCTCGTCGAGACGATCGAGAGCCTCTCCGGTCTGCGTGCCGACCACTACGTCCAGGTCGACTTCGACGGGTTCCGCAAGATGGTGAATGCGCTCGACGGGGTCACCCTGTGCATCGGCACCACCCGCCGCGACCACGACAGCGGTGACTTCCTCACGGCCGGCACCCATCACGTCAACGGCGACCAGGCGCTGGCGTTCGTCCGGGACCGCAAGGGCCTGCCCCGCGGGGACATCGACCGGATCGCCGACCAGCAGTACTTCATGGCCCAGATGCTCAAGAAGGTCACCAGCGCGGGCACGCTCGCCAACCCGTTCAAGCTCAACGGGTTCCTGCAGGCGCTGGCGGACTCCATCACCACCGACGCGCGGTTCGGCTTCAGCGACATGCGGACGCTCGCCCTTCGCTTCCGGCACCTCGACCCGGCGCACGTGTCGATGGTGACCATCCCGATCACCACGGAGTCCGGCTGGCGAGAGGGGCAGAGCGTCGTCCTCATCGACGACGCGGGCGCGAAGGCGCTGTTCGACAGCCTGCGCAACGACAGCCAGGCGAAGACCGCGGCGCCCAAGCCGCCCACGGTGACGGTGCCCCCGAGCCGGGTGCACGTCGTCGTCCTCAACGGCACCACCACGGGCGGGCTGGCCCTGCGTACGGGCAACGAGCTCGCCGCCATGGGCTTCCACGTCGACCGGTTCGGCAACGCGCAGAGCGCCGGCATCGCCAAGACCGTGGTCCGCTACTCCCCCGGGCACAAGGAGGAGGCGCAGACCGTCGCGGCCACCGTCCCCGGCGCGCAGGTGGTCGAGGTGAAGGACCAGACCGCCCCGGTGGCACTCGTCCTCGGCGGGGACTTCACCACGCTGCACAAGCTCGGCAGCAACGGACCGGCGCCGGCGAAGGGCGCGCCCGCGACCAGCCCGCCGGCACCGCAGGGCACCACCGCCGCCGACGTCCCCTGCGCCCCGTAGCCCACCGGCTCCACCTCCCCCTCGCGGGTGGGGCGCTCGCCGTCAGCCGAGGTGGCGCAGGCGCGGCCACAGCTGCGACCACGGTGCCCGCAGCCCCCGGCACACGGTGACCGGGGCACCCTGCTCGTCGGAGTCGAGGCCGACGCCGTTGTCCAGCCGGGCCCGTACGGCGCAGCCGGTGAAGTACGGCGTCAGCCACGGCCTCGCCAGCCCGACCGCGACGACGACGTCCCGCCCGTCGGGAGGAGGTCCCCACGTGCCGTAGCCGTTGTGACCGCTGTACGCCCGCGGCAGACCGAACCGGTCCCCGAACCGGTCGATCGCGCCCGCCTCCCCGTAGTTGGCCGTGAGCAGCACCGCCCGGCTGCGCTGCTCGGCGGGCAGCGCCCCGTACACCGCGGCGACCGTGGCCACGTACCGCGGCCAGGCCACCTGCTCGCCGAGGTCGTACGTGACGCCCGGGATCGGGGTCCTCGCCAGCACGCGCGGCGGCAGCACGGGCAGGGTCACCACGACGGCGAGCGCGACCGACGCCACGAGCGACCCGCCGAACCAGCGCGCCCGGCCGCCGCGGACCCAGGCGAGCAGCGGCTCGGCCCCGGCCGCCAGCAGCGCCGGGTAGAGCCCGGCGACGTAGTAGATCTGCCCGCCGGTGACCGTGAACAGCACGAGCAGCAGCAGGTAGGCGACCCCGATCGCGCGGAAGGCACGCAGCGCCGGGTCCCGCAGCAGCCGGCGCAGCCCGGCGACCCAGACCGGTACGAGGAACGGGCTGACCATGACCAGCTGCGCCAGCGGGACGAGCAACCGCTCGCCGGTGCCGTAGCGCTCCCCGATCCGCCGGCTCATCTCGACCTGCGGCCAGCCGTGCGTCGCCTGCCACCACAGGTTCGGCGCCCACAGCGCCAGCGCCAGAGCGGCGCCGGCCCACAGCCAGGGGTCGCGCAACAGCCCCCAGCGGCGGTCCGCGAGCAGCGCCACCCCGAGAGTGCCGAGCAGGAAGCCGACCAGCCACTTCACCTCGAGACCGACGCCCGCCGCCGCGCCGACGGCCACCCACAGCCGGGAGTCGCCGGTACGCAGCGCGCGCGCAACGAGCCAGACCACCGCGGACCACACGAGCAGGTCGAACGCGGTCGTGCCCGCGAGGTGCCCGGCCCCGTAGAGAACCACTGCGGCGGACATGCACCAGACGGCGAGGACCCGGGCCCACGGCCGGGCACCGAGCTCGCGCGCGGTGAGCCCGGCGAGGACCGGTACGGTCGCGGCCGCGAGCGCCGGCGGCACCCGCAGCGCGGCCACCGAACCGGGCACCAGCCAGGCCACGGCCCGGTCGAGCAGCGGCACGAGCGGCGGCTGATCCGGGTAGCCGAGCGCGGGGTGGGCGCCCGCGACGAGGAAGTACAGCTCGTCGCGGTGGTAGCCGTACCGGGGGGCCACGGCGAGCAGGACGGCGAGCAGCACGAGCGGTCCGGCCGCAGCGAAGGTGACCGGCCCCACCCGCAGCCTCGGGCGCGTGCGGGGCATGCTCGACGTCGTGACCGACACCCCCCGCGCCCTCCTCGACGCCGCCCTCCGCCGGGACCCGGCGGGGCCGCTGCTCACCTTCTACGACGACGCTACCGGCGAGCGGGTGGAGCTCTCGGCCACGACGCTGGAAAACTGGGTGGCGAAGACGGCGAACCTGCTCCAGGACGGCCTGGCGGTGCAGCCCGGGGGCACGGTGGCGGTGCTGCTGCCCGTCCACTGGCAGGCGGCGGTGGCGGTGCTCGCCGCGTGGTCCGTCGGCGCGGAGGTGGCGTATGGCGCCGACGGCGCCGACGTGGCGTTCGCCGCCCCCGACCGGCTGGCCGAGGCCGCGGCCGCCGACGAGGTGGTGGGGCTCTCGCTGCGCCCGCTCGGTGGACGGCTCGACACCGCGCCGGCAGGCGTCCTCGACTTCGCCACGGAGGTGCCGCCGCAGGGGGACCGCTTCGTGCCGTACGGGCCGGTCGGCGAGGCCGGTGCCGTGCTCGCCGGCCGAGCCCGCGAGGTGTCCCTGGCGCGGGGCGACCGGCTGCTCAGCGTGCTGCCGTACGACGGCGACGACGCGCTGGTGACCACGCTGCTCGCGCCGCTCGCGGCGGGCGCCGGCGTGGTGCTGTGCCGCCACCCGGACGCCGCGGCGCTGCCGGGGCGGGCCGAGCAGGAGCACGTCACGGTGACCGCGGGGCTGGACCTCCCCGGCCTACGGCGACTGTGCTGAGCGCGCCCGCGACACGAACGGGTCGATGGCCGCGGCGTTACGCAGCGCGCCCTGGGCGACCGCCTGCGCCGGCGGCACGCCGGAGAGGATGCGCTTGACCGGCACCTCGCACTTCTTGCCGTTGAGCGTGCGGGGCACCTCGGGCACCGCGACGATCTCGTCGGGGACGTGCCGGGGCGACAGCTGCGTGCGGCAGGCGGTCGCGATCGCGGCGCGCAGCTCGTCGTCGAGGCGGTCGGTGACGACGAACAGCAGCAGGCGCCCGTCGAGGTCGACGACGAGCGAGTCGCTCACCCCCGGGATGTCCTCGACCACCCGGTAGAACTCGCTCGTGCCCATGCGGACGCCGCCGCGGTTGAGCGTCGAGTCGCTGCGCCCGGAGATGACGCACGAGCCGCGGGGGGTGATCCGGATCCAGTCACCGTGCCGCCAGACCCCGGGGAACGCCTCGAAGTAGCTCTCCCGCAGCCGGCTGCCGTCCGGGTCGTTCCAGAAGAACACCGGCATCGACGGCATGGGGGCGGTGATGACCAGCTCGCCCACCGCGTCCTGCAGCGGCCGGCCCTCCGGGTCGTACGCCTCCACCCGGGCGCCGAGCATCCGGCACTGCAGCTCACCGGCGTGCACGGGCAGCAGCGGGCACGAGCCGACGAACGCCGTGCACAGGTCCGTACCCCCCGACACCGAGGCGACGAGCACGTCCCCGCCGACCTCGTCGAGCACCCAGGCGAAGCCCTCCGGTGGCAGCGGTGCACCGGTCGAGCCCACCGTGTGGATGCGGGAGACGTCGGCGACCTCCGCGGGGCGCACGTCGGTCTTGAGGCAGGCCTGCAGGTACGGCGCCGACGTGCCGAAGAACGTGACGCCCGCGCGGTCGGCCATCCGCCACAGCGCCCCGAGGTCAGGGTGCCCCGGGCTGCCGTCGAAGAGCACGACCGTCGAGCCGACGAGCAGGCCGGAGACGAGGAAGTTCCACATCATCCAGCCGGTCGTGGTGAACCAGAAGAACACGTCGTCCGGCCCCAGGTCGCAGTGCAGGGCCAGCGCCTTGAGGTGCTCGAGCAGGATCCCGCCGTGCCCCTGGACGATCGCCTTGGGCAGCCCGGTCGTGCCCGACGAGTACAGGATCCACAGCGGGTGGTCGAACGGCACCGGCTCGAAGGCGGGCTCCGCGGGCTCGCTCTCCAGGTCGGCCCACGGCACGGTGCCGTCGAGCGTCGCGGCGAGGTCGAGGTACGGCAGCAGGACGGTGGCGCGCAGCGACGGCATCTGCTCGCGCAGCGCGCGCACGGTGTCGCGGACGTCGAACCGGCCACCGTTGTAGGCGTAGCCGTCCACCGCGAGCAGCACCGTCGGCTCGATCTGGGTGAACCGGTCGGCGACGCCGGTGGTGCCGAAGTCCGGGGAGCAGCTCGACCACACTGCGCCGATGCTCGCCGTGGCGAGGAACGCGATGACCGTCTCCGGGCAGTTGGGCAGCAGCGCGGCAACGCGGTCGCCCGTGCCCACACCGAGGCGCCGCAGCCCCGCGGCGACCGCGCCGACCCGAGCCCGCAGGGACGCCGGGTCGACCACGGCCTCCCGGCCGTCCTCGCGCAGGAACCGGAGTGCGCCCGGCGCCCGCAGCGCGTGCTCGGCGTAGTTCAGCGTCGCCCCCGGGAACCAGCGAGCGCCCGGCATGCTCGCGTCGGCGAGCACCCGCTCCGGCCGGTCGTGCCAGCGCACGTCGAAGTGCTCGGCGACCGCACCCCAGAATCCCTCGAGGTCCGCCACCGACCAGCGCCAGCCGTCCTCGTACGTGGCCTGGCCGTACGCGTCGAGGAACGCCCGCATCCGGGAGTGCGCCCGGCGCTGCGGCGACGGTTCCCACACCAGCTCGCCCTCGGTGACCATGGGCCGAGCGTACGGCTCAGGTGACGCGCAGCCGATGCCCGGCGACGAGCACCTCGTCACCGCGGACCAGGTGCCGGCCGCGCCGGGTCTCCACCTCTCCGTTGACCCGGACGAAGCCCTCGGCGACCAGTGCCTTGACGTCCGAGCCGGAGTCGGCCACCCCGGCGAGCTTCAGCAGCTGACCGAGGCGGATGCCCTCGTCGCGGATCGGCACGTCGCGGATCTCTGGCTCGCTCACAGGGCCCTCCGCTAGAACCGGAAGTAGAGGAACGGGCTGAACGTCCCCGCCGCCACGAGGACGGCCGCGAGCGGTGCCGCGACCGCGGCGTACGCCAGGCGACCGGCGCGCACCAGCGGCCGGGGCTGCTGCTCGAGGAAGCGGCCCATGACGAACTCGCGCGGCAGCAGCACCACGAGCAGGGCCAGCGCCAGCGTCACCACCGCACGGTGGGAGGCGGTGGCCAGCACGGAGGTCGCAGCGACGTGCGGCACCACCATGACCTGCAGCATGCCGAGGGCGTGACCGAGGTGCGGCGCGCGGAAGAGCACCCAGCCGACGACGACGAGCAGCAGGGTGAGCGCGCGCCGCGCCGCGGGCGCGCTCACGTCCTGGGTCGTCCGGCCGAAGCCGGTCACCCGCTCGACCACCAGCAGCGCCCCGTGGTACAGGCCCCACACGACGAAGGTCCAGGCCGCGCCGTGCCACAGCCCGGTGAGGAAGAACACCACGACGAGGTTGCGGTAGGTCAGCGCGGCGCCGCGCCGGTTGCCCCCGAGCGGGATGTAGAGGTAGTCGCGGAACCACCGCGACAGCGACATGTGCCAGCGCCGCCAGAAGTCGGTGACCGACACGGCGGAGTACGGCCGGGCGAAGTTCTCCGGCAGGCGGAAGCCGAACATGCGGCCGAGCCCGATCGCCATGTCGGAGTAGCCGGAGAAGTCGAAGTAGATCTGCACGGTGTACGCCAGCGTGCCGATCCACGCCGTGCGGGTGTCGAGCCCGGCGACCGGCGCCCCGAAGACCGCGTTCGCGATCGGGGCGACCGTGTCGGCGACGACGACCTTCTTGGCGAGCCCGAGCGCGAACCGCGGGAACCCCTCGGCGAAGTCGTCCAGGCGGTTGCGGCGCACCTCACCGAGCTGCTCGGAGATCTCGTGGTAGCGCACGATCGGGCCGGCGATGAGCTGGGGGAACATCGCGATGTACGTGACGAACTGCAGCGGGTTCCGCTGAGCGGGTCGGACGCCGCGGTAGACGTCCACGACGTAGCTGATGTGGTGGAAGGTGAAGAACGAGATCCCGATCGGCAGCGCCAGGTGCGCCACCGCGACGTCCGGGCCGCCGAGCGCGTGGGCGAGGTGGGCGATCTGCCCGGTGGCGAAGCCGGCGTACTTCCACACCGCGAGGACGCCGAGGTCCGCCGCGACGGCCGCCACGACCACGCTGCGCCGGCGGGGCGCGAGCGGCCCGTCCCGCAGCACGTCGAGGGCCACCCCGGCCGCGAAGTTGAGCACCATGAGCCCGAGCAGCCACAGCACGAAGCTGCCACCGCCCCAGGTGTAGAAGACCAGGCTGGCCGCGGCCACCAGGCCGTTGCGGGCCGTCCGCGGCAGCAGCCAGTACAGCCCGAGCACGGCGGGCATGAAGTACCAGAGGAAGGCCGGGCTGGCGAACGACATCGGCCCAGGAGCCTACCGCCGCACGTCCCACGGGTACGCGCTCAGCGCCGCCCACTGCGGCTGCTTGGTCTGGCTGTACAGGTAGAGGCTCGCGCCGATCCCGCCGGCCCGCTTGGTCGCGTCCAGGAACCGCCAGATCTCGGCACCGGACGGCAGGCCGTGGCGGCCGCCCTCCGGCCCCATGTCGTAGGACTGGCCGACGACCGTCACCGGCCGCCACCGGGCGAGGCGGGCGACGCCGGCCGCAGCCAGCGCGCCGGGCTCCTTGCAGGACCAGTAGACCATCGGGGCGTACGCGTCGACGTACGGCGCGAGCGCCGCGTACGGGTAGGCCCCGAGGTTGTGGTCGGTGGGGCGTGGCACGGTCGCGACGACCGGGCGGTCGCCGGCGTAGCGCCGCACCAGCGCGAGGTACACCTGGGCACGCCGGGCCGACAGGTACACCCGCTCGGCTGCGGTCTCGATGTCGGGGGCGAACCCGTCGAGCCGCTGGCCGTCCACCGTGAACGCGAGCGCCTGCCGGGCCCGCTGCGCGTCGGCGGCCGGGTCGGAGAGCGTGGGGAAGTCCCACGCGATGACCGCGATGCCGGCCCGGTGTGCCGCAGGGAGCAGGGCCGCGAGCAGGCGGTCGCCGTAGTAGCCCTGGTAGGTGCCCCCGGTGCGCACCCACAGCTGGCGCAATCCGGCCGCCCGGGCTCGGGCCACGACCTCGGCGACGTCGAGCTTCGTGTCCGCCCACGTGGTCAGCCACATGCCCTTGCCGGAGACGGCGGCGAGGTCGACGGACCGGTCCTGCGCGGGCGCGGGTACGGGCAGGGCGCCGTCGGCCACCGCCGGCGGCGGCAGCGGCTTGGGCTTCCCGGTCCCGCTGACCGGCGGGGGCGGGCACGGCTGGGGCTGCACCGGCGGGGCGGGCAGCGGGTACGGCAGCGCCCGCCGGGCCTCCTCGGCAGCGGGTGGGTGCGACGCCGGCGTCCGGTGCGACGCGGCGGGGTCCGGAGGGGGCGGCGCCACCACGGCCGCCGGTCGCACGGCGGCCGGGCGAGCGGGGGCCCCGTCGCCACCGGCCGCGGTCGCCACGGCGGCGGTGAGCCCGCTGACCGTCACCAGGGCCGCGGCCATGGCGATCGCCCGGTCGATCCGCATGCATCCAGTCTGCGTGCCTCATCCGGGTTTGCGGGCGGTTTCGGGCACGAAACCGGCGGCTACCATTCGCCGGTGACGACCTCGCAGCGCCTCACCGTGCTCGGCACCGGCTACCTCGGGGCAACGCATGCGGCCTGCATGGCCGAGCTGGGTCACGAGGTTCTCGGGATCGACGTCGACGAGGCCAAGATCGCGCGGCTGTCCGCCGGCGAGGTGCCCGTTCTTCGAGCCGGGCCTCGAGGCGCTGCTGCGCAAGCACGTCGACTCCGGCGCGGCTGCGGTTCACGACCTCCTACGAGGAGGCCGGCGCCTTCGGCGACGTGCACTTCGTCTGCGTCGGCACCCCGCAGAAGAAGGGCGAGTTCGCCGCCGACCTGTCCTACGTCGACGCCTCCGTCACCGCGCTGGCGCCGCACCTGCGCGACGGCGCGCTGGTCGTCGGCAAGTCGACCGTCCCGGTCGGCACCGCCGAGCGACTGACCGCCCAGCTGCGCGAGCACTCCCCCGCGCGGGGGGTGGAGCTGTGCCTGGAACCCGGAGTTCCTCGCGCGAGGGCTACGCCGTCGAGGACACGCTGCGCCCCGACCGGCTGGTGTTCGGCGTGGCGTCGGAGGAGGCCGAGCGGCGGCTCCGGGACGTCTTCGCCGCGGTGATCGACGCCGGCAGCCCGGTGGTCGTCACCGACCTCGCGACAGCGCAGCTGGTCAAGGTGGCCGCGAACGCGTTCCTCGCCACGAAGATCTCCTTCATCAACGCGATGGCCGAGGTCTGCGAGCGACCGTGCACGGTGACGTGAAGAAGCTGTCCGAGTCCCTCTCCCACGACAGCCGGATCGGCGGCCGGTTCCTGCACGCCGGGCTCGGCTTCGGCGGCGGCTGCCTGCCCAAGGACATCCGCGCGTTCATGGCACGGGCGGGCGAGCTGGGCGTCGACCAGGCGCGTGACGTTCCTCAAGGACGTCGACGCGATCAACCTGCGGCGCCGCGAGCGGATGGTCGAGCTCGCCCGGGAGGTGCTGGGCAACGGCAGTTCCGCGGCGCCCGCGTCGGCGTGCTCGGCGCGGCGTTCAAGCCCAACTCCGACGACATCCGCGACAGCCCGGCGCTCGACGTCGCCCGCCGGATCCACCGCCAGGGCGCGTCCGTCGTCGTCTACGACCCGGCGGCGATGGACAACGCCCGCCGCGCCTACCCGGATCTGGCTACGCCGGTTCCGCGGTCGAGGCGGCGACGCGACGCCGACGTGGTGCTGCACCTCACCGAGTGGCGGGAGTTCCGCGACATGACGCCGGACGTGCTCTCCGACGTCGTGCGCCACAAGCGCATCCTCGACGGGCGCAACGCGCTCGACCCGCAGCGCTGGCGCGACGCCGGCTGGACCTACCGGGCGTTCGGCCGGCCCTGATGCCGGGTACGCCCGCCGGCATGAGACCACCTCACCGGACGCCGTCCGCGAGCTGCTCGCCCTGCAGACGTGGGCGGTCGTCGGCCTCTCGGAGAACCCGGCCCGGCCCGCGTGGGAGGTCGCTCGCTTCCTCCAGCAGCACGGCAAGCGGATCTTCCCCGTGCACCCCGGCGGGGGCGAGGCGCTCGGCGAGATGGTCTACCCGTCGCTCGCCGACGTCCCCGAGCCGGTCGACGTGGTGGACGTGTTCCGCCGGTCCGAGCACGCGGGCGCGCATGCCGACGAGGCCGTGCGGATCGGTGCGAAGGGTGTGTGGTTCCAGCTCGGCGTGGTCGACGACGACGCCTTCGAGCGCACCAGCGCCGCCGGGCTGACCATGGTCATGGACACCTGCCCGAAGATCGAGTGGGCCGGCCGCTGACCGGCTCAGTCGGCGAGCGCGAACAGCCGCCAGGTGCCCGGCACACCCTTGAGCTCGTGCTCGCCGGCGTCGGTGAACGCCACGCCTGACCCGACCAGCAGGTCGCGGACCGTGGAGGACACCAGCAGCTGGCCCGGGCCGGCCGCGGCGCAGACCCGCTGGCCGATGTGCATCGCCAGCCCACGCACCTCGCCGCCGTGGCGGTCGACCTCGCCGGCGTGCACACCCGCGCGGACGTCCAGCCCGAGCGCGCGGGCATGCGTCTGGACCGCGCGCCCGCACCGGACGGCCGCCGCAGGAGTCGGGAACGCGGCGACGACCTCGTCGCCCTTGGTGAAGACGGACTGCCCGCCCAGGCCGACCACCTCGTCGCCGACCTGACGCTCGTACCGCGCGAGGAGCCGGTTCCACTCGGCGTCACCCAGCGCCGCCGCGCGCTCGGTCGAGGCGACGATGTCGGCGAACAGCACGGTGGTCACCACCCGGCCGTCGGGCATCTCGAGGGCCGGCGCCGCGCCCGGCGGCACGGTGGCCGGCGCAGGATCTCCATCCCTGCCGGCGCGCCGGCCCGAGCCTGCGATGACCGGGATGCCGGTGCCCAGCATCACCCACATCGGCCAGAAGTAGTGCACCCCGGAGCCGAGGGTCGTCGCCGCCCACACCGCGGTGCAGATGCCGTTGACGCGCAGCCACCACGCCGGCAGGCGGCGGCGGTACCAGGCGCGCCGCTGCGGTGGGCGCACCGACCGCTCCGCGGGCAGCTCGCGCAGCGCCACGTCGAGCTCGCCCGCCGAGCGCGCGCGGTAGGCCTCGTCCACCCGGTCGGTGAACTCCTCGAAGGTCAGCCGGCCCTCGGCGTGGTGCAGGCGCAGCGACTCGACGGCACGCTCGCGCTCGGCGTCGGAGACGCGGAGCGCACCACGCGGGCGGTCCTCGACGGACATGTCGGGAGGATGACAGGCACCGGGTGCGCCGTCCACAACCCTGGACGGGCCCGGTCCGTACCGGTCAGTCGCGGCCGAGACGTCCCTGCAGGGCATGGTCGCGCTCCTCGACCAGGGCAGCCATCGTGTCCTGGAAGACGTGCATCTTCGCGCGCAGCGTGTCGTCGGACGCGCCGAGGATGCGGACGGCCAGCAGCCCCGCGTTGCGGGCGTTGCCCACGGCCACGGTCGCGACCGGGACCCCGCCCGGCATCTGCACGATCGACAGCAGCGAGTCCAGCCCGTCGAGGTGCTTGAGCGGTACGGGGACGCCGATCACCGGGAGCGGCGTCACGGACGCGAGCATGCCGGGCAGGTGCGCGGCCCCGCCGGCGCCGGCGACGATCACCCGGATCCCGCGGTCGGCCGCGGTGGCGCCGTAGTCGAGCATCTGCCGCGGCGTCCGGTGGGCGGAGACGACGTGGACCTCGTACGGCACCTCGAACTCGTCGAGGGCGACGGCGGCGCCCTCCATGGTGGGCCAGTCGGAGTCGCTGCCCATCACCACGGCCACGATGGCGCTCACGTCGGGTCTCCCCTCAGCACGGCGACCGCGCGCCGGGCGCGCTCGCGGGTGGTCTCGAGATCGTCACCGAGCACCGTCACGTGCCCGAGCTTGCGCCCGGGCCGGGCTCCCTTGCCGTACGCGTGGACGTGCACCCCCGGGTCGGCGCCGAGCGCCTGCGGCAGCGACGTCGCGAGGTCGGTCGCCGCGCCTCCGAGCAGGTTCGCCATCACGACCCACCGGGCGTACGGCTTGGTGTCCCCCAGCGGCCAGTCCAGCACCGCCCGCAGGTGCTGCTCGAACTGGCTGGTGACCGCGCCCTCGATCGTCCAGTGACCGGTGTTGTGCGGCCGCATCGCGAGCTCGTTGACCAGCAGGCCGCCCGCGGTCTCGAACAGCTCCACGGCGAGGACGCCGACGACGCCGAGCGCCTCCGCGACCGTGCGGGCGATGGCGTGCGCCTCGGCGGCCCGCGCCGGCTCGAGGCCGGGGGCAGGGGTGATCGTCTCCACGCAGATGCCGTCGCTCTGCACGGTCTCCACGACCGGCCAGGCCCGGACCTCGCCGCTCGGCCGCCGGGCGACGACCGCGGCGAGCTCGCGCACGAGCGGCACCCGCTCCTCGACGATGAGCTCGGTGGCGGGCAGCGCGTCGCCCGGGTCGACGAACCACACCCCCTTGCCGTCGTAGCCGCCGCGTACCGCCTTGGCGACGTACGGCCGGGGCAGCGCGTCGGGGTCGGCGGACCACCGCGGGACCGGCAGGCCGAGCGCGGACAGCCGCTCGCGCATCGCGCGCTTGTCCTGCGCGTGCAGCAGGGCGTCCGGGCCGGGGCGGACCACCACCCCGTCGGCGGCGAGGGCGCGCAGGTGCTCCTGCGGCACGTGCTCGTGGTCGAACGTGACCACGTCGCAGCCCTTGGCGAACCGGCGCAGCGCGTCGAGGTCGCGGTAGTCGCCGACGTCGACGTCGCCGGCCGCGAGCGCGGCGCCGTCGGCCGGTGAGTCGGCGAGCACCCGCAACGACAGCCCCAGCGGGATCGCGGCCTGGTGGGTCATGCGGGCCAGCTGCCCCGCGCCGACCATGCCGACGACGGGCAGCCCGGTCACCGGATCGGGCACGGCTAGAGCCCCAGCTCGCGGGCGATGAGCATCCGCTGCACCTCGCTGGTGCCCTCGCCGATCTCGAGGATCTTCGCGTCGCGCCAGTGCCGGGCCACGGGGTAGTCGTTCATGAAGCCGTAGCCGCCGTGCACCTGGGTGGCGTCGCGGGCGTTGTCGACCGCGATCGTGGAGGCGTACAGCTTCGCGATCGCCGCCTCCTTCTTGAACGGCTTGCCGGCCATCATCAGGGCCGCCGCCTGGCGGTAGGCGAGCCGCGCGACGTGCGTACGCATCTCCATGTCGGCGACGCGGAACGAGACCCCCTGGTAGCTGCCGATCGGGTGTCCGAACGCCTCACGCTCCCTGGCGTAGCGGACGGACTCGTCGACGCAGCCCTGCGCGAGCCCGACGGACAGGGCCGCGATCGCGACCCGGCCCTCGTCGAGGGTGGACAGGAACTGCGCGTAGCCGCGGCCGCGCGCGCCGAGGACGTTGCCCTCGGGCACCCGGCAGCCGTCGAAGGCCAGCTCGCGGGTGTCGGATGCGTGCCAGCCGACCTTCCAGTACTTCTTCGACGCGGAGAAGCCCTCGTGCGGCACCGGAACCATCACCGAGGTGAGCTCGGGCCGGCCGTCCGCGCGCTCCCCCGTCCGGCAGAGCACCGTGACGAGCTCGGTGATGTCCGTCCCGGAGTTCGTGATGAACGACTTCGTCCCGTCGATGACCCACTCGCCGCCGTCGAGGACCGCCCGCGTCTTCGGGTTCCCGGCGTCCGACCCGCCACCGGGCTCGGTCAGGCCGAAGGCCGCGAGCGCCTCACCGCGGGCGAGGCGCGGCAGCCACTCGCGCTTCTGCTCCTCGGTGCCGAACCGGTACACCGGCATCGAGCCGAGCCCGACCGCCGCCTCGAGGGTGATGGCGACCGAGGAGTCCGCGCGGGCGAGCTCCTCGATCGCCAGGCACAGGGCAAGGAAGTCGCCGCCCATGCCGCCGTACTCCTCGGGGAACGGCAGGCCGAACAGACCCATCTCCCCCATCTGGCGGACGACGTCGTACGGGAACTCCTCGGCGCGGTCGTACCCCGGCGCGCGGGGGGCCACCACCTCCCGGGCGAACTCCTCGACCGTGCGCCGCAGCGACTCGTGCTCCTGGGACAGCTCGAACTCCACGGCCGGAAGTCTCCCACGCGCCGGTAGCCTCACCGGGTGCGCGGCAAGCTGCTCGAGTTCGGCCGGTTCGCCACGGTGGGGGCAGTGAACGTGCTGCTGGACGTCGCCGTGTTCAACCTGCTGCGCCTCGTCGTGATCGAGCACAAGCCGCTGACCGCGAAGGCGGTCTCCACGACGCTGGCCGCGGTGTCGTCGTACTTCATGAACCGGCACTGGACCTGGCGGGACCGCGCCCGCACCGGAGTCCGCCGCGAGCTGCCGCTGTTCGTCGTGCTGAGCGCGGTCGGTCTCGGGCTGGCGGAGGCCTGCCTCGCCACGTCCCACTACGGGCTGGGGCTGACCAGCGCGCTCGCGGACAACATCGCCGCGAACGTGGTCGGGCTCGCCGTCGGCATGGCCTGGCGGTTCTGGGCGTTCCGGCGCTGGGTGTTCCTGCCGCACGACCCCGTCTAGCCCCCGCCGAGGCTGGGCATACCGACACCGACGGCAGGCGAGACGACGGAGGTGTCGAGGTGCTGGTACGGACGGCCGGACGGGGCCTGGCCGCACTGTGTCTGACGGTCATCACGGCGGTGCTGCTGGTCTACGTCCCGCAGGTGTACGGCAGCGCTCGCTACCTGGGTGCCGCGTTCGTCTTCGCGTGCATCGCACTGATGGCCGCCGCGGTGCTCGTCACGATGGGCAACCGCGACCGCCGGATCGAGCGGTTCGGCTGGTGGCTCGGTGCCGGCGTCACCGCGATCGTCCTCGGCTGTGCCGTCGCCGCGGCGACCGTCGGCCTGCCGCTGTACACGGCGCCGGGCTGGGTCTGGGGCATCGTCGTCAACGTCGTCGTGTCCGCGGCCTACCTCGCGGTCTTCGCCCTGCACGTCCTGCGCCGCCGTGCCCACATCCCGCCGTACCCCGGCCGCGAGGGCGCCGTCAGCAGGCGCGTCCGCCAGACCGCACGGTGAGCCGACCCGTCGCACCTGCCTTGCGGGGCCGCGCGGGGCGCCCGCACCGTCGTAGGGGTGTCCCGCCGTCTCGCCCTGCTCGCCGGCACCCTCGCGGTCACGACGCTGCTGACCGGGGTCGCAGCGGCCGGCGCCCCTGAGCCCAACTGGCCGGCGCTGCTGCCCGCCGCGCCGTCGCCCGACGGCGGTCCGCTGCCGCCGGAGCCGGGCTGCCGCACCCCGTCCGTACGGTGCATCGACGACGAGATCCGCCAGATGCGCGACCTGCAGCAGCGGCTCGGGTGCGACCACCGCGGGGTGTTCGACACGACCTACCTCGTGCTCACCGAGACCCTGCGCGACGTGCTCCGCGAGGACCCGGGCTTCTTCCGCTACCCGCGGGCGCTGGAGACCGAGGACGCGCTGTTCGCCCGTTACTACGTCGACACCCTGCGCGCGCACGCGGCCGGCAAGCCGGTCCCGCCTGCCTGGCAGGTCGCGTTCGACACCGCCGAGCACGCCGACGTCTCCGCGACCGGCGACATGCTGCTGGGCATCAACGCGCACGTGCAGAACGACATGCCGTTCGTGCTGGCCGCGCTGGGCCTGCGGACCCGCCACGGGGACAGCCGCAAGGTCGACCACGACCGGTTCAACGCCGTGCTCGACCGCGCGTACGAGCGGGTGGTGCACGCGGTCGCCGACCGGTTCGACCCGGCGGTGAGCCTGACGAACTCCGACGCCACGCCGGCCGACGACGTGTTCGGGCTGCAGCTGGTCCGCGGCTGGCGCGAGAACGTGTGGCGCAACGCCGAGCGGCTGGTCAACGCGTCCTCGGACGCCGAGCGCGCGCTCGTCACCGAGCAGATCCAGCAGAACGCGGCCGTGCAGGCCCGGCTGATCGCCCAGGCGACGCGGATGCCGCCGGGCTACCGTGCCGTCCGCGACGAGTACTGCCGGACCCGCGCCGCCGGCGACACCTGAGCCGGCCGGTCAGACCGGCGTGACGCCGTGCCGACGGCGGGAGAACGTCCGGTCCTTGCGGGCGTACGCCGCGTACCGGCGCACCAGCTCCGCGCGCAGGTCCTCCGGCTCGACGAGGTCGTCGACGACCAGCTCGGCGGCCAGGCGCACCACGTCGATGCCCGCGTTGTACTCCTCGCGCTTGGCCTGCACGTACGCCGCCCGCTCGTCCTCGTCCGCGATCTCGGCGATCTTGTTGGCGTACACGGCGTTGACCGCCGCCTCCGCCCCCATCACCGCGATCATCGCGGTCGGCAGCGCGAGCGTCGCGTCCGGCTCGAAGCCGGGGCCGGCCATCGCGTACAGCCCGGCGCCGTACGCCTTGCGCACGATCACCGAGACCTTCGGCACGGTGGCCTCGCTCACCGCGCTGATCATCTTGGCGCCGTGGCGGATGATGCCCGCCTTCTCCACCCCGGCACCCACCATGAACCCGGGCACGTCGGAGAGGAACAGCAGCGGGACGTTGAACGCGTCGCAGAGCTGGATGAACCGGGTGGCCTTGTCCGCGGAGTCCACGAACAGCACGCCGCCCTTGAACATCGGGTTGTTCGCGACCACGCCGACGACCCGCCCGTCGAGCCGGCCGAAGCCGACGACGAGCTCCTTGGCCCACAGCGCGTGGATCTCGAAGAACGAGCCCTCGTCGAGCAGCCCGGCGACGTACTTGCGCATGTCGAACGCCTGCCGCTCGCTGGCCGGCACCATCGCCCGCAGGTCGGCCTCCGGCGCTGGCTTCGGCTCGGCTGCCGGGGGCTGCCCCTCCCAGCTGGACGGCAGGTACGACAGGTAGCGGCGGACCGCCTCGATCGCCTCCGGCTCGTCCTTGGCGAGGTAGTGCCCGACGCCGGACTGCGTGCAGTGCACCCGCGCGCCGCCCATCTCCTCGAGCGTCACCTTCTCGCCGGTGACCATCTCGACCATGCGGGCGGAGCCGAGGTACATCGACGCGTTGCCCTCGACCATGATCGTGATGTCGCAGAAGGCCGGGATGTACGCGCCGCCGGCAGCCGAGGGCCCGAACAGCGCGCACACCTGCGGGATCGAGCCGCTCGCCCGCACCTGGGTGTGGAAGATCTTCCCGGCGCCGCGGCGGCCCGGGAACATCTCGATCTGGTCGGTGATCCGGGCGCCGGCCGAGTCGACGAGGTAGACCATCGGCACGCCGAGCCGGTACGCCGTCTCGATGACCCGGATGATCTTCTCGACCGTCCGGGCGCCCCACGAGCCGGCCTTGACGGTCGAGTCGTTGGCCATGATCGCGACCGGCCGGCCGTCCACGGTCGCCGTGCCGGTGACCACGGCGTCGGCGGGCAGGTCGCCCGCGAGCACGTTCGCGTACAGGCCGTCCTCGACGAACGACCCGCCGTCGACGAGCAGCCGGATCCGCTCGCGGGCGAACAGCTTGCCCTTCTCGGCGTTCGCGGCGTGGTACTTCTGCGCGCCGCCGGCGAGGACCTGCTCGCGCAGCTCGGACAGGTGCGGGTGGCCTGGTGCGTCGGACGTCACGCCGACCGAGCGTAGCCAGCGCCCGGCCGGCGCCCGCTCACGGCGTCGCCGGGGTCACGGCGACCGCGGTACGCACCCGGAGCACCGGCAGGCTCGCCACCAGCCCGACCGCCAGGCAGGCCACCCCGAGTGCGACGCACCCGGTCGTGCCCGGCTTGTTCGTCATCAGGTACAGGAACCCGACGATGTAGGTCACGGCGACCCGCAGCAGGGTGTGCATGACCGGGTCGGCGGCCCGCGCCGCCAGCTCGGCCGGCAGCGGACCGTCCGGCGCGGCGACCGCCGCGGCGTGCGTCTGGTCGAACCGCCGGCCGGTGACGGTCGCCCCCACCACGGTGAGGACGGCGGTGACGACGATCGCCATGACCACCCAGGGGCTGCTGATCGAGAACTCGTCGGAGTCGCTGGCCAGCCACAGCCCGGCGCCGGCGAACACCGCCACCACCGGCAAATGTGCCGGGCCGGTGACCGGTGCCGCCCAGGTCGCCGACCGCAGCTGCTCGACCGTACGGGCGCGCAGCGTCGCGATGCTGGCGACGGCGTCCACCCCGGCGAGCACGATGAGCGAGCCCACCCCCAGAAGGTGGATGAAAAGGACGACGTCGTACGTAGTGCTGTCCATTGGGACCCCTCCCCTCGGCACGCTGCCAACCGCGTGACCGCGGGCACTATACGACCGGGCGTGATCTGTGTCACACCCGCGCGGCGGCGTGGTAGGACCGGCGCGTGAGCGACTCCCTCGTCGTACGGGCCCGCCGGATCGTGACGATGGCCGGGACGGACGTGGCGGCGTTCGCCACCGTGGCCGGCCGGGTCGTGGCCACCGGCGACGCCGCGGTGCTGACGGCCCGCTTCCCCGACGCCGGAGTGGTCGACCTCGGTGACGCGGTCGTCGTCCCTGGGCTGCACGACGCGCACATGCACCCGTCGATGACCGCCGAGGACCTGCTGCACGCGGACCTGTCCCCGGCAGCCGTGCGCAGCAAGGAGCAGCTGCTCGACGCGCTGCGCCGCCAGGCCGCGACCACGCCGCCCGGGCGCTGGGTGCGCGGCTCGCGGTACGACCACGTCAAGACCACCGGCGGCGCCGTCATCGACCGGGCCGACCTGGACGCGGTGAGCACCGAGCACCCGATCCTCGTCGTGCACGTCGCCGCGCACTGGGGCGTGGCGAACTCCGCCGCGCTCGCCGCCGGTGGCATCGACGAGGACACCCCGCCGCCCGAGGGCGGCGACTTCGGGTGGGACGCCGCCGGCCACCTCAACGGCGTGCTGTACGAGCAGGCGCTGTTCGACTACGCGAACGCCGCGGCCGCCCGCCGACCGGTGGTCGTCCCGGAGAGCGACCTGGAGGACCTGCTCGGCGGGCTGGACCGCGCACAGCGGATGTTCCACGCAGCCGGGCTGACGACCGTCGGCGACGCGATGGTCGGGCCGACCGCCTGGCGACTGTTCGGTGAGGCCGAGCGCCGGGGCCGGCTCTCCCTGCGCGTGGACATGCTGCTCACCCACCACCACTTCGACCACGTGGAGGCGCTCGGGCTGCGCAGCGGGTTCGGCGGCGACCGGCTGCGCTTCGCCGGCGTGAAGGCTTTCGTGGACGGCGCCGTGGCCGGCGGCACCTGCCTGCTCGAGCAGCCGTACGAGGGCACGCACGACCACGGCAGGCAGACGATGGCGACCGCCGATCTGCGCGAGGTCGTCCGCCGCGTGCACGGCGCGGGCACGCGCCTGGCCGTCCACGCCAACGGCGACCGCGCGATCAACCTGGTCCTCGACGCGTACGAAGCGGCGCACGAGGCCGACCCGCGGCCGGACCTGCACCACCGCATCGAGCACTGCACGGTCGTCGACGACGCGATCCTGGCCCGGATGAAGGCACTGCACGTCGGCGCGGCTCCGTTCGGGTCGTACGTGGCCTTCCACGGCGACAAGCTCGTCGGCTGGTACGGCGAGCAGCGGCTGGAGCGGATGTTCGCGCACCGGTCCTTCCTCGACGCCGGGGTCGTCGTCGCCGGCTCGTCGGACTACCCCTGCGGGCCGTACGAGCCGCTGCTCGCGCTGCAGAGCTGCGTCACGCGGCGCAGCGCCGAGGGCCAGCTGCTCGGCGGCAGCCAGCGGGTCACGCCGCAGCAGGCGCTGGGGATCTACACCGTCGGCTCCGCCACCGCCGCCGGCCGGGCCGGCCGGCTGGGGCGGCTGGCCCCCGGCTACCTCGCCGACTTCACCGTGCTCGGTGACGACCCCCGCACCTGTGACCCCGACGCGATCGCCGAGATCGCCGTACGGTCGACGTGGGTGGGGGCCGAGCGGGTCTGGAGCGAGGAGGACGGCCAGTGAGCCACGAGGAGCTGCTGGCGCGGCACCGGCGGGTGCTGCCGTCGTGGCTGGCGCTGTACTACGAGCACCCGATCGAGATCGTGCGCGGCTCCGGCCGGCGGGTCGTCGACGCCGAGGGCAATCGCTACCTCGACTTCTTCGGCGGCATCCTCACCAACATGCTCGGGTACGGCGTGCCCGAGGTGGACGCCGCACTGCGCGCGCGGATCGACTCCGGCGTGCTGCACACCTCGACGCTCTACCTCGGCAGCGACCAGGTCGCCCTGGCCGAGCGCATCGCCGAGCTCTCCGGCATCCCCGACGCGAAGGTGTTCTTCACGACGTCCGGCACCGAGGCGAACGAGGCGGCACTGCTGTTCGCGACGCAGCACCGCCGGTCGAACCAGGTGCTGGCGCTGCGCAACAGCTACCACGGCCGCGGCTTCGCCACCATCGCCGTGACCGGCAACCGGGGGTGGGCGGCGTCGTCGCTGTCGCCCCTGAAGGTGTCGTACGTGCACGGCGGCTACCGCTACCGCAGCCCGTTCCGCGACCTGGCCGACGACGCGTACGTCCAGGCCTGCGTCGAGGACCTGCGCGACGTCATCCAGACCACGACCGCCGGCGACATCGCCTGCCTCATCGCCGAGCCGGTGCAGGGCGTCGGCGGGTTCGCCGTGCCGCCGGACGGGTTCTTCGCCGCGCTGAAGGAGGTGCTCGACGAGTTCGGCATCCTGCTCGTGTCCGACGAGGTGCAGACCGGGTGGGGCCGTACGGGCGAGCACTTCTGGGGCATGGACGCGCACGGCGTGACGCCGGACCTCATGACGTTCGCGAAGGGCCTGGGCAACGGGCTCGCGGTCGGCGGGGTGGTCGGCCGGTCCGACGTCGTCGACAGCCTCACCGCCAACTCGATCTCGACGTTCGGCGGCAACCCGCTGGCGATGGCCGGCGCGCGGGCCACGCTGGAGTACGTGCTCGCGCACGACCTGCAGGGCAACGCGCTCAAGGTCGGCACCCGGCTGCTCGACGGGCTGCGCGACCTGCCCGCGCGCGCACCGGCGGTCGGCGAGGTGCGTGGCAAGGGGCTCATGGTCGGCGTGGAGCTGGTCCGGCCGGGCACGCGTGAGCCTGACGCCGACACGGCCGGCCGGGTGCTGGAGGCGACCCGGGCGCGTGGGCTGCTCGTCGGCAAGGGCGGGCTGCACGGCAACGTGCTGCGGATCGCGCCGCCGCTCACGCTCACCGAGGCGGAGGCCGACGAGGGGCTCGCGATCCTGGTCGCGGCGATCGAGGAGGCGGCGACATGAGGCGGATCAGCCACTGGGTCGACGGCAAGCCGTGGGGCGGTGTCGCCGGGCGGCAGGGCGACGTGTTCGACCCGGCGACCGGTGCGGTGACCGGCCGCGTGGACTTCGCCACGGCCGCGGTCGTCGACGAGGCCGTCGCGGCAGCGCGCACGGCGGCCAACGAGTGGCGGCGCACGTCGCTGTCCCGGCGCACGCAGGTGCTCTTCGCGTTCCGGGAGGTCCTCAACGGCCGGCGCGAGGAGCTCGCCGCCGCCATCACCGCCGAGCACGGCAAGGTGCTCTCCGACGCGCTGGGCGAGGTCGCCCGCGGGCAGGAGGTCGTCGAGTTCGCCTGCGGCATCCCGCACCTGCTCAAGGGCGGGTTCTCCTCGAACGTGTCGACCGACGTCGACTCGTACTCGCTGCGCCAGCCGCTCGGCGTCGTCGGCATCATCTCGCCGTTCAACTTCCCGGCGATGGTGCCCATGTGGTTCTTCCCGGTGGCGATCGCCGCCGGGAACACGGTGGTGCTCAAGCCCAGCGAGAAGGACCCGTCCGCCTCGCTGATCCTGGCCGAGATGTGGGCCGAGGCCGGGCTGCCGCCCGGGGCGTTCAACGTCGTGCACGGCGACCGCGAGGCGGTCGACCGGCTGCTCGAGCACCCGGACGTCGCCGCGGTGTCGTTCGTCGGGTCGACGCCCGTGGCCAGGCACGTGTACGAGACCGCGACCCGGCACGGCAAGCGGGTGCAGGCGCTGGGCGGCGCGAAGAACCACATGGTCGTGCTGCCGGACGCGGACCTCGACCTCGCCGCGGACGCGGCGGTGTCGGCCGGGTTCGGCTCGGCCGGCGAGCGCTGCATGGCCATCTCGGTCGTCGTCGCCGTCGACCCGGTGGGCGATCGGCTGGTGCCCGCGATCGCCCAGCGGATCGCCGGCGTACGGGTCGGCGACGGCCGCCGCGGCTGCGACATGGGGCCGCTCGTGACGCAGGCCCACCGCGACCGGGTGGCGTCGTACCTCGACGCCGGCGTGGAAGCCGGCGCCTCACTCGCCGTGGACGGCCGCGGCGTGCAGCCCGACGGCGAGCCGGGCGGGTTCTGGCTCGGCCCGACGCTGCTGGACCACGTCACTCCCGAGATGAGCGTCTACACCGACGAGATCTTCGGCCCGGTGCTGTCGGTGGTGCGCGCCCCGTCGTACGAGGCAGCACTGGAGCTGGTCAACACCAACCCGTACGGCAACGGGACCGCGATCTTCACCCACGACGGCGGAGCGGCCCGGCGGTTCACCGAGGACGTGCAGGTCGGCATGGTCGGGATCAACGTGCCGATCCCGGTACCGATGGCGTACTACTCCTTCGGCGGCTGGAAGGCGTCACTGTTCGGCGACAGCCACGCCCACGGCACCGAGGGCGTGCACTTCTACACCCGCGGCAAGGTCGTCACGAGCCGCTGGCTCGACCCGCGGCACGGGGGCGTGGACCTCGGGTTCCCGGAGAACCGTTGAGCAGACCGCGGGCCGCGAGGCTCGCGCGCAGCGCCTGGGCACCGGTGAACACCTCCGCCTGCCAGCCCAGCGCCCGCGCGGCGTCGACGTGACCGGGCGAGTCGTCGACGAACAGCGTCGTCGCCGGGTCCAGCGCGAACCGCTCCGCGACCCGGCGGAAGATCTCCGGCTCGGGCTTGATCACGCCCTCGCGGCCGGAGACCACGATGCCGTCGAAGAGCGCCAGTGCCTCGCCGTACCGCTGCTCGGCGACCGGGAAGGTCTCCGCGGACCAGTTGGTCAGGGCGTACGTCGGCACGCCCGCGTCGACCAGGTCGCGCACGACGTCCACCGTGTCGTGGAACAGCCCGCCGAGCATCTCCTCCCAGCGCCCGTAGTAGGCGGCGATCAGGTCGGCGTGCTGCGGGTGCTGCTGCTGCAGCACCCGGGTGCCCTCGGCCAGCGGGCGGCCACGGTCCTGCTGGCCGTTCCAGCGCAGCGTCGCGACCTCGCCGAGGAAGCGCTCGCGGTCGGCGTCGTCCGGGATGAGCGTGCGGTAGAGGTGCTGCGGGTTCCAGTCCACGACGACGCCGCCGAGGTCGAGGACGACCGCGCAGGTCCCGCTCACGACAGGGGCGTGAGCCGCGTCCGCGGCCCGGCGCGCAGCACCTGGCTCGGCAGCGTCCGCCCGACGATCCGCTCCGCCTCGGCGGCGGCGTCGAGCATCGCCTCGAGGTCGACACCGGTGCCGACGCCCATGTCCTCGACCATGTGGACGAGCTCCTCGGTGGCGATGTTGCCGCTGGCGCCCGGCGCGTACGGGCAGCCACCGAGCCCGCCGACGCTCGCGTCGAAGTCGGCGACCCCGAGCTGCAGCGCGGCGAGCACGTTGGCCAGGCCCGTACCCCGGGTGTTGTGGAAGTGCAGGTTCAGCGGCACGTCCGGGTGCGCCGAGCGCACCTCGCCGACCAGGCTCGTGACCCGTGACGGCGTGGCCATGCCGGTGGTGTCGCCGAAGGAGACGCCGTCGGCACCGTCCCGGACGGCCCGGCCGACGAGCTCGACCACCCGCGCGACCGGCACGTCACCCTCGTACGGGCAGCCGAACGCGGTCGCGAAGATGACCTGGCAGGTGGCACCGGCGTCGTGCGCGGCCTGCAGCACCTCGGCGATGGCGTCCAGCGACTCGGCGGTCGAGCGGTTGACGTTCCTGCGGTTGTGCGTGTCCGAGGCCGACACGACGACCTCGATCTCGGCGAACCCGGACTCGAGCGCGCGCTGGGCTCCGCGCAGGTTCGGCACCAGCGCGGAGTAGCGCACGTCCGGGTTGCGCGAGATGTGCTTCCAGACCTCGTCGGCGTCCGCCATCTGCGGGATCGCCCTCGGGTGCACGAAGCTGACCGCCTCGATCCGCCGGACCCCCGTACGCGACAGCGCGTCGATGAGCTCGACCTTGGCGTCGGTCGGCACCGGGTCCTCGTTCTGCAGGCCGTCGCGCGGCCCGACCTCACGCAGGCTGATCGACTCCGGCAGGTCGCTCATGCCCCCATGCTCGCACGCACGCGCCGCCCCCTGCCGCCGGTCGGGCGCCCCTCCCGCGCCGATCTCGGCGAAATACGTCCCATGACGCGCCGGCCAAGACGGAAGTCGCAGAGATCGGCGGTCAGGCAGCGGACTGGAGGGCGGCCGCGACCTGCCCGACGACCGTCCGCGGGTAGCGCAGGACCGCGGTCGTGTCGTAGCGCAGCAGCGACCAGCCGCACGCGCGCAGCCTGTTGGCCCGTACGTCGTCGGCGCGCTTGACCGCCGGATCGCCGTGGTAGCCGCCGTCGAACTCGATCCCGAGCCGCGCTCGCCGGTAGCCCATGTCGATCCGGGCGACGAACAGGCCGCTGTCCGTACGGACCTCGATCTGGCACTCCGGCCGCGGCAGCCCGCCCAGCACCAGCACCATGCGGGTACGCGACTCCATCGGCGACTCGGCGAGCGGGTCGGCGTGGCCCGCGACCACCGCCACCTGGCGTACGCCCCGCCAGCCGCGATGCTCGGTCGCGTACGGAAGGAGCTCCGCCAGGTCGACCAGCTCGGCGTGGGCCAGCGCGTCGACCGCCATCACCGCCTCGACGAGCGGCTCCCGCCGGGCCAGGTCGAACGCCGTGCGCAACGGGGTCGTGACCCTTACGCCCGCGATCTCGGTGACGTCGGTGTCCGGCAGCTCCGCCTCCCGCAGCTCCAGCTCGCGGCGCCGGCGCAGGTGCACGCCCCGGGGCACCGTCGCCTGCAGCCGCGCGTCACGGCCCAGGATGTCCACGCCGTGCATCCACGCCGCCGCGCGGCCGCTGACCGCAGCCTGCTCCGGGAGGACGAGCCGTGCCGCGGCGGCGCGCACGACCACCGAGTCGGGCACGTCCACGTGGCAGTAGACGCCGTGGAGCACCTGCCTCCAGCAGGCGGCCTCGAGCTGCGTGCGGGTGAGCAGGCCTGCTTGCACTGCGTCGCGGCCGCGGAACGGCCGGATCCGCAGCTCGTCGGGCACGTGGGCGGTCGGTGACATGCTCGCGAGGCTGCCGCGTACGGCACCCCCACTGCCGGATCTGTCCACAGCCCCCCGTCCCCAACGCGCCGATCTCGGCGAAATACGTCGGACGGCGCCCCAGCCAAGACGGATATCGCCGAGATCGGCGAGGGGGTGATCGGCGAGGGGGTGATCGGCGAGGGGGTGATCGGCGAGGGGGTGGGGGCGAAGGGGTGGGGGCGGGTCAGACCCCGGGCCAGTCGGGCTTGCGCTTGTCGTTGAACGCGGCAATGCCCTCCTTGCGGTCGGCGGAGAACGCGGCGGTCCGCCAGGCGGCGTCCTCGACGTCCATCGCGGCCGCGTAGTCCAGCCCGAGCCCGCTGCGCAGCGCGCGCTTGGCGGCACGCAGGGCGACCGGGGAGTTCGCCGCGATCTGGCCGGCGAGCTCGAGGGCGGCGGTACGGGCCTGCCCCGCCGGGACCCGGCGGTCGACGAGGCCGAGGCGCTCGGCCTCGTCGACCGGGACGCGCCGCCCCGTGAAGATCAGGTCTGCGGCCCGGCCCGGCCCGAGCCGGCGCAGCGCCAGCTGCGTGCCGCCGCCGCCGGGCACGAGCCCGATCGACGTCTCGGGCAGGCCGAGCACGGCGGTCTCGTCCGCCACCAGCAGGTCGCACGACAGCGCGAACTCGCAGCCGCCGCCGAGCGCGAACCCGTGCACGGCCGCGACCGTCGGCTGGGGCAGGTCGAGCACACCGCCGAACGCCGCGCGGAAGACGATCCGCTGGGCGAGGAACCCGGCCTCGTCGAGGGTGTTGCGCTCCTTGAGGTCGGCGCCGACGCAGAACGCGCGGTCACCCGCCGCGGACAGTACGACGGCGCGTACGCCGCGGTCGGCGCCGAGCTCGGTGGTGGCGGCGGCGACCTCCTCCGCCACGGCGGTGGACAGGGCGTTCATGGCGGCCGGCCGCTCGAAGCGCAGCTCGGCGACGGGACCGTGCCGCTCGACGGCGAGGTGCTCGTAGCTCACGGGCCGGACGTTACCCGGAGCCGGCGTGGCGCAGCACGGACGGCTCGAGCCGCTCGAACCCCCGGACGGAGTGCCGGCGGATGCGGCGGGTCTCGTAGCCGCCGTAGTGGCCGAGCTCGGTCGCCAGCTCGCGGTCGACGAGCACGGTGCCCGGCCGGGCCAGCGACGTGAGCCGCGCCGCCAGGTTCACCGGTACGCCGTAGACGTCACCGAGCCGGGTGACCAGCTGCCCGTACGCGAGGCCCACGCGGACCGGGGGCAGGTCGTCCTCGTCACCGATGAACGCCGCCAGCGCCAGCCCCACCTCCGCGAGGTCCACCGCCGTGTCGGTGACGAACAGCACCTCGTCCCCGACGGTCTTGACGATGCGCCCGTGCCGGGAGGCGACGATGTCGGCGGCGGTGCCCTCGAACCGGTCGACCAGCCCGGCGAGGTCGCTCTCGGTCATCCGCCGGGTCAGGCCGGTGAACCCCACCAGGTCGGCGAACCCCACGCCGAGCGTCCGGGCGACGAGCTCGTCGCTGGAGGCCGCGAGCGCGCGCCCGGCGACCGCGAC
This sequence comes from uncultured Actinomycetota bacterium, assembly GCA_963728075.1. GTDB lineage: Bacteria > Actinomycetota > Actinomycetes > JAFAQI01 > DASSKL01 > CAVSIP01. Next base: position 492,169 of record CAVSIP010000003.1, on the reverse strand, counting down.
CAGGTGGCGCCGCCAGACGTGGCCCATCAGCCGCTCCATGACCGGCAGCAGCTCGCCGGCCGCGCCGATCGCCAGCTCCGCGGTCACGTCCTCGTCGCGGCGCAGCGCCAGCTCGGTCAGGGTGTCGACCTGCCACTCGGCCAGGCGCGACATCGTCTGGCCCAGCGCGCGGGTCATGGCGAGCAGCGACGGCTCGTCGACCAGACCCGCCCGCAGCAGGGCGACCGCGTCCTCGAGGGCGTGCGCGTCGGCCTCGGTGAACCAGGCCACGTCGTCGTCCACGTCGGCGAACCCGAGCGCCCGCCACATCCGGTCGGCCAGCTCCACCGGGACGCCGACCCGCTCGGTGACCCCGCGGCGGGTCATGGCACGGCGGCCACCCAGCAGCAGCTCCTCGAGCCCGGGTCGGTCGGTCATGCGCTCGGCTCCATCAGGCGGTGCAGGTGGTCCTGCACGGACTCGATGCCCGGCAGGTCGCGCAGCACGAGCGGCGGCGCCTCACCCGACGGGGTGACCACGAGCGTGCCGCATCCGGTCAGGCGCTGCAGCACCGACCGCTCGAAGGCCAGGTCGGAGATCCGGGACAGCGGTACGTCGCGCCCGTGCCGGGACAGCACCCCGGTACGCAGCGCCACCCGGCGGGTGGTCACCAGCACCACCGTCGCCTGCCAGCGCAGCCACGGCCGGACCGACCACCACACCACCACGAGCACCCCGACGCCGAGCACGGCCCAGCGCGCCGCGGGCTGCCAGGCGCCGGCGGGCATCGCCGTCACGCCGAAGGACACCGCCCCGGCGGCCATCGGGAGGACCAGGGCCGGGCCGACCAGCTCCTTCCAGTGGGGGTGCAGCCGGGCGAGGACCTCCTCGTCCGGCTCGAGCGGCATGCTCACCTGCGGCTCCGCACGTGCACCACGTCACCGGCGCCCACGAGGTGGCTCTCGCCGTCCTCGGTACGCACCACCAGCCGCCCGCTGTCGTCGATGGCGGTGGCCAGCCCCTCCAGCCGCCGGTCGCCCGGCAGCTCGACCCGCACGTCGCCGCCCACCGTGGCGCAGACGTCCCGGTACGCGGGCACGACGGACGCGGGTGCACCACCGGAGTCCTGCCAGGCGAGGTACCTGCGCTCGAACGCGCGCAGGACCTCCGCGAGGATCGGGGCGCGGTCGGTCACTGTCGCCCCGGACAGCTCCAGCGACGACGCGGCGTCCGAGGGCAGCTCCTCGGCGCGGGTGGTGACGTTGAGCCCGATGCCGAGCACGACGGACCCGTGGACCGACTCGGTGAGGATGCCGGCGAGCTTGCGCCCCGCCGGGTCGAGCAGGTCGTTCGGCCATTTCAGCACCGCGCCGAGGTGCGCCACCCCGCGCACCGCCTCGACCAGCGAGAGCCCCGCGAGCAGGGGCAGCAAGTTCCAGGTCTCGGCCGGGGTCGCCGGGCGCAGCAGCATCGAGAACGTCAGCCCCGCGCGGGCGGGTGCCGTCCAGGTGCGGCCCAGCCGTCCGCGCCCGGCGGTCTGCGCCTCCGCCGCAACGACCAGCCCCTCGGGCGCACCCTCCCGCGCCGCCTCCGCGACGTCGGAGTTCGTCGACGCCGACGTCGCGACGACGCGCACGTCCTGCCAGATCGTGCGCGCGAGCGCCCGCCGCAACGCGTCCTGGGACAGCGGCGGTCGGCCGAGGTCGGCGTACGGCGAGCCCATGCCTCAGCCCGTGTTCTGCAGCCCGGCGGAGACCCCGCCCACCGTCAGCAGCAGCAGCTCGCGTTCCAGGTCGGCGGGCTGGTCGCCCGCGCGGCGCAGGGCGGCCAGCGCGCGCAGCTGCAGGTGCGACAGCGCGTCGACGTACGGGTTGCGCAGGTCGACGGCGCGGGAGAGCACCGGCCGGCCGGACAGCAGCCGCTCGTGCCCGGTGACCTCGAGGACCAGCCGCACGGTGCGGTCGTACTCGTCGAGGATGCGCGTCGGCGAGCTCCGGCCGGCCGCCGAGGGCGAGGTAGCGCTCGGCGATCCCCCGGTCGGCCTTCGCCAGGCTCATCTCGGCGTTGTCGAGCAGCGACTCGAACAGCGGCCACCCGGCGTACGCGGCCCGCAGCTGCGCCACGCCGTCCGGCTCGCCGGCCACCGCGGCGAGCCCGCTGCCGAGGCCGTACCAGCCGGGCAGGTTCGCGCGGGTCTGCGACCACGCGAACACCCACGGGATCGCCCGCAGGGTCTCCAGACCTCCGCCGCCACGGCGGCGGGCCGGCCGCGAGCCGAGCTGCAGCTCGGCCAGCTCCTCCAGCGGGCTGACCCGGGCGAAGAACTCGGCGAACCCCTCGGTGCCGACCAGCCCGCGGTACGCGGCCCGCGCGGCGTCCCCGATCCTGCTCGCCAGCCCCGCGAAGCGCTGCGCCGCGCCGGCCGTGCGCTCGTCCGCCTCGCCGGTGGAGGCCTGCAGCACCGCGCTGGTGACCTGCTCGAGGTGGCGGACGGCGATCGGCGCGTGGCCGTACCGGGCGGAGATCACCTCGCCCTGCTCGGTCACCTTGAACCGGCCGGCCAGCGAGCCGGGCGCGCTGGACAGCACCGCGCGGCCGGCCGGACCGCCCCCACGCCCCAGCGCACCACCGCGGCCGTGGAACAGCGTCAGGACGAGACCCCGCTCGCGGGCCCAGCGCCCGAGCGACCCCTGCGCCTCGTGCAGCGCGAACGCCGCGCTGACCGGCCCGACGTCCTTGGCGGAGTCGGAGTAGCCCAGCATGACCTCGAGCCGGCCGCCGGTGGCGGCCAGCCGCTCGCGGGTGGACGGCAGCTCGACCCACTCGTCGAGGACGCGCAGGGACCGGTGCAGGTCGTCCTCGGTCTCGAACAGCGGCACGACGTCGAGCTGCAGGGGGCGCTCCCCCACCGCCAGCCGGGCCAGTGCGCGCACCGCGACGAGGTCCGCGGCCTCCCGGGTGAAGCTCACGACGTACCGGTGGCAGGCCTGCGCGCCCCAGCGGTCCTGCAGCGCCGCCATCGTGCGCAGCGTCGCGAGCACGTCGTCGTCACCGTCGACCTGCGCCCCCTCACGGGCGACCCGGTCGAGGGTGGCCACGTCCGTGGCGATGCCGAGCGACTCGAGGACGGCGCGGTGCCGGCTGGAGTGCTGGCGCACCTCCAGCTCGGCGAGGTGGAAGCCGAACGTCTCCAGCTGCCAGACCAGGTGCTGCACCTCCCCGTACGCAGCCCGCAGCGCGCCGGCGGCGGCCAGGGACTCCTGCAGCAGCCGGACGTCGGCGAGCATCTCCGCCGCCGAGCCGTACGCCAGGTCGGCGTCGCGCGTACGCGTCGCGGTCGCACGGGCCGCGCAGAGCAGCAGCCACTGCCGGTGCGGCTCGTCCGGCGACGTCGTGGCGAGCTCGGCCACGAGCGCGGGGTACGCGTCCCCCGCCTGCTGCAGCGCGACGCGCAGCGCCGGGCTGGCCGGCGTCTCGACCGCGTCGAGCGTGAGCGTCCGGCCGATCCGGGTGGCGGCGTTGGACAGCGCGCGCAGCACGTGGTCGGCGTGGATGTCGAGCGTCGCGCGGGTCACCGACGCGACGACGTTCGGGTTGCCGTCGCGGTCGCCGCCGACCCAGCTGCCGTAGCGCAGGTACGCCGGCACGCGCGGCGGCCGCGTCCCGGCCTCCTCGCCGGACAGCGCGAGCTCGAACGAGCGGTACAGCACGGGCACCATCGTGAACAAGGTGTCGTCGAAGACCGCCATCACCGCGCGGACCTCGTCCAGCGGCCCGGGACGGGTGTGCCGCAGCTGCGCCGTCCGCCACAGCGTGGTGACCTCCTCGAGCAGCCGCCGGCGGGCGTCGGTCAGCTCGTGCGGGCCCTGGCGGGGGTCGTCGAAGCGGTCCAGCTGCGCGCCGATCCGCCCGACCACCGCCTGCACCGCGCGCCGGCGCGCCTCGGTCGGGTGTGCGGTCAGCACGGGATGCACCCGCAGGTCGCCGAGCAGTGCCTCCAGCGTCCCGGCGGGCAGCCGGTCGACCGCCCCGGCGAAGGAGTCCCACCGCGGGTCGCCCGCCGGCCGGGCCCGGATCGCGCGGACCCGCTGCCGCTCCTCGGCGAGGTTGACGAGCAGGAAGTAGGCGGTGAACGCGCGGGCGACCTGCTGCGCCCGCGGCAGGTCGAACGAGGCCGCGACCCGCGCGGGCTCCTCCGCGTCGCCCTCGCCGTGCCGCGCGGCGATCACCGCCCGGCGCAGCCGCTCCACGTCGGCGAGCAGGTCCGCGCCGCCGCTCTCGGTGAGCACCTGCCCGAGGGCGTCGCCCAGCAGGCGCACGTCGCGGCGCAGCTCGGCTGGCATCTCGGCGACGGCAGCGCCGCGCCCGGTCGTCTCCGGTCCGGTCCCCACGCGGGCGAGCGTAGTGAGGACCGTACGCTTCGGCACATGGCCGCCGAACCCACGGACGCCGCGCAGGCACCCGACCCCCACACGACCGCAGGCCGGCTCGCCGAGCTGCACCACCGTACGTACGAGGCGGTGCACGCCGGCTCGGAGAAGGCGGTCGAGAAGCAGCACGCCCGCGGCAAGAAGACCGCCCGTGAGCGGATCGAGGCGCTGCTCGACCCCGGCTCGTTCGTCGAGCTCGACGCGCTGGCCCGCCACCGCTCGCACGACTTCGGCCAGGAGGGCAACCGGCCGTACGGCGACGGCGTGGTCACCGGCTGGGGGACGATCGACGGCCGGGAGGTCTGCATCTTCAGCCAGGACGTGACGATCTTCGGCGGCAGCCTCGGCGAGGTCTACGGCGAGAAGATCGTCAAGGTCATGGACCTCGCGCTGAAGACCGGGCGGCCGGTCGTCGGCATCAACGAGGGCGGCGGGGCGCGGATCCAGGAGGGCGTCGTCGCGCTGGGGCTGTACGCGGAGATCTTCTACCGCAACACGATGGCGTCCGGCGTGGTGCCGCAGATCTCGCTGATCATGGGGCCCTGCGCGGGCGGGCACGTGTACTCGCCCGCCATCACCGACTTCACGCTGATGGTCGACCAGACCTCGTACATGTTCATCACCGGGCCGGACGTCATCAAGACGGTGACCGGCGAGGACGTGACGTTCGAGGAGCTCGGCGGCGCGCGTACGCACAACGAGAAGTCCGGCGTCGCGCACTTCATGGCGAGCGACGAGGATGACTGCTTCGACCTCACCCGGGCGCTGCTGGCGTACCTGCCGAGCAACAACATGGAGACCGCGCCGGCGTACGAGCCCGTGGACCTCGACACGCTCGAGCCGGACACCGACCTCGACACGTTCATGCCCGACTCGGCGAACGTGCCGTACGACATGCACCAGGTCATCGCCCGGATCGTCGACGACGGCGAGTTCCTCGAGGTGCACGCCGGTTTCGCCCGCAACATGATCTGCGGGTTCGCGCGGGTGGACGGCCAGTCGGTCGGGGTGGTCGCCAACCAGCCGATGCACTACGCAGGGACGCTCGACATCGACGCCTCGGACAAGGCGGCGCGGTTCGTACGCACCTGTGACGCGTTCAACGTGCCGGTGCTGACCTTCGTCGACGTACCCGGCTTCCTGCCCGGCACCGAGCAGGAGTACGCCGGCATCATCCGGCACGGCGCGAAGCTGATCTTCGCGTACTCCGAGGCGACCGTGCCGAAGGTCACGGTCATCACCCGCAAGGCGTACGGCGGCGCGTACGACGTCATGGGCTCCAAGCACCTGCGCGCGGACGTCAACCTCGCCTGGCCCAGCGCGGAGATCGCGGTCATGGGTGCGCAGGGTGCGGTCAACATCCTGTACCGGCGGGAGCTCGCGAGCGCCGAGGACGCCGACGCGCTCCGCCAGCAGCTGATCACCGAGTACGGCGACACGCTGCTCAACCCGTACGTCGCCGCCGAGCGGGGCTACGTCGACGCGGTCATCCCGCCGTCGGAAACCCGCCGCGAGATCGTGCGCGCGCTGCGGCTGCTGCGCTCCAAGCGCGAGTCGCTGCCGCCCAAGAAGCACGGGAACATCCCGCTGTGAGCCGCGCCCCCCTCCGTGCCCCCGCCACCCCCCTCCGTGCCCCCGCCACCCCCCTCCGTGCCCCCGCCACCCCCCTCCGTGCCCCCGCCACCCCCCTCCGGGCGTTGGCGCCAACGCTGGGCGACACGCCGTGACGGGTCCAGATCCGGCGCCAACGTCTGCGGCCCCGCTGCTGCGGGTCGTACGCGGCAACCCGACCGACGAGGAGCTCGCCGCGCTGGTGACGGTGCTCACGGCGCGGGCAGCGGCCGCCGCACCGCCCGCGGAGCCCGAGGACCGGCAGCTCTCGCCCTGGGTCGCCTCCGCCCGCGAACCCGGCGTACGGACCCGGGCGGCCTGGTAGCCGTGGCCGCCGAGCTGCCCGAGCTGGTCGTCGCGGACGCGGTGAGCTGGCGGGAGTGGCTCGAGGCCCACGTCGACGCGCCGGGGGTGTGGCTGGCACTGGCGAAGAAGGGCACGACGGTGCCGACATCGCTGACGTACGACGGGGCGCTTGCCGAGGCGCTGTGCTTCGGCTGGATCGACGGTCAGCTGCGCCGGTACGACGACGCGACGTACCGGCAGCGGTTCACCCCGCGGCGCCCGCGCAGTAGGTGGTCACGGCGCAACGTCGAGCTGGCCGAGCAGCTGATCGCCGACGGCCGCATGCACCCGTCGGGGCTGGCACAGGTGGAAGCGGCGCGAGCGGACGGGCGCTGGGAGTCCGCGTACGCGGGTGCCGCGACGATCGACGTGCCCGACGACCTGGCCGCGGCGCTTGCGGCCGATCCCGCCGCGCAGGCGGCGTTCGCCGGGCTCAACGGGGCGAACCGGTACGCGGTGCTGTACCGCGTACACACCGCCACGCGCCCGCAGACCAGGGCGCGCCGCGTCGAGCAGCTCGTCACGATGCTTGCGCGCGGCGAGACCATCCACCCGCAGTGAAGGGGCCGCCCGCGAGACAGATCAACTCGCGGACCGGTCAGGGGACGCGCTGCAGGGAGGTGCGGTCCAGCTCGGCCGGCCGGGTGTGGCCGGACAGTGCCAACGTCAGGTCCAGGTCGGCGAGCAGCGAGCGGACGACGTGGCGTACGCCGTCCTCGCCCGCCAGGCCGAGGCCGTAGGAGTACGGCCGGCCGAGCAGCACCGACTTCGCCCCCATCGCGAGCGCCTTGACCACGTCGGCACCGGAGCGGATGCCGCTGTCGAACAGCACCGTGAACGGTCGCCCACCGCGTCCACGACCGCCGGGAGCGCGTCGAACGCGCCGATCGCGCCGTCGACCTGGCGCCCGCCGTGGTTGGAGACGAGGACGCCGTCGACGCCGGCGTCGGCGGCGAGGCGCGCGTCGTCCGGGTGCAGCACCCCCTTGAGCACGATCGGCCCGTCCCAGTGGTCGCGCAGGAACGACAGGTCCTCCCAGGTCTTCGCCGGGTCGCTGAACATCGCCGCCCAGTGCAGGACCGCGGCCCCCGGGTCCTCCTCCGGTGACTTCTCCAGCCCGGCGCGGAACGCCGGGTCGGTCAGGTAGTTGGCGATGCCCTCGCTCTGCAGGAACGGCAGGTACGCCTGGTCGAGGTCGCGCGGGCGCCACGCCAGCAGCCACGTGTCGAGCGTCACGACGAGCGCCGAGTAGCCCGCCGCCTTCGCCCGGCGCAGGAGGCTCTTGGCCACCTCCGCGTCACGCGGCCAGTACAGCTGGAACCACCGCGGCACGTCGCCCATCGCGTCGGCGACCTCCTCCAGCGTCCGCGACGACGCGGTCGACAGGCAGATCGGCTGGCCCAGCGACGCCGCGGCGCGGGCGACCGCGAGCTCGCCGTCCGGGTGGACGATCGACTGCACGCCGATCGGGGCCAGGACGACCGGCGCCGGCAGCCGGGTCCCGAGGACGTCGACCGACAGGTCGCGGGTGCTGACGTCGCGCAGCATGCGCGGCACGATCCGCCAGCGCTCGAGCGCCTCCCGGTTGGCCCGCACGGTGCTCTCCGACATCGCGCCGCCGGCGACGTACCCGAACGGCTTGGGGTCGAGACGCTCCCGCGCGAGCGCCTCGAGAGCGTGCAGGTCGGTGGGCAGCGACGGCACCTCGCCGCCGAGCCCGGCGAAGTAGATCTCGTACTGGAAGCTGGCGAACGGCTGGGTCACCGGGGCAGCATGCCGCAGCCGGGCGCGGGACGCCCAGGGCGGCTGCCTAGACTTCGACGCCGTGCGCAAGGTGCTGGTCGCGAACCGTGGTGAGATCGCCGTACGCGTCCTGCGCGCGTGCCGCGATGCCGGGCTCGAGGGCGTCGCGGTGTACGCCGAGCCCGACCGCGACGCGCTGCACGTCCGGCTCGCCGACGAGGCGTTCGCCCTCGGCGGCAACACGCCCCGCGAGTCCTACCTCGACATCGACAAGATCATCGACGCCTGCCGCAAGAGCGGCGCGGACGCGGTGCACCCCGGGTACGGGTTCCTCGCCGAGAACGCCGACTTCGCCCAGGCGGTCATCGACGCGGGGCTGACCTGGATCGGACCCTCCCCCGAGGCGATCCGCGTGCTCGGCGACAAGGTGCAGGCCCGCCACCTCGCCCAGCGGGTCGGCGCGCCGCTCGCCGCGGGCACGCCGGACCCCGTGTCCGGCGTCGAGGAGGTGCTCGCGTTCGTCGAGGAGCACGGGCTCCCGGTCGCGATCAAGGCGGCGTTCGGCGGCGGCGGCCGCGGCCTCAAGGTCGCCCGCGAGCAGCGCGAGGTCGCCGACCTGTACGAGTCCGCCGTCCGCGAGGCCGAGGCCGCCTTCGGCCGGGGCGAGTGCTTCGTCGAGCGCTACCTCGACAAGCCGCGGCACGTCGAGACCCAGATCCTCGCCGACACGCACGGCAACGTGGTGGTCGTCGGCACCCGGGACTGCTCCCTGCAGCGGCGCTACCAGAAGCTGGTCGAGGAGGCGCCCGCACCGTTCCTCACGGACGAGCAGCGGGAGACCCTGTACGACGCGAGCAAGAAGATCGCCCGGGAGGCCGGGTACGTCGGCGCCGGCACCTGCGAGTTCCTCGTCGGCCAGGACGGCACGATCTCCTTCCTCGAGGTGAACACCCGGCTGCAGGTCGAGCACCCCGTCACCGAGGAGACCACCGGTATCGACCTCGTCCGCGAGATGCTGCGGATCGCCGACGGCGGCGAGCTGACCTACGTCGACCCGACGCCGCGTGGGCACGCGATCGAGTTCCGGATCAACGCCGAGGACGCGGCGCGCAACTTCATGCCCGCGCCCGGCCCGGTCACCGGCTGGCACCCGCCCGCGGGCCCCGGCGTACGCGTCGACTCCGGCGTCGAGGCCGGCGACGCGGTCGCCGGCAACTTCGACTCGATGCTGGCCAAGCTCGTCGTGTGGGGCAGCGACCGCAAGCAGGCCCTGGAGCGCGCCCGGCGCGCGCTGGACGAGTTCGTCGTCGAGGGCATGCCGACGGTCATCCCGTTCCACCGGCTGGTGGTCCGCGACCCGGCGTTCACCTCCGAGCCGTTCACCGTGCACAACCGCTGGATCGAGACCGAGGCGGACCTGTCCTCGATCGAGCCGGGCGCGCCCGCCGCGGCCGCGGAGGAGCCGGCCGAGCGCGAGAAGGTCACCGTCGAGGTCGGCGGGCGCCGCGTCGAGGTCGTCCTGCCGGCCGGCCTCGGGGCCGCAGCGGCTGCCGGCCCCGGCCGGGCGAAGCGCAAGCCGGCCACGCGCCGTACCGGTGGGGGCGGGGCGGGCGCGGCGCCGTCCGGGGACTCCCTCACCACGCCCATGCAGGGCACGATCGTCAAGGTCGCCGTCGAGGAGGGCCAGCAGGTCGAGGCCGGTGACGTCATCGTGGTGCTCGAGGCGATGAAAATGGAGCAGCCGCTGGGCGCCCACAAGGGCGGCACCGTCCGCAACCTGTCGGCGTCCCCCGGCGACGCCGTGCAGAGCGGCGCCGTCATCTGCGAGATCGCCGACTAGCGCGTCGGGGCCCACCGGCGCAGGCGGCCGGCCGCGTCGGTGAACAGCACGCCGCCGGACGGATCCGCGGCGAGCGAGGTGGCGTACGCGTCGGCGAGCCGGGCGGTCACCTGCCCACCGGCGACGTGGAACAGGTCGCGCCCGGCACGGGCGTACCAGCTGCCGTCGGCGGCGGTGACGACCTGCGCCGGCTCGGCCGGGACCGGGATCCGCGCGCCCTGGGCGACGGACTCCCCGGCCCGCAGCAGCTCGGGGGTGAGGGCGACCAGCCGGCTGCCGTCGTACGTCCACACCTGGTCGCCCCCGGCCGGACCGAGCAGCGGGCCGGCCATGTGCACGCGGTCGCCGGGGTCGTGACCCGGCTGCACCGGCGAGACCAGCACCAGGCTGGTGTCCGCCTGCACCCAGACGTGACCGGAGTCGGTGACGACGATCCGACCTGCACCGACGAGGTCGATCGTGGCGGCCTGGTCCAGCCGGCGGCTGCCGGGCGCGACGACGAGCCGGACGACGCGGTCGGGCAGCGTCACCCAGGCGGCGCCGTCGGCGAACGCGACGTCGCGCACCGCACCGAGCCCCTGCCAGGAGTGGGTGATGCTCGTGCCGTCCGCCGGGTCGACCGTCACGACGGTGGCGCTCGTCGAGCCCCACGCCCACACCCGGCCGAGACCGAAAGCCACCGCGCTCGCGTGCAGCTGCAGCGGGACGGCCTGCTCCCGGCGCCCGGTGGCCGGGTCCAGCCGGAGCAGGAGTGAGTCGCTGCGGTCGGGGCCGGCGCCGCTGTCCGTGACCGCCCACTCCGAACCACCGCCGGCAGCGACCGCGCGCAGGTCGGGCGCCGGCGTCGGCGCGACGGCCACCTGCGCGGGACCGTGCCCGTCGCCCAGGACCTGCAGCGGGACGACCACCCCGGCGGTGACCACCACGGCAGCCGCGGCAGCGCCTGCCGCGAGCCGGAGGCGGGCGCGGGTGAGGCGCCGGTCGACCGCAGCCACCGGGTCGGTCACGGCGAGCGGCGGGGTGGGGGCGTCCGCCAGCGCGTCACGCAGGGTGTCTTCCAGCCGGGTCATCGCGGCACCTCACTCGTCTCCAGGACGGCGCGCAGCCGGGCGAGCGCCTTGTGCGTCTGGCTCTTCACCGTGCCGACCGAGCAGCCGAGCGCGTGCGCGGTCTGCTCCTCGGACCGGTCGTCCAGGTAGCGCAGGACGAGCACCGCCCGCTGGCGCGGGGTCAGCTCGGCGAGCGCCCGGCGTACGGCGTCCGCGTCGGCGACCTCGCCCGTACGGTCCCCGACCGGCAGCTCCGGCGGGTCGCCGACGGAGACCTCACGCCGCCGCAGTCGCCGGGACCGGTTGATCTGGCCGTTGAGGATGGCGCGCTTCACGTACGGCTCGGGGTTGTCCTTGTCGCGGACGAACGGCCAGCGCAGCGCCACCCGAACCAGTGCGGACTGCACGGCCTCCTCCGCCTCGTGCGGGTCCGCCCCCAGCAGGGCGGCGTACCGGACGAGGGCCGGCCAGCGGTCCCGTACGTACTCGCTCAGCCGTGCGTCCACCGTGCGCCTTCCGTCACGTCCTCATGACACCGCAGGCGCGCGCCAGGTTGCCACCCCGCGCCATCGAGGTGCGGGTATGTCCCCCTAGAAGGGGACATACCCGCACCTCGTAGGGGTCGAGGGCGCCGTCAGCCGGGGGCGTGGCCGGTGAGCTGGCGGGCGGCCTCGACGATGCTGCCGGACAGGCTCGGGTAGATCGAGAAGGTGTGGGCCAGCTGGTCGACGGTGAGTGCGTGCTGCACCGCCATCGACACCGGCAGGATCAGCTCGCTGGCGTACGGCGCCACCACCACCCCGCCGAGCACGGTTCCGGTACCCGGCCGGGCGAACAGCTTGACGAACCCGTCCGAGATGCCCTGCATCTTCGCGCGCGGGTTGGTCGACAGCGGCAGCTTGAGGCAGCGCGACTGCACGCCGCTGACGTCCACCTCGCCCTCCGCGAGTCCGACGGTGGAGATCTCCGGGTCGGTGAACACGTTGGACGCGACGGTCGACAGCCGCAGCGGCGTCACCGCCTCGCCGAGGGCGTGCCACACCGCGATCCGACCCTGCATCGCGGCCACCGACGCGAGGGGCAGCACGCCGGTGCAGTCTCCGGCGGCGTACACGTTGGACGCCGTCGTCCGGCTCACCCGGTCGACCATGACGTGGCCGCCCGCGCTCAGCGTGACCCCCACGTCCTGCAGGCCGATCCCCTCGGTGTTCGGCACGGACCCGACCGCGATCAGCGCGTGGCTGCCCTCGACCGTGCGACCGTCCTGCAGCCGGACGAGCACCCCGTGGGCCGTGCGCTCCACGGTCTCGGCGCGGGCGTGCTTGACGATGGTCATGCCGCGGCGCTGGAACACGCCTTCCAGCAGCAGGGCGGCGTCGGCGTCCTCGCTCGGCATGACACGGTCCCGGCTGGACACCCAGGTCACGTGCGAGCCCATCCCCTGGTAGGCGTTGGCGAACTCCGCACCGGTCACGCCGGAGCCGACGACGACGAGCTCCTCGGGCAGCTCCTGCAGGTCGTAGACGTGCCGCCAGGACAGGATCCGCTCGCCGTCGGGGACGGCTCCCGGCAGCACCCGCGGGGACGCGCCGGTGGCGACGATGACGACGTCCGCGCCCAGCCCCTGCTCACGGCCCTCCGGCGTACGGACCACGAGCCGGCCGTCCCCCACGAGCCGGGCGCGCCCCTGGACGACCTCCACGCCCTCACGACCGAGCCGGTGGGCGATGTCCAGGGACTGTGCCAGCGCCAGGGACTTCACCCGGGCGTTCACCGCGAGCAGGTCCACCCGGGGGCCGGTGCCGCTGTCGGGGAGGTTGACGCCCAGCGCCGGGGAGCCGGCCACGCCGTTCAGCGCGTCGGAGGTCGCGATGAGCGTCTTGGACGGCACGCAGTCCCACAGCACGCACGCGCCGCCGAGGCCCTCGCCGTCGACGACGACGACCTCCGCCTCCAGCTGCGCCGCCATCAGCGCAGCCTCGTATCCGGCGGGGCCACCTCCGACGATCGCGATACGCACGTGTCTCATTCTCTCCCGGGGCGGTTCGTCTGGGACGATGTGACCCCGTGAGCCTCTACGCGGCCTACGGGTCGAACCTCGACCCCGACCGGATGCGGTTCTACTGTCCCCACTCTCCCTGCCGTGGCCCCGGCTGGCTCGAGGGGTGGCGCATCACCTTCGGGGGCGAGGACCTCGGCTGGGAGGGTGCCCTGCCGACCGTGGTCGAGCACGCGGACAGCCGGGTCTTCGTCATGCTCTACGACGTCAGCGAGGCCGACGAGGACCGGCTCGACGAGTGGGAGGGCGTCGACCTCGGGCTCTACCGCAAGCTGCGCGTCCGGGTCGCCACGCTGGACGGCGACGTCGTCGCCTGGGTGTACGTGCTCGACGCGTACGAGGGTGGGCTGCCCTCAGCCCGGTACGTCGGCCTGCTCGCCGACGCGGCCGAGCGGGCCGGGGCTCCTACCGACTACGTCACGGACCTGCGGTCCCGGCCCTGCCGCAGCGTCGGCCCGGGGCCCTCCGCCGGGTAGTCCTCCTCGAGCGCGGGCTCCCGTACCGGCTCGGCGGCGCTGGACGCCGCCCACCCGGAGGTGAGCATGCGGGCGCGGTGGAAGCGCTCGGTCTCGTCCGGGCCGGTCGCCCGCAGCGAGATCTGGACGAGCGCGACGGCTACCACTGCGGCAACGACGACGAGAAGCACCACGAACACGGGCACAGCCAACCACGAAACCGGTGCAACCGGACAGATGGGGCGGGCTCAGAGGGCGTCCGGCGGACGGTAGGTGCCCCACACCTCACGCAGGGCGTTCGCGACCTCACCGACGGTGGCCCGGGCCGCGAGCGCCTCCCGCATCGGGTACAGCACGTTGTCGGTCCCGTCCGCCGCCTTCTGCAGGGCCGACAGCGCACGGCGGACCTCGTCGTTGGCCCGGGCACGGCGCAGCTCCGCGAGCCGCTGCGCCTGCTCCGCCTCGATGCGCGGGTCGACGCGCAACGGCTCGTACGCCTCCTCCTGCGGCAGCTGGAAGCGGTTGACCCCGACGACCGTGCGGTCGAGGTGCTCGACCTGCATCGCCACGTCGTACGCGGACTTCTCGATCTCCGCCTTCTGGAACCCGTGCTCGATCGCCGCCACGGCGCCGCCGATCTCCTCGACCTTGGTCATCAGGTCGGCGACGCCCCGTTCCACCTCGTCGGTCATCGACTCGACGGCGTACGACCCGGCCAGCGGGTCGACCGTCGCCGGGACGTCGGACTCGAACGCGATGACCTGCTGCGTGCGCAGCGCCAGCCGGGCCGCCTTCTCGGTCGGCAGCGCGATCGCCTCGTCGTAGGAGTTGGTGTGCAGCGACTGGGTGCCGCCGAGCACCGCGGCCAGTGCCTGGATGGTCACCCGCACCATGTTGACCTCGGGCTGCTGGGCGGTGAGCTGCACACCGGCCGTCTGGGTGTGGAAGCGCAGCATCTGCGACTTGGGGTTCTGCGCGCCGAACTCCTCGCGCATCATCCGCGCCCAGATCCGGCGCGCCGCCCGGAACTTCGCGACCTCCTCGAGCAGCGTGGTCCGGGCGACGAAGAAGAACGACAGGCGGGGAGCGAAGTCGTCGACGTCGAGCCCGGCGGCGAGCGCGGCCTGCACGTACGCCTTCGCGTTGGCGAGGGTGAACGCGACCTCCTGCACGGGCGTCGCCCCGGCCTCGGCCATGTGGTAGCCGGAGATGGAGATCGTGTTCCACCTCGGCACCTCGCGCGCGCAGTACGCGAAGATGTCGCTCACCATCCGCAGCGACGGCTGCGGCGGGAAGATGTAGGTGCCGCGGGCGATGTACTCCTTGAGGATGTCGTTCTGGATCGTCCCGGTGAGCTTGGCCGCCGGGACACCCTGCTCCTCGGCGACGAGCTGGTAGAGCAGCAGCAGCAGCGACGCCGGCGCGTTGATGGTCATCGACGTGGAGACCTGGTCCAGCGGGATGCCGTCGAACAGCAGCCGCATGTCGTCGACCGAGTCGATCGCGACGCCGACCTTGCCGACCTCGCCGGAGGCGACCGGGTCGTCGGAGTCGTAGCCCATCTGCGTCGGCAGGTCGAAGGCGACCGACAGGCCGGTGGTGCCGGCCTCGATGAGCCGGTGGTAGCGCTCGTTCGACTCCCGCGCCGTCCCGAACCCGGCGTACTGGCGCATGGTCCACGGCCGGCCGGTGTACATGGTGGGGTACACGCCGCGGGTGAACGGGTACTCGCCGGGCGTCCCGAGCGCCTGCTGCGGGTCCCAGCCGGAGAGCACGTCCGGGCCGTACAGCGGCTCGATCGGGAAGCCCGACTCCGAGGCACGGGTCATGACCGGATGCTAGGCCGGGGATGATCAACCCGCAGAAGCGGGTACGGCAGCGGTGTGTCCAGTCGCGCGCCGACGACGGGCAGCGCTACGCCGACGTTCGCCGCGCGATGTTCGCGTCGTTCACGCCGGCCTCCTGAGCGCACCGGTAATCTCGGGGCGCCATGCGCCTCCCCCACCTGCTCGCCGCACTCGCCGCAGCCGCTCTGTCCGTCCCGGTCGCCACCGCTCCTGCCACAGCGGAGACGGCGCCCGGCCCTCAGCCGGTCGGTGGCGCGCGGCTCGCCTCGCACGGGCTCGTCGTCGACGCCCTGCCCGGGGTTCCGGAGGTGCCCACCGGGCTGACGGCGAGCTCGTGGCTCGTCGCGGACCTGGACACCGGGGCGGTGCTCGCGGCGCGGGACGCGCACGCCCGGCACCTGCCGGCGAGCACGCTCAAGGTGCTCACCGCCGAGACCCTCATCCCGCGACTGAACCCGGATGCCACCGCCGTCCCGACCTGGGACGACGTGGCCGTGGACGGCAGCAAGGTCGGGCTCGTCGAGCACCTCGCGTACCCGATCCGCCAGCTGTTCACCGCGATGCTCGTCGTCTCCGGCAACGACGCCGCGGACACGCTGGCGACCGCAGCCGGTGGCCAGGCGCGGACGCTGGCGCTGATGAACCGTGAGGCCGCGCGCCTGCAGGCGTACGACACGCACGCCGTCACACCGAGCGGTCTCGACGGCCCGGGTCAGCACACCTCCGCGTACGACCTGGCGCTGATCGCCCGCGCCGCGATGCGCCTGCCGGCCTTCCGCCAGTACGTCGCCATCAAGCAGTCGTGGGTGGCCGCCCCCCACGGCGAGCGGATCCAGATCTACACGCACAACCGGCTGCTCACCCACTACCCGGGCGCGATCGGCGTGAAGAACGGCTGGACCGACGCCGCCCGCGCGACGTTCGTCGGCGCAGCCACGCGCGGGGGGCACACCCTCGTCGTCACGCTGATGCACGCGGACCCGGCCGTGTGGAAGGAGGCCGAGCGCCTGCTCGACTGGGGCTTCGCGGCGTACGGCCACGTGCGGCCGGTCGGCACGCTCGTCGACCCGCTTCCGGCCCCCGCGCCCGCCCCGGCGACCCACGCGCGGGCGGCCGCCAGCGTGGGCGCCCCGGCCGACCCGCGCACGGGCAGGTCGCTGGCACCGTTGCCGCTCGGGCTCGGGGTCTCCGGCGCCATCCTGTTCACCTGGACGTACGGCGGTCGTGCCGTGCGCTGGCGCCGGCGGGTCCGGCGGCGGCGCGCCGACGCGCGGCTCGCCCGGGGCGGCTGACCGGGCGTCAGGGACCGGTTACCGGAAGCGACCCACAGCGGACCGCACAGCAGGTAGGGTCGCGCCTAGTCGAACCCCGGCAAGGAGGGTTCGACACGGACTCCCGTGGCTGCGGGACCGAGGTACTAGACCCATGGGGTTGCAGTGGCACAAGGCACGGTGAAGTGGTTCAACGCCGAGAAGGGCTTCGGCTTCATCGCCGTGGACGGCGGCGCTGACGTCTTCGTTCACTACTCGGCGATCATCGCGGACGGTTACCGGTCCCTCGAGGAGGGGCAGCGCGTGGAGTTCGAGGTCACCCAGGGCCAGAAGGGCCCGCAGGCCGACCAGGTTCGCCCCGTCTGACCATCCTCCGAAGCACGCCACGGCCCGGCACCGGAAGGTGCCGGGCCGTCGCGTTCGCGGTCACAGGCCGAACAGGAAGTCGCGCCGGGGGCGCCAGTGCTCGTCCGCGCCCTGCTCGAACAGTGCGAACCCGGTGACCCGGAACCGGGCGGAGAAGTCGGCCAGCACGTCGTACGCGTGGTCGAGTGCCTCGTCCGGCACGTCGTGGGCCACCGTGACATGGGGGTGGTAGGGGAACCGCGTCGAGCGCAGCAGCGGCCCCGACCGCACCCGGGCCTCCAGGCGCTCGCAGTCGCTGATCCCCGCGACCAGCGGCACGAACACGACCGGCGACACCGGGCGGAACGTCGCCGAGCCGCGCAGCTCGATGTCGAAGGGCTGGTGGTCGCGGGCCACCCGTCGCAGGTGCCGCTCGATGTCGGCCAGGTCGGCCTCGTCGATCCGCGTGGGTGGCAGCAGCGTCACGTGCGGGACGATCTTGGCCGCCTCCGGGTCGCCGACCTGCTCGCGCCAGTCCTGCAGCTGGCGGCCGTACGGGTCGGGCACCGAGATGGCGACCCCGATGTTGCGCCTCATCCCTTGACGGGCAGGAAGCCGACCCGCTCACGGACGGCCACCATGGTGTCCTCGGCCACCGCGCGGGCGCGCTCCGCTCCCGCGGCGAGCACCGCGTCGAGTCCCTCCCGGTCGTCCAGCCAGCGCTCGGTGCGCTCACGGAAGGGGGTGGCGAACTCGACGACGACGTCCGCGAGGTCCTTCTTGAGGTCGCCGTAACCCTTGCCGGCGTACGCGTCCTCCAGCTCGGCGACCGTGCGTCCGGTGAGCGCGGAGTAGATCCGCAGCAGGTTCGTCACGCCGGGCTTGTTCTCCGCGTCCGCGGTGACCTCCGAGCCGGTGTCGGTCACGGCCCGGCGCACCTTCTTGGCCAGTGAGACGGCGGGGTCGAGCAGGTACAGCGTGCCCGCCGGCGGCAGCGACTTGCTCATCTTCGCGCTCGGGTCCTGCAGGTCGGCGATCTTCGCACTCCCCTGGACGATGTACGGCTCGGGCACCGTGAACGTCTCGCCGAACCGGCCGTTGAAGCGGATCGCGAGGTCGCGGGTGAGCTCGAGGTGCTGGCGCTGGTCCTCACCCACCGGCACCTGGTTCGCGTGGTACAGCAGGATGTCCGCGGCCTGCAGGATCGGGTAGGTGAACAGGCCGACGGTGACGTTCTGCTGCCGGGCGGCCTTGTCCTTGAACTGCGTCATCCGGCTCGCCTCGCCGTAGCCGGTGAGGCAGCCGAGCACCCAGGCCAGCTCGGCGTGCTGCGGCACGTGGCTCTGCAGGAACAGCGCGCACCGCTGCGGGTCGAGGCCGGCCGCGAGCAGCTGTGCGGCCGCGATCCGGGTACGCCGGCGCAGCTCGGCCGGGTCGTGCTCGACCGTGATCGCGTGCAGGTCGACCACGCAGTAGAACGCGTCGTGGTCGTGCTGCAGCGCGACCCAGTGCCGGACCGCACCCAGGTAGTTGCCGAGCTGGAAGGAGTCAGCGGTCGGCTGGATGCCGGACAGCACACGGGGACGCGAGGCGGACATGCCTGCCATTGTCACAGCCGCCCGTTCAGCCGACGAACGGGTTCACGGGCGAGGCGCCCAGCACCCGCCGGGTGGTCTCCAGGCCCCAGTCGTCCAGGTCCTGCAGGCGGTCGCTGGAGGCCCGCAGCCCGCCCCAGCGCTCGACGTGCCCGGCCCACTGCTGCCGGCCCTCGACCTCCGGCCGCACGATCAGGCAGTCCGGGTCGTTCACCCAGAACCGGCCGTGCTGGAACGCCCGCCCGCGGCCGGACAGCAATGCCGCACGCACCGACGGCTGGCACAGGTCGCCGTCGCGGGGCTCGTACGTCGGCGCCACGTCGGGACTGACCCGCATGGCGTCCACCAGGCCGACGCTCGGCAGGATCGGCGCCCCGCAGCCGAGCAGGTACGCGTCCCCGATCGCCGCCCGGATCAGCTCGAGGCCGCGGCGGTACGCCTCGACCGACGGCACGTCGTCGTACCGGCGCCCCGGCAGCGCCCCCGCGTACACAAAGTCGATCTTGAACAGGTCGATGCCGAGTGAGCGCAGCCACCGGAACACCCCGGACAACCACTCGGCCGCGGCCGGGTGCGTGACGTCGAGCACCCGCAGCTTCTGGCCCCAGTTGAGCCCCGCGCGGGCGCCGTCGACGGCCCAGTCCGGGTGGTCCCGCAGCGTCTCCGAGTCCGAGCCCAGCAGGAACGGCGCCACCCAGATGCCGGCCCGCCGCCCCCGGTCCCGGATGCGTGACACCAGGTCGCCGAGCGAGTCGAACCGGTCCGACAGCGTCTGCCAGTCACCGATGCCGGCCTGCCAGCCGTCGTCGACCTGGACCACCTCCACCGGCAGGTCGAGCGCGTCCATGGCGTCGAGGTTCTCGACGATGTCGGCCTCGGTGACCGCCGTGAAGTACTGGTACCAGGACACCCACATCGCCGGCGCCGGCCGTACGGCGGTGACCCCGCACCGGGCGGCGAACCGGTCCGCCCACCGGGCCAGCGCTCCCTCGAGGCCGCCCGGACCGTCGTCGACGACGTGCTCGACCGGCCCGTCGGCGCGGACGAGGAGCCGGCCGTCGGCGTACCGGCCGCGCACGGCGACCGGGACGTCACCTGCCAGCGAGGTCGCCACGACGTGCACCGCAGCGCCGGGCGCAGGCTGCACGGCCAGCAGACCCTCCCCCTGGAACTCCTCGTCGGGGGCGGGGACGTCCCAGCGGTAGGACATCGTGCGCGCGACCGGGTGGAACGGCCGGAACGGGCGCTGGCCGGCGCGGTAGGCCGTGGTCGGGGACCAGGACTGCCAGCCGTGCTCGAAGACAACCCCGTCCGCGTCGACGGGGACCGCGGCGACCTCCTCGAACACCCCGTTCATCCGCGCTCCTCCGACGCCGCGGCGTCCTCCTGGTAGCTGATCCGGACCCGGGCCACCCGGCGTTCGTCCATCGCCACGACCTTCAGCCGTGCCCCCGGCACCTCGACGACGTCGCCGACCTTGGGCACCCGGCCGACCATGGCCATGACGTAGCCCGCCACCGTCTCGAACGGCCCCTCCGGCAGCTCCAGCCAGGTCTCCTCGAGGAAGTCGTCCCGGTTGAGCAGTCCGTCGACCTCGATGTCCCCGCTGCGCAGCCGCCGCGGGCCGCCCTCGCCGACGTCGTACTCGTCGCGGATGTCGCCGATGACCTCCTCGATGAGGTCCTCGAGCGTGACGATCCCGGCGGTGCCGCCGTACTCGTCGACGACGACCACGAGGTGGGAGGCCGACCGGCGCATCTCCGACAGGGCCGGCAGCACGCGCTTGGTCGCGGGCAACTGGGTCACCTCCCGCACCAGGTCGCCGACCTTCATCGAGCGCCGCGAGCTCACCGGCGGGATCAGCAGGTCCTTGACGTGGACGAAGCCGACCACCTCGTCGTGGGAGCCACGCGAGACCGGGAAGCGCGAGTACGGCGTCGCCGCGGCCTCCTTCGCCGCCTTGCTCACCGGCTGCGAAGCCTCCAGGAAGGTCACCTCGGTACGCGGCACCATCACCTCGCGCAGCTGGCGGTCGCCTGCCGCGAACACCTCGTCGATGAGCTTGCGCTCGTCGCGGGAGAGCGACTCGTGAGCGGTGACGAGGTTGCGCAGCTCCTCCTCGGTGATGGTCTCGCGCGCGGCGTGGGGGTCCCCGCCGAGGAGACGGACCAGCACGTTGGTGGACCTCGACAGCAGCCAGATCACCGGACGCACGGCGAGCGCAACCCGGTAGAGCGGGGGGCCGAGCAGCAGCGAGGCACCCTCCGGGCGCTGGATGGCCAGGCGCTTCGGGGCGAGCTCGCCCAGGACCAGCGTCACGTACGTGATCGCCAGCGTCACGCCGGCGAAGCCCAGCCAGTCCGCCGCCCGGCTGCCGAGCCCGACGCTGCGCAGCCCGTCCGCAGCGGACTGGACGAGCGTCACCGCACCGAACGCCGACGCCAGCAGCGCGGTCAGCGTGACCCCGATCTGGACGGCGGAGAGGAACCGGTTCGGATCCTCGACCAGCAGCTGCACCCGCTCCCCGCGGCGGCCCTTCTCCGCCAGCGACCGGACCTGGCCCTCGCGCAGGGTCACAAGGGCCAGCTCCGCCGCGGCGAACAGCCCCTCGAGCAGGATCAGCCCCAGGACGACGAGGACGTTGACCCAGATCACCTAGGTCACGTCCCGCCGCCGGTACTGCAGGGGTCGTCCATCACCGGCGGGCTACAGGTTGGCGACGTCGGCCTGCTTGGCGCGCACGGCCTCGGCCGCCTCCTTGAGGGCGGCCAGCTCGTCGGCGGCGAGGTCGAGCTCGACGACCTCCTTGACCCCGCCCTTGCCGAGCCGGCCGGGCACGCCGAGGTAGACGCCGTCGATGCCGTACTGGCCGTCGACCCACGTGCAGACCGGCATGACCTCGCCGGAGTCCTCGTGCACGGCCTTCACCATGCGGGCGGCGGCCGCCGACGGCGCGTAGTACGCCGAGCCGGTCTTGAGCAGCGCGACGATCTCGGCACCGCCGTCCCGCGTCTGCTTGACGAGGTCCTCGATCTCGGCGTCGGAGAGCAGGTCGCGGATCGGCTTGCCGTCGACTGTCACCAGGCTCGGAACCGGCACCATCGTGTCGCCGTGGCTGCCCAGGGTCAGCGCCTCGACCCCACCGGTCGAGACACCGAGGCGGTCGGCCACCTTCTGCTTGAACCGCGCGGTGTCGAGCATGCCTGCCTGGCCCATGACCCGGCTCTTCGGGAACCCGGACACGTTGGCCGCCAGCGCGGTCATCTCGTCGAGCGGGTTGGAGACCACCACGAGCACGGCGTCCGGCGAGTGCTTGACGACCTGCTCGGTAACCGCGCGCACGATCTTGGCGTTGGTCTCGATCAGGTCCATCCGGCTCATGCCCGGCTTGCGGGGCAGCCCGGCGGTGATGACCACGATCTCCGAGCCGGCGGTGTGCTCGTAGCCCGAGCCGTCCTGACCCGTCGTGACGCCCGTGACCTTCGTCTCGAAGCCCTCGATGGAACGGCTCTGGGACATGTCGAGAGCCAGCCCCTCCGGCTTGCCCTCGACGATGTCGGTGAGCACGACCTCGGCGAAGACGTCGTACTCCGCGAGGCGCTGCGCGGTGGTGGAGCCGTAGAAACCGGCGCCGACAACCGTCACCTTGCCCGAACGTGCCACGTGCCCTCCTAGCCCTGGAGCTTCTCGATGATCGCGTCGGCGTACTCCGACGTGCCCACAGCGGTGGGGTCGTCGCGCGTCGGCTTCATGTCGTACGTCACGCTCTTGCCCTCGCCGAGCACCTCGCTGACCGCCTGCTCGAGACGGTCGGCCGCGGCGCGCTCGCCGAGGTGGCGGAGCATGAGCATCCCCGACAGGATCATGGCCGTCGGGTTGACCTTGTTCTGTCCCTTGTACTTCGGCGCCGACCCGTGCGTCGCCTCGAAGACGGCGTACTTGTCGCCGATGTTGGCGCCCGGCGCGACACCGAGACCGCCGACCATGCCCGCGGTGAGGTCGCTGAGGATGTCGCCGTAGAGGTTCGGCAGGACCAGCAGGTCCCACTCCTCCGGCCGCTGCACCAGTCCCATGCAGGTGGCGTCGACGAGGTTCTCCCACGCCTCGATCTCCGGGTAGTCCTTGGCGATCTCCCGGAACACCGACAGGAACAGCCCGTCGGTGAACTTCATGATGTTCGACTTCGTCACGCAGTGGACCCGCTTGCGGCCGGTGGACCGGGCGTGCTCGAACGCCCAGCGGATGATCCGCTCGGACCCGGAACGGCTGATCGGCTTGATGGACAGGCCCGAGTCGGCGCTGATCTGCTTGTTGCCGAAGCCGTTGAGGTAGTCGATGACCTGCTTGGCGTCCTCGGTGCCTTCCTCGAACTCGATGCCCCGGTACAGGTCCTCCATGTTCTCGCGGACGATGACCACGTCCACGTTGTCGAACCGGGTGCGGACGCCGGGGTAGGTCTTGCACGGGCGCAGGCAGGTGTAGAGGTCGAGCTCGAAGCGCAGGGCGACGTTCACCGAGCGGAACCCGGTACCGATGGGCGTCGTGATGGGGCCCTTGAGCGCCACCTTCGTGTCGCGGATGGACTCGAGGACGTCGTCGGGCAGCGGCGTGCCCTTCTCCTCCATCACGTCGACGCCCGCGTCGCGGACCTGCCAGTCGAAGTCGCTTCCCGCCGTCGCGGCCGCCGCCTCGAGCACCCGGCGCGTGGCCTCGGTGAGCTCGGGACCGACACCGTCGCCGGGGATCAAGGTCACGCGGTGGGTGGTCATGGGCGATGCTCCTGAGTCGTGGCTGGGCACGGGGTCACCGTGCGTGCGGCCTGCGGGCCGTGCTGCCGTCAGCCAGGCTGCCCGGTCGGACAGACCAGCAAGCGGCGCGGCCCTCCCGCAGGTTAGCCGAGCCGCCTCAGCGGGCTACGAGGCCGGTGGGGGGAAGGGGGTCACGGTCGCCAGCGCGAGGACCGCTGCGGACAGGACGGACAGCGTGACGACGTCGACGACCCGGCCGCGCACGACCAGCAGGCCGGCGTCGCGCGGTGGCAGCACCGCGCGCAGCACGGTGGCACCGACGAGCGTCGCCCCGATCGCGTACATCCCGACGCGGGGGTGGTGCAGCCAGGTCAGCAGCATCCCGAACGCGAGACCGGCGACCACGCCGAGCACCGGGTCGGGGCGGCGGCGCGGACCCCCGGGGGCGGGGCCGGTCATCGCTGCTCGACCGGGACCCAGGAGCGCCCGTGCTCGCCGACGTACTCGCTGTCCGGGCGGATCAGCCGGTTGTCGAGCTGCTGCTCGATGACGTGGCTGACCCAGCCGGCCATCCGCGACACGGTGAACACGGGCGTGAACAGGTCGGTCGGGATGCCCAGCGCGCGGTAGGCGCTCGCCGCGAAGAAGTCGACGTTCGGGAACAGCCCGCGCTCGGCCGCCACCGCGCGCTCCACCGCCAGCGACAGCTCGTACCAGCGGGTGTCACCGGCGAGCTCCCCCAGCTCACGGCTCAGCTCGCGCAGCAGCGTCGCGCGCGGGTCCTCCGTCCGGTAGACCCGGTGGCCGAAGCCCATCACCTTCTCCCCGCGGCCGAGCAGGTCGCGTACGGCGTCCGGCGCGGCGTCTGGTGTGCCGATGCGTTCGAGCATCCGCATCACCTGCTCGTTCGCACCGCCGTGCAGCGGGCCCTTGAGCGTCGCGACCGCGGCCGTCACCGCGGAGTGCAGGTCCGACAGCGTGGCCGCGCAGACGCGGGCCGCGAATGTCGAGGCGTTCATCGTGTGGTCCGCGTGCAGGACGAGGCAGGTGTCGAAGGCGGCCACCTGCCGCGGCAGCGGCCGCTGCCCGGTCAGCTGCAGCAGCAGGTTGCCGGCGATACCCAGCGCCGCATCCGGCTCCGGTACGGGGCGGCCACTGCGGGCCGCGTGGTAGCCGGCCACGAGCAGCGGTGCCTGGGCCACCAGGCGGGTGGCCTTCGCGCGGTTGGCCGCCTCCCCGGCGTTCCCCTTGTCGGGATCGTCGACCGACAACGCCGACAGCAGGGTGCGCAGTGCCTCCATCGGGCCGGCCTTGGCGGCGAGCGCCGGCAGCAGCTGCCTGACCGTGGGGCCGAGCGTCCTGCCCTCGGCCAGCTCCGCCGAGAAGGCGGCGAGCTCGGCCGCGGTCGGCAACGCGCCGCGCTGCAGCAGGTACGCAGTCTCCTCGAAGGAGGTGCGACCGGCCAGGTCGGCGATGTCGTAACCGCGGTAGAACAGCCGCCCGGCGCGCCCGTCGATGTCGGAGATGGCCGTCGAGGCCGCCACGACGTCGGCGAGTCCGCGGGATGGCGAGTCGCCCATGCGCGAACCTCCCGTGGCAGAGCAGTCTAGGGGGTGTTGGCGGCCCGCACCGGGGTACCTCCAGCGCAAGACAGTCATGACCGAACCGGCATCGTCCGGCGCAGACGACCGCAGGAGGGCTCGTGGACTCCCCGTACCTCCGCCTCGAGGACACCGGCGAGGTGTTCGAGCTCCGGGGGGAGGTCACCACGGTGGGCCGGGGCGACGGCGTGGACATCAGCCTGCAGGACCCGAGCGTCTCGCGCCTGCACGCTGAGCTGATCCGCCGCGGACCGTACGTGTACGTGACCGACCTCGGCCTGTCCCGGAACGGCACCCGCGTGAACGGGCGGCCCATCGGTCGCCGGATCCTCGCCGAGGGTGACGTGCTGAGCTTCGGTGCCGCCCGGGCCAGGGTCGGTGGTGTGCTGCCGGCCGAGGACTCCGCCGAGGAGACGACCGAGCTGCGCCGGGTGGCCGCGCCCGACATCACCCGCCGCGAGTTCGAGGTGCTGGAGGCGCTGTGCCGGCCGGCGCTGCGCCACGAGGCGTTCGTCGCGCCGGCGACCGCGCGCGACATCGCCGAGGAGCTCGTCGTCACCGAGGCGGCGGTCAAGCAGCACCTGCTGCGGCTGTACCAGAAGTTCCGGATCGCCGAGGGCGGCAACCGGCGGGGACGGCTCGCCAACGAGGTCGTCGCCCTGGGCATCATCCGGCCACTGCCCGTTCCCGACGACGCGGACGGCGGCGTACGCCGCGCCGGCTGAGCCCTAGCGCAGGCCGGCGCGCCGCTCCGCGGCCTCGACCACGTTCGTCAGCAGCATGGCCCGGGTCATCGGCCCGACCGAGCCCGTCACCGGGGAGAACCAGCCTGCGACCTCCCGGACGGCGGGGTCCACGTCCGGGCGGTACTTCCCGTCGACGATCGTCGTGCCGGTCTGCACCACCGCCGCGCCCGGCTTGACCATCTCGGCGGTGACGATCCCCGGAGCACCGGCGGCGGCGACCACGACGTCCGCGGTGCGGACGTACGGCGCGATGTCGCGCACGCCGGTGTGCAGCACGGTGACGGCGGCGTTCGCGTGCGGCTCCTTCAGCGCGAGCAGGGCCGCCAGCGGCTTCCCGACGGTGAGACCGCGGCCGATGATCACCACGTGGCGCCCCTCCACGGGCACCTCGTAGTGCGCCAGCAGGGCCTGGATCCCGGCCGGGGTGCACGGGCGGGGACCGCGGACGCCCTGCAGCAGCCGGCCGAGGTTGACCGGGTGCAGCCCGTCCACGTCCTTCGCCGGGTCGACGCGAAGCAGCGCCGCCTCGAAGTCGAGCCCCTTGGGGAACGGGTGCTGCATGAGGTAGGCGTCGACCCGCTCGTCCCGGTTGAACCGGTCGACGACCGCGTCGACGTCGGCCTGCGACGCCGTCGCCGACAGGTGCTCGTGGACCGAGTCGATGCCCAGCTCGGCACAGTTGCGGTGCTTCATCTCGACGTACTTCGCACTCGCCGGGTCGTCGCCGACGAGGACCGTGCCGAGTCCCGGCTGCACGCCGGCCGCCTTCAGCGCGTCGACCCGCTCGCGCAGGTCGTCCTTCACGCGGTCGAGGACCTGGTTGCCGTCGAGGATCTGCGCGCTCACGCGGCCGAGTCTCCCACGCCGCCCCCGCCCTGCGCCTTCGTGCGACGTACTGGGGTCAAACGATCTCCATCAGCCCCGTCTGGCCGCATGAAGACGGTCGTGGGGCGCACGAAGGCGCGGGCGCTGGTGTCAGTGGAAGAAGTGCCGCGTGCCGGTGAAGTACAGCGCGACACCGGCCTTCATGGCGGCCTCGACGACGAGCTCGTCGCGTACGGAGCCGCCGGGCTCGACGACCGCGCGGACGCCGGCCTCGGCGAGCACCTCGAACCCGTCCGGGAACGGGAAGAAGGCGTCACTCGCCGCGACCGCCCCGGTCGCGCGGTCCCCGGCGCGGGCCACCGCGAGTCGAGCCGCGTCCACGCGGTTCACCTGGCCCATGCCGACCCCGACGGTCGCACCGTCGGCCGCGAGCAGGATCGCGTTGGACTTCACCGACCGGCAGGCCCGCCAGGCGAACCCGAGGTCGGCCAGCGTCGCCGCGTCGGCGGGGTCGCCGGCCTGCAGCGACCAGCCCGCCGGGTCGTCGCCGGGGTCGTCGACGGTGTCGATGCTCTGCAGGAGCAGGCCACCGCTGACCTGCCGCATCTCCAGGCCCGCGCGGGACGCGGGCGGGGGGCACAGCAGCAGCCGGATCGACGGCTTGCGCGCGAGGATCTCCACCGCACCGTCGTCGAACGCCGGCGCGCAGACCACCTCGGTGAAGATCTCCGCGACCTGCTCGGCCATGGCGACCGACACCGGCCGGTTGGTCGCGATGACGCCTCCGAACGCGGACACCGGGTCGCAGGCGTGCGCCTTGCGGTGCGCCTCCGCGACGTCGGCGCCGACCGCGATCCCGCAGGGGTTGGCGTGCTTGACGACCGCCACGCAGGGGTCGCCGAAGTCGTACGCCGCCCGCCGGGCCGCGTCGGTGTCGACGTAGTTGTTGTACGACATCTCCTTGCCGTGCAGCTGCTGTGCCTGCGCGAGCCCGGCCGGCCCGTCCTGGGAGACGAACAGGGCGGCCCGCTGGTGCGGGTTCTCGCCGTAGCGCAGCACGGCCGAGCGCGACCACGTCCCGCCGAGGAAGTCCGGGAAGCCGGACTCGGCGGCCACCGCGTCGGGGGACTGCACGCTCGCGAACCAGGAGGCGACCGCGACGTCGTACGCAGCGGTGTGCGCGAACGCCTCGGCCGCCAGCCGGGTGCGCTGCTCCAGGCTGAACCCGCCGGAGCGGACGGCGTCGGCCACCTCGCCGTACCGGTCCGGGGAGACGACGACCGCGACGGACGGGTGGTTCTTCGCCGCGGCCCGGACCATCGAGGGCCCGCCGATGTCGATCTGCTCGACGACCTCGTCCGGCGCCGCCCCGGAGGCCACGGTCTCGCGGAACGGGTAGAGGTTCACGACGACGAGGTCGAACGGCTCGACCCCGAGGTCGGCCAGCTGCCGCTCGTGGTCGGGCTTGCGCAGGTCGGCGAGGATGCCCGCGTGCACCTTCGGGTGCAGGGTCTTCACCCGGCCCTCGAGGCACTCCGGGAAGCCGGTGAGCTCCTCGACCGGGGTGACGCCGACCCCGGCGTCCCGCAGCCGGGCAGCGGTGGAGCCGGTGGAGACGACCTGGACGCCGTGCTCGGCGAGCACCCGGCCCAGCCCCTCCAGCCCGGTCTTGTCGTACACGCTGACGAGCGCCCGGCGGATGGGTCGCTTGCTCATGGGATCGAGACCTTCCTTCCACGTACGGTCCAGCCCTCCCGGACCATCCTGCCGACGGCGCTGACGAGCATCTCCCGCTCCACGCCCTTGATCCGTTCGTGCAGCGACGCCTCGTCGTCGTCGTCACGCACGTCGACACAGCGCTGCGCCACGATCGGGCCGGTGTCGACGCCCTCGTCCACGAGGAACAGCGTCGCCCCCGCCACCTTGACGCCGTACTCCAGGGCGTCGCTCGCGCCGTGCATGCCGGGGAACGACGGCAGCAGCGCCGGGTGGGTGTTGACGAACCGGCCGCGGAACCGGGCGAGGAAGGCGGGGCCGACGAGCTTCATGAACCCCGCCGAGACGACCAGGTCGGGTTCGTACCCGGCGACCGCGTCGGTGATCGCGGCGTCCCATGCGGGGCGGTCCGGGAAGTCCGGCACCCGCAGGACGAACGTCGGCACGCCCACCCGTTCGGCGCGCGCGAGCCCCTCGATCCCGTGCCGGTCGGCACCGACCGCGACGACCTGCGCCCCGTACCCCGGGTCGGCGCACGCGTCGAGGAGGGCCTGCAGGTTGGTGCCGGAGCCGGAGACGAGGACGACCAGCCGCGCGGACACGTGCGGAACCCTAGCGAGGGTCAGCCGCCGGTCAGCCACCCGCGCCAGGCGCACAGCGTCGCGGCCGCCGTGGCGCCGGCAGCGACCTCGCCGGCCAGGGCCAGGCCGGCCTGCCACGGCGAGGAGCCGACGGCCGCCAGGGCACCGACGGGGCCGCCCGCCAGCGCCGTGAGCGCAGCGAACAGGGCGCCCGCGCAGGCCCCCGCGCCGAGGCCGTCGAGGGCGGCCCGGCGCACCGCGACCGTACGTGCGCGCACGAGCAGCACCCCGGCCAGCACCCCGCAGGCCAGCGGCACCGCGAGCACCAGGCCGCCCACCGGGTCGTGCGGCAGCGCGGCCAGCAGCGGCAGGGCGGGCACCGTACCGGAGTGCGCGGTGAACGGCGCCACGGTCGTACCCGCGCCGAGCGCGAAGCCGGGCCCGGTAGCGTACGACGCCGCCGCGACCGCGGCGTTCGGCACGAGCACGGTCTGCAGCAGGGCCAGCACCACCCCACCGGCGACGCCCGGGTGCAGCTCGCGCTGTGCTGCGGCCACGGCGTCGACGTGCAGGAAGACGGAGACGACGAGCAGGACGAGGCCGGCAGCGACGAGCGCGCCGACCGCGGCCGCCCCGGCCGAGAGTGGGCGCCGGACGAGGTCGGGCAGGCGCCGCCACAGCGACTGCAGCTGCCCCGCCTCGCGCAGCACGCCGACCCCTGCCGCGAGGAACGCCAGCGTCGCCGCACCGGCCAGCGCCTGACCGGGCGAGGGGTCGAGGCCCGGGCGGGCGGCCAGCGCCGCCACCGCGGTGGCGAGGCAGGCGTACGGCGCCGCGACCGAGCCGGCCGCGAGGGCGGCGTCGCCGAGCCCGCTGACGCCGGAGCGCGCGACCGCTCGCCCGGCCCGGACCAGCAGGCCGGCGGGGAGAGCCATCAGCCCCAGCGGGACCAGTCCGAGCCAGCCACCGGAGACCTGCAGGCCCCCGTGATGGGCGAGCAGCCACAGCGCCGCGCCGACCCGTACGGCCTCGGCGGCCGGGGCCCCCGAGTGCGGGTCGGCGGCCCAGGCGGCCACCACGACCACGACCGCGGCGGCGAGCCCGAGCCCGGCCGCCCACAACGCGGCGAGCGTCGACGTCAGCAGCAGCGACCGCGACGGGGCGGCTGCGCGGACGGCGACATCGGTCACCCTCCGAGAGTCGCAAGCCCACCGGCGGTTTCCCGTGCTGCCACGCCGGGCCGGGGGGTGCCGCCGCCGCCAGTTTGAGCTGTCTCCCCCGGCGAGACAGATCGAACCGGCGCGTACGGACCCATTTCGCCCGGCGCGTCGCCAGTGTGATCTGCGCGATGGGCCGGAGCGTCGTACGGCGAGAAGCGTCAACTTGGCGACGGCACCCGCCCTAGCGGGACATGACCTCCGCCATGAGGCGGGCGGTCTCCGAGGGGGTCTTGCCGACCCGTACGCCGACGGCCTCCAGCGCCTCCTGCTTGGCGGCGGCGGTGCCGGACGCGCCGGAGACGATGGCACCGGCGTGCCCCATCGTCTTGCCCTCGGGCGCGGTGAACCCCGCGATGTAGCCGACCACGGGCTTGGTGACGTTCTCGGCGATGAACGTCGCCGCACGCTCCTCCGCGTCGCCACCGATCTCACCGATCATGACGATCGCGTCGGTCTCCGGGTCCTCCTGGAAGGCCGCCAGCGCGTCGATGTGCGTGGTCCCGATGATCGGGTCGCCGCCGATGCCCACGCACGTCGAGAACCCGACGTCGCGCAGCTCGTACATGAGCTGGTAGGTCAGCGTGCCGCTCTTGCTCACCAGCCCGACCCGACCGGGCTTGGTGATGTCGGCCGGGATGATGCCCGCGTTGGACTTGCCGGGCGAGGCGATGCCGGGGCAGTTCGGGCCGATGATCCGCGTACGGCCGCGGTGCTGCTGGGAGTAGGCGAAGAAGTACGCGGTGTCCTGCACGGGAACGCCCTCGGTGATGACGACGGCGAGCGGGATGCCCGCGTCGACCGCCTCGACGACCGCGGCCTTGGTGCCGGCCGGCGGGACGAAGACCACGGTCACGTCCGCGCCGGTCTTCTCCATGGCCTCGCCCACGGTGGCGAACACCGGGATGCCGTCCACGTCGGTGCCCGCCTTGCGCGGGTTGGTGCCGCCGACGACGTTGGTGCCCGCAGCCACCATGCGGCGGGTGTGCCGGGTGCCCTCGCCCCCGGTGATGCCCTGCACGATGACCTTGCTGTTCTCGGTCAGCCAGATGGCCACGTCGCGTCAGCTCCCCTGTGCCAGCTCGGCCGCGCGTCGCGCCGCCCCGTCCATGGTCTCGTTCTGCTCCACCAGCCGGTGGCCCGCCTCGGTGAGGATCCGGCGACCCTCGGCGGCGTTGTTGCCGTCCAGGCGGACGACCAGCGGCTTGTCCAGCTCCTCGCCGCGCGACTCGAGCATCTCCAGCGCGGAGACGATGCCGTTGGCGACCGCGTCGCAGGAGGTGATGCCGCCGAAGACGTTGACGAACACACTCTTCACGCTGGGATCGGACAGGATGATCTCCAGCCCGTTCGCCATGATCTCCGCCGACGCGCCGCCGCCGATGTCGAGGAAGTTCGCCGGGCGTACGCCGCCGAGCGCCTCACCGGCGTACGCCACCACGTCCAGCGTCGACATGACCAGGCCGGCGCCGTTGCCGATGATGCCGACCTGCCCGTCGAGCTTGACGTAGTTCAGCCCGCGCTCCTTGGCCCGCACCTCCAGCGGGTCGGTCGCGCTGATGTCGCGGTAACGGTCGTGGACGTCGGTGTGCCGGAAGTCGGCGTTGTCGTCGAGGGTCACCTTGCCGTCGAGGGCGAGCACCCGGTCGTCCGGCGTGCGGACCAGGGGGTTCACCTCGACCAGCGTCGCCTCCTCGCCGGTGAAGACGTCCCAGAGCTTGCGGATGAGGTCGACCGACTGCTCGCGGACCGCCTCGGGGAGGTTGCCCTGCTCGGCGATCGTGCGTGCGGTCGCCTCGTCGACGCCCGCCACGGGGTCGATCGGGACGCGTGCCAGCGCCTCGGGCCGCTCGACGGCGAGCTGTTCGATCTCGACGCCGCCCTCCGCCGAGCACATGGCGAGGTACGTCCGGTTGGCCCGGTCGACGAGGAACGAGAAGTAGTACTCCTCGGCGATGTCGCTGGCCTCGGTGACGAGCACCGTGTGGACCTGATGGCCCTTGATGTCCATGCCGAGGATGTTCGCGGCCTTGGCCTGCGCGTCGTCCGGGTCGTCCGCCAGCTTCACCCCGCCTGCCTTGCCGCGGCCGCCGGTCTTGACCTGCGCCTTGACGACCACCTGGCCGCCGATGGCCTCGGCCGCGGCGCGCGCCTGTTCGGGGGTCTCCGCGACCTGCTGGCGGGTGACCGGGACACCGTGTGCGGCGAAGAGCTCCTTCGCCTGGTACTCGAAGAGGTCCACGTGGTGCGACGCTACCCAGCCCCGCACCCGTCACCCGCAGGCGGGTTGCCCCGTTGTACGAGTGAGACTCGTCACAGACACCCACGAGGCAGGAGGACAGGCTCGTGCTGCGCTCCCGGTTGGTCCGCTTCGGCGTCGGTGCCGCGCTCGCGGTGACGACCGCCGCAGGCGTGGCCGCGCACGCCGCAGAGCCCGCGCCGTTCACGGAGCGGAACGCGATCGTGACGGTCCACGACGGCCCGGCGAACGACCACCGGGTCGCCCTCGACACCCGCCTGTACCTGCCGCACGCGGCCACCGCCGACCACCCGCAACCGGCGGTGCTGATGACCAATGGCTTCGGCGGGTCGAAGGACGACGCCTCGATCCGCGCGTACGCCGCGTTCCTCGCCCGGCACGGGTACGTCGTGCTGACCTACACCGCGCAGGGCTTCGGCGGCTCCAGCGGCTGCATCCGGCTGGACAACGTGGCCTACGACGTCCGCGACGCGAGCGCGCTCATCACCCAGGTCCTCGCGCCGATGCCGCAGGTGCGCCGCGACGCACGCGGCCCGATCGTCGGCATGCTCGGCGTCTCCTACGGCGGCGGCCTGCTGCCCCTGGTCGCCGAGCTCGACCACCGCGTACGCGCGATCGTCCCCTCCTGGTCGTGGAACTCGCTGCAGCACGCCCTGATGCCCAACGCGCACATCGCACCCGGCGACACCACCGGCTTCGGCCTGCAGCGGCCGGTCGAGGGCGTGTTCAAGGCGGAGTGGACCTCGCTGTTCATGGCGTCGGGTAGCGCCCAGCCGCTGCAGGGCAACGGCTCCTGCGTCCAGGAGAAGGCGGCCGCCGCCGACCCCGGAGCGGTCGCCTGCCCCGGCTTCCCGACCGAGCTGTGCACCGCGTACGCCCGGGTGGCCGCCACCGGGGACCTCGACCCGGCGACGCGCACGCTGCTCGCGGAGTCCTCCGGTGCGACGTTCCTGGACCGGCTGCGGGTCCCGACCCTGCTCGTGCAGGGCGAGCCGGACACGCTGTTCCCCCTGTCGGAGGCCGTCGCCACGTACACGGCGCTGCGCCAGCGGCACGTCCCCGTCGCGATGATCTGGTCGTCGGACGGGCACGGCGGCTACCAGGGCCAGCCCGGCGAGGGGGCGGCGTACTCCCGCCCCGACAGCGACCTCGAGCACGGCTACCTGTCGCAGCGGACGCTCACGTGGTTCGACCGCTTCCTGCGCCACCGCGCGGTCGACCCCGGCCCCGGGTTCGCCTACTACCGCGACTGGGTCCGCAACGACGGCACGGGCTCGGACGCCGAGCAGTACGGCACCGCGCCGGCCTTCCCGGCCCAGCGGACCGCGACGTTCCACCTGTCCGGCGGCGCGAACAACGCCGGCTTCCTGGCCCCGCCGGGGCTGGCCGCGAGCACCGGCAGCTTCTCCTTCGCCCGGGCGGGCGTGCCGGCGTACTCCGAGACGGCCGACTGCACCGGCCCGGCGGCGGGGAGCCCGTGCCCGCCCGGGATGAGCGGCATCCCGGCCGGCGACGTGCCGGGCGAGTACGCGTCGTTCACCTCGACGGCGTTCACCTCACCCGTCGTGTCGGTCGGTGCCCCGTGGGCGTACCTCAACCTCAGCCATGCGAACGGGCGCGACCTCGTCGTGTTCGCCAAGATCTACGACGTGGCGCCGGACGGCTCGGCCACGCTGGTCGGCCGCGCGGTCGCCCCGCTGCGCGTGCGGGTCGGGGCGCAGAGCACCGGGGTCGCGCTGCGACTGCCGGCGATGGCGCACCGGTTCGACACCGGGCACCGTGTCCGGCTGACGCTGGCGGCCACGGACGCCGCGTACTCCCTCGGGGCGAGCACGAACGTCCCGGACGTCATCACCGTCTCCTTCGGCGACCGCGACGGCACCCCCAACGACACGCCCTACAACCAGATCGCCCGCCTGCAGACCGACCAGCACGCCTCGGCGCTCATGCTGCCGGTGGCCGACCCGCGCAAGGTGGAGCCGTACTACGTGCCGGTCCGGCGCTGAGCCGCCGGTCAGGCGGCCGGCCGCGGTGAGACGTGCGCCAGCACCCAGTCCACGATCCGCTGGGTGGGCGTGCCGGGGGTGAAGACCTCGGCGACGCCCATCTCCTTCAGCGCCGGGATGTCGCCGTCGGGGATGATGCCGCCGCCGAACACGAGGATGTCCGCCGCGTCCCGCTCGTCGAGCAGGTCGATCACCCGCTGGAACAGCGTCATGTGCGCACCGGACAGCACCGACAGGCCCACGGCGTCCGCGTCCTCCTGGACGGCCGCCTCGACGATCTGCTCCGGGGTCTGGTGCAGGCCGGTGTAGATGACCTCCATGCCCGCGTCGCGCAGCGCGCGGGCGACCACCTTCGCGCCCCGGTCGTGCCCGTCGAGGCCGGGCTTCGCGACGATGATCCGGATCGGGGCGCCGCGCCCTCCGTTCCCTGCCGGCATCGCCGCCTCCTCACCGACCAGCACGCTTCGGATGGGAGAGTAACCGGCCGTGCCTGATGTGGACTGGCGGGATGCCCTGCTTCGCGACCTGCAGCTGTCGGCGGTCGATGCCGGCGGCGGCAACCCCCTGGGCTGGCCGGGGTACGAGCCACGGCCTGCGCTGCGGTGGGGCGAGGGGCCGGTGGCCGGCCACCGTGTGGTCGCCTGCGTCTGGGACTTCACGGCGTACGGCGGCACGTTCGGCACCGCGGAAGCCGCCACCTTCGCGGTGGCGTGCGACCGAGCGGCGACGGCGCGGCTGCCTCTGGTGTCGTTCGTCCGTACCGGCGGCACCCGGCTCCAGGAGGGCGTGGCGGCGCTCGTCGGCATCCCACGCGCCGCACTGGCCCTCGATCAGCTCGCCGCAGCGCAGGTGCCGCACGTGGCCGTGGTCGACCACCCGACCACCGGCGGCATCTGGGTGGTCATGAGCACGCTGGCCGACCTGCGGGTCGCCGTGTCCGGCGCGACCGTGGGGTTCACCGGGCCACGCGTGGTCGAGGCGATGACCGGCGAACCCGTCCCGGCGGGCAGCCACACCGCGGACGGCGCGCTCGCGGCGGGGCTGGTCGACGCAGCGGTCCCCGGCGAGCAGGTCGGGCCGCGGCTCGCGGCGACGCTGCGGGCGCTGGCACCGGACACCGACGGGGCCGTCGAGCCACCGCCGGCCGCGGCGCCCCCGACGCGAGGCGGGTGGGAGCAGGTGCGGGCGGCCCGCGAGCAGGACCGTCCCGACGGCGGCACGCTGCTCGACGCGCTGCTCGACGACCCGGTGGAGCTGCGCGGCGGCGACGCGTCGGTCCGTGCCGTGCTCGGCCGCAGCGCCGCGGGCCGGCGGACGGTGGGGGTGGCACTCGCCGCTCGGCACGGCGGACGGCCGACCCCGGCGGGGTACGCGCTGTTCACGCGCGCCACCCGGCTGGCCGACCGCCTCGGCGCCGACCTCCTCACGCTCGTGGACACCCCGGGCGCTGACCCCACCGCCCGCAGCGAGGCGGCCGGTGTCGCTCCGGCGATCGGCGCCGCGATGGTGGAGCTGCTGCGCTGCCGCTCCGCGACGCTGGCCGTCGTGCACGGCGAGGGCGGTTCCGGCGGTGCGCTCGCCGGAGCGGTCGCCGACGAGGTGCTCGTCACGGAGAGCGGCTACTTCGCGGCGCTCGGCCCGGAGGGCGCCGGCTCGGCCCTGCGTGTCGACGCCGCGACCGCGGCGGACCGCATGGCCGTCACGCCCGCGGACCTGCACCGGCTGGGGTTCGCCGAACCGGCGTCCGGGGCGGTGGAGCCGCTGCGCCGGGACGTGGCCGTCCGCCTGCGTGCCCTCGCCGGGCAGGAACCGGCGTCGCGGCAGGCTCGACGGCGGCACCGCTGGAGCAGCGGAGTGCCCGGATCGTTATGACGTGTCGTCGTTCTTACCTCCGTGGGTAGGCCTGCCGATGTGATAGTCGTCACACCAGGAGGTGCATCCATGCGGCAGGTGCTCGCGACACTGCGGGGGGCGGCGATCGAGACCGCGTGGATCGCCACGCACGTCGCGATGTACCCGTTCGGGGTGGCGGCTGAGAGCAGCCGTCACGGCCTGGAGCGGTACACGCTCGACGGGCTGACCCCCGAGCAGCGCAGCCTGGTGGTGAGCGCGCCGGAGGCCGCTGGAACGCCGATCCTGCTGCTGCACGGCTTCGCGGACAACCGCTCGATCTTCACCGTCCTGCGGCGCTCCCTGCGCCGGCGCGGTTTCGGCGAGATCCGGACGATGAACTACTCCCCCTTCCTTCGCGACGTACGGGAGGCGGCCCACCTGCTCGCCGCGCAGGTGGAGCGGCTGTGCGCCGAGACGGGGTACGAACGCATCCACCTCGTGGGCCACTCGCTGGGCGGCGTCATCGGCCGCTACTACGTGCAGCGGCTGGGCGGGGACGCGCGGGTGCACACCCTGGTGACGCTGGGGTCCCCGCACAGCGGCACCCACGCCGCTCGCACGGTGCCGCGCCGCGTGTGCCGGCAGATCGTGCCGGGCAGCCGGCTGCTGGGCGAGCTGGCCGAGCCTGCACCGACCTGCCGCACGCGCATCGTCGCCTTCTGGAGCGACCTCGACCAGGCGATGCTGCCGCGCCACCACGCGCGGGTGGACCACCCCGACCTGCGGGCGCGCAACGTCCAGGTCCGAGGGGTGGGCCACATCTCCCTGCCCATCAACCGGCGGGTCGTCCACGAGCTCGCGAGCACGCTGGCCCACCTCACCGCGGACGGGGAGATCCTGCACCGCGGGGTCACGTCCCTCGGCGAGGGCCGTGCACCGGCTGCTCCACGGCCGGGTGAGCGGGACGCCGGTGCCGTCCCCGCGCCGACGGAGCGGGCGGCCGTGGGTCGCTCGCGCTGAGGTGACCCCGGGCCCGGGAGAAATCCGGGCCCCCTGCCCCCGCTCTCGGTAACGAACTGGTTACAGTGGCGACCGGTATTCCGACCAGAGCCGCAGGGCAGGCTGCCGCCCGGCCACTCGACGAGCCGCCAGGCAGTCCCTGCCCGCACCGGACGAGGGACAAACGCCACCGTGCCGAAGCCGCTGAGACTGCGCCGTGCCCGCCGTCGCCCGGTCGACGTCTCCTCCGTCGTCGCGGCGCTCGTGCTCGCGCCGTCGGCCGTCGTCGCCGTGACGGTCCTGGGGAGCCTCGCCGCGCACACGCCCGCGAACGCGACCATGGCCGCCGTGTCCAGCGCGACGTCGCTGGACGCCGCCCTGCACGCCGACGGCCGGCCGCTCGACGAGCGGCCGGCCGCCGTGCTGCCGCCGGCGCCCATGCCGGCCACGGCCCGACCGGCCGCCCGGGCGAGCCGGGACGCGGCCCGGCCGGCCCGCACCTGGGTGCTCCCGGCACACGGACCGCTCAGCTCGCTGTTCGGCATGCGGTGGGGCCGCATGCACGAGGGCATCGACATCGCCGCCGGCTACGACGCGCCGATCGTGGCCGCGACCGACGGCACGCTGGCGTTCGCCGGCTGGGAGTCCGGCTACGGACGATTGATCGTCATTCGGGACTGGGACGGCACCGAAACCCGCTACGGTCACATGAGCCGGTTCGCCCGCACAGGGGGAACCGTCCATGCGGGGGACGTGATCGGCTACGTCGGGGCAACGGGTGACGCGACCGGGCCGCACCTGCACTTCGAGGTGCGGATCGGCGGATCGCCGGTGAACCCGCTGACGTTCCTTCGCCAGCACGGCGTGGGAATCTGAGAAGGGGGCGGCGCAACCCGCTCCCGGGCCGTCAAGGGAGGTGGGAGCGTGCCTCACGGAGCACCCGCCCCCGCCACAACCTCGGGACCGCCACTGGCCGCCCTGACGCGGCTGCGCCGCACCAGGGGGCGACCACGCTGGTGGGCCCAGCTCGGCATGATCGCGCTGTTCTACTGGGGCTACGACGCGAC
This sequence comes from uncultured Actinomycetota bacterium, assembly GCA_963728075.1. Lineage (GTDB taxonomy): Bacteria > Actinomycetota > Actinomycetes > JAFAQI01 > DASSKL01 > CAVSIP01. Next base: position 454,001 of record CAVSIP010000003.1, on the reverse strand, counting down.
CCGCAACCTGCGGCCTGACACGGCCCGTACGGCGCTCGACCACGCCCGGGACATCAGCACGTCCTGGCTGGACACAGCCGGCCACCTCACCAGCACGGTGAACGGGTGGGTCTCCGGCATCCACGCGCTGGAGCTGTTCTCCGCCTACTACTACGTCGTGGCTCACGTCCTGGTCACGATGGGCGCGCTCGTGGTGCTGTTCATCTGGCGGCCCGCGGCCTACCTGCGGCACCGCAACGTGCTGTTCCTGGCCTGCGCTGTGGCGTTCGCCGTGTTCTGGTTGTACCCGGTGGCGCCGCCCAGGCTGCTGCCCGGCTACGTCGACTCGGTGGCGCTGCTCGACCCGTTCCACGTCGGGTCGCTGGAGCCCTCGGCGGCCAACATCTACGCGGCGGTGCCGTCGCTGCACATCGCGTGGGCGGTCTGGGCGGCGGTGGCGATCGGCGACGTGCTGCGCCGGGTCTGGCAGCGGGTCCTGCTGGCGCTGCACCCGCTGCTGACGGCGTTCGTGGTGTTCGCCACCGCGAACCACTTCGTCACCGACGTGGTCGCGGGGGCGTTGCTGGTGGCGGTGTCCTACGCCGCCGCCGGGCGACTGGCCACGACCCGCCGGGCGGTCCTGGCGACGGTCTCACAGCTTCTGCACGGGCGCGTACCGCAGCAGCAGCCGTTTGGTGCCCACCTCACCGCCGAAGTCGATGGTCGCCTCGGCCTTGTCGGCCGCACCGGCCGTGGCGACGACCGTGCCGAGACCGAACGTGTCGTGGGTGACCCGGTCCCCGGCCGCCAGCGCGACGACCGGGCGCGAGCCCGGGCCCGCCGCCCGCGGGCGCGCGGTGGCGACGCTGCGCGCCACGGTCGTGGCGGCCGGCTCGGTGCGTCCCTGCCATTCGACCAGCTCGGCCGGGATCTCGTCGAGGAACCGTGACCGGGGGTTGTACGACGGCGCGCCCCACGCCGACCGCACGACCGCGCGGCTGAGGTAGAGCCGCCGCTCCGCGCGGGTGATCCCGACGTAGGCCAGCCGGCGCTCCTCCGCGAGCTCGTCCGGGTCCCCCAGCGACCGCAGGTGCGGGAAGACCCCGTCCTCCATCCCGGTGAGGAACACCACCGGGAACTCCAGCCCCTTGGCGGTGTGCAGCGTCATGAGCGTCACCACGCCGCCGGTGCCGTCGTCGTCGGGGATCTCGTCCGCGTCGGCTACCAGCGCCACCTGTTCGAGGAACTCGGCGAGCGTGCCGTCCGGCACCCGCTCCTCGAACTCGCGGGTCACCGCGAGCAGCTCCTCCAGGTTCTCGACGCGCCCCTCGTCCTGCGGGTCGGAGCTGGCCTGCAGCTCCGCGAGGTAGCTGCTGCGTGCCAGCACCTGCTCCAGGACGACCGCCGGCCCGGCGGTCTCGGCCACGGAGCGCAGCTCGTCGAGCAGCGTGACGAAGCCCTCGATGGCGTTCAGCGACCGGGTGGCGATGCCCGGCGCGTCCGCAGCCTGCCGCAGGGCGTCGGCGAAGGGCATCCGCTCGCGCTCGGCCAGCGCCTGCACGCAGGCCTCGGCCCGGTCCCCGATACCCCGCTTGGGGACGTTGAGGATCCGGCGGAGCGAGACGGTGTCGGCCGGGTTGGCCAGCACCCGCAGGTAGGCGAGCGCGTCCCGGACCTCGCGACGCTCGTAGAAGCGGACGCCGCCGACCACGCGGTACGGCAGGCCGACCCGGACGAACACCTCCTCGAAGACGCGTGACTGCGCGTTGGTCCGGTAGAACACCGCGATGTCGCCGGGCTGCACGTCCTCCTCGTCGGTGAGCCGGTCCACCTCGGTGGCCACGAACGAGGCCTCGTCGTGCTCGTTGTCCCCGACGTAGCCGGTGATCGGCGCCCCCGGGCCGGCCTCCGACCAGAGGTTCTTCGGCTTGCGGTCGGGGTTGCGGGAGATCACCGCGTTCGCCGCCGACAGGATGGTCTGCGTCGAGCGGTAGTTCTGCTCGAGCAGCACCACCGTCGCGGACGGGTAGTCCTCCTCGAACGCGAGGATGTTGCGGATGGTCGCTCCGCGGAACGCATAGATCGACTGGTCGGCATCGCCGACGACGCACAGCTCCGCCGGCGGCACCGGCCCCTCACCGTCGCGACCCACCAGCTCGCGGACGAGCACGTACTGGGCGTGGTTGGTGTCCTGGTACTCGTCGACGAGCACGTGGCGGAACCGGCGCCGGTAGTGCTCCGCCACGTCCGGGAACAGCTGGAGCAGGTTGACGGTGGTCATGATCAGGTCGTCGAAGTCCAGCGCGTTCGCCTCGCGCAGCCGTCGCTGGTAGAGCGCGTACGCCTCGGCGACCGTCTGCTCGGTGGTGTTGGCCGCCTGCGACCGGTAGGTCTCCCAGTCGAGCAGCTCGTTCTTCGCGTTGCTCACCTGGGCGGCGAGGGCACGCGGCGCGAAGCGCTTGGGGTCGAGGTCCAGCTCGCGCACGACCGCGGTCATGGCCCGGCGCGCGTCGTCGGCGTCGTAGATGGAGAACGAGCTGGTGAAGCCCAGGCGCTTGCCCTCCGCGCGCAGGATCCGCACGCACGCGGAGTGGAACGTCGACACCCACATGGCGCGGGCACGCGGGCCGATGAGGGAGGCCGCCCGTTCCTTCATCTCCCCGGCGGCCTTGTTCGTGAACGTGATCGCCAGGACCTCGCCGGGCTGCACCCCTCGTTCGCCGAGCAGCCAGGCGATGCGGTGGGTGAGCACCCGGGTCTTGCCCGAGCCGGCTCCGGCGATGACGAGCAGTGGGCCGCCGGCGTGGACCGTCGCGAGGCGTTGCTGCGGGTTGAGCCCGTCGAGGAGGTGAGTGCTGTCCATCGGTGCCTGCGAGCCTACGCGGGCGCCAGGACAGCCGCCCGCCGCAGCGCGGGCCCCCGCCTCTGGCCTAGCCTTGCCGCGTGCTGAAGGACGAGGAGGTCGAGCGAGCGCTGGTCGTCACCGCGCACCCGGACGACGTCGACTTCGGTGCTGCCGGGACGATCGCGCAGTGGACCGCGGCCGGGACCGAGGTGACGTACTGCATCGTCACCAACGGTGACGCCGGGGGCTTCGACCCCGAGGTGCCCCGGGAGGACATCGCCGGGATCCGTCAGGCCGAGCAGCGGGCGGCGGCCGCGGAGCTCGGTGTGCGCGACGTCGTGTTCCTCGGCTACGGCGACGGCCGCGTGACGGTCACGACGGACCTGCGCCGTGACATCGCCCGGGTGATCCGGCGGGTCCGGCCGCAGCGGGTCCTCACGCAGAGCCCGGTACGCAACTTCGCCCGGATCGCGGCCAGCCACCCCGACCACCTGGCGACCGGCGAGGCGACGATGTGCGCCATCTACCCGGACGCGCGCAACCCGTTCGCCTACCCCGAGCTCGCGGCGGAGGGCCTGGAGGCGTGGAAGGTCCCGGAGACCTGGCTCATGGCCAGCGCCGAGCCGAACCACTTCGTCGACGTCACCGAGACCTTCGAGCGCAAGAAGGCGGCGCTGCGCCGGCACGAGTCGCAGCTCGTGGAGATCGGCGACCTCGACGCCATGCTGCGTGGCTGGCTGGGCCAGAACGCCGTCCGGGCGGGGCTGCCGGAGGGCCGGCTGGCCGAGTCCTACTACGTGGCAGCGACCGCCTGAGGAGCCGACGGTGAACGACGAGGCGTTCCGCGACGCGATGGCCCGCTTCGCCAGCGGGGTGACCATCGTGACGACGGTCGCCCCCGACGGCAGCCCGCGCGGCTACACCGCGAGCGCGTTCACGTCGCTGTCGGTCGACCCGCCGATGGTGCTGTCCTGCCTCGCCGAGGAGGCCGAGTGCCACGAGGTGTTCGTCGCGGCGGAGACCTTCGCCGTCAGCATCCTCGGCCCCCAGCACGAGGACCTCGCGATGCGCTTCGCGACCCGGGGGGCGGACAAGTTCGGTGGCGGGGAGTTCTCCGACGGCTCGCTGGGGCTGCCGGTGCTCTCGAACGCGATCGCCACCGTGGAGTGCCGGCTGGAGGGGCTGTTCCCCGGCGGCGACCACACGATCCTCACCGGCCTCGTCGAGCACTGCACCGTCGGTGGCGGCCCGGCGCTGGTGTACTTCATGCGCGAGTTCTTCGAGATCTCCGAGCCCAAGCCCGCCCCTGCCCTGTGAGGACCGCATGGCCAAGTCGCCGCTGACGGTGACGGTGACCGTCGACAGCCCGTACCCGGTGGAGAGCCGGTGGGCGCTGCTCCACGACGCCTCCACGTGGCCGCGATGGATGGCCGCCAAGTCCGCCGGGCGCGACCGTGACGGCAGCCCCGACCCGGGCGGGGTGGGCGCCGTCCGCCGGGTGACGACCGGCCCGGTCACCGTCCGCGAGGAGATCCTCGTCAGCGAGCCCCCGAACCGGCAGGTCTACCGGCTGCTGGGCAACCCGATCCTGCGCGACTACACCGGAGAGGCCGTGCTCGCCCAGCAGCAGGGCGGCACCCGGATCACCTGGCAGGCGACGTTCCGCTCGCCGCTGCCGGCGCCGCTGGCACGCGCGCTGGTGCGGCGCATCCTCACCGATGTCTCGACCGGGCTGGCGAACGCGCCGGCGGCCGACTACTCGGGCGCCGCGCCCGCGGAGGCGTGAGGGTCGTCCTGCACCGTCCGGGCCCGGCGGATCAGCGGCTGGGCCAGCCAGGCCCACGCCATCCCGATCGAGGCCACCGCCACCGTCACCGTGGCGCGACCGGGGCCGAACAGGAAGTGCGTGACGAGCAGGAGCACGCCCGCGAGCGCGAGGCCGAGGACGACGAACCCGGCGATCGCGTACCCGTTCGCCCGGCGCAGCATCTGCTCCTTCTCCTTCTGGCGGAACAGGATCCGGTGCTGGGCGGCCGGGGTCATGAGCAGCATCGAGGAGACCGCGGTCGCCAGCAGGGTGGCGAAGTAGACGTCCTGCTCGAACGGTGTCGCGTCGGCGAACCGGCCCTGGAACGGCACCGTGAGCAGGAAGCCGAGCAGCACCTGCACGCCGGGCAGCGCGACGCGCAGCTCGTTGAGCAGCTCGATGAGCTCGCGGTCGATCCGCTCCTTGACGGTCTCGCGCGCCTGCGGACCCGCGTCGTCGGCCACTACTCCCACTCGATCGTGCCGGGCGGCTTGCTCGTCACGTCGACGGTGACCCGGTTGACCTCACGGACCTCGTTGGTCACCCGGGTGGAGATGCGGGCCAGCACGGCGTACGGCAGCCGCGCCCAGTCGGCCGTCATCGCGTCCTCGCTGGTCACCGGCCGCAGCACGACCGGATGGCCGTACGTCCGGCCGTCGCCCTGGACGCCGACGGAGCGCACGTCGGCGAGCAGGACGACCGGGCACTGCCAGATCTCACGGTCCAACCCGGCGGCGGACAGCTCCTCGCGCACGATCGCGTCGGCCTCGCGGAGGATCTCCAGCCGGTCGCACGTCACCTCACCGACGATGCGGATGGCCAGCCCCGGGCCGGGGAAGGGCTGCCGCCAGACGATCTCCGGCGGCAGGCCGAGCTCCTCACCCACCCGGCGCACCTCGTCCTTGAACAGCCAGCGCAACGGCTCGACGAGCTCGAACTGCAGGTCCTCGGGGAGGCCGCCCACGTTGTGGTGGCTCTTGATGTTCGCGGCACCCTCGCCGCCGCCGGACTCGACGACGTCGGGGTAGAGGGTCCCCTGCACGAGGAAGTCGACCGGCTCGTCGGCCGAGACCTCACGGGCGGCCGCCTCGAACACCCGGATGAACTCCCGGCCGACCACCTTGCGCTTGTCCTCGGGATCGCTGACGCCCGACAGCGCGTCGAGGAAGCGCTCGGTGGCGTCGGCGACCTTCAGCCGCACACCGGTGGCGGCCACGAAGTCCCGCTCGACCTGCTCCGCCTCGCCCTTGCGCAGCAGCCCGTGGTCGACGAACACGCAGGTCAGCTGGTCGCCGACCGCCCGCTGCACGAGCGCCGCGGCCACGGCGGAGTCCACCCCGCCGGACAGCCCGCAGATGACCTTCTTGTCGCCGACCTGGCGGCGGATCTCGTCCACGGCGTCGTCGACGATGTTCACCATCGTCCAGGTCGGGCGGGCGCCGGCGGCGTCGTAGAGGAAGTGCCGCAGCACGTCCATGCCGCGCTCGGAGTGCAGCACCTCGGGGTGGAACTGCACGCCGTACAGACCGCGGTCAGCGGCCTCGAACGCGGCGACGGGAGTCGACGGCGTGGACGCGGTCACGACGAAGCCGGGCGGTGCGGCGACCACGGCGTCACCGTGCGACATCCACACCGACTGGGTGGCCGGCAGCCCGGCGAACAGCCGACCCGGCTCGGCCACGGTCAGCGGCGTCCCGCCGTACTCCGCGGTCCCGGTGCGGGCCACCTCGCCGCCGAGCGCCAGCGCCATCGCCTGGAAGCCGTAGCAGATGCCGAACGTCGGGACGCCGGTCTCGAACAGCGCCCGTTCGACGGCGGGCGCGTCGGGCGCGTACACCGACGAGGGGCCGCCGGACAGGATGATGGCCTTCGGTCGCTTGGCCAGCATCTCCTCCAGCGGCATCCGCCAGGGGACGATCTCGCTGTAGACGTGACACTCGCGCACCCGGCGGGCGATCAGCTGCGCGTACTGCGCGCCGAAGTCGACGACGAGGACGGTGTCGAACCCGTCAGTGCTCACGCGGCTCTCCGGTACGTGGGATGGCCTCCATCGTAGTGGCCCATGGCGACCGGGTCCCGGAGCAGGAGCCCGGCCGTGCCTGCTGCGAAGCAGGTATCCTCCACCTCATGACGCAGTCGCCGCGATTTCGCTATGGCTACCGGACCCCGGTAGCCGTCGCGGCCGGCTGAGCACTGCCACCGACGACGCCCCGGGCCCATCGCCCGGGGCGTCGTCGCGTTCCGGGGGCCCCGTACCGAGAGCAGGACAGACCATGGACGCACCGTCCACGAGTGACGCCATCAGCGCCGGCCGGGCGCGCATCGACGAGCTCGACGAGCAGATCGTCGCGCTGGTGCAGCAGCGCGTCGCGACCAGCCGGGAGATCCAGCAGGCGCGCCTCGCGGAGGGCGGCCGCCGGGTCGCGCACAGCCGCGAGCTGCAGATCGTCGACCGCTACGTCCAGGCGTTCGGCGAGCCCGGTGCCCGGCTCGCGATGACCCTGCTGGAGATCGCGCGCGGCCGTACGGACCGCTAGGGCGACGGACCGGCAGGTCGCCACCAGACAGCTCAGCGTAAGGCGGCCTGGCCTCAGCCGCGGATGACGAGCTCGACCCGCTGGAACTCCTTGAGGGCGGAGTAGCCGGTGGTCGCCATGGCGCGGCGCAGCGCGCCGGCCAGGTTCATCGACCCGTCAGCGGCCGAGGACGGCCCGACGAGGATCTGCTCGAGCGAGCCGGTCGTCCCGACATGCACGCGCTGGCCGCGGGGCAGCGTCTCGTGCCAGGCCTCGTGCCCCCAGTGCCAGCCGCGCCCCGGGGCCTCCACGGCCCGGGCCAGCGGCGAGCCCATCATCACGGCGTCGGCACCGCAGGCGATGGCCTTCGTCACCTCGCCGCTGCCGCCGACCCCGCCGTCGGCGAGCACGTGGACGTACCGGCCCCCGGACTCGTCGAGGTAGTCGCGCCGGGCGGCGGCGACATCCGCGATCGCGGTGGCCATCGGCACCGAGATGCCGAGCACGCTGCTCGTCGTGTGCGCCGAGCCCCCACCGAAGCCGACGAGCACGCCGGCGGCGCCCGTACGCATGAGGTGCAGCGCGGCCTGGTAGGTCGCGCACCCGCCGACCACCACGGGGACGTCGAGCTCGTAGATGAACTGCTTGAGGTTCAGCGGCTCGGAGCGCGAGGACACGTGCTCCGCGGAGACCGTGGTGCCCCGGATGAAGAACAGGTCCACCCCGGCGTCCACCACCGCCTGGTGGTAGCGGGCGGTGCGCTGCGGGGACAGCGCGCCCGCTGCCACGACCCCGGCGTCGCGCAGCTGCTTGATCCGCGCGCGGATGAGGTCCTCCTTCACCGGCTCGCGGTACAGCGCGCGCATGCGCTCGGTGCCGGCCGGCTCGTCGAGCTCGGCCAGCTCGGCCAGCAGGGGTGCCGGATCGTCGTAGCGCGTCCACAGCCCCTCCAGGTCGAGCACACCGAGACCGCCGAGCCGGCCGACCTCGATCGCGGTCTCGGGGGACATGACGCTGTCCATCGGCGCGACGACGAACGGCAGCTCGAAGGCGTACGCGTCCACCTGCCAGGTGACGGACACGTCCTCGGGGTCACGGGTCCGGCGTGACGGCACGATCGCGACGTCGTCGAACCCGTAGGCCCGCCGTCCCGTCTTCGCGCCGCCGACCTCGTACTCGACTGCTCGCACGGCTCAGCGCTCTCCGTAGTTCGGGGCCTCGACGGTCATCTGGATGTCGTGCGGGTGGCTCTCCTTGAGCCCGGCGGAGGTGATGCGGATGAAGCGGGCCTGCTTGAGGCTCGCGACGTCCCCCGCGCCCACGTACCCCATGGCCGCACGCAGGCCGCCGACCAGCTGGTGCGCCACCGCGGACAGTGGACCACGGTAGGGCACCTGCCCCTCGACGCCTTCGGGGACCAGCTTGTCCTCGGAGAGCACGTCGTCCTGGAAGTAGCGGTCCTTGGAGTACGACCGGGCCTGCCCGCGCGACTGCATCGCACCGAGCGAGCCCATGCCCCGGTAGGTCTTGTACTGCTTGCCGTTGACGAAGATCAGCTCGCCCGGGCTCTCGTCACAGCCCGCGAGCAGGCTGCCCAGCATGACCGTGTCCGCGCCGGCGGCGATGGCCTTGGCGATGTCGCCGGAGTACTGCATGCCGCCGTCGGCGATGAGCGGGACCCCCGCGGCCGAGGCGGCCCGGGCCGCGTCGTAGATGGCGGTGACCTGCGGCGCCCCGATGCCTGCGACCACCCGGGTCGTACAGATCGAGCCCGGGCCCACCCCCACCTTGATGGCGTCCGCGCCGGCCTCGATGAGCGCCCGCGCGCCCGCGGCGGTGGCGACGTTGCCGCCGACCACGTCCACCGGCACGCTGGAGGTCACCCGCGCCACCATCTCCAGCACCCCGCGGGAGTGGCCGTGCGCGCTGTCGACGACGAGGAAGTCCACGCCCGCCTCGACGAGCGCCAGGGCCCGCTTGAAGGAGTCCTCGCCGACCCCGACGGCCGCGCCGACGACCAGCCGGCCCTCGGCGTCCTTCGTCGCGAGCGGGAACTCGGCACTCTTGGTGAAGTCCTTGACGGTGATGAGCCCGCGCAGCCGGCCCGCGTCGTCGACGAGCGGGAGCTTCTCGATCTTGTGCTGCTGCAGCAGCCGCAGGGCCTCGTCCCGGGCGACGCCGACCGGTGCGGTCACGAGCGGCATCGCGGTCATGACCTCGCGTACGGGGCGGGCCGGGTCACGCTCGAAGCGGATGTCGCGGTTGGTGACGATGCCGACGAGGACACCGGAGGCGTCCGTCACCGGCACGCCGGAGATGCGGTAGCGGGCCATGAGCGCGTTGGCCGTGCCGATGGTCTCCTCGGGGCTGCAGGTGATCGGCTGGGTCACCATGCCGGCCTCGGAGCGCTTGACGATGTCGACCTGGGCGGCCTGGTCCTCGACGGAGAGGTTGCGGTGCAGCACGCCCACCCCGCCCTGCCGCGCCATGGCGATCGCCATCCGCGCCTCGGTGACGGTGTCCATCGCGCTGGAGACCAGCGGGACCCGCAGCGTGACGTTGCGGGAGAGCCGGGTGCCGGTGTCCACCTCTCCCGGCACCACCTCGGAGGCGGCCGGCAGCAGCAGGACGTCGTCGAAGGTCAGGCCGAGCGCCCGGAACTTCTCCGGCAGCTCGGCGGGGTCCGGGGCGTCGTGGAACGGGTCGGACACGGTCGGCACCTTCCGGGAGGACGTGGCTCATGGTATCGGCGCGCACCGTCGCCGCGCGTTACCGTGGCGGCATGCAGGACGACACGCCGATCGACCCGTTCGCCGGCGACCCGTCCGATCCCGCCCGCGAGTTCCCCGACGACGACGAGATCGGCGCGCTGACGCCCGACGAGCGCGAGGAGGTGCTCGCCGACCTCGAGGACCTCGAGGTGTTCCAGGCGCTGCTCGGTCCGCGTGGGGTGCGCGGCCTCGTGGTGGACTGCGACGACTGCCAGGAGCCGCACTACTTCTCCTGGGACCTGCTCCGGGGCAACCTGCGCCACCTGCTCGACGTGGGCGTCACCCGCGTGCACGAGCCGGCCTTCAGCCCCGACCCGGCGGAGTACGTGTCCTGGGACTACGCGCGCGGCTTCGCGGACGGCGTCATGGACGCGGCCGAGGACGACCGGCCCTCGCGCGGAGGCTGACGACTCAGCCGGTGCCGGCCGACGGGTCGGCGCTCGCGGTCGTCGGGGAGTCCGACGGCGTGGCCCCGTCCGTGGGCGTGGGGTCCGACGACGTCGTCGGCGTGGGCGTCGGCGAGTCGCTCGCCTGCGGCGGGCGGCCGTGCCCCTGCCACGGGTTGCGCTCCGGCGGCGAGCTCGTCGACGCATCCGGGGTGGGCTCCTGCGAGGAGGTTCCCGTGCTGTCCGTCGTCGAGGGCGCGGTGCTGGTCTGCGTGGTGGACGGCCCGGTCGTGGCGGGGTCCGACGCCGTGGCTGCTGTCGTCGCCGGATCGCTCGGCGCGCCGGACGGGGTCGACCCGGTGGTCGCGGGGGCCACACCCGCCGTCGTCGCGGTGGCGCTGGGCTTCGGTGGGGTCGGGTCGATCTGCTTCTGCAGCTCGGTGAGCCGAACCCGCTCGGGAGCCGACGTCACCGGGTCGAGGCCGTGCAGCTGGCGCTCCGCCTCGACGAGCCGGACCCGGGCGCGGGCGATCTGGCCGCTGGCGATGTCGTGCTCGGCCCCGGTGAGCAGGAAGCGGACCGCCACGACGCCGATGGGATGCCCGTGCTCCGCCGGGCCCAGGAGGGCCGCGCGGATCGGGTAGAGCGGGTTGCCGGGGCCGGCCGTCAGGCCCGCAGCCGTCAGGCCACCGGCAGCGAGGACGGCGACCGACGCCGCCGCCGCGACGGCGCTGCGGGACCGGTGGTGTCGGCCGGCGCGCCGACCGAGAGGCGCGGGCGGCTCCGGCGCCAGGTCCGCCAGGTCCGGGAAGTGCTCGTCCAGGCAGTCGCCGGGGTCCACCTCGTCGCGCAGCGCCGCGAACAGCTGCAGCAGCGGGTCGTCGCCGGCCGGACCACCGGCACCGACGCGGTCGAGGTCGAGGTCGTCCAGGCTGATCGCCGTAGGGTCGAAGTCGATCATCGGACACCTCCCAGGGCGGGAGCGGTGAGGGAGTGCGTGTCGGCCATGCCGCGCAGCCGGCGCAGCGCCCGGTGCTGGGCCACGCGCACGGCACCAGGAGTCATGCCGAGGACGTCCGCGGTCTCCTCGGCGGACAGGCCCGCCACGACGCGCAGCAGCAGCAGCTCACGAGCCTGCTCGGGCAGCTCCGCGAGCAGGGCGCGCGCCCGCCGGGCCTCGTCGGAGGCGACGGCGAGGTCCTCCGGACCCGCCGTCGGTTCGGGCCGCTCGGGCAGCTCCGCGGTGGGCAGCGGACGACGGGCAGCGGCGCGGTGCGCGTCGGCGACCTTGTGGGCGGCGATACCGAAGACGAACGCTGCGAAGGGGCGGCCCTGGTCGCGGTAGCGCGGCAGTGCAGTGAGCACCGCGAGGCACACCTCCTGCGCCACGTCGTCGGCGGCGTCGTAGGAACCGGACATCCGCCCGAGCCGTACGCGGCAGTAGCGCACGACGGCAGGACGGAGGTGAGCCAGCAGCGCGCCAGCCGCCTCGCGGTCACCGGCGACTGCGCGGGCGGTGAGGCCGACCAGCGCGTCGTCGTCCACCGCTGCATCCATCGTCTGAGGAGCTCCCGTCGTTACGCCGAGGACACCGTGCCCGCAGACAGCGTACGGCGAGAACTCAGCTGACGAGGCCCATTCGGAAGCCGAGCGCGACCGCCTGAGCACGGTCGCGGACACCGAGCTTGCGGAACAGCCGGCGCGCATGGGTCTTCACGGTGTCCTCCGACAGGAACAGCTCGCGCCCGATCTCGGCGTTGCTGCGCCCCTCGGCCATCCCCCGGAGCACCTGCAGCTCCCGCTCGGTGAGCGGCTGATAACCCGGCTGGCGGGGCACCTCTGCCACGGCGAGCGCACCCGCGACGGCTGCAGAGACCTGCTCCACGCCGAGACCCTTCGTGAGGAAGCCCCGCGCACCGCCGGCGATGGCCTCCGCCACCGAGACGTCGTCACCGTCCGTGCTGAGCATGACGACCGTCGCGTCGGGGTGGGCGCGCATCAGCCGGCGGGTCGTCTCGACGGCACCCAGCCCGCCGGAGCTGCGCACGCCCATGAGGACCAGCCTCGGCCGGTCCAGCGGCCAGCGCGCGAGCACCTCCTCCCCGCTCTGCACGGCGTCCACGCGGTCCACGCCCGGGACCTGGGCGACGAACCGCCGCAACTCATCCCGAACCGGGCCGGCGTCGTCGCAGATGAGCACGGTGGTCGTCACGAGGACTGTGTCGGCATGCCGCGCCCCGATCTCAAGCGGGTGGAGCCGTGGACATCACGGCCGCGACGTCGGGGCGCGACAGCCAGGCCACCCGCAGGTCCTCCGGGAGGCCGGCGGCGATCTGCCGGGCACCGGCCGCCGCCGCGCGCAGGCACTCCTGCGCACCGGCTGCCTCGGCTCCACGCAGCAGGGTGCCGAGCAGCGCCCGCGCCGCCCAGGCGACGGGCACCGCGCCGAGCCCCTCGGCCAGGACCACGGCTCGGTGCAGCGTCGTCAGCGCCGCCTGCTCGTCGACGTCGAGCTGCGCGACGGCCAGGAACAGCAGCCCCTTGGCCACGTGGCGCGGAGCCCGCGAGCGCTCGGCCAGCGCCACCGCTGCGCCCGCCTCGGCGACGGCCGCCCCCGCGTCACCGACCAGCAACGCCAGCTCGGTACGGACCCAGCCGGCGCGCACCTGCTGCCGCCACCACTCCGGATGGCCGGCCAGGAGGCTCTCCGCCTCCGCGAGACACGTCCGCACCCGGTCCGGGTCGGCCGCACCCACGGCGTCGGAGGCGAGGCCGAGCAGGCAGTCGAACGCGGCGTCGTCGCTGCCGGGCGCCAGGGCGAGCCCGCGCTCGTCGAGCCGGCGCGCTTCCGCGTGGCCGCCCACGGCCCGGTGCACCGCGGCGGCGGCAGCGCCGGCCAGGGCGCCGACCATGCGGACCTCGGGGGCGGCCCCAGGCTGCTCGCCACGGGCGAGCAGGTCCAGCTGGACCGCGAGCGCGTCGCCGTACCGGCCGAGGGCGGCCAGGGCGACGCCGAGCAGCCAGGCCGCCGCGCCCGCCTCCGCGGTGCGGCCGAGATCGCGCGCGGTGCGTACGGCCGGGTCCAGGGCCTCGACCGCGGCCGCGGGCGAGCCGTGGAACACCGCACGCTCACCGGCGGCGAGCAGCGAGGACAGGTCGGAGGTCACGGCAGGAGCAGGCTAACCCCACCCGAACGCGCGTGACGCCCTGCCGACCGGAGCCGGCAGGGCGTCACGCGGACGTGGTACGGCCTCGCGCTAGTGCGAGTGGCCGTGACCGTGGCCATGCCCGTGGCCGTGGTCGTCCTCGTCGTCGTCCTCGGGCTTGTCCGCGACCAGCGTCTCCGTGGTCAGCAGCATCGCGGCGATGGACGCCGCGTTCTGCACCGCGGACCGCGTCACCTTCACGGGGTCGATCACCCCCGCCTTGAGCAGGTCGCCGTACTCGCCGGTCGCGGCGTTGAGCCCCTGACCGACGGGCAGGTTGCGCACCCGCTCCACGACGACGTAGCCCTCGTGGCCGGCGTTCTCGGCGATCCACCGCAGCGGCTCCACCAGCGCCGTGCGCACGATGCGCACGCCGGTCGCCTCGTCCCCGGTGAGCCCGCAGTCGTCGTCGAGAGCCTGCGCGGCATGGACGAGCGTCGCGCCGCCACCGGCGACGATGCCCTCCTCGATCGCGGCCCGGGTCGCGGAGATGGCGTCCTCGAGCCGGTGCTTGCGCTCCTTGAGCTCGACCTCGGTGGCGGCACCGACGCGGATGACCCCGACGCCACCGGCCAGCTTCGCGAGCCGCTCCTGCAGCTTCTCGCGGTCCCAGTCGGAGTCGGTCTCCTCGATCTCGCGCTTGATCTGGCGGACGCGGTCGTCGATCGCCGACTGCTCGCCGGCGCCGTCGACGAGGGTGGTGGTGTCCTTGGTCACCGTCACCCGGCGGGCCCGGCCGAGGACCTCGAGGCCGACCGCGTCCAGCTTGAGCCCGACCTCCTCGCTCACGACCTGGCCGCCGGTGAGGATGGCCATGTCCTGGAGCATCGCCTTGCGCCGGTCGCCGAAGCCGGGGGCCTTGACCGCCACCGTGGTGAACGTGCCCCGGATCTTGTTGACGACGAGCGTCGACAGCGCCTCGCCCTCGACGTCCTCGGAGACGATCAGCAGCTGCTTGCCGGCCTGGACGACCTTCTCCAGCAGCGGCAGCACGTCCGCCACCGCGGAGATCTTGCCCTGGACGAGCAGGACGTACGGGTCGTCGAGCACGGCCTCCATGCGCTCGGCGTCGGTGACGAAGTACGGCGAGATGTAGCCCTTGTCGAACTGCATCCCCTCGGTGAACTCCAGCTCGAGGCCCATCGTCTGGGCCTCCTCGACGGTGATCACACCGTCCTTGCCGACCTTGTCGAACGCCTCGGCGAGCAGCTCGCCGATCTTCGGGTCCTGGGCGGAGATGGCGGCCACGTGGGCGACGTCGTCCTGGCCCTCGACCTCGCGGGCGACCTCGAGCAGCCGCTCGGTGACCGCCTCGACCGCGGCCTCGATGCCGCGCTTGAGCGACAGCGGTGCGGCACCGGCGGCGACGTTGCGCAGGCCCTCGCGGACCATCGCCTGCGCGAGCACCGTCGCGGTGGTCGTCCCGTCACCGGCGATGTCGTTGGTCTTGGTCGCGACCTCCTTGGCCAGCTGGGCACCCATGTTCTCGAACGGGTTGTCGAGCTCGACCTCGCGCGCGATCGTCACCCCGTCGTTGGTGATCGTGGGCGCGCCCCACTTCTTGTCGATGACGACGTTGCGGCCGCGCGGGCCGAGCGTGACCTTGACCGCGTCGGCGAGCGAGTCGACGCCGCGCTGCAGTGCGTCACGCGCGTCGCTGTGGAACTGCAGGATCTTCGGCATGTGGTGCTGGTCCTCTCATGGCGACGCCCCGGGTGCCAGGGGCCTCCGGGGCGTTCGCGCTCGACGTTCTACTTCTCGATGACCGCGAGCACGTCGCGGGCCGAGAGCACGAGGTACTCCTCGCCGTTGTACTTGACCTCGGTGCCGCCGTACTTGCTGAAGATCACGGTGTCGCCGACACTGACGTCGAGCGGCACGCGTGCCCCGTCCTCGAACCGGCCGGGGCCGACGGCGAGAACGATGCCCTCCTGGGGCTTCTCCTTGGCGGTGTCCGGGATCACGAGCCCGGACGCCGTGGTCTGCTCGGCCTCGACGACCTGCACGACGATGCGGTCCTCGAGGGGCTTGATGGCTACCTTGGTGGCGGTCGTCACGACCTGACCTCCCCGTTCACCTTGCGGAGTTCGTGGTGGAGGCGAGTTCGGCAACCTGTCCGTCGCGGGTGTCCAGGAGCCTCGTCGCTGATTGGCACTCACCTGCGCCGAGTGCCAATCTAGGGCCAGCGGCTGGCACTCGTCAACTCGGGGTGCTAAGCGAGGGCGAGGGAGGAGTCCGCAGCGAGGCCGAGCGGCGACGGCTCGACCTCCCGCTCGACCATGAGTGCCCCGAGCGCGGCGACCATGGCCCCGTTGTCGGTGCACAGCCCCGGGCGCGGCACGCGCAGCCGGACGCCGGCCGCGGCGCAGCGCTCCTCCGCGAGCGCGCGCAGGCGTGAGTTCGCCGCGACGCCGCCGCCGATGACCAGGTGGTCCACCCCGTGCTCGCGGCAGGCGCGCACGGCACGCGCCGTGAGCACGTCCGCGACCGCCTCCTGGAACGACGCCGCGACGTCGGCCACGGGGACGGGCTCACCGGCCCGCTCCCGGTCCTCCACCCAGCGGGCGACCGCGGTCTTCAGCCCGGAGAAGGTGAACGCGTACGGCGCGTCGCGCACCACCCCGCGCGGGAACGCGACGGCGTCCGGGTGGCCCTCGCGCGCGGCCCGGTCGATGTACGGCCCGCCGGGGAAGGGCAGCCCGAGCACCCGGGCCACCTTGTCGAAGGCCTCCCCTGCCGCGTCGTCCACGGTCTGCCCGAGCGACTGCACGGGGCCGGTGACGTCCGGCACGACGAGCAGCGAGGAGTGCCCACCCGAGACGAGCAGCGCCACGCACGGCTCCGGCAGGGGGCCGTGCTCGAGCACGTCGACGGCGACGTGTGCCGACAGGTGGTTGACGCCGTACAGCGGCTTGGCGAGCGCAAGCGCGTACGCCTTCGCCGCCGCGACGCCCACGAGCAGGGCACCGGCGAGACCGGGCCCGGCGGTCACCGCGATCGCGTCGACGTCCGCCAGACCGACCCCGGCCTGCTCCAGCGCCCGGTGCACGGTCGGCGCCATCGCCTCCAGGTGCGCGCGCGAGGCCACCTCCGGCACGACGCCACCGAAGCGGGCGTGCTCCTCGACGCTGGAGGCGACCGCGTCGGCGAGCAGCTCGCTGCCGCGGACGACACCGACTCCGGTCTCGTCGCACGACGTCTCGATCCCGAGCACGAGCGGTGCGGTCACGAAGGCTCCTCCGTCGTCCCCCACCGGGCCACGAGGCCGGTGGCGCGCATCACCACGGCGTCGGTGCCGCTGGGCTGGTAGTACCTCCGCCGCAGGCCGACGGCGTCGAACCCGTAGCGCCGGTAGAGCCGCTGCGCCCGGTCGTTGTCGGCACGCACCTCGAGCACGATCTCGTCGTTTCCTCGCCGCGCAGCCTCGCGCAGCAGCGCCTCGAGCAGCCGCGTACCGAGGCCCTGACCCCAGCGGTCGGTGCGCACGCCGATCGTCTGGACGTACGCCTCGTGGTCGTAGGCACACAGCCCCGCGTAGCCGACGACCTCGTCACCCTCCTCGGCGAGCACGTACCAGCGACTGCCGGTCTGGGTGAGCTCGGAGTCGAGCATGCCCCGCGTCCACGCCTCGTCGCCGAACAGCGCCTGCTCGACGACCATGACCCGGTCGAGGTCCTCCCGGCCCATCCGGCGCAGCCGGGTCAGCGGTGGGGCGCTCATGCCGGGGTCACCGACTTGCGCGGTCCGGGCGGCACGGCGTCCGGGCGCCGCAGGTACAGCGGGGTCAGCGGCTCCCCCGGCGCCCCGGCGCTGATCCGCGGGGCGGCCAGCCGCAGCAGGGCGGCGGGGGACGGATAGGGCGCCTGCTCGTCGAGCGGCAGCCCGGCGAACGCCTCGCGGTGGAGCAACGCCCCCGCCCCGACCAGCCGGGCGCCGTCCCCGGCGTCGCGGAGCCTCCCGGCGAGTGCGGCCGGCGCCTCCACGGCCGGACCGTCCACCCGCCGGCCGTCGCGGTACCGCGCCCAGTAGACCTCCCTGCGACGAGCGTCGGTCACGGCCACGAGGTCCCCGCCGCCGTGCTGCTCCGCCAGGGCATCCAGCGAGCAGACGCCGTACGTCGGGCAGCCGAGCGCGTCGGCGAGCGCGGTCGCGGTCATCAGCCCGACCCGCAGCCCGGTGAACGGGCCCGGGCCGGTGCCGGCCACGACGGCGCCGACGTCGGCGGTGGACACCCCGGCGTCCGCCAGCGCGGCGGCGAGCAGGGGCGCGAGCAGCTCGCCGTGCCGGTTCACCGCCACCTGCACCCGCTCGGCGAGCAGGCGTCCCGCGCCGTCGGTGACGTCACCGACCGCCGCCCCGACAGCGGGGGTGGCGGTATCCAACGCGACGGTGAACACCTCTCCAGGCTACGGAGCCGGCCGGCCGGAGCCCGTACGGGCTAACCCGGACGTCGTTCAGGTCACGGTTAGGTCTCGGAGCGTGCTTGTGGCGTACATCACAGGGTTGAATGCGCGGATCGCAGGACGAGCCAACGGCGGAAGGGCGGTGGCATGCTTCAGGTCGAGGACCTGCATGTCTCCTACGGCGGCACGGTGCAGGCGCTCAAGGGGATCTCCCTCGAGGTGCGCGACGGCGCCGTCGTCGCCCTGCTGGGCAGCAACGGGGCCGGCAAGTCCACCCTGCTGCGGGCCATCTCCGGAACCCTGCGCGTGCACAAGGGCGGCATCGACAGCGGCGACATCCGGCTCGGCGAGCGGTCGCTGCGGGGACGTGACCCGGCCACGATCGTGGCCGCCGGGGTCGTCCAGGCGCCCGAGGGCCGGCGCATCTTCTCGCGGCTGACGGTCGAGGAGAACCTGCGTGCCGGAGCCATGGGCAGCGCCGACCGAGCCGCCGTGGCGCAGGCCCGGGCTCGCGTGGAGGAGCTGTTCCCGGTCCTCGTGGAGCGCCGGCGCCAGCGCGCGGGTCTGCTGTCGGGCGGCGAGCAGCAGATGCTCGCCATCGGCCGGGCGCTCATGGCGAGCCCGCGGCTGCTGCTCCTCGACGAGCCGTCGCTCGGGCTGGCCCCGCTCATCATCCGCCAGATCGGCGAGGTGATCGCGGAGATCAACCGGCAGGGCACGGCGGTGCTGCTCGTCGAGCAGAACGCGAACATGGCCCTCGAGGTCGCGCACGACGCGTACGTGCTCGACGTGGGCAGGGTGTCGCTGTCCGGGAGCGCCCGGGAGCTGGCGCGTAGCGACGAGGTGCAGCAGCTCTACCTCGGACGCGCGTCGGCCGAGCGCGCTGAGATCAGCGCGCTGGCCGCCAACGGCACCAGCGCGACCCTGTCCCGGTGGTCGGGATGAACGTGCCCGCCCAGGCCCTGCCTCGCCACGACGTCGAGCTCCCCCCACTGGTCGTCCGCGACGTCACCATGCGCTTCGCCGGCGTCGAGGCGCTCTCCGGCGTGTCCTTCACCGTCGAGCCCGGGACCATCCACGGCCTCATCGGCCCCAACGGTGCCGGCAAGTCGACCTGCTTCAACGTGATCTCCGGCGTCTACCGCGCCACCGAGGGCCAGGTGTTCCTCGGCGAGAACCAGCTCACCGGCCTGCGGCCGCACCGGGTGGCCGCGCTCGGCGTCGGGCGGGCGTTCCAGAACATCGCACTGTCCAAGCATCAGACGGTGCTGGAGAACGTCATGCTCGGCCGGCACCACCTCACCCGAGCCGGCTTCCTCGGCACCGGGCTGGCCCTGCCTGCCGCCGTACGTGAGCGGCGGCGGCACACCGGGCGGGTGCGGGAGATCGCCGGCTTCCTCGGGATCGGCGACAAGCTCGACGCGTACGCCGGCAACCTCTCCTACGGGGACCAGAAGCGCGTCGAGATCGCCCGCGCGCTGGCGATGGAGCCGCAGGTCCTGCTCCTCGACGAGCCGGTGGCGGGCATGAACGCCGACGAGACCCGGCGGATGGCCGCCACGATCCTGCAGGTCCGCAACGCCCTGGGCATCTCGATCCTGCTCGTCGAGCACGACATGGGTCTGGTCATGGGCATCTGCGACCGGATCACCGTCCTCGACTTCGGCCGCCTGGTCGCCGAGGGCAGCCCCGAGCAGATCCAGCAGCACCCCGACGTCATCCGCGCCTACCTCGGCACCGACGAACGCGACCCGATGCAGAAGGGGGACCCCACTCCGTGACGAAGTTCATCGAGCTCCTCATCAGTGGGGTGTCGCTCGGCTTCATCTACTCGCTCATCGCGCTCGGTTTCGTCGTCATCTTCAAGGCGACCGAGGTGGTGAACTTCGCGCACGGCTCACTGCTGCTGCTGGGTGGCTTCGTCATCGCGGAGACGCACGCCAGCCTCGGTTTCCCGCTGGCCTTCGTGGTCGGAGCGGCCGTGGCCGCGTTCGCCGCGCTGCTCGTCGAGCGGTTCCTCATCCGTCCGCTGCGCGGCTCGGACGTCAACGCGCTCGCCATCCTCACGATCGGCGTGGACATCATCCTGCTGACCGAGCTCACCCGGCGGATCGGCTCGAAGGTGTTCACGCCCGGCGACCCCTGGGGCAGCCAGGTCGTCAGCATCGGCGGCTACCACGTCCCGCAGACCCGGCTGTGGGCGATCATCATCGCGGTCGGGCTGATCACCCTGTTCATGCTGGCGCAGAAGTACACCGGCTGGGGCATCGCGATGCGCGCCTCCGCCGAGGACGGCGAGGCGGCCGCGCTGATGGGCATCCGCCAGGGGCGGGTCTCCATGATCGCGTGGGTGATCGCCGGGGTGCTCGCGGCCGTGGCGTCGGTGTTCCTCACCGCGTTCCCGACCCCGGGCCTGGACAACAACACCGGGCTGATCGCCCTGCGCGCCTTCCCGGCGGCCATCCTCGGCGGGCTCGACTCCACCAGCGGCGCCCTGGCCGGCGGCATCACCGTCGGGCTCGCCGAGACCATGACCTCGGGGTACGAGAACGACCTCGGCTTCCTCGGCCACGGCTTCGGATCGATCATGCCGTACGTGATCATGATCCTGGTGCTGCTGTGGCGGCCGAGCGGGCTGTTCGGCACCCGCGAGGTGGCCCGTGTCTGAGGCCTCCCCCGCCGGCCGCTCCCGACGGCTGCCCTCCGTACGCCGGCCGTCGGCGGGGTTCCTGCTGCGACTCGCGATCGTGGCTGTCGCCCTGGTCCTGCCCTTCTACCTGCAGACCTCGCTGCTGCAGACCGGCCTGTTCGCGATGTCGGCGGTCATCGGTGCCATCGGGCTGAACCTGCTCACCGGCGTCACCGGGCAGCTGTCGCTGGCACACGCGTTCTTCCTCGCGATCGGCGCGTACGGCTACGCGTACTTCTCCGGCCACGAGCAGGCGCAGGGCACGAACACGGTCCACGGCCTGGGGCTGCCGCCGATCGTCGCGATGCTGCTGGCCGTCATCGCGGCAGGGATCGCCGGCGGGCTGTTCAGCCCGATCTCCAGCCGCCTGCGCGGCATCTACCTCGGTATCGCCTCGCTGGCGCTGGTGTTCATCGGCCAGCACCTGCTGTTCAACGCCTCCGCGGTGACCGGCGGCTTCTACGGCCGCACCATCACCCCGTTCAGCGTCGGCGGGTTCCACTTCGCCGACCACGACCCGGACCTCTTCGTCCTCAACGTGCCGTTCCACCGGCTGGAACGGCTGTGGTACCTCGGGCTGGTCCTGGTGGTGCTGTCGTACGTGACGGCCAAGAACATCGTGCGGGGGCGCCCTGGCCGCGCGCTGAACGCGGTCCGCGACAGCGAGGTCGCCGCCTCGGTCATCGGCGTGGACGTCCGCCGCTACAAGGCCGGGGCGTTCATCGTGTCGTCGATGTACGCGGGCCTCGCGGGCGTGCTGTTCGGCCTGGCGTTCCAGCGGGTCGTGCCGGACTCGTTCGGCTTCACGATGTCCATCGACTTCCTGGCGATGATCGTCATCGGCGGCCTCGCCTCGGTCGGCGGTGCCGCGCTCGGCGCGGTGTTCGTCTCCGCACTCCCGCAGCTGCTGGTGCAGTACAGCGACAAGATCGGGTTCCTCGCGCAGCCCGGCAGCGGCGGTGTCGACCCGGGTACGTTCGCCCGCTTCGTCTATGGAGCGGCGATCGTGCTCGTGATCATGTTCGAGCCGGGGGGGCTGGCCGCGGTCGGCCGACGCCTCTCCGGTGGATGGCGGCGCCGTCGTGGCGTCGCGGCCGACGGCCCGGACGCCGGCCACACCCCTGGATCCGGTACCCGCACCGAGCTCGGTGCCGGACCCCACCACGAGCCGTCGGCACGTACGCCGACCTGACCCATCGGGTCTCAACGGGAGGGAAGCACCGCATGAACGGGAGAGGTGTACGCGGCGTCGCCGTGGCCTTCACGGCGCTGGCGCTGTTCGCCGGCGCCTGCAGCACGAAGTCCGACAACACCAGCAGCAGTCAGTCGAGCAGCGACGCCAACGCGATCAAGACCGGTCCGGGTGTGACCGCCGACACCATCACCGTCGGCGAGCTGACCGACCTGCACGGCACGTTCGCCGCCCTCGGCAAGAGCATCACCAACGCCCAGAAGATGTACTTCGACGAGGTCAACGCGGCCGGCGGCGTCTGCAACCGCAAGATCGATGTCGTGGTCAAGGACCACGGCTACGACGTGCAGCAGGCCGTGACGCTGTACCAGCAGGTCAACAACAACGTGCTGGGACTGCCGCAGAGCCTCGGCTCGCCGATGAACACGGCGCTGCTGCCGAACTACGCCTCGGACAACATGGTGGCCATCCCCGCCTCGTGGGCGGAGACGCTGCTGTCGAACCCCGACATCATGATGGTGGGGACGTCCTACCCGGTCGAGATGGTCGACGGGATCGACTGGATGATCGAGAAGGGCATGCTCAAGAGCGGTGACACCATCGGCCACATCTACTTCGAGGGTGAGTACGGCGAGAACGGCCTCATCGGCAGCAAGTTCGCCGCCCAGAAGAACGGCCTGAAGCTCATCGAGCAGAAGATCAAGGCCACGGACAGCGACGTGAGCGCCCAGGTCACCAACCTGAAGAACGCGGGCGCGAAGGCGATCCTGCTCACGACCGGCCCGAAGCAGACGGCGTCCGCGGCGGCGACCGAGGCGGCCATCGGGTACGACGTGCCGATCCTCGGCAACAACCCGGTGTTCGCGCCCGGCATCATGGACACCGCCGCCGGGCCGCAGCTGGAGAAGAACCTCTACCTCATCGCCTCGTGGGCCATGCCGTCCGCGGACATCCAGTCGGTCAAGGACCTGGTGGCCAACTACCAGAAGGCCTACCCGGACGCCGAGGTCGACGGCGGTGTCACCTGGGGCTACGCCGCGGCGAAGGCGTTCACCGAGGTCATGAAGTCCGCCTGTGACAACAAGGACCTCAGCCGGGACGGCATGGCCAACGCCTTCCGTGCCTCGACGGCGGTCGACACCGGCGGCATCGTCGCCCCGCTCGACTACTCCAAGAAGGGCGAGGCCCCGTCGAAGAAGGTGTTCATCTTCCAGCCGAAGAAGGACGCCCTGGGCAAGCTGGTCCCGGTCCAGAGCGACCTGTACGAGGGCAAGGACATGGCCGACTACACCTCGGCGGCCAAGCAGTAGGGCAGCACGACTCGGGACGGGGCGGCGGCCGGCAGGCCGCCGCCCCGTCCGCATGCTCAGTCGAGCCCCATCCGCCGCCAGATGCGCCGGTACGGGGTGCGCACCAGGCCGAGGTCCTCGCACAGCCTGCGCACCTTGGCCAGCGACGCCCGGGTCTCCGCGCGATGCGCGGGGTTGTCGCGGTAGGCGGCGTCGAGCACGTCCCGCGGGATGGCGTACCGCTCGACCAGCCGGCGCGACGGCATGAGCATCATCTGGGCCATCGCGCCGAGGATGAGCGGCGCACCCACGGCGAGCTGGGCCCGGCGCCGGGCCGGCAGCTGCGGCACGGCGCGGCGGAGGTAGTGCCGCGCGAAGGACAGGTGCCGCGCCTCCTCGGTCACGTGGATCCGCATGATCCGCTCGAGCAGCGGATGGATCTCGCGGTCGCTGCGCAGCTCCCGCCGCTGCACGTGGTCGATCGGGTCCTCCCCGCCGAGGACGAACAGGAAGAACAGCTCGGGGAACCGGCGGCCGAGGCCGACGACCCAGCGCGTCGCCCGGTTGTCGAACCCGGTCAGCCCCTCGGCGTCGAAGCCGGTGCGGTTGACGAACTCCTGGAACATCAGCGAGTGCTGCGCCTCCTCGATCACCTCGTGGTAGGCGTAGCGGAACTCCGGCGCGCCGTTGGGCAGCGTCATGGCGAACTCGAGCAGCCCGCGCTTGAGGACGTTCTCGAAGATCAGGCCGATCTTCATCTTGCTGGCGACCGTCTCGCAGCCGAGCCGCGCACGCGTCTCGGCCGGCAACGACCGGTACCAGTCGGTCGCGCCGAGCGGGTCGTCCGCCGGCAGCTCCCAGCGCGGATCGGTCGGGTCGAGCGCGAGCTCGGCCGAGTCCCACTCGACGTCGGCGTACGCGTCGAAGTGCTTGGTGATGGACAGGTCGTTCAGCCGCGCCAGCAGGGTGCGCCAGCTCTCGTCGTCCTTGGCACCCGAGACGTACTCGTCCGGAACGGTGCGCGGCGCATCGACGGTCGTCATGGCTGTCACGATGCGCCCGTATTGGACACCGGATCAACAAAGGTCGGGTCCTGGGATGCTGCGAGCATGAAGCTGAAGCTCGACCTCCACGACGTCTACAACAGAGGGGGCGAGATCGACCGCGCCCTGCGCCAGGTCATCGACGAGGCGGTCGCGAAGAAGGCTCCCCTCGTCGAGATCATCCCCGGTAAGGGATCGGGCCAGCTGAAGAAGCGCGTGCTGCGCTTCCTGGAGCAGAAGGAGATCAAGGCGCTGTACCACCGGGTCGAGAAGGACTCGGACAACTTCGGCCGCATCTTCGTGCACTTCCGCTGGAAGTGAGCGGTCAGACTGAGCGGCATGACGCAGGTGCAGCGACTGATCGTCGACGGGCTGGGCCGGCTCCCGCAGTTCGCGCACGCCGGCGTGGCCGACGACGTCGTCTTCGTCTCCGGGACGCTGGGCACCGAGGAGGGCCTGGAGCTGGTGCCGGGAGGGGTCGGCCCGCAGACCACGCAGGCGCTGCGCAACGTCGAGCGCATCCTGGCCGCCGCCGGTTCGTCGTTGTCCGACGTGGTGAAGGTCAGCGTGTTCCTCGCCGACATGGCCGAGTTCGCGGCGATGAACCAGGCGTACGCGGCCTTCTTCGACGGCATCCCGCCGGCGCGGATCACGGTGGGCGGGGTGGACCTCGCCCTCGACGCTCGGGTGGAGATCGAGTGCGTCGCCCGGCTGAGCACCCGACCCGCCGCCACGCCGGGCGCGGTACCGCGCCGCACCGGCTTCGTCGACCACGACGGGGAGCAGCTCTACCACGAGCTGTCCGGTCCCGGCGACGGCGTTCCCCTGGTCCTGTGCCACGGTGCCGGCGGCAACCACGCGGTGTGGTTCCAGCAGGTGGCGTCGTTCGCCGCCGACCGCCCGGTGCTCACCTGGGACCACCGCGGCTACGGCCGATCCACCGACCACGCCGGCCGGTCCGGCCCGGACGTCGCCACCGGCGACCTGCTCGCGGTCCTGGACGCGCTCGGCATCGACCGGGCGGACCTCGTCGGCCAGTCCATGGGCGGCTGGACAGTGGTCGGGGCCACGCTCGCCCGCCCGGCGCTGGCCCGTTGCGTGGTGCTCGCCGACACGCTCGGCGGCTTCGTGTCCCCGCAGATCGACGCGGCCCTCGCCCGCAGGTCCGTGACCCTGCCCGCCGACGACACCCTCGGCGCCCACCCCGCGCTCGACCCGGCGTTCAGCGCGCGACGTCCCGAGCTGGCCCACCTGTACCAGTCGCTCGGCCGCATGGGAAGCGCGGACCCGGCCGTCATCCTGCCCAGACTGGCGGGGGCACGCCGCGGGACGGCCGAGGCCGGCCGCCTGACCGCCCCCGTGCTGTGCGTCGTCGGTGACCGCGACCCGCTGTTCCCTCCCGCGGCGGTCAGGGCCCTGGCGGGGATGCTTCCCGACGCTCGCCTGGTCGAGATCAGCGGCTGCGGGCACTCCCCCTACTACGAGGCGCCGCAGCTGTGGAACACGGTGGTGGCCCACTTCCTCGACGGCGTCGCGCGAGCGGACGGCTGAGCCCAGCTCAGGCGGCTGCGCTGCCCACCTGCACGCGTCGCCCGGCGACCCACAGCCAGCCACCCAGCAGCGCGATCGTGACGGCCAGCGCGGACAGCGGGACGGTCAGCGCCGCGCCGGACACCGCGGTGATGAGCACCGGTGTGCCGAAGCCCAGGTAGACGACCGAGTAGAACGCCGCGTTCACCGCACCCCGGGTCGCATCGGTGGCGAGCTCCTGCGCGATGGCCAGCCCCGCGGTCATGCACAGCCCGGACGCCGCGCCGAGCAGGACCGCCACCGGCAGCAGCACCTGCCACGCCGCTCCGCGTGCCACGGTGACCGACAGCGCGAAGCCGCTGGCGCCGAGCAGCAGTCCCAGTGGCGCCGCCGAGGCGCCCAGCGGCCGCGCGCCCGGGCTGACCAGGGCAGCAGCACCGAGCGTCAGCCCGGCCACCAGACCCGTGACCGCGATCGCGTGGACACCCGACGGCAGCACAAGCGGTAGCGCGGTGATGACCGTCGCCGGGAAGGCGAAGACGCAGATCGCCGTGGGGGCCAGCAGCAGCCAGAACACCGACCGCCCCTGCGGCGGCAGCCCCAGCTGCAGCAGCGGCCCGCGCCGCGCGGTCCGCAGGGTCTCCCCCGCCGGCCAGGCGACCACCAGCCCGGCCGCGGTCAGCACGACGTGGACGAGGTACGGCAGCGTGGTCGGCCACGCGACGTACTGCCCCAGCAGGCCGGCGGTGAGCGGGCCGAGGGCGAACCCGGCGTTCATGGCCACCGAGGCCCGCCGGGCCGCGACGTGGGAGTGGCCGGCGGACAGCTCGGCCAGCCAGGCGCTGCCCACGCTGAACACCGCCCCGGACACCACCCCCTGCAGGAACCGGGCGACGAACAGCAGCGGCTCACGGTCGGCGGCCGGCACGAACGTGAGCGAGGCCAGCGCCGCGAGCGCCGTGAACAGCAGGGTCACCGGCCGGCGGCCCACCCGGTCCGAGCCGGGACCGGCGAACAGCAGCGCGAGGATGAGGCCGACGGCGTACGTCGCGAAGATCGCGGTCACGCTCGTCGGCGACAGGTGCAGCCGGTGCCGGTACAGCACGAGCAGGGGCGTCGAGACGTTGGTGCCGAACGCGACGGCGAACAGCAGCAGCGCCACCCGCAGCCACGGCCGACCTGCCACCCGCGAACCATAGTGCGGAGGGCCGCCCCGCGACTGCGGGACGGCCCTCCGGTGCTACGGGTGCCGGTCGGTCACGACGACGGGAGGATCCCCGCGTCGCCCGGCTTCGCCGGCTGGTAGCTCGACTTCGACACCTGCAGGTTGTTGTCCACGACCTCGGGGTCACCCTCGAGCTCGATCGTGTTGCCCTTGATGACACCCATCTGCACGCCGTCGAAGCCCGCGTGGTCGGTCGCGCTGTAGGTCAGCGGGACGATGCCCGGGCCCTGGTACTTCGTGTTCTCGATCGCCTTGACGAAGTCGTCGCGGGTGAGGT
Source organism: uncultured Actinomycetota bacterium (assembly GCA_963728075.1). GTDB lineage: Bacteria > Actinomycetota > Actinomycetes > JAFAQI01 > DASSKL01 > CAVSIP01. Next base: position 426,843 of record CAVSIP010000003.1, on the reverse strand, counting down.
CCTTGCCCGCGGTCTTCAGCGCCTCGGCGAACGAGAACGCGACCGACATGCCGTACTCGACGTTGCCGTCGAACGGGAACGGCAGCTTCGCCTGGTCGTGGATCTTCTTGAACAGCGTGACCCACGGGCCCTCGTTGGCGCCGCCGTACGGAGGCAGGTAGCCGACGGTCTGCAGGCCCTGGATGAGCGCGTTGCCCTGGACGCTCGCGCCGCCCTGCTTGGCGAACGCCTCCAGCAGGCCGGACAGGGTGACCGGGTCGGAGCCGACGCTGCTGACGAACAGCTGCGGGTTGTAGCTGAGCTTGAGGCTGTTGAGCTTCAGCAGCGCGGTGTAGGCCGGGATGCTGAACGACACCACGATGTCGGCGCCGGAGCTCTTCAGCTTCTGCACCTGCGGGGCGATGTCGGTGTTGCCCGCGGTGTAGGTCTCCCGGTCGACGACCATGTCCTTCGGGATGTACTTGTCCAGGCCGGTGACGCCGTCCTTGCCGAAGTCGTCGTTCTGGTAGAAGTACGCGACCTTCTTGCCCTTGAAGTTGTCGGCGATGTACTTGCCCATCACCGCGCCCTCGATCGTGTACTTGGGCTGCCAGCCGAAGGTGTACGGGTACTTCTGGGGCTGGTCCCAGCACGCGCAGCCGGAGGCGACGAACGGGTCGGGCACCTTGTTCTGGTTGAGGAAGTCGATGACCTTCTCGTGGGTCGGGGTGCCGAGGCCGTTGAAGATCGCGAAGACCTGGTCCTGCAGCACCAGCTGCTTGACGACGTTGACCGTGTTGGTCGGGTTGTAGGCGTCGTCGAGGTACTTGTAGGTGATCTTGCGTCCGTTGATCCCACCGTTGGCGTTGATGTAGTCGAACATCGCCTTGGCGGACGGGGCGATCTCGCTGTAGCCCGGCGCCGCCGGGCCCGTGAGCGGCTGGTGGCTGCCGATGAGCACCGACGTCGCGGTCACACCGGGCACGTTCTTGGTCGTACCGCCCGCGTTGTTGTTGCTGCCGCCGTTGCTGCTGCCGCCGCAGGCCGCGGCCGCGATGAACACGGTCGCCAGCCCCGCCGTGGCGCGGAGCAGGGACTTGCGCTGCATGAAGCCTCCTGGTCTTTCCGAGTGGTACCTCGGGTCTGGGGCGGGACGTTATCGCGAATGTGGCGAAAGTCACGGGGCGAAGGTCCCGGTGTTGCCGCAGTGTTACCGAACCGAACTCCGCTCGGTCACCCGCCGGACCGCACCGGCACCCAGCGCGAACAGCCGCCGGAGCCCACCCTGGATGCCCAGGGGGAACAGCAGCATGACCAGCACGAGCGCGCCGCCGTAGATCGCGATGGGGATGTTCGACTGGATGTCGGTCGACAGGTTGTGCGAGGCCCCGAAGTTGTTCGCCCAGGTCGGCAGGAACACCAGCACGATCGAGCCGTACACCGCGCCCGCGAGGCTGCCGAGCCCGCCGATGATGATGGCGCTGAGCAGGGTCAGCGAGAGCACGAGGGTGAACGCACCGGGCGCGGCCAGCCCGTTCACCAGGGCGAGCAGCCCGCCGCCGAGGCCCGCTGCCGCCGCGCTGACGATGAACGCGGTGATCTGGACGCGGGCGATGTTCAGTCCGGACAGCTGTGCCGCCACCTCGTCGTCCCGCACCGCCCGGAAGTTGCGGCCGACCCGGCTGCGGGAGAGGTTCGCGAGGAAGAACAGCGTGACGAGCGCCGCGAAGCAGGTGAACCAGGCCTGCCACTCCTGCGGGTTCAGCGACGACAGCGAGGACGGCGGGCTCGGGGAGGCGAACAGCAGACCGGTGTCCGCGCCGAGGAAGCTCTGCGTCTTGTCCCAGTTGGCGAGCCCCGGCAGCCCCACGGCGAACGCCAGCGTAGCGCCGGCGAGGTACGGGCCACGCAGCCGCGCGGCGGCCGCGCCCACGAGAACACCGACGAGCGCGGTGACCACCGTGGCCGCGACGAGCACCTCTGCCGGACCCCAGCCGCGCTTGAGCACGAGCTCGGCGGCGGTGTAGGCCCCCACGGCCATGAACGCGCCGTGACCGATCGAGATCTGCCCGTTGAGCCCCACCAGCACGGTCAACCCCGCCGTGGCGCACACCAGGTACGCGACGTTCGCCACCTGCAGGTTGCGGAACGGGCTGAGGCTCTCGGTGAGCAGGTAGACGCCGACGAGGCCGACCACCAGCCAGAGCAGGTGCCAGAGCATCGTCTGCTCCCGGACCCAGCGCCACCCGGTGACCAGCTGCGCCCCCATGGGGCCACGCGGACCGCGCCGGTGCGCGGCCTGGACGACGTCGCCCCGCGTCTCGCGGGCCTCGTCCTGCTCGTGCTTGCTCACGCTCACACCCTCCGTGCCGAGGTACGGGTGAACAGGCCCTCCGGCCGGGCCATGAGCACCACGATGAGCAGTGCCAGAGCGCCGAGCCCGGTCAGCGACGAGTCGACGTACCCCGACAGGTAGCTCAGCGTCAGGCCCAGGGCCAGCCCGCCCACCACTCCTCCGAGTGGGCTGTCCAGCCCGCCGATCACCGCGGAGGTGAACCCGAACACCAGCATCGAGTCGAACTGGTAGGGCCCGAGGAACACGGCCGGGGCCACCAGGACGCCGGCCAGCGCCCCGGCCATCGCCGCCAGCGCCCAGCCCAGCGTGAGCATCCGGCCGACGGGCACGCCGAGCATCCTGGCCACCTCCGGCTCGAACGCCGCCGCCCGCATCTGCAGCCCGATGCTCGTGCCGCGGAACAGCAGGAGCAGCAGCAGTGCCAGCCCGCTGACCGACAGCACCGTGAACAGATCCATGGGGCTGAACGCCAGATGGGTGCTTCCGATCGTGTACCCGCGGATGCTGAAGGCGGGCGGGTAGGACTCCGGCTGGCCGCCCCAGATCATCCCGGCACCCGCCTGCAGCAGCACGAAGATGCCCAGCGTGACGATCACCGCGTTCAGCGGGGGCTTGTTCTCGACCGGTCGGATGAGCGTCAGCTCGGTCACCCCGCCGATCACGAGGCCCGCGGCCAGCGCAACCGCGAGTGCGGCCCAGTACGACCAGCCGGCGTCCAGCGCCGACTTGGCGATGAACGTGGTGAACATGAGCATCGCGCCCTGGGCGAAGTTCACGACCCGCGTGGCGCGCCAGATCAGGATCAGCGCCAGTGCCACGGCCGCGAAGATCATGCCGTTGGCGACGCCGTTCAGCGTGAGGTTGAGGAACTGCTCCATGCGTTCGCTCTCTCCTAGAAGCCGAGGTAGGCGTGCCGTAGCTGCTCGTCCCCGGCGAGATCGCTCGCCGGGCCGGAGGCGACCACGCGGCCGAGGTTGAGGACCACCGCACGGTCCGCGATGGACAGTGCCGAGCGGGCGTTCTGCTCCACGAGCAGCACGGTGAGCCCGGTGTCGTCACAGAGCCCGCGCAGCAGGTGCATGATCTGCGCGGTGATCCGCGGGGCCAGGCCGAGCGAGGGCTCGTCCAGCAGGAGCAGCCGTGGCCGGGCCATCAGCGCCCGGCCGATGACCAGCATCTGACGCTCGCCACCGGACAGCGTCGACGCCGTCCGCCGCCGACGCTCGGCGAGCGGCGGGAACATCTCGTACACACGGTCGTAGTCCTCGGCGAGCTCGGCCTTGCGCCGGCGCCACAGCCCGCCGAGGCGCAGGTTCTCCTCGACCGTGAGCTCGGCGATGACACCGCGGCCCTCGGGGACGTGGCTCAGACCCAGGGTCACGACCTTCTCCGGCGCCATGCCCGCGAGCTCGTGGCCGTCGAAGCGGATGCTCCCCGACCTGGGCCGGACCAGGCCGTTGACCGTGCGCAGCAGGGTCGTCTTGCCGGCCCCGTTGGCGCCCAGCACCGCGGTGATCCCGCCGGTCGGGACGTCGATGCTGACCCCGTCCAGCGCGTGCACGGCACCGTACGCCGTCACCACGTCGGCGACCGCGAGCATGGTCGAGGGCTGCGCGGGGGCGCTCACTCCGCCACCTCCCCGAGGTAGGCCTCGAGCACTCGTGGGTCGTTGCGGATCTCCTCCGGCGGGCCGCTCGCGATCACGGCGCCGAAGTCGAGCACCGTGATCCGGTCACAGACCTCCATGACCAGGTCCATGTGGTGCTCGACGAGCATCACCGACATGCGCTCGCGCAGGCTGCGGATGCGCTGGCCGAGCTCGTGCATCTCGTCGCTGGACAGGCCGGACGCCGGCTCGTCGAGCAGCAGCAGCCGCGGCTCGGCGACGAGCGCGCGGGCCAGGGCGACCCGCTTCTGGACGCCGTACGGGAGGGCACCGGGCAGCTTGGGTGCCGCGTCCGCGATACCGAGCTCGTCCAGGGCGGCCATCGCGGTCTCCCGCAACCGCCGCTCGTCGCGCGTGGACCGGGGCAGCGCCAGCAGCGCGGACCAGAACCCGGCCCGAGCGTGGTTCGTCGCGCCGACCATGACGTTCTCGACCGCGCTCATGTGCGGGAACAGGCCCAGGCCCTGCAGGGTGCGGGCGATGCCCAGCGCCGACAGGTCGTGCGGCTCGTGGCTGGTCAGCCGCTCGCCCTGCCAGGTCAGCACTCCGGCGTCGGGCCGGACGAAGCCGCAGACGACGTTGAACAGCGTCGTCTTGCCGGCGCCGTTGGGGCCGATGACACCGAGGACCTCGCCCGGGCGGACATCGGTCGAGACGCTGTCGAGCGCGACCAGACCGCCGAACCGGACGGTGACGTCCGCGATGTCGAGCAGCGCACCGCCGGTGGCCGACGCGGGTCCAGGTGCCGTCATGCCGGGGGATGGTGTCACGTCACCTCCCGTGCCAGCGCGTGGTACTCGCGATTCGGGAGCATGTTCGTGGCCATCGCCATCCGATTCGTGAAGTTGTACATCGCCGCCACCTCGGCGACGTCCCACGCCTCCTCGTCGGTGAGACCGACGTCACGCAGGCTCTGGACGTCGGCCTCGGTGACCTCCCGCGGGTGCGCGGTCAGCTTCTCCGCGAACGCGCAGATCGCCGCCCGGCGGGGGTCCAGCCCCGCCCGGTGCCAGTCGAGCGTGATCCGGTCCCCGAGCACCTGGTCGCCGAGCGCCTCGCGCAGCGTGGCCCCGTGCGCGACGAGGCAGTACAGGCAGCCGTTGGTCTGCGACACCACCACCGCGATCATCTCGCGGTCGGCCGTCGACAGGTTGTCGGTCGGCTCGTGCAGCGAGCGGAAGTGGGCGAACCAGGCCCGGAACCGCTCCGGCCGGAAGGAGTACGTGCGGAAGACGTTCGGGACGAAGCCGATCCGTTCCTTGGCCTTCGCGAACAGCTTCTGCAGGTCCTCCGGCAGGTCTGCCTCGCTCGGCACGGGGAACCAGGAGCCGACGTCGTCGGCGTCCGCTGCGGACCGGGTCACCGGTCACCTCCTCGGATCTCGACCTTCGGGTCGGGATGCCATCCTGCCCCGAAGATCACTCCACGGCCACCCGTTCCCACCTTCCGCCCACCCCTCGCACGGTGACGCGGCGGGTCTCCCCGCCTGCCCCTGACGGGCGCTCGATGGCGATCTCGAGGCGGCTGCCGGACAGGCCCTCGACGAGCCCCTCCCCCCACTCGACGACCGTCACGGACTCCTCCAGCGAGGCGTCGAGGTCGAGGTCCTCCACCTCGGCGACCGAGCCGAGCCGGTAGGCGTCGACGTGCACCAGCGGCACCGAACCGTCCCGGTGCACGCGCGCGATGACGAACGTCGGCGAGGTCACCGTGCCCCTCACGCCGAGCCCCGCCCCGATGCCCTGGACGAGGGTGGTCTTGCCGGCTCCCAGCCCGCCGCTGAGGACGAGCAGGTCCCCGGGTCGCAGCTGCGCGGCGAGCCGGCGACCCAGCGCCTGCATCGCCTCCGGGGTGGGGACGTCGAGGTGCTGCTCGGTCACCGCGCCACCTCGGCTACCGCGAGGACCAGGTCCGCCCGCAGCGCCGCCAGCGGCGCGCCGGACGGCCCGAACCGGATGGCGGCGGAGGGGTGGTACGTGGGCAGCACCCGGCGGCCGTCGAGGTCGTGCACCCGCCCGCGCACATCGGCCAGCCGGACCGACCGGCCGAACGCCCAGGCAGCCGCCGACGTGCCCAGCGTGACGACGAGCGGGGGGTTGAGCAGGTCCAGCTGCCGGTCCAGCCAGGGGCGGCACCGCGTCGCCTCCGCACGGGTGGGCGCACGGTTTCCGGGCGGACGGCACTTGAGCACGTTCGCGACGGCCACCTCGGCCCGCCCGAGCCCAGCCTCGTCGAGCAGCCGGTCGAGCAGCTGGCCGGCCTTGCCGACGAACGGCCGCCCGACCGCGTCCTCCTGTGCGCCCGGCGCCTCACCGACCAGCAGCAACCGGGCGCCGGGCGGGAAGTCGCCGACCACGACGGAGCGACGGCTGGCGACCAGCTCCGGGCAGGCCGTGCACCGCTGCACCGTGACGGCCAGGTCGGCGAGCCCTCCCCCGCCGGTGGGGCCGGCCGCGGTCACGCCGTGGCCCGGTCGCCGCGCTCCGCAGCCCGACGGATCAGGGCGCGGAGGTGGACGTTGACCAGGCCCGGCCGCTCGAGGATGACCATGTGCCCGGCTCCGGAGAGCACGACGAGCTCGGCCCCCGGGGCGAGCCGGGCGATCTCCCGGCTGTGCTCGGGCGGGGTCAGGGCGTCCCGGTCGCCGACCAGGACGAGGGTCTCGACACCCCCCAGTACCGGCAGCGCGTGCAGCTTGTCGTGGTCGACGAAGGTGGGGAAGAACTCGCTCATGACCTCGATCGGGGTGTTGCCGAGCATGCGCTCCAGGAACTCCACCACCGACGGCGACGGGGCGGAGCCGAAGCCGTAGCGCCGAGTGAGGACGTAGGACAGGTCGGTCCCGACCCGCCGGCCGCGCTCGATGAGGTGCGCGCGGCGGTGGATGCCCTCGACGAGCCGCGGAGCGAGCGGTTCCACGAAACGGCCGGCCAGCGCCGGCACACCGACGAGTGCCTCGCCCTTGAGGCCGGGCGAGGTGCTCACCAGCGCGGCGCCGATCACCCGGTCACCGAACAGCTCGGGATGCTGGTCGGCGAGCGCCATGATCGTCATGCCGCCCATGGAGTGCCCCACGAGCACGACCGGCCCGCGGGGAGCGGTCGCCTCCAGGACGGCGTACAGGTCCCGGCCCAGCTGGTCGATCGTCGCGTGCGCCCGCGGCCCGCGCCCGGACGCTCCGTGGTTGCGCTGGTCGTAGAACACCAGCCGGCCGGCCGGGTTGTCCGCCGCGCCGAGGTCGCGGCGCTGGTAGTGCCAGCAGTCCATGTTCAGCGCGAAGCCGTGGACGAAGACCACCGTGAGCTCGGCGTCGGGATCGCCGTCCACCTCGACGTGCAGCGGGACCCCGTCGTCGGCGAGCACCGCCCGGCCGGCCGTGTGCAGCGACCCCAGCGGTTCGCGTGCCTCCGGGTCGGGCCGGTTGCGCTGCCGGCCGACGGCCTGGCGCTCCAGCGCCATCCCCGCGGCGGCGCCCGCGGCAACGGCCGCGGCGAGCCCCCCGAACAGTCCGGCCCGGCCAGCCCGGTTCACGACCACCCTCCCCGGTACGTGCGGGGGACGCGGACGCCCACCCGCGAGACGATCTCGTAGTTGATGGTGCCCAGGGCACGCGCCCAGTCGTCAGCCGTGGGCTCGCCCCGGTCGCCGGGGCCGAACAGCAGCACCTCGTCGCCTGCCGCGATCTCGTCGTCGCCGACGTCCACGACGAACTGGTCCATGCAGACCGTGCCGGCGATGGGGCGACGACGGCCGGCCAGCCACACCTCGGCAGTGTTGGTCGCGGCCCGGGGGATGCCGTCCGCGTAGCCGAGCGGCACGAGGCCCAGGGTCGTCTCCCGGTCCGTGACGTAGCGGTGCGAGTACGACACGCCCTGCCCGGCCGGGACCCGCTTGGCCAGGGCGAGGCGGGCGGCGAGCGTCATCGCCGGGCGCAGACCGTGCTCAGCCGGCGAGCCGACCTGCGGCCCCGGCGAGAGCCCGTACACCGAGATACCCGGGCGGACCAGGTCGAAGTGCGCGTCGGGCAGGGTGAGGGTCGCCGCCGAGTTCGCCAGGTGGCGCACCTCCGGGCGCAGGCCGGCGGCGGCCGCCACGTCCAACGCCTCCCGGAACACCTCGACCTGCCGGCGCACCGTCGGGTGACCCGGCTCGTCGGCGTACGCGAAGTGCGACCAGACGCCCACCACCCGCAGCACGTCCTCGGCCTGGGCCTTCGCCGCTGCAGCGACGAGGTCCGGCCAGTCGGCCGTCGTCGAGCCGGCCCGGCCGAGGCCGGTGTCGACCTTGAGGTGCACCCGGGCCGCAGCACCGGTACGGCGTGCCGCCGCCACGACCTCGGCCAGCCCCCACGGCGCGTTCACCGACACGTCGACGTCCGCGGCCACCGCGGCGGCAACGTCCTCCTGGGGCGTCACCAGCCAGGCGAGCACCGGCGCCGTGATGCCCGCCGCCCGCAGCTCGAGCGCCTCGGCCAGCAGCGTCACCCCCAGCCACTGGGCGCCGCCCGCCAACGCGGCCCGGGCGGCGGGCAGCATGCCGTGACCGTACCCGTCGGCCTTCACGACGGCCATCACCGCGGACCCCGAGGCTGCGCGGCACAGCGCCGCGACGTTCTCGCGGATCGCGTCCAGGTCGACGCGGCACTCGGCGGGCACGGGCTGCATGACCGCCAGTGTGTCAGCCGTCGGCGCCACCGCGGCGCAGCGCGCGGACCGCGTCGGACCAGGCCGACACCAGCTGCAGGGCGTGCACGGGGGCGGCGACCTCGCCGGTTCGGGCGGCGAGCCGCGCCGCCAGGCCGTGCACGAAGGCCGCCACCGCCCCGGCCTCGAGCGGCGGAAGGCCCTGGGCCAGCAGCGCACCCGCGGCCCCGGTGAGCACGTCACCGCTGCCGGCGGTGGCCAGCCAGGGCGTGCCCGTCGGGTTCACCCGGACCCCCCGCGCGGGATCGGCGACCACCGTGGTCGTCCCCTTGAGCAGCACGGTGACCCCCAGCGCACCGGCGGTGCGCCGGGCCCAGGTGAGGCGGTCGGCCTCCACGTCCGCCCGGTCGGTCGCCATCAGCCGAGCGAGCTCACCGGCGTGGGGGGTGAGCAGCGTGGGCGCACGACGGCCGGTGAGCCAGTCGTGGTGGTCGGCCAGGACGGTGACCGCGTCGGCGTCGACGACCACCGGCAGGTCCGTGGCGAGCAGCGCCTCGACGACCTGCCCGGCGTCCTCGCCAGTGCCCAGCCCCGAGCCCACGGCCCAGGCCTGCACACGGCCGGCGGCCAGCACCGCCTGCGCGTCCCCCGGCGGCACTGCGGTGACGACGACCTCGGGCCAGCGGTGGCGCACCAGCTCGGCCGGGTGTGCGGCGCCGGCGAACCGCACCATCCCCGCACCCGCCGCCAGAGCGCCGCCGGCGGCCAGCACGGCGGCGCCGGTGAACGTGTCACTGCCCGCGGCGAGCCCGAGCACCCCGCGCCCGTACTTGCTCGTCTCCCCACGCGGCAACGGGAGCAGCCGCGCCACGTCGTCGGCGTCGAGCACCACCGCGGCCGGCTCCGGCAGGTGGCCACCCAGGCCGATGTCGACGCACTCGACTGTGCCCGCGTGCTGCGCGCCCGGTGACACCACCAGCCCCGGCTTGGTGACCCCGAAGGTCACCGTCACGTCCGCCCGGACGGCGGCGCCCTCCACGCGGCCGGTGTCGGCGTCCACGCCGCTCGGCAGGTCGACGGCGAGCACGGTCGCGCCGCCACGCTCGGTGAGCTCGGCCAGGCGCGCGGCGCCCGGCCGTAACCCGCCGTGACCGCCGATGCCGAGCAGGCCGTCGACGACGAGGTCGGCGGCGGCGAGCAGGGGCCGGTCACCGTCCGCGCCGGCGCGCCGGCCCCGGCCACCGGCACGACGCAGGGCGGCGAGGCCCGCCTCGTGACAGCGGTCCCCGGCGAGCAGCGCGTCGACCCGGGCACCGCGCTCGGCAAGCCGGGCACCCGCGAACAGCGCGTCACCGCCGTTGTCGCCGGTGCCCACCAGCAGCACCACCCGGGCGCCGTAGCACCGCCCCAGCAGAGCGGCGGCCCGCCGCGCCAGCCCGGCCGCGGCCCGCTGCATGAGCGCGCCCTCGGGCACCGTCGCCATGAGCGCCGCCTCCGCTGCGCGCACCTGCTCGACGCCGTGCAGCGCTCTCATGTCTCGGCCACCACCACAGCCACGGCCAGACCCCCGTCGTGGGACAGGGACACGTGCCACCGCCGCACGCCGGCCCGCCGCGCCGCCGCGGCGACGGTCCCCTGCACGTGCAGACCGGGTCGGCCGGACGCCTCACGCACCACGACCGCATCGTGCCAGGCCAGCCCGCCCGGAGCTCCGAGCGCCTTGGCGAGCGCCTCCTTCGCGGCGAAGCGCACTGCGAGGCTGCGCACCGGCAGCTCGCGCTCGGCCTCCACGAACAGCCTGCGTACGACGCCGGGCGTGCGTTGCACGGTCTGCTCGAAGCGGGCCACGTCGACGACGTCGATCCCGACGCCGACGATCATCGCGGCCTGCTGCAGGTCACTCGACGGTGACCGACTTGGCGAGGTTGCGGGGCTGGTCGACGTCGTTGCCCCGCGCCAGGGCGAGCTCGCAGGCGAACACCTGCAGCGGCAGCGTCGCGACCAGTGGGGCCAGCAGCGTCGGCGTCGGCGGCACCCGGATCACCGTGTCCGCGAAGGGCAGCACCTCGTCGTCGCCGTCCTCGGCGATCACGATGGTGCGCGCCCCCCGGGCCCGGACCTCCTGGATGTTGCTGACCATCTTGCCGTGCAACGGGCCGCGACCGCGCTGCGACGGCATCACCACCACGACCGGCAGCCCGTCCTCGATCAGCGCGATCGGGCCGTGCTTGAGCTCGCCCGCCGGGAACGCCTCGGCGTGCATGTAGGCGAGCTCCTTGAGCTTCAGCGCACCCTCGAGCGCCACCGGGTAGCCCACGTGGCGGCCGAGGAACAGCACCGCCTTGGCGTCGACCAGGTCGCGGGCGAGGGTACGCACGGCCCCCAGCTCCCCGAGCACGCCCTCGACCAGCCGCGGGACCAGCTCGAGCTGCTGGAGGACACCCGTCACCTCGTCGCCGTACTTGGTGCCGCGCACCCGGGCGAGGTGCAGGCCGACGAGGTAGGCCGCCGTCACCTGCGTGAGGAAGGTCTTGGTCGCCGCGACGCCCACCTCGGGCCCGGCCCGGGTGTAGAGGACCGCGTCGGACTCGCGGGGGATCGTCGAGCCGTTCGTGTTGCAGATGGCGAGGACCCGGGCACCCTGCTCGCGGGCGTGCCGCACCGCCATCAGCGTGTCCATCGTCTCGCCGCTCTGGCTGATCGCGATCACCAGCGTCGACCGGTCGAGCACCGGGTCGCGGTAGCGGAACTCGCTGGCGTACTCGACCTCCACCGGGACGCGCGTCCAGTGCTCGATCGCGTACTTGGCGACGAGCCCGGCATGGAAGGCCGACCCGCAGGCGACGATGAACACCTTGTCGATGTCGCGCAGCTCGTCGTCGGAGAGCCGCACCTCGTCGAGAGCGATGTCGCCGTACTCGGTGAGCCGGCCGCGCAGGGTGTCGGCCACCGCCTGGGGCTGCTCGGCGATCTCCTTCTGCATGAAGTTGTCGTAGCCACCCCGCTCGGCGGCGCCCGCGTCCCAGTCGACGCGGTAGGGCTTGCCCTCGGCCGCCGCGCCGTCGAACCCGGTGACGGTCACGCCGTCGCGGCGCAGCTCCACGACCTGGTCCTGGCCCAGCTCCAGCGCGTCACGGGTGTGCGCGATGAACGCGGCGACGTCACTGGCGAGGAAGTTCTCCCCGTCGCCGAGCCCGACGACGAGCGGGGAGTTGCGGCGCGCGCCGACCACCACGTCCGGCGCGTCCCGGTGCACGGCCACCAGGGTGAACGCGCCGTCGAGGTCGCGGCACACGCTGCGCATCGCCTCGGCGAGGTCGCCGTCGTACCGTTCCTCCAGGAGGTGGGCGACGACCTCGGTGTCGGTGTCGCTCTCCAGGTTGTGGCCGCGCTGCTCCAGGTCGGCGCGCAGGGCGGCGAAGTTCTCGATGATGCCGTTGTGCACGACGGCCACCGCGCCGTCGCAGGACAGGTGCGGGTGGGCGTTGCGGTCGTTCGGCGGGCCGTGGGTCGCCCAGCGGGTGTGGCCGATGCCGAGCGTGCCGCGCATCGGCTCGTCGACCTCTGCCAGCGCCTTGTCGAGGTTCGCCAGCTTCCCGGCCTTGCGCGCGACGGCGAGCTCACCGTCGAGGATGGCGACCCCGGCGCTGTCGTACCCGCGGTACTCCAGCCGCCGCAGCCCGTCCATCACGACCTGCAGCGCCTGCTGGCCGCCGACGTACCCCACGATCCCGCACACGGGAACGAGGGTACGGCCTCCTCAGCCGGAGATCGCGGCGGCGACCCGGTCGGCGGTGGTGCGCGCCGCCTCCTCCGTCGCCGCCTCGACCATCACCCGGACGACCGGCTCGGTGCCGCTGGGCCGGACGAGCACCCGCCCGGTGTCACCGAGCTCGGTCTCGGCCGCGCGCACCGCGTCCGCCAGCTCGGCAGACTCCATCGCCGCGGCCTTGTCCGGCACCCGGACGTTGACCAGCACCTGCGGCATCCGCTCCATGACCGCGGCGAGCTCGCTCAGCGGACGGCGGGACGCGGCGACCCGCGACAGCAGCTGCAGGGCGGTGAGCACGCCGTCCCCGGTCGTGGCGTGGTCGAGGAACACCACGTGCCCGGACTGCTCACCGCCCAGCGTGTAACCGCCGCGGCGCAGCTCCTCGAGCACGTACCGGTCGCCCACCGGGGTCTCCACGACCTGCAGGCCGTGCGTACCCATCGCCCGCTTGAAGCCCAGGTTCGTCATCACGGTCGTGACCACCGTGTCGTTCCTCAGCCGGCCTTCGCGGTGCAGGGACAGCGCGAGGACCGCGAGGATCGCGTCCCCGTCGACGACCGTGCCGTCCGCGGCCACGGCGACACAGCGGTCCGCGTCACCGTCGTGGGCGATGCCGACGTCCGCGCCGGTCTCGAGGACCACCGCGGCGACGTGCTCGGGATGGTTGGAGCCGACTCCGTCGTTGATGTTCAGCCCGTCCGGCCGGTCGCCGATCGCGACGACCTCCGCGCCCGCAGCGCGCAGAGCCGCCGGCGCGGCTGCGTACGCCGCACCGTGGGCGCAGTCCACGACCACCTTGAGCCCCTCGAGGTCGTGGGGGACGCTGTCGACGAGGTGCCGGAGGTAGCGGTCGACGGCGGCGGGGTCGTCGTGCACGCGGCCCACCTCCGCGCCGGTCGGGTGCGGCCAGGGCTCGCGCAGCCGGCGCTCGATCTCGTCCTCGACGGAGTCCGGCAGCTTGAAGCCGTTCGCGTCGAAGAACTTGATCCCGTTGTCGGGCATCGGGTTGTGGCTCGCGGAGAGCATGACGCCGACGCGCGCGCCGAGCGCAGTGGTGAGGTACGCGACCGCGGGGGTGGGAACCACGCCGACCCGCAGCACGTCGACGCCGGCGCTCGCGAGGCCTGCGACCACCGCCGCCTCGAGGAACTCGCCGGAGGCGCGTGGGTCACGGCCGACGACCGCGACGGGCCGCGAGTCGCCCGACCGCTCGACCAGCACGTGAGCGGCCGCGACCGCGAGGTCGAGAGCCAGCTCCGCAGTCAGGTCGTCGTTGGCGACGCCGCGAACCCCGTCGGTGCCGAACAGCCGCCCCATCAGACCCGGTGCAGCAGCGCGCCAGCCGGACGGCGCATCAGCGCTTGCTGTACTGCGGGGCCTTGCGGGCCTTCTTCAGGCCGTACTTCTTGCGCTCCTTCACCCGGGGGTCGCGGGTGAGGAAGCCGGCCTTCTTCATCGTCGGCCGGTTCTCGATGTCCACCACGGTGAGGGCGCGCGCGAGGCCGAGCCGCAGCGCGCCGGCCTGACCGGAGACACCGCCCCCGTCGATGCGGGCGATGACGTCGAAGGCGCCGTCCATCTCCAGGGTGCGGAACGGCTCGGTGACGATCTGCTGGTGGACCTTGTTCGGGAAGTACTCGTCGAGCGAACGCCCGTTGATCGTCCACTGGCCGGTGCCGGGCACGATGCGCACCCGGGCGACGGCTTCCTTGCGCCGGCCCGTGGCCGCACCGGGGCCGGACGCCACGGCTCGCGGCCGCGGCGCGTCGGGGTTGCCCTCGGGCAGGCTGGACAGGTCGACCGGCTCGGGGACGGTGGTCGCCGGCGCGCCGAGGTCGGCAGCGTCCTGGACGGTCTCCGGAGCAGTCTCGGTACCGGTGAGCGGGGAGTCGGTCACGTTCTCGCGAGTCCTTACTGGGCGACCTGGTTGAGGGTGTACGGCGTCGGCTGCTGAGCCTGGTGCGGGTGCTCGGGGCCGGCGTACACCTTGAGCTTGGAGAGCATCTGGCGGCCGAGCGTGCCGGCCGGCAGCATGCCCTTCACGGCCTTCTCGATCGCCTTCTCCGGCCGGCGCGTGAGCAGCTCCTCGTACGGAGTGCGCTTGAGGCCGCCCGGGTAACCGGAGTGGCGGTAGGCGATCTTCTGCTGCCGCTTGTTGCCAGTGAGCGCCACCTTGGCGGCGTTGACGACGATGACGAAGTCGCCGGTGTCGACGTGCGGCGCGAAGTACGGCTTGTGCTTGCCGCGCAGCAGACGGGCGGTCTGGCTGGCCAGCCGGCCGAGCACCACGTCAGTGGCGTCGATGACGTGCCACTGCCGCTGGACGTCCGCGGACTTCGGGCTGTACGTGCGCACGGTGAGGCCTCGTCGTGATCGATAGGGTCGGTGAGTCGTACTGCGCGCACGCAGCGGCGCACGCACAACCCGAACAGGATAACCGTCACCCGTCCGGCCGGTCAAAGCCGCCCCACGCCACCTACCAGCCACCACCCCACACCTTCGTGCGGCCTGCTGGGGTCAACCAAGATCGCCAGACCACACCTGGCCGCACGAAGAGGGTCATGGGCCGCACGAAGGTGACCTGGCGCCGGGCTGGCGGACGGGGCGGCGCTCGTCCCAGACCGGCTCGGGCGCCTCGTAGACCTCGCCGTCGGCGCCGAAGACGACGAACCGGTCGAAGGACCGGGCGAACCACCGGTCGTGGGTCACGGCCAGCACCGTGCCGTCGAAGGACGCCAGCGCGTCCTCGAGCGACTGGGCGCTGACCAGGTCGAGGTTGTCGGTCGGCTCGTCGAGCAGCAGCAACGTGGCCCCGGACAGCTCGAGCAGCAGGATCTGCAGCCGCGCCTGCTGCCCTCCCGACAGGGACTCGAATGCCTGCTCCGCGGCCACGGCCAGCTCGTAGCGGTCCAGAGCCCGGGCGGCCTCCTCACGGGCCAGCCCACGCCGGTGACCGTCGCCCCGCCAGAGGATGTCGAGCAGCGTGCGCCCGTACAGCTCGGGGTGGTCGTGGGTCTGGGCGAACCAGCCCGGCCGCACCCGCGCCCCCAGCCGCGCGGCCCCGGTGTGCGCCACCGGGGGGACGACCAGGTCGTCCACCGGGCGGTGCTCGGGGTCCGGGTCGCTCCCGCCCGCGGCCAGCAGCCGCAGGAAGTGCGACTTGCCCGAGCCGTTGCCGCCGAGCACGGCCACCCGCTCGCCGTACCAGACCTCCAGGTCGAACGGCCGCATCAGACCGGTCAGCTCGAGGTCCTCGCACACGACCGCCCGCTTGCCCGTGCGCCCGCCCGCCAGCCGCATGCGGACGTCCTGCTCGCGGGGCACCGCCTGCGGAGGGCCGGCCTGCTCGAACTTCGCCAGCCGGGTCACCGCGGCCTGGTACCGGCTGGCCATCCCGTCGTTGTTCGCGGCCTTCTGCCGCAGCGTGCGGACCAGCTCGCGCAGCTGCTCGTGCTTGTCGTCCCACCGCCGGCGCAGCTCCTCCAGCCGCGCGAACCGGTCGCGGCGCGCATCGTGGTAGCCGGCGAAGCCGCCGCCGTGCGTCCAGACGGTGTTGCCGGCGGCACCGATCTCGACGGTGACGACGCGGGTCGCGGTACGGGCGAGCAGCTCCCGGTCGTGGGAGACGTACAGCACGGTCTTGGGCGAGTCCCGCAGGGCGTCCTCGAGCCACCGCTTGGCCGGCACGTCGAGGTAGTTGTCGGGCTCGTCGAGCAGCAGCACCTCGTCGGGCCCGCGCAGCAGCGCCTCCAGCGCGAGCCGCTTCTGCTCGCCGCCGGAGAGGGTACGGACCTCGCGCCACTGCGCACGGTCGTACGGCAGGCCCAGGGCGGCGGTCGTGCAGACGTCCCAGACCACCTCCGCGTCGTAGCCGCCGGCGTCGGCCCAGTCGGCCAGTGCCTGGGCGTAGCGCAGCTGCGTCGGTTCGTCGTCGGCCTCCATCATCGCCAGCTCCGCCGCGTCGAGCGCCTCCGCCGCGGCCACGACCCGCGGCGGCGCCACCGACACCAGCAGGTCGCGGACGGTGGAGCCGTCGCGGACGGAGCCCACGAACTGACGCATCACGCCGACCCCGCCGCTGCGGGTCACGGTCCCGTCCGCGGGCTGCAGGTCACCGGCGACGATGCGTAGCAGCGTGGTCTTGCCGGAGCCGTTGGCTCCGACGAGCGCCACCTTGGCGCCGTCGCCGACCCGGAAGGACACGTCGTCCAGCAGCACCCGGCCGTCCGGCAGCGCGTGCGTCACATGCGCGACGTCGACGTGGCCCACGACCAGCCAGTCTGCCCCGGCGACTGCCGACCGTCACCCCGGTTTCGCCGGACCGCGGCGGGCGCGGGTGACTCGGGCACGCTCGCCGACCTCGCCTGCCTCGGGGTAGCGCACGCTGACCAGCGTGAGCCCGTACGCGGGGGCCACCGTGACAGCGGGGTCGCGCACGCCGGCGGTGAGCACCTGCGCGGGCCAGTCCGGCGGCCGGCGGCCGTCGCCCACCGCGAGCAGCGCGCCCACGAGCGCACGCACCATGTTGTGGCAGAAGGCGTCCGCCGCCACGTCGAGCAGCACCACGCCGTCGGCGTCGCGGGCGACGTCGAGCCGCTGCAGCGTCCGTACGGTGCTGGCCCCCTCGCGCCGGCGGCAGTACGCCGCGAAGTCGTGCTCACCGACCAGCCCGACGGCGGCCTCGGCCATCCGTGACGGGTCCAGCGGGCGGCGATGGGTCACCGTGTCGTGGCGGCGCAGCGGATCGCGGAACCCGTCGGCGACCCGGTAGCGGTACGCCCGGGACAGCGCCGAGAACCGGGCGTCGAAACCCGGCGGTGCGAGCGTCACCGAGCGGACCCGGACATCGTCCGGCAGCACACCGTCGAGCCGGGCGACCAGGGACGGTGGCGGGACGGCCGGCAGGTCGGCGTGGCAGACCTGCCCACGGGCGTGCACCCCGGCATCGGTGCGTCCCGCGACGGTGAGCACCGGCGGCGGCTGGCGCAGCACCGTGGCCAGCGCCTGCTCGACCACGCCCTGGACGGTGCGCAGCCCCGGCTGGCGGGCCCAGCCGGCGAACCCGCCGCCGTCGTAGGCGAGGTCGAGCCGGACGCGAACAGGCCCGCCACCCCCGGAGGGGACGGCGGGCCCGTCGGCACGGCTCATCGCTCGCTCAGGGCTTCTCACCCTCGGCCGGCGACTCCTCGTCGGCGGTCGCGGTCTGCTCGGACGTGGCCTCCTCGCCTTGGCCGGCCTCGGCGTTCTCGGTGACGACCTCGGTGTCGCCGCCCTCGGCCGGCACGGCGACCTGCTCCTCGGCCGTCTCCTCCGCCGTCGCGGCCGCGGTGATGTCGCCCTCGGCCGGCACCGGCTCGCCGGTCTCCGGCGCCTCGACCTCGGCCTCCGCGGCGACGGCGGCCGCCGTCGCCGACTCGGCGGCCAAGTCGGCCGCCGCCTCGCGGGTGGCACCGGTCGGGCGACGGCGACCGCGGAAGCGGCTGCCCCGCGCGGCCTCGGCCTCACCGACGGCCTGCTGGGCGACCGTCTGGCCCTCGACCAGCTCGATCACCGCCATGTCGGCGTTGTCGCCCTTGCGCGGGCCGACCTTGGTGATCCGGGTGTAGCCACCCGGCCGCTCGGCGTAGCGCGGGCCGATCTCCGCGAACAGCGTGTGCACGACGCCGTTGTCGCGGATGGTGCGCGCGACCTGGCGGCGGGCGTGCAGGTCACCGCGCTTGGCGAACGTGATCAGCCGCTCCGCGACGGGGCGCAGCCGCTTGGCCTTGGCCACGGTGGTCGTGATGCGGCCGTGCTCGAACAGCGCCGTGGCGAGGTTCGCCAGCATGAGCCGCTCGTGCGCGGGGCCGCCGCCGAGGCGCGGGCCCTTCGTGGGCGTGGGCATGGGAGCCGTCTCCTAGGAGGGGTTCAGTACTGCTCGGTCTCTTCGTAACCGGTCGCCTCGTCGGCGTAGTCCTCGGCGCCGTAGCTGCCGACGACCGTGCTCGGGTCGAACCCGGGCGGGCTGTCCTTGAGGGCCAGGCCCATACCGGCCAGCTTGGCCTTGACCTCGTCGATGGACTTCGCACCGAAGTTGCGGATGTCCAGCAGGTCGGCCTCGCTGCGGCCCACCAGCTCACCGACGGTGTGGATGCCCTCGCGCTTGAGGCAGTTGTACGAGCGGACGGTGAGGTCGAGCTCCTCCACCGGCAGCGCGAGGTCCGCCGCGAGAGCGGCGTCCGTCGGCGAGGGGCCGATGTCGATGCCCTCCGCCATCTCGTCGAGCTCGCGGGCCAGCCCGAACAGCTCGACGAGGGTCTTGCCGGCGCTCGCCATCGCGGTGCGCGGCGTGATCGAGGGCTTGGTCTCGACGTCGACGACCAGCCGGTCGAAGTCGGTCCGCTGCTCGACCCGGGTCGCCTCGACCTTGTAGGTCACCTTGAGCACCGGCGAGTAGATCGAGTCGACGGGGATCCGGCCGATCTCCTGGCCGGGCTGCTTGTTCTGCGCGGCGGTCACGTAGCCACGGCCGCGCTCGACGGTGAACTCGATCTCGAGCTTGCCCTTGCCGTTGAGGGTGGCCAGGTGCAGGTCGGGGTTGTGTACCTCGACGCCGGCCGGCGGGGCGATGTCCGCCGCGGTGACCTCACCGGGGCCCTGCTTGCGCAGGTACATCACCACGGGCTCGTCGTGCTCGCTGGAGACGACGAGCTCCTTGATGTTGAGGATGAGCTCGGTGACGTCCTCCTTCACGCCCGGGACGGTCGTGAACTCGTGCAGGACGCCCTCGACGCGGATGCTCGTGACCGAGGCACCCGGGATCGAGGAGAGCAGGGTGCGGCGCAGCGAGTTGCCGAGCGTGTAGCCGAAACCCGGCTCGAGCGGCTCGATGACGAACCGCGACCGGGACTCGCTGATCGCCTCTTCGCTGAGGGTGGGGCGCTGTGCG
Organism: uncultured Actinomycetota bacterium; assembly: GCA_963728075.1. Classification (GTDB taxonomy): domain Bacteria; phylum Actinomycetota; class Actinomycetes; order JAFAQI01; family DASSKL01; genus CAVSIP01. The sequence continues at coordinate 407,499 of CAVSIP010000003.1, read as the reverse complement.
ATGAGCACGTGTGTTTCCTCCTTGGGCGACCGCTATATGACGCCCGTCCGGGGTGGCTGTACTGCTACTTCGAGTACAGCTCGACGATGAGCTGCTCCTGGACCGGCGTGTCGATGACCTGCCGGCTCGGGAGCCCGTGAACGAGGATGCGCATGCGGTTGGCGATGACCTCGAGCCACGCCGGCACCGGCCGCTCGCCGGCCTCGGCGCGCGCGATGACGAACGGGGTGAGCTCGACGCTGCCCGGCCGCACCTCGATGATGTCGTTCTCGGCCACGAGGTAGCTCGGGATGTCGACCTTGTGGCCGTTCACCTGGAAGTGGCCGTGCTTGACCAGCTGCCGGGCCTGGTCGCGGCTGTGCGCGAAGCCGGCGCGGTACACGACGTTGTCGAGGCGGCGCTCGAGCAGCTGGAGCAGGTTCTCACCGGTCTTGCCGGAGGCCCGGTTGGCCTCCTCGTAGTAGCGGCGGAACTGCTTCTCGAGCACCCCGTAGATGCGCGCACACTTCTGCTTCTCGCGCTTCTGCAGCAGGTACTCGGAGTCCTTGGTGCGGCCGCGACCGTGCTCACCCGGCGGGTAGGGCCGGATCTCGATCGGGCACTTCGGCGACTCGCACTTGCTGCCCTTGAGGAACAGCTTCATCTTCTCGCGTCGGCAGCGCTTGCAGTCCGCGCCGGTGTAGCGGGCCATACTTCGTTCTCCTGCTTCTCAGACTCGACGGCGCTTGGGCGGACGGCAGCCGTTGTGCGGCACCGGGGTGACGTCGGAGATCTGACCGACCTCCAGGCCAGTGGCCTGCAGCGAGCGGATCGCCGTCTCGCGGCCGGAGCCCGGCCCCTTGACGAAGACGTCCACCTTGCGCATGCCGTGCTCCTGCGCCTTGCGCGCGGCGGCCTCGGCGGCCATCTGCGCGGCGAACGGCGTGGACTTGCGGGAGCCCTTGAAGCCGACGTGGCCGGCACTGGCCCACGAGATCACGTTCCCCATGGGGTCGGTGATCGAGACGATCGTGTTGTTGAACGTGCTCTTGATGTGGGCGTGCCCGTGGGCGACGTTCTTCCGCTCCTTGCGGCGCACCTTCTTGGCGCCGGCCGCGCGAGTCTTGGGGGGCATCTCTCTCCTGCTGCTTCGTGGGAGGTCGTCGGTCCGGGAGGACTACTACTTCTTGCCGGCCTTCTTCTTGCCGGCCACGGTCTTGCGCGGGCCCTTGCGGGTGCGCGCGTTGGTGTGGGTGCGCTGGCCGCGGACCGGCAGGCCACGGCGGTGGCGGATGCCCTGGTAGCAGCCGATCTCGATCTTGCGCCGGATGTCCGCGGTGACCTCGCGGCGCAGGTCGCCCTCGACCCGGTAGTTCGCCTCGATCCAGTCGCGGAGCTTGATGATGTCCTCGTCCGACAGGTCGCGGACGCGCAGGTCCGCGCTCACGCCGGTGTTGGCGAGGGTCTCGAGCGCACGGGTGCGTCCGATCCCGAAGATGTAGGTGAGCGCGACTTCCAGGCGCTTGTCGCGCGGGAGGTCGACGCCGACGAGGCGTGCCATGTGGGCGGTACTCCTTCGTGCTCGCGGAGGTCTCTCGCGCCACCGTCCCCGGGTGCCCGCCCGGAGCCCCGGCCTCCGACCGAGGGTGGTCCGCCGTACGGCAGGTGGTGCGCGACTGTTCGGCTCAGCCCTGGCGCTGCTTGTGCCGCAGGTTGTCGCAGATCACCATGACGCGACCGTGGCGCCGAATGACCTTGCACTTGTCGCAGATCGGCTTGACGCTCGGCTTGACCTTCATTGGTGCTCCTCGGACAGGCGCCCGGGAGACGCCCCTTCGTGTCAGGTACCTGCGGGCACGGCAGTGCCCAGACCAACGACAGAGTCTACGGCATGGCAGCGGCGTGCGACAAACCCGGGACGGGCCTCAGCCGGCGGCTGCGGAGCGCGTGATCGCCGCGATCCGCTCCCGGCCGCCGTCGAGCGCGGTCAGCACCCACGGCCCCTCGTCCGTGACGGTGAAGCTGTGCTCGAAGTGGGCGCTCGGGGAGCCGTCCTGGGTGACGACCGTCCACTCGTCGTCGAGCAGCCGGGTGTGGCGCGCGCCGAGGTTGACCATCGGCTCCACGGCCAGGGCCAGCCCCTTGACGATCTTGGGCCCGCGGCCGGGGCCCTTCGGGGCGAAGTTGTAGACCTGCGGGTCCTGGTGCATCTCGGTGCCGATGCCGTGGCCGACGTACTCCTCGACGATGCCCCAGTGCCCGCCGGACGGGTGCGGCTGGGAGCGGATGTAGGTCTCGATGGCGTGGGAGATGTCGGTGAGCCGGCCACCGAGCCGCGCGGCGGCCATGCCGTGCCACAGCGACTCCTCGCAGACCCGCAGCAGCTCGGTCAGCTCGGGCGCGACCGCACCGACGGGTACGGTCACCGCCGCATCGCCGTGGTAGCCCTCGACGATCGCGCCGCAGTCGATGGAGATGACGTCACCGTCGCGCAGCACCCGCTTGCGGCTCGGGATGCCGTGGACGATCTCGTCGTTGATCGACGCGCAGATGCTCGCCGGGAACCCACGGTAGCCCTTGAACGACGGCGTCGCCCCCTCACCGCGGATCGACTCCTCCGCGATCGCATCGAGGTCGGCGGTGCTCACGCCGGGGGCGACCGCCTCGCGCAGCTTCGCGAGCGTGCGGCCCACCACGAGGCCCGCCTCGCGCATGCGGGCGATCTCGGACTCGTTCTTGATCTGGATCATCAGCTGCCTTCTCCGGAACACCGGTGCACCGTCAGCGGGAGTACGGGCGCAGCGCGGCGAGCGCGCGGTCGGTCACGTCGTCGACCGGCCCGGTGGCGTCGATGCCCACGAGCTTGCCCCGCTCGGCGTAGAACTGCACCAGCGGCGCGGTCTGCTCGGCGTACACCTCGAGCCGGTGCCGGATGGTCTCCTCGAGGTCGTCGTCGCGCTGGAACAGCTCGCCGCCGCAGTGGTCACAGACCCCCGCGACGGCCGGCGGGTCGAAGTCGACATGCCAGACGTGCGCGCACGACCGGCAGGTTCGCCGGCCGGACAGCCGCCGGACGACCTCCTCGTCGTCGACGACCAGCTCGAGCACGACGTCGATGCCGGTGCCCATCTCGAGCAGCATCTCGTCGAGCACGCGCGCCTGCGGCACATTGCGGGGGAAGCCGTCGAGCAGGAACCCCTTGCGGGCGTCGTCCTCGGACAGGCGGTCGCGCACCATGGCGATGGTGACCTCGTCCGGGACGAGGTCACCGCGTCCATGTACTCCTTGGCCTCGCTTGCCGAGCGCGGTGCCCTGGCTCACGTTGGCCCGGAAGATGTCGCCGGTGGAGATCTTGGGGACCTGCGAGCTGCCCCGACACGAACTGGGCCTGGGTCCCCTTGCCCGCACCGGGCGGCCCGACGAGGACGAGGCGCACTAGCGGAGGAAGCCCTCGTAGTTGCGCAGCATGAGCTGGCTCTCGATCTGCTTCGCGGTGTCCAGCCCGACGCCCACGAGGATGAGCACCGACGTGCCGCCGAAGGGGAACGTCTGACCGGAGCCGAGGAACGCCAGCGCGATCATCGGGATGCACCGCGACCAGACCGAGGTAGAGCGGCACCGGGCAGCGTGATCCGGGACAGGACGTAGTCGAGGTACTCAGCGGTGGGCCGGCCCGGCCGGATGCCGGGGATGAACCCGCCGTACTTCTTCATGTTGTCGGCGACCTCGACCGGGTTGAACGTGATCGCGACGTAGAAGTACGTGAAGAACATGATGAGCGCGAAGTACGTGCAGGATGTAGACGGGTGGTCGCCGCGCTGCAGCCACCTCTGCACGAAGCTGTTGAACGCCTCGTTGTGCCAGACGCTCGCCGCGCAGGCTCGGCAGGTAGAGCAGCTGACGACGCGAAGATCACCGGGATGACGCCGGCCTGGTTGACCTTGAGCGGGATGTAGGTCGAGGTGCCGCCGTACATCCGCCGGCCGATCATGCGCTTGGCGTACTGCACCGGGATGCGCCGCTGGCCCTGCTCCATGAACACGATGGCGGTGACGATCGCCAGGCCGAGCAGCAGCACGACCAGCGCAAGCGTGAAGACGCCGTGCGACGCGAGGATCTGCTGGCCCTCGAACGGGAAGCGCGCGGCGATCGAGGTGAAGATCAGCAGCGACATGCCGTTGCCGACACCGCGGTCGGTGATGAGCTCGCCGAGCCACATGATCACGGCGGTGCCGGCGGTCATCGTGACGACGATCATGCTGATGCGGAACACCGACGTGTCGGGGATGAGCCGGCCCGGGCAGTTCACGCCTGGAACAGCCGCTCCGGCTGCGGGCCAGCGCGACGATGCCGGTCGACTGCAGGATCGCCAGCGCGACGGTCAGGTAGCGGGTGTACTGCGTCAGCTTCGCCTGACCGCGCTGGCCCTGCTCCTTGAGCCGTTCCAGCCGCGGGATCACCACCACCAGCAGCTGGATGATGATGCTCGCCGTGATGTACGGCATGATCCCGAGCGCGAACACCGACAGCTGCAGCAGCGCGCCACCGCTGAACAGGTTGACCAGCCGTAGAGCAGTTGTTCGTCTGCGCCTGGGTGAGGCACTCGTGGATCGGCCTTGTAGTCGACGCCGGGGGCGGGCATCACGGAGCCGAGCCGGAACAGCGCCGATGATGCCGAGCGTGAAGAGCAGCTTCCGGCGCAGGTCGGGCGTGCGAAACGCCCGGACGAAGGCGGTCAGCACCTGGTCCTCCTGCGCGCTGCTAGCCCGAAACGGGTGGCTCCGGCACGGGAGAGGCGCGGTGTCGCTGGTCAGACCCGCAACAGCACGGTGCGCACGGCTCGCTGGGCCTGACGGCCAAACCGGTCGTCGATACGAGCACGCAGGCGCCGTCGGGAACGCCCTCCCGGCGGCACCTGCGGACGCGTGCTAGGCCAGAGCTCGGCGCGCTGCCGCCGGCCGCGGCGATCTTCTCGCGTGCGGAGCCGGAGAAGGCGTGGGCGCGGACCTGGAGCGCGACGCCGAGCTCGCCGGCGCCGAGCACCTTCACCGGGCGGTTGCGGCGCACCGCACCCTTGGCCGCGAGCGCCGTCCGGGTCGACCGCGCCACCCTGCGGGAACAGCGCGCGCGAGCCGGTCGAGGTTCACGACCTGGTACTCGGTCCGGAACGGGTTGGTGAAGCCCTTGAGCTTCGGCAGCCGCATGTGCAGCGGCATCTGGCCGCCCTCGAAGCCCGCGGACACGGTGTTGCGGGCCTTCGTGCCCTTGGTGCCGCGACCGGCGGTCTTGCCCTTGGAGCCCTCACCACGGCCGACCCGCGTCTTGGCGGTGTGCGCGCCGGGGGCGGGGCGCAGGTGATGCACCTTGAGCGTCATGTCTACTCCACCTCCTCGACGGCGACGAGGTGGGTCACCTGTCGCCACCATGCCGCGGATCTCGGGGCGGTCCTCCTTGACGACGACGTCGCGCAGGCGCTTGAGACCCAGCGTGCGCAGCGTCTCGCGCTGGGGCTGGTTGCCGCCGATGCCCGACGCGACCTGGGTCGATCTTCAGGCGCCCCATCACGCACCAGCCCCTGCGCGCGCCCGCAGCATCGCGGCGGGGGCGACGTCCTCGAGCGGGAGCCCACGGCGGGCCGCGACCTCCTCGGGCCGGTGCAGGCCCTTCAGCGCCGCCACGGTCGCGTGCACGATGTTGATCGGGTTGGACGAGCCGAGGGACTTCGACAGCACGTCGTGGATGCCGGCGCACTCGAGCACGGCGCGCACCGGGCCACCGGCGATGACACCGGTACCGGGGCTGGCCGGCTTGAGCAGCACGACGCCGGCGGCGGCCTCGCCCTGGATGGGGTGCGGGATGGTGCCCTGGATGCGCGGCACCTTGAAGAAGTGCTTCTTGGCCTCCTCGACACCCTTGGCGATCGCCGCGGGCACCTCCTTGGCCTTGCCGTAGCCGACACCGACGGTGCCGTCGCCGTCGCCGACGATGACGAGGGCGGTGAAGCTGAACCGCCGGCCGCCCTTGACGACCTTGGCGACGCGGTTGATCGCGACGACGCGCTCGAGGTACGCCGACTTCTCCGCCGCGGCCGCCCCGACCTCGTCACGGCGGTCGCGCCGCTCGCCGGCTCCGCCGGAGCCGCGGCGCTGGGGTCCTGGCATCAGTGGTTCCTCTTCCTGTACTGCTGCGTTCGGATCTAGAAGTCCAGCCCGCCCTCGCGGGCGGCGTCGGCGAGGGCGGCGATCCGGCCGTGGTAGCGGTAGCCGCCCCGGTCGAAGACGACCGCGTCGACCCCGGCCGCCTTCGCCCGCTCGGCGACCAGCCGGCCGACCTGGCTCGCCTTGGCGCTTCTTGTCGCCGGCGGCGCAGCGCACCGACTCGTCGAGCGTCGACGCCTGGGCGAGCGTGTGGCCGCGGGTGTCGTCGACGATCTGCGCGTAGATGTGCCGCGCTGACCGGACCACGACCAGCCGCGGCCGCGAGGTCGTCCCGGTGACCTTCTTGCGCACCCGCAGGTGGCGGCGCAGGCGGGAGACGCGGCGGCGGTTGCCGGCGCGCAGGCGCAGCGTGCGTGACGGACGATCATGCTCACTTACCAGCCTTCCCGGCCTTGCGGCGGACGACCTCGCCCGAGTAGCGGACGCCCTTGCCCTTGTAGGGCTCGGGCTTGCGCAGGGCGCGGATGTTGGCGGCGACCTCGCCGACCTGCTGCTTGTCGATGCCCGAGACCGAGAACCGGGTCGGCGTCTCGACGCTGAAGGTGATGCCGTCGGGCGCCGGGACGACGACCGGGTGGCTGAAGCCGAGCGCGAACTCGAGGTCGCTGCCCCGCGCCTGCACGCGGTAGCCGGTGCCGACGATCTCGAGGGTCTTGGTGTAGCCCTCGGTCACGCCCGTGACCATGTTGGCGACGAGCGTGCGCGACAGCCCGTGCAGCGCGCGGGTGCGGTTCTCGTCGTCGGGCCGGGTCAGCAGAGCGTGCCGTCGGCCTGCTCGATCCGGATGGGCTCGGCGATGGTGTGCGTCAGGCGTGCCCTTCGGGCCCTTGACGGTCACCGCACTGCCGGCGATGGTGACCTCGACGCCGCTGGGAACGGGGATGGGCAGCTTGCCGATGCGCGACATGGCTCCTCCTCCCCTCTCACCAGACGTAGGCGAGGACTTCCCCGCCCACGCCCCGCTTGGCGGCCTGCCGGTCGGTCAGCAGGCCGGTCGACGTCGAGATGATCGCGACGCCGAGGCCGCCGAGGACCCGGGGCAGGTTGGTCGCCTTGGCGTAGACCCGCAGGCCGGGCTTGGAGATGCGCCGCACGCCGGCGATGGTCCGCTCCCGGTTCGGGCCGTACTTCAGGTGATGACGAGCTCCTGGCCCGGGTGGTCGGTCGCGTCCTGCACGCTCCACCCGGAGATGTAGCCCTCCTGCTGGAGGATCTCGGCGATGTGGGTCTTGATCTTCGAGTGCGGCATCCCGACGGTGTCGTGGTACGCGTGGTTGGCGTTCCGCAGGCGGGTCAGCATGTCCGCGATCGGGTCGGTCATGGTCATGGCCGTCGGCCTTTCTCGCCGTGGTTCCCCGCAGGGCCTGCAGCGTCGGTGGGAGGGGTCTACCAGGAGCTCTTGGTCACGCCGGGCAGCTCGCCCGCGTGCGCCATCTCGCGCACGCAGATCCGGCAGAGGCCGAACGTGCGGTAGACCGAGCGCGGGCGCCCGCACCGGGAGCAGCGCGTGTAGCCGCGCACCTTGAACTTCGGCTTGCGCGCAGCCTTCTCGATCAGTGCCTTCTTCGCCATCCGTGCCTCAGTCCTTGAAGGGGAAGCCGAGCGCCCGCAGCAGCGCGCGACCCTCGTCGTCGGTCTTCGCGGTGGTCACGACCGTGATGTCCATGCCGCGGACACGGTCGATCGCGTCCGGGTCGATCTCGTGGAACATCGACTGCTCGTTGAGACCGAAGGTGTAGTTGCCCTGGCCGTCGAACTGTCGCGACGACAGGCCGCGGAAGTCGCGGATGCGCGGCAGCGCGACGGTCAGCAGCCGGTCGAGGAACTCCCACATCCGGTCACCGCGCAGCGTGACGTGGGCGCCGATCGGCATGCCCTCGCGCAGCTTGAACTGCGCGATGGACTTGCGTGCGCGAGCCACCGCGGGGCGCTGACCGGTGATCAGCGGTGAGGTCGCGGACCGCGCCGTCGATCAGCTTGGCGTCACGGGCCGCCTCGCCGACGCCCATGTTCACCTTGACCTTGGTGACGCAGGGCACCTGCATGACGTTGGCGTAGCCGAACTGCTCCTGCAGCGCCGGCCAGGATCTCGTCGCGGTATCGCTGCTGCAGCCGCGGCACGCACCCGCTCTGGACTGGTTGTAGTCATCGCTGTCCTCAGACCTCCGCCGCCGCAGCGCTTGCAGATGCGCACGGAACGGGCCCTCGTCGTCCTTGCGGTGGCCGAGCCGGGAGGGCTTGCCGCACCCCGGGCAGACGACCATGACGTTGCTCGCGTGGATCGGCGCCTCCTGGGTGACGATGCCGCCGTACTGGGCGCCGCGCGTGGTGGTCTGCACCCGGGTGTGCTTCTTGATCCGGTTGACGCCCTCGACGAGGACGCGGTTGTCCTTGGGCAGGGTCAGGATCACCTTCCCCGTGACCCCGCGGTCCTTGCCGCTGAGGACCTGGACGGTGTCGCCCTTCTTGACGAACAGGCCCATGGGTTACAGCACCTCCGGCGCCAGTGAGATGATCTTCATGAACCTCTTCTCCCGCAGCTCGCGGCCGACCGGGCCGAAGATGCGGGTGCCGCGGGGGTCACCGCCGTCGCGGATGAGCACCGCGGCGTTCTCGTCGAAACGGATGTAGCTGCCGTCGGCGCGCCGGCGCGGCTTGACCGTCCGGACGACGACCGCCTTGACGACGTCGCCCTTCTTGACGCCCGCGCCGGGCAGGGCGTCCTTGACGGTGCCCACGATGATGTCGCCGATGCCGGCGTAGCGCCGCCCGGAGCCGCCGAGCACGCGGATGCACAGGATCTCCTTGGCACCCGTGTTGTCGGCGACTCGCAGTCGCGACTCCTGCTGGATCACTTGCGTCTCCTTGCGACGTCAATCGGGACGCAGCCCGACGGTTACTTCGCCTTCTCGAGGATCTCGATGACGCGCCAGCGCTTGGTGGCCGACAGCGGCCGCGTCTCCATGAGCAGCACCCGGTCGCCCACGCCGCAGGCGTTGGTCTCGTCGTGCGCCTTGAGCTTGCTCGTGCGCCGCATCGTCTTGCCGTACAGCGCGTGCTGGACCCGGTCCTCGACCGCGACGACGACGGTCTTGTCCATCTTGTCGCTGACCACGAGACCCTCGCGCGTCTTGCGGAACCCGCGGCTCTCGCCGGTGCTGCTCATCTGTGCTGCCTCCGTCATGCCGCACCCTCACCGGTGGTGACCGGCGCGGCGTAGATGCCGAGCTCGCGCTCGCGCATCACGGTGTAGATGCGGGCGATGTCCCGCCGCACCGTCTGCAGGCGGCGGTTGTTGTCGAGCTGGCCGGTCGCGGCCTGGAACCGCAGGTTGAACAGCTCCTCCTTCGCCTCGCGCAGCCGGGTGAGCAGCTCGTCGTCGGCCAGCTCGCGCAGCTCGGTCGTCGCGGTGTTCGCCATCACTCACCCACCTCCCGCTTCACGATCCGGCACTTCATCGGCAGCTTGTGGATCGCGCGGGTCAGCGCCGCGCGGGCCACCTGCTCGTTCGGGTAGGCCAGCTCGAACATGACCCGACCCGGCTTGACGTTGGCGATCCACCACTCGGGCGAGCCCTTGCCGGAACCCATCCGGGTCTCGGCCGGCTTCTTGGTCAGCGGGCGGTCGGGGTAGATGTTGATCCACACCTTGCCGCCACGGCGGATGTGCCGGGTGATGGCGATACGCGCCGACTCGATCTGCCGGTTGGTGACGTACGCGGGCTCCAGCGCCTGGATGCCGTACTCACCGAAGGCCACGCGTGGTGCCGCCCTTGGCCGCACCACCGCGCTTCGGGTGGTGCTGCTTGCGGTGCTTGACCCTGCGAGGGACGAGCATGGTCAGCCCTCCTTCCCGGTCTCGGTGGCCGGCGACTGCTGGTCGACCGGCGCGTTCGCGGGCTGCGCCTCGGTGGTCGCCGCGCCGGACGCCTCCGTGACACCGCTGCTCGCGGCCTCCGGCGCGGGCGGGGCCTCGGGCGTCCCGCTCTGCGTCGCCTCGGCGCTCACCTGCGGCTGCTCCTCGCCCCGGCGGGGGCGGCGGGCCGGCCGCTGGCGGCCGGCCGCGCGGGCGGCCTGCGCCTGCTCGGCCGCGCGCTCCAGGCGGCTGGTCGACGTGTCGCCCTTGTAGATCCAGACCTTGACGCCGATGCGGCCGAACGTCGTGCGCGCCTCGTAGAAGCCGAAGTCGATGTTCGCGCGCAGGGTGTGCAGCGGCACCCGCCCCTCGCGGTAGAACTCCGACCGGCTCATCTCGGCACCGCCCAGACGCCCGGAGCACTGCACCCGGATGCCCTTGGCCCCGCCCTTGAGCGCGGACTGCATCGCCTTGCGCATGGCCCGGCGGAAGCTGACCCGGCTGGACAGCTGCTCGGCGACGCCCTGCGCCACCAGCTGCGCGTCCATCTCGGGGTTCTTGACCTCGAGGATGTTGAGCTGGACCTGCTTGCCGGTGAGCTTCTCGAGGTCGCCGCGGATGCGGTCGGCCTCGGCCCCACGGCGACCGATGACGATGCCCGGCCGGGCGGTGTGGATGTCGACGCGGACGCGGTCGCGGGTGCGCTCGATCTCCACCTTGGAGATGCCCGCGCGCTCCATGCCGCGCGTCATCATCCGGCGGATGGCGACGTCTTCCTTGACGTAGTCCTTGTACATCTTGTCGGCGTACCACCGGCTCTTGAAGTCGGTGGTGATGCCGAGCCGGAACCCGTGCGGGTTGACCTTCTGCCCCACTAGCGGGTCCTCCTGTTCTGCGCGGCCGACGGCCGGGACTCGACCACGACCGTGATGTGGCTCGTGCGCTTGCGGATGCGGTAGGCGCGGCCCTGTGCCCGGGGGCGGAACCGCTTGAGCGTCGGGCCCTCGTCGACGTACGCCTCGCTGACGTACAGCGTGTCGGGGTCGAGCGAGTCGTTGTGCTCGGCGTTCGCCACCGCGCTGGCCAGCACCTTGTAGACGGGCTCGCTCGCCGCCTGCGGGGCGAACTGCAGCACGGCCAGGGCCTCGTCCGCCGGCAGGCCGCGGATGAGGTCGACCACACGGCGGACCTTCATCGGCGACATGCCGACATGACGCGCCACGGCACGGGCCGTCATGACCGGCTCGAGGACGGGCTCAGCCACGACGTGACCTCCGCTCGTCCCTGACGTGCCCGCGGAAGGTGCGGGTGGGCGCGAACTCGCCGAGCTTGTGCCCGACCATGCCCTCGGTCACGAAGACCGGCACGTGCTTGCGGCCGTCGTGCACCGCGATGGTGTGGCCGAGCATCGCCGGCACGACCATCGAACGGCGGGACCACGTCTTGATGACGTTCTTGGTGCCCTTCTCGTTCTGGACGAGCACCTTCTTCATGAGGTGGTCGTCCACGAAGGGACCCTTCTTCACGCTCCGGGGCATGGCTTCCTACTCCTAGCGCCGCTTGCTCGCGTAGCGGCGGCGGACGATCATGCGGTCACTGGCCTTGTTGGCACGGCGGGTACGGCCCTCGGGCTTGCCCTTCGGGTTGACCGGGTGGCGGCCACCGGAGGTCTTGCCCTCACCACCGCCGTGCGGGTGGTCGACCGGGTTCATCGCGACACCGCGCACGGTCGGGCGCTTGCCCTTCCAGCGCATGCGGCCGGCCTTGCCCCAGTTGATGTTCGACTGCTCGGCGTTGCCGACCTCGCCGACCGTGGCACGGCAGCGGACGTCGACGTTGCGGATCTCCCCGGAGGGCATCCGCAGCTGCGCGTACGGCCCCTCCTTGGCGACGAGCTGGACGCTCGCCCCTGCCGACCGTGCGATCTTCGCCCCACCACCGGGGCGCAGCTCGATGGCGTGAACAACGGTGCCGACCGGGATGTTCCGCAGCGGCAGGTTGTTGCCCGGCTTGATGTCGGCGCTCGGGCCCGACTCGACCGCGTCGCCCTGGCGCAGCCGCGCCGGGCAGATGATGTAGCGCTTCTCGCCGTCCGCGTAGTGCAGCAGCGCGATCCGCGCGGTGCGGTTCGGGTCGTACTCGATGTGCGCGACCTTCGCCGGGACGCCGTCCTTGTCGGCGCGACGGAAGTCGATCACCCGGTAGGCCCGCTTGTGGCCGCCGCCCTGGTGCCGCGCCGTCACCTTGCCGTGCACGTTGCGGCCGCCCTTGTTGTGCAGCGGACGCACCAGCGACTTCTCCGGCTCGTCGCGGGTGACCTCGACGAAGTCGGAGACGCTGGCGCCGCGCCGACCGGGGGTCGTCGGCTTCAGCTTCCGGATGCCCATGAGTGATCAGTCCTCAGTCGTACGTGGTCAGGCGACAGGTCCGCCGAAGACGTCGATGCGGTCGCCCTCGGCGAGGGTGACGATCGCGCGCTTCGTGTCGTTGCGCTTGCCGAACCCGGTGCGGGTGCGCTTGCGCTTGCCCTGGCGGTTGAGGGTGTTCACGTCGGTCACCTTGACGTTGAACACCTGCTCCACCGCGATCTTGATCTGCGTCTTGTTCGCGTCCGGCCGGACGAGGAACGTGTACTTGTTCTCGTCGAGCAGGCCGTAGCTCTTCTCCGAGATGACCGGAGCGAGCAGGACGTCGCGTACGTCGGCACTCACTTGCCCTCACCCTCGTCCACCGGCTCGGCCGCCGCGGCCTCGGCGTCCGCCGCACCCGCGGCCTCGGCCGCCTCGTCGGGCGCCGCCAGCAGGTCGCTGTCGGTCTGCTGGAGCACCTCCTGCTCCGCCTTCGCGTCCGAGACGCCGGCGCCGGCCGGGCGCGTCGAGCCCTTCCCGGTCGCCGCGGCCTCGGCCCGCGCGCTCGTGCGGGCCGCCGGGCCGGCCACGAACCGCTCGTACGCACCCTCGGTGAACACCACGTCGTCGGAGACCAGCACGTCGTAGGTGTTGAGCTGGTCCGGCGCGATGAGGTGCACCGACGGCAGGTTGCGCAGGCTCTTCCAGGTCAGGGCGTCCTCGCGCTCCGCGACGACCAGCACGTGCCGGCGCTCGGTGATCCGGGCGAGGTTCGCCGCGGCCACCTTCGTCGACGGCACGTCGCCGTCGACCAGACCGGTCACCACGTGCAGGCGGCCGCCACGCGCCCGGTCGGACAGGGCGCCGCGCAGGGCGGCGGCCTTCATCTTCTTGGGCGTGCGCTGCTCGTAGTTGCGCGGCGTCGGACCGTGCACCGTGCCACCGCCCGTGAACTGCGGCGCGCGGATCGAGCCCTGCCGGGCCCGCCCGGTGCCCTTCTGGCGGTACGGCTTGCGACCGCCACCGGCGACCTCGCCACGGGTCTTGGTCGCGTGGGTGCCCTGCCGGGCCGCGGCCAGCTGGCCGACGACCACCTGGTGGATGAGCGGCACGTTGACCTGGACGTCGAAGATCTCCGACGGCAGGTCCACCGTGCGGGCGAGGTCGCCGGAGGGCGACTCGACGTTGACGGTCGTCACTGGGTCGCCTCCTCGGTCTCCGGTGCGGTCTCGGTGTCGGCGCTCTCGGCGGCCGGCTCAGCGGGAGCCGGTGGGGTGTACGCCGGCGGCGCGTCGACCTTGGCGCCGCTGCGGACGAACACCAGGCCACCGTTCGGTCCGGGGATCGCGCCCTTGACGAGCAGCAGCCCCTCGGCCGCGTCGACCGCGTGCACCGTGAGGTTCATCGTGGTCATCCGCACGCCGCCGAGGCGACCGGCCATCCGGGTGCCCTTGAACACGCGCGCCGGCGTGGCGCACGCCCCGATCGAGCCGGGTGAGCGGTGCTTGCGCTCGACGCCGTGACCGGCGCCGAGGCCGTGGAAGCCGTGACGCTTCATGCCACCCGCGAAGCCCTTGCCCTTGCTCGTGCCGATGACGTCGACCTTCTGCCCGGCCTCGAACAGCTCGACGGTCAGCTCCTGGCCGACGGCGTACGCCGTCGCGTCCGTGGTGCGCACCTCGGCGACGTGGCGGCGCGGCGGCACGCCGGCCTTGCGGAAGTGGCCGGTCAACGGCTTGTTCACCTTGCGGGGGTCCACGCTGCCGAAGGCGATCTGGACGGCGGAGTAGCCGTCCTCGTCCGGCGTCCTCACCTGGGTGACGACGCAGGGCCCGGCCTTGACAACGGTGACGGGTACGAGCTTGTTCTGCTCGTCCCACACCTGCGTCATGCCGAGCTTCTCGCCCAGCAGCGCCCGCTGGATTCGGTCTGCCATCTCGTCTCGGTCCCCTACAGCTTGATCTCGATGTCGACGCCGGCCGGCAGGTCGAGCCGCATGAGCGAGTCGACGGTCTTCGGCGTGGGGTCGATGATGTCGATCAGCCGCTTGTGCGTGCGCATCTCGAAGTGCTCGCGCGAGTCCTTGTACTTGTGCGGCGAGCGGATGACGCAGTACACGTTCTTCTCCGTCGGCAGCGGCACCGGCCCGGCCACCTGCGCGCCGGTACGGGTCACCGTCTCGACGATCTTTCGCGCCGAGCTGTCGATGACCTCGTGGTCATAGGCCTTGAGCCGGATGCGGATCTTCTGTCCCGCCATCTCGTCCTTCTTCGTCGGTGCTGCTGCTGTGCGTGCGGTCCGCTCGCGTCGCGGCGGCCGGGGAACGTGGCCCCCGGCCGCCGCGCGCGTGCTACTTGAGGATCTTGGTGACGCGACCCGCGCCGACGGTCCGGCCACCCTCACGGATGGCGAACCGCAGGCCCTCTTCCATGGCGATGGGCTGGATGAGCTCCACCCGCATCTCCGTGTTGTCGCCCGGCATGACCATCTCGGTGCCCTCGGGGAGGTACACGACGCCGGTCACGTCCGTGGTGCGGAAGTAGAACTGCGGGCGGTAGTTGTTGAAGAACGGCGTGTGCCGTCCGCCCTCGTCCTTGCTGAGGATGTAGACCTGGGCCTCGAACTCGGTGTGCGGGGTGATCGAGCCGGGCTTGCACACGACCTGCCCGCGCTCCACCTCCTCGCGCTTGATGCCACGCAGGAGCAGGCCGACGTTGTCACCGGCCTGGCCCTGGTCGAGCAGCTTGCGGAACATCTCGACGCCGGTGACCGTGGTGGTCTGGACCTTGTCCTGGATGCCGACGATCTCGACGGTCTCGTTGACGTTGATCACGCCACGCTCGACACGGCCGGTGACGACCGTGCCGCGACCGGTGATGGTGAACACGTCCTCGATCGGCATGAGGAAAGGCTTGTCGATCTCCCGCTGCGGCTCCGGGATCGCCGTGTCGCAGGCGTTCATCAGCTCGAGGATCGACTCGGCCCACTTCGCGTCGCCCTCCAGCGCCTTCAGCGCGGAGACGCGGATGACCGGGACGTCGTCGCCGGGGAAGTCGTAGCTGTTGAGCAGCTCACGGACCTCCAGCTCGACGAGCTCGAGGATCTCCTCGTCGTCCACGACGTCGGCCTTGTTCAGGGCGACGACGATGTACGGCACGCCGACCTGGCGGGCGAGGAGCACGTGCTCCTTCGTCTGCGGCATCGGGCCGTCCGCGGCGGAGACCACGAGGATGGCGCCGTCCATCTGGGCGGCACCGGTGATCATGTTCTTGATGTAGTCGGCGTGGCCCGGGCAGTCCACGTGCGCGTAGTGGCGCGCGTCCGTCTGGTACTCGACGTGCGCGATGGAGATGGTGATGCCGCGAGCCTTCTCCTCCGGCGCCTTGTCGATCTGGTCGAACGGCGTGAAGGGGTTGAGGTCGGGGTGAGCGTCGTGCAGGACCTTGGTGATCGCCGCGGTCAGCGTCGTCTTCCCGTGGTCGATGTGACCGATGGTGCCGATGTTGACGTGCGGCTTGGTCCGCTCGAACTTGGCCTTCGCCACTGGTGTCCTCCTGTGGACGGTTTCCTTGCGCCGGGCGCTGGGACTGCTGCTGGTCTTCGGGTGGTGGGGGTACGGCTACTCGCCGTGGGCCTTGGCGACGATCTCCTTCGCGACGTTCGAGGGAACCTCGGCGTAGGAGTGGAACTGCATGGAGTAGCTCGCCCGGCCCTGGGTGCGCGAACGCAGGTCGCCCACGTACCCGAACATCTCTGCTAGCGGCACCAGGGCCTTGACGACGCGGGAGCCGGTGCGCTCCTCCATCGCCTGGATCTGGCCGCGGCGCGCGTTGAGGTCGCCGATGACGTCACCCATGTAGTCCTCGGGCGTCGTCACCTCGACCGCCATCATCGGCTCCATGAGGACGGGGTCCGCCATCCGGGCCGCCTGCTTGAACGCCATGGAACCGGCGATCTTGAACGCGAGCTCGGAGGAGTCGACCTCGTGGTAGGCGCCGTCCTGCAGCGTCACCTTGACGTCCACCATGGGATAGCCGGCGAGCACGCCGAACTCCATGGCCTCCTGGCAGCCCGCATCGACCGCGGGGATGTACTCCCGCGGGATCCGGCCGCCGGTGACGGCGTTGACGAACTCGTAGCCGCCGCCACCGTCCTCGCCCTCGGCGTGCGTGGGCTCGAGGTCGATGATGACCCGGCCGAACTGGCCGGAGCCGCCGGTCTGCTTCTTGTGGGTGTACTCGACCTTCTCCACCTTCCGGCGGACGGTCTCCCGGTAGGCCACCTGCGGCCGGCCGACGTTCGCCTCGACCTTGAACTCCCGCTTCATCCGGTCGACGAGCACCTCGAGGTGCAGCTCGCCCATGCCGGCGATCACGGTCTGGCCGGTCTCCTCGTCGGTGCGGACCTGGAAGGTCGGGTCCTCCTCGGCGAGGCGCTGGATGGCCGTGGACAGCTTCTCCTGGTCGGCCTTGGACTTCGGCTCGATCGCCACGTGGATGACCGGGGCCGGGAAGTTCATCGACTCCAGCACGACCGGGGCGGCCGGGTCGCACAGCGTGTCGCCGGTGGTGGTGTTCTTCAGCCCCTGGACGGCGACGATCTGCCCCGCGCCGCACCCGTCCCGCTCCTCGCGGTGGTTCGCGTGCATCTGGTAGACCTTGCCGATCCGCTCCTTGTGGTCCTTCGTGGAGTTCAGGACCGGGGAACCGGAGTGCAGCCGGCCGGAGTAGACCCGGATGTAGGTCAGCTTGCCGAGGTGCTGGTCGCTCATGACCTTGAAGGCCAGCGCCGCGAACGGCTCGTCCTCGCTCGGGTGCCGCTCGACCACGGTCTCCTCGCGACCGACGGCGTGGCCCTGGATGGCGGGGACGTCGAGCGGGCTCGGCAGGAACTCGACGATCGCGTCGAGCAGGGGCTGCACGCCCTTGTTCTTGAACGCCGTGCCGCACAGCACCGGGTTGATCTTGCCGGCGATCGTCGCGCGACGGATGGCGGCGACGATGAGGTCGTGGTCGGGCTCCTGACCCTCGAGGTAGAGCTCCATGACCTCGTCGTCGTTCTCGGCGAGGGTCTCGAGCAGCTTCTCCCGCCACTCGCGGGCGGCCTCGAGGTGGTCGTCGGGGATCGAGACGATGTCGAACTTGTCGCCCTTGCCCTCGGTCTGCCACAGCAGGGCGTTCATGTTGATGAGGTCGATGACGCCCTTGAAGTCGCTCTCGACACCCCACGGCAGCTGCACGACGAGCGGCGTGGCGGCGAGGCGGGTGACGATCATGTCGACACAGCGGTGGAACTCCGCACCGACGCGGTCCATCTTGTTCACGAAGCAGATCCGCGGCACGCCGTACCGGTCGGCCTGGCGCCACACGGTCTCGGACTGCGGCTCCACGCCGGCGACACCGTCGAACACCGCGACCGCGCCGTCGAGCACGCGCAGCGACCGCTCGACCTCGACCGTGAAGTCCACGTGGCCGGGCGTGTCGATGATGTTGATCGTGTGGTTCTTCCACTCGCACTTGGTCGCGGCGGAGGTGATCGTGATGCCGCGCTCCTGCTCCTGCGGCATCCAGTCCATGGTGGCGGCGCCCTCGTGGACCTCGCCGATCTTGTAGTTGACGCCGGTGTAGAACAGGATCCGCTCGGTCGTCGTGGTCTTGCCCGCGTCGATGTGGGCCATGATCCCGATGTTGCGGACCTTGGCCAGGGCGGCTACGACGTCGGTGGTCACTTCGGCTTCGTCTTCTCTCGCGTCCGGGGGAGTTACCAGCGGTAGTGGGCGAAGGCCTTGTTGGACTCCGCCATCTTGTGGGTGTCCTCGCGGCGCTTCACGCTCGCGCCGAGGCCGTTGCTCGCGTCGAGCAGCTCGTTCATCAGCCGCTCGGTCATCGTCTTCTCGCGGCGTCCGCGGGCGTAGGTCACCAGCCAGCGCAGCGCCAGCGTCGTCGCGCGGCCGGGCTTGACCTCGACCGGCACCTGGTAGGTCGCGCCACCGACGCGGCGGCTCTTCACCTCGAGGGTCGGCTTGACGTTGTCCAGCGCCCGCTTGAGCGTGATCACCGGGTCGGTGCCGGTCTTCGTGCGGCAGCCCTCGAGGGCCTCGTACACGATCCGCTCGGCGGTGGACTTCTTGCCACGGAGCAGCACCTTGTTCACCAGCGAGGTGACGAGCGGCGAGCCGTACACCGGGTCGACGACGACCGGGTGGCGGGGGGCGGGTCCCTTGCGAGGCATCAGCCCTTCTCCTTCTTCGCGCCGTACCGGCTACGGGCCTGCTTGCGGCCCCGGACGCCCTGGGTGTCGAGCGTGCCGCGGACGATCTTGTAGCGAACGCCCGGGAGGTCCTTCACCCGGCCACCGCGGACGAGCACGATCGAGTGCTCCTGCAGGTTGTGCCCCACGCCCGGGATGTACGCCGTGACCTCGATACCGCTCGTGAGGCGAACACGCGCCACCTTGCGCAGCGCCGAGTTCGGCTTCTTGGGCGTGGTCGTGTAGACGCGCGTGCACACCCCGCGGCGCTGAGGGCTCCCCTTCAGCGCTGGGGTCTTGTTCTTCTCGACCTTGTCCTGCCGGCCCTTGCGGACCAGCTGCTGGATCGTGGGCAACCGCGTCTCCAGTCGTTCCGTTCGTCCTGCGTCCGTCACCCACCCCCGCGGTCGGGCGTGTCGCCCTCCCGCGCCCGTACGACGACCGCGAGGTCGTCACTGGATGGGAGTGGTTCCCGCGCGCTCCGGGATGTCCCGGGGACACGCGAGTGGGCCCGGGTCTGGGCCCAGGCACGAAAAGGAACCTTAGCCCACGCGTGGCACGCCGGTCAAAGCCGGGGTCCCCCCACCGGTCGCACCGGGTAGGAAGGGACCATGCCGACCCGCGCCGAGCTGGCCACAGCATACGGGCGGACCGTGCCGGACGTCACCCGTCCCGGAATCGGCGTGTTGCTCGTCGGCATCAACCCGTCCCTGTGGTCCGGCTGGGTCGGCCACCACTTCGCCCGGCCGGGGAACCGGCTGTGGCGCACGCTGCACGAGGCCGGGCTGACCCCGCGGCTGCTGCGCCCGGAGGAGACCGACGTGCTCCTTGCCTGCGGCATCGGGGTCACGAACGTGGTCGCCCGCGCCACCGCACGCGCGGACGAGCTGTCGCCCGACGAGCTGCGGGCCGGCGTCCCCCGGCTGCGGCGGCTGTGCGCGGAGGTCCGGCCCGGGGTGGTGGCGTTCCTGGGCATCTCGGCGTACCGGATCGCCCTCGACCGGCCCCGCGCGAGCGTCGGCCGGCAGGACGAGCCGCTCGGCGGGTGTCCGGTGTGGGTCCTGCCGAACCCCAGCGGCCTCAATGCGCACTACCAACAGCCGGCGCTCACCGCCGCGTACGCGGCGCTGCGCCCGTACCTGCCCGGACGGGTGACGCCCGGCCGCCCCTAGGCGGCCGGGCGTCACCCGCGAGCAGGGCTGGGGCTACCGGTAGTCGCGGTAGTCGTAGTCCTCGAGGGGAACGGCCTCGCCGGGGCCGGTACCGAACTGGTACTCGGCGTCCTCGTAGCCGGCCATCGAGTAGACCGCGGCCCGGGCCTCCTCGGTCGGCTCGACCCGCATGTTCCGGTAGCGGCTGATGCCGGTGCCGGCCGGGATGAGCTTGCCGATGATCACGTTCTCCTTCAGGCCGAGCAGGGAGTCGCTGCGCGCGTGGATCGCCGCGTCGGTGAGCACGCGGGTCGTCTCCTGGAAGGAGGCGGCCGACAGCCACGACTCGGTGGCCAGCGACGCCTTCGTGATGCCCATGAGGACCGGACGTCCGGCCGCCGGCTGGCCGCCCTCGGCGACCACACGGCGGTTCTCCTCCTCGAAGCGCGGACGCTCGACGAGCTCGCCCGGCAGCAGATCCGTGTCGCCCGACTCGAGGATGTTCACCCGCTTGAGCATCTGGCGGATGATCACCTCGATGTGCTTGTCGTGGATCGTCACGCCCTGCGACCGGTAGACCTCCTGCACCTCGCGCACGAGGTGGAGCTGGACCGCGCGGGGGCCGAGGATCCGCAGCACCTCGTGCGGGTCGACCGCACCGGCGTGCAGCTGCTCGCCCACGTCCACGTGCTGGCCGTCCTCGACGCGCCACTGGCCCATCCGGGCCCGCTCGGCGGCGCTGTCGATCCACTTCCAGGCCAGCAGCCGCTTGGAGAAGGTGTACTCGACCGGGTCGGTGCCGTCGTCAGGGGTGACGACGAACTTCGCGGACTTGTCGGTCTCCTCCACGCTCACCCGGCCGGTGACCTCCGAGATCGGGGCCACACCGCGCGGCTTGCGCGCCTCGAACAGCTCCTGCACACGCGGCAGGCCGTGGGTGATGTCCTCACCCGCGACACCACCGGTGTGGAAGGTCCGCATGGTCAGCTGGGTACCGGGCTCGCCGATGGACTGCGCAGCGATGATGCCCACCGCCTCGCCGACGTCGACGAGCTTGCCGGTCGCGAGCGAGCGGCCGTAGCACTTCGAGCACGTGCCGATCTTGGACTCGCACGTCAGCACCGAGCGGATCTTGACCTGCTCGACGCCGGCGTCCACCAGCTTGGTGATGAGCACGTCACCGAGGTCGGAGCCCGCCGGGACCGTGTCGCCGCCCGCCTTGACGTCCTCGGCGAGCGTGCGCGCGTACGCGCTCGTCTCGACGTGCTCGGTCTTGCGCAGCTTCCCGTCGGCGCCCTGAACGGCGATCGGCATGGGGACGCCGCGGTCGGTGCCGCAGTCCTCCTCGCGGATGATCACGTCCTGGCTGACGTCGACGAGCCGCCGGGTGAGGTACCCGGAGTCGGCGGTCCGCAGCGCGGTGTCCGCCAGCCCCTTGCGGGCGCCGTGCGTGGAGATGAAGTACTCCAGCACGGTGAGGCCCTCGCGGAAGTTGGTCTTGATCGGCCGCGGGATGATCTCGCCCTTCGGGTTGGCCACCAGGCCACGCATGCCCGCGATCTGGCGGACCTGCATCATGTTCCCTCGGGCGCCCGAGCCGACCATCATCGAGACCGGGTTGTACTTCGGGAAGTTGCCTTCCATCTCCTTGGCGACCTCGGCGGTCGCCTTGGTCCAGATCTCGATGAGCTCCTGGCGGCGCTCCTCGTCGGTGATGACACCGCGCTCGTACTGCTTCTGGACCTTCTCCGCCTGACCCTCGTACTTCTCGAGGATCTCCTGCTTGCGCGGCGGAGTGATGACGTCGTCGATCGCGATCGTCACGCCCGAGCGGGTCGCCCAGTGGAAACCGGCGTCCTTGAGGGCGTCGAGGGTCGCGGCGACCTGGACCTTCGGGTAGCGCTCGGCGAGGTCGTTGACGATGTTGCCGAGCTGCGGCTTGCGCGACCTCGTAGTTGACGTACGGGAAGGTCTGCGGCAGCGCCTCGTTGAACAGTGCCCGGCCGAGCGTCGTCTCGATCGTGACCGGCTGGCCGGGCTCCCAGCCCTCGGGCATGGGCTCCTCGACGATCGAGCCGGAGCTGTCGAGCGCGGCACGGCGGTGACGTCGCGCATGCGGATCTTCACCGGGCCTGCAGGTCGAGCTGGCCGGTGTCGAAGGCCATGAAGGCCTCGGCCACCGACGCGAAGACCGCGCCGTCGCCCTTGGTGCCGTCGCGGGCACCGGTCAGGTAGAAGATCCCGAGCACCATGTCCTGCGTCGGCGACGTGATCGGACGGCCGGACGCCGGCGACAGGATGTTGTTGCTCGAGAGCATGAGGATGCGGGCCTCGGCCTGCGCCTCGGCGGACAGCGGCAGGTGCACCGCCATCTGGTCGCCGTCGAAGTCGGCGTTGAAGGCGGTGCAGACCAGCGGGTGGATCTGGATCGCCTTGCCCTCGACCAGCTGCGGCTCGAAGGCCTGGATGCCGAGGCGGTGCAGCGTCGGTGCGCGGTTGAGCAGCACGGGGTGCTCGGTGATGACCTCCTCGAGCACGTCCCACACCACGGGGCGGGCCCGCTCGACCATGCGCTTGGCGCTCTTGATGTTCTGCGCGTGGTTGAGGTCGACCAGCCGCTTCATGACGAACGGCTTGAACAGCTCGAGCGCCATCTGCTTGGGCAGCCCGCACTGGTGCAGCTTCAGCTGCGGGCCGACGACGATGACCGAACGGCCGGAGTAGTCGACGCGCTTGCCGAGCAGGTTCTGGCGGAACCGGCCCTGCTTGCCCTTGAGCATGTCGGACAGCGACTTGAGCGGGCGGTTGCCCGGCCCGGTGACCGGCCGGCCGCGGCGGCCGTTGTCGAACAGCGCGTCGACGGCCTCCTGCAGCATCCGCTTCTCGTTGTTGACGATGATCTCGGGCGCGCCGAGGTCGAGCAGCCGCTTGAGCCGGTTGTTCCGGTTGATGACGCGGCGGTACAGGTCGTTGAGGTCGCTCGTGGCGAACCGGCCACCGTCGAGCTGCACCATGGGGCGAAGGTCCGGCGGGATGACCGGGACGCAGTCGAGCACCATGCCCATCGGCGAGTTGCGGGTGTTGAGGAACGCCGCGACGACCTTGAGCCGCTTGAGCGCACGGGCCTTCTTCTGGCCCTTGCCGGTGCGGATGGTCTCGCGCAGCGACTCGGCCTCGCCTCGAGGTCGAAGGCCTCGAGCAGCCGCTGCAGCGCCTCGGCGCCCATCCCCGCCTCGAAGTACTCGCCATCGTGCCGGGCGGGGTCTTCCAGTGCCCTCGGCGTCGCGGACGCCCTTGCCGAACCGGTCCCGCAGCTCGCGGTAGAGCAGCTCGTCGCGATCGAGCTGCTTGACGGTCGAGCTTCTTGAACTCGTCGAGAACCTCGTCGAGCTCGTCGAGCTCGCGCTGGGCGCGGTCGCGGATCTGGCGCAGCTCGCGCTCGGCGCCCTCGCGGACCTTGCGGCGTGCGTCGGCTCTTGGCGCCCTCGGCCTCGAGCGCGGCGAGGTCCTCCTCGAGCTTCTTCTGGCGGGCCTCGACGTCGGCGTCGCGGCGGTCCTCGATCTGCTGCTTCTCGACGCCGATCTGCGCCTCGACCGACGGCAGGTCGCGGTGGCGCGCGTCGTCGTCGACCGCGGTGATCGAGGTACGCGGCGAAGTAGATGATCTTCTCGAGGTCCTTCGGCGCCAGGTCGAGCAGGTAGCCCAGCCGGCTGGGGACGCCCTTGAAGTACCAGATGTGGGTGACCGGCGCGGCGAGCTCGATGTGGCCCATCCGCTCACGGCGCACCTTGGCGCGGGTCACCTCGACGCCGCAGCGCTCGCAGATGATGCCCTTGAACCGGACCCGCTTGTACTTGCCGCAGTAGCACTCCCAGTCGCGGGTGGGACCGAAGATCTTCTCGCAGAAGAGCCCGTCCTTCTCCGGCTTGAGGGTGCGGTAGTTGATCGTCTCGGGCTTCTTGACCTCGCCGTGGCTCCACTGCCGGATGTCGTCAGCGGTGGCCAGGCCGATGCGCAGCTCGTCGAAGAAGTTGACGTCGAGCACTCTGTTGTCTCCTCAGGTGTCGCGGCGGGGGATGCGGATCAGACCTCTTCGACCGATGCGCGGCTCCCGCCGCGACAGGTCGATCCCGAGCTCCTCCGCGGCGCGGAAGACGTCCTCGTCGGTGTCGCGCATCTCGATGGCCATGCCGTCGCTGGAGAGCACCTCGACGTTGAGGCACAGCGACTGCATCTCCTTGATGAGCACCTTGAAGGACTCGGGGATGCCGGGCTCGGGGATGTTCTCGCCCTTGACGATCGCCTCGTAGACCTTCACGCGGCCGAGGACGTCGTCAGACTTGATGGTCAGCAGCTCCTGCAGCGCGTACGCGGCGCCGTACGCCTCGAGCGCCCACACCTCCATCTCACCGAAGCGCTGGCCGCCGAACTGGGCCTTACCGCCGAGCGGCTGCTGGGTGATCATCGAGTACGGGCCGGTCGACCGGGCGTGGATCTTGTCGTCGACCAGGTGCAGCAGCTTGAGGATGTAGATGTACCCGACGCTGATCGGGTCGTTGAACGGCTCGCCGGTGCGACCGTCGAACAGCTGCGCCTTGCCCTCGCCGCCCACCAGCTGCACGCCGTCCCGGTTGGGCAGCGTGGAGGCGAGCAGACCGGAGATCTCCTCCTCCTGCGCACCGTCGAACACCGGGGTGGCGACCAGCGTGTCCGCCGGGGCCTGGTCGGCACCGATCTCGGCCAGGCGCTTCTTCCAGTCGGCCTGCTTCCCGCCGACCTGCCAGCCGGTCTTCGCCACCCACCCGAGGTGGGTCTCGAGGACCTGGCCGACGTTCATCCGGCCCGGCACGCCGAGCGGGTTGAGCACGATGTCGACCGGGGTGCCGTCCTCGAGGAACGGCATGTCCTCGACCGGGAGGATCTTGGCGATGACGCCCTTGTTGCCGTGCCGGCCGGCGAGCTTGTCGCCGTCGGTGATCTTCCGCTTCTGCGCGATGTAGACGCGCACCAGCTCGTTGACGCCCGGAGGCAGCTCGTCGCCCTCCTCGCGGCTGAAGACCCGGACGCCGATGACCTTGCCGCTCTCACCGTGCGGCACCTTCAGCGAGGTGTCACGCACCTCGCGGGCCTTCTCACCGAAGATCGCGCGCAGCAGGCGCTCCTCCGGGGTGAGCTCGGTCTCCCCCTTCGGGGTGACCTTGCCCACGAGGATGTCGCCGGGGACGACCTCGGCGCCGATGCGGATGATGCCGCGCTCGTCGAGGTCGGCGAGGACCTCCTCGCTGACGTTCGGGATGTCCCGGGTGATCTCCTCGGGACCGAGCTTGGTGTCGCGGGCGTCGACCTCGTGCTCCTCGATGTGGATCGAGGACAGCACGTCGTCCTGGACGAGGCGCTGCGACAGGATGATCGCGTCCTCGTAGTTGTGGCCCTCCCACGGCATGAACGCCACGAGCAGGTTCTTGCCGAGGGCCATCTCGCCACCGTCGGTGCAGGGGCCGTCGGCGAGCACGTCGCCCGCCTTGACCTTCTGACCCTCGTCGACGATCGGGCGCTGGTTGAAGCAGGTGCCCTGGTTCGAACGGCGGAACTTGGCCAGGCGGTAGGTCCGGCGGGTGTCGTCGTCGTGGGCGACCGTCACGACGTCGGCGGAGACCTCCTCCACCACGCCCGGCTTCTCGGCGACGACGACGTCACCGGCGTCGACCGCCGCGCGGTACTCCATGCCCGGTGCCCACGAGCGGAGCCTCGCTGCGCAGCAGCGGGACCGCCTGGCGCTGCATGTTGGAGCCCATGAGCGCCCGGTTGGCGTCGTCGTGCTCGAGGAAGGGGATCATCGCCGTGGCGACGGACACCATCTGCCGCGGCGAGACGTCCATGTAGTCGACCTCGGCGGGGGCGAGGAAGTCGACCTCGCCACCCTTCTTGCGCACGAGCACACGGGCCTCGGCGAACGTACCGTCCGCGTTCAGCGGCGCGTTCGCCTGGGCGATGACGTGCTTGTCCTCCTCATCGGCGGGGAGGTAGTCGATCTGGTCGGTGACCCGGCCCTTCTCGACCTTGCGGTAGGGCGTCTCGACGAAGCCGAACGCGTTCACCCGCGCGTACGTGGACAGCGAGCCGATCAGACCGATGTTCGGGCCTTCCGGCGTCTCGATCGGGCACATCCGGCCGTAGTGGCTGGGGTGCACGTCGCGGACCTCGAAGCCCGCCCGCTCACGGGACAGACCACCCGGACCGAGCGCGGACAACCGACGCTTGTGCGTCAGGCCCGCGAGCGGGTTGGTCTGGTCCATGAACTGCGACAGCTGGCTGGTGCCGAAGAACTCCTTGATGGAGGCGACCACCGGCCGGATGTTGATCAGGGTCTGCGGCGTGATCGCCTCGACGTCCTGGGTGGTCATCCGCTCGCGGACGACCCGCTCCATGCGGGCGAGGCCGATGCGGACCTGGTTCTGGATGAGCTCGCCGACCGTGCGCAGGCGCCGGTTGCCGAAGTGGTCGATGTCGTCCGGCTCGAACCCGGCGTCGCCGCGGTGCAGGCGGCACACGTAGTCGATGGTCGCGACGATGTCGTCCTCGGTCAGCGTGCCGGCGCTGCGCGGCAGGTCCAGGCCGAGCTTGCGGTTGACCTTGTAGCGGCCCACCTTGGCCAGGTCGTACCGCTTGTCGTTGAAGTACAGGTTCGTCAGCAGGGTCTCCGCCGCGTCCCGCGTGGGCGGCTCGCCCGGGCGGAGCTTGCGGTAGATGTCGACGAGCGCCTCGTCCTGGGTGGAGGTGTGGTCCTTCTCCAGGGTCGTGCGCATCGACTCGAACTCGCCGAAGCGCTCGAGGATGCGGGCGTCGTCCCAGCCCAGCGCACGCAGCAGCACGGTCACCGGCTGGCGACGCTTGCGGTCGACGCGCACGCCCACGGTGTCGCGCTTGTCGACCTCGAACTCCAGCCAGGCGCCGCGGCTCGGGATGACCTTCGAGGCGAACACGTCGCGGTCGGAGGTCTTGTCGAGCGTGCGGTCGAAGTAGACGCCCGGCGAGCGGACGAGCTGGCTGACGACGACCCGCTCGGTGCCGTTGATGACGAACGTGCCGGCGGGGGTCATGAGCGGGAAGTCGCCCATGAACACGGTCTGGCTCTTGATCTCGCCGGTCTCGTTGTTCGTGAACTCGGCGGTCACGAACAGCGGGGCCGAGAAGGTCATGTCCTTGTCCTTGCACTCCTCGAGGGAGTACTTGGGCTCGTCGAGCCGTGGCTCGCGGAACTCCAGGGACATCGACCCGGAGAAGTCCGAGATCGGCGAGATCTCGGTGAGGATCTCCTCCAGCCCGGACGGGGTGTCCGGCTCGGCGGTCGCGCGCCAGGCCTCGGCGCCGATCAGCCAGTCGAACGACGCCGTCTGCAGCGCCAGCAGGTTGGGCACCTCGAGCGGCTCGCTGATCCGCGCGAACGAGATGCGGCGGCCTCGTGAGCTCTGGCTCGGGGTACGAGCGGTTGCGGTGAACGTGTCAGACGTGTTGCGCGAGGCGGCCAACAGCGGTCCTTCCAGTGCTCGCGGTCGGTGCGCGCGCAGGCCAGACGACCCGCAATCTGGAGCGACCCAAGATCAAGGGCGTCGACGGTGGGCAGCGCAAAATGACAGTGTAGCGACTGGCCACACTGCTGTCGAGAGGCACCCTCGAAGGCGCCGCACTGGCGTTGTCACTGCTGCCGTGCAGCATCGCCCGCAGTGCCGGACGCGTCAAGCGTCCGGCGAGACTCACGAGAAATGCCCGCGAATTGCGCTCCGTGCCTCACGTAGGAATGCCCGCGTGACGGTGACGCTGCTGGGCCATGGAGAGTCGGTTGTCGATGGCGTCTCGTGCCGAGGTCACGACGAGGTACGCGAAGGCGTATGTCAAGGCCAGGAAGGCCGATAAGGGCCGGATCCTGGGTCAGGTTGTGGGGGTGACCGGGTGGTCGCGGGACAACGCTCGGCGTCGGCTGACCGCGGCCGCGGCCGCGAAACTCAACCCGGGTTCCGGCAGGAGCGTGGCGGCGCGGCCGCGACGGCCGCGGTCGCCGAAGTACTCCCGCAACGCGGTGATGGTGCTGCGGACGGTGTGGGCGGCCTCGGGTGGGCAGTGCGGGAAGTACCTGGCGGCGTCGATGCGGGTTCAGCTCGACGGGCTGGAGCGCCACGGTGAGCTCGTCGACGGCGTGGACCGCTACAGCGGTGCGGTGCGCGAGGAGCTGCTCGCGATGAGCGCAGCGTCGATCGACCGGTACCTCAAGCCCGCGAAGGCCAGCGATCAGATCCGCGGGAAGACCACGACGAAGGCCTCGCCGCTGCTGCGCTCCTCGATCAAGATCCGCAAGGCCGGAGACGAGGTCGAGGCCGAGCCGGGGTTCTTCGAAGGCGACACGGTCGCGCACTGCGGGCCGACGCTCAAAGGCGAGTTCTGCAGGACAGTCAACCTGACCGACGTGCACATCGGCTGGGTGTTCACCCGCACGGTGCGCAACAACGCCAACGCTCACGTCCTCGCCGCGCTCAAGGCCGCGATCGAGCAGGTCCCGTTCGAAGTGGTCGGGCTGGACTTCGACAACGGAACCGAGTTCCTGAACAAGGCCGTGATCAAGTGGGCCGCCGACCTGGAGATCTTCTTCACCCGGTCGCGGCCTTACAAGAAGAACGACCAGGCCACCGTCGAGTCGAAGAACAACCACCTCGTGCGCAAGTACGGCTTCTACTACCGCTACGACACGGCGGAGGAACGCAGCGTGCTCAACCGGTTGTGGCCGCTGGTCAACGACCGCCTCAACTACCTGACACCGACGAAGAAGCCGGTCGGGTTCGGCACCGACCGCCATGGGCGGCGCACCCGGCTCTACGACAAGCCGGCCACCCCCCTGGACCGGCTGCTCGCAGCCCAGGTGCTGTCCCCCGCCCAACAGGGTGAGCTCATCGCCTACCGCGACTCGCTGAACCCGGCCCGGATCGCCCGCGAGATCGCCGCTTTGCAAGCGGCGCTGCTCACACTCGCCAAGGACAAGACCGAGCAGCTCTACCTCGCGAGCATCCCCACCGCCCTGCCCGACGTCGCCAAAGGCATCCGAACCACGGCCGTCAGCTGACCCGATACGCGGGCATTCCTAACTGAGGCACCGATCCACTTTCGCGGGCATCTTGACGTGAGGCACTACGGCGTCCCCGCCAGGTTCTCCCCCGACACCCCGCCGATCAGAGCGCTTGCAGCCCGGAGACCAGCCATCGGCCGTCACGTCGGACCAGGGTCATCCGGACCCGGCTCTGGTCGATGCGCGGCTCGGCGTGCTTGTCGTTCGTGCTCGTCTGGTTGACGAACAGCAGGGCCACCGCCGAGTTGCCGTGCAGCGAGCGCAGCCCCGCCGCGGAGACGGACGCGCTCACCACCGCGTGGTACTGGGTGGCGGTCGGCCGGACGGCCTTCACCGTCTCGTCGTAGTCCTTGGCGAACGCCGGGGTCAGCAGCTTGCGCGCCCGGGCGAAGTCGGCGTCGAGGTGCCGGTGGTCGTAGGACAGCAGCGCGACGGCGGCGGTACGCGCAGCCACCAGCGCCTGCGGGCGGGCGTCCGCGCTGGCGCGGGCACCACGCTCGTGGACCACCTGCCAGCCGGCGACGGCTGACAGCGCGATCGCGAGCACGCCGAGCGCCCAGGTGACGGTCGGGGCGGACAGCCGCGCCCGCCAGCGCCGGCCCGGGCCCCGCCGGCGGGGTGCCGGCTCGGCGGCGGGCTGCTCCGCCGACTCGAGGGGCTCGCCGGTCCAGGCCTCGCCGACCTCCGCGTCACCGGCGTCCGGAGGGGCGGCCGCCTCGGGCCCGGCGGGGGCCTGCGGCGTACGGCGCAGCGCGCGGCGCTCCCCGGCGACGCGGCGGCGGGGACGGGGTCGTTCCTCGGTCACGGGCTCGTCCTCCCTAGGCCACGTACTGCACGCCGGACACCAGCCAGCGGCCGCCGACGAGGGACATGTCGATCTGCAGCCGGTAGTGCCGTACCACGCCCTTCGGCGCGGACGTGTTCGTGATCGTGTCGTCGAGTGCGACGAGGACGGTGGCGTCGTGCGCGGTGGCGCTGACGACCGCGGCGTCGAGCACCTTGCCCTTGGCGACTGCCTTGCCCTGCTTGATCAGCTGCTCGAGCACCTTCGCCTGCTTGTCGAACTCCGTGCGGAACTCGCCGGTGGCGGTCTGGCGCACCCGGCCGAAGTCGGCGTCGAGGTGGCGGTAGTCGTACGTGGTGAAGTTCGCCGCCCCTTCCTGGGCGGCCGCGAGCGCGTCGCGACGGGCGGAGTCGACGCTGTCCAGCGCCGAGGCGCGACTGGTGAACAGCGCCAGCACCACGGCCGCGGCGACGACGACGAGCGCGAGCACCGCGGTCGCAACCATCCGCCCGCGCGACGCCCGGGGGGCGCGCTCGGGCACGGCGTCGGGCACGGTCTCAGGGATCTCGGTCACGGAAGCTCTCCGGAGGGGGCGTCAGTTCGCGGCCGCGGGCGCGAGCAGCAGCCACGTCCACGACCGGGGACCGAGGACCCGCTCCTGGCCGCCGGTGTCCCCGAGGAAGTACGGATCACCGTCCGGCCCGAACAGCAGGCCACTCACCGGATCGTACGTCGCCGCCGCCTGGTCCGGGGCGCCCGCGGTGAGTGCGGACGAGGTCGCCCGCCCCGGCGCCTGCCCCGGCGGGTAGGCCGTGTCGTCCCCGGGCGGTCGGGGCGCGTTGCGCGCCCCGCGCACGGTCACCTGGCTGTCGTGCGGCTCCGCGCAGTACACGTCGAGCGGCGCCTTGCCGCCGAAGGCCTCGGGGTGGGTCTTCGGGTCCAGCGCGTTGTCCCGCCACTTCGACTGGGGCAGGTAGCCGTTGGTGCACAGGGGCGCTTGGTCGGTGGCCACCAGGCCGAAGTGGCCGGTGCCGTCACCCGGCGAGGCGAGGAAGCCGTTGGCGACGCTCGCCGGGTACAGCGTCAGCACCACCTTCAGCCCCGGCAGCCGGGCGGCCTGGATGCCGTTGAGCGTGACCATGTTGGCGACGAGCAGCCCGAGCGCCGAGCGGTTGTCCTGGACCAGCTTCTGCAGCTCCTGCGCACTCGTCACGCCGTTGTCGAACACCTGGCGGATCGCGGGGTCGTCCGTGACCAGCTGCTGGGAGAACGAGGCCATCCGCTGGGCGAAGGTCTGCAGGTCCGAGCGGATCGCCCGCTGGGTGTCCAGCACGGTGACGCTGTCGTCGATGAGCTGCGTCGTCGCCGGCAGCGCGTCGGTCGCCGCCTGGCTGAGCTTGTCACCCTTCGAGATCAGGTTGCCGAGATCCGGGCCGAGGTCACGGAACGCCGCACCGAGCGCGTCGATCACCGTGCCGAGGTGGTTGCGGTCGACCGAGGCGGCCAGCGCATAGAGGTTGCGCAGGATGGTGGCGTCGTCGATCGGCGTGGACGTGCGCGCCTTCGGGATCGTGGCCCCGTCACGCAGGTACGGGCCGCCGCGGTGCTGGGGAACGATGTCGACGTACTGCTCACCGACCGCCGACAGGTTGGCGACCTTCGCCTGCACCCCGTCGGCGGGGATCTTGATGCCGGGCTGGATGAGCATGTCCACGGCGACGCCCTGGGGAACGACCCGCAGCCGCTCCACGCGGCCGGCCTCGACCCCGCGGACGCTGACGGCGGCGTTCTCGAAGATCCCGCCGGAGTCGGCGAAGTACGCGGTGACCTTGTACGGCGGGTTCAGCGGGCTGATCCGCACGTACGCGGCACCGACGTAGCCGATGCCGAGGGCCGAGATGAGCACGAAGACCAGCAGCTGGATCTTCACCCGACGGCTGAGAATCACTGCAGGCCACCCCCCAGCAGGCCGGACAGGCCGCCACTCGGGATCGGAGGCAGGGTGGGCAGCGGGACCGGCGTCGGCAGGGGCACCGGCAGGGGTGAGCCACCACCGCCGCCGCCGGGCGGCACGACCGGCCCGGTCGGGGGGGCGAGCAGCCGGAACAGGCTGCTCGCCTCCAGCGTGATCCGCAGGCCGGTGTAGTCGCCGGGGATCGCCTTCGTGCTGTCCCGCGGGAAGGGGTAGTCGAGCAGCAGCTCGAGCGAGTGCGGCAGGTTCGCCTGCGCCGCAGCCACGCGGGTGAGCACGGGCTGCAGGTCGCGCAGCGACGCCACGGTGTCGTCGCGACTCGCCTCGATGACCCGGCTGCCCACCTGGCCGAGATGTCCCAGGCTGGTGAGCAGCGAGGTGAGCTGCTGCCGGTTGTCGGCGAGCACCTTCAGCCCGGGCCCGATGTCCTGCAGCGCCGTGGCGATCGTGCCGTTCTGCTTCGCGAGCTTGCCGCTCAGCGCGTCGACGGCGTCGAGGGCCCGGACGATCTCGGTCTTCTGCTTGTCCAGCCCGGCGACGAACGTGTCGAGCTGGTGCAGCAGGTCGCGGACCGCGCCCTCGCGGCCGGACAGCGCCTTGGCCAGCTCGACGTTGATCGTCTGGAGCTTCTCGATGCCGCCGCCGTTGAGCACCGCGGAGAGCACCCCGAAGAGGTCCTCGACGTCCGGGTACGCCTGCGTGTTGTGGTCGGCGAGGACCGCGCCGGGCGCGAGCACGCCGTGGCCCTGCTCCCCCGGCGGTGGGCCGAGGGCGACGTACTTCTCCCCGAGCAGTGTCGTCTGCTCGAGGATCGCGATGCTGTTCGCCGGCAGCGTGACGGACTTCTTGATCCGCATCCTCACGCGCGCCTTGAAGTCCGGTGTCAACGTGATCTTGTCGACGCTGCCCACCGCCACGTTGTTGACGCGCACGGCCGACTGCGGGACGAGGTCGAGCACGTTGTCGAAGACGGCCGTCACCGGGTAGGTGCTGGCGCCGAACGCGGGACCGCCGGGCAGCGGCAGGCTGGAGGCGCCGTGGTAGCTGCAGCCGCCCGCCAGCAGGGCGGCGGCCAGCGCGGCGACGGCCACGCGCAGCCTCCGCAGGCGGGGCCTCACTGGGCACCTCGCAGCAGCCGCAGGATGTCGGCGCTGGCGCTGCCCGTGCTCACCTGCGACGGGGACAGCGCGGGCAGCGACGGGCACGGTTGGTTGGTGATCGCCGTATAGAGCATGCAGGCCGGGTTGGTCGGGTTCCCCGGCTGCGAGCTGTTCTCGACGTCGCCCCGCGAGTCGAGGGTGTGGTAGTCGGCGTTGTAGGCGAGCGTGAGGTTCTGCAGACCGAGCGGCGCGTCGTCGAGGAACTCGGTGATCGCCCGCTTCTGCTTGACCAGGGTGTTGGTGAGGTCAGCCAGGCCGGACACATCAGAGGTGAGCTGGTCGCGGTTGTCCCGGACGAACTGGCCGACCTGTGCGAGCGCCACCGCGAGGTTGCGCAGCGCGGCGTCCAGCTCCGAGCGGTTCTGGTCGAGCAGCGTGGAGACCTGCGCCAGCTGGTCGTTGACCTTGCGCACACCGGAGTCGTGCTGCTTGAGCGTGGCGGTGAACGCCTGCAGGTTGGTGAGCGTCCCGAAGAAGTTCGCCCGGGAGTCGCTGAGCGTGGAGATGGCCTGGGAGAACGCGCTCAGCGCGTCGTGCAGCCGGTCCCCGTTGCCGTTGCCGAGGTTGCTGGCGCCGACGTCGACGAGCCGGGACAGCGCGCCGTTCTTGTTCGCACCGTTGGGGCCCAGTGCCTTGTTGAGGTCGTTGAGGTTGGCGAAGATCTGGTCCAGCTCGAGCGGGGAGGCGGTGCGCGACTGCGGGATGGTCCCGTGGTCGCGCAGCTTCGGTCCGCCGGTGTAGACGGGCGTCAGCTCGATGTAGCGGTCGGACACGATCGAGGGCGGGATGATCAGCGCCTTGGCTTCCGCGGGCAGCGGGTGGTCCTTGGAGTAGGTGAAGTCCACCCGCACCCGGGTGCCCTCTGCGGTGACCTTCGTGACCTTGCCGACCGGGACGCCGAGGATCCGGATGCTGTTGCCCGCGTAGAGACCGACGGTCTTGTCGAAGTAGGCGGTTGCGGACAGCTCGCCGCCGCCGCCGAACGCGAGGACGCCGCCGCCCACCGCGGCGATGACGACCACGACCACCGCGGCGATGACCACGGTCAGCCGGTCGGACAGGAAGCGCCGCATCAGCCCGTCCCCCCCGAGGAGCCGACGGTCGCCTTCGCCGGCGGCAGGTTCGGGATGAAGTTGTCGAAGAAGTGACCGTTGCCCAGCGTGTTGTCGAACAGCCGGACGAACGGCGCCAGCTCGTGCACGGCGGTGTCGATGTCGTCCTGGTGCTTCTGCAGGATCACCAGCACCGCGTGCAGGTTGTCCAGCGCCGGCCCGAGCACCGCCTTGTTCTCCTTCACGAGGCCGGTGAGCTGCTGGGAGAGCTTCGTGGTGTTGACCAGCAGCTCGTGGATGACCGCGCGCTGCTGCGAGATCGTCTGGAGCACGAGGTTCCCGTCCTCGACGAGCCGGCCGACCTGCGCGTCGCGCTTCGCGAGCACGCCCGTCACCCCACGGGCGTGCTCGAGCAGCCGGGAGAGCTCCTCGTTGCGCGAGGCGATGGACTGCGACACCTTCGCCAGCCCGCGCAGGGACTGCTCCGCGTACGGTGCGCTGCCCTTGAAGGTGTTGGCGAGCACGTCGAAGGACTTCGCCAGCAGGTCGGTGTCGATCTTCCCCGCGCGCTGGCCCAGGCCGATGAAGGCCTCCGTGACGATCAGCGGGGTGTCCGTGCGCGACACCGGGATGGGCCCCTTCAGCTCACCGGGACCAGCGGGGATGAGGTCGACGTACTTCTGCCCGAGCAGGGTCTTGATCTTGATCGACGCGCGGGCTTGCGACCCGAGCCGGGTTCCTGACGAGTCGCTGAACGTCACCCGGACCACGGCACCGTGCAGCTGCACCGACTCCACCTTGCCGACCTTGATGCCGGCGATGCGCACGTCGTCCTGCGCCTTGAGCCCGCTCGCGTCGGCGAAGTCGGCGGCGAGGGTGCGCCCGCCACCGATGATCGGCAGGCTCCCCGCGTTGAACGCCGCGAAGAGCAGCGCAAGCAGCACGATGATCCCGATCACGGCGATCGGGATGGGGTTGCGCTCACGGAAGGGGGTCACGGCTTGCCGTACTCCCTGCTGTTGCAGACCGGCACGTTGTTGTGGACGTTCGGCGTGCTGACGGTCTGGCCGTTCTGGGTGAACGTGCCCTCCATGTCACAGAGGTAGAAGTTGAACCACGACCCGTACGTCGCGGTGCGGATGATCGTGTTGAGCTTGGCCGGGAAGCGGCCCAGGAACTCGTCGAGGGTGTTCTGGCCGTCGTCGTTCTTCGTCGTCGCCAACGTCTTGGAGATCTCCGAGAGCTTGCTCAGGTCGGTGGGCAGCGCGGGGCGGATGCCCTCGAGCAGCGAGGCCGTGTCCCCGGCGGACCGGGAGATGGCGGACAGCGAGTCGGCGATGGCCTGGCGGTCACCGGCCAGGCCGCTGACCAGCCGCTGCAGCTGAACGATCAGCTGGTCGAGCCCGTCGGCGTTCTTGTCGACGGTCCCCACGGCCGTGGTCAGGTTGTCGATCACCTGCCCGATGACCTTGTCCCGGTCGGCGATCGCCGTCGTGAGCGAGGCCGTGTGGGCGACGAGGTCGGTGACCGTCGGCCCGGTGCCCTGCAGCGTCTGGACGATCTCGTAGGACAGCTTGTTCACCTGGTCGGGGGTCAGGGCCTGGAACAGCGGGCGGAACCCGTTGAACAGCGCGGTGAGGTCGAGCGCAGGCGTGGTGTGGGACAGCGGGATGAGCGAACCCGGACGCAGCGGCGTCCCCGAGCCGGTGCCCGGCTCGAGCTCGAGGTAGCGCTGCCCCACGAGGTTGCGGAAGCGCAGGTGCGCACGGACGCCGTCGGTGAGGCGTACGCCGTCGGAGACGGTGAACGTCACCTTCGCGTACTTGCGGTCGGCGATCTCGACGTGCGTCACCTGGCCGACCGGCACCCCGGCGATGCGGACGTCGTCACCGCTCAACAGGCTCGTCGCGTCGGTGAACATCGCCCGGTAGGTGTGCGTGCTGCGGAACTGCACGTTGGAGATGGTGAAGCCGAGCAGCGCCGTGACGATCAGTGTCACGACCGTGAAGATCGACAGCTTCACCAGGCTGGCGAGCGTGCTGCCCCTCATGACAGCCCCACCGTCATCCCGCGCAGCAGCGGACCCGCGAGCAGGTCCGCGAGGTCGGCGTGGACGTCCCAGCTCGGCACGCCGAGGACCGGTGCGAGCAGCCCGGCGACCATCTGCTTCTCCGCCGCGCTACCCACGGGGCCGGTGCCCAGCACCGGCTGGACCGTCCGGGTGGCGTTCGCGGCCGGCGGGTTCGTCGAGACGCTCGGGTACGCCGTGCTCTGCGGGTCGTTCGGCAGGCCGTAGCAGTTCGGCCCTTCGATGGTGTCGTACTTCGGCAGGTCCTTCGGGTACGTGTACGGTCCCCGGTCCGGCACGTACTCCAGGGTGATGTGCAGGTACGGCCCGGGTCCGAACGCCTGGTTGAGCCGCGGCTCGAGGTTGGCCAGCCCGTTGAGCAGGCAGGTGAGCTCCGGCGAGTAGTGCGCGAGCACGTCGGTGACCGGCGCGCTGACGTGCGCGAGCCTGATGAGGTGGTCCGCGTTCGCCTCGAGGAAGGAGGCGGTCGTGTCCGCGAACCCGGTCGTCTGCTTGAGGAACTCCGCGTAGGTGTCCTTCTTCTCGGTGACCGTCCGCGCGTTGGCGGCGAAGTTCTTGGCCTGCTCGAGCAGGTACGGCGCCGCCTCGTTCAGCGAGGAGGCGAGGTCCGCGACCCCCGAGATGTCCTGCTGCATCGCGGGCAGGTGCGGGTTGAGCGCCTTGAAGTAGCGGTCGGTCGTCTCGAGGTTGTGCCCGAGCTCCTCGCCACGGCCGCGCAGCGCCTCGGCCAGGTTGCCGAGCGTCGTGCTGAGCTCGGCCGGCTGCAACGTCCTGAGCAGCGGGACGAGCTGGGTGAACACGGTCTGGATCTCGATCGCCGTCTTCGACCGGTCCTGCGGGATGCGGGCGTCCGCGGCGATGTGCTGCGCGGACGGGTGGTCGGGGTAGACCAGCTCGACGTACTTCTCACCGAACAGCGTCTTGGGCAGGATCCGCGCGACCACGTTGGCCGGGATCTCACCCACCGAGGACGGGTCGAGCTCCAGCGTCATGACCGCCTGATCGCCGGTCGAGCGCACCGCCGTGACCTCGCCGACGCGGACACCGCGCAGCTTCACATCAGCGGGGATGATCAGCTGGTTGCCGATGTCCTTCGTCACGAGCGTGACGGGGACCGTCGAACGGAAGGCGTGGCCGTACAGCGCCGCGGTCAGCGCGACCAGGCCGAGCAGCACCACGACCATGGTCAGCCCGAGGAGCCGGCGGCGCACCGTGGCGCCGGCCGTCGACGACAGCACCGGCATCGCGCGCTACCCCGCGATCCTGACGGTGGTCGTGGAACCCCAGATGGCCAGGCTCAGCAGCAGGTCGATGACGTTGATCGCCACGATCGAGGTCCGCACAGCGCGGCCGACCGCGACGCCGACACCCGCCGGGCCGCCGCGGGCGTAGTAGCCGTAGTAGCAGTGGATCAGCATGATCACCACTGCGAAGATCAGGACCTTCGCGAACGAGTAGAAGACGTCGACCGGCGGCAGGAACAGGTGGAAGTAGTGGTCGTAGGTCCCGCCGGACTGGCCGAAGTACGAGGTCACGATGAACCGCGTGGCGAAGTACGAGCTGAACAGGCCGATCACGTAGAGCGGGATCACCGCCACGATTCCGGCGAGCAGCCGGGTGGTGACGAGGTAGGGCACCGACGGGACGCCCATCACCTCGAGGGCGTCGATCTCCTCGCTGATGCGCATCGCGCCCAGCTGGGCGGTGAAGCCCGCCCCCACCGTCGCGGTGAGCGCCAGGCCGGCCACGAGGGGAGCGATCTCCCGGGTGTTGAAGTAGGCGCTGACGAAGCCCGCGAACGCGGAGGTGCCGATCTGCTGCAGGCCCTGGTAGCCCTCGAGCCCGACCTCGGTGCCGGTGAAGAACGTCATGAACGCGATCACGCCGACGCTGCCACCGATGAGCGCGAGGGACCCCGAGCCCAGCGCGACCTCGGCGATGAGGCGCACGACCTCGCGCTTGTAGCGCAGGATCGTCTTCCACGCCCAGCTGGTCGACCGGCCGTAGAACGCGAGCTGCTCCCCGAGGTCGTCGAGGACGCCAAGGGGGTAGGCGAGCATCCGCTGGGCCACGCGTACCGGGCCGCGCAGCGGACGGGGAAGGGAGACCTGGTCCGCCATCACAGCGCCTTCTGCGGGACGACCTGGAAGTACACCGCCGTCATGATGAAGTTCGCCAGGAACAGCAGCATGAACGTGATGATCACGGACTGGTTCACCGCGTCACCGACGCCCTTCGGCCCGCCGGCGGGGTTGAGCCCGCGGTAGGCCGCCACCAGGGCCGCGATCGCGCCGAAGACCAGCGCCTTGACCTCGCCCGCGTACAGGTCGGGCAGCTGCGCCAGAGCGGTGAACGAGGCGATGTACGCACCGGGGGTGCCGTGCTGGAGGAAGACGTTGAAGTAGTAGCCGCCCGCCACACCGACCACCGACACCAGGCCGTTGAGCAGCACCGCGACGAACATCGAGGCCAGCACGCGCGGCACGACGAGCCGCTGCAGCGGGGAGATGCCCAGCACCTCCATGGCGTCGATCTCGTCGCGGATCTTGCGGCTGCCCAGGTCGGCACAGATGGCCGAACCGCCGGCACCGGCGATGAGCAGCGCGGTGACGATGGGCGACGCCTCGCGGACGATCGCCAGCACCGCGGCGGACCCGGTGAACGACTGGGCGCCCACCTGGCGGGTGAGGTTGCCGAGCTGCAGGGCGATGACCGCGCCGAACGGGATCGACACCAGCGCGGTCGGCAGGATCGTCACGCTGGCGATGAACCAGGCCTGGTCGATGGTCTCGCGCCACTGGAACGGGCGCCGGAACAGCATGCGCAGCGTGTCCAGCGACAGCGCGAAGAAGCTCCCGGTCTGGCGCAGTGCGCCTTCGCCTGCAAAGCTCATTCGTCGCCCTCGCTGGCGCGACGGCGGGGCGTGCGGCGGGTCGTCTTCTTCGCAGCGGTCTTCTTCGCGGCTGCCCGCTTGGCCGGCGTCTTGCGCGCCCGCCCGACGGGCCGCTCGGCGGTGCCCTCGTCGGTCTGCGACGGCCGGTCGAGCACCTCGCCGGTGTCGTGGTCGATCGGCTGGCGGGGCGTGGCCAGCGGGCCCTCATCGGGCGCCTGCTCGCGCTCGATGGCGATCGCCGCGCGGACGGCGACGTCCGGCTCGCGGTCGAGGAGATCCGGCGCGGGTTCGGGGCGCCGTGCTGCGACGCTCGGGCGCAGGCGCTCGCCGATGCCCTCTCCGCCGGCACCCTTGGGACCCGTGCCGGCGGGCGCCGCCGGGCGGGTCTCGGCGCTCGCGAGCTCCTGCGCGACCAGCGCCTCGTCCTTCTCCTCCGCCATCCCGATCGGCCCCTCCATGCGCCCGTTGAGGAACTGGCGCACGACGGGGACGTCGCTGGTGAGCAGGTGCTCACGCGGGCCGAACATGACGAGCTCGCGCCGGAACAGCAGCCCGATGTTGTCGGGGACGGTCCGGGCGGTGCCGATGTCGTGGGTGACGATGAGCATCGTCGCGCCGATCTGCGCGTTGAGGTCGACGATGAGCTGGTTGAGGTAGGCCACCCGCACGGGGTCGAGCCCGGAGTCCGGCTCGTCGAACAGGATGATCTCGGGGTCGAGCACCAGCGCCCGCGCCAGGCCGGCGCGCTTGCGCATACCGCCGGAGATCTCACCGGGCAGCTTCTGGTCGGCGTTGGCGAGCCCGACCATCTCGAGCTTCTCCATGACGATCTGCTTGATCTCCGACTCGCCCTTCTTGGTGTGCTCGCGCAGCGGGAAGGCGACGTTGTCGAAGATGTTCATCGAGCCGAACAGGGCGCCGTCCTGGAACAGCACGCCGAACAGCTTGCGCACCTCGTACAGGTCGTGCTCGGACAGGTGGGGGACGTCCCGGTCGCCGACCCACACGTGGCCGCGGTCGGGGCGGAGCAGGCCCACGAGGTGCTTGAGGAAGACGGACTTGCCGGTTCCCGACGGACCCAGCAGGACCGAGATCTCCCCCGCGGGCAGCGTGAGACTGACGTCGTGCCAGATCACCTGCCGGCCGAAGGACTTCGTCAGCCCCTCGACCCGAACCTCGACACCCACCGCTGTCCTTCCGCCGGCGAAAGACGCGACCTGTCCCGGTCGCCGTTCGGGCCTGTCCCTGTGAGCAGGGTCACTCACACGGCGTCATAGAAGGGTACGGGACGCCGCATTCCTCGCCTCCCTCGCCTACCCCCGGGTAACCCAACGACAGAGGGCCGGTCCCGTTACGGGACCGGCCCTCTGAGAATCGGCAGGCGGTGCTGCTACTTGACCGTCACCGAGGCGCCGGCGCCCTCGAGGGCGGCCTTCGCCTTCTCGGCGGTCTCCTTGTTGACCTTCTCGAGCAGCGGCTTCGGCGCGCCGTCGACGAGGTCCTTGGCCTCCTTGAGGCCGAGGTTCGTCAGGCCGCGCACCTCCTTGATGACCTGGATCTTCTTGTCGCCGGCGCTCTCCAGGATCACGTCGAACTCGTCCTGCTCGGCGGCGGCGGCGGCCTCGCCGCCGCCTGCCGCGGCCGGGGCACCGGCGGCGGCGACGGCGACCGGGGCGGCCGCGGTCACGCCGAAGGTGTCCTCGAACTGCTTCACGAACTCCGAGAGCTCGAGCAGCGTCATCTCCTTGAACGCGTCGAGCAGCTCGTCGGTGCTGAGCTTCGCCATCGTGGGCGTCCTTCCTCGTCTTGCCGGGTCTGTGGGGTGGGGGTCAGCTGGTCTCGTCGTCGGCCGCCGCCTCGTCGGCCGCGTCAGCGGCCTCCTCGGCGGTGGGCGCCGCGCTGTCGGTCTGCTCGGCGACCTGCTCGGCCACCTCCTCGGTCGGGGCCTCGGCCGCGGCGGGGGCGGTCTCGCCCTCGTCCGTGGCAGGAGCGGCCTCGGCCGTGTCGGTGGCGGGAGCGGCCTCGGTGCTTGCCGTGCCCGCAAGCACGCTCGGGTCCTGCTCGGCCTTCGCCTGCAGGGCCGCCGCGAGGCGCGCCGCCTGCGCGAGCGGCGCCTGGAACATGGCGGCCGCACGGGACAGGGAGGCGTTCATCGCGCCGGCCAGCTTGGCCAGCAGCACGTCACGCGACTCGAGGTCGGCCAGCTTGCGGATCTCCGCCGCGTCGACCGGGTTTCCCTCGACGACCCCGCCCTTGACCACGAGCAGGGGGTGGTCGCGCATGAAGTCCCGCAGCCCCTTCGCGACCGCCACCGGGTCTCCGGTGACGAACGCGATGGCCGAGGGGCCCTCGAGCAGCGGCTCGAGGGTCTCCAGACCGGCCTCACGGGCGGCGATCTTCGTGAGCGTGTTCTTGACGACCTTGTACTCCGCGTCGGTGGCCAGCGCGCGACGCAGCTCCTTGAGCTGAGCCACGGTGAGCCCGCGGTACTCGGTCAGCACGGCAGCCGACGAGCCACGGAACGCCTCGGTGATCTCGGCGACCGCAGCAGCTTTGTCGGGCCTTGCCATGGGACTCCTTCCGGGGTCTGCCGGCCCGTCCCGGCCCCGAGAAGCAGCGACGCCCCGGCGCAGGCGCACGGGGCGTGGTGGGTGCCACCGTTCAGCACGGCGGCGCCGCTCACTCTCGTCACCTGCGCAGGTCGCCCGCGACGCGGGACCTTCGGTCACCCCGGAGGGGGCGACGACCGGCGGTCTTTGGCGTGGTGCAGTGTACGTGGTGGACGGACCCGGCGGCAAAGCCGGGCCGGCCCGCCGGGCATCAGGCGCCGGCCGGCGCCTCCTCGGTGAGGTTGCGCGACTTGGTGGGGTCGACCGGGATGCCCGGGCCCATCGTCGTGGACAGGGTCACCTTCTTGAGGTACTTGCCCTTGGCCGTCGACGGCTTGGCCCGCAGCACCTCGTCGAGCGCCGCGGCGTAGTTCTCCACCAGCTGAGCCTCGGTGAACGAGGTCTTGCCGATGACGAAGTGCAGGTTCGCCTGCCGGTCGACGCGGTACTCGATCTTGCCGCCCTTGATGTCCTCGACGGCCTTCGCCACGTCGTTCGTGACCGTGCCGGTCTTCGGGTTGGGCATCAGGCCGCGGGGGCCGAGCACGCGCCCGAGCCGGCCGACCTTGCCCATCATGTCGGGGGTCGCGACGGCGGCGTCGAAGTCGAGCGTGCCGCCCTCGACCTGGGCGATCAGGTCGTCGGCTCCGACCAGGTCGGCGCCGGCCGCCCGGGCCTCCTCGGCCTTGTCACCGGTGGCGAACACCGCGACGCGCGCGGTCTTGCCGGTGCCGTGCGGCAGGTTCACGGTGCCACGCACCATCTGGTCGGCCTTGCGGGGGTCGACACCC
The DNA here is from genome assembly GCA_963728075.1 of uncultured Actinomycetota bacterium. Classification (GTDB taxonomy): domain Bacteria; phylum Actinomycetota; class Actinomycetes; order JAFAQI01; family DASSKL01; genus CAVSIP01. The sequence continues at coordinate 365,233 of CAVSIP010000003.1, read as the reverse complement.
AGCCGCATGGCGACCTCGACGGTGGCGTCGAACCGCTTCGTGGTGGTGGTCTCCCGCGCCAGGCGGACGGCCTCGAGCGGGTTGTAGAGCCGCTCGCGGTCGACCAGCGCGGCCTTGTCGCGGTACGCCTTGCTGCGCTTCATTGCGTGTCCTCCAGTGGTGCGAGCGGGCCGGAGCGGCCCTCCCACGACGGTCGGGTACTACTCGGAGACGGTGATGCCCATCGACCGTGCCGTACCGGCGATGATCTTCTCGGCGGCGTCGATGTCGTTGGCGTTGAGGTCGGCCATCTTGGTCTGCGCGATCTCGCGCACCTGCGCGCGGCTGATCGTGGCCACCTTGGTCTTGTGCGGCTCGCCGGAGCCCTTGTCCACCCCTGCCGCCTTGAGGATGAGCCGGGCGGCCGGCGGGGTCTTGGTGATGAACGTGAACGACCGGTCCTCGAACACGGTGATCTCGACCGGGACCACGTTCCCGCGCTGACCCTCGGTCGCCGCGTTGTACTGCTTGCAGAACTCCATGATGTTCACGCCGTGCTGGCCCAGCGCGGGGCCGACCGGCGGGGCGGGGGTCGCCTGCCCGGCCTGGATCTGCAGCTTGATGATCGCTGCGACCTTCTTCTTCGGAGGCATGCCTGATCCTTCAGTGGTGAGTACGGCGTGGGTCGCTAGATCTTCGCGACCTGGTTGAACGACAGCTCGACCGGGGTCTCACGGCCGAAGATCGAGACCAGCACCTTCAGCTTCTGGGCGTCCGGGTTGATCTCGTTGATCGTCGCCGGCAGCGTGGCGAACGGCCCGTCCATGACCGTGACGGACTCGCCCACCTCGAAGTCGACGACCTTCGGCGCCTCGACCTTCTTCTCCTTGGGCTTGGGCGCGAGGATCTTCTCCACCTCGGCGAGCGACAGCGGCGCCGGATGGTTGCCCTGCCCCACGAAGCCGGTCACCCCGGGGGTGTTGCGCACGGCGGACCACGACTCGTCGGTGAGGTCCAGCCGGACGAGGATGTAGCCGGGGAAGACCTTGGACTGGACGACCTGGCGCTTGCCGCCCTTGACGATCGTCTCCTCCTGGGTGGGCACCTCGATCTGGAAGATGTAGTCCTCCATGTTGAGCGAGGTGATCCGGCTCTCCAGGTTGGTCTTCACCTTGTTCTCGTAGCCGGCGTAGGAGTGGATGACGTACCAGTCACCGGGGGCCGTACGCAGGGCGCGGCGGAACTCCTCGATCGGGTCCTCGTCCTCGGCCTCCGGCTGCTCGCCGTCCTGGTCCTCCTGCAGGTAGCCGGGGCGCTCGTCCTCGTTCAGGCCCAGGCCCATCTCGTCCCGGCTGTCCGCCCCCGCCCCCGCAGCCGTGGACGGCATCGCGGCAGCCGCCACCTCACCGGCGTCGGCAACAGCCTCCGCCTGCTCGGTGCGGGGCGCCTCGTCGTCGCCGTCGTCGGCGTTGGTCAACGGGTACTCGGACACGTGATGATCATCCTTGCTGAGAGAGGGTGCTAGCCGAAGACCGCGATGACGAGCCGCGTGAACGCGAAGTCGAACCCGGCGATGATCGCGATCATCGCGGACACGAAGAAGATCGACACCACGGTGTACGTGACCAGCTCGTTGCGCGTCGGCCAGATGACCTTGCGCAGCTCGGCCACGACTTGGCGGTAGTAGGTGCCGCCGCGCTTGATCGGCCCACCGGGGCCGCTGCGCCCCGAGCGCGCGGAGCGCTCCGTGGTCTGGCTCACTGGATCACCTGGTCAGGACGGGTCGGTCAGGTCTGGTCTGGAGCAGGGCAGGAGGGACTCGAACCCCCAACCACCGGTTTTGGAGACCGGGACTCTGCCAATTGAGCTACTGCCCTCCAGCCGTCCACCGGCGCCACCCCCACCCGAGCCCGGGCGCGCGACAGCACCGGACGAACCGGCTGGGGACCAGTGTACGTGCCGAGAGGGCCGACGGTCGACCCGACCGACGACGCCGGGGCGAACCCGGTGGACCCGCCGGAGGGCCGTACGGCAGCATCGAAGCATGGCCACCTCCCCCGCCTCCCCCGCTCCCGCCCGCATCTCCGCCCGCATCGGCGGCATCAGCGAGTCCGCGACGCTCGCGGTCGACGCGAAGGCAAAGGCGCTGAAGGCGGCCGGCCGGGACGTCATCGGGTTCGGTGCCGGGGAGCCGGACTTCCCGACCCCGGAGGCCATCGTCGAGGCCGCGGTCCGCGCCTGCCATGAGCCGCGGATGCACCACTACACCCCGGCCGGGGGTCTGCCGGAGCTCAAGGAGGCGATCGCCGCCAAGACCCTCCGCGACTCCGGCCTGCAGGTGCCCGCCGGGCAGGTGCTCGTCACCAACGGCGGCAAGCAGGCGGTGTACGAGGCGTTCGCCACGCTCCTCGACCCGGGCGACGAGGTCCTGCTGCCGGCGCCGTACTGGACGACGTATCCGGAGGCGATCCGTCTCGCCGGCGGCGTCCCGGTCGAGGTGCCGACCGACGAGGACAGCGGCTACCTGGCGAGCGTGGAGCAGCTCGACGCCGCCCGCACGCCGCGGACCAAGGTGCTGCTGTTCTGCTCGCCGTCCAACCCGACGGGCGCTGTCTACCCGCCGGAGCAGGTCGCGGCGATCGGCCGCTGGGCGGTCGAGCACGGCGTATGGGTGGTGACCGACGAGATCTACGAGCACCTCGTCTACGGCGACGCCACGTTCTCCTCCATGCCAGTGGTCGTCCCCGACCTCGCCGACACCTGCGTCGTGCTGAACGGGGTCGCGAAGACGTACGCGATGACCGGCTGGCGGGTCGGCTGGCTGATCGGGCCACCGGACCTCGTGAAGGCGGCCACGAACCTGCAGTCGCACCTGTCGTCCAACGTCTCCAACGTGGCGCAGGCCGCCGCGCTCGCGGCGGTCAGCGGTGACCTGTCCGCGGTCGCCGAGATGCGCGCGGCGTTCGACCGTCGCCGCCGCACGATGACGCGGATGCTGCAGGAGATCCCCGGCGTCACCTGCCCGGAGCCGGAGGGCGCGTTCTACTGCTACCCCTCCCTCAAGGGAGTGCTGGGCAAGGAGCTGCGGGGCCGGCGCCCGCAGACCTCGGCCGAGCTCGCGGAGCTCGTGCTCGAGGAGGCCGAGGTCGCGATCGTGCCGGGTGAGGCGTTCGGCACTCCGGGGTACGCGCGGCTGTCGTACGCCCTCGGCGACGACGACCTCGCCGAGGGCGTCGGCCGGCTGGCGAAGCTGCTCGCCGAGGCACGGTGAGCGCCTAGGCGGGGACCCGCCCGCTCAGCGGCTCGACCTCGATGGCGGCGAGCTCCCCGGCCACCATTCGGCGGCCGGCCTCGAGCCCGCGCCGCATGAGCTCCGGTGTGCGCGAGAAGTCGCGCAGGTCGAGCCGGCCGACGCCCAGCGAGGGCATGGGGACGACTCGCTGGTCGCCGCGCAGCGCGGGCTCGCGGCGCACGAGGTGCGCGCGGGAGATCGCGAAGCTCTCGAGCAGCACGTCCATGGCCGACAACGCGGCACCGCTCCAGCCGTGGAAGTCGCTCGACACGTCGAGCACCCACACGCGACGGGCACCGGTGTCGAGGGCGCGCTGGAGCGGGACCGGGCAGACCACGCCACCGTCGACGTGCAGGCTGCCGCCGAGCTCCACCGGCGGGAACAGCGCGGGCAGGCAGGCGCTCGCCAGCAGGACGTCGGTCGGCCGGCCGGAGGTCCACCAGCGCGGCTCGCCGGCGAGCAGGTCCGTGGTCACCACGTGGCAGGGGATCGCCGTCCGCGACAGGTCCGCGACGGGCACGCACCGCTCGACCAGCTCGGCGAGCGCGCGGGGGCTGTACAGGTGGCCGGCCCGGCGCAGGAACCGGGTGACCACGCTGACCCGGTTGTCGGGGAAGACGTCGCCCTGCTGCAGGGAGCGCCAGACCCCCTCGAGCTCGACGACGCGCTCCAGGGTGGGGTCGACGGCGAGGCACGCGGCGTTCAGCGCACCGACCGAGCAGCCGACGACCACGTCGGGACGGACACCGGCCTCGTAGAGCGCGCGCAGCGCGCCGACCTGGGCGGCCCCGAGACTGCCGCCGCCGGAGAACACGACCGCCTCGGCCGGCCGGCCGTCGTCGCGCGGCTGAAGGGACTCGGGGCCCGCCTGGCGACCCTTGCGCCAGGGCAGCGGAAGGACAGTCATCTGCGAGTCCTCCCGTCCGCTCGTCGAGGTGTGCCGTACCTACCCCATCGGCAGGTCCCCCCACCCGGATGAGCGGTTCTCGCGGGCCGGGACGGGCTGGCGAGGCGCGAGCAGGTCCGTACGGCCGCCGAACCGGCGCAGGAAGCGCGCGTACGTCCGGCGCGACTCGCGGTCCCGGTACGCCGCGTCCACGTCGTGGTAGCCGCGGTGGCGCGCCTGCCGGACCGGCACGGCGTCGGCGCTCGGCACGACGAGCCGGCCGGTGCCCCTCTCACGCAACGCGGCCTCCCGCACGGCGAAGGAGAACTCCATGTCGGCGTTGCGGTAGTAGCGGGCGGCCGGATCCGGGCCACCGGCCCGCAGCGCGGCGTCCCGGCGCATCGCGAACAGATACCCGAGCACGGCGTCGACGTCGCCGGGTCCGGCCGGCACGAACGAGTGCCAGTCGTCGGCGAGGTCGACGTTCACGCCCTGCCACCCGGTGCCCACGACCGTCGGGTCGTCCAGGACGGCCAGCAGCGGCGCGAGCCAGTCCCCCTCGGCGAGGGTCGACAGCTCCCACCAGACGTGGATCTCCGCGGGGTCCGCTCGCAGCAGCGCCGCCCGCGCAGCACCCCAGCCCGGGTCCTCCTGCACGTGCCAGACCTCGACCCGCTCGCCCGCGTACGCGTGCAGGGCGTCCCCGGCGCCGTCCACGTTGCCGACGTCGAGCGCCTGCACCGCTGTGCCCGCCGGCAGGTGCGCCAGCAGCGCGTCGAGGCAGCCGCGGACGTCGTCCGGCCACCCCTGCACGAGCAGCGACACCGTGGCCGTCCGCGTCGGGGCGTTGCCGGAGCGGTCGGGCAGGTCCGCGACCGACGCGAGCACGTCGTACGGCGCGCGCTCGTCCAGCTCCCAGCCGGCGGGGACGTCCCGTACGTCGAAGCCCAGAGCGGCGATCTGCTCGCGCAGGGCGTCGGCGCGCGCGAAGTCACGGTCGGCGCGCGCCTGGGCGCGCTCCACGGCGAGGGCCTCGGCGCGGGACCGCGGCGCGGGGTCGGCGTTCAGGACAGCTGCACCACGGCGACGGCGTTCTGCAGCACCCGCGACCCGCCCGCGCGCGCCTCGAGCACGACCTTCACCCGGCGGCCGTCGAGCTTCTCCTCGACCCGGCCCCCGACCTCGAGCGTCGCGCCCTGGTCGTCGTCCGGCACCACCACCGGTGAGGAGAAGCGCACGCCGTACTCCACCACCGCGCCGGGGTCGCCGGCCCAGTCGGTGACGACCCGCCCGGCCTCGGCCATCGTGAACATGCCGTGCGCGATGACGTCGGGCAGGCCGACCGCCTTCGCCACCCGCTCGTTCCAGTGGATGATGTTGAAGTCGCCGGACGCGCCGGCGTACTGCACGAGGTTCGCCCGCTGCACGGGGAAGCTCTGCGCCGGCAGCTCGGTGCCGACCTCGACGTCGTCGTAGCTCAGCGTCGCAGCCATCGCTCAGCCCTCCTGCGCCCGCGCGGCGGTGCCCCGGGAGACGAGTGTGCTGTACGCGGTGCAGACTCGCTCGCCGTCGGTCGTCGTGATCTCCAGCTTCGTCGTCATGAGCTCGTTGCGCCCGGCGTCGCGGATGTCGTCGACGCTGGAGACGGCGGTGAGCACGTCGCCGGCCCGGACCGGGCGGTGGTGGACGAACCGCTGCTCGCCGTGCACCACCAGGGCGTAGTTCAGCCCGAGATCCGGTTCGCCGACCGGCCCGCGGCCGAGCCGGAACGACAGCGTCGTGAGGAACGTGGGCGGCGCGATGACGTCCGGGTAGCCGGCCTGGCGGGCGGCCTTGCGGTCGAGGTAGACGGGGTTGCGGTCACCGATCGCGAGCGCGAAGTCGCGGATCTTCTCGCGGGAGACCTCGTAGGTCTCCTCGGCCGGGTACTCACGGCCGATGAAGTCACGGTTGAGCGGCATGCGCCGCAACCTAGCAACCGGTGTCGGGGGCTCGGTGAGCCCCGGCGGTCAGCGCGTCTCGCGGTGGACCGTGTGCGTCCGGCAGTTCGGGCAGAACTTCTTCAGCTCGAGCCGGTCGGGGTCGTTGCGCCGGTTCTTCTTGGTGATGTAGTTGCGGTGCTTGCACTCGTTGCACGCCATCGTGACCTTGGGGCGTACGTCGGTGGCTGCCACGGTGCTGACCTCTCCTCGAACCGGTTCCCGAACATGGTAGCGGAGGCCGGATTTGAACCGGCGACACAGCGATTATGAGCCGCTTGCTCTGCCTGGCTGAGCTACTCCGCCACGCTGCGCCGCGGGGCGGCGCGTGGAGCCCCCTTACGGAATCGAACCGTAGACCTTCTCCTTACCATGGAGACGCTCTGCCGACTGAGCTAAGGGGGCAAGCGCGTAACGAGGGTACACGGCGGTCACGGCCGCAGGACGCGGCCGGTGCCGTGGTGCTCGTACGTCTCGTGGCGGGTGCAGGGTTCGAACCTGCGTAGGCTGAGCCGACGGTTTTACAGACCGCTCCCTTTGGCCACTCGGGCAACCCGCCTGGGTGCCACCCCGGGGGGCGGCGTCCACCACGATACCGGAGGCTTCGCAGTGGCTGACTCGTCGTTCGACGTCGTGAGCAAGGTCGAGCGCCAGGAGGTCGACAACGCCCTCAACCAGACCGCCAAGGAGGTCAGCCAGCGCTTCGACTTCAAGGGCACCGACGCCTCGATCAGCTGGTCCGGCGATGAGGCGGTGGAGATCCGCGCGAACACCGACGACCGCGTCCGCGCCGTCCTCGACGTCTTCGAGTCCAAGCTGGTCAAGCGGGGGGTGTCCCTGAAGTCCCTCGACCACGGCGACCCCCAGGCCGCGGGCGGCGGCACGTCCCGGCTGCTCGTGAAGATCCGCCAGGGGATCGACGACGAGAAGGCCAAGGCGATCGTGAAGACGATCAAGGCCGAGGGGCCGAAGGGCGTGCACGCCCAGGTGCAGGGCGACACCGTACGGGTCTCCAGCAAGAAGCGTGACGACCTGCAGACCGTGATCGCGGCCCTCAAGGCCGCCGACTTCGGCATCCCGCTGCAGTTCACCAACTACCGGTAGCCACCGCGATCACCGGTCGTGAAGCAGAACGCACGCGAGCGTGCCGGTTTGCTTCACGACCGGTGGGTCAGAGCCAGTCGCGCTTGCGGAACGCCGCGTAGAGGACGACGGAGAGCCCCAGCATGAGGGCGAGGGAGAACAGCCCGCCGGTCAGTGTGCCGGCGTGCGGCCAGGTCCGGACGTTCATGCCGTAGTAGCCGCTCACCGCCGTCGGCACGGCGATGATCGCCGCCCAGCTGGTGACCTTCTTCATGATCAGGTTCATCCGGTTGCCCTGCACGGTCAGGTTGGTCTCGAGGATCGTCGTCACCAGGTCGCGCAGGGAGTCCGTCCAGTCGGTGGCGCGCAGCACGTGGTCGTAGACGTCCTGGTAGTACGGCATCAGCGGGTCGCTCACGACGTGCAGGTCCCGCCGCATCAGCGCGTTGACGACCTCCCGGGTCGGGACGACGACGCGGCGCAGCAGCACGAGCGCCTTGCGCAGCCGGTAGCTGCGGCGCTGGACCTCGACCTCGCTGCCCCGGGTGTCGTCGAAGAGCATGTCCTCGACGTCCTCGATCTGGTCGTCGAGCTGCTGGACCGTCTCGAAGTGCCCGTCGACGATGACGTCGAGCAGGCCGTACAGCAGGAAGCCGACCCCGTGCTTGGTCAGGTCCGGTGAGGAGTCCCAGCGGGAGGTCACCTCGTCGATACGGAACTGACCGCTCTTGCGCACGGTGATGAGGAAGCGCGAGGTGACGAACACGGCGAGCTCGGAGACCTCGAGCTCGCAGGTATCCGCGGACAGCTCGACGTCGTAGAGCGACAGGAACAGGTGGTCGTCGTAACGGTCCAGCTTGGGCCGCTGCCGTTCGTGGATGGCGTCCTCGACCGCGAGCGGGTTGAGCCCGAACTCCTCCGCGACGAGCGTGAGGTCGTTCTCGGACGGGGCGAACAGGTCCAGCCAGACCACGGTGTCGGGCTCGTCGAGCATCCCCGAGATCTGCTCGGCAGGGAAGTCCTCCGCCGCGAGGTTGCCGTTGCGGTACACCCGGGTCCGGATCATGCCGAAACGGTAGCGGCGGCCCGGTCGTTCGGGGGTGTACGACCGGGCCGCCGCCTCCTCGTGCGGTACGGGACCGCACGGGTCGGGGCGCGCTCAGTAGCGCGCGAGTCCGGCCATCGCCTCCAGCCGGCGCACCCGCTCCTCGATCGGGGGGTGGGTGGAGAACAGCCGGGCGACGCCGCCGAGCCCGCCGAACGGGTTCGCGATCATGAGACTCGACACCGGCTGCACCTCGGGGGACGGCGCGAGCGGACGGGCGTGCGTGGCCTGCTCGAGCTTGCGCAGGGCCGAGGCCAGCGCGAGCGGGTCGCCGGTGAGGCGCGCCCCCGAGGCGTCCGCCTGGTACTCGCGCGCCCGGCTGATCGACATCTGCACGAGCGCGGCCGCGATGGGCCCGAGGACGATGAGCAGCAGCTCGCCGACGATCCCGCCCTCGCGGTCGTCACCCCGGCCGCCGCCGAAGATCATCGCCCACTGCGCCATCTGGGCGAGGAAGGTGATGACCGAGGCGAGCGCACCCGCGACCGACGAGATGAGGATGTCGCGGTTCACGACGTGTGACAGCTCGTGACCCAGGACGCCGCGCAGCTCGCGGTCGTCCATGAGCCCCAAGATCCCCTCGGTGACGCAGACCGCGGCGTTGCGCGGGTTGCGTCCGGTGGCGAACGCGTTCGGCGCCGCGGTCGGGGACATGTACAGGCTCGGCATCGGCATGCGCGCCGAGGTGGCGAGCTCGCGCACGATGCCGTACAGCCGCGGTTGCTCCCACTCGCTGACCGGGTACGCGCGCATCGCGCGCAGCGCGATCTTGTCCGAGAGGAAGTACGCGACGCCGTTCATCGCGAGGGCGAGGAAGAGGGCGATGTACAGCCCACCGCTGCCGCCCAGCGCGCCGCCGACGACGAGGATGAGCGCGGAGAGCAGGCCGAGCAGCGCGGCGGTCTTCAGACCGTTGTGCTGGTGCACCGTTGCCTCCCGGAGGTGTCACCGGGACAAACGCCCGGCGGCGCCCGCCCGTTCCCGCCGCGGGCCGCACCTCAGGGCAGCAGTGCGGCGGCGCCCGGAGTGGCGTGCAGCACCGCCTGCGGCCACACGGTGAGGGCGACGGTGCCGGCCAGCGCGAGCGCGATGCCGGCGACGAGCGCCGGCGGCGTCGCCGCGCGACGAACGGACGGCTCGGCCTCCCCGGCGAACAGCAGGGCCGCCACCCGCAGGTAGTACGCGAGGCCGAGCACCGCGTTCACGGCGGCCACCACGGCCAGCCAGGTGGCGTGGCCGGCAACCACCGCGCGCAGCACCACCACCTTCGCCAACAGCCCGGCCACGGCGGGCGGGAGGCCGGCGAGGGCGAGCAGGAAGAAGGCGAAGCAGAGGGCGAGCAGCGGAGCGCTGCGCACGAGGCCGCGGTAGTCCTCGACGGTGTTGCGCGGCACCCGCCGGCCCACCGCGACGATGCACGCGAACGCGCCGACGTTCATCGCCGCGTAGATGGCCACGTACGCCAGCGTCGCGCCAGCGGCCGTGTCGACGGCCGCCTGCCCGCGCCCCGCGGCACTCGCCGCCACGCCGAGGGGCAGCAGCATCCAGCCGGCCTGCGCCACCGAGGACCAGGCGAACAGCCGCACCATGTGCCGCTGCCGGAGAGCGACCAGGTTGCCGACCGTCATGCTCGCGACCGCGAGCGCGGCCAGGAGCGGGCCCCAGACGTCGGCGTAGGGCCGGAACCCGACGAGCACCACGACGAGCAGGCCCGCAAAGCCCGCGGCCTTCGAGGCCACGGACAGGAACGCCGCCACCGGTACCGGAGCGCCCTGGTAGGTGTCCGGCGCCCAGAAGTGGAACGGCACGGCCGAGACCTTGAAGGCGAAGGCGACCAGCGTCATGGCGACGGCCGCAGCGGCCAGCTGCCGGTCGGTCCCCGGGTCGGCCAGGGCGCGCGCGATCCGGTCCAGCTGGACGGAGCCGGTGACGCCGTAGAGCAGGCTCATCCCGTAGACGCTGACCGCGGTGGCGACCACCGAGACGAGGAAGAACTTCAGCGCCGCCTCCGTGGAGCGCGGGTCGGTCCGGCGCAGCCCGACGAGCACGAACGCGGGCAGCGACACCACCTCCAGGGCGACCAGCAGCGTCACCAGGTCGCGGGCCGCGGCGAGGACCAGCATGCCGGTGAACGACGACAGCAGCAGGAACCAGTGCTCCCCGGCCGGGAGCGGGGTCTCCCGCACCGCGGTCGCGGCGATCAGCACCACGACGACGGCGACCGCGGCCAGCAGGAGCTGGAAGTAGACGGTGAAGTCGTTGACGACGTACGCGCACCCGGTGCCACCGCAGAAGGTCTGCCGGTCACCGGTGCTCGCGAGCGCGCTGACAGCGACCCCGCGCCCACCGCGCCGGCGAGTGCGACGGCGAACAGGGCGCCCTTGCGGCCCGGCGGGAGGAACAGGTCGAGGACGAGGACGGCGATCGCGGCCACCGCCAGCACGAGCGGAGGCGAGACGACGCCCAGGTCGACCGACTGCAGCAGGTTCACCGCGCCCTCACCCGGCCCCGAGCAGGGAGCGCACGGCGGCGTCGGTGATGCCCAGCACGACGCGCGGGTACAGCCCGATGGCCACGACGAGCGCGAGCAGCGGCGCCCACGCCACGAGCTCGACCGTGCCCACGTCGGCGATGCGGGCCTCGCGCCAGCGGTCGGGCACCACGCCGAGCACGACGCGGCGGAGCATGACGAGGAAGTACGTCGCGGTCAGGACGCTCCCGACGCCCGCCACGGCCAGGAAGGCCAGGAACAACGGCCGCGCAGTGCAGCGTCCGGCCGGTACGCCCCCAGCATGGCGAGCATCTCTCCCCAGAAGCCGGCCAGGCCGGGCAGCCCGAGGCTGGCGACGGCGGCGAACACCACCAGCCCGCCCAGGACGGGGACGGCGGCCAGCACCCCGCCGCCGAGGTCGCGGATGCTCACCGTGCCGTACCGGTCCTTCAGCGGCCCGACCAGGAAGAACAGCAGCCCGGTGATCACGCCGTGCGCGACGTTGCCGAGCAGGGCGGCGTTGACCCCCACGGGGGTCAGCGTGGCGATGCCCAGCAGCACGAAACCCATGTGGCCGACGCTGGAGTACGCGATCAGCCGTTTGAGGTCGCTCTGGGCCAGGCAGCACAGCGCGCCGTAGACGATCCCGACCACCGCGAGCGCCCCCAGGTACGGCGCCACCGCCCGCGCCCCCTCGGGCACCTCCGGCAGACCGACCCGGACGAAGCCCGTAGGTGCCCATCTTCAGCAGCACGCCGGCCAGCAGCACCGAGCCGACCGTCGGCGCCTCGGTGTGCGCGTCGGGCAGCCAGGTGTGCAGCGGCCACAGCGGCGACTTCACCCCGAACCCGACGAGCATGAGCGCGAACGCGAGCACCTGCGCGCCGTGCGGGATGCCCTGCCCGTGGGCCTGGGCGAGCGCCACCATGTCGAAGGTCCCGGTGTACGCGTAGATCACCAGGAACCCGACGAGCATCAGCGCCGAGCCGAGCAGCGTGTAGAGGATGAACTTCGTCGCCGCGCGCCCCCGCCGCTCACCGCCCCAGCGGCGATGAGGAAGTACATCGGGATCAGCACGACCTCGAAGAACACGAAGAACAGCACGAGGTCGAGGGCCAGGAACGTGCCCAGCATGCCGACCTCGAGCAGCAGCAGCAGGGCGGTCAGGGCCCGCAGGCCGCCGCCGTGCGGGGGTCGCACCAGCGTGTAGACCGCGCAGAGGAACGACAGCAGGGCGGTGAGCACGACCAGCGGCAGGGACATCCCGTCGACACCGAGATGGAACGACGCGTCGAGGGCGGGCACCCACGTGCCGTGCACCTGCATCTGCATGCGCCCCGGGTCGCCGTAGTCGAACCCGCCCAGCACGGCCAGCGACGCGGCGAACGTGGCCGCCGTCACCGCCACCCCGGCCACAGCGGCCGCCCGCTCGCGGAACGGGGCGGCCGCGATCACCGCAGCGCCCAGCAGCGGCAGGGCGACGAGCAGGACCAGTGCGGCGCTCACCGGCTCACCGCCACGGACACGACGATCATCACGACGGCGGCGAGGACCCCGGTGGCGTACGCCTGGACGTTGCCGTTCTGCAGCCGGCGCAACAGCCCGCCGGCGGTCAGCGCGGCGGCGCCGGAACCGGTGACCGCACCGTCGACCACCCGCGCGTCGGTGGCGACCGTGGCGGCGGCGAGCGCCCGACGGGCCGGACGAGCGCGGCGTCGTACAGGTCGTCGACGTGGAAGGCCTGCTGCAGCACGCCGTACGCCCGCCCGAGGCGGGGTACGGGGTCCCCGCCGGTCGCGCGCGAGCGCCGCAGCCATGAGCCGCGACCCCGGTCAGCGCCAGCGCGGTCGTCAGCGCCAGCCCCGGACCAGCTCACCTCGAACGCACGGGCGCCGGCGGGCGCGGCGAACCAGGATGCGACGCCGTACGAGTGCGGCAGCACCGGCAGACCGAGGGCGACGGTGAACGTGGCCAGCACCACGAGCGGTCCGGTGATGGCGGCCGGTGACTCGTGCAGCTCGGCCCGGCCGCGGTAGGACCCCAGGAACGTGCGGGCCACCATGCGCGTCACGTATGCCGCGGTCACCACGACCGTCGCGAGCCCGGTGAGGTAGACCAGCCAGGCCACCCATGACGCCGTCCCCGCCGACCGCCCCGTCCGTGGCGGCCCCGTACGCGGCGCGCGAGCACGGCGTCCTTGCTGAAGGCCCCGGCGAACGGCACGATCCCCGCCAGCGCGAGCGCCACCGACCAGCGTGGTGGCGAACGTCACCGGCATCCGCCGCCACAGCCCGCCCATCTCGGACATCAGGTTGGTGCCGACGGTCCGCAGCACCGAGCCCGCGCCGAGGAACAGCAGCGCCTTGAACGCGGCGTGGGTCAGCAGGTGGAACAGCCCGGCGGTGTAGCCGCCCGTGGCGAGGCCGCCCGCCATGTAGGCCAGCTGGCTGACCGTCGACCAGGCCAGCACCCGCTTCAGGTCGTCCTGCGCCAGCGCCGCGAGCGCACCCAGCAGCATCGTCACCGACGCGATGACGCCCAGGACGTCGAGCGCGACCGGCGCGGACGAGGTAGACCGGGTAGAGCCGGGCGACGACGAAGATGCCGGCCGCGACCATGGTGGCCGCGTGGATCAGGGCGCTGATCGGGGTCGGGCCGGCCATCGCGTCGGGCAGCCAGACGTGCAGCGGGAACTGCGCGGACTTGCCCACGACCCCGCCGAGCAGCGAGCAGCGCGCCGGCCAGCGACCACGGCGTGGCGCGCCCCGCCGACGCCCTGGACGACGTCACCGATGCCGAAGGACCCGACGCCCAGCCCCAGCACGAAGACGCCGATGAGCAGGCACACGTCGCCGATCCGGGTCGTCACGAACGCCTTGACCGCGGCCGCCCGGGCGGTGGGGGTCCACCAGTAGTGGCCGATGAGCAGGTAGGAGCAGACGCCCATGACCTCCCAGCCGACGTATAGCTCGAACAGGTCGGAGGCGACGACGACGAGCAGCATCGCGGCGGTGAACAGCGACACCTCCGCGGCGTACGCCCAGTAGCGGCGGTCGCCCTCCATGTACGCCGGGGAGTAGATCTGCACGAGCAGGGCGACCACGCACACCATGACCGCCACCACGGCGGCGAGCCCGTCGACGCGCGTGCCGACGTGCATGGCGATCCCCCCGGTCGGGAACCACGCCGTGCCCACCTCGTGGACGCGGCCGGGGTCGGCCATGGCGGCCGGCAGCTGTGCCACCGCCACGACGAGCGCGCCGAGGGTGCCGGCGATCGCCGTGGCTGCCGGGCCGCCGGGCAGCCGACGGCCACCGAGGAAGCCCACCGCGGCCGCGGCGAACGGCAGGAACGGGATCAGCCAGGCCCAGTCGGTCACGTCGTCACCTGGCTCGGCTCGGGGTCGCGGTCGGCGAGGGTGTCGGCTGCGTCGATGCGCGACGGTGTCGCGCAGCCGGAACAGCTGCAGCACGATCGCCAGTCCGACGCCGACCTCCGCCGCGGCGATGACGACGACGAACAGTGCGAACACCTGCCCGGAGTGCAGCCGGTCGCGGAGAAAGGCGTCGAACGCGACGAAGTTGAGGTTGGCTGCGTTGAGCATGAGCTCGACGGACATGAGCACCGTCACGGCGTTGCGGCGGGCGAGCACGCCGTAGACGCCGATGGAGAACAGCAGCCCGCTGAGCACGAGCGGTACAGCAGGTGCATCAGCGCTCCCCCGCCCCGATGTCGTGGCGGGTCAGCACGATCGCACCCACGAGCGCGGCGAGCAGGAGCACGGACGCCACCTCGAACGGCAGCACGTACCAGCGGAACACCGCGGTCCCGATCGCGTGGCCGTCGCCCACCCGGGCGTGGTCGAGGTCGACGTACGCCGAGGAGAACGCCTCGACGAGCAGTGCGACCAGGGTGCCGGCGCTCGCCGCGGCCACGACCAGCGCGGCCGGGCGGTTGCCGCTGTCGAGATCCTGGCGCGGGCCGATCGGGGACCGGGTGAGCATGGCGCCGAACAGCATCAGCACCACGACGGCGCCGATGTAGATGAGGACCTGCACCCAGGCGACGAACTCCGCGGTGAGGACGAGGTAGCAGCCGGCGACGCCGCCGAGCGTGACGACGAGCCACAGCGCGGCGTGGATGACGTTGCGGGTGGTCACGACGAGCACCGCCGCCGCCACGGTGACGACGGCGAGCAGCGCGAACACCGCCTCGGCGACGTTCATCCGTCGTCCCCGTCGTCGTCCGCCGCCGCGGCCCGCGTGCCGGCCGCCAGCTCGCGGGGTGCCTCCGCGTTGGGCTCGACCGGGGGAGGCGGCGGCACCGTCCACATCCAGTCGCGCAGGCGCTCCTTCTCGTGGGTCAGCTCGGTGATGTCGTACGCGGCGTACTCGAACTCCGGCGACCAGAACAGCGCGTCGAACGGGCAGACCTCCACGCAGATCCCGCAGTACATGCACAGCGCGAAGTCGATGGCGAAGCGGTCGAGGATGTTGCGGGTGCGCGCCCGCGCCCCCGGCTCCTTCGGCGGCACGGTCTCCTTGTGGGAGTCGATGTAGATGCACCAGTCCGGGCACTCGCGTGCGCAGAGCATGCACACGGTGCAGTTCTCCTCGAACAGCGCGATGACCCCGCGCGTGCGCGGGGGCAGGTCCGGCATGACGTCCGGGTACTGCTGGGTGACCGTGCGGCGCGTCATCGTGCGCAGGGTCACGGCGAGGCCGCGGGCGAGGCCCTTCACGCTGTCACCACCTCCACGACACCGGTGATGAGCAGCTGCACGAGCGCCAGCGGGACGAGCACGGTCCAGGCCAGTCGCTGGAGCTGGTCCTCGCGCAGCCGGGGGTAGCTCACGCGCAGCCAGATGACGACGAACGCGAGCGCAAACACCTTGAGCAGGGTCCACAGCGGGCCGAGCACGTCGGCGTCGCCGAAGCCCTTCCAGCCACCGAGGAACAGCACCACCGTCAGCGCGCTCATGACGATGATCCCGACGTACTCGGAGAGCACGAACAGCGCGAAGCGCAGCCCGCCGTACTCCGTGAACGCGCCGAAGACGAGCTCGGACTCGGCGATCGGCATGTCGAACGGCGGCCGTCGCAGCTCGGCGACGGCGGCGACGAAGAACACCACCGCGCCGATGCCCTGGTAGAGCAGCCACCAGGGCCGCCAGGCGTGGACGATGCCGGTCAATGACAGCGTGCCCGCCGCCATGGCGGCACTCGACGCGGCGAGGACGAGGGGCAGCTCGTAGGCCATGAGCTGCGCACCGGCGCGCATGCCACCGATCAGGGCGTACTTGTTCGCGCTCGCCCAGCCGGACATCAGCCAGCCGAGGACGCCGACGCTCGCGACCGCGAGCGCGTAGAAGACCCCGACGTCGAGGTCCTCCGCGACCGCACCAGGGCCGACCGGGATCACCAGCAGGACGAGCAGGTACGGCAGCAGCGCCACGAACGGCGCCAGCCGGAACACCACGGGGTCGGCGCTCGCCGGTACGCACCTCCTCCTTCTGCGCGAACTTCACGCCGTCGGCGACGAGCTGCGCCCAGCCGTGGAAGCCGCCCGCGTACATCGGGCCGAGCCGTGACTGCATGTGCGCCATGGCCTTGTGCTCGAGCTGGCCCACCGCGAGCGGCAGGACCAGGAACGCCCCCAGCAGGGACAGCAGCTTGGCGACGACCTCCAGGGCGCTCACTGCTCGCCCTCCGGCTCGCCCTGCTGCCCGGCCTGCTCCTGCTGCGCCCGCCGGGCCGCGATCTCCGCCCGCCGGGCCATCGCGCGAGCGCGGCGGGCGGCCCGCTCGTCGTCCTCGGGGGCGGCGCCCTCGGCAGCGGCACCCTCGGCGCTCTCGGCCGCCACGGCCGGCCGCTGGGGGCCCCACGTGCCGGGCTCCGGGACGCCGGGCGGCTGGATGCGCCGGCGGCCGCCGGCGGGCTCGTGGTCGGACTCGCCCGGCTCCTTCGCACCCGGCCAGGGCTTGGCGACCCGGCTGGCGAGGACGAACTCCTTGCGTAGCGGATGGCCCTCGAAACCGTCGGGCAGCAGCAGCGGGACGAGGTTCGGGTGGCCCTCGAACACCACGCCGAACATCTCGAACGTCTCCCGCTCGTGCCACTCGGCGCCCGCGTACACCGGGACCAGCGTCGGCAGGACCGGCTGCTCGCGGGGCACGCGGGTGCGCAGCAGCAGCCGGTGGCGGTGCCGTACCGACCACACGTGCAGCACCACCGCGAACCCGGCGTCGAGGTCGTCGTACGCGGACAGCCAGTCGAACCAGTCCGCACCGACCGCGTCGTCGTCGCGGACGAACGTGGCGGCCTCCACCCACCGCTGCACGGGGACGTCGACGGTCAGCTCGCCGTACGCGACGTCGGCCGAGACCCCCTCGCCCCCCAGCCCAGCCGCGACGTACGCGCCCAGCTCCTCAGGACCCATGCGGCGTCACCAGCGGGCGGCCGAGCACCTCGGCCGGCTGCTCCCGGTAGCTGTGGATCGGCGGGGCGGGTGCGCGGTACCGGTCGGCCAGCGACTCCCGGCCGATCTTCTCCTGCAGGCGCAGGATGCCGTGCAGCAGCGCCTCCGGCCGAGGCGGGCAGCCGGGGACGTACACGTCGACGGGGATGATCTGGTCGACACCCTTCGTCACGCTGTAGGAGTCCCAGTACGGGCCGCCGCAGTTCGAGCAGGCGCCGAAGGAGATGACGTACTTCGGCTCGGGCATCTGGTCGTAGAGCCGCCGCACGGCCGGGGCCATCTTGTCCGTCACCGTGCCCGACACCACCATGAGGTCCGCCTGCCGCGGCCCGTTGGCGAACGGGATCACGCCGAGCCGGATGAAGTCGTGCCGGCTCATCGACGTCGCGATGAACTCGATCGCGCAGCAGGCCAGCCCGAAGTTGAACACCCACAGGCTGTACTTGCGGCCCCAGTTGAGCACGAGCCGGATCGGCTCGGGGGCCAGCCGGGACGCGATGCCCAGGCTCTGGTCGCCACCCTCGGTCACAGCCAATCCAGCACCTTCTTCCGCCAGGCGTACAGCAGGCCCACTGCGAGGAAGGCGAGGAACACCACCATCTCGGCGAGGCTCACCCCGCCGAAGCCCGGGCCGGCGAACACCGTCGCCCAGGGGAAGAGGAAGACCGCGTCGACCGCGAAGATGACGTAGAGGAAGGCGAAGACGTAGTACCGGACCTGGGTCTGGGCCCAGCCGGACCCGACCGGGTCGACCCCGGACTCGTACGTCGTGAGCTTGGCCGCAGTGCGGTGCCGCGGGCGCAGCGCCCGGTTCGCCGCCATCGCCGCGGCCGCGAACGCCACTCCGAGCACGACGAGCAGCGCGAGCACGGCATACCCGTCGTAGTACCCCGACATGTCGCCCTCCCGGCTCGGCTCCTCCCCGGCGGTGCCTGGCGGCTCATCCTAGAGGCGACCGGGTCCGCAGCCGCGTGCACCACGCCTTCGAGGACCTCCGACGGCGCCACGAGGGACCAAAGTCCGGCAATAGATGCGGACGCAAGGAGTAGACGTACAGTGTGGCCGTGACGAAGCAGGTGCAGCAGCTCGACCAGGTCGTCATCCGTTTCGCCGGTGACTCCGGCGACGGGATGCAGCTGACCGGCGACCGGTTCACCTCGGAGACTGCGGAGTTCGGCAACGACCTGTCGACGTTGCCCGACTTCCCCGCGGAGATCCGCGCTCCCGCCGGCACCCTGCCGGGCGTGTCGGCGTTCCAGCTGCACTTCGCCGACCACGACATCCGTACGCCGGGTGACCGGCCGGACGTGCTGGTGGCGATGAACCCGGCGGCGCTGAAGGCGAACCTGAAGGACCTGCCCCGGGGCGGGGACATCATCGTCAACACCGACGAGTTCACCAAGCGCAACCTGTCCAAGGTGGGCTACGAGGTGAGCCCGCTGGAGGACGGGTCGCTGGACGAGTGGCGGGTGCACCCGATCCCGCTGACGTCGCTGACGGTGACGGCGCTGGAGAGCTTCGACCTGGGCAAGAAGGAGGCGGAGCGGGCGAAGAACATGTTCGCGCTCGGCCTGCTGTCGTGGCTGTACAGCCGGCCGACGGAGAGCACGATCGCGTTCCTGCAGAAGAAGTTCGCGAAGGCCCGGCAGATCGCCGAGGCGAACGTGGTGGCGTTCAAGGCGGGCTGGGCGTACGGCGAGACGACCGAGTCGTTCTCGGTCCGCTACGAGGTGCGCCCGGCGCGGATGCGGCCCGGCACCTACCGCAACATCACCGGCAACGTCGCGCTGGCGTACGGCCTCATCGCCGCCTCCCAGCGCGCCGAGCTGCCGCTGTTCCTCGGCTCGTACCCGATCACCCCGGCCTCGGACATCCTGCACGAGCTGGCCAAGCACAAGCGGTTCGGCGTGCGCACCTTCCAGGCGGAGGACGAGATCGCCGGCATCGGTGCGGCGCTCGGTGCGTCCTTCGGCGGGGCGCTCGGGGTGACCACGACGTCGGGGCCGGGGGTCGCGCTGAAGACCGAGACGATCGGGCTGGCGGTGGCTCTGGAGCTGCCGCTGGTCGTCGTCGACATCCAGCGCGGCGGACCGTCCACCGGGCTGCCCACCAAGACCGAGCAGGCGGACCTGCTGCAGGCCATGTTCGGGCGCAACGGCGAGGCGCCGGTCCCGATCGTGGCGGCGCGGTCGCCGTCGGACTGCTTCGACGCGGCGATCGAGGCGGCGCGGATCGCGCTGGCCTACCGCACCCCGGTGTTCCTGCTCTCCGACGGCTACCTGGCCAACGGCTCGGAGCCGTGGTGCCTGCCCGATGTCGACGGCCTGCCGGACCTGCGGGTGGCCTTCGCGACCGAGCCGAACCACGAGGGTGCGGACGGGCCGGAGTTCTGGCCGTACCTGCGTGACCCCGAGACGCTGGCCCGGCCGTGGGCCGTGCCGGGCACGCCGGGCCTGGAGCACCGCATCGGCGGGCTGGAGAAGGCCGACGGCGCCGGGAACATCTCCTACGACCCGGCCAACCACGACACGATGGTCCGGCTGCGGGCGGCGAAGGTCGACGGCATCTCCCGCGACATCCCGCCGCTGCAGGTCGACGACCCGACCGGCGACGCGCGGGTGCTCGTCCTCGGCTGGGGCTCGACGTACGGGCCGATCGGGGCGGCGTGCGAGGCCGTACGCTCCGACGGCGGCCGGGTCGCCCAGGCGCACCTGCGCCACCTCAACCCGTTCCCCGCCAACACCGGCGAGGTGCTCCGCCGCTACGACCGCGTGCTCGTGCCAGAGATGAACCTCGGCCAGCTGTCCATGCTGGTGCGGGCCAGGTACCTCGTGGACGCCATCCCCTTCAACCGAGTCCGCGGGCTGCCGTTCACCTCGGCCGAGCTCGCCGGCGTGATCCGGGACGTGATCGCCAGTGTCTGACGGTGCTGCCCACCCGATCATCCCGCTGCAGTCGGTGTCCGGGCTCTCGCTCGTACCGGCGGCGACGGAGGCGCAGAGCGCCAAGGACTTCAAGAGCGACCAGGAGGTGCGCTGGTGCCCGGGCTGCGGGGACTACGCGATCCTCGCCGCGGTCCAGGGCATCATGCCCGAGCTCGGCGTCAAGCGCGAGGACATCGTGTTCGTCTCCGGGATCGGCTGCTCGAGCCGGTTCCCGTACTACATGAACACCTACGGGATGCACTCGATCCACGGCCGCGCGCCGGCGATCGCGACCGGCCTGGCCAGCGCCCGACCGGACCTGTCGGTGTTCGTGGTCACCGGTGACGGCGACGCGCTGTCCATCGGCGGCAACCACATCATCCACGCGCTGCGCCGCAACGTGAACATCAACATCCTGATGTTCAACAACCGGATCTACGGGCTGACCAAGGGCCAGTACTCGCCGACGTCGGAGGTCGGCAAGATCACGAAGTCCACGCCGATGGGCTCACTCGACCGGCCGTTCAACCCCGTCTCGCTCGCGCTCGGCGCGGAGGCGACGTTCGTCGCGCGGACGATCGACTCCGACCGCAAGCACCTGCAGACGGTGCTGCGCGCCGCAGCCGAGCACCGCGGCGCGTCGTTCGTGGAGATCTACCAGAACTGCAACATCTACAACGACGGCGCCTTCGACCTGATCAAGGACCCCGACACCCGCGACTCCGCGCTCGTCCGGCTCGAGCACGGGCAGCCCGTCCGGTTCGGCGCCCAGGGCGAGAAGGGCGTCGTCCTCACCGGCGGCGGCCACCTCGAGGTCGTCGACGTCGCCGACGTCGGCGAGGACGCGCTGCTCGTCCACGACTCCCGCGCGGCCGAGCCGAACGTCGCCTACATGCTCTCCCGCCTCGCCAACGTCGACGGCGGCCCCACCCCGATCGGGATCTTCCGCGACGTGCCCACCCCCGCCTACGACGACCTGCTCCGCGAACAGGTCGACCACGCCATCGACGAGCAAGGCCCCGGCGACCTCGCCACCCTCCTCACCTCCGCCGACACCTGGGAGATCCACTAGCGGCAGAGCGCCGTCGCCGCGGCGAAACCGGGGCCTCGGCTCCAGTTTGATCTGTCTCGCCCGGCGAGACAGATCAGACTTGGGGGCGTTGGGGGGCCTCGACGGTGAGGTCGGCGCCCACCCGGATGCACTCGACGAGGCGCTCACCGCGGCGGACGACGCCACCGGGCCACACGACCGACCGGACCAGCTCGCCCGCCACCACCGCGCCCGGCCCGACGACGCTCTCCCCGCCGGAGGCCAGCAGGTTCGCGCGCAGGTACTCCCTCGGCGTGCCGCAGTCCACGAACGTCGCCGCCGTCGGCACCAGGTCCAGCCGGCCCTCGTCCTGCGCCTGCCGCCACACCGCCTCGTACAGGCCGGCCGGGCGCACGGGAATCCGCTCGGCGTCCGCGGCCGGCAGCAGCGAAAGCCCGGCGAACCGCCAGCCGCCGGGGAAGTCGGCGCGCCCGGGGTCGTGGACGACGAGCAGGCGCGGCCGGGCGCCGTCCCAGCCGGCGACGAACCCGTGCGGGTCGGCCCCGTCGAGGTAGGCGTCCCCGTTGACCACCAGGACGGCGCGCCCGGCCAGCCAGCCGCGCAGGTTCGCCACGGCGCCCGCGGTGCCGAGCGCCTCCGGCTGCTCGACCTCGACGTGGGCGCGGCCGCCCACGTGGGCGAGGATCTGCCCGGCGAGGTCGTGCGCATTCACCGCGACGTGCTCGGGGCCGCGTACGCCCAGCGCCTCCTCGGCCAGGCCGAGCGCGCGGTCCAGCAGCGGCAGGTTCGCCACCGGGCACAGCGGCTTGGGGACCCGCTCGGTCAGCGGGCGCAGCCGGGTGCCGGACCCCGCCGCGAGGACCAGAGCCGCGACGCTCACCGGTACGCCGTCACGCGATGCCCACGCACCGCAGGATCTGCCGCGTGGGCTGGGTCATCCGCTCGGGCAGCCCCCCGGGCGGGAACCAGCCCACCTCGAGGATCTCCGGCTCCTGCGGCTGCGGCTCGCCCGCCAGGTCGCCGGCGAGCTCGTAGATGACGTCGACCCGGCGGGCGCGAGCGTCGACGTTCACCGTCGGCCGCGGCAGCTCGCCCGGCACCCGGACACCGACCTCCTCGGTGAGCTCGCGGCGCACCCCGGCCACCGGCTCCTCCCCGCGCTGCAGCAGGCCGCCCGGCAGGCCCCAGCCACCGGTGTGCCGCTGGCGCAGCAGCAGCACGTGCTCACCGCGCCGCACGACGAGCACCGCCCCGACCGTGAACCGCGGCGTGCCCAGCCGCACCGCCAGCCGCCGCACCGGTACGGGCAGCCGCCGGAAGGCGGACAGCCCGGCCGCGCGCAGGGACGAGGTCACCCGTTCAGCGTACGAAGCCGCTGGTAGCGTCCGGCCATGGCGGTCAGCCCGATCCGGATCGGCAACTGCTCGGGGTTCTACGGCGACCGGCTCTCCGCGATGCGGGAGATGCTCGAGGGCGGCGAGCTCGACGTACTCACCGGCGACTACCTGGCCGAGCTCACCATGCTCATCCTGTTCCGCTCACGCCTGAAGGACCCGACGAAGGGCTACGCCACCACCTTCCTGCGCCAGCTGGAGGAGTCGCTGGGCACGGCGCAGGACCGCGGCGTACGCGTCATCGCCAACGCGGGCGGGCTCAACCCGGCAGGCTGCGCGGACGCGGTACGGGCGCTGGCGCAGCGGCTCGGGCTCGACGTCGCCGTCGCGCACGTCGAGGGCGACGACCTCATGCCGCGGCTCGCGCAGCTGCGTTCCGCCGGTGCGGACCTGGCCAACCTGGACACCGGGGCCCCGCTGACCGGCGACCCGGTGACCGCGAACGCCTACCTCGGCGGCTGGGGCATCGCCGCCGCGCTGGACCTGGGTGCCGACGTGGTGGTGACGGGCCGCGTCACCGACGCCTCGCTCGTGGTCGGCCCCGCCGCCTGGCACCACGGCTGGGCCCGGGACGACTGGGACCCGCTCGCCGGCGCGGTCGTCGCCGGGCACATCCTCGAGTGCGGCGCGCAGGCGACCGGGGGCAACTACGCCTTCTTCCGCGAGGTGCCCGGCCTGGAGCACCTCGGGTTCCCGCTCGCCGAGGTGCACGAGGACGGCTCCAGCGTCATCACCAAGCACCCCGGTACGGGCGGCGCGGTGACCGTCGGCACGGTCACCGCGCAGCTGCTCTACGAGATCGGCGACCCGCGCTACCTCGGGCCCGACGTCACGGCCCGGTTCGACACGATCCACCTCGCCGAGGAGGGTCCCGACCGGGTCCGGGTCAGCCGGGTGCGCGGTGAGCCCCCGCCCGGCACGGCGAAGGTCTGCATCAACCTCATCGGCGGGCACCGCAACGCCATGACGTTCCTCCTCACCGGGCTCGACGTCGAGGCGAAGGCCGCCCTGGTCCGCCGCCAGCTCGCACCCGTCCTCGCAGGGATCCGGGACGTCGACGTGACGCTGGCCCGCACCGACCGGCCCGACCCGGAGCAGAACGAGCAAGCCGTCGCGCAGCTGCGGATCACCGTGCGCGACGACGACGCGGCGAAGGTGGGGCGGGCCTTCTCCGGCGCAGCGGTCGAGCTGGCGCTCGCGTCCTACCCCGGCACCACGATGACCGGCCCACCCGGCGACGCGTCGCCGTACGGGGTGTACTGGCCGGCCGTCGTCCCCGCCACCGATGTCGTCCAGACCGTCGTGGGGCCGTCCGGGCAGCGGGTCGACGTGGCGCCGACCCGACCTGCGGAGGGTGTGCCGGCCGAGACCCGGACCGTGTCCACCGTCGGCGCACCGGGCGGCCCGACCCGCCGCGTGCCGCTCGGCGAGCTCTTCGGGGCCCGGTCCGGGGACAAGGGCGGCAACGCCAACCTCGGGGTGTGGGCGCGCAGCGCCGAGGCGTACGCGTGGCTGGCCGCCAACCTCACCGTGGCCCGGCTCAAGGAGCTGCTGCCGGAGGCGGCCGACCTCGGCGTGGACCGCTACGAGCTGCCGAACATCCTGGCCGTGAACTTCGTGCTGCGCGGCCTGCTCGGTGAGGGGGTGGCCGCCTCGACCCGGCAGGACCCGCAGGCCAAGGGGCTCGGCGAGTGGCTGCGCGCGCGGCAGGTCGACCTGCCGGTGTCGCTGCTCGGCGGGTGAGCGCCCCGCTCGTCTTCGCACACCGGGGCGGGCGCTTCCTCGCCGCGGGCAACACGCTGCGTGCCTTCCGCCGGGCGCTCGCGGCGGGCGCGGCCGGGCTCGAGACCGACGTACGGCTCACCGCCGACGGGGTGCCCGTGCTGGTGCACAGGGCGCGCACGACGCTGGGTCGGCGGGTACGGCGGCTGCCTCGTACGGCGCTGCCACCGTGGGTGCCGGCCCTGCGCGACCTGTACGAGCAGTGCGGCGCGGGGTACGAGCTGAGCCTCGACGTCCTCGACCCGGACGCCGTCGCACCCGTGGTCGCGCTGGCACGGGCGTACGGCGGTGCCGGGCGGCTGTGGCTGTGCGGCACGTCCTGGCCGGCCGCCGGATCCTGGGCGGGCGAGCACGGGGTGCGCACGGTCCACTCCGTGGACCGGCTCCCCGCGGACGTCGGCGCGCATGCCCGCCTGCTGGCGCCGGCAGGCGTCGGCGGCCTCAACGCACCGGCGGCGCAGTGGACGCGTGGCGCCGCGGACGCCTGCCACGCGAGCGGGGTGCTGGCGCTCGGCTGGCGAGTTCGGTGCCGCCGCACCGCGCTCCAGGCCCGGGCGGCCGGCTGCGATGCGCTGTACGTCGAGTGGCCGTGGCTCTACAACCGGACGTGACGCCGGTCACCCCGCGTGACCTCTGTGCGCCTGCGTCGTTGTAGGGGCAGAACCGTTCGGCCCGAGGGAAGGTCCCGATGCACGACTTCGCAGGTGCAGTGAACACGCCGGTGCCCCTCGCGGTGGAGACGGCCCTCGTCCACGCCGAGGTCGACGGTGCGCTCAGCTTCGACCCGACGGACCCGTTCGCGGTCACGCTGACCGTCGCCCCGTCGATGCCGGAGCGGGTGACCTGGACGTTCGCCCGGGAGCTGCTGGAGGCCGGCGTGATGGCCCCGGCCGGCTACGGCGACGTCACGGTCGAGCCGTGCGGCGACCGGGAGATCCGCATCACGCTGGCTGGCGACAAGGTCGCGTCGATGACGCTGTCCCTGGACGCCGTCGCCGAGTTCCTGATCGCGACGTACGCCGTCGTCCCCAGCGGCAGCGAGCTCGACCACGTGGACCTCGACGCACAGATCGCCGCACTGCTGAGCTGACCGGACGCCGCGACGTACCATGCGGCGGCCATGCACTACCTCAACGTGCTGTCGTGGGAGGCCGCCACCCTGGTGGCGGCCACCCTCGCCGCCGCCACCGTCGTGGCCAGGCTGCGCTTCCCGGACCGGGTGCCGACTGCGCGGGCAGCGGCACGTGAGGGGGCGCTCGTCCTCGGGCTGTTCGGGCTGTGGCAGCTCGTCGGCGGCCTCGCTCGCCACGACCTCGGGGATGCGCTGGCCCGGGGGCGGTGGGTCGTCTCGGCCGAGCGCTGGCTGCACCTGCCGAGCGAGCTCGACGTCCAGCACCTGATCATCCCGCACGAGCTGCTGACCAAGATGTGCAACGCGTTCTACGTGTACGGCCACTGGAACGGCATCGTGGTCTTCCTGGTCTGGCTGTGGCTGCGCCACCCAGAGGCCTACCCCCGCGCTCGCAACGCGCTCGTCCTGCTGACCGCCGCCTCGCTCGCGATCCACCTGCTGCCGACCGCGCCACCCCGGCTGCTGACCGGCTACGGCTTCGTGGACACCGCCGCCCGGTACGGGCAGTCGGTGTACAACGGCGGCATCGCGGACCAGCTCTCGGCGCTGCCGTCGGTGCACGTCGGCTGGGCGGTGCTCGTCGCCTGGTTCGCCGTCCGGGTCGGCAGCGGGCGGTGGCGCTGGCTGACCGTGCTCCACCCGCTGGCCACCGGGTTCGTGGTCGTCGCCACGGCGAACCACTGGTGGCTGGACGGCCTGCTGGCCATCGCGCTGTTCGCCGCCGTCCTCGCCGTGCAGCGGCTGCCCGCGTTCGCGCTCAGCCGGTACGCGCGACCACGAAGTCGCACAGAGACGCCAGCGCCCGCTTCGCCGGCACGTCCGGCAGCGGGCTGAGCGCCGCGCGGGCGTCGTCGGCCCAGGTCTGCAGCACGTTGCGGGCCTCGGCCATCGCGGGGTGGCTGCGCAGCCGCTCGAGTGCGCGGTCGAGCGCGGCGTCATCGCTGAGGTCGCCGGCCAGCAGCCCGGCGAGCTCCTCGTCCCCGGCCCGCAACGCGAGCAGCACGGGAAGGGTACGGATGCCCTCGCGCAGGTCCGTCCCAGGCGTCTTGCCGGACTGGTCGCTCTCGCTGGCGACGTCGAGCAGGTCGTCGGAGAGCTGGAAGGCCACCCCGATGCGCTCGCCGAACCGCGCGAGCACGTCCGTGGCGGTGGCGTCGGCGCCGCTGAGCATGCCGCCGAACCGGCAGGAGGTCGAGATCAGCGACGCGGTCTTGTCGGCCACCACCCGCAGGTAGTGGTCCACGGGGTCCACCCCGTCCTCCGACCCCACGGTCTCGCGGATCTGGCCTTGGACGAGACGCTCGAACGTGCGCGCCTGGATGCGCACCGCCTCGGGACCGAGGTCGGCGAGGATGTCCGACGCGCGCGCGAACAGGAAGTCACCGGTGAGGATCGCGATGGTGTTGGTCCAGCGGCTGTTCGCACTCTGCGCGCCACGTCGGACCGGCGCCTCGTCCATGACGTCGTCGTGGTAGAGCGTGGCGAGGTGGGTCAGCTCGACGACCACCCCCGCCGGGACGACACCGATGGCGTGCGGGTCGGCGAACTGCGCGGCGAGCAGGACGAGCAGGGGGCGGAACCGCTTGCCACCGGCTTCGACGAGGTGTCGCGAGGTCTCGGTGACGAACGGGTAGTCACTCTTCGTCGACTCCCGCAGCATTGACTCGACCGACGCCAGGCCGGCCCGGATCTCGCCCTCGAGGGCGGGATCGTCGAAGTCGACGCCGTACGACGCGGCCACGGCTCCCTGTTCTCTCAGCGGATGGGTCTCTCAGCGGACGAACGGTACGGCGTCGCGGGCCAGGTGCAGGAACGGGTCCGGGTAGACGCCGAGCACCACGGTAACGCCCACGGCGACCGCGAGGGCGGTTGCCGTCAGGACGCCGGGCACGACGACCGTCGGGCCGTCGGCCACCGGGTCGGAGAAGTACATGAGCACGATGACCCGGACGTAGAAGAACGCCGCGACGGCGCTCATCACGAGCGCGACCACGACGACCGGCGTGGCCCCGCCGTCGATGCCGGCGAGGAACACGGCGTACTTGCCGGAGAAACCGCTGGTGAGCGGGATGCCGGCCAGGGCGAGCAGGAACAGCGTGAAGATGCCGGCCACCAGGGGCGCGCGCTTGCCCAGCCCCGCCCAGCGAGACAGGTGGGTGGCCTCGCCGTCGGCGTCGCGCACCAGCGTCACGAGGCCGAACGCACCGACCGTCGTGAGGCCGTAGGTGAGCAGGTAGAACAGCGTGCCGGACAGCCCGCGGGTGTTCGCCGCGATGATCCCGATGAGCAGGAAGCCCACGTGCGCGATCGAGGAGTACGCGAGCATCCGCTTGATGTCCTGCTGGGTTATCGCGAGGACGGCGCCGACGACCATCGTGAGGATCGCCACGCCCCACAGCACGGGCCGCCAGTCCCACACCAGGTCGCCGAAGCCGACGTAGAGCACGCGCAGCAGCGCGCCGAAGGCCGCGACCTTGGTGGCCGCACCCATGAACGCGGTGATCGGCGTGGGCGCACCCTGGTAGACGTCGGGGATCCAGGCCTGGAACGGCGCGGCGCCGACCTTGAACAGCAGGCCCACGCCGAGCAGGCCCAGCCCCAGGTAGAGCAGCGCGTCGCTGTGGCTGGACACCCCGACGGCGTCCCGGATCCCGCCGAGCTCCACGGTGTTGGCGTAGCCGTAGAGCAGCGCGACGCCGTAGAGAAAGAACGCGGAGGAGAACGCGCCCAGCAGGAAGTACTTGACCGCTGCCTCCTGGCTGAGCAGCCGGCGCCGCCGGGCCAGCCCGGACAGCAGGTACAGCGGCAGCGACAGCACCTCGAGGCCGACGAACATGAGCAGCAGCGAGTTCGACGCCGGGAAGATCAGCATGCCGGTGACCGCGAACATGAACAGCGGGAAGACCTCGGTCTGCATCCGCCCGGCCGCGGCCAGGGCCCGCTCGGCGCTGCTGCCCGGCAGCTGCGAGGCCTGCGGGGTGAACGCCGGGCCACCCGCGGTCACCGCGCGCTCCGCCACGAGCAGGACGGAGGCGAGCGCGATGACGAGGATGGTCCCCCACAGGAACAGCGTCGGGCCGTCCACCGCGATGGCCCGCTCGGCCGTGAGCTGCGCGTGGGTGCCGGCCAGCACGATGGTTCCGACCAGCGCCCCGCCCAGGCCGGCGAGCGCCGTCCCCAGCTGCAGCGGCCAGCGCAGCCGGACGGGGGCGAAGGCCTCCACGAGGACGCCCACCGTCGCCGCGGCGAACACGACGAGGATCGGCGAGATCGCGCCGTACGCGATCTGCGGCGCGTGGTACTCGGCCGCGGCAAGCACCGAGGTGATGGGGCTCACTGTCCGCTGTCCCCTTCAGTCGTGGAGCCGGTGGATGTCGCGGCGGCCGTGCCCTGCGGGACCGAGGGCTGCAGGTCGGTGATCCCCGTCTGGTGCAGGGTCGACCGGACCGCCGGGTCGATCACGTCGAGCAGCGGCTTCGGGTAGAAGCCGAGCGCGACGATGAGGACGAGCACGGGAGCGATGACCCATGCCTCACGCCGGGTGAGGTCCGTGACGGCCTCGCTGCCCTGCCGCAGCGGCCCGTGCATCGTCCGCTGGTACATCACGAGGATGTACAGCGCGGCCAGGATGATGCCGGCCACCGCCGCGACGGCCAGCGCACGGTGGCGCAGGAAGGTGCCGACGAAGACCAGCATCTCGCTGACGAAGCTGTTGAGACCGGGCAGCGACAGGCTCGACAGGCCGGAGATCAGGAAGGCGCCCGCAAGCCAGGGTGCGACCTTGGCGACGCCCCCGTAGTCCTGCATGAGGCGGCTGCCCCGCCGGCTGGCGAGGAAGCCGATCACGAGGAACAGCCCGGCGGTCGAGAAGCCGTGGTTGACCATGTACAGGGTCGAGCCGCTGCCGGCCTGCAGCGTGAAGGCGAAGATGCCCAGCACGATGAAGCCGAAGTGGGAGACCGACGTGTACGCCACCAGGCGCTTGAGGTCCCGCTGGCCGATGGCCAGCAGCGCGCCGTACAGGATGCTCACGACCGCGAAGCCCTCGATGACCGGCCCCCACGCGCGCGCGGCGTCGGGGAACAGCGGCAGGCAGTAGCGCAGGAACCCGAAGGTGCCGACCTTGTCCATGACGCCGACCATGAGCACGGCGCCGCCGGTCGGCGACTCCGAGGCCGCGTCCGGCAGCCACGTGTGGAACGGCCACATCGGCGCCTTGATGGCGAACGCGATCGCGAAGCCGGCGAACAGCCAGCCCTGCACGGTCGGCGACAGGTGCTGGTGGACGTTCAGCAGGGCGGTGTAGTCGAACGTGCCGCCGCCCGGCAGGTACCTCGCCGACGCGATGTACAGCCCGATCACCGAGCCGAGCATGAGCAGCCCGCCGAGCAGGCTGTAGAGCAGGAACTTCACGGCCGCGTAGGAGCTGCGCGCGCCCCCGTGGCTGCCGATGATGAAGTACATCGGCACGAGCATCGCCTCGAAGAAGACGTAGAACAGGAACACGTCAAGCGAGGCGAAGGCGCCGATCATCAGCGTCTCCAGCGCCAGGATCATCGCGAAGTAGGTCCGGGCGCTGCGGCGGCCGTAGTCCTCCTCGCGCCACGAGGCGAGCACGACCACCGGGGTGAGGAACGTGGTGAGCCCGAGCAGGACGAGGGCGATGCCGTCCGCGCCGAGCTCGAAGTGCACGCCCCAGCTGCTGATCCAGGTGTGCTTGGTGAAGTACTGGAACCGCGCGCCGCCGGTGGCGAACAGCGCGCTCATCCAGACGTCGACCCCGAAGGTGACGAGTGCGGTCACCAGCGCCGTGACCTTGGCCTGCTGCGGGCGGTCCTTGGGCTGCAGTGCCAGCGCGATGATGCCGAGCAGGGGGATGCCGCCGAGGACCGTCAGCCAGGAGAACGTCATCGAGTCGGTCATGTCAGCCCACCGTCACCAGGAGGAGCGCGGCCGCCAGGGCGATCGCGCCACCGAGCAGGCCGGCGGCGTACGACCGGACGAAGCCGTTCTGCAGCCGTCTCGACCGGCCGGACGTGCCGCCGATGCCTGCGGCCAGGCCGTTGACCGCACCGTCCACGCCCCGGGCGTCGAAGAACACCATCGCCCGGGTCAGGTACTGGCCGGGCCGCATGAGCACGGCCTCGTTGAACGCGTCGAAGTACAGCCCGCGCCGGGCGGCGACCGTCGCGGCGCTGACCGCGGCAGGCGCCGCGGTCGGCACCGGGCGGCGGTAGACCTGCCAGTACGCCGCCCCCGCGCCACCGAGCATGGCCGCCAGCGACAGGACCGTGAGCACGACCGGGGACAGGGTCGCCGTCCCCTGCTCCGGCGGGGCGGGAAGCACGGCGGTCAGCCAGTCGGACAGGTAGCTGTTCGCGATGAGCGCGCCACCGGCGACCACCGAGCCGAAGGCGAGCACGGCCATCGGGCCGGTCATGATCTTCGGTGACTCGTGCGGGTGGACATCCTCGGTCCAGCGCCGCTCGCCGAAGAACGTCATGATCATCAGCCGGGTCATGTAGAAGGCGGTCAGCACGACCCCGACCAGCGCGACGATGCCGAGCACCGTCCCCTCGGTGCCGCCCTTGTCGAAGGCCGCCTCGATGATCTTGTCCTTGGAGAAGAAGCCGGCGAACCCGGGGAACCCGATGATGGCCAGGTACCCCAGCCCGAAGGTCACGAAGGTCACCGGCATGACCTTGCGCAGCCCGCCGTAGCGGCGCATGTCCACCTGGTCGTTCATGGCGTGCATGACCGAGCCCGACCCGAGGAACAGGTTGGCCTTGAAGAAGCCGTGGGTGAGCAGGTGGAAGATGCCCCACACGTAGCCGACCGGGCCGAGCCCGACCGCGAGGAACATGTAGCCGATCTGGCTGATCGTGCTCATCGCCAGCACGCGCTTGATGTCGTCGTAGGCGCAGCCGATGACCGCACCGATGAGCAGCGTGAGCGCCCCGATGGCGGCCACCGCCATCTGCGCCTCCGGCGCCCCGTCGAAGATCGGGTTGGACCGCGCGATGAGGTACACGCCCGCGGTGACCATCGTCGCCGCGTGGATGAGGGCGGAGACCGGGGTCGGGCCCTCCATCGCGTCGCCGAGCCAGACGTGCAGCGGGAACTGGGCCGACTTGCCGCACGCCCCGAGCAGCAGCAGGAACGCGATCGCGGTGAGCGTGCCGCCGGTCTTGCCCGGCGCCTGGCCGAGCACCCCCTGGAAGCTGATGTCGCCGAAGTCCGCCAGCATGAGCATGATCGCGATCGACAGCCCGACGTCACCGATCCGGTTCACGACGAATGCCTTCTTCGCCGCCGTCGCCGCCGTCGGCTTGTAGTACCAGAACCCGATGAGCAGGTACGACGCGAGACCGACGCCCTCCCAGCCGACGTAGAGCAGCACGTAGTTCGACGCGAGGACGAGGATGAGCATCGCGGCGACGAACAGGTTGAGGAACGCGAAGTAGCGGCGCCGGTCGGGGTCGTGCTCCATGTAGCCGACCGAGTAGACGTGGATGAGCGAGCCCACGCCGGTGATCAGCAGGACGAACGCCATGGACAGCGGATCGAGCAGCAGGCTCGCGTTCACGTGGAAGGCACCGACCGGGATCCACTGGTAGAGCACCTGCTGGTACTGCCGGCTGCCGCTGCTCTCACCCAGCAGCGCAGCGAACTGCGCCACGGCGATGGCGAACGAGGCCACCGGCATGGCGACGGCCAGCCAGTGTCCCCAGCGGTCGGCCTTGCGGCCGGCCAGCAGCAGGACGGCGGCGCCGAACAGGGGAAGCAGGACGAGCGCGACGGTCAGGTTGTAGATGCCATGTGCCGTCGCGTACTCGACCGCGTGCTGCCCCTCTTGCGCAGGCAGGGCTACGAGCGCACTCACGCCAGTCCCTTCGAGGATCGGTCAGTACTTGAGCAGGTTCGCGTCGTCGATCGACGCGGACCTGCGGGTCCGGAAGATGGTCACGATGATGGCCAGCCCGACCACCACCTCGGCGGCGGCGACGACCATGACGAAGAACGCGATGATCTGCCCGTCGAGGCTGCCGTTCATGCGGGAGAAGGTCACCAGCGTCAGGTTCACCGCGTTGAGCATGAGCTCGATGCACATGAACACGACGATCGCGTTGCGCCGGACGAGCACGCCGACGGCGCCGACGCTGAACAGCACGGCGGACAGGTAGAGGTAGTAGTCGACGCTCACTGGCACACCTCCGGTGTGACACTCATCGCTCGAGCTCCCTCTCGACCTCGCCGACCCGCGGACGAGCGCCGCTGATCTCGAGCACCTCCGACACGCTGCCCGGGGCCGCCGTGCCGTCCGGCAGCAGGGCCGGCGTGTCCACCGCGTCGTGGTTGGCGTACACACCCGGGCCGGGCAGCGGGGACGGCCGCCCGCCGGGCCGGAACCGGCGCTGCATCAGGTCACGCTGGGTGAGCCGGTGCACCAGGCGCTCGCGGTGCGCCAGCACCATCGCCCCCAGCGCGGCGGTGATGAGCAGCGCGCTCGTCGCCTCGAACGCGAAGATGTAGCGGCTGAAC
This sequence comes from uncultured Actinomycetota bacterium, assembly GCA_963728075.1. Classification (GTDB taxonomy): domain Bacteria; phylum Actinomycetota; class Actinomycetes; order JAFAQI01; family DASSKL01; genus CAVSIP01. The sequence continues at coordinate 332,116 of CAVSIP010000003.1, read as the reverse complement.
AGCAGGTTCGCGATGCCCGTGACGTTCCCCGCCGAGTTCGCATCGGCCAGCCCGACCGAGCGAACGGTGCCGTTGAACGCGGAGCCGATCGCGGCAACGAGCAGCACGGCGATGCCGACACCGAGCAGCACCGCCGTGGCGCGCTGGCCGCGGATGGTCTCGACCAGCGAGTCGCTGGAGTCGACCCCCAGCAGCATGAGCACGAACAGGAACAGCATCATGATCGCGCCGGTGTAGACGATCACCTGGACGAAGGCCAGGAACGGCGCGTCCTGCTGCGCGTAGAAGGCCGCCAGGCAGACCATGTCCACCGCGAGGAACAGCGCGCCGTGGATGGCACTGCGGGACAGCACGAGGCCGATCGCCGCCAGGAACGCCAGCGGGCCGAGGATCCAGAAGAGCACGGCCTCGCCGGTGCCGGTGGACCCGGCGGCCGCCAGCAGGTGCACGCCGCTCATCCCTCGTCCCCGTCCGTCATGCCCCGCATCATGGGCCCGGTGCCCTTGGCCTCGTCGGGGTTGCAGCCGCCCCTCGATGCCCGGGTCGCCGCCGACCGGACTGGCCTTCGCGCCGGCGCCTGCGTAGTAGTCGTGCTCGTCGTCGCCGAGCCGCATCGGGTGCGGCGGCGCCTCCATGCCGGGCAGCAGCGGCGCAAGCAGCTGCTCCTTGGTGAAGATGAGGTCGCGGCGGCTGTCGTCGGCGAGCTCGTACTCGTTGCTCATCGTCAGCGCCCGGGTGGGGCAGGCCTCGATGCACAGCCCGCAGAAGATGCAGCGCAGGTAGTTGATCTGGTAGATCCGGCCGTACCGCTCACCCGGGGAGAAGCGCTCCTCCTCCGTGTTGTCCGCACCCTCGACGAAGATCGCGTCAGCCGGGCAGGCCCAGGCGCACAACTCGCAGCCGACGCACTTCTCCAGCCCGTCGGGGTGCCGGTTGAGCACGTGGCGGCCGTGGTAGCGCGGCGCCGTCGGCCGCTTCTCCTCGGGGTACTGCTCGGTGTTGACCTTCTTGAACATCGTCGAGAAGGTCACGCCGAAGCCCTTCAGCGCATCAAGCACGAGTCACCTCCGCACCCTCGGCCTCGCGTGTCCCGCGGTCGAGGATGGGCACCGGGAAGCCGGGCTCGGTCCCCTCGTCGGCCTCGTCGGCCTCGTCCACCTGCTGCCGCGCCGGCCAGAAGGCCACGGCGAACAGCACCACGGCCAGCGGGATCCCGATGTAGACCATCAGGCTCGTCCGGGACAGGCCCTCGATGCTGTACTGCCGCACCGCCGCCACGATGAGCAGCCAGACCAGGCTGCCGGGGATGAGGATCTTCCAGCCCAGGTGCATGAACTGGTCGTAGCGGAGCCGCGGCAGGGTCCCGCGCAGCCAGATGAACACGAACAGGAAGGAGAACAGCTTCATCGCGAACCAGATCAGGGGGATCCAGCCCTGGTCGGCGCCGTCCCACAGGGAGAACGGCCAGAACGGGCGCCAGCCGCCGAAGAACAGCGTGACCATCAGCGCCGAGACCGTGGTCATGTTGACGTACTCGGCGAGGAAGAACATCGCGAACTTCAGCGACGAGTACTCGGTGTGGAAGCCCCCGACCAGCTCGCCCTCGGCCTCCGGCAGGTCGAACGGGGCGCGGTTGGTCTCACCGACCATGGCGATGCCGTAGATGAGGAAGGACACCGGGAGCACCCAGAAGAACCAGCGGCTGTGCTGGGCGGCGACGATGTCCGAGGTCGCCAGCGAGCCGGTGTAGAGGAACACCGCCACGAACGACAGGCCCATCGCGACCTCGTAGCTGATGACCTGCGCAGCGGAGCGCAGACCGCCGAGGAGCGGGTAGGTCGACCCGCTCGACCAGCCGCCGAGCACGATGCCGTACACGCCGAACGACGAGCACGCCAGCACGTAGAGCACCGCCACCGGCAGGTCGGTGACCTGCAGGTGGGTGTGGTGGCCGAACATCGACACGGTCGGGCCGAACGGGATGACGGCGAACGCCGACATCGCGGCCGCGACGGAGATGAGCGGTGCCGCGAAGTAGACCGGCTTGTCGACGAGAGCGGGGAGGATGTCCTCCTTCAGCGCCAGCTTGATGCCATCCGCGAGGCCCTGCAGGAGCCCGAACGGGCCGACCCGGTTCGGGCCGAGCCGCTGCTGCATGCGCGCGACGACGCGGCGCTCCGCCCAGATCATGAACAGCGTCGTGAGCATGAGGAACGCGAAGACCACGACGACCTTGATCAGCACGATGTACCAGGGGTCGTGGCCGAAGGTCGACACCTGCGAGCCGGTCTCCGCCAGCAGCCGCCCGCTCATGACCGGCCCTCCCCCGCCGTGATCCGTACGACCTCACCGCTGCGCGCCTCGAGGTCCCGGTGGACGTGGGAACCCGGCGAGAACGCCGGTAGCCACACCACGCCGTCGGGCAGGTCCGCCACCACGAGCGGCAGCGTCACACTGCCGGTGTCGGTGCTCACCGTGACCGGCTGGCCCTCTGCCGCGCCCACCTGCGCCGCGGTGGCGGCCGACAGGTGGACGCGCGGCGCGCGGCGGGTGCCGGCGAGGTAGGGCTCGCCGTCCTGCAGGCGACCCTCGTCGAGCAGCAGCCGCCAGGTGGCGAGCAGGGCCTCGCCGGCGCCGGCGGTACGCGGGGCGGCCGCGGCGACCTGCGGGGCCGGCGGGCGGGTGCCCTGCCAGACGCCCAGCGCACGCACCTCGGCACGCACCGACGCGATGTCCGGCGTGTGGATGTCGGCGCCCATCTCCTCGGCGATGCCGTGCAGGACGCGCAGGTCCGGCAGCGCGCCGGGGTTGCGCAGGGTCGGGTCGAACGCGCGGACGCGGCCCTCCCAGTCGAGGTAGGTCCCGCCCTTCTCGACCGCGGGCGCCACCGGGAGCACGACGTCGGCCCGCTGGGTCACCGCGCTCTCACGCAGCTCCAGCGACAGGACGAACGGCACCTCCTCCAGCGCCGCGTCGAACAGCCGCGGGTCCGGCAGGTCGTCCGGGTCGACCCCCGCCACGACGAGCGCGTCGATCTCCCCGGCGAGCACCGCGCGCAGGATGGCGTCGGCGTCACGTCCAGCGCCGGACGGCGGCTCGGCACCCCACGCACGCGCCACCTCGGCGCGGGCGGCGGGGTCGGTGAGCGGGCGCCCGCCGGGCAGCAGGCCGGGCAGGCACCCCGCCTCGATGGCTCCCCGCTCGCCTGCCCGTCGTGGGATCCAGGCCAGCTTGGCGCCGGTCGCGTCGGCCAGCCGGGCGGCCGCGGACAGCGCCCCCGGGGTCTGCGCGAGCCGCTCCCCGACGACGATGACCGCGCCGTCGGCGCGCAGCGCCTCGGCGGCGTCGGCCAGGGCGCCCTCGGGCGCCGCACCGGCGAGCGTCCCCAGGACCTGCGCCTCGGCACCCGGTGCGGTCTGCAGCAGCGTGCCCAGGCACTTGGTGAGACCGGTCGTCGCGAGCGGCGCGACCCCGAACACGCGCGTGCCGTGCTTGGCCGCCGCCTTGCGCAGCCGCAGGAAGACGATCGGGGACTCCTCCTCCGGCTCGAAGCCGGCGAGCAGCACCGCGGGCGCCCGCTCCAGGTCGGCGTAGGTGACCTCGAGGTAGCGGCCGGCGACCCGGGCGGCCAGGAAGTCGCGTTCCTCGGCGGAGGATGCGCGCGCCCGGAAGTCGATGTCGTCGGTCTCGAGGACGACGCGGGCGAACTTGGCGTACGCGTAGGCGTCCTCGAGCGTCAGCCGCCCGCCGGTGAGCACGCCCACTCGCGGGCGCGCGCGGTCGAGCCCGCGGGCGGCCGCGGCGAAGGCCTCGGTCCACGACGCCGGCTCGAGGTAGCCCTCGTCGCCTCGCACCAGCGGCCCGGGAAGCCGGTCAGCGGCGGAGGCGTACGTGAACGCCCAGCGGCCCTTGTCGCAGTTCCACTCCTCGTTGACGTCGAAGTCCTCGCCGGCGAGCCGGCGCAGCACCTTGCCCCGACGCCAGTCGGTGCGCTGCTGGCAGCCGGACGCGCAGTGCTCGCAGACGCTGGGGGTGGACACCAGGTCGAACGGCCGGGCGCGGAACCGGTACGCGGCACCGGTGAGCGCGCCCACCGGGCAGATCTGCACGGTGTTGCCGCTGAAGTAGGACTCGAACGGCTCGTCCTCGTACACGGCAACCTGCTCCAGGGCGCCACGCTCGAACAGCTCGATGAACGGGTCCCCGGCCACCTGCTGGCTGAACCGGGTGCACCGCGCGCACAGCACGCAGCGCTCCCGGTCGAGCAGCACCTGGGAGGAGATGGCGAGCGGCTTGGGGTAGGTCCGCTTGCGGTCGAGGAACCGGCTGTCGGAGTAGCCGTTCGACATCGTCTGGTTCTGCAGGGGGCACTCGCCGCCCTTGTCGCAGACCGGGCAGTCCAGCGGGTGGTTGAGCAGCAGGAACTCGAGGTTGCCGGCCTGCGCCTTCTCGGCCACCGGGCTGGTGAGCTGCGTGCGCACCACCATGCCCTCGGTCACCGTGGTGGTGCACGAGGCGAGCGGCTTGCGCTGCCCCTCGACCTCCACCAGGCACTGGCGGCAGGCCCCCACCGGGTCGAGCAGCGGGTGGTCGCAGAAGCGCGGGATCTGGATGCCGACCTGCTCGGCGGCGCGGATGACCAGCGTCCCCTTCGGGACGGTCACCTCGACCCCGTCGATGGTGAGCGTGACGGCGTCCGCCGGCCGCTCGGCGGGCGGGCCTCCGGACGCGCTGTTGGAGGTGACGGTCATGAGGCAGCGGCTCCGGCCGTGGCGAACAGGGTCGATGCGGTGTGGTCGAACGGGCATCCGCCCGCGGTGAAGTGCGCGACGTACTCGTCGCGGAAGTACTGCACGGACGACACGATCGGGCTGGTCGCACCGTCGCCCAGGGCGCAGAACGCCCGGCCGAAGATGTTGTCGCAGACGTCGAGGAGCGTGCTGATGTCCTCCTCGGTCCCGTTGCCGTGCTCGAGCCGCTCGAGGATCTGGACCAGCCAGAAGGTCCCCTCGCGGCAGGGAGAGCACTTGCCGCACGACTCGTGGGCGTAGAACTCCGTCCAGCGCAGCACGGCTCGGACGACGCAGGTCGTCTCGTCGAAGATCTGCAGCGCCTTGGTGCCGAGCATGGAGCCGGCAGCCTGCATGCCCTCGTAGTCCAGCGGGGCGTCGAGGTGCTCTGCGGTGAGCAGCGGGGTGCTCGACCCACCGGGAGTCCAGAACTTCAGCTCGTGGCCCTCCCGGACGCCCCCGGCCAGCTCGAGCAGCTCGCGCAGGGTCACGCCCAGCGGCGCCTCGTACTGGCCCGGCCGCGCCACGTGCCCCGACAGCGAGTACAGCGTGAACCCCGGCGACTTCTCCGAGCCCATCGAGCGGAACCAGTCGGTGCCCTTGTCGATGATGAACGGCACGCTGGCGATGGACTCCACGTTGTTGATGACCGTGGGGCTCGCGTACAGGCCCGCGACCGCGGGGAAGGGCGGGCGCAGCCGGGGCTGACCCCGGTAGCCCTCGAGCGAGTCCAGCAGCGCGGTCTCCTCGCCGCAGATGTACGCCCCGGCGCCCGCGTGCACGACCAGCTCGAGGTCGTAGCCGCTGCCGAACACGTCCTTGCCGAGGTAGCCCTTGGCGTACGCCTCCGCCACCGCGGCCTGCAGCCGCCGGATGATGTGCAGCACCTCGCCGCGGACGTAGATGAACGCGTGGTGCGCGCGGATCGCGTAGGCCGAGATGATGATCCCCTCGACGAGGGTGTGCGGCGTCGCCAGCAGCAGCGGCATGTCCTTGCAGGTACCGGGCTCGCTCTCGTCGGCGTTGACGACGAGGTAGTGCGGCTTGCCGTCGCCCTGCGGGATGAAGCCCCACTTGTTGCCGGTGGGGAAGCCGGCACCGCCGCGGCCGCGCAGGCCGGAGTCCTTGACGGTCTGGATGACGGCGTCCGGGTCCATGGCCAGGGCCTTGCGTACGGCCCGGTAGCCGCCGACCTGCTCGTAGGCGTCGAGCGTCCACGACCTGGGCTGGTCCCAGTGGGCGGACAGGACGGGGGTGAGGTTCACGCCCGCTCACCGCCCTCGGCGCCGGTGGCCGGCGCCGTCTCGCCGCGCTCGTGCGCGAGCCGCAGCCCGACGAGCGAGGCGTCCCCGGCAGCGGCACCCTCGTCGGCGCGCCCGTCGTAGAAGCCCGCCAGCACGCGCGAGGCCTCCTTCCAGGTGCACGGCTTCGCCCCGCGGACCGGCGTCGGCGGGTCGCCGGCGCGCAGCCGGTCGACCAGCTCGCGTGCGGTGCCGGGGGTCTGGTTGTCGAAGAACTCCCAGTTGACCATCACGACCGGCGCGTAGTCGCAGGCGGCGTTGCACTCGACGTGCTCGAGGGTGACCTTGCCGTCATCGGTGGTCTCCCCGTTGCCGATCCCCAGGTGCTCCTTCAGCTCGGCGAAGATGGCGTCGCCGCCCATGACCGCGCACAGGGTGTTGGTGCAGACCCCCACGTGGTAGTCGCCCACGGGCGCGCGCTTGTACATCGTGTAGAAGGTCGACACCGCGCCGACCTCGGCCTTGGTGAGCCCGAGCAGCTCGGCGCACAGGGCGACGCCGTCCGGGGAGACGTAACCCTCCTCCGCCTGGCACAGGTGCAGCAACGGAAGCAGCGCACTGCGCGGCTTCGGGTAGCGCGCGATGATCTCGCGGGCACGCTCCCGCGTCTCGGCTGACAGAGGCATCTAGCGGTCCACTCCACCCATCACGGGGTCGACGCTAGCCACGGACGCGACGACGTCCGCGACCATGCCGCCCTCGGACAGTGCCGGGACGGCCTGCAGGTTGACGAACGACGGGTCCCGGTAGTGGCAGCGCCACGGCCGGGTGCCCCCGTCACTGACCAGGTGGACGCCGAGCTCGCCGCGCGGCGACTCGATCGGCTGGTACACCTGGCCGGCCGGTACGCGGAAGCCCTCGGTCACCAGCTTGAAGTGGTGGATGAGGGCCTCCATCGAGGTGCCCATGATCTGCCGGATGTGGTCGAGGGAGTTGCCGAGCCCGTCCGGGCCGAGCGCGAGCTGCGACGGCCAGGCGATCTTCTTGTCGCCGATCATGACCGGCCCCGGCTCCAGCCGGTCCAGGGCCTGCTCGATGATCTTCAGCGACTCGCGCATCTCGGCCATCCGGACGAGGTAGCGCGCGTAGTTGTCGCCCTCGCTCTCGGTCGGCACCTCGAAGTCGTACGTCTCGTAGCCGCAGTACGGCTGCTCCTTGCGCAGGTCCCACGGCAGGCCGGCGGCGCGCAGCAGCGGGCCGGTCACGCCAAGCGCGACGCAGCCGGGGACGTCGAGGTAGCCGGTCCCACGCAGCCGCGCGATCCAGATCGGCTGGCCGGTGAGCAGCTTCTCGTACTCGTCGAGGCGCGAGTGCATCACCGGGATGAACTCGCGGATCTTCTCGACCGCTCCGGGCGGGATGTCCTGGGCGACCCCGCCCGGCCGGATGTACGCGTGGTTCATCCGCAGCCCGGTGATCATCTCGAACAGGTCGAGGATCATCTCGCGCTCACGGAAGCCGTAGAGCATCGCCGACATCGCGCCGAGCTCCATGCCGCCGGTGGCGATCCAGACGCAGTGGGAGGCGATCCGGTTGAGCTCCATCAGCAGCACCCGGATGACGTTGACCCGCTGGGGGATCTCCGCGGTGATGCCGAGCAGCTTCTCCACGGCGAGGCAGTACGCCGTCTCGTTGTAGAACGGCGACAGGTAGTCCATCCGCGTCACGAACGTGACGCCCTGCACCCAGTTGCGGTACTCGATGTTCTTCTCGATGCCGGTGTGCAGGTAGCCGACGACCACGCGCGCCTGCGTGACGGTCTCGCCCTCGAGGTCGAGCACGAGCCGGAGCACCCCGTGCGTCGACGGGTGCTGGGGTCCCATGTTGACGACGATCCGCTCGCTCTCCAGCGGGTCGACGCCCTCCAGGACGGTGTCCCAGTCCTGCCCGCCGACGGTGAACACGCGGGCGTCGTCACCACGCTCCGAGGTGTCCGCGAAGGCGTCCCCGGCGTCGTAGGTGCTGGTGTACGTCGTCTGGTCGCTCATGCGTAGCTCCGACGCTCGTCGGGCGGGGGCACCTGCGCGCCCTTGTACTCGACGGGGACGCCGCCGAGCGGGTAGTCCTTGCGCTGCGGGTGGCCGGGCCAGTCGTCCGGCATCTCGATCCGGGTCAGCCCGGGGTGGCCGTCGAAGACGATCCCGAAGAAGTCCCAGGCCTCCCGCTCCTGCCAGTCGGCGGTCGGGTACAGGCCCACGACGGAGGGGATGTGCGGGTCCGCCACCGTGACCGACACCTGCAGGCGCAGCCGCCGGCGGTAGGTCATGGAGGTCAGGTGGTAGACCGCGTGCAGGCGCCGGCCGGTCGGGTCGTTCGGGTAGTCGACCCCGGAGACGCTGCTGCACAGCTCGAAGCGCAGTGCCGGGTCGTCGCGCAGGTGCCGGGCGACGTCGAGCAGGCTCTCCCGGCGCACGTGCAGGGTCAGCTCGCCGCGGTCGACGACCACGCGCTCCACGGCGTCCCCGAAGTCGGGGACCACGCGCTCGAGCTCGTCGGCCACCTCGTCGAACCAGCCGCCGTAGGGGCGAGGGGACGACAGCGGCGCCGGCGGCCGGACGACCAGCCCGCCATACCCGGACACGTCGCCGGACCCGTGCGCGCCGAACATGTCGCGGCGGTGACCCTCGTCGGGAGGCTGCACGGTCATGCGGTCACCCCGCGCGAGCGGGCCGTGTCCCGGACGATCGGCTTGAGGTACGGGGCGTTGTCGCCGGTCGTGTGCGCCGGCTTGCCGTTGATCGGTGCGGTCCGGATCTTGTCGTGCAGCTTGAGGATCGCGTCGAGCAGCATCTCCGGCCGGGGCGGGCAGCCCGGCAGGTACATGTCCACCGGCACCACGTGGTCGACCCCCTGCACGACCGCGTAGTTGTTGAACATGCCGCCGCTCGAGGCGCACACGCCCATCGCCAGCACCCACTTCGGCTCCGGCATCTGGTCGTAGATCTGCCGGAGCACCGGCGCCATCTTCTGGCTCACCCGACCGGCGACGATCATCAGGTCCGCCTGCCGCGGAGTGGCGCTGAACCGCTCCATGCCGAACCGCGCCAGGTCGTAGCGCCCGGCGCCGGTGGCCATCATCTCGATGGCGCAGCACGCCAGCCCGAACGTCGCCGGCCAGACGGAGTTCTTGCGGGCCAGGTTGACCGCCTTCTCGACGGTCGTCAGGAGGAACCCGCTCGGGATCTTCTCCTCGATGCCCATGGTGGTCTGCTTCTTCCCTACGAGGTCTCGGTCGTCAGTCCCAGTCGAGCCCGCCGCGACGCCAGACGTAGGCGTACACGACGAACACGGCGGCGATGAACAGCACCATCTCGACCAGCCCGAACCACCCGAGATGGCCGAACGCCACCGCCCACGGGTAGAGGAAGATGATCTCGATGTCGAAGACGATGAACAGCATCGCCGTCAGGTAGTACTTCACCGGGAAGCGGTGCCCCGCGAACGCCTGCGGGGTGGGCTCGATGCCGCACTCGTAGGCGTCGACCTTGGCCCGGTTGAACCGCTTCGGTCCGGCCAGCCAGCTGGCACCGACGGAGAACCCCGCGAAGGCCAGCGCCAGGAAGAACAGCACGACGATCGGGATGTAGAGCCCGAGCACCGTCGTCTCCTCTCCGTCGAGGGCGGTCCACCGGTCGCATCCAGCGGGCCAGTCTAGGTGCCGCCGGGGGGATCCCCGGCGGCGGGGGTTGCGCCGTCAGGCAGCCGGAGCCAGCCTGGACAGCGCGTTGATCACGCGGTCGGTGGCGTCACCACCGCGCGGGTCGGTGAGGTTGGCGAGCAGCTTCAGCACGAACCGCATGAGGGCGGGCCGGGGCAGCCCGTGCCGAGTTGCGAACCGCATCACCTCCGGGTGCCCGATGAGCCGCACGAACACCCGCCCCAGGGTGTAGTAGCCGCCGTAGGTGTCCTTGAGGACCTGCGGGTAGCCCTGCAGCGCGCGCTCCGCCGACTCGGCGGTGGGCCGGGCGAGCGCCTGGGTGACCACGTCGGCCGCCAGCTCGGCGGACTCCATGGCGTACGCGATGCCCTCGCCGTTCATCGGGTTGACCATGCCGCCGGCGTCGCCCAGCAGCAGCACGCCGTCGCGGTAGTGCGGCTGGCGGTTGAAGCCCATCGGCAGCGCGGCCCCGAGGACGGGGCCGGTGGCGTTGTCCTCGACGAAGCCCCACTCGTCCGGCATGGCGGACAGCCACCGCTTGAGCAGCTCGCGGTAGTCCGTCTTGCCGAACGCCGTGCTGGTGTTGAGGATCCCGAGACCCACGTTGCTGGTGCCGTCGCCCATGCCGAAGATCCAGCCGTACCCCGGCAGCAGGTTGCTGCGCCCGGCCGGGCCGTCCCAGAGCTCCAGCCACGACTCCAGCCAGTCGTCGTCGTGGCGGGGGCTGCGGTAGTAGCGGCGGACGGCCACGCCCATCGGGCGGTCGTCCCGGCGGCGCAGGCCCATCGCAAGCGAGAACCGGCTGGAGTTGCCGTCCGCGGTCAGCACCACGCGTGCGCCGTACGTCGTGCCGTCCTTGGTGCGCACGCCCGTCACCCGGCCGGTCCGCTCGTCGACGACCGGTCCCGTGACCGTGGTGTTCTCCCGCAGCCGGGCGCCGGCCTTGACGGCGGTGCGGGCGAGCAGCTCGTCGAAGTCCGAGCGCGGGCGGACCAGCCCGTAGTCGGGGAACGACGCGAGGTCCGGCCAGGGCAGCTCGAGGCGTACGCCGGCGCCGATGGTCCGCAGCCCCTTGTTGCGCAGCCAGCCCGCCTCCGGGGAGGTGTCGATGCCCATGCGCAGCAGCTGCTTGACGGCCCGCGGCGTGAGGCCGTCGCCACAGACCTTCTCCCGGGGGAAGGTGGCCTTCTCGAGCACGAGCACGTCGACGCCTGCGCGGGCGAGGTGGTAGCCCGCGGTCGACCCGGCGGGGCCGGCGCCGACGACGACGACGTCGGCCGTCTCGGCCGGCGCGGCGGTGGTCATGGGCGTGCCTCTTCCCCGTACGGATGCGTGCAGACGCTTGTGAACGGCTTCACGAGCAGTCTAGGGGACGCCCGGGTGGCCGCCGGGCGCCGGTCCGGGTCAGCCGAGGGGAGGCTCGTACGCGGCCGGGTCCTGCAGGTACGCCCGCGCCGTGGTGGCCATCCGGGCCGCCTGGAAGCCGTCGAGGTAGCGGTGGTCGAAGGTGGCCGTCACGGTCAGCATCGGCCGGACGACGACCTCGCCATCCACGGCGACCGGGCGGTCCTCGACCGCGCCGACGAGGGCCAGGAACGGGATCCGGTAGTACGGCGCCAGCGGCGAGTACGCCTTGGCCACCCCCCACATCCCGATGGAGCTGATCATGACGCCGCCGAACGGCTGGTCGGGGATGCCGAGCCGGCGCAGGTCGAGGCCGAGGTCGTTGGTGAGGAACGCGGTGAAGCGCAGCGCCGGGCCGAGCAGGGGTGCCGGCAGCCGGTTCATCAGTGCCTTCGACGCCGCCATCTCGTCCTCGCCACCGGACTGCAGGGACCGGTGGCGAGCGTCGATCTGCGCGGCGACCTCGACCACGGGAAGGTGGTCGGTCCCGCGGACCTTGATGCCGGTGAGCTCGCGACCAGCGTCGGCCGCCACGATGAAGAACACGTCCACGCCGTCGCGCGGGCGGAACCGGCCGAAGCCGGCCGAGCCGTTGACGTCGGGCTGCTCGGCGAGCGCGACCGCGACCGCCTTGCCCACGAGGTGCGTGACCGTCAGCCGTACGCCGGTGGCCTTGCGCACGTCCTCGACGTACGCGACCAGCCGGCTCGCGTCGACCTCGAGGTCGCCGTAGAACTGCGGGTCGCGCGGCGCGCCCCACGTCGCGGCGGCGAGACGTCGCCACCCGCGCAGGCGCTGGACGGTCACGGCGCTCAGCGCTCGACGGGTTCGGGCCGGTCGGCCGAGGCCTGGGCCAGCAGCGCGTCCGCGGCGGCGTCCTCAGCGGCAGTGCGCTCGCGCAGCCGAGCCCGCTTGCCCTGGACGTAGCCCTCCACGCCCTCGGCCACGGCGACCCGCTGCCGGCCGAGCAGGAACCAGCTGGCGGCACCGGACGCAAGCAGGGCACCGAAGACGAGCGGCGCACCGCGGAAGCCCACGGCGAACAGCAGGCCGAAAGCCGCCGCGAGCAGCCCGAGCCGAACGACGTTGTAGACCAGGAACGCCTTCACGCGACCAGGGTACGGGCAACACTGTGGGCCCGGCGCAGGATCCGCCGGGCCCACAGCGAGGAGACCGTTAGACCTGCCGCACCCGGCGGGTCACCAGAGCCACACCGACGAGGACGAGCGCGGTGATCGGCACCCAGGTCCCGAGGCCGGTGTACGGCAGCTCGCCGCCCGCCGGCGTACCCGTGGTGCCGCCGGAGGTCGCCTGCGTGCCCGGCCGCGACTTCGCCAGCTCGTCCATGGTGCCGATGCTCAGCGCCAGCGGCCGGCCGACCAGCGCGCCGGTGGCGGTCGTCGCGGCCCCGACGAGGTTGAGGGCGTCCGGCAGGGCCACCGCCGTCGGGATCTGCACGCCCGGCCAGGTGATCTTCAGCGCGGTCACCGTCGCGGTGGCCGCCTGCAGGCCGTCCACCGGGTCGAGCGAGGTGGACTTCTGCAGCAGCGCCACCGTGGGGGCCGGGATCTTCAGCTCCGGCAGCGACGGCACGCTGGACAGCACCGAGGACAGCGTGCCGAGCAGCGAGCTCACCTGTCCCTGCACCTTGGTCAGGGTGTCCGTCGCCGTGCCCACGAGGTCCAGCGCGGAGCTGCCCGTGACGGTCTTGACGACGTCGGTGCTCAGCACCTGCAGGCCGCTCACCGTGCCCGTGACGTCGGCGGCGTGCGTCGCGCCGGCCTGCGCGGCGGTGTGGACGTCGAGCTTGCCGAGCGAGACGAGCGGGGTGGTGCCGAGCACGCCGAGGATGGCGTCGACGAGCGGCTTCGCCGCGGTCTGCAGCTGCGCCAGCAGGCCGTCGAGCGTGGCCTGCAGCGTGTCGACGAGGCTCTGGGCCGTCGTGACCGCCTGCTTGGCGGCGTCGACGGCGGACTGCGCGTCGTTGACCGCGGTCTGCGCGGCGGTCACCGCAGCCTGGGCGGTGTCGTAGGTGGACTGGAGGGCCGACGGGACGCCGACACCGCCGGGGGTCAGACCGAGGTCGGTGATCGCCTTCGTGGCCGCGGCGAGGTCCGCCTGCGCCGCGGTGAGGTCCGCCTGCTTCTGGGTCAGCGTCGCCGTGGCGGAGTCGAGGGTCTGCTGAGCGCTCGCCAGTGCCGTCTTGGCGTCGGTCAGCTTCGCGGTCGCGTCGTCCACCTGCTTCTGCAGCGAGTCGATGGTGGACTGCGTCGAGTCGATGACGCTCTGGATGCTCCCGGTGAGGTCGAGCTTCTGGACGAGGGAGAGCAGCGTGTCCACCGGCAGCGCGCTGACCTTCAGGCCGAGGGCCTGCAGGAGGTCGCCGAGGTCGGGCAGCGCGAGGCCGGTGACCGTGAGCGCCTTGCCCGCCTTGGCGTCCTTGCCGGCGACGCCGGACTGGTCGCCGAGGACCACGGAGCCCTTGACCGGCAGGCCGAGCACGCTGACCAGCTGGTCGGCGGTGCCGTTCAGCACCGCTTCCGCGCCGGTCGCCGTCCGCGCGGCCGACAGCTGCAGGGCGGGCGAGGACACCTGGAGCACCCCGGCCACGGACTTCTGCTGGGCCGGGACAGCGGGCTGGTCGGTGGAGTCCTGGTTGATGCTCACCGCGGGCACGGCCGCCTTGCCGTCGGCGACGAGCGGGGTGACCGCCACCGACGCCAGCCGGCTGCCGGTCAGGCTCGAGGTGGACAGCGCCCCCTGCACCACCGATGCGGTGTGGCCGGCCGCCTCGACGGTCAGCAGCGTGACCCGCGAGGACGCCTCGCCGGCGTCGGGTACGGACGTCGTGGCGGCCAGCGCCGGAGCCGCGGTCGCGGCCAGCAGGGCGGCGGCCACCGCGATGGACAGTCGGGAAGTGCGCACGTGTTCCCCCGTAGGTGCGGGCCAATCCGGACGTTCCGTCCAACAGTCGGATGACCCACCCAACCGGTCCATGCCCCGCCTGGATCATCCTTTCGGTGGACACCTGGTCCGGACGGACTAGCCCATCTGGGCAGCGCCCACCCTCGGAGTTCGCTACCTTACGAAACCAGTGACGTACGGGCTGTAATCGTGTAGAGAAACACGTAACGCGGAGGTAAGGGGGCACTGGTGGAGGCACGAGAGCGACTGCTCACGCCGGGAGAGGTCGCGAGCCTGTTCCGGGTTGACCCGAAGACGGTCACCCGGTGGGCGGCCGCGGGCCGGATCGGGAGCATCCGCACCCCTGGCGGTCACCGCCGGTTCCGGGAGTCCGAGGTCCGCGCCCTGCTGCGCGGCGAGAACGGCGACGGGCCGAGCGAGAACGGCTCCTCGGCGTCGTCCGCCCCGGTCCCCCCGACGCAGCGCCACCCCGGCTACGAGCGCGACCGCTCGCGCCTGTGACCGTGCGGGCCGCATCGGCGACCCGCCCCGTCACCCCCGTCAGAACGCGTACGAGTGCAGGCCCGCGATGACGGTGTTCACCACGTAGTAGTTGATCAGCAGCCCGACGAACGCCGCGAGCGCGACGTACGGCGCCGCCTTCCGCCAGGAGGCGGTCGACCGCGCGTGCAGGTACGCCGCGTACATCACCCAGGTCACGAACGACCAGGTCTCCTTCGGGTCCCAGCCCCAGTAGCGCCCCCACGCGCTCTCCGCCCAGATCGCCCCGGCGATGATCGCGAACGTCCAGATGGGGAAGGCGAAGGAGATCAGCCGGTGGGCGGTGCGCTCGAGGGCCGCCGCCTCGGGCAGCCGGTCCAGCATCGACTCCGAGCGGGCCGGCCGCCCCGCGATCGACGCCCGGCGCTCGTGCCGGCGGCGCAGCAGGTGCAGCACCGTGACGACCCCGCCGACGACGAACGTGCCGGTGGCGAGGATGGCCGCAGCCACGTGGATCTTGATCCAGTAGGAGTTCAGCGCCGGGACGAGCGGCCCCGCGCTGACGAACAGCACCGTGCCGGCCAGCCCGAGGTAGAGCACCACCGGCAGCAGGACGAACAGCCCGAGCCAGCGCACCGGCTGACGGGTCAGCAGGAGGAGGAAGGCACCGACCGCGATGAGCGACACGGCCGAGCTGAACTCGTACATGTTGCCCCAGGGCACCCGGCCGGACGCCAGCCCGCGCGTGATCACCTCGGCCAGGTGCACCAGCCACCCGAGACAGGTGACGGCGACGGCCAGCCGGCCGGCGAGGGGCGTACCCCCGGCCGAGACCGGCGCCGGCGCCGTCGGCGCGGAGTCACCCGCCGCCGGCCCGGTCGTGACCGACGGCGCGCCGACGGTGGCGAGCACGCGGCCACCGACCCGCTGCTGGGCGGGCACCCGCACCGCGGCGGTCCGGCGGGTGAACGCGAAGTCGGCTGCGTACGCCAGCAGGGCCAGCGAGTAGATGACCACGGTCACACCGAACAGGTCGTTGCTCAGTCGGGCGAGGTCCACGTGCGTCTAGTCCTCCGTCGCTCGTGCGCCGAGGGTGGCGCGCAGCCGCTCATCGAGCCCCGTGAACTCCGTCGCGAAGGACTCGGCGTCCGTCCGCGGCAGTCCGGCGACCTCGACCACCGTACGTCCCGTACCACCGTCCGCACCCTCCGGGTCCGCCGGGCGCCCCCGAACCCACACCCGGCGACGGCGGACCCGCAGCGACAGCAGCAGCCCGCCGACGATGAGCACCGCCGCGAGCAGGGCGAGCCCGTTTCCGGGGTCGTGGGTCACCTGGAAGGTCGCGAACTCGGTGATCCGGTCGAAGGTCACCTGCGAGCCGTCCGGCAGCGTCCAGGTGTCACCCGGGCGCAGCGCCTTGGTGGCCGGCCGGCCGTCGGCCAGGGTGAACTGGGTGAGCTTGTCGGTGTCGAGGCTCCAGACGGACTGCGGCCGCCCGCTGTCGAGACCGAGGTCGCCGTGGTAGGCGGTGAGCACCAGCACCGGCCGCCGGGGCGCGGGGTAGGTCGAGACGACGCCGCGGGCCGGGTCCGCGGAGGCGGTCGGGACGAAGAAGCCGGTGAGGCCGAGCTGCTCGGGCAGCGCGTCGGGGACCTTGATGACGCCGTCCGAGGTGAACATGGCGTCACGCTGCAGGAACGGCACCGCCGCGGAGAACGCGACGTGCCCCTGGGCGTCGCGCACCGTGACGTGCGGCGCGTACCCGTGGCCGATGAGGTAGACTTTCACGCCGTCCACGGACAGCGGGTGGTTGACCCGGATGACCGCGGGGCGGTCGGGGGCGTCGGCCGCGGACCGGTAGTGCACCCGAGCGGTGAACGTGAGCGGCTGGCCGGTCTCGGTGTACGTCGCCCTGAACTGGTCCAGGGTCACCGACAGCGGAGCCATGCTGCTGTCGGAGAACAGCCGGGCCGGTCGGAAGTCGTCGTAGGAGCTGGGCACGTTGGCGAAGCCGTCGCCCTCCGTCACGAGGACGTTGCCCTTGTAGCCGAACAGGCCGCCCAGCGCGACGGCGACGAGCAGCACCAGCAGCGCGCCGTGGAAGAGCAGGTTGCCGGTCTCGCGCAGGTAGCCCTTCTCGGCGGCGACGCTGGGCATGCCCCGGTCGTCGTCACGGACGACGACGCGGAAGCGCTCGCCCCGCAGGACGTCCGCCGCCGCGCGGACGGTGTCGGCGGCGCTGCCGTCGACGTCCCACTGCGCGTACGCCGGCAGCCGGGACAGCCGCCGCGGGGCCGGTGGAGGGGACGTCCGCATCGCTCGCAGGTGCAGCCGCAGCCGGGGCGTCAGGCAGCCCACCAGCGAGACGAACAGCAGCAGGTAGATGGCGGCGAACCAGGGAGCGGCGAACACGTCGAACAGCGACAGCCGGTCCAGCCACGGCGCGAGCGTCGGGTGCGCGGAGTAGAAGTCGCGGACCTTGGCGAGGTTCAGCCCCCGCTGGGGCAGCAGCGAGCCGGGCACCGCGGCAAGAGCGAGCAGGAACAGCAGGACCAGCGCCGTACGCATGGACGTCAGCTGGCGCCAGGCCGAGCGCAGCGGCCCCATCGAGCGCGCCGGCAACGCCTGGTCCGGCGCGGTCGACATCGGCGCAAGCGGCTCGTCGACCTCGTCGGGCAGCCGGACGGTGGTGTCGGTCATCGGGCGAGGCTCCTCACACCGCCGTCGTGAAGCCGGGAACGAGCAGGCGCAGGTCGATGGTCAGGCGGTCCCACAGGCCGGTCACCAGCAGCAGCCCGATCACGACGAGCAGCACCCCACCCGTACGCATCACCCACACGTAGTGGCGCTTGACGACCGAGAACACGCCGAGGGCCCGGCGCAGCCCCAGGCCGGTGAGCACGAACGGCACGCCCAGGCCCACGCAGTACGCGAAGGAGAGCAGCGCCCCGCGCCCCGCGCTGGCACTGTCCGCGGCCAGCGTCTGGACCGCGCCGAGGGTGGGGCCGATGCACGGGGTCCAGCCGAGCCCGAACAGCATGCCGAGCAACGGGGCCCCGGCCAGACCGAGCGAGGGCACCCGGTGGACCCGCACGTCCCGTTGTAGCCCCGGCAGCAGCCCCATGAACGCCAGGCCGAAGACGATCGTCAGGCCGCCGAGGACCCGGCTGAGCACCGCCTGGTGCTCGATCAGGGCGGCGCCGACACTGCCGAACAGCGCGCCGTAGCTGACGAAGACCAGCGAGAACCCGAGGACGAACAGCGACGAGCCGGCCACCACCCGGGGCACGCGCAACCGGGGGACGGCCACAGCGGCGGCGCCACCGGACATCGCCACGGCGTCCCCGTCGCCGGCCAGGTCGGCACCGGACAGGCCCGTGACGTAGGAGAGGTAGCCGGGCACGAGCGGCAGGACGCACGGGGACAGGAACGACACCAGTCCGGCGACCACCGCCACCCCGACCGCGAGCACCAGCGGCCCCGTGGCGGCCGTGGACTGGAACGACTGGCCCACCCCGGCGAGGACGAGGCCGCTCACGACGGCTGCTCCCCCGCGACATCCCGCACCACCGCGAGCAGCTGGGTGTAGCGGACCTCGCCAGAGAACCTCGCCGCCTCCCGGTGCTGCCGGTCCAGCACGACCGTCGACGGGATCGCGCCGGGCGGCGGCCGGAACGCCAGGCCGACCCGGCCCGGCTCGTCCTCCAGCGAGGGGTAGGTCAGCCCGTGCCGGCGGACGAACGCGCCGGCGTTCGCCGCGTCGTCCTTCACGTCCACCCCGAGGAAGCGGACCCCCAGCGAGCGGGTCTCGTCGTACACCGCCTGCAGGCTCTTCGCCTCCGAGCGGCACGGCGCGCACCACGAGGCCCACACGTTCACCACGACCACGTCACCGCGCCACTGGGCGACGTCGATCGGCCGGCCGGTGAGGTCCGTGCCGTGCAGCGGCCCGACAGCGTGCCGGTCGGCCGCCGGGACCACGTGCACCGAACCGTTGCCGGCGACGTAGCCCTTGACGTTCGCCGTCGACTGGTCGACCGCGTTCGTGCCGCTGCAGCCCGCCACCGCGGACAGCACCAGGGCGGCCGCGACGGCCGGCAGGCGGGGAGAGCGGATCACGCGCGGGGACTTCCGGGAGACGGCGGGGTGCGACCCATTCTCACCCGGCCACGGCGACCGTGGGCGTACGGGGGCGCTGTTCATGCGCCCGGCACGCCGCCCCGCGACGCGGCACCGGCGGGCTCCGTGTAGGAGACCGCGACGATCCGCTCGCCGGCGTAGGTCAGGGACGTGATGCTGGCGAGACCGCACTGCCGCCGGTCCGGCCGGTGCCACAACCGGCGGCCCTCGGCGGCCCGCCGGGCCACCCAGATCGGCAGCTGGTGGCTCACCAGCACCGCCTCACGGCCGCGGACGGCGTCCCGCGCGTCGGCAGCAGCGGCGAGCATGCGGGCGGCGACCAGCGCGTACGGCTCCCCCCAGGAGGGCAGCAGCGGGTTGCGCAGGTGCCGCCAGTACTTCGGCTGCCGCCAGGCGGGGTCGGTCGCGCCCACCCCGACGCGCAGCCCCTCGAAGACGTTCTCGCTCTCGATCAGCCGGTCGTCGACCTCCACCTCGAGGCCGAAGTGCGCGGCGACCGGCTCGGCGGTCTGCCGGGCCCGCTCCAGCGGCGAGGAGCGGACCAGCACGACGTCCCGGCCGCGCAGCGCATCCGCCGCGGTCTCGGCCATCTCCTCGCCGGCGGTCGACAGCCGGAAGCCGGGCAGCCGCCCGTACAGGATCTTCTCCGGGTTGTGCACCTCCCCGTGGCGGACCAGGTGCACGACCGTGAGGGTCTCGCTCACCCGGCCGCCTCGGCGGCGGCACGCGCGGCGGCGGGCAGGGCCGCGTGGACCCGGTCGAGAGCCGCATCGTCGTGCGCGGCGGAGAGGAACCACGCCTCGAACGCGGACGGGGGCAGGTGCACGCCCGCGTCCAGCATGGCGTGGAAGAACGCCCGGTGCCGGGCGACCGACTGCCGCTTGGCCGTCGCGTAGTCGACGACCTCGGCGTCGGTGAAGAAGACCGAGAACAGGCTGCTCGCCCGGTTCACCCGATGCGGAACGCCCGCCTCGTCCAGCGCCGTGCTCACCATGGCCGTCAGCGCGTCGGCGGCCTGGTCCAGCCGGGCGTACACCTCGTCGGTGCAGGCGCGCAGCGTCGCCAGGCCAGCGGCGACGGCCACCGGGTTGCCGGACAGGGTCCCGGCCTGGTAGACGGGGCCGGCCGGGGCGAGCTGTGCCATCACGTCCGCGCGCCCGCCGAAGGCAGCCGCTGGCATCCCTCCACCCATCACCTTCCCGAACGTGAACAGGTCCGGCGTGGTTCCCTCGATCCCCCACCAGCCGGTACGGGAGAGCCGGAAGCCGGTGAGCACCTCGTCGAGCACGAGCAGCGCGCCGTGGGCGGTCGTCAGCTCGCGCAGGGTCGCGTTGAAGCCGTCGAGCGGCGGCACCACGCCCATGTTGGCGGGCACCGCCTCGGTGATGACACAGGCGATGTCGCCGCCGTGCTGCTCGAACGCCGCGTGCACGGCCGCGACGTCGTTGTACGGCAGCACGATCGTGTCGGCGGCCGCGGCCCCGGTGACCCCGGGCGTGTCCGGCAGCCCGAACGTCGCCACCCCGCTGCCGGCGCTCGCCAGCAGCGCATCGACGTGCCCGTGGTAGCAGCCGGCGAACTTGACCACCTTCGACCGGCCGGTGAACCCGCGGGCCAGCCGGACGGCGGTCATCGTCGCCTCGGTGCCGGAGCTCACCAGCCGGACGCGCTCGACCGGCGGCACCCGCGCGACGAGCTCCTCGGCCAGCTCCACCTCACCGGGTGACGGCGTCCCGAAGCTCGTCCCCCGGGCCACCGCCTGCTGCACCGCGCCGACGACGTCCGGATGCGCGTGCCCCAGGATCATGGGACCCCACGAGCAGACCAGGTCGACGTACTCGCGGCCGTCGACGTCGACGAGGTAGGGGCCGCGCCCCGACGCCATGAACCGGGGGGTGCCACCCACCGCCCCGAAGGCACGGACCGGGGAGTTCACCCCGCCGGGGGTCACCGCGCACGCGCGCTCGAACCAGGCCTCCGATCCGGGTACGGCAGTCACGGGCACCATCCTCGCAGGTGACGTCACTGCTTCCGGGAGGGCACATGGGCACACTGGACGGGCGGACCGCGCTGGTGACCGGCGGCGGGCGCGGGATCGGGCGCGCGATCGTGATCGCGCTGGCGGAGGCGGGCGCCCGCGTCGGCGTGCTCGCGCGCTCGGCCGCCGAGGTCGAGGCGGTCGCGGCGGAGGTCGACGGGGTGCCGGTGCCCGCGGACGTCACGGACGGCGCCGCCGTACGCGCCGCCGTGGAGCAGCTCGGCGGGGCGGACGTGCTCGTCGCGAACGCCGGGGTCGTCTGGCCGCTGGGGCGGCCCTGGGAGGTCGACCCGGACGGCTGGGCGGCCGCCGTCGAGATCAACCTGACCGGCGCCTTCCGCTGCGTCTCCGCCGTGCTGCCCGGGATGCTCGGGCGCGGCTGGGGCCGGGTGGTGACGATCTCCTCCGGCGCCGCCGGCGGGACGGGCATGCCGAGCGCGAACGCGTACTCCGCCGCCAAGGCGGGCCTGGACATGCTCACCCTCAACCTCGCCGCCGAGCTGACCGGCACGGGCGTCACCGCGAACGCCGTACGACCCGGCACGGTCGAGGGCGCCATGCAGGACTACATGCGCGCGCAGCCCCGCGACCAGGTGGGCGAGCGGTTCCACGACCGCTTCCACGGGCTGTTCCGCGACGGCGGGCTGATCGACCCGGCGATCCCGGCGCGGCTGGTCCGGGCCGTGGTCGACAGTGACCTCAACGGCGAGGTGATCGACGTCCGCGACGGGCGCGGGCGCGAGCTCGCCGGTCTGTAGCCGCCGGACCGCTACTGCAGCCGGCGGGCGACCTCGGCGGCCCAGTACGTGAGGACCAGGTCGGCGCCGGCACGGCGGATCGAGGTCAGCGTCTCCATGACCACGCGGTCGCGGTCCAGCCAGCCGTTGGCGGCGGCCGCCTCGACCATCGCGTACTCGCCGGAGACCTGGTACGCCGCGACCGGCACGTCCACCGTGTCCGCGATGCGCCGCACGACGTCGAGGTAGCCGATGGCCGGCTTCACCATCACGGCGTCCGCGCCCTCGGCCAGGTCGAGACACACCTCGCGCAGCGCCTCCTCGGCGTTGGCGGGGTCCTGCTGGTAGCCCGAACGGTCGCCGAACTGCGGGGCGCACTCGGCCGCGTCGCGGAACGGGCCGTAGAACGCCGACGCGTACTTCGCCGAGTACGCGAGCACCGCGACCTGCTCGTGGCCCGCGCCGTCGAGCGCCGTCCGGATGGCCGCGACCTGGCCGTCCATCATCCCGCTCGGGGCGACGACGTGGACGCCCGCGTCCGCCTGCGCGACGGCGATCGCGGCATACCGCTCGAGCGTGGCGTCGTTGTCGACCTCGCCGTCCGGCGTGAGCAGCCCGCAGTGGCCGTGCGCGGTGTACTCGTCCAGGCAGAGGTCGGCCATGAGGACCGTGGCGTCGCCCACCTCGGTGACCAGGTCGGCCAGGGCCAGCTGCACGATCCCCCCTGGGTCGTCCGCGGCGGAGCCGCGGTCGTCCTTCGCGGCCGGGACGCCGAAGAGGATCAGCCCGCCGACACCCGCCTCGACCGCCTCGACCGCCGCCTTGCGCAGCGACTCGCGGGTGTGCTGCACGACGCCGGGCATCGACGCCACCGGCTGCGGCGCGTCGATCCCCTCCTTGACGAACATCGGCAGCACGAGGTCGGCCGGGTGCAGCCGGGTCTCCGCCGCGAGCCGCCGCAGCGCCGGCGTGCGGCGCAGCCGCCGGGGCCGGACGACGGGGAAGGTCACCGCGACTTCTTCCGCCGGTTCGCCTTGCCGGGCGGCTCGTCGTCGGTGGCCCGCCGCTCACGGCCGTACCCGGCCAGCGCGGCGGCGAGCGCCGAGGCCGAGGTGGTCGGTGCGGTGACGTCCACCCGCAGGCCGTGCTCGTCTGCCGTCTGCGCCGTCTGCGGGCCGATCACCGCGATGACCGTCGACGGGTGCGGCTTGCCGGCGATGCCGACCAGGTTGCGCACCGTGGAGCTGGAGGTGAACAGCACCGCGTCGAAGCCACCGGTCTTGATGGCCTCACGGGTCTCCGCCGGGGGCGGCGCGGCCCGCACCGTGCGGTACGCCGTGACGTCGTCGACCTGCCAGCCGAGCTCCTTCAGCCCCGCCGACAGCGTCTCGGTCGCGATGTCCGCGCGCGGGAGGAACACCCGGTCCAGGTGGTCGTACACGTCGTCGTACGCCGGCCAGACCTCGAGCAGACCCTCGCCGGACTGCTGCCCCGGTGGCGGTACGAGCTCCGGCCGGATGCCCCAGTCGAGCAGGGCCCGGGCGGTGGCGTCTCCGACGACCGCGACCTTGACGCCGCCCATGGACCGCGCGTCCAGGCCGAGCTCCTCGAACTTCTCCCGGACGGCGCGCACGGCGTTCGCCGAGGTGAAGCCGACCCACTGGTAGCGCCCGGAGACCAGGCCGTTGATGGCCCGGTCCATCTGCGCCGGGGTGCGCGGCGGCTCGACCGCGATGGTGGGCACCTCGACGGGTACCGCACCGTACGAGCGCAGCTGCTCGCAGAGCGCGCCGGACTGCTCCTTGGTGCGCGGCACGAGGACCTTCCAGCCGAACAGCGGCTTGGTCTCGAACCACGACAGCTTGTCGCGCAGCTTCACGACGTCGCCCACGACCGCGACCGCGGTCGACTCCAGACCGGCCGCAGCCACGTCGGCCTCCACCGTGTCCAGCGTCGACACCACGGTGCGCTGGCGCGTCGTCGTGCCCCGCTCGGTCACCAGCACGGGCGTGCCCCCGGTGCGCCCCTGCTCGGTGAGCGCCGCGGCCGCCTTGCCGAGCGAGCCCAACGCGTCGAGCAGCACCAGCGTCGAGGCGCCGGCGAGGCGCGACCAGTCCGGCTCGAGGTCGCCCGCCAGGTCCACGACCGTGACGTCATGGGCCTTCGTCGAGCTCAGCGGGACGCCCGCGTGCATCGGCACCGCGAACGCCGGGTGGACGCCGGGGACGACCTCGAAGGTGAGCTTCGCCTTGGCGAGGTCGGCTCCCTCCTCGGCCAGCGCGCCGAACGCGCTCGGGTCGCCGCTGACCAGGCCCACGGTACGGCGGCCCTCCTTGGCTGCGGCGACCAGCGCCTTGGCCCGGTCACCGGCGTCCGCCTCCGGCACGTCGACGACCTCGACGCCCTCCCGGCAGTGCACGAGGAACGGCTCGAGCGCCGCACGGTCGACGACCACGACGTCGGCGGCGGCGAGTGCCTGCGCGCCGCGCAGCGTCAGCAGCCGCTCGTCGCCGGGGCCGGCGCCGACGAGCGTCACCACGCCGGCGCTTCTCTTCTGGGTACGGGTCGGGCTCACAAGGACTCCATCGAATCGTCGGCAGCGAGCTCGGTCAGCTCGCGGGCCAGGCGTGCTCCGAGCTGCTCTGCGTCCTGCGGCGCGCCGGTGAGGGACGAGCGCACGAGCTCGCCCGCCAGCAGCGCACAACCGCGCAGTGACAGCTCCGGTCCGTCTTCTCCTTCCGCCACCTCGGCGAGGGCACCGACCGGGGCGCTGCAGCCGGCCTCCAGCACGGCCAGCAGCGCTCGTTCGGCGGTCACCGCGGCGCGGGTGTCTTCGTCGTCCAGCCGGCCCAGTGCGGCCAGCAGCTCCTCGTCGTCAGAGCGGCACTCCAGGGCGAGCGCTCCCTGGCCGGGCGCGGGCAGCATCTGCAGCGGGTCGAGCACCTCGGTCGCCTCGTCCGCACGGCCGAGGCGGAGCAGGCCGGCGCGGGCGAGGACGACCGCGTCGAGCTCCCCGTCACCGACCTTGCGCAGCCGGGTGTCGACGTTGCCGCGTACGCCGACGACCGCCAGCCCGAGGCCGAGGGCCTCGAGCTGCGCCGCCCGCCGGGGGGAGCCGGTGCCCACCCGCGCACCGGACGGCAGCTCGGCGAGCGTGGCGCCGCCCCGCGCGACGAGCACGTCGCGCGGGTCCTCGCGCGGCGGCACGGCCGCGGTCCGCAGCCCGGGTGCGGGTGTGGTCGGCAGGTCCTTCAGCGAGTGCACCGCCAGGTCCACCGCACCGCCGAGCAGCTGCTCGCGCAGAGCGGTGACGAACACCCCGGTGCCGCCGAGCGCCGCCAGCGGCGCCGTGGACCGGTCGCCCTCCGTGACGACCTCCACCAGCTCGACCTCGCGGCCGCAGTGGCGACGGATCGCGTCGGCGACCAGCTCGGACTGCGCGAGCGCCAGCCGGCTGCGCCGGGTGCCGAGACGGAGCGGGGCGCTCACGCGTCCTCCTCGTCCAGGGCGACGTCCGCGCGGGTGACCGCGGCCGGGGCCGACGGGTCCAGGTCGAACAGCTCGCGCAGCGCCTCGGCGTACGTATCACCGCCCGGTCCGGCGGCGAGCTCCTTCACGCGCACGGTGGGCGCGTGCAGCAGCTTGTCGACCACGCGGCGCACGGCATCGCCCACCTCGCGGCGGCTGCGCTCGTCGAGGTCGGGCAGCCGGCCGGCGAGGCGGAGCAGCTCCGCGTCTACCACCTCGGCGGCCTTCGACCGCAGCGCCACGACGGTCGGTGCCACCCGGGCGGACCGCTGCGCCGTGAGGAACTCCGCGACCTCCTCGACGACGATCTTGCGCACCGCCTCGACGTCCTGCTCGACCTGTTCGCCCTCAAGCACGATCTGCAGCCCTTCGAGGTCCACGAGCCGTACGCCCGGGACCTGCCGGACGGCGGTGTCGACGTCGCGGGGCATCGCGAGGTCGAGGATGAACAGCGGGCGGTGCGGGCGTCGGCTCATCGCCTGCTCCACGAGGTCGGCGGGGACGACCACGCCGACCGACCCGGTCGAGCAGACGACGATGTCCGCCTGGACCAGCGCGTCGGCCAGGTCGGCGAGCTCGATGGCGCGCCCCTGCAGGTTGGCGGCCAGCCGCTCGCCGTTGGCCCGCGTGCGGTTCGCGACGACGAGGTCGACGAGGCCGCGGCGGCGCAGGGTGACCCCGGCGAGCGCGCCCATCGACCCCGCACCGACGACGAGCGCCCGCCGACCCGGCACGCCACCGAGGACGGTCTCGGCCAGGCTCAGCCCCACGCTGACGAGGGACTGCCCGGCCTTGTCGATGCCGGTCTCGCTGTGCGCGCGCTTCCCGACCCGCAGCGCGTGCTCCACGAGCGCGCCCAGGGTCCGCCCCAGCGCGCCCTCCGCCCGGGCGACCGCGTGCGCGGCGCGCAGCTGGCCGAGGATCTGCTGCTCGCCGACGACCATCGAGTCCAGCCCGCAGGCCACGGTGAACAGGTGCTGCACGGCGCTGTCCTCGTAGTGGACGAACAGCGACTGCGTGAGGTCGTCGTGCGGGATGCCGGTCACGCGTGACAGCAGCTCGGAGACCTCCTGCACCCCCGCGTGGAACTTCTCGACGTGGGCGTAGACCTCGACCCGGTTGCAGGTCGACAGCACCATCGCCTCGTCGACCTGCGTCGTGGCCAGCAGCTCACCCAGCACCTTGGGGACGTCGTCCGCCGCGAGCGCGGCACGCTCGAGCAGCACCACGGGCGCGGTGCGGTGCGACAGCCCGACGACGAGGACGCTCACGAGCGCGCCACCACCCCGCGCGCGGCGTCGGCGGCCACCTTGCGCTGCTCGTGGAAGGCGAGGATCTGCAGCTCGATGGACAGGTCCACCTTGCGGACGTCCACGCCCTCGGGGACGGCGAGCACCACCGGGGCGAAGTTGAGGATGCTGGTGACTCCGGCGCCGACGAGCCGGTCGCAGACGTCCTGGGCCGCGCCGGCAGGGGTGGCGATGACGCCGATCGACACCTCCTCCTCCTTGACCACCGTCTCGAGCTCGTCGACGTGCCGTACCTCGAGCCCCGCGATCCGTTCCCCGACCTGGTCGGGGTCGGCGTCGAGCAGGGCGGCGACCTGGAAGCCGCGGGAGCCGAACCCGCCGTAGTTCGCCAAGGCGTGGCCGAGGTAGCCGACGCCGACGATCGCGACGCTCCAGTGCTGGTTGAGCCCGAGCGCCCGGGAGATCTGGTAGACCAGGAACTCCACGTCGTACCCGACGCCGCGAGTGCCGTACGAACCCAGGTGCGACAAGTCCTTGCGCACCTTCGCCGAGTTCACCCCGGTGGCCACCGCCAGCGCGTCGGACGAGACCGTGGCCGTGCCGGCCTCGGCCAGCGTGGTCAGCGCGCGCAGGTAGACGGGCAGGCGCGCGACCGTCGCCTCCGGGATCCCGCCGGTACGGCCGTCGCCCCGCGCACGCCGCGGCGCCACGGGACGACCGGACGTGGTCATGGCGGCCTCCGAGCAGGCACGGTCGGGCGGTGGGTCCGGCCCCCTCAGGCCGGGCGCCGTCCAGGGTAGGGCTTTGTGAACGAATGCACAAAGTCGCGCGTGACGCGGGCCCCTCAGCCCGTCGACAGCGGGAGCCTCGGGACGCCCGGCGGGGTGAAGCCGAGCACCTGCCCGTAGAACGACAGCTCCGCCTCGAGCGCGGCGACGACGGTCTCGGCCCGTCGGAAACCGTGCTGCTCGCCCGCGAAGGCGAGGTAGGCGTGCGGGATCCCCTTGCGGACCAGCGCGTCGCGGAACATCTCCGCCTGCGACGGCGGCACCACCTTGTCCTCGAGCCCCTGCAGGAGCAGGACCGGACAGGACAGCTCGTCCACGTGGTTGAGCGGAGCCCGCTCCTCGTACAGCGCGCGGGCCTCCGGCAGCGGGCCCACCATGGAGTCGATGTACCGGGACTCGAAGTCGTGCGTGTCCACGACGAAGCGCAGCAGCTCGGCGACGCCGAAGTAGGAGGTTCCGGCGGCGAACGCGTCCGTACGGGTCAGCGCGGCGAGCGTGGTCCACCCGCCGGCGGACCCGCCACGGATCGCCAGCCGCGACCGGTCGGCCCGGCCCTGGTCGGCCAGCGCCTGCGCGGCTGCGACGCTGTCCGCCACGTCCACGACGCCCCACTGGCCGTTCAGCCGCTGCCGGTAGGCCCGGCCGTAGCCCGTGGAGCCGCCGTAGTTCACGTCGATCACGCCGATGCCCCGGCTGGTGAAGAACACCTTCTCCATGTCCAGCTGGGCGTTGACGTGCGCGGTCGGGCCACCGTGGACGAACACGACGTACGGCGGAAGCTCACCGTCGGGCGCCTCCCACTCCGGGTGGTGCGGCGGGTAGACGATGGCGTGGACGTCGCGACCGCCCGGCCCGGGGAACGTCTCCGCCCGCGGTGCCGGCAGCAGGTCCGGGTCGGGCAGGTGGGTGAGCGACCGGCGGACCACCTCGGCCGCCCCGCCGTCCACGTCGATCCGCAGCACCGACCGTGGCTCGGTGGGCCCGCCCGCGACCGTGAGCACGCGTGACCCGTGCACGGCCAGGGTGCCGCGCGGGGCGGTGTAGGGCAGGCCCAGGTGCTGCCAGGAGGTGTCCCGCGGGTCCAGGACGTCGAGCCGCCACTCCCCGCGGCCGTGCCACACCGCGATCCGCCCGTCGGCGAGATGGGCGTACGTCTGGGTGCCGAAGACCCACTGCGGCAGCCCGAACTCCTCCGCTGCGGGTGCCAGCGGGCGCGGCTCGCCGCCCTCGGGGGAGAGCGCGTACAGGTTCCACCAGCCACTGTGGTCGCTGACCGCCACGACCGTCCCGTCCGCGGCCCAGGTGGGCTGGAACACCGAGACGTCGGGACCGCCGAGCAGGCGGCGCGGCTCGCCCACAGCACCGTCGCCCTCGAGCGCGGCGACGTACAGCTCGGTGCCGTCCCACGGCATGCGCGGGTGGTCCCACGCCAGCCAGAGCAGCTGCCGCCCGTCCGGCGAGGGCTGGGGATCGGAGAAGAAGTCGTGTCCGGTCACCAGCTCACGCACGGGGCCACCGGTCAGGGGTACCTCGACGACCGCCCGGCGTACGCGGCCACCCTCGTGACGCTCGGTCACGCACCACACGGCGTCGCCACCGGGCGCGACGACCGGCTGGGCGTACCGCCAGGCGCGCGGCTCCGGCGGGCGGTCGGTCAGCGGCACGGGAGCGTCAGCGCCGGGGTCCAGCCGGTAGAGCCGCTGGTCATCCCAGTGGGCGAAGACCACGACGTCGCCGGCCGGCGACGGCACCAGCACCCACGACCGCCCGCCGTACTCGTGCACCGCGGTCCGGGCGTTCCACGGGTCGGGCAGCATGTCCTCGCCGTCCCGTACGAGCACGTACCGGCCGCCCTCGGCCGGGCGCATCTCGGCCCACCAGGCGGCGCCGTCGGCGCCGAACGCGACGTCGCCGAGACCCACCTCCCCCGCAGCGACCTCCTGGGCGCTGACGGGCGACGGCCAGGCGCCGTACGGCGCGACGCCGCTCATGCGCGGGCGCTCACGACTCGCCCGCCTGCTCGGCCTGGGCCAGCCACTGGCGCTGGGTCTCGAGCGTCTGCTCGACCTCCGCTGCGTCCCGCGTCCGACCCTCCGCCCGGGCCTTGGCGGCCCGCGCCTCCAGCTTGCCGACCGACTCGCGGAGCCGGATCACCAGCGGGGAGGACTCCGCGGCCGGGCGGCGCCAACGCGCATCGGCAGCGGCCCGCACCCGGTCGGCGACCGCGCTCATCCGGGACTCGAGGGAGTGCATCGCGTCCCGGGGTACCCGCCCGGCCGCATCCCACCGCTCCTGGATGTCGCGCAGGCCTCGCTGCGCCCCTTCCAGGTCGGCCGCCGGGTCCAGCGCCTCGGCCTCGGCCAGTAGCGCCTCCTTGACCTTCTGGTTCTCCCGGTACTCCGCGTCACGCTCGGCGAAGACCTCGTCCCGCCGGCTGAAGAACGCCTGCTGCGCGGTGCGGAACCGCTCCCACAGCGCGTCGTCCGCCGACTTGGCCGCCCGGCCCGCTGCCCGCCACTCGCTCATCAGGTCGCGGAAGCGCCGGGCGGTGGGGCCCCATTCGGTGGAGTCGGCGAGCGACTCCGCCTCGGTGGCCAGCTCGCGCTTGCGCGCCTCGGCGACCTTGCGCTGCTCGTCCAGGGCCGCGAAGTGGGCGCCGCGACGGCGGTTGAACTCGTCGCGGGCCGCGGAGTACCGGCGCCACAGCTCCTGGTCGGCCTTGCGCTCGACGCCGCGGATCTGGCGCCACTCGTCCAGGATCGCGCGCAGCCGGTCACCGGCCGCCTTCCACTCGCTGCTCTGCGCGAGGGACTCGGCCTCCTCCGCAAGCGCCCGCTTGGCCGCCTCCGCACGCTCGGCCGCGGCGGCCCGCTCCGCCTTCGCCTGCACCTGGCGCCGGTCCGCGGCCTCGAGCACGGTCGCCAACCGCCGGTCCAGGGCCTCGAGGTCGCCCACGACGCTGGCCGTCGCCAGCGAATCGCGCAGCCGCTCCGCACTGGAACGCACCTGGCGAGGGTCCGCCGGGCCGTCGACCCGCTTCTCGAGCAGGTCGACCTCGGTGGCGAGCTCGTCGTAGCGGCGGGCGTAGTAGGCGAGCCCCTCCTCGGGCGCGCCGGCCTGCCACGAACCCACCGCACGCTCGCCGTCGCCGGTGCGTACGTACACCGTGCCGTCCGCGTCGACGCGCCCCCAGGAGGATGCGCCGGCCTGCTCGTTCGCCGGTTGCATGCCGCGATTGTCTCAGGGAAGCCGCGGGCGTGCCCGCGGACCGCCGCGGCATCCTCGCGCGTGCGTCAGGACGCGGTGACGAGGTCGGGTTGGAGCAGGGTGAGGTGGGCGTGGTCACGCAAGGTGGGTGGGGGGTGCCATCGGTGTTCGGTGCCGTGGGGGTCGGTGAAGATCAGCGCTCCGTCGGGATCTCGACGGACGTCCCAGTCGTCGTGGTGGATGACCCGGTGGTGCCGGTGGCAGAGGTGGGTGCTGTTGTGCAGGGAGGTCGGTCCGCCGTCGGCCCAGTGCAGCAGGTGGTGCAGCTGGCAGAGCCACAGCGGGACGGTGCAGCCGGGGAAGGTGCAGTGCCGGTCGCGGACGGCGGCGGCGCGGCGGATCGACACCGGCCAGAGCGGGGTGGAGCGGCCGACGTCGAGCGGCTGGCTCGGTGAGCCGAGCACGACCGGGATCAGTGCGGCGTCGCAGGCCAGCCGGCGGGCGTCGGCGGCGGTCAGCGGCCCGCCCGGGGCGAGGTCGGCCGAACCGAGCCGGGCCTGCAGGGTGGCGAGCGGGACGGTCACCACCGCCTGCACCGGCTCACCGTTGCTCTCCGGCAGCTCGCCTGCGGCCAGCGCCCGGCGGGCCAGCTCACCCAGCGCGTCGCAGCGCCGCTGCGGCGCGTCCCGGGAGTCGTCGGACCCCTGGGGAGCGGACAGCGCGTTGAGTGCCAGGCCGACCAGCGCACCGGTCTCCTGGTCGAGCATCCCGTTGACCGCCCACATCCCGTCGTAGGTCTCCGAGACGAACAGGTGGCGGGAGTCGTAACGGCGCAGCGCCGCCTCGTCCGAGCCGTCCGGGTCGAGGGTGTCACGCAGCCGGCGGACCAGGTAGGCCAGCGAGGACGGGTCGAGCTGATGCGCCGCCTCGAGCAGCGTCGCCTCCGCGACCGGCCGGACCTCGACCGGCAGGTCGCTCAGCGCCGTGGTGATCAGCCGCAGGTGCGCCAGCCCGATCTCCCCGCGACCCAGCGCCGCCACCGCAGCCTCCGCCAGCCCGGCACGCTGCGCGGTCTTCACCCGCGTCACCGCCTCCGACCGCGCCAGCCGGCACTCCCGCACCAGCCACGACGTCGTCGACAGCCGCGTCTCCGCGACCGTCGCCTGACGCGCCTCCACCACCTGCACCGTCGCCTGGATCACCGCGTCGAGCTGGTCACGCAGCACGGTCAGCTCCTTGAGCCGGTCGAGCAACGCCGGGTCGGGCAGCCCGGCGGGATCCACCGCCGCCAGTTCCCCGATCCGCTCCCCAACCCGTTCGAACATACGTTCGACGATGACACGGTTCGCCCGGCTTGTCCATCCCTTTCCCACACCTTCTTTTCGCCCAAATGCCAGATCGGCCGCCGCGGGCGAGTCAGTGTGGCGGTGGACCTGCGTCGACCACCTCGAGGAGCTCGAGCGGGTCGAAGTGGATCAGCGACTCCAGCCACCAGGTGGCCCCGACGTCAGCGAGGGCGATGAGGTCGATGCCATCGGGGTTCATGGCGCCCAACAGCGTCCAGGAGTCGGCAATCGGTGTCACGTCGTGGACGACGTGGTCCCAGCGGAAGACCCCGTCCCAGCCAGCTGCTTCCGCGCGCACGGCCAGGTCCACGACGGCGCCGGGGTCCCCGAACGGACCGAACGGCGGGAGGTAGGGACCTCGACGTAGCCGATTGTCAGTCACGGCCGTCCTTGGCGACCAGCCCGGGGACCCGGCCGCGCAGCAGCTGCTCCGCCTCGGTGACCATGCGCTGCACCACCTCCCCCGCCGCCACCTCCGCACGGACCAGCCCGCTGGCCTGCCCTGCGTACACGTAGGCGGTGTCGAAGTCGCCGGCCCGCCGGGCCGCGCGCAGCCGCTCTGCGGCGGAGGGGTCCTGGCGCAGCTCGTCGGCCCGCCCGTGCCAGCGGTCGGTGAAGGCGTTGGTCAGCGCGCGGCCGTGCCAGCGGTCCGGCCACGGGATCGCCTGGGCGACGTCGAACACGGGCGTGTAGACGGTGTCCTCCGCACGCGCGGCAACCACCCGCGCGCGGGCGGCGGGCGGGTTCGCGCTCTCGGGGCTGGCGACCAGCGCCGTCCCCACCCACGCCCCGGCCGCCCCCGCCGCGAGGACCGCCGCCAGGCCGCGGCCGGTGGCGATCCCACCGGCGGCCAGCACCGGACGGTCGGAGACGTCGAGCACCTCCTGGAGCAGCGGCAGCGTGGCCACGTGGCCGGTGTGCCCGCCGGCCTCCGCCCCTTGCGCGACGAGCAGGTCCACGCCCGCCGCCATCGCCTGGCGGGCGTCGGCGACCGTGTTCACCTGGCTGGCCACGCGGATGCCGGCATCCCGCAGTCTCGGGACGTACGGCGCCGGGTCGCCGAACGACAGCGAGACGAGCGCCGGCCGCAGACCGCAGGCCGCGTCGAGGAGGTCCGGGCGGTCGGGCAGCGCCCAGGACATCAGCCCGACGCCGTACGGCTGACCCGCGTCCGCCACCGCCCCGGCCTGCTCACGCAGCCAGGAGGCGGGGGTGGCGCTGCCCACCCCGAGCATGCCGAGAGCGCCCGCGCGGGACACCGCGGCAGCGAGGTCGGCACCGGCGACACCGGCCATCGGAGCGCCGATCACGGGGACCTTCAGGCCGAGCAGGTCGGTGAGTTCGGTACGCAGCATGGGCGCTAGTGTCGCGCCCATGGACCTCACCTATCCGCCCGAGGCCGAGGAGTACCGGAAGAAGATCCAGGGCTTCCTCGCGGAGAACCTCCCGAAGGGGTGGAAGGGCGTCGGCGCCCTCCCCGAGAGCGAGCGGCGCGACTTCGAGAAGAAGTGGCGCAAGACGCTGGCCGACAACCGGCTGCTCGCGGTCAACTGGCCCGCCGAGTACGGCGGCGCCGGCCTGTCGCTGATCGAGCAGGTCGTGCTCGCCGAGGAGTTCGCCAAGGCGGGCGCGCCGAGTGGCAGCGAGAACGACGTGTTCGGCATCTCGATGCTCGGCAACACGCTCATCGCCTGGGGCACCGAAGAGCAGAAGAAGCACTACCTGCCGCGGATCCTCTCCGGCGAGGACGTCTGGTGCCAGGGCTACTCCGAGCCCGACGCCGGCTCGGACCTGGCGAACCTGCGCACGCGCGCCGTCCTCGACAACGGCGAGTGGGTCGTCAACGGCCAGAAGATCTGGACGTCCGCCGGCCAGTACGCCAACTGGATCTTCGTCCTGTGCCGCACCGACCCGGATGCGACGAAGCACCGCGGCATCTCGTTCATCCTCGTGCCGATGGACCAGCCCGGCGTCGAGGTCAGGCCGATCAAGAACGCGGCCGGCTACGAGCTGTTCAACGAGGTGTTCTTCACCGACGCCCGTGCCGAGGAGGAGAACGTCGTCGGCGGGGTGAACAACGGCTGGACCGTGGCGATGACGCTGCTCGGCTTCGAGCGCGGCGCGAGCGTCACCACCGACGCGATCCGCTTCCGCAACGACCTCGACCGGCTCGTCGCGCTTGCCAAGGAGCGCGGGCTGGCCGACGACCCGCGGGTGCGCGACCGGCTGGCCTGGTGCTACTCGCGCGTCGAGATCATGCGCTACCGCGGGTACCGCGCGCTGACGAAGTTCCTCAAGGGGGACCGGCCGGGCGCCGACGCCGCGATCAGCAAGATCATCTGGAGCGAGTACTTCCAGGCCTACACGGAGCTGGCCATGGACATCCTCGGCCTGGATGCGGTCGTCCCGAGCGGCCAGGGCAGTGACTCGCTGCAGATCGCCGACTTCGGCACCGAGAACTCCTCGCGCGCGTGGGTCGACGAGATGCTGCACGCCCGGTCGGCGACGATCTACGCCGGCAGCTCGCAGATCCAGCGCAACATCATCGGCGAGCAGGTGCTCGGCCTGCCCAAGGAGCCGCGCCTGGACAGCGGCCCGTTCAAGGACCTCGCCGCCAAGCGCGGCTGACCGGCGGACACAGGAGCAACGGTGGACTTCGCGTTCAACGAAGAGCAGGAGGAGTTCCGCAGCTCGCTGCGGCGCTTCCTGAGCGAGCGGGCCCCGCTGGAGAAGGTCCGCCAGTGGGTCGACAGCGACCTCGGCTACGACGAGGCGGTGTGGGGCCAGCTCTCCGAGCAGCTCGGGCTGCCGAGCCTGCACATCCCCGAGGAGTACGGCGGCGCGGGCTACAGCCTGCTCGAGGCGGCCGTGGCCATGGAGGAGCTCGGCCGGGCACTGACCCCGGTGCCGTACTTCGCCTCCGCCGCGGCCTCGTACGCCGTGCTGCTGCTCGGCACCGAGCAGCAGAAGAAGGAGCTGCTGCCGGGCATCGCCTCGGGGGAGACGGTTGGCACCCTCGCCCTGTCGGAGCCGGGCCAGCGCTCCGGTTCGGTCACCGCGCGCGCCCACTCCAAGGGCAGCGACGTGGTCCTCACCGGCACCAAGACCGCCGTCATGGCCGGGCACCGCGCGGACCTGCTCGTGGTCGCGGCCCTGCGTGAGGGAGCCGGGTCACCGCAGGACATGGGGCTGTTCCTCGTCCAGGGGGACGCCGAGGGCGTCACCCGCACGCGCGTGGAGGCACTCGACCTCACCCGCCCCATGGCGACCGTGCAGCTCGACGGCGCGGTGGCGACGCCGCTCGGCGACGGCTCGGGCGACCTGGCCGCAGTCGGCCGGCTGCTCGACACCGGTCGGGCGATGCTCGCCTGCGAGATGGTCGGGGGGACCGAGCAGTGTCTGCAGATGTCGGTCGAGTACGCCAAGGACCGGCTGCAGTTCAACCGGCCGATCGGCTCGTTCCAGGCGATCAAGCACAAGTGCGCCGACATGGCCGTGGAGCTCGACGCCGCCCGGTCGGCGGCGTACTTCGCGGCGTTCGCCGCTGCCGAGAGCAGCGACGAGCTCGCCGTCGCTGCGCCGCTCGCGAAGGCACAGGCGGGGGACGCCTTCTCCTTCGCCGCCTCCGCGAGCATCCAGATCCACGGCGGGATCGGCTTCACCTGGGAGCACGACGCGCACCTGTACTTCCGGCGGGCACAGTCCGACGCCCTGCTGCTCGGCAGCAGCAAGGAGAACCGCGAGGCCCTCGCGGTGCGGGCCGGCTTGTAGGGCCGCACACCGGAACGACCCCGCGGCCCGGGCTCTCCCTAGCGGAGGGCCCGGGCCAGCGCTTTCTCGTCCACCCGCCACCAGGTGTGGACCTCTCCGTCGACGAGCACCACGGGGACGTACTCCGACCACCGTTCCCGCAGCGCCGGGTCGGCGTCGACGTCCCGCTCCTCCCAGGACACGCCCGCCCGCTCCGCCACCGCCGCCACCACCGCGCGCGCGTCGTCGCAGAGGTGACAGCCGGCCCGTCCCAGCAGCGTGACCTGGTGCGCGCGGCGGCGGGCGCTCACCGCGGCAGGCGGCCCTTCGCGATCTTCCCCGGTCCCGAGTGCGGCAGCTCGTCGACGAGCTCCACGACGGTGGGGCACTTGAAGCGGGCGAGCGAGGCCGCCGCGTGGTCGATGAGCTCCTCGGGGGTGACCCGCGCGCCCTCGTTGACCACGACCAGGGCCTTGACCGACTCCCCGGTATAGGGGTGCGGGACCCCGACGACGGCGACCTCGGCGACCGCCGGGTGTGCGGCGAGCACGTCCTCCACCTCGCGGGGGTAGACGTTGAAGCCGCTGACGATGATGAGGTCGCGCAGCCGGTCGACGATGAACAGGTCGCCGTCGGCGTCGGCGTAGGCGACGTCCCCCGTCCGGAACCACCCGTCCGCATCCGGGCCGCCCTGGCCGTCCGGCCAGTAGCCGGAGAACAGGTTCGCGCCGCGGATGACGATCTCTCCCGGGTCGCCGTCCTCGGGCGGCCCGCCGTCGTCGGCGACCAGCCGCAGCTCGACACCGGGGATCGCGCGCCCGATCGACCCGGGCTTCGGCGTCCCGGACACCCGCGTCGTCGTGACCACCGGCGCGGCCTCGGTGAGCCCGTAGCCCTCGTAGACGGGGTGGCCGGTCGCGCGCTCGAATGCCTCGAGCACCGCAGGCGGCAGCGGAGCGGAGCCGGAGACCGCGACCCGTACGGAGCGGAAGGCGTCGCCGAGGTCGGCGAGCATGGACCAGGCGACGTACATCGGCGGAGCCCCGACGATGTTCGTGACCCCCCGCTCGCGGATCGTGGCCAGGGTGTCCACGGGGTCGAACCGGTCCACCAGCACGCCGGTCGCCCCCTCGCGCACCACCGTGCCCAGGGCCCCGTTGAGGCCGTACACGTGGAACAGCGGGAGCACGAGCAGGACCACGTCGTCGGGTCCTGCCACCGCGTGCTCGAGCCGCGCCAGCTGCTCGAGGTTGGCGAGCAGCGCCCGGTGGCTGAGCATCGCGGCACGGGGCCGGCCGGTCGTTCCCGACGTGTAGAGCAGGACGGCGAGGTCCTCCGCCCCGCGATGCGGGCGGACCGGGCCGGCAGCGGCGTCGCGCAGCCGGTCGAGTGGGATCGCACCCGACGGTGACTCCTCCGGGCCCGCCGTCGCGACGGTCGGCGGCCGGTCCAGCCGGGCGGCAGCCTCACACGCGGCAGGGGCGGCGGCGGCGCTGCACACCACGAGCCGGGCGCCGGAGTCGGCCAGCTGGTGGACGAGCTCGTCCACCGTGTTCTGGGGGTTGAGGGGGACGGCGACCGCGTCCGCGCGCAGCGTGGCGAAGTAGGCGACGGCGAACTCGAGGGTGTTGCCCAGCGCCAGCCCGACGCGGGCGCCGTGGGTGTGACCGGCCCGGCTCAGGCCCGCGGCGAGCTCGTCCACCGCGCGGTCGAGCTCCGCCCAGGTCATCGTGGCCGCCGCGGACACGAGCGCAGCCTTGTCCGGGCTGCGCTGCGCGGCCGCCCGGACGAGATCGGCGAGGTTGCGCGCCACCCGGGGGCCCGCGGCGCCGGAACTGCCCTGCGTCATCGCGCGCGAGTCTTCCACACCCACGCTCAGCCCCCGGGCCGGCCGGGCGGTGGGGAGGACGGTTGCAGCGGCGGGAACAGACCGCCGCCCCCGCTGTCGGTGGGCTGCGGCGACGGGCTGCTCTGCGGCGGAGTGGTCGTGGTGGGCGCCGCAGACGTGCTGGGGGACGGGGTCGAGCGATGCGGCGCAGGCGCGGCGGAGGTCGTCGTCGCCGAGACGGGCGCCGCGGTGGTCGGTTCGGGCTGCGGGCTGACGGTGGGCGGCCGCTCTGCGTCGGCCCGCAGCGCCCGGTAGTGCGCCCAGGTCTTGGCGAAGATCTCCGCCGGCAGCGTCCCGCCGTCCACCCGGCTGAACCCGTGCAGGTTCACCATCGGCCGCGGCTTGTCGTAGCCCATCCAGACCGTGATGCACAGCTGCCGCGTACAGCCGGTGAACCACGCGTTCCAGTTGTTGTCGGTCGTCCCCGTCTTGCCGTACACCGGGAACGGCTGGCGAGCCCGCGTACCCGTGCCGGACTTCACCACGTCGCCCATGGCCTCGGTGACCTGGTCGGCGATGGCCTTCGGGAGCACCCGCAGCCCGTTCGGCCGGTCCCGCGCGTCGAGCGAGGCGTTCCCGTACTGCGACGTCACCTTCAGCAACGACCGCGCGTCGTGGTGCACGCCGTGGTCGACCAGGGTGGAGAACGCCACGGCCTCGCTGATCGGGGTGATGTTGACACCGAGCGACTTCGCCTTGTCGAGCGAGGTGAAGCTCGACGCGGGGGACATGCCGGCGGCACGCGCGACGTTGAACACGTGCGCCAGCCCGACGTCGAGCGCAAGCGGCCCGTAGATCGTGTTCACCGAGTGCGCGAGCGCGCTGCGCAGCGTGAAGGAGTAGCCGCACTCACCGCCGCCCGCGTTCTTGATCACGTACGGGTTCGGTGTGCCGCCCGAGTTGGGGATGCTGACCCGGCAGCGGGAGTAGACCCGCTCGTCGAGGGAGTGGCCGGCCCCCAGTGCCGCGGCCAGGGTGAACGGCTTGATCGTCGAGCCGCTGGAGCGCAGCGCGTACAGCGCGAGGTTGAGCCCGTTCTTGGTGTACCCGCCGTCCTTCTTCTGGGTCATCGCCCGGATGTCACCGTTACGCGGGTCGATGGCGACGACGGCGGCCTCTGGGTCGGTGGCGTTCGGCAGCACGTCCCGCAGCGCCTGGACCATGGCCTGCTGGAGGTCGAGGTCGAGCGAGGTGGTCACCCGCAGGCCGCCGCGGTCGACCTCCTCGTCCCCGAACCGGGCCCGCAGCTGGCGGTCGACGAGGTCCCTGAACTCCGGGGCGATCGTGGGGAAGTCCGGCGCCCGCTGCGCGACGATCCGCGGGAGCCCCCCGCCGTACGCCGCGGAGGCCTCCTGTGCGGAGATCATCCCGTTCGCGACCATCCGGTTGAGCGTGTACAGCTGGCGGTCCCGGGTCGCCTTCGGGTCGTGCAAGGGGTTCCAGATGCTGGGCGCCGGTGCCATCCCGGCGAGCATGCTGGCCCGGGCGAGAGCAAGCGTGCCGCTGCGCTGACCGGTGGTGGGGTCGAGGTCGATGTCGCTGATGGGGACCCCGAAGTAGAACGTGCTCGCCGCCTGGACGCCGTACGTCCCGTTGCCCAGGTACACGGCGTTGAGGTAGCGGGTGAGGATCTCCTGCTTGCTCAGCGTGTGCTCGAGGCGAAACGCGAGCGCTGCCTCCCGCAGCTTGCGCAGCGCGGTGCGCTGGTCACCGACGTAGACGTTCTTCACGTACTGCTGGGTCAGGGTCGAGCCGCCCTGCAGCGGCGCGCCGGTGATGTCCCGCCAGCCGGCCCGCAGGATCGCGAACGGATCCACCCCGCTGTGCTCGAAGAACCGCTCGTCCTCCGCAGCGACGATCGCGTCGCGCATCACCTTGGGAATCCGGGCAGCGGGGACCTCGGCCCGCATCTGCGGTGACGCGATCTTGGCGAAGACCTTCCCGTGTGCGTCCAGGAGCACCGCGGCCGTGGGTGGCGGGGGGGCCGCGAAGTCGACCGGCGCCATGAGCAGCCCCGCGGCGAAGGTGCTCGTGCCGACGGCGATCGCGGCGACGACCCACAAGGCCACCAGGCGCCGCCGGCGGCGGCGGCGCTGCGCGTCGTGTCGGCGCCGGACAAGCACCTCCAGCGCCGACCGGCCCAGCGGCATGCGGTGCCGGTGACCGGTGGCCGGCGGGCGCTCGGGGCGCGGCGGCGCAGACGGCGGCTGCGCGGACACACCTGCGAGGGTAACTGCTCCGCTACGATCGCCCGGGCGAGGAACGGGGGCAGCGATGGCCGTCCGGGTGCTGGTGGCGGACGACACCGACCACGTGCGCGAGATGCTGTGCGCGATGCTCACGGTCGACGGGTTCGAGGTCGTGGGCGTCGCCGAGGGCGGCGCGCAGGCGGTGGCGCTGGCGCAGGACACCGACCCGGATGTCGTGATCATGGACCTGCGCATGCCCGAGGTCGACGGGCTGGCTGCCAGCCGCCAGATCCGCGCCGTCCGCCCGCACCAGCAGATCGTTCTCTACACCGCCTACCTGGACGCCACCATCGAGGAGCAGGCCCGCGAAGCGGGGGTCGCCCTGTGCCTCGGCAAGGTGGAGGGGCTGCACCGACTGGAGCGCGAGCTGAGCCGGCTGGCCCTCGGGCTGGCGGGCCAGGAGCCGTCCCGCTGATCCGGCCACGCGGCGGTTCACCCGATCGGGTGATGACTGCGCGGGCTTGGCTCGGGGGCGTTCAGGGCAATACCATGACGCAACGGAGCGGCTACCCAGGGTGGCCGCAGCCCTGAGAACGGAGCAGCGCAGTGCCGGCAACCCCCGCCCGGCCGGTCGCCCCCTCCGGGGGGTGGCGGTGAGCGCCGCCGCGTGGCCCGTCCGCGCCACGGCGGTGGATGCGCGCGCCCTGCTGGCCCTGCGCGTCGCCGTCGCCTCGGCGCTGCGCCCGGCCCCGATCGACTCGCCGCACACCTGGTTGCGTCTGCTCCCCCAGCAGCGCGCCACGGCGGCCGAGACCGAGGCCACGCCCGCGCCCGAGGGCGAGCAGGCCACGGTCATGAGCATCGTGCGGCGCGCCCAGGACGGGGATCCCGACGCCTTCGGGGAGCTGTACGACCGCTACATCGACCTCGTGTACCGCTACGTCTACTTCCGGGTCGCCGGGCATGCGCTCGCCGAGGACCTCACCAGCGAGACGTTCCTGCGCGCACTGCGCCGGATCGGTTCCTTCCAGTGGCAGGGCCGCGACTTCGGCGCCTGGCTCGTGACCATCGCGCGCAACCTCATCGCCGACCACTACAAGTCCGGCCGCTACCGGCTCGAGGTGGCGACCGGCGACATCCTCGAGACCGGCGGCGACCGGGCGACGGACGGGCCGGAGGGCGAGGTCCTCGACGGCCTGACCAACGCCGAGCTCCTCGAGGCCGTGCGCCAGCTCGGCTCCGAGCAGCAGGAGTGCATCGTGCTGCGCTTCCTCCACGGCCTGTCGGTGGCCGAGACCGCCGCGGCCATGGGCAAGAACGAGGGGGCGATCAAGGCGCTGCAGTACCGGGCCGTCCGCTCCCTGGGCCGTCTCCTCCCTGCGGACCTGCTGGGGTGATGGCCGTGGCCCGAACGGATGGGGTGCGCCTGGCCCGAACGGGCGATTTCGGACATTCGCCCGTAACCGTCCCGCTCTCGCTGTCGTTGGGTGCAGTGAAGCGGCGCCCGGCACAGGTGCACCGCGGCTCGGGGAGGTGGTCGGCGTGAACGGACCGCTGGCACTGCTGCCGTCCCACCGTCGCGGGGAGGAGCTCGCGCGGCTGCTCGACGACGGGGCGCGTACGGACGACCCGCAGCTCGCGCAGCTCGAGCGCCTCGCGACGGCGCTGCAGGACCTCCCGGTGGACGGCGCCCCGGACCCCCAGTTCCGCACTGCGCTGCGCCAGCGACTCGTCGCCGTCGCGGCCGTCCAGGGCGTGCCCGCCCAGCGCGGCTCGGACCGTGCCCGGGAGTGGGCCGGCAGCTGGCGCGCACGCCGGACCGCCGCTGTCGCGACCGGTGCGCTGGCGGGCGTGGTCGCGTTCGCCGGGGTGGGTACGGCGGCGAGCAGGTCCCTGCCGGGCGACGCGTTCTACCCGATCAAGCAGGCCACCGAGGCGGTGCAGCTCCAGCTGACCTTCGGCGACTACGACCGCGGCTCGCGACACCTGGACTTCGCGCGCGCCCGGCTCCACGAGGTCCAGCAGCTGGTGGCCGACGGCGCGTCGACCGACCGGATCGTGTCCACCCTGAGGGCGATGGACGACGAGACGCTGGCCGGCAGCCGCGAGCTGACGAAGTCGTTCGCCGCGGACGACCGCGCAGCCGCGCTCGCCACGCTGCAGCACTTCGCCGGCCGCCAGGTGGCGGACCTGTCGGCGCTGCTCCCCGACCTCAGCAACCCGGAACAGGCGGCCGCGCAGCGCTCGCTGTCCCTGCTGCGCCTGGTGGACGGGCGGGCCGAGGCGCTGCAGCAGGCCGCCGACTGCGGAGCCTCCTGCCCGAGCCCGAGTGCTGCGGACAGCGATCGCATCGGGGTCCTGCCCGGCGGCTCGGTGCCCACGACGTCCCTGACGCCGACGCCCACCCTGACCGCCTCCCCCGGGTCCGGGTCGTCCTCGCCGCCGCTGGGCACCGGGGGCACCCAGCCGCTGCCCTCCACCGGCGTGTCCACCGGCTCGGACCTCGGCTCGACGGTGGGTGGCGTCGTCGGCAACCTGCCGCTGCCGTCCACCTCGTCGGTACTGCCTCAGCCGTCGGCGTCGACGAGCGCGACGCTGCCGCTGCCCACGTCCACGACCTCGTCCGGCACGACCAGCGTGCCACTGCCTTCGACGTCCTCACTTCTGCCGCAGCCCTCGACGTCGTCCCTGCTGGGTGACGTGACCGGCACGGTGGGCTCGGTGCTGCCGTCGGCGTCCTCGACGAGCACCGAGCCGCTGCCGACCGTGTCGTCGCTGCCGCTCCCCGGCCTCGGCTGAGAATTCTCTCTGAAACGGCCGCAACCTTTACCTTTCGCCCTCGTTACCCCCGGCAAGGCGACGACCACAACCGGTCTAGGCATGGTCACGGTGTGTCGCTACGATCCGTCCGATCACCATTTAGGTGGATTTGGGGGTACTTCGCATGACGAGGTCGTTCCGGCGGCGCGGGCTCGCCGCCAGCGCGCTGGCCGTGGCCAGCGCCACCACGCTCGCCGGGGTGGGCCTGGCGGCCCCGGCCGGGGCGGCCACCGACGCCGCCCCCGGGTTCTACTCCGCCGCCACCCAGGGCGACGTGGTCCAGATCGCGCTGAACCTCCCGACCGACGTCCCCGGTCTGGGGACCAACGCGGTCGCGCTCGGACTCATCAGCGCGCACGGCACCGCTCTGCACGATGCGCTCAAGGGCACGGTGAAGAACACCAGCGAGGGCTTCGCAGGCCTCGCCAGCGGCACCCTGGTCGAGGGCGACAACGCCCCGCTGGGCATGCTGCACCGGACCATCAAGGTCGACCTCGCGAAGCGTACGGCCAAGGACGCGCTGGGCGAGCTGCCCGCGAACCCGCTCGGCTCCGGCGGTGCCGGTGAGCTGTCCGGTGCCGTCACCGGTGTCGTCGACAACGCCACCTCGGCGCAGCTCGCGAACGCGAGCCTGGCCAAGCTCGCCGACATCCTGCCCGCAGACATCCTCAGCCCGCTCAACGACGGCTACTCGCAGGTCGCCACCCAGACGCAGGACGCCATCAACCAGGTCATCGACGGGCTGCAGCCGGTTCTCCAGCCGGTCGCGCAGAACGACCCGACCGGCACCGCCGCGCAGGTGGAGCAGGCCCTGCGGAACCTGAACGCGCAGATCCCCGGCCTGCTCGCCCAGATCGAGAACGGCGCACTCGTCAAGCTGGACCTGCTCGACGCGAAGCAGACGATCGCCCAGGTCCGCGACGGCGAGTCCTCCGCGGCCCACGTCAAGCTCGTCGGCCTGGACATCCTCGGCGGCCTCGTGCACGTCGACGGGTTCGCCAGCGACGCAACCGCGTTCGCCAACGGCAAGGACGGCGGCGCGGACGCCACGTACAACCCGGTGATCGCCGACGCCACCATCGGCAAGAGCGTCCTCGGGGTCACCCTCGACGCCAAGGGTCTCGGCCTGACCGTCGGCGGCCTGCCGAGCTCGGTCGTGCAGCAGGTCGACGCCGGCCTCGCGCAGGTCTCGGACGCGATCAACAGCCTGCTCAGCCAGATCGGGGTGTCGATCGAGCCGGCGGCCGGCCACAAGGAGGTCAGCGCCGACGGCAAGTACGCGAAGGCCACCGGCGGCGCGCTCACCATCACCCTGTCACCGCCGATCTCCGGTGTCGGCACCTCCACCAACGCCGCCGCGGCAGCCAAGCCGCTGCTGCAGGTGAAGCTGGGCGGCACCACCGCCGAGGCACGTGCCGAGATGACGCCCGTCGTGATGGCCCGTCCGGCCGCGCTCCCG
Organism: uncultured Actinomycetota bacterium; assembly: GCA_963728075.1. Classification (GTDB taxonomy): domain Bacteria; phylum Actinomycetota; class Actinomycetes; order JAFAQI01; family DASSKL01; genus CAVSIP01. Next base: position 288,418 of record CAVSIP010000003.1, on the reverse strand, counting down.
CACACGGGGGCGAACCTGCCGCTCATCGCGGGCGGCGGCCTGGGGCTCATGCTGGCCGCCGGGCTGGTCCGCCGCCGGTTCATCGGCTGACCTGACGTACCACCCCGCCGAGCCCCGGCTGCGACCTCGCAGCCGGGGCTCGGCGTTTGAGTACGCTGTGCTCGCGCCCAGGCCCAGGGACAGGTGAGGAAGTCGGTGTTCGGACGGCGGAACGACGGCGCCAGAGCCGTGCTCGCCGGCGCGGCCTCGGCCGCGGCCGCAGAGGTCGAGGCGAGCCTGCGGGTCCCTCCGGACCCCACCGCGGCTGCCTTCTTCGACGTGGACAACACGATGATGCAGGGCGCATCGATCTACCACTTCGCCCGCGGCCTGGCGAGCCGGAAGTTCTTCACCACCCGGGACCTGGCCCGGTTCGCCTGGCAGCAGGTGGTCTTCCGGGTGGGTGGCACCGAGGACCTGGGCCACATGGACCAGGCCAAGGAGGCGGCCCTCGCCTTCGTCGCCGGCCACAAGGTCAGCGATGTCGTGCGGCTCGGGGAGGAGATCTACGACGAGCTCATGGCCGAGCGCATCTGGTCGGGGACGCGTGCTCTGGCGCAGCTGCACCTCGACGCCGGCCAGCGGGTCTGGCTGGTCACCGCCGCCCCGGTCGAGCTGGCTCGCATCATCTCCCGGCGGCTCGGGCTCACCGGTGCTCTGGGCACGGTGTCGGAGGTCGAGGACGGCGTGTACACCGGCCGGCTGGTCGGCGAGCCGTTGCACGGCCCCGCCAAGGCTGAGGCGCTGCGGGCGCTGGCCGAGCGCGAGGGCCTGGACCTGTCCCGGTGCGCGGCGTACAGCGACTCCGCCAACGACGTCCCCATGCTGGAGCTCGTCGGCCACCCGGTCGCCGTCAACCCCGACGCGGCGCTGCGCCGCGTCGCCCGCGAGCGCGGGTGGGAGATCCGCGACTTCCGGACCGGGCGGCGGGCCGCGCTCATCGGCATCCCCGCCGTCGCCGGCACCGGTGCGGTCGCCGGCGGCATCGCCACGGGCATCGTCCTCAACCGACGGCGTCGGCGCCGGGCCCGGACGGTCGCCGAGGCCGTGTCGAGCGCCCGACGGCTGCTGCCAGGCTAGAAGAAGACGCTGCGGCGCTGCATGAGCAGGCGGTAGAGCGTCTGCTGGATCGTCTCGCGCACCTGGTCGGTGAGGTTGAAGACGAGCATCGGGTCGTCGGCGGCGCCGTCGCCGTAGTCGGCCGTCTCCAGCGGCTCCCCGAACTCGATGATCCACTTCGACGGCAGGGGCACCATGCCGAGCGGACCGAGCCACGGGAAGGTGGGCGTCACCGGCAGGTAGGGCAGGCCGAACAGCCGCGCGAGCGTCTTGACGTTGCCGACGATCGGGTAGATCTCCTCGGCGCCCACGATGGAGCACGGGACGATCGGTGCGCCGGTACGCATCGCGGCGGAGACGAACCCGCCCCGGCCGAAGCGCTGCAGCTTGTAACGCTCGCTGAACGGCTTGCCGATGCCCTTGAAACCCTCCGGCCAGACCCCGGCGAGCTCGCCCTTCGACAGCAGCCGCTCGGCATCGGGGTTGCAGGCCAGCGTGGCCCCACCCTTGCGCGCCATGGGCGCGATGAGGGGCAGGCGGAAGACCAGGTCCGCGCCCAGCATCCGCAGGTGCCGGCCGGTGTGGTCGAGGATCGCGAGCTGGGTCATCACCGCGTCCACCGGCACCGTGCCGGAGTGGTTGGCGACGACCAGCGCGCCCCGGTCGGCGGGGATGTTCTCCACGCCGCGCACCTCGACCCGGAAGTACTTGTCGTACAGCGGCCGGAACAGGTTCATGTAGACGTTGTCGTTGAGGTCGGCGTCGAAGCCGAACTCGTCGATGTCGTAGTCGCCGGTGATCCGCCGACGCAGGAACGCCAGGGCTCCGGCGACCGTGCGCTCCCAGTCCGGCATGTCCGGCGGCGGCGCCTCCGCCCGCTCGGGTACGGGCAGCGGGCGGGTCCGGCGGCCGGCGTCCCGCTGCCGCGCCGGGTCCCGGCCGTCGAGGGGGATCACCCGGGCCTCAGGCATGAGCCGTCCTCCTCCGCTCGAGCGTTGCGCGCACCGTCGCCTCCGCGGCGCTCGCCCGCGCCGGGGTGACCAGCCGCCGCGGCAGCCTGGCGTTGACGAAGTCGCTGAACGCCTCCGCCGTGGAGTACGCCGGCTGGTAGCCCATCTCGGCGGTGAGCCGGGTGATGTCGACCCCGCGACCGTGTTCCAGGAAGGCCAGCTGCTCCGGGGAGAAGTCGACCAGGCCGGCTCGGCGCAGCACCGAGCCCAGCAGGGACACGGCGGGTGAGGCCACCGGCAGCTCGGGCCGGCCGGCCTTGCGGATGGCCTGCGACAGCAGGAGCACACCGTCGCCGGAGACGTTGAACACGCCGGGGTGCTCCTCGAGGACCGCCCGCCGCAGCACCTCGATGCCGTCGTCCTCGTGGATGAACTGCAGCCGCGGGTCGTAGCCCAGCACGGTGGGGACCACCGGCAGGGAGAAGTACCTGGTGAGGGGGCTGTCGATGCTCGGGCCCATGAAGTTCGCGAACCGCAGCATGGTGACGTCGACGTCCGGGCGGCGACGGCCGAAGCCGCGCACGTAGCCCTCGACCTCGAACGCGTCCTTGGAGTACCCGGAGCGCGGCAGGGACTTGGGCTCCATCTCCTCGGTGAACAGCGCCGGGTCGCGCGGGCTCGAGCCGTACACGGCCGTCGTCGACTTGACCACGAGCCGGCGCAGGCTCGGTGCCTTCTGGCACGCAGCGAGCAGCTGCATGGTGCCGATGACGTTGATCTCCTTCATCGCCGTACGCCCGCCGGCGCCGAAGGGCGTGGCGATGACGCTCATGTGCACCACGGTGTCGACCTCGGAGGTCGCGATGACCTTGGCGATGATCGGGTTGCGGATGTCGGCGCGGACGAACTCCATCCGCCCGAGCGGCTGCCGCGGTGGCACGACGTCGACGCCGATGACCTTCTCCAGTGAGGGGTCCGCCTGCAGCAGGCCGGCGAGCCGCGCTCCGAGATGCCGGGAGACGCCGGTGACGAGAACGACGCGAGGCTTCATGCGGGCTCCGGAGAAGCGGTCGTGGACACCGACGACAGGCTGGGCCGGACGATGGCGGACGTCCAGATGCTACCAGCGGTAACCCAGGCGGAACAGGGGACTGCCGCGGCGCGTCAGCCCTGTGGCAGCCGGGCGACGACCACGGGGTCACCGCGACCGATCCGCAACGACGTGGCCGCGTGCCCGCGGTTCACCGCGAGGATCACCGAGCGGAAGGAGTCTTCGCACACCCCGAGGCGACCGGGGACGAGATCCCCGACGGACGGCCGGAAGGGCACGTTGTGTGAGCGGCCCTGGGCCCGTACCTCCACGGTGTCGCCGAGCACGATCCCCGCGGCCTCCAGGTCGCTGCGCCGACAGTTGAGCGCCAGGTTGCCGAAGTGGTCGACGCTCACGATCTCCGCGTGCACGTGGTCCTCGTCGACCGTAGGCTGGGGTACCGCCAGCCGCACGAGCCCGCCGAGGTCGAGCTGGGGCCCCACCTCGGCGAGATCCACCCCGTTGGCGAGGTGACCAGCCACGGGGGCGAACACGTCCCTGCCGCGGAAGGAGCGGGTCGCCGCCGTGCCCCACAGGTCCTCGTTGGTCAGCTCGTACGCCGCAGTCGCACCACCCGCCTGCTGCCACGCCATCGACAGCACGCCGTTGTCCGGACCCACGAACACCGAACCGTCGGCGCAGCGCACGGCGATCCCGCGGACGGTCTCCTCGCGCAGCGGGTCGACCAACCCGAGGTGGATGCCCACCGGCAGGTAGGGGACCGCGGAGGCGAGGGCGGTGGCGCCGTGGACGACGTCCTGGGGAGCGATCAGGTGGCAGACGTCGAGGATCCGCACGTGCGGTGCGACCCGGGCGAGCACGCCCTTGCAGACGCCGACGAAGACGTCGTCGAGCCCGTAGTCGGACAGGAACGTCACCCAGACCGTGCGGTCGCCGTCGGCCGTCGTCGCCCCCGCCGTCATCGTTACTTCTTGTTACGACGCTGGACGCGGGTCTTCTTGAGCAGCTTGCGGTGCTTCTTCTTGGCCATGCGCTTGCGGCGCTTCTTGATCACGGAGCCCACGGGGCAGTCCTCACGGGTCGGGTCGACAAGGCTGAACGGGCCGCCGGCTGGCGCCCGTGCAGAGCCAGCGTACCCGCGGGTCAGCCGGCTTCGATGAAGGCGTTGCGCAGGTAGTCGTGCACGGCCTGCTCCGGCACCCGGAACGAGCGGCCGACCCGGACAGCGGGCAGCGTGCCGCCGTGGACGAGGCGGTAGACCGTCATCTTGGAGACGCGCATGAGCGCGGCGACCTCGGCGACCGTGAGGAACCGCATCTCGGCGAGCGGCGCCTCGCGGCCGGCGCCGCGGTGCTCATCCGCCATGGCGACACCATGCTCTCCCGCGTGACGTCCACCGGCTTCCCCTCCGGCGGCTGGCGCACGCGCGTTACTCAGCGTAGCGGGTGTGGCGTCAGGTTGCCATGGGACGAATGGGACCGGAAACGGGTGCGGGCGCCGCACCGGCTGGATCCGGTGCGACGCCCGCGAGGCGACGCAGGAGCCCGTCAGGGACTACTACGCCGCGGCCGCCGCCCGGCGGCGACGAGCCCGGCGCCGAGACCCAGCAGGCTCAGCGCGGCGTAGGTGAGCGCAAGCGCGTCCCGAGCGCCGGTGTACGGCAGGGACTCGCCGGCCGTGGTCACGCTCGCCCGGGCCGGGGCCGGAGCGCTGCGGGTGACCTGCTCGCCGAGCACGCTCGGCCGGACCGACCTGCCGGACCCCGCCGGCTGGGTGCCACCCGACGGTGCCACTTGCCTACCCTGCCCGGGCACCGTCACCGCGCCCCCACCGGACGGCGGGGTCGTGCCACCGGACGGCGGGGTCGTGCCACCGGTCGGCGGGGTCGTGCCACCGCCAGACGGCGCGGTGCCGCCCTGCGACGTCTGGCCGCCGGTGCCGTGCCCGTGCCGCCGGTGCCCCCGGTGCCCGGTGCCCGGGCCCGGTGCCCGGTGCCCCCGTGCCGCCCGTGCCGCCGTGCCGCCCGTGCCGCCGGTGCCGCCGGTGCCGCCGGTGCCGCCGGTGCCGCCCGTGCCGCCGGTGCCCCCGGCACATGGCTGGTACCAGATGACCTTCGTCTTCGGACCGCCCGGAGCTTCGTCCGGGTAGAACATGACCCGCAGGTGGTAGCCCTGCTGGGCCTGCGGCGTCACCCCGCCGAGGTCTGCGGCACCGAAGCTGAACGGGCCGGCGACGCCATCGAGGGTGTTGCCGCTGCCCCGGACGTCGTTGGTCAGGTCGACGGCACGGGCCAGCAGCACGTCGCCACGGCTGCCGGTCGGCGACTGCAGGGCGATGGCGAGCGTCCCGGTCTGCCCGGCGTCGAACCCGTAGAAGGCAACGCTGAACACACAGCTGACGTGCGGCTCGTTCCCCAGGCCCGGCGGGACGCTGTCGGATCCCTGGAAGACCTTGATGGTCCCGTTGTTGCCAGGAGGACCAGACCGCTCGCCAGAGCCCGGCTGGCCCTGCGGGCCCTTGCCGACACCCGGCTGGCCCGGCTTACCCGCATCCGCAGACGCGCCCGGGTTGGTCGGACGGCCGGGGGAGGCACTCGCCTGCGCAGCGGCCGTCGCAGCGTGCTCGGGAAGGGCCTGCGGGCCGGCGTCGGCGAGTGCAGGGATCGCAGCGCCGACGAGCGTCACGCCCGTCGCCGCCGCGGTCACCGACGCCCGGCGCAGCCACGGCCCCCACCGCGCTGACTCCATCGTCTACCTCCGCTTTGCTCGCTGAGAACGTCGTGAACCACCCAGAAGGGACTGCAGAGGGTGAGCCCGACGTTACGGACAGCGGCTTGGTACCCACCGAAACGGGCCGATATGCGGAGGATCTTGCTGTCAGTAACGTTAACGGCACGTAATGTGCCGGCGGGTTTGCTCCGCTGCGAGCTAGGCGCGGATGCGGCCGACGAGGTACGCCGCAAGCGGGTCGTACAGGTGCGGCAGCACGTTGTCGTCGAGCGGGACCGCGACGTCGACCAGGCCCTCGGCCTCGCCGGCGAACAGGGCGGGGTCGTTGCAGTCGGCGAAGCCGACCGTACGGATGCCGGCCTGCCCGGCCGCCCCCGCGTACCCGTGGTCGGCGACGACCAGGTCCGGCGGCACCTCCCCCGCCTCGGTGAGGCCGGCGAGCATCCGCTCCATGGGCTCGCTGGCATGGGTGTGGACCAGGTCACCGCCGACGCGGATCGTGGCCACACCGGCGATGTGGCGCACCTCGACGCGCCTGTCCTCCGCTGTCACGTGAGCGCCCGCGCCGGCCAGCACGATGCGGCACCCGGCCGCGTGCAGCGCCTGTGCCACGGCGACGTGCACCGGCAGCAGCCCGGTGGGGTGACCGGTCGCCAGCACCACCCGGGCCCGGGTGGCCGCCGCCTCCGCCAGCCGCTCACCCATCGCATCGAGCCGGTCGAGCGTGCGCTCGACGTCGATGGTGTCCGGGCCGACCCGGTAGCCGGGGTCGGGGTGGACCCCGACGCGCTCGACCATGACCGCCAGCACGTCCTCGGCCGTCCACGGCCGCTGCAGCCTGAGCCCGAAGGTGTACAGCGGCTCCCGGTCGGCGAGGCGCCGGAAGTTGCGCAGGTTGTTCTCCCGCGGCGTCGCGACGTCCCCGGCGATCCGGCTGGCGACCAGGTGCTCGGCCAGCTCCTGCCGGGAGGGCGCGCTCACGGCTCGAGCACCGGGTCGAGACCGTGCGCGGGGAACACGGCGTTGCGGGTGGCGCCGATCTCCCGGTCGATCCGGTCCGACGGGTCGGCGGCGAACGCGTCGTACGGGCGGTAGACCGACTCCCGGCCGTCGGTCATTCGCACCGGAGCGAGCTCGCCCGTCCGCTTGCGGACGAACTCCCGCCAGGCGTCCGGTGTCTCGGTGCCCGGCGGGACCGGGCGCCCCACCGCCTCGCCGAGCAGGTGAGTCCAGGCACGGGGCACCACCTGGACGAGCTCGTAGCCCCCACCGCCGGTCGCCACCCAGCGCCCGCCGCACACCTCGTGCGCGAGCCGGTGCAGCGCGGCGTAGGTGGCCCGCTGGCCGTCCAGGGTCACGAGCAGGTGGGCGAGCGGGTCGAGCGCGTGGGAGTCACAGCCCTGCTGGCTCACGAGCACGTCCGGGGCGAACGTCCGCACCAGCGGCGGGACGACGGCGTGGAAGGCCCGCAGCCAGCCGGCGTCTCCCGTCCCGGCGGGCAGTGCGACGTTGACCGCCGTGCCCTCGGCGCCCGGCGCGCCCACCTCGTCCGGGAACCCGGTGCCCGGGAACAACGTGCGCCCGCTCTCGTGGATGCTGATTGTCAGCACGCGGGGGTCGTCGTAGAACACCGCCTGCACCCCGTCGCCGTGATGGGCGTCGACGTCGACGTACGCCACCCGCGTCGCGCCGTGGTCGAGCAGCCAGCGGATCGCGATGGCCGGGTCGTTGTAGACGCAGAACCCACTGGCCGCCGCGGGCATCGCGTGGTGCAGCCCACCGGCGATGTTGACCCCGTGGTCCGCCCGGCCCTCCCAGACCGCCTGCGCGGCGGCGAGCGTCGCGCCGACCACCATGCGCGAGGCGTCGTGCATCCCGGCGAAGACGGGGTTGTCACCGGTGCCGAGCCCGTACTCCGGGTGCGCGCGCGGCCCCATCGGGTCGCCGGCATCCTTCACCGCCGCGATGTAGCCGGGGTGGTGGACGGTCTCCAGCACGGCGTCGTCCGCGGTGACCGGCGCGACCAGCTCGACCGACGGGGCGTCGAGCACGCCGAGCTGGCGGGCGAGGGCCATGGTCAGCTCGACCCGGACAGGGGCGAGCGGGTGTCCGCGGCCGAAGTCGTACACCGTGAGCAGGTCGTCCCACGCCACGGCCACCCGGTCGCTCATGGGTTCATCGTGCCGGGTCGTCCGCCAGGGCAAACGTCGAGCCGTCCAGCACGACGCTCAGCCGCCGCTGGCGAGCGCGCGGCTACGGTCCCGGGCCGCCTCCAGCGCCGCGAGCAGGGCCGCGCGGACACCGTGCCGCTCCAGCTCGTAGATCGCCGCGATCGTCGTCCCGCCGGGCGAGGTGACCGCCTCGCGCAGCTGGACGGGGTGCTCGCCGGAGTCGCGCAGCATCCGCGCCGAGCCCACCGCGGTCTGCACGATGAGGTCCGCGGCCACGGCCCGCGGCAGCCCCAGCAGGATGCCCGCGTCGATCATCGCCTCGACGAGGTAGAAGAAGTACGCCGGGCCGCTGCCGGACAGCGCCGTGACCGCGTCGAGCTGGGACTCGGGCAGCCGAAGGACCTTGCCGACGGGTGAGAGCAGCGCCTCCGTGCGCGCCAGGTGCTCGTCAGCCGCATGCGCACCGGCGGAGATCACCGACATCGCCTCGTCCACCAGCGCCGGCGTGTTGCTCATCACCCGGACCACCGGCACGCCCGCGCCGAGCCGGTCCTCGAGGAAGCCGGTGGTCACGCCGGCGGCGATCGAGACCACCAGCGTGCCGGGCCGGATGACCCCGGCGAGGTCGTGGCACAGGTCGCCGATCTCCTGCGGCTTCACCGCGACGAGCAGGGTGTCCGCCTCGCCGGCCGCCTCCGGCACCGTGACGGCCCGCACGCCGTAGCGCTCCTGCAGCGCCGCGCGCCGCTCGGCGTACCGCTCCACGATGAGCAGGTCGCCCGGGGCGCGGCCGGCCCGCAGCAGACCGGACAGCAGCGCCTCGCCCATCTTGCCGACGCCGACGATGGCGACCCGCTCGCTCATGACGTGCTCACCAGGCTCCGAAGGAAGAAGACGACGTTCGCCGGCCGCTCCGCGAGCCGGCGCATGAGGTATCCGTACCACTCCGCCCCGTACGGCACGTACACCCGTACCGTGTGGCCCCGCCCGGCCAGGCGGCGCTGCTCGGCCGGCCGCACGCCGTGGAGCATCTGGTACTCGTACGTGTCGTCGCCGCGGCCGCTACCCCGCACCAGCGCGTCGGCCACCCCGATGAGGTGCGGGTCGTGGGTGGCGACCATCGGGTAGCCACCGCCGTCCATGAGCACCCGCAGGCAGCGGACGTAGGACAGGTCGACCTCGCGGCCGGTGCGGTACGCGACCGACTCGGGCTCGTCGTACGCGCCCTTGCACAGCCGGACGCGGCTACCCGGACGGGCCAGGTCGCGGCAGTCCCCCTCCGACCGGCGCAGGTAGGACTGGATCACCGCGCCCGTGTCCGGGAAGTCCCGACGCAGCTCGCCGAGGATCGCCAGCGTCGAGTCGGTGGTCGTGTGGTCCTCCATGTCCAGGGTGACCGTCGTCCCCGCCGCGGCAGCGGCCGCGCAGACCGAGCGGGCGTGGTCGAGCGCCATCCGCTCGTCGAGCTGCTGCCCCACGGCGCTGAGCTTGACGGAGACCTCGCAGCGCGCGGTCAGCCCCTCCGCCGCGAGCCGGTCGAGCAGCACGACGTACGCCTTCGCGGTGGCCGCGGCCACCTCCGCGTCGCGGGTGAACTCGCCGAGCCGGTCGAGCGTGACGTGCAGGCCGTCGGCGGTCAGCCGGCGGCAGGCGGCCACCGCGTCGTCGACGTCCTCGCCCGCCACGAACCGGTCCACGACCGCGCGGGTCGGCGGCGCGGTGACGACCGCGCGGCGGACCGCCGACGACCGTGCAGCGGCGAGGATGGTCCGGCGGAGCACGCAGCGAAGGCTAGCGCCGTGCGAGTGCCAGCACGCCCACGAACCGCTCGGTGACGCTCGGGCCGTACCGGGCCAGCGCCACCCGCACGTGGTCGAGCAGCTCGCCGCCGCGCGCGCCGAGCCGGATGACCACCGAGTGCGTGGCCAGCTGCCGAAGGTGCAGCTCGACCGGGACCTCGCGCTCCCAGTGGAAGGTGCGCACCTGCGTGGCCGTGAAGCCTGCCTCCGCGAGCCGGGCCGCCGCCTCCTCCGCCGCGGCCTCCGGGCGCTCCGCGGCCTCGGGGCGGCGCAGGCCGTACTCCTCGTACAGCGCGGCCTGGTCACGCTCCCAGGCGATGTCGTCGGAGACCTGGTTGTTCCCCCACCACACCGCCACGGCGCCGCCCGGCCGCACCACGCGGTGCAGCTCCCGCGCCGTCGCCGTGCCGTCCAGCCAGTGCCAGGCCGTCGCGCACACCGCGAGGTCCACGGTGGCCGGCCGCAGCGGCAGCGCCTCGGCGCGGGCGACCGCGGCGAGCGCCGGGGACGCACGGGCGGCGAGCCGGGCGAGCATGTCCGGGCCGAGGTCGACCGCCACCACCTCGGCACCCCGCCGGGTGAGCTCCCGGGTGGCGATCCCCGTACCGGCGGCGACGTCCAGCACCCGGCGTCCGTCCAGGCCACCCGCGACCCGCTCGACGGCGTCGTACAGCTCAGCGGGGTAGCGCGGGCGGGTCTCGTCGTACTCGGCGGAGACGACGTCGAACAGGCTCATCGCGGGCTATGCGGGCGCAGCGGCGTCGCGGCGCCAGGCGCTCGTGTCCCCCTCGACGGGCGCGGCGAGGTTGAGCCGGGTGAACGCGAGCGCCTCGGCCAGGTCCGCCTCCCGGTCGGCCCGGGTCTCCGCCCGGCGGGTGTTGACCTCCACCACCACGGTGCCGGTGAACCCGCTGCCGGCGAGCCGCTCGAGCAGCTGCGCGCACGGCTGGTTGCCGCGGCCGGGCACCAGGTGGTCGTCGCGCGGGCCCTCCACGCCGTCGGCGATGTGGACGTGCGCGAGCCGGCCTCCCATCCGGTCCGCCATCTCCAGCGCGTCGCTGCGCGACACCGAGGTGTGCGACAGGTCGAGGGTGAAGTGGCGGACGTCCTCGCCGGTCGGGTCCCAGTCCGGTGCGTACGGCGTCACCTCCCGGCCCCGGGCCCGCAGCGGGAACATGTTCTCCACCGCGAACTGCACGTCGGTCTCCTCGGCCATGTGGCCGATCCCGGCGACGAACTCGCGTGCGTAGTCGCGCTGCCAGCGGAACGGCGGGTGCACGACGACCGTGCCCGCGCCGAGCGTCTCGGCCGCACGGCGGGCCCGGACCAGCTTCGCCCACGGGTCGTTGCCCCACACCCGCTGGGTGATCAGCAGGCACGGCGCGTGCACGGCGAGCACCGGGACGCCGTGGTAGTCCGACAGCCGCTTGAGCGCCTCGACGTCCTGGCTCACCGGGTCGGTCCAGACCATGACCTCGACCCCGTCGTAGCCGAGCCGGGCGGCGATCTCGAAAGCGCTGGCCGTGGACTCCGGGTACACCGACGCGGTCGACAGGGCGACCCGGGCCTCGGGGACCCGTACGGTGCTCACCGGTCGAGGGTAGTCCCCGGACCGTACCCTGGCGCCGTGCCGAGCCCCGCCCCGGAGACACCGCTGGACTTCGCCCGCGAGTGGTTCGAGTTCCCCGACCCCGGCGACGCCGAGCAGGTGTTCCGGTGCGACGTGACCTGGCTGACGTCGAGCTGGGGCTGCATCTTCGGCTCCGGCTGTCACGGCATCGTCCCCGGCCGCGAGGACGACGGGTGCTGCACGCACGGGGCCTTCTACAGCGACGGCGACGACGAGAAGCGGGTGAAGGCGGCCGCGGCCGAGCTGAGCCCGGACGACTGGCAGCACCACACCAAGCGGGTCAGCGAGGTCGACGACGGGCGGCGGCGGACCCGTACGGTCGACGGGGCGTGCGTCTTCCTCAACCGGCCCGGGTTCCCCGCCGGCGCGGGCTGCGCCCTGCACGCGCTCGCGCTGCGTACCGGGCGCCACCCGCTGGAGACCAAGCCGGACGTCTGCTGGCAGCTGCCGATCCGCCGCACGTTCGACTGGGTGGAGCGGGCGGACGAGACCAAGGTGCTCCTCACCACGATCACGGAGTACGACCGGCGCGGCTGGGGACCGGGCGGGCACGACCTGACCTGGTGGTGCACGTCCTCGCCGGAGGCGTACGGGCACGCACAGCCGCTGTTCCGGTCGTACGAGCCCGAGCTGCGCGAGCTCATGGGCGACGCGGCGTACGAGGTCCTGGCCGGGCACTGCGAGCAGGTGCGCGCCGCGGGCGGCCCCGCCGCCCGGCATCCGGCCGAGCCGCCCGCGCGCACGCGGCGGGGGCGGCGGCGTACCGCCTGACGGCACCGCGCGTCGCGGCCGGTGACTGTCGGACCCGGGCCGTAGCGTCACCGGCATGGCGCGAGCGGGCACGGCGGCGAGGGACCGAAGCAGCTTCCGGTGCGGGGAGTGCGGGCTCACCATCGCGAAGTGGGTGGGGCGCTGCCCCGAGTGCCAGACCTGGGGCTCGGTCGTCGAGGTCGGCGCCCGGCCCGCGCGCAGCGTGGCGCCCGGTCCGGTCAGCGCCCCCGCGCGGCCCATCGCGGACGTCGACGCGCAGGCGGCAAGCGCGCGCTCGACCAACGTCAGCGAGCTCGACCGGGTGCTCGGCGGCGGCATCGTCCAGGGCGCCGTGCTGCTGCTGGCCGGCGAGCCCGGGGTGGGCAAGTCCACCCTGCTGCTGGCGCTCGCCGCGGGCCACGAGGGCCGGGTGCTCTACGTCACCGGGGAGGAGTCGGCCGCTCAGGTCCGGCTGCGTGCCGAGCGGGTGGACGCGCTCTCACGGGAGGTCTTCCTCGCGGCGGAGACCGACCTGGCCGCCGTTCTCGGGCAGGTGGACGCGGTGGCGCCCGACCTGCTGCTCGTCGACTCGGTCCAGACGCTCGCCTCGGCCGACGTCGACGGCGTCCCGGGCGGCGTGACGCAGGTGCGTGAGGTCGCCTCGGCACTGATCCGGGTCGCGAAGGAGCGCGGGATCGCCACCGTCCTCGTCGGCCACGTCACCAAGGACGGCTCGATCGCCGGCCCGCGGGTCCTCGAGCACCTCGTCGACGTCGTCCTGCACTTCGAGGGCGACCGCAACTCCCGGCTGCGGATGGTCCGCGCGGTGAAGAACCGGTACGGCCCCGCCGACGAGGTGGGCTGCTTCGACCTCGGCGACGGGGGCATCACGTGCGTCGCCGACCCCAGCGGGCTGTTCCTGTCCCGCAAGGCCGAGCCGGTGGCCGGCACCTGCGTGACGGTCGCCCTGGAGGGCCGCCGGGCGCTGCTCGCCGAGGTCCAGGCGCTCGTCGACCCCACGGACATCCCGACCCCGCGACGGGCCACCAGCGGGCTGGACGGCAACCGGGTGGCGATGATGCTCGCGGTGCTGCACCGCCGGGCGGAGATCGAGCTCACCCGGCGCGACGTGTACACCGCCACCGTCGGCGGGGTCCGGCTGGTCGAGCCGGCGGCGGACCTGGCGCTCGCCCTGGCGCTGGCGAGCGCCGCGGCGAACCACCCGCTGCCACCGGACCTCGTCGCCGTCGGCGAGGTCGGCCTGGCCGGTGAGGTGCGCCCGGTCACGGCCGTCGGCCCGCGCCTGGCCGAGGCCGCCCGGCTGGGCTTCCGGCGTGCGCTCGTCCCCCCCGACCCGGGCCCGGTGCCACCCGGCCTGGACGTGCACGAGGTCCCGGACATCCGCTCCGCCCTGCGTGTCCTCCGGCCGAGGATCGTGCGCAGCGTTCCGGCCCCCTAGACTCCGAGGGGACGAGCGCCGGCGTCGGCGCGACCGCAGGAGGAGCGCGGGTGGTCGGCGGGGGCGAACGGGTAGAGGGGCAGGACCTGCTGCGGGCCACGCTCGCGTCGGTCGCCCCGGGCACGGCTCTGCGCGACGGCCTCGAGCGGATCCTCCGTGGCAACACCGGCGGGCTGGTCGTCCTCGGCCACGACCGCACGGTCGAGGAGCTGTGCACCGGCGGGTTCGCCCTCGACGTGGAGTTCTCGGCGACCCGGCTGCGCGAGCTCGCGAAGATGGACGGCGCGATCGTGCTCGCCGACGACCTCGACCGCATCGTCCGGGCGGCGGTGCACCTGGTTCCGGATCCGGCGATCCCGACCGAGGAGTCGGGCACCCGGCACCGCACGGCCGAACGCGTCGCGAAGCAGACCGGCTACCCGGTCATCTCGGTCAGCCAGTCCATGCGGATCATCGCGCTCTACGTCGCCGGCCGCCGCTACGTGCTCGACGACTCCGCCGCGATCCTCTCCCGCGCGAACCAGGCGCTGGCGACGCTCGAGCGCTACACGCTGCGCCTGGACGAGGTCCGCGGCACGCTGTCCGCGCTGGAGATCGAGGACCTCGTGACCGTGCGGGACGCGATGGCCGTCAGCCAGCGGCTGGAGATGGTGCGCCGGATCGCCACGGAGATCGAGGGCTACGTCGTGGAGCTCGGCACGGACGGGCGCCTGCTGTCCCTGCAGCTCGACGAGCTCATGGCCGGGGTGGAGCAGGAGCGCGAGCTGGTGATCCGCGACTACCTGCCCGGCAGCGGCCGCCGTGCTCGCAGCCTCGATCACGTGCTCACCGAGCTCGACGACCTCTCCGCCGAGGACCTGCTGGACCTGGGGGCGATCGCCAAGGCGGTGGGGTTCTCCGCCGGCGGCGCCGACGGCCTCGACGCCGCAGTCAGCCCGCACGGCTACCGGCTGCTGGCCCGAGTCCCCCGGCTGCCCCGCGCGATCGTGGACCGCTTGGTGGAGCACTTCGGCACCCTGCAGAAGCTGCTCGCCGCCAGTGTCGACGACCTGCAGGCGGTGGAGGGCGTCGGCGAGGCGCGTGCTCGCAGCGTCCGCGAGGGGCTGTCCCGCCTCGCCGAGTCCTCGATCCTCGAGCGCTACGTCTGACCGCCGCCGTCAGGCCAGGTGGAACACCGCGGGCGCGGACAGCCGGTCGCCGAGCCGCGCGTACAGCCGGTAGGTGCCCGGCTGCGCGGCCGGCTCGCCGCCCGGGCAGGAGGGCGCGGAACGGACCCGCGGCCACTGCAGGGAAGTGGTGAACTGCCCACCGGCCGGTAGCACCGTCGGGTTCGGGTCACCACCGGGAGAGCAGTCGTCGCTCGACCACACCCGGTCCTGGCCCGAGAGCACCCGCAGCTCCAGCTGAGCCGAACCCAGGTCCGTCCGGCACGGAGCGATGCCGGTGTTGCGCACCGTCAGCGTCAGCTCGGGCGTGCTGCCCGCGGGGTAGGTCTCGGCGTCGGTGGCGGCCGTCACGGTGAGCACGTTCGCGGCGCAGTCCACGGGCTCGGCGCTGGACGCGGCCGGGGACGGGGACGGGGGCGGGGTCGCGGTCGTGGTGACCGGGGTGGGCGTGCTCAGGCTCGCTGTCGGGGTCGGGGTCTGCCCGGGGGCGGCGGCGCTCGTCCCGGCCGGCGTGGCGGACCCCCCCAGCGTGGACCCGAGCGCGATCGCGGCGACCAGCACGACGAGCAGCAGGACGAGCCGGCGCCGCCAGTACACCGACGGGGGGTGCGGACCGACCGGGTGCCACACGGCGTCGAGGTCCACGACCCGATGCTACGGCCGGGCCCCCGGCCACGCTGGGACGTGCGACGATCCCTGCCGATGGACGACCAGCAGAGGGTCCGGTCGGTGCTGCAGTGGTACGCGGGCGCCGCGCGCGACCTGCCGTGGCGCCGGCCGGGCACCAGCCCGTGGGCGGTGCTGGTGAGCGAGGTCATGCTGCAGCAGACGCCCGTCGCTCGCGTCGTCACGGCGTACGAGGCATGGCTGGCCCGCTGGCCCACGCCGGCCGCGCTGGCGGCCGAGCCGTCCGGCGAGGCGGTGCGCATGTGGGGGCGGCTCGGCTACCCCCGGCGTGCCCTGCGCCTGCACGCCGCCGCGGTGGCGATCACCACCGAGCACGGTGGGCAGGTGCCGGCCGACGTGGACGCGCTGCGGGCGCTCCCGGGGGTCGGGGCGTACACCGCCGCGGCGGTGGCTTCGTTCGCGTACGGGCAGCGGCACGCCGTCGTCGACACGAACGTCGCCCGGGTGCTCGCGCGGGCGTTCGGCCGGCCGCCGTCCGCGGCTGCCGACGTGCTGCCCGTGGAGGTGGCCACCGCGGCCCGCTGGGCGGCGGCGTCCATGGAGCTCGGCGCGACCGTGTGCACCGCGCGCACGCCGCGCTGCGACACCTGCCCGGTGGCCGCGGGCTGCGCCTGGCGTGCCGCGGGCTACCCGCCGGAGCCGACGACCAGGGCCCAGTCGTACGCCGGTACGGACCGGCAGGTCCGCGGCCGCCTGCTGGCCGTGCTGCGCGAGGCGGACGGCCCGGTGCCGGCCGCGCTGCTCGCGCCGGTGTGGGACGAGGCGACCCAGCGCGAGCGCGCGCTGGCCGGGCTGCTCGCCGATGGTCTCGCCGTCGAGGTGGACGGCGGGTACGCGCTGCCGGCGTAGCCGCGCCCCGCCAACCGGGCGTTGGCGCGAGATCTGGATCGCGTACGGCGTGTCTCCCAGCGCTGGCGCCAACGCCCGAAGGGGGTGGGGGTGGCTCGGAGCAGGCGGGGCTACTGCACGACGACGTGGACGACCAGGCCGCGCTGGGCCACCATGCACGGCGGGGTGGCGTCCAGGCAGGGCGGGTGCGTACCGGCGGTGACGTCGGCCCGCCCCGCCGCCGAGGCGACGAGCTCCGCGCGGGTCGCGCCATGGTCGGTGCGGGTGACCTGCCGGCGCTCCAGGACGGCGGGGTTCGACGTGACCGGGTCCGACCAGTACTGCTCACCCAGGTCCACGACCAGCCGGTCGCCGACGGCAAGCCGCACCGTCGCGTCGTACTGGTCGGGGGTGACCGTCACGACGCCACCCGACGGCGTGAGCGTCGGCGGCGGTGCCGGCCGGCCACCGCTGGGAGCGGACACGATCACGCCCGGCCCGACCGAGGCGGTCACCGCCGTCGCCGACTCCGGCGTGGGGCCGGCCGCGGGCGAGCCCGCCTGGCCGCAGGCCGCCAGCAGCGCCACAGACACGAGAAGGGGCGGTACCCAGCCGGGTACCGCCCCTGTCCCGCTCGTTGCTACTCCTGGCGCTCGCTGCCCGCGGCCTCGACCGGCGGGGCGTCGGGCGCTGCCGGCTTGAGCTCGCCGCGGAAGGTGAACGACGCGGCGTCGCCCTCGCCCTCGGCGTCGACGACGACGATCTCCCCGGCCTTGAGCTCGCCGTAGAGGATCTTCTCCGACAGGATGTCCTCGATCTCCCGCTGGATCGTCCGGCGCAGCGGCCGGGCCCCCAGCACGGGGTCGTACCCGCGCTCGGCGAGCAGGGCCTTCGCCGCGGCGGTGAGCTCGAGGCCCATGTCCCGGTTGCGCAGCGCGGAGTCCACCCGGGTCAGCATGAGGTCGACGATCTCGACGATCTCGTCCTGGCTGAGCTGGTGGAACACGATCGTGTCGTCGATCCGGTTGAGGAACTCCGGCCGGAAGTGCGCCTTGAGCTCGTCCTGGACCTTCGCCTTCATCCGGTCGTAGTCGACCTGCGCCGAGTCGCCGCCGGCGAACCCGATGTTCAGGCCCTTCGCGATGTCGCGGGTGCCGAGGTTGGTCGTCATGATGATCACGGTGTTCTTGAAGTCGACCGTGCGGCCCTGCGAGTCGGTCAGCCGGCCGTCCTCGAGCACCTGCAGCAGCGTGTTGAACACGTCCGGGTGGGCCTTCTCGATCTCGTCGAAGAGCACCACGCTGAACGGCTTGCGCCGCACCCGCTCGGTGAGCTGGCCACCCTCCTCGTATCCGACGTAGCCCGGAGGCGAGCCGACCAGCCGGGAGACGGTGTGCTTCTCCATGAACTCGCTCATGTCGAGCTGGATCAGCGCGTCCTCGTCGCCGAAGAGGAACTCGGCCAGCGTCTTGGACAGCTCGGTCTTCCCGACGCCGGACGGACCGGCGAAGATGAACGAGCCGGACGGTCGCTTCGGGTCCTTCAGTCCGGCGCGGGTACGCCGGATCGCCTGCGAGACCGCCTTGATGGCGTCGTCCTGGCCGATGACCCGCTTGTGGAGCTCGTCCTCCATGCGGAGCAGGCGGCTGGTCTCCTCCTCGGTGAGCTTGAACACCGGGATGCCGGTCCACGTCGCGAGGACCTCGGCGATCTCCTCGTCGTCGACCTCGGCGACGACGTCCATGTCGCCGGCCTTCCACTCCTTCTCGCGCTGCGCCTTCTCCGCGAGCAGGGTCTTCTCCTTGTCGCGCAGCGAGGCGGCCTTCTCGAAGTCCTGCGCGTCGATCGCGGACTCCTTCTCGCGGCGGACGGCGGCGATGCGCTCGTCGAACTCACGCAGGTCCGGCGGCGCGGTCATCCGGCGGATGCGCATCCGCGAGCCGGCCTCGTCGATCAGGTCGATCGCCTTGTCCGGCAGGAAGCGGTCGGAGATGTAGCGGTCGGCCAGGGTCGCGGCGGCGACCAGCGCGCCGTCGGTGATGGACACGCGGTGGTGCGCCTCGTACCGGTCGCGCAGGCCCTTGAGGATCTCGATGGTGTGCGCCAGTGACGGCTCGCCGACCTGGATCGGCTGGAACCGGCGCTCCAGCGCCGCGTCCTTCTCCAGGTGCTTGCGGTACTCGTCCAGCGTCGTGGCGCCGATGGTCTGCAGCTCGCCGCGGGCGAGCATCGGCTTGAGGATGCTCGCCGCGTCGATCGCACCTTCGGCGGCACCGGCACCGACGAGCGTGTGGATCTCGTCGATGAACAGGATGATGTCGCCGCGGGTGCGGATCTCCTTGAGCACCTTCTTCAGCCGCTCCTCGAAGTCACCGCGGTAGCGGGAGCCGGCGACGAGCGCGCCGAGGTCGAGGGTGTAGAGCTGCTTGTCCTTGAGGTTCTCCGGCACCTCGCCCTTGACGATCGCCTGGGCGAGCCCCTCGACGACGGCCGTCTTGCCGACGCCGGGCTCGCCGATGAGCACGGGGTTGTTCTTGGTCCGCCGCGAGAGGACCTGCATGACCCGCTCGATCTCCTTCTCGCGGCCGATCACCGGGTCGAGCTTGCCCTCCCGGGCGGCCTGCGTCAGGTTGCGGCCGAACTGGTCGAGCACGAGCGACGTGGACGGCGTGCCCTCACCGGGTCCGCCCGCAGCCGCCGGCTCCTTGCCCTGGTAGCCCGACAGCAGCTGGATCACCTGCTGGCGGACCCGGTTGAGGTCCGCACCGAGCTTGACCAGCACCTGGGCGGCGACGCCCTCGCCCTCGCGGATGAGGCCGAGCAGGATGTGCTCGGTGCCGATGTAGTTGTGGCCGAGCTGGAGCGCCTCGCGCAGCGACAGCTCCAGCACCTTCTTGGCGCGCGGGGTGAACGGGATGTGGCCGCTCGGCGCCTGCTGGCCCTGGCCGATGATCTCCTCGACCTGCTGGCGCACGCCCTCGAGCGAGATGCCGAGGCTCTCGAGCGCCTTGGCGGCGACGCCCTCGCCCTCGTGGATCAGGCCGAGCAGGATGTGCTCGGTGCCGATGTAGTTGTGGTTGAGCATCCTGGCCTCTTCCTGGGCCAGGACGACGACGCGCCGTGCGCGGTCGGTGAACCTCTCGAACATGTAGCGCTCCTCACAGAGCGGTTGGACGGCCGGGGGCCCTTCCTCCCGCATGCTAGCCCCGGCCCGCTGTCGTTGCCGCGGGTGCGGCAGCGGCCCGGCTCGACCGCCGTTCTTCACCACTTCCATCGGGGTCCTACCCGCATCCCCGATATTCATCATCGGCCGTGCGGCCGCCTGCTGAAGGACGTCGGTCGCAAGGAGGTCAACGCCCACGGTGCCGCGCGGGATTCCCGAGCGGCACCGCGCCGGCCTCCCCGCTCAGTGAGCGGCCTCGTACTGCTCCACGACGGAGGCGGGAATGCGCCCGCGCTCGCTGATCTCGATGCCCTTGGCCCGCGCCCAGGCGCGGATGTCGGCGCTGCGGTTCCCGGCCGACCCGCCCCGAGCGGCGGAGCGGCCGCGGCGCCCGCCGCTCGCCCGCCCGCCGACCCGGCGCCCCGCGCCGACGTAGGGCGCCAGCGCGTCGCGCAGCCCGGCCGCGTGCTCGGAGCACAGGTCGACCTCGTAGCCGACCCCGTCGAGGGAGAAGGAGACGGTCTCGTCCCCGGGGGTGTCGTCGTCGTGCAGGTCGCAGACGAGCAGCACCTGAATGCGCTGAGCCATTGTGCCGGCCTTTCAAAGGGACTGGAAACGGTGGTAACCGTATTCGGAACGGCCAGCATAATGCCCGCGCCAAAGAGTTGCTCTGCGCTATTCCGGACGAAGGAGCGGAAACATAATCGTCTCCCGAATTCCGGTGCCGGTGAGCAGCATGATGAGCCGGTCCACCCCCAGGCCCATTCCGCCCATCGGCGGCGCGCCGTACTCGAGGGCCCGCAGGAAGTCCTCGTCGAGCTGCATCGCCTCGGGGTCGCCGCCGGCCGCCCGCACCGACTGCTCGGTCAGGCGCCGGCGCTGCTCCACGGGGTCGACCAGCTCGGAGTACGCCGGCGCGAGCTCCACCCCGCCGATGATGAGGTCCCACGCCTCGGCCAGCCGCGGATCGTCGCGGTGCGGTCGCGCCAGCGGCCGGACGTCCGCGGGGTAGTCGCGGACGAAGGTCGGGTGCTGCAGCGTGTGCTCCACGAGCTTCTCGAACAGCTCGAGCACGATCTCCCCCGCGGACCAGCCCGGTTGCAGGGCGACCCCGTGCTCGACGGCGATGCGCGGTCAGCTCCGCGGCCGTGGAGTCCGGGGTCGACCGGGCGGCCCACCGCGCGGCTCACGGCCTCGTGAACCGTCACGTGGTGCCACGGCTCCGCCAGGTCGATCTCCCCGTGCGACCCCGTGATCACCGTGGAGCCGACCGCCTCGGCGGCCTCGAGCACGAGCGCCCGGGTGAGCTCGGCCATGGTGTCGTAGTCGCCGTACGCCTCGTAGGCCTCGAGCATCGTGAACTCGGGATTGTGCGTGGTGTCGACGCCCTCGTTGCGGAACGTGCGGCCGATCTCGTAAACGCGCTCGATTCCGCCGACCACCATCCGCTTGAGGGGCAGCTCGAGCGCGATCCGCAGGTACATGTCCTGGTCGAAGGCGTTCACGTGCGTGCTGAACGGCCGCGCGGCCGCGCCGCCGTGCATCGGCTGCAGCACGGAGGTCTCGACCTCGACGTACCCGCGGGCGTCCAGCGTCGCGCGCAGCGAGCGCAGCACCACCGCCCGCACCTCGACCAGCCGCCGGGCGTCGGGGTTGACGATGAGGTCGACGTACCGCTGGCGGACCCGCGCCTCCGGGTCGGTGAGCCCCTTCCACTTCTCCGGCAGCGGCCGCAGCGCCTTGGCCGTGGTCACCCACCGGGAGACGAGGACGGACAGCTCCCCGCGCCGGCTGGTGATCACCTCGCCCTCGACGCCGACGTGGTCACCGAGGTCGACGTCCCGCTTCCACCGCGCCAGGGCGTCCTCGCCGGCCGCGTCCAGCGAGAGCATGACCTGCAGGTCTCCGCTGCCGTCCCGCAACGTCGCGAAGCCGATCTTCCCGCTGGGCCGGTTGAGCACCACCCGGCCGGCCAGGCCGACCCGCTCCCCGGTCGCGGTGTCGGGTTCGAGGTCGCCGAAGCGCTCCCGCAGCGCGGCGACGTCGGTGGTGCGCGGGAAGCCGAGCGGGTACGGGTCCTGGCCCTCGGCCCGCATCCGGGACAGCTTGTCGCGGCGGACCCGCATCTGCTCCGGCAGGTCGTCCGGCTCCGTGGCGGTCACGGTCACCCCCCGGCCACGTGGTGCAGGACGGTCCGGCCACCACCCGGCCGGTCGACGTTGCGGTCGAAGACCAGCCGCAGGCCGATGAGCGTGAGCTCCGGCTCGTGGTGCTGGATGGTCTGGCTCTCCTCGAGCACGAGCGGGGCGAGCCCCCCGGTCGCGACCACCGTGGTGCTCGCGCCGAGCTCCTCCTCGATCCGGCGCACCAGGCCGTCGACCTGGCCGGCGAAGCCGTACAGCAACCCGGACTGCAGCGCCTCGAAGGTGGTCTTGGCGATCACCGAGCGGGGACGGGACAGCTCGACCTTGAACAGCCTCGCGCCCCGGGCAGCGAGCGCATCGACCGAGATCTCGATCCCCGGTGCGAGCGCCCCGCCGAGGAACTCTCCCTTGTCGGAGACCACGTCGAAGTTCGTCGAGGTGCCGAAGTCGACGACGATCGCCGGGCCGCCGTACAGCGTGTACGCGGCCAGGCTGTTGACGATCCGGTCGGCGCCGACCTCGCGGGGGTTGTCGTACAGCAGCGGGACACCCGTCTTCACCCCCGGCTCGACGATCACGGCGCGGACGTCGGAGTAGTAGCGGGTGAGCACCGCGCGCATCTCGTGCAGCACCGCGGGGACGGTGGAGCACAGCGCGATCCCGTCGGGCCGTGGGTGGTGCTCGAGCAGGCCACGCAGCAGCAGGGCCAGCTCGTCGGCGGTGGAGCGGGCGTCGGTCTTGACCCGCCAGGAGTCGACCAGCCGTTCCCCCTCGAACAGGCCGAACACCGTGTTGGTGTTGCCGACGTCGATCGCGAGCAGCATCACGCCGTCCTCAGGTCCATGCCGATGTCCAGCACCGGTGCGGAGTGCGTGAGCGCCCCGACCGACAGGTAGTCGACTCCGGTCTCGGCCACCGCCCTGGCCCGGTCCAGGGTGAGCCCGCCGGTGGCCTCGAGCTCGGCGCGACCGGCCACCGCCGCAACCGCCTCACGCAAGGTGTGCACGTCCATGTTGTCGCACAGCAGGAACGTCGCGCCCGCGGATATCGCCTCGCGCACCTGCTCGACGGTGTCGCACTCCACCTGGATCTCGACGTCCGGGAACAGCTCGCGGACGGCGTCGTACGCCGCGGCGACCCCGCCGGCGGCGATGACGTGGTTGTCCTTGACCAGCGCGGCGTCGTACAGGCCCATGCGCTTGTTCTGCCCGCCGCCGCAGCGGACGGCGTACTTCTCCAGCAGCCGCAGCCCCGGCGTCGTCTTGCGGGTGTCGAGCACCACCGCCTTGGTCCCGGCCAGGGCGTCCGCCCACCGGCGGGTCTGCGTGGCGATGCCGGACAGATGGCAGAGCAGGTTCAAGGCGGTGCGCTCGCCGGTGAGCAGGGCCCGCACGGTCGAGGTCGCGGTGAGCAGCGGCTGGCCCGACTCCACGCGGTCCCCGTCGGCGGCCCGCTGCGTCAGCCGCACGGCGTCGTCGCTGGCGACCTCGAGCACTGCTGACGCGACGGCGAGGCCGGCCACCACGCCCGAGCCGCGGGCGACGAAGTCGGCCGTGCCCTCCAGGTCGAACGGCACGGTCGCCACGGTCGTCACGTCCAGGCCGCCGTCGAGGTCCTCCTCGAGCGCGCGGCGGGCGATGTCCT
Organism: uncultured Actinomycetota bacterium; assembly: GCA_963728075.1. Classification (GTDB taxonomy): domain Bacteria; phylum Actinomycetota; class Actinomycetes; order JAFAQI01; family DASSKL01; genus CAVSIP01. The sequence continues at coordinate 265,149 of CAVSIP010000003.1, read as the reverse complement.
CGACGTAGCCAGGGTCGAGCCCGGCGGCGCGCAGCGCGCCACCCACCTCGTCGGAGAGCGTCACCTCAGCTCCTCGAAGCTCGTCGACAGCCGTCCCCCGTCCGCGCGGGTGACCAGCCGGCCGCACCAGCGGTCGTCGGCGGTGGGGAAGTCCTCGCGCCAGTGGCAGCCACGGGTCTCCTCGCGCAGTGCTGCGGCGACCACGAGCGCACTGGCCACCGTATGCAGGTTCGTGGCCTGCCACGCCTCCGGCCCCACCGTGGTCGCCCTCCGGTCTGCCAGCGCGGCCAGGCTCTTGGCCGTCGCGGCGAGGCTGTCGGCGCTGCGCAGGACCCCTGCACCCTCGGTCATCACCCCCGCCAGCTCGGGCCGGGCGCCGGGCTCGACGAGCCACCCGTGGCCGGCCGGGTCGACCGGCGGGCCGGCGGACGGGGCGGTACGCCCGATGGCCGCGGCGATGCGGGCGGCGAAGACCAGCCCTTCGAGCAGGGAGTTCGACGCGAGCCGGTTGGCCCCGTGCACGCCGGTGCAGGCGACCTCCCCGCAGGCGAACAGGCCGGGGACGCTGGTGTGCCCGTCGAGGTCGGTCCGGACCCCGCCCGACGCGTAGTGGGCGGCCGGGGCGACCGGGACCACGTCCCGGGCGGGGTCGAGGCCGAGCTCCCGGCAGTTGGCCTCCAGGGTCGGGAACCGCTCCCGGAGCAGGCGCTCGCCCAGCCCCCGGGCGTCCAGGTAGAGGTGGTCGGTGCCGAGCTCGGCCATCCGCCGGCTCATCGCCTTGGCGACCACGTCGCGCGGGGCCAGGTCGGCGAGCGGGTGCACGCCCGCCATCACCCGGTTGCCGGCCGCGTCGACGAGTACGGCGCCCTCCCCCCGCAGCGCCTCGGTGACCAGCGGCAGCTGGCCCGCGACCCCGGGGCCGCGCCACAGCGCCGTGGGGTGGAACTGCACGAACTCCAGGTCCGCCACCCGGGCGCCGGCGCGCAGCGCGAGGGCGACCCCGTCGCCGGTGGACACGTCCGGGTTGGTGGTCGAGGAGAACACCTGGCCCATGCCGCCGGTGGCCAGCACGACGGCCGGCGCGTGCACGGCGCCGACCCCGTCCCGCGTCCCCTCCCCCAGCACGTGCAGCGTGATGCCCGCCGCGTGCCCGGAGGCGTCGGTGAGCAGGTCGAGCACCAGCGCGTGCTCGATCACCTCGATCTCCGGCGCCGCCCGCACCGCAGCGATGAGCGCGCGCTCGACCTCCGCGCCGGTGGCGTCCCCGCCGGCGTGGGCGATCCGGCGGGTGAGGTGCCCACCCTCGCGGGTGAGCTGCAGGGCCCCCGCAGCATCGGTGTCGAAGGCCGCACCGAACCCGATGAGCTCGCGGACCCGTGCCGGGCCCTCGGTCACCATCACCCGCACCGCCGCCCGGTCGCACAGCCCGACGCCGGCCGTCAGCGTGTCCTCGAGGTGCCGTTCGGGGGAGTCGTCCGGGCCGAGGGCCGCGGCGATGCCGCCCTGCGCCCAGCGGGTGGACCCGGCGTCGAGCAGCGCCTTGGTGACCAGCAGAACCCGTCCGTACACCCGGCAGTGCAGCGCGGTGGTCAGGCCGGCCACACCGCTGCCCACGACCACCACGTCGGCCTGGGCGGTCCACCCGGGGGAGGCGGCGGCGAGCCGGGTGGGGACGACGGGGCCGCTCACGTACTGGCCCCGTCCGTGGACAGCACGTCGAGGAGCGCCTCGGCCCGGGCGGGGTCGAGCAGCCCGGCGGCGAGGGCACGGTCCGCGGTGAGCCGCGCCATCGCGACGTACGCCGGCACCGCCTCCGGGGCCGCCCGGCCGAGGGCCGCCAGGTGCGCGGCGACCGTCCCGGCGTCGCCGCGGGCGACCGGCCCGGTGAGCGCAGCGTCGCCGCTGCGCAGTGCGTTGTCCAGCGCGGCCCCGAGCAGCGGCCCCAGCATGCGGCCGGGCTCGTCCACCCCGGCCCGGCGGAGCAGGTCCGCGGACTGCGCCACCAGCGTGACGAGGTGGTTGGCACCGTTGGCCAGCGCGGCGTGGTAGAGCGTCCGGGCCGGCTCCGGGATCCACACCGGCTCGGCGCCCATCTCGATGACCAGCGCCTCCGCGACCGGACGCAGCGACTCCGGCGCGGTCACCCCGAAGCAGGCGCCGGCCAGCCGCTGGAGGTCGACGGTGGTGCCGGTGAACGTCATCACGGGGTGCAGCGCCAGGGGCAGCGCGCCACGGCGGATCAGCGGGTCGAGCACCGCCAGCCCGAACCGGCCGCTGGTGTGGACCGCGAACTGGCCGGGCCGCGCCACGTCCGCGCCCGCCAGGCCGTCCACCAGCCCACCCAGCTCGTCGTCCGGCACGGTCAGCAGCACGAGGGCGGCGCGCTCGACGACCTCCGGCGGGTCGAGCACCGGGACTCCGGGCAGCAGCTCCTCCGCGCGCCGGCGCGACCGATCCGACACCCCGGAGACCGCGACCACCTGGTGCCCCGCCCGCGCCAGCGCGGCGCCGAGGACAGCACCGACCCGCCCCGCCCCGACCACGCCGACGGTGAGCCGGGCCGGCCGGTCGGCGGGCGTACGCGGGAGGGACACGGTGCAGGCTATCGCCGTGACCTCGAGCGGCTGGCAGACGTGGCGGGCGGCGATGGCCGACGCCCTGTACGGGCCGGGCGGGTTCTACCGGCGCCCGGGCGCCCCGCGCTCGGCGTTCCGGACCTCGCCCCATGTGTCCGAGCGCTTCGCCGTGGCGCTCGCGCGGTTGGCGCGGGAGGTCGGGGCCGGAGTCGTGTACGACGTCGGTGCCGGCGGCGGCGAGCTGCTCGCCGCCCTCCACGCGTGCGACCCGGGGCTGGGGCTGGTCGGCGTCGAGGTGGCCGGCCGGCCACCGGGGCTGCCCGCGTCGGCGGACTGGCTCGACGCTCTGCCGGACGAGCTGGCCGGGCTGGTGGTCGCGAACGAGTGGCTGGACAACGTTGCGGTGGACGTCGTCGAGCGCGCCGCGGACGGCTCCCGGCTGGTCGAGGTCGACGCCAACGGAGCCGAGCGGGCCGGCCCCGCCGTACCGGACGTGGACGCGCGCTGGCTGGAGCACTGGTGGCCGCTGACGGGCGAGGGCGACCGCGCCGAGGTGGGCCGTACCCGCGACGACGCGTGGGCGGACGTCCTCCGCCGGCTCACCCGCGGTGTCGCCGTGGCGATCGACTACGGGGCGGACCCCGCGACCTCCCCCGCCGGGACGCTGACCGGTTACCGCGAGGGCAGGCAGGTGCTGCCCGTACCGGACGGCGGCTGCGACATCACCGCGCACGTGCTGTTCGCGGCCGTCGCGGCGGCCGGCGAGGCGGCCGGTGCGGAGTGGACGACGGTCGCCACGCAGCGGGACGCGCTGCGGGCGCTCGGGGTCAGCGCGGCGCGGCCCGCGTACGAGCAGGCGCGCGCGGACCCGGCCGGCTACCTGCGGGCGCTGTCCCAGGCGGGCGAGGTGGCCGAACTGGTCGATCCCGGCGGGTTGGGAGCGTTCACCTGGCTCGTCCAGGGACGCGGCGTGCCACCATGGCGGCCGTGACCGAACAGATCACCGTGGGGGTCGGCAGCGGCGCGAGCGGCCTGTCGACGCAGGACATGGTGCTCAACATCGGACCGCAGCACCCGTCCACCCACGGCGTGCTGCGGCTGGCCGTCACGCTGGACGGTGAGCGGATCATCCGTGCCGACCCGGTGATCGGCTACATGCACCGGGGTGCCGAGAAGCTGTTCGAGGCGCGCGACTACCGGCAGATCATCGTGCTCGCGAACCGGCACGACTGGCTGTCGGCGTTCAGCAACGAGCTCGGTGTGGTGCTCGCCGTCGAGCGGATGCTCGGCATGGAGGTGCCGGAGCGGGCGGTGTGGGCGCGGACGCTGCTCGCCGAGCTGAACCGGGTGCTCAACCACCTGATGTTCCTCGGCAGCTACCCGCTCGAGGTCGGCGCGATCACCCCGGTGTTCTACGCGTTCCGTGAGCGCGAGCGCATCCAGGCGGTGATGGAGGAGGCGTCCGGCGGGCGCATCCACTACATGTTCAACCGGGTCGGTGGGCTCAAGGAGGACCTGCCGCTCGGCTGGATCCGGCGTACGCGCGAGGCGGTCGCCGCCGTACGCAGCGGGGTGCGGCGCGACGTCGAGGCCCTGCTGCTCGACAACGAGATCTTCCGGGCCCGTACCCGCGGGGTCGGCGTGCTGTCCCCGGAGATGGTGGCGCAGTACGGCGTGTCCGGGCCGATCGCGCGCGCGTCCGGTGTCGAGTTCGACCTGCGCCGTGACGAGCCGTACCTCGCCTACGGCGAGCTGCAGGACGTGCTGCGGGTGGTCACCCGTACCGAGGGCGACTGCTTCGCGCGGTTCGAGTGCCTGCTGGAGCAGGTGTACGTCTCGCTCGACCTCGCCGACGCCTGCCTGGACCGGCTCGCCGAGCTGCCGCCGGGGCCGATCAACCAGCGGCTGCCGAAGGTGCTCAAGGCGCCCGAGGGCGCCGCGTACGCCTGGACGGAGAACCCGCTCGGGGTGAACGGCTACTACCTGGTGAGCCGCGGCGAGCGGACCCCGTGGCGGATGAAGCTGCGCTCGGCGTCGTTCAACAACGTCCAGGTGCTCTCGCACCTGCTGCCCGGCACGCTCGTCGCCGACATGATCGCGATCCTCGGCTCGATGTTCTTCGTCGTCGGCGACGTCGACAAGTAGCAGCACGTCCGCGCCGGCGCCGGTCCCCCTCGCCTTCGTGCGGCCAGGTGGGGTCTAACGATCTTGTTCAGCCACAGCTGGCCGCACGAAGGCGGTGCTGGGCCGCACGAAGCGCGGGCGGCCGCGCGGCCGTTACTGGAGCAGGCCCTGGTCGCGGAGGTAGGAGCGGGCGACGGCGGCGGGCTCCTCGCCGTCGACCTCGACCCGCTCGCCCAGCCGGGCGAGGTCGACGGTGGTCAGCCTCCCCGAGACCGCGTCGAGGACGGCGCGCAGCGCCTGCGGCGCGTCCGCGGGGACGACCGGAACGACGTTGTCGACGGGCTCGAGGTGCTTGTCGTCAGCGAGCACGACCAGGCCGAGCGTGCGCAGCCCGGCGTCCGCTGTGGTCACGAGCGCGACGTCGACGGTGCCGTCCTGCAGCGCGCGCTTGGTCTTCGCGCCCGCCTCGTCGAGCTCGCGTACGGACGCCAGGCGCATCGCGTACACCCGCTGCAGCCCGAGCGCGCACGACGGGCTCTTGGCGCAGCCGGGGGGCCCGCCAAGGACGAGGTCGTGCTGCTTGGCGTACGCCGCCAGGTCGGACAGCGTGTGCAGCGCGTGCGGCCGCGCCATCGACGTACGCACGGCGAAGCCCAGCTGGTCGGTGGCCTCCGCGGGATCGAGCGCCACCAGGTGCCGCGGCGCGAGAGCCGCGTCGAGCGCCTTGCGGGTGGCGGCGAGGTCCCCGGTGGCGGGCGGCTGCGCCGGCGTCGCGCCGCCGGCGCGGGCCAGGAAGTTCGCGAGGGTGCCGACGTGGTCGGGCAGCACCTCGACCTTCCCCTGCCGGAGTGCGGCGACCGCCTGCCCGCGGGACGGGACGGGAACCACCGTGGCGTCGTAGCCACAGGCACGCAGCGCCGCGCTGTAGAGCGCCGCGAGCAGGTCCGACTCCGGCTGGGTGTACGCGGCGACGCGCGCCCGGCCGGACCCCTGCTGCGCGCACAGGGCGGACGTCGCCGTCGGCGCGGACGAGCTCGCCGGCTGCGGACTCGCCCCGGTGCGGGCAGGCGCGCTGCCGCCGCTGCACCCGGACAGCGCGAGGAGCAGGGTCGCGAGCGCGACCGTGAGCCGCGCCGTCAAGAAGCGCGCAGGTAGTCGATGAACCGGGCGCGGATGAGCGGCTCGGCGTCGCCGTAGTCGCCCCCGAGCAGGCCGCGGACGACCTCCACCGTCTCCTGGATGCCACCGGCCAAGGCCCCGGACGAGCCGTCCTCGGCGGCGATCTCCTCCGCGGCAGGCAGGTGCCGGACGAGGTCCCAGAAGAACCCGACGTCGTGCCGGGACTCCGCCTTGGCGAACGCGCGCTCACGGAGGTCGTCGGTCGACATCCGGTCGAGCTCCTCGACGGACGGGACCCCCTCGCTCATGGAGCCAGCCTAGCCGTGGCTGCGCCAGTCGGCGTCGGTGTCCTCCGGCTCGTCGTCCTCCGGCGGCCCGGGCACCCGGCAGGCCCGTTCGAGCGCGAGCGCGGCGATGACCAGCAGCAGCGCCGTGCCGACACCCGCACCGGCGACCTTGGCGTCGTGGACGTGCGCGGGCGGCGTCAGGTCCCCGGTCACGTAGACCAGGTAGCCGCCGTAGCCGCCGAACGCCAGCGCACCGACCAGGGCGCTGGCCTTGGCCAGGGCCACCGCGCGGGCGACCCACATCGCCGCGACCGGCCGCCCCGGCGTCCGCCGCTGCACCCGTCCCCGGACCACGTACGCGAAGTAGCCCTCCGCGACCGCCAGCATGAACAGCGTCGCCGGCGAGTAGACCGGCAGCGGCGGCAACGACTCGTACCACGCGCCCACGGCCGCCCAGGCCACGACACCGACGACGATGCCGGTGAACAGCAGGATCGAGATCCGGGTCGGCTTCATGACGCCCGCAGGGAGAGGTCGTCCCGGCGCCGCACCCCACCCCGACCCACGACCGCCAGCACCTCGGCCACCGGGCCCGCGCCGGGCAGCACCGCGTCCGGCTCGGCATCCAGCCAGGGCGCGAGCACGAAGGCCCGCTCGTGCGCGCGCGGGTGCGGCAGGGTGAGCTCCGCGTCGTCGCTGCGGACGTCGTCGACGCAGATGACGTCGACGTCGAGCGTCCGCGGCCCCCAGCGGACGGTCCGCTCCCGGCCGGCCGCGCCCTCCGCCTCACGGGCCACGGCCAGGGCGTCGTACGGCCGCTCCACCGCGGTGAGGAGCACCGCGTTGAGGTACGGCTCCTGCACGGGGCCCCCCACGGGGTCGGTCTCGTACACCGGAGAGACCGCGTGCACGCCCAGCCGTCGACCGACGAGGTCCACCCCGGACTGCAGGTACGCCAGCCGGTCGCCCACGTTGGAGCCGAGCGAGAGAACCGTCGGCATCACGGGCGCCCCCGCCGGATCGTCAGCGTGACGTCGTCGACCGCCGCGGGCACCGGCGCCTGCGGCTTGTGCACGGTGACCTCGACCGCCTCGACCCGGCCGTCGGCGAGGCAGGCGTCCGCGAGCCGCTGGGCGAGCGTCTCGATGAGGTTCACCGGCTCGCCTTCGACGATGCGGGCGAGGCTGCCGGCGAGCTCCCCGTAGTCGACGGTCCGCTCGAGGGCGTCGCTGGTCGCAGCCGCCCGGGTGTCCAGCTCGAGCACGACGTCCACGACGAACGGCTGGCCGTCGCGCCGCTCGTGGTCGAGCACGCCGTGGTAGCCGTGGCAGCGCAGGCCACGCAGCGCCAGCCGGTCACTCATCGGGCGACCCCGGGGCCAGCACGGGCGAGCCGTGGTGGACGAACAGCCGCCAGCCCTCCGGCCGGCGGCGGAACACGTTCGTCGTCGCCACCTTCGCGGTCTGCCCGAGGTCGCCGAGCGACACCCCCGCCCCCTCACCCTCCGGAGCGAGGATGTTCTCGTCGCAGGTCACGACCGCGACGTCGTCGGAGACGGACACCGCGACGTCGGTGAGGAAGAACTGGATGTACGAGGTGTTCGCCATGATCACCGACCACGACCGCAGCACCCGCGGCCGCCCGCGCACCATCGGCCACCCCGGGTGAACGCACACGCAGTCGTCGGCCTCGTCCCACACGGCGCTCAGCCGGTCGATGTCCCCGGCCTCGAACGCCGCGTAGAGCTCGGCGTTGACCGCCGTCACCGCGGCCACGTCCCCCGACCCGCTCATCGTGCCGCCCGCACCGCGGCCGCGACCTGGACCGCGTCCGCGTTGGCCCTCGCGTCGTGCACCCGCACACCCCAGGCGCCGTGGTACGCCGCGATCGCCGTCACCGCCGCGGTGGCGTGGTCGCGCTCGGTGACCGGCCGCAGCTCCTCCGGCCCGGTGGCGAGCAGCTGACCGAGGAAGGACTTCCGCGAGGCGCCGACGAGCACCGGGCGGCCGAGCCCCTGCACCTCGTCGAGGCGGCCGAGCAAGGACCAGTTGTGCTCGGCGTTCTTCGCGAAGCCGAGGCCGGGGTCGACGATGATGCGGTCCGGGTCGACGCCGGCGTCGACCACCGCATCCAGGCGCGCGCGCAGCTCGGCGACCACGTCGGCCACGACGTCGCCGTACACCGCACGCGAGCCCATGTCGGCGCTCGGGCCCCGCCAGTGCATGAGCACGTACGGCACCTCGGCCGACGCGATGAACGGCACCATGTGCGGGTCGGCGAGCCCGCCGCTCACGTCGTTGACGATCTGGGCACCGGCAGCCAGCGCCGCCTCGGCCGTACCGGCCCGCGTGGTGTCGATGCTCACCACCGCGCCGGCGGCGGACAGGCCGCGCACGACCGGCTCGACCCGCCGCCGCTCCTCCTCCGCGCTGACCCGCCCGGCGCCCGGGCGGGTGGACTCGCCGCCGACGTCGAGGACGTCCGCCCCGGCGGCGAGCAGCGCCATCCCGTGCCGGACGGCGGCGTCCGGCTCCTGGAAGCTGCCGCCGTCGGAGAACGAGTCGGGCGTGACGTTCACGACCCCGACGACCCGCGCCCGGGTGAGCCCCGGCAGCCCGCGCACGGGCGGGTACGCGGGCCGGCCGACGACGAGGTCGCTCACGGCGCCAGGGTACGGAAGCGGTGCGTCCCCACCCTCAACGCCCGAGGATGAGGCTCATCGCCTCGGCGCGGGTGGAGGCGGACGCGCGGAACTGCCCGCGTACGGCAGAGGTCACCGTCCGCGCACCGGGCTTCTTCACCCCGCGGACGGACATGCACATGTGCTCGGCCTCGACCACGACGATGACCCCCTTCGGCGCCAGGTGCTCCTCCAGCGCGTCGGCGACCTGGGTGGTCAGCCGCTCCTGCACCTGCGGGCGCCGAGCGAACAGGTCGACGAGGCGAGCGAGCTTGGACAGCCCGGTGATCTCCCCCGAGTCGTTCGGGATGTAGCCGACATGCGCCAGGCCGTGGAACGGGACGAGGTGGTGCTCGCAGAACGTGGTGACCGTGATGTCCTTGACGAGGACGAGCTCGTCGTGGTTCTCGTCGAACACCGTCGTGAGGACCTCACCGGGATCCTGGTGCAGCCCGCCGAAGACCTCGGCGTACATGCGCGCCACCCGGGCCGGCGTCTCGCGCAGGCCGTCCCGGTCCGGGTCCTCGCCGATGGCGGCGAGGATCTCGCGTACCGCCCGCTCGATGCGCGCGGTGTCGATCCCTTCGGTGCGCCCGGCCGGGACGACGTACTCGCTCATCGCGTCCGCTGGCTACTCGGCACTGCCCGGCTCGCGTCGGGACCGCCGCGAGGCCCGCCGCTTCTCCTCGCCGGCCGGCTTGCGCTCACGGGTGGAGCGGCTGCGCGTGCTCGGCTTGTCCTCGGCGGGGTCCGCAGGCTTGCGGGCGCGGCTGCGACCGCGGCCGGCGGTGCCGTTGGCGGCCTTGCCGTTCGCGCCGTTGTCGCCGCCGCGCAGGTCCTTGACGTCACCCGGCCCCAGCAGCGCCAGCTCGCCGGGGGTGAGCACGGGCGGGATGTCCTTCGGCGCCTTGCGCGTGGAGGGGATGACGCGCTGCGGCCGCTTCTCCACCGGCGCGAACACCTCCGCGAGCTCCTCCTTGTTCAGCGTCTCCTTGTCCAGCAGGCGCAGCACGAGGTTGTCGAGGACGCCGCGGTACTCGACGAGGATCTCCCACGCCTCGTCGTGGGCCTGCTCGATGAGCTGGCGCACCTCGTCGTCGATGAGGGAGGCCACGCTCTCGGAGTAGTCCCGCTGGTGGCCCATGTCGCGGCCGAGGAAGACCTCGCCGTTGTCCTGGCCGAACTTCAGCGCGCCGAGGCGCTCGCTCATGCCGTACTGGGTGACCATCGCACGCGCCGTGGCGGTGGCCTTCTCGATGTCGTTGGCCGCGCCGGTGGTCGGCTCGTGGAACACCAGCTCCTCGGCCGCGCGCCCGCCGAGGGCGTACGCGAGGGTGTCCATCATCTCCGACCGGGTCTGGGTGTACTTGTCCTCGGTCGGCAGCACCATCGTGTAGCCGAGCGCCCGCCCGCGCGGCAGGATCGTGACCTTGTGCACCGGGTCGGTGTTCGGCAGTGCGTACGCCACCAGCGCGTGCCCGCCCTCGTGGTAGGCGGTGACCTTCTTCTCCTTGTCGGACATCACCCGCGTCTTGCGGGTCGGTCCGGCCATCACCCGGTCGATGCTCTCCTCGAGCATGTGCATGGTGATCTGCTTGGAGTTCATCCGGGCGGTCAGCAGCGCCGCCTCGTTGAGCACGTTCGCGAGGTCCGCGCCGGTGAAGCCGGGCGTACGGCGCGCGATCACGTCGAGGTCGACCTCCGAGGAGATCGGCTTGCCCTTCGCGTGCACGCGCAGGATCGCCTTGCGGCCCTCCAGGTCCGGGCGGTCGACGACGATCTGCCGGTCGAAGCGTCCCGGGCGCAGCAGCGCCGGGTCGAGGATGTCCGGCCGGTTGGTGGCGGCGATGAGGATGACGCCGGCCTTCGGGTCGAACCCGTCCATCTCGACGAGCAGCTGGTTGAGGGTCTGCTCGCGCTCGTCGTGGCCACCGCCGAGACCCGCGCCGCGGTGCCGGCCCACCGCGTCGATCTCGTCGATGAACACGATCGCCGGCGCGTTCGACTTGGCCTGCTCGAACAGGTCACGGACGCGCGAGGCGCCCACACCGACGAACATCTCGACGAAGTCGGAGCCGGAGATCGAGTAGAACGGCACGCCCGCCTCGCCGGCGACCGCCCGCGCGAGCAGCGTCTTGCCGGTGCCGGGCGGGCCGTACAGCAGGACGCCCTTGGGGATCTTCGCGCCGATCGCCTGGAACTTGGCCGGGCTCTCCAGGAACTCCTTGATCTCCTGCAGCTCCTCGATCGCCTCGTCCACCCCGGCGACGTCGACGAACGTCGTCTTCGGCGTGTCCTTGCTGACCAGCTTCGCCTTCGACTTGCCGAACTGCATGACCCGGCCGCCGCCGCCCTGCATCTGGTTCATGAAGAACAGCAGGAGCAGCACCACGATGACGATGGGCAGCAGGCTGAACAGCAGGCCCAGCAGCGGGTTGTCGTGGGAGACCTTGACGTCGTAGGTGACGCCGTACTTCTCCAGCTTGTCGATGAGGCTGGCGGCCTGGTCGTAGGCGTACGAGGACTCGATCTTGTTCGAGCCGCTGACCTTCTCGCGGCTCTTGAGGTTGACGTCGATGCGCTGCTCCTTGTCGTGGAGCACCGCCGAGTCGACCTTGTCCGACGTGATCGCGTTGACCAGCGTCGACGTCTTGACGGTCTGGAAGCCGCCACCGGTGGAGAAGACACCGCTGAGCGCGAAGACCACGACGATCGCGAGGATGATCCACGCGATCGGGCCGCGAAACGAGCGCTTGAGATTCATCAGCAGGGGACGCCGGCGGCGCCCCGTCCCTCCTGCCCGGCGAGTCGGTGGATGCGAAGCCGTGCGCCGGTCCGCATCCTTGGTCTGCCACCCGAGCCCGGCATGCAACCTCGGGTTGCTTCGAGGGTACAGCGCCGCGGAGGTGTGCTACCCGGCGTAGACCTCCGGACGCAGCGTGCCCACGAACGGCAGGTTGCGGTAGCGCTCGGCGTAGTCGAGGCCGTAGCCGACCACGAACTCGTTCGGGATGTCGAAGCCGAGGTAGCGCAGCGGTACGTCCACCTGGATCGCGTCGGGCTTGCGCAGCAGCGCGAACACCTCGACCGACGCGGGCTGACGGGAACGCAGGTTCTTCAGCAGCCAGGACAGGGTGAGTCCCGAGTCGATGATGTCCTCGACGACGAGCACGTGGCGTCCGGCGATGTCGCGGTCGAGGTCCTTGAGGATGCGCACGACTCCCGACGACGTGGTCGCCGACCCGTACGACGAGACCGCCATGAACTCCATCGAGACCGGGTTCTCCAGCGCCCGCGCCAGGTCGGCCATGAGCATGACCGCCCCCTTGAGCACCCCGACCAGCAGCACCTCACGCCCGTCGTAGTCGGCGTCGATCTGCCGGGCGACCTCGGCGATCTTGGTGGCGATCTCGCCCTGCGAGACCAGCACGTGGTCGATGTCCGAGTGCAGCGAGCGCTCCTCGCCGTCGGCGGCGGCTGGGCTGGCGTTCATCGACATGCAGCCTCGCACACCAGCCACCCGCCGCGACGGGAGACCGCCAGGCCTCCCGGCAGGTGCACCGGCCCCTGCCCCCGCCAGCGGGTCACGAGCGCGTCGACCGCGTCCACGTGGGCCGCTGCCAACGACCCGGCCGGGCAGCCCGCGGCCAGCAGCGTCCGGTGCAGGACCCGCGTACGTACGGCGTCCGGCAGGCCGGCCAGGTGCGTGCAGTCCCGGCTGGCCGCGTCCTGCGCCCAGGCGTCAAGGGCGTCGGCGTCGGCGCGCAGCTGCCGGGCCGTACGCGCGAGCGCCTCGGGTACGCCGGGACCCAGTGCCGCGGTCAGGACGGGCAGGACGTCGTGCCGGACGCGCGGGCGGGTGAAGGACAGGTCGGTGTTGTGCGGGTCGTCCCACACCGGGATCTCCTGCACGGTGCAGGCGGTCCGCGCGGTCTCGCGGCGCAGGTCGAGGAACGGGCGGCGGTAGGTCCCCTGCACCGGCGCCATGCCGGCGAGCGAGCGGGCCCCGGACCCCCGCGCCAGCCCCAGCAGCACCGTCTCCGCCTGGTCGTCCAGCGTGTGCCCGAGCAGGATCGCGACCGCCCCGCGGCGCTCGGCCACCTCGTCGAGGGCGGCGTACCGGGCCGACCGGGCCGCGGCCTCCGGGCCACCGGCGTCACCGACAGACACGGTGGCCACGTCGACCGGTGCGAGCCCGGCCGTGCGGGCCCAGGCCGCCACCCGCTGCGCGCGTTCGGCGGACCCCCACTGCAGGCCGTGGTCGACGGTCACGACACCGGCACGCAGCCCCGCCCGCGGCGCCTCGAAGGCCGCCGCGGCCGCCAGGGCGAGGGAGTCCGCACCCCCGCTGACGGCTGCGAGCACCAGCTCCCCGGGGGCGAGGCCGGCCAGCGCGCCGCGCACGGCACTGCGGGTGGCGGCCACCGCAGGGTGCAGGCGCACGGTCACCCGCCGGTGGCGGAGGTGGAGCCGACCACGCGCCGTACCCAGGACTGAGGATCGCCGATCTCGGCCCGGCTCGGCAGCGTGTTCGGCGACGTCCACACCCGGTTGAAGCCGGTCATGCCGACCGCGGCGACGACCTCGCGCACGAACCGCTCGCCCTCGGCGTACTGGCGCATCTTGAGGTCGATGCCGAGCAGGCGGCGGAAGATCTGCTCGACCGGCCCGGACTGGTGGCGGCGCAGGTCGAAGCGCCTACGGATCTCCCCGACGCTGGGCACGACCTGCGGGCCGACGCCGTCCATGACGAACTCCCCGTGCCCCTCCACCAGGCTCATGAGCGCGGTCACGCGGTCGAGGATCGCGCGCTGCTCCGGCGTCTGCACGGCCTCGAGCAGGCTCGCGTCCGAGCGCCCCCGGACGGAGTCGAGCACGGCACCGGCCGCCTCGCGCAGCCGGCGGAGCACCTCGGCCGGGTCGAGGTCGCTGGCGAGCAGGAACGCCGTCACCTCGCCCTGCAGGTGCTCGCGCAGCCACGGGACCGCGGTGAACTGCAGGCGATGCGTCGCCTCGTGCAGGCAGACCCACAGCCGGAAGTCGTGCGGGTCCACGCCCAGCGCACGCTCGGCGGCGACGACGTTGGGGGCGACGAGCGTGAGGCGGCCGCTGCCCTCGCCCGGCGGCAGGAACAGCTCGTACTGGCCCAGCACCCGGCTCGCCAGGTAGGCGAGCACCAGGCCCATCTGGACGCCGGTCGCGCGCGAGCCGACAGCGGTGACGACGTCTCCGGCGGGTCCTGCCGCGCGCCGCGCCGACAGGCGGTCGGCGAGCGGCTCGACCACGACCCGGAAGCCGTCGACGTTGGCCTGGATCCACCGCGGGCGGTCGACGACCGCCACGGCCGCGGACCCCGGCGCCGGCACCATGCCGGTGAACGCCTGGACGTGCTGGTCCGCCTCGTGGGCGAGCTGCCGCAGCTCCGCCACGACGGCGGCCGCCTCCGCGGCGCTCACCGACGGGCCGGCCGGGACCAGCCGGCGGGCCGTGGCGACGGCGAGGTCCCAGTCGACGAGCGCGCTCACCGCTCCACCGTACGTCCCCCGGTTCGGGGGCCGCCCCGGCCGTCGGGAACACTTGTTCCGTTCGTCCGGAGCACGAGGAGGGCCCCGCCGTGGAGTTCGACGTCACCATCGAGATCCCCAAGGGGCAGCGCAACAAGTACGAGATGGACCACGTCACGGGCCGGATCCGCCTCGACCGGACGCTGTTCACCGCCACCCAGTACCCGGCCGACTACGGGTTCGTCGACGGCACGCTCGGTGCGGACGGCGACCCACTCGACGCGCTCGTGCTCGTCCAGGAACCGACCTTCCCGGGGTGCCTCATCGCCTGCCGGGCCATCGGCATGTTCCGGATGACCGACGAGGCCGGCGGCGACGACAAGGTGCTCTGCGTACCGGCCCACGACCCGCGCCTGGAGCACATGCGCGACATCCACCACCTGCCGGAGTTCGAGCGGCTGGAGATCCAGCACTTCTTCGAGGTCTACAAGGACCTCGAGCCCGGCAAGTCGGTCGAGGGCGCCACCTGGGTCGGCCGGGCCGAGGCCGAGGAGGAGATCGAGCGCTCCCGCAAGCGTCTGGCCGAGCAGGGCGGGCACCAGCACTAGCGCCGCGGACCTCGCGCGCGTACGCCTGCTCGCCGGACCGCTGCTCGCCGATCTCGGCGTGGGTGGGGCGGGAGGAACGCGCGGATGCGCCACGATGCCTGCATGCAGTCGGCCGCTCCGGAGCTCCCCGCTCGCGCGGCGGACCGCGTTGCGCGCTACTTCAGCGAGCTGGAGCGCTTCCGCCGCGACCACCCGGAGGTGGTACGCGACATCGTGGCGACGCATGCGCGCGGGCGGACGGTGGAGCAGTGCCTGCGCCGGGTGCGGGACGCTCTGGACCCGTACGCCGAGCCCCTCGCGGTGGAGTACCTGCTGCTGCGCGAGGGCGTGGACGCCGGCAGCACGTACGGCGCCGCGCAGCTCGCACTGTTCGCCCTGGCCCGCGGCTCGTCCGTCGGCGTGCTGCGGGCCGGGACCGTGCTGCGCTCCGCCGGGGCCGGCCGGCTGGTGCCTGCCGCGCTCGCGGACCTCACCGGCTTCCTCGTCCGGCAGTCCGGCCGCACCACGGAGGACCTCGCCGCCGAGGCCGGGCTCAGCACGCGGGCGGTGACCGACCTGGTGGACCCTCACGGACGCGCCCCGGTCGCCGACCTGCTTGCGCTGTTGCACGTGCTCGGGGTGAGGCTCGCGGTCGGCGACCGCGACGACGCCTGGCCCCCGCTCGTGCTGCGGGACGGGGCGGACGTCGCCACTGCGCTGCGCACCGCACGTGAGCGCTCCGGCCAGGAGCCGCGGGTGCTGGCGCAGGAGGCCCACGTCCCGGTCCCGGCGCTCCACCGGTTCGAGGAGGGCACCGCCGTCCCGGCCTTCGCCACCCTGCACGCGCTGCTCACGGCCTGCGACCACGGGGTGCGGATGCGCCGCAGCGGCGGGGAAGGGTCCGTGCTGGCGCCACCGTCGCCTGCGACGACGGGCGGAACCTAGCTGTCGCTGTCCTCGAAGTGACCGACCGGCTCCGCCATGCTCGCCAGCGCCAGCCAGGTCAGGTCGTCCGGGGTCAGCCCCGGGTAGGCGGCCAGCGCGCACTCGAGCGGCTGGAGCACCTCCCGCTGGATGCGCTGGAACTCGGCCACGTCGCCGTCGGCGTGCCGGAACAGCTCCGCGGCGATGATGGTCTGGCACTCCCGCCAGCTCAGCCGGGGCCGGTGCACCGCGCCCTGGGTGTCCCCGGCGAAGCGGTCCAGGTCCTCGGCCGAGCGGTGCGCCAGCGGGTTCAACCACACCCACGCCGGCACCCCGCCGTACGGCTGACGGCGCAGCAAGGTGGAGTACCGGCCGTCGAGGAACGCCTCGCACTCCGCGGCCAGCCGCTCCCCGGCGGCGCCCACGCCGTCATCGGAGCGCCGACGGAACCAGCGACCCAGACCCATGCCCCGACGACACCACCTCTGGCGGCGCCGCGCCCCGGGCTGAACGTCGGCCGTGGTGGGGCCGAAGGTCACGTCTGCGCGGCGCGGCTCTCCGGCACCATCTCGATCGCCCCGGCGGGACATTCGTTCGCGCAGATGCCGCAGCCCTTGCAGTACTCGTAGTCGATGGTGAACCGCAGGCCGGGCCCGTTGTTGATGATCGCGTCGTCCGGGCACATGCCGTAGCAGTTGTCGCACTCGAAGCAGTTGCCGCAGGACATGCAGCGGCGCGCCTCGAACAGCGCGTCCGGCTCGGTGAGGCCGCCGACCACCTCGTCGAAGGTGCCGATGCGGCGGGCCTGCTCGAGGCGCGGGCGCACGACGTGCGGCGCGTCCGAGTAGTACCAGGTGTTCAGCCGGTCGTACGTGGCCAGCGGGGGCCGCGGACCCGGGGCGTACCGCCGGCCGCGCAGCCAGGCGTCGATGTTGCGCGCGGCGCGCTTGCCGTGCCCCACCGCGACAGTCGCCGTGCGCTCGCCGGGGACCATGTCACCGCCGGCGAAGATGCCCGGCCGGCTGGACATGAGCGACTCGTCGACGACCACCACACCGTGGTCGGTGCGCAGCCCCGGTACGGACTCGAGCAGGCCGAGGTCGGA
Organism: uncultured Actinomycetota bacterium; assembly: GCA_963728075.1. Lineage (GTDB taxonomy): Bacteria > Actinomycetota > Actinomycetes > JAFAQI01 > DASSKL01 > CAVSIP01. The sequence continues at coordinate 248,243 of CAVSIP010000003.1, read as the reverse complement.
GTCCTGCCCCAGCGCCAGCACGACCGCGTCCGCGTCGAGCTCCTCGTACTCGCCCGTCGGCTGGGGGAAGCCCGACTCGTCGAGCTCCATCCGCTCGAGGACGATCCGGTCGCCGTCGACCTGGGCGATGGTCGACAGCCACTTCATCCGCACGCCCTCCTCGACCGCCTCCGCGACCTCCTCGTCGTGGGCGGGCATCCGGTCACGGGTGCGGCGGTAGACGACCACCGCGTCGGTGGCTCCGAGCCGGCGCGCCGTACGCGCCATGTCCATGGCCGTGTTGCCGCCGCCGTAGACCGCCACCCGACGCCCCAGCAGCGGCGGGCTGCCCTCGGCCACCTCGTGCAGCACCGACACGGCGTCGAGGATGCGGGCGGCCTCACCGGCCGGTACGTACGCGCGCTTGCCGATGTGCGCGCCCACGGCCAGGAACGCCGCGTCGAAGCTGCCCTCGGCGAGCTCCTGCTCCACGTCGCTGACCTGGTGACCCATCCGGAAGGTCACCCCCATGGCGGCGATCCGGGCGACCTCGGCGTCGAGCACCGCGCGAGGCAGCCGGTACGCGGGGATGCCGTAGCGCATCATGCCGCCGGGCTCGGGCTCGCTGTCGACGACCGTCACCTCGTGACCGAGCCGGGCGAGGTGGTAGGCCGCGGACAGCCCGCTCGGGCCGGCGCCGACGACCAGCACCCGCTTGCCGGACCACGGTGCGTCCACGGGCACCGTCCACCCACGCTCGATGGCCAGGTCGCCGAGGAAGCGCTCGACGGAGTTGATCCCGACCGACTCGTCGAGCTGCGCGCGGTTGCACGCCGTCTCGCACGGCCGGTAGCAGATCCGTCCCATGACCGCCGGCAACGGGTTGTCCGTCATGATCCGCCGCCAGGCGTCCTCGTAGCCGTCCCCGCCCTCCTCGGCCCGGTAGAGCCAGCCCTGGACGTTCTCGCCGGCGGGGCACGCGTCGTTGCAGGGTGGCATGCGGTCGGCGTACACCGGCCGCTCCACCCGCCACGACCCGGTGTGGTTGGTCAGGCTCGAGCCCACCCGCAGGGTGATGGCGAACGGCGTGTCCATCAGGAGGTCTCCTCCTCGAGCAGCCCGTAGCGGGCGATGTTGCGATCCGCCTGAGCCTGGATGCGCTCGAGCGTCTCCGTCGCGTACGGCGAGCCGTCGAACAGGTGGGCGAACCGCTTCTGCGGTCGCAGGTACTCGGCGACCGGCACCCGGCGGCGCACCTTCGAGACGGAGACGACGTCGCCGTGCTCGGCCTCGAAGACGGGGAACAGCCCGGTCTCCTTCGCCAGCCGGGCGAGCTGGACCGTCTCGCAGGACGCGGAGCCCCAGCCGAGCGGGCAGGGCACGAGCACGTGCAGGTAGCGCGCACCGTGCAGCTGCATCGCGTGCGTGACCTTCGCCTCGAGGTCGTGCAGGTCGGCGACGGTCGCGGTCGCGACGTACGGGACCTCGTGCGCCATCGCGATCCGCGGCGCGTCCTTGCCCTGCCCGAAGGTGTTGCCGGGCTGCTCGCCCACCGCCTGGGTGGTGGCCGTGCGCGCGCCGGGCGGCGTCGCGCCGGAGCGCTGGACGCCGGTGTTCATGTACGCCTCGTTGTCGTAGCAGACGTACAGCACGTCGTCGTTGCGCTCGAACATGCCGGACAGGGCTCCCATGCCGATGTCGACCGTGCCGCCGTCACCGCCCTGGGCGACCACCCGCACGTCCGCCCGCCCCTTGACCCGCAGCGCCGCGGCCACGCCAGTGGCGACGGCCGGCGCGTTGCCGAACAGCGAGTGCAGCCACGGCACCTGCCAGGCCGACTCGGGGTACGGCGTCGTGAACACCTCGAGGCAGCCGGTGGCGTTGACGACGACCATCTGACCGCCGGTCGCCCGCATGGCCGCGTCCATCGCGTACCGCGCGCCGAGCGCCTCGCCGCAGCCCTGGCAGGCCCGGTGGCCGGAGGTCAGCGAGCTCGGCCGGTCCGGCTCCGACTGCACCGTACGCAGCTCCGGGTCGAGCAGGCGGTTGCCGACGGCGAAGCTGCCGACCTGGTAGAACTTCACGGCTTGGTGCGACACGAAGGTCACCTCACCCCAGGGACGCGGCTGCGTCGCGGACGATGTTCTCGGCGTGCGGGCCGGAGCGTCGGCGCTCACCCATCCGGGCGAGCTCCCGGTCCACGAGCCGGCGGTCGAGGTCGAGGAAGGTCAGCGGCTCCAGCCGGCCCGCGGCCGCCTCGGCCAGCACCGGCTGCAGCGCCTTGCGCGTGACGGGCCGGCCGCCGAGCCCGGCGACCACCGTCACGGTGGTCTGGTCCAGGCCCTCGTTCGCCATGCGGACGTTCGCCGACACGATGCCGCCGACACCGACGGCGAAGGCCCGCTCGACCACGACCACGCGGCGCGCGTGGGACAGCACGTCGCGCACCTCGCGCAGCGGGAACGGGCGGAAGGACGTGATGCCGAGCACGCCGATCCGCTCCCCGGACTCCCGCAGCGCGTCGACGGTGTCGTACAGGGTGCCGAGCACGCTGCCCAGCGCGACGACGACGGTCTCCGCGTCCTCGCAGCGGTACGTCGTGACCAGCCGGCCGGCGTCGCGGCCGAACAGCGCGAGGAACTCGTCCGCGACCGACGGCAGCACGTCCAGCGCCTGCAGCTGCTTGACGTGGGCCAGGTAGCGCACCTCGGTGAAGGCCTCCGGGCCCACCATCGCGCCGATCGACACCGGGTCGGCCGGGTCGAGCACCTGGCGGGGCTCGTACGGCGGGAGGAAGGCGTCCACCTGCTGCTGGGACGCGACGTCCACCCGGTCGACCGCGTGCGTCAGCACGAACCCGTCCATGCAGACCATCACCGGCACGGACAGCTCCTCCGCGACCCGGAAGGCCAGGACGTGCAGGTCGGCGGCGTGCTGGTTGTCCATGGCGTACAGCTGGATCCACCCGGCGTCCCGCATGGACATCGAGTCGCTGTGGTCGTTCCAGATGTTGATCGGTGCGCCGACCGCGCGGTTGGCCACGGTCATGACGATCGGCAGGCCGAGGCCCGCCGCGTTGTAGACGGCCTCGGCCATGAACAGCAGGCCCTGGCTGGCCGTGGCGGTGTAGGTCCGCGCCCCGGCCGCCGACGCGCCGATGCACGCGGACATCGCCGCGAACTCCGAGTCGACGTTGAGGTACTCACACCCGGCCAGCGCACCGGACTTCACCAGCTCGGACAGCGCCTCGACGATGTGGGTCTGCGGGGAGATCGGGTACGCGCAGACGACCTCCGGGCGGCACCGCCCGACGGTCTCCGCGACGGCCCGGGAGCCCTCAACCTGCCTGAGCACGGCGGTACCTCTCCAGGGTGGCGTTGACGTGGTCGTACGCGGCCCGGGCCGCGTCGACGTTGCGCGCAGCGACCGCGGCCGGGAACCTCTCGCCGATCGCGGCGCTGACCGCGTCGAGGCCGACCACACCGGTCAGCGCGGCGAAGGCGCCGAGCAGCGCGGCGTTCGGGACCGGTTTCCCGACGTGCTCGAGGGCGAGCTCGGTTGCCGGGACCGTGACGACGCGCTCCGGCGACCGCTCGGCCAGGCCCGCGACGTCCAGCTGCGCCAGCGGCCGGGTCGCGTTGAGCAGCACGTAGCCGTCCGGCCCGAGGCCGGCCAGCAGGTCGACGTGCTGGCCGAGGCTGGTGTCCTGGACGAGCACGGCGTCGGGGGCGTCGATGGGCTCCCGCGTACGGATCGCGGCGTCGTCGATGCGGCAGAAGGCGACCACCGGCGCACCGGTCCGCTCGGACCCGAAGCTGGGGAATGCCTGCGCGTACCGGCCCTCCCGGAACGCCGCCACCGACAGCAGCTCGGCGGCGGTCACCACGCCCTGGCCGCCCCTCCCGTGGACCCGGACCTGGAACATGGCTCCACGGTCTCCCCGTGCCCGGTGCCCGGCGTAAGGGCGAAGGTCCTCCGCGCTACGGCCGCCGGTCCCCTGCCGGTGGCCTACCGCGTCGCGGGGCGGGTACGTACCCCGGCATGACGACGACACTGTTCGCCGCCACCACCGGAGGCGCCGCCCGCACCACCGCCGCGGCGCTGGACGGTGACGAGTCCGCGCTGAGGGGCCTGGCGCGGGTGCGCGCCGCCGATCGCCACGACCGGTTCGCGGCCCTGCTCCAGCTGTACCGGCTGCACACCGCGCCCGTGGCCGAGCTGGGTGACGCGGCCCGGCTCGCCGGCCACCCCGCTGTCGCCGCGGCGAAGTGGCGGCTCGAGGACGAGTGGCTGCGCGAGCTGGCCACCGACCCGGTGCCCGGCGACGTGCCGCACGACGACGCCGTCACGGCGCTGCGCAGGATCGCGGCCCGCGACCGGCTGCCCGGCGCCTATCGCTGGCTCGCCGACGACGCCGACCACCGCGGGCTGGTCGCCTTCCTCACGCTCGAAGGTGGCCCGGACGCCGACTTCGACGACCTCGTCGCCGCCTGCCAGGTGGGTCTCGACGGCCGGCCGAAGCTCGAGCTGGCCGGCAACTACTGGGACGAGATGGGTAACGGCGAGCTGCGCGACGTCCACACCGAGCTGTACCGCGCGCTCGTCCGGGCGCTGGGGCTGACCGCCGTACCGCTGGAGGAGCAGCCGGTGTCGGCGCTGGAGCGCAGCGCGCTCGGCGGGCTGCTCGCCACCAACCACTGGCTGCAGCCGGAGATGATCGGTGCGCTCGGGCTGGTCGAGCTGCAGGCGGGGCCGCGGTGCCGCCTGGTCCTGCAGGCCTTCGACCGTCTCGGGGTGCCCGACGACGCCTACGACTTCTACCGTGTGCACGCGGAGGTGGACCCGCGGCACGGCCGCGACTGGGTGGACCACGCCGTGGTGCCGCTGGTGGAGGCGCACCCCGACTGGGGTCCGCGCATCGTCCGCGGCGCCTGGTGGCGGTCGCAGGTCAACGCCCGCTTCTTCGACGACGTCGAGCGGCTCATGGGGGCCACGGCACGCGCCGCCTGACCCAGGCCCGCCGGTCGTGAAGCAAAGTGGCCCTCAGGGGGCCACTTTGCTTCACGACCGGGGAGCCGGCTACGGCCGAGGCCCCCGCCCGCAACGGACGGGGGCCTCGTGGCCGTGGAGCCGCCTATCGGAATCGAACCGATGACCTGCTCATTACGAGTGAGCCGCTCTGCCGACTGAGCTAAGGCGGCGTACGCGCGAACGCGCCGGTACAGGGTATAGCAAGCCGGGCGGGCGGCTCAGGTGCAGCGCAGGTCCGGCGTGACCTTCAGATCGACGAGGTAGTCGTCCACTGCCTGGTCGACGCACTGGCTGCCCCGGCCGTACGCGGTGTGCCCGTCGCCGTCGTAGGTGAGCAGCACCCCGGAGTCCAGCTCCGCGGCGAGCCGCTGCGCCCAGACGTACGGGGTCGCCGGGTCACGGGTCGTCCCGATGACGAGCAGCGGCGGCGCTCCCTTGGCGTGGACCTCGTGCGCGTCCTCCACCGGGGGCACCGGCCAGTAGGCGCAGGTAAGCGAGCTCCAGGCGATCGCCTCGCCGAAGTGCGGTGACTCGGCGGCGAGCTGCGCGGCGTCGTGCCGGTAGGTCGCGAGGTCCTTCGGCGACGGGCGGTCGAGGCAGTTGATCGCGGTGTTCGACTCGATGAGGTTGCTGAAGTGACCGTCCGGCCCCCGCTCGGTGATGTCGTCGGTCAGCGCCAGCATCGGCCCGCCGCGGTTGTCCAGCGCGGCGGCGAGCGCGGACTTCAGCGCCGGCCACCCCTGGCTCGGCACGTACAGGCCGTCGGCGAGGGCGAGGAAGTACTCACCCGGCCCGAGCGTGCGCCCACCCGCCGCGGGGATCGGGTGGGCGTCGACCCGCTGCGCCAGCCGCTGCAGGGTCGCGTTGGCCGACGTCGCCGACTGCCCGAGCGGGCAGTCGGACGCCCGTACGCACCAGCGCACGAAGTCGCCGAGGTCCACCTCGAACCCCTTGGCCTGTACCCGGTTGAGGTCCTCCGTCGACGCGGCCGGGTCCAGCGCACCGTCCAGGACGAGCGCACGGATGTGCGTCGGGAACAGCTGCGCGTACTTCGCCCCGAGGTAGGTGCCGTAGCTCTTGCCCAGGTAGGACAGCTTCGCGTCGCCGAGGGCGGCGCGGAGCACGTCCATGTCGCGCGCCTGCACGAGCGTGCCGACGTACGGCAGCAGCCAGCCGTCCTTGCGCTCGCAGGCGCTGGCGAACTCCTTGCTGCTGGTGACGAGCTGCTGGACCTCCGTCTCGTTGTCGGGCGTGGGGTCGATCGACACGTAGTGGTCGAGCTCGCGGTCGTCGAGACACCGCACGGGGGTCGACCTCCCGACCCCGCGCGGGTCGAACCCGACGATGTCGAACCGCGCCCGGATCCGGTCGGGGAACAGGTAGCGCGCGTAGCGGGCGTACTGCACGCCCGAGCCGCCGGGGCCACCCGGGTTGATGACGAGCGAGCCGATCCGGTGCGCGCTGTCGGACGCCCGCAGCCGGATCACCGAGATGTCGATCGTCCGCCGGTCCGGGTGGGCGTAGTCGAGCGGCACCTTCAACGTCGAGCACTGGAACCCGTCCCCGCAGGACGACCAGGACAGGTGCTGCCCGTAGAAGGCGTCCAGCGCCGGACGCACGGACGCCGACGCGGAGGCGCTGGCGCTCACGCTCGCGGACGGCGACCCGGGTGGGCTGGTGGCCCGGTCACCACTCGCCCGGGGCGAGGACGAGCCGCCGGAGCAGGCGGTGAGGGAGAGCGTGGCGGCGAGCGCGAGAGCCGCTACTCGCGGGATCCGTCGGCGGATGGGGACTCCTCGGAGGTCGGTCGCAGCGAGCCGTCGGCCCGGCTGCTGTCGTACGCGCGACGCGGACCGCAGACGCTCGCCTTGCTGCAGGCGCAGCGCTGCCCGGACTCGCTCAGGCGCACGACGACGGTGCCGCTCGGGACGTTGTAGCCGACCAGCCGGCCCTCGCCCTGTTCAGTCTGCACCGTGGAACCCGTTCTCGGCAGGTCCGCCTTGAACTCCTGGTACAGCGGGTGCTCGTACTTCAGGCAGCACATCAGCCGGCCGCACGCCCCCGAGATCTTCAGCGGGTTGACCGGCAGGTCCTGGTCCTTGGCCATCCGGACGCTCACCGGCTCGAAGTCGCGCAGGAACGTCGCGCAGCACAGGTCCCGCCCGCACGGGCCGATGCCGCCCTGCACCCGCGCCTCGTCGCGGGCGCCGAGCTGGCGCAGCTCCACCTTGGCGTCCAGCACGCGGGACAGCTCACGGATGAGCCCCCGGAAGTCGACCCGCTCGGGAGCGGAGAAGAAGACGGTGAACCGGTCGGGGTGGTCCTCGGTACGGGGCACGTAGTCGACCCCGACGACCTTCATCACCAGCCCGTGGTCGCGCACCAGCCGCTTGGTGAGCACCCGGGCGTCGGCGCGGCGACGGCGGCTTCGCTCGTCGCGCGCCAGGTCCTCCTCGCCGGCCATCCCCGCGAGCGACGGCAGCCCGCCGACGTCCTCGCTGACCCACTGCGGGGCCCAGACGCACTCGGCCACCTCGGGTCCGTCGTCGGTGGGGACGAGCACCTTGTCACCGACCCGCGGCGCGTACGGCCCCGGGTCCAGGTAGTACAGGCGGCCGTACCGGGAGAAGCTGACCGCGCAGACCATCCCCACGCGCCGCAGACTACGCCCGCGGCGGCAGATCAGCCGCGCAGCAGAGCGAGCGTGAGCGCCTCCACGGCCAGCTGCGGAGCCACGTTGGCCTCCACCGCGCGCGCACAGGCGAGGACGGCCTCGAGCCGGCGCAGCGTCGACTCGGGGGTGCCCTCGGCGGCCGCCCGGGTCACCGACGCGGCGAGGTCGACGTTCGCGAGTGCCACCACCGGCTCGCCGCCACCGAGCTGCACCACGAGCACGTCGCGGTAGTAGGACGCCAGGTCCGACAGCGCCCGGTCCAGCGCGTCGCGCTGCAGCCGGGTGGCCCGGGACTTCTGCCGCTCCTCCAGCTCGCGGAAGGCACCGGCCGTCCCGCGCGGGCGGGCCTTGCCGCCCTCCCCGCCCAGTGCCGCGGTCAGCGCCGCCGTCTCCGCGCTGTCGAGCTCGCCGGTGACCTGCGCGGCCTCCTCCTTCGCGGCGTCCACCAGGTTGGCGGCGGCGGTGAAGCAGGCAGCGACCGAGCGGACCTGTCCCGGTACGGACAGCACCTCGCGACGCCGGTTGCGGGCCTGCTCGTCGACGGCGAGCCGGCGCGCCCGCCCGACGTGGCCCTGGGCGGCCCGAGCGACGAACGCGGCCATCTCCCGGTCGATGCCGTCGCGCCGGACGAGGACGTCGGCGACGGCGTCAGCAGGCGGGATGCGCAACGAGACCACCCGGCAACGGGACCGGATCGTCGGGAGCACGTCCTCGACGGAGGGGGCGCACAGCAGCCAGACCCCGCGGGCCGGCGGCTCCTCGATGGACTTGAGCAGCACGTTGAGCGCGCCCTCGGTCAGCCGGTCGGCGTCCTCGACCACCGTCACCTTCCAGCGGCCGCGCAGGGGGGCGCCCGCCGCCCTGGCCACGAGCGCGCGCGCATCGGCGACGCCGTACGACAGGCCCGCCGGCCGGATGGTCTCCACGTCCGGGTGCGCGCCCGCAGTCGCCTCGTGGCAGGCGGCACAGGCGCCGCAGCCACCCTGCGGGCACTGCAGTGCCGCCGCGAACGCCCGCGCCGCGACGGACCGGCCCGACCCGGGCGGACCGGTGAACATCCACGCGTGGCTCATGCCGTGTCCGGCCACCGCCGCGCGCAGCACGTCCACGACGGGGGCCTGGCCGACGAGGTCGTCGAAGACACCGAGGCCGCTGCTCACGAGACGGACCCGACCGGGCTCGCCGCCGCCTCGGGCGCCAGCACCTCGACCACCCTGGTGCGGATGTGCGCGTGGACCTCCGCCGGCGGGCGGGAGGCGTCGACCACGAGGTAGCGCTCCGGCTCCCGGCGCGACAGCGTGAGGAACCCCTCGCGCACCCGGCGGTGGAACTCCACCGACTCGGCCTCGATCCGGTCCGGGTGGTCCCCGACGCGGCGCAGGCCGACGACGGGGTCGACGTCCAGCAGGATCGTGAGATCCGGGACCAGCGCGCCGGTGGCCCAGCGCGACAGCCGATCGACGTCGTCGGCCGGCAGGGTCCGGCCGGCGCCCTGGTAGGCGAGCGAGGAGTCGACGTACCGGTCGCTGACCACGACCGCGCCCCGGTCGAGGGCCGGACGCACCACCTCGGCGACGTGCTGCGCGCGGTCCGCGGCGTACAGCAGCGCCTCGGTCTGCGGCGCCAGCGCGCCGGTCGCAGGGTCGAGGAGCAGCTCACGCAGCCGCCGGCCCGCTGGCGTGCCGCCCGGCTCCGCGGTCACGACCACGTCGCTGTGGCCGCGCTCGCCCAGCCACTCCGCCAGCATCCGCAGCTGCGTCGACTTGCCGGCGCCCTCCCCGCCCTCGATGACGATGAAGAAACCCGCGCTCTGCGGCGGCTGCGGGGTGGCCAGGTCGCCGCGGACAGCGGCGACCACGTCGGTCCACACGCCGATCCCCGGCCGGTCGTCCATCATCCGGAAGCACAGCAGGCCCACGACCAGCGCGAGCACCCCGGAACCGAACAGCACGGCGGTCACGCCGTCCGCCCGGATCTGCAGGTCGTCGGTCACGCTGATCTGGTGCGGGCCGATGGTGGCCGCGAGGAACGGTGCCGCCGCGATGACGAGCAGCAGGTCGATCCGCATCAGCGTGTAGAGCGAGGCGAACGTACGGCCGCGCAGCTCGTCGCTGACGTGCAGCCCGACGAGCGTGATGCCCACCACCCACGAGATCCCGGCGAACGCGCCGACGAGGAAGGTCATGAGGATGGCCAGGGCCAGGTTCGGCATGAGCGCGTTGATCGCCAGTGACAGGCCCGCCGCCACGATGGCCATCGGCATCATCCGGCGGCGGGACAGCCCGGTCAGCAGGCGCGGGCCGAGGAACATCCCGGACGCCAGGCCGAGGAACACGGTGCCGAACAGCATGCCGTACGCCGCGTTGCCCCCGTGCAGGTCGAGCACGGCGAACGGCCGGCCGAGCCCGATCACGGCACCACCCGCGGCGACCGCGCCCAGGATGCCGATGAGCAGGCCCCGCAGCCAGCGCGAGGTCCCGATGAACCGCCAGCCGTCGAGGATGGACGTGGTCAGGCTCGGCGGCTCCTCGTGCCCGTCCCGGCGCACGCCGGCGATCTCGCGGAGGCCGAAGATGGTCGCGGCGGAGAACAGGAACGTCCCCGCGTCGAAGTACAGGGCGAGGTCCACCTGCGCGCCGGCCAGGTCGCCGAACACCGCCCCGATCCGCGCCAGGACCGCGAACACGAGCGAGGCGACGGCCGCCGACCCGTACGTCGTGACCAGGCTGAGCTGGTTCGCCGACTCCAGCCGCTCCCGTGGGACCAGGTTCGGGACGCTGGCCTCCTTGGCCGGGATCCAGAACAGGCTCGCGCACTCGATGACGAACGACGCGCCGAGCAGCCAGGGCAGGGAGTGCACGAGCGCGATCGAGACGTAGAGGCCGAAGCGCACCACGTCCGCCACGACCATCGTGCGGCGGCGGTCGAAGCGGTCGGCGAACGCGCCGGCCAGCGGGCCGATCAGCAGCGAGGGCAGCAGCCGGATGACGAGGACGCCCGACAGCGCGTACAGCTTCCCGGAGTACCCGGAGACCAGTTCCTGGGCCAGCGAGGTCGTCGCCAGGATGCCGAGCCAGTCGCCCAGGCTGGACAGCGACAGGGCCACCCACAGCCGGCGGAACGCGCGGATGCGCAGCACGGCCGGAGGAGACCCCTGCTGCGGCGGACCGTCCGGGAGCACACTGCCCGGCCCGCCTTCCGGCGGTGGCGCGGCGTGATGGTCGGTCGTGATGGCGGGCTCCGGAGCAGACGGGTTCGCGCCGCCAGCCTAATGGGGCTCAGCTCTTCTTCGACGTGCTCTTGCGCCTGGTCGTGCGCTTCTTCGCCGGACCCTTGGCGCGGCGCTCGGCGAGCAGCTCCGCCGCACGCTCCACCGTGAGCGCGTCGGGCTCGTCGCCCTTGCGCAGGCTCGCGTTGGTCTCGCCGTCGGTGACGTACGGTCCGAACCGGCCCTCCTTGACGACCATCGGCTTGCCGGTGGCCGGGTCCGGGCCGAGCTCGGCGAGCGGCGGGGCGGCCGCGCCGCGGCGCCCGCGGGTCTTCGGCTGCGCGAGCAGCGCGAGGGCGTCGTCGAGCGTGACCGTGAACAGCGCCTCCTCGCTGTCCAGCGAGCGGGAGTCCGAGCCCTTCTTGACGTACGGGCCGTACCGGCCGTTCTGGACGGTCACCTCCTCGCCGTCCGGCGCGGCGCCGAGCGAGCGCGGCAGGCTCAGCAGCTTCAGCGCGTCGTCGAGGGTCACCGTGTCCATGTCCATCGACGTCAGCAGCGAGGCGGTCCTCGGCTCGGCCTTGGACTCGTCGATCGGCACGGTGGTGACGTACGGGCCGTACCGGCCGGCACGCACCAGAACCGGGAAGCCGGACTCCGGGTCGGTGCCGAGCAGCCGCTCGCTGGACTGCTTCTCGAGCAGCTCGGTGGCGCGCTGCACGGTCAGCTCGTCCGGCGGCACGTCCTCCGGCACGCTGCCGCGGTCGTCGCCGCGCTGCACGTACGGGCCGTAGCGGCCGACGCGGACGACGATCTCGCGCCCCTCGTCGTCCGCGCCGATCGGGATCGAGTTGACCTCGCGGGCGTCGATCTCCCCGAGCCGCTCGTTGACCATCGCGCGCAGGCCGTCGGCACGCACCTCGACGTCCGGTGCGGAGGCGCCGTCACCGCCGCGGACGTCGCCGAAGTAGAAGCGGGTGAGCCACTCGACCCCCTCCGCCTCGCCGTTGGCGATCTCGTCGAGGTGGCCCTCCATCTCGGCGGTGAAGCCGTAGTCGACGAGCCGGGCGAAGTGCTGCTCGAGCAGGCCGACGACCGCGAACGCGGTGAACGACGGGACCAGGGCGCTGCCGCGCTTGAACACGTAGCCCCGGTCCTGGATGGTGCCGATGATGCTGGCGTAGGTCGACGGCCGGCCGATGCCGAGCTCCTCCAGCGCCCGCACCAGCGAGGCCTCGGTGTAGCGCGCCGGTGGCTGGGTGCTGTGCCCCTGCGGCTCGAGGTCGCGGGCGACGAGCTGCTGCCCCTCCGCGAGCGGCGGCAGCCGCCGCTCCTGGTCCTCGAGCTCGGCGTCCGGGTCGTCACTGCCCTCGACGTAGGCCCGCAGGAAGCCCGGGAAGGTGATCGTCTTGCCGGTGGTGGACAGCTCCACGTCCTCGCCCGACGCGGCGGTCGCGCCGATCCGTACGGACAGGGAGCGGCCGGCCGCATCCGCCATCTGGCTGGCGACCGTGCGCCGCCAGATCAGCTCGTAGAGGCGGTACTCGTCCGAGCCGAGCTCGGCCTGGACCTCCTGCGGCGTGCGGAACCGGTCACCGGCCGGGCGGATCGCCTCGTGCGCCTCCTGGGCGTTGCGCACCTTCTTCTCGTACCGGCGCGGCGCGTCCGGAACGTAGTCGGCGCCGTACATCTCCCGCACCTGGTCGCGCGCGGCCCGCAGCGCGGTCTCCGACAGCGTCGTGCTGTCGGTACGCATGTAGGTGATGTAGCCGTTCTCGTACAGCCGCTGCGCCGTGCGCATCGCCTGCTGCGCGGACCAGCGCAGCTTGCGGCCGGCCTCCTGCTGCAGGGTGCTGGTCATGAACGGCGGGGCCGGGGACCGGCGGTACGGCCGCTCCTCGACCGAGCGGACGGTGAACGTCGCGTCGGCGAGGCCGTCCGCGAGCGCGCGCGCCCCCGCCTCGTCGAGGTGGCGGGCCTCGCCGGTGAGCCGTCCCGACTCGTCGAAGTCCCGGCCGGTCGCGACGCGCCGGCCGTCGACCTGCACGAGCGTCGCGCCGAACGTCGGCGGGTCGCCCGCCCGCGCGTCGAGCACGGCCTGCAGGTCCCAGTACGACGCCTGGCGGAACCGCATCCGGGCCCGCTCACGCTCGACGAGGATGCGCGTCGCGACGGACTGGACGCGGCCCGCCGACAGGCGCGGCATGACCTTCTTCCACAGCACCGGGCTGACCTCGTAGCCGTACAGCCGGTCGAGGATGCGCCGGGTCTCCTGCGCGTCGACGAGCCGCTCGTCGATCTCGCGCGGGTTCGCGACCGCGTCCGCGATCGCCTGCGGGGTGATCTCGTGGAAGACCATCCGGCGGACCGGGACGCGGGGAGCGAGCACCTGCATGAGATGCCAGGCGATCGCCTCGCCCTCGCGGTCCTCGTCGGTGGCGAGGTAGACCTCGTCCACCTCCTTGAGCAGGCCCTTGAGCTTGCGCACCTGCTCCTTCTTGTCCGGCGGCACGATGTACAGCGGCTCGAAGCCGTTCTCGACGTCCACGCCGAGCCGGGCCCAGGCCTGCTTCTTGTGGCTGGCGGGGATGTCCGCTGCGCTGCGCGGCAGGTCACGGATGTGGCCGATCGAGGACTCCACGACGAAGCCCCGGCCCAGGTAGCCGGCGATCGTGCGCGCCTTGGCGGGCGACTCCACGATCACCAGCCGGCGGGTGCCGTCCGCCGGCTGGGTGGTCTCCGTCGTCGTGGACACGTGCCTCTCCTGCCTACTGTGCGCTGTCGCGGGTGGGGACGGTATCCCCTGGCCAGTGCTCCGCGGGTACGTCGGGGGGGCGCTCGCCCACCAGCTCGCGCAGCCGGAGGACCCGGCGGCGGCCGGTGAGCCGGTACGCCGGACCGTCCGCACGAGGACCGACGAAAGCGGCGGCGAGGCCCGCCTCGGCAAGTGCGGCACCCGCCGTCGGCCAGACCAGCTCGTCCCCGGGGCCGACCGTCAGGGTATAGCCCAGCGGGTCGTAGCCCCGCCCGCCGGCCAGGCACCACCAGCGCAACCGGTGCGCGTCGAGCCGCCAGCCGGCAGGCGCCGCCTTGGCCGCACCGCGCACCCACCGGTCCGCGAGCGGATGCAGCTCCGCCAGGAACGGCGTGCGTACGGCGACCCGGCCCGGCCGTTCCTCGTGCTCCTCGGCCACCACCCCGAGCTGCCCCGCCAGCTCGGAGACCAGCGCCGCCACCCGCCAGGGCTCGGTGACCACGACGCCGATGCGCGCGGCGGCGCCACGTCGCGCCACCTGGCCGGGGCCGACGAGCAGCCCCTCCAGGTCCGCGAACGACGGCGGCTGCAGCTCCGCGCCGAACAGGGACATCTGCGTCACCTACCGACGGTAACCCGCGGCGCGCCGTCCGCTGCGCGGTCAGGGCAGCAGGAAGCCGCGGACGACGAGGTCGCGCACGCCGGCCAGGGCCGCTGCGGGGTCCACTCCCGCGACCGCCTCGAGGACGGCGAGCACGGTGCCGAGCGGCGTCCGCCCGTCGCAGCCGGCCAGCAGCTGCGCACCGACCTCGTCGACCTCGGCGGACCAGCGCATCCCGGCGGCGAGCAGCAGCCGCCGGCCGGCCGTCGTCCAGCCGTCCTTGCCGGGCCGGGACAGCTCCTCGACGTACGCGGACGGGGCCAGCCGGAAGGCGTGGGCGCGCAGCGCCGCGTCGTCATGGGCCCGCAGGAACTCCCGCCGGTCCAGCCAGCCGGCGAGCTCGGGACCCAGTGGCGCGTCCAGCTGCTGGTAGGCCTCCTCCAGGACCTGGACGGCCCGGGCGGTCCCGGTACGCCGGAGCGCCACCACGCCGAACCCGACACCCTCCACGCCGGCGGACTCCAGCGCGGTCAGCCACGCGTCGTACCGGTCGCGGTCGTCCTCCTCGCCGGCGTCGCGCAACCACAGCCCGACGTACTCGGCCGGGTCCTGCACCTCGCGCTCGAGCACCCAGGCGTCGCAGCCGGTGCCGGCGAGCCACCCCGCGACCCGGTCGGGCCACGGCTCGCCCCGCGCGTGCACCCAGTTCGCGAGCAGCACGGCGGTACCGCCGTCGGCGAGGTGGTCGGGCGCGGCGGTGACGATCCGGCGGCAGACCTCGTCGCCGGGCAGCCCGCTGTCGCGGTAGCTGTACCGGCCCTCCGCTCCGATGACGAACGGCGGGTTGCTCACCACGAGGTCGAAGCGCCGCCCGGCCACCGGGGTGAACAGGTCGCCCGCGGCCAGCTCGGCGGTCACCCCGTTGAGCGCGAGCGTGGCGGTGGCGAACGCGACCGCGCGCCCCGAGACATCGGTCGCGGTGACGTGCTCGGCGTGCGTGGACAGGTGCAGCGCCTGCACGCCGGAGCCGGTTCCGAGGTCCAGGGCGGCACCGACCGACGCCTGCGGGGTGGCCCGGGCGAGCGTGGTCGACGCCGCGCCGACGCCGACGACGTGGTCCGGCCGGAGCACCTCGCCGCGCGGACCGGTGCGGTCGGAGAGCACCCACCAGTCGTGCTCGTCGACGCCGTACGGGCGCAGGTCGACGGCCGCGCGGACCGCCGCGCCGCTGCGTTCCAGCAACGGCGCCGCGGCATCGAGCGGCAGGACGGCGGCGACGGCGTCCACCGCGACCGGCTCACCGAGGACGAACAGGCGGAGCAGGACGTCCAGCGGCGCACCCTCACGCGTCGCGCGCAGGGCGGGGACGGGCTCGCCGCGGGCCAGTGCAGCCGTCGCGACCGGCCCGAGCCGCTCGTGCACGGCACCCGCAGTGAAACCGGCCGCCGCCAGCGACTCGCGGAGTCGCTGGACGGCGGCCGGCTCGAGCAGGCTGCCGGGAGTGCCGGTCAGGCCGGGACCTCCTCGACCGCGTCCGTGGCCGGGGTGTCGATCGCCGTGCTGCGGCGCTTGCTGACCACGACGGCGCCGACCAGGATCGCGACCGCCACCACACCGATACCGACCCGCAGCGCGGCGTTCGGGTTCTCGCCGATGTCGGAGTACCGGACGACGGCCGGCGCGATGAGCAGCGCCACCAGGTTCATGACCTTGATCAGCGGGTTGATCGCCGGACCGGCGGTGTCCTTGAACGGGTCACCGACGGTGTCACCGATGACCGTCGCGGCGTGGGCCTCCGACCCCTTGCCGCCGTAGTGGCCGTCCTCGATGAGCTTCTTGGCGTTGTCCCACGCACCGCCCGAGTTGGCGAGCATGATCGCCATGAGGACACCGGCAGCGATCGCGCCGGCGAGGTAGCTGCCCAGCGGGCCGTATCCCAGCAGGAACCCGACGCCGATGGGCGCCAGGACGGCCAGCAGGCCCGGGGTCGCCAGCTCGCGCAGCGAGTCCCGGGTGCAGATGTCGACGACCCGCGCGTAGTCCGGGCGGACCGAGAAGTCCATGATCCCCGGGTTGTTGCGGAACTGCTCGCGGACCTCGAGCACGACCCGCCCCGCCGCGCGGGACACGGCGTTGATCGCGAGGCCCGAGAACAGGAACACGACCGCGGAACCGATGATCAGGCCGAAGAGCAGGTTCGGCTGGTCGATCGGCAGCCGGAACTGCGGCTGGCCGGTCGCCACCTTGCCGAGCTCGGTCGTGACCGCCTCGCGGAAGGAGCCGAACAGCGCGGTCGCCGCGAGCACCGCGGTCGCGATCGCGATGCCCTTGGTGATCGCCTTGGTGGTGTTGCCCACCGCGTCGAGCTCGGTGAGCACCCGCGCGCCGGCCCCGTCGATCTCGCCGGACATCTCCGCGATGCCCTGGGCGTTGTCGGAGATCGGGCCGAACGTGTCCATGGCGACGATCACGCCGACGGTGGTCAGCAGGCCGGTGCCCGCGAGGGCGACGGCGAACAGGGACAGCACGATGACTCCCTGGCCGAGCAGGAAGGCGACGTACACGGCCCCGCCGATGAGGATCGCGGAGTACACCGCCGACTCGAGCCCGACGGAGAACCCGGAGAGGATGACGGTGGCCGGGCCGGTCAGCGACTGGCGGCCGATGTCCTGGACCGGCTTGCGCGAGGTCTCGGTGAAGTAGCCGGTCAGCAGCTGGATGGCGCTGGCGAGCACCAGCCCGATGAGGACGGCGATGAAGGCGGTCAGCCGCGGATCGCCCCCGAGCGAGGTGATCTCGGTCGGCGCGCCGGACAGGTCGGCGAACGACGACGGCAGGTAGAGGAACGACGCTGCGCCGACCGCCACCGTCGAGACGATGGCCGAGATGAAGAAGCCGCGGTTGATCGCGGTCATGCCGGTCCGGTCGGACGCCCGGGGCTCCACGACGTAGATGCCGAGCACCGCCGTGATCACACCGATCGCCGGCACGAGCAGCGGGAACACCAGGCCGAGCGAGCCGAAGGCGGCCTTGCCGAGGATGAGCGCGGCGACCAGCGTCACGGCGTACGACTCGAACAGGTCCGCCGCCATGCCGGCGCAGTCGCCGACGTTGTCGCCCACGTTGTCCGCGATGGTCGCGGCGTTGCGCGGGTCGTCCTCGGGGATGCCCTGCTCGACCTTGCCGACGAGGTCGGCGCCGACGTCGGCCGCCTTGGTGAAGATGCCGCCGCCGACCCGCATGAACATGGCGAGCAGCGCCGCGCCGAAGCCGAAGCCCTCGAGCACCTGCGGCGCCCGCTCGTTGAAGATGACGACGGTGATCGCGGCCCCAAACAGGCCGAGGCCGACCGTGAGCATGCCGACGACGCCACCGGACCGGAACGCGATGCGCATCGGGTCGGTCGCGCGCTGGGTCTCCTGCGCCGCGGCGGCGACACGCACGTTCGCCCGGGTGGCCAGCGTCATGCCGGAGAACCCGACGAGGCCGGAGAAGGCCGCGCCGACCAGGAAGAAGATGGACCGGCCGATCCGCTGCCCGGTGGTGTCCGCCGGCAGGGCGAACAGCACCGCGAAGATCAGGACCGCAAAGATGCCCAGCGTGCGGAACTGCCGGCTCAGGTAGGCCGACGCGCCCTCCTGCACCGCCCCGGCGATGTCGCGCATCCGCTCGGTGCCCTGGCTCGTGGCCAGCACCTGACGGACGAACATGTACGCGACTGCGAGCGCCGCCACCCCGATCGCCGCGATGGCGACCACGATGTCGTAGTCACTGCCGGAGACGTGCACGTTGGGCCCGCTCGACTGGACGGGCAACAGCGGAGACATCCGCCCTCCTCGACGTAAGGAACCGCTCGTCCCGGCTCCTCCGCGAGGCACGCAGGATCGACCTGCTCCAGAGGCGGAAGTTCACCGGGGCCGCGACGCGGCACGCCGACGGCAGGGCGCAGTGTACGGAATGCGCTCGGACCGCCTACGACCGCTATGCCTCGGGGGCCATGATGTCGTCCGCGGGCCAGGTCATCCGGATGTGCGTGCCGTTGTCGTCCCGGACCACCTCGAGGTCGTCGACCAGCCCGGTGATCACGGCGAGGCCGAAGCCGGCGGGCAGCAGGTCCGGCAGGGGCTCCTCGCCCGGCTCCCGCTGAGCGGGAGCCGCCAGCTCGGCGGGGTCCAGGTCGTCGAGGGCGGCCGGATCGGCGAGGTCGGTCTCCGGCGGGGCGACGTCGGTCACCTCGACCGTGAACCGGTCCTGCTCGTCCTCGAGCGTCAGGGTCACCGGGGTGTCGGCGACGTGGCGCTGGTGCAGGTCCACGGCACGAGAGCACGCCTCGCCCACGGCGAGGCGGACCTCGTCGAGCAGGTCCTCGTCGACCCCGGCCCGGCGAGCCACCGCAACCGCGATCAGGCGCGCCGTCCGGACGTGTGCGGGCAGCGCGCTGAATGACACCGAAACGGTGGCCATCGAGTTCGGGATCAGTCGGTGGCGGACACGGCTTCGTCCACCGAGGAGTGGATCGGGAAGACCTTGGTCAGCCCGGTGATCCGGAAGATCTTCAGAATCCGCTCCTGGGTGCACACCAGCCGCAGCGAGCCGTCATGGGCGCGGACCCGCTTGAGGCCACCCACGAGGACGCCCAGACCGGTCGAGTCGAGGAAGTCGACGTTCTCCATGTCCACGACCAGGTGGTAGTTGCCGCTCGACACGAGGTCGATGAGCTGCTCACGCAGCTTGGGCGCGGTGTAGACGTCGATCTCGCCGCCCACCGTGACCACGGTGCGCTCACCCTCGGTGCGGGTCGACAGGGACAGGTCCACGCGGTCCTCCAGCGCTTCGGTGGCAGTGCCTGGCAGCTGCTCGCCAGTGCGGCGGTCGGCGCCGGGCGGGCAACACGCGAAGCGCTACCCGCCGGTCGCAGATTCAATCACGCCGGACGGGTGCAGCCGAGCGGCGACCCCTCCCGCTGCGCCGGCCGTGGGAGACTGCCCACCGGTGTCCACCCCCTCCGTCGTCGCCCCGCCGGGAGCACCTGCCCCGCGGGGCGGGCCGCTGCTCGAGCGGCTGCTGCGCGTGCCCGGGCGAGGGGAGCGGGTGACGCACGTGGAGTCGATGCCCGCGCGGCCCGGACGCAGCGTGCCCTGGCCGGAGTGGGTCGCTGAACCGCTGGTCGCGGCGTTGACCGCCGCGGGCATCCCCGCCCCGTGGGAGCACCAGGCCGCTGCCGCCACGCTCGCGTGGCGGGGCACCTCGACGGTGCTCGCGACCGGCACCGCGTCCGGCAAGTCCCTGGCCTACCTGCTGCCGGTGCTGAGCACCGTGCTGACCGACGACGCCACGGCCCTCTACCTCGCGCCCACGAAGGCCCTCGCCGGCGACCAGCTGCACACCATCGTCGCCCTGAGCCAGGGTGCGGGCATGGCGGGCGTACGCCCCGCAGCGTACGACGGGGACACGCCCCGCGAGGAGCGCGACTGGGCCCGGGCGCACGCGAACCTGGTGCTGACGAACCCGGACATGCTCCACCACGGCCTGCTGCCCGGGCACGAACGCTGGGCGGGGTTCCTGCGCCGGCTGCGCTACGTCGTCATCGACGAGTGCCACGGCTACCGCGGGGTCTTCGGGTCGCACGTCGCGCTGGTCCTGCGCCGGCTGCGCCGGGTGGCGGCCCGCTACGGTGCGGACCCGACGTTCGTCCTGGCCTCGGCGACGGTGGCGGACCCGGCCGCGTCCGGCGGCCGGCTCGTCGGTGCACCTGTCACCGCCGTGACCGATGACGCCGCACCACGGCCGGCGGCCGACTTCGCGCTGTGGGAACCACCGCTGCAGGAGGGCACGGGCGAGCGGGGGGCGCCGGTCCGCCGGTCCGCCACCGCGGAGGCGGCCGACCTGCTCGCCGACCTGGTGGCCGAAGGCGTGCAGACGCTGGCCTTCGTCCGGTCCCGGCGGGGCGCCGAGGCGGTCGCCCTGTCCGCGCGCCGCGCGCTGGAGGAGGCCGCCCCCGAGCTGGCCGGGCGGGTCGCGACCTACCGCGCCGGCTACCTGCCGGAGGACCGCCGCGCTCTGGAGCGGGCCGTACGCGGGGGCCACCTGCTGGGCCTGGCAGCGACTCCCGCCCTCGAGCTCGGCGTCGACATCGCCGGGGTGGACGCCGTCGTCGTCGCCGGCTGGCCCGGGACCCGCGCCTCGCTGTGGCAGCAGGCCGGGCGCGCCGGGCGTGCCGGGCGGCCGGCGCTCACGGTGATGGTGGCGCGGGACGACCCACTGGACACCTACCTCGTCCACCACCCGCAGGCGCTGTTCGGCCAGCCGGTCGAGGCGACCGTCCTCGACCCGGACAACCCGCACGTCCTCGGCCCGCACCTGTGCGCCGCGGCCGCCGAGCTGCCAATCGGCGACACCGACCTCGCGCTGTTCGGGCCGGCCGCCGCGGAGACGCTGGACGACCTGTGCCGGCGCCGGCTGCTGCGCCGGCGGCCAGCCGGGTGGTACTGGACCCGGCGGGAGCGGGCCACCGACCTCGCCGACCTCCGCGGTACCGGTGGGGCGCCCGTCCGGGTCGTCGAGTCCGGCACCGGGCGCCTGCTGGGCACCGTCGACGCGACCGCCGCGCACACCACCGTCCACGAGGGCGCGGTGTACCTGCACCAGGGCGAGACCTACGTCGTCGACCGGCTCGACCTCGACGACCACGTCGCACTGGTGACCGCGGACGATCCCGGCCACACCACCTCGGCGCGCGAGGTGACGGACGTGCGGGTCGTCGCCGAAGCAGCCGGGTGCGGCGGCGACGGGGTGCGGCTGGCGTACGGCACCGTGGACGTGACCAGCCAGGTCGTCGGCTACCTCGTGCGCCGGCTGGGCTCAGGCGAGGTCCTCGGCGAGGTCCCGCTCGACCTGCCGGCCCGGCAGCTGCGCACTCGGGCGGTCTGGTGGACCGTCACGGCCGAGGCGCTGGCCGGCGCGGGGGTGGAGCCCGCCGACGTGCCGGGTGCCGCGCACGCGGCGGAGCACGCCTCGATCGGCCTGCTCCCCCTGTTCGCCACGTGCGACCGGTGGGACATCGGCGGCGTCTCGACGGCGCTGCACCCGGACACGGCAGCGATGACCGTGTTCGTCTACGACGGGCACCCCGGCGGGGCTGGGTTCGCGGAGCGCGGGTTCCGAGCGGGCACCCGTTGGCTCGCGGCGACGAGGGACGCCGTGGCAGCCTGCGACTGCGAGCACGGCTGCCCGTCCTGCGTGCAGTCCCCCAAGTGCGGCAACGGCAACGAGCCCCTGCACAAGGCGGCGGCGGTGCGCCTGCTCGGCGCGGCCGTCACCCGGCTGGGCGGCTGCGCGCCCTAGTCCAGGCGGGTGCGCGCCAGCCATGCCCACAGGTGCGCCGCGGCGAGGACCATGACGAGCGCACCTGCGACGGAGCGCCACAGCGAGCCGCTGGACACGACGCCCTCCACCACCGCCTGCAGCGAGCCGCCGCCGGCGTCGCGGACCTTGACGTACCCGCCGACGGTCTGGTCCCCGTACGCCAGCTCCGGCTTGTACGTGCCCTCCGGCATCGGCGCCATCTGCACCGCGGGGACGTCGGGCGCCGCGGCTGCGGCAGGCGGCGGGACGAACCGGTTGAAGGTGCTGTCGAGGTTGCCGCTCGGCCGCGCGCGCTGCGTGGTCGTGGCCCGCGCGGGGGAGGTCTGGTGGCCGGACGTCGTCGAGCCCTGCGGAGCCGCGGTGCCCCCACCACTCGTCGCGCCGCCGGCCCCGCCGGCCGTGGAGCCGCTGCTGCTCTGCCCCCCGCTGTAGCTGACGGTGCCCTGCGACGACCCGCCCGTCGAGCCACCGCTCGTCGGGGTGCTGCTCGACGGGCTGCCCACGGTGACCGTCACGGGGTCGGACGCCGGTGCGGGCAGCGTGTCACTGCAGGACGGGCAGACCGCCCGCTGCGAGCGCACCGCGAAGGTGCGCTGTCCGGTCGCGTTCTTGCCGACGTCGAAGGCGGCCTGGCAGCCGTCGCTCGTGCAGGCGTCCGCGGGGGCGATCCCGGTGACGACGACGTTGCCGGCGCCGTCGAGGACCTGGTAGCCGCGCAGGTCGGGCTCGGCACCAGGCGTCCAGTGCAGGGTCACGGTCGTGCCCTGGGCGCTGCCGGACAGCCCGGTCACCTTGGCCGGGGGGATGCGCAGGACGAGCTGGCGGGTCTCCGAGAGACCACCGGTCAGCTGCAGGGTCCAGGTGCCGTTGGGCGCGGGGCTGCGGCCGCTGCACGGCGCGCGCTTGGGGTCGTAGGTGAAGCAGTCGGTGGAGAAGTCGAAGGCGAGGGTCGCGCTGGAGAACTGCGAGGCGCTGCCCTGGGCGACGACGTGACCACCGCCGGCAGGAGGGCTCACGACCAGCTGGGTGGACCCCGTCTGCGCCGGCAGCTGGGCGCGGACCTGCAGCACGTCCGTCCGGGTCACCGCGTCGGTGACCTGGGAGCCGTCACTGGCCCGGGTCACGCTGAGGTGCGAGCCGGCGGCCGCGGCGGGCAGCGCCGCCAGGGTGACCAGGGCACCGGCGCCGGCCGCGGCCATCAGCCCGACGAGGTGCCGCGTGCGCGTGCTCATGAGGTGCCCTGCGCGCTGTCGGCGTGCGTCAGCCGGGAGGACACGAGCTTCGCGCGCAGGATGAGGCGCTGCGCCGCGCTCCCCTTCGGGTTGCAGGTCGTGAGGGTGAGCCAGTGCCCGGTGGCCAGCGGCCCCTCCTGGGCCACCACCGAGAAGTCGTTGGGCTGCACCGGCCACGGGTTGGGGTGACCCCCGAAGGGGCGCACCACCTGGTAGGTGTACTCCGCGAACGGGGTGATGAGGATGATCTTGTCGCCGGCGGTCATCTCGTCCAGGCGGTTGAACGGGCGCCCGTACGTCGTGCGGTGACCGGCGATGCCCACGTTGCCCTGCTCACCGGGCAACGGGGTCTCGGGGTAGTGGCCGGCCCCGGCCTTGAGCGCGGCCAGCGTCGTGCCCTCCACGACGAGCACGTCGACGCCGATCTTCGGCATCTGCAGCCGGGTCAGGCCCTCGCCGACGTGGACCCGGTGCTCGCGGTACACCGCCCGGAAGCCCGGGTCGGTGAACTGTGACTTGAGCACCGACTGGCGGTGCGCGGCGAACGCGTCGGTCGCCACCGGGTAGGCGAACATCCCCACCCCGGCCAGGAACAGCACCACCGTGAGCGCAGACAGCACTCGCCGACCACCGCGGCGGCGCAGGCTGTCGCCCAGCAAGGCCACGAGACCTCGCGGCCGGTCCCCCACCGGGGTGGGGAGGAACGTGGGCTGCATCTGGCTCCTCCTGGCCGTAGCGGTGCGGCAGGAACCGCACCCGACCAGCGCAACGAGCGGGTGTGGCGCAAGGTTACGTCCCGTTGCGCTGCGTGTGGCCAGTCCCGGGCAAACCAGGCATGTCGACCAGTGGACCGGCCCGAGCCCGGCCCTGGGCGCCGCTCAGGTGACGGAGCATGCCGCCACCCCGGACCGCCACGGCCACCTCCACGACCCCGCCGCGCACTGTGCACGCGGTCAGCCGGGCCTCGTTGACCTCGGCGGTCGCCCGCGCAGCCGCGCAGGCGACGCCGGAACCAGCGGTGGCGGAGCGTGCGGCGGCCAGGGCCGCCAGGTCGGCTGCCGCACCGGCCCGGTGCCGCTCCGCCACGGCAGCCGCCACGAGCAGCGCGACCACGGTCACGGCCACCACCACCCCGCCGAGCAGCAGGGTCCACACCGAGGCCGAGCCGTGGTCGTCGCCCGGAGCCGCCCTCACGGGGTGCTCACACCGGGTTCGAGCGGTGTCCCGGCGCTGGCTCGCACCGGCACGGCGGGGAGTCGTAGCAGCGCCGCGCCGAACGGCCGCACGCGCGTGGACACCGTCACGGCCACCGCCTGTGACCCCATGCGGACGTCGACCACCGCCCCTGCCGGTGCGGCGGCCGCAGCTGCGGCGCGCACGGCAGGCACGGGCTCGCCCCGAGCCGCCGCGCGCGCCGCCTCGCGCGCCGCGTCGATGCAGCGGATCTGCGCGACGACCGCGGACAGGACGAAGACGGCGGCGGCCAGCACGACGAGCAGCGCGGGGAGCACCACCGCCGTCTCCGCCGTCACCGAGCCCGTCGCCGCGGACCACGCCCTCCGCTGCCGCGCCATCAGAACAGCGTGTGCAGGGCCTTGACCACCAGCGACTCGACGAGCTTGAGGATCGAGTCGCTGGTGAGGATCTTGTAGAGGACCCCGCCGAAGCCGCACGCCGCGACGGTTCCGACGGCGTACTCGGCCGTGGTCATGCCGATGTCCTGCTGCGCGATCCTGCGGACGAGCTTGCTCATGGACGCCTCCTTCGACGAACGCCGGCGACCGGCCGGCCCGGTGCTCCGCGGGTGGCGGAGCGACTGTCGCAGCGTCGCGGGGATCGCCCGGCCGGCGACAGCCCCGACAGGCGAACTGTGGACGAGCGTTCACAGCAGCCCGCGAAGCAGGCCCCAGGCGACCGGCACGACGCCGACGAGCACGAAGGCGGGCAGGAAGCACAGCACGAGCGGCAGCGTCGCCCACACGCCCACCGCGCGCGCTGCCTGCTGGGCGCGCGCCTGCTCCGCGACGCGTACCCGAGCGGC
Source organism: uncultured Actinomycetota bacterium (assembly GCA_963728075.1). GTDB lineage: Bacteria > Actinomycetota > Actinomycetes > JAFAQI01 > DASSKL01 > CAVSIP01. Next base: position 223,357 of record CAVSIP010000003.1, on the reverse strand, counting down.
CAGCGCGCCGAGAACGTCAGCAGGTGGCGCGCCCGACGCGGTCGTGCGCGTCAGCGCCACGGCAACGGGACCCAGCACCGCGTCGTCGGCGACCACCTGCCATGCCTCGGCCGGTCCGGCGCCGAGCGTCATGGCCGTGCGTACGGGGGTGAGCCGCCGGGTGAGCGCTTCGTCGACCGCCTCGAGAGCGGCGTCGACCGCGTCCGGCAGGGGCAGCCCGGCGCGCAGGCAGCCGCCGAGCAGGTCGAGGGCGAGCGGCAGCGCAGCCCGGGCACGCTGCTCGTCGCGCACCTCGGCTGCCGGGCGGTGCTGTCGCATCCACCGATGCAGCGCCACCGCGGCGGCGAGCCCGGCCGGCAGCCGGAGCGGCCCCGTCACGAACACCGCCACGCCGCAGCCGGCGAGCACCGCGGAGACGACAGCGGTGCCCGGGCCCGAGGCTGCGTCCCGCCGGCTCGGCGGATGCCCGCCCGCCGTGCCGCCGCGCAGCCGACGGACTCGGCCGCGCGGGTCGTCCACGGCCAGCCACGCCGCGAGCGCGGCGAGTACCACGCTCGCGGTCACGGGGGCTGCGCCCGGGCGGCCAACCGGTCGAGCCAGGTGAACCCGGCGGCGGCCAACGCGGCGGCGGCCAGGCACAGGGCGAGACCGACCGCCGTGTGCAGCAGCAGCTGCAGGGGTTCGGCGCCCATGCCCGCCGCCATCCCGACTCCGACGAGGGGCAGCCCCAACAGGACCCGTGAGGTCGCCCGGGGGCCGGCGAGCTCCGCGTCCACCGCGGCCCGAACGGCGCGGTCGGCCGCCAGGGCGCCGGCCAGGCTGTCCAGGGTCGGTGCCAGGGCGGCCCCGGTCGTCGCGCCCACCCGGCAGCACGCGGCGAGCGCGCGCAGCCCCGCTGCCCCCGGCTGTGCCGCCGCCGCGACCAGGAGGTCGGCGGGGTCAGCGCCGCTCGCAGCCGCCGTCGCCGCTGCGCGCAGCTCGGCGTGCAGCGGCGAGCGGTCGTCGACCACGTTCGCCAGCGCGGCCGGCAATGGCTGGCCGGCCCGCAGCTCGGCGGCCAGCGCGGCCACCACGTCGGCGACAGCGTCCCGGCGGGCCGCAGCGGCGCGCTCCCGGCCGGCCCGCTCGCGCAGCCGCAGCATGGTGGCGGCGCCCAGCCCGGCCAGCAGCGCGCCGGGCCAGCCGGCGGCGACCAGGCCGCCCCCGGCGGACAGCGCGACGACGAGCACCGCCGGGCGCGGCGCGCGGGTACGCGTGCTCACCCCGTGCAGCCGCCGTACGCGGGTCGTGGCCGGGGTCCACGTCCAGGCGCCGACGGCCAGCCCGGACAGCACCGCGACCGCGAGGACCCTCACGTGTCGGCCTCGCGGGCGCCGAGCAGCTGCTCGAGCCGATCGGCGCCGGCGTCCACCACCCAGCGCCGGTCGGTGACCCGGTAGGCGGGGACGGCGCGGACGTACCCGTCGTCCCCGCGGCCCAGGACGGCGATCTCGGCGACCCCCCGCCGGCCGGCGGTGTCGCGTCGGAGGTGGATGACGACATGCAGCGCCGCGGCGAGCTGGCTGTGCAGGGCCTCTCGGCCGAGGCCGCCGGCAGCTGCCAGCGCCTCCAACCGTGCCGGCACGTCCTGCGGACGGTTCGCGTGCAGGGTGCCGCACCCGCCGTCGTGCCCCGTGTTGAGGGCCGCGAGCAGGTCGGCCACCTCCGCGCCGCGCACCTCCCCCACCACGATGCGGTCCGGCCGCATGCGCAGGGCCTGCCGGACCAGCGCGGCCAGGGGCACGGACCCACCACCCTCGGCGTTGGCCGGACGCGCCTCCAGCCGGACGACGTGCGGGTGCTCGGGCCGCAGCTCGAGCGAGTCCTCCACGAGGACGAGCCGGTCGCCCCGGTCGACCTCGCCCAGCAGCGTGGCGAGCAGCGTGGTCTTGCCCGTACCGGTGCCGCCGGTGACCAGGAAGGCGACCCGCGATCGCACGACGCGGCGCAGGAGCGCGGCGCACGGCTCGGGCAGCGAGCCCGCGGCGACCAGGGACCCGAGCGAGTACGCCCGGCGTGGCGGCACCCGCAGCGAGATGCACACGCCGTCGGGAGCCACCGGCGGCAGCACCGCGTGCACGCGGACCCCGTCGCGCGTACGGGCGTCGACGTAGGGAGAGGCGTCGTCGAGGCGGCGCCCGCAGGACACGGCGAGCCGCTGCGCGAGCCGGCGCACGGCCGCAGCGTCGGGGAAGGTGACACCGCTGCGCTCGAGCCCGCTGCCGCGGTCGACCCACACCTCGGCTGGGCCGTTCACCAGGACGTCGGTCACCGCGGGGTCAGCCAGCAGCGGCTCCAGCAACCCGGTGCCGGTCATCTCCGCCTGGAGCACGCGCAGCGCGGCGAGCACCTCGTCGTCGCTGCGCGGCCCGGCCTCCTCGCGCACCAGGCGGGCGAGGCGGGCGGTGGTCGGCTCCGCGCCCTCCCGGGCGAGCCGCAGCCGTACCCGGTCGGCCAGCGAGGGTACGGCGGCGGTCACGCGGCTCGACCCGGCTGCAGCAGCTCGGCCAGCAGGCCGTGGCAGAACGACGCGAGCGGGCCGCGCCCGCGCCGACCGGGCGGCTCCCCGGACTCGAGGGCCCGGTCCAGCCCCGGCTCCGCGCGCAGGTGACCGGCGAGCGGCAGCCCGAGAGCTCCGCGACCACCTCGGCCGACAGACCGGAGGGCGCCGGGTCCCGCACCACGACGCGCAGGTCGGCACAGGCGGCGGAGACGGCGGCAGCGACCCGGGCCGCGGCGGCCACCGCGCGCACCTCGGCCGGGACGACCAGCAGCGTGAGGTCGGCGGCCGCGAGCGCGACGGAAGCGGCGTCGCCGACCCGCCGCGGCAGGTCGACGACGACGAGGTCGCCGCCGCGCAGCCCGGCGTTGAGCACGGCGCTCATCGCGTCGGCGGGCACGTCGAGCACGTCACTGCGGTCCCACGACAGCACGCTGAGCGCATCGATGGCCGGCAGCGCCTCGCGCAGGGCGAGCGGGCTCACCCGGCCGCTCGCGGTCACCAGCTCCGGCCAGCGGACACCGGTCGTCGACTCGCCGCCGAGGGCCAGGTCGATGCCGCCGCCGAGGGGGTCGCCGTCGACGAGCAGCGTGCTGCGACCGGTGCGCGTACCGGTCACGGCGAGGGCCACGGCGAGCGTCGTGGCCCCCGCGCCGCCACGGCCGCCGACCACGGCCACGCAGCGCGCCCGGCCCCCGGCGACCACGTCCGCGAGCTCGTCGACCAGCCACGCCTCGGCCTCCGGCAGGAACGCGATCCGCCGGGCACCGACGTGCACCGCGCGCTGCCACACCTGGGCGTCGTCGAGGTCGGCGGTGACGAGCAGGACGTCCTCGCGGCGCGGCAGCCCGACGGCGGCCGCCTGTTCGGCCACGTCGCCACCGACGAGCACCAGCGGAGCCGCCAGCCACTGCCGGCGTGCGGCACCCGGGTCGGGCACCACGTCGAGCTCCACCCCGGCGGCCGCGGCCAGGCGGAGCACCTCGTCGAGCAGGGGAGCATGCGCGCCGACGTACAGGGGACGCGCGGTCACGGTCTCGGGCATGCGGCGACCGTGGCACCGGCGCCCGCCGCCGGCACCACCCTGCCGGCAATCTGTGGACGCAACCCGGGCGCTGGGGGACCCCGTGCAACAGACGACCCCCGCCGGGGGGGATAGCGGGGGTCGTCGACAGATCCGACTCCGGGGGGGATGAGCCGGATCCGCTCATCACGGACCGTCATGGGTCCGTCCGTCGCTGGCTGTGCCCCCCGCTCGAGCCAGGCAAACCGGCAGGACGGCAAATCCGCCGTATTCTCTGAGAGGTGGAGCCGGCTCCCCGCACGGCGGCGTTCTTCGACCTCGACAAGACGATCATCGCGAAGTCGAGCGCCCTCGCTTTCGGACGCCCTTTCTACGAGGGCGGCCTCATCAACCGCCGGGCCCTGCTCAAGGCGACGTACGCGCAGTTCGTCTACCTGGTGGGTGGCGCCGACGCCTCGCAGATGGACCGCATGCGCGACTACCTGAAGGTGCTGTGCGCCGGCTGGGACGTCGAGCAGGTCCGCGAGATCGTCGCGGAGACGCTGCACGAGCTGATCAACCCGTTCATCTACGACGAGGCCGCCTCGCTCATCGAGCAGCACCACGCCGACGGCCGGGACGTCGTGATCGTCTCGAGCAGCGGCGAGGAGGTCGTCGGCCCCATCGGGGAGATGGTCGGCGCAGACCACGTGGTCGCCACCCGGATGGTGGTGGCGAACGGCTGCTACACGGGCGACATCGCGTTCTACGCGTACGGCGAGCACAAGGCGTCGGAGATCCGGCGGCTCGCCGAGACGTACGGCTACGACCTGGCCGGCTCGTACGCCTACAGCGACTCGGCCACCGACGTGCCCATGCTCGAGACCGTGGGGCACCCGCACGCCGTCAACCCCGACCGCGCCCTGCGCCGGGTCGCCGCGGAGCAGGACTGGCCGGTGCTGGAGTTCCGGCACCCCGTGAGCCTGCGCGACCGGATGCCGCGGCTGCGGGTGCGCGGGCTGCCGCCGGCGCCGAGCCCTCGCACGGGTGCGCTGGTGGCGGGTGCGATGGCGGTCACGGCGGGCGTGGCGTGGTACGCCAACCGCTCTGCCGTACGGCGCGAGCGGTACTGACCACCCCGGCTTGCCGCACCCGGCGGGCATGCGCGAGGTTGGAGGCTCGACGCCGAGCGCGAAGCGGAGGAGCGATGGCCGAGAGCGACCGTGCCCTGTCTGCCCTGCTGCACGAGACCCGGCGGTTCGAGCCGCCGGCAGATCTCGCCCGGGCCGCCAACGCCCAGCCGGGCATCTACGAGCAGGCCGGCCGTGACCGGCTCGGGTTCTGGGCCGCTGAGGCCGAGCGCCTCGAGTGGGCGCAGCGGTGGGACACCGTGCTGGAGTGGGAGGCGCCGTTCGCGAAGTGGTTCGTGGGTGGCCGGCTGAACGCCTCCGTGAACTGCGTGGACCGCCACGTCGCCGCCGGCCGCGGTGCCAAGGTCGCCTACCACTGGATCGGCGACGGGCAGCGGGACGAGCGCACGATCACCTACGCCGACCTGCAGCGGATGGTCGCGCAGGCCGCGAACGCGCTGACCGAGCTCGGGGTGCAGGGCGGCGACCGGGTCGCCATCTACATGCCGATGATCCCGGAGACCGTCGTCGCGATGCTCGCCTGCGCCCGGATCGGCGCCGTGCACTCGGTGGTGTTCGGTGGGTTCTCGGCCGACGCGCTGCGCGGACGCATCCAGGACGCCGACTGCACGTACGTCATCACCGCCGACGGCGGGTTCCGCCGGGGCGCTCCGAGCGCGCTCAAGCCGGCCGTCGACGAGGCGCTCGAGCAGTGCCCGGGCGTCAAGCACACGCTGGTCGTGCGCCGCACCGGGCAGGACGTCGGCTGGACCGACGGGCGGGACGTGTGGTGGCACGAGGTCGTGGACCGCCAGCCGGACACCCACGACGCGCCGGCGCACGACGCCGAGCACCCGCTCTACATCATGTACACGTCCGGCACCACGGCGAAGCCGAAGGGCATCTTCCACACCACCGGCGGCTACCTGACCCAGTGCGCCGCGACGCACCGGTACGTCTTCGACCTCAAGGCCGACACCGACGTCTACTGGTGCGCGGCCGACATCGGCTGGGTCACCGGCCACAGCTACATCGTGTACGGACCGCTGGCGAACGGGGCGACCTCGGTGATGTACGAGGGGGTGCCGCACCCGGGCGACCGCGACACCTGGTGGAAGATCGTCGAGAAGCACGGTGTGACGATCCTCTACACGGCCCCCACGACCATCCGCACGCTCATGAAGTGGGGCACCGAGCCGCTGCAGGGCAAGGACCTGTCCACCCTGCGGGTGCTGGGCTCGGTCGGTGAGCCGATCAACCCCGAGGCCTGGGTCTGGTACCGGGAGAACATCGGCGGCGGGAAGGCGCCCATCGTCGACACCTGGTGGCAGACCGAGACCGGCGCCATCATGATCACCCCGCTGCCCGGTGTCACCGCCACCAAGCCGGGGGCCGCGATGACGCCCTTCCCGGGCATCAGCGCGGAGGTCGTCGACAACGACGGCAACGCGGTCGGCAACGGCGAGGGCGGCTACCTGGTCATCACCGAGCCGTGGCCGAGCATGACGCGCGGGATCTGGGGCGACGAGCAGCGCTTCCGCGACACGTACTGGTCCCGCTTCGACGGCGTCTACTTCGCCGGCGACGGTGCGAAGAAGGACGAGGACGGCGACCTGTGGCTGCTCGGTCGGGTCGACGACGTCATGAACGTCTCCGGGCACCGCATCTCCACGACGGAGGTCGAGCACGCGATCGTCGGGCACCCCAAGGTCGCCGAGGCGGCCGTCGTCGGCGCCAGCGACCCGACCACCGGCCAGGCGATCGTCGCGTTCGTGACGGTCAAGGAGGGCGCGGCGGAGGACGAGGCGCAGGGCGAGGCGTTCGTCACCGAGCTGCGCAACCATGTGGCCAAGGAGATCGGCCCGATCGCCAAGCCCCGGCAGATCCTCATCACGCCGGAGCTGCCCAAGACCCGCTCCGGCAAGATCATGCGCCGGCTGCTGCGGGACATCGCCGAGAACCGCGAGCTCGGCGACGTCACGACCCTGCTGGACCCGACCGTCACCGACGCGATCAAGACCCGGATGGGCAGCGCCGGCACCGAGGAGTAGCCGCCTTCGTGCGCCCCCGCCCTCGCGTCATGCGGTCGAGGGCGGGTCAGCTGGTCCGGCGGGTGAGCAGCGCGCGCATCCGGCTGCTGCGCTGCTCCTTCTCCTCCTCGGCGAGGAACCAGCGGGCGATCGGCAGGTCGCTGGAGGAGTGCAGGACGATCGACAGCGCGATCGCCAGCGCGATGAGCTGGAACATGTGCCCGGCGTGGACGGCGCCGGACTGCAGGACGAGCAGCCCGTACGTCACCGAAGCGAATCCCTTCGGGCCGAACCACGCGGCCGCCAGGAACTCTCGCCGGTCCAGCCCGCCGCCGGCGAGGGACACCCCGATCGACACCGGGCGGACCACGAACAGCAGGAGCGCGGCGAAGCCCCAGGACGCGAGCGCGTCGACCTCGAAGGTGCTGGGTACGAGCAGCGCCCCGAACACGAGGATCGCCGCGAGCTTGAACAGCTCGGCGACCAGCTCACCGAACCGCTGGAACGACGACCGCGCGGCCGGGCTGACCGAGGCGACGGTGGACCCAGCAGCGAAGGCTGCCAGGAACTCGTTCGCGCTCGTCGCCTCGCAGACCGCGAAGACGAGCACACCGATCGCGAACGCGTTGAGCGGCTGGTAGCGGCCGGAAGCCCGGAAGAAGGGCAGCGACTCGATCCGCAGGCAGACCCACGGCACGACGATGCCGACGGCGACGCCGAGGGCCAGCTGCCACAGCACCGTCGCGGTGGAGGTGTGCGAGCTGGCGTCCACCATGGACAGCAGGATCAGGACGACCGGCAGAGCCAGCCCGTCGTTGAGCCCGCTCTCCACGTTGAGCAGGTGGCGCAGCCGCCACGGGACCTCCTCCCGGCCGACGATCGCCGCGGCGAACACCGGGTCGGTCGGGGCGAGCACCGCGCCGACCAGCATCGACTCGTTCCAGTCCAGCCCGGTGAACAGCCAGGCGAACAGGGCCGTGCCGACGAAGGTGAGCGGCATACCGAGCAGCAGCGCTCGACCCGGCAGCCGCCACGCCGAGCGCAGGTCGCCGACGCCCGCGTGCATGCCGTCGGTGAACAGCACGGAGTACAGCGCCAGCGTGGACAGGGTGATGACCACCGGGTCGCGCGGCTCGAGCCCGGCCACCCCCAGCGCGCCGTCACCGACGACGAAACCGGCGACGAGGAACAGCACCGCGGTGGACAGGATCGACCGCGAGGCCGTCGCACTGGCGAACACCGCCACCATGAGCGTGACAGCGAACACCAGCAGCAGATCCATGCCCCTCCTCTGACGCGGCGTGACCGGGAGTCGTACGCTCCGCGCACGGTGTCGTCACGGCCGGTCTCGGGTAGCCCGGCGGTGAGAACCCTGGGAGCGCTCCTAGGGGACCATATGACGACGGTGCGGAGGGAGACGCCGGTGACGCTCGGCAGTCAGGACGAGCGCAGTCTCGGCGAGCTGGTCGCCAGCATGACGCGCGACATGTCCACGCTCGTGCACAAGGAGATCGAGCTCGCCAAGGCGGAGATGCGCGAGGAGGCCGTGCGGGCCGGGAAGAGCGCGGGCCTGCTCGGCGTGGCCGCCGCGTTCGGCCTGCCCGCCTTCCTCATGCTGCTCACCGCCTGCGCTCTCGGGATCTCCTACCTCGGCACCAGCCAGGCGATCGGGTTCATGGTGATGGGGCTCCTCGTGGGCGGTATCGCGCTGCTGTGCGCAGCGGCGGCAGCCCGCAAGCTCACCAAGATGAAGCCGCCGGAGCGCACGATCCAGACCGTGAAGGACGACATCGCGTGGGCGCGGCACCCGACCGTCGCCCCCGACCCGCAGCAGGAGACCATCCGCGCCGCCCAGCTGCGCTGAGGCGCACGGACGCGACGACATGTGACACGCTGCACCGGTGGCGCGCGTCCGTTCCGGGGCGGACAGCCCGCGGTGGAGTGACGGTAGCGGCCCGCGTGGGAGCAGGCTCGCCGAGCCGTCGGTCGTCCTCGTGGACGGCCCGTGGGAGCACCGTGAGGTGTCGGCGAACGGGGTACGGTTCCACCTCGCCGAGGCCGGATCCGGCCCGCTGGTGCTGCTGCTGCACGGCTTCCCCGAGTTCTGGTGGTCCTGGCGCCACCAGCTGCCGGCCCTGGCCGCCGGCGGCTACCGCGTGGTCGCACCCGACCTGCGGGGGTACGGCGGCAGCGACAAGCCACCCCGCGGGTACGACCTGTTCTCGCTGGCCGCGGACATCGCCGGCATCGTCCGCGCGCTGGGGGAGCGCTCGGCGGTGCTCGTCGGCCACGACGTCGGGGGGGCGCTCGCCTGGTCGGCGGCCGCACTGCACCCATCCGCCGTACGCGGGCTCGCGGCGCTCGCCTCACCCCATCCGCTGAGCCTGCGCGCCGGCATGGTGCGTGACCCGCGCGGGCAGCTGCGCGCGGCCGGGTTCCTGTTCCGGTTCCAGGTCCCCGTGCACCCGGAGGGCTGGCTGACCCGCGACGACGCAGCGGAGGTGGGCCGCCTCCTGCACGCGTGGTCCGGTCCCGGCTGGCCGGACGAGGAGAGCGAGCGGCGCTACCGGGAGGCCATCCGCATCACCGGTGTGGCGCACAGCGCGCTGGAGTACCACCGGTGGGCCGGGCGCTCGCAGCTGCGCCCGGACGGGCGACGCTACGCGCGGGCGATGGCACGGCCGATCGAGGCTCCGACGCTCGTGGTCCACGGCACCGCGGACCCGTGCGCGCTCCTGCCGACGGCGCACCGGTCGGGGCGTCACGTCGTCGGCGCGTACGAGTGGCACGCGCTCGACGCCGTCGGGCACTTCCCGCAGGAGGAGGAGCCGGTGCTCGTCACCGAGCTGCTGCTGCGCTGGCTGGACGAGGTGCACGGTCGGTGAGCGATCGCGACCGCGACGAGCGCGGCCGGCCGCGCAACGCCCGGCCGCGGGACGCCACCGGGCGGCCGCTCGCCCGCGGCACACGAGGTCGGCTGCCTCGCGACGAGGACGAGACGCTCGCGCCGGAGCCGGCGCTGACCGAGGCGCAGCGGCTGCTCGACGACGGGCGGCCGTTCGAGGCGCACGAGGTGCTCGAGGCGACGTGGAAGGCCGCGCCGGAGGCCGAGCGGTCGCTGTGGCGGGGCCTGGCGCAGCTCGCCGTCGGGCTCACGCACCTGCAGCGCGGCAATGCGACCGGGGCCAGCCGGCTGCTGGACCGCGGGGCCGAGAACCTCCAGCCCTGGGCGGGCTCACGGCCCTACGGGCTCGCGGTCGACCGGATCGTCGCCGATGCCCGTCGGCTGGCCGGGCAGGTTCGCACCGGGTCCGGCGCTGCCGGGCCTCTGCGGCTGCGGTAGCTCGACGCCCAGGGCTCGGTCGACCGTCGCTCCGTCCAGCGGGTCGGCGGACTGGTTCGCGCGGTCGATGAGCTCCGCGACGAGACCGATCTCCGCCAGCGCGTCGTCGTCGTACACCCGCCACCTCCTCCACGCAGGAGGTACCCGCTCCGAGAGAGCGCTACCGCCCGCCGTTGCGCTGCAGCGCGCGACGCGCCTTGTGCGGTACGGACTCGCGCCCGCCCGTGTCCACCGCCGCGATGAGCAGGCCGCCGAGGATGGCCAGGTTCTTCAGGAAATGCAGCCGCTGCTGGGCCCGCTCCTCGCGGTCACGGGACTCCCAGAACGGGTGGCCGGCGACCGTGGTGGGCGCGAGGCTGCAGGCGAGCAGGAAGGCCGACAGTCTCGGCAGCCGGTTCGTGGCGAGCAGCAGGCCGGCACCGATCTTGACGCCGGCGTCCGCCAGCACGACCTGGCGCGGGTCGATCTGGCTGACGCCCGCCACCTTCGCCAGCGGTTCGGTGAGCGGCTCCGTCACCGGTTCCGCCTTGCGTGCCCGGGAGGCCGGGTTGCGCAGGGTGTCGATGCCACCGGCGATGAAGACGGCGGCCATGAGCGGGCGGGCGATGCGCCGTACGACCATCGGCGGTCCCTTCTGCGAGCCTGCATGAGTCAGCAACGGTGTCCGGGACCATCATGGTCCCCAGGCGATCCGGTCGACGCGTGGGTGTCCAAGGTGAGAGGCTCCGTCCTTGTGACCCGACAGCTGTCCCAGCAGGACTTCACGGAGCTGCTCGAGTTCCGGACCGCTCTGCGTCGGTTCAACCGATGGAGCGAGGCCCAGGCGCGGGAGGTCGGGCTCACCCATGCCCAGCACCAGCTGCTGCTCGCGGTGAAGGGCCACCCCGACGAACGCGGTCCGACGATCGGGGACGTCGGCGACTACCTCCTGCTCCGGCACCACAGCGCGGTGGAGCTGGTCAACCGCGCGGAGGCCGGCGGCTTCGTCGAGCGGCAGCGCGACGCGCGGGACGGCCGAGTCGTCCGGCTGCGACTCACCGCTCGGGGCGAGGACGCGATCGCGCGTCTGACCGAGCTGCACCTCGACGAGCTGTCGCGGCTGGCGCTGGTCCTCGAGCACCTCGCGGGCACCGACGTCGCTCGCCGCTGACTCAGGGCTCACTGCCGGGGCGCCGGCCGCAGCGGCTGGACCCCGCTGATGCCGTACACCGTGTGCCCCTGGTGCAGGGGGCACCCCGGGATGCCGTGCGCGGGGCCGGTGACGTGCACCCGTACGCGCTGCCCCTCCACCGCGACGAGGTTGCCCTTGCCGTCGTAGAGAGCGACCTTCCGGTGCGGCAGCTCGAGCTTCCAGCCGCCGGGCGGCATGATCTCGATGCGCCCGCTGTCGGTCACGATCCACACGCACGGCGCCTTCGCGTCGCCGTGCAGGAAGCCGGTCTCGGTGGCACCGTGCCCGCCGCTGCCGGAGCCACCACCGCACCCGGCGAGGGTGACCAGCGCGGCGCCGGCCACCAGCGCAGCCGGCCGCCGGCCCGGCCGTCGGTACAGGGAGGGCATGCCCCAGTCGTTGCCGCCCGGGACCGGTGCCAACCCTGACCGGCGACCCGCTACTCGATCCGCATGCCGGAGATGGCGCGGGAGATGACCAGCCGCTGGATCTCGCTGGTGCCCTCGAAGATCGTGTAGATCTTCGCGTCGCGGTGCATCCGCTCGACCGGGTACTCGCGGGTGTAGCCGTTGCCGCCGAGGATCTGGATCGCCTGCTCGGTCACCCAGACCGCGGTCTCGCCGGCGTACAGCTTCGACATCGACCCCTCGGCGTTGTCGAACGGCAGGCCCTGCCGTGCCATCCAGGCCGCCCGCCAGGTGAGCAGGCGGGCACAGTCGATCTGGGTCTTCATGTCGGCGAGCTTGAACGCGATCGCCTGGTTCTGGATGATCGGCCGCCCGAACTGCTCGCGCTGCTTGGCGTAGTCGAGGGCGTACTCGTACGCCGCGCGCGCGATGCCGACCGCCTGCGCGGCCACGCTCGGCCGGGTGCGCTCGAAGGTCTTCATCGACGGCTGGTGGCCGGCGCGCTGACCCTCGCGGGCGCGCGCGAGGCGCTCGTCGAGCTTGTCCTTGCCGCCGAGCAGGCACGAGCCCGGGATCCGGCAGTCGTCGAGCACGACCTCGGCGGTGTGCGACGCGCGGATGCCGTGCTTGGCGAACTTCTGGCCCTGGGACAGCCCCTTGGTGCCGGGTGGGACGACGAAGCTCGCCTGCCCGCGGGTGCCGAGCTCCGGGTCGACGACCGCGACGATGACGTGGACGTCGGCGATGCCACCGTTGGTCGCCCAGGTCTTCGTGCCGTTGAGCACCCACTCGTCGGTCGACCCGTCGTAGACGGCGCGGGTCTTCATCGCGCCCACGTCGGAGCCGGCGTCCGGCTCGCTGCTGCAGAACGCACCGATCTTGACCTCGTCCGGGGTGCCGAACATGGCCGGCAGCCACTCGGCCATCTGCTCCTGGGTGCCGTTGCCGGCGACCGCGGCGGCGGCGAGGCCCGTGCCGAAGATGGACAGCCCGATACCGGCGTCGCCCCAGAACACCTCCTCCATCGCCAGGCACAGCCCGAGCCCCGACTCGTCGAAGTTCTGCTGGGCGAAGAAGTCGAGCGAGTACAGCCCGATCTTGGCCGCCTCCTGCACGACGGGGTACGGGAACTCCTCCCGCTCGTCCCACTCGTGCGCCGCGGGGCGGATGACCTCGGCACTGAACTCGTGCAGCCACTTCACGAGCTCGCGGTTCTCCTCGGACAGCTCCATCGAGAACTGCGTCATGGGGATCGGGCTCCTCATCAGGGTTGGACGGACGGTCGCGGATGGCGGGCGTGCCGGTGGACCAGCGTGTTACTTTCGGTAACGCCCTGTCAAGGTAACGCGGGAACCGGCCAGGAGGTGACGGGTGGCCTACGAGGTGACACCTTCGGAGCCGTCCATGGCGGCCGCCGGCCAGGGCCGCTCGAGCGCCCGCCGCGCGCAGCTGCTCGACGCCGCCGACCGGATCGTGCTGCGCGACGGGCCGTCGGCGTCGATGAACGCGATCGCGGCCGAGGCGGGCATCACCAAGCCGATCCTGTACCGGCACTTCGGGGACAAGGGCGGGCTCTACCAGGCACTGGCGGAGCGCTACATCGAGGCGCTCCTCGAGCGCATCCGTGGCGCGCTGGCGCGCCCGGGCGACCGGCGGGAGCGGGTCGAGGCGGCGATCGACGCCTACCTGGCCGCGATCGAGGCGCAGCCGCAGGTCTACCGCTTCCTCATGCACCGGGCCTCCGTGGAGGACCCGCAGGTACGTGGCCAGGTGGCGGTGTACGTGCGCCGGCTGGCCGAGGAGGTCGCGACGGGCATCGGTGGGGCCCTCGGGCTGTCCGCAGCCGAGCAGCCGGTCGCGCTCGCCTGGGGCCACGGCATCGTGGGCATGGTGCAGGCCGCGGGCGACTGGTGGCTGGACTCCGCCGCCCTCCCGCGCACCGAGCTGGTCCGCCAGCTCGCCGACCTGCTGTGGGGTGCGCTCGCCCGGCCGGACGCGCCGGCGGGCGCCACCCCCGAGGGGTAGCGCCCGCCGCTGGGACCGGTACGGCGTCAGCCGCGGTGGCGGCCCGCGGTCTCGGTCTCGGTCTCGAGGACCTCGGTCTCCCGCTCCCGCGGGTAGGCCTCCTGCATCTCGACGGCCGGGTACTCCACGGCCTTGGGGATGATCCCGCCGAGCAGCCCACCGCCGGCGCAGACCACGAAGCCCACGGCCAGGGAGTAGAACGCGACCCACAGGTCGGCGTTGCTCACCTGGTTGCCGAGGTCGTTGAGGTTGTTGATCGTGCTGAAGTCGAGCGTGCCGGCACCCAGCGCGAGCCCGACGATCACGCCGAAGACCGACACCAGCCCCCAGGTCGTCGCGCCGTTGAGCAGGCCGGCGCCGATGCCCCGCGTACCGGCGACGAGCCCGGAGATGAACCCGGCCAGGAAGAAGCTGAAGACCGCGGTACCGCCGATCCACCAGCTGATGTTGTCGCCGATCCAGCTGACGCCGGTGGCGAACCCGAGGGCGAGCCACAACGACGACAGCAGCGCCATCGTGGCGCTCGCCACGACCACGCCCGACCAGATGGCTCCCCACCGGACGGTGTTCACCGCCCGCCGTGCACCGACCACGCCGGAGGGCGCGCCTGTCTCGCGATAGACCGTCATGCTCGTCCTCCTTGTCGCATTCGTATTCGGCCGTGTCCTACCCACGGTGATCGCGCCGGATACGTCGTACCGTCCGGTTTCTGGGCGCCCGGTCACCCACCGGACTGCATGTCGCGATAGCGGCTCTCCACCGCGGAGTAGCCGGCGAACGTCGCGAAGCCGGCGGCGACGAGGGCGAGGACGAACATGCCCCAGGACCGCCCCGACAGGCTCTGCAGCAGCGCGTCGAGCCCCTTCGCCTCGCGGGGGTCGAACGTGACGGCCGCGACGACGAGCAGCCCGCCGACCGGGACGAACACGGCCGCCCGGGCCCCGATGCCCGCCAGCGCGACGTACGGCATGACACGACGCAGCCACCGGGGCATCTCGTCCACGCACCAGCCGTCGTTGTAGTCCTCCCCTGCCGCGACCCGCATCTGCCACAGCGAGACGGCCACGACGACCACCCCGATGCCCGCGACGACGAACCGGCCGCCGGGCAGCCCCATGAACCGGGCGGTCGTCTGCACGTGCTGCTGCTCCGAGCCGGTGGCGTGGCGGCCCAGGGCGTACGACGCGGTGGCGCCGGCCATGCCGAGGTAGAACAGCCCCTGCCCGGCGCTGGTGAGTCGGCGCGCCAGCCCGGTGTCCTTGTCGGCGTACGCGGACACCCAGCGCGCGACGGCGAAGGCGAGGAACCCGACCGCGGCGCCGACGAGCAGCGCCCGGCCGAACGGGCCGGTGCTCACGGTCGCGAGCGCGCCGTGCGCGTTCGCCTGCCGGTGCGACCGCGGCCCCTGGGTGGCCACCACCACCGTGAGGTAGGTCAGCAGCAGGTAGAACGCGGTGCGGGCCACGAGGCCCGCGCGGGCCAGCCCCGTCAGGATGTCGCTGCGCCAGAGACTGCGCGCACCCGCCTTTGCGCTCGTTCGCGCGACCTCATCCACCGACGTGCCCACGGGCGGCCTCCTCGCCCGGGGAGATGCCCCACCGGAGGAGACCCGACACAATCGGGCGGTGTTCTCTCCAGCAGTGCGCATGCGCGCGGCAACCGTCTGGCCTCCCGGCAGCGACCCGGTCGTCGTCGACGTCGACTGGGACGTGTACCCGGGCGAGCACTGGGCCCTGCTCGGCCCGAACGGCGCCGGCAAGACGACCTTGCTGTCCATGGCGGCGGCCGAGCGGCATCCCAGCACGGGTGCGGTGGAGGTGCTCGGCGAGCGGCTCGGCCGGACGGACCTGCGGGAGCTGCGGGCCCGGATCGGCGTGGTGGACGCCCGCCTGCGGATCCCGCCGCGGCTGACGGTGCGCGACTACGTGCTCACCGGGGCCACCGGCACGGTGCAACCGCTGCCAGGGCGGTACGGCCCCGCCGAGCGGCAGCACGCCGCGGAGCTGCTCGACGTGCTGCGCGTCGACCGGCTCGCCGACCGCCTGGCGGTCACCTGCTCCGCGGGCGAGCTGGGCCGGGCGCGGATCGCCCGGGCGTTGATGCCCCGCCCGCGGCTGCTGCTGCTCGACGAGCCGACGGCCGGGCTGGACCTGCCGGGGCGCGAGCAGCTGCTGGGTGCGCTCGCCGACCTCGTCGCCGCTGCACCGGAGCTGGCCAGCGTCGTCGTCGCGCACCATCTCGAGGACCTGCCCAGCACCACCAGCCACGCCGTGCTGCTCCGCGCCGGCCACGTCCTCGCCTGTGGCCCGGCGGACGACGTGCTCGGCGCGGCAGCCCTCAGCGACTGCTTCGGACTGCCGCTGCAGGTGCAGCGGCGCGGCGGCCGGTGGACGGCGTGGGCGGTCAGGCCAGCCGTCGGGCACCCACCGACGGGCTGACCGGAAAGCAGCGCGGGTCGGCCAGACCCTCCCGCCGGGCCCGATCCGCTGCCGCACGGCCGACGTCCGCCACCCGGCCGGCCGGCACCAGCGCGACGGCGGCCCCGCCGAAGCCGGCACCGGTCATCCGGGCGCCCAGCGCCCCGGCCTCGAGGGCGGCGCCCACCGCGGCGTCGAGCTCCGCGCAGGACACCTCGTAGTCGTCACGCAGTGACGCGTGCGACGCCGACAGGGCCTCCCCCACGTCCGCGAGCCGACCGGCCCGCAGCAGGCCGGCGGCGGCGAGCACCCGGGCGTTCTCCGACACGACGTGCCGGGCGCGCCGGCGCAGCGGCTCCGGCAGCCGGTCCACCTGCCCCGGGTCGGCCTCGCGCAGGGACGGCACGCCGAGGATGCCGGCAGCCCGCGCGCACTCGGCGCGGCGCGCGGCGTACGCCCCGTCCGCGAGCCGGCGCGGCGCCCGGGTGTCGAGCACGACGAGCGTCAGGCCGGCACCGGCGGGGTCCAGGGGCACCGGTTCTGCGGTCGTCGCGCGGAAGTCCACGAGCAGCGCGTGCCCGGGCGTGGCGAGCAGGCTGGCGAGCTGGTCGAGGAGGCCGACGGGTACCCCGGCGTGCTCCCGCTCCGCCCGCTGGGCCAGCCGCGCCAGCGCGACGCGGTCGGACCCGGCACCGGTCAGCTCCGCCGCCGCGAGCACCACGGCGCAGGTCAGCGCCGCGCTGGACGACAGGCCGGACCCGACCGGCAGGTCGGCGTCCACCCAGACGTCGAAGCCGACCCGCGGGGCGGCGACGGCGAGCGCGCCGGCGACGTACGCCGCCCACCCCGCTGCCCGCTCGCCGGCCGCCACGTCGACCGGCCCGCCCTCCTGGGCGGACCACAGCCGCAGGCGGGCGTCGGCGCGGACGGCCACGGCCGCCGTCACGCCGAGGTCGAGGGCGAAGGGGAGCGCGTAGCCGTCGTTGTAGTCGGTGTGCTCCCCCAGGAGGTTGACCCGGCCGGGCGCGCACCACACTCCGTCGGGTGACCGGCCGGCGGCCACCCGGAACGCGTCCGCGGCGGCGGCGGCCGGTCTCACCAGCCGCGCAGGTCGATGGGCAGCGTGTCGACGACCTCGTCGCCCCGGACCAGGTGCGCCACCGCATGCTGGGACATCGTCGGGTCGACGTGCGCGGGCAGCACCCGCACCCGGTCGCCGAGCGCGGGGAGGGCGCCGCCCACACCGGAGTACGTGACGTGCTCGTCGGAGCAGAACCACACCGTCGCGCCGTCGATGGACGGGTTGCCGTGGTCCATGCCGAGCGCCTTGAGCCCGACGTCCGCCACAGCCCAGCCCTGTGGGTTCACCGAGATGACGGTGCCGAGCACGGACAGGGCCTGACCGAACGGCAGCCCGAGCTTGCCGTAGTAGGTGTCCATGAGCAGGTACGAGCCCGCCTGCAGCTCCGTCACGTACGGGTTGATGTCGAAGTTGCCCGTACCGCCCCCCGACACGATGTCGCCGCCCACGTCCTGGTGGGCACGCAGCAGCAGGGCCATGCACTGCTCGGTCTGCGCGGTGCGGTCGGCGCGGTCCTCGACCGGCATGACGTGACCCTCGTAGCCCATGACGCCGCGGACCCCGAGCCCCGCGGCCCGGGCCAGGTCGGCGATCCGGCCGGCGTCCTCGGGTGCGCAGCCGCAGCGGGGCAGGCCGACGTTCACGTCGACGAGCACCTCCCGCACGCCGCCGTCCGTCGCTGCGCGCACGGTCTGCTCGGAGTCGACGGCGACCGTCACACGTGCACCCGCGTCGGCCACCGCGCCGAGCCGCCGGGCGTCGAGCACCTCGTTCGCCAGGAGCAGGTCGGCACCGAGCCCGGCCGCGGCCATGCCCTCGACCTCGCGGATGGTCGCGCAGGTGAACCCCTCGTGACCGGCCTGCTGCTGCAGCCGCGCCAGCCCGGTGCACTTGTGTGCCTTCACGTGCGGCCGCAGCGCGGTACCGGGTCGGGCGGCGGTCATCGTCGCCAGGTTCGCCTCGAGCAGGTCCACGTCCACGAGGACGGCCGGTGTCTGCAGGTCGGTGATGCGCAACGACTCTCCCTCGGTGGGCCCGGCGGTGCCGGTCGACCACCCTTGCCGGGCCGACCGAAAGGGGCAATATACGTAGAGGCACACATATCTGAGCGCCCTTCACATTGACCGTAGGGAGCCGGCGTTGGCAGCGTCAAGCACCCCGGGGATGCGCCGGCTTCCGGTGCAGAGCCGCAGCGCAGCGCGCGTGGAGCGCATGCTCGACGCGGCTGCCGAGCTCTACGCCTCCGAGGGGTACGAGGAGACCACCACCAGCCTCATCGCCAGCCGGGCCGGCGTCTCGATCGGGTCGCTCTACCAGTTCTTCCCGGACAAGAAGGCGGTCTTCCGCGCGCTCGCCCTGCGCCACCTGCACGCGTTCCTCGACCGGCTCTCGACCGTGCTCACCCCCCGGCGGCTCGCCACCTGGGAGGACGCGGTGTCGGTGACGGTCGACACCTACGTCGACATGCACCGCAGCAACCCCGGCTTCGTCGGCTTCGGCGAGGCGATCGACACCCACCTGCTGGACCCGGAGCGCCACAACAACGAGGTGCTCGCGGAGGAGCTGGTCGCCGTGTGGGCCCCGCGGTTCGGGGTGGAGCGCCCGGAGCAGATCTGGCTGGGAGTGCTCGTGACCGTCGAGATCGGTCACGCGCTGGTCAAGCTGGCCTTCCGCCACGACCCCGACGGCGACCCGCTCGTCATCGACGAGGCGAAGGCGGCCCTGCGCGCGTACCTGCGTCGCCACCTGCCGGAATCCGGGTCGGTGCGGGACGAGGAACCGCGCCGGGCGTTGAATACGGGCTGACCCCGACCGAGGAGGAGGCCCGGATGGCGCGCGCGTGGCGCAACTGGGGACGCAACCAGCTGGCTCGACCCGTACGCACCGTCACCCCGGCGAGCGTTGCGGACGTCGCCAGCGTCGTGCGCGACGCGGTCCGCGACGGGCTTCGCGTGAAGGCCGTGGGCAGCGGACACTCGTTCACCGCCGCCGCGGTGACCGACGGCGTGCTGGTCCACCTGGACAACCTCGACGGCCTGCTCGCCGCGGACACCGTGACCGGGCTGGTGACCGTGCAAGCGGGGATGCCGCTGCACCGGCTCAACGCCGAGCTGGAGCAGCACGGGCTGTCGATGACCAACCTCGGCGACATCGACCGGCAGACGATCGCCGGTGCCATCGGGACCGGCACGCACGGCACCGGCGCGCGGTACGGCGGCATCGCCGCGCAGGTGCGCGGGCTGGAGCTCGTCCTCGCCGACGGCTCGGTCGTCACGTGCTCGGAGCAGGAGCGACCGGAGCTGTTCGCCGCGGCCCGGGTCGGGCTCGGCGCGCTCGGCGTGGTCACCGCGGTCACGCTGCAGACCGAGCCGCTGTTCGCGCTGCACGCCGCCGAGAAGGCGGCCCGGCTGCCCGCGGTCCTGGAGCGGCTCGACGACTACGTCGCCGGCAACGACCACTTCGAGTTCTACTGGTTCCCGCACACCGAGGCGTGCCAGACCAAGGAGAACAACCGGGTGCCCGAGGGCGTCCCGCTGCAGCCACTGCCAGGCCTGCGCTCCTGGGTCGACGACGACCTGCTCGCGAACACCGTGTTCGGGGCGACCTGCCGGTTCGCCCACTCGGCCCCCGGCGTGACCCGCCGGATCAACCGGGTGGTCGGCAAGGCGCTGACCGACCGCGAGTACACCGACGTGTCGCACAAGGTCTTCGTGTCGTCGCGACGCGTGCGGTTCCGGGAGATGGAGTACGCGGTGCCGCGGGAGTCCATCCGCGACGTGGTGACGGCGCTCAAGGACTGGGTGGACTCCTCGGACGAGCCGATCTCCTTCCCCGTCGAGGTACGGTTCGCGGCCCCCGACGACATCTGGCTGTCCACGGCGAACGGGCGCGAGTCGGCGTACGTGGCCGTGCACAAGTACTACCGCGACTCCTACGACCGCTACTTCCGCGCGGTCGAGGGGATCATGTCGGAGGTGGGGGGCCGGCCGCACTGGGGCAAGCTGCACTTCCTGGACGCGGCCACGCTCGCCGGGCGCTACCCGCGCTTCGACGACTTCCGCCGGGTGCGCGACGAGGTCGACCCGCAGCGGGTGTTCGCGAACGCCTACCTCGAGCGGGTGCTCGGGCCCTGACCGGTCAGCCGGCCCGCTGGTCGAGCTCGCGCAACCGGCGCGCCATGCCCTCGAGCAGCTTGCGGGCCATGGTCGGCGACTCGGCGATGACCCCGCCGAACTCCCGCTGGCCGATGACGAGGAGCACCGACGGGGTCAGCGTGGTGACCGTCGCGTCCCTCGGCTCGCGGGAGAGCAACGACAGCTCGCCGAAGTACTGACCGGGGCCGAGAACGGCCACCTCGCGGCCGTCCCGCTCGACCCGCGACTCGCCCTCGAGGATGAGGAAGAACTCACGGCCGGACGCGCCCTGCCGGACGAGGGTCTTGCCGGCCGGCACCTTGAGCTCCTCGGCCAGCTTCGCGATGGTCCGCAGCTCCGACTTGCTGCACGCCCGGAACAGGGAGACGTCCTGCAGCCGCGCGATCTTGTCCGCGTTCGCCATGGGGCGGAGCATAGGGCTCACAGCGGCGGGACGGCGACCGGGACGCCGTCCGCAACGACCTCGGTGTCCCCGATGACCTCTTCGAGCTCCCGTCCGCCGGTCTCCGGGAACCGCCAGGCCACGAGCACGGCGCCCAGCACGGGGCCGGCCGCGAGCACGGCGACGGCGTTCGACTGCGTACCGGTCAGGGTGATCAGCGCGCCGGCGAGCACGAAGCTGGAGAACTGCCCGACGAGCTTCGCCACGCCGACCGCGGAGCTGCCGAGCGCGCGGAGCTGGGTCGGGAACAGCTCGGGGCCGTAGGAACCCACCGTCGGCCAGGCCCCGAAGCTGCCGGCGTACACCAGTGCGAGGGACAGGAACAGGCCGAGCTGGCCGTGCGCGACGAAGAAGAACACGAACAGGCCCACGGTCTCGACACCCAGGGCCGCGACCGCGACCGGCTTGCGGCCGACCCGGTCGGAGACCCGGCCGGCGATCGTCAGCAGCGGCAGGACGAGCGCACCGGCAGCGATGAGCGTGAGGTTGGCCTGGGACGCCGACAGCCCGCGGTCGCTCTGCATGAAGTCGATGACGAACACGGTCGCCTGGCTGGTCAGCTGCAGCAGGAGCACCGTGCCGCACAGCAGCAGGGCGATGGAGCGGTAAGGGCGCTGGGTGATCACCGTCCAACGTGGCGCCAGCGCGGCGTGCTGCGCCGCGGCGGTGAACCGGCCGCTCTCCGGCAGGCTGCGCCGCAGCGCGGCCGCCACCACGAGCACCGGCACGGCCGCGGCGTACAGCCACCGCCAGCTGGCGCCCAGCGGGGCGAGGACCACCGCCTGCAGCAGCGACGCCCAGCCGGCACCGAGAGCGGTCGCCAGCGCGAGCAGGCCGAAGCCGAACCCGCGTGACCGCGCGGGCAGCTCCTCGGCGACGACCGTCCAGGCCAGCGCCACCTCGGCCGCGAGGAACAGCCGAGCGACGACCTGTGCGGCGGCGAACCACGGCATGCTCGGCGCCATCGCGGTCAGCGCCGTCGCGACCGTGTAGCCCGTGATGGAGACGAGCAGCGCCGGTCGGCGGCCGAAGCGGTCCGCGCGGCGGGTGAGGAACAGGGCCGGGCCCGCGCCGAGGTAGAGCACGGCCACCCACAGCGACGCGGCGGACTGGCTGAGACCGAAGGCCTCCCGCAGCTGCGGCAGCGCCACACCGACGGTGGCGACGTCGTAGCCCTCGAAGAAGCTGGCCACACCGAGCAGCCACAGCAGCCGGCGGTGCTGCGGCTCCAGCCTGGCCACCGGGCTGCCGCCCACGCCGCCTCCTGTGTGATAGTCCGAGCCCTGACCCCTCAACGAGCCCTGATCCCCTAACGAGCGGAGCATCGATGCGCTACGGCCTGACCATTCCGTACATGGACCAGCCGCTGACCGCCCACCGGGACCTGCTCCGGGAGGTCGCCGCGGCGGGGTACACCGACTTCTGGTCCGCGGAGGCCGGCGGCGCCGACGCTTTCACGCCGCTGGCGCTGGCCGCTACGGCCGTCGAGACCGCGCAGCTGGGGACGGCGATCGTGCCCGCGTTCACCCGGGGACCGGCGCTCATGGCGATGAGCGCGGCGACGCTGGCGGACGCCGCCCCCGGCCGGTTCACCCTCGGCATCGGGTCGTCGTCCAACGTCATCGTCGAGAACTGGAACGGCGTCCCGTTCGACAAGCCGCTGGCCCGCACGCGGGACATGGTGCGCTTCTGCAAGGCGGCGCTGGCCGGCGAGAAGGTCACCGAGGAGTACGAGACGTTCCGGGTGAAGGGATTCCGGCTCGAGCGCCCGCCCGCGCAGCCGCCGAAGATCGTGGTCGCCGCGCTGCGGTCGAAGATGTTGACGCTCGCCGGTGAGGAGGCGGACGGGGCGGTCATCAACTGGCTGTCCGCCGACGACGTGAAGCAGGTGGTCCCGTACGTCGGCGCCGGCAAGGAGGTGGTCGCCCGGATCTTCGTCTGCCCGTCCGAGGACACCGACACGGTGCGTCAGATCGGCCGGCGGATGATCGCGGCGTACCTCAACGTGCCGGTGTACGCGAAGTTCCACGAGTGGCTCGGCCGCGGCGACGCGCTTGCCGACATGTGGGCGAAGTGGAGGGCGGGCGACCGGGCCGCGGCGCTCGAGGCCATCCCCGACGAGGTCGTCGACGACCTGCTCGTGCACGGCTCACCTGAGCACTGCCGCGCCACCGTACGGCGCTACATGGACAACGGCGTCACCGTGCCCGCGCTGGCCCCGATCCCCGTCGGCATGAGCTACCACGAGGCCGCGCTCGCCCTGGCCCCCTGACGCACAACTGCGGGTGACGCCAGACCGGCCCTGGCCGGCCTGGCGTCACCCGCAAAGGTGGGCTAGCTCTCCAGCAGCTCGATGATCGTGGCGTTGGCCATGCCGCCGCCCTCGCACATCGTCTGCAGGCCGTACTTGATGCCGTTGATCCGCATGTGGTGCACGAGCGTCGTCATGAGACGGGCGCCGGAGCCGCCGAGCGGGTGACCGATGGCGATCGCGCCACCATTCGGGTTGAGGTTCTTCTCGTCCGCCCCGGTCTCCTTGAGCCAGGCCAGCGGGACGGGGGCGAAGGCCTCGTTGACCTCGAACGCGCCGATCTGGTCGATCGTCATGCCGGCCCGCTTGAGCACCTTCTGGGTCGCCGGGATCGGCGCGGTGAGCATGATCACCGGGTCGTCGGCGGCGAGCGCGGTGGCGTGGATGCGGGCGACCGGCTTGAGTCCGAGATCCTTGGCCTTCTCCGAGGTCATCATGAGCAGCGCGGCCGAGCCGTCGGAGATCTGCGAGGAGTTACCGGCGGTGATGACGCCGTCCTCCTTGAACGCCGGCTTGAGCTTGGCCATCGACTCCAGCGTCCCGCCACGGCGGATGCCCTCGTCGGTGTCGAAGGTGCCGCCCTCGGTCGGGACGGGCACGATCTCGTCGACGAAGCGCTTGTCGTCGATCGCGGCCGCGGCCTTCTCGTGCGAGCCGAGCGAGAACTCGTCGAGCTGCTCACGGGACAGACCCCAGCGCTCGGCGATCATCTCGGCGCCGACGCCCTGGTTGAACCGCAGGCCGCCGTAGCGCTCGGACACCTGCGGCCCGAACGGCACGCCGACGTTCTGCCCGATGGACGAGCCCATCGGCACCCGGCTCATCATCTCGACGCCACCGGCGACGACGGCGTCGTAGTGGCCGGCGACGAGCCCGGCTGCTGCGAAGTGCACCGACTGCTGGGAGGAGCCGCACTGGCGGTCCACGGTGGTGCCCGGGATGGTCTCGGGCCAGCCGGCGGCGAGCACGGCGTTGCGGCCGACGTTCACGGCCTGCTCACCGACCTGCATGACGCAGCCCCAGACCACGTCCTCGATCACGGCGGGGTCGACGCCGTTACGCTCGGCGAGCGCCTTCAGCACGTGCGCCGACAGGTCGACGGCGTGCCACCCGGACAGCGAACCGTTGCGCTTGCCCACCGGGGTGCGTACTGCGTCGACGATGACTGCGTCCCTGCTCACCTGTTGCCTCCTACTTTGGGGGGACGGATTGACGGTCTCATGCGGTCTTCAGGCCCACGGCACCGACCCAGAGCTCGGCGAGCAGCCGGGCCGACTCCTCCGGCGAGGGCACCGGGTCGGGCGGGTCGAAGAAATATGTCGTGTAGACGTAGCGGTCGGCCATGCCGGTCAGCGCCCGGGCGGCCAGGCCGAGGTCGACGTCCCGGCGGACCAGTCCCGCCTTCGCCGCGCGGCGCAGCTCCCGCTCCAGGGAGTCGACGAGCACCCGCGCCAGCTCGCGGCGCACGCGGGCCAGCTGCTCGTCGGTATGGCTGGCCTCGTCCCAGGCGCGCCAGAAGTGGATGTCCCCGGCGACGGCGCCGACGTACCCGGCGATCATCCGCTCGAGGCCGGCCCGGCCCTCCCGGGCGCGCCAGAGCCGCGTGGGGTCGCTCATCAGCCGGGACACCCAGTCACCGACGAGCTCGGACAGGATGGCCTGGCGGTCGGAGAAGTACTGGTAGAAGGTGCCGAGACTGACACCGGCCGCCTCGGCGATCTGGGCGACGGTCGTCGCGCGGTACCCCTGCTCGCCGAACAGCCGGTGCGCCGCCTCCAGCAGCGCCGCCCGGGTGCGCTGGCCGCGGGCGCCGATCGGGGAGGCGCTGCCGTTGCCGCGGCGGCCCTCCGTGCGGGTCCCGGCCAGCACGGCGTCGAGGACCCCCTCCCGCGTGGGAGGCGTCGGATCGGTCACGGCCGGCCCTCCAGGTAGCGGGGGTTGTCCAGCGCGAGCTTGCGCCGCGCGAGCGGTCGCAGGACCTCGAGCACCTCGTCGGCGCGCCCGTCCAGGTCGCCGCTGCGTACGCGCGCCGCGACCGCGGCGAGCAGGTCGTGGTCGTCCCCGGACGCCGGCTCGCCGGCCAGGTCGCGCAGGGCGGACCGGTCGGCCTCGAAGTACGCCTCGCCGGCGGCCAGCTCGCGGGCCACGATGTCCAGCGCGTTGGCGGCGACCCGGGCGTGGTAGCCAACGACGGGCAGGACGTCCGTACGCAGCCATCCCGCGACGGCACGGACGAGCTCCTCGGTCGTGGGCCGGTTCTCCATCAGGCGGCCCCCTCGGCGAGCAGCTCGAGCAGGTCGTACTCGTTCTCCGACACCCGGCGCCCGATGGTGGCGAGCTCCACGCTGTGCACCGCGCCGGACAGGTGCGCGCTCGCCTGGAGCATGCACATGATCCCCCAGCGCAGGGTGCCGCAGGTCTCCCACCAGCGGACGGCGTCCGCGTCCACGGGCCGGCCGCTCGCGGCGGCGTACGCCTCGAGCAGCTCCGCGCGCGTCCCGAACCCGCCGGCCACGGCACGGTCGTTGCCGAACCGCCAGGCCCGGACGCAGAACCAGCCGAGGTCCTCGCGCGGGTCACCGGTGTGCGCGAGCTCCCAGTCGAGCACGCCGCGCAACCCGTCCGGCCCCACGATGAGGTTGCCGGTACGGAAGTCGCCGTGCACCAGGGTGGCCTCCACCGGCTCGGGGAGCCGCCGCCGCAGCCAGCGCAGGCCCAGCTCGAACGCGGGCGAGGGCTCGCCGAGGTCGTCGAGCAGCCGTTCCTGCTCGTCGAGCAGGCCCGCCGCCGTGCGGGGCGGGCCGAGGAACGCCGCGTCGGTGGCCGGGACGGAGTGCACGGCGGCGAGGGCTCGCGCGCACTGGCCGGCGAGCAGCGGACGCGCGGCGGCGTACGTGTCGTCGCGCAGCAGCTTGCGGGGGATCGTCTCGCCCTCGATCCGGTTCATGAGCAGCCAGCCCCGGCCGCTGGCGAGCACCTCCGGGGCGGGCACACCGGCCTTCGCCGCCAGCACGAGCAGGCGGGGCTCGTCCACGCGCCCGTCTGCCGGGCGGCCGGGCCGTTCGCGCCGGAGCACCGCGGCCACCCGGCTGCCGTCACGGTCGAGGTCGACCGCCCAGGTCTCCATGGACGCGCCGCCGGACAGGCGCCGCATCTCGCTGACCTCGACGGCCGCACCCCACTGCGCGGCCAGGTCCTCGGCGAGGGCGCGAGCGCGGTCGTCAGCGGCTGCGACCACGACCACCTCCCGCTCGTTCCGCGCCCACCGTTGACGCACGACTGCCGAGATGCTGTTGTACCTGACATCAGCCTCAGAAACCAGCCCGGTCGGGCAGGAGGTCCCGCATGGACATCGACGACACACCCGAGGAGGCCGCGTACCGCTCGCAGGTACGGGCCTACCTGGAGGACCACCGCGACGAGCTCGCCACCGGCCGCCGCGGCGAGGGTGGCGACATCACCGCCGCCAAGCGCACCCAGCGGGTGCTCTACGAGGGCGGCCTCGTCGGCATCACCTGGCCGAAGGAGTACGGCGGCCAGAGCGGCACCCCGATGCAGCAGGTCATCGCCAACCAGGAGATGGGGCGCGCCGACATCCCGGGCATCGTCGGGACGATCGGCGTCGGCATGTGCGGCCCGACGATCATCGCCCACGGCACGGACGAGCAGAAGGAGCGCTTCCTCGCGCCGTTGCTGCGCGCCGACGAGATCTGGAGCCAGCTGTTCAGCGAGCCGGGCGGCGGCAGCGACGTCGCCGCCCTGTCCACCCGGGCCGTGCAGGAGGGCGACTCCTGGCGGATCAACGGCCAGAAGGTCTGGACGAGCGGCGCGCACTACAGCGACTACGGCATCGTGCTCACCCGCACCGACCCGTCGCTGCCGAAGCACCGCGGCCTGACGATGTTCATCATGGACTTCCACGCCCCCGGCGTGACGGTCCGCCCGCTGCGCCAGATGACCGGCGACAGCAACTTCAACGAGGTCTTCTTCGACGACATGATCGTCCCGGACTCCTGGCGCGTCGGCGAGGTGAACAGCGGCTGGATGGTCGCCATCACCACGCTCATGAACGAGCGGATGTCCATCGGCGGCGGCGGGTCGGACATCGGCGCGAGCGTCGAGACGCTGACCGCCACCGTCGCCGACCGCATCGACGACCTCTCCCCCGATCGCCAGGCCCTCGTCCGCCAGGAGCTCGCCCGCTGCTTCATCGAGTCGCTGGCCAGCCGCTACACCGGCTACCGGCGCCTGACCGCCCTGTCCAAGGGCCAGGCGCCCGGTCCCGAGGGCAGCGCCGGCAAGCTCGCGGGCACCGCGGTCGCCAAGCGGATCGCCGACCTCGGTGTGCGCCTGCAGGGCGACGACGCGCTGTTCGCCCGCAACGCCGACGGCAGCGGCCGCTGGCAGGGCGCCCAGATGAGCCTGCCGGGCATGTCCATCGCCGGCGGCACGACCGAGATCCTCAAGAACATCCTCGGCGAGCGGGTGCTCGGGCTGCCTCCCGAGCCACGGGTCGACAAGGACAAGCCGGCGTCCGAGCTGCTCGGCCTGAAGGGAGCCTGACGTGGACTTCGCACTCAGCGAGGAGCAGCGGCTGCTGCAGAGCACGGCGCGTGAGTTCTTCGACAAGCACCCCGGTACGGCGGTCGAGCGCCAGCTCCTGGACCAGGTGGAGCAGCTGCCCGACCTGCGCCCGGAGCTGGCCGAGATGGGCTTCCTCGGCCTGCTCGCGCCGGAGGAGCTCGGCGGCAGCGGCGGCACGGTCCTCGACCTCGCCGTCGTGGCCGAGCAGGCCGGCCGGGTGGTCGCCCCCGCACCGCTGGCCGGTACCGCCGGCCGCGCCGCCCTGCTGCTGCGCGCCGCCGGCGCCGACGACCTGCTCCGCGAGGTCGTCGAGGGCACCCGCGCGGTCGCCGTGCTCGACGGTGAGTTCACCCGCTCGGGCGGCGGCGTCTCCGGTGCCGGCCGGCCCGCCCTGGACGCCGTTGCCGCGCAGACGTTCCTGCTGCGCAGCGGCAACGCGCTGCTCCGGGTCGACCGGGGCGACGGAGTGACCGTCGAGGAGCGCGAGCCGATCGACCCGACCCGGGCCCTCGCGGTCGTCCGCCTGGACGGCGCGGCGGCCACCGAGGTCGGCCCGGCGGACGGCTGGGAGCGCGCCGAGCAGGTCGCGGCGGTGATCCTCGCCGCCGAGCAGCTCGGCACCCTGTCCGCGGCGGTCGCCAAGGCGGTCCAGTACGCCAAGGAGCGGATCGCGTTCGGCCGTCCCATCGGCAGCTACCAGTCCATCAAGCACACACTCGTCGACGCCTACGTCCTCGAGGAGCAGCTGCGCTCGCTGGTCTGGCTGGCCGCCTGGACCGCCGACGACGACCCGCAGCGCCTCCCGCTGCACGCGGCAGCCGCGGCCTCGTACGCCGCCGACGGCACCGAGACGGCGACCGAGACGCTCATCCAGGTGCACGGTGGCATCGGCTTCACCTGGGAGCACGACGCCCACCTGTTCTGGCGGCGCGCGAAGGTCGACCGCTTCCTGCTCGGGGACGCCCACACCCACCGCGAGCGGGTGGCGTCCGCGCTGCTCGCGCAGGCTGGGGAGATCCCCGCGAACGCCTGACCCACTTCCCCATCGGAGAGGACACCGTGACCGACATCTCCTTCGACGGCCGCGTCGCGATCGTGACCGGGGCCGGCCAGGGCCTCGGCCGCACGTACGCGCTCGAGCTCGCCTCCCGCGGGGCCGCCGTGGTCGTCAACGACCTCGGCGGCTCGCGCGAGGGCGCCGGCTCCAGCACGTCGGCCGCCGACCAGGTCGTCGAGCAGATCAAGAGCGCCGGCGGCGACGCGGTGGCGTCGTACGACTCGGTGGCGACACCGGAGGGCGGCGAGGCGATCGTGCAGAAGGCGCTGGACGCCTTCGGCAAGGTCGACATCGTCGTCAACAACGCCGGCATCCTGCGCGACAAGAGCTTCGCGAACATGACCTGGGACGACCTGCACGCGGTGCTGGACGTGCACCTCAAGGGCGCGTTCTACGTCACCCGGCCCGCGTTCACGTCCATGAAGGAGAACAGCTATGGCCGGATCGTGATGACGGCGTCGAACGCCGGCATCTTCGGCAACTTCGGCCAGACCAACTACGGCGCCGCGAAGGCGGGGCTGTTCGGGCTGTCCAACGTCCTGGCCATCGAGGGCGCGAAGTACAACATCAAGAGCAACGTGATCATGCCGGTGGCCCGTACGCGGATGACCGAGGAGCTGCTCGGCCCGATGGCCGACCTGCTCGACCCGGAGCTCGTCACCCCGCTCGTGGTCTACCTGTGCAGCGAGGCGTGCGAGGCGACCCACGAGGTGTTCAGCGCGGCGGCCGGCCGGTACGCACGGGTCTTCGTCGGGCTGACCCAGGGCTGGTACGGCGGCCAGGGCACCAAGGCGTCGGTCGAGGACATCGCCGCGCACTGGGCCGACATCGAGAACCAGGAGGGCTACATCGTGCCCGGCTCGGCCGGCGACGAGCTGACCAACCTGGTCTCGCGGCTGCAGGGCGAGGGCTGATGGCCGGGCCGCTGACCGGGCTCAAGGTCGTCGAGGTCGCCGGGATCGGACCCGGCCCGTTCTGCGCGATGCTGCTCGCCGACCTCGGCGCCGACGTCATCCGCGTCGACCGGCCGGGGGGCGGCGGGGCGGGCACGAAGTTCGAGGTGCTGGGCCGCGGCCGCCGATCGGTCGCGGTCGACCTGAAGAACCCCGGCGGGGCGGAGGTCGTCCTGCGCCTCGCCGAGCAGGCCGACATCCTCATGGAGGGGTTCCGGCCGGGTGTGGCCGAGCGGCTCGGCATCGGCCCGGACGACTGCTTCGCCCGCAACCCGAGGCTCGTCTACGGGCGGATGACCGGCTGGGGCCAGCAGGGTCCGCTGGCGCAGGCCGCCGGGCACGACATCGCCTACATCGCGCTCACCGGCGTGCTGCACGCGATCGGCCGCCAGGACGGTCCGCCGCAGGTGCCGGTCAACCTGGTCGGCGACTTCGGCGGCGGCGGCATGTTCCTCGCCATGGGCATGCTCGCCGCGCTGTGGGAGACCCAGCGCTCCGGCAAGGGGCAGGTGGTCGACGCCGCGATCGTCGACGGCACCGCAACGCTCGCCTCGATGGTGTACGGGTTCCTGTCGTCGGGGTTCTGGACCGACGAGCGCGGGGTCAACCTGCTCGACACCGGCGCGCCGTTCTACGACGTGTACGAGACCTCCGACGGCGAGTGGATGGCCGTCGGTGCGCTCGAGCCGCAGTTCTACGCGGAGCTGCTGCGGCTGCTCGAGCTGGACGGCGAGGCCCTGCCGGCCCAGCACGACCGCTCGCGCTGGCCGGAGCTGCGGGCCCGGTTCGCGTCGAGGTTCGGTGAGCGGACCCGCGAGGAGTGGACGAAGGTCTTCGACGGCACCGACGCGTGCGTCGCCCCGATCCTGTCCCTGCGCGAGGCGAGCAGCCACCCGCACCTCGCGGCCCGCGGCACGCTCGTCGAGCGGGACGGAGTGCTGCAGCCGGCGCCGGCGCCGCGGTTCTCCCGTACCGAGCCGGCGCTGGACCGGCCGCCCGCGGCCCCCGGGCAGCACACCCGGGAGGCGCTCGCGGACTGGGGCCTCACCGACGTGGACGCTCTCGTGGACAGCGGGGCCGTCGTCCAGGGCTGACCTCTCCGCCCAGCGCACTGCGGCCATGTCCCCATAGCAGGGGACATGGCCGCAGTTTTTGTCGGAGGCGAGCAGGAACGGCGACCCGCATGGCGAAAGGGGCACGACGACGCCGCCAGCCCACGGAGCGGCGGACCCAGAGGAGGAAGTCGTGCGCAAGGTCATCATCGGGGTAGCCGCGGCCACGCTCGCCGCATCGACGGTCGCCGCGACCGGCGCGTTCGCCGGCGGCAACGGCGCCCAGCGCAGCGGGCTGTCGCCGCAGGCCGGTAACAACAACAGCCAGTGCGTGGCCGGCTCCGGTGCCGGCACCAACGGGTTCGTCATCGTCAACGCGCCCGGCCAGCCCGGCAACGCGCGGTTCGTCAACGGTGAGGTCTCGCTCAAGCGCGGTCCGGCCAACACCGCCTACACCGTGACCATCGCCGACAGCAGCGGCAACTGCCTGCCCGAGGGCGTCCTCGTGACCAACGGCCAGGGCAACGGCAACGCCCACCTGAACGACGCCACGCTGACCAACGGCACGTTCTACGTGGTCCTGCAGGACGCGACCGGCAACGAGGCCTTCGCCTCCGCGCCGGTCACCGTCAACTGACCGGCCTACAGTCGGGCCCGTGCGCCGGGTCCTGACGTTGCTCACGCTGGCCGCCGTCACCGCCTGCGGTGACGGCGGCCAGCACGCGTCTCCGGTCGTGCCGTCGAGCCTGACGGTCACCAGCACGGCGTTCTCCGACGGTGCGGCCATCCCCGACCGCTTCACCTGCCACGGCGCGGGCACCTTCCCGCCGCTGGCCTGGACCGGCGTGCCGTCCGGAGCCCGTTCCCTCGCGCTCGTCGTGGACGACCCGGACGCGCCCAGCGGCACGTACACGCACTGGGTCGTCTTCGACCTCGATCCCACGGCCCGCCACCTGGAGGCGGGGTCCGCGCCTGCCGGCGCCCGGCAGGCGCGCAACAGCGCTGGG
This sequence comes from uncultured Actinomycetota bacterium, assembly GCA_963728075.1. GTDB lineage: Bacteria > Actinomycetota > Actinomycetes > JAFAQI01 > DASSKL01 > CAVSIP01. The sequence continues at coordinate 191,650 of CAVSIP010000003.1, read as the reverse complement.
CGCACGGGCTGGACGCCGCCCTGCCCGCCGAGCGGCACGCACACCTACCGGTTCACGGTCTACGCGCTCGAGCGGTCGCTCGACCTGCCGGCGGGCACCGCGACGAACGACGTGCTGCGCGCGATCGGCGCGGCCGCGACAGCGCAGGGCCGGCTCACGGGCACGGCCAGAGCCGGGTAGTGACAGGTTCTCGACAGGAGGTGGGCCATGAGCGGTGTCGCCCTGGTGACCGGGGCCTCGGCGGGCATCGGCCGCGTGTGCGCAGACCGGCTCGCGGCGCAGGACTGGACCGTGGTCGGCGCGAGCCGGCGGGCGAGCGCCTCCTACGGCTGGCAGCCGCTGCGGATGGACGTGGACTCCGACGAGAGCGTCGCCGCCGGCGTCCGGGAGGTCCTGGACAGGCACGGCCGCGTGGACGCGGCCGTGCTCGCCGCCGGCTGGGGGCTGGCCGGCCCGGTCGAGACGACACCCGTGGCCGACGCCAAGGCCCAGCTGGAGACGAACTTCTGGGGGGTCGTCCGCGTGGTGCGCGAGCTGCTGCCGACCATGCGTGAGCAGGGCGGTGGCCGCCTGGTCGTGGTCGGCTCGATCGGCGGCGTTGTCGCCGTTCCGTTCCAGGCCTTCTACTCGGCGAGCAAGTTCGCACTCGAGGGGTACGCGGAGGCGCTGGCGTACGAGGTGGCCCCGTTCGGCGTCGAGGTGACGCTCGTGCAGCCGGGCAACGTCCGTACGGAGTTCACGGCGAGCCGCCGCCGGGTCCACGACTTCGGCGCGTACGCCGACCGCGCCGGCCGGGCCATCGGAGTCATGGAACGTGACGAGCAGCAGGGGGTCGACCCCGCGGACGTGGCGGACGTCGTCGCACGCACCCTGCGCTCCCGTCGGCCCCGGCGCAGGGTGTCCGTGGGCCGGGCCGGTGAGCGCGCCGGGCTGCTCGCCAAGCGGCTGCTCCCCAGCCGGCTGTTCGAGAAGGCCGCCGCGGGCACGCTCGGCGTCTGAGACCTAGGGCTGCAGGAGACGCGACAGGCGGCGGGCCGCGACCAGCATCCCGGCGGTGCCCAGCGCCGCGAGGTACGCCACGTGGCCGACCATGCCCCAGGACAGGTCGCCGAGCACCAGACCGCGGGTGAGCACCACCCCCTGGTACAGCGGCGTGACCTGCACCAGCCACTGGACGGCGTCGGGGTAGCGCGACAGCGGGAAGAACACCGCCGAGAACAGGAACAGCGGCACGATCGCCAGGTTGACGAAGTCGAAGTCGACGAAGGACCGCATGAAGGTCGTGGCGCCCAGGCCCGCGCCGGCGAATGCGTAGCCCATGAGCACCGCGACGGGCAGCGCGGCGAGGCCCCACCACGAGTCCACGAGCCCGAGACCGGCCATCGTGCCGAGGAACGCCGCGGCGTAGAGGCTGCCGCGAATCAGCGCCCAGGCCACCTCGCCCTTGACGACGTCGAGGATGCTCATCGGCGTCGCGAGCATCGCGTCGTAGGTGTGGGAGTACTTGTACTTCACGAAGAAGTTGAACGTCGTGTCGAAGACCGAGCCGTTCATCGCCGCCGCGGCGAACAGGCCCGGCGCGACGAACTGCTCGTACGGCACCCGCTCGCCGCCGGGCAGGACGACGTACCCGACGAGCGCGCCCACCCCGAGGCCGATCGAGCCGAGGTACATGAGCGGCTCGAAGAACCCGGTCAGGAAGATGAACCACATCCGGCGGTACGACAGCGCGTTGCGCTCGACCACGTGCACGGGGCGCCGGCGGAACACCGGGGGCAGCACCCGGCCGGTCGGGACGGGGACGGTCTGGGTGCTCACGGCGTGAGCCTCCGGGTGAACGAGTGCCGCCCCCACCACACGCCGAGGCCGATGACGGCGAGCAGCACCGCGACGTGGCCGGGCACCCACCAGCCGGCTCGACCCGTCGTCGCGTCGCGCGCCAGCTCCACGGCGTGCCACAGCGGGGAGAAGCCCACGAGCGGCTGGAGCCAGCCGGGCAGCTGGCTCACGGGGAAGAACGTGCCGGAGAACAGGAACATCGGCACGACGCCCAGGCGCATGATCATGGGGAACGCGAGGTCGTCCTGCTGCGTGGCGGCGAAGGCGACCAAGGGGGCGGCGAGCGCGAGCGCGCCGAGGACGACGGCGGGGACGGCGAGCGGCGCCCACGGGGAGGCGACCCCGCCGAGGACCGCGGCGACGAGCAGGAAGACGCTGCCGGACATCGTCACCCGGCAGCCGATCCACACGACGCGGCCCAGGTAGATGTCGAACGGCGTCGCCGGGGTGGACACCACCCCGAGGTAGAAGCCCTGCCACTTCATGCCGGAGAGCACCGGCCACAGGGAGTCGGCGGCGGCGGACTGCACCGCACCGGCCGCCATGAGCCCCGGCACCACGAAGTCGAGGTAGGACACGCCGGCGACCGGGCCGCTGCGCTGGTCGACCAGCCCGCCCAGGCCGACGCCGATCGCGAGCAGGTAGAGGACCGGCGTGGCGAACTGGGTGAACGCCGAGCCCCGCCACAGCCGCCGGAAGACGTGCGCCTCCCGCTCGACGATGTGGGCGACGGCCTGGGTCGCCACCTCACTCCTCCAGGCTGCGGCCGGTCAGGATGAGGAACACGTCCTCGAGCGTGCCGCGGCGCACGAGCATGGACGCGTGGCGTACGCCCGCGGCGGCGACCGCCTCCGCCGTCGCGTCGCCGGACTCGGTGTAGATGAGCACCCGGTCGGTCACCGACTCGATCCGGTCGCCCATCTCCTTGAGGACGGGCACCGCGACGTCGTGGTCCTCCGCGGTCGCGAAACGCAGCTCGACCACCTCGCGGGTGGAGTAGCGGTCGATGAGCTCCCGCGGCGACCCGTGGGCCACGATCCGCGCGCGGTCCATGATCACCAGCCGGTCGCACAGCTGCTCGGCCTCGTCCATGTAGTGCGTGGTGAGCACGATCGTCACGCCCTGGCGCTTGAGCTGGTAGAGGCGGTCCCAGAGCAGGTGCCGGGCCTGCGGGTCCAGCCCGGTGGTGGGCTCGTCGAGCAGGATCAGCTCCGGCGAGTTGACGAGGGCGCGAGCGATGGTCAGCCGCCGCTTCATGCCGCCGGACAGCGGGTCGACCCGGTCGTCGCGGCGCTCGGCGAGCTGCACGAACTCCAGCAGCTCGGCGGCCCGGGCGCGGATGTCCCGTAGCGGCATGCCGAAGTAGCGGCCGTAGATGAGCAGGTTGTCCCAGACGGTCAGCTCGGTGTCGAGGCTGTCCTCCTGCGGCACCACGCCCAGCCGGGCGCGGATCCGGGACCCGTCGTGAGCCGGGTCCATGCCGAGGATCCGCAGCTGCCCGTCGCTGACCGGCGAGACGCAGCCGATCATCCGCATGGTCGAGCTCTTGCCGGCGCCGTTCGGGCCGAGGAACCCGAAGGCCTCACCGCGGCGGACCTCGAAGTCGACGCCGTCGACCGCGGCGTACGCACCGAAGCGCTTGGTCAGCCCCTTGGCCTCGATCAACGGTTCGCCGGACACGAGCGGACACGCTACCGACTCCGGCCGACAGGTTCACCCGGGTTAGCGCCGGAGCGGGCAGGAGGAACGGTGACCGGAGCGGCCGGACGTGCCAGGCTCCCGCCCATGAGCGCCCCCCAGCCGTACGCCGGTGACCGCCTGGTCCACGACGCCGACTCCCACGCCTTCGAGCTGCCGGGGTCGATCCTGCCGTGGCTCGACCCGGGGCTGCGGGACCGGCTGCCCGCCGAGGGACACGGCGCGCACCTGGACGTGCCCGCCCTGCAGGCCCAGCACCGCGACCCCGGGTACCGGGCACAGCTCGCCGCCGACGTCCTCGCGGCGAAGGAGTGGGCGGCCGCGGGCGCGTTCGACAAGCCGGACCGCAGCTGGGCGCTCGACCTGCTCGGCTTCGCCAGCCAGCTCGTCTTCACGACGGCCCACACGAACACGCTGACGCCGCTGGAGCACGGGGACGACCAGGAGCTGGCGTACGGGTACGCGCGCGCCCACAACCGCTTGATGATCGACTTCTGCTCCGACGACGACCGGCTGCTGCCGGTGTGCTTCGTCCCGCTGTCCGACCTCGAACGGGTGGGTCCGTTCACCGGCGAGACCCTCGACCTCGGCGCCGCGGCGCTCATGGTCTCCTCGGCCTGCCCGCCCGGGCATGCCCACAGCCACACCGGGCTGGACGTCGTCTGGGCGCAGGCGCAGGAGGCCGGCGTGCCGGTCATCTTCCACGTGGGCGGCGGCGGCCAGCTGCTCGACCCCGGCTACCTCGACAACGGCGGCCCGACGGTGCCCGACTTCCAGGGCGGGGAGGGCAACTTCACGTCGGTGTCGTACATGGCGATCGCGGGCCCGCCCCAGCAGACGCTGGCCACGATGATCTTCGACGGTGTGCTCGAGCGGTTCCCGGACCTGCGCTTCGGCGTGATCGAGCAGGGCGCGACCTGGCTGCCGGGCTGGCTGCGGACCATGGACGGCGCCGTCGCGGCGTTCGGCCGCATGGAGGAGCGGCTGCGTGCGCTGTCCCTGCGACCCAGCGAGTACGTCCGGCGGCAGGTGCGGGTGACGCCGTACCCGCACGAGCCGGTCGACTGGATCATCCGGGAGAGCGGACCCGAGCTGTGCATGTTCAGCAGCGACTACCCGCACATCGAGGGCGGCCGGGACCCGATGCGGCGCTTCGACGCGGCACTCGAGGGGTGCCGCCCGCAGGACGTGGGCGCCTTCTACGCAGGCAACTTCGCCGACCTCATGGGGCCGGTGCTGCAGCGGATCAGCCCGCGGGAACCTGCGCAGGCGTGACCGGGTCGAGCCCGGCCGCGCGGCGGGCGGCGGTGATCTGGGCCCACTCCTGGCCGCACAGCGAGACGACGGCGGCGGGGAACAGGTCGTAGTCCTCCCGCAGGGTGTGGTCGTCCAGCCGGTCGAGGATCGGCGGCACGAGCCTGGCCCACTCGGCGGAGATCGCCGCGCGGTCCAGCGCCTCGTGCAGGTCCCAGTGCTCGGCCTCGAGCCGGTGCACGTACGCGGCGAACTCCTCGTCCGCGGCGAGCAGCCGGAGCAGCCCCTCCTCCTCCGCCCGCGCGTGCGGCTCGAGGACGGCCAGCAGCCGGGCGAGCACCACTCGTGCCTCGTCCGGGTGCGTGCCCGCAAGCCGGCGGACGTCGTCGCCCAGGTCACGGATCAACTCGTGCTCGGCCATGAACCGGTGGATCGGGTCGAGGTCGAGGCACCCACAGTGCTCACACACGCTGCCTCCCGGCGCGCCGCCCCTCCCGTGCACCATCCTCCCGGCGCGCACGGCGGGACAGTGACCTTGTGCCCCAGCCCGGTGGCGGTTGGTCCCTGGTCCGGGTGGGCCGGCCGCAGCGACCGTTTGTGCATGCGAGTGCTGCTGACCGAGGAGCGGGCCGGAGACGCCGCGGCCGCCGCCACCGCCCTCGCCGGTCGCGGGCACGCCGTGGAGTTCTGCCACCCCGAACCCGACGACGACACCCGGTGCCTGGCCATGCAGTTCGGCGGCACCTGCCCGATCGACGTCGGGGACGTCGACCTCGTCGTGGACGTACGAGGCGGAGGCAGCCCGACCATGCAGCTGCGCGAGTACGGGGCCGTCTGCGCCCTGCGGACCGGTACGCCGCTCGTCGTCGCCACCGACGCCGAGGGGTTCCTGCCGGAGTGGGCGGCCGAGGTGTGTGCGACCGGCGACGTCGCGGACGTGTGCGAGAACGTCGGTGCCGGAGCCGGCGCCCAGGCGGTCCGGGACGTGACGAACGCCGTGCGGCTGACTTTGCACCGGCTCACGGGGGACGGGCGGGCGCGGGTCCACCTCATCGACCACGGCTACTTCGTCGAGGCGGTGGTCTACGCTGCGGTGGCCCCCGGCGAGAAGGGTCGCCGCGAGCTGCTCAACACCGTGCGGCGCGCGTTGCGCCCGTACCGGGACGACTGGGTGCACACGGCGCTGCGTGTCGCCGCGATGGCCACCCCGCAGACGCCGGTCGGCTGAGCGTCACCCGGCCAGCATCACCCCGAGGAACAGGGCCGCCAGCGCGCTCAGCCCGGTCAGCGTGCCCCACACGGCCAGGGCGAGCGTCGACTTCGCGACCGAGTGCGCGGCGGCGGACACCCCGGACAGCGCGACCACGCCCAGCTTCACCGACAGCGTCGTGCGGTACGACCCCCCGTGGTCGCCCACCGCGACCATGTTCCACACCCCCGTGCCCAGGAGCAGGACGAACGCGGGCCAGGCCACGACGTTGAACCGCCGGGCCGCCGCTCGGGTGACGTCGCGGCCGTGCCCCCGCAACGCCGGCACGAGGCCGGCCAGGGTGATCTGTCCGCCGACCCAGATCGTGGCCCCGAGAACGTGAAGGAACAGCCGGACGGTCTCCCAGTCGACGCTCAGCACCCTCAGATGGTGCCAAAGCGGTGTGAAACCCGGGCCGAGGACCCGGCGGGTCGGGACGTAGGTCCTCGAAACTGAGGCCGGGTGAATGCGACCATGGGCACATGACGTCGACTGACGCACCCATCCGGGTCTTCCTCCTCGACGACCACGAGGTCGTCCGCCGAGGCGTCCGGGACCTGCTCGAGACCGAGGACGACATCACCGTGGTCGGTGAGGCGTCCACCGCGGCGGAGGCGCTCGCGCGCATCCCGGCCGTGCGACCCCAGGTGGCGGTGCTCGACGTCCGGCTGCCGGACGGCGACGGGGTGACGGTCTGCCGGGAGATCCGCTCGCGGATGCCCGAGGTGATCTGCCTCATGCTCACGTCGTTCGCCGACGACGAGGCGCTGTTCGACGCGATCCTCGCCGGGGCTGCTGGGTACGTGCTCAAGCAGATCCGGGGCAGCGACCTCGTCGGTGCGGTCCGCACGGTGGCGTCCGGCCAGTCGCTGCTCGACCCGAAGACCACGGCCCGGGTCATGGAGCGGCTGCGCGAGCAGGCCACCCGCAAGGACCCGCTCGCCGGGCTCTCCGAGCAGGAGCGGCGCATCCTCGAGCTCATCGGTGAGGGTCTGACGAACCGCCAGATCGGTGAGCGGATGCACCTCGCTGAGAAGACCGTGAAGAACTACGTGTCCAACCTGCTCGCCAAGCTGGGCATGGAGCGCCGCACGCAGGCCGCGGTGTTCGCCACCGAGGTGCGCCGGCAGAACACCGCCGGACGCTGATCGGGGGATCCGGGGACCTTCGTCCCTAGGGCGCCGGCCGCCCGGTGGCTGAGCATGGGTCGGTGCATGCTGAACCGACCGAGTTGCAGGTGCTCGACCGCGACGAGTGCTTCCACCTGCTCGCGACCATGCCGATCGGTCGGATCGTCTTCACCGACCGGGCCATGCCCGCCGTGCTGCCGGTGAACTTCATCGTCGACAACGACGAGATCGTCATCCGGACCGGCACCGGCTCCAAGCTCAGCGCGGCCGTACGCAACGCGATCGTGGCGTTCGAGGTCGACGAGTTCGACCTCGCGGCGCACACCGGCTGGAGCGTGACCGTCACCGGCCGGGCCCGCGAGGTGACCGACGCCGCCGACGTGCAGCGCCTGTCGGAGTCCGCGCTGCGGACATGGGCACCCGGACAGCGCGACCACTTCGTCCGGATCACCGCCGGCTACGTCTCGGGGCGCCGGGTGGCTCTGCGCGCGGTGGACCGCGCCCCAGAAGCCGCCGCCGTCTGACCGGGACGGCACCGTGAGCGCCGGCCCGGCCGTCGAGGTGTCCGGGCTGACCGTCGTGCGCGGCGGCCGCCTCGCCCTCGACGGTGTCTCCTGCACGGTGGCCGCGGGCCAGGTGGCCGGGCTGCTCGGGCCGAGCGGCTCCGGCAAGTCCACGCTCATGCGCTCGGTCGTCGGCGTCCAGCGGGTCAGCGCCGGAACGGTCACCGTCCTCGGTGCCCCGGCCGGCTCGCCCGCCGCCCGCGCGATGGTGGGCTACCGGACCCAGGGCCTGTCGGTGTACGGGGACCTCACGCCCCGGGAGAACCTGCAGTACATCGCCGCGCTCGTCGGGGCCCCGGCGTCGACGGTGGGCGAGCTGCTCGCCACGGTGCAGCTCGGCGACGACGCCGACCGGCGGGTGGACCAGCTCTCCGGCGGCCAGCAGGCCCGGGTGTCGCTGGCCGCCGCCCTGGTCGGCGAGCCGGCCGTCCTCGTGCTCGACGAGCCGACCGTCGGGCTGGACCCGGTGCTGCGTCGCGACCTGTGGGCGCTGTTCCGGGGGATCGCCGCGCGGGGCGCCACCCTGCTCGTCTCCAGCCACGTCATGGACGAGGCGACGCACTGCGACCGGCTGCTGCTTCTGCACGACGGCCGGCTGGTCGCCGACGAGCCCCCCGCGGACCTGCTCGCCCGCACCGGGGCACCGGATCTGGACGCCGCCTTCCTGCACCTCGTCACGGAGCCGCCGGTGGTGAGCGCGTGAACGGCCGCCGGACCGTCGCCACCGCAGCGCGGGTGCTGCGCCAGCTGCGGCACGACGCCCGGACGGTCGCCCTGCTGCTGCTCGTCCCGGTCGTGCTCCTGACACTGCTCCGCTACATCTACGACGCGCGCCAGCAAGTGTTCCAGACCGCAGGCCCGCCGCTGCTCGCGCTGTTCCCCTTCGTGACCATGTTCGTCGTGACGTCGGTGGCCATGCTGCGGGAGCGGTCCACCGGCACGCTGGAACGGCTGATGAGCCTGCCCGTCCGCAAGCTGGAGGTCCTGCTCGGCTACGCGCTCGCGTTCGGTGCCGTCGCGCTGCTGCAGGTGGCACTGGCCGTACCGCTGTCGGTGGGCCCCCTCGGTCTCGCGCTGCGCGGTGACGTCTGGCTCGTCGCTGCCCTCGCGGTCGCCGACGCGCTGCTCGGGATGGCGCTCGGGCTGCTCCTCTCGGCGTTCGCGCGCACGGAGTTCCAGGCCGTGCAGTTCCTGCCGGCCTTCGTCTTCCCCCAGCTGCTGCTGTGCGGGCTGTTCGTGCCCCGCGACGCCATGCCCGCCGTGCTGCACGGCGCCTCCGACGTCCTGCCGCTGTCCTACGCGGTGGACGGCGTCCGACGGGCGGCCCTGGGCTCCGGCGTGGGCGGTGCACTCGCCACCGACATCGCCGTGGTCCTCGGCACGCTGGTCGCCGCGCTGGTCGTGGGAGCGCTCACGCTGCGCCGCCGTACCGCCTGACCGTCGAAGACGTGCGGTCGCTTGAAGTGGCTCGTCCGGAAGTACTCGACCAGGCGGGCGACCAGCCGCTGTGGGTCGTCGTCGTAGAGCACCTGTGCGCCGGTGCGCTTGCCCAGCCGCGCGACCAGCTCCGCCACCAGGTCGGCCACGCCGCCGCTGCCGGTCAGCACGCCGATGAGCCGCCCCTCGTCGTACGCGATGGCGAACTCACCGAGCGTGCCCGAGTGCCCGCCCACGATGACGACGATGTCCGACGAGCGGATGTTCACGACCTCGCGGCCCATGAGGCCGGAGCCGGTGTAGACGATGAGGTCGTAGCCGTCGACGGGTGAGGCGAACCGGCTGACGTGCTCGGTCTCCGACAGCGCCGGCGAGATGCCGACGACCAGCCCGCCCGCCCCGTGCGCCCCGTCCACCGCCGCCTGCGGCAGCCCTGGACACGCGCCGGTCACGAGCGTGCAGCCCGCCTCGGCGATGGCCACGCCCACCTGCCGGGCCGCATCGGCTACCCGGCGGTCGATCCGGCCGCTCGCCGACCCCATGACCCCGATGACCAGGCGCCGGGACCCGGGAAAGCGCTGTGCCACCACAGCCGGAGCATCGCCCCGGTGGCCGGCGGTCACGAGGGGCCTTGGTCCTCAGGGCTACGGTCGGGGCAGCGGCACCTGCCACTCCAGCACCGTGCCGCCGCCCTCCTGGCGGCTCGCGTGGAAGGTCCCGCCCAGCCGCTCGGCGCGCTCGGCGAGGTTGCGCAGCCCGCTGCGCCGGCCGGCCGGCGGCAGGCCGACCCCGTTGTCGCTGATCCGCAGCAGCAGGTCCTCGTCGACGTCGACCGCGACCTCGACCCGGCTGGCCTGTGCGTGCCGTGCAGCGTTCGACAGGCCCTCGCGCAGCACCGCGAGCAGGTGCTCGCCGACCTCCCGCGGGATCGACGTGTCGACGAGGCCGGACAGGTGCACGCTCGGCGCCGCAGAGAGGTTCTCCGCGGCCTCGTCGGCCACCTCGAGGATGCGCGCGCGCAGGCTGGGCTGCCCGTCGGCGCCGCTCGTCTGCAGCGCGAAGATCGTCGACCGGATCTCCCGGATCGTCGCGTCCAGGTCGTCCACGGCCCGGCGTACGCGTGCCGACGCCTCCGGTACCTGGATGAGCCGGACGGCGCTCTCCAGGGCCATCCCGGTCGCGAACAGCCGCTGGATCACCAGGTCGTGCAGGTCCCGCGCGATGCGGTCGCGGTCCTGGAAGACGACCAACCGCTCGGCGTCGCGCCGGCGCTCCGCCAGCTCGACGGCCACCGCGGCCTGACCGGCGAAGGACTCCACCATCTGGACCACCGCCGGAGAGAACGGCAGGGCGTCCCGCTGGGCGACCACCGACAGCACACCCCGCACCTCGCCGGGCTGCCCGAGGGGGACGAAGATGCCCGGCCCCAGCGGCCGGCCGCGGACGGCCGCAGCCCCGGCGACGCTGACGTCCGACACCGTGAGCGGTTCACCCGTCGCCATGACCTTGCCCGCCAGCGAGGCGTCCGCAGGGACGGACAGGCCGCGCATCTCCCCGGCGAGCGGGCCGTCGGCGAACTCGACGAGCAGCGCGCCCGGCTCTCCGGTAGGCATCGTGATGGCGGCGATGTCGGCGCCGGTGAGCTCCCGCGCGCGCTGGGCGAGCAGGGCGAGGACGTCCTCCGGATCGGTCCCGGACAGCAGCGTCGTGGAGATCTCCCGGCTGGCCTCCAGCCACCGCTCCCGCAGCCGCGCGTCCTGGTACAGCCGGGCGTTCTCGATCGCAACACCGGCCGCTGCGGCCAGCGCCTGGACGACGCTCTCGTCCTCGTCGTCGAAGGCGGCCCCGCCGCGCTTCTCGGTGAGGTAGAGGTTGCCGAACACCTCGTCGCGGACGCGCAAGGGAACGCCCAGGAAGGTGCGCATCGGCGGGTGGTTCGGCGGGAAGCCGTACGAGGCCGGGTGCTCGGCGAGGTCGGCCAGGCGCAGCGGCTTCGGATCGTGGATGAGCACCCCCAGGATGCCCTGCCCCCGCGGTAGGTTGCCGATCTCGGCGATGCGCTGCTCGTCCACCCCGACGGTGATGAACTGGGCGAGCTCGTCACCCTCACCGATGACCCCGAGAGCCGCGTACTCGGCGTCGACCAGCGTCGCCGCCGCCTCCACGATCCGGCGCAGCACGGTCTGCAGGTCGAGGTCGCTGCCGACCGCGAGCACGGCCTCGAGCAGGTTGTGCACGCGGTCGCGGGTGGCGAGCACCGCCTGCAGCCGCGCCTGCAGCTCGGAGAGCAGCTCGTCGAGGTGCAGCTGGGGAAGGACCGGCCGTGAGCCGGCGACATCGTCGGCCATCGCAGTTCACCTCCCCGCCGCGTCTGGGACTCTCTCATGAGCGGCGCCACGTCGGGACCAAAGTCCCGGTGATGTTGGCCACGCGTCTCTTCGGGCACCCTGGGCCCAGGGCGTTCGCTGGACGTGACCGTCGAGGAGGGTCGGATGCAGCCCGAGCAGGTCCGCCACATCGTCGCGTTCGCGACCCTGGCGCCGTCGGTGCACAACACCCAGCCCTGGCGGTTCGTCGCCACCACGGACGGCATCGACGTCTGGGCCGACCGGGCGCGGCTGCTGCCGGCCACCGACCCGGAGGGGCGGGAGCTGCTGCTCAGCTGCGGGGCGGCCGTGCTCCACGCCGAGCTGGCGGTCCGGTCGCTGGGTCGCTCCTGCCGTACCGAGCTGCTGCCCACGCCGACCGAACCGGACCTGCTCGCCCGGCTGCACGTGGGCGCCGAGCAGGAGCCGGACGAGGCGGAGCGCGCCCTGATCGCGGCCGCACCGAACCGCCACACCGACCGGGAGCCGTTCGACGACCGGGCGGTCCCGGAGGACCTGTTGTCGGCGCTGCAGCACGGGGTGTCGGCACGCGGTGCGTGGCTGCGCATCCTCGAGGCGCCGGATGACCGGCTGGTCGCCGCGGCGCTGCTCGCCCGCGCCGACGAGGAGCAGGTCGGTGACGCGGCGTACCGGGAGGAGCTGCGGGCCTGGGTGCGCAGCACCCCGGCGCCCGACGGCGTACCCGCCGAGACGGTGCCCGAGGTGCCCCCGTCCGAGCGCGCGTCCACCTACCGCATCCGGGACTTCTCCGACACGGACCAGGGCGGGCGCCCCCGGGAGGGGGCTCCCGTGGAGCGGCCCACCGTCGTCGTCCTGGGGACGACCGAGGACGACCCCCACGCCTGGCTGCAGGCCGGCCGGGCACTCGCCTGGCTGCTGCTCGAGGCGACCGCCGGCGGGGTGTCCGCGTCCCCCATGACCCAGGTGGTGGAGCGGCCGGACACCCGGGCACAGCTACGCAGCGCGCTCGGCGTGGTCGGCTACCCGCAGATCGTGCTCCGGCTCGGGTACGGGCACGGCGGGCACCGCAGCCCCCGCCGTCCGGTCGACGACGTGCTGTCCCTGTAGGGGCCGCATGCGCGGGTTCAGCCGGCGGGAGCTCGCGCTCGTCCTGCTCCGCCGGATGGCCGACGTCCGGCCAGCGCTGGTGGAAGCCGCGCTGGCGACGCTGAGGAGCACGCCCTCGACGTCGGCGACCTGGCGCTGCACGTCCGGCTCTGGGCGCTCCCCGCGCTGTGGCCGGACCTGCGCTGGCAGGTCGTCGCCGGCCCGGACGGCGCGGTGCTCAACGAGTGGCTGGTACGCGCTGCCGGGTCCCCCGTACCGGACGCGTCAGATCTCACCGAGCCGCTGGGGCGTCGGTGTCACCGACGGGTGCGGCGCGCAGCACCGGGCGCTGTTCGTGTGGGGACTGCTGCAGCAGGTGCTCAGAGCAGACCCAGCGCCCGCGCCTCCGCACGCAGGTGCTCCCGGGCGTCCGGATGCGCCGCGTGGTCGATGAGCGCCGTCGCCTGCTCGTGCTGGGTGGCCCCCCAGATCCGGGCGGTCCCCTGGTCGGTGACGACGTACGAGTGCTGGAAGGAGGTCGCCGGCGCGGTCAGCGCGGGCACGATCGTCGACACGCCCGCCCGCTCGTGCCAGGACGGCAGCGCGATGATCGCGTGGCCGCGCGTCGCGTGCAGCGCGCCGACGATGAAGTCGGTCTGCCCGCCGAAACCGGAGTAGACCTGTCCCCTGATGTACGACGCGTTCGCCTGGCCGAACAGGTCGACCTGCAGGGCGGAGTTCACCGACGTCATCCCGTGGCGACGCGCGATCCGGGACGGGTTGTTCGTCACCTCAGTACGCGCCAGGTAGACCTTGGGGTTGCGGTCGAGCCAGGCGTACAGCTCGGCGCTGCCACCGACGAAGGACGTCGTCACGACGGCGTCCGGGTCCAGCGCACCCGCCTTCGCCAGGCGGAGCACGCCGTCGCTGAGCATCTCCGTCCAGATCCGCAGGTGCTTGCGGCTCGTCAGCCCGGTGAGCACGGCGTCGGGCACGGCACCGATCCCCATCTGCAGCGTCGCGTGCTCGGGGACCAGCGCGGCGACCTGCTCGGCGATCGCGAGGTGGACGTCGGTCGGCCGGCAGGGCGGCAGCTCGCCCAGCGGCTCGTCCACCTCGATGGCCAGGTCCACGTCCTCGAGCGGGATCTGCGCGTCGCCGAAGGTGTACGGGACGGCCCGGTTGAACTGCGCCACGACCAGCCCGCCCGAGGCGCGGACGGCCTCGATCGCCGCGGGCAGGACGTTCACCTCGATGCCCAGCGACACCGTGCCGTTGCGCGGCAACGAGGTGTTGAGCAGCACGATGTCCGGCGGCGTGTGCCGTTCCAGCAGCCGGGGGACGAGGCTGAGCCGGCAGGGCAGGTAGGCCAGGTCGGGGTGACCGCGCATCCCGGCGCCGACGAACGGGGTCTCCGGGATCACCCCCTCGCGCAGCTTCAGCGACGCCGGGGCGTTGAGCATGAACAGCCGGTAGGTCGGGATCTCGTCCACCAGCCGCAGCAGCGTCCACGGGACCGCGAAGTTGCCGCCCGAGACCACGCGGGGGCAGGTGGCAGGGCGCGCCGCCAGCAGGCGACGCAGGCCGTCCTCGCTCACGATGCGCATCCCCTCACCCTGCCAAACGACCCGGGCCGGTCGGCGGGCCGAAGGACCCGAGGTAACGGGATCCCGGTCCCCCGGTACTGGTGCTGCACGTCCCGCGCAAACCGGACCTTCGACGCTGCCTGGGGGGTGGCGGACGACGGCAAGGTGATTGCAGACGCCGCCACTGGGGCGGCGAGAAAGTAGGAGGGGTCACAGATGACCGCCACCCGCAACCGGATCGCCTTCGTCCTCGCCGCACTGGCCGGCCTGGCCCTGATCGTCGCCGGACCTGTGATGCTCTACAAGGGCTTCGACGGCAAGAGCCAGGTCGTCTCCCAGCTCAAGCAGGAGAAGATCGTCACCGCCGAGGACGCCTCGATCCCCAACACCCCCGTGACGAACGCGGCCACCGCCCAGGCGCAGGCGGACGTGATCTGGAAGCACATGATGGAGGCCTCGGGCGGCAAGACGTTCGCCGAGCTCCCCCGTGACAGCCAGGTCCGCCCGACCCTGCAGTCCGGCGACAGCCTCCGTTCCGCCCTGCTGTCCAGCGTCCTGGCCTGGAACATCGCCAACCTGGTGATCGGCCTCGGTGCGGTCTTCACCGGCCTCGGCTTCGTCTTCCTCGCCCTGGCCTTCGCTGTCCGTCCCTCCAAGGTCCGCGTCCCGGCCAACGCGGCGAGCATCACCTCGAGCCCGGCGGGCGTGGCTTAGACCCCTCCCCTCCCGCCGACCGGAGCCGGCCGCATCATGCGGCCGGCTCTCGGCGTGCTCGGAGTTAGTCCGTACGGCGATCGAACCCGGCCGTTCGGCCGATCCCAGCGGAGGTCCGCGCACCCGAGACTGCATGGGTGGTCGTACTCGACGAGGTGGTGACCTGCGGCGTCTGCGGGCAGCCGCTGCTCGTGCGCGTCGTGGACGGCCGGCAGACCGTGGACAGTGCCGCCGTCCTGCGCGACCACCGGCAGTGCCTGCGCACCGCGGCCATCCCCGCGCAACGCGAGGCGGTCGAGTAGCCGCTCAGCGGCGCCGCGCCACCCGCCGGCCCGCCCAGTGGGCGGCGCGCCACACCGCCCAGCCCACGCCCGTCGACGCGGCCGCGCCGACGGTGAGGAAGGCGACCGACAGCCCGGGCCGGGCGCCGCTCACGGCTCCCCGCACGGGCACGGCCGCCCGCTCCCGCAGCCGCGGCGAGCGGGCGCGCTCCAGCAGGTCGTCGAGCAGCCCCTCGGGAGGCACCCCCCCACCGGCGCGCAGCGCCGACAGGGTCTCGTCGACGCGCAGCTGGCTGTCCCGTACGGTGGCGCAGTCGTGGCAGCGGCGCAGGTGGCGCCGCATGGTCCGCGCGCTCCAGCCGGACAGGTCGCCACCGAGGTACGCCGGCAGCTGGTCGCGTACCTCGCGGCAGAAGCGCGGCAGGCCGTCCGGTTCCCTGCGCCGTCTCACTGGTCCACCAGCTCTCGGATCCGGGCGTGCGCCCGGTGCAGGCGCACCTTCACGACGTTCTCGGTGACGTCGAGCAGCTCGGCGACCTCCTTGGTCGTCAGCCCCTCCACGTCGCGCAGGACCACGACGGTGCGCGCGTCCTCCGGCAGCCGCGCGAGCGCGTCCTCGCACCGCTGCGCGAGGTCGGCCCGCTCCGCCCAGGCCTCCGGACCGGCAGCGTCGGACGCAAGCTGGTCCGCGTCGGCCCCACCGGGCAGCGCGAACGCCTCGAGTCCTGCGGACGTACCCCGCTGCCGCCCGGTCGAGCGGCGCCGCAGCGCGGTCAGGCAGACGTTCACGGTGACCCGGTGCAGCCAGGTTCCGAACGCCGACTCCCCGCGGAAGCCGAGGACGGAGCGCATCACCCGTACGTACACCTCCTGTGTGGCGTCCGCCGCCTCGTGCGGGTCGGCGAGCAGCCGCCGGCACAGCGCGTACACGTCGGCGTACGTGGCCCGGATCAGCTCCTCCAGCGCGCCCGCCTCACCGCGCTGGCACGCGCGGACGAGCTCGGGGTCGACGTCCATCACCGACTTGGACCTCCCGGCGGGCCGACAGTTACCGGTAACCCATGCTCCCGCCGGAGGTCCAAGCAGGTGAGCGGCGCGCCGCGCGTCGCTTCGGAGGAGGTCTTCCCCATGTACGCGTTCGTCGTCTTCGCCGCACTTGCCCTGTCCCTCGCCGTCGTCCGCAACGTCATCGACGAGGTCGTGCCGGTCAAGGCCCCGCGCGCCCTGTCCACCACCATCCAGGTCGGCATCGCGATCGGGGTGGCGTGGGCCCTCGACTACTCGGTCTTCACGGCGTTCGGTCAGGACCTGCGCAGCCAGTGGATGAACCCGGTCGCGACGGGTGTGGTGCTCGTCAGCGCCGCCGAGTTCCTCCGCCCGCTGTCCGGCGCGCTCAGCGACCTCGTACGCCACCGCACCGCCTGACATCCCGACGCGCCGCCCGCCCGGTGTTCCCCCCGGGCGGGCGGTCGCCCGTCCCGGGCGCGGCGCGGGGGCGCGCCGCGAGACAGATCAACTTGCAGGAGCCCGGTCAGTCGAAGATCACGACGCTGCGGGCCACTGCGCCGGCGCGCATGGCGTCGAAGGCGGCCGGCAGGCCGTCGAGGCCGATGCGCGCCGAGACCAGCTCGTCGAGCTTCAGGCGGCCCTGCAGGTACAGGTCCACGTACCGCGGCATGTCGACCCGGAAGCGGTTCGAGCCCATCAGCGAGCCCTGGATGCGCTTCTCCCCGAGGAACGCCGCGCCGGGCAGGACCACGTTCTCGCCGGGCGGGATCATCCCGATGACCGTGGCCGTGCCGCCCCGCCGGGCCATGCCGAACGCCTGCTCGGCGGCGCGGGCGAGGCCGATGGCCTCGAACGCGTGGTCCACCCCGCCGCCGGTCAGCTCCTGGACGGCGGCCACCGGGTCCCCCGCCCCGGCGTCGACCACGTCGGTGGCCCCGAAGGTGCGGGCCAGCTCCAGCTTCGCGGGGACCAGGTCCACGGCGACGACCCGCCCCGCACCGGCGAGCAGCGCCCCCTGGATGCAGTTCAGGCCGATGCCCCCGCAGCCCACCACCGCGACCGTCTGCCCCGGCTCGACCCGAGCGGTACGGAACACCGCGCCGAGGCCGGTCGTCACCGCGCAGCCGATGAGGGCAGCCCGGTCCAGCGGCAGGTCCGGGCGGACCGTCACCACCGCGTTCTCGTGGACGAGCATCGCCTCGGCGAAGCTGGACAGGTCCAGAAACTGCTGCACCGGCTCCTCACCGCGCCGCAGCCGGGGTGGGCTGTCCGGTGAACGCCGCAGCCCCCGTTTCGTGCACAGCGCCGGGCGGCCGGACAGGCAGAACTCGCAGCTGCCGCAGAAGACCGACAGGCAGGTGATGACGTGGTCGCCCGGGCGTACGGAGGTCACCTGGTCGCCGACCGCCTCGACCACGCCGGCGGACTCGTGCCCCAGCACCAGGGGAACCGGATGGCGGTACGTGCCCTCGACGAAGTGCAGGTCGCTGTGGCAGACCCCGGCGGCCGCCGTACGGACCAGCACCTCCCGCGGCCCGGGGGCATCGAGCTCGACGTCGCCGACGACGACGTCGCCGGGGATCGTCTCCAGGACGGCAGCGCGCATGCGGCACGGTAACGCCCTGGGGCGCGCCGGTCGCTCCTCGTCGGGATAATGCTGGGCGAGGTCGAGGGGAGCCGGAGCATGTCGCCGTTCCAGCGATACGGCCGGTTCGCCGCATCCCATCCGTGGCGGGTCATCGGCGCATGGCTGCTGGTGCTGGCGGTCTGCGCCGGCCTCAGCGCGGTGTTCGTGTCCCGGCTGACCGGGGCGTCCCTGTCGGTGCCGGGCTCGCCGTCCGCCCGCGCCGAGCAGCTGCTCGCGACGACGTTCCCCGAGGGCACCACCGAGCACGACCTGGTCGTCTTCCGCTCCCGCGACCTCACCGCGCAGGACCCGGCCTACCAGCGCCGCGTCCGCGACGTGCTCGACCGGGTGCGCACCGCCGACGGCGTGACGACGGTCGTGAGCCCGTACGACGGTGGCGGTGCGCAGATCGCGCAAGGCGGGCACGTCGCCGTCGCGTTCGTCGGCCTCCGGGGTGACGCACCGACCCGCCAGACGTACGCGGAGGACCTGCAGCAGGTCGTACGGACCGCCTCCGGCGACCGGGTCGAGGCGTACCTCACCGGCACCGCGGCGCTGAACGCCGCAGCGGTGGTCGAGGAGAACAAGGACCTCTCCCGCGCCGAGGCCATCGGCCTGCCCGTGGCCATGGCGGTGCTGCTGCTGGCCTTCGGCACCGTGGTCGCGGCCGGGTTGCCGCTGCTGCTGGGGATGCTGGGCGTGCTGGTCTCGCTGGGCGTGCTCGGGGCGCTGAGCTTCCTCACGTCGTGGTCGGCGTTCACGGAGTCGACCGTCACGATGGTCGGCGTCGCCCTCGGCATCGACTACTCGCTGCTCGTCGTCACCCGCTATCGCGAGGAGCACGCGCGCGGACTGTCCGTGGTGGAGGCCGTCGGCCGCGCCACCGACCGGGCGGGCCGGGCGGTGCTGTTCTCCGGCAGCACGGTGCTGGTGTCGCTGTCCGGCCTGGCCCTGGTGAACTCGCCGGTCTCGCGCGAGCTGGGCTACGGGGTCATGGTGGCCGCGGCCGTCATGGTCGTGCTCACCCTGACGCTGCTGCCCGCGGTCCTCGGTGCGCTGGGGTCGCGCGTGGACCGCCTCGCCGTACCGTTCCTCCGCGAGCAGATCAGCCACCCGGACCCGGAGCGCTCGGTGTGGGGGCGGCTCGCGCGAGCGGTGATGCGGCGGCCGGGCGCCGTGGCCCTGGTGACCGGCACCGCTCTGCTCGCGCTGGTCTATCCCGTCACCGGGATCCGGCTGGGCGTCGACCTCAGCATCGGGTCCCTGTCGGACACCCCCGCCGGGCGCGGCTACCTCATCGTGTCGCAGTCCTTCGCGGCGGGCGTCGTCTCCCCCGTGACGGTCGTGGTGCACGACCGCAGCGGGCCGCTGGACGCGGGCGCGCTCGACGGGGTCGCCGAGCTCACCCGGCGGCTCGAGGCCGACCCGGGCACCGCCGGCGTCGTGTCGGTCACCCGCGTGCTGGACGCAGGCCTCGGCAGCCACTCGCCGGAGGCGCTGCGTACGGCGCTCGCCTCGCCGCACGCCGGTGCACTGCTCGGTCCCCTGGTCGGTGGGGGCACCGAGCCGACCACGACCGTGGTGACGGTCTACCCGAAGGCCGCGCCGGACTCGCGCAGCGCCTCCGACCTGGTCCGGCGGCTGCGCCACGACGTGCTGCCGCCGGTGGCCGCCGCGCATCCGGGGCTGGAGCTGGCCGTGGGCGGGCTCACCGCCCGCATCGTCGACCTCGACCACACGATCCGCCACGCGATGCCGTGGGTGCTCGCCGCGGTGCTGGGGGCGTCCTACATCCTGCTGCTCGTCGCGTTCCGCAGCCTGCTGGTGCCGCTGAAGGCGATCGTCATGAACCTGCTGTCGGTCGGGGCGGCGTTCGGCGCGCTGGTGCTCGTGTTCCAGCAGGGGCACGGGGCGTCCGTGCTGGGCTTCGCCCCCACCGGCTTCCTGCAGGTCTACCTGCCGCTCGTCGCGTTCGCGATCCTGTTCGGGCTGTCGATGGACTACGAGGTGTTCCTCGTCTCGCGCATGAAGGAGGAGTGGGACGCCACCGGCGACAACGCTCGTGCGGTCGCGACCGGCATCACCTTCACCGCCCGGGTCATCACGGCGGCAGCGGCCATCATGGTCGTCGTGTTCGCGACGTTCGTCGGGACGCCGACGACCGAGCTCAAGGAGATGGGCTTCGCGCTGGCCGTGGCCGTCCTCGTCGACGCCACGATCATCCGGCTGCTGCTCGTCCCGGCCACGATGCGGCTGCTGGGCTCGGCGAACTGGTACCTGCCCCGGTGGCTGGACCGGCTGCTGCCGCCGCTGCACCTCGGTGAGCTGAGCTCGCCGGCGCCCGCGCGAGAGCCTGCCGGGGAGCCGGTGGCGGGCGCCTAGACTGGGCCCCACCCATGATCACTGCAACAACGCTCGAGCTGCGGGCCGGCTCCCGCCTCCTGCTCGAGGCCGCGTCGTTCCGCGTCCGGCCCGGCGACCGCGTCGGCCTGGTCGGCCGCAACGGCGCCGGCAAGACGACCCTGACGAAGGTGCTGGCCGGCGAGGCACTGCCCGCGGCGGGCACGGTCGCCCGTGACGGCAGCATCGGCTACCTGCCGCAGGACCCGCGTACGGGTGACCTCGACGTGCTCGCCACCGACCGGATCCTCTCCGCCCGCGGCCTCGACGTGGTCATGCGCGACCTGCGCGCCGCCGAGCTGAAGATGGCCGACGGTGACGAGGCGGCGATCCGGCGCTACGGGCGGCTGCAGGAGCAGTTCCACGTGCTGGGCGGGTACGCCGCCCAGTCCGAGGCCGCGTCCATCGCGTCCAGCCTCGGGCTGCCGGAACGCGTGCTGTCCCAGCCGCTGCGCACGCTGTCGGGCGGTCAGCGTCGGCGGGTGGAGCTGGCACGCATCCTGTTCTCCGACGCGCGGACGCTGCTGCTCGACGAGCCCACGAACCACCTCGACGCCGACTCCATCGTGTGGCTGCGCGACTTCCTGCGCTCCCACCGCGGCGGGCTCATCGTCATCAGCCACGACGTCGGGCTGCTCGAGGCGACGGTGAACCGGGTGTTCCACCTCGACGCGAACCGCGCCGCCCTCGACGTCTACAACGTGGGCTGGCGGACCTACCTGGAGCAGCGCGAGACCGACGAGCGGCGCCGGCGGCGGGAGCGCGCCAACGCCGAGAAGAAGGCCGCGGCGCTGATGCAGCAGGCCGACCGGATGCGGGCCAAGGCCACCAAGGCCGTCGCCGCCCAGAACATGGCCCGGCGGGCGGAGCGGCTGCTCGCCGGGGTCGAGGAGCAGCGGCAGGCCGACCGGACCGGCCGGATCCGCTTCCCCGAGCCCGCCCCGTGCGGCCGTACGCCGCTGACCGCGTCCGGGCTGTCGAAGTCGTACGGGTCCCTCGAGGTGTTCACCGACGTGGACATCGCGGTCGACCGCGGCAGCCGAGTGGTCATCCTCGGCCTCAACGGCGCCGGCAAGACGACGCTGCTGCGCCTGCTCGCGGGCATGGAACCGCCGGACACCGGAGCGGTGGAGCCGGGGCACGGGCTGCAGCTCGGCTACTACGCGCAGGAGCACGAGACGCTCGACCCGGCGCTGTCCGTGCTGGAGAACCTGCGCGGGGTGGCCCCGTCCAGCGTGCTGGAGCCCGAGCTGCGCACGCTGCTGGGCGCGTTCCTGTTCAGCGGGGAGACGGTGCACCAGCCGGCGGGGACGCTGTCCGGCGGCGAGAAGACGCGGCTGGCGCTGGCGATGCTCGTGGTCTCCAGCGCGAACGTGCTGCTGCTCGACGAGCCGACGAACAACCTGGACCCCGCCAGCCGCGAGCAGGTGCTCGACGCGCTGCGCCACTACCGCGGCGCGGTGGTGCTGGTCACCCACGACGAGGGCGCCGTACAGGCCCTGGAGCCCGAGCGGGTGATCCTGCTGCCGGACGGGGTCGAGGACACCTGGAGCGACGAGTTCGCCGACCTCGTCGCGCTCGCCTGACCCCTCCCTCACCGGTTTGTGAAGGGTTACGAGGACCGGTGTCCCCGTAACCCTTCACAAACCTCGGGGTGGGCGGATGGCTACAGGGCCTCGTCGCCCCGCTCGCCGGTCCGCACCCTGGCGACGTCGACGACCTGGGTGACCCAGACCTTGCCGTCGCCGATCTTTCCGGTCTGGGCGGACTTCACGACGACCTGGAGGACGTCCTCCGCCTCGTCGTCCGCCACGACCACGTCGATCCGCAGCTTGGGCACCATGTCCACCTGGTACTCCGCGCCCCGGTAGACCTCGGTGTGGCCCCGCTGGCGGCCGTAGCCGCTGACCTCACCGACGGTCAGCCCGCGGACCCCGAAGTTCTCCAGCGCCGTACGGACGTCGTCGAGCTTGTGCGGCTTGATGACCGCGGTCACGAGCTTCATGCCCCCACCGTCCTCGGTGTCGTGATGGGTGCCGGGCTGGTGGCCGGCGTGCCGCCGGCACCGCCGAGGACGCTGCCCCGGACCAGCCCGAAGTCGTACGCCGTCTCCGCGTGCTGGCTGGCGTCGAGGCCCTCGAGCTCGTCGTCCCGGCTGACCCGCAGGCCCATGACCAGGTCGAGCACCTTCGCCAGCACCCACGACACGACGAACGAGTAGCCGACCGCCGCACCGACGGCCAGGGCCTGCTTGCCGAGCAGCGACACGCTGCCGCCGTAGAACAGCCCGTCCGCACCACCGACCCGGCTGGTGCCGAAGAAGCCGATCAGCAGCGCGCCCAGCACGCCGCCGACCAGATGCACGCCCACCACGTCGAGCGCGTCGTCGTAGCCGAGCTTGTACTTCAGGCCGACGGCCAGGGCGCACACGGCACCGGCGATGAGGCCGATGGCGATGGACCCCATGGGCGAGACGAAGCCCGCCGCCGGCGTGATGGCGACCAGACCGGCCACCGCGCCGGACGCCGCGCCGAGCGTCGTCGGGTGCCCGTCCCGCAGCTTCTCGACCGCGATCCACGCCAGCAGCGCCGCTGCTGTCGCGGTGTTGGTGTTGACGAACGCGTACGCCGCGGTCTCGTTCGCGCCCAGCGCCGACCCGGCGTTGAAGCCGAACCAGCCGAACCACAGCAGGCCGGCACCCAGCAGGGTGAACGGCAGGTTGTGCGGCCGCATCGGCTCCCTCGGCCAGCCGATCCGCTTGCCGACGACCAGCGCGAGGGCCAGGCCTGCGGCGCCCGCGTTCGCGTGCACGACGGTGCCCCCGGCGAAGTCCTGCGCGCCGAGCTTGAACAGCCAGCCGGTCGGGGACCACACCCAGTGCGCCAGCGGCGCGTACACGACCAGGCCCCAGATCGCCACGAATGCGATAAACCCGGCGAACTTCACCCGGTCGGCGATCGCACCGGTGATCAGCGCCGGCGTGATGATGGCGAACGTCAGCTGGAAGCCGACGAACACCAGCGGCGGGATCGACTGCGCGGCGTCGCCGGTGAACCCGGCGACCGCCTCCTGCATGTGCGCCAGCCCGAACTGGTGCAGGTCGCCGATGAAGCCGCCACCCGCGCCGAAGGCGAGCGAGTAGCCGACGACCACCCAGAGCACCCCGACGACACCCATCGTCACGAAGTTCTGCGCGAGCATGCCGAGCACGTGGCGGGACCGCACCATCCCGCCGTAGAAGAAGGCCAGGCCCGGCGTCATGAGCAGCACCAGCGCGCTGCTCACGAGCACCCAGGCTGTCGCCCCGGTATCGAACTCCACGTCCACTCCCTCCCAGACGGGTCCCTCCCAGTCGGGTCCGTTGTCCGTACGGTGCAGCGCGCGCGTTGCCGCGACGGATCGCCGGTGTTTCGGGCTGGTGACCACTCCACGAGCCGTGTTACGGCCCGGTTTCGCGCCGTTGGGGACCTATGCCCCTAGCCCCCGCAGGCGGTGGCGGAAAGCCTCGGTAGACGGGGACGACGAGGACTGGAGGTACCGATGCCGACCGGGCAGGCCTCCCAGCGGGCACGCAGCGCTTCGGACACCACGGTGCGCGAGAGCTCACTGCTCCCCTTCGTCGCGGCAGCGGTGGCACGGGCGCCGTCCGTGCACAACACCCAGCCGTGGCGGCTCGTGGGCGGCGAGGGCCGCGTGGAGCTGTGGGCCGACCGCGACCGCCAGCTGACGGTTGCCGACCCCGACGGGCGCGAGCTCGCGGTCAGTGTCGGCGCCGCCTCCTACAACGCGCAGCTGGCACTGCGCGTCCAGGGAGCCAAGCCGACGGTCCGGATCCTGCCCGACCGGCAGTCGCCAGACCTCCTCGTCGTCCTCGAAGACTTCCGCCCCGAGGCACCCGACCCCGCAGACCGGTACCGGTACGGCGCCCTGCCGCGCCGGCACACCCACCGCGGCCCGTTCAACCCCGTGCCGATGCCGCCCGACCTGCTGTTCACACTGCAGGAGCAAGCGGTGGAGGAAGGGGCGACGCTGCGGCTCGTGAGCACGCCGGGAGACCTGCGCCGGGTCGCGGACATCGTCACCGCAGCCGAGCACCAGCAGCAGCAGGACGCGGCGTACCGGGAGGAGCTGGCGTCCTGGACGCCCGCCCCGGACGAGACGCGCCGGGACGGTGTCCCGGCCACGTCCTACCCGGCGGTGGCGGACGTGACCAGCGGGTTCCGGGGCCGGGACTACGACATGGGACGCGGATGGGGTCATCCGGGCGCCCCGCCGCCCGAGGACGACCACGCAGTCGTCGCCGTGCTGACCGTGCCGTCGGACCTGCCCGAGCACTGGGTGCGCGGGGGCCGCGCGTTGCAGCGCGTCCTGCTGGAGGCCGCCCACCACTGGGTGTTCGCGTCTCTGTACACCCAGCCCATGGAGCTGCCCGGCATGCGTACGGCGCTGAGCGAGGTCGTGGGCTGGGACCACAACCCGCTCGTCGTCCTGCGGCTGGGCTTCGACCACACGGCGGCCACGACCCCGCGCCGGCCGGAGGACGAGTTCCTCGAGGTGGGCGGGGACGAGCCGGGCTCGTGAGCGCGCCCGACCAGGCGCTGCTGACCGTGCTCGGCGGCGCCGGGACGGTCACGGGGAGCAAGTACCTCCTCACGGCTGACGGCAGCGACGTGATGGTCGACTGCGGGCTGTTCCAGGGGCTGAAGGCCCTCCGCCTGCGCAACTGGGAGCCGCTGCCCCTCGACCCGGGCTCCGTGCGGTCGGTCGTCCTCACCCACGCCCACCTCGACCACTGCGGCTACCTGCCGGCGCTGGTCCGGCAGGGCTTCGGCGGGCCGGTGTACGCCAGCGCGGCGACGACCCAGCTGGCTGCCATCGTGCTGCGGGACAGCGGACACCTGCAGGAGGAGGACGCTGCGTACGCCGCCAAGCGGGGGTTCAGCAAGCACTCACCTCCGCAGCCGCTCTACACCGAGGACGACGCGGCGCGGGCCGCGCACCGGCTGCAGGCGGTGCCGTTCGGCACCAGCATCGACCTGGCGCCGGCGGTCAGCGCCACGCTGCAGCCGGCCGGCCACATCCTCGGGTCCTCGTCAGTGCTGGTGCAGGCAGCCGGCCGGCGCGTCGTGTTCAGCGGCGACCTCGGCCGCTCCTCGCACCCGCTGCTGCTGCCGCCGCCCCCGCCACCGGCCGCCGACGTGGTGCTGGTGGAGTCGACGTACGGCGACCGCCGCCACGACGACTCCTGCCGCGACCGCTTCGTCACGGTGGCGCGGGAGACCCTGCAGGGTGGCGGCACGGTGCTCGTCCCGGCGTTCGCCGTGGACCGCACGGAGGTGCTGCTGACGTACCTGCGCGAGCTCATCCAGGCCGGCGAGCTGCCGCAGGTGCCCGTGTACGTCGACAGCCCGATGGCGCTGGCGGCGCTGCGGGTGTACCGGGAGGCACTGACCCGGCACGATCCGGAGCTACGGCCCGAGCTGGCCGACGGGGGCGACCCGTTCGACCCCGGCACCCTCGAGGAGGCGGCCACACCCGACGAGTCGCGGGCACTGAACAACCCGCGCTGGCCGTCGATCATCGTCTCCGCTTCCGGCATGGCGACCGGCGGCCGGGTCCTGCACCATCTCGAGCACCTGCTGCCCGACCCGCGCAACGCGGTGGTGCTCGTCGGCTTCCAGGCGGCAGGCACCCGTGGCCGCAGCCTCCAGGAAGGCGTGCGGTCGCTGAAGATGCACGGGCGGTACGTGCCCGTACGCGCGCGCATCGTCGACGTGCCTGCCTTCTCCGTCCACGCCGACCAGGACGAGCTGGTCGGCTGGCTGTCGGGCATGCCGGCGCCGCCCGACCTGTGCCTCGTCGTGCACGGCGAGCCGGATTCGTCCGCGGCCTTGCGCACCCGGATCGAGCAGGAGCTGGGCTGGACCGCGGTCGTCCCGCGCGACGGCGAGAAGGTCCGGCTGGACTGACGCGGCAGTACGGTCCCTGGGTGGACCTCGCCGGCGCGACCGAGCGGCTGCGCGCGGCAGGATGCGTCTTCGCCGGGGAGGAGGCGGCGCTCCTGGCGGCGGCCGCGGGTGGCTCCACCCTCCGGCTCGACGAGCTCGTCCGGCAACGCGCGGCCGGCACCCCGCTCGAGCACCTCGTGGGCTGGGCGGAGTTCTGCGGCGAGCGGCTGACCGTACGGCCGGGCGTGTTCGTGCCGCGGCCGCGGACCGAGTTCCTGGTCGACGTCGCCGCCGGGGTCACCCCCCGGAGCGCGGTGGTGGTCGACCTGTGCTGCGGGGCGGGCGCGGTGGGCCGCGCGCTCGGCGCGCTCATCAGCCCTGCGGAGCTGCATGCCTGCGACCTGTCGGCGGACGCGGTCGCCTGCGCCCGCGAGAACCTCGCGGCGCTCGGCGGCACGGTGCACCAGGGCGACCTGTACGACGCGCTGCCCGCGTCGCTGCGGGGACGGGTGGACGTGATCGTCGCCAACGCACCGTACGTGCCGTCGGACGAGATCCGCCTCATGCCCAGCGAAGCGCGGGACCACGAGCCGCGCGCAGCGCTGGACGGTGGGGCGGACGGCGTGGACGTCCACCGCCGGATCGCCGCCGGCGCCGGCCCCTGGCTGTCGCCGGGCGGTCACGTGCTGATCGAGACGAGCCGCCGGCAGGCGGACCGCACCGCCGGGGCACTCGCCGACCACGGTTTCCGCACGCGGGTGCGCCGGGACCCGGAGCGGGACGCGACGGTCGTCAGCGGCCGCCGGTGACGGACACGACACACTGTCCGCATGATCGTCGACGCCGCCGCAGTGGACGCCGCCGCCGAGAGGCTGCGTGCCGTCCTGTCGCCGACGCCGGTGCAGCGCAACGACCGGCTCTCCGCACGGGTGGCCGGGACGGTGTGGGTCAAGCGGGAGGACCTGCAGCCCGTGCGCTCCTACAAGGTGCGCGGCGCGTACAACTTCATCGCCCAGCTCGACGGCGACGAGCGCGGCCGTGGCGTCGTGTGCGCCAGCGCCGGCAACCACGGTCAGGGCCTCGCGTACGCATGCCGGGCGCTCGGCGTCCACGGCCGCGTGTACGTCCCCCGCACCACCCCGCGGCAGAAGCGTGACCGGCTGGCCGTCCTGGGCGGGGACACCGTCCGGGTCGAGGTCGTCGGGGACACCTACGACGACGCGTCGGAGGCCGCTCTCCGGGACGCGACGGCGACGGGCGCCGTCCTCGTACCGGCGTTCGACGACCCCCGGACGATCGCGGGCCAGGGCACGGTGGTCGCGGAGGCGTTCGGCCAGCTCGAGGACATCCCCGACGTCGTCGTCGTGCCGGTCGGTGGCGGGGGGCTGCTCGCGGGCACCGTGGCCTGGCTGCGCGAACGCCACCCGCAGGTGCAGGTCATCGGTGTCGAGCCGGCCGGTGCCCCGTCGATGGCCGCGGCGCTCGCGGCCGGCAGGCCGGTCGTGCTGGAGCAGATCGACACATTCGTCGACGGTGCGGCGGTGCGCCGGGTCGGCGACGCGACGTTCGCGGTCGTGCGGGAGTCGGGCGTCACCATGGTGGACGTGCCCGAGGGGCGGGTCTGCGCCGAGATGCTCGAGCTCTACCAGGCCGACGGGGTGATCGCCGAGCCCGCTGGGGCGCTGGCCCCGGCGGCGCTGGGCCAGCCGGTGACGCCCCAGCCCGGTGCGACGACGCTCGTCATCCTCTCCGGTGGGAACAACGACGTGTCCCGCTACGCCGAGGTGGTCGAGCGCGCTCTCGTCCACGAGGGCCGCAAGCACTACTTCCTCGTCGAGTTCCCGCAGGAGCCCGGTGCGCTGCGGACGTTCCTCGACGAGGTGCTCGGGCCGGATGACGACATCACGCTGTTCGAGTACGTCAAGCGCAACAACCGGGAGACCGGTCCGGCTCTCGTCGGCATCGAGCTGGGCGCACCCGACGACCTCCAGCCGCTGCTGGAGCGGATGGGCCATGCACCGCTGCGGATCGAGCCGGTCTCCCCCGACAGCCCGCTGTTCGGGTTCCTGGTCTGACCCGGGCGGGTCAGGCGGGTCCATAGGTGCCGGTCGAGGCCTCTCGGAACAGCGGGATGTGCGGCGGCACGAAGGTGAGCACCGCGAAGCCGACGACCACGAGCGTCATGGCGAGTGCGCTGACCCGGAGTGGGACGCCTGGCCGCCTCGACGAGGCGAGCAGCCGGTAGCTCGTCCACTGGCCGATGGCGACCGCGACGAAGAAGGACCCGATGTCCAGGCCCGCGATGCTGTCCACCCCGAACGCGCCGGTGTAGGTGTAGAAGAACGCGACGATGAAGCCGCCGGCGACGGCGACCTCGACGACCTTGGCCAGCCACAGCCGACTGCGGTCGGCCAGCCGGGTGGTCTCCACCAGGCCCAGCAGGACCACGGGGACGGCGACGAGCTTGAGGTGTTCCCAGACGCTCTCGTTCACCGGGGCGATCACCGCGACGATCCGGCTGCCGTCCGACCACCCGTACACGAAGTGCAGCGGCACTCCGAGCGCCACCACCATGAAGGCACCGGCGGTCTCCATGCGGCGGATGGATCTCGCACTCACCACGCGGGTCGTTCCCACTGCGCCCATCAGCAGGCCAGCAGCTGCACGATCCAGCCGTTGCTCAGCGGCTGGTTGCCGTCCTGCGTCGGCGCGTACACCGCCCGGAAGGGGATCGTTCGGATGGTGCCGTAGTAGTCCCAGCGTCCCTCCGCGGCGAACCAGGCCGACGGGTCGCCGTCCCAGGCCATCGGCCACAGCCCGTCATGCACCTGGCCCCCGCAGCCGTCACAACCGTTGTTCTCCAGCACGAGATCGTAGACGCGGACGGCCAGCTCCGCGCCCTGTCGAGAGTCGACCGGCGCCGCGGTCACGGCGGGCAGCTGGGCTGCGAGCGCGCGAGCCGCCGCCAGGTCCTGGGGGAACCTGGCCGCGATCGCGGCACCGCCGCCGAGGCAGTGCAGCAGGTCCGCGCCGTCCTGGGAGTCGAGGACCACCGGGCCGCTGGTCGTGGCGACCCGGTTGAACGCGGCCGAGCGGGCGACCAGGTCGTTCAGGACGAGCAGTACGGACCGCATCAGGTCCGGGGGGAGGCCGACCGGGATCGCCGCCGCGACCGGGCGGGGGTCCATCGCCATGACGGCAGCGCGGACGTCCTGGTCGAACTCCGCGGTGGTCACGCCGACGTGCGCATTGACGAGCTCCGCGGCCGTGCGGATGCGCGTGTCCGCCTCGGAGGCCGCGCTGAAGAACGGTGCCAGCGAGTCCGCGGCCGTCGGGGGCGACGGCTCGGCCCGGGCCGGCGCGGTCGTCGCTGCGGAGGTCGTCGCCACCACGCTCGGCTCGGCCGCCGGGAACGTGCCCACCGTGCCGCACCCGCCCGCCAGCACCGCGACGGCGGCCACCGTCGCGGCGAGCGCCCCCCGTACCCGCACGTCACCATCGTCCCGCCGCCAGCGGCGCCGCGCAGCCGAACCGCAAGGGCGGGTCATCGGTCCGCCGTCCTGGTCCAGCGCCCGAGCAGCCGGGCCGAGGCCTCCAGCGCCACGCCGGCGAGCGCGACGAGGGCCACGCAGACCGCCCCGACGCGGACCGGCGGGAGCGAGAGCGCGAAGAACTCCTTGGCGAACGGGACCAGCACGGCCAGCAGCAACCCGGCGCTCATCGCTGCCACCAGCGCGACCCGCCACGGCGTCAGTGGCCGGGCGAGCACGACCAGCACCCACAGGCCCACCAGGACGAGCGTCAGCGTCGCCGCGGTCCGCGCCTGCTCGGTGGTCACCCCGCCGGTCTCCCGGGCGGCCAGGTAGGCGAGGAAGGTCGCCGTCGCCGCCAGCACCCCGGCAGGGGCCGCGAAACGCAGCGCCCTGCGCACGAAGCCCGGCTGCGCCCGGGCCGCGTTCGGCGCCAGCGACAGGAAGAACGCCGGGGTGCCGATGGTGAGTGAGGCCACCAGCGTCAGGTGCCGGGGCAGGAACGGGAACGGCGAGCCGGCCAGCCCCACGACGACGGCCAGGACCATGGCGTAGACGGTCTTGGTGAGGAACAGCTGCGCCACCCGCTCGATGTTGGCGATCACGCGGCGCCCCTCCGCCAGCACGTGCGGCAGGGTGGCGAAGGCGTTCTCGAGCAGGACGATCTGTGCCACGCCGCGGCTCGCCGCGCTGCCCGACCCCATGGCGATGCCGAGGTCGGCGTCCTTGAGGGCGAGGACGTCGTTGACCCCGTCACCGGTCATCGCGACGACGTGCCCTCGCGCGCGCAGCGAGGCGACCATCGCCCGTTTCTGCGCCGGCGTCACCCGGCCGAAGACAGCGTGCGCCTCCACGGCGTCGGCCAGCCCGGCAGCGTCGTCCGGGAGGTCCCGGGCGTCCATGGCCTCCACCGGGCCCTCCGGGCTCAACCCGACCTGTCGCGCGACGGCGGCCACCGTACGGGGGTGGTCGCCCGAGATGACCTTCACGGTCACGCCCTGCTGCCTCAGGAAGGCGAGGATCTCCGGGGCGTCCGGCCGCAGCCGTTCCCGCAGCACCACGTACCCCGCCGGGCGCAACGGCCGGTCGGCCGCTGCTGCCGGCAGACCGTCCGGCGCAGCCGCGACGGCCAGCACCCGCCGCCCCTCACCCGCCAGCCGCTCGACCGCGGCCCCCAACGTGCCGGTGGCGCCGGGCAGCAGCACGTCGGGTGCGCCGAGGACCCACGCCCCCGCCTCCCCGAAGTCCGCGCCGCTCCACTTGCGCGCCGAGGAGAACGGCACGCGCTCGGTCACCGCCCAGCCGGGGTCGCTGCACGCAGCCGCGACGGCGCGCAGGCTCGCGTTCGGGCGCGGGTCGGCGGCGGCCAGCGCGCCCAACGCCGCGCGTACGTCCGCCTCCTCGGCATCGAGCGGGACGACCTGATCCACCTCGAGCTCGCCCTCGGTCAGCGTCCCGGTCTTGTCCACGCACAGGACGTCCACCCGGGCCAGCGCCTCGACGGCCGCGAGCTCCTGGACGAGCACCCGGCGGCGGGCCAGCCGCGTCACCGCCACGGCGAAGGCCATGCTGGTGAGCAGCACCAGCCCCTCGGGCACCATGGCGACCACGCCCCCGACGGAGGCGCGCAGCGCGGACGCCACCGCGGAGTGGGTGCGCAGCTGGCTGACGAGCAGCAGCAGCGCCAGCGGCGCGAGGACCCAGGTGATGACCCGCAGGATCCGGTTGATCCCTGCACGCAGCTCCGAGCGGGCCAGCGCGAACCGTTTGGCCTCGGCCGTCAGCTGCGCGGCGTACGTCTCCCGGCCCACCCGGGTCGCCTGGAAGGCCCCGGTTCCGGCTGCGACGAAGCTGCCGGACAGCAGCGGCTCGCCCGAGCCCTTCGCCACGGTGTCGGCCTCTCCGGTCAGCAGCGACTCGTCGATCTCGAGCCCGTCGGAACGCAGGACCACGCCGTCGACGACGACCTGGTCCCCGGCACCGATCTCGATGACGTCGTCGAGCACGACCTGGTCCACCGGCAGGTCCCGGCGCTCGCCGTCCCGCAGCACGAGAGCCCGCGGGGCGCTGAGCACCGCGAGCCGCTCCAGCGTGCGTCTGGCACGCAGCTCCTCGATCAGGCCGATGGCCGTGTTGAGGACGAGCACGATGCCGAACAGGCCGTCCTGAGGCGGCCCCACGAAGAGGATGACGATGAACAGCGACCCGAGCAGTGCGTTGAACCGGGTGAGGACGTTCGCCCGGACGATCTCGGCGACCGACCGGCTCGGCCCGGTGTCGACCCGGTTGACCTGCCCGGCGGCGACCCGCACGGCGACCGCCGCAGCGTCCAGCCCGGCCGACGGGTCCATGTCCGGGACGGCCACCGGTACGGGGGCGGCCGCCATCACGAGTGCCTACTCCGACGCGTCGTCGTCCGGGTGCTCCTCGCGCGGCCGGACGACGGTGACCGGGCACGGCGCGTGGTGCACCACAGCGGTGCTCACCGAACCGAGCAGCAGGCGGCCGAACCCGCCCGCCCCGCGCGAGCCCACCACGATGCAGCGCGCGTCCCGACCGACACGCACGAGGACGTGCGCCGGCTGGCCGACCATCGCCCGGACGTCGACGTCCACCGACACCGGGCGACCACGTTCGGCCGTCAGCTTGTCGAGCATGGCCAGCGCGGTCTCGCGCGCACGCCCGAGGTCGGCCTCGGTGACGCTGCCGTACACCGCATCCACCGGCCACGTGGCCAGGGTCGGGACCGGCACCACCGCAGTGACGACGGTGAGGGGCAACGTTCGGGACTCGGCCTCGTCGACCGCCCAGCTCAGCGCCTGGTAGGAGATCTCGGAGCCGTCGACGCCGACCACGATGCCGAGCACGGGGACCACCTGCCTCTCCTCACCCATCGCACCCCGAACGGGCGGGACGGACCAGGGGCCATCGCAGGGCGCGACCGGGCCGTTGGGCCCTGCCGCACGGGCGACCCGGGACATAACGTCGGTTCATGATCAGGCGGTCACAGCAGCAGGCACGGACCGTGGACGTACGGCATGGCCGCGTCACCGCACCGTCGATGCGTTGTCCGCACGGCATCGACCACCCGGCATGGTGCAACGTCTGCCGTCACCACTGGGAGTCCCGGATGCAGCACCCGTCCTGGCCGCGCGTCGACCTCGGGCCGGCACGGGCGCGCTGAGACACCCGGAATCCCCACGTTCCTGACCTGTTGCGCATGCCGGTCAGAGCGGGTACATTCGAACACGTGTTCGAGTCAGGTGGGTCGTCGGCGGTGCTCGCTGCGGCGTGCGCCGAGCCGGACCCGGCCCGGGCGCTGGCCCTGGCCGCGACGGTGGACGTCGCCTCGCTGAGCGAGGCGGAGCGGGTGGACCTGCTCGCCCTGGTCGGCCGGTTGGAACGGCAGGTCGCGGCGTGGAAGACCGGCCTGGTCGCCGCGGTCGCCGGCCCGGCCCCGACCGGCTCACACGACGACGCGGCGCTGGCGGTCGGCTGCGCGCTGGGGCTGTCCGTCCCGGTCGCCGCCGACCTGGTCGCCACCGCCCGGACCCTGCCCGACCTGCCGGCGGTCACCGCCGCGTTCGGTCGCGGGGAGCTGTCGGAGCGGCAGGTCGCGCTGGTCGCCCGCGGCTCCTGGTCCCTGCCCCGGCAGATGCTGGCCCGGTTCGAGGAGCTGATCCTCGAGCAGGCACCCGGGCAGGCGGCGGGGCAGACCCGCCGGCTGGTCACCAAGACCCTCGCCCGGCTCGACCCGGCCGGTCTGACCGCCCGCGAGCAGGCCGCACGAGCGGACGCGGACGTGTACCTGACCCCGGCCGAGGACGGCACCGCGACCGTGACCGCCGTGCACGTGCCGGCCTACGACGCGGAGACCGTCCTCGCCGCGGTCGACGCCTACGCCCGCACCGCCAAGACCGGCGGAGATGAGCGCACGTTGGGCCAGCTGCGTGTCGCCGCCCTGGTCGACTGGGCCACGGCCTACCTGAGCGGCCCCGGCGCGCCGCGCTCCCACGGCCGGCGCATCCGCGTGCACGTCACCGTCGACCTGCCCACCCTGCTCGGCCTGACCGACCACCCCGCCGAGCTCCCCTCCGGCACCATGAT
The DNA here is from genome assembly GCA_963728075.1 of uncultured Actinomycetota bacterium. Lineage (GTDB taxonomy): Bacteria > Actinomycetota > Actinomycetes > JAFAQI01 > DASSKL01 > CAVSIP01. The sequence goes on along the minus strand of CAVSIP010000003.1, from coordinate 157,845 downwards.
CCCCGCCCAGACGCTCCGCGAGCTCATCGGCCAGTACGGCGCCGAGCTACGCCGCCTCGTCACCGACCCCGCCGGCCGGCTCCTCGACTACGCCACCACCCTCTACCGGCCCGGCCCCGACCTGGCCGAGGCGATCGCCGCCCGCTACGTCACCGCCACCACCCCCGGCGCGACCAGCCCCGCCCGCACAGCCGACCTCGACCACGACACCCCCCACGCCGCGGGCGGGCCGACCGCCTGGGACAACCTGCACCCACCCACCCGCTACGGCCACGTGACCAAGACCCACGGCCGCTGGCACACCCGGCTGCACCCCTGCGGCACCGTCACCTGGACCGCACCCACCGGCCACACCTACAAAGTCCACCCCCACGACTACCGCCTCGGCCCCTAGAACAGGGGCCGGCGGTCGCTAGGACGCCTTGCGGGCGGGCGTGGCGTAGAGCATCTGGCCCTCGTCCCCGAACAGCTGCTCGCGCCACTCGGTGATGAGGTCGTCGGTGGGACGGTCGTCCGGGTGGAAACCCTTGCGCTCGTACTCCTTGAGCTGCTCCCAGATGACCCGGCTGACGATCGGCTGGCGCCGGAAGTGCTGCCAGCTCCTGCGCAGTGCACCCGGTCGGTAGGTGGCGCGGTCCCGCAGCAGGGACAGCACCATCTGGATGGCGGTGCCGAGGACGAACGTCCAGCGCACGAACTTCATCGTGAGGATGCGCATGCGCTCCGTACCGCCGACCGCGCGGTAGACGTCGAACGCAACCGCCTTGTGCTCGCTCTCCTCGAGCGCGTGCCACAGGAACAGGTCGCGCACCGCCTCGTGCCCCATCGCCTCGCGAGTGGTCTCGTCGCGCATGACGAGCTCGGCGAGCGTGGCGGTGAAGTGCTCGAGCGCCGCGGTGGTGGCCAGGTTCGCGATCGCGGGCATCTTCCGGCTGCGGAACTCCAGACCGCGCTTGGTGAAGCGGTCGACCTTGAGCGTCGGGTAGCCGAACTGCGCTAGGTGCTCGTTGAACGCGCGGTGCTCGCGGCCGTGGGTGACCTCCTGGCCGATGAACCCCGACACCTGCTCCTTGAGCACCGGGTCGGTGATCTGGTCGCGGTAGTGCTTGACCGACCGGACGAAGAAGTTCTCGCCCTCCGGGAACACCGACGACAGGGCGGCGAGGAAGTGGCTGGAGACCAGATCACCGTCCTGGGCGAAGTGCTTGGGCACGGAGGCGAACGCCTCCTCGAGGGCGATCCGGCGCACCGGCACGTCGCGCGGCACAGCATCCGTGGGGGTCACAGCGGTCCTCCGAGGTCACGACAAGGGGTTGACCGCCAGTGTAGGGCTTATTGGACTCTCGTCCAGTACAGGGGTGGCTGCCGGACCCCCACGGCCTCCAGAACCGCGGCGAGCGTCTCCGTCGCCGGTCCCTCGGTGCTGATCCGCACCGCCCCGCTCCAGGGCGGTGCGGTGCGCGCCATGAGCGCCCGGATCTCCGGCGTGGCATCGGACGCCGAGCTGCCGGCATCCGCCCGCGCGGCGAGGCGACGGTCCGCGACCTTCGGCGGGGCGGACAGCTCCAGGGCCACGACGTCGGCCACGGCATCCTCGGCCAGCCGCGCGGCTGCGGAGCGGTGGGCGGGATCGGTGAAGGAGGCGTCGACCACCACGCTGACCCCGCGGGCCAGCGTCTCCCGGGCCTGCGCGAACAGGGCCGCGTACGTGCGTTCGGTGGCAGCGGCGTCGTACAGCCCGGTGCGGTAGCCCGCCGGCGCCGCGTCGGTCGGCATCAGGCCGTGCAGGGTCTTGCGCACGTGGTCGGAGGACAGCAGCGTCCAGCCGGTGGCCGCCGCGAGCCGGTCCGCAGCGGTCGACTTGCCGCTGCCGGGCAGGCCGCCGACGAGCACCAGCCGTACGCGGCCGGCGAGCAGGTGCCGCCGGGCCAGCTCCGCGAGAGCCCGCGCGTCGCCGGCCGCCTGCTCACCCCCCGGCTGACCGGCCCGGACGCAGGACACCTTGGCCCGCACCAGCGCCCGGTAAGCGACGTAGTGGTGCTCGAGGGAGTCCGGCCAACGGTCGCCGGTGACGGCCGCGTACGCGTCCAGGAACGTCCGCGCGGCGACCGGGTCGCCGAGCCGTTCGAGGTCCATCGCCAGGAACGCGACGTCCGCGAGCACATCGTTCACCCGCAGCCGCCGGTCGAACTCCAGGCAGTCCAGCACGCGCGGTCCGTCGTCCAGGCAGAACACGTCGTCGGCGAGCAGGTCGCCGTGGCCGTCGCGGACGTGGCCTGCTGCGGCGCGGTCCGCGAGCAGGTCCGCTCGCCCGTCGAGGTAACGCGCCGCCAGCCGCTCGATCTCGTCGGCGAGTGCGGCGTCGACGACCCCGTGCCCCTGCTCGCGCAGCACCCGTACGCCGTCCAGCCACAGGGCGCGCGCCGTCGCCGCGGACCCGAGCCCGGCCGCGTCGGCCGGGATCTCGCACCGCTCGTGGAAGTCGGCGAGCAGCGCGGCCAGCCGTCGCAGCTCTACCTCCAGCGGCCTGGCCCGCAGCAGCAGGGTCGACAGCCGCCGGTCCTCCGGCAGGCGGCGCATGACGACGAGATGCTCGCACCAGGTGCCGTCCGGCCCACGGACGTCCGCGACCCCGAGGTAGACGTCGGGCGCCAGGCGCCGGTTGAGCGCCACCTCGTCGTGGCAGACCCGTTCGCGCGCCTCCCGGGAGCGGAAGTCGAGGAAGCCGAGGTCGACCGGCTTCTTCGCCTTGTAGACCCGGTCCCCGACGAAGTACAGCGTCGCGCTGTGGGTCTCGACGACCTTCGTCGGCTGCTCGTCGGTCACGCGCCCCACCGTCGCGCGCAGCGGGCGGCCCGGGCAAGGGGCGAAAGGTCCGCGGCCCCTGTTCCTGGGCGGGCGGTTCGCGGTAGGGAGAGGGGGTGGTGACCGACACGACGACCGCGTTGACCGACGAGCAGGTGCGCCTCCTCGACGCCTACTGGCGGGCGGCCAACTACCTGTCCGTGGGCCAGATCTACCTGCTGGACAACCCGTTGCTCCGCGAGCCGCTGCGCGCCGAGCACGTCAAGCCCAGGCTGCTCGGGCACTGGGGGACGACGCCCGGGCTCAACTTCCTGTACGCGCACCTCAACCGGGTCATCGTCGACCGCGACGTGTCGGTCATCTACGTGACCGGCCCCGGCCACGGCGGCCCCGGCCTGGTCGCGAACACCTGGCTGGAGGGCAGCTACACCGAGCACTACCCCCACATCGGCCAGGACGCGAACGGGTTGCTGCGGCTGTTTCGGCAGTTCTCCTTCCCCGGTGGGATCCCCAGCCACGCCGCGCCGGAGACGCCGGGGTCGATCCACGAAGGCGGCGAGCTCGGGTACGCGCTGGTGCACGCGTACGGGGCGGCGTACGACAACCCGGACCTTGTCGTCGCCTGCGTCATCGGGGACGGCGAGGCGGAGACCGGGCCGCTGGCGACCAGCTGGCACTCCAACAAGTTCCTCGACCCGGCACGCGACGGGGCGGTGCTGCCGATCCTGCACCTCAACGGCTACAAGATCGCCAACCCGACGGTGCTGGCCCGGATCCCCGAGGAGGAGCTGCGCTCCCTGCTCGAGGGGTACGGCTACCGGCCGTGGTTCGTCAGCGGCTCCGACCCGGACGACATGCACCGGCAGATGGCACGCGCCTTCGACGAGGTCTTCGACGAGATCACCCGCATCCAGCGCGCCGCCCGCACCGACGGCGAGACCGAACGGCCGCAGTGGCCGATGGTCGTGCTGCGCAGCCCGAAGGGGTGGACCGGTCCCGTCGAGGTCGACGGGAAGCCCACCGAGGGCACCTGGCGCTCCCACCAGGTACCGCTCGCCGGCCTGCACGACAACCCGGACCACCTGCGCCAGCTCGAGGAGTGGCTGCGTTCGTACCGGCCGGAGGAGCTGTTCGACGACGGCGGCGCGCCGCGGCCGGAGCTCACCGGGCTGGCACCGACCGGCGTACGCCGGATGGGGTCCAACCCGCACGCCAACGGTGGGCTGCTGCTGCGCGACCTCGAGCTGCCGAACTTCCGGGACTACGCGGTCGAGGTGGACCGGCCGGGCACGACGTTCGCCGAGGCGACCCGCGTGCTGGGCACCTGGCTGCGCGACGTCACCCGGCTCAACGCGGAGCAGCGCAACTTCCGGGTGTTCGGGCCGGACGAGACCGCGTCGAACCGCCTGTCCGCCCTGTTCGAGGCCACCGACCGGGTGTGGGAGGCGGAGACCCTGCCGACCGACGAGCACCTCGCCGTCGACGGCCGGGTGATGGAGGTGCTGTCGGAACACATGTGCCAGGGCTGGCTCGAGGGCTACCTGCTGACCGGCCGGCACGGGCTGTTCAACTGCTACGAGGCGTTCATCCACATCGTCGACTCGATGTTCAACCAGCACGCCAAGTGGCTCAAGGTGACCCGAGGCATCCCCTGGCGCCGCCCGATCGCCTCGCTGAACTACCTGCTCACCAGCCACGTCTGGCGTCAGGACCACAACGGCTTCTCCCACCAGGACCCCGGCTTCATCGACCACGTGGTCAACAAGAAGGCCGAGATCATCCGGGTCTACCTGCCGCCGGACGCCAACTGCCTGCTCTCGGTGGCGGACCACTGCCTGCGCAGCCGCGACTACGTCAACGTCATCGTCGCCGGGAAGCAGCCGGCCTTGGGCTACCTGACCATGGACGAGGCGGTGCTGCACTGCACCCGCGGCCTCGGCATCTGGGAGTGGGCGAGCAACGACGAGGGCGGTGACCCGGACGTCGTCATGGCCTGCTGCGGCGACGTGCCCACGCTGGAGACGCTGGCCGCCGTCGCCCTGCTCCGCGAGCACCTGCCCGACCTGCGGGTGCGGGTCGTCAACGTGGTCGACCTCATGCGCCTGCAGAGCCCGGAGGAGCACCCGCACGGCCTGTCCGACCGTGAGTTCGACACGCTGTTCACCGCCGACCGGCCGATCGTCTTCGCCTACCACGGCTACCCGTGGCTCATCCACCGGCTGACCTACCGGCGCACGAACCACCACAACCTGCACGTGCGCGGGTACAAGGAGGAGGGCACCACCACCACACCGTTCGACATGGTGATGCTCAACGACCTGGACCGCTTCCACCTCGTCATCGACGTGCTGGACCGCGTACCGGGCCTCGGCCAGCGGGCCGCCCACCTGCGCCAGCAGATGGCGGACGAGCGGCTGCGCTGCCGGCAGTGGACCCGTGAGCACGGTGAGGACCACCCCGACGTACGGGACTGGACCTGGCCGCACTGATGCGGCTCCTCGTCGTCAACGCCGGGTCCAGCAGCCTCAAGCTGCGGGTGCTGGACGGCGCGGAGCTGGTCGCGTCGTACGACGCGGTGCCCGACGAGCTGCCGGACGTGGACGCGGTCGGCCACCGGATCGTGCACGGCGGCACCGAGTTCCGCACCGCGGCGCTCCTCGATGACGACGTCATCGCCCGGCTCACCGCGCTCACCGAGCTGGCCCCGCTGCACCAGCCGAAGTCGCTGCGGGCGCTGGACCAGGTCCGGACTCGGCTGCCGGACCTGCCGCACGTCGCCTGTTTCGACACCGCGTTCCACGCCACCATGCCTGCGGCGGCGGCGACGTACGCGGTGCCGCGCGAGTGGCGGGAGCGCTACGCCGTCCGCCGCTACGGCTTCCACGGGCTGTCCCACGCGTACGCCACCCGGCGCGCCGCCGAGCTGCTGGACCGTCCGGTCGAGGAGCTGCGCCTGGTGACCTGTCACCTGGGGGCGGGGGCGTCGCTCGCCGCCGTCCGGCACGGGCGCAGCGTCGACACGACGATGGGCTTCACCCCGCTCGAGGGTCTGGTGATGGCGACCCGCTCGGGCACCGTCGACCCGGGCCTGGTGCTGTGGCTGGAGGAGCACGAGGGACTGTCGCCGCACGAGGTGGCTCAGGCGCTCGAGCAACGGTCCGGCCTGCTCGCCCTCGCCGGGACCGGTGACATGCGCGAGCTGCTGGCCCGCGACGACGCCGAGGCGCGGCTGGCGGTCGAGGTGTACGTCCACCGGCTGCGCGCCGCGGTGGCGGCGATGACCGCGTCGGCCGGCGGCCTGGACGCCCTGGTGTTCACGGGCGGTGTCGGGGAGAACGCGCCGGAGATCCGGACCCGCGCAGCGTCAGGTCTGGCGTTCCTCGGCATCCTGGTCGACGAGCGGCTCAACACCGGCTGCTCCGGCGACGCGGACGTCAGCAGCGCGGAGACCCCGGTGCGCACGCTCGTCGTGCGCTCCCGGGAGGACCTCGAGATCGCCCGGCAGGTCGCGGGCCTGCTGGGCGAGCTCACCTGACCGGTCAGCCGGAGAAGCCGGTCGTGCCGGTGTCCAGCACCGGACGGCAGTGCACCTTCCGCCGCGAGTCGGGCTGGCTGCGTCACCAGGCCGTTGGTCCCCCCCGGTCCCGACGTTGTGCCCTCCGAGATCCGGCCGTGCCGAGCGAGGCTGGGCACGTGAGCCGAATCGGAACGCACCCCGTCACCTGCACCGTCAACGGCGCCGCCGCCGACGTCATGACCTTCCCCGTCGTGGTCGTCGGACGCGATGCCACGCTGTGGCACGCCTGGACCCGGATGTTCTCCGCCGGCGTGCGCCACATCGTGGTCGCCGAGGACGGTCGCTGCTACGGCGTCGTCGACGATCGCGAGATCGTCGCGCAGTGGCCGCTCGGACCGGTGCGGGGCGCTCGCGTACGCATGCGCGACCTGCTCACGGCCGACGGGCCGACGGTGACCGTCGACGCGTCCATCCCGGAGGTGGCGCGCGCCATGATCACCCACGGTGTGGACGCTGTGCCCGTGCTCGACGGCGCGGACCTCGTGGGACTGGTCACCCGGTCGGACCTCATGCTCACGCTGGCCATGGGCAGCGCGGAGGACGGCCGGCCATGACCGCGCGGATCGTCGTCGGGGTGGGTGGCCTCGAGTCGGTGCCCGCCGTGCAGTGGGCGCTCGCCGAGGCCCAGGAGCGGCACGCGCAGCTCGAGGCGGTGCACGTACCGGCGGCGCACGAGGACCGGACCGACCTGCCCGACCTGCTCGCGTACGCGCTGGGCGAGGCGGCCGAGAGCGTGACCATCGTGCAGACCACCGGGGAGGCCGCGGACCTGCTCATCCAGCGGTCCGCCGGCGCCACCCTGTTGGTGCTGGGCACCCATCAGCGCGGCCGGCTCGGCCGGCTGCTGCACGGCTCCGTCGTGCAGCACTGCATCGAGCACGCCGCTTGCCCGGTGGTGGTCGTCCCGACCCCCGCGTGGGTGCGCTCGGAGCAGCTGGTGCCGCAGCCGCACACCGGGCGCTCCTCGGCCGTGTGGGCCGAGGAGCGTGAGTGGTAGCTCGGCCCGTCCGCTCAGTCGCGGACGACGATCACCGGGCAGGACGCGTGGTGCACGCAGTAGGAGCTGGTGGAGCCGAGCAACGCGGCGGCGAACGCGCCGTGCCCGCGGCTGCCGACCACGAGCGCCTGCGCCTCCCGTGAGGCGTCGAGCAGCACGTGCGCCGGGTGGCCCTGACGGACGCTCGACGTGATCTCCACGTCGGGCGTCTCCTTCTGGACCTCGCGGACCAGCGTCTCGAGCTCGATCGTCGCGTCGGACTCCAGTCGGTCCAGGTCGAAGGCGACCGGGTAGCCGTACACGTTCGGGATCTGCCACGCCATGATGGCCTCCACCGAGCCGCCGACCGCGTGCGCGTACTCGGCCGCCCAGTGCAGCGCGGCACGGGACTGGTCGGAGCCGTCCACGCCGACGATGACCCTCGGGCGGACCTCGGTCGATGTCATGTCGAACCTCCTCCTACGACGGCCGACGGGGCCATCTCCACCTTCACGACCCCGGGGACGCCGTACGCCAGTGCTCGCACGGCGCGGGCTTCGCCCGGGTCCTCGACACCTTCGACGAACACCACGCCCTCGCGGGTGTGGACGTGCACACGGTCCGGCGCCGCGGCGTACTCGCGCAACCTGCCGGCCACCTCACGGTTGATCTCGTCGTCGCCGCGCGCCAGCGCGCGCAGCATGTCGCGGCGGCTGACCATGCCGACCGGGTGGCCGTCGTCGACGACCGGCACGCTCTTGACCCCCGTTCGGCGCATCTGCGCGGCGAACTCGGCGCAGTCGGCGCTCAGCGGCAACGCGACGACGTCGCGCGTCATGACCTCGTCGACCGTCAGCGGCACCGTCTCGTCGACCTGGACCGGCAGCAGGTGGCAGCGGGGGTCGGGGGGTACGTGGCCGCGCAGCAGGTCGACCTCGCTGACGATGCCGACGAGCCGGCCGGTCGGATCGACGACGGGCACCGCCGTCACGTTGCTGTCGAGCAGCAGCCGCGCGGCCTCGCGGATCGTCGTGCCGGCGAGCACGGTGACCACCGGGCTCGACATGACCTCTTGCGCGCGCACTGCGGCCTCCCGCCGTGCCTAGTAGCGGACGATGTGGACGGCGGCTTCCTCGGCGCTGTAGCCACCCTCGTCCTCGATGGCGGAGGCGACGTCGTGGTCGTACTCGACGTCGGTGTCCGCGCTGTCCACGATCAACCGGCCGGCGAAGGCGCCCGTGTCGTCCGGTTCGTCCAGCTCGTCCCAGTCACGCTCCTCGACCGCGTCGCGGGGCTCGGGGATCTCGCGGGCCAGCAGGGACGCGAGCGACGGCGCGTGCCGCAGCTCCCGAGGCGTCTGCCCGTCCCCGAACCGGATGAGAGAGCGGTCGCGCGGGGAGTCGTACGCGTCCTCGGTGCTGATCGTGTCGTCAACCGTCTCCGGGAGCGACATGAGGAGGTCGTCCTCCCCCATCGAGTCGCGGGGCCGGTTGTGCACCTGCCTCATGGTCGCCTCCTCGGTCCGTTCTGCACCTCCAGTCCACCCCGAACGGTGGGTCCCCGGCAGGGGCCGACGCCCCACCCGGTCGGGCCCAAGGGCCCCACCTCGCAGGGTCTGCTCGCGTGGGTCTGTCCCGCGGGCGTACGTGCGGCGCGGCGCCGTGTCCGGCGTACCCCTGTCCGTACGCGCGGCCGTGCCCGACGCCGTCAGGCCAGGGACAGGAACAGGCGCTCGAGCTGCTCGCGGTCGACGGAGACGTCCTCGCCGGCCTCACTGGCGACGACGCACTGCTGCAGGCCGGTGGCGATGATCTTGAAGCCGGCGCGGTCGAGCGCCCGGGACACCGCGGCGAGCTGCGTGATGACGTCACCGCAGTCGCGGCCGGACTCGATCATGGCGATCACGCCACGAATCTGCCCCTCGGCACGGCGCAGCCGCCGGACGACGTCCCGCAGCGCGCTCTCGTCGATCTGCACCCTCGCCACCTCCCAGCGTCAGCGCACATGGTACCCGGACGGGTATCAAACGCTGTTGTGGAACTCCACATTCCACCGCCACTCGGTGCCGTCCTCGGCGTTCCACCACTCCCGCAGCAGCCCGACCTCGCCGCCGGGCAGGATCACCGGGCGGCCGAGGTCCTCCTCCGACGGCCAGATGTTCTTCCGCCGTACGGTGCCGCCGCCGACGACGAGCCGGGCCATCGGCCGGCTCGGCTCGTCCGCGAGCCCCTCGCCACGGGCGATGACCCGCTCACCGGAGCCGTCGCGGACCACGACGTCCACGCGCTCCGGCAGCGAGTGCGCCAGGACGACGTCCGCCGCCGCGGAGACGGCGCGCGCGAACTCCATGCCCAGCATCGCCCCGTCCGGATTGCGCAGGTCCCACAGGTAGTCCTCGGCCACGGCTGGCACCTCCCGTCGATCGTGCGTACGGGACCGTGATGCCCGCCCCGGTACCCGCCAACGCCCCGCGAATGCGACCGAACCTGCCTGGGTAGGTTCGCGGATGCGGCTCAGCAGCGCAGCCCGTGGACCGACCAGTCCGGCGCCGCTGCTTCGCAGCCGGCGCCCCTGACCCATCTGGGGGCCACTGCGTGACTACACCCGAACGTGCCCGGCGCGACATCACCGATGTCTGCGCCATCCTCATCGACGAGTTCGCCGACGACCTGCCGGAACAGACCGTGCTCCGCTGCGTGGAAGGGGCCGCGTCGGCGGTCACCCTGTTCGGCGAGGACCCGGAGGCCTTCGCCGCTGTGGTCGAGCGCATCGCCCGCTCGGACCTCGAGCAGATCGCCGCGGGCCGCGACACCCGCGCCCGCCTGGACGGGGTGCGGCAGCCTCGCCGACAGGCCTCCGCCGGCGGCTGAGCACGGCTGGCCGCAGCGGGACCGGCAGGCACCCAACCGCCTACGCGATGTTCACCCGGCCGTCACACGGACGCCCACCGGCCGAAACCGGGAACGGGGACCGTGAGGTCATGCGACTCATCGCAGACCTTTCCGCACCACCCACGACCCCCGCGGACCTCGGCTCGGCGCACGGGCTGTGCGTCGACGTCCCCGCGGACGTCACCCGGCCGAGCGAGCTGGCCGACTGGCTGCGGCTGGTCCCGGCCTCGCTCGACCCGGTGATCCGGCTGCGCGGCGTACGCCGGCGCGGCCTGCAGCCCAGCTTCCGCGAGCTGGTGCCCCCGGCGGCGGCGCGGGCCGGGCGCACGACTGCCGAGCTCACCGTCCTCACCGCGGACCCCCGGCTCGCCGCCCAGTGCGCGCAGGAGCGGTGGCGCACGCTGCTCGTCGTCCCCGACTGGTGGCAGCCGTCCGTCGCCGTGCTGCAGGCGGCGGTGTACGGGCACGGTGTCGCTCTCAGCTCTCGCTCGCTGCTGGAGGCACCCGCGCTCGTCGACGACGCCCACTTCCACGACGTGCCGGTCGCCGCACTGGCGGTGACCCGGCCGGTGGACGCCCGCTTGCTCACCCTCGCCGGGACCGACCTCGCCGTGACCCCGGTCCCCCGACTGCTCCGCACCGCGCTCCCCCGGGAGGTGGCGTCATGACCCGCTGGGTCACCGGGCTGCTCGCCCTGGTCGCCGACGGGGGCCTCGCCGGCTCACGGACCAACGCGCAGCACGCCGCCGAGGCGCTGCGCGCACGGCGCGAGGAGGCCGAGGAGGCGTTCCGGTGGTCAGCCGACGAACTTGTAGCCCACGCCGCGCACGGTCAGCAGGTTCTCGGGGCTTGACGGGTCACGCTCGATCTTGCTGCGCAGCCGCTTGACGTGCACGTCGAGGGTCTTGGTGTCGCCGACGTAGGACGGCCCCCAGATCCGGTCGATCAGCTGGCCGCGGGTCATCACCCGTCCGGCGTTGCGCGCCAGCAGCTCGAGCAGCTCGAACTCCTTCAGCGTCAGGGAAACCGGCTCGCCGCGCACGGCGATCTCGTGCGCGGCGACGTCGATCCGCACCGGGCCGGCCTCGACCACGTCCTCCTCCTCGGCTGCCGGCCCGGCCGGGCTACGGCGCAGGACCGCCCGGATCCGCGCGAGCAGCTCGCGGCTGGAGTAGGGCTTGGTGACGTAGTCGTCGGCACCCACCTCGAGGCCGACCACCTTGTCGATCTCGTCGCTCTTCGCGGTGAGCATGATGACGGGGACCTGGGACTTCGCCCGGATGCTCCGGCAGACCTCGATCCCGGACATGCCGGGCAGCATCACGTCGAGCAGCACGATGTCGTACGCCGCCCGCTCCATCTGCGCGAGCGCGTCGGGGCCGGTGTCGGACACCTTCACCTCGAAGCCCTCCTTGCGCAGCAGGTACGCGAGCGTGTCGGCGATCGACGGCTCGTCCTCCACCACCAGGACGCTCGTCACGGCTCCCTGCCTTCCCCTGCGTGTGGGCCTTCCGGTGCGGGCAGCACCACGGTGAACGTCGACCCCTTGCCCGGCCTGCTCCACAGCCGCACCTCGCCACCGTGGTTCGCGGCGACGTGCTTGACGATGGCCAGCCCCAGCCCCGTACCGCCGGTCGCCCGGGAGCGCGCCGGGTCGACCCGGTAGAACCGCTCGAAGATGCGCTCCTGGTGCTCGGGCGCGACCCCCGGACCCTCGTCGGACACCGCGATCTCGACCTGGCCGTCCCGTCGGTGCACCCCGACGGCAACCCGGGTGCCCGCCGGGCTGTACGAGATCGCGTTGTCGAGCAGGTTGACCAGCGCGCTGGTCAGCTGCCGGGCGTTGCCGAGCACGCTCACCCCGGAGTCGCCGCCGCGGACGACGGGGATGCCCCGCGCCTGCGCCGACGGAAGCGTGCGGTCGAGCGCCTCGGCGACCACCCGGTCGAGCTCCACCCGCTCGCGGACGGGCAGCGGCTCGGCGCCCTGCAGCCGGGACAGCTCGAGCAGGTCCTCGACGAGGCGCTGCATCCGCAGCACCTCGTGGCCGGCGCGGTCGAGGAAGCCCAGGGCCGGGGAGTCCTCGGCGACGCCGTCCACCGCCGCCTCGAGCAGCAGGGTCAGGGCGCCGATCGGCGTCTTCATCTCGTGGCTGACGTTGGCGACGAAGTCGCGGCGTACGGACTCCAGCCGCTCGGACTCCGCGATGTCCTCCGCGACGACCAGCACCCGCCCGTCGGTGAGCCGGTAGGCGGCGACGCGTACGGCACGCGGCGGCAGCGGCTCCCCGGGCGCCGTGAGCACCACCCGGCCGTGCGCGCCCCTGCTGTCCCGCAGCGCCGTACGGACCAGCTGGCGTACGTCCGGGCTGGCGAGGGCGTCGCCGCGCACCAGGCGCAGCTCCCGCGCGCAGGCGTTGGCGGTGCGCACCGTGTAACCGTCCGCGGCGACGACGGCGCACCCCACCGGCAGCAGGTCCAGCACCTCCTGCTGCGGTCCCGGCTGGGGCGTTGCCGGTGGGCGCGGGCCGTGCGGCCGCCGGGTCGCCGCGGCGGTCACCACCGCGCCGGCGACCGCCGCGACCAGGCCGACGACGAAGAGGGAGAGCATCGCCTCAGCCGAAGCGGCCGGTGATGTAGTCCTCGGTGCGGCTGTCGGTCGGGTTCGTGAAGATCTTCTTGGTCTCCCCGACCTCGATCAGGCGGCCCGGCTCACCCGTCCCGGTCACGGTGAGGAACGCGGTGATCTCACTCACGCGCGCTGCCTGCTGCATGTTGTGGGTGACGATCACGATCGTGTAGCGGTCCTTGAGGGTGCCCATGAGGTCCTCGATCGCCAGCGTGGAGATCGGGTCGAGTGCGCTGGCCGGCTCGTCCATGAGCAGCACCTCGGGCTCCACCGCGATCGCGCGCGCGATGCACAGCCGCTGCTGCTGGCCCCCGGACAGGCCCGCGCCGGGCTTGCCGAGCCGGTCCTTGACCTCGTTCCAGAGGTTGGCGCCCTGCAGCGAGCGCTCCACCGCGCCGTCGAGCTGGGACTTCTTGCGGACACCGTTGAGGCGCAGCCCGGCGGCGACGTTGTCGTAGATCGACATCGTGGGAAACGGGTTGGGCCGCTGGAACACCATTCCGACCGTGCGCCGCACCAGCACCGGGTCCACCGACGGTGCGTAGATGTCCTCGTCCTCGAGCAGGATGCGGCCCTCGACCCGCGCGCCGGGGGTGACCTCGTGCATCCGGTTGATCGTCCGCAGCAGGGTCGACTTCCCGCATCCGGACGGGCCGATGAGCGCGGTGACCTGCTTCGGCTCGATCGTCATCGAGACGTCGGCGACGGCCCGGTGCGTGCCGTAGTAGCAGGAGACGTTGCTCAGCTCGATGCGCTTCGACATGCTCGGCCCTTCACCGCATGAGGCTGCTACGGCGGGTGACCAGCCGTGCGCCGACGTAGAGAACGATGACGATGACGATGAGCGTGAGCGCCGCCGCCCACGCGCGGTTCACCGCAGGCTCGTACGCCTGCTGGGCCGAGTTGTAGATGAACACCGACAGCGCGGCCTGCGGGTTCTGGAACGGGTTGGTGTTGATGAACGGGTTGTCGAACGACGTCAGCAGCAGCGGGGCGGTCTCGCCCGTCACCCGCGCCACGGCAAGCATCACCCCGGTCGTGAGCCCGGCCGACGCCGTGGGCAGCACGATGCTGAGGATGGTCCGCCATCGGGGTACGCCGAGCGCGTAGCTCGCCTCGCGCAGCACGTTCGGCACCAGCCGGATCATCTCCTCGCTGCTGCGGATGATGATCGGCAGCTGGAGGATGGCGAGAGCGAGGGCCCCGGCGAAGCCGGAGTAGCCCTGGTGCAGCCCGAGCACGAGGAACGCGTACACGAACAGCCCCGCCACGATCGACGGGATGCCGGTCATCACGTCGACGAAGAACCGGATCACCCCCGGGACGGGGCCGCGGCCGTACTCGGTCAGGTAGACGGCGGCGAGCAGCCCGATGGGCACACTCACCAGCGACGAGAGCAGCACCATCTCGACGGTGCCCACGATGGCGTGGTAGATCCCGCCGCCCTGGCTGGCCGGCGGCACCCCCGCCATCGAGTGGGTGAAGAACGTCATGGAGATGTGGCCGGCGCCGCGGTAGATCGTGTAGCCCAGCACGAGCACCAGCGGCACGACGGAGACCACGAAGGCGGCCATGACGACGTTGGTGAACATCCGGTCGAGGGCGTGGCGGCGCCCCTCCACCGCCCAGGACAGCGCGGTCAGCACGACGAGGGCCGCGAAGGCGGCGGAGATCGCGATCTCCGCCGCGCCGCCGCCGGCGGTGACGGCGAACAGGCCCCAGACCACCACGACGGCGGCCACCGCGGCACCGAGCAGCTCGCTGCGCCTCAGCCGCCGGGCCTGCAGGGGGGAGGCCGGCGCCGTCATGCCGCTCCTCGCTCGGCCCGCGCCGAGCGTGCGATGACCCAGCGCGCCGCCAGGCTCACGACCATCGTCATCGCGAACAGGATGAGCCCGCTCGCGATGAGGGCCGCCCGACCGGTGGCCCCCGCCTCGCCGAACTGCGTGGCGATGTTGGCCGCGATGGTGTTCTTGCCCGGAATGAGGATGTGCCAGTTGACGTCGAAGCTGATGCCGAGCACCAAGGCCACGGCGATCGTCTCGCCGAGGGCACGGCCGAGGCCGAGGATCACCGCCCCGGTGAGCCCGCCGCGGCTGGGCGGGAGCACCGACAGGCGGACCATCTCCCACCGGGTGGCGCCGAGCGCCAGCGCCGCCTCCTTCTGCGAGCGGTCCACCGTGTTCAGGGTCTCCCGGGCGATCGCCGAGATGATCGGCAGGATCATGATCGCCAGCACGATCGACACGGCGAAGATGGAGCGGCTGGGGTCGGGAATCCCCGTCGGCGCCGAGAACAGCGGGATCCACCCGAGCTTGTCGTGCAGCCACTGCTGCAGCGGGGTGAGCCGTGGCACCAGCCAGTACAGCCCCCACAGGCCGAAGATCACCGAGGGGACGGCGGCGAGCAGGTCGGTGACGTAGCCGAGCAGCCGGGCCACCCGGCGCGGGGCGAACTCGGTGATGTAGATCGCGACGGCCAGCGCCACGGGGAAGGCCATGACCATGGCGAGCAGCGCGGACAGCGCCGTCCCGAAGGCCAGCGCGGCGATGCCGAAGACCGACGGCGACGCGTCCGGCGTCCAGATCTTCGTCGTCCAGAAGCTCACGGTGTCCTTGCCGAAGGCCGGCAGGGCGCGGACCACGAGGAACACGGCGATGGCGGCGAGCACCGCGAGCACGAAGCCGCCGGCGAGCAGGGTCAGCCCGCGGAACGCCGCGTCGCCGCGGTGCCCACCGCCTCCCGCAGACAGCCCCGACGGCGTCTCACCGTGCTGTGTACTCGTCACCCGCCCGTCCTTTCGCGGCCACCGTAACGGTACGGGCCGGCGCCGCGCGGGGAAGGCGCGGCACCGGCCCGGAGTCCGCCGAGATCAGGCGGCCGAGATGGCGTCGATCGAGGACTTGACCTTGTCCACCAGATTCGACGGGACCGGCGCGAAGCCGAGGTCCTGCGCCGCCTGCTGGCCGTCGGTCACGGCGTAGGTCAGGTAGCCCTTCAGCGCGTCCACCTTGTCCTTGCCGAACGAGGACGGGTAGGTCGAGCACACGATCACGTACGACACGGTCGAGATCGGGTAGGCGTTCGCGTCGGTGGGCTGGTAGTCCATCTGCACGGAGACGTCGTTGCCCGTACCGGTCACCTTCGCCGACTCCAGCGCCTTGGACACGTTGGCCGCGGTCAGCTCGACGTAGTTGTCGCCACCGTTCTTGATCAGCGCGGTCGGCAGCTTCTTCAGCTTGGCGAAGGCCTGCTCGGTGTAGGTGATGCCGCCGCTGGTCTGCGACACCCCTGCCGAGACCCCCTCGTTGCCCTTGGCACCCTGGCCGACCGGCCAGTTGATCGTCTTGCCGGAGCCGAGCGTCCACTTCTTCGACGCCGCGGACAGGTAGGAGGTGAACACCGACGTGGTCCCCGAGCCGTCCGAGCGGTGGAAGACCGCGATCGGCGTGCTCGGCAGCGTGGCCCCCGGGTTGTCGGCCTTGATCTCCTGCGCGTTCCAGGTCTTGATCTTCCCGGAGAAGATCCCGGCGAGGGTGTCCGGCGACAGCTTGAGCTGGTCGACGCCCTGCAGGTTGTACGTCACGGCGACCCCGCCGGCGGTGACCGGCAGGTGGATGGCGGGCTTGCCGCCGCAGGTCTTGTCAGCGGCCGACTGCTCGTCGGACTTCATGACGACGTCGGAGCCGGCGAAGTCGATCGTCCCCTGGCCGAACTGCTGGATGCCCGCACCCGAGCCGACGCTGTTGTAGTTGACGTGCACGTCCGGGCACTTCGACAGGTAGCCGGAAGCCCACTGCTGCTCCATCGGCGCCTGGAAGCTCGAGCCGGCCCCGGTCAGGTTCGCCGACGCGCAGTTCGACGCGCCGCCCTGGCCGCCCGCACTGCTGCTGCCCTGAGCCGTCGTCGTCGTGTTGTTGTTGGTCCCGCAACCGCTGAGGGCCACGAGAGCCGCAACGCCGGCCACCGCCGCACCGCTGCGAAGAAGCTTCACGCGATTCCGTCCTTCTCGTCGTCCGCTGGGATCTCCAGCACCTTCAGCGGCGACGCTAGGCGGGACGGATGACGCGACCCCTACCCGAAGGTGAACGGCAGGTGAACAGGCGGTGAGTAGTTACGCGTCGCTACGGTCCGGTCGCTGCCCGGTGACCTGGTAGGTGACCCGTCGCGCGACAAGGACGAGATGGTCCGCGAGCCGCTCGTAGTAGCGGCCGCAGAGGATCGCGTCGATGACCGACTCCAGCGCGCCCTTCCACTCCCCCTCGAGCAGTGCGGAGAACAGCTGCCGGTGCAGGGAGTCGATCTCGTCGTCGTCGCTCTCGAGCTCGCGGCACAGCTCGACGTCGTTCGTCGAGATCACGTCACCGGTCTTGCGGGCGATCCGCTCGGCGGCATCGCCCATGCGCGCGAACGTGTCGCGCAGCTGTGGCGGGATCGCGGAGGTGGGGTAGCGACGGCGGGCCACCTCGGCGATGTGGACGGCGTAGTCCGCAGCGCGCTCGAGGTCGGCGACCATCCGCAGCGACGACACGATGGTGCGCAGGTCGGAGGCCACCGGCTGCTGCCGGGCCAGCAGGTCCATCGCCCGCTGGTCGACCTCGGTGTAGATCCGGTCGATCGTGGAGTCGGCGTCGATCGTGTGCTCGGCACGCTCGAGATCGGCGTCGAGCAGGGCGCAGGTGGCGTCCGCGACGGCCGTCGCGACCAGCCCGCTCATCTCGGTGAGCAGCGCGTTGATCGCCTGCAGCTCCTCGTGGAACGTGTCCCGCATCGTCTCGCCTCCCGTGCATCACTCTATGCGGGCCGAGCGTGGCGCGCCGGGGTGAACGGCCGGTGACCCGCCGGTGAACGTCACGAGACGGCTTCACGGGCCGGCAGGGGCTGGTGCATACGACGCCGGTTGGGTAATGGTGGGCGCATGACCTCGCTGCGTGAGCCGGTCGCGCCGTCCCGGGATCACAGCCACGACCGATCGTGGCCGGAGCGCTACCTCGCGGTGCGCCACCTGACCGAGACACTGGCCGAGCCGCTGACGGCCGAGGACCAGACCGTCCAGTCCATGCCGGACGTGAGCCCGACGAAGTGGCACCGCGCGCATGTCAGCTGGTTCTTCGAGACGTTCCTGCTCACCGAGCACCTGCGCGGGTACGAGCAGTTCCACCCGGCGTTCGGCTACCTGTTCAACTCCTACTACGAGGCGGCTGGCAGCCGGTACCCGCGGCCACACCGCGGCAACGTCTCCCGCCCCGGCGTGGCGGAGGTGACCCGCTACCGCCGCCACGTCGACGAGCACATGCTGCAGCTGCTCGGCCAGCCGCTGGCGCCGCGGGTCGAGTTCCTCGCCGAGCTGGGGCTGAACCACGAGCAGCAGCACCAGGAGCTGCTGCTCATGGACATCAAGCACGTGCTCTCGCAGAGCCCCCTGGATCCCGCGTACGCGGACCCGCCGGCCGCCCGCCCGTCCGGGCGCCGGGCCCGCTGGGTGGCGCATCCCGGCGGCCCGGTCGACGTGGGTCACCGCGGGGACGGCTTCGCCTTCGACAACGAGGGCCCGGCACATGCAGTCGCGCTGCCGCCCTTCGAGCTGGCCGACCGGCCGGTCACCTGCGGGGAGTGGCTGGAGTTCATCGCCGACGGTGGCTACCGGCGCGCCGACCTGTGGCTGTCCGACGGGTGGGCGGCCATCCACGAGCAGGGCTGGGAGGCACCGTTGTACTGGCGGCAGGACGACGGTGCGTGGACGGTGTTCACGCTCCACGGCCGCCGCCCGATCGATCCGGACGAGCCGGTCTGCCACGTCAGCTACTACGAGGCAGACGCCTTCGCGCGCTGGGCGGGTGCGCGGCTGCCGACCGAGTTCGAGTGGGAGGCGGTCGCCGCGACGCGCCCCGAGACCGGCACCTTCCTGGACCCGCGCTCCCCGCATCCGCGGCCCGGCACCGATGCCGCCTTCTTCGGCGACGTCTGGGTGTGGACGGCCTCGGCGTACCTGCCCTATCCGGGGTTCCGGCCGGCCGCCGGCGCAGTCGGCGAGTACAACGGCAAGTTCATGGTGAGCCAGCACGTCCTGCGCGGCGGGAGCTGCGCCACCCGCAGCGGGCCACGTACGCCCGACCTACCGCAACTTCTTCCCGCCCGGTGCCCGCTGGCCGTTCACCGGCGTACGGCTCGCGCGACGACGTGGAGGCATCCCCTTGACCGTCACGATCGACCGGCTCGCCGGTGAGCACGACACGACAGCCGAGCTGGCCTCGCGACGTCCGGCAGGGGCTCATCGGCCGGCCGAAGACGCTGCCCTCGAAGTGGTTCTACGACGCGCGTGGCAGCGAGCTGTTCGAGCAGATCACCCGGCTGAGGAGTACTACCCCACCCGCCGCGAACGGCAGATCCTGCACGCCACGCCGGGGACATCGCAGCAGCGTGCCCGGCCCGAACGCTCGTCGAGCTCGGCTCGGGGTCGTCGGAGAAGACCCGCCTGCTGCTCGACGCCCTGCGTGAACCGCGGCACGCTCGAGCGTACGTCGCCGTGGACGTCAGCGAGAGCGCGCTGCGCGGAGCAGCTGCGGCGCTGGCCGACGACTACCCCGGGCTGGACGTCCGCGGCGTCGTCGGGGACTTCCTCGACGACCTGCACCGGCTCCCCGCCGGCGACCACCGGATGGTGGCCTTCCTCGGCGGCACCATCGGCAACCTCTCGCGCCGGCCCGGCGCGGTTCTTCCGCGCGTCGCGACGACCCTCGGACCCTCCGATGCCCTGCTGCTCGGCACCGACCTGGTCAAGCACGCCGAGCGGCTGCTGCAGCGTACGACGACTCCTCCGGGGTCACGGCGGCGTTCAACCGCAACGTCCTGGCCGTGGTGAACCGGCAGCTCGGAGCGGACTTCGACCTCGACGCCTTCGACCACGTCGCGCGCTGGAACAGCGACGACGAGCGGATGGAGATGTGGCTGCGCGCGCGGACCGCGCAGGCCGTGCACGTTCCCGCGCTGGACCTCACCGTGCGGTTCGCCGCCGGCGAGGAGATGCGTACCGAGATCTCGGCCAAGTTCCGCCGTGCCGGCCTCGAGCGCGAGTACACCGCGGCCGGGCTCCGGCTCGCCGGCTGGTGGAGCGATCCGGACGGTGACTACGCGCTGTCGCTGGCCCGCCCGGCGTGAGCCGCGTCGGCCTGCTGTCGCTGGACGGGGCGGGCCCTTTCCTCGCCGGCGCCGCGGCGTTCTGCGTGCTGGCCCTGCTGGGCGTGCTGGTCGTCCTCCAGTCGCCCACCCGGCTGCTGTGGACCGGGACGACGGTCCAGGGCAGGGTGGACGGCGGCATCGCGTACTACAGCTACCAGGGGCGGTCGTACTCGGTCGATGCGGTCGGCGCGTCAGCGAGTGACCCGCCGCACCACGCCACCGTCTACCTCGATCCGTCGGACCCGCAGGACGCCCGGCTGGACAACACGCCCGCGCGGATGGTGGATGCGGGGTTCGTCGGCACCGCCCTGCTCGGCGCCGTCGTCTTCGCCGTCGCAGGGCTGACCCGCCGCTGGCGCACCCGACGCCGCCGGCAGCAGACGCGAACGGAGCGGGCTACTCACCACGGCCGGTGACGGCGTCGCGAGCCCGGTCGGCCACCGCCGCACCGAGGCCCGCGGTCTTGAGCACGCCGGCCTTCGGCGGGGTGTTCGGGTGCGGTCGGGTCGGGCCGGCGGACTTGGCCTTGGCGAACTTCTGGCCCAGCGCCTCTCGCTCGTCGTCGGGCAACTCGGCCATGAGCGCCGGCCACACGGTGTCCTGCTCGTACGCGATGTGCTGGCGCCCCTGCGCCACGAACGTCTGCAGCAGCTGCTCGAACTCGATGTTGTCCGCGCTCATGGTGTCGAGCTTGTGCAGCAGCTCCTTGCCCTGCTGCTCCTGCTCGATCGCGGTCTCGGCGAGCTCGTCACCGTTCGGCAGCCGCTCGCGCACGGTCGGCCAGAAGTACTGCTCCTCGGCGGCCTCGTGCTTGGACTCCTCGATGACGAGCTGCTCGACCTTCTTCTTGCGCTCGGCGTGCTGCGCCTCCGCCCGGGCGTGCCAGCCGCCCAGCGGCGCCTCGAACTCGGCCAGCATGCCCAGCACGTCCTCGTGGTCGGAACGCAACAACTCGAAGATGTCAGCCACGATGGGTCCTTCCTGCTCGGGTTCGTTGTCGGGATACCCGCGGGCTGCCCGAGAAAAGGTGGCGGGCCGTTCGCCTCTGACTGACAGCGGTGCCGCGTCCCTACGCTCCCGACGTGCGCAAGATCGTCATCATGGGGGCCGGCGGGCGCGACTTCCACGACTTCGACACCGTCTTCCGCGACGACGCGAACGCCCGCGTGGTCGCCTTCACCGCGGCGCAGATCCCGGGCATCGCCGGCCGGACCTACCCCGCCTCGCTGGCTGGCCCCGCCTACCCGGACGGCATCCCGATCGTGACCGAGAGCGAGCTCGGTGAGCTGCTGCGGCGGGAGCAGGTCGACGAGGTGGTGCTCGCGTACTCGGACCTCGCCCACGAGGACGTGATGCACAAGGCGTCGCTCGTCCTGGCCGCGGGTGCGGACTTCCGGCTGATCGGTCCGCGCAGCGCGCAGCTGCGCAGCACCCGGCCGGTGGTCGCGGTGTGCGCCGTACGGACCGGCTGCGGCAAGAGCCAGACCACCCGGCGGGTCGCCGGGTTGCTTCGGGACGCGGGCCTGCGCGTGGTCCTCGTCCGCCACCCGATGCCCTACGGCGACCTCGAGCGGATGCGAGTGCAGCGGTTCGCGTCGCTGGCCGACATCGACGCGGCCGACCCGACGGTCGAGGAGCGCGAGGAGTACGAGGCTCCCGTGCGCGCCGGCTACGTCATGTATGCGGGCGTGGACTACGGCGAGATCCTGCACCGGGCCGAGCAGGAGGCCGACGTCATCGTCTGGGACGGCGGCAACAACGACTTCCCGTTCTACGAGCCCGACGTGCTGATCACGGTCGTCGACCCGCTGCGGCCCGGCCACGAGACCGGTTACCACCCGGGGGAGACGAACCTGCGCGCCGCGGACGTGGTCGTGGTGAACAAGGTGAACAGCGCGGCGGCGGAGGCGGTGCAGTCCGTGGTGGCCAACGTGCACAGGGTCAACCCGCGCGCTGCCGTCGTCACCGCCGAGTCGCGGGTGACGCTGGCGGACGGACCGGAGCTGCTCGGGCGCCGGGTCCTCGTCGTCGAGGACGGTCCGACGATCACCCATGGCGGCATGCCGTACGGCGCGGGCACCGTGGCCGCACAGGCCGCGGGTGCGCGGCTGGTCGACCCGCGCCTGTACGCCGTCGGCTCCCTGCGCGAGACGTACGAGCAATATCCGGGCATCGGCGTGGTGCTGCCCGCGATGGGCTACGGCGACCAGCAGCTCGCCGACCTCGCCGCGACCGTGCGCGCCACCCCCTGCGACGTCGTCGTCGTCGGCACGCCGGTCGACCTCGGCCGGTTGGTGGACCTCGGCCACCCGTCCCGGCGCGTCCACTATGACCTGCACGAGGTGGGCGAGCCGGACCTGGCGACCGTCCTGGAACCGTTCATCGCGAAGTGGGGCCGCAGGTAGACTCCGGGCGTCGCGACTGGCGTGCAGAGGGTGGAACCGACCACCGGGGAGCGCACCGCGCGGACGCCGTACGCCTGGGCGCCGCGCCGTACGGAGACCGCCATGACCGGAACGACCACGGGCGCACTGGCCCAGACCGACCCGGACATCGCCCGGCTCGTCGAGGCGGAGGAGCGCCGGCAGCGGGACCACGTACGGCTGATCCCGTCGGAGAACTACGTCTCCGCCGCAGTGCTCGAGGCGACCGGCACGATCCTGACCAACAAGTACTCCGAGGGCTACCCCGGCAAGCGGTACTACGAGGGCCAGCAGTTCATCGACGAGATCGAGACGCTGGCGGTACAGCGGGCCAAGGACCTGTTCGGCGTCGAGCACGCCAACGTCCAGCCGTACTCCGGCTCCCCCGCGAACCTCGCGATCTACCTGGCGCTGTGCTCGCCCGGGGACACGGTGATGGGCATGGCGCTGCCGGCCGGCGGCCACCTCACCCACGGCTGGGGCGTGTCCGTGACGGGCAAGTGGTTCAACGCGGTGCGCTACGGCGTGCGCAAGGACACCGGCCGGGTGGACCTCGACGAGGTTCGCGACGTGGCCCACCGCGAGCGACCGAAGGTGATCTTCTGCGGTGGCACCGCGATCCCGCGCACGATCGACTTCGCCGGCTTCGCCGAGATCGCCCGCGAGGTCGACGCCGTGCTGGTCGCGGACATCGCGCACATCGCCGGTCTGGTCGCCGGTGGCGCCCACCCCTCACCGGTCGGGCACGCCGACGTCATCTCCACCACGACGCACAAGACCCTGCGCGGGCCGCGTGGCGCGATGCTGATGAGCACCGCGGAGCACGCCGACAAGCTCGACAAGGCGGTGTTCCCCGGGCTGCAGGGCGGGCCGCACAACCACACGACGGCGGCCATCGCGGTCGCGCTTCGCGAGGCCGCCACCCCGGACTTCCGCGCGTACGCGGAGCGGGTCGTGGCCAACGCCAAGGTGCTCGCCGAGGAGCTGTCCGCGCGCGGGTTCGAGCTGGTCTCCGGCGGGACGGACAACCACCTGATCCTCGTCGACCTCACGAACAAGGGCGTCGGCGGCAAGCCCGCCGCGAAGGCGCTCGACCGGGCCGGCATCGTCGTGAACTACAACACCGTGCCGGAGGACCCGCGCCCGCCGTTCAACCCGTCCGGCATCCGCATCGGCACGCCCGCGGTGAGCACGCGCGGGATGGGCGCGGAGGAGATGCGTGCGATCGCGGCCTGGATGGACCGGGTCGTCGGGGCGGTCGAGCGAGAGGACGAGGCCGAGGTCGAGGCCGTCGCCAAGGAGGTCGCCGAGATGACCTCGTCCTTCCCCGTCCCGGCCTGACCCGAGGGGTTCAGAGGCGAAACAGGCGCTCGGCGTTGCCGGCGAGGACGCCGGCGGTCACGTCCGCGGGCAGACCCAGGGCACGGACCGCAGCGACGTTCTTCGCGATCCCGGGCACGCCGGGCCAGTCGCTGCCGAAGACGAACCGGCGCGCCAGCCGGGTGAGGTCGAACCGGGAGTAGTAGACCGGCAGCTTCTGCGGCGGCAGCCCGGCGATGTCGATCCAGACGTTGTCGTAGGTGAGCGCGAGGAACGCGGCCGTGTCGTACGACCAGCCCCGTCCACCGTGCGACAGCACGAAGGTCGCCTCCGGCACCTCCCGGACGACGTCGACCAGGTGGTCGAGGGAGGCGTACCGGTTGCGCGCACCCGGGAAGTTGCTGGTGCCCGCGTGCACGACGACCGGCACGCCGCGCTCGGCGCAGCGGGCGTACACGGGCACCAGCTCCGGCAGGTCCATCGGGAACCCGCCGTGCACCGGATGCAGCTTCAGGGCCACCGCACCGAGGTCGAGCTGGCGCTGCAGCTCGTCGACCAGGGGGAAGTGCACGTGCGGGTTGAGGTTGCCGACCAGCCGGAAGCGGCGGCCGTCGTACGCGAGGAACGGCAGCAGGTCCTCGACCGGCTGCCAGCCGGTCACCCGCGGGCTGTACTCCGCGAACAGCAGCGCGACGTCCACCCCCTCGCGGTCGAGGTACGCCGCGAAGACCTCCGGCCGGGCGCGGCCGTCGTCGTCGTACAGCGCCGGGAGGGCACCCGAGCCGAACCCGCCGAGCCATGCGTCCGGCGGCAGCTTGAGAGCCGGCAGCGTGGCGACGTGGACATGGGCGTCGACGACCCGTGCCGGCATGGTCAGGAGCTCGGCTGCCGGGCCAGCCGGTCGGCGTCGCCGATGTTCGCCAGCCGCACCTCGCCGCGGGCGACGAGCCGGTCACTGTCGTCGGTGATCTCGACCTGCCACAGCTGCTGGGTACGGCCGCGGTGAACGGGGGTGGCGACCGCGGTGAGCGACCCCTCGCGGGTGGCGCGCAGG
Source organism: uncultured Actinomycetota bacterium (assembly GCA_963728075.1). Taxonomy (GTDB): domain Bacteria; phylum Actinomycetota; class Actinomycetes; order JAFAQI01; family DASSKL01; genus CAVSIP01. The sequence continues at coordinate 132,992 of CAVSIP010000003.1, read as the reverse complement.
AAGTTCGTGTGGTTGGACACGCCGACGACCTGCCCGCCCACGTGCTCCCGCGCCCACGTGGCGGCGGCCACGCTCGCCGCGGTCTCCACGGCAGCGCAGTAGACCCCGCCGTGGACGATGCCGTACGGCTGGTGGAGCTCGGGGGTGATCTCGAACCGCAGAGCCAGCCGGTCGCCGCTGACCTCCAGGTACTCGAGACCGAGGAGCTTCTCGAACCCGACCGTGGCCCGCCCGCTGAAGTCTTCTGTCACAGGGCCGAAGACTAGACAGCCGTCGGGCCCGGCCCCCGAAGGGGACCGGGCCCGAGGAGTCGCTGCGCTCGGGAGCGTCAGCGCTGGTTCAGTGCGCGGCGGCCTCCGCCTTCGGCAGGCCCAGGCGCAGCTGCTCTTCGGGGCTGACCTTGCGCTGGTGGTACACACCCAGGACCGTGAGGATGAGCATCACGGCGGCGCCGCCGAAGCTGACCCAGGCGCTGATCAGCGCGATCTGGCCCATCTTCCACCAGGCGTACGCGGTGAGGAGCATCCCGCGCAGCGACTCACCGCGGAACAGCGAGTCCTGCTGGCCCTGGAGCTTGGCCAGGTCCGGCGAGTCCGGGTTGCTGGCGCGCAGCGCCTGGACCTCGTTGCTGACCTCGGAGTAGGTCTTGCCGTCCGCGATGCCGCGGAGGTGGACCCCGATGTAGTGGTCCGCGAAGACCTGGGCCTGCTGGCCCGTCAGCACCTGCTCGCCTGCGTACGGAGTCACGTACTTGGTGATCTCCGGGTCCGCCTGCAGCGCCTTGCTCCCCGCGTCGGGGAAGTAGATCTTCTGCTGGGACAGCTGGGTGCGGACGTTGTCGTTCGCGAAGTTGTGCCCCCACAGGAGCAGTGCGCCCGCCGCCACGAGCACGATGGTCAGGGCGGCGCCTGCAACGGTGAGAAGTGCGTCGAACTGCCTCCGGCGCATGGTGACCCCTCCTTGCTGTGACCACCCGGGTGGTGGTCGGTTGTTTTCGACATCTCAAGGTTCGTGCCAGGCCAGCCCGTCCACGTGGGGACGAACGTCCTGAATGCGCCTGCGGAAGACCCTGTCCGGATGGGGTCCTCCGGACAGACCCTGGACCCACGCCGCCCGGAGCCCTTGGCGGACCCCTCCCAGGGGCACCCGGGCGGCTTCATGCCGTGGGCGTTCGGGCACGGTGTTCCTCGTGACCGGCACCGTGCCCGCCTCCGCCCGCCGCGCCTGGACGATCTGGGCGATCGGCGTCGCGGCGTACGCCGTCGCGGTGCTGCAGCGCTCGTCGCTGAGCGTGGCGGGCCTGCTGGCCCAGCAGCGGTTCCATGCCAGCGCCTCGGAGCTGTCGCTGTTCGCCGTGCTGCAGCTGGCCGTGTACGCCGGCATGCAGGTGCCGGTGGGCATCCTGCTCGACCGCTTCGGCACCCGTCGGCTGGTCACCACAGGCGCGCTGGTCATGGCCGCCGGTCAGGTCGGGCTCGCGTTCGCGCACAGCGTCCCGGCCGCGGTGGCCGCCCGCGTGCTCGTCGGCACGGGCGACGCCATGACGTTCATCAGCGTGCTCGCGCTCGTGACCGCCTGGTTCCCGCCCCGGCAGGCGCCGGTCGTGACGCAGCTGACCGGCATCCTCGGCCAGCTGGGGCAGATCGCGGCCGCCTACCCGCTGCTGGCGATGCTGCGCAGCGTCGGCTGGACGGCGTCGTTCGCCGGCGTCGGCGCGCTCAGCGTGCTGGCGGCGGCCATGGTCCGCTGGCAGGTCGTCGACGCGCCGCCGGGAGTCACGGCCGCCATGGCCCGCCACTGGGCCGACGTACGCCGGGAGCTGCGGCTGGCGTGGCGCGAGCCCGGCACCCGGATGGGGCTGTGGACCCACTTCTCGACGCAGTTCTCCGGCACCGTGTTCGGTCTGTTGTGGGGCTACCCCTTCCTGGTCAGCGGCGAGGGCGTCGGCCGGGGCACCGCCGGCGCGCTGCTGACGCTGCTGGTCGTCGTGGCGATGCTCGTCGGGCCGGTCTTCGGGCGGCTGGCCGGTGGCTGGCCGTTCCGCCGGTCGCTGCTGGTCATCGCGATCGTCGGTGCCACGGCCGCGACCTGGACGACAGTCCTCGCCTGGCCGGGCCGCGCACCGATGTGGCTGCTCGTGGTCCTCGTCGTGGTGCTCGGTACGAACGGGCCGGGGTCCATGGTCGGCTTCGACTACGCCCGTACGGAGAACCCGGCCATTCGCCGCGGGAGCGCCAGCGGCATCGTCAACGTCGGTGGCTTCGTCGCGTCGCTGTCGACGATCCTGCTGATCGGGATCGTGCTCGACGCCGTGGAGCCGGGCGCGGGCAGCGCGCACTCGCTGGGCGCGTTCCGCGCCGCGTTCGCCGTGCAGTACGCGATGTGGATCCTCGGCCTCCTCGGGGTGCTGCGCTCTCGGTACCTGCTGCGCAAGCGGCTGGCGGAGCGGGGCATCCGGCTGGAGCACGCCGCGGTAGCGGCGGCGCGCCGGCTGCGCACGGCCAGGGAGATCAGGCGGCAGAGAAGCGACGGCGGCTGAAGCGGCCGTGCCACTTGTGCACGCCGGTGACGGGGGCGGCGAACATGAACGGGCAGGCGCCGTCCACCACGGGAACGCCACGCTCCCGGCACAGCGCCACGGCCTCGTCGGTGTCCGCACCACGACCCACCCCGCGGTACAGCCACACCCGCGGTGCGCCGCGGTCCAGCGCCTCCCGCACCACGTCCGCGGCACGGTCCGGCGGCACCATGACGACGACGCCGTCGAGCGGGTCCGGCACGTCGGCGAGCCATGGGTACGACACGTCGCCCTCGATCGCCGCTCCCTCAGCGGGCCCGTTCACCGGGTAGAGGGTCCGTCCGCCGTCGCGCAGGTGCCGGTACACCGCGTTCGCGAACTGCTTGTCGTCGCGGGACACACCCACGAAGGCGACGTGCTGCTGGGCCAGGAAGTCGTCGATGACGGCGCGGCTGGGCATCTCTGCCTCCTCGACTGCACGGGTACGCCTCGAGCCTTCGCGCGCCACAGCTGTGAGCCCAGGGCCGAACGTCCATCAGCCCTCGGTGGGCAGGCAGCCGAGGCCGCGGCAGGGGCTTAGTCCTCTGGCGAACGACACCACCCGCGCAGTACGCCATCAGTGTCGGGTTCTGCGTGTCTGGAGGTTGACATGCGCCGCTCCCTGGTCCTGCGCAGCATCGGTACTGCGCTGCTCGTCGTCACTCCCGTGCTGGCGGTCGTCCCGCCTGCCGCCGCTGCGGCGACACCGCAGCTGACCGCGGTGCGGGCCGCGGCGCACCCTGGCTACGACCGGCTGGTCTTCCAGTTCTCCGGGTCGCTGCCGGCACGGCACACCGTGAGCTGGGTGTCAGAGGTCGTCCAGGACGCCTCCGGCCTGCCCGTTCCGCTCGGCGGCAAGGCGTTCCTCAAGGTCGTGTTCGCTCCCGCCACCGCGCACACAGCGGCGGGTGCGCCGACGTACGCCGGGCTGCCTGGCCGGTACGACCTGCCGGTGTTGCGCCAGGTGAAGGCGGCCGGTGACTTCGAAGGCGTGCTGTCGTTCGGGATCGGGATCTGGCAGCGCGCCGCGCTGCACGTGTTCACGCTGACCGGGCCGGCGCGGCTGGTCATCGACATCAGCGTCCCCTCAGGCGGACCCGGACGGCTGGCCGAGCTCGACAACGGCCGGCTCGTGTACCTGCGGGCCGGCCAGCAGGCCGACATCGCGCTGCGTACCTGCGTCAGCTGCGGCTACTCCTGGTACGTCGCGGGTGCACCCGACCCGGCCGTCATCCAGGTGACCGCGACCAGCGTCGTGGCACTACCGCATCCCGAGGGCCTGGTGGGCTCCCCGTCCGAGACCCGCTGGACCGTACGGGCCATGGGGCCCGGCCATACCAACCTGTGGCTGTACGAGAAGCCGCCGGCGCGTGACGCCGGGCCGGTGGCCCGCTACCTGGTCCGATTCGTGGTCACCCGTTGAGCGACAACACGGCGTCGAGCAGCCGGTCAACGTCGGCGGCGTCGGTGTACGGGGCGATGCCGGCACGTACGGCACCGGCATCGCCCAGCCCGATCCAGCGCGCAGCCTCCACGGCGTAGAACGACCCGGCGGGGGCGTTCACCCCGCGCGCGGCGAGCGCGGCGTAGACCTCGGCCGGTTGCCAGCCGGCGACCGAGAACAGCGTCGTCGGCGTCCGGCGTACCGCCTGCCCGTACAGCCGCACCTCCCGCAGCCGGCTCAGCCCGTCGTCCAGGCGCGCCTGCATCGCGGCCTCGTGCTGCCCCAGTGCTGTCATCGAGACCTGCAGCCGCTCCCGGCGGGTGCCCGCGGCTCCGTTCGACAGGCCGGCGAGGAAGCCGACCGCAGCAGTGACGCCGGCCAGCTGCTCGTAGGGCAGCGTCCCCAGCTCGAACCGCTCGGGTACCGACTCGGCAGACGGCAGCAGCTTGTCCGGGTGCAGCGTCTCGAGCAGCGCTGGTGCGGCCACCACCGCGCCGAGGTGCGGGCCGAGGAACTTGTACGGCGAGCAGGCGTAGAAGTCGGCGCCGAGCGCGGCGACGTCGACGTACGCGTGCGGCGTGTAGTGCACGCCATCGACGTAGACGAGCGCGCCGGCGTCGTGTGCGGACGCCGCGATGCTGTGCACGTCCGGCATCGTGCCGAGCAGGTTCGACGCCGCGGTCACTGCGACGAGCCGCGTGCGGTCAGTGAGCAGGCCAGCCACCTCCTCGACCGGAAGCTCTCCGGTCGCGCGGTCGAATCCGGCCCAGCGCACCGTCGTGCCGGTGGCCTGCGCGGCCTGCACCCAGGGCCGGATGTTCGCGTCGTGGTCCAGCCGAGTGACGACGACCTCGTCGCCGGGCTGCCAGGTCTTCGCGAGCGCGCGGGCGACGTCGTACGTCACCGCCGTCATGCTCCGGCCGAACACCACGCCGGACGGGTCCCCGCCCACGAGGTCGGCGACCGCGCGCCGCGCATCGACGACGACTGCGTCGGCCGCCCGCTCGGCGGCGGTGACACTGCCCCGGTTGGCCATCGCCGTCGTCATGGCGCCCGCCACCGCCTGGGCGACGTCGACCGGTGTCTGGCTCCCACCGGGACCATCGAAGTGGGCGGCTCCCTCGGCCAGAGCAGGGAACCGCGCTCGGACGGCTGCGACGTCGTAGGTCACCCGTCCATCTTCACCGCCCGAGCGCCGGGGGATGCCGCGGGGGACGCAATGTCTTGACGAGAGGCGAGCGTCAACACCCAGTTGACTCAGCCACTGCGCACCAACACTGTCGCTAGGTGGTGCGACAGGGTTTAGCGCGTCTTCTAGCTTCAAAGGCCGGGTGCCAGGGCCGCCTCTTCAGCGCTTCCCAGGCCAATACCTCTTGGCTGAGCACTCAGCGCTGCCACCGGGCTGGTACAGCCGAAGAGCCCCGCCCTTTGCTGACGAAGGTCGGGGCTCCTCGGCGTTTCGTTGCCCTAGATCTTGATTGTGACGCCTCCGGAGAAAGCGGAGTCGTGGAGGTCGAGCGAGGTAGGTGTGGCGCCCTTGGGTAGATCGAAGATCACTGTGCCTGAGACCGAGTTGCCGGGGTTGATGTCCTCGTACAGCGACTTCGAGTTGTCGAGGTACATGGCGGCCTCATCGTCGGCCCCGTACTTCTTCTTTCCGACATACATGTACTGGTTAGAGCCGAAGAAGGACTGGGGCTTATCGCCGATATTCTCGACCTTGACGCTGACGTACCAGTACTGACCCTGCGCGTCTTTCCCGAACCCGTCGCCTCCGACGTGGTTGGGGCCCGGCTTGACACTCGACGCGGTGAACTCGAACTTCCCGTCCCGGACAGGCGTGCCGATGGTCGCCGTCTTTGGCTTGCTGGCGGGTGCGCTACTCGCGGGTGCGCTGCTGGCGGGGGCACTACTTGCGGGGGCCGCTGCACTGGTATCGGCAGTGTCCTTCGTGCCGCTTCCACCACTACTCGCTGCGGAGGCGATGATGATGATGAGGATGAGCGCCCCCAGGCCGCTCATTATCTTGTGACGCATGAACCACGGTCGCTGCGACTTTGCGTAGGCCTTGGCGGCCGCCGCCTGGGCACGAGCGTCTTTCTTACTGAGTGGCTCCTGCGACTCTGGCGACTCTGACATTGGGGTCTCCTCTCCCCAGGGGGTGACCATCCGGCTGCGATGAGTGAACACCGCGAAACTCTCCTCGGCGGGACGACCAGCCCTTTTCGGACCGAACGGACTACATTGGCCTAGCCCTAATGGAGGGGTCTCGTAAGCCCCGGCCACTCGCCATCAAGCAGGTCGCGGCGCTATGGCTCGCGTCCGTCGCGGCGCCAATGCCGGACACCCGCACAACTCACATGGACCTGTCGCTGTCGGGCGCTCGCATCGGTCGACAATCCGGTGACCGATGACCTCGGGGCCGTCGCGGCGTCTACTGGTCGAGATCGCAGATGGAAGGAGCGACATGCGGGTTGTGGTGAGCGAGTTCATGAGCTTGGACGGCGTCGTACAGGCGCCGGGCGGGCCGCAGGAGGACACCAGCGGCGGCTTCCGTCACGGCGGCTGGTCGATCCCGTTCTTCGACCCCGAGGTGATGGGTCCGGTCATGGGCGAGGTCGCGGAGAACAGCGAGGCCCTGCTGCAGGGCCGCCGAACCTACGAGGTCTCTTCGGCGGCGTGGCCGGGCCGAGGAGGTGACCCGTTTGCCGACTGGGTCAACCGTACGCAGAAGTACGTGGTCTCCGACTCGCTGTCCGAGCCGGATCTGACCTGGCACCCCACGACGATCATCCGGGGCGCCGACCTGCTCGACAAGGTCGCGCGCCTGCGCGAGAGGCCGGGCGGCGACCTCTACGTCTACGGCAGCCTGTCGGTCGCGCGGGCGCTGCTCGGGACGGGCCTCGTAGACGAGTTGATCCTCATGATCGAGCCGATCACCCTCGGCGGCGGCAAGACGTTGTTCCCAGCCGACGGTGGGATGCGGCGCTTCGAGCTCATCTCGGCTGCCACCACTGCGACCGGCGTCCAGGTCTGTCGCTACCGGCCCATCCGCTGAGCCCGCATCAGCGCGGTGCCGACTGCGTATCCACGATCTCGTCGACATCGGCCTGTACGCGCTCCCGGTGTCGCCGGCTCTCCTCGTTGCGCTGCACGGCCTGCTCGGCATTGCCCAGGGCGTCACCGTGAAGCCGCAGCAGCGTCCGCATGAGCCGCCCAACAGTCGACAGCACCACTCGGGCAGGGCCTCGCTCAGGCGGATGCACGATCGGTCCCCGATTCGGTTGGATGATCGGTCCGCCGGGGTCTGGAGCGGTGTGCGCCAGCATGACATCCAGACCGGCGCGGGTGGAACCGAGGTCCGATCGTCGTTGCTGGAACGGGCATGCTGATGCAGTGAGCCCACCGTCGGACCTCGCCGCGCGCCGACATGACTTCGTCGTGCGTAACACGCTGCTGCGACGCCCGCCGCACGTACCGGAGCTTCAGCTGCACCTCGCCGACGAGGTGACCCCGATCTGGGAGATGACCGAGGACGACCTCGGCGAGGCAGGCGTCCCCCCGCCGTTCTGGGCGTTCGCCTGGGCCGGCGGGCAGGCGGTCGCCCGCTACGTGCTCGACCATCCGGCGGAGGTCGCCGGCCGGCGGGTGCTCGACCTCGCCGCCGGGTCGGGACTGTGCGCGATCGCCGCTGCACGGGCCGGTGCCGCGTCCGTGCTCGCCGCGGACATCGACCCGTACGCCGGCGCGGCCGTACGTGCGAACGCGGCGGCCAACGGCGTGCACGTGGCGTACGCGGACGAGGACCTGCTGGATCTTCCCTTGCTCGACGTCGACGTGGTCCTCGCCGGCGACGTCTGCTACGAGCACGGCATGGCGCAACGGATGCTGTCGTGGCTGCGCGACGCCCACGACCTCGAGGCACGCGTGCTGCTCGGCGATCCCGGGCGTCGCTACTTCCCGAGCGAGGGGCTGGTCACGCTCGCGGCGTACGACGTGCCGACCCTGCCGGAGCTCGAGGAGGTCGACTACCGGCGCGCGCAGGTCTGCACGTTCGCCCCGACGTGACGGGTCAGCGGAAACCGCGGATGTCGTGCGGGCGGTACGGCGCTTCCAGCGCGGCGACCTCGTCCTCGCTGAGCTGCACGTCGAGCGCCGCAACCGCGTCGTCGAGGTGGTGCGGCTTGGTCGCCCCCACGATCGGTGCGGTGACGCCGGGCTTGGCGAGCATCCACGCGAGGGCCACCTGGGCCGGGGGTACGCCGCGCGCCGCGGCGAGCTCGCCGACCTTGTCCACGATCGGCCGGTCGCCGTCGTCGTAGAGCGAGCGGCCGAACTCGTCGGTCTCCGAGCGCGCGGTGCTCTCGTCCCACGGCCGTGCCAGCCGGCCGCGCGCAAGCGGGCTCCACGGGATGAGGCCGACCCCCTGGTCGAGACAGAACGGGATCATCTCCCGCTCCTCCTCGCGGTACAGCAGGTTGTAGTGGTTCTGCATGGTGACGAACCGCGTCCAGCCGTGCCGGTCGGCGACGTACTGCATCTTCGCGAACTGCCAGGCGTACATGGACGAAGCGCCGATGTAGCGAGCCTTGCCCGCCTTCACCACGTCGTGCAGCGCCTCGAGCGTCTCCTCGATCGGCGTCCGGTTGTCGAACCGGTGGATCTGGTAGAGGTCGACGTAGTCCGTGCCGAGACGCTGCAGGCTGGCGTCGATCTCCGCCATGATCGACTTGCGCGACAGGCCGGCGCCGTTCGGGCCCGGACGCATCCGCCCGTGCACCTTCGTCGCGATCACGACCTCCTCGCGCGTCGCCATGCTCAGCAGGGCGCGCCCGGTGATCTCCTCGCTGCTGCCCGCGGAGTACACGTTCGCCGTGTCGAAGAAGGTGATGCCGGCGTCGAGCGCCTGGCGGAAGAACGGGCGGGCGCTCTCCTCGTCCAGCGACCAGGGGTGCCCCCCGCGCTGCGGCTCCCCGTAGCTCATGCAGCCGAGACAGATGCGCGACACCTGCATGCCGGTGTTGCCGAGGTTCGTGTACTCCATGCCCGTCAACGTATCCAGCCCGGAACCGCGGCTGTCGGTGGACCGTTGGCCGGGTGTGTCCACGGACGCGTCGAGCGCCACCTGCACATCCCTGCCCACGACGGCCGCGCCCGTTCCCATCACCGCACACGTGCCGTCGCTGGCCATCGCCCCCGGCATCCTGGCCCGCGAACCCGGAACGGGACCGCTCGAGAGCCCGGCGGTGCCGGCGGCGTTCGCCGGGCTGGCTGTGATCTGTGCCGCGGCGCTGCTGGCCGTACGGCGGGGGTCGCTGTGGCGACGGCACCCGCGCACCGCTACCGCCGCCCTCGCCGTCGCGATGCTCGCCTCGTTGCTGCTGGGCGCGGCTACCGGTGTGAACACCTACGTCGGCTACCTGCCCACCGTGGCGTCGCTGACCGGGGCGTTCCCCGTGCCGGGCAAGGGCGACGGCCAGGTCGTACGTCTCCAGCTGCCCGATCCGCGTCTGGGCGTGAGCGACGGGGAGACGTACGTCTACCTGCCGCCCGGCTACGGGTCACCGGTCAACCGGTTCCGGCGCTATCCGGTCGTCTACCTGCTCCCCGGGAACCCGGGCAGTGCAGTCGACTGGTTCCGAGCCGGTGAGGCTGCGGTCATCAGTGGCTACCTGGTGCGCTGGCGGGCCATCCGGCCGATGATCCTGGTCGCGCCGAGCTCCAACGACGGCGCGTTCGAGGACTACGAGTGCGTGAACGCGGTGAGCGGGCCGCAGCTCGACACGTACCTGACGAGCACCGTGGTGCACGAGGTGGACCGGCGGTTCCGCACCATCCGCAGCACTGCCGGCCGCGGGATCGGAGGCGTCAGCGCCGGGGCGGACTGCGCGCTGAACCTGGCACTGCGCCACCCGGCGGTGTACGGCGTCGTCCTGGCGCACCTGCCCTCCGGCGAGCCGGGAAGCGAGGCTCTGCAGGTGGCCTTCCACGGTGACCGGGTGCGGTACGACGCCAACGCCCCGATTGACTATCTGCGCGGACGCCACGTACGGCACCCCCAGTGGTTCTACCTGGACGCCGGCAGCAACGACCACGGCGACGTGACGCGGCTGCGGCTGCTCCGCAGAGAGCTGCTCGCGGCAGGCGAGCGCGTCGTGACCCGTCTCGCGGCCGGGCAGGAGCACACCTGGCGGGAGGCTCGCACGGAGCTGCCGTACTCGCTGGACTTCGCCTCCCAGTACTTCTCCGGGGTCACCCCCGGGAAGCGCAGCCGTCACCGGGCGGCGCTGCGCGCCGTGTCCTGCTCCGCCGCCCACACCGCACTGGTCACGCACCCGCGGGAGCAGCTCCAGCGGCTACGCCACGTCTCCCCCGCGCCGCAACGGTGACCGGGTGCTGTGCCGACCCAGGGCGGCAGCCACGAGGAAGGTCCAGCACAGCCCGATCAGCCAGCCGCCGAGGACGTCGGAGAAGTAGTGCACGCCGAGCGCGAGCCGCGAGAAGCCGACGGCGAGGGCGAGCAGCGCCGCGGCCGCGTACGCGAACGCACGCGCCCACCTCGCCCGGAGCAGGGCGGTGCCGACCAGAGCGAAGGCGGCCGCGTGCAGATCGCCGGCAAGCGCGTGGTCGGTGCGCAGCAGGGGCGCCCAGTGCGTCACGACGAGCACGGTAGACGTGGGGAGGCCCCCGGTCGCGGCGAACGGCAGCCGCTGAGACAGATCAAGTGGCGTTTCGTACGGCGTGTCGCGGGCGGTTTCCCGCACGTTGATCTGTCCCGTTCGACGAGACAGATCAACGTGCAGGGCCGGCGACCAGCTGCGTGAACCAGTGGGCGCTCGCCTTGGGGTGGCGAGCCAGCGACTCGTCGACCCGGACCAGCCCGAAGCGGTAGCGGTAACCCTCGGCCCACTCGAAGTTGTCCAGGAGCGTCCAGACGAAGTACCCGCGTACGTCGGCGCCCGCCGCGCGTGCGTCCTGCAGCACCCGGACGTGCGCCGCCAGGAACGCGATGCGGTCCCGATCGTCGACCGTGCCGTCGCCGACGACCTCGTCGTCGTACGCGGCACCGTTCTCGTGCACGTACAAGGGCAACGGCCGGAACCGGCGGCCGACGTCGAGCAGCACCTCGGCGAGACCGTCCGGCTCGACCGCCCAGCCGTTCGCCGTGACCGGTGCGTCCGGCCGGACCAGCTCGACGTCCGGTGAGCCCGGCCACGTGTTCCACGGCGGTTCCGACGACGCTCCCGCACGATGGCGGACGTGGTAGCGGCGGTAGTAGTTGACCCCGACGGCGTCGATCGGGCGGGCGATGACCCGCAGGTCCCCGTCCCGGATGTGCGCGAGGTCGGTGACCGCCGCGACGTCGTCCAGCACGTCCTGCGGGTACCGGCCCAGCAGCACCGGCTCGTACCAGAGCCGGTTCGCCACCCCGTCGACCCGGCGCACCGCATCGGCGTCCGCGTCGCTGTCGCCGGCGGGGGCGACCGGGTACGGGTTGAGCGTGATCGCCACCTCGGCGTCCGGGCGCGCGGTGGCGCGCAGGGCGTCGACAGCCAGCCCGTGACCGAGCAGCAGGTGGTGGGCGGCGCGTACGGCGGCGGCAGGGTCGACCCGGCCCGGCGCATGCACGCCGGCGGCGTAGCCCAGCATCGCCACGCACCACGGCTCGTTGACGGTGGACCAGTGCCACACCCGGTCCCCCAGCCGCGCACCCACGCGCTCCGCGTACGCAGCGAACCGGTAGGCGGTCTCGCGCGCCGGCCACCCGCCGGCGTCCTCCAGCGCCTGCGGCAGGTCCCAGTGGTAGAGCGTGACGACGGGCTCGATGCCGTGTCGGAGCAGGTCGTCGACCAGCCGGTCGTAGAACCCGAGGCCGGCCACGCTGAACGGTCCCGCACCGTCGGGCTGCACGCGCGGCCAGGCCACCGAGAACCGGTACGCGCCCACGTGCAGCTCCGCCATCAGCGCGACGTCCCGCTGCCACCGGCGCCGATGGTCGGCCGCCACCCGGCCGCTGTCGCCACCATGGACGCGCCCTGGCTCGGCGCAGAACGTGTCCCAGATCGACGGCCCGCGCCCGTCCAGGTCGACGCCGCCCTCGACCTGGTACGCGGACGTGGTGACGCCCCACAGGAAACGGTGCGGCAGCGCGGTCATGCGTGCGCTGTGCGGCGGCGCCACTCGTTGTAGTGGTCGGCGATGCCGATCGCGGTCAGCGGGAAGACCGGCGCGGGCAGCAGGGCCCACGCCGACGCGGTCCGCGCCAGCGCGAAGACGTAGACGGCTGCGAAGGCGACCGCCACGGCCCTGGTCCGCCAGCTGTGGTCGCTGTCCGCCCGCAGCGCCACGACGCCACCGGCGCCCACCCCGGCGACGATGCCCGTGACCACGTCGGCCGCGAGCGCCGAGGCCATGACGCCGACCATGGCCGCCAGGCCCATCGCCTTGAGGACCGCGCCCGGCGCCCGCGGGTGGCCGGACATGAAGGCCAGCAGGATGAAGACGAACGGTACGACGGCGACACCGAGCGCGAGCGCGGCGCCGGCGTTCGGCGCCGTCGCGCCGGATGAGGTCGTGGCCACCGCGCCCGCGAGCATCGCCCAGTACGCGGGGACCAGGAGCAGCGTCGCGATGGTGATCGCCCGCCACTTGCGCCTCGGGTCGAGTGGCTGGACGCCTGCTGTGCTGATCTGCTTGGCGCGCGCCATGGTCACCCCTTCACCGAGCCGGCCGTCAGGCCGCGGACGAAGTACCGCTGCAGGGTGAAGAACACCGCGAGGGGCAGCGTCATGGACAGGAACGCCGCGGAGGTCAGCAGGTGCCAGTTCTCCCCGTGGGAGCCCATGAGGTTGGCCAGCGCGACGGTGAGGACGCGGTTCTCCTGGCTGCCACCGAGGAACACGTAGGCGACGAGCAGGTCGTTCCACACCCAGAGGAACTGGAAGATGGCGAATGCCGCGAGTGCCGGCACCGACAGCGGCACGATGAGCCGCCAGAAGATCGTGAAGTGGTCGGCACCGTCGATCTGCGCGGACTCGATGATCGACGAGGGCAGCGACCCGATGTAGTTGCGCAGCAGGTACGTCGCCAGTGGCAGCCCGAAGCCGGTGTGCGCCAGCCAGATGCCGAGGAACGTGCCACCCAGGTGCAGGTTGGGGAAGATCGTGAGGCCCCCCAGGTGCGCGCCGGAGGTGTACAGCCGCAGGATCGGGATGAGCGCCATCTGCAGCGGTACGACCATGAGTCCGACGACGAGCACGAACATGATGTGCCGGCCGCGGAACTGCATCCAGGAGAACGCGTACGCCGCGAAGGCTGCGATGGCGATCGGCATGACCGTGGCCGGGATGGCGACCGCCAGGCTGTTGAGGAAGGCGTTGCCGAAGCCTGCGGTGGAGATGGCCAGACGGTAGTTCTCGATCGTCCAGTCGGCGGTGCGGAACGGGTGCGCCAGAGCGGTCCACCAGCCACTGTCGGCGACGAGCTGCTCCGGACGGAAGGAGCTCACCAGCACGCCCAGCGTCGGCACCGTCCACAGGACGACGACCAGGATGACCGCGATCCGCACCGGCCAGCTGCCGCGCTTCTTCTTCGCCGCCCTCATGACCGGGCGGGCCGGCTCCTGCGTCTGGGGCAGCGGCGCCGCGAGGGTCATCGGATCTCCTCCTGGGCGCGGAACCGGCGCACGTTCCAGATCATCACCGGGACGACGGCCAGGAACAGCACGACGGCGATCGCCGCACCGCGGCCGTCGTTGTCCCGGATGAAGAACCACGTGATCATGCGTTCCGCGATGACCTGCGTCTGGTTCGCGTCCGCGTTGCCCATCACCCAGACGATGTCGAACACCTTCAGCGCATTGATGACCATGTAGGTGGTCACCACCACGATGGTCGGCAGGATGCTCGGGACGATGATCTTGCGGAACACCTGGAACTCCGACGCACCGTCGATGCGCGCGGCCTCCAGCAGCTCGTCGGGAATCGCCTTGATCGCTGCAGAGAGCACCACCATGGCGAAACCGGTCTGCATCCAGACCATGATCACGATCAGCAGCAGGTTGTTCCACGGCCGTTCGGTCAGCCAGGCCACCGGCTGACCGCCGGCCCCCATCACGATGCCGTTGAGCAGGCCGATGTTGCTGCCGAACCCGGTGGGCCGGAAGTTGTAGATGAACCGCCACACGACCGCGGCACCCACGAAGGAGATCGCCATCGGCAGGAAGATCAGCGACTTGGCCACGGCCTCGCCGCGCGAGAGCCGGTCCGCCAGTGTCGCGAAGACCAGTCCGACGGTCACGCCGGCGAGGGGGACCAGCACGATCCAGCCCACGGTGTTGCGGATCGAGAGCAGCATGCCGGTGTCGCTGAAGACGAACCGGTAGTTCTCCAACCCGACGAAGCCCTCCGAGCGGGCGTCGCGGAAGCTCAGGAAGATGGTGTTGATGACCGGGTAGATGAGGAACACGGTCAGCAGGACCAGGGCGGGCCCGATGAACACGTACGGGCGAGCCGTCCCGCGGAAACGACGGGGCAGCCAGTCGACCAGCCGGTCCATCACCCAGAACAGCAGGAAGACGCCGACGACGCCGACCGCGATCGCCACGCCGACGATGACCACCCGGTTGGCGGTGTTCGATCGCAGGAAGTCGAAGCTCCACCAGAACAGCAGCACGGCGGCGACGGCAAGCACGGCGGTGCCGGCCACCCGCACCAGCGGTCGGCTCACGAGCTCCTTCATCGCCGCCTCTTTCGAAGGCCGCCGGGTGGGAGCGGCCCGGTCGCAGCCGCTCCCACCACGGTCAACGGAGGATCAGGCCTTCGGCCAGCTCTTCTCGATGTCGTTGAGGACACCGTCGAGCGAGCTCGGGCCGTTCTGGATGTAGGTGACCATCCCGCTCCAGAAGGTCCCGCTGCCGACGGCGGAGGGCATCATGTCCGACGCGTCGAAGCGCGCGTTGCCTGCCTTCAAGCCGTCGACCACGACCTGTGCGGCCCTGGCCAGCTGCTCGTTCGCGTAGCAGGAGGCACCCACCTCGAGGTTCGGCGAGATGCGCGAGGTGGACGCGTTGCCGCCCTGCGCGCACTGAACGTCGGTGGCGATGAACCGGTGCAGGAAGTCACGCACGGCAGGCGTGTCCTTGAACACGGTGGTCAGCTCGCCCGCGATGAGCGTCCCCTGCTGGTCGATCGGCGGGAACGGGAACCAGTCGTAGTCGACGCCGGCCTTCGCGGTCTTCGGGAAGAACGCGTTGATGAAGCTGGCCTGGCGGTGCAGCCAGCACTTCGGCGGGTTGTCGAACATGGGACCAGGCGCGTCACCGAACGCGATCGAAGCCGTGGCCTTGGCGCCACCGAGCACGTAGCCCGGCGTGAACAGGATCTTGCCGAAGTCCTGAGCAGCAGTCTTCACGGCCGGGTCGTTGAACGGGATCTCGTGCTTGACCCACTTGTCGTAGGTGGCCGGACCGGCGGTCCGCAGCATGATGTCTTCCATCCAGTCGGTCGCCGGCCAACCCGTGGCGCTACCGCTCTCGAAGCCCATGCACCACGGCGTGCTGCCGTCCTTCACGATCTGGTTGCTGAGCGCGATCAGCTCGTCCCACGTCGTGGGCACCTTGTAGCCCTTGGCGTCGAACGCCTTCTTCGGGTACCAGACCATGCTCTTGAGGTTGGCGTTCGTCGGCAGGCCGTAGTGCTTGCCGTTGTACTCACCGAGCGAGACCAGGTATGGACCGAAGGTCTTGTTCAGCTCGTCGACGGTGAAGCCGAGGTCCTCCAGCGCGATGGCCTTGCCCTGCTTCGCCCACTCGATGACGGTGCCGGGCTGCGGGAACATCATCAGTTCGGTCGGGTTGCCGCCCTCGATCCGGGTCTTGGCCTGGACCTCGAAGTCGTTCGAGGACTCCATGACCGCCTTGTACTGCACCTTGGAGTTGATCATGTCGTCAACGATCTTCTGGAGCGCGTCGTTCTCCGACGTCTCCATCGCGTTGAAGACGGTCACCGTCCCGGTTGCCGCTGGGGCTGCCGACCCACTGGGGGACGCGGACTTGTCACTGGTTCCGCCGCACGCCGTGGCAAGCACCACCAAGGCCGCAGGCACCACAAGCTTTCGTAGGTACATCTGTCCTCCTCGACAGGTCAGCTACGTCGTACAGGGCCCGGGCACCGCCTGGATCTCAGGCGCCATAGATGCCGAACCCGGTCTCGGGATCGAAGAAGTGCAGCCGCGTGGTGTCGACCACGAGGTCCAAGGGGTCGCCCTTGCGTGCATGCGTACGCGGATTCAGCCGGGCGACGACGTTGGTCCGCTCTGAGCTCTCGATCCGGTTGAGCGCCTCACGGTCGGCCGCGAGCTCCTTGACGTCCTCGGTGAGCGCCGGTCGTGCGTCGACCGCGAAGTGGACCACCACATCGGAGCCCAGGGCCTCACGCAGGTCGATCGTCGCCGCGATCCGACGCTCCGCCGGTGCGTCCGAGACCAGCGAGGCGTCCTCCATGTCCTCCGGGCGGATGCCCAGCACCACGGTGCGGTCGACGTACTGGTCCAGCGCCGGCCGCTCACGGAGGAGCTCGTCCGGAACCGGCAGGTGCAGGTCGCGGGCGCGGGCGACGAGCCGGTCACCGGCACGCGCGAGCGTCGCCTCGAACAGGTTCATCGCCGGGGAGCCGATGAACCCGGCGACGAAGAGGTTGACCGGGTGCTCGTACAACGACTGCGGCGTGTCTACCTGCTGCAGCTGGCCCTTGCGGATGACCGCGACGCGGTCGCCCATCGTCATGGCCTCGGTCTGGTCGTGCGTGACGTACAGCGTGGTGACGCCCAGCTCGTACTGGATGCGGGCGATCTCGGCGCGCATCTGCACCCGCAGCTTCGCGTCGAGGTTGGACAGCGGCTCGTCCATGAGGAACGCCTGCGGGTGCCGGACGATGGCCCGCCCCATGGCGACACGCTGCCGCTGGCCACCGGAGAGCGCCTTCGGCTTGCGGTTCAGCAGGTCGGTGAGCCCGAGGATGTGCGCGGCCTCGCGCACGCGCTGGTCGATCTCCTGCTTCGGGACGCTCTGCAGCTTGAGCCCGAACGCCATGTTGTCGAACACGCTCATGTGCGGGTAGAGCGCATAGTTCTGGAACACCATGGCGATGTCCCGCTCCTTGGGCGGGATGTCGTTGACGACCCGGTCACCGATGCTGATCTCGCCCTTGGAGATCTCCTCCAGGCCGGCCACCATCCGCAAGGCGGTGGTCTTGCCACACCCGGACGGGCCGACCAGCACCACGAACTCGCCGTCACCCACGCTGAGGTCCAGCGCGCGGACGGCTTCAGTGCCATCAGCGAACACCTTCCAGACGTCCTGGAAGACGATCTCCGCCATGCAGCCGCCCGCCCCCTTCTTGGGTCGAACGGCATCGTCCAGCGGGTTAGTCAGCGCCACACAGGGGCAAAGGTCACGGCCGGACAGGAGTGTTAGTCCGTACCTCCCGACATAAAGGGCATGCTGCTCGCCCTCCCGTGGAGGACCTCGCTGGGTACGCCGGGGGGTATGTCACGATAGGTGCCGATCCCAGGCTTTTGCGGAGGTAGCAGCGTGCCCACGTCCAGCGTCGAGGACGGACCGAACAGCAGCGTCGACCCCCTCACCGGTTTTCGCGTCGGCACCGACCGCCACACGGTCGCCGCGATGCTGCTGGAGGGCGGGCCGTCCCGCGAGCACGTGATCGCCCGAGTGCGGGAGGCCCTCCCGGCCACCACCCGGACCGGCCGTCCCAAGCCGGTCGAGCGGGTGGTCTCCGCCACGGTGCGCGAGCTCAGGTCGCGCGGCTTCCACCTGCACTCCGGCTTCCGGCTGGTGCCCCCCGCCTATCCGGCCGGCCCGGCGGACGCGACCGACACTGCCTACGCCAGGCGCGAGGTCGGCCCGCTCGGCCGTCTCGGCCGGTGGGCGGCAACCCACACCCGGACAGTGGCAGCCGCCTGGATCCTGGTCATCGCGGTGCTGGGCGCCTTCGCCCCCAAGGTGGAGACCGCCCTGTCGGGGGCCGGGTGGCAGGCCGACGGCTCCCAGTCCGTCGCCGTCCGCGAGCTGGCGCGCGAGCGGTTCGGCGGGGCCGCGTCGAGCGCGCTGCAGGTGGTCGTGAGTGCGAGCCGCCCCGTCGCCGACCCGTCGGTGCAGGCGGTCATCACGCGTGCCGAGCACCTGCTCGCGCGCGACCCTCGCATCGCGGGCGTGGTCGGCCCGCAGCCCGGCACCACGATCAGCCGGGACGGCCGTACCGCGGTGATCCTCGCGGGGGCCGCTGCCGACCCGAACACGATGGTCCGCGCCGCCGACGACCTGACACCGCGGCTCCGTGGGCTGTCCACGCACGGCGTCCGGGTACGCGCCACCGGAGCCTCGGTCCTCTGGAGTGACTTCAACACGGCGAACCGCAGCGCGATGATGCGTTCCGAGCTGCTGTCCTGGCCGGTGACCCTCGCGATCCTCGTGGTGGCCTTCGGGTCACTGGTCGCCGCAGGGCTGCCCTTGCTGCTCACCGTTGTCGGGCTGCTTGCCGCGGCCGGGTCACTGGAGCTGCTCACCCACGTGACCCCGATCTCGATCTGGGCGATGAACTTCGCGCTGATGTTCGCCCTGGCGCTCGGCATCGACTACGCGCTGTTCCTGGTCGTCCGGTTCCGCGCCGCCCACTTCGGCGATGCCTCGGATCCGGTGGAGTCCGTGGCCGAGACCATGGACACCGCCGGCAAGGCGGTGCTGTTCTCCGGCCTCACGGTGCTCATCAGCCTGTCGACAGTGATGCTGGTTCCAGCGCCGGCGTTCCGCTCGATGGCGGCGGGCATCATGCTTGCCGTCGGGTTCGTTCTCGCGGCGACGCTGACGCTGCTCCCCGTCGTGCTCGCCCGGCTGGGGGACCGCGTCGACAGCCTGGCGCTGCCGTGGGTACACACCGGCGAGCACCGGTCCGCGCGGTTCGCGGCGTGGGGCCAGCGGCTGGCACGGCGGCCGGTCGCGTACGGCGCCGTCGCCGTGGTCGCGCTGCTCGCGCTGGCCCTTCCGGTGTTCTCGCTGCGTACGGCGATGCCGTCCATCAAGGTCGTCCCCGAGTCTTCCAGCGCGCGACAGGGCTACCAGACGGTGCAGCAGGCCTTCGGGCCCGGTGCGCCGGGCACGCTGCAGGTCATCACCACCACGGGTAACGCGCCGGCGGCCGAGCGCACGCTCGCGCGTGACCCCGGCGTCGCCGCCGTGCTGCCCGCCGCCACCGGATCTCACGGCCGGCTTGCGCTCATCCAGGCCGTACCGGCTGTGGACCCCTCGAACCCGTCTCTGGGGCACACCATCGATCGGCTGCGGCAGCGCCTGCCGATGGGGTCACTGGTGGGGGGAGCAGCCGCCGAGAACCACGACCTACAGGCCGCGCTGAGCGCCAAGACGCCCTTGGTCATCGGCCTGGTCATGGGTCTCGGCTTCCTGCTGCTGCTGTTCGCCCTGCAGGCACCGCTCGTCGCCGCGCTCGGAGTCGTCACGAACCTGCTGGCCACCGGGGCCGCATTCGGTGTGGCCCGGCTGGTGTTCCAGGACGGGTACGGACATCGCCTGCTCGGCTTCACCCCGCAGGGGTTCCTCGACGCCTGGGGGCCGGTGTTCTTCTTCGCGATGATCTTCGCGATCTCGATGGACTACACCGTGTTCCTGCTCGCGTCGGCGAAGGCGCACCTCGAGCGCTCGGGCGACCCGGACGAGGCCATGGTCGGCGGGCTTGCGCACTCCGGGCGGGTGATCTTCGCAGCGGCTGCCGTCATGGTCGCCGTGTTCTTCACCTTCGCGTTGTCGGGACCACTGCCCCCGAAGGAGATGGGCATCGTCCTGGGTGTCGCGGTGTTCCTCGACGCCGCGCTGGTACGGCTGCTGCTGCTCCCGGTGCTGTTGCGCCTGACCGGGACCGCCGCCTGGTGGTCACCGGCCTGGTTGCGCCGTGCCCTGCCGCCGGTGCGGTTCGCCCATGACTAGGCGCCGCCGGCGGGCACCGGGCAGCTGAGCTCGCCGCGAAGCCGGACGCGCAGCCCCCACGCGAGCAGGCCGACCGACACGACGCCGAGCACCGGCTGCAGCGGCGCGAAGACGTTCATCGCGCCCGAGGCGCCGAGGGACAGCAGCACCAGCTTGTTGCAGACGGGGCACCCGACGGCGAACACGCTGAGCAGGCCACCGATGCCGGCGGTCCGCGTCCCGCGGTCCCCGCTGGTCGCCGCGGCGGGCGCCCGGACGTAGGTCGCGATCAGCAGGCCGCCGAGCAGCGCCGTGACGGCCCACACCGGCCACGCCCACCAGGTGACCGGGATCATCCGGCTGAACAACGGCGTGGGGACCAGGCGCGTGGGGACACCGACCAGGGCCGCCGTCACGACCGCGCCCATCGCCGCCACGACCCAGCGGCGCCGAGGCCAGGAGCTCAGGACGTCCAGCGTCACGAGCGCCACCCGGCCGGCGTGGCACAGGCCGCACCGCCCGCCAGGCGCTGGCGTACACCGGCGGCCAGGAGCAGCAGCGCGACACCGGCCATCGTCGGGTCCTCGGGTGCGGACGCCCTGCTCATGTACGCGAGCAGCACGGTGAGGGCGGCGACCGCCGCGCACGGCGTACAACCGAGGTCGAGCCGAAGGCCGCCGCCCGGCGCGGGCAGGTAGCTGGCCAGCACGACTGCGGACAGGACCGCCGTCGCTGCCCATGCCGGCAGGGACCACCAGGCCGTCGCGTACGACGCGAGCGTGACCCACGACAGTGCCAGCAGCACGGCCAGGACGACGCCGGCAGCGGCCCACCGGCGGGGCGGCCAGCCACGCAGCGTGGTCATTGCCGGCGCACCCGCACGAGCACGTCGACGGCGGTCTGCGGGCCGGCGTCGGACTGGACGGGCCGGTGCACCGCCTGCGCCTTCTCAACCAGCAGGCCCGGCAGGTCCGCGAGGTCGGCGACCACGTCGTCGGCGGAGTACAGCACCGACGGGTCCTGGGGACCGCCCGTCCCCTCGGTGAGGTTGGCGGTGTCGTGGGCGACGACCAGCAACGTCCCGCCAGGTGCGAGCACCACTGCCGCGTTGCGCAGCGCGGCCCGACGAGCGGTAGCCGGAAGATGCAGGTACGCGACCACCACGGCGTCGTACGGACCGTCCGGAAACGGCCCGGCGACCACGTCGCCGACCACGAACGTGCACCGGTCGTCCACCCCGGCCTCCTCGGCCAGGCGGCGAGCTCGCTCCACCGCAGTCGAGGAGAAGTCGACACCGGTCACGCGCCAACCGTGCGTCGCGAGCCAGATGCCGTTGCGCCCCTCCCCGCAGGCGAGATCCAGCGCGGCGCGTGGGGGGAGGCTCTCGAGCTCGGCCGCGACGAACCTGTTGGGCTCAGCGCCCCACACCAGCTCGCGCGTCGCGTACCGGGCGTCCCAGCCGGCGGCGTCCACTCGGGCCTCCCTCCCTCGACGGGTCAGCCGTCTACTCGCACTCGCAACGCTGCTCCTGCGGGACGTCGGCGAGCACCTCGTCGACGTGCATCCCACATCCCGACCAGGTCACCTTCTGACACGTTCCGCAGACTGCAGGCATACACATGTTGCGCTCTCCTCTCGTGCACCGGACCGGGACAGTGTATACCCCCGGGGGTGTCGGAGTACCCTAGTCGCAGGGACCTCCGACCCGGTCCGAACGGGCACAACCTGCTCAACTATGACAGCCATGGACGCCCCCGCCCGCACGCTGCCGCCCTGGCGGTCCGTGCTGGCCGTGGTGGCTCATCCCGACGACGAGTCGTTCGGGCTCGGGGGTGTGCTCGCCGCCTTCGCCGCGGCTGGCACCCGGGTCTCCGTCCTGTGCTTCACGCGCGGGGAGGCCTCGACGCTGCACGGCGTGGCCGGGGACCTGCACGAGGTCAGGGCCGGCGAGCTGGAGTACGCGGCACGGGCGCTGGGAGCCGACCGCACGTGGCTGCACCACCACCCCGACGGCGGGCTGCCGACGGTGTGCCGCACCGCCCTTGCCGGCGAGGTGATGGACGCCGTACGGGCTGCGGAAGCGGACGCGCTCGTGGCCTTCGACACGTCGGGGGTCACCGGGCACCCCGACCATGCCGCCGCCACCGCGGCAGCGCTGGAGGCGGCGCGCATCCTCGGGCTGCCCGTTCTGGGCTGGACGCTGCCGGCCCACGTCGCCCGCGCGCTCAACGAGGAGCGCGGTACGGCGTTCACGGGCAGCGACGAGACGGCCGTGGACTACGTCATCAGCGTGGACCGGGACCGCCAGCGCACCGCTATCGCGGCACACGCGAGCCAGGCGGTGCCCACCAGCATCCTGTGGCGGCGCCTGGAGCTTCTCGGGGACCGCGAGTACCTACGCCGCCTGGACCACGTCGAGAGCAGGAGGTCAGCATCGTGAGACTGTGCGTTCCGATCACCGCCACCGGAGAGGTGGATCCCCGCTGGGGACGCGCGAGCCGCGTAGCGGTTGCCGACGTGGTCGGCGGTGACCTGCAGGACTGGCAGGAGTACGACGTCGGCTGGGACCGCCTGCACGACGAGGGAACCGACGGCTCCCACCACGCCCGGATCGCCCGCTTCCTGCGCGAGCAGGGCATCGAGGCCGTGACCGCGAACCATGTCGGGGCCGGGATGCAGCGGATGCTGGGCACCATGGGAGTGCGACTGCTCCTCGGCGCCGACGGGGACGCTCGCGCGGCGGCCCGCGCCGCCGCCGGTCGCTGACCGGGTCAGCAGCAGTCCTCGCCGCGCCAGGCCTCCCGCCCTTCCTGCACGGCCCAGGCCGCGAGCAGCAACGCCACCACTGGGTCCAGCCACCAGCCTGCGGAGGTGACCGCCACCACGACCAGGGCCAGCAGGACCGCCGCAGCCTGGGCTGCGCAGAGGTAGTTCTGGGTCCCCTCCCCCGCGGTCGCGGCGGAG
This sequence comes from uncultured Actinomycetota bacterium, assembly GCA_963728075.1. Classification (GTDB taxonomy): domain Bacteria; phylum Actinomycetota; class Actinomycetes; order JAFAQI01; family DASSKL01; genus CAVSIP01. Next base: position 110,033 of record CAVSIP010000003.1, on the reverse strand, counting down.
TCGAGGCTGCGGGCGAGCCGGTGCTTGACGGCCCCAAGGGCAGGCATGACGAGCAGGCTCGCCGACGCGACGGCGATCCCCAGCCACGTCTGGTCGGCCGGTCGACCCGTGAGCAGGTGGAGCAGCGCCTCGGCGGCGATGTACGGGGCGAGCAGCCAGAACGAGACGGCGACGGCCCGCTGGGCTCGCCGCTCGGCGTCCTCCGCGTGCAGCCGGCGGCCGGTGAACCGCCAGACGACGATGACACTGGCCATGCCCTCGACGACGGAGCCGAACGCCCACCCGACCAGCGCGGTGGACCCGGCGCGGTATCCGGCGAGCAGGCCGAGGGCCCCCTCGGTGGTCATCCACACCAGGCTGAACCAGGCGAGCAGCCGCGCCCGCCGGGCGTCACGGGCCCAGGCCCCCGACCGGGCGTCGGGCACGGTGTCGGTCACTCCGTGGGCAGCCATCGCAGGTCAGTGTGCCCCTGCGCCCGATGTGCCTACCCGCCTGACGCCCACTCCGCTCGGTCCCAGTCGTCGGGACCGCCGTCGAGCTGCACGGCCGGTGGCGCGTACCGCAGCAGGCCGCTCACGGTGGTCCGCTCCCGCAGCAGCGGCTCGACCTCGGGCAGGTCGCCGCTCCGGTCGGCCGGGTGCGCCAGCAGCCAGTGCGCCGTACGCGCCAGGTGCGCGGACACGTGGACGCTGCCACCCGAGCCCAGCTGGCCGGCGACGGCGCGCAGCACGGCGGCGCCCCACGGCCCGACCGGCCCCCAGGCGCTCAGCGTGGCCACGACGAGCCCGGGGCGCCGCTCGGCCAGGCGGGCCGGGTCGAGCCCGTAGCGGTCGAGCGTGCCGGGCCGGTAGCCCACGACGACCACGTCCGCCTCCGCCAGCAGGGCCTCGAACCTCGCCCGGTCGGTGCGGAGGTCGAGCAGCGCCGACCGCTTGCCCATCCCGGTGTCGAGGTGCTGCCACGACAGCTCCGGCAGGTGCGGCGGGTCCAGGCGCAGCACGTCGGCACCCAGCAGGGCGAGCGTCCGGGTGGCGACGGGGCCGGCGATGACCCGGGTGAGGTCGAGCACGCGCAGACCGGCGGCCGTGGAAGGCGGCGGGGCTCGGCGTCGCCGAGCCGCGTCCACGCGACCAGCGGGAGGTCGTCGACGGCACGGGCCTGGGGGTGGCTACGCCACTCGTCGGGCGAGCGTACGGCCACGCAGATGCCGCCACGCGCCCGTACGCGGTCCTCGACCTCGAGCGCCCCGTGCTCACCGAGGACCAGGGCGAGGTCGTCCGGCCCCGCCTCCTCGGGCAGGCCCATCGCCGCGAGCAGGCGCTGGCGGTGGTGCGGGTAGTTGCCGTGCGTGCGCACCCACCCGTCGCCGGTCGCCCAGAACCCGGAGAGCTCGGCGAAGCCGGCCGCGGGTCGCCCGTCGAGCCGGAACAGCCGGTCGCTGCGGAACGCCGCGCTGACGCGCCGGCCGTCGACGTGCGCGGACGTGCCGGGCCCTCCTCGCGCTGCCGCCAGCAGGGCCGCCGACGTGGCGGCGGCCGCGACCGCGCCCACGGCCAGCTCACCCGTACGGAACGCCGACGGCAGCACGGCTGTCTCGTTGTCCAGGTGGACAGGCGGCGCGGGCAGCCCGGCCAGCCGCCAGTACTCGGCGAAGAGCGGGTTCACGGTGCCAACCTTGCGGGCCGGACTCAGGCAGCGTCCGCCAGCCACTGCGCGACGTCGAGGTGACCCGCGAGGACGCGGTCGCCGTCGAAAGCCCACGCGAGGGCCTGGGCAAGCGCCCAGAGGCGGGCCCGCTCGCGGTCCAGGGACAGCTCGCTGCACAGGCGGTCCAGCCGGTGGACGACCGCCGCGCGGCTGTGCCCGAGAACGGGGTCCCGGAGCACCGGTGCGACACCCAACTCACGCTCACCCGCCAGCGGCTTGGGGTCGATGACCAGCCACGGCTCGCGCTCCGCCCGCAGCACGTTCCCGCAGTGCAGGTCCTGGTTCACCAGCACCGGGTCGCCCATGCTCCGCGGCAGCCGGCCCAGGGCGTCCAGGGCGAGGTCGAGCAGGGCTCGCGGGAACGCCCGCCCGGCGGCCTCCCAGCGACGGACGAGGTAGCCGCTCCACCACGCCGCCTCCTCGGCGAGCGGGGTGAACGGCTCCCCCGCCGGCACCCACAGCCGGGGCAGCAGCGCGACGAGGACGGCCAGCGCCTCGGCAGGGGCGCACTCGGACAGCGGCGTGCCGGGGGCGCACCGCTCCAGCAGCAGCGCCCCGTCGCTCGCGTCGTGGTCGAGCAGTCGGACAGCACCCGCGCCGTCCCAGCGCCGCAGCGCCTCCCCCTCGTGCACGCTCTCCCGGTGCGGGAAGGGCAGCTTGAGCACGGCGGCGGTGCCGTCCGCACGGGTGACCGGGACGGCGAGGGAGGCGTTGGCGTACGCGTACGGCTCGCCCGGCGTCAGCGACCACCTGCGCACGGCGGTGTCGGCGAGGGTCGGGAGCGACGCCAGCCAGGCAGCACCCTCAGGGGAGCGGCCCAGAGCGCGCAAGCCGTCAGGGATGAGCACACGCCATCCTGACCCGGTACATCGTCGCCGGACCTCTGGACGCTGCCCACGGGCGGGCTCCAGTTGCTGACGGCGCCGACTCTGGGACACTGAACGGGTGTCCGGCAGCGATCCCGACCCCCGCGTCGGCGCGGCCGACTGCGGGCAAGCCGCGACGCTGCGGCTGGAGGATCGGCCGGATGCGGCGCGGGCCGGCCGCCGGTTCGTGGAAGGGCAGGTGCTGGCCCGCGGCGGCGCGCCGATCGTGGACGACGTCGTGCTCGCGGCCGCAGAGCTGCTGGCGAACGCGAGCCAGCACGGCGCACCGCCGATCACCGTCCGCGTGAGCGGTACGGGCGTACGACTGCGCATCGAGGTGGGCGACAGCAGTCCCCTGCCCCCGTTGCGCGCGACGCACAGCGCCACCACCATGACCGGGCGCGGCATCGCCCTGGTCGACGCGCTCGTGGCGCGCTGGGGCGTCGACCGAGCAGCGGACGGCGGCAAGGTCGTGTGGGCCGAGTTCGACAGCAGCCGCGCCACCGAGGCCGAGGTCGACGACGTCGACGCCCTCCTCGCCGCCTGGGACGACGACGGGCCACTGACCGACAGACGTTTCACCGTCGTGCTGGGCGACGTCCCCACCGACCTGCTCATCGAGGCCAAGTCGCACATCGACAACCTGGTACGCGAGTTCAGCCTCGCGGTCGCCGCCCACGAGGCCGGTGAGGGCGACGTGCCCCAGCACCTCGCCGGGCTGATCGAGACGGTGGTGCACGGGTTCAGCGAGGCCCGTGGCTCGATCAAGCGGCAGGCCGTCGCCGCCGCCCGCCGGGGCGATCCGCGGACGCGGCTCACCCTGCACCTGCCGCTGTCCGCCGCCGACGCGGGCGAGGCCTACCTGTCCGCGCTCGACGAGGCGGACGAGTACGCGCGGGCCGCTCGCCTGCTCACGCTGGAGACCCCGTACGACCATCGGCTGTTCCGGCGCTGGTACGTCACGGCGGTGGTGCGTCAGCTGCGCCGCCTGGCGGCGGGCCAGGAACCCGAGCGCGTGATCCCCTTCGAGGACGTGCTCGTCACCGAGGTGCGGCGGCTCGCCTCCGCGCACCGCCTGAGCCACCGGGCCGCCGGGTTGCAGCGAGTGACTGCGGCGCTGGCCCGGGCGCGCACCCCCGAGGACGTCGCACTGGTCGTGGTCTCCGAGGGCGTCGATGCGCTCGGCGCCTCGGGGGGCGGCCTGCTCGTCCCGGCCGGCGACGGCGAGCACATCGCCGTCCCGGGCGCAGTCGGCTACGGCGAGGACCTCGTGGGAGCGATGCGCGAGGAGCGCCTGGACGCCCCGCTGCCCGCGGCCACGGTGCTCCGTACCGGCGAGGCGGTCTGGCTGGAGACGCAGGACGAGCGGGACCGCCTCTTCCCCGAGCTGCGCGGCTTCGAGGCCAACACGATCGCCATGTGCGCCGTACCGCTGTACGTCGGGGAGCGGCTGCTCGGGTCGCTGCGGTTCAGCTTCAGCACGCGCAAGCTGTTCGACCAGGACGAGCGTGACTTCGTGCTCGCCCTGGCCGCGCTGACCGCGCAGACCTTGCAGCGCACCGAGTCCTACGAGGAGGAGCGGCAGACGTCGCTGGACCTGCAGCGGGCGCTGCTCCCGACCGACCTGCCGGCGGTGGACGGGTGGGAGCTGGCCACCTACTACAGCCCGGCCGGCCAGCAGCAGGCCGGCGGCGACTTCTACGACGCGATCCCCGTCTCCGGCGGCCGGGTCGTCGCGATCCTCGGCGACGTCATGGGGCGCGGTGTGGACGCTGCCGCCGCCATGGCGCAGATCCGCTCCACGATCCGCGCGTACGCGGTGCACGACCCGGACCCGGTGGTCGTGTTCGACAAGGTGGACACCTTCTTCACCGCCGTCGGGTTCGACCAGCTGGTGACCGCGCTGTACTTCCTCGTCGACCCGGCCACCGGAACCGTGCAGATCGCCAACGCCGGCCACCTCGCCCCGGTCCTCGTCGACGCCGAGGGCAGCCGCGAGATCCCGACCATCACCGGCACGCCGCTCGGCGTGGGGCCGGTTCGGCGCGAGGCAACCTCCATCACGCTGGCGCCCGGCAGCGCCATCGTCGCCGTCACCGACGGCGTGGTCGAACGTCGCAACGAGGACATCGACGAGGGCACGGCCCGCCTGCTGAAGGCCACGGCACACGCGGGCGGCAGGGCGGCAGGCGCCATCGTCGACCAGGTCATCTCGGTCGCCACCGGGTCGCAGGCTCCGGACGACGACGTGACCGTGCTGGTCCTGCGCCGGTCCTGATCGCAGCGGCCGGTCTGGAACCATACGGACCATGACACGGCCGCTGCACCTGTCCGGAGTCGTGCTGCCCGACGGCGAGCGCCGGGACCTGTGGACCGTCGACGGGCAGATCAGCACGACCCCGGTCCCGGACGCCGACCCGGTACCAGGCGGATGGCTGCTCCCCGGCCTCGTGGACGCGCACTGCCACATCGGCCTGACCGCTGCCGGCCCGGCCAGCATCGAGGAGCAGGAGGAGCAGGCCGTCGCCGAGCGCTCTGCGGGCATCCTCCTCGCCCGCGACTGCGGATCCGCCGCGGACACCCGGTGGATGGACGGGCGCACCGACCTGCCCAGGATCATCCGCGCGGGGCAGCACATCGCGCGCCCCAAGCGCTACCTGCGCAACTTCGGCGTGGAGATCGAGCCGGACCGGCTCGTCGACACGGTCGCCGAGCAGGCCCGCCGCGGCGACGGATGGGTGAAGCTGGTCGGCGACTGGATCGACCGTACGGCCGGCGACCTCGCACCGTGCTGGCCGGGCGACGTGCTCAAGGCGGCCGTCGACCGCGCGCACGAGCTCGGCGTACGGGTCACCACGCACATCTTCGGTGAGGACGCGGTGCCGGACATGCTCGCTGCCGGCGTCGACTGCATCGAGCACGGCACGGGGCTCTCCGACGACCAGCTGGCGGACATGGCGGCAGCGGGGGTCGCCCTGGTGCCGACCCTGATCAACATCGACACGTTCCCGCGCATCGCCGAGCAGGCGAGCCGCTTCCCCGCGTACGCCGACCACATGCGGGCGCTGCACGCCCGCGTCGGCGGGATGGTGCGGACCGCCGCCGAGGCGGGCGTTCCGCTGTACGCGGGCACGGACGCCGGCGGATCGCTGGCGCACGGGCTGATCGCCCTGGAGGTGCAGGCACTGCACCGGGCGGGGCTGTCACGGACGGACGCGCTGGGAGCGGCGTCCTGGCGGGCCCGGGAGTGGCTACGCCAGCCGGCGACGCTGGAGGACGGCGCGCCTGCGGATGTCGTCGTCCTCGCCGCGGACCCGCGGACGGATCTCCGCGCGCTCGAGCACCCGACGGCGATCGTGCTGCGCGGCGTCGCCTACCGCTGAGAGGCGGGTCAGCGGTCAGACGGCCAGCTCTCTCGCGGCAGCGGCGATACCACCGGTCAGCGGCCGGGCGCCCAGCGCAGTGACGTCGTCGGGCCGGACGGCGTCGGTCACGGCGACGTACACGGGAGCCGTGCCGGCCAACGTCCGGATGTGCGGGCCGTTGCGGTGCAGGTGGCCGTTGTCGACGGTGACCAGCACGACCGCCGCCGGGCGCAGCGTGGCCACCGTCTCGGTCAGGGTGTCGAGCGGTGTGTCCGCACCCAGGAACGTCACCCGCCACCCGCGCCGAGCGAGGAGGATGCCGAAGGCGATCAGGCCGAGGTCGTGGCGCTCCTCCGGCAGGCAGGCAAGGAGTGCGGTCGGCCCGTCCCGGTCACCCCAGTCTCGCGCGAGGCCGAGCAGCCGGCCGCGCAGGAGGCTGGAGGCGAAGTGCTCCTGCGCGACGCTCGCCGCGCCCTCCGCCCAGCGTCGACCGAGTTCACGCAGGGAGGGCAGGAGCACCTCCTCGATCGCCGTCTCCACGGTGACGGTGGCCAGCAGTCTGTCGATCACGGCGTGCGCGACCGCGCTGTCGAACCGGTCGAGCGCCGACTGCAGCTCACGCGCGAGCCCTGCGACCAGGGGATCGGGAGACGGCTGCCGGCCCGCACCGGCGCGTGCGCGTTGCGCGGCTTCTGCGGCCGACAGCCCCTGCGCGATGAGCTCGGTCATCCGCCGTACCCGCCGCTCGTCCTCCCCGGAGTAGAGCCGGAAACCACCCGCTGACCGCGAGGGCTCGAGCAGGCCGTAGCGCTGCTCCCACGCGCGGAGCAGCTCCGGCGTCACGCCGGTGCGTCTCGCCAGCTCTCCGATACGTAGACCGCCCGGCTCGTCGCTCACAGCGACACCATACAGTCCTTCGACATATATCTCCACAGACTCTTGACAGCCGGTCCCGCGTGCCCGACAGTGAAATCTCGACAGAACCTCTACAAGGAGGCACGGATGTTCAACAGCACGCGGATCAGGGAGCGGATGGTGCGTCGCCTCGCACTGACGGGGCTCGCGGTGCTCACGGGTCTCGGGCTCGGCGCCGCAGTCGCCGCGCCCGCGTCAGCGGCGGACGACGGCACGGTCTACGTCGTCCACGGTGTGCCGGGACTCACCGTCGACGTCTACGTCAACGGGCAGCCAGCGCTCACGGCTTTCGAGCCCGGCGCGGCCGCCGGCCCGCTGTCGCTCCCTGCGGGGACGTACGACGTGGCGATCCGCACGGCGGGAGACCCGACGTCGGCCACCCCGGCCATCCAGAAGTCGGTCGACCTGCCCGCAGGTGCCAACGCCACGCTGGTCGCCCACCTGGATGCTGCCGGCAGCCCGGTCCTGACGGCCTTCGCCAATCCCGTCACCGGGCTGGAGTCGGGCAAGGGACGCCTGGTCGTCCGGCACACCGCCGCCGCACCGGCGGTGGACGTGCTCGCCGGCGGGCAGCCGGTGTTCACCGACGTGGTGAACGGCCAGGAGAAGACGGCCGACCTCGCGCCCGGCACGGTCCCCGCCGCCGTGGCCCTGGCAGGCACGACCCAGCCCGTGCTGGGGCCGGCGGACGTGACGCTGGAGGCAGGCAAGCTCACGACGGTGTACGCGATCGGCTCGGCCACGGACGGCACCCTGCAGCTGGTCACCCAGTCGGTGCCGGCAGCAGCCGCAGCGCCGGCAGCCGCACCGGCTGTACCGGCTGGTGCCAACGCCGGTGACGGCGGGCTGGCCGCCGACTCGACCAGCACCTGGCCCGCTCTGGCTCTTGCGCTCGGTGGGATCGCGCTGCTCTCTGCCGGCGGCGTCGCGGTGGCCCGAGCCCGCCGCTGACTGTGCAGCACATGACACGACGAGCCGCCTCGCAGCCCGCGGGGCGGCTCGTCGTCGCACTCCTCGGACTCGTGGCCGGCACCGCTCTGCTCGTCCTGGCCGGCTGGCACTGGCACTCTGCGCCTACCGACGTGGGTAGCGTACCGGCCCTCAGCAGCAGTCCCGGGCCCCCCGATCCCGTGCCGCGAGCACCTGTCCCGCAGGCCTTCCGGCCCGACGGCGTTCGGATCACCGCACAGCAGGTCGACGCCGCTGTCGTCGCCGTCGACGTGCAGCCCGACGGCTTGCTCGCCGTGCCGGAGGAGGTCCGCACCGTCGGCTGGTGGTCAGCCGGTGCAGCAGCCGGATCGGCCTCGGGCACGGTCGTCCTCGTCGGCCACGTCGACTCCGCCCGACAAGGGGCCGGCGCGTTCTTCCGGCTTCGCGAGCTGCAGCCCGGTGCGCGTGTGACCCTGACCGGCGCGGCCGGCGAGAGCGCGACATACGTCGTCACGGCGCGGCGGCAGTACCCGAAGGCGGCGCTGCCGGCCCAGGAGGTCTTCGGCCAGGGCCGCTCTCCACGGCTGGTCCTGCTCACCTGCGGTGGGTCTTTCGCGGACGGGCACTACCGCGACAACGTGGTGGTCTACGCCGTACCGGCGCCTGCGGCGAGCTAGGCGCAGGGCCCGCTGGCTTCGGTCGGAGCGAGCGCCGTACGCAACGCCTCGAGCGCGGCCGGCACGACGCCGTACCAGACGTTGCGGCCACGTCTCCCGCTCGTCACCAGGCCGGCGTCGGCAAGCACCTTGAGATGGTGGGAGACGGTCGGCTGGCTCTTCCCGACCGGCTCGACGAGGTCACAGGCGCAGACCGCGCCGCCCTCGGCGGTCGCGAGCAGGGAGATCAGGCGCAGCCGCACCGGGTCGGCGAGCGCCGCGAACTGCCGGGACAGCGTCTCGGCGTCATCGCTGGACAGCACCGCCACCGCCAGCGGGGCACAGCAGGGCGCGACCTCGGGCTGCTCGAGCACCGGAAGCTCCGGTCGTGCCATGAGAACCCACTCCCCGGGACGGGCACGTATTGACAAGCGTCGATGCGAGTGCCATCGTCATCTCATCGACGTCCATCAATATAGCCCGAGGAACCCCCCATGAACCCCACCATCCTCTCGTGGCTCGCCGAGGAACGCATCCGCGACCTGCACCACGCGGCCGACCAGTGGCGGCTCGCCGCCTCTGCTCGCCCCCGGACGAGCCGCTCCGCCCACCGCTCCGCGTGGACCCCGAGCGCGTGGCGTCGCCTCACCTGGCTGCACCATGGCCGGTCAGGCATGGTGACCCCCACCTACTGCACCTCCTGCTGACCCGGACCCGGAGAAGGTGACCTCAGTGACCAGCCTCGACGACGCGACCGAGACCCGGGAGAAGGTCCGGGAGCGCTACGCCGCCGCCGCACGTGCCGTCAGCAACGGACGGGACGCCTGCTGCGGCACCGACTGCTGTACCGGCGACGACGTCTCCGGCCAGGGCGACTTCGGCGCGAGTCGGTACGACGACTCGCTGCGCGCCGAGCTGCCCGCCGACGCGGTCACGGCGAGCCTCGGGTGCGGCAACCCGCTCGCCGTGGCCGACCTGCACCCCGGCGAGGTCGTTCTGGACCTCGGATCGGGCGGCGGCATCGACGTCATCCTGTCGGCGCGGCGGGTCGCCCCGACCGGAGTGGCCTACGGCGTCGACATGACCGACGAGATGCTCGCCCTGGCGCGACGCAACGCCGACGAAGCGGGCGTGCCCAACGTCGAGTTCCGCAAGGGCGACATCGAAGCGCTGCCGTTCGACGACGCCAGCATCGACGTCGTCATATCCAACTGCGTCGTGAACCTCGTCGACGGACAAGCCGGCGGTGTTCGCGGAGATCGCGAGGGTGCTCCGTCCCGGTGGCCGGCTCGGCATCTCCGACGTCGTCGCGGAGGACCGGCTGACCCCGGCGGAACGCGCTGAGCGCGGCGACTACGCCGGCTGCATCGCCGGTGCGCTGAGCATCACCGAGTACGAGCAGGGTCTGCGCGACGCCGGCCTCGCCGACATCTCGGTGACCTTCACCCATCAGGTCGTCGACGGGATGCACGGCGCGATCGTCCGGGCCACGCGACCCTGACACCTGCCCTCACTGCGCAACCGCCGCTCCGGGAGCCGCACGGCCATACAGTGAGCCCGTGCGTGAGCGCTCGGCAGTCGCTGCCGCGGCGGCGCTCGTCGTCCTGGCCGGGATGGCCGCTGCCAACGGCTCGCTGCTGTCGACGCATCCGACACCCTGGCGGCCGGCGCTGCTGACCGGCCCCTCACCGCACCCGAGCCGGCCGGCCCCGAGAGACGGCCGTACGAGCCTCGCGACAGCAGCGCCCGGGTCGGGCACTCACGCCGCGGCACCGCCGACCTGGCTCGAGCCGGCCGCGGTCGTCCTCGGTCTGCTGCTGCTCGCGGCGCTGCTGGCGTACGTGGCGGCGAGGGTGCTCCGCTCCTCGGTCTGGCGCACGGTCACGGCCGCGCCTACGGTCACCGAGCCGGTCCGGCCGGAGGTGCGACCCGACCCCGCTGCCGTTCAGCGGGTGGCGACACAGGTCGACGCGGCGTTCGCCGCCCTGGACGAGGAGCACGACCCGCGCGCAGCAGTGATCGCCTGCTGGCTTCGCGTCGAGGAGGCCGCGGGGAGAGCGGGGGTGAAGCGGGCGGCCAGCGAGACGTCCGCGGAGCTGGCCGGCCGGGTGATGGCCTCCTTCCGGGTCGACACCCGTCCTCTCGCCGAGCTCAACCTGCTGTACCGGACGGCGCGGTACAGCCCGCACCCCGTCAGCGAGTCCGAGCGCGACGCGGCCCGCTCGGCACTGCTGGCCGTACGCGACGGCCTGCGCGCCGCGCCCGCCGGGACGACGCCGTGAGCCGCCTGCTGCGTCACGAGCTGCCGCCGTTCCTGGCGCTCACCGGCCTGTTCGTCGCTCTCCTGGTCGGCGGCGCGGCGTACGCAGGCCGGGACCTCGCCCTTGCCGGCGCGGTCGCCGTCTCCGCAGTGGCCGCCGGGACGGCCCGGGCCGTGGGCCACGTCCGCGTCCCCGTCCCGGCGGTCCCACCCAGGGCGGGGGTGCACGACACGGGTGTACGTCCGTTCCAGCGGCTCATCCGGATGCGCCAGCGCGTCGACTGGGGTGGGCGGTCCCCGGAGAACTTCCGGGTGGCCGTCCTGCCCGTGCTCGCCGAGCTCGCCGACGACCGGCTGCGCCGGGGTCACGGCGTGCACCGCGAGCGCGATCCGCAGGCGGCGCGTCGGCTGCTCGGCGACGACCTCGCCGACCTGCTCGCCGGGGAGGCGACGCTGACGGAGGCACCGCCGCTGGCGCGGCTGGACGACTACATCAGGAGGATCGAGGCCCTGTGAGCCAGCACGTGCAACCGATGCCAGCGACGGCCGCGGCCGAGCAGTGCGCGGCAGTGCTCGAGCGGGTCGGCGCCGCTGTGGTGGGCAAGCGCACGCAGCTGGGGCTCGTCCTGGCGGGGATCCTCGCCGGCGGGCACGTCCTGCTGGAGGACCTGCCGGGGCTCGGAAAGACGCTGGCGGCCCGGTCCTTTGCCCAGGTGCTGGGCATCGAGTTCGGCCGGGTCCAGTTCACCCCCGACCTGCTGCCCGCTGACGTGACCGGATCGTTCGTCTACGACCAGCGCGGTGGCGAGTTCAGCTTCCGCGCCGGCCCGCTGTTCACCAACCTGCTGCTCGCCGACGAGGTGAACCGGACCCCGCCCCGGACCCAGGCCGCGCTGCTCGAGGCGATGCAGGAGCGCCAGGTGACGGTGGAGGGCCGCACCTACCCGCTGGCCGCGCCGTTCCACGTCCTCGCCACGGCGAACCCCATCGAGTACGAGGGCACCTATCCACTGCCGGAGGTTCAGCTCGACCGGTTCCTGCTCCGGGTCTCGTTCGGATACCTGAGCGGGGACGAGGAGTGGGAGATGCTGTCCCGCCGGATGGCCCGCCGGCGCGAGGAGCAGTCCCTCGCCCCGGTGACCGATGCCGCCGGGCTGCTGTCCTTGCAGGCGACCGTTGAAGAGGTGTCCGTCGAGGAGAGCGTCGGCCGCTACATCGTCGACGTGGTCCACGCCACGCGCGAGCACCCGCAAGTGCTCGCCGGCGCCTCGCCGCGTGGCGGGCTCGCGCTGCTGCAGTGCTCGCGAGCGCTCGCCGTCATCGACGGCCGTGACTACGTCACCCCGGAGGACGTGAAGGCGGTGACCGTCCCTGCCCTGGGCCACCGGATCGTGCTTCGCCCGGAGAGCTACCTGCAGCGGACGTCCGGCGACGACGTGGTCCGTACCGTGGCAGCCGACGTTCCCGTTCCAGCAAGCGCCGCACTGCCGCGGTACGGGCTGGCAGGGGGCGAGAGCTGACTCCGACCGCCGCGCTGCGGCGCTGTGTTCTCGTCGCCGGGCTCCTGCTGACGGCTGCCGTCGCGGCCGGCCGGGTGGAGCTCGTGGCACTGGCCGTGCCGTTCGTCGTCGGTCCGGTGCTGGGCCTCACCGGTGCCAGGCGGACGTCGCTGCGGATGACACTGGGTACCCGCGGCGAGCGCTCCAGCGAGGGCGACGACGTGCAGGTCGAGCTGACCCTGACCGCGCCCGTCGACCTCGACGCGGTCGCCGTGCGCGTGCCGGCCGCAGGCCTCGAACCTGCCGGCCACGCGGGGGCCGTGGTCACCGCAGTCCGGGCGGACGAACCGCTGACGCTGGTGCTGCCGTACCGGGCGGAGCGCTGGGGACGGCACGAGGTCGGCGCCGCCGTCGCACGCTGCCACAGCCTGGCGCTGCTCCGCGCAGGTGCCGTGACCGCTGCGCCGGTGCAGGTCACCGTGCTGCCGCACGTCGAGGCGCTGAGCACCCGCGCCGCCGTACCGCAGGCCCGCGCCTACGCCGGCGCGCACCGCTCGCGTGCGGTCGGCGAGGGGGTGGAGTTCGCGGGGGTGCGCCCGTTCGTCACCGGCGACCGGCTGCGCCGGGTCAACTGGCGGGCCACGGCCCGCAGCAGTGGTCTGCAGGTCACGACCACCCGTACGGATCGCAGCGCCGACGTGGTCATCGTCCTGGATGCGCTGCACGACGTGGGACCGCCCGGCACCAGCAGTGTGGACACCGAGGTCCGGGCCGCCGCCGGCATCGCTGAGCACTACCTGGGGATCGGCGACAGCGTGGGCCTGTTCGAGTACGGCGGCCACCAGCGGATGTTGGCCCCTGGCAGCGGGCGTGCGCAGCTGGCCCGCGTACGAGACTGGCTGGTGGGCACGCGCAGCGTGGTCACCGCTGCCGTCCGTTCGGTCCGGTGGCCGGAGCTGTTCGCCGCCCGCGCACCGCTCACGGTCGTCCTCACCCCGCTGGTGGACGACGCGTCGATGACGCTGCTCGCCGACCTGCGGCTGCGGGGTGCGGCCGTGGTCGCCATCGACACGCTGCCCGCCGAAGCGCCGCCTCCGGCCCGTACCGATGCCGGCCGGGTCGCCCTGCGGCTGTGGAACCTGGAACGGCGGATGCTGGTGTCCCGGCTGGGTGACATCGGCGTACCGGTCGCCGCCTGGACGGGAGCGGAGAGCCTCGACCTGCTGCTGCGCGATCTGGCGCGCGTGGCCGCCGCCCCCAGGGCGGCGCTGCGGTGAGGCTGAGCCGGGATGCGCTCGCCGTCCGTGGGATGGCCCTGGCGAGCGGCAGCGTGATGGCGATCGTGCACGACGCGGTGGCCCCGAGCGCGGCCACGGGGGCGGCGGCCACGGTGGCCATCGCCGCCGCGGTTGTCGGTGCCGCCTGGCCGGCGTCACTGGCCCCGGCCCTGGCCCTGCTGGCCCTGGTGGCGGGCTTCTCCGCAGCGGCCGCCCACCTGTCCGGAGCCGCGCTGCTCGCGGCGGTGACCGGCGAGGCCGCCGCGCTGTGGACCGTGCACTCGGCGTACGCGCTCGCCGCCACGGTGCCCCTCGACGCCGTGGTCGATCGGCGCCTGCTCACCCGGTTCGCCGGCCGGCTCGGTGGCGTGCTGGCCCTGGCCGTCCCGCTCGTCGTGGTGACCCTGCTGGTCGCTGCCGTCGCCCCGACGAGCGATGTCGTACGGGCCGTGGGCGTCCTCGCCGCCGCCGGAGCCTGCGCGGTCCCCGTCTACCTGCTGCGCCGCAGCCCCTGAGGGTGTGTCTCGTACATGCGGACGGCGACGACGGAACCGGAGGCAGCCGTCAGCCCCGCGACCACCCAGATGGCCGTGAGCATGCCGAACGCGTCCGCAAGCACTCCGGCCAGCAGCGCGCCGACGGCGAAGCCGCCGTCCCGCCACAGCCGGTAGACACCGACCGACCGGGCCCGCCAGGCGGGATGCGCGACGTCCCCGATCGCTGCGAGCAGCGTCGGGTAGACCATGGCTGTCCCGATGCCCAGCAGCACGGCGGCACCGGCCCAGGCGCCGAACGTGGCACCGACCGCGTACAGGCCCAGGGCGGCCGCCTGCACCCACATGCCTGTCGCAATCAGCCACTTGCGGCCGATGCGGTCGGACCACGCGCCGGTGACCAGCTGACCCGTCCCCCAGAACGCGGGGTAGATCGCAGCCAGCGCGCCGATCTCCGCCACGGACAGGCCGTGAGCGGCGAACAGCAGCGGGAACAGCCCCCACGCCAGCCCGTCGTTGAGGTTGTTCACCATGCCCGCCTGGCTGGCGGCCGACAGCGCCTTGTCCCGGAACGAGGTGAGGACGGCGACCTCGCGCGTGGACAGCCGGCCGTGCAGGCTGCCGTCCACCGTGACGTGCCGGGCCGCCTCGTAACGGGCGTGCTCGCGCGTCTCCCGGACGGCGAGCCCGGACAGGCCGAGCCCGAGGGCCACCACAGCGGCGCCGAAGAGGAAGGGCGCGGGCCGCAGCCCGTAGGCGGCGGCGAGCCATCCCGTCACCAGCGCCGTCACCGCCACCGCGCCGTACCCGGCCGCCTCGTTCAGCCCCATCGCGAGCCCGCGCCGGGACGGTCCGACCAGGTCGATCTTCATGATCACAGTGGTGGACCAGGTGAGCCCCTGGTTGACGCCGAGCAGGATGTTGGCGACGACGACCAGCCACCAGCTGTTGGCGGTGATGAGCAGCAGCGGCACGGGCACGGCCACCAGCCAGCCGGCGAGCAGGACGGGCTTGCGCCCGTACCGGTCCGACAGCGTGCCCGCGAGGAAGTTCGTGATCGCCTTGACGACGCCGAACGCGACGATGAACGACAGGGCAGCGGTCAGTCCCGACAGGTGGAACGTCCGCTCGGCCAGCAGCGGGACGACCGTGCGCTCCTGCCCGAGCGTCGCACCGACGAGCGCGTTGACCGCGACGAGCAGCGCGAACTGCGCCAGGTTGGCCCGCAGCCCGAGCCGGACCCCAGGCGAGGTCGTCGGCGCGATGATGCTGCTACTGTGTTCCATGGATTAGTAGAGGAGTCTAGAACGTGGGCGACCGGAAGGCCAAGGAGCACCTGTTCACGCAGTTCGCTCTGGTCGGCAAGGCGCTGGGCAGCCCGAAACGGCTGGAGCTGCTCGACCTGCTGGCGCAGGGACCGCGAAGCGTGGAGTCGCTGGCCGCGGCCGCCGAGCTGGGCGTGACCACCTGCTCGGCCAACCTGCAGACGCTGCGGCAGGCGGGACTGGTCACCACCCGGCGCGAGAAGACCAAGGTGATCTACTCCCTCGCCGGGTCCGACGTGGCGGCCCTGTACGCCGACCTGCGCGCGGTCGCCCAGGTGCACCTCGCGGAGACCGCCCGCGCGAAGCAGGACTACCTCGGCGCGGACGACGTGGAGGAGGTGGCCCGCGCAGAGCTGCTGCGCCGCGTCGAACGCGGGAGACGTGGTCGTGCTCGACGTCGACCGGCCGAGGAGTACGCAGCGGCACACCTTCCCGGCGCGATCTCGGTCCCGGTGGAGGAGCTGGCGAGCCGGCTCGCCGAGCTGCCGGCGGACGCCGAGGTGGTCGCGTACTGCCGCGGCGCCTACTGCGTGCTCGCGCACGACGCGGTCCGCCAGCTGCGCGCTGCTGGCCGCAGCGCGCGCAAGCTCGTCGAGGGGATGCTCGAGTGGCAGCTCGCAGGCCTGCCGGTCACGACGGGGGCACCGACATGAACGAGGACGAGGTCCCTGGGCGCTGGACGGCGTCGACGGTCCACCCGGACATGTGGGTCGACCCCGGCGACGACCCGCGCGACACGGGCAGCCCGCTGACCGACGAGCGGTCGACGCTGGTGGAGTACCTGCGTGCCTACCGGCTGACGTTCGAGATGAAGTGCGCCGGGCTCGACGCCGGCCATCTAGCCCAGCGATCCGTACCGCCGTCGACGCTGTCGCTGCTGGGGCTCCTGCGGCATCTTGCCGACGTCGAGCGCGCGTGGTTCCGCCGCGTCATGGCCGGCCAGGACGCCCCCTGGCGGTTCCGGACCGAGGCCGACCGCGACGCGGCATTCACCGGTGCGGTCGGCGACGAGGCCGTCGTCGCCGGGGCGTGGCAGGCGTGGCGCGACGAGGTCACCTTCGCGGAGGCATTCGTCGCCGCGGCAGCCGATCTCGGGCTGACCGGTCTCACCACCAGCGGCACGAGCATGCAGCTGCGGGAGGTGCTGGTCCACATGATCGAGGAGTACGCGCGGCACTGCGGCCATGCGGACCTGCTGCGCGAGCGGATCGACGGCCGTACCGGCCAGTGAAGGACGTCGACCACCTTGGCGCTCCGGGGCAGGGGCTGCCGAGCGGTGCCGAGGCGCACGTGACGCAGGTCAGCGCCGAAGGCCGGGCCTCCAACCTGGTCGCGACGAGCTGCAGTGGCGGTGCGGGCCGCGAGGAGGGCCCGCCGCGCCCGCACCACGTCGACGGTTACCCGCCCAGGGTATGGATCACCCTTGCCGCGGGATGGTTACCGGCTTGATGTTCGCGTTGCGATGGAAGACGTTGCCTGGGTCGTAGCGCTGTTTGATCTGCACCAGCCGGTCATACTTCGCGTCCCCGTAGACCGTGCGCAGCCGTTTCTCGTCCGATTCCGGTAGAGCGTTCACGTAGGTCCCGGCCAGCAGCGCGTGGGCCGACACGGCGTCGGAGTACGCCCGGACCCATGCCCGGTCGGCGTCGAGGAGCTCGGGCGTGGGAGCGACGGCGAGGAAGAAGGCGGCGTAACGCGGGGAGCGCCCACCACCGAAAGCCGTGTCGTCCTCACCGACCTCGGAGTAGGCGGCGTCGAGCCGGTAGATCAGCATCGTCGACAGCGGCGAGGTCTTCTTCGGCTGGTGCTCCACGATGGCGTCGATGACCTCGTCGGTGAGCTCGGCGAGATAGGTGCTGCGCTCGTAGTTGTACTGACCCCAGGCATTCGCCTCGTCCAGCATCTGCTGCAGCGCCACGTACGGCATCGGCGTGACCAGCTCCCACAGCGGAGGCAGCGCCGAGCGGATCCGGTCGATCGTTGCGGCGTGCGCGTCGTCGGCATCGAACCCGACCACCACCAGCGCATACCCGGTTGCAAGCTGATACTGCGGAGGGACGAACGGCTCGGGAGGCGCGTTGAACCCGACCGTGAACACGTTCAGATCCCGCGGCAACGTCGGGATCACCTCACGGGCGAGCCGCAACATGTCCCGTCCTTGCTCCAGCGGCCAGAACAGCAGTCCGACCTGCAGGAGCGGGTTGACCGGGTGCAGCCGGAACGCGAACTCGGTGACCACGCCGAAGTTGCCTCCGCCACCCCGGACCGCCCAGAACAGGTCGGGATGCTCGTCCGCGCTTGCCCGGCGAACGGTGCCGTCGGCCGTGACGAGCTCGACCGACTCCAGGTTGTCGATGGTCAGGCCGTGCTTGCGGGTGAGCCAGCCCATGCCGCCGCCGAGGGTGAGCCCACCGACACCGGTGTGGCTGATCGCGCCGGCCGGCACAGCCAGCCCGTGCACCGCCGTCGCGGCGTCGAGGTCACCCAGCAACGCGCCACCACCGACCCGGGCCAGCTTGGCAACCGGGTCGACATGGACCTGGTTCAGCTCGCTCAGATCGACCACGAGCCCGCCGTCGACGGTGCATGCCCCGGACATGCTGTGCGCGCCGCCCCGGACCGCGATCTCCAGTTGGTGCGCCACGGCGTAGGTCACCGCGGTCGCCACATCCGCGCCCGAGCGGCAGCGCGCGATGACGGCGGGATGGCGGTCGATGTCCGCGTTCCACACCCGGCGGGCACCGTCGTAGCCGGCGGTACCCGGCAAGAACACCGGCCCCGACATCGCCGACTGCAAATCCTCGAACTGCCCCGTGATCATCTGTGTCATGGCTCGGGTCCTCCACACAACCGGCGAGGGAAGCTGCTAGGACATCCCGGCCGACGCGCGGTCGGCAGGGGCTGTGAGTCGAGCGTTCGGTGACGACGTCCAGGTCGACGAACTCCGGCGCCCCGTCGAAGATCTCCGTCATCGTCTGTCTGATCGCGGCCAGACCTTCCTGGCGGCGAGGGTCGGCTTCGCGGGCACGCGCCTTCTCCTCGCTCTCGAACACGACGATCATGTACACCGTGCGGGGATCGGTCGTGTCCCGGGCTGCGGTAGAGCGGATGAGCCCCGAGTCGGGCTGTTCGATCGCCATGAGCCGGTCCATCAGCCCGGCGAGCTCAGTGAGCTTGACCCGCTTTGACGGACATCCACCATCAGGGGCTGTGCCCCGGAGAGGATGTCCAGCATGGCGAACAAGGGGAGGAATGCACCCCGGCCGAGGCGTTCGTTCACGTCGGAGTTCAAGGCCGAGATCGTCGAGCTGTGTCAGCGCGGCGACCGGTCCGTCGGGCAGGTTGCCCGGGACTTCGATCTGACCGAGACGGCGGTTCGGGAGTGGGTCAAGCAGGCCGAGCGTGATGCCGGTGAGCGCCAGGACGGGCTCACCAGCGCCGAGCGTGAGGAGCTCACGCAGCTGCGGCGGGACAACCGCCGGCTGCGCAGGACGTGGAGATCCTCAAGCGGGCCACGGCTTTCTTCGCGAAGGAGACCCGGTGACGGTGTACCCGTTCATCGAGGCGGAGAAGGCAGCAGAGCGCAACGTCAGCCAGGGCGTGCGAGCTGCTCGAGGTCTCCAGGTCCGCCTACTACGCCCAGCGCGACGCGCACGCCGTCGCCGCGGCAGATCGAGGAGGCTGCGCTGACCGCCGCGATCGTGCGGCTGCACGAGGCATCCAAGGGCGTCTACGGCGCGCCGCAAGATCCATGACGACCTCAAGGACGAGGGTCGCCGGCACGGCCGCAAGCGGGTCGCGCGGATCATGCGGGAGCAGGGCCTGTGCGGCAAGGCACCGAAGCGGTTCAAGACCACCACGGTCGCTGACCCGCAGGCCGCCGCCCGGGCGGACCTGATCAAGCGGGACTTCACCGTCGACGCGGCCAGGATCAACACCCGCTGGTGCGGCGACATCACCTACATCCCGACCTGGGAAGGCTGGCTCTACCTGGCGACCGTGATCGACATCGCCAGCCGCCGGGTCGTCGGGTTCGCCATGGCCGACCACATGCGCACCGAGCTCGTCAGCGACGCCCTGCACCAACGCCCTCGCGGCCCGCGACCCCGAGCCCGGCGTGATCTTCCATAGCGACCGCGGCAGTCAGGGCGGATTCAACTGGTCGTCGCAACACCTCGTGATCACGGAGGTGTTCGGTGGTTCGTCGCCAGCAGCAAGCGGATCGAGCGATCCGGCCGTTGATGAGATCGCCGGGGCGACCGAGCCTGCCGAGGCAGGTGGAGAGGTCCTTCTGGCGTTGCATCGCGGAGGGCATGAGCAGCGACGAGGCTGCCGCGGCCGTCGGCGTGTCGATGCCGGTGGGGTCGCGGTGGTTTCGCCACGGTGGCGGCATGCCGACGCTGTCACTCGCCGATCCTTCCGGTCGTTACCTGTCGCTTGTTGAACGTGAGGACATCGCGCTGCTGAAGGCGAAGGGGCTTGGGGTCCGAGCGATCGCACGTGAGATCAACCGTGATCCGGGCACGGTCTCCCGTGAGCTGCGGCGCAACGCCGCTACCAGGGGCGCCACGCTGGACTATCGCGCGTCCGTCGCGCAGTGGAAGGCTGAGCAGGCGGCGAAGCGTCCCAAGGCTGCCAAAGCTGGTCTCGAGCCCGCGGTTGAAGGACTACGTCCAGCAGCGGCTCGCTGGTGAGCTGCAGCGCCCGACGGGACCGTCGCGCCTGGACCGCGGACGACTTGGAAGGGGCGCAACAAGCCACGTCGCGAAGATCGCTGCTGGGCGAGCGCGTGGAGCCCAGAGCAGATCGCACGCCGCCTGGTGGTCGACTTCCCCGACGATGAGGAGATGCGCATCAGCCACGAGGCGATCTACCAGGCGCTCTACATCCAGGGGCGCGGCGCGCTCAAACGCGAACTCGTCGCGTGCCTGCGCACCGGCCGCGCCTTGCGGGTGCCCCGGGAGAGGTCACGCAACAAGGCGCAAGGACACGTCACCGCCGACGTCGTGATCAGCGAACGCCCGGCCGAGGTCGAGGACCGGGCAGTGCCCGGCCACTGGGAGGGCGACCTGATCATCGGGTTGAACAGGTCCGCCATCGGCACGGTGGTCGAGCGCACGAGCCGCTACACGCTGCTCGTCCACCTGCCCCGCATGGATGGCTACGGCACCGTCCCGCGGATCAAGAACGGTCCAGCGCTCGCCGGCTACGGCGCCGTCGCGATGAAGGACGCCCTCCAGACGACGATGGCCACGATGCCGGCGGAACTGCTTCGCTCGTTGACCTGGGACCGAGGCAAGGAGCTTGCACGCCACGCCCAGTTCAAGCTCGACACCGGCATCGCCGTCTACTTCGCCGACCCGCACTCGCCATGGCAGCGGCCGACCAACGAGAACACCAACGGCCTGCTGCGCCAGTACTTCCCCAAGGGCACCGACCTGTCCCGGTGGAACCTTGATGACCTGCTGGCCGTTCAAGCAGCGATCAACAGCAGGCCTCGAAAGATCCTCGGCTGGAAGACGCCTGCCGAGGCCCTGGACGAGCAGCTAAGGTCACTGCAGAAGGCAGGTGTTGCAAGCACCGGTTGAACCTGCCCAGTACACCAGCCACGACTTCGCCCTACTGGCAGCCGATCACGACGTCCGACTCTCGGTCGGCCGGACCGGGTCGTGCTGGGACAACGCCCTCGCCGAGAGCTGGTTCTCAGCGCTGAAGACCGAGTGCCTCGACCGGCGCGCCTGGCCCACCCGTACCGCCGCTCGTGCCGCCGTCGTCGGCTACATCAGCTGGTTCAACAGCACCCGCAAGCACCACACCCTGGGCTACCTCACGCCGAACCAATACGAGCAGCAACGTCCAACGTCAACCACTCTGAAGGCCGTCGCCTGACGAGCGATCAACCCTGTCCGTCAAAGCGGGGCATCCTCACAGCCTCTCTACCCGGCCTGAGCCGGGTCTTGATGATCTGGATCCACATGGCTGCTCCAAGGACCTATGCCGTCACCAGGTTGGCGACCTGTGCGGTGCGCTGTTGTGGCGGGCCGGCGAACCCGCCCGTCGTTGACTGCAGCGCAGGCATCAGCGACTCGTTGACGAAGGTGTTGAAGGAGTCCTCCGACTCCCACACCGCGGCGATGAGCCAGCCGCCTTCGGCGGGCCCGGCCGCGTGGTACAGCTGACCGGCCGGGAGCCGGCCGTCGGGGTGTGCCGCGTCGAGCACCACCTGGTACTGCTCCGCGGTCCCGCCCTCGAAGAAGTGCGTGATCAGAAACGCCATGACTCAGCCCTCCGGTGCCCGGGCCCCCGCGTTCTCGACAGACCTTCGTCCGTCACGGGAGCAGATGTCCATGGCCCGATGGGACGACGCCCGCCGACGATCAGCGCGTCTTGGCCTTCGGCTCCACCAGCGAGATGGTCCGTGGGGATGTGTACTTCGCCTTGACGTCCTGCGCGCGCTGCATCACTGCCAGGCCCTGGTCGACCGTGAGCAGCGGGGTCGTCCTGAACGAGCGCAGGGCCCCACCGGCGGTGACCGCGAGTGCGAACGCGCCCGCGTCCTCCGGTGTGGGGAACTCGATGATGCCGATGAGGTCACGGTCGCCAAAGGCGTGGTAGGCCGACCTCGATCAGGTAGTGCGACATGTGTGCCTCCTGCTGCTGCAGATGCGACGACCCTCGACGACCCGGCCGCCGATGTGGGGCTGTCCCAGCCTCCCCCCGCATCGGCACACGCTGCTATCCCGGTGCCGGCCTTCCCATAGCGAGGCATGACCAGTGGCGGGTGGTTGTCCCACCGCTACGGCGCTGTGACCCGATGTATTGACGGGATATCGGCGACGGCCTAATCTACAACCTAATGGTTGTACATCATGCTCTCGACGACGCCGAGGTGGACCGGATCTTCCGGGCCCTCGCGGACGCGACGCGGCGCGACATCGTCCGCCGCACCCTCATCGGGGAGGCGTCGGTCTCCCAGCTGGCGCAGGACTACGCGATGTCGTTCGCGGCGGTCCAGAAGCATGTCGCGGTGCTGGAGACGGCGGGGCTGGTGACCAAGCAGCCGCACGGCCGGGAACGCCTCGTCCGCGGCAACCCCGACGTGCTCCAGCGCGCCCGAGCACTCCTCGACTCGTACGAACAGCTGTGGCGGGCCCGGATCTCCCGCCTGGACGCCCTGCTCGGCGAGAGCGAGCACTGACCGACGTATGCCCGCCACGGACGTGGGCGGGCGCAGCGAGAGGACGCAGCTCATGCCCATCACCTCCGTGCACAAGGACGCTGAGGCGCTGACGATGACGGTCGTTGCCGACTTCGCCGCACCGGTGCAGCGGCTGTGGGACGCGTACGCCGACCCGCGACAGCTCGAGAGGTTCTGGGGCCCGCCGACCTACCCGGCGACCTTCACCCGGCACGACATGTTCCCGGGCGGGCGCTCGGCGTACGCGATGGTCGGCCCGGATGGCGACGTGTCCCGCGGCTACTGGGAGTTCCTCGACGTCAAGCCGCCCCACTCCTTCGACGTCCGTGACGGCTTCTGCCATCCGGACGGGACGCCGAACACCGAGATGCCGTCGATGCGGATGACGTTCGCATTCGAGGCGACCGGGTCCGGCTCCCGACTGACGACGACGACGTTCTTCAACACGATCCAGGAGCTCGAGCAGCTGCTGAACATGGGCATGGAGGAGGGCACGCGCCAGGCGATGGGCCAGATCGACGCCGTGCTCGAGGACCTGCGCAGCTTCGCGGCGAACCTTCCCGCAACCGCTCAGATCCTCGACGACACCACGGTCCGGGTCAGCCGGGTCATCCGCGGCAGTGTGCAGCAGGTGTGGGCGGCTCACCACGACCCCGACCTGCTGTCCCAGTGGCTGCTGGGGCCGGACGGTTGGTCGATGCCGGCGTGCGAGACCGCGACCGAGGTGGGCCAGTCCTACCGCTACGTCTGGCAGGAGGACGCCGGCGGGCGCAGCTTCGGCTCCACCGGCGAGGTGCTCGAGGTGGCGGCGCCCCACCGTGCAGTCACCACCGAGCGGATGTACGGCGACGGCATTCCCGACGATGCTCCCAGCACCGTCAACGAGCTGACCCTGACCCCTGTCGCGGAGGGCACCCTGCTCGCGCTCGTCATCACCTACCCCGACGCCGTCACTCGCGACATCGTCCTGGGCACCGGCATGGTCGCGGGCATGGAGGCCAGCTATGCGCGCCTGGAACGCACCGCCCTCGCCGACTGAACCGGAGCCGGTGCCAGATGGGCCTCAGTGAAGTCGAGCCGATCGTTCTCATAGACCTCGACCGCGCGAAGGAGCAGCTGGGGATCGTCGACGGCGATCGCTGGGAACGTGACGATGGCGCGGGCCGCGTGCGCGACGGCCGGCCGGTCCAGCTGTGTCGCGGGTCAGCGCGGAACACGTCGACGCTCAGCGCCCGGCGAGGCCAGCACCTCTGCGGGCTGCCGCCAGCAGACTCTAGGCGATGCCCACTCGTTGGCTCCGCAAGGAAAGCGTGCGCATCACCTCGTTGCGCTTGTGTTTTGGCGCGAGTGGCGCCATAATGGCGCCGTGCCCAGTGTGCAGGTAAAGGACGTCCCGGCTGACGTACATGCCATCTTGCGCCAGCGTGCGGCGGCTGCCGGACAGTCCTTACAGGAGTATCTGCTCGATCGGCTCACCGAGGAGGCCCGAACGCCCACCCTTGACGAGGTACTGGATCGGGCCGGCGGCCGCGCCGGCGGTTCGGTGTCCTTCAAGGCGGCGGTCGCGGCCGTCCGGGCCGACCGCGGCCACCGGTGATAGTCGTCGATGCCAGCGTGCTGGCTCCGGCGCTTGGCGACGACGGGCGAGACGGTGACCGTGCCCGCGCCCGGCTGCGTGGAGAACAGCTGGCCGCCCCGCACCTGGTCGACCTGGAAGTCGCCTCCGTCTGGAGGAGGCAACTGGCCGGTGGACGCATGGATCCGCGTCGAGCCGAGATGGCGGTCGCCGATCTGGAGAGTCTGCCGTTGCGCCGAGCGCGGCACGTCGATCTCTTGTCGCGATGCTGGGAATTGCGCGAGAACCTGACGCCCTACGACGCTGCCTACGTGGCGCTCGCTGAGGCCCTGGATGTCACGCTTGTCACAGCCGATCGGCGGATGGCCCAGGCACCTGGGCCTCGCTGCACCGTCGAAGTGCTCCACTGACTCATCCGTTCGGGAGCGGCACCTACCGTCGGCACAATGCCTGCAACCACGGCCGGTGATCCGGGTCGGCGGCCAGATCCGGATCCCGCGTACGCGTTCAAGACATGCTCCGGCCGTAACCCGGAGACGGGCTAGCCGTGGGGGTGCGTACTGCCCGATGTTGCGGGAGGACCGCCACGGCAGCTGGTGCAACCAGCTACGCATCGGCCGGGGAATGCTGCACCGCAAGGGCGGATTTGCCACCCAAGCCGCCGCCGGGGCGGCGCTGGCCGAGTTGCGCGATGGCGCCAGCGCGGCCGGGAAGAAGGTGCGCTCGACCACCACCCGCAGCTCCGTGGCGACCACATCTCGCCTCGACCGAGGCCGCATCCCGACCTTCGTGGACCTCGGCCGCAAGATCGCCGACATCGGCATGAGATCGAGGCCGCCATCCGTGAGGATCTGTCCAATGCCCTGGGCGAGTCCACCAACACCAAGATCCGCGTGCCCACCCGCGTCGCGTTCGGTTTCCACTCTGCCGAAGCCCTCATCGCCTTGGCCATGCTCAGCCTGGGCGGCTACCGACCGGCTCTCCCCGACCGCGCCTAACCTCGATCTTTCGTGATCTTGGCTTGTTGTCGTTGTCGGTTGCTCGGTGGCAGTTGACCGTGGATGGGTAGGCATGGTCCCCGCGTCTGCCGCGGTTTCCGGTCCTGGTCGTCGGGTCGGGGGTCAGGGTTGGTGCTGGGCGAGCCGCTGATGAGCGGCGAGCAGGATGTCTGCCCAGGGCCAGGCGCGTGGCAGGTGCAGTAGGTGACGGACAGCAGGTTCTCCAGCGCGTCGAGGATGGTCGGCCATCCGGCCAGCCCGACCGAGTAGCCCAGCCCGAGGGTGTGCACGTGCTCGACGAACGCGTGCGTGCCGGCGCCGCTGTCGCCGCGTGTCGGCGTACGACCTCACGTGTAGGTGTGCGTACGACCTCACGTGTCGGTGGTCGGCGGGGGGATCATGGCATGGGTTCGCCTCCGGTGATGTGGTCGGCGGCGTTGTTCGCGTTCGCTTTGCCGGGTCGTAGCAGCCCGGCCACGCACTCCCCGCTGCCGCCGGCACCGTGGTCGACGAAGGCGAGCAGCGGAGCGAAGCCGAACCCGCGCTTGAACGTCGGCGCCGCGCCTTCCTTCTCCGAGTGCGCCTCGACCAGGGTGGCGTCGATGTCGATCACCACCGCCGCGTCCGCGGCGACCGGTGGCTGCAGCGCCCACACGCGTGCCCGGGCGGCAGCCCGAGCCTGCCGCACCGCGGCCAGCACCGGCCCGGCGTCACCGTCCAACGCCGCGATCAGCCGCGACACGGTCAGGTCGGAAGCGACCGTGCCGAACAACGCCGGCTGCGCACGCACCACGGCAACATCAGCGAGGCAGTCCCCGCCCAGCGCGACCGCGACCGCCAGGTCCAGCAGCACCTTGCCCGGCTCGTGCCTGGCGCGCGGCGGCCGCCAGCACATCAACGCCTGCCGCAACCCGGTGTCCAGGCCCACCAGATGGGCCGTGTCCATCAGCAGCGACCCACCAGCCGACGACACCAGCGACTCGCCACCAGCAACTACCCGCAGCCGTCTCGAGCGCCCGTTACCCTTCACCCACGGAGTGCCCTCCCGCTCGGTGTTCTTGGACCTTCGACAAGCCCAAGTTTCCCAAGCAGGACAGGCACTTCCGTGCTTCTACGACACGTGTCGCCCGGTCACAGATGAAAGATCGAGGCTAACGACCCATGGTTCCGTCAGGAGAGTCCGGGCCCAGCGCCGACCCTACGCCCGTCGCCGCAGCCGCGTCTTGACACAGAGGGGAACCGCTATGGGGTTGATGGCCACCACGCTGGCACCATCGCCGAGTAGTCGGAACGACCGCAAACGACGTAGCCGCAGGTCAAACGGGGTGGGCCGCCTGGGGATCGAACCCAGAACCCGCGGATTAAAAGTCCGCTGCTCTGCCAGTTGAGCTAACGGCCCGGGACATGGGGACTTTAGTCGGGACTATCATTCGCACTTCCCTGGGGGCAAAGGGTACGCGGAGACGGCGTGGACACGGCGTCGCGGTCATGCCCGGTACCGTGGAGCGGAACTAGGCCAGCACAATGACCCGCGACGAACCGACGGTGGAGGACAAGGCCTACAGGCGACGTAACTCCGCCGACTCCATCACGTCCGCGAACTTCATGGCCATTCCCCGTAGCGACGCTTGGTGCAACTCCTCGTCGAAGGAAGCCACACCGTCACGCACCACGACCATCTCAAATCCGCGCTGCATGCCCTGCCTCACTGTGTCCTCGACACAGATCTGAGTAACGACACCCGTGACGACCACCTGACTGCAGCCGCGAACGCGCAACGCATCGCTGAGCAGCGTGTTGTAGAAGGCGCCGTACCCGTACTTGTCGACGACCACGTCGCCGGCCAGCGGCGTCAGCTCGTCAGTGATGGCCGCACCCTCGAGCAGACCGTCATGGTCCCCGTAGCGGCGCTGCTGACCTGGCCAGCAGGAGCGCTGCGTTGGTCCACATTCGGGCGACCACAGAGTCATCAGAGTTTCCCCAGGCCCGGCAAGGAACCTCGTGTAGAGGACGGGGCGCGACCTCTGCCGAAAGTCCTGGATGAGATCGGCGATCCGGGGCACGATCGCGCGGCCCAGCGGCACCTCCTGCGGGGCCCCTACCCGAAGGAAGTCGTTCTGCATGTCCACGACTAGCAGCGCCTGGTCATCCGGCCGCAGCGCGAAGTGTGTCCGCGTCCCGACACGCGAGGAATCGTGTCCATCCGTCACCGCGACGCCTTTCCGCCGCGGTATGTGGCAAGCGCGCCAAGGATCAACAGACCCTGCGCGAGGATCTGGTAGCGATCAGGGACGCCGACCTGGGTGAGAAGCACCGAGACGAACGTCAGGAAGGCAACGCCGCCGAGCGCCCCCCAGATGGTGCCGCGCCCGCCAGCGAGACTTACCGCGCCGATCACCGCAGCGGTGATCGCCGTCAACTCTGCACCCTGCAGGGCTAGCGGATCCCCGACGCCGCTTCGGCTCAGCAGCAGCAGCGCAGTGACGCCGGCCAGACCGCCGCTGACCATGTAGAGGCTGAACGTGGTCCGCGCAACTCGCAGTCCCGAGTGCCCGGCGAGGGTGGCGTCGCCCCCCACCGCGTAGACCGCCTTGCCCCAGATAGTCGCGCGCAAAGAGAACGCCGCAACAGCGGAGACAGCGATCAACACCACGGCAGGCATGGGGACGAACCAGATCTTCTGTGTGTAGAAATTGATGAGGCCGTCAGGCGCAGCTCCTGTCGCGCTGCTCGTGATCGACAGCGTCACCCCGTCCACGGTCAACAATGCCGCCAGCGTCGTGATGAACGCCGGCATCCTTAGATAGCCGATGAGCAGCCCGTTGACCGCACCCATACCGAGTGACACAAGCATGATCAGGATCGCGCCGAGGAGAAAGGAAGAGTGATCCCGAGCGAAGTACATCGCGCCTACGACGCTGGAGATTCGTACGTTCGCTGCTACTGAGAGATCGATCCCACCGCCGAGGAGTACCACCGCCTCCCCGATGGTGAGCACCCCGAGAATCGCGCACTGGCGGAGCAGGTCCTCGCCGTTGTTGCCTTGCACGACGCTTGGCTTGAAGAGAAGCACGCCTGCCAGAAGCAGCAGCACCAGCACCCACGCCTGAGAGGCGCGCAGGCGTTGCAGCAACGCGGACGCGTCGGGCCGCAAGCGCATCGTGTCAGTCACCATGGGCTGCCAACTCCGAGTCCGTCGAACAGATGCGCAGGACCTCTTCGGGCGTAGACGCGCGAGGATCCAGCTCGCTGACGAAGCGCCCGCCGCTCATGACGATCAGTCGGTGGCACAGGGTGAATAGCTCGTCGAACTCCGAGCTGACCACCAGGACGGCTGTGCCCTTCGCGGCTATGTCGCGGAGCAGCCGGTAGATGTCTTCCTTGGCGCCGACGTCGATCCCGCGTGTGGGCTCGTCCACGATCAAGACCGCTGTGTCACGTTCAAGCCAACGGGCGATCGCGACGCGTTGCTGGTTGCCGCCGCTGAGCTGGGCTACCGGGAACGGCAGACGTTCAGCGGTGATGCCGACAAGACCTGCCAGCTTTGACGCCAGGCCGTTGGCGCCACGTCGGTCGAACCAGCCGGCGCTGCTCACGTTGCCACTGTTCGTGAGGACGAGGTTGTTCCGAATGGACATGTCGACGACGACGCCAGCGCCCTTGCGGTCCTCCGGAACCAGGGCGACGCCGTGCTTGATAGCCGCGATCGGACGGCCTGCGGGTACCCGCGCCCCGTCCACCCGGACGGTGCCGGAATCAACGGGGTCAATGCCGAACAGGCACTTCACCAGGTGCGAACGTCCGCTTCCCATGAGGCCCGCGATTCCGAGAATCTCCCCGCGCATGAACCTGTAGAGACAGGTCCCGGAGCCTCCCGCCGCCCGCAGAAAGCCGCTCGACGTCGAGGCGCACGGGCGCCGGCTGGGTGCTACGCATGGAAGCAACACTGTGGTCGACCGGCTTGCCGGTCATCGCAGAGATAAGGCTGTCATGCGTAAAGCTCTTGGTCTCCGCCGTAACGACCACCTCACCGTTGCGCATGACAGTGACGCGGTCGGCCAGGCGGAAGACCTCCTCCAAGCGGTGGGACACGTAAACGATGGCGACGCCTTCGCTCCGCAGGCGTTCCACGGTGGACAGCACCCGTTCGAGCTCCGGCCCTACCAGGACCGCCGACGGCTCGTCGAGGAGCAGGCACCGAGGTTTCGCGTAGACGGCACGGGAGATCTCCACGAGCTGTTGCTGCGCCACGCTCAATGTGCCGATCTTGGCTTTGGTCGACAGGTGTAGACCGAACCCGGCGAGTGCCTCCTCCGTCTGGCGGCGGAGCACTCGGCGGTTGATGGCGCCCGGCAGATGTGTGGGATAGCGGGCGAGGAACATGTTGTCCTCGACGGACATCCAGGGGATCAGCCCCACCTCTTGATGCACCGCGTAGATTCCGAGATCGCGAGCATCGCGCGGCAGACCCAGGGCGACGGAATGTCCGTCGACGCGAACCTCCCCGTTGTCCGGGAGGATCGCACCACTGATCACGTTCTTCAGCGTCGACTTGCCCGCCCCGTTTGCTCCGACGAGCGCGTGAACCTCGCCGGGGTAAAAGGCGACACTGACATCGGTGAGCGCTTGGATGCCGCCGAACCGACGACTCACGCCGACCGCCTCCACGAGCGGTGTCTGGCTCACCGAAGTCGCCTCTCTCGCTGACTGAACACATAGGCGGCAACTAGAAGCACGAGGCCGGTAAGGATCGACTGTGACTGTCCGGACAGACCGTGGAGGACGCCCACGTTCAGCACGGTGGTCATCAGGACGGCACCGACCAAAGCGTGCAGTGCCCGTCCCCGACCGCCGAACAGACTCACGCCGCCGACCACCGCCGCCGCGATGGACTCGAGATGGAGGCTCTTACCGGCGGTGGGGTCGACAAAGCCCGTGTAGGCCCCGAGAAGCAGACCCGCCAACGCTGCCAGCAACGCGCTTGCGACGTAGGTAGCGGCCCGGACCTGCCACACCCGGACGCCGGCGTATTTCGCCGCTACCTCGTTGAGGCCGGTCGCGTAGAGGTTCAGGCCGAACGTCGAGCGGCGCAGCAAGACACTGGCCCCCACGACGACGAGCAGGAACACGATCAGCGCGGCCGAGACCGGACCGACATGGCTGGTGCTGATGGATCGAAGGTGCGGGGGCACCGAACCCTGAAATACGCCGTGTGACCACGCGCTGACCACACCCTGGACGACGATGAGCGTGCCGAGCGTCGCAACGAAGGGAGGGACCCGGCGCCATACGACGAGACCGGCATTGACCAGGCCGACGGCCAGAGCCAGACCTACCGTGACGGCCAGAGCGGGCAAGATCCGGCCGTTCTGCCCGTGGGAGATGTCGGCGATCGCGAAGAACGCCATCCCCGCCATCGCCCCCACCGACAGGTCGAGCCCGCCCCCGATGAGGACCAGTGTCTGACCGACTGTGACGACGCCAAGGACCGAGGCGACCTGCCCGAGGTTGAGCAGGTTTCCCGAGTTGTAGAAGTCAGGGGTGGTGAGACCGAGGACGGCGAGGGCTACGGCCAGAGCCGCTACCGGTACCAGCGCGCGGTTGGCCTGGATCCGGCGGACACTCGCACTGCCCACGGATTTCGTGAGCTTCACCGCGCGTTCTCGACGCCCGGCTGCGATGTCCGGTAGCGGACTCTGTCCCATCGTCACCGTCCTCGGTCTCGACGTCTGCTACTGCTTCTTGAAGCCGGCGGCCGCGAGTTGTGCGTCCGTCATGAAGGTCGGGCCGAGTGGAAGCTGGTCGGACAGGTTCGGCTTGTAGGTCTCCTTCTCGTTTGCGTCGCTGAACTCCATGGTCCCGGTCATCTGCTTCGTGCCGTCGATGTACTTCGTGACCTTCTCGCCTTTGAGGACCTTGATGGCCGTGTCCAGACAGACCTTGGAAAGTGACGGGTTGTAGGAGATCGCCCACCACTTGACGTTGTGATCGATGGCGAGCTTGTTGAAGCCGTTCATGGCACCGGTACCGGTGATCGGCGGGACGGGCTTGCCAGCGTCTAGGAAGGCTTGCACCGCGCCGATACCCATCTCCATGCCCATGCTGAGGATGCCGTCGATCTTCGGGTTGGCGGCGATCAGACTGGAGGTCAGCTTCTTGGAGTCGGCCGTGGACCAGTTCCCTGCGCCCTCACCCACGATGTGGATGTCGGGGTAGTCCTTCAGCGCGTCATGGCCGCCGGTCTTCCAGATCTCACCGGCGTCGACCCCAGGGATGCCGTTGATCTCGATGATGTTGCCTTTGCCGTTGAGCATCTTGGCGAGGTGGACGGCGGCGTCGAAGCCCATCGGGTACAGCGGCTGTCCGACCTCGGTCACCCAGCCGTTGCCCTCCGACCGGGCGCCGCACGTGATGACGGGGATGCCGGCCGCCTTGGCGCGGGTGATCGGAGCACTCAGCGCGGCCACGCTCATGGGGGTGGCGATGATGGCGTCGGGCTTCTTGTTGATGAGCAGCTCGAGGTCTTGGGTCTCCTTCTGAACATCCGCCATCGAGGGGTGGATGTCGAGGCTCTTCACGTCGGGGTTGTCAGCTGCGGCCTGCTTCAGTTGCGCGTCGAAGAGGGTCCCCCACCCGTTGATCGGACCTTGCGTAACGGCCGCGATCGTGTACGGGCCCTTCTTCTTCCACCTGCTGGTGTCAACGGTCTCCTTCTCACCGTTCACGACGCGCGCGTACGCCGGCGCGTCCATGCTCGGCTGAGGGTCTCCGCCAGTCGCCGTCGACGACGGGCTGCCCACGGCCTGTGGCGAGCTGGTGCCACCGGATGAGCTGTTTGATGATCCTCCGCAGCCAGCGGCCGCGAGCGCCAAGACAGCTCCAGCTGCCGCCAAAGCCCTCAGTCTCATGTGTTGTCCTCTCCTGGAGAAGCGGGACCCGCGGCTCAGCCGAGAGTCGGCAGGGTGATGTGGCTGGGATGATCCTGGTCATGAAGCACGGTCTGGATGGCAACTTTGCGCGCGGCGAGCGGCTCGGCGCCGATCGGACCACCCGTGTTCAGGTTGCGATCCCACATGGGGAATGAACTGGAAGCCACATGGACGCGGACCCGGTGTCCCGCCTTGAACAGGTGACACGCGGATGTGGCCAGCCGGAACTCGGACACCTCGCCGGGCGCGATCAGTACCTCGCGGTTGGTGCCGTTGCGGTACCGGGCACGCTGGATGGTGTCGGCCACGTTGACGGACACATCGCCGGGTGTGACATCACACAACCGGAAGATCCAGTCGGTGTCCTTCTCTGACGTGGCGGCGAACAAGGTCATGGCTACCTCGCCGACGACGAGCAGATCACGCTCGAGTGGCCTCGACGTGTAGACGAGGACGCCGTTCCACTCCTCCAGCGAGTTCTGGACCGCCGGGCCCATGGGGGCGATGGTGGGGAAGCAGCAGGAACGGCCGCCGAGGCTCGGCAGTGGTGACGCCGGGTCGTACGTGTAGGTGTCCGGTGGTTGCGCCGCCGGCGGCTCCGTGTCGAGGGAGCCGTCCCCGCTGGTGGAGTTCGCTCGCGTCGCGTGCAGATACAGGGTCAGCTCGGACCCACCCGGCGGCCACTCCGACAGCGCCATCCAGTCGTTCCGGCCGGTGACGAAGGCGCGTACCTGCGGGTTCTCCCCACCGCTGCCCTCCTCCCGCAGCGTGCGCGAGAAGAAGTCAAGATGCCACTGCTCAACCCGGTTGAGCGCCCCCTTCCCCGAAGTCGAGCGCCCCGACGTTACGGGACCACGGAATGTGGTACCAGGGTGTGACTATCAGCTCGGTGAGAGCGGACGACCGGGACCGAAGCGACGCGTAGGCGCGCAATGTCGAGTCCAGGAAGATGTCGTAGAGGCCCGCGATCATGAGGGCGCTCTGCGGTATCTGCGCAAGGCGCTCCGTCACGTCCCAGCGACGCCAGTAGTCGTCGTTGGATGGATGTGACAGCCAGTCATGGAAGAAGCGGCCGGTGTCGCCGGCCCCCAGGTTGGGATACTGCGTCAGCGGCAGAGTGCCGAAGAGCGCAGAGCTCTGGAACTGCGCGAAGAGCTGGCTCTCAAGCGCCGCGTCACCCTGGCGGCGAGCCGTCTCGGCGCTGAGCATCGACGCCCAGGAAGCCGTGAAGGCCAGCGAAAGGGCCCCGTGCTTGTACGTCCAGCCCTCGTAGAAGTCGGGACTGGTCAGCGCGGGGACCATCGCCCGCAGGGCAGCGGGATCGACGGCCGCTGCCTGAAGCTGCGTTGAGCCTCCGTAGGAGAACCCGTACATGCCCACGACGCCGTTGGAGAACGGCTGTCCGGCGACCCAGTCGACCGTAGCGGCGCCGTCGGTTGCCTCGTGCTCGAAGGGAGTGAACTCTCCCTCTGAGTCAAATCGGCCTCGGACGTCCTGGGCGACGACCGCGAACCCCTGCTGGGCGTACCAGGAAGGATGGGCGTAGGTGACGTTCTCGGCTTGGCGTTTACCGTATGGCTCGCGGATCAGCAGCGTCGGGTACCGGCCCGGTTTGGCTGGCCGCCAGACGTCCGCCCGGAGCACCGTGCCGTCCGGCATGACCGCCTCGAGGTTCTGCTCCCAGGTGATACTCAAACCGACCGCCTTCGTGTGGGGCGCGCCTTACGTCAGGAAAGCGTTTGCCGCGGAACGTAACCTCCGACCGGACCCCGCGCAAGCGCTTGCCTCGTTTCGATGGGATAACGGCGGCTCACGGACGGGGCGGCCCCGTGGACGCTGGACCTGCAGCTCGCAGGCGAGCGGCCTGCCCCGTCGTGGGCGCTCGTCCGCCAGAGCCCGCAGCGCGAAGCGCATACCCTCTGCGCCGATCTCGTACAGGGTAACCGCACGGTCGTGAGCGCGGGCCGGACGTAGCTGCACACTGAGATGTCCCCAAAGCCGGTGAGTGAGACATCATCCGGTTCTGCCACCCCCCGGTCGGTCAGCCCGTCGAGGAGGCCGACGGCGGTCTGGTCGTTCGCGGCCATCACCGCGGTAACACCGTCGCGGACATGGGCAGCCGCGTCATCAGCAATGGCGCGACCGCCTGCCCGGCTGAAGTCGGCGTTGACGACCAGAGGGCGAGGCAGATGGAGTTGCTGGGCGGCCGCCAGCACCGCATCGGTTCGCTCGTGGGTCGTCGCCACTCGGGGATCTCCTGCGACGTAGAGAAGGCGGCGGTGGCCGAGCCCCGCTAGGTGCTTCACGACCATCGACACCGCGTCTTGCGTCGAGAAGTAGACGTGAGGGCGCTGAGAACCCTGCGGCGCCAGGTAGACGACGGCACGCCCCGCTTCCTCGATCTTCCGGAGCTGCAGGCCCAACCGTCTCCGATGCATCCGGTCGTCCAGGCCACCCGCCGTGAACATCAGCGCGTCGACGCACATCGAGCGGAGCTTTCGCACGTAGGCGATTTCCTTGTCGGCATCACGGTCGGAGTTGCAGACGAATGTCGTGTAGCCGGACGCGTACGCCACGTCCTCGATGCCACGCACGATCTGGGCGAAGTACTCGTCAAGGATGTCGTGCACCAGCACGCCCACCGTCCGCGTGCGCTTCTCCACCAGACCGCGGGCCAGCATGTTGAACTCGTAGTCGAGGGTCCGTGCTGCGTCCAGGACACGCGTACGCGTCAGCGCCGACACCGGATGGCTGCTGTTGCCGAGGACACGCGACGCGGTGGCGACCGAGACCTCGGCTAGTGCGGCGACATCCGCCAGAGAAGTCACAGGTTCCCCTCTCGCGCACGGACGCGTCGGAGATCACGGGATGTCCACCACGCTCCGAAGCGGAGGCCGGATCGTAGCGGATCACCGGGACGGGAACCACCGCTTGTCACGGAACCACGGCTGCCAGCGACCCGTGCGGCGTGGAATGACACGAATACGCGTTGGATTTGCACGTCGCGGTTGACACGCACGCTTGATCCCCAGATCCTCTGCTGTCGTGGCAAACGATTTCCATCGTGACGCAGCGCGCCCAGGCGGCGGTGCAGTCGACGCTGTGCGCCGGGCGTCGATCGTTCGGAACCGGACCTCGCTGGCCACCCTTCCGACACCACTCACCAGGGCACGGGTCGCCGGCGTCGACGTCGTCCTGAAACGTGACGACCTCATCGGACCCGGCATGGGCGGCAACAAGGTCCGCAAGCTCGAGTTCCTCACCGCCGATGCCCGCGTCGCTGGAGCCGACTGTCTCGTGACCGTGGGAGCCGGCCAGTCCAACCACGCCCGACTCACGGCGGCAGCCGGCGCGATGCTAGGCCTGGAGACCCACCTCATCCTGGGCGGCGACGACAAGGCGGCACCGGAAGGGAACCAGCTGCTCTCCCGTCTCTTCGGAGCCCAGTTGCACTTTCCTGGCACCGATGACTGGGACGAG
Organism: uncultured Actinomycetota bacterium; assembly: GCA_963728075.1. Classification (GTDB taxonomy): domain Bacteria; phylum Actinomycetota; class Actinomycetes; order JAFAQI01; family DASSKL01; genus CAVSIP01. The sequence goes on along the minus strand of CAVSIP010000003.1, from coordinate 74,558 downwards.
CTCGAATCGTTCCAAGCAGAGCTAGCGGACAAGTTGCGTGCTGCCGGTCGCCGCCCCTATCCGATGCCGATCGGCGGGAGCACCGCCGTCGGCGCGCTCGGCTTCGTAATCGCCTTCGACGAGCTGATGGTCCAGTGCGAGGCGCTCAACATCGTCCCCGGTCTCATCGTGCACGCCACCTCCAGCGGAGGCACGCACGCCGGTCTGCTCGCAGGCCAGGCGGCCTACTCCGCCGATGGCCGGGCCACCCCCCCCATCATGGCGGTGTCGGTCGCCAAGCAAGCAGTCGACCTCGCAAGGCACGCCACCGAACTCGCCGATGAGGCTTTGCGGCTCCTGGGGCTCTCTGAACTCACCGTGCAGCCCGACGATGTACACGTCGACGGTCGCTGGCGGGGACCCGATTACGCGGTCCCGACCGTTGAGGCCGACACCGCGCTGCTCGAGGCCTCCCGGTCCGCCGCTGTCGTCCTGGACCGGGTCTACACCGCCAAAGCCTTCGCCGGCATGTTGGCCCTCGCTCCAGAACACGTGAGAGAGGGCGAGGCCGTGGTGTTCTGGCACACCGGGGGGCAACCTGCCCTGTTCGCCCAGGGTGGTTGCCCGTCCCTCACTCGCATCGAACCGTGCTGACCCAGACTGCCCGACCCGGCAGGCACAACGGCGTGATCGAAACCACACATCCGTCCGGGCACCGCCCGTGGCCCAACAGGGGTTCCCATGCAGATCGGCGTCTTCCTCCCTTCGTTCCTGTTCCCGGACGCTGGACCGGACGAGCCTGCACGTCTACGGGACTTCGCACGCCGAGCGGAGGAGCTGGGCTTTGCCTCGCTGTGGATCACCGACCACGTGGTGACCGCGAAACGCTTCTACCGCGTCTCCTGGCTCGACGCGCTCATGACGCTCTCCCACGTCGCGGCGGTGACCGAACGAGTCGAGTTGGGGACGTCGATCCTGATCGCGCCACTGCGGCAGCCCGCTGTCCTAGCCAAGGAAGTGGCAACGCTGCACCACCTGTCCGGTGAGCGCTACATCTTCGGCGTCGGGGTCGGCTGGTATGGCCCCGAGTTCGAGGCGTGCGGTGTGCACAAGTCCGAACGCGGCGCGCGCACCGATGAGGTGGTGGACGCCACCTTGCGCCTGCTCGGCGAGGATGACGTCACCTTCCACGGTCGGCACTACACGCTCGACGAGGTCACCGTCGAGCCGCATCCGAGACGCAGCCCCAAGACCTGGGTCGGCGGTGGCCGTCAACTCGAGCATGCGGCTTCCCCGGAACGCGCTGCAATGAGCCCCGCGGTACTGGACCGGATCATCAGGCACGACGGGTGGATTGCCCGGCCCACCTGCCCAGCGGATCTCATCGCCCTCGACTTGCAGGAGATCCGTGCCGCACAAGCCGAACGGGGTCTGCAAACCCGACCGTTCACGGTCGCGCACGAGAACTTCACCTGGCTGGCGGAGAGTGGGAGTCGGGAAGATGTCGCGGCGGAGCAGCAGCGCCGGTTCCGCAAGGTGGTCAGCGACGAACGCCCCTGGGACTACATTGACTCGGTCTACATGACCGGCACCATCGGAGAGATTCAGCAGAAGGTGCAGGACCGGATCGACGCCGGGGTGGAGTACATGATGCTGCACACGCTCACGTCCGACCTCGACCAGCTGGAGCTCATGGCCAAGCACGTCTTGCAGCCATTCGGTGGCTCCGCCTGACCCAGCACGCAGCCTCATAGCAGCCGAAGGAGAGCAGCGATGGCGATGACATCCGACGAGGGCCGTGGCTTCACCCAGGCTGAGCTGGACGAGTTCCTTCAGTCCGGCCGTCGGTTCGCGAAGGTGGCAACGGTGAACGCCGAGGGCTGGCCGCAGGTCAGTCCGGTCTGGTACACGTGGGACGGGCAGTCGTTTCTCATCATCAGCAAGGAGCGCACCGGCATGGTGCAGAACCTGCGCCGGGACCCTCGATGCGGTCTGCTGGTGGACAACTTCGAGTTGCCGTACGCCCGAGTGAGTGTCCAAGGTGAGGTCGAGTTCCTGGCCGAGGCCTTCGACTACGTGCCGCCCATGCGGGAGATGGTGTTGCGCTACCTGGGCCCCGAAGGCATGGAGTACGCGGAGAGCACGTTCCAGTTCCCCCGCACCCCGTTCCGCGTGTGGCCTCGGAAGATCGCCTCGTGGAACGGCGGCGGGTTCGACCGGACGTTCAAGCGGGAGACGGCGTGGCATGAGATCCCCCGCTGACCGGGCCGTGTCGTGATCATCGACTTCCACACCCATGTTGACGAAGCGCCGGCTTTCGGGTGGATCGACCCGCCGGAGAAGATCATCGGGTTGCTGGACGAAGCGGGCATCGATCGCGCAGTCGTCATGACCTACACCGACCTGCCCGGCGTCAACCCCGCCGCGCTCGACTACATCGTCGCCTCGGCCGAGAAGTTCTCCGGTCGGCTCTTGCCCTTCGTACGACTGAACCCCAGCTACCCCGAGGCAGTCTCCCTCCTACCGGAGGCCCTGGACCGCGGGGTCCGGGGCGTGAAGCTGCATCCCACGACCACCCTCGCGCATCCCGCTGGCGACCCCACGGTGACCTTGCTGCGCCGCTGCGGAGAGCTGAGGCTGCCCGTGCTGTTCCACTGCGGTGACGATCCCTACACGACACCCGAGGCCATCGCCCTCGCCGCGGCGGCGGCGCCCGAGTGTTCCGTTGTACTTGGCCACATGGGCGGCTACTTCCACGTTGAGGCGGCGATCGACGTTGCTGATAGGTACCCGAACATCTACCTGGAGACCTCGGCGATGCCGTACCCGCCGATGATCGCGGCAGCGGTCGACCGGATCGGCGCGGATCGAGTCCTGTTCGGAAGCGACGGGCCCGGATGCAATCCCCAGCTGGAACTGGACAAGATCCGGATGCTGCAGCTGGGCGCAGACGTGGAGGCCAAGGTGCTGGGCGGGAACGCGGCGGCGCTGCTGGGACTGCACTCGTGACCGTCGACTCGCTCGTCATCGCGGGCCCGAACCTGTTCCGCCCCGCGCTGACAGTGGACGAACTCGTGAGACGCGCCCTGCCACACGGCATCGACACACTGGTGGTCGCACCGGGGCGGCCCGAGGACTACGCGCTGCCGCCGGCGAACGATCGGCTCGCTGCGCAGGCCGCGAACTCCGCGCACGTCGTACGGCTGGGGCGGGTGGATCCGCTGCAAGGCGGGCGGGCGGTTCGCGAGGCACAGCGATGCCTCACCGAGCTCGGCTGCCGCGGTCTGTTCCTGCACCCGGGCGAAGAGACGTTTCCCGTGACCGTGGCTCGGGACGTGGTCGAGGTTGCTGCAGCGCACGGATCCCCCGTCGTGGTCGCCACCGGGGTCTACTCGCTCTCAGAGCCGCTGCAGGTTCTGAGCCTCGCGGCCGCCGTCCCGGAGGCGGTGGTGGTGATGACCAGCGGCGGGCAGATCAACATCTCCGGGCTGGGCACGGTGGATGCCTGGGCCGCACTCGAACGGTCACCACGGCTCTGCGTAATGACCAACGGCGAGTACCGGCAGGACTACCTCGAACGGCTCACCCGTGACCTCGACCCCCACCGGGTGCTGTTCGCCTCCTGGTCGCCCTACTACGACCAGGGCTTCGAGCTGAGAAGGGTGCGCAACGTGCGCATGCCGGAGGAGGCGCGGGCCCTTGTCGAAGGCGGGAACGCCGCGCGCCTGTTCGGCATCGATGGAGCCACTGAGCAGCACTCCTGAGCCGAACGCAGGCGACTGGGCAGACGCGCTTGCGACGAGCCATCCGCCGCGGTACGGTCGCGCGGAAAGCGTTTGCCACACCAGTTTGAGTGAGGGGCTGGAGGCGGTATGGACCGTGCCGATGTCCTGATCATCGGTGCGGGAGCCTCCGGTGGCGTGGCCGCCCGCCGGCTGTCGGCGGCTGGGTTCCGGGTCACCTGCCTCGAGCAGGGTGAGTGGCCCGACCGGGCCGACTTCCCGGCCGCCGACCCGATGTTCGAGCTCCTCGCACGCAAGCAGTGGTCGGCCAGTCCCAACGTCCGCGGCTGGGTGCAGGACTACCCGGTGAACGAAGACGACTCCGACATCGCCACCCTCATGTTCAACGCCGTCGGCGGCAGCATGATCATGTACGCCGGTGACTGGCCACGGCTGGTCCCGTCGGACTTCCGCGTGCGGAGCCTGGACGGCGTCGCAGACGACTGGCCGCTGTCCTACGCCGAGCTCCAGCCGTACTACGAGCGCACCGACGTGGAGTTCGGCGTCTCCGGCCTCGGCGGTGACCCCGCCTACCCACCTGGCGCAGATCCGCCGCTGCCCCCGTTGCCCATCGGTAAGGCCGCCATGAAGGTCGCGCGGGCACACGACAGGCTGGGGTGGCACTGGTGGCCGGGTCCGAACGCGGTGCTCTCCGGTCCCTACGGCGGGCGCCGCCCGTGCGCACAGTGGGGCACCTGCATGCAGGGATGCCCGGAGGGTGCCAAGGCCTCAACCAGACCTCACGCACTGGCCGCACGCCCGGATGGATCTGGTGCCGAGCTCGTGACCGGGGCGCGGGTAGCACAACTCTTGATCGACGGTAAGGGTCTGGCCACCGGGGCCGAGTACGTCGACCGAGACGGTCGCTGGCAGGTGGCGTACGCGGACGTCGTGCTGCTCGCCGCGAATGCCATCGGGACGGCGCGGCTTCTTCTCAACTCCCCGTTCCGACGCCTTTCCTGACGGCCTGGCCAACTCGAGCGGTCTCGTCGGCAAGCGCCTCATGGTGCACCCGTTCGCGAACGTGCTCGGCTACTTCGACGGGCCGCTGGAGAGCTTCAAGGGGCACGTGGGGTCGAAGATCGTGTCTTACGAGTTCTACGAAAGCGACGACTCACGAGACTTCGTCCGAGGAGCGAAGTGGAGCCTCGCTCCGACCGGGGGTCCGCTCAACGCGGCGCTCCCGACCAGAGCCGGGGACCGGGTCTGGGGGGATGGGCACCACGAGCATGTCCGAGCTTTCTTGGGACGCACGGCGAGCTGGGGCATCTTCGGCGAAGACCTCCCGGACGAATCGAACCGCGTGGAGCTTGACGACGCGCTGGTGGACTCCTCCGGCATCCCTGCCCCTCGGCTGCACTACCGGGTCGGGGATAACTCGCGGCGCCTGCTCGACTTCCACATCGCCCGCGCGGAGGAGTCCTTGCGCGAGGCCGGCGCCTACCGGGTCGAGGCCGAGCGCCTCATGCGCTACTCGGGCTGGCATCTGCTGGGAACCGCACGCATGGGAGACGACCCGCGAAGCTCCGTTGTCGACCGCTGGGGACGTGCACACGACGTGCCGAACCTCTACGTGGTCGACGGCAGTGTCTTTGTCACCTCCGGGGGCGTGAACCCCACGAGCACAATCGCCGCGCTCGCGCTGCGCGTCGCCGACCACCTAGTGGAGCAGCGAGCCAACCAGGCGATTCCGGTGTGAGCGAGAGGCGGAGACAGCGATGACCGAAGCAGGACCACCGAACGCGCCGTCGTTGTCCGACCTGCGGGAATGGCTGTCTGGAGTCGCCGACCACCTCATCCCTGCCGCGTACGGCATGCCGGCAGCCAGCTCGATGTCCGTTGCGGGTGGTCAACTGGACGCTGTCGTCGATGCCCGGCCTGATCTGCTGCCGCTGCTGATCCGTGCCTACAGCGGGGGGCGGGGTGCGCCGTGGCAGGAAACCGTGACCGTCCTCGCCGAGACCGATGGTGAGGCCCTCGAGGCAGTCCTGCTCGCCGTCGCTGGCGCCTACTACGCCCATCCGGAAGTACGTCGTCTCCTCGGGTACACCGGTCAGGTTCCTGAAGAAGTCAAACCCGATACCTATCCCAAGTACGTCGACGAGGGTTTGATCGAGCGCGTCATCAGTCGTTACCGGGCGCGTCCCGTTCCCTAGCCGGGTTCCGGCCGCTAGGTGCGTGAACCGGCGGCCTCCACGAGAAAGCTGGCCAGATGAGTCTCACCATCACGTTGCCGTCTGCGAGTGGCCCCCGCGTGTACACGCTGGGTCCCCCCGGCTCGTTTACACGGCCAGGTAGTCCGCTGCGCAGCCGCGTCGCATACGCCGCGGCACACGTGGTCTGCGACCCGCTTGCCGAAAACCGCACCGGTGCGCCCGCGGTGCTGGACTGGGAGGCGACCCTGCGGTTCCGCGACCACCTGTGGGCGCATGGCCTCGGCGTCGCGGATGCGATGGACACGGCGCAGCGCGGCATGGGACTGGACTGGGAGGCGACGCGGGAGCTCATCCAACGGTCGGGAGCGCAGGCACGAACCACCGGGGGACTTCTTGCGTGCGGGGCTGGGACCGACCAGCTCCCCGCTCAGGTCGGCTCACTGGCCGAGATCGTCGCCGGTTACGAGGAGCAGTGCACCGTCGTTGAGCAGTCCGGCGCCAGGATCGTGATGATGGCGAGCCGGCAGCTCGCCGCCTTCGCCTCTTCCGCGGATGACTACTACAGCGTGTACAGCACCATCCTCCGCCAGGCCGCCCAGCCCGTGATCCTGCACTGGCTCGGCCCGATGTTCGACCCCGCACTCGACGGCTACTGGGGCTCGACTGACCTGGGCGTCGCAACGGAAACCTGCCTGCGAATCATCACAGACCACGCCGACAAGGTCGACGGACTCAAGCTCTCCCTGCTGGACAAGGATCGGGAGATCGGGATCCGGCGGCGACTACCAGCTGGCGTGCGCCTGTACTCCGGGGACGACTACAACTACCCGGAGCTGATCCGCGGCGACAGTTGCGGCCACAGCGACGCATTCCTCGGAGCCTTCGACGCACTGGCCCCCGCAGCCGCCACGGCCGTTGCAGCGCTCGATGAGGGAGACAGTGACGCCTACGAGAAGATCCTGGCGCCGACGCTCCCACTGGCTCGGCACATCTTCGAGCCACCGACCTTCTACTACAAGACCGGCATCGTGTTCTTGGCCTACCTTTCCGGGCACCAGGATCACTTCCGCATGGTCAACGGCTTGGAGAGCGCCCGGTCGGTGCCGCACCTGGTCCGCCTCTTCGAACTGGCCGACCAGGCAGGCATCCTGCTCGACCCCGAGATGGCTGTCGACCGCCTCCGTCGCGTCCTCGCGCTCGCCGGCTTCCATGCAGTCACAGGCCGAACAGGCGCACGGGCGTAGCGAGCGGGTCCGCGCCTGCCGCACTCGCACCCCGTGAGGAGCGGCCACACGCTGTCCATGCCCGCCTGAGGACGACATGCCTCGCCAGGAACACGAACACGGCGGCCGTGATGAGTGGCGCCGAGCCGAAGCGCGACGTGGCCCCGTGCACTCAACGGCCGGTGGTTGCTCCCTCAGCCGCCGTTGTCAGGATCCGTCGGGGTCGCGAGCGCGAACTTGTACCGGACGCCGTTGCCGACAGTCCGGCAAAGCCGGCGTGACCGGGAGTCCAGCGGGTTCGGCAGCCGAAAGATTCGCCGACGCTCCCCGTCGAGCACGTGGGTGACGAACAGGATCTCGTACCGCTCGCTGCGGGTCAGGTTCTGGGCGCAGACGAGCTCGGCGCCGGTGAGCAGGAACTCGGCGTCGTCGCCGGTGGTCGCCTTCACCTCGAGCAACAGCCACAGCCGCTTGTGGTCGACGCGCAGGTCGTAGCCGAGGTCGTCGCTACCCTCCCCGTCACCGAGCCCCCTGACATGGGCCGGGGAGGCAGCGACCGGCGCCGACGCGGTCGACCTCGCCGCAGCGACCGCGCCCGACGTCATCCTGATGGACCTCGCGCTTCCCGGGCTCGACGGATTCGAGGCGACGCGGCGAATCCTTTCCTCGCAGCCGGCCATTCGCGTGCTCATGCTCACGATGAGCGACGACCCGCACCTGGCGAGACGAGCAGTGGAATCCGGTGCGCGAGGCTGTCTGGTCAAGGGCGCCGGCGGCGACGCCGTCCGCGCCATCCACGCCGTCGTCCGCGGCGAAGTCATCCTTGGTGCCGAAGTCGCAGATGCCGTCCTGCACGCGCCCGCGGCAAGCGGGCACGAGAACCCGGCACCGCAGCTGCGTCACCTCACCCCACGCGAGCTGGAGATCCTCGCGCTCACCGGCGCAGGCCTGGACGAACCAGGCGATCGCCGAGCGCGCCCACCTGAGCGAGAAGACCGTCCGCAACTACGCGTCGACGATCTTCGCCAAGCTCGAAGTCAGCACGCGCGTGGATGCGGTCATCGTGGCCCGTGACACGGGGTGTGCTCCCTCCGCAGTCCCGGCGGCACAGCGTCACAGGTCCGAGTGACTGGAGGCGCCGCACGTTCGTCCGGCCCGTCGCACGGCAAAGGCCCTCGGTCCCCGGCCGCGAGGACGTCGAGCTCCTGCTACCGGGCGAGCAGCCGCGCAGCCAGCAGGCAGACGTCGTCCGCCCGCTGGCGACCACCCAGCATGCGCTCCACCAGGACATCGCACAGCGCGTCCGGGTCCAGCCCCTGGGCGCCGCCGACGGCGTCGGCGAGCTGGCGCATCCCCTCGCCGACGTCACGGTGCCGGTCCTCGACCAGACCATCGGTGTACAGCAGCAGGCTGTCGCCCGGCTGCGCGACGAACCGACCGCAGCCGACGGCCAGGTCCGAGCCGGCGCCGACCATCAGCCCGGAGGCGTCATCGAGGTAGTGCACCCCGCTGGCGGTGGCGGCCAGGGGCGGGGGGTGGCCGGCGTTGGCATAGGTGAGGTGACCGGTCGCGGTGTCCAGGACGCCGTAGAAGACCGTCGCGAGCGCCTCCGGCATGAGTGCCAATACCGCGCGGTTCGTCTCCGCGATCACCGCCGCTGGGTCGGGGTTCTGCACCGCGTACGCGCGCAGCGTGTTGCGCAGCTGGCCCATCACCGACGCCGACGTGACGCTGTGACCCACGACGTCGCCGACGACCACACCGAGCAGCGTGCGTCCGAGCCGGAACGCGTCGTACCAGTCCCCACCCACGTCGATCCCCTGCGTCGCAGGAAGGTAGCGGACCGCGAGCCCGAGGCCCTCGACGTCGGGCAGGTCGCCCGGCAGCACCGCTCGCTGCAACGTCTCGGCGACCGAGTGCTCGTGCGCGGACAGCTCGGCGTTGCGCAGCCCGAGCCCCAGTTGACGAGCCAGCTCGGTGAGCATCGTCTCGTCCTGGTCGGAGAAGGGGACGCGGTCCCGGTCGCGCGCGACCACCAGGACGCCGAGCCGGTGGCTGGCCGTGACCATCGGTGCCGCGACCAGGCTGCCCGGCTCAAGCTCACCGAGGAGCTGCCGCAGCGGATGGTCCTCCGGCCACAGTGCGGCCTCTACCGCCGCGTCTGAGACCACCCGCGTCTCCCCGGTACGGAAGGCCAGCTGCACCGCCACCGGGCTGCGGGCCGGGATCACCGTGCCGTGCAGGGCAGCAAGCCGCTCGGCCCGCTCGGGCCGCCGGTGGGCCGACGTGGTGAGCCGCAGCCCGCCGTCCGGCGCCGGTGTCAGCACGGCCGACCAGTCCCCCAGCGCCGGGAGCACCAGGCGCGTGGCGTGCCGGAGCAGCTCGTCGCGGTCGCGCGTCGCCGCGAGCAGCGAGCCCGCGCGCAGCAGGGTCGACAACTGCTCACCCGCAACCGCGGCGGCCGCGGTCGCGTGCCGCTCGCGCTCGGCGAGCCGCGCCCGCTCGACCGCGGCTCGGCGGTGCTCGGAGAGGTCAACGAGGTAGCTCACCCACCGTAAGGGGGCCTGACCGATGACCGCGGCACCGATCATGATCGGGATGCGGTGACCGTCGCGGTGGACGTACTCCTTCTCGAACGGCCGGCAGGCACCCGTCTCCCGCAGCTCGGCCAGCGCGCAGTCGTCGGCTGCCCACCACTCCGGCGGCGTGAGGTCCCGCCAGGAGACCCGGCCGGCCTGGAGGTCGTCCCGCGAGTAGCCGATCATGTCGAGCACCGCGTCGTTGGTGTCGTAGACGCGGTCCTCGGTGGCGAGCAGGATGCCCAGCACGTTCGCGTCGCGCAGGCGGGAGACCAGCTGCCCCTGCTCGGCCAGCTCACCGGCCGTGCGCAGCTCGTCGGTGATGTCGCTGAACATCGCGTACGCCCGCTGCGGGGCGCCGTTGTCGTCCAGGGCGTCGGGGACGGCCGTGACCCGCAGCCAGCGGCGCTCGCCGGTTCCCCTGTGTGGGACCCCGAGGACGACGTCGGCGACGATCCGGCCGGTACGGAGCGCAACCGCCGCCGGCACGTCGTCGTCGCTCACCGGCGCGCCGGACTCGTCCACCGCCTCCCAGCGGATGTCGTCCGGCGGCCGGCCGACGACGGCGTCCATGTCGGCGCCGAGGATGTCGCGCGCTGCCGGGTTCATGGCGATGACCCGGCGCTGCGCGTCGTGGTAGACGACGCCGTACGGGAGGGTCTCGAACAGCGTCCGGTAGCGGGCCTCGGCACTGGTGAGCTCGGCGGCGAGCTGCTCGAGAGCTCGACGGCCGCGCACGTGCTCGGTGACCTCACCGGCGTGCACGAGGATCCCGTCGACGCCGCCGGATGGTCCCGGGACCGGCGCGTAGACGAAGTCGACGAAAACCGGCTCCCCCTGCTCCTGCCGGTCCAGGGCGACCTCGGCCTCGCGCCCGACATGCATCTCCCCCGTGGCGAGCACCCGGTCGAGGATCTCGAAGTAGCCCTGGCCGTCGACCTCGGGCAGCGCCTCGCGTACCGGCAGCCCGACCACGTCGCGACCACCGACGAGCTCTCGGTAGGCGTCGTTCGCGAACGCGAACACCAGGTCGGGCCCGTGCAGGTACGCCACCGCCGCCGGCAGGTGGGCGAGCAGCACGGACAGCGGCGCGACCTCCTCGGGAAGGTCGCTGTCCCGTGGACCGGGGACTGTGGTCGGCACTGCCACCCCTCACCGGTAGACGAGGTCCGGTAGCGGGTCGCCACACCACCGTCTTGATCGGTCCCCCGTCGTCTCGACCCTAGCCGCCGCCACGCGCGACCCACAAGCCGCCGTCGGCTGGCTACCGTCAGCAACCATGAGCACCGTGCTGGTCCGGGCCACCGCCGACACCGACGACCTCGATGCAGTGCACTCCGGCGACGGGTTCTGGCTCGGCACGGCGACGTTCCGCGACCGGCTCGGGGCCACGCCACCGGGCGTACGCGTGCTCGACGTCGTCGCCGAGGTCGGCCGCACCCTCGCGGGTCACGCGTTCCTCATCGGCATCGGCGCAGCGCGCGACGGGTACGGCATCTCGGCCGTGTACGTGTCGCCGAACCTGCGCCGGCGCGGTGCCGGCCGGGCGCTGGTCGAGGTCCTGGCAGCCACGGCGGGCGACCTCGGGCTGCCGGGGGTCGTCGACCACGCGCGCGAGGACGACACCGCATCGCTCGCCGCTGCCGAGCGCCTGGGCTACACCGTCCTCAGCCACCACCGCGAGTCGCAGCTCGACCTGACGCGGCTCGACGCCGCGGCCCTGGAGCGGCTGGCCGCGCGCGTGGAGGCGGCCGGCATCACGCTGCGTGCCCTGCCCGACGATGCGGACGACAGCGACTGGGCGCGGGCGCACGAGGTGTTCACCACGGTCTCGGCGGACGCGCCGGACGTGGCGGGAGCCGGCGACAGCATGCCGCTGCCCGTCTTCCGGCGGTTCATGCGGCAGCCGTACCGCGTGCTGCTCGCCTGGTCCGGCGACCGACCCGTCGGCATCACGTGCGTCACCGACCACGCAGAGGACGGCGCGGTCAACACGGTGCTGACCGGCGTACGACGCGAGGCCCGCGGGCAGGGTGTGGCGACCGGGCTCAAGGCCCGTCACGCCCTCCTGCTCGCCGCGCACGGGCACCGGCGGGTCGTCACGCAGAACATGGCCGGCAACGACGCCATCATCGCCGCCAACGAGCGGCTGGGCTTCCTGGCCCGCCCCGGCCTGGTGACCCTGGGGCGGGCCGTGGACGCCGCTACGCCGGGTCGCTGACCTCGCCGTCCCCCGGCAGCGCCGGCGCGCCCGTCCGCTCGGCGACCCGTGTCGCAATGGCCGTCAGGGTGTCGACCTCCGCGGGGTCCAGCAGGTCGACGAACACGCGGCGCACCGTCTCGACGTGCCCGGGGGCAGCCCGCGTGATGAGCGTCCGCCCTTCCTCCGTGAGCTCCACCATGGTTCCGCGCGCGTCCGTCGGGCAGTCGAACCGGTGCACCAGGCCGCGCTGCTCCATCCGCCGGAGCTGGTGAGCGAGCCGGCTGCGGTCCCAGCCCACCAGCCGGCCGAGGTCGCGGGCGCGCAGCACGTTGTCGCGCACCTCGGACAGCGGCACGAGCAGCTCGAAGTCCGCCGTCGACAGGCCCTCCTCGGACAGCTGCCGCTCGATGGCCTCGTCCAGCCCGCGGCGCATGCGCAGGTATCCGCGCCACATCCGGGCCTCTCGCTCGTCGAGCCATCGCGGTGCCATGGGAGGAGTGTACGCGCGAAATGTTGACACGTCAGCAAGCGTTCCCCTATTGTTGACACGTCAACATCTAGCCCGTGAGCCCAGGAGACGCCATGACCACCCAGACCACCAGCACCCTCACCGGCACCTACACCCTCGACCCGGCGCACACCCGCCTCGGCTTCGTCGCGCGGCACGCCATGGTCACCAAGGTGCGCGGCGCGTTCGAGCAGTTCGAGGGGTCGGCGTTCCTCGACTTCGCCGCGCCGGAGCGCTCCACCGCCGAGGTCACCGTCACCGTCGCCAGCGTGAACACCGGCAACGGCCAGCGCGACGACCACCTGCGCGCGAACGACTTCTTCGACGCGCCGACGCACCCGCAGCTGACGTTCCGGTCGACGCGGGTCGACAAGCTGGACGACCAGCACTTCCGGCTGACCGGTGACCTCACCATCAAGGGCACGACCAAGCCGGTGACCATCGAGTTCGAGTACACGGGCAGCGCCAAGGACCCGTTCGGCAACACCCGCGTCGGTTTCGAGGGCAGCACCACCATCAACCGCAAGGACTGGGGCGTGGAGTGGAACGCCGCGCTCGAGACCGGCGGCGTCCTCGTCTCCGAGAAGGTGACCCTGGAGCTCGAGATCTCCGCCGTGAAGTCCGAGTAGTGACCACACCGGGCGCGCCGCCCACCGCCGTCCGGGTCCAGCCGCATCGCCGGCTGGGCCCGGACCGCTGAGTGGGGGCTTCGGCCCCTACCGGCGCCCGCCGGTTCGGACGGAAGGTCGGACCCGGAGGTGAGGCCGACGACCGTCGCCGACTTTTCCACGGTCCCGCTGGAGCAGCTCGAGCGCGAGCTCCACGCGGGCACCGGCGGTCTGTCGAGCGACGAGGCGGCCACCCGGCTGGAGCAGCACGGCCCGAACGAGGTGGCCGAGCTCCACCGCAACGTCCTGCTGACCTTCCTCGGGTACTTCTGGGCGCCGATCCCGTGGATGATCGAGGCGGCGCTGGTCCTCTCCGCGCTCGCACGGCACTGGGGGGACGCCGCCATCATCGGTGTGCTGCTCGTCATGAACGGGGTCGTGGCGTTCACCGAGGAGCACCAGGCCGCCGGTGCCATCGAGGCCCTGAAGCAGCGGCTGGGGACGACCGCGCTCGCCCGCCGCGACGGCACGTGGCAGGAGCTGCCCGCCCGCGAGCTCGTACCCGGCGACGCCGTACGGCTACGGCTCGGCGACGTGGTCCCGGCCGACGCGCGGCTGCTGGACGACGGTCCGGTCCAGCTGGACCAGTCGGCGCTCACCGGCGAGTCGCTGCCGGTGACGCGGGAGCAGGGCGGGGTCCTCTACTCCGGCGCGGTCGTCACGCGCGGGGAGGGCGACGCGCTCGTCTACGCCACCGGTGCGTCGAGCTTCTTCGGGCGTACGACGAGCCTGGTGGAGACCGCCGGGACCGTCAGCCACTTCCAGCGCGCGGTGCTGCGCATCGGCAACTACCTCATCGTCATCGCCCTCGCGCTCGTCTCGGTCACGCTGGTCGTCTCCCTCGCCCGGGGCAACCCGGCACTGGAGACGCTGGAGTTCGCACTGGTCGTCACGATCGCGTCCGTGCCCGTGGCGCTGCCCGCCGTGCTGTCGGTGACGATGGCCGTGGGTGCCCGCCAGCTGGCCGCGCGCGAGGCGGTGGTGAGCCACCTGCCCGCGGTCGAGGAGCTGGGCGGCGTGGACGTCCTGTGCTCCGACAAGACGGGGACGCTCACCCAGAACCGGCTGACCGTCGGTGACCCGTGGTGCGCGCCCGGCGTCTCTGCCGAGGATGTGCTGCGCGCAGCCGCCCTGGCCTCCCGCCCTGATGACCGTGACCCGATCGACATCGCCGTCCTGGCCGCCGCAGGCGCCGTCGCTTCCCCGGACGACGACGTGGTGGCGTACGAGCCGTTCGACCCGGTGAGCAAACGGACCGAGGCGACCGTCCGGCGGGGTGCGGGCCGGTACGCGGTCAGCAAGGGCGCCCCGCAGGTCATCGCCGGCCGGTGTGCCGACGATGCCGCCGTGGCAGCGGCTACCGAGCAGGTGCAGCGCCTCGCCGACCGCGGGTCGCGCGCGCTGTCGGTCGCGCGGACGGACAGCGCCGGGACGTGGCACCTGCTCGGCGTCCTGCCGCTGTCCGACCCGCCGCGGGAGGACTCCGCCGCCACCATCGCCGCCGCCCGCGACCTCGGCGTCCAAGTAAAGATGGTCACCGGGGACCAGGTCGCGATCGGCGCGGAGATCGCCCACCAGGTCGGGCTGGGCGGGGAGATCCTCGACGCGAACCGCCTCAGCATGGACGGCGGCACGGCCGACGCCGACCTGGTCGAGGGGGCGGACGGGTTCGCGCAGGTCTTCCCCGAGCACAAGTACCGGATCGTGCAGCTGCTGCAGCAGCGCGGCCACATCGTGGGCATGACCGGTGACGGCGTCAACGACGCACCGGCGCTCAAGCAGGCCGACGCCGGCATCGCCGTCGCCGGTGCGACGGACGCCGCCCGGGCCTCGGCCGACGTGGTGCTGCTGGCCCCGGGGCTGTCGGTGATCGTGGACGCCATCCGGCTCGCGCGGGAGATCTTCGCCCGGATGACCAGCTACGCGACGTACCGGATCGCGGAGACCATCCGCGTGCTGCTCCTCGTGGTGCTGGCCGTCGTCGCGGTGAACTTCTTCCCGGTCACCGCGACCATGATCGTGCTGCTCGCGATCCTCAACGACGGCGCGATCCTCGCGATCGCCTACGACCACGTGCAGGGCTCGCGCAGCCCGGCCGCCTGGGACATGCGGCGCGTGCTCACGGTCGCGACCGTCATCGGCGTGCTCGGCGTGCTCGAGACGTTCCTGCTGTTCGCGCTGGCGGATCTCGTCGTGGGCCTCGACCGTGACGTCATCCGTACGCTGATCTACCTCAAGCTGTCCGTGTCCGGGCACCTCACGGTCTTCGTCACCCGCGCACCCGGACCGTTCTGGCGCAGCCCGCACCCGTCCCGGCTGCTGCTCGGTGCCGTGGTCGGGACCCAGACGCTGGCCACGCTGATCGCCGGGCTCGGCGTGTTCATGACGCCGCTGGGCTGGGGCTGGGTCGCCGTGGTGTGGGCGTACGCGCTGGTCTGGTTCGTGGTCGAGGACCGCACGAAGCTGGCGACCCTGCACCGGCTGGCCCGTGCGGGCGCGTAGTCGCGCTGCCGGGCCCGCCATGGCACCGTTGTCCCCGTGACGGACTCACCCGACGGCTACCTCGACCTCATGCCGTTCGCACGCACGCTCGGTGTACGGCTGGAGCGGGCCGACGCCACCGAGGTGGTGGGGCGCCTGTCCTGGGACGCGTCCCGCTGCACCGCCGGCGGCGTCCTGCACGGTGGCGCGCTCATGAGCCTCGCCGACACGGTCGGGGCGCTCGTCGCGTTCCTCAACCTGCCCGAGGGCGCGACGACCTCGACCATGACGTCGACGACGCAGCTGTTCCGCCCCGTAACCGCGGGCGACGTACGCGCCGTCGGCCACCCCCTCAACGTCGGCCGCACGGTCATCACCGCGCAGACCGACCTGTTCGACGACGACGGCCGCCGGGTGGCGCAGGTGACCCAGCTGCAGGCCGTCCGGCTCGGCTGACGCCGGCCGCTGCGCCAGCCGTCGCAGGAGGGTCGACGGCGGGGGCCGCGTCGGACAGAATGGCGTTCGGTTTCCGAGCAGCGGAGGACGTATGACCGTCACCGACCGCCCGAGCATCGACAGGGAAGCGCTCAAGCGGAAGTACCGGGAGGAGCGCGACAAGCGGCTGCGCCCCGACGGCAACGCGCAGTACGTCCGGCTGGCCGGCACGCGGTTCGCGCACTACCTCGACGACCCGTACACGCCGGTCACCCCGCGCGAGCCCAGGACCGACCACGTCACCGTCACCTTCATCGGCGGCGGCTTCGCCGGGCTGGTCACCGGCGCGCGCCTGAAGGAGGCCGGCGTCGACGACGTCCGCATCCTCGAGAAGGGCGGCGACTTCGGCGGCACCTGGTACTGGAACCGCTACCCCGGCGCGCAGTGCGACACGGCCTCGTTCGTCTACATGCCGCTGCTCGAGGAGACCGGGCACATGCCGAGCGAGAAGTACGCGCACGCGCCGGAGATCCTCGAGCACTGCCAGCGGATCGGCAAGCACTTCGGCCTGTACGACAACGCGCTGTTCCACACCGAGGTCACCGACCTGCAGTGGGACGCCGACCGGTCCTGCTGGCTGGTCCGGACCAACCGGGGCGACGCGTTCACCACGCAGTTCATCGCGATGGGCACCGGCCCGCTGCACGTGCCCAAGCTGCCCGGCATCCCCGGGATCGAGGACTTCCGCGGGCACTCCTTCCACACCAGCCGCTGGGACTACGCGTACACGGGCGGCGACCCGTCGGGCGCCCCGCTGGACAGGCTCGGTGACAAGCGGGTGGCCGTCATCGGCACCGGCGCGACCGCGGTGCAGTGCGTACCGCACCTCGCCCGCAGCGCCCAGCGGCTGTACGTCTTCCAGCGCACACCGTCGTCCGTCGACGTCCGCGACAACCACCCGATCGACCCCGAGTGGTTCGCCACGATCGCCACCCCGGGCTGGCAGCAGCGCTGGCTGGAGAACTTCACCGCCAACCAGGCCGGCGGCACCGCGGACGAGGACCTCGTGCAGGACGGCTGGACCGACCTGTCCCGCCGCATCCGCGCCCGCATCGCCGAGCTGCCGCCGGACAACCGCACACCCGCGACGATGATGGCGGCGTACGAGGACTCCGACTTCGAGAAGATGGAGGAGATCCGCGCCCGCGTCGACCGCATCGTGGCCGACCGCGAGACCGCGCAGCGGCTCAAGGCGTGGTACCGCCAGCTGTGCAAGCGGCCCTGCTTCCACGACGAGTACCTGCACGCCTTCAACG
This sequence comes from uncultured Actinomycetota bacterium, assembly GCA_963728075.1. GTDB lineage: Bacteria > Actinomycetota > Actinomycetes > JAFAQI01 > DASSKL01 > CAVSIP01. The sequence goes on along the minus strand of CAVSIP010000003.1, from coordinate 57,228 downwards.
AGCCCGGCACCACGCTCGTCGACACCGACGGCAAGGGCGTCGAGTGCATCACCGAGCGAGGCGTGGTCGCGAACGGCGTCGAGTACGAGGTCGACTGCATCATCTACGCGTCCGGCTTCGAGGTCGGCACGGAGTACACCAGCCGCACCGGCTACGACATGACCGGCCGCGACGGCGTACGGCTGTCGGAGTACTGGGCCGAGGGGATGCGCACGATGCACGGCACGTACGTGCACGGCTTCCCGAACCTGTTCATCGTGCAGCCCACGCAGGGCGCGAACCTCATCTCCAACGTGCCGCACAACCTCACCGAGTCCGGCCGGACCATCGCGATGGTCGTCACGCACGCCCTCGGCCACGGCCACCGGGAGGTGGAGGTCACCCAGGAGGCCGAGGACGCCTGGATCGACCTGCTGCTGTCGGGGCCCGGCATGATGCTCGGCTCGCCCGACTGCACCCCCGGCTACTACAACAACGAGGGGATCGATCCGGGCCCGAAGGCGCGGCTGAACGTCGGCTACCCGTTCGGCGCCTCCGCGTACTTCCATTACCTGGACGAATGGCGCAGTTCGGGCACCTTCGAGGGGCTGTCCTTCCGGTAAGGGCCTGCTGTCCTGTTCGGGACATTGGCCCCGCTGTGCCTGGCCCGGGAGAACTCCTGTGGACAACGCCCGGTGATGGCCGGCGCCTCCCGGGTAGGAACCCCGTGACGGACGGTGGCTACAGTGCCGTCGCAGTTCACGGAGGGGAGGTCACCGTGGTGCCCACGCACGCCGCCTCCACGGGGCTGCGGCACCAGGGCGTCCTGTACGCGGACACGGCCGACCTCGTCGCGCGGACCGCGGAGGCACTGGAACGAGATGTCCGGCGCGGCAACGCCGTGACCGTGATCGTCGACGAGCCCACCCGTACGCGGTTCCACCGGGCACTGGGCGCGGAGGTCGCCGCCGGCCTGGACTTCGTCGACCCGGCGGTCGCCTTCGCCGACCCCGCCCAGACGATGGTCGACCGGCGCCGGGTCGCGGCCGTGCAGCAGTGCGCGGCGGGCCCGATCACGGTGCTCGGCCAGTTCCAGCCCTGGATGCAGGCGCGCGACGTAGCCTTCTGGGAGGCGATGTTCAACGTCGTGCTGGCCGACCTGCCCGTACACCTCATGTGCGCCTGCCCCGCCGACGTCCCCGCCGTCGCAGGCGTCATGCGCGAGACCCATCCCGAGCTGCGTACGCCGTCCGGCGTGTGCGCCAACGCCGACTACCGCGGTCCGGAGCACGTGCTCGCCGAGCACCCCCCGGTCGCGCCACCGCAGCCCGTGGACGCACCGGCGGCGCGGCTGACGTTCACCAGCCTGGGCGACCTGCCCGCCCTGCGTGCGGCCGTCACCGACCACGCCGCGCTCGCCGGGCTGACCACCGACCAGGTGTACGCAGCGGCCGTGGCGGTCTCGGAGCTCGCGGCGAACAGCGTCGAGCACGGCGGCGGGCACGGCCGCGTCACCCTGTGGGTGTCGGGGCCCGGCCTGGTCGCGCGGGTGGAGGACGCCGGGACGCCCGAGCGCAGGGACCAGCCCGGCCGGGGCCTCTCGGCTGCGCGGTTCGGGCTGGCTGCTCCCGGCGCGATCGCCGAGCGCGGGCGCGGCCTGTGGCTGACCCGGGCGCTCGCCGACACCGTGCACGTCTGGCAGGACGCGGCCGGCTCCGGCGTCCAGGCGGTGGTCCGGCGCCACCCGAGCTGAGGCCCGCCGCGCAGACGCGCAGCGGGACCCGGCCCCGTACGTGGGTCAGCTCTTGACGTGCGCCCAGCGCAGGTACGGCTTGACCTCTTCGACGTCGCCGAACTTGGCCTTGGCGTCCTCGGTGGACATGGCCGGGGACACCACGACCCGGTCACCCGGGCGCCAGTCGACCGGCGTGGAGATCGGGTTGGCGTCGGTCAGCTGCAGCGCGTCGATGACCCGCAGGATCTCGTCGAAGTTGCGCCCCACGGACTTCGGGTAGGTCAGCGTCAGCCGCACCTTGTTGTTCGGGTCGATGATGAACACCGACCGTACGGTGTCCGTGCTGCCCTCACCCGGGTGGATCATGTCGTAGAGCTCGGCGACCTTGCGGTCCGGGTCCGCGATGATCGGGAAGTTCAGGTCCGTACCGCCGACATCGGCGATGTCCGGCGCCCAGCCCTTGTGGTCCTCGACCGAGTCGACGGACAGCGCGATGGTCTTCACGTTGCGCTTGGTGAACTCGGCGTTGAGCTTGGCGGTACGGCCCAGCTCGGTCGTGCAGACCGGGGTGAAGTCGGCCGGGTGACTGAAGAACACCGCCCACGCACCGGACTTCCAGTGGTGGAAGTCGATGGTGCCCTCGGTGGTCTCAGCAGTGAAGTTGGGGGCCACGTCGCCCAGACGGATGCTCATGGCAGCTCCTCGAAGAAAGAACGGAAGAACAAGGGAGTGCGGCGGCGCAGGCGTGCGCTCGGGACCGCACAGGCGGCTGCGTCAGCGGCAGTGACAGATGGCGCTGCAGACGCGCAGCAGATCCACGTGCCGGCGGCACACGAGCAGCGTCGAGCCGATGCCCGTACCGCTGGAGCCGTTCACACGCTCGAACGTAACACGCACCCACCAGCAGCGGCGAGGCTCGTCGTACCGGCGCCGCCCGGCCACCTCACCGCCGATCGGCGGTCAGCCAGCGACCAGGCGGCGCGCGGCCGCCTCGATGTCGGCCTCCGCGACGAGGACGTGCTCCGCAGCCGCGCCGAGCGGGATGAAGGAGTCCGCCGACGCCACCCGGCGGACCGCGCCGCGGAACCCGGCGTCCACCAGGGCGGTGACGACCCCCTCGGACACCCCACCCGTCCGGCGGGTCTCGTCGACCACCAGTACGCGCCTCGTGACGCCGGCGGCGCGGACCAGGTCGTCGACCGGCAGCGGCGCCAGCCAGCGCAGGTCGACGGTGCGGGCGCCGATGCCGTCGGCGGCCAGCCGCTGCGCGACGCGCAGCGACATGGGCACCCCGTTGCCGAAGGTCACGATCGTGAGGTCGGTGCCCTCGCCGTACGTCCGGGCCGCGCCGAGCGGTACGTGCGCGCCCGCCCAGTCGGGCGGGGCTGCGTACGGGGCGAGCCAGCCGCCGTCGCCCTCCTCGTACAGGTCGCGCGAGTGGTAGAGCGCGATGGGCTCGAGGAACACGCAGACCGAGCCGTCGACGTCGGCAGCGGCCAGGCAGGTACGCAGCATCGCCGCGGCGTCGTCGGGCCGGGACGGCGACGCGATGACCACACCGGGGACGTCGCGCAGCACGCCGACCGCGTTGTCGTTGTGGAAGTGGCCACCGAACCCCTTCTGGTAGCCGTACGCCGCGACGCGCACGACCATCGGGTTGCGGTACCGGCCCTGGCTGAAGAACTGCTGTGTCGCCGCCTCCCCTCGCAGCTGGTCCTCGGCGTTGTGCAGGTAGGCGAGGTACTGGATCTCCGGGATCGGCAGCAGCCCGGACAGCCCGCTGCCCAGTGCCAGGCCGAGGATCGACTGCTCGTCCAGCACGCTGTCGAACACGCGCGCCGCGCCGGCCCGGCGGTGCAGCCCGCGGGTGACGCCGTACACGCCGCCCTTGACCGCGACGTCCTCACCGAAGACCAGCGCCTGCGGGTAGGCCGCGAGCGCGTCGACCAGCGCCGCGTTGAGGGACTGCGCCAGCGTCAGGCCGCCCTGGTCCTCCGGCACGCGCCCGTCGTGCAGGCGGGCACGCACGTCGTCCGGCGGGGCCGTCGCGGCCTGCTCGGCGACCCGGTCCGGGTGGCGGGGCGCGAGCGGCGCCATCACCTCGGCCGCGGTCGACAGCCGCGGCCGGTCGCTGACCTCGGCCGCGACCTTGCGCACGCGCTCACGGGTGGCCTCGTACCGGTCCACGACGTCGTCGGGGGTGAGCAGCCCCGCCCCGACCAGCAGCCGCGCGGTGCCGACCAGAGGGTCGCGCTCCAGGTCGGCGGCGATCTCGGCCGGCGTGCGGTACGCCGACTCCACGTCGGTGCCGGCATGGCCCAGGAAGCGCACGACCGACAGGTGCAGGAACGCGGGCGCGCGGCGCTCGCGGACGTACGCCACCGCCTCCGCCGCCGCGTCGTGCGCAGCAGCCAGGTCGCAGCCGTCCGCCGCGAAGTACCGCAGGCCCGCCCGGTTGCCGTACGCGGCCGCGATCCAGCCGGGTGGCGTGCGCACGCTGATGCCCAGGCCGTTGTCCTCGCAGACGAACAGCAGCGGCAGCGGCAGCCGCTGGTGGGCGATCCAGCTCGCCGTGTTGAGCGCTCCCGTCGCCGTGGAGTGGTTCGCCGACGCGTCGCCGAAGCTGGCCACCGCGACGGCGTCGCGCTCCCACGCGCTGTCCACCCGCAGCCGCGCGGCACGCTCGATGGCGAAGGCGACACCCACGGCGCGGGGCAGGTGCGAGGCGATCGTCGAGGTCTGCGGGATGACGGCCAGGTCCGGATGGCCGAACACCTTGTGCCGTCCGCCGGCGATCGGCTCCTCGGCGGCCGCACAGACGCCGAGCAGCACGTCCCGTACGGGGTCGGTGCCGCCGTGCCGCTGCGCGCGGGCGACGTAGAACGCCCCCGAGCGGTAGTGCAGCAGCGCCGGGTCGGACGCGCGCAGCGCGGACGCCACCGCCGCGTTGCCCTCGTGCCCGCTCGAGCCGATCGTGTAGAAGCCGGCGCCGGAGGCGCGCAGCTCGCGGGCGGCCAGGTCCAGGTGGCGGCTGGTCACCTGCGCGTCGAACAGCTCGAGACAGCGCCGGCCGGTGAGCCCGCTGCCGTCCCGTACGGGGGCGTCCAGGTCGCGCGCCGGCCCCGGCCGCAGGGCACGCACGGCGTCGGCGAACCGCGCGTCGACGGTCTCGACCGGCGCCGTCACGGTCCCTCGAGCAACCGGTGCTCGTAGTCGGGCTCGACCACCTGCACGTCCATCTGCGCCTTCTGCAACCGCCCGGAGTAGTCCCAGTTCATCGACTGCCAGCGGGTGAACTGGTCGAGCACCCAGATGCCGGACTGGCGGCTGCCGTTGCCGCTGCGCCCGTTGCCGCCGAACGGCAGGTGCGCCTCGGCTCCGGACGTGGAGTTGTTCACGCTGACCATCCCCGCACTGATGCCGGCGCGGAAGCGGAAGGCCTCCTGCGGGTCGGTCGTGTAGATCGACGACGACAGCCCGTACCCGGGCGCGTTCGCCAGCGCGATCGCCTCGTCCAGGTCGTCGTACGCCGCGACGCCGACCAACGGCCCGAACGTCTCCTCGCGGAAGACGCGGTCGTCCGGGCGGACGCCGTCGACGATCGTCGGGTGGTAGTAGAGCCCGGCCGACGGGTCGCCGACGAAACCTTCGCGGGGGTGCTCCGCGGTGATGCGCCCGGTGGCGGTGGAGCCGAGCACCCGGTGGTGCGGCTGCACCCAGCCGAGGAACTGCTCGAAGCGGGCCGCGAACGACTCGCTGATGAGCGGGCCCATGACGACGTCCCGCATCGGGTCGCCGACCGGTGCGTCACGCACCGCAGCGTCGAAGCGGTCGAGGAACTCCTCGTGCCGGGAGGCGTGGACCAGCACGGTGCCCAGCGACGTGCATCGCTGCCCCGCCGTACCGAAGCCGGAGAACAGCGCGCCCTGCACCGCGAGGTCGAGGTCGCCGGCGGCGGTGACCACCATCGGGTTCTTGCCGCCGAGCTCCAGGCACGGGGTCTGCAGGTGGCGCCCGGCGAGCTCGCCGATCCGGCTGCCCACCGCCGTCGAGCCGGTGAACCCGATCTTGTCGATGACGCCGGCGGCGAGGCCCTGCTCCAGCCCGGCGAACGTCGTCGGCCCGTCGGCGACGACCAGCTGCAGCACACCGTCGGGCACGCCGGCGGCCCGGAACATGTCGAACAGCGCCCGGGCGGTGGCCGAAGCGTACTCGGCCGGCTTCCAGACCACCGCGTTGCCGCACACCAGCGCCGGGACGAGGTACCAGGACGGGACGGCGACCGGGAAGTTGCCGGCGGTGACGACCGCCGCGACACCGACGGGGACGCGGTAGGTGAACAGCTGCTTGTCCGGCATCTCGCTCGGGACGGTCTGGCCGTACAGCCGCCGGCCCTCGCCGAGGAAGAAGTCGCAGGTGTCGATGATCTCCTGCACCTCGCCGAGCGACTCGGCGTACGGCTTGCCGATCTCGCGGGTCACCAGGCGGGCGAGGGCCTCGTTGTTGGCCTCGACGATCCGGCCGGCCGCGGCGATCACCCGCCCGCGTACGGGTGCCGGCACGGCGGCCCAGTCGCGCTGCGCCTGCCGCGCCGACGTGCAGGCCGCGAGAAAGCCGTCCGCCGTCGTCAGCTCCACCTCGGCGACCACGTCGTCCAGCCGGGCGGGGTTCACCGAACGGTGCGTGCTCATGCCGGCTCCCTCCCTACGTCATCGGGCGCGACCCGCAGGCCCGCCGCCGGCTGGGCGCTGGCGCCGTATCTGGATGCCGTACGGCGTGTCGCCCGGCGTTGGCGCCAACGCCCGGAAGAGGGGTGGCCGGCCGCCGGGCTCATGCCGGCTCCGTGGTGGCGAGGACGCGGTCGAGGGCGTCGAGACCGTGCCGCAGCTCGTCGCGGGTGACGCTGAGGGTGGGGCGGAACCGTACGGAGGCCTCGCCGCAGGGCAACGCCAGCACGTGCTCAACCTCGCGCAGCTGCTTGAGCACGGCGTCCCGGGTGGCCCGGCTGGGCAGGTCGATCGCGCACATGAGGCCCCGGCCGCGGGCGTTGCGGACGAGGGCCGCGTGGCGGCCCTGCAGCTGCCGCAGCTGCTCGCCGAACCAGGCGCCGACGTCCGCGGCGTGCTCGAACGTGCCGTCCTGCTCGACGAGCTCCAGCAGGCGGCGGGACCGGACCATGTCGACCAGCCCGCCGCCCCAGGTCGAGTTGATGCGCCCGCTGGTGGTGAACACGTTGTCGGGTACGTCGTCGACCCGGCGCCCCGCCATCACGCCACCGACCTGCACCTTCTTGGCGAAGGCGACGATGTCCGGCTCGAGCCCCATCTGCTGGTACGCCCACGCGGTGCCGGTGAGACCCACGCCGGTCTGCACCTCGTCCAGCACGAACAGCGCGTCGTGCTCGTGGCACAGCCGCTGCATCTGCTGGAGGAACTCCGGCCGCATGTGGTTGTCGCCGCCCTCGCCCTGGATGGGCTCGGCGATGAAGCAGGCGATGTCGTGCGGGTGCGCGGCGAACGCGGCCTCGGCCTGGGAGAGCGCGCGCCGTTCCGCGGCGACGACCTCGTCCAGGTGGTCGGCAAGCGGGAAGGTGACGGCCGGTACGTCGATGCGCGGCCAGTCGAACGTGGGGTAGCGCGCGGTCTTCACCGGCTCGGTGTTGGTCAGCGACATCGTGTAGCCACTGCGGCCGTGGAACGCCCGCGTGAGGTGCAGCACCCGCGTCCCCAGCGCCGGGTCCCGGCCGTGCGCCTCGTTGTGCCGGCTCTTCCAGTCGAACGCGGCCTTGAGCGCGTTCTCGACCGCGAGCGCTCCCCCCTCGACGAAGAACAGGTGCGGCAGCGCCGGGTCGCCGAGCACGCGGGCGAACGTCTCGACGAACTCGCACAGGTGCGTGGAGTACACGTCGGAGTTGGCCGGCTTGTTGGCGGCGACGCGCGCCAGCAGCGTCATGAACGCCTCGTCGTCGACCAGGCCCGGTGGGTTGCTGCCCAGCGGCGAGGAGGCGAAGAACGAGTACAGGTCGAGGTAACGATCGCCGGTGCGCGCGTCGACGAACCAGGATCCCTGGCTGCGCTCCGGGTCGTACACGAGCCGGAAGCCGTCCACCAGGAGATGGCGGGAGAGCCGCGCGTGCACCTCGGCTGCGTTGACGGTGTGCACGTCCTCACTGTGTCACGCACCGCCCTCGGCAAACGTTCAGCGCGCCACGATGTAGCCCTTGTCACCCCGCTCGAAGTCGGTCATCCGGTGGGACAGGAACGGGTAGCGGCCGGCCTCGGGCAAGGTGAACTCCACGAACCCACCCTGGGCGGCCGCAAGGTCCAGGGACTGCGCGGCGCCGCGCTCAGCGTTGCCCGGGCGCAGCAGGTAGGCGCCCTCCTTGAACACCGTGTCGAACTGCGTGCCGACGACGTGGAAGGAGCTGTCCCCGCTGGGACCCACGTTCAGGACCCAGATGCGTACGCGGTCGCCCACCGGCACCGACAGCGGCGCGCCGGCGTACTGGTCGGCGTAGCCGTTGAACACGACGTAGTCGGGGACTCCCGTACGGATCTGTGCCAGCGTCGGCAGGGCCCCACCCTTGCCGCGGTACAGGCCCGACTGCAAGAGCACGTACTCGTGGTTGACCGCGGGCAGGTTCGGCGGGTCGATGACCACCGCGCCGTACATGCCGCTCGCGATGTGCAGCGCCATCGGCGCCGTGGCGCAGTGGTACATCCAGATGCCGGAGTGCTCCGCGGTGAAGCGGTAGACCAGCCGGCCCCCCGGCGGGATCGAGCGCATGGCGACGTCCGGCGCAACCCGGCTGGCGTGGAAGTCGATCGAGTGGTCCATCGTGTCGTCGTTCACGAGCGTGACGACGAACGTGTCACCGACCCGTCCGTGCAGGGTCGGGCCGGGCACCTGGCCGTCGAAGGTCATCACCTTCTGGCGCACGCCGGGGGCCACCTCCACGGTGGTGGAGCGCGCGTGCAGGGTGACCTCGTGGATGCGCCCCGCCGGCGCCGGCGCGAGGACCGGGCTGCGTACGTCGTGGCCGGCCGCGGCCGGAGCCGGCGCCGGAGCCGGAGCCGGAGCCGGAGCCGGAGCGCTGCCAGGCCGGATCTGCATGGTCATGCCGGCCTGGCGGTGGCCCGGGACCGTGCACCAGGCGTCGATGACCGCGGTCACCGGCCCGGTCTGGACGGTCGCGGACTCGCCGGGCGAGAGCATGGGCGTGCCGTCGCCCGTCGCCAGCCTCAGGTCGTGCCGCATGATTCCCCGGTTCGTCACCCGCAGCGCGACCCGCTCGCCCTCGGGCACGGTGACGACCGACGGCGTGACCGCGAACTCGGTGAGCGCCACGTCGACCACCCGCGTCCCGGCCGCGACCGGGCGGGCGTCGTGAGCGGCCGGGAAGACTCCGGTGAGCACCGTGACGAACAGCGCCACGGCCGCGGCGACGGCGGGCAGGACGAGCGGTCCCGGCTCCACGGCGTCGTCCGACGCGGGTGGGTGCAGGGCGCGGACGACGCTCCAGACCGCCAGGGGCACGAACGAGCCGAGGCCCACCAGCACCGCTGCCCACGCGGCCTGCCGGAGTGATCCGGCCGGGTCGAAGCCGAGCACCACGAGTCCGGTGTTCGCGGTGACCAGCCGCACGACCCACGACCGGGACAGGATCGCGAGCATCCGCTTGTGCCCCGCCGGCCCGCCGCCGAGCGTCGCCGGGAGCAGGAACGTGAGCGCACCCACGAGGACCTGGGCCACGACGGCTGCCGCGAACAGTGGAACGAAGGCGTCGAGTGCCGCCATCTCACGGCCCTGGGCCAGCGCGGCCACGTCGGCCGCCACGAGACCGGTCAGCCACGTGGTGGCCGCAGCCAGGAACCAGGCCGCCGCCTCACGGGGTGGGCGGTTCCGGGCCGTTCGCACGAACGGTGACAGCGACCAGGCGACTCCCGCGGCGTACGCGGCGACGCCCGCGGCAGCCAGCATCCGCAGGTCGAGCAGCAGGCCGGCAGTCGCCACCGACAGGCCGGCCGAGCACACCCACAGCACGCGCCGGGCCACCCAGGGCGCGTCGTCCACCATGCGCGTGCGCAGGGCCGCCGGCCACAACATGAACAGCGTTCCGACCACCGCGAGCCCGACCCAGCCGAGCAGGTTGAGGTGGACGTGCGTGGCGTGCAGCAGCTCGTGCAGCCGAGCGCTCGGTACCCCGGACTCGAGGAAGCCGCCCACCGTCCCGCCGGCGACGAGCGCGGCGGCCGACACGACGTAGAACCACACGGCGGGCCGCAGCCGGCCGGCCAGGCTGCGCCGGGCCATCCGCACGAGCCGGACGGCATGCGCCGCGACGACGCCGACCACGAGCGCGACCCCGCTGCCCGCCAGCGGATGTGACTCCGCTGCCACCCCGGCGAGGACGCAGACCACACCGACGTTGAGCACGCCGAGCCGGGCGTCGCCCCACCGGTGCGACGTCGGCCGCACGTGCAGCAGCGACTCGGCGAAGTGGCTGCCGTACGCGACGATCGCGTTGCTCGCCGCACCGAGGAACAGCAGGTGCAGCGCGAGCCAGCGGGGGACGGGCAGCGCGTCGCCGACGAGCACGGTGACCACGGACGCGGTGAGGTACGCCGCGATGAGGCCGTTCGTCACCGCCATCCGCAGCCGCCGAGGGGTCACCGGCGGCGGCGGATGCAGCGGCAGCGTGCGGGTGGGGGGCGTGGGTGCGTCAGTGGTGCTCACGAGGTCAACGAACTCCGTGCCCGTGCGCCTCGCTCCATCGGTGGAGCCAGGCCACGACGGGCAGCGCGAGCAGGATCAGACCGGCGACGGGCAGGAACCCGCGCGCGTAGCCCACCTCGCCCCCGACCAGGCCGGTCACAACGCCCATGAGCGGCGGGATCACGAACCCGCCGAAGGCGCCGAGGCCGCCGACCCAGCCGCCGGCACCCCCGACGGCGTCCGGGACGTACTTGGGCAGCAGCTTGAACACGATCGCGTTCTGCAGCCCCATCCCCACGCCGACGAGGACCGTGCCCAGCAGGGACAGCCAGAAGGTCGAGGAGAACGACACGACGAGGATCCCCGCCAGCATGAGCAGGAAGTTGCCGCTGAGCGCGTAGCGGATGGGCAGGCGGTCGGACAGCAGGCCGCCGGGGACCCGGACGAGCGCGGAGATCAGGGAGAACGTCGCGGTGAGCAGGCCTGCCGTGCGCAGCGGCTCGCCGTACATCTCGCTCCAGTACGTGGGCAGCCACGACGTCAGCGCCAGGAAGCCACCGAAGGACAGGAAGTAGAAGAAGACCAGGGCCCAGGTCGCGGGCACCCGCGCGGCGTACTGCAGGCCCACCTTCGCGCTGCCGGTCGGCACCAGCTCGTCGTTGGTACGCATCCGCGCCACGTCCGGCTCGCTGCCGGCCGCCCGGATCTGGAACAACGGGGCGTCGGAGATGAACAGCGCGTACACGAGCGTGATCGCGGCGAGGATCGCGTACCAGACGCTGTAGGCGCCCACCATGCCGAGCGAACCCACCGCGATCGGCAGCATGATCGTGGACAGGCCCGGGCTGGTGTTGCCCAGCCCGGCGTACGTCCCGAGCGCGCCACCCTGGTCCCCGCGCCGGAACCAGTAGGAGACCTGGCCGATGCCGACGGAGAACGTCGCGATGCCGCAGCCGATCAGCGCGCCGAGCAGGAGCAGGAGCGGGTACGTGCCGCCCATGCCGTCCGGGTAGCGACGTCGCGAGCAGGACGAGCAGCGCGACGACGCCGACGTTCGCGATCGCGAGCAGTGCGAGGAACGGGCGGCTCGCCGCCGATCTTGTCGACCGCCGCACCGAACGGGATCCGCAGCAGCGAGCCGGTCAGGCTCGGGATCGGCGGCGAGCATGCCGGCCGCGAAGGGCGTCAGCTCCGAGCAGGTCCTTGAACTTCGGCACCAGCGGGCCGAAGATCGACACTCCGGCGAAGCCGCCGAAGAAGCCGAAGGTCGCGAGCCAGCAGGGCCTGCTTGGCAGAGCCCTTGATCGGCGACCCCGTGCGCGGGTCACGGAGCCGTGCGCCTGCTGCGCGGCGTTGGTCCGCACGGAGCTCTCCTCGATGGGTACGGGAATCGACCGCCTCGAGTCTTCCCGTCGGACGCCTGTGCACACCGTGGGACCAAGGTCCCAACCCCTGGCGGGACTCCGGCCCGGACGGACCACGCCTTTCGGCCATGAGGGTCAGGCCAGTACGGTCGGGTGACGACCCACCCACAAGGCAGTTCCCCTGGCCCGACTCGGGAGGTCCCACGGCACTGGACCGCTCGCGACACGCGGACCGCGGTCTGGACGACGAGCTGACCGCGGCGCTGGTCCGGGCCGGCCGCTTCCTCCGCAAGGGGGCCGTGTCCGACGACCTGCGGACGCTGCACCAGGTCGGCGGCCGCGACGCGGACACCTTCTACCGCGACCGCTGGTCCCACGACAAGGTCGTCCGCTCCACCCACGGGGTGAACTGCACCGGCTCGTGCTCGTGGAAGGTCTACGTCAAGGACGGGATCATCACCTGGGAGGCGCAGCAGACGGACTACCCGTCGGTGGGGCCGGACAGCCCGGAGTACGAGCCGCGCGGCTGCCCCCGGGGCGCGGCGTTCTCCTGGTACACCTACTCGCCCACCCGGGTCCGCTACCCGTACGTCCGGGGCGTGCTGCTGGAGCTGTTCCGCGAGGCGAAGGCCCGCCACGACGGCGACCCGGTCGCCGCGTGGGCCGACATCGTCGGCGACCCCGAGCGCCGGCCGCGGTACGTCAGCGCCCGCGGCAAGGGCGGCCTCGTGCGCGCCACGTGGGACGAGGCCGTCGAGATCGTCGCTGCAGCGCACGTGCACACGATCCAGGCGCTGGGGCCCGGACCGCGTCGTCGGCTTCTCGCCGATCCCGGCGATGAGCATGGTGTCGCACGCCGTCGGGCGCCCGGTTCATCTCGCTGCATCGGCGGCGCCATGCTGTCGTTCTACGACTGGTACGCCGACCTGCCGGTCGCCTCTCCGCAGGTCTTCGGCGACCAGACCGACGTCCCCGAGTCGGGCGACTGGTGGGACGCCTCCTACCTGATGATGTGGGGCTCCAACCTGCCGGTCACCCGCACGCCCGACGCGCACTGGATGACCGAGGCGCGCTACCGCGGGCAGAAGGTCGTCGCCGTCTCGCCGGACTACGCCGACAACGTCAAGTTCGCCGACGAGTGGGTTGCCGCCGCACCCGGCACCGACGGCGCGCTGGCCATGGCCATGGGGCACGTCATCCTGCGCGAGTTCTTCGTCGACCGGACCACGCCGGCCTTCACCGACTACGTGAAGCGCTTCACCGACCTCCCGTTCCTCGTCACGCTCGACGAGCGGGACGGCGCCCATGTTCCGGGCAAGTTCCTCACCGCCGCCGACCTCGGTGGGACGGTCGCGCAGAGCGACAACGCCGCGTTCAAGACGGTTCTCCTCGACGCAGCAACCGGTGAGGCGGTGGTCCCCAACGGCTCGCTCGGTCACCGGTACGGCGAGAGCGGGGCAGGGCGCTGGAACCTCGATCTCGGGGACGTCGACCCGCTGCTCACCCTGGCCGGTGACGGCGGCGAAACCGCGGAGATCCTGCTCGCCCCGCTTCGACGAGCCGGACGGCAGCGGCGGCGTGCATGCGCCGGGGCGTCCCGGTCCGGCGGGTCGCCGACCGGCTCGTCACGACCGTGTTCGACCTGCTGCTCGCGCAGTACGGGGTCGGGCGTCCGGGTCTGCCGGGTGCGTGGCCGAGCGGCTACGACGACGCCTCGCAGCCCTACACCCCGGCCTGGCAGGAGTCCCTGACCAGTCGGTCCCGGCAGCGACCGCCGCCCGGCTCGGCCGTGAGTTCGCCCGCAACGCCGAGGAGTCCGGCGGCCGGTCGATGATCGTCATGGGGGCAGGGACCAACCACTGGTTCCACTCCGACACGATCTACCGGGCGTTCCTCGCCCTGGTCACCCTGACCGGCTGCCAGGGCCGCAACGGCGGCGGCTGGGCGCACTACGTCGGGCAGGAGAAGGTCCGCCCCCTCACCGGGCACGCGATGCTGGCCACGGCCAGCGACTGGCAGCGCCCGCCGCGCACGATGATCGGCACCGCCTTCTGGTACCTCGCCACCGACCAGTGGCGCTACGACACGGCGGACGCGAGCCACCTGTCCTCGCCGCTCGGCGACGGCCGCTTCACCGGGCAGTCCGCCCGCCGACCTGATCGCGACGATCGGCACGGCTCGGCTGGATGCCCTCCTACCCGACGTTCAACTGCAGCACCGCTCGACGCTCGCCGACGCCGCCGAGCGCGCCGGACAGCCACCCGCCGACGTTCGTCGTCGACCAGGTCCAGGCAGCGGCCGCGCTGCGGTTCGCCTGCGAGGACCCCGACGCCCGGAGAACTGGCCCCGCGGATCGCTCACGATCTGGCGCGCGAACCTGCTCGGCTCCTCGGCCAAGGGCAACGAGTACTTCCTCAAGCACCTCGTCGGCGCCGAGGTCGTCCGTCCGCGCGGAGGAGACGCCGCCGGAGCGGCGCTCGGAGCACGTCGTCTGGCACGACGAGGCGCCGGAGGGCAAGCTCGACCTGCTCCTGTCGCTCGACTTCCGAATGACCTCGACGACGCTGTTCAGCGACATCGTGCTGCCGGCCGCCACGTGGTACGAGAAGCACGACCTGTCCAGCACCGACATGCATCCGTTCGTGCACGCGTTCATCGCCGGCCATCGCGCCGCCGTGGCAGACCCGCACCGACTTCGACGCCTTCCACGCGATCGCCCGCAAGTTCAGCGAGCTCGCGGGCCGCCACGGCTCGGGTTCGTCGCGACCTCGTACGCGGCGCCGCTGCTGCACGACACCCCTGACGAGATGGCGGCACCGCGCGGCGTCGTCAACGACTGGCGGGTCGACGGCAGCCGACCCGCACCGGGGGTCAACTTCCCGAAGCTCGCGTGGTCGTCGAGCGCGACTACGGCGCCGTCGCCGACCGGATGGCCGCCATCGGGCCGCTCGCGGAGTCGGCCGGGTCGACCACGAAGGGCGTCACGTTCGACGTCACGCAGGCGCTGCGAGTACCTGCGCGCACAAGAACGGCGTCGTCCGCGGCGGCGCGACGGACGGGCGGCCGTCGCTGGCGCAGGACGCCCATGCCTGCGAGGCGATCCTCGCGCTGTCCGGGACGACGAACGGTCACCTCGCGGTGCAGGGCTTCCGCACGCTCGAGAAGCGCACCGGCACGCAGCTCGCCGACCTCGCCGCCGAGCACGAGGGGAAGCAGATCTCCTTCGCCGACACCCAGGCGCGCCCCACGCCCGTCATCACCTCACCGGAGTGGTCCGGCTCCGAGCACGGCGGGCGGCGCTACTCGCCGTTCGTCATCAACGTCGAGCGGTCGAAGCCCTGGCACACCCTGACCGGGCGGATGCACTTCTTCCTCGACCACGACTGGATGGCCGAGCTGGGCGAGCAGCTGCCGGTGTTCCGTCCGCCGCTCGACATGCACCAGCTCTTCGGCGAGCCACGGATCGGCGAGACCGGCGAGCTGGGCGTGACCGTCCGCTACCTCACCCCGCACTCGAAGTGGTCGATCCACTCGGAGTACCAGGACAACCTGTTCATGCTGTCGCTGTCGCGCGGCGGCCCGACGATCTGGATGAGCGCCGCAGGACGCCGGCGAAGGTCGGGGTGGGCGACAACGACTGGATCGAGGCGGTCAACCGCAACGGCGTCGTGGTCGCGCGGGCGATCGTGTCGCACCGGATGCCCGAAGGGACCGTGTACATGTACCACGCCCAGGAACGGGTCGTGGACGTGCCGATCGCCGAGACCTCCGGCAAGCGGGGTGGCATCCACAACTCGGCCACCCGGCTGCTGATCAAGCCGACCCACCTCATCGGCGGCTACGCGCAGCTGTCGTACGCCTTCAACTACCTCGGCCCGACCGGCAACCAGCGCGACGAGGTCACGGTGATCCGCCGCCGCGTCGCAGGAGGTCGAGTACTGATGCGCGCCATGGCCCAGATGGCGATGGTCATGAACCTCGACAAGTGCATCGGCTGCCACACCTGCTCGGTCACGTGCAAGCAGGCGTGGACCAACCGCACCGGCGTCGAGTACGTCTGGTTCAACAACGTCGAGACCCGGCCGGGGCAGGGCTACCCGCGCACGTACGAGGACCAGGAGCGCTGGCAGGGCGGGCTGGACGCTGAACCGCCGCGGCCGGCTCACCCTCAAGGCAGGGCGGGCGGATCAAGCAAGCTGCTCAGCATCTTCGCCAACCCGCTGATGCCGAGCATCCGCGACTACTACGAGCCGTGGACCTACGACTACGAGACGCTCACGACCGCTCCGCCCCAGCAGCACACGCCGGTGGCTCGCCCGAAGTCGCTCATCAGCGGCAAGAACATGAAGATCCAGTGGTCGGCGAACTGGGACGACGACCTCGGCGGCGGCCCGGAGCTCACGCGCAACGACCCGGTGCTCAAGCAGGTGTCGGACAAGGTCAAGCTCGAGTTCGAGCAGACGTTCATGTTCTACCTGCCGCGCATCTGCGAGCACTGCCTCAACCCGTCGCTGCGCCGCGTCCTGCCCGTCCGGGGCCATCTACAAGCGCGCCGAGGACGGCATCGTGCTGGTCGACCAGGACCGCTGCCGCGGCTGGCGGATGTGCGTCACCGGCTGCCCGTACAAGAAGGTCTACTTCAACCACCGCACCGGCAAGGCCGAGAAGTGCACGTTCTGCTTCCCGCGCGTCGAGGTCGGCATCCCGACGGTCTGCTCGGAGACCTGCGTCGGCCGGCTCCGCTACATCGGGGTCGTGCTCTACGACGCCGACCGGGTGCTCGACGCCGCCTCCGTGCAGGACGAGCAGGACCTGTACGAGGCGCAGCGCGAGGTGCTCCTCGACCCGTTCGACCCGCAGGTGCAGGCGGCGGCCGAGGAGGCCGGCATCCCGGACGACTGGGTGCAGGCGGCCCAGCGCTCCCCGGTCTGGGCGCTGATCAACCGGTTCGAGGTCGCGCTGCCGCTGCATCCGGAGTACCGCACGATGCCGATGGTCTGGTACATCCCGCCGCTGTCGCCGGTGGTCGACGCGCTGAAGGACACCGGGCACGACGGCGAGGACGCCGGCAACCTGTTCGGCGCCATCGACTCGCTGCGCATCCCGATCGAGTACCTCGCCGAGCTGTTCACCGCTGGCGACGCCGGCCGCGTCCGCGACGTGCTGGCCCGGCTGGCGGCGATGCGCTCGTACATGCGCGACGTCAACCTCGGGCGGGACGCCGCAGTCCGCGAGATCGCCGAGGCGGTGGGCATGACGCCGCGAGGAGATCGAGGACATGCACCGCCTGCTGGCCATCGCGAAGTACGACGAGCGCTACGTCATCCCGCCGGCGCACGCGGAGCTCGGCGACCCGTCGCGAGCGTGCGCACCAGCTCGAGGAGCTGGCCACCGAGTGCTCGCTCGACTACGAGGGGGTCCGGGCATGGGCGGCTCGGGGCCGTTCGGGGAGTCGTCGGGTGGCTCGACGCCGATCGCCGTGGAGAACTTCCACGCGCTCAAGCAGCGGCAGACCTCGGACAGTTCGTCGATCCGCGAGGGTACGCGAGCGGGTCAACCTGCTCAACTGGGACGGCAAGGGCGAGGCCGAGCGCCTGATGCCGCCGCGCCGGAGGAGCCGCCGGCGAGGCGAGCCGGCCGACGCTCGCCGCTGCGGTCGTCCGTCACTTGCTGCTCGCCTACCCCGACGAGGAGCTGCTCGACCGCAGCTGCCGCTGCTGCATGCCGCTGCGCAGCGGTGCCTGGTCCCGCCCGGCAGCCGCTGCAGCCGCTTCTCGCCCACCTGGCCTCAGCGCCCCGCTCCGACCGCAGCGCAGGACTACGTCGAGACGTTCGACCTGCGCCGCCGCTGCTGCCCCTACCTCACCTACTACAGCTACGGCGACACCCGCAAGCGGGGCATGGCGCTGCTGCGGTTCACCCACGCCTACCGGGCGGCCGGCTTCGAGCTGGCCGACAGCGAGCTGCCCGACCACCTCGCCGTGCGTCTGCGAGTTCGCGGCGGCCTGCCCGGAGCCGGGCCTCGCCTGTTCCGCGAGCACCGCGCCGGGCTCGAGCTGCTGCGGATGGCGCTGGACGACGCGGGTCGCCGTACGTCGACGTGCTGGACGCCGTCCGCGCGGTGCTGCCCGAGCCCGCGCCGCGGGACCTGGACGCGGCGCTGGAGCTCGCCCGCACCGGCCCGCCCGAGGAGGAGGTCGGGCTGGAGCCGTTCGCCCCGCCGGAGTACATGGGAGGTCGACGATGAGCGGCAGCGACATCTTCCTCTGGGTCATCTGCGCCTACGTCGCTGTCGCCGTCTTCATCGGTGGTCACGTCTGGCGCTACCGCTACGACAAGTTCGGCTGGACGACGCGCTCGTCCGAGCTGTACGAGAGCCGCCTGCTGCGCCTGGGCAGCCCGCTGTTCCACTTCGGCATCCTGTTCGTCCTGCTCGGCCACGTCGGCGGCATCCTCGTCCCGAAGGTCGTGTACGACACGCTCGGGCTGCACGAGCACGGCTACCACCTCATGGCGCTCACCATCGGCGGCATCGCGGGGCTGTCGACCATCGTCGGCATGGCCATCCTCATCTACCGCCGGCGCACCGTCGGCCCGGTCTTCTCCGCGACGACGCGCAACGACAAGGCGATGTACGTCGTGCTCGGCCTGGTCATCCTCGCCGGCACGTGCCGCCACGACGTGGAACGGCAGCGCTGCGCACGACTACCGCGAGACCGTGGCGCCCGTACTTCCGGTCGATCTTCTACGCCAACCCGGACGCCGGGCTGGTGGCCGGTGCGCCGCTGCTGTTCCAGATCCACGTGTTCGCCGCCTGGGTGCTGCTGGCGATGTGGCCCTTCACCCGGCTGGTCCACGTCTTCTCCGCACCGCTCGGCTACCTCACCCGCCCGTACATCGTCTATCGCTCCCGGACCCCGTACGCCCGGCATGCGAGCGACCCGCCGTGGCTGGGAGAACGTCGGCTCCGGTGACGTCCCCGCCCGGCGCTGAGCCGTGCCCTTCACGGCGGCCCGCCGGGACCCGATCGCGGAGCGGTACCCGATCGGTGGGCGGATGTCGGACCTGCTGGCCGGGCTCGGGCACCGGTTCCAGCTGCCCGCGCTGCAACGGCGGTACAACTCGGTCGCGGTGCTCGGGCTGTTCTCCTTCGTCAACGGCTGCATCTCCATCGCCGTCATGGCCGCTGCCGCCGAGGCGAGCCGTCAGCCGTTCGTGTTCCCCTCGCTCGGGCCGACAGCGTTCCTGCTCTTCTACACGCCGCGAGCCGCAAGCGCCTCGCCCCGCAACACCGTGCTCGGGCACCTCGTGGGGGTCGGGGCCGGCTACGGATCCCTGGTCGTGTTCGGGCTCAGCCACGCCGGGCCGGCGCTCGAGGGTGGCGTGACCGCGGCCCGGGTGGGCGCCGCGGCGCTGTCCCTCGGTGCGACGGCGGGCGTCATGGTCTGGCTGCGCGTCCCGCACCCGCCTGCCGGGGCCACGACGCTCATCGTCAGCCTCGGCATCCTCACCGACCCGGCCCAGCTGGCCGTGCTCATGCTGGCCGTCGTGCTGCTCACCGCCCAGGGATTCGGGATCTGCCGCCTGGCCGGCGTGGCATACCCGGTCTGGGCACCGGTTTCCCGCCCCGACACCGGGCAGCACTGAGGCATGAGGCGACGCACACTCGGATCCGGCCTGACCGTCTCCGCCCAGGGCCTCGGCTGCATGGGCATGAGCGAGTTCTACGGCAGCAGCGACGAGGCCGAGGCGATCGGGGTGATCCACCGGGCCCTCGAGCTCGGCATCGACTTCCTCGACACCGCCGACATGTACGGCCCGTTCACCAACGAGCAGCTGGTGGGCCGGGCAATCGCCGGCCGGCGCGACGGCGTCGTCCTGGCGACCAAGTTCGGCAACGAGCGCGGGCCGAACGGGGAGCGGCTCGGGGTGAACGGCAAGCCCGACTACGTACGCGCGGCCTGCGACGCCTCGCTGCAGCGGCTCGGCGTCGACGTCATCGACCTGTACTACCAGCACCGCGTCGACCCCGAGGTGCCCGTGCAGGAGACCTGGGGGGCGATGAAGGAGCTGGTGGACGCAGGCAAGGTGCGCAGGCTGGGCATCAGCGAGGCCGCGCCGGACACCATCCGGGCCGCGCACGCGGTGCACCCCGTCACCGCGGTGCAGACCGAGTGGTCGCTGTGGACCCGTGACCCGGAGGACAACGGCGTGCTCGCCACGGTTCGGGAGCTCGGGATCGGGTTCGTCGCCTACTCCCCGCTCGGCCGCGGCTTCCTGTCCGGCCAGATCCGCTCGGTCGACGACCTCGAGCCGGGCGACTTCCGCCGCCACAACCCGCGCTTCCAGGGCGAGAACTTCCAGCGCAACCTCGCCCTCGTCGACCGGGTGAACGGGCTCGCCGAGGAGAAAGGCTGCACCCCCGCGCAGCTCGCGCTGGCCTGGGTGCTCGCTCGGGGCGACGACGTCGTCCCCATCCCGGGGACCAAGCGGCGCCGCTACCTGGAGGACAACGCGGCGGCCGAGGACGTGCACCTCACCGACGCCGACCTGGCGCACCTGGACGGCGTCTTTCCGCCCGGGGTCACGGCCGGGGACCGCTACCCGGACATGTCGACCGTGCACCGGTGACTGCCGGCACGGCGGTGCGGGCGCAGTACCGGCAGCTGCCCGTACCGGAGCAGCTGCCGCAGGCCGCCGGGTCGTCGACGTCGGGGCCGGCCAGCCCCGAGCCGGCGCAGATGGGGCAGCGCCCGCTGCCGTAGCAACCGTCGCAGTACGGCCTGACCGTCAT
Organism: uncultured Actinomycetota bacterium; assembly: GCA_963728075.1. Lineage (GTDB taxonomy): Bacteria > Actinomycetota > Actinomycetes > JAFAQI01 > DASSKL01 > CAVSIP01. The sequence goes on along the minus strand of CAVSIP010000003.1, from coordinate 36,641 downwards.
GGTCACCTCCGGCGTCCCGGGTCGATCCCGAGGTCCTACCCAGAACCGTGAGGCCTCACCGGTACGCCTGGAGCGCCTCGGTGACCGCGTTCGGCCGGCCGAACGTGCCGATGCACGGCTGGCCGTCCCGTGGCTGCACGGTGGCGTGCACGCCGGTGGCCGACTCGTGCAGGCGCACCTGCACCCCGGCCAGTGCCACGCTCTCGACCGGCTCGTCGTCGTCGCGTGGCACGAGCACCAGGGCGGCACCGCCGAGCGCCCACCAGCCACCGGTCGTCAGCTCCGCCAGGCCGACGATGTCGTCCCCCGCGGACAGCACTGCCTGGGCACGGCGGCGCACCGCGCGCTCACGCCACGACCACCGCATGACCCCCCACTTACCTGCCGCCCGGCTAGTTGACGGCAGCGTAGCCTTCCACAGCGGGCGTGACAGGGGATGGTGGGGAATGACCCAGCCGGCTCGGCGAGACACGCGGCAGGAGATCCTCCAGGCCGCGCAAGAGCTCTTCCGCGAGCAGGGCTACGACGCCACCTCGCTGCGGCAGATCGCCGCGGAGCTCGCCATCACCAAGGCCGCGCTGTACTACCACTTCCCGGCGAAGGACGACATCATCGTCGCGCTGGCCCGGCCGTTCCTCGACGCGCTGGAGGAGTTCGTCGAGGCGGTCCGCGCGCAGGGCGGGCAGCCGACCATCGACCGGGCGGAGCGCATCCTCGACGACTACCTCGCCCTGTTCCAGGAGCACCACGCGGTGGTGCACCTGCTCGTGCAGGACCTCAGCGCGGCCAACCACCCGGAGGTCGGCCTGCGCGGGCGCCGGCTGGTGGACACGCTGCAGGCCGAGCTCACCGGCCCGGACGCGAGCCCGGAGGACCGCATCCGCGTCGGCTGCGCGTTCAGTGCCGCGCACTTCATCGCGGAGCTGGCACCCGACGCCGTCGCCGCGTCCCGCCCCACCGTGCTGGCCGCTGCCCTGGCCGCGCTGCGCTGCGGGAGGTGATCTCGCCGGGCCAGGGTGGTACCACGCCCTCGTGTCCGCGGAGCGAGCGAAGATCCGGCGCCAGGTCCAGCAGGAGTCCCTGAGCGCCGCGTACGTCAGCGCCGTCCGCACCGCGGTGCGCAACAACTCCTCGGCGTACGGGTTCTCCGTGGCGGCAACCGGGTCGTACGGGCTCGCGGCAACCGCCCAGGGCAACCCCGGGCTGCTGTCGGTCCTCCTGTTCGTCCTCGGGGTCGGCACGGCTTTCGTCACCACGGAGCTGGTCGTGTCTCGGGTGTTCACGCGCCAGATCGACAGTGACGCGCACAGCGTCGTCGCCGTCGCGAACGCCATCAACGTGCTGTCGATGGGCGGCGCGGTGGCCGTCGCGTACGGCAGTGCGCAGGCGCCCGGCGGGGTCGGCTGGTTCCTGGCCGGGTTGACCGCCACCGCCACCTACCTCGTCGTGGGCGGGCTGGACGTGCTGTTCGCCCGGCTCATGGTGCAGCGCACCGGACGGACCTCCGGCGAATGAGTCAGCCGCCGGCGAGCACCAGGTGCACGTCGTCCGGGTACGGGAAGCTGCCGGGCTCGTACGCGCACCACGGCTCCTCGGCGTGCGGGTCGCCGTACAGGGCGAACGCACGGGACCGCGAGCCGCCGCACAGGTCGGCGAACTCGCAGGCCCCGCAGCGGCCCTGCAGCCGACCGGGGTCACGCAGCGCCGACAGGAGCGGTGACGTGCGGTAGATCTCGCCCAGCGGCGCCTCGCGGACCGACCCGGCGGACACCGGCAGGAAGCCGCTGGGGTGCACGGTGCCGGTGTGCGAGACGAACACGAAACCCCGGCCTGCGTTGACGTTCATCGGTGGCCGGTGCGGGCGCTCGGCGGCGCCCAGGACGCCCTGCTGCCGCAGCCCGTCGCGCAGCTGCTCGTACAGCGGCCCCAGCCCGAGCACGGCGACGTGGTCCTCGCCCCGGCGCTCGAGGACCTGCCGCTGGACGACGACCCGGCGGAAGTGATGGCCCTCCGTGGTCTTCACGGGCAGCGCGGCACCCGCGTCGTACAGGGCGTTCATGACGTCCTCCACCGTCTGCGGGTCGAGCGCCTCCAGCGCGCGGCCGCGGCCGGTGGGTACGAGGAAGAACGCGCTCCACGTCATGGCGCCGTGGTCCAGGACGAGTCGAGCGATGGCCGGCAGCTCGGTGAGGTTGTGCCGGCCGACCGTGGTGTTGACCTGCACCCGCAGGCCGAGCTCGCGCGCCATGCGCCAGCCGCCGAGGGTCCAGTCGAAGACGCCGGGAACCCCGCGGAACCCGTCGTGGGTCTCGGCCGTGGCGCCGTCGACGCTCAGGGACAGCGCGGTCGCCCCGGCGTCGCGCAGCAGGGTCAGGTTGTCCCGCGTCAGCGTTGGCGTACCGGACGGTGACACCGCCACGGGCACGCCGGCGGAGTGGGCGTGCGCCACCAGCTCCGCGAGATCCGGCCGCTGGAACGGGTCCCCGCCGGTGAGGACGAACAGCGGTGCAGGGTGACCGAAGGCGGCGATCTCGTCGATGAGCCGGCAGCCCTCCTCCGTCGACAGCTCCCCAGGGTTCCGGTCCGGCTGGGCCTCGGCACGGCAGTGCCGGCAGGCCAGCGGGCAGGCTCGGGTCGTCTCCCAGATGACGATGAACGGCCGCCCCGCGACGTCGTGGCGCGGCACCCGTACGGGCTTGCGTGGACGCACGGTTGCCAGCAGACCAGCCCGGTCGGGTCAGCGGGCAGGGACGAAAGTCCGCGAACTACGCTCGCCGCCGTGACCGACAGCGACCAGGCTCAGGAGTACCGGCAGTTCCGCTTCACTGCACCACCCGGAGCGACCGAGCTGCTGCTGGTGCGGCACGGGGAGTCGGCGCCGGCCCGGCTGGACCAGCCGTTCCCGCTCGTCGACGGCCAGGGCGATCCCGAGCTGGCGCCCGACGGCCGTGCCCAGGCGCAGCGGGTCGCGGAACGGCTCGCGCTGGAGCAGATCGACGCGGTCTACGTGACGACGCTGCGGCGCACCCGCGAGACCGCCGAGCCGCTGCTGGCCCGGCTCGGCCTCGAGCCCACCGTGGAGCCGGACCTGCGCGAGGTGCACCTCGGCGACTGGGAGGGCGGCCTCTACCGCAAGCACACCTCCGAGGGACACCCCACCGCCCTGCGCATGTGGGCGGAGGAGCGTTGGGACGTCATCCCGGGGGCGGAGCCCGCCGAGCGGCTCCAGGCGCGGGTCCGCGGGGCCATCGAGCGGCTGGCCGCCGCCCATCCGGACCAGCGGGTCGCGGTCTTCACGCACGGCGGGGTCATCGGGCAGGTGCTCGCGCTCGCCGCGCGGTCCCGCCCGTTCGCGTTCATCGGCGCCGACAACGGCTCCATCTCCCAGATCGTGGTCACCGCGGACCGCTGGCTCGTCCGCCGGTTCAACGACACCGCGCACCTGCAGCCGACCTTCACCCTCGTACCGACGCCGTTGACCTGAGGTGCAATCCACCTCACGCGGGGGAACGCTGGTCGCGAGCCCACGACCACGAGGTAGCCGACCCATGTCCCGCGACGACTTCGCCCGACCCGCCGACGCGACGCAGAAGATCCGGCTGGGATCCGACCAGACCCAGAAGCTGCGCCTGCACCGTGACGACACGCAGGTGCTCGAACCCGTACCGCAGCGGCCCGAGCCGGCGTCGCAGCGACCGGAGCCCGCACCGCGACGGTCCGCGCCGGCGCCCCGGCGGTCCGGTCCGCGCATGCGCACGGTCACGGTGGCGGCGTTCGTGCTCGCGGCGGCCGCCGGGGTGGCGGTGGGGGCCCTCGGCGCCGGCCACGTGCCCGCCTCCGGGGGAGGCAGCGGTGGCGGCGCCGTGACCCGGCCGGCGACGGACGGCGACCCCCACGCCACCGTGCTGAAACCCGTCCGGGTGAGCAGCGTCGACCCGTCCGGCGGCAGCGGCTTCCTGCGCCGCAACGGCGGCTGGTTCACCCAGCACTACACCTCGCCGGACTTCGGCAACCTCAAGCCGGGCGTCGGGCTGCTGCTCGACCTCGGGCAGCCGCGCCGCCTCGACCGCGTGGTGCTCGACATCGCCACGCCCGGCATCCAGCTGCAGCTGCGCGGCGGCGACCGGCCCGGCGCGCTGCATCCCCTCGGCCCGCCCACCCAGGCCGGCCGGCACGAGGTCATGCACGTGCAGGGCAAGGCCCGCTACGTGCTGGTGTGGGTCACCCGGCTGGTCGGGTCGGGCGGCGGCTACCAGGCGGGCCTGTCCCGCGTCGTGGTCCAGGGCCGGTAGGTGCCGCCGTCCTGATGTGAGCCGGCTACGAGGAATCCTCACGGGGGCGGGTGGGCAGGGACTCCTGGTGCCCGACACCTTCGCGTTCCGCTTCGACCGCTCCCACCAGCTCGCCGCGCTGCCCTTCGGCGTGACCCCCGCCACCACCCGGGTGACCGTCGACGACACCGTCCTGGCGATCCGCTTCGGCCCGTGGTCGCTCACCTTGCCGCTGGCGAACGTCGCCGGGGCCCAGGTCACGGGTCCGTACTCGTTCCTGCGTACGGCGGGACCGGCCCGGCTGTCCCTGGCCGACCGCGGCGTCACGTTCGCGACCAGCGCCGGCCCCGGGCTGTGCATCCGGTTCCACGAGCCGGTCCCGGCCATCGAGCCCAGCGGCCGGCTGCGGCACCCGGGGGCGACAGTCACCGTCGCCGACCCGGAGGGCCTCGCCCGGCGGCTGAGCGGATCATTGTGATCGCAACTACCCGCCGGTAACCTGGCCTTCATGCAGACCCCGCGGCCGCTCGACGCCCGGGAAACGGCGGCCTGGCACGCGTTCCTGCAGGCCCAGGCGACGGTGCTGCGCCGGCTGGAGGCCGACCTCGTCGCCGAGCACGACCTGTCGCTGGGCGCGTACGAGGTGCTGGCCCACCTGTCGGAGTCCCCGGAGCGGCGGGCCCGGATGAACGACCTCAGCCGGCACTGCCACCTCACCGCGAGCGGCGTGACCCGGCTGGTCGACAAGCTCGAGCGCCAGGGCCTGGTCCGGCGGGAGCGCTGCACCGCCGACGCGCGCGTGGTCCACGCCGCGCTCACCGATGCGGGCCTCGCCACGCTGGAGCGCGCCTACCCCACCCACCTGCGCGGCGTGCGCGAGCACCTGCTCGACCACCTGGCCGCCGGCGACCTGGACCGGCTCACGGCCGCGCTGGAGCACCTGTCCGACTGAGCCGCCTCAGGCGAAGGCGGCGAAGAGCTCCTCGAACGCGCGCAGCTGGCCGCCGGACGTCGACGACGGGACGAGGATCGGCATGTCGACTCCGGCCTCGCGCCACGCGGCGACGCCGTCGCGCACCTCGGCGGCCGACCCGTACAGCGTCACGTCGGACAGCCAGCGCTCGCTCATCAGCGCCGGCACCCGGTCGCGCTCCCCGGCGGCGAGCGCCTGCTCGATGGCCGCCATCTCCTCGCCGTAGCCGGCTTCCTTCCAGTAGTTGCGGTAGTTCGGCAGCGCGACGTAGCCGACCAGCGCCTTGCGGCACACGGCCGCGGCAGCGGCACGGTCGGCGTCGATGACGGTCGGGATCATGTTGCCGACGAAGAACCCGGCCGCCCGCCGCTCGGCCGGGACGGCCGCGAGCGAGCGCTGCATGTGGCTGCGCGCGCCGTTCGCCCAGACGGCGCCGTCGCCGACCTCCGCCGCCAGCTCCAGCATCCGCGTCCGCAGGGTCGCCAGCACGATCGGTGGCAGCGCGTCACGGTCACCGCTCGCCGCACGCAGCGCCGTCACGTACTCCCGCATGTCCGTGAGTGGCTTGCCGGTCTGCACGCCCAGCCGCTGGTGGGCCGGCCCGTGGCTGACCCCGAGGCCGAGGTGGAACCGGCCGCCGCTGACCTCGTGCAGGTACGCGGCAGCGCCGGCGAGGTCGGCCGGGTGGCGCAGGTAGATCGGCAGGATCGAGGTGCCGAAGCGGATCCGCTCGGTGACGTGCGCGAGCGACAGGCACAGCGACATGACGTCGCCGAACGACGGTCCGTAGATGCCGGCGAACCCGCGGCGCTCGATCTCCTGCGCCAGCTCCAGCGTGCGCTGCCGGCGGCCGGGCACCGCCGCGAGCGACACCCCCGGCAGGCGGTCGAGGTCAGCCACGGCGCACGAAGTCGGCCATGCGCGGACGGACCGTGTCGCGCCAGTACGCGACCGTGAACGTCGGCCAGTTCTGCGTCACCCGTCCGCTGGCGGTCTTGTACCAGCTGCGGCAGCCCGCCGCCCACACCGTCGACTGCATCCTGCGCTGCACCCTCTCCTCGAACCGGCGGAAGACCTCGCGGCGCACCTCGAGCGAGCGAGCGCCGTGCTCGACCATGTCCGCCAGGCACGTGAGCACGTACTCGACCTGGCGCTCGACCATGAACAGGATCGAGTTGTGGCCGAGGTTGGTGTTCGGCCCGTACAGCATGAAGAAGTTCGGGAAGCCCGGGACCGCCATGCCGAGGTAGGCCTCCGCGCCGTCCCGCCAGACGTCGCGCAGCTTCACCCCGTCGGTGCCGCTGACCGTCACGTCGCCGAGGAAGTTGGTCGCGTCGAAGCCGGTCGCGAAGACCAGCGTGTCGGCGTGGTGCTCCTCGCCGTCCGCCGTGACCAGGCCGCCGGCCGTGACGCGGGCGATCGGGCTCTGCACGACCCGCACATTCGGCCGCTGCAGGGCCGGGTAGTAGTCGTTCGAGATGAGGATCCGCTTGCAGCCGACCGGGTAGTCGGGGACGACCGCGCTCTCCGGCAGCCGGTCGGACACCAGCGGCGCCAGCTCGTCGACGAACCGCTCGCGCACCGTGCGACCGATCGCGCTGTCGCGGCGGAAGGCGAGGAAGCGTGCCTCGAACTGCCAGTAGATCGCCCAGCGGTAGAGCCGGTCGAGCCCGGGCACGTGGGCGAAGGCCCACTTCTCGGCAGCGGTGAACGGGCGGTCCTTCTTCGGGCCCACGTAGTTGGCGGTGCGCTGGAAGACGGTCAGGGTCTTGGCGCGCTCGGCGACGACCGGCACGAACTGCACCGCGCTGGCGCCGTTGCCCACGACGGCGACGTCGTCGCCGGTGAGGTCGTGGTCGTGGTCCCAGCGGGCCGAGTGCCAGGACGCCCCCTCGAAGTCCGCCAGGCCCGGCAGGTCGGGCACGAGGGGACGGTTGAGCTGCCCGGTGGCGGCGATGAACACGTCGGCCTCGTACGTCTCGCCGTCCGCCGTACGGAGCCGCCAGGTCGCGCTCTCGTCGTCGTACTCGGCGCCGGCCACCTCGGTGTTGAAGCGGATGTGCGGCGTGATGCCGTACTTCTGCGCGCAGTGCTCGAAGTAGGCGAGGATCTCCGGCTGCTCGGCGAACTTGCGCGACCAGTCGTGCTTCGGCTCGAACGAGTAGGAGTACAGGTGCGACGGCACGTCGCAGCCCGAGCCGGGGTAGGTGTTGTCGCGCCAGGTCCCGCCGACACGGTCGCCCTTCTCGAACAGCGTCAGCCGGGTGAACCCGGACTGCTTGAGCCGGATCGCCATGTTGAGCCCCGAAGCACCGGCACCCAGGATGGCGATCCGCAGCTGGCTGCGCCGCTCACCTGACATGAACGTCAGATTAGCGAGGCCAGCACCGTCTGGGCATGGTGGTGCAGGAGGAAGTGGCCCGCCCCCGGGACCTTCCGCACCTGCGCCGCGGGGAGCAGCTCCGCAAGTGCCCGCGCGTGCGACGGCGGGACGAGCCGGTCAGCCGTCCCCTGCCACAGCGTGACGGGGGCCCGGACGTCGGCGAGCCGGAAGCCCCAGTCCGTACCCAGCCGCCGGTAGTCGTCGACCGTGCCGGCGACGCCCCCGGCGAACGCCGCACGCAGGAAGGTCAGGTCGAGGTCGCGGACGAGGTCGCGCTCGGCCGGGTCGACGTCGGACGCGAGCGCGAACCGGAGCGCGGCGTCGGGGAGCCGGCGGGCGGCGGACAGCGCGGCCGCCATCGCCCAGGGCGCGCGCTCGGCGAGGGCGAAGAGCACCCGGTCGGCGAGCAGCCCGAACTCACCGGTACGCCGGGCGACGTCCAGCGGAGCCATCGCCCCGACCAGCGCCGCGGCGCCCACCCGGCCGGGTCCGGCCGCGAGCGTCGCCATCGCGTACGGCGCGCCACCCGACCACGCCAGCAGCGCGAAGCGGTCGACGCCCAGCGCGTGGGCGAACGCCGGCACGTCGGCAGCGACGGTCGCGACGTCCGGTGCGGCGGAGCGGTCCGACCCGCCGATCCCCGGCCGGTCGGGTGCGAGGATGCGCACCCCCACCGCCTGGGCGGGGCCGTCCAGCACCGCGGCGTCGAGCCGGCCGGACAGCCCGCCGTGCAGGTAGAGGACGGGGCGGCCGGCGGGGTCGCCGTACGTCGCGTACGCGACCGTACGGCCGTCCGGGAGCAAGGCGGTGGCGTCCACCCGTCTATCGTGCCCGGTCGTGACGATACGAGGACGAGCCCTCATCGCCGGGGCGTACGAGCACCCGCTGCGCGACATCCCCGACAAGTCCACGGCACAGGTGCACGCCGAGGTCGCCCTCGGCGCGCTCGCCGACGCCGGGCTGACCATGGCGGATGTCGACGGCTACTTCTGTGCCGGGGACGCGCCGGGCTTCGGGATGCTGTCGATGGCCGACTACCTGGGCCTGACGAAGCTGTCGTACCTGGACTCCACCGAGATGGGCGGCTCGTCGTACGTCGCGCACGTCGGGCACGCCGCCGCCGCGATCGCCGCCGGCAAGTGCAGCGTCGCGCTCATCACCCTGGCCGGGCGACCACGGCAGCGCGACTTCGGCGGCCGCGGCGGGTTCCTGTCCGCGCCGGAGGCCGGCTTCGAGGTCGTCTACGGCACCTCGACCATCGGCATGTACGCGCTCGCCGCCCGGCGGCACATGCACGAGTACGGGACGACGAGCGAGCAGCTCGCCGAGATCAAGGTCGCGGCGTCGCTGCACGCGCAGCACAACCCGAATGCGTTCCTGCCGAAGGCGGTGACCGTCGAGGACGTGCTGGCCTCGCGCATGGTGTCCGACCCGCTGCACCTGCTGGACTGCTGTGTGATCACCGACGGCGGCGGCGCGGTCGTCGTGGTCAGCCCGGAGGTCGCCCGGTCGCTGGACCGCACGTGCGTGCAGGTGCTCGGGCACGGCGAGGCGCCCAAGCACACCGACAACGGGCGCGTGGACCTCACCTACACCGGCGCCCGCTGGTCCGGGCCGCGGGCGTTCGAGGAGGCGGGGGTCACCCCGGCGGACATCGACTACGCGTCGATCTACGACTCGTTCACGATCACCGTGCTGGAGACGATCGAGGACCTCGGCTTCTGCGAGAAGGGCGAGGGCGGGCGGTTCGTCAGCGACGGCGCGCTCGTCGCGCCGCACGGCCGGCTGCCGTTCAACACCGACGGCGGCGGCCTGTGCAACAACCACCCCACCAACCGCGGCGGCATGACCAAGGTGATCGAGGCCGTACGCCAGCTGCGCGGCGAGGCGCACCCGGAGGTGCAGGTGCCCGACTGCCGGCTCGCGCTGGCGCACGGCACCGGCGGCTCGCTCGCGACCCGCATGGGCAGCGCCACCCTCATCCTCGGAGCGGAGGACGCATGAGCCGAGCCGCCGCCCTGCCCCCGCCGCCGCCGCCCGGTTGGTGCCCGCCGTCCCCGCCGCCCCCGCCCCTCTCCGGGCGTTGGCGCCAACGCCGGGAGACACGCCGTACGGAGTCCAGATCTCGCGCCAATGCCCTGCCGTCGGTCGGGGTGGAAGGGATGTGCCGATGACCACCAGTACGGGGCTGCCCGCGCCTGCGCCGCCGGTGTCGCCGGAGACCAGGGAGTTCTGGGAGGCGACCGCCGAGGGCCGGCTGCTGCTCAAGCGGTGCCGCGCCTGCAGCACGGTGATCTGGTACCCGCGGGCGATCTGCCCGGACTGCGCCAGCCTCGACACCGAGTGGTTCGAGGCGTCCGGGCGCGGGCGGGTGTACTCGTACACCGTCTGCCACCGCGGCGAGGGCGCGTACCGCAACGCCGTCCCGTTCGTGCTCGCGTACGTCGAGCTCGAGGAGGGCCCGCGCGTGATGACCAACGTCGTGGGCTGCGACCCGGCCGACGTCGCCGTGGACATGGCCGTCCAGGTGACCTTCGACGACACCGGCGAGGGCTCCGCCCTGGTCCGCTTCCGCCCCGCCGGCTGAGGCGGGCGGCACGCGGGTGCCGCGAGACAGCGTCAACTTGCAGCGGCGCGGCCGCACTCGCGATATGTCTTGACGGCACCTTAGACGCGATATAGCGTGAGCCGGTCAACGCGATATGTCGTGTCGGGGGTGCCCATGGACGCCTGGACGGTCTCGGAACCGACCCAGATCGACGTCCCCGGACCCGTACGCGCCGTGCACGTCACGGTCGTCTCCGGGGACGTGGACGTCATCGCCGGTGACGTCGACGGCGCGCACGTCGAGGTCACGGCCATCACCGGCGCGGACCTGCGCGTCAGCCTCGACGGCGACGTGCTGCGGGTCGGCTACGACGACCTCGGCTGGGACAAGGTGCTCGGCTGGCTGCGCGGCCAGCGCCGCAAGGTGTCGCTGTCCGTCGCCGTGCCGGAGGAGTGCGACGTCCGGATCGGCGTGGTCTCCGCGGACGCCGTCGTCACCGGGACGAAGGGGCTCGCCGAGGTGCGCAGCGTCTCCGGCGAGGTCGTGCTCGACGCGCTGAGCGGGCGGGTCACCGGCAAGAGCGTCTCCGGCGACCTCGAGTGCCGCGCCCTCGCGGGCAACCTCGCCTTCGACTCGGTCTCCGGCGACCTCACCGTCGTCGAGGGCTCCCCCGCCTCCGTGCGCGCGCACGCCGTCTCCGGCGACGTGATCCTCGACATCGAGCCCGACGACGGCGCGCTCGTCGACCTCAAGACGGTCTCGGGCGACGTCACGGTCCGGCTGCCGACGTACGACGGCACGTCGGTCGACGTCCGCTCCACCTCCGGGCGACTGTCCGCGACTGTCGACGGCCTGACCCAGGCCACCCGCCCCGGTCAGCAGACCCTGCACGGCGTGCTCGGCGGCGGCACGGTCACGCTGCGCGCGCGGACGGTCTCCGGCGACGTGTCCCTGCTGGTGCGGGAGCCGTCGTGAGCCCGGTGTTCCGCCACGGCGCGCTGCGCCTCTACCTGCTCAAGCTGCTGGAGGAGAGCCCGCGCCACGGCTACGAGGTGATCTCCACGCTCGAGGACCTGTTCCTCGGCATGTACTCGCCGTCGGCCGGCACGATCTACCCGCGGCTGTCCCGGCTCGAGGCCGAGGGGCTGGTCGAGCACGAGGAGCGCGACGGCCGCAAGGTGTACCGGCTGACCGACGCCGGGCGCGCCGAGCTCGACGCGCACCGGGACGAGCTCGCCCGCGTCGAGGCGGAGCTGCGCCGGTCGGTCAAGCAGCTGGCTCAGGACGTCCGGACGGAGGTACGGCGCTCGGTGCGCGAGCTGCGTACGGAGCTCAAGCAGGCGGCCCGGGACGTCCGCCGGCAGGAACGGGTGGCCGGCCGGACGGACGCGCCGGAGCTCGCCGCGCTGGGCAAGGACCTGTCCGCGCTCACCGCGGAGGTGATGCGGGTCGCGCGGTCCGCCGACGACGACCGGGTCCGCCAGGCCCGCCAGCGGCTGGCCGACCTGCGCCGGTCGGTGCTCGACGCGCTCCGGGACGACCGGTGACGGCGGTGGCGCTCGCCCCGCAGGCGCTGCACCTCGACGCGCCCGCCGCCGGCGACTGGACGTTCGCCTTCGTCGACCTCGTCGGCTTCACGGCGCTCACCGAGCGGGAGGGCGACGGCGCGGCGGCGGTGGTGGTCGCCCGGCTCCAGCAGGCGACGCTCCACGCGGCCGCGGACACCGGCGTGGAGCTCGTGAAGACCCTCGGTGACGGGCTGCTGCTGGTGGCCGAGACGCCCGTGCCGATGCTGCGCACGGTGGCCCGCCTCGACGCGGCCTGGGCCGACGCCCCGCTGCCGCCGCTGCGAGTCGGCGTCCACCACGGCGGCGCCGTACGCGTCGCCACCCCGCTCGGCCTGCCCGACTACGTCGGCGGCGGCGTCAACGTCGCCGCGCGGATCAGCACCGCGGCACGCGCGGGCGAGGTGCTGGCCACGCACGAGGTGGCGTACGCGGCCGGTGCCGCCGGGCTCGTCGCCGAGCCGGCCGGCCGCCGGGCGTTGCGGGGGATCACCGCCACGGTCCCGCTCTACCGGCTGGTGCCCTGCGGCGAGCACGCGCTGCCGGTCGCCGGCAGCTAGGGACTCCGCAGGCGGCGGGCCGCCATCGCCGCACCCGCCAGCGCCGTCGCCACGAGCGGCACCCAGCCCGGCGCGCCGGTGTACGGCAGCTGCCCATCGGGTCCGGCGGCGAGCTCGCCGGGCTGCTGGCCACCGCTCACCTCCGGCAGCGGCGCCGACGGTGGTGTCTCGGTGGCCGTGGGAGAGGGCGACGTGCTGCGGGAGGGGATGGGCGAAGGTGCGGCCGACGCGGTCCCGGTGGGCGACGGGCTCGCCACCGCCGCCGGCCGGCCGCCCGAGTCGACGGTTCCGGCCACCAGCGCGTACGCCGCCCCGCCGACGACGGCGAGGATCGCCGCCAGCACGAACGGGGCCACGCCCCACCGGGCTTCGGGAGCCACGTGCCGATCGTCCTCCTGATCACCGTGCGTAGCACCCCTAACACGCCGAGAGGGGCCCGGCCGATGGCCGGGCCCCTCCCAGGTCGCGCGGGGCTGTGATCAGGCGCTGACGCGGCGGCGCAGCGTCGTGATGCCGAAGCCGGCACCCAGAGCGAGCAGCAGGGCGCCGAGGCCCAGCTCCAGGCCGAACGGCTTGCCGGTGGAGGTGGTGGTGCCACCGCTCACCGCGCCGGTCGAACCGGTCGAACCGCTCGTGGTGCCGCCGGAGGCGGAACCGAAGGTGATCTGGCCGGCGCCGGCGTTCGTGCCGGCGGCATCCGAGACCGCGACGAGGCAGTCGGTGGTGCAGGTGCCGTCACCGATGGTGCCGGTCTTGACCGTGAACTTCGCGGTGCCCGCGCCCGATGCGTCAGCCGTGGTCGGCGTGGCGCCGGTCAGGTCGCAGTGCGCGGAGCCAGGGTCGGCCGCGGCCTTGGGGTTGCACTCCAGGACGAACAGCGAGGCGTTCGCCGGGAAACCGCTGTAGGTCACGGTGACGGAGTCACCGGAGGACAGCCCGGTGCTCGGCGAGACCGAGACGCTCGTGGCCGCCAGCGCGGGGCCGGCGAAGGCGATCGTGGCCGCGGCGAAACCGGCCGCGAGCGAGGTGGGTACGAAGAAGCGACGCATACAGGTCTCCCGCAACGACGACAGGTGCGAGCCCAGCGCTCGCACCAGCCCAATAGTCCTGTATCTCGCGCAAGCGGCAATCGTCCGAACGAGCCATCTTTGCCGACGGTTTTCCGCCGCCGCCGGGCGCCTTGGTCCGGTATGTCCCCCCATGCCCGGCTCGGGAACTAGTCCGGCGGTCCCCCTGATATCCCCCGACGTCGGATCAGTCCGTCCACGCCCGGGTGCAGCCGGGCGGGTAGTGCAGCTCGCGGACGACCCGGGCGGGGTTGCCGGCGACGAGCACGTCGTCCGGCACGTCGCGGGTCACGACGGAGCCCGCGCCGACGAGGACCCGCCGGCCGATGGTGACCCCCGGCAGCACGATCGACCGGGCGCCCACCCACGTGCCGGAGCCGATGCGTACGGGGGCGTTCACCGGGGGGCGGCCCTCCACCCCGTGGCTGTTCGTGTCGGTGATGTAGCACTCGTTCGCGATCGCGACGTCGTCCCCGATCTCGACCTCGAGCACCGAGAACAGCATCACGCCACTGTTGATGAAGACCCGGTCGCCGATCCGCATCCGACCCCAGCCGCTGACCCACGTCCGCAGGTACACCGACCACAGCAGGAAGTCGTCACCGATCGTCAGGTCGGTGGCCTCCACCTTCGGCCAGCCGTGGATCCGCGCGTTGCGGCCGACCGTGGCGTGCCGCAGGTGGACGTCCGCGTTGAGACGACGGCGCTTCTCCGCCCACCAGAACTGGGTGAGGGCGGAGAGCTCACGAGGGCGCAGCGGCACGAGGAGGCAGCCTAGGAGGACAGGGGTGAAGCGCGCGACGGCGGGCATGCGTTGATCGTGGAACGAGGGGATTCCGGAGTGCTCGGCGTACAGCACGCCGGAAGAACAGGAGCACCGCCCCGAACAGCCCGGCGACCCCGAGCCCCACCTGCTTCCACGGATCGGCGACGTCAACCGGACCAACGTGCACCTCTCCGACGTACCGGCCCCGGTGCGCCAGGCGGTGCTCGCCGCCGAGGACCGTGGCTTGTACTCCCAGCCCGGCATCTCCCTCAGCGGGATGCTGCGCGCCGCCTGGGTCGACATGACGGGTGGGCACCTGCAGGGGGGCTCGACGATCACCCAGCAGTACGTCCGCAACGCCTACCTGACGACCAGCGCACCGCGTGGCGCAAGCTGCAGGAAGTCGTCATCGCGCTGAAGGTCTGGCGCAACCGGACCAAGGACGAGGTGCTGCAGGACTACCTGAACACGGTCTACTTCGGCCGCGGCGCGTATGGCATCGAGGTGGCGGCGCAGGCGTACTTCGGAGTCCACGCCCGCAACCTCGACGTCGCTCTACCGGTGCACAACTTCGCCAACGAGCAGTGCCCGAGCTGCACCCTGCTCGCGGCCACCGCCCACTCGGTGAACACCGTGTACGTACCCCTGGCCCTACAGGTAGGTCCGGCCAAGGTGGCCGCGCTCGCGCACAAGGCCGGCATCTCCCAGCACATCCGGCTCGCCGACAAGGCGGGCAACACCGGCGCCGGGATCGCGCTGGGCATCTACGGCGTGCGCCCGCTCGACCAGGCCGACCCGTACCTCGTGCAGGAGGTCCGCGACCGGTACGGCCACGTCGTCTACCGCCACCGCGTCCACGAGCAGCGGGCGATGTCGCAGCACGTGGCGGACGGGGTCACGCACGCGCTGCAGACCGTCATCCAGTACGGGACCGCGTCCGCCAACGCGCCGCTCGCCGGCGGCCGTCCCGCGGCCGGAAAGACCGGCACCACCGAGAACGAGACGGACGCCTGGTTCGTCGGCTACACCCCCCAGCTCTCGGCAGCCGTGTGGACCGGGTACGCCGACGCGAGCCACAAGCTCCATGGCGTCGAGGGCTATCCGATCGTCACCGGCGGCACGCTGCCGGCTCTGATCTGGAAGAAGTTCATGGACCGGGCTCTGCACGGTCGACCGGTCGAGAGGTTCCCGAGCTACGACGCGGTGCGCGTCGCGCCGCCACCGGCCCCCACGTCGACGGCACCACCCCCGCCGAGCTCGTCGTCACCGCCTCCGCAGCCGAGATCATCGCCGTCGTCGACCGGCTGACGCGGCGCCCTCGCCAGGTCGGCCGCCTAGACTCGTACAAGTGGGACACGCCCCCTCGCGCCCCCGGCGGCGCCTGCCGGTCGACGAACGTCGCCAGCTGCTCATCTCCGCGGCCCAGCAGCTGTTCAGCCAGCGCAGCGTCGACGACGTCTCCGTGGACGACATCGCCGCGGAGTCGGGCGCGTCCCGGGCGCTGCTGTACCACTACTTCGACAGCAAGCAGGACCTCTACGTCGCCGCACTGCGCCAGGCCGCGGACGAGCTGATCGAGCGGGTCACCGCGACCCGGGACACCGGGACCCCCGCCGACCAGCTGGCCCGGGGCATCACGGCCTACGTCGACTACGCCGAGGACTACGCGACCGGCTTCCTGACCCTCCTGCGCGGCGGACCGGGTGTGTCGGCGGGCGAGGTCGGCGAGGTGGTCCAGTCGGTTCGCGACTCGCTGCTGGCCGGCCTGCTCGAGGGGTTCGAGGTCGCCACCGCGCCGCCGATGCTCCGTACCGCCCTGCGCAGCTGGATCGCCGTGGCCGAGACGGTGGTGCTCGACTGGCTCGAGCGCCGGGACGTGAGCCGCGCCCAGCTCGAGTCGTTCCTCCTGCTCGCCTTCCCCGGCCTGCACGGCGCGGCTGTCGGCGTGGACGGGGACGTGCCACCGCTGCCGGCATGATCCTTCAGCGGCTGGTCCCCCCACGTGCCGTGCGACGGGTGGTCGCCGTGGTGCTCGTCGGGCTCCTCGGCGCGGGGGTGGCGGTCCTCGTCGCCGGCATCGTCGACAAGCCGGTCGGGCCGGTGGACGCGCGCTTCGGCGTGCACTGGTCGTGGCAGGGGGGCACCCGGATCGGGGTCGCCCCGCTCGGCAGCATCCGCTTCGCCGACCACGACGGTCCGATCCAGCTCAGCGTCCGGGTGACGAACCTGCGCGTCGAGGCCGCGCGCCGGATGCTCGCCGACCCGAAGGGGCTGGACACGCTCGGCACCACGGTGCGCGACGACGTCATCTCGGCCGTCGAGGCCCTGGCCGTCAGGGCATCCCTCGTGGCACTCGGGGGCGCCGTGGTGCTCAGCACGCTGGTCTTCCGCCGGTGGCGCCCGGTGGCCGCCGCGACGGGCGTCGCCGTGCTCGCCGTCGCGGCCAGCGGCGGCATCGCGGCGCTGACCTTCAACTCCCGCCAGCTCTACGAGCCCCGCTACTCCGGGCTGCTCGTGGACGCCCCCGCCGTGGTCGGCGACATGCGCAACCTCGCCGAGCGCTTCAAGAGCTACGAGGCACAGCTCGGCTCGATCGTGGGCAGCGTGTCGCGGCTGTACGACGTGACGTCCGCGCTGCCGGCCTACCGCCCCAGCAACCAGACCATCCGCGTCCTGCACGTCTCGGACCTGCACGACGACCCGCGCGGCATCGAGCTCATCCGCCGGCTGGTCGGGCAGTTCAAGATCTCCGCCGTCGCGGACACCGGCGACGTGGCCGACCACGGCACCGAGGTGGAGAACCGGTACACCGAGTTCATCCGTGGACTGGGCGTCCCGTACCTCTACATCAAGGGCAACCACGACTCGGCGGAGACGGTCGCCGGCATGAAGGAGCACGGCGCGACCGTCCTCAACTTCGGCACCGCCACGATCGCCGGCCTGCGCTTCTACGGCGCGCCCGACCCCCGCTTCACCCCGGACAAGCGCCGCGACGACGAGTCGATGACCGCGAAGGAGCTGCTGGCCCAGGGCCGGCAGGCGCTGCAGCTCATGCAGCTCGCCGAGCCGCCGCCGGTCGACGTCGTCCTCGCGCACGACCCGGAGTTCGCCAGCGCCTTCCTGGGCCAGGCCCCGTACGTGCTCGCCGGCCACCTGCACCGCCGCAAGGTCATCCAGAAGGAGGGCACGCTGCTGCTCGTCGAGGGATCGACCGGCGGGGCCGGGCTGCGCACCCTCGACTCGGGCAAACCGACGCCCCTGGAGTGCCAGATCCTCTACTTCGACCGGGCGACCAAGCAGCTGCAGGCGTACGACGAGGTCACCGTCGGAGGTCTCGGGCTGGCGTCGGTGAAGATCGAGCGGCACATCATCCGGCCTGACGACGCCGCCGGCTCCGCGTCGCCCTCCCCCAGCCCTCCGTGACGGATCTGGCGACCCCTTTGTGCGGGACGGCCGTCGTCGCCTATGCTTGCGAGCGTCTCCAACGGCTGGCGCCGTGGGCGGTGACCGCCCCCATCGTCTAGAGGCCTAGGACACCGCCCTTTCAAGGCGGCGACACGGGTTCGAATCCCGTTGGGGGCACCACGGGCGTCACGTACGGCGCGACGCACGAGGTCCCGTGGAGCAGCGTGGAGTGCTCGCCGCCCTGTCAAGGCGGAGGTCGCGGGTTCAAATCCCGTCGGGACCGCTTCCCAGCCCGGTCCGGCAGCAGCCGGGCCGGGCTCGCTCGTTTCCTGCCCCGCCCTCCCAGGTATCACATCGTCAAACGACACTTCGGGAGGTCACAGACATGCGACGCACGATGGGGATGGCGGGCCTCGCACTCGCCGGCACCCTGACCCTCGCCGGCTGCGGTGGCGGCAGCAGCGGAAACGGGACGGCACTCGGCACGGGTGGCGGCGGGGCCCAGCTCAGCGGCGCCTGCAAGAACGTCCAGCAGACGATCAGCAACATCCCCGGCAAGCTGCAGAAGGCGGCGTCGTCGAACCAGCCGGCGCAGAACGTCCAGAACGCGGTGGACACCATCGTCAGCAACCTCAAGAGCGAGAGCGCCAACACCTCGAGCGAGTTCAAGAGCGCGGTCACGGACTACATCGACAAGCTCCAGCAGGTCGTGAAGACCGCCAGCAACGGCAACAACCCCGACCTCTCGCAGTTGAAGACGACGCAGATCGACAACATCTGCCGCAACGCCGGCAGCTGAGGTCCCAGCGCCGCTCTCCGGTGCCCCGCCCCGCAGCCGGGGGCGGGGCACGGTCGTCGTTAGGGCGAGGGGGACGGCGTCGGCGAGCCGGCGTCCACCGGGCTCGGGCTGGGGGTCATGTCCGGGAGCTGCACGGTGGCGCGGCAGCGGGAGAGGTTGTCCTGCAGGTCGGGCCGGATCCGCTGCAGCTGCTGGACGACCCGGTCCGCCGCGGCGGCGTCGAAGTTCTTCACCGCCGCGCCGAGTCCCTGCACGTCCGCTGTGATCGTCTGCGCAGCCTCCAACGCCTGCAGGCACGACCGGCTCAGCGCCAGGCTGCCGTTCTGCGGGGTCGTGGTGGCCGTCGGGGTGAGGGTCGGTACGGGCGGGCCCGGGTTGGGCTGCGACGCGTTGTTCGTGCCGAAGGCAAGCGCCACCGTGGCCGCGCCCGCCCCCATGCCGAGCAGGAAGGCGGCGATCGCGACCACGGCGGCGGCCACACCCGTCGAGCGTCCGGACAGTCGTCGCGGGCTCATGGCAGCTGGCGTGCTAAGTCGGCGCATTTCATGGGCAACTACTACCCGTGCCTGCAGGCCGGATACGCCGGCCGGGCGTGACGGACGTGGACGGGAGCGGCATGGCGGAGGACAGCGGCGAGCCGCGGCACGGGTTCGCGCGTCGCTACGCCCGCTTCATCCTCAAGGCCCGCTGGCTGGTCGTCCTGGTCTGGCTCGTCGGTGCCGGCGCCGCGACGATGTCGCTGCCACTGCCCACCACCGGTGGGCAGGACCTCGGCGGGCTGGTCCCGCGGAACAGCTCCGCCGTGCAGGCCCAGGCACGCTCCCTGACGCACTTCGACGTGCCGCTGCTGACCAGCACGGCGGTCGTGCTGCACAACCCCGACGGGCTGCCGGTGCTCAGCCAGGCCGACGTGGTGCTCCACGCCCTCGCCGTGGACCAGCGGCTGCGCAGCAGGCAGGGATCCCTGCCGGACAACCGGGTCCTGGGCGCGCTGCCGCTGCTCAACACCGCTGGGGTCGTCCCCGGGTCCCACGACACCGGCACGACGGCCGTCACGTACCTGTACTTCTCGCCGAACACCTCCATCAACACCCGGACGAGACTGGCGCACGAGTACGCCAAGCACTTCCAGGCGACGCCCGGGACCAGGATCGCGGTGACCGGTACCGCCCCGGCTCGGACGGCCGAGTCGAGACTGCTGACCGGTCACCTGAACCTGGTCGAGATCGTCACGCTCGCGTTCGTCGCGCTCGTGGTCGCGGTCATCTTCCGGTCCGTCGTGGCACCGCTGGCGCTGCTCGCGGCGGCGTTCCTCGCGTACCTCGTCGGCATCCGGCTGCTCGGGCTGCTCGGCCAGCACGCGGCGCTGACGCTGCCGTCAGAGCTCGAACCGCTCATCGTGGCGCTGGTCCTCGGGATCATGACCGACTACGCCGTCTTCTTCCTCACCGGGATACGCGACCGGCTCCGGGACGGGCGGGCGCCGCACGAGGCGTTCGTGCTGTCCGTACGACGGAACGTGCCGATCGTCGCAGTGGCCGGTCTCACCGTGGCGGCGGGCACCATGTCGCTGTACGCGGCGCAGCTGCAGCTGTTCCGGTCGTTCGGGCCCGGCCTCGCACTGTCCGTGGTGGTGGGCGCACTCGCCGCGATCACCTTCCTGCCCGCGGTGATGGCGATCGTCGGCGACCGGATCTACTGGCCCAGCCACCCGCAGCGACCGGGGGAACGGCGCAGTCGCGACCGCCGGCCGTCGTGGCTGGTCCGCTTCGCCTCCCACCGGGTAGGCGCGGCGGTGGTCTGCGCCGTGTGCGTCGGCGGACTGGCGGCAGCGGCGTACCCGCTCCTGCACCTGCGGCTCGACCTGTCGTTCATCCAGTCCCTGCCGCACGACAGCGAAGCGCAGCAGGGCGCGGACCTGGTTGCGCAGGGCTTCCCCAAGGGCGTGCTGGCGCCCACGGTGCTGCTGGTCTCCGGCCCGGGCGTGACGCAGCAGAACGCCGCGCTCACCGCCCTGCGCCACCGGCTGGAGCGGCAGCCGGAGGTCGCGGGTGTCCTGGGCCCCGGCTCACTCCCCGTACCCGGCGACGTGCAGCTCTTCCGCTCACCGGACACCAACGAGGCGCGCTACCTGCTGTACTTCCGCAACTCGCCGCTCGGCGGCAACGCCGTCCACGACCTGCGCCGGCTGCAGGGCGCCCTGCCCACGGCGCTCGACCACGTGGGGCTCGAGCATGCGCAGTTCGCGCTGGCCGGCAACACCGCGATCGCGTCCGAGACCGCCCACCAGACGATCCGCAACCTCTGGATCATCTTCGGGGTGGCGTTCGCGCTCGAGTTCGTCATCCTCGCGCTGTTCCTGCGCGCGCTCATCGCGCCACTCGTCCTGCTCAGCGCGAGCGCGCTCGTGGTGGGCGCCGCGCTGGGACTCACCACACTGGTGTTCCAGGAGAGCCTGCACCGGGACGGGCTGGCGTTCTACGTGCCGTTCGCGACGAGCGTGCTGCTCATCTCGCTCGGCTCGGACTACAACGTCTTCGGCGTCGGGCGGATCTGGGACGAGGCCGAGGGCCACCGGCTCAAGCGGGCGATCCGTACCGCCATGCCGGAGACCTCGCGGGCCATCACCACGGCAGGGCTCATCCTGGCCGGCAGCTTCGCGGTGGTCGCGCTTATCCCGCTGTCCACGTTCCGCGAGATGGCGTTCACCATGGTCGTCGGCCTCGTGCTCGACACGTTCGTCGTCCGGTCGATCCTGACCCCAGGGCTGCTCACCCTCATCGGTCCCGTGAGCGGCTGGCCGGGCCACCGGTTGCTGGCCCGCCGCCAGCAGGAGGCACAAGTTCACCGGCAGTGGGAACGTTCGCAACTGTGAGACACGCAGACCACAGGTGGCCGTTGCCGCGCTGGGCAACGGCGACCCTGGTCGTCCTGCTCGTCCTCGCCGCACTCGTCTGGGGGCTCGACCGGCTCGCGCGCAACGTCTCCGAGTCGCTCGTGGCAGACACCATCCGCAACGGCGGGCAGTCCACGGGGAACGTCGACGTCGGGATCCAGGGCACCTTCTTCGCGCCCCAGGTCGTCTCCGGGGACTACTCCCACGTCAACGTCGTCGTGCAGAACCTGTCGGCCCAGGGGCTGACCATCGCGAAGCTGAGCACCGACCTGTACGGCGTGCATCTGCCCCTGGGCAGGGTGGTCAGCCGCAACGTGCATTCGATCCCGGTCGACCGCAGCCGCGAGCGCGCGGTGATCTCCTACCGCGCGCTGAACCGCTACGTCGCCGCGCAAGGGCACAACATCACGCTGTCGCAGGGCAACGGCGGTGAAGTGACGGTGACCACCCACATCCAGGCGTTCGGCACCAGCTTCCCGCTCGGCGCCGACGCCAAGATCATCCCGGGGCACAGCTACCTCGACGTGGAGCCGACCCGCGTCCACACCGGGTCGTCGATCCTGGACACCATCGGCGACGCCGCGCTCAAGGTCCGCCTGGCGTTCCGCATCCCGATGAACCCGCTGCCGTTCGGCCAGGACATCCAGAGCGTCACCGCGACCGGGAACGGCCTCGTCGTCGTGGCGACCGGCCAGCACATCGTGCTCACCGACCGCGGCACCGTCGGAACGGCCGGCCGGTTGCGGACGTGGATCGGCGGGCACGCATACGGGTGACCCGTACGACTCCGGAAGCCGAGGTCATGACTGCCGAGGAACCGCTGTTCATCGCCCCGCCCGCCCCGACCAAGCCGGCCGCACCCTCGAGCGGCGCAGGCCCACGGATCGAGCGGACGGTACCGGACAGTGATGCGGTCTCGATGACCAAGGGCGCCCGGGACGCCGCCGGCGGACAGGGAGTCGACGTCGAGCAGGTGCGCGAGTGCCTGACCGCGCCGGAGGAGATCGCGGCGGACGGCCAGCGCCGCACCCGGTTCCGGCGCGGCAAGCTGACCGTGGTCGCCGGTTCCGACGGCACTGTCATCCGGGTGAGCCGCTCCGACGGCTCGGGCAACAACGGCGGGGGCAGGCGGCGTGGTCGCCGGCGCCGCGGGCGTGGCCGAGGCCGCGGCCGCACGTCCGGCTGAGAGCGGGGGCGTCGAGTGGACGATGGTGCCCTCCATGCCCCGGGTGAGGAGGACCTTGTAGACGTTGCGGAGCAGCGGATCAACCGCCTCGTCCGGCATCCCCCGGAACGCAGGGTCCTTCGAGGCGTGGCGGTTGGCGACCCACTGGTCACCGCGCCAGACGAGGTCGGGGCCGAGGATCACGCCGTTCCAGTCGTACTCGAAGCCCTGCGCCGTGTACACGCAGCCCACTTGGCCGAACCCGGCCGGATCGCTGGCCCAGAGGTTCGCCGGCGGCGCGCCACCGACCGCGCGGTCACCCTTGACGTTCCACGGACGGGTCCAGTCGCCGATGACCACGTCATGTACGAGGCTTCCGTCCGGACGTGGGTCGCTCCAGGGCCAGCAGAAGCCCGCCGTCATTCGCGCGCCGTAGCCGTCCGCCTGCTTTCCGGCCAGCATCCCCTCGAGCTCTGCCGGCGAGTCAGCAACGCGGACCTCGAAGTGGTCGTCACCCGTCCAGGACAGCGGCCCGCCCTCGGACAGCCCGAGGAGCCGCAGCACCCATTCCTCGTACGCGCGGCTGCCACCGCAGCGGAACTGACCGTCGAGTTCGACGTGGACGACCTCGAGCCCCAGCGACTCAGCGGCAGCGGCGATCACCGCAAGCGAGCCGGTTTCGCCGGGCCTGACGACCTGATGCTGATCCAGCAGGAAGACGGGGACATGAGCCGCCTCGATCAGTTCGACGATCTGTGTCTTGTTCGTTCGCAGCTCCGCCTTCGTGTAGCGGTTGACCGACGTTTCGCGGATACGGTGCGCCTCGTCGCAGATGAGGACGTCCAGTCCGTTGCGCTCGGCGGTCATGAAGCTGTTGAAGTACTTGAACAAGCCCCTGACCCGGCCGTCGCGATGACCGGCAACCTTGCGCATCGTCTCGGTGAACGACCTTGAGCCAGTGGCGTGCAACACGGCCCGGCCTTGGCGGGAGATCTCCCCCAGAACCGATAGCGCGATCACGCTCTTGCCTGATCCCGGTCCGCCGGAGACGACAACGACGCGCTTGTGGTCGGCTCGCGTTGCGCGCTCCACCGCAGTGAGCACGAGCCGGTATGCGACGGCCTGCTGGTCGAGGAGAATGAACTGCTCGCGTTCCTTGATCTCAGCCGCTGCCAGCGACAGCAGCTGACGGCTTGGCGCAGTCTTGCAGCTGAGCAGGGTGTCGGCCGCAGCGGCGCCCGACGCGTCCGCGAGCCGCGATCGGAGGAACCGCAGGAAGTCACCCCGACGCTGCGCGGTGAACAAGCGCCCGTATTCGCTCTCGGTCAGGACACGCAACGACGCGACACCGGCTTCGGTCGCGTTGTGCAGGTACGCAGCTCCCGCGAACGTGTCCGGCTGGTGCTCGAAGGCTCGCGTGAAGTCGGCGAGAAACTGGCAGTACCGGCGTACCTGCTCCACGGGGTGCAGCACGGGCCGCCGGCCGTAGGCGTCGACGTACACCAGATCGTCCGCATCCTCGAGCGCCTCTGCGTCGCTCCACTGTTTGAGCTCGATCGCTACGTACGACGGGCGTCCGGTGTGCGGGTGAACTCCCGCAAGCAGCGCGTCGATCCGCTTGCTGGACAAAGGCAGCTGGTACTCGACGAGGACCTCGACGTCGCGTAGCCCGGCGTCCATGAGGTCCTGGGCGAGTACGGGGAGGCTGCGCTCCCAGGACCTCACCTCGGAGTCACCTGCGCGCCGACCCACAACGAATGGGTACTGGCCCGCGATCCGCCCGGCGAGCGTGCCGGCAAGAGCCTCCTCCGCGAGATTCGCGGCAGAGCTGCGGAACAGAGGCACCGGACGCCATCCCCCAGGCAACACGAACAGGTCGTGCGGGTGGGGGCATGTCCGGTGCCGGAAGCCCGTCGGGCCGCACCGGCACGTTACCGAACCTCATGACGACGTGGTAGTCACTGCGTCGTGAGCGATATCGACGATCCGCCGCAGTCCGTCGCGAAACTGCGGAGGAGTCATGTCTGTTGCGAGGGAAGCCGGCTCTCAGGTGGGCAACCATCTGCGCCCATCAATGAGGAGCTCAGCCGGACGGGGAAGCCCATCGCCGGAGCGCGCATGGGGCGACGACGCACTCCGTCGCTGCCGAGAGCCCGTCACCTGCGTTCGGGATCGCGGGCGCGCAGCACGACCTCCGTCAGGACAGCGCCGGCTACCAGCCCGGCCAGGACCAGCAGCTGGCCGGGAACGTGGGTCGCGGCGTACCAGAGCAGTGCGAGCAGCGAACCGATGCATGCCAGTGCGCCGGCGCCGGAGAGCAGCCCGGTTGCCCGGCTTGCCGGCAGCAGCCGCCTGGCAGCGAAGTTCACTGCGGCGAAGATGACGAGGAAGCCGCCCGAGCCCATCAGGCTGATCTCCTCGATGTTCACCGTGTTGACGATGAGCAGGGTTCCGACGGTGGTCGCGACGAGCCCACCGACCGGCCGGTTCCACACCGGACGTGCGATCCGCGCAGGCAGCTCGTGGTGACGGGCCATGAGGAAGGTGAACTTCGCCGCGCCGTACAGGGTGGCGTTGATGGCGCTGGCGGTCGATACGACCGCGGCGATGCCGATCAGCCGGAACCCGGCTGTGCCGAGGAACGGCCGGGCGGCGGCCGCTAACGCGTAGTCGCGGTCCCGACCGATCGCCGCAACGGACAGGTTGCCGACCGCGACGAACGCGACCAGCACGTAGAGCGCGATGACCGAGCCGATCGCGATGGCGTACGCCCGCGGTAGCGAGCGCTGCGGGTCACGGGCGTCCTCGGAGGCGTTCGCGATCAGCTCGAACCCCTCGTAGCCGAGGAAGATCAGCGTCCCCGCGTAGACGATCGAGCCGACGCCGGGGTAGGACGCCGGCGCCACCCGATGCGGCACGACGAAGGCCAGCCCGCCCAGCGCGAACAGCAGCAGGACGGCGAGCTTGAAGTACACCAGGGCCGCCTCCGCCCGGCCGACCACCCGAGCACCGGCAAGGTTCAGCACCGCGAACACCACGATCACGACGCTGCCCAGCGCATGTCGCCAAGCGCCGTCGGGATCAAGCCCGAGGACGGCCGCGAGGTAGGAACCGAAGGCCACCGCGTAGAGCCCGAGCATGACGAAGTAGCTCAGCCACAGCAGCAGGTTGAGCGGCCCGGCCACCCCGCGACCGAAAGCGCGGTCGAGGAACGTCGCGGTCCCGCCACGGCTGCGCACCTCGACGGAGAGCCGTGCGTACGACCAGCCGGTCAGCGCGGCCACCACGCCCCCGACCACGAACGACAGGTACGCCCCCGCGCCGGCGATCTGCACCGTGAGGCCGAGGACGGAGAAGATCCCGCCCCCCACCATCCCGCCGATACCGATCGCGACCAGCGCCGCCGTCCCCATCCCCCGCCGGTCGCGGTCGTCGCTGCTCGGAGGCACCCGCCCAGCATGGCCGCATCGCTCCCGACCGTCGTGCACTCCACGCCCGGCGCGACGTGTGGCGGGAGGTCACCCGCCCTGTAGACTTGTCCCGAAGCGCCTCGCGCTTCGCGTTTGCGCAGGTCAGCGGCCCGAATCGGGTCGCAGACCCTGCGGAACGGGCAGGTAGCTCAGTTGGTACGAGCGTCCGCCTGAAAAGCGGAAGGTCGGCGGTTCGACCCCGCCCCTGCCCACCACTTCCCACCAGCGTTTTCGCAGTTCAGCGCGCTGATGCGCCGGTCTGGCGCCCCCGTAGTCTTGACCGCTGATGGCCGCATTTCGCCGACTTACACCGCTGTTTGTTGCACGTATGTTGCACGTTGATCTTGAAGCGTGCGGCTGCACTATCCCCGAACGCCTGAACCCTGATCCACCGATGATCTTGAGTTGTTGGCGTGCCGGAGAACGAGAATCCCCTTGTGTGGCAGGAGAATCGGGGTTGCTGAAGTCCTGATCTCCACCACAACAAGGGGCATCCCGTAAGTGCGAGCATCTCACAGGGTCGATGTGGTTTTCGATGATCCGAACCTGGTGTCGGCGGCCGGGCTGGTCCCGGTGATGCGGCTGGGCGAGGCCGCCGGTCTGCACGGGTTGTTGGACAGGCACCTGTCGGTCGCCTCGCCGAACCCGGTGGTCAAGTCGGCCGGTGTGATCGCGGGCATGCTCGCGGGCGCGGACAGCATCGACGATCTGGACGTGCTGCGCCACGGCGGGATGCGCCGCTGCTTCCTCGGGGTGCGGGCGCCGTCGACGCTGGGCAGCTACCTGCGCTCGTTCCGCCACGGGCACGTGCAGCAGTTGGATGCAGTTGCCTCCCGGCTGCTGGCCGGGCTGGCCGCCCGGGTGCCGGGCCTGCTCACCGGTGCGGACACGGTGGCGTTCCTCGACATCGACGACACGATCCGGGAGGTGCATGGCTGTGCGAAGCAGGCGGCGGCGTTCGGCTACTCCGGGGTGCGCGGGCTGAACGCGCAGCTCGCGGTGGTCTCGACCCCGCTGGCCGCGCCGCTGATCGCCGCCGCGCGGCTGCGCAAAGGGAACATCGCCTCCGGGAAGGGCGCCGGACGGCTGCTCGCTCAAGCCGTCGCCACCGCGCGCCGGGCCGGGGTGTCCGGTCAGTTGCTGGTGCGTGCTGACTCCGCTTACTACGCCCACGCCACCGTCGCCGCCGCGATCCGCGCGAAGGCATGGTTCTCGGTCACCGCGCGGATGAACCCGCAGGTCGTCGCCGCGATCGGCCGCATCCCGGAGCAGGCGTGGACGGCCATCGAGTATCCGAACGCGGTCTGGGACGAGGACGAGCGCCGATGGGTGTCCGAGGCCGAGGTCGCCGAGATCGGCTTCACTGCGTTCACCTCCCGCCGCAAGGCCGAGCAGGTGGCCTGCCGGCTGGTGGTCCGCCGCGTCAAACGGCTCAACACCGACGGGCACGGCGAGCAGGGTGAGCTGTTCGCCGCGCACCGCCATCACGCGTTCATCACGAACTCGACGCTGTCCACCGTGGAGGCCGACGCCAGCCACCGCGACCACGCCCTCGTCGAGCAGGTCATCGCCGAGCTCAAGGTCGGTCCGTTGGCGCACCTGCCCTCCGGGTCCTATGCGGCCAACGCTGCCTGGCTCGCGCACACGGTCATCGCGTTCAACCTGGCCCGCGCCGCCGGAGTCTTGGCATCCACCCGCCACGCCCGGGCGCGGTGGACGACGCTGCGCGCCCAGCTGATCAACGTGCCTGCCCGCGTCGCCCGCTCTGCGCGGCGGCTGACCCTGCACCTGCCTGCGGCCTGGCCGTGGGCCCAGGCATGGACCCGCCTGTTCGACGCCGCCACCGGACCACCCGCCACGGCAACCCCCTGACCGCACCGCCCAACGACGGGCCCGACCGAGGACGACAGTGGAAGAGCCGGGCAGACCGGCAGACCCGTCACGGCCGCAACCAGAAAAGCGACGCCCATCACGAAAACAGCGACCGTGCAATCACCGTCGGTGGATCAAGGCTGAACCGACCATGGCGAAGGCGACCCCCACCACAACGGCGCGCTATGTCGGGCGCCGCTGGACCGGCCGGCTGTCAATGGCCAAGTCGCGGTCCCCACCGTGTCGCCGGCGTTAGGCGCGCCCCTGGGGCGATTTCACGGCCTGGTCGCCTTGTACGGCACCTGGATCGAGCGAGATAGGCCGATTCTTCTGCTGGGTGAGGGAACCTGGAGGCCATCAGTGGCGTGTCTGTACGTCAGCAGGTGCCGGCGGGAGGCGGTTCGGTGCAGGGCGACGACGGGTTCGACGCGTTGTACGCGCGCGCCTACCCGAGGCTCGTCGCCGAGCTGACCGTGATCACCGGCAGCCACGGGGAGGCGGAGGAGGCGGTGCAGGAGGCGTTCGTGCGCGCTCTGGGCCGGTGGCGTCGGGTGCAGTCGTTGCAGGCACCGGAGGCGTGGGTGCGCCGGGTGGCGGTGAACATCGCCATCTCTCGCTGGCGTCGCGCTCGCCGCGCCGCCGCAGCCCTGCTTCGCCTGGAGCCACGGCAGGACCGGGACGTGGACACCGAGCTGCTGGTGGCCGACGGGCTGGACCAGCTCGGCCGGGACCAGCGGGCTGTCCTGGTGTTGCACCACGTCGTCGGGCTGCCGGTCGAGGAGGTCGCTGAACTGCCGGGGGTGCCGGTCGGGACCGTGAAGTCCCGCCTCGCCCGCGGCCGGACCAGCCTCGCGGCACTGCTCGAGGAGCGAGAGGAGACCGGCCGTGTCTGATCGGGTGGACCAGATCTGCCGCGTGGTGGACCGGGTGGCGGGGGCTACCGTCGCCCCGCCTGTTGCGGAGCTGCGTGCCCGGGCTGCGCGTCGGCGGCGCAACCACGCGCTGCTCGCCACCGTCGGGGTCGCCGTCGCCGCGGGCGGCATCGCCGCCGGTGTGCTCGCCACCAGTACGGAGCGCAGCCCGGGCCAGCAGCTGCACATGACCGACGGCGGGGCCCCGATCGTGCGCGGCGGGTCGTCGCCGTCACCGTTCCCGTCGTTCAACCCGAACCACACCGGCTACCCGGACGTGTGCGACGGTCCGATCCCGGCCGACGGCACCGGACGGCTGACCAGCACGATCTCCTGGGAAGGGCAGGACGTCATGCGGCCTGCCGGTTCCGACGTTGCCACCGGCATCACTCGGACGCAGGCTCTCGACCGCTACGCCCAGTCCGACTTCCACAGCACCGGGCACCCCGTCGCAGTGTTCGGTCTCCTCAGCGCTCCCGCCCCTGCGCAAATCCTGCCGGACGGCGGCAGCAGCCCGTACTTCCAGCAGACCCCGGTCTGGCTTGTCGCTGTCTGCGATGCGCCTCCCGGCGCATCCACCGGCGGAGGGATAGGCCCGTACCGTCCTCCCGGCACCTCCCCTTCCCCGGGGCCCGGACCGATCGGAGTCATGTACATGACCTTCGACACCGCCGGCCGCCAAGTCGGCGGCGTCACCATCACCGGGCGACCAAGCCAGGCCCAGCTCGACGAGCAGTTCATCCACGTGCCGTGGCAGCAAGAACTGGCCCAGCCAGGCGACGACCCCCGACAAGTCCGTATCAGCTATCCCGCGGCGGAACCCTGCGCCACGTTCGACCACCTCGCCGTGTACGAAACCGACACCACGGTCAACGTCCAGGTCTGGCTGCGCCACAGCAGCGATGACCCGGTCGGCTGTACCCCCACCGAACGGCAACAAGCCGTCGTGGGACTCAACAAGCCTCTTGGACACCGCACGCTGCAGGACGCCAGTCCGAGCCCTACAGGAGTCGAGCCTGTCCCTGACCCTGACGCCACAACCAACCCGCACTGAAGTGCCGCTGTGCGACTGAGCCCGGTGTCTGCCCGTCCGGCTGCGGTCCGTGTCGTTACCGTGCGGGCGGGGTTCGGGTCTGTAGTCGGTGTACGGCGGCTTCCAGGGGCTCCAGGTCGTGGGTCACGGTTCCGGCGACGTAGCTGTGCAGGGTGTCGAAGTAGTGGTGGGCGAGCCGGTCACGCATCCGTGCGATCGCGTTCCAAGGCAGAGCCGGCTCGCTCGCCAGAACGTCGTCGGGGATGGCTTTGACGGCCTCGCCGATCTCGATGAGCCGCACTCGCACGGCGTCGAACACCAGCCCATCGGATAGGTCGCCGCGGCGGAGGTGGCTGCGGATGGCATCGATCGCGTCGAGGATGTCCTGCAGGCGTTCGGCGTCGCGTCGGTTCACAGCGGGATCGCCTCGGCGAGGGCCTGGGCGCGGACCTGTGGCTTGAGGCTGGGCTCGGTGGCGAGGTCGACGGATACCTTCAGGATCCGCTGCAGCTCGCCTTCCAGCGCGAGCAGCGTGAACAGCCCGGTGCTCTCGGGCAAGTCGACGAGCAGGTCCACATCGCTGTCGGGAGTGTCTTCACCGCGCGCCACGCTGCCAAACACGCGCAGGTTGCTGCCGCCCGCCGCGGTCACCGTCGCGAGCAGCGCCCGGCGATGCTGGCGCAACCGTCGGCCCAGCGCCGTGTCCGGCAGGCCTCGCACGGTCGGGTCGGTCCGCTCCAGGCCGAGGGTGAGCTGGTGGCCCGTGCCGGCGACCAGCCGGGCGAGTGTGGGGAGGGCAGGTTCACGCTTGCCGGCTTCGTACTCGCTGACGACGCTCTGCGGCACTCCCGCCCGACGAGCCAGGTCAGACTGCGACAAGCCCGCCCGCGTCCGCGCCTTCCGCAGCAACGCACCGGCGTCCATACCAGAAGCCTATCGCGTTCTGCCGATAACCGCCAAGGTGCCGTTAGGCAACACATGCATCGCAGTACGACCGGGGCGACCTAACGGCACCTGCTAGTCGCTCTCGGCAGCGTCCGCGAGCCCGATGATCTCACCTGGAATTGTCCGAGTCCGATGTGACACTCCATGTGTGAACGCGAAGCGTCAGCACTATGTGCCGCGACTGCTGCTGTCGCGCTTTGCCGATGAGCGCGGCCAGGTCTTGACCTACGACATCAAGGAGCGGCGGTCTTTCCCGCAGGCGTATGGCAACGCAGCCGCGGAGACGCACTTCTACCGCGTGGAGAACCCGGACGAGGAGCCGAGTAACGAGGTCGAGGCAATGCTCGCTCAGGTTGAAGGCTTCGCGGCCGAGGCGATCCGCCGACTGGTCGACGAGCGGGTCTGGCCGCCGTCGGACGATGACCGTGCGGCCGCTGCCGCACTTGTCGCGTTCCAGGCTGTGCGCACCCGGCGGACCCGTGACGAGATCAGCACGCTTGCCGACGACATCATGAAGATGGAGGTCGCGATCAAGGGCAAGGACGGCCTACGCGCCGCCTATGAGGCGATGGGCGAGTCGCTTTCGGACGAGGAGCTCGACGCGGAGTGGCGGGACTGGAGCGACTTTGACTCGTGGGAGGTTCGACCGCACCACCACAGCCATCTGCAGATCATGGGCGAGATGGTCCGCGAGGTCATGGCCGTCATGTTCGGGCAGCGTCGATTGGGCATCGTCCGGTTCGAGCGACGCGCACTGTTGACCTCGGATCATCCGGTCGCCGTCTACGCCGATGCGCCCGAGTATCTCGGCGTGGGACTACTCACCGCGACAGAGGTCTGGCTGCCGGTCGACCGCCGGGCAGCGATCGTCTTCCTCGACGGCTGGCCGCATGACGCCGAACTGCCGGCAACGACGGCGACCGCACGATGGATCAACACCCTCGTCGCAAACTCCGCGCGCCGCTGGATCTACCACCACCCCGAGGACCAGCCGATGTCGAACCTGCTTGTCGAGCCGACGTATCGGGAGCGGGTCGTGCAGGGCAGCCAGGACCCTAGCGAGTGGATCCGCCGCGATTAGGTCGAGTAGCATCACCTACCTTCACTTGTGTTCTGGAGCGAATGGCGCCAGAATGGCGCCATGCCAGTGTGCAGGTAAAGGACGTCCCGGCTGACGTACATGCCATCTTGCGCCAGCGTGCGGCAGCTGCCGGGCAGTCCTTACAGGAGTATCTGCTCGATCGGCTCACCGAGGAGGCCCGGACGCCCACCCTTGATGAGGTGCTGGATCGAGCCGGCGGCCGCGCCGGCGGTTCGGTGTCCTTCAAGGCGGCGGTCGCCGCCGTCCGAGCCGACCGTGATCACCGGTGATCGTCGTCGATGCCAGTGTGCTGGCTCCGGCGCTTGGCGACGACGGGCGAGACGGTGACCGTGCCCGCGCCCGGCTGCGTGGAGAACAGCTGGCCGCCCCGCACCTGATCGACCTGGAAGTCGCCTCCGTCTGGAGGCGGCAACTAGGGCGTGACGCATAAGTCGCTGGTCCAGATCATGATGGCGCGGAGTACGGCGCCGCCCCTGTAGTTCACGGCGAGCTTGTCGTAGCGGCTGGCCAGGCCGCGCCACTGCTTGAAGGTGTTGAAGCCACGCTCGATGACGTTGCGGTTCTTGTAGAGCTCACGGTCGTAGCCGACCGGTCGGCCGCCGCGGCTGCCTTTGCGCTGGCGGTGGCCGATTTGGTCGCTGGGTTCGGGGATGACGGCCTTGATGTCGGCGTACGACCTCATGTGTCGTTGGGCGTACGGCCTGACGTGTCGTTCCCGCGGCGGGCGATCATGGCATCGGCGGCCTCCGGTGCGGGTGAGGAATCGGTCCTTGAGGCGGTAGCTGGGGCCGTTGATGGAGAGCACGTCGCAGTGGTGCAGCAGCCGGTCGAGGATGGCGGTGGCCAGGACGTCGTCGCCGAGGACGCCGCCCCATTCGGCGAAGGCCTTGTTCGAGGTGAGGATGATCGAGCCGCGTTCGTAGCGGCGGGCGACCAGCTGGAAGACCATGTTGGCCTCGGCCCGGTCCAGCGGCAGGTAGCCGACCTCGTCGAGCACCAGGACCGACGGGTTGTAGGTAGGTCTGCAGCTTCTTGGCGAACCGGCCGATGGCCTCGGCCTCGCGCAGCTGGCGGACGAGGTCGTCGAGGCTGGTGAAGTAGATGGAGAAGCCGGCCTGGCAGGCCGCGACCGCCAGCGCGACGGCGACATGGTCTTGCCGACCCCGGGCGGGCCGAGCAGGGCGACGTTGGACTTGCGCGCCGGACGAACCCGAGGGTGGCGAGGTCGCGGACTTTGCGGGGGTCGAGGTCGGGCTGGAAGGCGAAGTCGAACTCATCGAGGGTCTTGTGGTGCGGCAGCCCGGAGAGCTTCAGCGCGTTGCGGAACCGGCGGCCCTCCCGCACCCCGACCTCTTCCTCGAGCACCAGGTCGAGGAAGTCCAGGTAGCCCAGCTGTGCGGCCTCGGCCCGGGCGGCCAGCGTCGGTGCCTCGTCGGCGAGGTGGTCAGCAGCAGGCGTTCGGCGTGCCGGCGGATCCGGTCGGCGACCAGCCTGCTCATCGGGTCGCTCCGTCATGCGCGCCACGACCGCGTTGGCGTAGTCGGTCAGCGGGTCGTAGACCGCGAGGGTCGCGGCGGGCCACCCGATCGCCATGCCGGCGGTCGAGCAGCATCGGCCACCGGCTCGAGCGTCAGCGGCTCGAGCTGTCGGTGGACCGGGGCGCGGGTCGGTGAGCGTGACCGCCCGGGTGTGCCCGTCGGGCAGCCCGTCCCAGTGCGCGGGGTCGATCTGATCCAGCTGCCGCGGTGCCGGCGCCCGCCGGTGCTCGGCGAGCAGCCGCGGATCGGCGCCGATGCGCGTGGATCGCGACGCGTCGCCGGGCCGACCCGCAGCTCCACCGTCATGCCCGGCCCGAACTCGACGCGCCGGGACCGAGTAGCAGGAGGCCTCGAAGGAGATCAGGCAGTCCTTGCCGACCCGGCGCAGGATCCGGTCGGTCGACCCGATACGGCGCCGGCGGCAGCGGCGCCAGCGCGGCCCGGTCGGCCTCGGCCCGCACCCCGATGACCTGCCCGTGGGTGCGGTGCACCTGGGCGCGGCGGATCGGCAGCCAGTCGCCGAACGCGGCGTCCAGCTCGTCGAGGGAGTCGAACCGTCCGGCCGGCGAGCACGTGCTCGCGCACGATCAGCACCTGCCGCTCCACCCGGCCCTTGCCGGTCGGGCGGCAGGCGGCGAGCACGTCGATGGCGAACCCGTAGTGCTCGGCGAACGCCGCCGCCTCCGGATGGAGCGGCACCGCCTCGCCCGGCGCGACGTGCCGGCGCACCACCGTCTTCGTCCGGTCGTAGACGATGCTGCCCGGCACC
Source organism: uncultured Actinomycetota bacterium (assembly GCA_963728075.1). Lineage (GTDB taxonomy): Bacteria > Actinomycetota > Actinomycetes > JAFAQI01 > DASSKL01 > CAVSIP01. The sequence goes on along the minus strand of CAVSIP010000003.1, from coordinate 2,603 downwards.
CCGCCGAAGTGGGCGAACGCCGCGATGGTGGCAGCCGCAGAAGGTGGCCAGGTCCAGGCTGGTGGTGAAGCAGCAGAACGGGTCCCGCGAGTAGGACAGCGTCATGTGGAACGAGTAGACGTAGCGCGACCCCGCAGCGCCTTGGCGATCGCCCTCGACTCGTCCCCAGTCCACCTGCGCCTGCGCGCCCGGGATGACCTCGAACCGGCGGTGCAGCCCGCGCAGCGGCCCGGGCAGCCGCCCAGCTCGGCGGCGATCCGCGGCCGCGCCTCGCGCGACGTAGAGCTTCACCCGCTGATACGAGCCGGTGAAGCCGTGCTCGGCGACCAGCCGCTCGTGGATCACCGACGCCCGCAGCGTGATGTCGCGTGCGCAGCCAGGCGTCGACCACCGGCGGCCAGGTGCTCGATCTTCCGCGGCTGGGTGCCGACCCGCTGCGGCGCCGACGGCGGCACCGCCGGCCCGTTGATGTACTTCTTCACCGTTCGCGGATCGCAGCCCGAGCTCGGCGGCGATCTCCTTAGGTCGCTCCGGCCTCACGCAACGGCTTGAAACGTCGTAGTCCATCCATGCCTCCGGCGGCAGGATCATGGCGCGGTCACCCTTCGGTCTGTCTGCTTGGCGGCTGACAGCCGAAGGGTGATCACCACCCAGGGCGAGGAGGACAACTCGCCGGAGGAACGACACGTCAGGTCGTACGCGGACCTACACGTGAGGTCGTACGCGGACACCTTGATGCCGCGGCGACGGAGCATCGCCCGGTGGCTGCGACTGCTGTAGGCCTTGTCGGCGAGCAGCGCGTCCGGCCGAGTGCGTGAGCGACCTGGTCCCAGACGCGGGATTGCCAGTGCTGCCAGCAGAACCGGCAGCATCGGGCTGTCGTTCGCATGGCCGGGCCCGGCGTGGATGACGAGAGGCCGGCCGTTGCCGTCGACCAGGGCGTGCAGCTTGGTTGTCAGGCCGCCCCTGGACCTACCGATCGCATGATCAACTGGCTCGGACGGCGGATCCTTGTAGTTCGACGTTGCCCCCTGTGTGGCTCGGGAGCAGCACAGCCACCTCCCGCGACAGCGTGGCGGCGTGCTGATGAACACGGGCGCTCGTGCTGTCCGCACTCACGTTCCAACGCACTTGCCCGGCCGCATCGGCCTGCGTGAGCAACTGCACCAGGATCTGGTCCCAGATGCCGCGCGAGGACAACTGCGAGTGCCGACGCCAGATCGCGCGCCAGGGTCCATACCGCTCCGGTACGTCACGCCACGGGCAACCGGTCCGGAAGCGGTAGATGATCCCGTCGACCAGCGGTCGATGAGCACGAAAAGGCCTGCTGCGCTTGCCTTTCGTGTTCGGCATCAGCGGCTCAAGCAGCGCCCACTGAGCATCCGTGAGATCACGCGAATCAGCCATCCGCCAACGATCTCGCCACTACGCCTCATGACTTACGCGACACGCCCTAGCCGGTGGACGCATGGATCCGCGTCGAGCCGAGATGGCGGTCGCCGATCTGGCGAGTCTGCCGTTGCGCCGAGCGCGGCACGTCAATCTCTTGTCGCGATGCTGGCAATTGCGCGAGAACCTGACGCCCTACGACGCTGCCTACGTGGCGCTCGCCGAGGCCCTGGATGTCACGCTTGTCACAGCCGATCGGCGGATGGCCCAGGCACCCGGGCCTCGCTGCACCGTCGAAGTGCTCTCCTGAGTCCCCCGTTCGGGAGCATCACCTACGGGGCGCCTCCGCCAGGCCGGTCCGAGGGTGGCCACAGCGCCCAGACCATCCATGAGACGAACGCACCGATTGCCAGACCGACCAGCGCTCCGAGGATCCGATGGCGCAGTAGATCGGCGGGTAGAAGCACTCGCTTGCGGGCGCTCCGGACGGGCATGAGTGCCCGGGGCCGTGAACTGGATCAGTCCCTAGCGCGACCACTAGACCGACGACTGCGCTGACCAGTGGCGTGATGACCAGCAGGACACGCCGCCTCATGCCCGCCCCTCCCTGGTAGGAGCCCCCTTCCACCGTAGTGAGACGCCAGGCGTTGGTCGTGGGTTCCGGTAGTCGTCTCCTCCGCGCGGCAGAGCATGGGAAGCCGCCGGGCATCGGCATCGAGAAATGGTTCCCATCAGCGAGAACCGCCGCCGGGGTCAGACCGTCAGACAACCGTGCGGTGGCTGTTCATCCTGACGTGCGCCGGGGCCGTGGCCTGCTCATCTTCCCCTGACACTTTCGTGACCACGTGCGGCGCAGGCGGCCCCGCGACGCTCACCCCTTCCGCAACACCGTGCCGCGCCAGTCCCACGGGCCTTCCCTCGGACACGGTGACGTTGCGCAACAGCACCGAGCCCTCCTACGAAGTAGTAGTAGGTCATGCGGTCGTGGTCCGGTCCTCGCCTGTGGCCGGGACAACCCACAAGTGGGCAGTCCCTCCGTCTCGACCGCTGACATCCTCTGCCAGGTCCGCGACCCGACACAGCCCGGCCTGGCGACCTACGTCGCGGAACACGTCGGCACCGTCCGGCTCCTCACCCAGAGCCGGGACAGCTGCGCCCTCTTCGGAGAGGCCGCGACCGTGCGAGTGGTGCCGTCTGCTTCCCCGCGTGGGTAA
>CAVSIP010000002.1:0-145393 GCA_963728075.1 uncultured Actinomycetota bacterium | reverse complement strand
CGGCGTTGTGTGGCGGTTGCTCGTGGCCGTCCAGCCGATCGGTAACGACGACCAGGTTGAAGTGGGATAGGAGAACAAGAGGGTCACGATTTCTCCCTGTGGCTGAAGAGCGCCCGAGTGAGTTGCGTCGGGTTCATCGCCAGATCCGGATATCCCCTAGTCATTCATCGTCACGGGCTCGGGCCGTTAGGCCGATATGCCGGTTTGGTGCTGTGGCTCAGGCTGCGGAACAAGGATCACTCAGCTTGTACGGGGGCAGGTCGATGTCGAAGCGCTACAACCCACCACCAAACTGGCCGCTGCCGCACGAAGGCTGGACGCCACCGCCGGGTTGGCAGCCCGACCCGGCGTGGGGGCCGCTTTCCGGGCAGGGCACACGCTGTGGATCGATGACCGCAACTGGGCCATGCGACACAAGGTGATCACCGCACTCAGCGCGCTATTTGCCATCGGCCTCATTGGGAGCGCCATCGGCTCCGGCAGCAACGGTGGCAGTACGGATACGGCCAGTAAGAGTGCGGCTCCGGCCAAGCCTGCGCTCCCTCAGGCGCGGGCCCACTCGTCGGCCGCGGCGCAGTCGAGCGCAGAAGCTGCGGCGCAGGCGAGCGCGGAGGCCAGTGCCTCAGCGGAGGCTGCCGCGGAGAAGGCTCCCGCTGACAAGGCCGCTGCCGAGAAGGCTGCAGCGGACAAGGCCGCCGCAGACAAGGCCGCCGCAGACAAGGCTGCAGCGGACAGGGCCGCCGCGGACAAGGTCTGCAGCGCGACAGGGCTGCCGCGGACAAGGCTGCGGCTGACAAGTCTAGCCGCCGAGAAGGCCGCCGCCGGAACCGTCAGCCAGCAGAACGCGCGTCAGGCGGCTGCGGACTACCTCGACATGACCGCCTTCTCGCGTTCGGGGCTGATCAAACAACTGCAGTTCGAGGGGTACTCCGTGGCGGATGCCACTTACGGCGTTGACAGGCTCAACGCAGACTGGAACGCGCAGGCCGCGAGGTCCGCGGAGGACTACCTCAGCATGACCTCCTTCTCGCACTCTGGGCTGGTTCAGCAGTTGATGTTCGAGGGGTTCACCAGCTCGCAGGCCGAATACGGCGTGTCCCAGACGGGGCTCTGATTTCCGCCTGCACGGAAGTGATGGGTCATCCAGGTTGTGGCCGCTGCCGCGGGAGTTCCAGATCCGATTTCCCGTTGGTAGATGACGCGAACACTCGATCGCGTAGACCGTGAATCTCCATGCTGGCTGTGACAACGCCGTACCGGTCGTCGTCGACGGCTGCACAATACGGACAGCTGACACGGCGGCCGAGGTTCACTCATCGCCGCACTGCAGGTGCCGTTACTAACTGAAACGTTGCGACGTCAACTAGTGGAACTAACGGCACCTTGGCGGCTATCGGCAGAACGCGATAGGCTTCTGGTATGGACGCCGGTGCGTTGCTGCGGAAGGCGCGGACGCGGGCGGGCTTGTCGCAGTCTGACCTGGCTCGTCGGGCGGGAGTGCCGCAGAGCGTCGTCAGCGAGTACGAAGCCGGCAAGCGTGAACCTGCCCTCCCCACACTCGCCCGGCTGGTCGCCGGCACGGGCCACCAGCTCACCCTCGGCCTGGAGCGGACCGACCCGACCGTGCGAGGCCTGCCGGACACGGCGCTGGGCCGACGGTTGCGCCAGCATCGCCGGGCGCTGCTCGCGACGGTGACCGCGGCGGGCGGCAGCAACCTGCGCGTGTTCGGCAGCGTGGCGCGCGGTGAAGACACTCCCGACAGCGATGTGGACCTGCTCGTCGACTTGCCCGAGAGCACCGGGCTGTTCACGCTGCTCGCGCTGGAAGGCGAGCTGCAGCGGATCCTGAAGGTCTCCGTCGACCTCGCCACCGAGCCCAGCCTCAAGCCACAGGTCCGCGCCCAGGCCCTCGCCGAGGCGATCCCGCTGTGAGCCGACGCGACGCCGAACGCCTGCAGGACATCCTCGACGCGATCGATGCCATCCGCAGCCACCTCCGCCGCGGCGACCTATCCGATGGGCTGGTGTTCGACGCCGTGCGAGTGCGGCTCATCGAGATCGGCGAGGCCGTGAAAGCCATCCCCGACGACGTTCTGGCGAGCGAGCCGGCTCTGCCGTGGAACGCGATCGCACGGATGCGTGACCGGCTCGCCCACCACTACTTCGACACCCTGCACAGCTACGTCGCCGGAACCGTGACCCACGACCTGGAGCCCCTGGAAGCCGCCGTACACCGACTACAGACCCGAACCCCGCCCGCACGGTAACTACACGGACCACAGCCGGACGGTCAGACACCGGGCTCAGTCGCACAGCGGCACCTCCCGAGTGGTCCGGGCGTCGCTCCCGGTGAACGGGGTGGCGGTCCAGCGTCCTCCTGCCTCCCATAACCGCCGGTGCAACCGGGCCTAGGAGGCGGCTCGCCGCCTCGCGACGAGCGCACCCCCAAAGACTGCAGCGCCAATCAGCAGCACAGCGTTCGGGAGGTAGGCGAAGAACGTGGGGACGGTGATAGCAGTCAGCACGGTCGCGGTCACCAGCTGGATGTCGCGGTGCTCTCGACCGCAGCGGATGGCCCAGGCGGAGGCGAAGGTGCCAATCGCCAGCGAGACGATCACGAAGACCGGGTAGTCGGCCGAGTTCGCGATGAAGAACACCCACCCGACCACAACCGTGATCACGGCCAGGACGACGAGCGCGAACCGAGCAAGCGTGGTCATACGGCGAGTGTGCGACAGCCCGGCTCCCGGCGGTAGGGAGCACCTTCCTCCGGCGTTACCTCCCAGGCCGACGCAGTGAGCGATACTCGCCCGGACCGCTCCAGAACGCCGGGTACCGAGCGCACGGAAGATCCGGTCCTGTCGCCGTGTAACGGGTCTTCTCGTGCGCTCATCGCTCTCGGCCGTAGCCGCGGTCCCGCTGATGGTGAAGGTCGACGACCGGTCTGCGTCCCGCGCGGGTGGCGGTACCGACGCTCCTCCGGAGCCGTCGCCGTAGTTCGTCGCGGGTGGGGCGGCGTTTCCAGGAAGCCGCTTGTGGTTCGACGGTCTCTTCCAGCTGCGTGTGTGCGGCGGGCTGTTCGCCGGGGTTGTCGAGCATGGTCCGCAGCTGCTGGCGGGGGTCGGTCGGTGGTCGGGTGGCACCGGCTGGGCGGCTCTCGGGGTCGGGTTCGGGTGCGAGGTAGAGGTGGTTGGTCTGCCGGCCGCGGGTGAGTCCGACGTAGAGGCTGTTGCGGTCCAGCCCGGGGCGGGCGAGCAGCAGCGCGGCGTCGACGGTGGCGCCTTGCGCTGCGGCGATGGTGGTGGCCCAGCCGTAGCGGGCGTGGGCGGCGACGTAGTCGGCGGGAAGGTCGGCGGTGTCATGACCGTCGAGTCGCTGGACCAGCAGTCCGGTGGCTGTCCGGCCGGTGACGGTGAAGAGGTCGCCGTTGCGCAGATGGTCGGCGCCGACCGTGATCCGCCGGTCGTTGCGGGTGGCGCGTAGCCGGTCGCCGGCGCGCCAGTCCTGGCCGTCGACGGTCAGCAGCGTCTCGCCGCGGACGTCCCCGGTGTCTCTCGCGTGCTGGCGGGCACGGTCGTTGAGGGTGTCGACGTCGTGGTTGGCGCGGGCGAGTAGCAGCACCCGGCGGTGTTCGGCGGTCAGCCGGGTGTAGTGGGTGAACAGGTCGTCGAGGGCGTCGGTGTCGGTTCGTGCGGTGTGGATGCGGTCGTGGGTCAGGTAGTGCTCGATCGCGTCGGTGTCACCGTCGCGCAGCGCCAGGGAGGCGATCCGTTCCCAGCTGTGGTCGAACCGGTGGACGGTGTCCAGCGACGGTGCGCCGAGCCGGTGGGCGAGCGCGGGCAGCATGCCGCCGGCGGCGTCGATCGCGCCGATCTGCGCCGGGTCGCCGACGAGGACCAGCTTGGCCCGCCGTTCCCACACCAACCGGGCCAGTGCGTGCAGGTCGGCGGTGGGCAGCATGGAGGCTTCGTCGACGATGACCACAGTGCCCGCACCGACGCGGTAGCGCAGCCAGTCCGGCTGGCGGGGGTCGCGGTTCTGCTGCTGCTCGTGCAGGAACTTCGCGACGGTGTCGGCGGGCAGGCCGGTGGCGGTGGCGAGCTCCCGGGCGGCCCGCGCCGAGGGGGCGAGGGCGAGCACGTGGTGCGCCTCGTGCCGCCAGGCGGTGACCGCGGCGCCGAGGGTGGTGGTCTTGCCGGTTCCGGCTGGTGCGACCAGCACGCTGATCACCGCACCGTCGCCGGTGAGCCGGCCGACCGCGGCGGTCTGCGCCGCGTCGAGTCCGCGTCCGTGCACCGCGTGGCGGACGGTGTCGAACCGGCAGACGCCGACGCCGTCGTGGCGGCCGGTGTCGGTGACGGCGAGGATCTCCAGCTCCTGGGCCAAGGTGGTGGCCGAGGCGTAGCGGGCGTCGGAGGCCCGCGCCGGCCCGTCGAGCGCGTCGCGCAGCCGCACCGCCTCGCCGGTGGCGAGCGCCCGGTCGGTGAGCCGCTCGACCAGCTCGCGGGCTCATCTCCGCGGTGAACCCGACGGTCGGCAGCCGCGCCGCGACCTCGACCGCGAGGTCGGAACAGGTGAACACCGCACGGCGGGCGCCGGCCGCCGTGACCGCTGCGACCAGCGTCTGCTCGATGCGACGCGAGCCCCCGCTCGCCGATCCGCCGGCGGTCGGCCCGCGGCGGTCCCGCAGCAGCCAGCGTCTGCGGCGTCCAGCCGGCACTGGCGGCTTCGTGCTGCCAGCGGTCGGTCAGGGTGGCGATGTCGACGGTCTCCTTGTGCGGGCGGGTCTTGATGACGGCGACCTTTTCCACCGCGACCCGCTCGGCGGAGGTCAGCGGCCGGCCGAGCGTCTGCTCGTACGCCGCGATCACGGGTCCGGATTCGGCCAACGTCTGCTCGGCTCGTTTGGACCACAGCTGGACCAGCTCGGCCGGCACGCCGGCGATCTCGGCTTGGCCGTCCTTGCTGACCGCGGTCCAGGACAGGCCGAGGGTGCGGGTCAGCTCGTTGCGCAGCGCGGCCTGGTAGAGCGCGCCGGCGGACTTCTTGTGCGCGTAGATCTCATGGCCGTCCAGGGTGCGCCAGCCCCCGTCGCCGCAGCGGACCTTGTTCAACACCAGGGCGTGGGAGTGCAGCTGCGGATCACCGGCCCGCGAGGTGCGGTGGTCGAACACCGCGGCCACGAACCCGTCGGTGCGCACCTGGGTGTGCCCGTCGCGGCCGATCCGGGAGAACGACGCGTGGGTGTCCAGGTAGTCCAGCGCAGCGCGCACCGCGGCGGAGTGCGCGCTGCGGACGGCGCCGCTGATCTGCTCGTCGCCGAGCGCCCACAGCGCGCTGACCGACTTCGGCGCGGAGAACGTCAGGTCGTAACCGGTGACCCCGTCCGCCCGCCACGCCCGGCCCAACGGCACGTCCGCGGTCGGGTGCAGCGCCCGGCCGAACAGCGCCTCCAGCTCCCGCTCGGTGACGGCGGCGTTCGGCATCAGGTCGAGCGGCTCGAGACCCCGCCCGTACCAGCGACCGGGTGCCTCGCCGACGCCGAGGAAGTACTCGCAGGCGCCGTGGCCGACCTGCTCGGCGTAGTAGGCCCACGACCCGGTCCGCACCTTCGACGAAGACAACACACAGACAATGTAAGCATCGCCTGATGCACATGTCTGCACCTGATTTGGTGCGCTGTCGAGACGGGATCGCTGACCCGGAAACCGTTGGAACCACTGGGAAAACCACGGATACCCACGGTCAATGTTCAAGATCGCCGAGAACTCCTGAACCCGTGAAGCTCGTCGGGCGTGTCGGTGCGACTCAGGGCCACCCCCGTGCCCCGCCGGCGTCGTGCAGCGCTCGGTACAGGCCGAGGGTGAGCTCGACCAGCGACGCCCCAGCCGGCGCCGGGTACCCGTGACGGGTGAGCACCTCCCCGACGTCGAGCACGAGAGCGAGGGTGAACCGTTCGTCGCGGAGACCGACCCATGGGAGGTCGTGGTGGTCGTCGCCGTCCATCCCATCCCCTTCCGGGCATGCTCGCTGTCAGCATCGGCGGGCGGCCGGCGGACGGAGCGGGTCCGAGGACGATTGGTGGACGGCGACGACCACTCAGCGCTTCTCGCATCGGATAGGACATGTGTCCTGTATTCTGCGACTGTCGTGGGAGGTGCAGGTGGACTATGTGCGGCCGGTCGAGGCGCTCATTCCCGGTGCGCAGGGCAAGGTGCTGGCCGCCTGCCTGCGTGCCGACGAGCCGCTGACCATGCGGGCACTCGCGCGGCTGGCCGGGGTCAGCGCGAACCAGGCCACGCTGGTGTGCGAACGGCTCGCCGAGCTCGGACTCATCACCCGCCGCCCGGCCGGGCGGGCGCTGCTGGTCTCCCTGGTGGGTGAGAGCCCCGTGGTCGAGGCACTGCGGGCGGTGGCGGACCTGCGCGAGCGGACCCTCGCCCGCTGGCGGGAGGCGGCCGGCGCGCTGCGCCCGGCGCCGACCACGATGGCGATCTTCGGCTCCTGGGCGCGGGGGGAGGCGGGGCCCGGGTTCCGACGTGGACCTGCTCGTGGTGCTTCCCACCGGCCTGCGTGCCGGCGAGGAGGACACCTACCGGGAGCGGCTGGCCGAGTTCTGCGCCTACGCCGGGCGGGTCGCCGGGCTGCCGGTGGCACCGGTCATCGTCACCGCGGCGGACGTCGCCGGCCTCGGCCGGGGGCTCACCGCGCAGATCCGCCGGGATGCCGTCCTCCTCGCCGGCGTGGACCCGCGGCAGGTGCTGCGTGCCGCGTAGCGCACCGCAGACCGTGCCCGTCACCCCCGAGCAGGCGGTCGCGCACGCCCGGCAGGCCGAGGAGTACCTGCGCGCCGCGCAGCACGCGCTGTCCGCCGGGGACTTCAACGCCGCCGCCGGCACCGCGGTCGACGCCGGGATCAACGCCGCGGACGCCGTCGCCGGGATGAACCTGGGACAGCGGTGGAAGGGCCCGCACGACCAGGCCGCCGACTTCGCCGCCCGCGCCGGCGGGGAGGGCCGGGAGGTCGCCCGCGAGCTGCGCCGGCTGCTGCCGATGAAGACCCTGGCCCACTACGACCCCGCCCCGGTCAGCCCGGCGCGAGCCCGGGCCGCGGTCGCCGCGGCGGAGCGGGCAGTCGCGGTCGCCCACCGGGCCACCGCCCGCGCCTGACGCCCTAGCGCTGCCCCCGGTCGGAACCGCCCGGCTTTGCTCGCCGCTGCGATGGCCGGGTGTAGTCCGGGTCGTTCATCCGTTCGGCGACGAACCCGCGGATGCCGACCTGGCGCAGGTGGTCGAAGAACCGGCCGAGCTCCTCGGCGGAGGCGTCGACAGCGTCGGCGTGCTCGTCGAGCAGCGCGAGGAGCAGCTCCTTGCGGCGGCGGCGGTAGTCCGCTAGCTGTCGGTCGGTGTGGGGCGCCGTAGGTACGTTCCAGCGCCGTGTCGTCCTCGTCCGGGGCGGTGTGACCGAGCTCGGCGAGCCGGTCGGTCATGCGCGGGCAGCTGGTCCTCGCGGCCGAGCGCGAGCAGGTACAGCTCGTCGACCTGCTCCGACGTGGCGTGCAGCCGGCGCCGGTCCCCGGGTGGCGGCAGGTAGAACCACAGCAGCGGCAGGTCGAAGGCGCAGGCGAACGCGAGCATCTCCTGGGCGTCGAACTCCCGGCGCCGCTCCCCACCGTAGGCGCCCTCGATCGCGGACACCGCGGCCTGCCGCAGCCGCTGGCCGAGGAACGGCTCGAGCCGGGCCGCGGTCTCCTCCTGCGTCCAGCCGCGCAGCTCCCGCGCCCGGCGGAAGTTGTAGGCGACGATCTCGTTGAGGTCCGCGGTGTCCGTCGTGGAACGCTGTGGTCCGCCGCCGTCCGCGGGGCTCCGTCGTGGAGTGCGCATCGCGCCACCGTACATGTCCTGCAGCCGTTGGCGCCATGTTCTGTGTGCGATGTCAGGTGTATGGTCCGGACATTGTGTGACCATCGTCTCCCGGCAGTGCCCGTGGGAGGCCGCATCGAGGAGAGCGACATGGCCCTGCTGACCGTCGACCAGGCCGCCGAACGGCTGGGCACCAGCCCCCGCTTCATCCGCCGGCTCATCGCGGAGAAGCGGATCGAGTACGTCAAGCTCGGCGGCTGGCACGTTCGGATCGAGGACACCATCCTCGACGACTTCGTCGATTCCGGGCGGGTCTATCCACAGATGCCTCCCCGTCGGTCCCTGGCTCGCTGATTTGCGGCTTCCCTCCGCAGGAACAGCAGCCTTCTCGAGGGGTCGTCGATGGGACGACGTGACTGCGGCAGCATCCGCCGCCGCGACAGCGGCCGGTGGCAGGCGCACTCCATCCCGCGTTAGCGGGGAGGCGTTTTGCGTGGGCCTGCTGACGTGGGACCAGGTGGGATGCAACCTGGTGTGGTGCCCGGGCGTGTTACTGGTGTGGGGGACGGGGACGGGCTGCGCCGGCTGTACGTGGCGACGCACGGTCGGATGGTGGCGGCGGTGGTGGGGTTGACCGGCGACCTGGCGGAGGCGGAGGACTGCGTCCAGGAGGCGTTCGCGCGAGCGGTGCCGCGGTGGGGACGGGTGTCCCGGTATGACGACCCAGAGGGCTGGGTGCGGCACGTGGCGATGAACCTGGCCCGGTCGCGGTGGCGGCGGTTACGCCATCGGGCGCGGTCCGGAGAGGAGCCGGCCGGCAAGGAGCCGGTGCCTGCTCTGTCCGCGGACCACGTGGCGTTGCTGGAGGCCCTGCGGGGGCTGCCGGCGGAGCAGCGGGAGGCGGTCGTGCTCTTCCATCTGGTGGACCGTCCGGTCGAGGAGATTGCCGCACGACAGGGTGTGCCGGTCGGCACGGTGAAGGCACGGCTGTCGCGGGGGCGCCGGGCGCTTGCCGCCCTGCTCGAGGTGAGCGAGGAGGCGAGCGTCGGTGACTGACCTGGAGGAACGTTTCGCCTCGCTGCGTACTGCGGTCAGCGACGCGACGGTCGGTGACTTCGACGACGTGCTCGCACGCCGTAGGCGTACCCAACGTCGGCGCCGGGCCGCAGGCGCGATTGCCACGGCCGTGGTCGTCGCCGGTGTCGCGGCCGCCGGTGCGACGGGTGGGTTCGCTGGACGGCAGTCGGTTCTCGAGCGGCCGGTCACCCCGGCCACGTCGCCGGCCACCCCTTCACCGGGGCCGAGCACCAGTGCGCCGCCGCCGGCCCCGCCCGGTTTCGAGGGTGCTGCGGTCACGTTCACACCCGACGGCAGCCTGGTGGCGTTGGCCGGCGCGGACTGCCGGGGGCAGGGGCCGGCGAGCTGCCAGGCGCTGCTGGAACGCTCCACCGACGGTGGTGCGACGTGGCGGGTCACCGGCGAGCTGCCACCGTTCTCGGACAGTGCCGTCGATTCGCTGCGGCTGCTCGCTCCCACCGCGTCGGACCTGTGGGCGCAGACCGACATCAACGGGGGTCTGCGGGTCTCACACGACAACGGGCGGAGCTGGCACGCGGTCCAGACGCCAACGGTGGTCGCCGCGGCCGCGGCCCCGGGCCGCGTGTGGGCGCTGACCTGCCCGTCGCCGACGTCCTGCCAGGTGCGCACCGGCCCCGCGACCGCTGACAGCCTGCCGCCGGCGCGTGCGCAGCCGTACACCGGCTACCAGCCGACCGGCCTGATCCCGCCGGCGCTCGCGGTCGTCGACGCCGACCACGCCCTCGTCGCGCAGACCGGTGTCGCCTCCTACGCGGTCACCGCGGACGGCGGACGCAGCTGGGCCGTGCACCGGCTGCCCTGCGCGCTCGGCTTCGGGTCGGTCGCCGGCACCTCGGACGGGACCTACTGGTTGGTCTGCGCGGGGGAACCCGGAGCCGGGAAGCAACCCAAGCAGCTCTACCGGTCGGTCGATCTCGGTGCGACCTGGCAGCATGAGCCCGATCCAGAGGCGAACAGCTACGCCACGCACTGGACGGCGCTGGACGCGAAGACCGCGTGGCGCACCGGCTCCCGGGGCGCCAGCGTGTACCTGACCGCCGACGGCGGTCAGAGTTGGCAGGCGCAGCCCTTCGGTCACTGGTTCGGCGGGGCCGGCCCGGACGCATTCACTGCCCACGGTCGAAACGCCGTCGCCATCCGGCAGGGCATCGTGTACTACACGGCCGACCGTGGAGGGAGCTGGCTCATCAGCCAGCTCGCCAGTGGCGCGCCTCGCTCCGGCCCTGCCGCCGTGGTGACCGCCTACTACCAGGCAGCCGCCCATCACGACAGCAAGGCAGCAGCAGCGCTGCTCGCGCCCGAGATCCGCAGCATGTACAGCGACTTCTCCAATCTCGTGACGCTGACCGATCTGCGTCACGTGCATACCGCCGTCGTGCCGGCCCCCAGCCTGCCGCCCGGCTACATCGACATCACCCAGGTCAGCGTCGCCTACACCGCCACGTACAAGAAGGTCATCGCTGCGGGCAACGGCACCCAGACGCGGTTCCTGTACGTGGGACGGCGCACGGCCGATGGCCCGTGGAGAATCCTGAGCATCGGCACTGGACCCTGAGCCGCGCCCGTGTCTGCGGCAGCTTGAACGGTGTGTTCCTGACCGATAGCGGCCGGCGGACTGCTCACGTCAGCTCATCCCTGGTGTGGTTGTCTGACGCGGTCGTGGACACGGCGCCATACTGCCCGGATGAGGTACCTGGATCGCGAGTACGAGGTTCGCGACGGCCTCGACGGGGTCCTGAACGCGCTTGCCGCCGCGATGGCAGCAGTCCCACGGGCTACGGCTGTCCGCCAGAGCCCGACGCGGCTCGCCGTCAGTGAGCGATGGCGTCCCACCTGGGCCTACATCCTGGTGGTCTTACTGTTTCCCGTCGGACTCCTCGCGCTGTTCATCACGCGGGAGACGCGGCTTGACGTGGACGCAGTAGCGTCACCCGGCGGCGCACTCATCCGACTTCGCGGCGAAGGACACGCAGACGTGTGCGATGCCGTGTTGGCAGCCCTCCAAGCCCAGCCAAGCTCGAGTGCGGTTCTCGAGTAGGGAAGGCCGCTACGTGTGTTGATCTCGACTGTCATCGTTCGCACACTGAACCCGTTGGCTGGTAGGGGTGGAGTAGCAAGGCTCTCGACTGCGGCGTCTGCGCGTCTGAACTGGACTTTTGCCTGATCCGTGAGTCGCCGTACTTAACTGCTGTGGTCCGATTCTTCCCGGACTTACGGTGGACCGTTGATATGCACGATCCGCTATAGTCGATGGAATGGACTCGGCGGCAGAGGTGCTGCGGACCGCGCGAGAGAAAGCGGGGCTGTCTCAGGCTGAGCTTGCAGCCAGGGCCGGTACGACGCAGAGCGTGATCAGCGTCTACGAGGCCGGCCGGCGTCAGCCGTCACTGCCGACGTTGGCGTCACTGGTCGCAGCTACCGGCTACCGGTTGGACATGCAGTTGCGTCGCCCCGAACGTGGCTCGTTGTCCGGTCCGCTAGGGGTAGAGGTGCGACGGCGACGCGCAGCGATCAGACGCGTCCTCTCCGACTATGACGTGCGCTTGCTCGGTGTGTTCGGCAGCGTCGCCCGGGGCGAGGAAGGCCCAGACAGCGACGTGGACCTGCTGGTCGACCTACCCGACACGATGAGCCTGTTGACACTCGGCCGACTCACCGAGGAGCTGGAAGCGCTGTTGAGTGCCCGGGTCGAGTTGATACCCGTCGGTGATCTGAAACCCGGCGTGCGCCCGCAGGTGCTAGCCGAGCTGGTCCGGCTGTAAGCCGCTACGACGACCAACGCCTCGTCGATATCGCCGTGGCGATCGGTGCGATCCGCCAACACCTCACCCACGGCGACCTGTCCAACGGACTGATCTTCGACGCCGTGCGGGTGCGGCTGATCGAGATCGGTGAAGCGGTCAAGACGATCAGTGCCGACCTACCCGGTGGCACGCGGTACGGGCTGGGACTCATCGGCATGCGGGAACGGGCCACCCTCGTCGGTGGTCATCTGCACGTCTGCGCCCAGCAACCGACCGGGACCCGCGTGCACGCCGCGCTCCCGTTGCACTGACGTCGCGCCCCTGCCTACGGCTCGCCCAGCTCACCGAGGCTGCGGGCCAGCCGGCCGCGGCGGTGCACCGCGCGCAGGCGGCGCTCGGCCTCGTCCCGCGCGGCGGCGGTGGTGACCACGAGGAGCTGGTCGCCCTGCTGCAGCACGGTCGTCGGCACCGGCACGAAGGCGTTCTCCGACCGGACGACGAGGGCCACCGACGAACCCTCGGGCATGCGCAGCTCCCAGACCTCGACGCCGTGCAGGCGCGAGCCTCGCGGGACCTGCAGGTCGATGACGTCCGCGCCCAGGTGCTCGAGCGGCGCGCTCTCGACCGCGATGTCGCGTACCTCCTCCGGCCGTACGACGCGCAGCAGCCGGGCGGTCGGCGCGAGTGTGGGCGCCTGTACCAGCGCGAACACGACGACCAGCACGAACGTGATGTCGAAGACCCGGCTCGCGCCGGGGTAGTCCGTGGTCAACGGCACGGTGGCCATCACGATCGGTACCGCGCCGCGCAGGCCCGCCCACGACAGCACGGCCTGCTGGCGCCAGGGCAGCCGGAAGGCCGCCGTGGAGGCCGCCACCGACAGCGGCCTGGCGACCAGGAGCAGCACGGCACCGATGGCCAGCGCCGGGCCGATCTCCCCGGGGAGGCGGGAGGGCACCGCGAGCAGGCCGAGCATGACGAACAACCCGATCTGCGCGAGCCAGGCCAGGCCCTCCGCGAACCCGCGGGTGGCCTGCCGGTGCGGCAGCCGTGCGTTCCCGATCCGCACGGCGGCCAGGTAGACGGCGAGGAACCCCGACGCCCCGGCGCTGTTGGCCGCGGCGTACGCGGCGATGGCGAAGCCCATGACGGCCACCGGGTACAGCCCCGCCGCCGGCAGCGCCGCCTGCCGGAGCAGCACCACCCCGAGCGTGCCGACGGCCAGGCCGATGACGGCGCCGGCGGCGAGCTCGTAGGCGATGTCCAGCGCGACGTGCGCCGTGGACAGCTCGCCGGTCGCGGCCAGCAGCGCGACGAGGATGACGATCGGGGCGTCGTTGAACCCCGACTCCGCCTCGGCGACGGCCACCAGGCGCGGTGGCAGCTGCAACCGGCGCAGGACCGAGAACACGGCGGCGGCGTCCGTCGAGGACACGATCGCGGCGAGCAGGACCGCGCTGCGCCACGAGGTGTCGAGCACGAAACGAGCGACGACAGCGGTGACGGCGACGCTGACCGCGACCCCGACGGTGGCCAGCGCGGCCGCAGACGGCAGCGCCGGGCGGATGTGGTGCCACCGGGTGGTCAGGCCGCCCTCGGCCAGGATGATCGCCAGCGCTCCCAGGCCGACGTCGCGGGCGAGCTGGGCGTCGTGGAAGCCGATGCCCGCGCCGCTCTCGCCCAGAGCCAGGCCGAGCGCGAGGTAGAGGAGCAGGCTGGGGACACCCACCCGCGAGGACAGCCGTACCGCCCCCACGGAGACGAGCAGCACGGCCGCACCCACGAGGAGCGCGAGGCTGACGGCGGGTGTCACGCCGCATGATCCCCCAGCCGCGTCCGGGTCGCCAGTCGCTACGCCGACGTCGGCAGCGCCGTACCCCGCAGCGCCTTCCGGGTGGCCGCCCGTCCCAGACGCATGAAGTCCGGCCACTCCGAGGTCTCGAGGAACTCGCGGTAGAAGCCGACGCCCCGCACCATCCGGTAGGGCACCGGCTCCACCAGGCGGGTGTCGCACTCCCGCCGCAACCACGCGAGGTTCTGGCGCGCGAGCTCGACGTGCTGGGCGGTCCGCACCTGCGAGGCGATCCGCAGGATGCTCAGCGGCTCGCGCTCCCAGCCGCGTACGTCCTCACCGGCGAACTCCGACGGGTAGAACGCCTGGACGGCGAACACGACGTCCGGCTTGCGCTCGAGCTCGAGCACCGGGCGGACGGGCAGGATCTCGACCAGTCCGCCGTCGCACCAGTGGCTGCCGTCGAGCTCGACCGGGTTGAGGAACAGCGGCAGCGCGATCGCCATCCGGACCGCGCGGGCCACCGACACGTGGGGGTAGGTCCGCGGGCCCAGGTACTCCAGCCGGTTCTCCTCGATGTTCCAGATCGGCACGTACGCCGGGGTCGGCAGCTCCCCGAGTGTCAGGTCGCCCAGCAGCTCGCGGTAGGTCTGCTCGATCCGGTCACCGGCCAGGATGCCGGCGAACCCCCGGCCCAGCGTCGGCACCAGCGCGAGCAGGCGCCGCCACTGCGGGTCGACGAGCTTGCGCGCGTCGAGGCTCAGCGCGAACCGCGCGACCTCCTCCGCCGGCAGCCCGGCGGCCAGGGGAAACCCGAACAGCGCCGACCCCGAGCACAGCGAGTACAGGGACGGCCGCGCACCCGCCTCCTCCAGCGCCCGGGCGACACCGACCACGCACGCCAGCGCGCCGCTGCCACCGCTGGCCACCACGGCCACCCGGCGCCCGGCCAGGTCGCTGTCCACGTCGGCCGGCTCGGGCGGGAAGGGCTCGGTGTGCACCGCGCGGGGCCGGTCGAACGGCAACGGCAGGAACGCGCGCCGCGCCGCCAGGAGGAAGTCGGCATCGACTACCGCGCCCGCCGCGAGCTCCCGGGCGTGGGCGACAGCGGTGAGCAGGGCACGGAGCTGGAAGACATCCAGGGCTGCACCGAGAGGCGAGAGGGGGCGATCGCCGCGGCCTGCCATGCCGACCTCCTGCGGGGCGGGGCGTACCGCCATCGTGTGCCCGCGGTGCCGCCCGCGGGAGTGCCGAAGGTCACGGTGGACGTTGGGCCCTGCCCTGCACGTCGCCTCCGCCCGTACCGTGGGGTCCCTGGGCGAGGAGGCGGCGATGCCCGACAGCACCCTGACGCCGCAGCCGGCCCTGGACGAGCTGCTCGCCCTCAGCAGCGACCTCGTGGTGCGGTGCGGCCCGAACGGCGTCTTCCGCTACGTCTCCCCGGCGGCGCGACGGGTCGTGGGCTGGGAACCGTCGGACCTCGTCGGGTGCGACGGTGCCTCGATGCTGCACCCGGACGACGCCGCGGCGCTCGGGCAGCAACCGGGCGGGCTCTGGCTGCCCGAGAGCCCGCAGCCCGTGCTGCACCGCTTCCGGCGCCCGAACGGCATGTACGCCTGGCTGGAGACCGCGGTCATGGTCGTGCGCGACGCCGCGGGCCGGGTGCACGAGGTGGTCACCGCTTCCCGCGACGTGACCGACCGCGTGGAGGCCCGACGCGAGCTCGAGGCGGTGCTGCACCGGCTGACGGAGACCGAGGCCCTGCTCCGGCTGTCCTTCGAGAACGCGCCGATCGGCATGGCCCTCACCGATCTGGACGGCCGGTTCCTGCGCGTCAACGCCGCGTTCGAGGAGCTGCTCGGCTACGGCATCGCCGAGCTGTCCGAGCGCACCTTCCGCGACATCACCCACCCGGAGGACGTGCCGCACCAGCAGGAGCACATGGACGAGGTGCGGGCCGGCCGGACCACGCGCTTCCAGCTCGACAAGCGCTACGTGCGACGCGACGGCCACCTCGTCTGGGCGCAGCTGTCGGCGACGGTGGTGCGCACGCCCGACAACGCACCCCGGTACTTCGTCCTGCAGGTGCTCGATGTGTCCGACCGGCACCGGCACGCCGAGCGACTCCAGTGGCTGGCCCTGCACGACCCGCTGACCGGGCTGGCCAACCGGGCCCTCCTGCTGGACCGGCTGCGGCTGGCTGTGGCACACCACAAGCGGCACCCGGACAAGCTCGCGGTGATCTTCTTCGACCTGGACCGTTTCAAGAGCGTCAACGACCGGTACGGGCACGACGCGGGCGACCGCGTGCTCGTCGCCGTCGCCGAACGGCTGCGCCACGCAGTACGCGCCGAGGACACGGTGGGCCGGCTGGCCGGCGACGAGTTCGTCGTCGTGTGCCCCGAGCTGCAGCCCGACATCGACCCGCAGGCCGTGGCCGCACGACTGCAGAAGCGGCTGGTGACACCGATCGACATGGAGGGGCGCACCGTCTCCGTGGGGGCGAGCTTCGGAGTGGCCGAAGCCGGGCCGGACGACAGTGCGGAAGCGCTCCTGTCCCGCGCCGACCAGGCGATGTACGCCGCGAAGCGCCGGCGCGGGCGGCGTCCCGCCCGATGACGTGCGCAAGGCCCCCGACCGTACGCCGGGGGCCTTGTGCCGTACGGACGGTCAGCCGACGCTGCCACCGCCGACGACGCTGACGGACCCGGTCGAGGCGGCCGCGGACCCGTGCGCCGCTGCGCCACCGGGGGCCACGCTTGCCGTGGCGCCGTCGTCGGTGCGCTGGACGGCCAGCGGCGCAGGCGCCGACGACCAGGAACGGGTGGTCTGCGCGCCGTCATTCACCGACACGGTGACCGGCGCGAGGCTCTGCTCGAGGACGGTGCGCAGCGTCGTCTGCAGGTCCGGCGTCGACGGCGGCACCGCCTCCACCCGTCCGGTGACGTCGCCGGAGACACCCGTGCCGTCGCCCTCGGCCGAACCGGTACCGGTCACGGTCGCGGGCGGGGGCGGGGGTTGCTCCGTCGTCGCCGTCCGCGCGGTCGTCGCCGTGGCCACCGCCTGGCGCGCACGGCTGTCGGCCTGCGCCCGCACCTGGGTCGCGGTGGCCCGCGCAGCCTGGGCGCAGGACTTCGCGTCGACCGGCGCCTGCGCCGGAGCGCCCTGCGCCGACCCCACACCGGAGGCCTCGGCGGCGCCGCCGGACAGCGCCGCGGACGCGCTGCCGGCCGCTGAGACGCCCGACGCGGAGGGCGGCGTCACACAGCCGGCGGCCGGCCCTGCGAACGCCGCGTGGTACACCGCCACGCCACTCGCGCTGGATGCAACGGCGGCGGCAGCGGCGACGAGGAACGGCGTCATGCGCGCGAGAAACGGAGTGTGCAGCTCAGTCATTGGAAATCCCCCTTGCCTGCGGCGAAGCCGGTCGCTTCGCCGGTCACACCTGCAGCAGCGGCAGAACATGGCTCGACCTGATTAGTCCGTTCGGAGCAACTTGCCCGAGTTGGTGCGAATACGGGGGCTTGTCAGGGCTCATTCCGGTCCGTACACCGCCGTTCGGGGGAACCGGAACCACCCGCTGGTGCTATGTGCAGAACCGCCCGGGACCGATGGTGAACTGAGGCCAGGTTCGGGGCACAAGCCGGGAGCAACAGACCGGGGGAAGGAGCGCCATGGCCGGCTGGGTGAGCTACGACGTCCAGGAGACGAAAGGACGCCCGACCGCACGTCTGCGCTGCGGCACGTGCGGCGAGACCACCGTGGTCGTGCTGCCGCCGCGGGACCCGGAACGGCTCAGCAGGTTCATCGCCACGCACGAGCACTGCCCTGGCGCGGTGGCCGTCGCCAGCTGACCGCTCACCCCAGCGCGCGCCGCAGGAAGTCCACCTGCAGCAGGAGGAGGTTCTCCGCGACGACCTCCTGGGGGGTCATGTGGGTCACCCCCGACAACGGGAGGACCGTGTGCGGCCGTCCCGCCTCCAGCAGCCGTGCCGACAGCTGGAGGGTGTGCGCCACGACGACGTTGTCGTCGGCAAGACCGTGGACGAGCAGCAGCGAGCGCTCCAGCCGGTGCGCGTCTGCAAGCAGTGACGACCGCTCGTAGGCCTCGGGCGAGGTGGCGGGCTGACCCAGGTACCGCTCGGTGTAGTGGGTGTCGTAGAGCCGCCAGTCGGTGACGGGAGCGCCTGCTACCGCGGCGTGGAAGACGTCCGGACGGCGCAGGACGGCCAACGCGGCGAGATACCCGCCGAACGACCAACCCCGGATGGCGACCCGGCTCAGGTCCAGGTCGGGCTCCGCTGCCGCCACGGCCTGCAAGGCGTCGACCTGGTCGGCGAGCACCGGCTCGGCGAGGTCGCCCGCGACCGACTTCTCCCACTCGGGGCCCCGGCCCGGGGTCCCCCGGCCGTCGACCACCAGCACGGCGAACCCCTGGTCGGCGAGCCACTGGGAGGTGGCCCAGGCGCTCGCGGCTGCCACGACCCGCTGGGCGTGCGGGCCGCCGTACGGGTCGAGCAGGACGGGCAGGGATCTGCCGGGCCGGTGCCCGCTGGGGAGCAGCAGCCCGCAGCGCAGGCGCCGTTCGCCGACCGTCAGCAACCGCACCCGGGGCTCGACGGCGGGCGTCTCGGCCAGGCTGGTCAGGCGCCCGGCCGCCGCGCCGCGCGCCCGGACCTCGTACCGGCTGCCCGGCGTCGCCAGCGTCGACGAGCTCAGGACGAGCGTGTCGCCCGCTGCGACCGCACCGTGGACGCCGGCACCCTCGCTGAGCTGTTCGAGACCGGCATCCGACCAGCGCCAGACGTGCTGTTCCTCGGGGTGCTCCGGGTCATGGGCCGTGAAGACCACGCCCGCGCCGTCCGCACTGGCGACCCCGCGCACGTGCAGACCGTCCGGGGTCATCGGGTCGCCGTCGACCCGCAGCCGGCGCGCGCCCGCACTGTCCGCCACGGTCACCAGCCGCCCGTCCGGCAGCCGAGCCGGCACACCCGGGACCAGCTCCACCCAGTGCGGGTCGGTCCAGTCCGCCACGACGTGCGTGGCCCCCGACCCCGGGTCGGCGGCAAGCGTCACGCAGCGTCGCTGGTCCCGGCTCTGCACGGACACCAGCGGCCCGCGCTCGTCCCAGGACACCCTGGTGAGGTACGGAAGCGCCGCTCGGTCCCACTCCACCTCGGTACGACTGCCGTCCAGGCGCACGACGGCGAGCCGGACGTCGGCGTTCGCCGTTCCCGCCGCCGGGTAGCGGACCGGCGTCGGCGCCCGCCCAGGCTGGGCCGGGTCGGCGATCCACCACGTGCGCACGGGGTTCTCGTCCACCCGGGCGACGAGCAGGGCGGCGCCGTCCGGCGCCCACCAGAAGCCCCGGTCGCGGCCCATCTCCTCCGCTGCGACGAACTCGGCGAGCCCGTACGACACCGCCGGGTCGTCGTCGGAGAGCACCAGCACCTCCGGCCCCCCGGACGCCGGGACGACGTGCAGGGCGCCGGCGGCCACGAACGCCACGTGCGACCCAGTCGGGTCCGGGCGCGGGTCGACGGCTCCCGCCACGTCGGAGACCTCGTGGGCGGCGCCGGAGGACAGGTCCGCGGCCCAGGCCCGGCCGGACAGTGCGAAGGCGGCCACCCGGTGGTCGCGGTCGCAGGAGTAGCCGACGATGCCGGCCGCCTGCTCCCGGTTGCGCTCGCGGCGGGCACGCTCCTGCTCCGGCAGGTGCTCCACCCCGCCGGAGAGCAGCGCCGCCGGGTCGACGAGCAGCCGCTCGGCGGCGGTCCGCGGGTCGTACACCCACAGGCAGGTCTGCGGGTCGTCGCCACCCCGGGACCGCAGGAAGTGCACCCGCCCGTCCGGCGCGACGCTCACCGTCCGGGGCGCGCCGAGGGTGAACCGTCGGGTGCGGGCGCTCTGGCGGGGGAAGGACTCGCGCTCGGGCACCCCGCCGACCCTAGCCGGGACTGCACCGGCAGTACGGTCGGTACGCCGGTGAGGAGGAGGGGCGATGGCCGCGACCGTGACCGAGGTATGGCGCTATCCCGTGAAGAGCATGGCGGGGGAGCGGCTGGACGCCGCGTCGGTCGGCGAGCACGGCATCCTCGGCGACCGGGGCTGGGCCGCTCGGGACGAGCGGCGCGGTGGGATCCGGGGCGCCAAGAAGATCCGCCGGCTCATGCTGCTCGGCGCACGCTACGACGAGGAGCCGACGGCCGAGCGCCGCAGCCCGCACGTGACCGTGACGCTGCCGGACGGGGCCACCGTGAGCACGCGGGACGCCGACCTCGAGGCGCGGGTCTCCGCCGCCGTCGAGCACCCGGTGACCCTGCACCCGCTGCACCCGGCGAACGACCTCGAGCACTACCGACGGGGCGAGGGCGACCACGAGGACGTCGTCGCAGAGCTGCGGGACATCTTCGGGCGGGAGCCGGCCGAACCGTTGCCCGACCTCTCGGTGTTCCCCCCGGAGATCGTCGAGTACGAGTCGCCGCCCGGGACCTACTTCGACGCCTACCCGCTCCACCTGGTCAGCACGGCGTCGCTGCGGACGCTCACGCGGCTGTCGCCGGACTCTACGGTCGACGTCCGGCGCTTCCGGCCGAACGTCGTCGTCGACATCGCCGGGGACGGCTTCCCGGAGGCCGAGTGGGTGGGGCGCCGAGTACGCCTCGGTGCGGTCGAGGTCGACGTGGTCGCCCCCTGCCCGCGGTGCTCGATGGTGCAGCTGCCCCAGAGCGGGTTGCCGGCGGACCGCGCCCTGTTGCGGACGGTGGTCCGGGAGGCCGGGCAGAACGTCGGCGTGTACGCGGTGCCCGTGTCCGGCGGGTGGCTGCGGCTCGGCGACGAGGTGTCCGCCGTCACGCAGTGACGCGGACGCGGACCTCGGTCTCCACGGGCAGTGCCAGCGAGACGGACACGAGGCAGCCGGCCTCGGCCTTCGCCACCACGGCCCGGGCCGCCTCCTCGTGGGCGGCGTCGGTCTCGAGCTCGACCGCCTGCTCGATCCGGGTGAACCCGAACGCTCCGTCCGGGCGACGACCGACCACGCCTTCGGCGCGCACGTCGAGGTCGCTCAACGGCACCTGCTGCGCGTCGGCCAGCGCGGCGATCGTCACCGCGAGGCAGGACGCCGCGCTGGCGACGAAGACGTCCTCGGGGCTCCACAGGTCCGGGTCGGTGCCCCGCCCTTCTCGTGCTGGATGTCGGCGAGCCAGCGTTCGGCGTCGAGCGCGGCAGCGGCGCCGGTACCCGCGGCGGTGATGGCCTGCCGGTAGGTGTGGTCGACCAGGTCTCCGCAGGCGAACACCCCGGCCAGGTTCGTGCGCGTGCTCGGCGCCGCGACGACGACGTAGCCCTCGGGGTCGGTCTCGACCTGGCCGCGGACGAGGCCGCTGCGCGGGTCATGACCGATCGCGACGAACACGCCGGTGACGTCGAGGGTCTCCTCCCGGCCGGTCTGCGTGTCGCGCACGGCCAGCCCGGTGACCTGCTCCGCGCCGACGACGCCCGTCACGACGGAGTTCCAGCGGAAGGTGATCTTCGGATCCGCGAAGGCCCGCTCCTGCATGATCTTGCTGGCGCGCAGGGTGTCCCGGCGGTGGACGACGGTCACGGACTGGGCGAACCGGGTGAGGAACGTGGCCTCCTCGAGTGCGGAGTCGCCACCGCCCACGACGGCGATGTGCTGACCGCGGAAGAAGAACCCGTCGCAGGTCGCGCACCACGACACCCCGTGACCGGACAGCGCCTTCTCGCCGGGGACGCCGAGCTCGCGGTAGGCCGATCCGGTCGCCAGGACGACGGCGCGGGTGCGGTAGCTCACCGAGCCGACGGTGACGGTCTTGACCGCACCGGTCAGGTCGAGCCCGGTGGCGTTGTCCGTGACGAACTCCGCGCCGAACTTCTCGGCCTGCTTGCGCAGGTTCGCCATGAGGTCCGGGCCCACGATGCCGTCGGGGAAACCCGGGAAGTTCTCCACGTCGCTGGTGTTCATCAGCGCGCCGCCGTACTGCACACCCTCGACCACGAGCGGGCGCAGGTTCGCCCGGGCGGCGTACACCGCGGCCGTGTAGCCCGCCGGCCCGGACCCCACGACGACCACGTCGCGGAGCTCCCCGGCGGCCGGCGGCGGCGCGAGGGGCCCCTGCAGGTCGGTCAGCGTGATCACGATGCCTCCTGCGCCTGCTGCGCTCCGACCTGTCGTCGTACGTCGTCCATGTCGAGGTCGCGGACCGCCTGGATGAGCTGCTCGAGCGCCGGGGCCGGGAGCGCGCCCGGCTGGGAGTACACGAGGATCCCGTCCCGGAACGCCATCAGCGTGGGGATGGACATGATCTGCGCGGCGGCGGCCAGCGAGCGCTCCGCCTCGGTGTCGACCTTGCCGAAGGTGATGTCGGCGTGCTGCTCGCTGGCGGCGTCGAAGACCGGGGCGAACATCCGGCACGGGCCGCACCACGACGCCCACCAGTCGACGAGGACGATGCCGTTCCGCTGGACCGCTTCCTCGAAGCCCGCTTCCGTCAGGTTGATCGTCGCCATGTGCCTTCCTCTCTCGTATACCCCCCGGTGTATCTGAACGGGGCACCGCGCGCAGGCATTCCGCGACTTTCGTGCCGTGTGCGAACAGCTCTGGCGTGACGTGGCTACTCGTGGGTAACATGCGAGGGGATCAGGGTTACCGGCGAGTAACATCCGTCGGTGACAACCGCAGGCGAAGGGGCCGAGACCCCGGCCGACTCCGCGAGGGGAGCCCCCGATGGGCCACTACCGCAGCAACGTCCGCGACCTCGAGTTCAACCTGTTCGAGGTCTTCGACCGGCAGTCCATCCTGGGGTCCGGCCCGTACGCGGAGATGGACCCGGACACTGCCCGCAGCGTGCTCGAAGAGGTGCAGCGACTCGCCGAGGGCCCGCTCGCCGAGTCCTTCGCCGACGCCGACCGCAACCCGCCCACGTTCGACCCGGAGACCGGGTCGGTGACGCTGCCGGACTCCTTCCGCCGCTCCTACCAGGCGCTGGTGGACGGTGACTGGGACCGGCTGGAGCTGCCCGCTGAGCTCGGTGGCTTCGGCGCACCCCCGAGCGTGCGCTGGGCGGCCGCGGAGATGATCCTCGGCGCCAACCCCGCGATCTTCATGTACGCCGCCGGCGCCGGCTTCGCCGCGATCCTGCACCGGCTCGGCACGCCCGAGCAGCAGCGCATCGCCGAGCTCATGGTCGAGCGCCGCTGGGGTTCCACCATGGTCCTCACCGAGCCGGACGCCGGCTCGGACGTAGGCGCCGGGCGGACCAAGGCCGTCCAGCAGCCCGACGGCACCTGGCACATCGAGGGCGTCAAGCGGTTCATCACCAGTGCCGACTGGGACTGGCCGGAGAACATCATCCACCTGGTGCTCGCCCGCCCGGAGGGCCATGCACCGGGCACGAAGGGGCTGTCGCTGTTCGTCGTCCCGAAGTTCCTGTTCGACCTCGAGTCGGGCGAGCTCGGCGAGCGCAACGGCGCCTACGTGACGAACGTCGAGAAGAAGATGGGCCTGAAGGTCTCGGCCACCTGCGAGCTGCGCTTCGGCGAGAAGCACCCGGCCGTCGGCTACCTCGTGGGCGAGGTCCACGAGGGCATCAAGCAGATGTTCGAGGTCATCGAGACCGCCCGGATGATGGTCGGCACCAAGGCCATGTCGACGCTGTCGACGGGCTACCTCAACGCCCTGGACTTCGCCAAGGAGCGGGTGCAGGGCCCCGACCTCACCCAGATGACCGACAAGACCGCGCCCCGGGTGACGATCACGCACCACCCGGACGTCCGCCGGATGCTCATGCTGCAGAAGGCGTACGCGGAAGGGCTGCGCGCCCTGGTCCTGTACACCGCCACGCAGCTCGACGCCGTGGAGGTCGCCGAGGCGGCGGACGGCACCGACGAGACCGCCGCGAAGCGCGCCGACCTGCTGCTCCCCCTGGTGAAGGGCGTCGGCTCCGAGCGTGCGTACGAGATGCTCGCGGTGTCGCTGCAGACGCTGGGCGGCTCCGGGTTCCTGCAGGACTACCCGATCGAGCAGTACATCCGCGACGCCAAGATCGACACCCTGTACGAGGGCACCACGGCGATCCAGGGCATGGACCTGTTCTTCCGGAAGATCGCCCGCGACGGCGGTGTGACCCTCAGCGCGCTGGCCGCGGAGATCCAGGACTTCCTCGACAGCGAGGCGGGCAACGGCCGGCTCAAGGAGGAGCGGCGCCTGCTCGACGCGGCGCTCACCGACGTGCGGGCGATGGTCGAGACGGCCGTCGGCTGGGTGCTCGGGGCGATGGAGGAGCCGCGCGAGGTCTACCGGGTCGGGCTCAACAGCACCCGGGTCCTGCTGGCACTCGGCGACCTCGTCATCGGCTGGCTGCTGCTCCGGCAGGCCGACGCGGCGCTGACCCGCCTCACCGGGGGGGCCGACGAGCGGGACGTGCCCTTCTACGAGGGCAAGGTGGCGGTGGCACGGTTCTTCGCGTCCAGCCGCCTGCCGCTCATCTCCGCCGAGCGCGCCGTCCTCGAGGGCACCGAGCTCGAGCTCATGGACCTCGACGAGGCCGCCTTCTAGGAAGGATCACCCTTGCGTGGGGCGTTTGTTCGACTCCACGGGGTACACCCCGTTCGACGCACGAGACCGGGTCAGCAGGGAGCCGGTCGCCTGAGGAGGTCGGACATGGGTATCGGCGTGAGCATCTTCCTCATCGCGGTGGGGGCGATCTTCACCTTCGCGGTGCAGGCCGATCTCGGGGCCGTCGACATCACGACCGTCGGATGGATCCTCATGGCCGTCGGTGGCCTGGGGCTCATCATGGCGCTGACGGTGTTCGGGTCCTGGGGCCGCCGCAGCACCGTCGTGGAGGAGCGGGCCTACCCCCACGAGCACGACCACGTGCACGGTGACCGCGTGGTCCGCGAGGAGCGGACGTACTGACCGGACGCTGAACACCCGAGGGGCCGGTGCCTGCGGGCGCCGGCCCCTCGTCCGTCCCTGGTCAGGACCAGGCGAGGAGCAGTGCAGGGTCGGCGAGCATGGCCGCCACGTCGGCGAGGAACTCCGAGCCGAGCTGGCCGTCGACGTGCCGGTGGTCGAACGACAGCGCGAGCTGGGTCACCTTGCGGATCGCGAGCTCGCCCTCGTGCACCCACGGCATGTCCCGGACCGCGCCGAAGCAGAGGATCGCCGACTCGCCGGGGTTGATGATCGGCGTGCCGTTGTCGACGCCGAAGACGCCGACGTTGGTGATGGTGATGGTCCCGCCCTGCATGTCCGCCGGGGTGGTCTTGCCGGCGCGGGCCGTACGGGCCAGCTCCCGGAGCGCCCGTGCCAGCTCGACGAGCGAGAGCTGGTCGGCGTCCTTGACGTTCGGCACGATCAGGCCGCGCTCGGTCGCAGCGGCGATGCCCAGGTTGACGTAGTGGTGGACGATGATCTCCTGCGCCTCGTCGTCCCACGTGGAGTTGACCATCGGGTGCCGGCCGACCGCGGCCAGCAGCGCCTTGGCGACGAGCAGCAGCGGCGAGACGCGGACGTCTGCGAACCCCGGCACCTCTGCGAGGCGCTGCACCATCGCCATCGTCTCGGTCACGTCGACGGTCGTGAACTCCGTGACGTGCGGCACCGAGAACGCGCTGGAGACCATGGCCGCCGCCATGTGCTTGCGCACGCCCTTGATCGGGATGCGCTCCTCGCGCGGCCCCTCGGCCCGACGGCGGACGGGTGCGCCCGCAGCAGCGGGACCGCCCTCGGCCGCGGACTGCACGTCCTCGCGGGTGACCGTGCCACCCGGACCGGTGCCGTCGATGGTCCGCAGGTCCACACCGAGGTCCTTCGCCAGCTTGCGCACCGGCGGCTTGGCGAGCACCGCCACCTCGGCGTTGGTGGCCACGGCCTCCCCGGACATCCGCTCCGGCGGCTCGGGGGTGGCGGTGTCGGTCTTGCGCGGGCGGCGCTTGGCCTCCTTCGAACGCGGGCCGTAGCCGACGAGCACGCTCGTCCGGCCCCCCGGCGCGGGGCCGCCGATGAGCCCCGGCTCGCCCTCCTCGGTGTCCCCGGCCACCTCCGGCGGGACGCCGTGCTCGTTCGTGGGCTGCGCGGCCGCGTCCAGCGCCGCCTCCGCGCTCTCCTTGGGGTTGGCATCCGGTCGCTGCACCGGCTCGCCGTCGACCTCGAAGGTGATGATCGGGGTGCCGACGTCGACGGTGTCGCCCTCCTCCTGCAGCAGCTCCGCGACGGTACCCGCGTACGGCGAGGGCACCTCGACCGCCGCCTTCGCGGTCTCCACCTCGACGATCGGCTGGTTGAGCGTCACGGTGTCGCCGGGCGCCACCATCCAGCGCAGGATCTCGCCCTCGGTGAGCCCCTCACCGAGGTCCGGCAGCTTGAACTGCTTCTGGCCCACGGGGGTCTCCTCCTAGTACGCGAGTGAGCGGTCGACGGCGTCGAGCACCCGGTCCAGGTCGGGCAGGTACTCCTCCTCCAGCCGGCTCGCGGGGTAGGGCGTGTCGAACCCGCCGACGCGCAGCACCGGTGCCTCCAGCGAGTAGAACGCCCGCTCGGTGACCCGCGCGGCGATCTCCGCACCGAGGCCGAGGTGCACCGGCGCCTCGTGCACGACGATCGCGCGGCCGGTCCGGCGCACGGAGTCGGTGACGAGGTCCCAGTCCATCGGCGACAGCGAGCGCAGGTCGATGACCTCCAGGTCGCGGCCCTCCTCCTGCGCCGCGGTCGCCGCGTCCAGGCAGGTGCGCACCATCGGCCCGTACGCGAGCAGCGTCACGTCCCGCCCGGGTCGGACCACCCGGCCCGCGTGCAGGGGGAACGGGTCGCCGCTCTCGTCGAGGTCGGCCTTCTCCCAGTAGCGCCGCTTCGGCTCGAAGAAGATCACCGGGTCGTCCGACGCGATGGCCTGCTGGATCATGAAGTACGCGTCCGTGGGGTTCGAGCAGGCGACCACCTTGAGCCCGGCGGTGTGGGCGAAGTACGCCTCGGGGGACTCGGAGTGGTGCTCGACCGCGCCGATGCCCCCGCCGAACGGGATGCGGATCGTGACCGGCAGCCGCACGTTGCCCGCCGACCGGTAGTGCATCTTCGCCAGCTGGCTGACGATCTGGTCGAAGCCGGGGTAGACGAACCCGTCGAACTGGATCTCGCACACCGGGCGGAAGCCGCGGATCGCCAGGCCGATGGCCGTACCGATGATGCCCGACTCGGCGAGCGGGGTGTCGATGACCCGGTCCTCGCCGAAGTCCTTCTGCAGCCCGTCTGTGACCCGGAACACGCCCCCGAGCCGGCCGACGTCCTCGCCCATGACCAGGACCTTCGGGTCGTCCTCCATGGCCTTGCGCAGTCCGGAGTTCAGCGCCTTGGCCAGCGTGGTCTGCGCCATCGTCACTCCCCCCGGCCGGCGTCGGCGAAGGTGTCGAGGTAGCGGGCGAACTGCTCCCGCTCCTCGTCGATGAGGCTGCTGCCGTCGGCGTACACGTGGTCGAAGATCTGCAGCGGCTCCGGGTCGGCCATCTCGATGCAGCCCTTGCGCAGGCGGGCCGCCAGCTCATCGGCCTCCTTCTCCACCTCGGTGAAGAAGGCCGCGCCCACGTGCGCCTCGCGAGCGAGGTAGGCCTTGACCCGCTCGATCGGGTCCTTGAGCTTCCAGGTCTCGAGCTCGCTCGCCAGCCGATAGCGGGTCGGGTCGTCGGACGTGGTGTGCGCGCCCATTCGGTAGGTGAACGCCTCGATCAGGGTCGGGCCCTGACCGCTGCGGGCGTCCTCGAGTGCCTTCTTGGTCACCGCGTGGACCGCCAGCACGTCGTTCCCGTCGACCCGGATGCCGGGGAAGCCGAACCCCCGCGCGCGTTGGTAGAGCGGGATCCGCGACTGCTTCTCGAGCGGCTCGGAGATCGCCCACTGGTTGTTCTGGCAGAAGAACACCACCGGCGCCTGGAAGACGCTGGCGAAGATGAACGCCTCGTTCACGTCGCCCTGGCTGGTCGCGCCGTCACCGAAGTACGCGATGACCGCCGACTCCGACCCGTCGCGCTGCAGACCCATGGCGTACCCGGCCGCGTGCAGGGTCTGGGAGCCGATGACGATCGTGTACAGGTGGAAGCCGTGCTTGTGCGGGTCCCAGGCACCGAGGCTCGCCCCCCGGAACAGGCCGAGCAGCTCCATGGGGTCGACGCCCATGCACCACGCGACGCCGTGCTCGCGATAGGTGGGGAAGGCGTAGTCGTCGGGCGCCAGCGCACGGCCGGAACCGACCTGGGCGGCCTCCTGGCCGAGCAGGCTCGCCCAGATACCCAGCTCGCCCTGCCGCTGCAGCGCGGTCGCCTCGACGTCGACCCGCCGGACGAGCACCAGGTCGCGGTAGAGACCCTTGATCTCCTCGTCCGAGAGGCTCGACTGGTAGTCCGGATGCTCGAGCCGCTGGCCCTCGGGGGTCAGCAGCTGGACCAGTTCGCGTTCTGACGCCTGTACCGCGGGCGGTACGGCGAGGTCACCCTCCGACATGCGCGACTCCTCGTCCTCTCCGGACCCGGGATCGCCGGGGCCGGACCGGTCGGTGGCACGAGACGTACCCCGTGTGGTCGTCCCGTCCCTTCCGCATGGTGGCAGAGCGCGGCCGCCGGTGTGTCACAACATGGCCGCCGCTGCCTCAGCGGTCGCGGTGGCCCGGCTCCCGAGCCGGGTGCGTGTCGCGGTGCTCCGCGTCGCGCTCGGCCCGTACGGCCGCCTTCAACGCACCGGTGTGATCGGTGCCGGCGGTCGAGTCGGGCAGCGCCGTGACCGCCGGCTGCAGGGCCGGTCCCGGGGCGCCCGGCGACGGCTCCTTGGCGGCCGGCGCGTCGCTCTCGGCCGGCTTCGCCGGCTTGGCGGTCTCGGCCGCCTTGACTTTCTTCGCCGCCTTGGCGGGCTTCGCCGGCTTGGCGTGGTGGGGGTCGCCCTTGACACGCGGCTGCGCCAGCGGCGGCTGCGATCCGGACGCCGCACCGGTGGTCGGCCCGCCCGTCGGCGGTTCGTTCGTCGGGGGCTGGGCGGTGGGCGGCCCGCTCGTCGGCTGCTGCCCGCCCGGAGCGGGCTGCGGCACAGCGGTGGACGGCGGCGTGGCGCTCGACGGCGGCGTGGCGGCCGGCGCCACCGGACCGGCCGGCGGGTTCGCGGCCACCGGCACCGACGGGACCCCGCCCGTCGTCCCGGCGGTGGGCGGCGCGGCCGGCGGGCGCGGGCCGGCGAGCGGCGGGCCACCGGGCACGAGCACCACGCCCCCGACCCCGTTCACAGCGGGGCCGAGGCCGTCGGCGAGGTGGACGGGAGGATGGCGGTGCAACGGGCCGTCGAGGGCGGTGAGCCCGGAGTCGAGGATCGCGCCGAGACCCGCGCCGGCGACGAGGGCAAGCGCGACCGCAGTCACACCCACGGCTCCGCCGGGTGGTCGTACGCGTGGGCTCCCCCGCACCGGGCCCTCCTCTCGGCCACGACCGGGAATGCCCCGATCGTCCGCCTTGCGCGCAGTGTAGTAGGTACGCTACCCAACGTCACATACCCCTCGTTGTGGGCATTCTCCCCTCCGCCGGGCCGAAAGTCCTGCCGCCAAACGGGTGTTTCACCCCTAGGCTCCCTGTCATGGCGGACTGGCTCGTCTGGCTGGTCGTCGCGGGGGCCTGCGCGGTGGCCGAGGTGCTGACGCTGGGCCTCGTGCTCGGCATGGTCGCCGGCGCCGCGCTCGTCGCGGCCGGCGTCGCCGGTCTGGGTATCGGGACCGCTGGCCAGGTCGCCACGTTCGCGGTCGCCACCCCCGCGCTGCTGCTGCTCGTCCGCCCGGTGGCCCGCCGCCACCTGCTGCAGTCGCCCCCGGAGACCCGTACCGGCGTCGCCGCGCTCGTCGGCCAACCGGCGGTGGTGGTCGCCCAGGTGGACGGGCAGGGCGGGCAGGTGCGCATCGGCGGGGAGATCTGGTCCGCCCGGGCGTACGACGGCCGGCAGGTCATCCCGGAAGGCGTCACGGCCGACGTGCTCGCCATCGAGGGCGCGACGGCCCTCGTCCACTCCACCGAGCAGGAGTCCTCATGGCAGGTCTGATCGCCGCCGGCGTGGCCGCGTTCTTCGTCCTCGTCGTCCTCGCCCGCGCGATACGCATCGTCCCGCAGGCCCGTGCGGGCATCATCGAGCGGCTCGGCCGGTACCAGCGCACGCTCGGCCCGGGGCTGACGATCATCATCCCGTTCGTCGACCGCGTCCTGCCCCTGCTCGACCTGCGCGAGCAGGTGGTGAGCTTCCCGCCGCAGCCGGTGATCACCGAGGACAACCTGGTGGTCTCCATCGACACCGTCGTCTACTTCCAGGTGACCGACCCGCGGGCGGCCCAGTACGAGATCGCCAACTACATCCAGGCGGTCGAGCAGCTCACCGTGACGACGCTGCGCAACGTCGTCGGCGGGATGGACCTCGAGCGAACGCTGACCAGCCGCGAAGAGATCAACAGCGCCCTGCGGATCGTCCTCGACGAGGCGACCGGCAAGTGGGGCATCCGCGTCAACCGCGTGGAGCTCAAGGCGATCGACCCGCCGCCGTCCATCCAGGACTCCATGGAGCAGCAGATGCGCGCCGAGCGCAGCAAGCGCGCGGCGATCCTCACCGCCGAGGGCACCAAGCAGTCCGCGATCCTCACCGCGGAGGGCGAGAAGCAGTCGGCCGTGCTCCGCGCCGAGGGCGAGGCGAAAGCCGCTGCGCTGCGGGCGGAGGGCCAGGCGAAGGCGATCGCGACCGTCTTCCAGGCGATCCACGACGGCGACCCCGACCCGAAGCTGCTCGCCTACCAGTACCTGCAGGCGCTGCCCCAGCTCACGCAGGGCAGCGGCAGCAGCGTCTTCGTCGTGCCGGCCGAGCTCACCCGGGCGCTGGAGGGCATCGGGAAGGCGTTCGGCGGCGAGCGCCCGGCCACCTGAGCGCACCCCGCACCTAGGCTGGCCGCGTGACCGTGGCCACCGACGTCGCGCTGGCGCCGCTGACGACCCTGCGGCTCGGCGGACCCGCGCGCCGGCTGGTCGAGACGACGACCCGCGAGGAGCTCGTCGCCGCGCTGCGGACGGGCTGACGCCGCCGCCGAGCCGGTCCTGCTGCTCGCCGGCGGCAGCAACGTCGTGCTGCCGGACGCCGGGTTCCCCGGCACGGTCGTGCACATCGCCACCCGGGGGGTGACGGTGGAGCGCACCGGCGACGACGTGCTCGTCCACGCCGAGGCAGGCGAGCCCTGGGACCCGGTCGTCGAGCGCACGGTGGCCGAGCGGCTGGCCGGCTTCGAGGCGCTGTCCGGCATCCCCGGCAGCACGGGCGCGACCCCGGTGCAGAACGTCGGGGCGTACGGCCAGGAGATCTCCGACACGCTCGTCGCGGTCGACGTCTACGACCGAGCGACGGGCGAGACCGTACGGATGCCGGCCGGCGACTGCGGCCTGGGCTACCGGAGCAGCCGGTTCAAGTACCAGGACCGCCTGGTGGTGCTCGGCGCCAGCTTCCGGCTCGTCCCCGGCCCGGTGTCCCGGCCGGTGCGCTACGCCGAGCTGGCACGGCGCCTGGGCGTCCCGGTCGGCGGGCAGGCCCCGCTCGCCGAGGTCCGGGCGGCCGTGCTGGCGCTGCGGCGGGGCAAGGGCATGGTGCTCGACCCGGACGACCCCGACGCGACGAGCGCCGGCTCGTTCTTCACCAACCCGGTGCTCGACGTCGACGCGTGGACCCGCCTGCAGGAGCGCGCCGGTGAGCAGGTGCCGCACTACGACGCCGACGACGGACGGGTGAAGGTCCCGGCCGCCTGGCTCATCGAGCACGCCGGCTTCGGCAAGGGCTACGGTGACGGGCCGGTCGGCATCTCCACCAAGCACACCCTGGCGCTCGTCCACCGCGGTGGCGGGCGCACCGCGGACCTACTGGCCCTGGCCCGGACCATCCGGGACGGCGTACGCGAGACGTTCGGCGTCGAGCTGCACCCGGAGCCGGTGATCGTGGGGACCGCCCTCTAGGACGGTGGCCCCCGGAGCCGGGTCGGACCGGCGAGGACCTGACGGAGCCCACGACAGGGGTTAGCCTCCGGACCGCAGGGGGTGAGCGGCATGAGGTGTCCGGCGTGCGGAGGCACGAACGCCGATCACCGCAAGTTCTGCGGTGAGTGCGGTGTCGCGCTCGCGCTGCCACCCGTCGGCTGCCCTGCCTGCGGCACGGTCGCGGATCCCGGCTCGAAGTTCTGCGGCGAGTGCGGCGCCCGGCTGTCAGAGGTCGCGGCTGACAGCGGCCACGCGCCCGCCCCCGCGCCGCGGACCACCGAGCGCCGCGTCTGCTCGGTCCTGTTCTGTGACCTCGTGGGCTTTACCACGCTGTCGGAGAAGCGTGACCAGGAGCAGGTGCGTGACCTGCTCTCGCAGTACTTCGGCCTGGCTCGCACGATCGTAGACCGCTACGGCGGCACGATCGAGAAGTTCATCGGCGACGCGGTGATGGCGGTGTGGGGTGCGCCGACCGCGCACGAGGACGGCGCGGAGCGCGCGGTCCGCGCCGGGCTTGAGCTGGTCGACGCGGTCGCAGCGTTCGGGGCCGAGCACGGCGTCCCCAAGCTGCGGGCCCGGGCCGGTGTGGTCACCGGTGAGGTCGCCGTCACGCTGGGCGCCGTCGGGGAGGGGATGGTCGCCGGCGACGCGGTGAACACCGCCGCGCGGGTGCAGTCGGCCGCCGACCCCGGCGCCGTGCTCGTCGACGAGCAGACCCGGCGGCAGACCGCAGCCTCGGTCGAGTACGTGACCGCCGGCGAGCACGAGCTCAAGGGCAAGCAGTCCCCCGTGCCGCTGTCGCGCGCGGTTCGCGTCGTCGCCGGGATCGGAGGCCTGGACCGCATCGACGGGCTGGAAGCCCGGTTCATCGGGCGTGACCGGGAGCTGCGGGCGATCAAGGAGGCGTTCCACGGCGTCGCCGACGAGCAGCGGGCCCGGCTGGTCTCCATCGTCGGACTGGCCGGTGTGGGCAAGAGCCGGCTGCATTGGGAGTTCGAGAAGTACGTCGACGGCCTGGCGGAGACCGTGTTCTGGCACTCCGGACGCTGCCTGCCGTACGGAGAGGGCGTGGCCTACTGGGCGCTGGCCCAGATCGTCCGCAAACGCCTGGGCATCGGTGAGGAAGAGGGTGGCGCCTCGGCCGCGCGGAAGCTGGACGACGGGCTGGCCCGGTGGGTGCGGGACACGTCCGCCCGCGACTTCCTGCGCCCGCGGCTGGGTGCGCTGCTGGGGGTGGCCGAACCCGGGCTGCAACGAGAGGACCTGTTCGCCGGGTGGCGGCTGTGGTTCGAACAGCTCGCCGAACACCATCCGGTGGTGCTGATCATCGACGACCTGCAGTGGGCCGACGCGGGCCTGCTCGACTTCTGCGAGCACCTGCTGGACTGGGCCGGCGACGCGCCCGTGTTCCTGCTGACGCTGGCCCGGCCGGACCTGCTCGAGCGGCGGCCGGGGTGGGCGGCCGGCCGAGGCAGCGTCACCTCGCTCGTGCTCGACCCGCTGCCCGACCAGGCCGTGCGAGCGGTGCTGGACGACCTGGTCGCCGACCTGCCGGAGCCGGTCGCCAACCGGATCGTCACCGCCGCAGGTGGCGTACCGCTCTACCTCGTGGAGCTGGTCCGGTCGCTGGTCGACCGCGACCTCATCCAGGCCGTCGACGGGTCCTACCGGCTGGTGGACGACGTCGGCTCGCTGGACGTCCCCGCCTCGCTCAGCTCGCTGATCACGGCCCGTATCGACGCCCTGCCTCCGCAGGCGCGGGAACTGGTGGAGGGTCTGTCCGTGCTCGGCGGGACATTCCCGCGTACGGCGGTATCCGCGGTGACCGCGCATCCCGCCGAGGAGGTCGACGCACTGCTCGCCGCACTGGTCCGCCGGGAGATCCTCACTGTCCGCACCGACCGGCTCTCCCCCGACCAGGGCCACTACGCGTTCACGCAGTCGATCGCGCGCACCGTGGCATACGAGACCTTGTCCCGCCACGACCGCAAGGCTCGGCACCTGCAGGTCGCCCGCCACCTGCAGGAAGTGTTCCCCGACGAGGGCAGCGAGATGGCCGAGGTGGTCGCCGAGCACTTCCGCGACTCCTACCTCGCGCAGCCTGAGGACCCGGATGCGGACGAGATCCGTGAGCAGGCGCGGGCAGCCTACGAACGGGCCGGCCGGCGCGCGCTGTCGGTCGGCGCCCCCGAGACAGCGGTCCGCGCCCTGCAGGTGGCGGCCGGGCTGGTCGAGGACGAGGCAACCCGTACCACGCTCGTGGAACGTGCCGGTGAGGCGGCAGAACAGGGCGGCCGCATGAACGAGGCGGCTGATCTCTACGGTGCCGCCGCCGTTGCCCACGACGCGGCCGGGCGCATCCGCGACGCCGCCTACTGTCGGATGCGGCGACGGGGATGTCTCGCGGCGGGTGGCGATGTCGCCACGGAGATGTTGGACGAGGCCCGCTCCGACGTGGCCCTGCTCGACGCCGACGAGACCATTCACGAGCGTTCCGTGCTGGTCCGGCTGTCCCTCGCTGGGGAGCTGGTCTTCTCCGGATCAGCCGACGAGGCGCGGCCGTACTGCGAGCGGGGCCTGGAAGAGGCGCAGGCGCTGCAGTCCTTGCGTGCCCTGTGCCAGGGTGCCGTGCTCAAGGGCATCGTCCTGAACTGGAGCAACCGGGCGGACGAGGCACTCATGTACTTCCGCTGGGGCATCGAGCTGGGGGAGCGCAGCAGCGACATGCAGGACCAGCTGCGGGCGTTGCTCTGCGCCTCCGACCTCTGCATGACCAGCGACCTGCCCGGGGGCGAGGAGCACGCGCTGGCGGCAATGGAGTTCGCCCGTCGGCGGGGGGACCGGTTCGCCTTGCGGTTCAACGCAGGCAACCTCATCCTCATGCTGCTGCAGAAAGGGCGATGGGACGAGGCGGCCCGGCTCATCGAGGAGCTGGTCGGCGACCCGGAAGCCGAAGCCTGGGTCGGCAGTGAGCATGTCGCCGTGCGCCGAGGCTTGCTTGCCGCATGGCGGGGCGATCTGTCCACGGCGCAGACCGTGCTGGAACGGATACGGTCCTGGGAGTCCACCGCCGACCAGCAGTCGCTCAGCGCCTGGCGAACCCTCACTGCCGTCACCGCACTGGCCAGTGAGGACTTCCCGCGTGCGCTCGAGGTAGGTCTGCTCGGCGTGCAGGACGCCGTCGAGTACCTGGGCGTTCGGCACGAGTCCAACCGTCTGCTCTGGCCGGCGACCATGGAGTCCGCGCTCGCACTCGGGCGCACCGACGACGCACGGCACGTGCTTGCACTGCTCGCCGACCGCCCCCCGGGACACGTGCCGCCCTACCTGCAGGCAGAGGTGGCCCATTACCAGGCCCGGCTCGACGGCGGTGACGACGCCCACGGGCTGTATGCGGAGGCGGCCCGCATCCTGCGCGAGCTCGGCTACCCGCTGTTCCTCGCCCGCGTGCTCTGCGACTGGGCGCAGTGGCTCACCGAGCAGGCCCGTCCCACCGAGGCGGCCGTACTCGCCGACGAGGCGGTTGCCGTGCTGGAGCCGCTCGGCGCCGCGCCCGATCTCGCCCGAGCAGGGGCCCTGCGCGGTGCGCTCACCGCTCCGCTGCCGCCCCTGGCTTCCTGACGGGCGCCACGACCCGACTACCGACCAAGGAGACGCATGGCAGACGACCAGCAGCTCATCGACCGGCTCCGTCAGGTGGACCTGTTCTCAGGGTTGACCGACCGTGGCCTCAAGGCAATCGCGCGCGCAGCCGCGCCGGTCGATCATCAGGCCGGACGCGAGATCGTCGAGCAGGGCGGCGGACACGCCGGCTTTCACGTCATCGTGGAAGGGCGAGCCTCGGTGCACGTGCACGGGCAGCATCGCCGCGACCTCGGCCCAGGCGACTACTTCGGAGAGATCTCACTGATCGACGGCAAGCCCCGCTCGGCCACCGTGCGAGCCGAGACGCCGCTGCGTACGCAGTCGATCGTCTCGTGGGACTTCCATCAGCTGCTCGGTGCGCAGCCCGACCTGGCCAGGGCCCTGCTCGTCACCCTGTGCGCTCGGCTTCGCGACGCCGAGACAGATCTGGCCTGACCGCCCTGCGACGGGACAGCGTCGACCGCCCGGTACGGTGCGCTCCCGTGAGCGAGTTCGCGGCCGCCTCCGCGGTCACCCCTCTCGGCGACGGCCGGTACGGCGCCGACCTGCACCCGGACTGGTCCATCGGCGACAAGCCGCACGGCGGGTACACGATGGCGACGCTGACCCGGGCGGCCCTGACCGCTGCGGGCCGGCCGCACCCGCTGGCGGTGAGCGCGCACTTCCTGCGCCCGCCGCACTTCCGCGAGGTGGAGATCGAAACCGAGGTCGTCCGCAGCGGCCGTACGGTGACGACCGTCCGGGCCCGGCTCATGCAGGACGGGCGGGAGTGCATCGAGGCGGTGGTGGCCGCCGGGGACCTCACCGACGAGGACCACGAGTGGACCGCGGGACCGCCCGCCACGATGCCCCCGGTCGAGGACTGCTACGGCGGGATGCAGCAGAGCGGCGACCCCGCGCTGGCCGTGGGCATCCGCAAGGTGCTCGACCTGCGGCTGGACCCGGAACGGGTCGGCTTCACCCGCGGTGAGCCGTCGGGGAACCCCGACCTGCGCGGCTGGATCCGGCTCGCCGACGGCAGCGACCCCGATCCGCTCGCGCTCATCGTGGCCACGGACGCGCTGCCTCCCGTCGTCCTCGAGCTCGGCCACGGTGGGTGGTGCCCGACGGTGGAGCTGACGTTCCTGCTGCGCGCACTGCCGGCTCCCGGCTGGCTCGCCACCCGGACGTGGACGAGCGCGCTGTCCGCCCAGGGCTGGTTCGACGAGAACGCCGACGTCTGGGACTCCGCCGGCCGGTTGGTGGCGCAGTCCCGCCAGCTGGCCCTGTCCGGACCCGCGCTGGCCCGCCGCGGCTGAGGCGTACCGGTGAGCCTCGAGGCGTTCCAGGCGGTCGACATGCGGGTCGGCCGGGTGGTCGACGTCGAGGACTTCCCCGAGGCGCACAAGCCGGCCTGGAAGCTCGCCGTCGACTTCGGCCCCGAGCTGGGCGTGCTGCGGACGAGCGCGCAGGTGCGCAACTACCCCGCCGAGGCGCTGCGCGGGCGGCTGGTCGTCGGCGCGGTGAACCTCGGCACGCGCCGCATCGCCGGGTTCGTCAGCGAGTTCCTCGTGCTCGGCGCGGTGGACGCCGGCGGGACCGTTCACCTGCTGCACCCGGACGAGGGCGCGCAGCCGGGCGACCGGGTGGCCTGACCCGCGGGACGCTAGTGGACGACGCCGATCCGCTCGTCGCCGCCGTCGGCGAGAGCCCGGTCGATCGGGTGCGGGAAGGGGGCGAGGCCGGCGACGGCCAGCGCCGACTGCGCACCGAGCCGGTGCCACTCGCGCCAGCGTTCGAGCAGGGCGTGCCCGGAGCCGGAGAGCTCGAGGTGCACGAGGCGCTCGGCGTGAGCAGCGGCGCGGGCGGCGTAGCGGGCGGTCGCGCGCGGGCTGGTCCGCTCGTCCTCGCCACCGTGCAGCAGCACCACCGTCCGGCCGGCGAGCTGCTCGACCGGCTCCCCCTTCGGCACCCACGGCGCCAGCACCACCACGCCGGCGACGCCGGGCTCGCCCGCGGCCCGCAGCGCCGCACGGCCACCCATCGAGTGCCCGAGCAGCACGACCGGGACGCCGGGGTGCCGATCCCGCAGCACGGACAGCGCCCAGCGCACGTCGGTGACGGGGTCCTGGCGGGGGGCGTTCCACCCCCGGTGGCGGTACTGCAGCCGGGCGACGGCCACCCGACGGCCCCGGCGGCCGAACCCGGCGCGACGCACGGCCCACGCGAACGGCAGCATCCGCAGCGCCGCCCGCCCCAGCACACGCGGGCGTTCGGTGCTCTCCTCAGTGCCGCCGTGCAGCACCAGCACGACGGCCCGCGCCCCGCGGCGGCGGTACGGGCCGTGCAGGCGCGGCCGGGTGGTCACGCGGGAACCGTACGCAGGCGGCGGGCCGAGGTGAGCGGCACCGTCGTCGCCGCCGCGACCGACAGCGCGAGCAGGACCACCGCGAGCGGGACGGCGGTGTGGGTGCCGCCGAGGCCGGTGAGCGGTGCCGCCGCGCCGCCGATGACGTACTGGCCGACACCCACGAGCGCCGACGCCGCGCCCGCCGTACGGCCGTGCTCGGCGAGCGCCAGCGCCGTCGCGTTGGGCGCGGTGAACCCGACCGCCGCCACCACGAGGAACAGCCCGGCAACCACGGCGGGCAGACCCAGGTGGGCGAGCACCGCCACCGCGAAGAACGACGAGCCGGCCACCGACAGGCCAAGCCCGACGAGCAGCAGGCGGCGCGGACCCGTCCGGTGCACGATCCGGGCGCTCACCTGGCTGAGGGTGACGAACCCGACCGCGTTCGCGGCGAACACACCGCTGAACGCCTGCGGTGACATGCCGTAGATGTCCTGCAGCACGAACGGCGAGCCGGAGATGTAGGAGAAGACCGCCGCCAGCGCGAGCCCGCCCGCGGCGGCGTAGCCGACGAACGCGCGATCGGTGAGCAGGGAGGCGAACGTGCGCAACGTCGGCCGCAGCCCGCCGACGTGCCTGCCGTGCTCGGACAGCGTCTCGGGCAGCGTGCGGGCCACCACGACGAACAGCACGGTGCCGAGCACGGCCAGGGCGACGAACACCCCGCGCCAGGAGGTCACGCGCAGCAGCTGCGCCCCAGCGATCGGCGCGACGACGGGGGCGACGCCCATGACGAGGATGAGCAGCGCGAACATCCGCGCGGCGGCCACCCCGCCGTGCAGGTCACGGACGACCGCCCGCGCCGTCACGACGGCCGCCGCGCCCGAGGCGCCCTGCAGGAACCGCAGGGGGATGAGCACCCAGATGGCGGGGGCGATCGCGCACAGCAGCGAGGCGGCCACGAACAGGCCGATCCCCGTCAGCGCGGGGCGACGCCGGCCGGTCGCGTCGCTGATCGGCCCGCCGACGAGCTGACCTACCGCCAGACCGAGCAGGAGCGCGGTCATCGTGAGCTGGCCCAGGCTGCCCGACGCACCGAGGTCCCGCGTCAGCGTCGGCAGCGCCGGGATGTAGGCGTCGATCGCCAGCGGGGTCAGCGCGGTCATCGAGCCGAGCAGCAGCACCGCACGGGCACCGGTGAGGGCCCGCGGCGGCCCGCCTGCCACATCGGGGGCGACAACGGTCGGCGCGGCGGTCATGAGGGCAGAGAACATCACGCCCCGTCGACCTGTTCCCGGCCGGGGTGCATGATGCCCGGACCGGCTCGGAGGAGGATGCATGAAGCTCGGCTACAGCACCGGCTACTGGGACGCGGGCCGGCCCGGCCACGTGGCGGCCGCGATCGCCGAGGCGGAGCGGCTCGGCTACGACTCGGTCTGGGCCGCGGAGGCGTACGGCTCGGACGCGCTCACCCCCCTCGCGTGGTGGGGCGCCTCGACCACCCGGGTCCGGCTCGGCACCGCGATCGCGCAGCTGTCCGCCCGGACGCCGACCGCAGCCGCCATGGCCGCCATGACGCTCGACCACCTCTCGGGCGGGCGGTTCATCCTCGGCCTCGGCGCCTCCGGGCCACAGGTGGTCGAGGGCTGGTACGGCCAGCCGTACCCGCGGCCGCTGGAGCGGACCCGCGAGTACGTCGCGATCATCCGGCAGGTGCTCGCCCGCGAGGCGCCGGTCACCTTCTCCGGCCGGCACTACCAGCTGCCGTACGACGGCGGGGCGGGGCTCGGCAAGCCGCTCAAGTCGATCCTGCACCCGCTGCGCGCGGACCTGCCGCTCATGCTGGCGGCCGAGGGCCCGAAGAACGTCGCGCTGGCCGCGGAGATCGCCGACGGCTGGCTGCCGTTCTGGATCTCGCCCAAGAGCGACGAGTTCTACCGCAACGCCCTGGCCGAGGGCTTCGCCCGCGACGGGGCGCGCCGCACGGCCGAGGACTTCGAGGTCGTCGCACCGATACCGGTCGTCATCGACGAGGACGTCGAGGCCGCCGCGGACGCCGTACGCCCGATGCTCGCTCTCTACGTCGGCGGCATGGGCGCGAAGGGCGCCAACTTCCACTTCGACGTGCTCGCCCGGCTCGGCTGGCAGGAGGTCTGCGAGCAGGTGCAGGAGCTGTACCTGGCCCGCGACCGTACGGCGGCGATGAAGGCCATCCCCACCGCGATGGTGGAGGACGTCGCGCTGGTCGGACCCGAGGCGAAGCTGCGCGAGAATCTGGAGGCCTGGCGCGCGACCTGCATCACCACGCTCGTCGTGGGCGGGTCACCGGCGACGCTGGAGACCATGCGCCGGCTGGTCGACGGGTGAGCCAAGCCGCGTTGTCCCCATCGGTCCCGGTCTTGTCGCTTTTGTCGTAGGCGGCGGGTAACTTCTCCTCGAACACCTGTTCGGGCGGGAGGGCAGTTGGAGCGGCTGCGGGAGGCGTTGGACGCACTGGCGTCGGTGCCCGCGGCCGACCTGCCCGACCCGGTCCTGCTGGAGCAGGTCGAGGGCCTGATCGCGGCGAAGGACCGGTTGGACGGGTTGCTGGCCGAGCGGCTGGTCGCCCTGGACCGCCGGGACGTAACGGTGACCGAGTGCGGCCGGTCGACCCGGGGCTGGCTGATCGAGGAGCAGCGCCGCGCCCCCGGTGAGGCCGGGCAGCTGCTGTGGGCCGCGCGACGCTACGGGCGGCACCCGGTGCTCGCCTCCGCGGTGGAGGCGGGGGAGGTCTCCGCCCGGCACACCCGGGCGATCCTCGACACGTTGGACAAGCTGCCCGCCACGATCGAGACCGACGCGGAGGCGATCCTGGTCGAGGCGGCCCGCACGCTGGACCCCGGGCAGCTCGGCCGCCTCACCCACGAGCTGCTGATCCGCACCGGCGCCGAGGACGAGGCGCTGGCCCGAGCGCAGCGGCAGCACGACGCGCGCCGCGCCTCGATCGTGACGACCTTCGACGGCATGGTCCACCTCGACGCGCTCCTCGACCCGCTCGCCGGGCAGACCCTGCTCACCGCGGTCCGCGCCCTGGCGCAGAAGACCGGCCCGGAAGACGAACGCACCCCCGCCCAGCGCAGCGCCGACGCACTCGTCGAGCTCGCCGACCACCGGCTGCGCTGCCACCACCTCCCCGACACCGGCGGGCTGCCCACCCAGGTCATGGTCACCATCGACCACGCCACCCTCGCCGGCCAAGTCGAGGGCTGGGGGCTGCTCGAGGGGGCTATCCCGCTGTCCGCCGCCGCCGTGCGCCGGCTCGCGTGCGAGGCCGAGCTCATCCCGGTCGTCCTCGGCGGCGACAGCGAGATCCTCGACATCGGCCGGACGTCCAAGACCTGGACCCGCGCCCAACGCCGCGCCGCCCGGCTGCGCGACCGCGGGTGCACCTTCCCCGGCTGCCAGGCCGGCCTGCACCGCTGCGAGCTGCACCACATCGACCACTGGTCCCGCGGC
Organism: uncultured Actinomycetota bacterium; assembly: GCA_963728075.1. GTDB lineage: Bacteria > Actinomycetota > Actinomycetes > JAFAQI01 > DASSKL01 > CAVSIP01. The sequence goes on along the minus strand of CAVSIP010000002.1, from coordinate 104,382 downwards.
GGCCCGACCAGCCTGCACAACAGCGCGCACCTGTGCGCCTTCCACCACTGGCTCATCCACCACAAGAACTGGGGCATGGAACAGCTGGCCACCGGCGAGCTGGTGTTCACCTCACCCGACGGCCTTGAACTGCGCGCCCCACCCAGACCCAGAGCCGCATGAAGGGCGGCGAGGTGTGACGCGGACGGTCAGCAGGCCTACCGTTCAGGAATGTGCCGCAGCATCAAGACCCTGCGTGAGCCGTACGCCGCGACCGTGACGGATGAGGACGTGCGTGCCGCCGCCCTGCAGTACGTGCGCAAGGTCGGCGGCATGCGTGCGCCCTCGACCGCCAACCGCGAGGCGTTCGACCGCGCCGTCGACCAGATCTCCGCAGCGACGTCGTCGCTGCTGGCCGACCTGGTGGTTCGTCGTGTGCAGCCGCAGTGACGCCGTCTGTCGCCTGAGACTTGCTGCTACAGCTACTACGCCGGCGACATGTCCACGAAGCGGCTGTAGTGCCCCTGGAAGGCCACCGTCACCGTGGCGGTGGGGCCGTTGCGGTGCTTGGCGACGATGAGGTCCGCCTCACCGGCGCGCGGTGACTCCTTCTCGTAGGCGTCCTCGCGGTGCAGCAGGATGACCACGTCGGCGTCCATCTCGATCGCGCCGGACTCGCGCAGGTCGGACAGCTGCGGGCGCTTGTCGGCGCGCTGCTCCGGGTTGCGGTTCAGCTGGCTGATCGCGACGACTGGGACGTCGAGCTCCTTGGCGAGCAGCTTCAGCGACCGGGACATCTCCGCGACCTCTTGCTGGCGGCTGTCGACCCGGCGCGGTGACTGCATGAGCTGCATGTAGTCGACGATCACCAGGCGTAGGTCGTGGCGCTGCTTGAGCCGGCGTGCCTTGGCCCGGATCTCCATCATGGTCAGGTTCGGCGAGTCGTCGATGTAGAGCGGCGCCTCGGCGACCTCGCCCATCCGGCGGGCCAGCCGCGCCCAGTCCTCGTCGCTCATCGTCCCGGAGCGCATGTGGTGCAGCGGGACCCGGGCTTCGGCCGACAGCAGCCGCATGGTGATCTCGTTGCGGCTCATCTCGAGGGAGAAGATCGCCGCGGTCAGCGAGTTCTTGATGGCCGCGGCACGGGCGAGGTCGAGCCCCAGCGTGGACTTGCCGATCGCCGGTCGCGCGGCGACGATCACCATCTGCCCACCGTGCAGTCCGTTGGTCAGCGCGTCGAGGTCCTGGAAGCCGGTCGGGACGCCGACCATGCCGCCGTCGCGGCTGCTGATCGCCTCGATCTCGTCGAGGGTTGCCTGCAGCACGTCCTCGAGGCGCTGGTAGTCCTCGCCGGTACGGCGCTCGGTGACCTCGTACACCGCGGCCTGCGCCCGGTCGACGATGTCGTCGACGTCACCGCCCTGCTCGCCGGCTGCACCGTAGCCGAGCTGCACGATCCGGGTGCCCGCCTCGACCAGCCGCCGCAGGACGGCACGCTCGGCCACGATGCGGGCGTAGTAGCCGGCGTTGGCGGCCGTCGGCACCGACGCGACGAGCGTGTGCAGGTAGGCCGCACCACCGATGCGGGCGAGCTCCCCGCGGCGGGTCAGCTCGGCGGCGACGGTCACCGGGTCCGCCGGCTCACCGCGGCCGTACAGGTCGATGACCGTGTCGAAGACCGTCTGGTGGGCCGGCCGGTAGAAGTCGGCGGGGCGCAGCACCTCGACGACGTCGGCGATGGCGTCCTTGCTCAGCAGCATGCCGCCGAGGACGCACTGCTCCGCCTCGACGTCCTGCGGCGGAACCCGCTCGAACTCACCGCCACCGCCGCCCACCGGCACCAGGTCGGCCACCGTCAACGCGCCCCAGCCTCCTTCGCGCTCGCTGCCTGATGTCTACCGGCCGGGTCCGACATCCCGGCCTCCCCGAGACTGTCACCGCGGAACGGTGGCTGGGGGCCTGCCGTGCCGACGTTTGTCGACCGGCTGTGGACAACGTTGTGGACGCGGTGTGCGCCACGCCGCCGAGGGCTGTGCACAGCCTGTGCGTCGGCTGTGGACAGCCCCGCCGCCCCACCGTGCAATATGGCGCTGACCTGCGCGAACGTCGTCCACGGCATGTGGAGCGCAGAAAGTCGCCGGGGTGGACGTGTCGAGCCCGGGACACACCCCCGCAACCAGGAAAGGGGCCCGGTCCGCCTGGACCGAGCCCCTTATCCACAGGGCTGTGGACGCCTCAGGCGCCCGCGACCTCCACCTCGACGTCGGCGCTGACCTCGGGGTGCAGGCGCACGCTCACGACATGGCGGCCGACGGTCTTGATCGGGTTGCCGATCTCGACCCGGCGCTTGTCCAGCGACGGGCCACCCGCCGCCTTGACCGCGTCGACGATGTCGGTGGCGGTGACCGAGCCGAACAGCCGGCCACCGGCGCCCGCGCGGGTCTGCAGCCGCACGTTCAGCGACCGCAGCTGCGTGGCGAGCTCCTGCGCCTGGCCGAGGTCGCGCACCTCCCGCACCTCGCGGGCCCGGCGGATGCTGGCGACCTGCTTCTCCGCGCCGCGGGAGTGCTTGATCGCGAGCCCGCGCGGGAGCAGGAAGTTGCGCGCGTAACCGTCCCGCACCTCGACGACGTCGCCGGGAGTGCCGAGGCCGGTGACCTCGTGCGTGAGGATGATCTTCGCCATCGGTCAGCCTCCTCAGCGCGCCGTGCTCGTGTACGGCAGCAGCGCCATCTCACGGCTGTTCTTCACCGCAGTGGCCACGTCCCGCTGGTGCTGGGCGCAGTTGCCCGTCACCCGGCGAGCGCGGATCTTGCCGCGGTCGGAGATGTACTTGCGCAGCAGCGCGGTGTCCTTGTAGTCGACCGAGTCGACGTCTTCCTTGCAGAACACGCAGACCTTCTTCTTGGGCTTGCGTGGGGGTGGCTTCGCCATCGTGGTGCTCCAGTCTCTTTCCCTGGGCCCCGCTGCGCGCGGGGATGGTCGGTCGGGTCGGGTCGGGTCTAGAAGGGTGGCTCGTCGTCGGAGGCAGGAGCCGGCGTGCTCCACGGGTCGTCGGCCGCGGGACGGCTACCGCCCCCGCCGCCACCACCGAAGTCGCCGCCACCCCGGGAGCCACCGCCGCCACCCCGGGAGGTCTTGCTCACCTTCGTGGTCGCGTAGCGCAGCGACGGGCCGATCTCGTCCACGTCGAGCTCGATCACCGTGCGCTTGTCGCCCTCCTTCGTCTCGAAGGAGCGCTGCTTGAGGCGGCCGCTGACGATGACGCGGGCACCCTTCTGCAGCGACTCGGCGACGTTCTCGGCGACCTGCCGCCACACGCTGCAGCGCAGGAACAGCGCCTCGCCGTCCTCCCACTGGTTGGTGTTCTTGTTGAACGTCCGCGGGGTGGAGGCCACCGTGAAGCTGGCCACCGCGGCCCCGCTCGGCGTGAACCGCAGCTCGGGGTCGTTGGTCAGGTTGCCGACGATCGTGATCAGGGTCTCGCCTGCCATGGCGTCCTCCTACTTGGCGTCGAGCCGCACGAGCTTGGTGCGCAGGACGGCCTCGTTGAGGTTCAGCTGGCGGTCGAGCTCCTTCACCGTGGCGGGCTCGGCGTTGAGGTCGACGACGGCGTAGATGCCCTCGACCTTGTGGGCGATCTCGTACGCGAGCCGGCGACGGCCCCAGATGTCGACGTTCTCCACCGACCCGCCGTCCTGGCGGATCACGTTGAGGAACGTGTCGAGCGACGGTGCGACGGTCCGCTCCTCGAGATCCGGGTCGAGGATGACCATCAGCTCGTAATGACGCATGAGTGAACCCCACCTCCTCTGGACTGTTCTCCGGCCCCGGGCGGGGCAGGCGGCCACGGTCGGTCCGTGGCAGGAGGTCACTGCGTCTCCCCGGCAGCACGAACCCGGCACCCGTTGTGCCGGGTCGCGTCCGGAGCAGGCCTCCAGCGTAGCGGAGGTGACGCTACGCCGGGCCTACGACCACCGGCGGGCGGCGTCCACAGGGAGCGGGATGGCCACCACCACGCGCAGGAAGGCGGCCACCACACCGGCGATGAGGACCGCCGCCACGGCGGCCGGCAGCCCGACGGAGCGGGACGTGGGCCGCTCGAGCGGGCCGGTCGCCACGGTCGCCGGCGACGAGGACGGGGACGGCGGCGGGGAGAGGTCGCCTCCCGGTGCCCCGCCGATCGCCTCGGCGCTGGGCGAGGCGGTGGCCGCCGAGGCGCTCGGCTGCGGCGACGGCGGTGAGGACTCCGGGGCGGGCGGCGGCGCCACGCTCGGTGGGGCCTCGGACGCGGGGGGAACGGGTGACGTGCTGGGGGACGGGGCCGGGGACGCGGAGGAGGGCGCGACGACGTCGATCCGGCCGGTGGCCCGCTCCCCGGACGGCTGCGCCGTCGCGACGACGACGTGCGGGCCGGCGCCCGCGGCGTCGTACGGGCCGGGGCCCACCGCGCCGCCGGTCGACTGGCCGGGTGCGAGAACCACGGAGTACCCGCCGGCGACGTCCACCTGCACCAGCGACGTCGTCGCGTTGGCGAACTGCACCTCGTCCCGCGGGACCACGGTCAGCCGGACCGGGCTGAGGGTGAGCCCGGCCGAGGTGTCGACGATGCGCACCTCGTACGACGCGGCGGAGGCGGCCGGTGCGGTGGCGGCCAGGGTCCCCAGGCCGCAGGCCAGCACGGCGAGCAGCACGGCGCTGCGGGCGTACCGGCTGATCACCGGCACAGCGTAGGCAGAGCGCATGGGCACGGCGGTCAGCCGACCCAGTGGCCGGAGACGAAGGTGACCACGTACGCCGCCATGAGCGCCGGGGCCACCGACAGGTAGGCGACGTGCACCCACGGGCGGCGGACCGACACCCGGGCGAGGAGCAGCCACAGCGGCCACCAGAGCAGGGTCGCCCGGCCGACCGACAGGTAGAAGCTGCTCGTCGCCAAGGCGACCACCTGCAGCCCCACGTACGTCGCCTCGGCCCACCGGTGCAGCACGAGCAGGGCCACCGTGAGCAGCAGGCCGACCGCGACCGCGACGATCTCCGCCTTGAACGACCACGAGTAGGCCCCGCCCTGGCGCGGGTCCCCGGCGGCGTGCCAGGTGTCCACCAGCGCCCGCCACGGTGTGGTCAGGTGCCGGCCCCAACCGGCGTCCTGCGCGTGCGGCCACGCCAGCCAGTCCCCGGTACGGGCCCACAGCCACCCGAGGTAGCCGGCCAGCACGGCGAACGGGGCGACCAGCCAGGCCAGGTCCCGCTCCGGCCGGCGGTGGCGGACGGCGTACTCGACCAGCAGGGCGACCGCGAGGAAGAGCCCGGTGACCCGGACCGCCGCCGCACCCGCTGCCAGCAGGCCGGCGCTGCGCCACGAACCACGGCGGGCGGCCAGCCACGACGGCACCGCGAAGGCGAGGAACAGCGCCTCGGAGTAGCCGACGAACAGGAACACGGCGAACGGCGAGAGCAGCAGGTAGAGCACCGTGCGGTCCGCCACGGCCCGGCCACCGTCGAGAGCACCGAGCCGCGCGAGGGCGACCACCGCGAAAGCCCCCGCGACGAACGACACGAGCAGCCCCGCGAGCACCCAGTCCTGGGTGACGACGTGGACGGCGCGCAGCAGCATCGGCTGCCCGGGGAAGAACGCCGTGACGCCGCGGTCGGCGTAGTGCTCGGGACGGCCGAAGTAGCCCCATCGGGCGATCTTCACGAACAACCCGGCGTCCCAGTGCCGCCACAGCGCCAGGAACGCCGGCGGGTTCGCCGCGGTCCGGTCCGCGACGGTCCAGGCGGCGGTGTAGCCGAGGACGGCCACCGCCACCCGCGTGGCCACCCACTGCACGAGGGCGCGGCGGGCGGCGGTCACGCCGGTACCGGCTGAGCTCGCGGGACGTCCGCGAGCAGCCCGCCGGCCGGGTCGTCGACGTCGTCCGCTCGCACGACGTCGTGCTCCGGGTGCAGCACCTCGCGGACCACCAGGCCGGTGAGGGCCAGCAGGGCGAGGTCGCGCGCCGCCACCGCCGCGAGGAAGATCCCCGCCGGCAGGCCCTGGCCGGGATGGTCGTGGCCGATGAAGAACCCGAACCGGGTCGCCAGCAGCACCACCTCGGTCGCCTGCCACGCGAGGAAGGCCGGCCAGCGCGGGCGCGCCAGCACTGCGAACGGGAGCAGCCACAGCGCGTACTGCGGTGAGTAGACCTTGCTGGTCAGCAGGAAGGCCACCAGGACGAGGAAGCCCACCTGCCCGAGCCGGGGACGCCGGGGGGCCCGCAGCACCAGACCGGCCACCGCGGACAGGGCCACTGCCAGCAGCAGCGCGCTGCCGACGTTGACGAACGCGGTACCCGGCTGGTGCCCGAGCAGGTGCCCGGCGGCGTACCACAGGGAGTCCCAGTCGGCCGGGCGCGACCGGTTGAGCGCGTAGAAGCGTCCGAAGGAGCCCGGCCAGGCGAGCGCGACCGGCAGGTCGACGGCCAGCCACGCGGCGGCCGCCGTACCGAACGTCAGCCACCACGCCCGCATGCGCCGCGCGCGCAGGCACAGCAGGAGCAGCGCCCCGATGACGAGCAGGGGGTAGAGCTTGGTGGCCACACCCAGCCCGAGCAGGACCCCTGCCCACCCGGGTCGGCGGCGCGCCCAGGCCCACAGGCCGGCGCCGGTGAGGGCGGCGGCGGCGAGGTCCCAGTTGGTGTACGCGTGCAGCGCGACGACGGGGGCGAGGGCCACCATCGCGGCGTCGTACGGCCGTCGCCGACCGGCCAGCCGCACGGTCGTCCACGCGACGAGCAGGCCTCCGGAGGCGAGCAGCAGCACGGTGACGTCGAAGAACGCCCTAGGCCGGTCGGGGGCCGGAGCGTGCGACGCCGTCCACGCCGCGACCTCCATGAGCCCGCCGATGACGACGGGGTACTCGACCGGATGGTCGGCGTACGGCACCTGGCCCTGGTTCAGGCCCTCGGCGAAGTAGAGCGCGTACACGTCGGAGTAGCACATCCGCGAGTACTGGTAGTCGTTCGACCACGGGTGCTCCAGGCACGGCGCCTTCTGCACGTACGCCAGACCGAGTGCGACCACCATGAGCGCGAGCACGACGCGTACCGGCACCCAGAACCGCCGTCGCGGCTCGGCTGCGTGCGCACCGAGCGGTCCGCCGACGAGCTCGCTCGCGCCGCGGACCACCGGGTCGGTGCGGGAGGGTGCGATCACGGCGAGGGGCTCACCGAGGTGCCCGTCCCGGCTCGGTGGCCGGGCTTCGGCGCCGCCGACTGCGTCGTGCTGGTCGGCGCCGGTGCGGGTGACGGGCTCGGCGAGCCCGACGGCGGCGGGCTGTCCGACGGCACGCCCGGGGAGCCGCTGCCGGTCGGCAGCGGCAGGACCGTCCCGGTCGGGGACGGCGAGCCGGACGGCGACGGGCTGGCGGTCGCGGAGACCGACGCGGACGGGCTGGGCGACGGTGTCGCGGGCTGGCCCTGCACCTCGCCGGAGAACGTCGGCTGCGGGAGCTCGGCCACCGGCTTGCCCTGCAGCGCCTCGGTCATGTACTCCTGCCAGACGCTGGCGGGGTACGCGCCGCCGTAGACGCCGGAACCGTTGACGACGAGCGGCTCGGCCGCCGTCGGGTTGCCCATCCAGACCGCGGTCGACAGCTGGGGGGTGTATCCGACGAACCAGGCGTCGGCGTGCTTGGTCGTCGTGCCGGTCTTGCCGGCTGCCGGCCGCCCGGCCGGCGCCTTGCCGTGGGCGGTGCCACCGGGCTGGAGCACCTGCTCGAGGGCGTACGTCGCGTCCGCGGCGACGCTGGTGTCCATCACGCGCTCCCCGTGCGGGTGCGACCGGTAGACGACCTGACCGGAGCCGTCGAGCACCTTGCCGATCAGGTAGGGGTCGTTGCGGACGCCGCCCGCCGCGAGGGTCGCGTAGCCGACGGCCTGGTCGATCGGCCGCACCGGATAGATCCCCAGCGTGATGCCGGCGGCCGCATGGCCGCTGTCCCCGGACAGCGGGTTCTCGCGCGAGACCCCCATCGCGTACGCCGTGTCACGCACCTTGTCCGGCCCCACCGTGATCGCGAGCGGGACGTACACCGTGTTGATCGACTCCGCGGTGGCCCGGACGAGCGAGCAGGGGTAGGGGCACTGCTCGTTGCTGTCGTTGCGCACCTGGTTGTTCGGCGGGTAGCCCTTCACGTACTTCGGTGAGGACCCGTCGTACACGCTGCGCAGCGAGATGCCCTGCTTCAGAGCGGTGACAAGGGTGTACGCCTTGAACGACGAGCCGGGCTGGCGGCGGTCGTAGACGAGGTTCACGAAGCTCTTCGGCACGTCCTTCGCCGCGAAGTCGCGGCCGCCGTACATCGCGCGGACCGCCCCGTCACCCGGCTGCACCGACACCAGCGCGGTCAGCGGCCGCCGACCGTTGAGCTGCGGGTCCTTGGAGGTGACCTTCAGCTTCGCGGTGACGTCGTCCACGGCCTTGACCGCGGCGTCCTGCGCCTGCTTGTCGATGGTGGTGACGACCGTGTAGCCGCCGAGGTTGAGCCGGTTCTCGTCGAAGCCGCGACGGGCCAGCTCGGCCTTGACCGCCTCCATGACGAACCCGTTCGGTCCGCTGACCTGCTGCCCGGACGGCGGGGGCTGCACCGTGGGGTAGCGCAGCGCGTCCGCGTCGGCTCGCGGGAGCCAGTGCTCGGCGACCATGCCGTCGACGACGTAGTGCCAGCGGCGCTCGTTCGCGGCCTGGTTGCGGGCCGGGTCCAGCGCCGTCGGCGCACGGATGACCGCCGCGAGCACCGCCCCCTCGGCGGGGGTCAGGGCGCTCACGTCCTTGCGGAAGTACGCGTGTGCTGCGGCCTGGATGCCGTAGGCGCCGCGGCCGAAGTAGATGGTGTTCAGGTAGTCCTGCAGCACCTCGTCCTTGGAGCGCTGGCGGGACAGCTTCACCGCGATGAAGATCTCCTTGATCTTGCGGGTGAAGCTGCGCTCCTGGGTGAGGTAGGCGTTCTTCGCGTACTGCTGGGTGATCGTCGAGCCGCCCTGCTGGATGTCGCCGCCACGCACGTCGACCCACAGGGCGCGCAGGATGCCGGTCGGCGAGATGCCGGGCTCGGAGTAGAAGTTGCGGTCCTCCGCCGCGAGCACCGCTTCCCGGACCGGCTTGGGCACCTTGGACAGCGGCACGTTGGTGCGGTTCACGCTGCCGATCCGGCCGAGCAGCGTGTGGCCGTCGGAGTAGTAGACGTGGGTGGCCTGCTGGCGCACGATCGCGTTGGCGGCGGGGATGTCGGTCAGCGCGTACCCCGCGACGCACCCGGCGACGAGCAGCGCGAACAGGCCGAGCAGCCCCCACAGCGCCTGGCGGCGCGTCGGCAGCACGCGGCGCCAGCCGGCGCGCGGCGGGCGCGGTTTGTCCGGCACGGCCTACCTACCCCTCGGGGACGCACTTCGCGGGCACGGCGCCCGCCGGGACTGCAACGAGCCAGCGGGTCAGGAGTCGCGGCCGCCCGAGCGGGCACGGCGCCGGGGTCGGGACTCGACCGGCTCACCCGTACCCAGGACGTACGAGCTGACCAGGTGGTTCCAGCCGCATCCGCGGCACACCTCGACGACGTACACGGTGAACTCCGGCAGCTCCCGGGCCAGTCGCACCAGCTCCCGCTGGGCCCGGACCCGGCCGTTGACGCCCTCGGGGAAGCAGTCGCCGTACGTGTAGGTCACGTGGGTCAGCCGCTCCCGGCGGCACACCGGGCAGTCCGCCTCGGCCGGCTCTCCGTGGAACTTCGCCGCACGCAGCAGGTACGGGTGGGCGTCACAGACGTCGTAGGTGGACAGGCGGCCGCTGAACAGCCCGGCCAGCGTCGACCGGCGCGCGAGCGCGTAGTCGACGAACGACCGCTGCGACCACATGCGATTCAGCGTACGCGGCGCGCCGGGCGCGGGCCGGGTTGCGCGACCGCCCCCGAGACCGTATCGTTGCAATGTATCGAGCCGATACATCCGCTCGATGCAAACATCTGAGGCAAAGTCGAGGTGCGTGGTGAGCAGGAGGTCCGGCGTGCTCGAGCTGGCCGTTCTCGGCCTGCTCCACGAGTCGCCGATGCACGGCTACGAGCTGCGCAAGCGGCTCAACACCGTGCTGGGTGCGTTCCGTGCCTTCTCGTACGGATCGCTGTACCCCTGCCTCAAGGACATGCTGGCGCACGGCTGGATCGCGGAGGACCCCTCCGACGGCACCGGCGCCCTGTCCGGACGGCGGGCCAAGATCGTGTACAAGATCACCGCCGACGGCAAGGAACGGCTGCAGGAGCTGCTCGCCGAGTCCGGCCCGTCGTCGTGGGAGGACGAGAACTTCGGCGTCCACTTCGCTTTCTTCGCGCAGACGGACGCCGACGTGCGGCTGCGCATCCTCGAGGGCCGGCGCAGCCGGCTCGAGGAGCGCCTCGACGGCGTGCGCACAGCACTGCGCCGCAGCCGGGAGCGACTGGACGACTACACCCTCGCGCTGCAGGAGCACGGCCTGGAGTCCGTCGAGCGCGAGGTGCGGTGGCTCAACGAGCTGATCGCGACGGAGCGGGCCGGGCGGGAGCAGCCCGCACGGACCGGCACACAGAACAGTGGTGACATCACATGAGCAAGGGAGACAGGCGCATGGGTTCGGTGCGCGTAGCCATCGTGGGCGTCGGCAACTGCGCCGCATCGCTCGTACAGGGCGTCGAGTACTACTCCGACGCCGACCCCCAGGGCCGCGTCCCGGGGCTCATGCACGTCCAGCTCGGCGACTACCACATCAGCGACATCGAGTTCGTCGCCGCCTTCGACGTGGACGGCAAGAAGGTCGGCCAGGACCTCGCCGAGGCGATCGGTGCCAGCGAGAACAACACCATCAAGATCTGCGACGTGCCGCCGACCGGTGTCACCGTGCAGCGCGGCCACACGCTCGACGGTCTCGGCAAGTACTACCGGGAGATGATCGAGGAGTCCGCCGAGCAGCCGGTCGACATCGTCGCCGCGCTCAAGGAGGCGCAGGCCGACGTCCTCGTCTGCTACCTGCCGGTGGGTTCCGAGGAGGCCGCGAAGTTCTACGCCCAGTGCGCGATCGACGCCGGCGTCGCCTTCGTGAACTGCCTGCCGGTGTTCATCGCCGGCACCAAGGAGTGGGCCGACAAGTTCACCGCCGCGGGCGTCCCGATCGTCGGCGACGACATCAAGAGCCAGGTCGGCGCGACCATCACCCACCGGGTGCTCGCGAAGCTGTTCGAGGACCGCGGCGTGGTGCTCGACCGCACCTACCAGCTCAACGTCGGCGGGAACATGGACTTCATGAACATGCTCGAGCGCGAGCGGCTGGAGTCCAAGAAGATCTCCAAGACCCAGGCCGTGACGAGCAACCTCGAGCACGACCTCGGCAAGCGCAACGTGCACATCGGCCCGTCGGACTACGTCGCCTGGCTCGACGACCGCAAGTGGGCCTACGTCCGCCTCGAGGGCCGGGCGTTCGGCGACGTGCCGCTGAACCTCGAGTACAAGCTCGAGGTCTGGGACTCGCCGAACTCCGCCGGCGTTGTGATCGACGCGCTGCGCTGCGCAAAGATCGCCAAGGACCGCGGCATCGGCGGGCCGATCCTCTCGGCGTCGAGCTACTTCATGAAGTCGCCGCCGGTGCAGTACCGCGACGAGGTCGCGCGGGAGAAGCTCGAGGGCTTCATCCGCGGCGAGGACTGAGCGCCACCTCGCTCCGCTGACCGCGCAGCGGGCCGGTTGCCACGAGCACCGGCCCGCTGCGCGCGTTCGGACCTACCCTCGACCGCGTGGGCCTGGACGACGTCCGTGGCGCCTCCGACCTCCGGCGGCTGCTGCGCAACCGCGGGTTCGCCCGGCTCTACGCCACCCGGCTGGCGTCCCAGACCGCCGACGGCGTCTTCCAGGCGAGCCTGGCCGCCGCCGTGCTGTTCAACCCGGAGCGGCAGACCGACCCGGCCGCGATCGCCGGCGGCTTCGCGGTCCTGCTGCTGCCCTACAGCGTGGTGGGCCCCTTCGCGGGGGTGTTCCTCGACCGCTGGCGCCGCCAGCGGGTGCTCGTCTGGGCCAACGCCGTGCGAGCGGTCTTCGTCGTCACCGTCGCGGGGCTGCTGTTCGGGGTCGGCGGAACCAGCCCCGCGTTCTTCGCCGCCGCGCTCGCCGCGATCAGCGTCAACCGCTTCTACCTGGCCGCGCTGTCGGCCGCACTGCCTCACGTCGTGAAGCGTGAAGAGCTCGTGACTGCGAACAGCATCGCCACGACGTCGGGCACGCTGGTCGCCCTGCTCGGCGGGGCGCTCGGGCTCGGTATCCGGGCCGCCGCCGGTACGGGGGACGGCGGTAGCGCCGTCGTCGCGCTGTGCAGCGCCGCCGGCTACCTCCTGGCGTCGGCCGCCGCCGGCCGCCTCGGCCGCGACCAGCTCGGCCCCGGCGCGCTGCCCCGGACGACCCTGCGGCGCGCTCTCGTCGACGTCGCGGTCGGGCTGGCGGACGGTGCGCGGCACGTCGCCGGGCGCGCGCCCGCAGCCGCGGCCCTGCTCGTCATCGGCCTGCACCGGTTCTGCTACGGGGTCTCGCTCGTCGCGACGCTGCTGCTCTACCGGAACTACTTCTCCTCCGAGGGCTGGCTGCTCGCCGGTGTGGGCGGTCTCGCGGAGGCCTCGACGGCCGCGTTCGCCGGCATCCTCGCGGCCGCCGTCCTGACGCCTGCGGTGACCACACGCATCGGCAAGGAACAGGAGATCGTCGGGGTACTGGTGCTCGCCGGGGTCGCGGACATCGCCCTCGGTGCCCCGTACGCCAAGGCGCCGCTGCTCGCCGCCTCCTTCGTGTTCGGGCTGGCCTCGCAGGGGTCGAAGATCTGTGTCGACACGATCGTGCAGGAGGTCGTGGACGACGACTTCCGCGGCCGGGTCTTCAGCTTCTACGACACGCTGTTCAACCTCACGTTCGTCGCCGCGGCGACGACGGCCGCCTTCGCCCTCCCGCCCAGCGGCAAGAGCTACCCGGTCCTGGTCGGCATCGCGGTCGGCTACCTGCTCGCTGCCGCGCTGTACGCGCTCGCCGTCCACCGGTACGGCACGGTGCCCGACCGGCTGCACGAGGCCGGGCCGCGTCCCGCCCTGGCCGGCCCCGGGTCCTGACCGTCAGCCGGCCCCGTCCGGCAACAGGTCGACCGACAGGTGCGGCACCAGCTGGTCGACCGTGCGCTGGACGACGGTGACGAGCTCGTCGGGCTGTCCCTGGTCACCGGGAGGCGCGGGGTCACCGGGCTGCTGCGGATCACCCGGCTGGTCGGGCGCCCGCGCGGGCGGGGCCGGGTCGGCCGGCCTGCCGGCGTTCGTCGGCGCAGGCGCGTCCGCCGGGGGAGCCGGCTCCTCGGCGTGCGGTGCGGGTGCGCCCCCGGGCCCGGCGGCGAGCACCGTCCCGCCCAGTGCACGCAGCTCCGCCAGGACCGGGGCGGCTCGCGTGCCGAGCAGGTGGGCGACGACCCCCCACGAGCCGCCCTCCAGGCGGTAGCAGACCGCTCGGTGGTAGCGGTCGCCGAACGTGCCGCCGGCGGCGACGCGCGCCAGCGCCACGGGCAGGGCCGGGTCGGCCACCGACCCCTGCCCGCCGGAGCACGCAGGTGCCGTCCCGGCGTACCGGAGCGCCGCTGCAGCAGCCCGGACACCGGCGGAGCCGGAGCCCGTCGCCCAGGCCCGCAGGGCGAGGTCGTCGGCCACGACGGACAGCCCGGTCCCGCGCTCGGCGGCGTCGTCGAGCAGCTGGAGCGGCGTGCCCGCGCGGGCGGCCAGTGCCGGGCCGCTCGCGAAGAGCTGGTGCAGGGGTGCCAGGCCCGCGCTGCGGCCGGAGGCGCTGAGGACCCGGGCGGGCCCCTCGAGGGCGCCGACCCGCACGGTGAAGCCCCGCTCGACCCGGGTCACGGAGGCACGCGGCACGGCGACGGTCATCTCGCCCGCGACCACCTGCAGGGCGGCACCGCGGCGGGCGTCGACGACGACACCCCCCGTACGCAGCTCCTCACGCCCCGGGCCGCGCACCTGCAGGGACGACTGCGCAACCAGCCAGACGACCCTCCCACCGGTCCGCAGGCGCGCCGAGCCGGTGGCCGGCGTCCGCACGATGTCCCCGGCTCGCAGCCGCAGCCCCGGCCGAGCCCGCTCCACGGAGCCGTCGGTACGGGTGACGCTGGCGTCGACCGCCGCGGCCACGACGGTGACGGTCGCCGGTGGACCGGACGTGCCGGACCAGCCCAGGCCGACGGCCAGCCCGCCGGACAGGAGCAGCGCAGCGCTCACGGCGGCGTACGCTCGCCGCCGTCCGGATTGGGCCGGATGCACCACCGGGCCATAATCGAGAGGATTTCTCCCCGAGGCCATGGCTCGTTGGGGCTAGTCCGCGGGTTCGGCCACGTCCAGCCCGCGCTCGCGGGCCCAGCGGCGCAGCTCGGCACGGGCCGCGTCCGGCTGCATCGGCCCCTGCTCCAGCCGCACCTCGAGCAGGTGCCGCCAGGCCTCCCCCACCAGCGGACCGGCCGCGATGCCGAGGACCCGCTTGATCTCGTGACCGTCGAGGTCCGGCCGGATGCGGTCGAGCTCCTCCTGCTCCCGCAGCACGGCGATCCGCCGCTCCAGGTCGTCGTACGCCGCGGCGAGCGCAGCGGCCTTGCGCCGGTTGCGGGTGGTGCAGTCCGAGCGGACCAGCCGGTGCAGCCGGTCGAGCAACGGGCCGGCGTCGCGGACGTAGCGACGCACGGCGGCGTCGGTCCAGTCGCTGTCCGCGTAGCCGTGGAAGCGCAGGTGCAGCTCCACCAGCCGGCTGACGTCCTCGACGACGTCCCGTGGGTAGCGCAGTGCCTGCAGCCGGGAGCGGGTCATGTGCGCCCCGACCACCTCGTGGTGGTGGAAGGAGACCTTGCCGCCGGGGCCGACGGAGCGGGTCTTGGGCTTGCCGATGTCGTGCAGCAGTGCAGCCAGGCGCAGCACGAGGTCCGGCCCGTCGGGCTCCAGGGCGATCGCCTGCTCGAGCACCTGCAGGGTGTGCGCGTACACGTCCTTGTGGTGGGCGTGCTCGTCCACCTCGAGGCGCAGGCGGGGCAGCTCGGGCAGGACGTGGTCGGCCAGCCCGCTGTCGGCGAGGGTCTCCAGGCCGAGGCGGGGGAAACGGCCGCAGACGAGCTTGGACAGCTCCTCGCGCACCCGCTCGGCGCTGACGATCTCGAGCCGGTCGGCCATCTCGCGCATCGCAGCCAGCACCTCGGGTGCGACCGTGAAGCCCAGCTGGGACCGGAACCGGGCGGCGCGCAGCATCCGCAGCGGGTCGTCGTCGAAGCTGGCGTGCGGGGTCCCGGGTGTGCGCAGCACCTGTGCGGCGAGGTCGGCGAGCCCGCCGAACGGGTCGGCGAACTCCGGTGCGCCGGTCACCGGCACGCGCACCGCCATGGCGTTGACGGTGAAGTCGCGGCGGGCGAGGTCGCCGTCGAGGGTGTCGCCGTAGCTCACCTCGGGCTTGCGCGAGGTGCGGTCGTAGGTGTCACTGCGGTATGTCGTCACCTCGAGCCGGTAGTCCGCCTTCTGCAGGCCCACCGTGCCGAACGCGACGCCGGTCTCCCACACGGCGTCCGCCCAGCCGCGCGCCAGCCGCAGGACCTGTTCCGGGCGGGCGTCGGTGGCGAAGTCGAGGTCGTCACCGAGGCGGCCGAGGAAGGCGTCTCGCACGGAGCCCCCCACGAGGTGCAGCGCGTGGCCGGCCGCGGCGAACCGCCGACCCAGGTCGTCCGCGACCGGAGCCACCCGCAACAGCTGCGCCACGGCGCGGCGCTGCGCGGCGGACAGCGACTCGCCGGGCACGCGAGGCTCGGAGCGGGCGGGAGACACGGGGGTCAAGCGTACGGCGGCGGCCGCGGCCTCTTCTCACCGCGCCGGTCACGAGTTACGGTCCTGACACCGGGGGGCCGACCGACGTGGAGGCGCTGTGAAGACCGCGCTCGACATCCACCAGGATCTGCTCGCTCGAAGCGTCGCCCACGAGGTGGTGCGCCTGCCCCGCCCCCTGACCCGCGCGGACGACCTGCCGGACGTCGCGGGCCTGCCGGCCGGGCGGTGTGCCGTCGTCCGCATCTTCCTCGGTGAGCACGACCGGCTCACGGCCGCCGTGGTGCCCGCCGGGGGGCAACCCGACGTGGCCGCCCTCATGCGGGTGGCCGAGACCCGCGTGCTCGCCGTACCGGCCCCGGAGCTGGTCAGCCGCCGGACCGACTACGCGGCCGGGCTCGTCTCGCCGTTCCTCCTGCCGGAGGACATCGTCGTCATCGCTGACGTGGCCCTGCTCGACGAGCCGGTCGTGTACACGGCGACCGGGGAGAGCGGCACCGCCCTGGGCATCGACAGCGGTCTGCTGGTCCGCGAGTCCCGGGCCCGGCTCGCCGACCTCACGGCCCACGAGCCGACCCGCCTGCTCACCCCTCGCTAGGGGTGTCGCGGCCGGGAGCCGGCCACTGGAGTCGCATTACGATCGGGCCATGCCCGCCCCCAAGCGTCCTCGCCGGCGCCTGCGCCGCGTCGAGGAGACCTCGGCCGGGGGGCTGGTCATCGACCGCAACGGCGGCGAGGCCCGCGGGGCGCTGATCGGCCGGCTGGACCGTCGCGGGCGGCTGCTGTGGTCGTTGCCGAAGGGCCATGTCGAGGCCGGCGAGACACCGGAGGACACCGCCGTACGCGAGGTGGCCGAGGAGACCGGGATCCGCGGCCGGGTGATCGCGCCGCTCGGCACCATCGACTTCTGGTTCGTCGCCGACGAGCGACGCATCCACAAGACCGTCCATCACTTCCTGCTCGTCGCCGAGGGCGGCGAGCTGTCCGACGAGGACGTCGAGGTCACCGAGGTCGCGTGGGTCCCGCTGCCGCAGGTCGCCGGCCGGCTGGCGTACGCCGACGAGCGCCGGCTCATCGAGAAGGTTCACGAGCTGCTCGCGGACTCGGCATGAGCCAGGCGGCGCGCGTTCGGCGCGCCGCCGTGGCGGTGCTGGTGGTGCTCGGGCAGGCCCTCGTCGGTGTGGCCGCCCTGCCGCGCCCGGCACTCGCCCAGGGGTCCGACACGCTGCCGGTCCAGGTCACCCTGCTCGCGCTGGGCCCGCGCTTTCCGGCGCCGCACGACACCGTCGACGTGGCAGTGCGGCTGACCAACCGCGGCGACCAGACGGTGGAGAACGTGAGCGTCGCGCTGGACAAGGGCGGCCGGATCACCAACCGCAGCGAGCTGGCCGCGTACGCGACCAACGCCGAGGGCTACATCGGCTACCGGATCCAGGGCAGCATCAGGCAGCTGGACGCGCCCTTGGCGCCGGGCGGGCAGCACGAGCTCACCCTGTCCGTCCCCGTGGACGATCTCTCCCTGGGCGCAGCGCCGGCGATCTACGGGTTCGGCGTGGACGTGCGCGGCTCGACCGAGCGCTCCGGCTACGACGTCGTGGGTCGGCTGCGCACCTTCCTGCCGTGGGCACCTGCCGGTAGCATCGCCGCGCCCACCCGGCTGGCCTGGGTCTGGCCCGTCGTGGACGTGCCGCACCGGGCCGCCTCGACGACCTTCCGCGACGACCGCCTTGCGCCCGAGCTGGCCGGCGACGGACGGCTGCGCCGGCTCGTCGACGTCGCTGCGGCCGCCGCGACCCCGCCACCACCGCCCGCCCCTCCTGCGACGCCCTCCCCGACACCGGCGCAGCCCGGATCGACACCCCAGCAGCCGGCCCCCCGGGCACCGGCACCGGCGGTGCACCCGGTGAACGTGAGCTGGGCCATCGACCCGCTGCTCGTCCAGGACGTCTCGCTCATGGCCGCCGGCTACCGGGTGGGCACGAGCGGGGAGGGCCGCGCCGTCGACGGCGCCACCGCCGCGGACTTCCTCGCGGCGCTGCGGGCGGCCGTGCACGGCGCCGACGTGGTGGCGCTGCCGTACGCGGACGTGGACGTCGACGCCCTGACCCGCGCCGGGATGTCGGGTGACGTGGAGGCCGCCATCGCGTCGGGAGCAGCCCTCGCCGGGGACGTGCTGCACCGGCCCATCCCCACCTCGACGACCTGGCCGCCGGACGGGCAGGCCACGCTGGACACGGTCCGCACGCTGTTCGCCGGCAACGTCACCACCGTGCTGCTGCGCGACACCGCCCTGCCGGTCGACTCCGAGGTGTTCTACACGCCGGACGCGCGCACGAACATCCGGCTCCTCGGCGGCAGCGAGAAGGTCGTGCTCACCGACACCGCCCTCAGCGACCTGGTGACCATGGGCGCGAAGCACCCGAGCTCCGAACGCTGGGCCGAGCAGCGCTTCCTGGCCGAGACGCTGCTCATCACCGAGGAGCTGCCCAGCCGGCAGCGCTCCGTCGTGGTCGCACCCGAGCGCCGCTGGTCGCCGTCGGCCGGCTTCGCCAGGGCACTGCTCAACGACACGGCGCGCGCGCCCTGGCTGCAGCCGACGACCGTGGACGACATCCGGGCGCACCCTGCGGACGAGGCACCCCGCGCGGAGCTCACCTACCCGTCGGCGAGCAAGGACGCCGAGCTGCCCGGTGACTACCTGCGGGTCGTGCAGGGCATCCGCCAGCGGACGGACGAGTTCGAGTCGATCCTGACCTCGACGAAGACCGCCCTGGCCCGCGAGCTCTACCTGGCGGGCTTGCGGATGGAGTCCTCCGCGTGGCGCGACCACCTCACCGCGGCCCGCACGCTGCGCACGGCGGTGGCCCAGGCGGTGGACGACGCCCGCAGCAAGGTCCGGGTGCTCACCACCGGGCTGGTGACGCTGACGAGCAAGAGCGGAGCGGTGCCCATCACCGTCGCCAACCAGCTCGACCAGCCTGTGCAGGTGCTGCTGCGCGTCGATGCCGGCGGCCATGCCCGGGTCGTCGGGCTCGCGGACCGGCCACGCGTGCTGCCGGCCGGGCAGTTCAGCCAGCTGCAGGTGCACATGGAGGCCCGGACCTCCGGGGTGTTCCGGGCCCAGGTCACGCTGTTCACCCCCACCTCCCCACCCCGGCGGTACGGCGCGACCAACACCATCTTCGTCCGGCCGACCGCCTACGGCACCCTCGCCCTGGGCATCACGGGTGGCGCGTTCGCCGTCCTGCTCATCGCCGTCGCGGTCCGACTGACCCGCCGGGCCCTGCGCGCGCACCGGAGCCGCGCGTCGTGAGCGAGGACCAGGGGGGCCTGCGCGGCGTGGTCCGCTCAGGCGGGGCGATGGCTGTGGGCACGGCGCTCTCCCGCGGAACCGGGTTCCTGCGCACGGCGGTGATCGCGGCGGCTCTCGGCGACACGATCGCGGACGCCTACAACGTCGCGAACACCGTCCCCAACATCATCTACGAGCTGCTGCTCGGCGGTGTCCTCACCAGCGTCGTCGTGCCGCTCATCGTCCAGGCGGCCCGGCGGGACGGGGACGACGGCGAGGCCTACTCCCAGCGGCTGCTCACCCTCACCGTGGCGGCACTGACCCTCGCGTCCGCGCTCGCGGTCGCTGCGGCACCGTTGATCGTCCGTGCGTACGGCCTGACCGGCGCCGAAGCCGAGCTGGGCACCACCTTCGCCCGGTTCTTCCTGCCGCAGATCCTCTTCTACGGCGTCGGCGCGCTCGTCGGGGCGATCCTCAACGTGCGCGGCAGCTTCGCACCGCCCATGTGGACCCCGATCCTCAACAACCTCGTGGTCATCGCCACCGGGCTGCTGTTCATCACGGTGACCCACGGGCAGGTGCAGCCGGGCCACCTGCCCCGTGGCGACACGCTGCTGCTCGCCGCCGGGACGACGGCGGGCATCGTCGTGCAGTCGGTGGCGCTGCTCCCGGCGCTGCGCCGGACCGGGTTCCGGTTCCGGCTGCGCACGGATCTGCGGGGCATGGGCCTGCGCCATGCCGGGCGGCTCGGCGGCTGGGTGTTCCTCTACGTGCTGGTCAACCAGGTCGGCTTCGTCGGCATCTCCAAGCTGGCGACCCGCGCCTACCCGCACTTCGGCTTCTCGGCGTACACGTACGCGTTCCTGCTCGTGTCACTGCCGTACGCGATCGTCGCCGTCTCGGTGATCACGGCGATGCTGCCGCGGATGAGCCGGGCGGCGAGCGAGGACCGGCTGGACGACGTGAGCGCCGACCTCGCCGGCGGGCTGCGGCTCGCGGGGGTGCTCATGGTCCCCGCACAGCTGCTGCTCATGGCGCTGGGACCGCTCGTGGCCACCGTCGTGTTCGCTCACGTCCGCCTCGACGTCGACTCGGCCCGCTTCGTCGGCGTCGTGCTCGTCGGCTACGCGGTGAGCCTGGTGCCGTTCTCGGTGTTCCAGTTCCAGCTGCGGGCGTTCTACGCGCTGCAGGACACCCGTACCCCCGCGCTGGTCAACATCGGCGTCAACGTGGTGAACCTGGCCGTGGACGTGGTGCTGTACCTGGCCCTGTCCGGGCGCGAGGCGCGCATCGTCGGCCTGGCCCTCGGCTACTCCGCCTCCTACCTGGTCGGCTGCGCCGTGTTCACCACCCTGCTGCGCCGGCGGCTCGCCGCGCCGTCCCGGCCGCAGCACGTGCTGCGCACCTACGTACGGCTCACCCTCGCCGCGCTGGTCGGCACGGCCGTCGCCTGGGGCACCGCCGAGACCCTCGTGTCGGTGCTGGGAACCGGTCCCCTCGGCGCGGCGGTCGGCCTGGTGGCCGGGGTGGGGCTCGGGGCTCCGCTCTACATCCACCTCGCCGACCGCCTGCGGGTCGCCGAGGTGCGCCAGCTGCTCGGGGTGGTCCGGGCCAGACTCGGCTAGCCCGGACGGCTCAAGTCCCCCTGGTCCATCCGCCGAACTAGTACTCGTGCGGCGATCGTGGGTGCACGCTGACGGCGGTCTGATCGTGGTCAGCGGACTGATGCGGGTGGCGGTGGTGCTCGCCCTGTTCGCCCTCGTCGCGTTCGACGCCATCTCGGTGACCTCCACCGCCATGCGGGCGGCCGACGCGGCAGACCGGGCCGCGGTCGCCGGCGCCGCCTCCTTCCACACCACCCACGACGTGCAAGCCGCGTACCAGGCGGCGGTCGACGCCGTCGGCGACCCGCTGGACCTCGTCCCGCCCGACCGGTTCGTCGTCGACCCGGACGGCACCGTCCACGTCACGGTGATCCGCGAGGCGACCACGATGCTGCTCCACCACATCGGCCCCCTGCGCCACCTGGCGGAGGTCGCCCAGACCGGTACGGGGCGGCCGGCGACATGACCCGGCGGACCCGCTCGCACGGCACCACCACGGGCCGACTGGCCGCGCTCGGCACCGCCCTGCTCGTCGGCTGGCTCGCCGTCGCGCCCCCGGTCCAGGCCGACCCCGGCCCGTCGGGACCCGCCCAGCGGGCCGAGCAGCTGCGCCGCCAGGTGGACGCGCTGCAGACCCGTACGGCGCTGGCCGTCCAGCGCTACGACGCCGCGGAGCAGCAGCTCGGGGATGCCGTCACCCGCCACCTGCTGGCGCAACGGCAGCTCGACGAGGCCCGCGCCCACGTCACCGACCAGCGGGACGGGCTCGACCGGCGGGTCCGGGCGCTGTACATGTCCGGCGGTTCGGTGACCCTGCTCGCCACCGTGCTCGACGCCACAGACCTGGGCGACGCGATGGCCCGGCTGCGCAACGTGCGCTCCCTCGTCGGGTCCGACCACCGCTCGCTCGTCGCGGCGCAGGCCGCCGCCTCGGCCGCCGAGGACGCCGAGTCCCGGCTCGCCACCCTCGCCGCCGACCGGACGAAGGCGCAGGCGGCCGCGGCAGCGGCTGCCGACGAGGTGCGCAACGCGCTCGCCGAGCAGCAGGCCCTGCTCGCCGCGGCGGACGCACGGGTACGTGAGCTGGCCGCCCAGGCAGCCGTCGCGGAGCGCCAGCACGCGGCCGCGGCCTTCGCCGCCCAGCTCGCCGCCGCCCGCGCCACCTGGTCCGCCGCCCCGACCGACGCGCCCAACGCCACAGCGGCGGCCGCGGTGGCCGCCGCGCGCACGCGGCTCGGCTCGCCCTACGTGTGGGGTGCCACCGGGCCCGACAGCTTCGACTGCTCCGGGCTCACCCAGTGGGCCTACGCCCAGGCCGGGGTCACTCTGCCGCGTGTCGCCGCCGACCAGTGGTCGGCCGGACGGCGGGTGAGCCTGGCCGAGCTCGCGCCAGGGGACCTGCTGTTCTGGGCCACCGACCCGGCCGACCCGGCGACGATCCACCACGTCGCGCTGTACATCGGCAGCGGGCTGATGATCGCGGCGCCGCACACGGGGGACGTGGTGCGCGTCCAGGCGGTCTACGCCACCGAGTTCATCGGTGCCGTCCGCCCGACGGAGAGGAGGAACGCGCCGGTTTTCCCAGAGTGATGGACGAGTAGCCGAGCGTTACCGTACTGTTATCACGTGAACCCGGGCCCGCCCGGGTTCTGCACTGTCCGGCGCCGGGGTCGGCCCGCCAAGTCCCGCCCTCCGACCACCCCCACCGGCGCGCCCTGCGAGCACCACCCACCGAGCAGGGCGGGAGCGGGGGACCCACAGGTCCACCGGCTCGGCCATCCGGCCGAGCCTTGGGGTGAAGCCACCAGCCGGTGGCCGGGCAGCCTTCCCAGCCCGAACCCGACAGCTCACCCCGCAGGCGTTCGGGAAAGGAACCCCCGTGCCTGCGGCACGTCCGTCCGCGCTAGTCCGCGCCGTTGCCCCCCGCATCCTCTCCGTCGCCGTCGCCGCGTTCACCGCGACCGCGGCCCTGTCCACCGTCGTGCCCGCCACCGAGGCGGCGGCCACCGAGGTCAGCACGCTGACCATCGGTCCGGGCAGCCAGACCCTCGACCCCGGCACCTCGTTCCCGGTCCGCGTCCGGCTCGTCGCGGGTGACCACGCGCTGCCCGGCCGCGACGTGACCATCTACTGGCGGCCCGGGTCGCAGTACCCGTGGCGGTACTGGCACTACGTCGTCACCGACTCGACCGGGTACGCCGAGCTGCCCTACACCGCCGACCAGACCATGCAGTTCACCGCCCGGTTCACCGGCGAGGACGGCTACACCTCCGCGGGCAGCGGCAACCCGACGTACGCCGTCCGCGACTTCGGCGAGCAGCTGGTCCGCGAAGCGTCCCGCTACTACGGGGCGCCCTACCAGTACGGCGCCGCGGGTCCGACCCGGTTCGACTGCTCG
The DNA here is from genome assembly GCA_963728075.1 of uncultured Actinomycetota bacterium. GTDB lineage: Bacteria > Actinomycetota > Actinomycetes > JAFAQI01 > DASSKL01 > CAVSIP01. The sequence goes on along the minus strand of CAVSIP010000002.1, from coordinate 81,229 downwards.
GGGTTCACGATGTTCCTGGCCCGCAAGTTCGGCATCGCGCTGTCACACAACGCCGCGGCGCAGTACGGCGAGATGCGCCACGTCCCGCGGGGTGAGCAGCAGGTGGGTGACTTCATCTTCACCGACCAAGGGGGCGGGATCAGCCACGTCGGCATCTACGCGGGCGACGGGAAGATGTGGGCCGCCACCCACACCGGCGACGTCGTCCGCCTGCAGGCGCTGTACACCGCGAGCTACTACGTGGGCCGCCTGCGCTGACCCGCGGCTGCGCTCCGTTCCGGCCCGGCCTGCTCCAGCACCGCCCGTACGGGCACCTAGCATGGAGCGGTCCGGGCCGTCGCGCGTCCAGCCACGGCGGCCGCGCCGAGACCTTCCGGATGACGCCGACGTGCCGGTTCCGCCCGAGACGCAGGACCCGACCGCCGTACTGGGCGGGCGCTACCGGCTGCTCGAGCTCGTCCGCGACCGCCCGGAGGCGAGCCTGTGGCGAGGGGTCGACGACCTGCTCGACCGCCCTGTCGCGGTGAAGATCGTGCCGCTGCCCGCCGGCGCCACCGCGGACCTGCCGCAGGCGATCGCCCGCGCCGGCGAGATCTCGGACGCGACATTCGTCCGACTGCTCGACGTGGACGTCACCGACCGGCAGGCCGTCCTCGTCTCCGAGTGGATCCCGGCACCGAGCCTGGCCACCGTGCTCCGCGACGCCCCGCTCGACGCGGCGGAGGCCGTGGCCGTGGTGCACGAGATCGCGCGAGCGCTGGCCGCCGCCGCGGCGCAGGACGCCTACCACGGGGCGCTGCACCCGGACAATGTCTTCGTCGGCCTCGATGGGTCGGTCCGCGTCGGCGATCTGGAGACCGCCGCCACCGTCCGGCGCTCGTGGGGCGACGACCCCGCGGCCGACGACGTCCGCGGGCTCGGTGCGCTGCTGTACGCCGCCCTCACCGCCCGCTGGCCCGGCGCCGGCGCCGGCGGTGGGCTGCTCCCCGCCCCCACCGAGGAGGGCCGGCCGCTGCCGCCCCGGCAGATCCGACCCGACCTGCCCCGCGAGGTCGACGGCGTGGCCGCCCGCCTGCTCACCCCACCCCGCCGCGGGCAGGTGGGCCGGGTGGACACCGCCGCGCGGGCGGCCGAGGTGCTCGCCACCCTCCCCCGGCGTCCGCTCGGCACGGAACCGGAGCCGCCCGGACCGCCCGCGTGGCACCGGTACCGGCCGTGGGCCTGGCGCGCGGCCTGGCTGGTCAGCCTGTCCGTGATCGCGTTTGTCGGCTGGCACCAGGGCAGCCGGATCGGCGCGGTCCCCGGCCAGCACCTGACCCGCAACGACCGGTCGAGCGGCGCCGCGGCTGCCGAGCCCAGCCCGTCCGCCGACGCGTCCGCGACCCCCTGGCCGGTCGCGAGCGTCCACGACTTCGACCCGCAGGGCGACGGCCAGGAGGACCCGGCGCACGTGGCCGACGCCGTCGACGGCGACCCGACCACCGTGTGGCAGACCGACCACTACCAGGGCAACGCCCACTTCGGCGGGCTCAAGCAGGGCGTGGGGCTGCTCCTCGACCTCGGGTCGGTTCGCGAGGTGTCCACCGTCCGGATCCGGCTGACCACGCCCGGCGCAGCGGTCGAGGTCCACGCCGGTGACAGCCCGCGGGTGGACCCGGCGACCCCAGCACTGGCGGGCAGCGACCAGGCGGGCCAGGACCTCACCCTGCACGTCCCCACCCACCATGCGCGCTACTGGCTGGTGTGGCTGACCGCCCTGCCGCCGGACGGGCGGGGCGGGTTCGCGGAGGGGATCGCAGAGATCAGCCTGCTGCCCTGACCGCCGCTACCCTGGCGCGGTGGCGCAGGCAGCGGACGACGAGGGCCGCCCCGACGCGGAGCTGCTGCGCCGGCACGCCGCGGGCGACCGCGCGGCGTTCGACGTCCTGGTGCGGCGCCACCGCGACCGGCTGTGGGCTGTCGCGCTGCGGACCACCGGTGACCCGGAGGAGGCCGCCGACGCGCTGCAGGACGCGCTGCTGTCGGCGTACCGCGCGGCCGGCCGGTTCCGCGGGGAGTCGGCCGTCACCACCTGGCTGCACCGCATCGTCGTGAACGCCTGCCTCGACCGTGCCCGGCGGCGCGCGGTGCGGCCGACCGTCCCGCTGCCACCGGCTGAGCGCACCCCGGCCGACCCACGCGACCGGATGGGCGAGCGGGAGACCGCGCTCGAGGTGACCGCGGCACTGCGTACGCTGCCCGCCGAGATGGCGGCCGCGCTCGTCCTCGTCGACATCGAGGGCTGGTCGGTGGCGGAGGCCGCCGCCATCCTCGACGTTGCCGAGGGCACGGTGAAGAGCCGCTGCGCGCGCGGGCGGGCCCGGCTCGCCCCGCAGCTCGCACACCTGAGCTCGCGCGGGAACCCGGACGGGCTGCCCCACGTCCCATCCAGGGCGGAACGAGCACCGTCCCAGCCTCAGCCAGGGGAGGAGGTGGATCCGAACCGTGTCCGCTGAACGCCGCGACGCCACCGCGTCGCACCCCGACGTCGACACCCTGGCCGACTACTCCGAAGGGCTGCTCGACGCCGCTGCCACCTCCACGGTGGCCGAGCACCTGACCGCCTGCGCCGAGTGCCGCGACCGGCTGGCGTCCTTCGCGGCCGTCTCCGCGCTGCTGGCCGAGCTGCCGGACCCGGTGCTCCCCGACGACGTCGCCGAACAGATCGACACCGCCCTCGCCGGCGCCTCCGGCGCGGGGCAGGTAGCGGGCTCCGCGCCCCTGCGCCGCCGGTGGCGGATGACGCCCACCACGGCCGGGCTGGCGGCCGCCGCAGCGGCTGTCCTGTTCGCCGGGGCGATCGTCGTGGGCATCACCCACGGCAACGGCACCAGCTCGAACGGCACCGCGACGAGCGCGACCGGAGGCAGCACCGTGGCAGTGCCGCGGAGCACCAGCGGCCGGGACTACGACCCGCAGACGCTCGCCGCCGCGCTGCCCGACCTGCTGCACCCGGGCGAGCAGCCCCGCGCCGCCGACTCCGCCCGGTCCGGCGAAGCCCAGCTGACCGCGCCCCAGGCGGGACCGAACCCCGCCGCCGCGGCGCCCGTCCCCGTCCCGACGGAGCTGGACCGGCTGCGCACCGCGCCTGGTGCGCTGGACGCGTGCGTCGGCGCGCTGACCAAGGGCGAGGGCCCGGTCAGCCCGGTCTCCGTCGACTTCGCCCGCTTCCAGGGTCAGCCCGCCGCCGTCATCGTGCTGCCGACCGCCGGCAAGCCGGACCGGGTGGACGTCTGGGTGGTGGGCCCGTCGTGCGGCCCCGGCCAGGAGGACGTCCGCTACTTCACCCGGCTGCCGCGACCATCCTGATCGCCCTCCGCGGGCGACGGACGCCGTCGGCGCGACGGCATGGTCCACAGCCACGCCCCCGCCGCCGCCGCCGCGTACGCCGGCGCGACGTCCGTGAACGGGCCGAACGGGTCCTGCCCCCCGACGACGAGCCGGTAGCCGTACGCCGCACCGACCACTGCGTAGAGCACGGCGACGGCACGTACGAGGAGCCGGGTGCGCGGTTCCGGGCGGCCGGCCGCCGCCACCGCCACCGCACCGACGGCCACCCCGACGAGGAACGGCACGATGACGTCGAATGCCGTGGTGCCGACGTACTCGCTGCTCACGGCACCGCCCGCGAGGCACATCGGCAGCGCCGCGAGGGCGGCGCGCACCAGCGACTCGGAGCGGGGGGTGGGCTGCGGGCGCTGCTGCGTCGGGCACGCCGCACAGCCCGCACCGAAGGTCTTCGCGTCGGCACCGCACCGGGGGCGCCCGCACGTGGGGCAGGCGTCCACCGCAGGGCGCGCCGGATGCGCCGCGCACCGGGCCGCGGGCGTACGCCCCGCCACCGGCAACCGGGACACCATGCCAGCAGGCTCCCACGGGGAATGCGCGCTCCCTAGGATGGGTTCCGCCAACGAAACGCGATCCCCGCAGCAGCAGAAGGGCCCACGATGTCCGCCAGCACCGAGCCCCGTGAGGTCGTCGTCGTCGGTTCCGGTCCGGCGGGCTACACCGCGGCCGTCTACGCCGCCCGCGCAGAGCTGCGCCCCCTCGTCATCGAGGGCGTGCAGTTCGGCGGGGCGCTGATGCAGACCACCGAGGTGGAGAACTTCCCCGGGTTCCCGGACGGCGTCATGGGTCCGGACCTGATGGACCTCATGCGCAAGCAGGCGGAGAAGTTCGGGGCCGAGTTCATCACCGACGACGCCACCGAGCTCGACCTGGCCGGCGAGGTCAAGGTCGTCAAGGTGGGCGAGACGACGTACGCCGCGAGGTCGGTCATCCTCGCCATGGGCTCGAAGTACCGCTACCTCGGCCTGCCGAACGAACAGCGGCTGCTCGGCCACGGGGTGTCCGCCTGCGCCACCTGCGACGGGTTCTTCTTCCGCGGCCAGCACATCGTCGTGGTCGGCGGCGGTGACTCCGCGATGGAGGAGGCGACGTTCCTCACCCGCTTCGCCGAGTCGGTGACCGTGCTGCACCGCCGTGACGAGCTGCGCGCCAGCAAGATCATGCAGGAGCGCGCGCTGAACGACCCGAAGATCTCCTTCCGCTGGAACACCGTCGTGACCGACGTCCTCGGCGAGGACAAGGTCACCGGCGTGGCCGTGCAGGACACCGTCACCGGCGCCGAGGAGACCCTCGACGTCACCGGGGTGTTCATCGCCATCGGCCACGACCCGCGCAGCGAGCTCGTCCGGGGCCAAGTCGACCTCGACCTGGAGGGCTACGTGCTCACCCGCGCGCCAGGGACCGGCACCAACCTGCCCGGCGTGTTCGCCTGCGGCGACCTCGTCGACCACACCTACCGGCAGGCCATCACCGCCGCCGGCACCGGGTGCGCCGCCGCGCTCGACGCCGAGCGCTGGCTCGCCGGTCAGGGCCACTAACCGTTCGACCTCTCACTCGACCTGGATGCAAGGAGACCCCGTGGGCGCCACCAAGACCGTGACCGACTCGTCCTTCGACACCGACGTCCTCGGTGCCGACAAGCCGGTCGTCGTCGACTTCTGGGCCGAGTGGTGCGGGCCCTGCAAGATGATCGCGCCGGTGCTCGAGGAGATCGCCGCCGAGCACGCCGACAAGGTCACCGTCGTCAAGCTCAACGTCGACGAGAACCCCGAGGTCGCCCGCCGCTACCAGATCATGTCGATCCCCACCGTCTCGGTGTTCTCCGGCGGCGAGGTCGTCAAGAGCATCGTCGGCGCCAAGCCCAAGGCGGCGCTGCTCAAGGACCTCGAGCAGTTCCTGTAGGCCGGACGAGCTCCCCTGCGCCCGGCTAGACCGGGCGCAGCGCCGTCTCCGGGCTCATCGAGCCGAGCAGCCGCTCCAGCGCGACCTCGACGTCCTCCCGCCAGGACACCATCGACTTCAGCTCCAGGCGCAGCCGCGGGTAGCGATGGTGCGGGCGGATCGTCTTGAAGCCCACTGCGAGCAGGTGCTCGGCGGGCAGCGACGCAGTGCCCCAGCCCCGGCCAGCGCAGGTCACCGAAGGCCTCGATCGCCTTGATCCCCCGGCGGGTCAGGTCCTTGGCCATGCCCTGCACCAGCATCCGGCCGAGACCGCCACCGGCGAACTCCGGCAGGACGTGGGCCGTCATGAGCAGCACCGCGTCGGCACTCACGGGGCTGGTCGGGAAGGCCACCGAACGCGGGACGTACACGGGTGGCGCGTAGAGCACGAACCCGGCCGGCACGCCGTCGACGTACGCGAGCTTGCCGCACGACCCCCACTCGAGCAGCACGCTGGAGACCCAGGCCTCCTTCTCCAGCGCGGTGTCGCCCATCTCCTCCGCCCGCGAGCGGCCGACGGGGTCGAGCTCCCAGAACACGCAGGCCGGCACCGACGGGGCAGGTCCTCGAGGTTGTCGAGGGTGACGTTGGCCAGCCGGCGGGCCATCAGCCGACACCTCCCCCGCGCCCGTCCCAGGCGGGCTCGCCCTCTCGCGGCGGGCTGAGCAGGCCGCCGAGGAACCCGCTGGCAAGCCCCAGGACCACGCCGGCGGCCAGGCCGAGCATGAGCCGGGCGCGCCGGCGTCGTACGGCGGGCTCCACGCGGGACTCCGAAGGCGGTCGGCGCGCCGGGGCGCGCTGGGGAAGGGCCGCGATGATGGTAGCGAGGGTGACGGTAAATGGACAGGCCCGAGTGGGTAGGCCGACGCTAGCCTGGAGCGGACGGAAGGAGTCCCGTGGCCCAGTCATCGGCGGCGCAACCCGGCAACCGGCTCGACGCCTACGTCGAGCGGTATGCCGCCCGGACCCGCGGGATGACAGCCTCGGAGATCCGGGCGCTGTTCGCCGTCGCCAGCCGTCCGGAGGTGGTCTCGCTCGCCGGCGGCATGCCGTACCTGTCGGCGCTGCCGCTGGACGCCGTCGGCGCCGATGGTCGGCCGGCTGCACGAGCGCGCGGGGCGCGAGCGCGCTGCAGTACGGCAGCGGCCAGGGCGATCCCGGAGCTGCGCGAGCGGATCTGCGAGGTCATGGCGCTCGAGGGCATCGACGCGCACACCCCGACGACGTGGTGGTCACCGTCGGCTCGCCAGCAGGCGCTCGACCTGGTCACCCGGATCTTCTGCGACCCCGGCGACGTGGTGCTCGCCGAGGCGCCCAGCTACGTCGGTGCGCTCGGGCACGTTCGCGTCCTACCAGGTCGAGGTCGTGCACGTCCCGATGGACGACGACGGGCTGGTCCCGGAGGCGCTGCACCGAGGCCCTCGCCGCGCTGGCCCGCGCTGGCAAGCGGGTGAAGTTCCTCTACACGATCCCGAACTTCCACAACCCCGCCGGCGTCTCGCTGTCCGTGGAGCGTCGCGAGCGGGTGCTGGACCTCTGCCACGAGGCCGGGCTGCTCGTCCTCGAGGACAACCCGTACGGGCTGCTGGGCTTCGACGGCGACCCGTTCCCGGCACTGCGGGCCTACACCGACGAGGGCGTCATCTACCTCGGCTCGTTCTCCAAGACCTTCGCGCCGGGCCTGCGGGTCGGCTGGGCGCTCGCGCCGCACGCGCGTGCGCGAGAAGCTCGTGCTCGCCTCGGAGGCGCTCGGTGCTCTGCCCGCCCACGTTCAACCAGGCGATCGTCACCGAGTACCTCGCGACGATGCCCTGGCAGCAGCAGGTCGAAGAACTTCCGCGAGCTGTACCGGGAGCGACGCGACGCCATGCTCGCACGCGCTGGAGTCGCTGCTGCCGGACGGCTGCACGTGGACCCATCCGGTCGGCGGCTTCTACGTCTGGGCCACCCTGCCGGAGGGTCTGGACGCCAAGGCCATGCTGCCCCGGGCGGTCCCGCCCGGGTCGCCTACGTGCCCGGCGTCGGCGTTCTACGCCGACGGCTCGGGCGGACCGCAACATGCGGCTGTCGTACTGCTACCCGGCGCCCGAGCGGATCACGCGAGGGCGTGCGCCGGCTCGCCGGCGTGGTGGAGGAGGAGCTCGAGCTGCTCGAGACCTTCGGACCCGCAGCACGCGCGCAGCGGTCCGGCCGGCGCGCAGGTCAGCGGCCCCCAGCCCGACGTCTCCTGACGGAGCACACGATGAGCGATCTGGGCCGCGTGGCTGGTCCTCGCCGGTGGGCTGTCCTACGAGCGGGACGTCTCGCTGCGCTCCGGCCGCCGGGTGGTCGACGCGCTGCGGGCGGTGGGCACCGAGGCAGACCTGCGCGACGTCGACGCCGCCCTGCTGCCCGCGCTCGCCGCAGACCCGCCGGCGGCGGTGTTCGTCGCCCTGCACGGCGCCACCGGCGAGGACGGCGCGATCCGCGACGTGCTCGACCTGCTGCGCGTGCCGTACGTCGGCGCGGACGCCGGGCGCCTGCCGGCTCGCCTGGGACAAGCCGACCGCGAAGGCGGCGATGAGCGCGGCCGGGGTCGCCACCGCGGCGAGCGTGGCCCTGCCGCACGCAACCTTTCGCGAGCTCGGCGCGGCCGGGGTGCTCGACCGGATCGTCGACCGCCTCGGCCTGCCGCTGATGGTCAAGCCCGCCCGCGGCGGCTCCGCGCTCGGCGGCGACCGTGGTGCGTCGCCGAGACGAGCTGCCGGCGGCGATGGTCGGCTGCTTCTCCTACGGCGACGTGGCGCTCGTCGAGCGGTTCGTGGCCGGCATCGAGGTGGCGGTGAGCGTCATCGACACCGGCGACGGCCCCGTGGCACTGCCCGCGGTCGAGATCGACCCGGTCGACGGGGCCTACGACTACGCGGCCCGCTACACCGCCGGCATGACGGAGTACCACGTTCCCGCCCGCCTGGACACCGAGACGGCCGCGGCGGTCGCGGAGGTCGCGGTCACCGCGCATCGCACGCTCGGCCTGCGCGACCTGTCCCGCACCGACCTCGTCGTCGCGCCGACGGCGTACCGCACTTCCTCGAGGTCAACGTCTCCCCGGGCATGACGGAGACGTGCCTGCTGCCGCATGGCGGCCGAGGCGGCCGCGCTCGACCTCGGCGCGCTGTGCCGCGACCTGCTCGCCCAGGCCGCCACCCGCGGCTGACTAGGTACCCCCTGGGGGTACTTAGTCGGAGTCCGGGTCGCCGGCCAGCGCCGGGAGCGCCTCGGGCGCCGATCTCGCCGAGCAGCCGGCGCAGGTCCTCGACGGTCGCGAACTCGATGACGATGCGGCCCTTGGCGCGGCCGGCCTCGACCTTGACCCGGGTGTCGTAGCGGTCCGACAGCGCGGCGGCGACGTCGGCCAGGGCGGCCGGCTGCGAGCGCGCACGCCGGGAGCGGCGCCGGCTTCGGCAGGTCGCCGAGCGCCACCATCTCCTCGACCGCGCGCACGGACAGACCCTCCGCGACGATGCGCGCGGCCATCCGCTCCTGCGCCTCGTGGTCGTCGATGCCCAGGAGCGCGCGAGCGTGGCCGGCGGAGAGCACCCCGGCCGCGACGCGGCGCTGCACGCTCGGCGCGAGGTTGAGCAGCCGCAGGGTGTTGGTGATGTGGGAGCGCGAGCGGCCGATGCGTCCGGCCAGCTCCTCGTGCGTGGCGCCGAAGTCCTCGAGCAGCTGGCTGGTACGCCGCCGCCTCCTCCAGCGGGTTGAGCTGCTGGCGGTGCAGGTTCTCCAGCAGCGCGTCGCGCAGCAGCGCGTCGTCCGGGGTGTCGCGGATGATGGCGGGCATGCTCGGCCAGGCCCGCCTGCTGAGCCGCCCGCCAGCGGCGTTCGCCCATGATGAGCTGGTAGCTGCCGGGCGCCGTCTCGCGCACGACGACAGGCTGCAGCAGCCCGACCTCGCGGATGCTCGTCACGCAGCTCGGCCATGGCCTCCTCGTCGAAGACCTCGCGCGGCTGCCGCGGGTTCGGCTCGATGGCCCCGACCGGCAGCTCGGCGAACCGTGCGCCGTGGCACCGTCCGCGGGGCCGGCCTCCGGCCCGCCTCGTCCTCGGGCCGCCGGGCGTCGGTGCGCTCGGGATGAGCGCACCCAGGCCGCGGCCCAGGCCGCCACGACGGACGTTCACGAAGCGGTACCCCCTCGGTCGATGGCGCTGGTGTGCCTGCGGATGCTCAGGCGTCCTTCGCCCCTCGCTCGGCGAGCTCACGCGCGGCCGCGGCGTAGGCCAGCGCTCCGCGCGAGGTCGGGATCGTAGGTCATCACGGTCTGGCCGAAGCTCGGCGCCTCGGACACCCGGACACTACGCGGGACGGTGCTGGCCAGCACGAGTCGGGCCGAAGTGGCTCGCACATCGGCGGCGACCTGCTCGGCGAGCTTGGTGCGGGCGTCGTACATGGTGAGCAGGATGGCCCCGATCCTGCAGCTGCGGGTTGAGATGGGCGCGCACCAGCTCGATGGTGCTCGAGCAGCTGGCTGACCCCCTCCAGCGCGTAGAACTCGCACTGGATCGGGACGATCACCTCCCGTGCCGCGACCAGCGCGTTCACGGTGAGCAGCCCGAGCGAGGGCGGGCAGTCGATGATGATGTAGTGGAACCGGCGGGCGACCGGCTCCAGCACCCGGCGCAGCCGCGATCTCCCGGGCCACCATCGACACCAGCTCGATCTCGGCTCCGGCCAGGTCGGGGCTCGCGGGCACGCAGGCCACCCCGGGCAGCTCCGGCACCTCCGTGCAGGCCTCGTCCAGACCCCGGTCGCCGAGGAGCACGTCGTACATCGACACGCTCGAGCGAGTGCGGTCGATCCCGAACGCCGTCGAGGCGTTGCCCTGGGGGTCCAGGTCGATGACGAGGACCTCGGCGCCGCCCTGCGCCAGCGCGCCGGCGAGGTTGACGGTGGTGGTGGTCTTGCCGACGCCGCCCTTCTGGTTGGCCACCGCGAGGATCCGCGGCTGGTCGGGCAGGGGCAGCGGCTCGCTGCGCACGGTCGTGGTTTCACGTGAAACAGCCCCCGACTCCTGGGTGGTTTCACGTGAAACATCGGCGGGGGCGGCCGGCTCCTGGCCGGGCCAGCCGAGCCCGGCCGACGCGGTGGGCGGCGCGGCAGCGCCGTCCGGCCATCCCAGGCCCACTGCTGCACCGTTCACGAGCGTCGTCGCTGTCCTCTCCCGCGTCGACCGGCCGACGCCGCCTTCGAGCCTATCCGGACCCGCACGACGGTGCGTGGGCGTCGGCAGCAGCCCGGCGCCGAGCATCTCCACGGTCACCTCAGCGGCCCCGACCCGAGCCAGCTCGGAGCGCGCCGCAGCAACCTCCTCCGTTGCACTGGCCCCCTTGAGGGCGAGCAGCTCGCCGTGCCGGCGCAGCAGCGGGACGGCCATCGCGAGCAGCACGGGCAGCGGCGCGACGGCCCGGGCCGTCACCACGTCGACGAGGGGAAGGTCCAGCTCCGGCGCGCGTGCCCGGTGCACGGTCGCGCTCGCCAGCTCCAGCTCGGCGAGGCAGCGCGCGATGAACCTGGTGCGGCGCTCCATCGGCTCGACGAGCTCCACCTGCACGTCCGGACGCAGGGCGGCGAGCACGACCCCCGGCAGACCGGCACCGGTACCGACGTCGGCGACCCGACCTCCGCTCGGCAGCAGGGGCGCGACCACGGCGCAGTTCAGCAGGTGCCGTTCCCACAGCCGCGGGACCTCCCGCGGGCCGAGGTGTCCGTGCTCGACCCCGTCCCCGGCCAGCAGCTCTGCGTACCGCTCGAGCAGCGGCAGCCGGTCCCCCGGCGATTTCGCGGGCGTACGGGGGTGGCGGTGGAGGGGCGCGGCGGACACCGTCCGGCTCCGGTCAGGCCGGCGAGATGACGATGTACCGGTCCGGGTCCACGCCCTCGGACTCGCTGCGGACGCCCTCCACCTCCGCCACGGCGTCGTGCACCACCTTGCGCTCGAACGGCGTCATCGGCGCGAGCGCGCGCGAGGTCCCCCGCCCCTTGACCGCCTCTGCGGTGCGGCGGCCCAGCGCGGCGAGCTCTTCGCGGCGCTTGTCCCGCCAGCCTTCGATGTCGAGCATGAGCCGGCTGCGCACGCCGGTCTGCTGGGTCACCGCCAGCCGGGTGAGGTCCTGCAGCGCCTCGAGGACCTCGCCGTGCTCCCCCACGAGGTGCTGGAGCCCGCCGCCCGCCACCGAGACGGTGGCCCGGGTCCCCACGACGTCGATGTCGATGTCGCCGTCGAGGTCCGCGATGTCGAGCAGACCCTCGAGGTAGTCGGCAGCGACGTCGCCCTCGCGGACAAGCAGGTCGATATCGGGACGATCCTCCTCGGATCGACCGTTGGTGGTCTCGGCCTGGGCACGGGCCTCGTCGGTCACGGGGGCTCCTTCGGTGGTGCGGGTCAGCGACGGCGGCCGCGACGCTTGCTGCGCGGTTGCTTGGCGGGGCGGCGGGCACCGACCGGGCTGCTCGGCCGCGCGGGAGCGCCGGAGTCCGGGCCCTTCGCAGCCGGTCCGCTCGGCCGGCCACGGCCGGGGTCGGCGCCACCACCGGCCCGGGCACCCGCAGCGGCCGGCGGTGGCATCCGCCGGATGATGAAGAACTGCTGGCCCATGCTCCACACGTTCGTGGTGAGCCAGTAGAGCAGCACACCGAGCGGGAACTGGAAGCCGAAGATCGCGAAGGTGAACGGCAGGACGTACAGCAGCACCTTCTGCTGGGTCGCCGCGGCACCCTCGGCGGGCCCGGTGCGGGCCATCATCTGCCGCTGGGTGAAGAACGTCGTGAGCCCCATCAGCACGATCATGCTGGCCGTGAGCACCTTGACCGAGGTCGCGCTGGCGTGCAGGTGGTCGAGCGTGGTGGGGTCGGAGTTGAACGCGGCGGCGATGGGGACCCCGAAGATCTTCGCGTTCGCGGCGTCGGCGATGAGGTGCTGCGGGAACCCGATGACGTCGGTGGGGAAGGTGCCCGCCTTGTCCGGCTTGATCGCGCGCAGCACGTGGAACAGGGCAATGAAGATCGGGATCTGCAGCAGCAGCGGCAGGCAGCCGGACAGCGGGTTGGCGCCGTGCTCCCTGTAGAGCGCCATGAGCTCGGTGTTGAGCTTCTCGCGGTCGTTCTTGTACTTCGCCTGCAGCTCCTTGACCTTGGGCTGCAGCACCTGCATGGCCCGCTGGGTCTTGATCTGCTTGACGAACAGCGGGAACAGCACCAGCCGCATCGCCACGGTGAGCAGCACGATGGACAGCGCCCACGCGGCGTCGTCGGTCATGATCGGCTGCAGGCCCGCGTGGATGTGGACGATCGCCCACGCGACGCCGTGGTAGAGCGGGTCTAGCACCGCACGTCTCCTGAGGGGTCGGGGTGGACGCGTTCCGGGGCACGCGTCGGCGCGCCGGGGGCACCGGGTCCACGCCCCCGGGGTGGAACGGGTGGCAGCGCAGCAGTCGGCGCACGGCGAGCATGCCACCGCGCAGCGCCCCGTGGGTGCGCAGCGCCTCGAGAGCATAGGCGCTGCAGGTCGGCGCGAACCGGCAGTGGGGGCCCAGCAGCGGGCTGACCCAGCGGCGGTAGCCCGACACGACGGCAGCAAGCACGCGTGCGGCCGGGGACATCCGGTCGGCGCCGTCACCGCTCACCGGAGCAACCCCCTTCCCGCCGCTCGCGCAGCCCGCGCGGTGGCGCGGCGCACGCCGGACTGCAGGTCGGTGCCGAGGTCGCGGTAGCCGGCCTGCGCTGCCGGTGGCAGTGCCCGGACGACCAGCCGGGACCCCGGTGGCAGCGCGGGGACGACCTCGCGCGCCAGGTGTCGCAGCCGACGGCGGACCCGGTTGCGGACCACGGCCGGGCCGACGGTGCGGCCGACGGCGAACCCGACCAGTGGGCCGTCGGCCGCATCGGTCGGTGCGAGGTGGACCACCAGCGTGGCCGTGGCCGCCCGCGCGCCACGGCGCACCGCAACAGAGAAGTCCCGGCGCCTGCGCAGCCGGGCGCCGGCCGGGAGCACTCGTCAGGCCGACAGCTGCGCGCGGCCCTTGCGGCGCCGGGCGGACAGGACCGCGCGCCCCGCGCGCGTACGCATGCGCAGGCGGAAACCGTGGGTCTTCGCGCGCTTGCGGTTGTTCGGCTGGAACGTGCGCTTGCTCACCGGGAAACTCCAGGACGCGGGCCGACGGTCACGCACCGACTGGTGCGGACGGTTGCCACTACGGTACGGGGGCCGCCGGGACCGGTCAAACGGAGGGTCCCCTGTGACCGGAGGGGCAGGTGTTCTGCCCGTCAAGGCGGCACGCCGGCGATTCGCGGACCAGATGTGGTGAACGCCTTGCTGGCGGTTGTGGACGGCTGTTAGCGTCCCTCGCGCCGGACTTCCCCCGCTGCCGACACGGTCCTCCCGACCATGCGCTCGGCAGTGCACGTGGTGCGCTGCAGCGTTCCCCACAGATGTGGACAACACTGTGGAGAACTACCACCGGAACCGGTATGAAAGCCCTGTAACGGTGCACGAAGGCGCGGCTTTGGTGCCGGGACGGGGCCGACCGTGGCCACGACGAGCACGGCGAAGCTCGCCGCGACGGAGGGGGACTGGACATGTCCGACGACGTGCTCGACCTCGCGGAGGTGTGGTCGCGTGCGATCGCCGGGCTCCCGGACGACTCCCTCGCTCCCCAGCAGCGGGCGTGGATGTCGCTCACCCGCCCGCTCGGTCTGGTGGCTGACACCGCCCTGCTCGCGACCCCCAACGAGTTCGCCCGTGACGTGCTGGAGTCCCGGCTGCGGCCGTTGATCGTCCAGGCGCTCTCCCGCGAGCTCGGCCGCGAGGTCCAGGTCGCCGTGACGGTGGAGCCGCCCCCGGAGGACGATGCCGCCCCGCTCGCCGACGAGCCGGCCGACGACCCCCCTGCCCCGGTGCTGCCGTCGATGGACGGCTCCCGCGAGCGGCCCCGGCAGGTGGAGCCCACCCGGCTCAACCCCCGCTACCTGTTCGAGACGTTCGTCATCGGGGCGAGCAACCGGTTCGCCCACGCCGCCGCGGTCGCAGTCGCGGAGGCGCCGGCCAAGGCGTACAACCCGCTGTTCATCTACGGTGACTCCGGGCTCGGCAAGACCCACCTGCTGCACGCCATCGGGCACTACGCCCAGAACCTCTACTCCGGCGCGCGGGTGCGGTACGTGAGCTCGGAGGAGTTCACCAACGACTTCATCAACTCGATTCGCGACGGCAAGGGCGAGGGGTTCCGCCGCCGCTACCGCGACATCGACGTCCTCCTCGTCGACGACATCCAGTTCCTGGAGAACAAGGAGCAGACGCAGGAGGAGTTCTTCCACACGTTCAACACCCTGCACAACGCAGAGCAAGCAGATCGTCATCAGCTCCGACCGGCCGCCCAAGCAGCTGGTCACGCTGGAGGACCGGCTGCGCAACCGGTTCGAGTGGGGGCTGATCACCGACATCCAGCCGCCCGAGCTCGAGACCCGCATCGCGATCCTGCGCAAGAAGGCCGCCCAGGAGCGGCTGGACGCCCCGCCGGAGGTCCTCGAGTTCATCGCGAGCAAGATCTCGCGGAACATCCGCGAGCTCGAGGGCGCCCTCATCCGGGTCACCGCCTTCGCCAGCCTCAACCGGCAGGGCGTCGACCTCGCCCTGGCCGAGGTCGTGCTCAAGGACCTCATTCCCGACGGAAGCGGGCCGGAGATCACCGCGGCGACGATCATGGCGGCGACCGCCTCCTACTTCGGGTTGTCGATGGAGGACCTGTGCGGCTCCTCCCGCAGCCGGGTGCTCGTCACGGCCCGCCAGATCGCCATGTACCTCTGCCGCGAGCTCACCGACCTGTCGCTGCCGAAGATCGGCCAGCAGTTCGGCAACCGGGACCACACGACGGTGATGCACGCCGACCGCAAGATCCGCTCGCTCATGGCCGAACGTCGCTCGATCTACAACCAGGTCACCGAGCTGACCAACCGGATCAAGTCGCAGGCACGGTCTTCGTGACGCTGCGTGTTGACCACGTCACGTCCTGTTCGCGTACTTTCGCCCTGCCCGTCCAGCGTGCACAGGCTGGGGAAAACACTGTGGAGAACCGGGGATGTCCTGTCGACATCCCGCTCGTGGACCGGAGTGTCCGCAGGGCGCCGGAGTTCCCACACGCTCCGTACACACCCGCTGTCGACAACGAAACCGGCGCCGACCTGCGACGTTGCCGGCTGTCCACATCGTCCACGCCCCCTGAGACGACGTCGTTGATGTCATTTCTGTCCTGCTCAAACATCATCATGGGGAGTGCGCCCGGCCTGGGGACAACGCGCACCGACCGGCCTGATGTCATGTCCTCGACACCGGCAAGCACGGGAGGCATTCGATGAGATTCCGCGTCGACCGGGACGTCCTCGCGGAGGCGGTCGCCTGGTCCGCCCGCACGCTGCCCCAGCGGCCTCAGCTGCCGGTGCTCGCCGGCCTGCGGCTTGACGCGACCGCGGCCGGACTCACCGTGGCCGGCTTCGACTACGAGGTCTCCACCCAGGTCGAGGTCGAGGTCGACACCACTGAGACCGGTCAGGTGCTCGTCTCGGGTCGGCTGCTGTCGGAGATCACCCGCAGCCTGCCCGCCGCGCCGGTCGAGGTCGCCACGGACGGCTCCCGCGTGGTCGTCACCTGCGGCAGCGCCCGCTTCACCCTGGCGACCCTGCCGCTGGAGGAGTACCCCAGCCTGCCGGACATGCCGGCGACGGCGGGCACCATCGGCAGCGACGCCTTCGCTGCGGCGGTCGCCTCGGTCGCCGTAGCCGCCGGGCGGGACGACACCCTGCCCGTGCTCACCGGCATCCGGGTCGAGATCGACGGTGACCGGCTCACCCTCGCCGCAACCGACCGCTACCGGCTCGCCGTCCGCGAACTCGGCTGGTCGCCGGAGAACCCGCAGCTCTCGGCGACGGCGCTGGTGCCGGCCCGCACCCTCGCCGAGACCGCTCGGTCGATGACGTCGGGGGCCCAGGTCACGGTCGCGCTGGCCACCGGCGGCAGTGGCGACGGGCTCGCCGGCTTCTCCGGCGGGTCCCGGCGCACGACCACCCGGCTGCTCGACGGCGAGTTCCCGAAGTACCGCTCGCTGCTGCCCGCCGAGTCCGCGGCGTCGGCACAGGTCGACACCGGCCCGCTCGTCGAGGCGGTCAAGCGGGTCGCGCTCGTCGCCGCCCGCAACGCACCGGTGCGGCTGTCGTTCTCCGCCGACGGGCTCGTGCTCGAGGCCGGTGGTCTCGACGACGCCCAGGCCTCGGAGTCGCTGCCGGCCGGGTACGAGGGCGAGGACCTGACGATCGCCTTCAACCCGCAGTACCTGCTCGACGGGCTCGGTGCCATCGACAGCGACACCGCGCACTTCGCGTTCACGGCGGCCACGAAACCGGCGGTCCTCACCGGCAAGGCGACCGGCGCCGGTGCAGGCGGGGACGACTACCGCTACCTGCTCATGCCGGTACGCCTGTCCGGCTGAACCGCGGGTACGCCCGCCGCACGGGGCACTCGCACCGACGGGAGGACAGCGTGACGACGCTCGGAATGGTCGGCCTCGGCCGGATGGGCGGCAACATGGCCGAACGCCTGCGCCGCGGTGGGCACACGGTCATCGGCTACGACCGGGCGCCCGGCACCCGCGACGTGGAGACGCTCGAGCAGCTGGTCGCGGCGCTGCCCAGCCCGCGGCTGGTGTGGGTGATGGTCCCCGCCGGCGAACCGACCTACCAGACGATCTCGGCGCTCGCCGACCTGCTCGACCGCGGCGACGTCGTGGTCGACGGTGGCAACTCCCGCTACCTCGACGACATCCGCCACGCCGAGGACCTCGCGGCCAGAGGCATCGGGTTCGTCGACTGCGGTGTCAGCGGTGGGGTGTGGGGGCTCACCGAGGGCTACGCCCTGATGTGTGGCGGTGAGCGGGCGCACGTGGAGCTGCTCCAGCCGCTGTTCGACACCCTGAAGCCGCCGGGGGAGTTCGGGTTCGTCCACGCCGGCGGGGTCGGTGCCGGGCACTTCGCGAAGATGGTGCACAACGGCATCGAGTACGGCGTGATGCAGGCCTACGCCGAGGGCTTCGAGCTGCTCGAGGCGGCCGACATGGTCACCGACGTCCGCGAGGTGCTGCGGTCGTGGCGCTCCGGGACGGTGATCCGCTCCTGGCTGCTCGACCTGCTGGTCCGCGCGCTCGACGAGGACGAGCACCTCGAGCAGCTGCGGGGCTATGCGGCCGACTCGGGTGAAGGCCGGTGGACGGTCCAGGCGGCGGTCGACCACGCCGTCCCGCTGCCCGTGATCACCGCGGCGCTCTACGCGCGGTTCGCCTCGCGCCAGGACGACTCACCGGCGATGAAGGCGGTGGCCGCGCTGCGCAACCAGTTCGGCGGGCACGCCGTGACCTCCGCCGCCGGCTCGACCGAGACCGGCGCCGACGCCCCGGGCGCCGACAGCGGGGTACCCCAGCCGGACGAGCGGGCCCGCTGAGGCCGATGCGGGTCGCGCACCTGTCTCTCGTGGACTTTCGCTCGTACGCCTCCGCCGAGGTGTCCTTCGGCCCGGGCGTCACGGTGTTCGTCGGCGCGAACGGGCAGGGCAAGACCAACCTCGTCGAGGCGATCGAGTACGCCGCGACCCTGGGCAGCCACCGGGTGTCCAGCGACGCGCCGCTGGTGCGGCTGGGTGCCGAGCAGGCGTACGTCCGGGTGGCGGTCGACCGGGACGGGCGGACCACGCTGGTCGAGCTCGAGCTCAACCCCGGCAAGGCGAACCGGGCGCGGATCAACCGCTCCCCCGTCCCCCGCTCCCGGGAGGTGCTCGGCGTGCTGCGCACGGTGCTGTTCGCCCCCGAGGACCTGGCGCTGGTGAAGGGCGACCCCGGGGAGCGCCGGCGGTTCCTCGACGACCTGCTCGTCGCCCGCGCGCCGCGCCTGGCCGGGGTGCGGGCCGACTACGACCGGGTGCTCAAGCAGCGCAACGCGTTGCTCAAGACCGCCGCCGCCGCGCGTCGCGCCGGCGACCTCACGACGCTGGACGTCTGGGACGGCCACCTCGCCCGTACCGGGGCGGAGCTGCTGGCCGCCCGGCTGGAGCTGGTCGACGCGCTGCGCCCGCTCGTGGACAAGGCCTACGACGCGGTCTCGGAGGGCCGGGGGCCGGTGACGATGGACTACCGCTCGTCGCTGGGTCCCGACGCGCCGCTCGTGGCCGACCGCCAGGAGCTCACCGAGGTGCTGCTGGGCGCGACCGCCGCTGCGCGCGAGCAGGAGCTCGTCCGCGGCATCAGCCTGGTCGGGCCGCACCGCGACGAGCTCGTGCTGGGCATCGGGGAGCTCCCGGCGCGCGGGTACGCCAGCCACGGCGAGTCGTGGTCGTTGGCCCTCGCGCTGCGCCTGGCCGCCTACGAGCTGCTCACGAGCGACGGCGGGGAACCGGTCCTGCTCCTCGACGACGTCTTCGCGGAGCTGGACGTGCAGCGGCGGGAGCGGCTGGCGGCGCTGGTCGCGCCCGCGGAGCAGGTCGTCGTCACGGCCGCGGTCGCCGAGGACGTCCCGGCGATGCTGGCGGGTGCGCGCTACGACGTGACCGGCGGGGAGGTGCGCCGTGCCGGATGACCGCGTGCCGGACGAGGGTGGGCCGGGCGAGAACGGGATCCCTGCCGGACCGGACCTGGCCCGCGAGGCACTGGCCCGGGCGCGGGAGGGCGCGCGTGGCCGGGCGCCGGCCCGCCCGCGCCGCGCGCGCGAGCAGCGCAGCAGCTCCCGCAGCGACGACCGGGACCCGAAGCTGTTCGGCGCGGCGATCCGCGAGTTCGTCACCGACCGGGGGTGGCAGACCACCGCCTCGGTGGCGTCGGTGCTGACGAACTGGGAGCAGGTCGTCGGTGCCGAGGTCGCCGCGCACTGCCGGCCGGACCGCATCGAGGACGGCACGCTGCACCTGGTGGCCGAGTCGACGGCCTGGGCCACGCAGCTGCGGCTGCTGTCGCGCAGCATCCTCCAGCGGGTGCGCGACGAGCTCGGCCCGGACCTCGTGACCCGCATCCGGGTGACCGGTCCGACCGCCCCGTCGTGGCAGCGCGGGCCGCGACGCGTCACCGGTGGCCGAGGGCCCCGGGACACGTACGGCTGAGCGTGTCGCAGCCGCCGGAGCGGCCCCGCGCCCTGTATGGGGACTTTCACCGCCGCGTTCCCAGCCGCCACACGCGTCCTCAGGTGCCGTGGATGACCCTCGTGGAGACCGCGGACCGGTAGACTGCTACCCGAACCCCACCCGTGGAGCCGCCGTAGCGCGCGCTGCGGCCCGTTGGCTCGCGCGTGGCCGACCAGAGAGAGCAGGGCGCCCCGTGTCCTACGACGCCAAGTCCATCACGGTCCTCGAGGGGCTCGAGGCCGTCCGCAAGCGCCCCGGCATGTACATCGGCTCCACCGGGGAGCGCGGGCTGCACCACCTCGTCTACGAGGTCGTGGACAACGCGGTCGACGAGGCGCTCGCCGGCTACTGCGACACCGTCCACGTGACGCTGCTCGCCGACGGCGGCGTACGCGTGTACGACAACGGCCGCGGGATCCCGGTGGACCGGCACCCGGTCGAGAAGCGGCCCGCGGTCGAGGTCGTCCTCACCACCCTGCACGCCGGGGGCAAGTTCGACGGCAAGAGCTACGCCGTCTCCGGCGGTCTGCACGGCGTGGGCGTGTCCGTCGTGAACGCCCTGTCCACCCGGCTCGAGGTCGAGATCCGCCGCGACGGCTTCGTCTGGACCCAGGCGTACGTCGGCAGCCGGCCGGCAGCCCCTCTCGTCAAGGGCGCGGCGACGAAGGACACCAGCACCACGATCACCTTCTGGGCCGACGACACCATCTTCGAGACCACGACGTACTCCTTCGAGACGCTGTCGCGCCGCCTGCAGGAGATGGCCTTCCTGAACCGCGGGCTGCGCATCGTCCTGCGCGACGAGCGCGACGAGGTCCCGGCCGAGGTCGCCTACGAGTACAAGGGCGGCATCGAGGACTTCGTCCGCCACCTCAACGCGACCAAGGAGCCGATCCACAAGTCGGTCATCGGCTTCGGCGCCGAGACCGACGGCATGGCGGTCGAGATCGCCATGCAGTGGAACGGCACGTACTCCGAGTCCGTCTACACCTTCGCCAACACGATCAACACCCACGAGGGCGGCACGCACGAGGAGGGCTTCCGCGCGGCGCTGACCACCGTGGTGAACAAGTACGCCACGGACAAGAAGCTGCTCAAGGAGAAGGACGAGCGGCTCACCGGCGACGACATCCGGGAGGGCCTCACCGCCATCATCTCGGTGAAGCTGGCCAACCCGCAGTTCGAGGGCCAGACCAAGACCAAGCTCGGCAACACCGAGGCGAAGTCGTTCGTGCAGAAGGTCTGCAACGAGTGGCTGGCGGACTGGCTGGAGCGCAACCCTTCCGAGGCCAAGGACATCATCACCAAGGCCGCCTCCGCCGCCCGCGCCCGCGTCGCCGCGCGGCAGGCACGCGACCTCATCCGCCGCAAGACCCTGCTCGGGTCCTCCAGCCTGCCGGGCAAGCTCGCCGACTGCCAGTCGACCGACCCGGCACAAAGCGAGATCTACGTCGTCGAGGGCGACTCCGCGGGCGGGTCGGCCAAGGGCGGGCGCAACCCGCAGTTCCAGGCGATCCTGCCGATTCGCGGGAAGATCATCAACGTCGAGAAGGCGCGCATCGACCGGGTGCTGAAGAACACCGAGGTGCAGGCGATGATCACTGCGCTCGGCTGCGGCATCCACGAGGACTTCGACGTCACGAAGCTGCGCTACCACAAGATCATCCTGATGGCGGACGCCGACGTCGACGGTCAGCACATCCGGACCCTGCTGCTCACCCTGCTGTTCCGGTTCATGAAGCCGCTCATCGAGGCGGGCTACGTCTACCTCGCCCAGCCGCCGCTGTACAAGATCAAGTGGGGCCGTGACGAGGTCGACTACGCCTACTCCGACCGCGAGCGCGACGGCCTGATCAAAGCGCGGCAGGAGGCCGGCAGCAAGAAGAACCCGGACGTGCAGCGGTTCAAGGGCCTCGGTGAGATGAACGCCGACGAGCTGTGGGAAACCACGATGAACCCGGAGCACCGGATCCTGCTGCAGGTCACCCTCGACGACGCCGCCACCGCCGACGAGCTGTTCAGCATCCTCATGGGCGAGGACGTCGAGCCGCGCCGCGACTTCATCACCCGCAACGCCAAGGACGTCCGCTTCCTCGACATCTGATCAGCGGCCGAACCGCGGCCGCTGATCGCCGTACCCCGAAGGGCAACCTGTGACCGAGGTGACCACCCCGCCGCCAGGCGGGCCCGAGGACCGTATCGAGCCGGTCGACATCCAGGTCGAGATGCAGCGCAGCTACCTCGACTACGCGATGTCGGTCATCGTCGGCCGCGCGCTGCCCGACGTCCGCGACGGGCTCAAGCCGGTGCACCGGCGGGTGCTCTACGCGATGTACGACGGCGGCTACCGTCCCGACCGGGGCTACGTGAAGTGCGCCCGCGTCGTCGGCGACGTCATGGGCAACTACCACCCGCACGGCGACTCGGCGATCTACGACACCCTCGTCCGGCTGGCCCAGCCGTGGTCGATGCGCGAGCCGCTCATCGACGGCAACGGCAACTTCGGCTCGCAGGGCGACGACCCGCCGGCCGCGATGCGCTACACGGAGTCGCGGCTCGCGCCGCTGGCGATGGAGATGCTGCGCGAGATCGACCAGGAGACGGTCGACTTCGTCCCGAACTACGACGGCCGGGCGCAGGAGCCGGTCGTGCTGCCGAGCCGGATCCCCAACCTGCTCGTCAACGGCGCCGCCGGCATCGCGGTCGGTATGGCGACGAACATCCCGCCGCACAACCTGCGTGAGGTCGCCTCCGCGGTGCACTGGTACCTCGAGCACCCGGACGCCGCCGACGAGGAGCTGCTGGCGGCGTGCATGGAGCGCATCCCGGGGCCGGACTTCCCGACCGGTGCGCTCATCGTCGGCCGCGACGGCATCGAGGACGCCTACCGCACCGGGCGCGGCTCCGTCCGCATGCGGGCCGTCGTCGAGATCGACGAGGACCGCCGCGGCCGGGCGCAGCTCATCGTCACCGAGCTGCCCTACCAGGTGAACAAGGACGCCCTGCTCCGCAAGATCGGTGAGCTGGTCGACGACGGCCGGATGGCCGGCATCGCCGAGCTGGCCGACGAGGGATCGACCCGTACCGGCCTGCGTCTCGTCGTCACGCTCAAGCGGGACGCCGTCCCCCGGGTGGTGCTGAACAACCTGTACAAGCACACCCAGCTGCAGGACACCTTCGGCTGCAACGTGGTGGCCCTGGTCGACGGTGTGCCGCGCACGCTGAACCTCGCCCAGCTCGTCCGCTTCTACGTCGGCCACCAGGTCGAGGTCATCGTCCGGCGTACGCGCTACCAGCTGCGCAAGGCGGAGGAGCGCGCCCACATCCTGCGCGCGCTGCTCAAGGCGCTCGACGCCCTGGACGAGGTCATCAACCTCATCCGCAACGCCGAGTCGGCGGACGCCGCCCGCGGCCAGCTGATGTCGTTCCTCGACATCGACGAGGTGCAGGCGACCGCCATCCTCGACATGCAGCTGCGCCGCCTCGCCGCTCTGGAGCGGCAGCGGATCATCGACGAGTACGGCGAGCTGACCGAGCGGATCGCCGAGCTCAACGCGATCCTCGAGTCCCCGACCCGCCAGCGCGAGATCATCGGCACCGAGCTGGGCGAGATCGTCGAGAAGTACGGCCGCGACCGGGTCACCCGGATCGTGCCCTACGAGGGCGACCTGTCGCTCGAGGACCTCATCGCCGAGGAGGACGTGGTCGTCACGATCACGCGCTCCGGCTACGCGAAGCGGACCAAGACCGACCTGTACCGGTCACAGAAGCGCGGCGGCAAGGGCGTCCAGGGCGCGCAGCTGAAGCAGGACGACATCGTCGAGCACTTCTTCGTGACCTCGACGCACAACTGGATCCTGTTCTTCACGAACAAGGGCCGGGTGTACCGCGCGAAGGCGCACGAGCTGCCGGAGATGTCGCGCAACGCCCGGGGCCAGCACGTCGCGAACATTCTCGCCTTCCAGCCGGACGAGACCATCGCCCAGATCATGGACATCCAGAACTACGAGGTCGCGCCGTACCTCGTGCTGGCCACCAAGCGCGGGCTGGTGAAGAAGACCCCGCTCACGGACTTCGACTCCAGCCGCAGCGGCGGGGTCATCGCGATCAACCTCAAGGACGACGACGAGCTCATCTCCGCCGCGCTGGTCAGCGCAGAGGACGACCTGTTGCTGGTCAGCCGCGGCGCTCAGTCCATCCGCTTCCACGCCGACGACGAGACGCTGCGGCCCATGGGTCGTGCCACCTCGGGCGTCATCGGCATGCGCTTCGCCGAGGGGGACGAGCTGCTCGCGATGGAGGTCGTCCGCGACGAGGAGGTCGACGTCCTGGTCGCGACCGACGGCGGCTACGCCAAGCGCACCAAGGTCGGCGAGTACCCCGTCCAGGGCCGCGGCGGCAAGGGCGTGCTCACCGCGAAGATCGTCGCCAAGCGCGGCCAGCTCGTCGGCGCCATGGTCGTCCGCACCGACGAGGAGCTGTTCGCGATCACCTCCTCGGGTGGGGTGATCCGGACCCGCGCGGCCGAGGTCCGTCGTGCGCAGCGCCAGACCATGGGCGTACGGTTGATCAACCTGCCCGACGGGGACAGCGTCGTGGCAGTCGCGCGTAATGCCGAGCCGGATGAGAACAACGACTAAGTGACCGACGAGCAGACACCACGAGGGCCGGAGACGGCCGAGCACGAGCGCTGGGCCCGTCCGGTCGGGGAGAACCCGCCGGACGGGTCGTCGGGCTCCCCCGTCCCGGGCGGGCGACCCGCGGCGGCGGGGGGCCCGCTGGGCGCCATGCGGCCGTCGGCCGCGACCCGCCGCGGGCCGCGCCGGGCCCGGCTGGCGATCAAGCACGTCGACCCGTGGTCGGTGCTGAAGTTCACGTTCCTGTTCTCCGCGGCCCTGCTCGTCATCTTCGTGGTGGCGGTCCTCGCGCTGTACCTCATCCTCGGCGGGATGGGCGTGTTCGACTCGATCTCGTCGTTCGTGCAGGACGTGAGCCCGGGCAGCGGCACGGTGAACGAGTACGCCCCGCTCGGTCGCGTGGTCGGCGGTGCGGCGGTCATCGGCGCCGTCAACGTCGTCCTCGTGACCGCGCTCGCGACCCTCGGCGCCTTCGTCTACAACGTCTGCGCCGACCTCGTCGGGGGCATCGAGGTGACCCTGACCGAGCGGGAGTGACCCCTCGGCGCTGAGGTAGGCTGGCACGCGCTGTCCCGGGCCTGTAGCTCAGTCGGTTAGAGCGCATCCCTGATAAGGATGAGGCCGGAGGTTCAAGTCCTCCCAGGCCCACCCGGAGCCTTTCCCGCACCCCCGCTGGTGCTAGTCGAGCGGCCGCCGGCCGGCGAAACCGAGCTCGCGTCGGTGGTACCAGCCCAGCGCCGGCTCGCCCTCGAGCCAGCACAGCAGGACGTCGTCCCCGTCGAGCACGGCGGGGAAGTCCAGCAGCACGGGGGCGAAGCCCTTCACCTGCAAGCCCTGGTCGCGCAGCCAGCCCAGCGCCTCGTGCAGCCGCGCCTCGAGGCCCTTCGCCTCGGCCACGCCGCCGTGCGGAGACGGGGCGCCGGTCCGGATCGCCGCGGTCAGCTCGGCCAGGTCCGCCCGCAGGGTCACGATCTGCGCGACCCGCTGGTGTACGTCCGGCATGAGCGCGCGCGCCTCGTCCACGCTGAACACTCGCTGCACCTGCGCAGTGTCCACTACGGCGGAGTCGCGGCCCAAGGGCGCGATGATGACCAGCCGGAGCCTCCTGGCGCAGTACACGACGTGCGCCGTCGACGGTGAGATGACCGGCGACGACGTGGAGGTGCACTCCCTGCCGCTGTACCACTGCGCGCAGCTGCACTGCTTCCTCACGCCGGACGTCTGGCTGGGTGCCCGCAGCATCGTGCTGGGGGCGCCGGACCCGGCGCAGATCCTGGCCACCGTGGAGCGCGAGCGCGCCACCAAGCTGTTCTGCCCGCCGACGGTGTGGATCGCGCTGCTGCGCCATCCGGACTTGGACCAGCGGGACCTGTCCAGCCTGCGCAAGGGCTACTACGGCGCCGCCATCATGCCGACCGAGGTGCTGCGTGAGCTGTCCCGCCGGCTGCCCCAGGTCCGGCTGTTCAACTTCTACGGCCAGACCGAGATGGCTCCGCTGGCGACGATCCTTCGACCCGAGGAGCAGCTGACCAAGCCCGGGTCCGCCGGCCGGGCGGGGCTCAACGTGGAGACCGCGGTCGTCGACGACGCCGACCAGCCGGTGCCGCCGGGCACGGTCGGCGAGATCGTGCACCGTTCGCCGCACGCGATGCTCGGTTACTGGAACGACCCGGACAAGACGGCGGAGGCCTTCCGCAACGGCTGGTTCCACAGCGGTGACCTCGGCGTGCTCGACGACGAGGGCTACCTCACCGTCGTCGACCGTAAGAAGGACATGATCAAGACCGGTGGTGAGAACGTGGCGAGCCGGGAGGTGGAGGAGGTCATCTACCAGCACCCGGACGTCGCCGAGGTCGCCGTCTTCGGCGTGCCCCACCCGTACTGGATCGAGGCCGTCGTCGCGGTGGTGGTGCCGAAGGAGGGCGGGGTGCTCGACGCCGCTGCGGTGCAGGCGCACTGCCGCGAGCACCTCGCCGGCTTCAAGGTCCCCAAGCAGGTGCTGGTGACCCCCGCGCTGCCGAAGAACCCCAGCGGCAAGATCCTCAAGCGGGAGCTGCGGGTGACGTACGCCGACGCAGCCGCCGACGTGCGCTGAGCCGGCCGCCGTACGCTGGGTCCGTGAAGAAGCTGCTGGTGCTCCTGCTCGCCGTCGGCGCCGGGATCGGCGCCCTGCGCCGGCTCCGCGAGGCGCAGCTCGAGGCCGCGCTGTGGGCCGAGGCGACGAAGGAGCCCGACCTGCGCTGAGCCCCGGGTACCCTGTCGGTCGTCGTCCCGGGGACGTAGCTCAACTGGCAGAGCACCGCCTTTGCAAGGCGGGGGTTAGGGGTTCAAGTCCCCTCGTCTCCACCACCGCCTGACCTGCGTTTTCGCAGGTCAGAGGCCTAGAACGGCGTTCTGATGAGCCCCCGGCCAGTGACCGTGAATGGCCGTCCTGTGCCCTATTTCGCCGCCAGTTAGGGCACAGATAGGGCACGCGCAGGCACCGGCTAGCGCTCTGCTTGTTGTCTCGCAGGAGCTGTCCGGCGCCGCGTTGCCCGCCACGACACTGTCGTTCGGAGGAGTTGTTGTGGCCTCGGCGGCGACAGACCCCGAGACGAGGGCAGCCGGACCGTGCTCGGTAGTAGGGCACTATGTCCCGGCGACAGTGGGCAAGCGATCGACGTCAAGCCGGCGCTACCGCGTGTCGGCCAAGCGGGCGTGCGGCCGTGCAACCGCGCGGGGCAAGGTGGATGTGACCTGCCCCAATGGAACCGCGCTGGCGCAGTGCGCGTCTCATCTCCGTCAGCCCTAGTCGAAGCACGAGGGGAGTTCCGTGAACACGCTCGCGTTCGCTGTAGCGGGAGTCGTTCTCGCGGGGAGTGCGGGCTGCGGCGCTGCGCAAACTGGACCATCCGCGGCGTCGAGCGGTTTGAAGCCGACAACGACAGGGATGACGTCCGGACAGAGCCCTCTCAGGAGCTCGGCCACGTCCAGGGCGAGCGAGTCGGTGTCCGTGAACACGTCACAGTCACCGGTAGTTCTTCTAGCCGCTCGCTGTTCCCCCGTGCCTCATGCGACGTTTCGACTTGGCGGCGACGAAGCGGGGGGCTTGGCGGGCAATCCTGAGCCGGTCGTAGTTCACGTCGCTGTCGGCGATCGCGTTGCCATCTGGGCCCGCTTCGCGCGGAGGCATCTCGGTCAGTTCTCACTCACCGGAAACGCTGCGGCCTCGGTCTGCTCTGTTGAAACCAGCGGTGAGGGGGGCGGCCCAGCCGCAGTCATCGAAGCCCGGTCAGTGGGCACCACTAGCGTCGTCACCAGAACCGATGACTGTGGGCCGTGTGTGCAACTCGCATTCACGGCACGAATCGACGTCCACGCGTAGTGCTGTGAGGCCCGCTTCGCCGGCTCCCAAAGCGCCGCTCCCGAACGGGTGACTCAGGAGAGCACCTCGACGGTGCAGCGAGGCCCAGGTGCCTGGGCCATCCGACGATCGGCTGTGACAAGCGTGACATCCAGGGCCTCAGCGAGCGCCACGTAGGCAGCGTCGTAGGGCGTCAGGTTCTCTCGCAACTCCCAGCATCGCGACAAGAGATTGACGTGCCGCGCTCGGCGCAACGGCAGACTCGTCAGATCGGCGACCGCCATCTCGGCTCGCCGCGGATCCATGCGTCCACCGGCTAGTTGCCGCCTCCAGACGGAGGCGACTTCCAGGTCGATCAGGTGCGGAGCGGCCAGCTGTTCTCCACGCAGCCGGGCGCGGGCACGGTCACCGTCTCGCCCGTCATCGCCAAGCGCCGGAGCCAGCACACTGGCATCGACGACGATCACCGGTGATCACGGTCGGCTCGGACGGCGGCGACCGCCGCCTTGAAGGACACCGAACCGCCAGCGCGGCCGCCGGCGCGATCCAGCACCTCATCAAGGGTGGGCGTCCGGGCCTCCTCGGTGAGCCGATCGAGCAGATATTCCTGCAAGGACTGCCCGGCAGCTGCCGCACGCTGGCGCAAGATGGCATGTACGTCAGCCGGGACGTCCTTTACCTGCACACTGGGCATGGCGCCATTCTGGCGCGCCACTCGCTCCAGAACACAAGTGATACTAGGTGCCGTTAGACCACCTGTGTCGTACAGCGACCTATGTGTGGCCTAACGGCACTTACCGCTCAGGCAGCTCTGCCACGTGACGAGCGAGCAGGGAGAACAGTAGGTCGCTGTCCTGCGAGCGCGGGCGGCGAGGGATGCGCGTCAGGCTGGCGATTGAGCCCGCCGCGTGGCGTACCTCGAGGATCGAGTCGCCGTGCCAGAACGTGACGATCTGCGCTTCGCAACGTCTCGGCGGCTGCCCGATGGACGCGCGGCCCGTTTGCAGCAGGGATCGGACGCCTGATGCCACGTTGTCGCGCTCTGCTGCGGTCAGCTCATGCGGCGGCGGCTCGGGCAGCGCTCCGCGTGGCGACGCCTCGTTGAGGAACTGGACAACGAGCGGCACATCTTCATCGTCGAGGATGAGATCGCCATGCGAGTCGAGCAGGGCGTCTGCGTCGAGCCCGTGCTCGAGCATGCATGGCCGGAGCCGGCGCGTCGTTACGTTGGCAAGGTGCCCGCGCCTCGCGATCGATTCGAGGCGTCCTCGGACCCGTGAATCGCGTAGGGCACGGCGGCGAAGCCGGTCAGCACCGTCATCCGTCATGGGGACGTGTGCGTGGATGTCGTCAACCCACGCAGGTATCTGCGCAGCGAGGCGTCGTTGTTGCGGAATAGCCCTGCGAACGCGGTCTGGCTGAGCACTGTCATTGTGTCGGCGTACACCGCAAGGTCGACGACGGCATCGAAATGCGACCACCTGCCGTGCCTCGGTATAGCCATGCACATCACTAGGCCAGGGCTGAACGGTCGGACCCACGCGCCTTCGTGCTCGAAACGAGTGCTCCCAAGAGGCGTCGTAGGTAGCCGACGCTGTCAACAGGGCTACCCGGGCGCGATGTGCGCGACCGATACCGGCCCCATGGGACGTCCGCCAACGCGCGAAGGCGGTGTAGCTCACTCGTGAGTTCGCGCGGTTCCCGCCAGGGTGAGCGCACTGGTCACACCGAGACTCAGTCCTAGCAAGGGCAGTGTCGCAAACAGAAAGTCCGCTGACGCTCCCAACAGAACAGCAACGACGATCCCGAGCACGATCAGCTGCGCTCCGACTGCCGCGCTCATGCCAACGACGAACCGCTTCGGGGTCGTGCTAGCCCTCACCTCTACCCCCGCAGGAAAGTCTGATCGGGTCGGCGGTGTCACACGCCGACCCGATCATACGGATGTACGTTACGGCTGGCCGCATCGCATCTGGCTGTAGACGGTGTTTCCGGTGGTAGTCGCACCGTTGCTGTAGGAGACGAAGTAGGCGTTCGACTGATAGCAGCCCTGTGGCATCGAATACGTCTGGATGCTGACGCTGACACTGGAGCAGTTGCTGCACCCGGTTCCGGTCGACGCGCGCTCGGTTCCATTGTCAACTTCGCCGACGTAGACTGAGAGGCTTGAAACCGAGGCGGAGCAGTTGACCGATCCGCTGAAGTACACCTGCCCGCCACCCTGGAACACGGGCGTGTTCGCGCTCGCCGCGCATCCCTGTGGCGATGTGTTGCGGTCATACAACGCAGCCGCAAGGCCGAGTTCCCCCATAATGACGCTTCCCGTGGCGCCAATGACGCCGAGAGCAACCGCTCCACACGGCTCCAGAGCAATACACACACCCGCAGCGATGCCAGTCGCGACACTGACCGCACCAGCCAGGAGTCCGAACACGTCGAACCCGAGCGCGACGGCAAGTCGGGAGAATGGGATCATGTCGATGGCAAATAGGTCGGTCAAGTCGCTTGGCACCATCGCCCCGCGTTGGATCAGATCGGTGAGCCTGCTCGCGAAATAGGTAACCGCCTGCGGCTCCTCGAGTACCTCGGAAAGTGCGTTTGTCGCAGCCGCATACTCCGGCGATGCCACTACGGCGTTCAGCTGGGTAATGACGTCGTCACCGGCCGGGTCGCCGCTCAATGGGAACTCCGAGCGACCGGTGAGGGCTGCGACGATCTGGTCGCGGTACGCGGCGGCCGCTTGTTCAGTGACGACGTACGCAGAATTGTCGTCGATGACTCGTGTAAGAGTTGTGCCAATTGGGCTATATGCCACTAGCGAGGCTGCCTCGGGGGAACTGAAGATGGTCTTGAGCTCGTCGCTTACTGTGTGAGCGTCTGCGCTGTTACCGACCGCCGCCACCCTCGATAGCCATGCAGAAACACCGTCGTCTGCGACCGCTCCACTGCTCGGAAGAAGGGCCGTAACC
Organism: uncultured Actinomycetota bacterium; assembly: GCA_963728075.1. Lineage (GTDB taxonomy): Bacteria > Actinomycetota > Actinomycetes > JAFAQI01 > DASSKL01 > CAVSIP01. Next base: position 50,766 of record CAVSIP010000002.1, on the reverse strand, counting down.
GCGGCCGCGGTTAGCACGACACTCATCAGCCGGGCGATCGCAGTCCACCTGCGGCCGTGATGGCTAGTCCCCATGGCTTACCTCCCGAACTAGGCGCCCCCACCTCTGTGCCTATCGCCGCCCGAGTCTGGGCGCCCCTAGTCAGCATTCGCCATAGTCACTAAGGGCTAATTCGCATCCCGACCTGAGCGGGAAAGCGTGATTTGCCCGGAAGCTCGGATCGCCGCATGCGGCAGCGCGCTAGAAGCCGAGGTGAGCATCTACTCACGGACTCAAAGCGGCCGAAACTGTGGCGGGGTAGCCCAGACCAGCCTACGCGATGGGGAACCCGTCCTATATGCCGAGAATTCGGCAGAATGTTGCAGAATGTTGTCGCCTGGGAGCGCGTCCTTGAAATTCATGGCGCCCAGCTGGCTGTCGACGGCGGTCGGCTTCCACGCAGACGGCGACAAGTCCGAAAGTCGTACAACGCCGGCTGCGCTCGGTGACTTGTCCCGCGGCGCCCGAACATAGGTGGCAGTTGTGGTCGGCAGCCCGTCCTCCGCCCGCCGCCCGAGCTCCAGCGGCACCTCCCGTGCACTCCGTGGGGCCGCAACGACGCCAAGGAACTGTCGCTACGCATCGTTCGCGCAGCGGCATAAGCGGACGTTGGCTGAGGTGCTTGACTTGGAGACGGCGAGCAGGTCGGCGGCTGGCTACGCTCTGCGCGTGGATGCGGCGGATGCGCGGCTGGACTTGCGGCCGTTGCTGGCCGCAGTCGAAGAGGCCTCGCCCATCGACGCGGTGGACGTGCTGGCCGCGGAACTGGTGAGGCTGATCGGCGCCGGGCACGTCGGACTGCTGATCGCAAACTTCTCCGGTTCCGGCCTCGTGCGACTGTCCCATGTGGTCGGCACCCGCGCGACTGCCGGGCACAACGAGCGAGCCGAACAGCTGCCGTTGCCTGGAACCACGCACGAGCGGGTGCTGTGGAGCCAGCACCTAGAAGTCACGACCGCCCCCGACGGCTGGCTCGTACTGATTCCGGTCACCGAACGCGGCGACGCCATCGGCATCCTCGAGGTATCCCTCCAGGAGCAGCCCGACACCGAGATCCTCGACTTCCTGGTCTCGGCGGCGCACGCCCTGGCCTACGTGCTGATTGCCGCCAGGCGTCACACCGACCTGTTCGAATGGGCGCAGCGCGACGTTCCGTTCTCGGTCGCCGCCGAGATGCAGCGCCGACTTCTTCCCTCGGCATACACCGCCGAGGTGGGCCCGGTCACGTTGGCGGGGTGGTTGGAGCCATCGCACGACGCAGGCGGAGATACCTTCGACTACTCGCTGGATCGAGAGTTCCTCTACGCGTCATTGACCGACGCGATGGGCCATTCCACGGCAGCGGCGCAGTTGGCGACCCTGACGGTCGCGACACTTCGCAATCAGCGGCGTGGCCTGGCGCGCCCGGCTCAGCAGGCAGAAACCGCGAACGCCATCTTGAAAGCCGCCGCCCGCCCCGACCAGTTCGTCACCGGACTGCTGCTTCGCGTCCGCCTCGTCGACGGGCAGGCGGAGGTCGTGAACGCCGGGCACCCGCTGCCCTAGCTGCTCCGAGACGGGCAGGCCGGCCAGCTCGATCTAACAAGCCATCCGCCGCTAGGGGTGGCGGCAATCCCCTACACGGCCGACACGGTCACCCTGCAACCCGGTGACCGGCTCCTGCTGGTGACCGACGGATACCTTGAGCGGCACGCCGCAAAGGTCGACATCGAAGGGATCCTGGCGAGCAGCCCGGAGCGCCATCCCCGACAGGTCGTCCAGGAACTGGCGCGCAACGTGCTGGATGCCACCGGCGGGCAGTTGCGCGACGACGCCACGACCCTGTGCCTCGACTGGTACGGACCGGCCGGCCGCCGCGACGCAACCGGAGGGGCCAGCTCTGCCCGCGCCACCGCTTCGCCGGACCCGCCCAAGTAGCCCTCGGTTGCCCGCCGTCCGTTCATCGGCATGACAGGACGAACGGAAGCGTCAGCGATGGTCAGCGAGTTGCCCAACGGTGCGCGAACACAGGGCACCGTTGTGGTCGGATCACTTCCTCCGCGGCGCGACCGGTCTGCATCGGCACGTAGGAATCGCCTGGGGTACCCACGCGAAAGCACGAGCGGTCGCGCGCTGTCGAGCACTACTCCCGACCAAGCATGGCCATGAGACCGGCGTGGCTTCGTGCTCGCTCAACGGCTAGCCAGGCCACACGGCGGACTGCACGACGGTGCGCGCATGCAGACAGTCCAGTAGCGGCCTCATTCCGGAGCCATCAATGCTCTCGCTGGTGAACACCGTCGCGACTAGCCGATCGTCGCCTTCAAGCCTCGGCTCGGTCACCCGCAACACCACGTCTGTGCGCCGGCAGGCTGACAGCGCGGTCTCCGCGGCTGTGACGGAGGTTCCCCGCGTGAAGTAGACATCGAGTTGGAATGGCGGACCGCATTGGCCTGCGCATCCGACGTCCGTCCGTTCGGCCGGGGAGGACGTGGAAGGGCGCAGCAACGTCTCCAAAGCTGACGCCCGTCCCGCGCTGGGAGCAGACGGAGTACGCGACCCAGTGCATGCGCCCAAGGCCAGCACGCTCAATCCGAGCAGAGCGATCACCCTCGGCAAGGTCACATGACTCCGACGCATCACACGCTCAATCGGTTCCGGCGGCGAGGGCGCTGCGGGGAGGATTCGATAGCGCCCCAGCCGGCTCGGGCCGTTCCCCCGGCAACCTTGACTATCTCCTTAGCCTGCCGTCGGTCTACTTCCGCGAAGTCGGGGACGCATTCGCTCGTGAGTCTCCAGACCACGACTGCACGGTAGCGCGTTCTTATGGATGCCGGCGTCGGCCAAGGGCAGGGTGTAGCAGGTCGGGGGAGTCGTCGCGGGTGTCATAGACGTCGAGGTGCGCGCCGGTCAGGTCAGCGGCCGGGGCGGGCTGGCCGCTGGCGTCCATGTCGGTCAGCCCGTGGCGGGAGGCGCGGCTGCGGCAAGCCCGCCCCGCCCGCCCGAGGGTGGCGCGGGCGAGGACGGGCCGACGGAGGAGGCCCGCCCGCAGCCTGCGCTCTTGAAGTCTGTAGAGAAAGCTCTCACAACCCCTTCTCTCCTCTCCTTCGCACCTTTCTCGGCCGGGGTTGCGTGCGCGGGGGTGTGCCGGCGGTCGTGGTCGTTCGTCCTGGCCGGGTCGCGGCCAGCGTCGTGCGGGGCGTGGCTGACCGGCAGCGCGGGCCGTGCCGGCGGCGGGTCCGGCGGGGGTGCTGCCGGGCGCGGCGTGGCTACCGGCGTGGTGCTCGCCGCCGGGTGCTGGCGGCGGCGGGTGGCGGTTTGTTCCGGCCGGTCGGTGCGACACGCCCGACACGCCGTACGGTCCATGATTTTTTCGGTGGCGCGGTCGCGTGCCGTTGCGGACCGTTGCGGACCGTCCTGCACCAGGGCGCACTCGATGGTCCACGCCGACGCCGCTGGGCGTGCTCTCACCGGGAAAACCCTGCCCCACCTCGGGCTCATAGTGCTGTGCATGCCACCTGCACCGGCTCGCTGGGCAAGGGCCCCGCCGCCCGTCCCGGTCGTCCCCGTCCCTGTTCTTCTCCTGTCTAGCAAGGAGTTCTGCGATGTTGCGTTTGCCGATTGACACCTCCGAGCTGCGGTTCGTCGCGACGACGTCACCGGAGCCGGTGGTCGACTTCACCACCCGGGCGCCGAAGGCGGATGAGAACGGTGAGCCGCTGTTCGTCGTGCAGCTTGTCGCGCTGGCCGTCGAGGGCGGCGGTGAGCTGATCACGGTGAAGACCGCCGGCTCGCCGAAGAACGTCACCCCGGGCACGTTCGTCACCGTCACCGACCTGGTGGCCACCCCCTGGTCGATGAACGACCGGTCCGGGGTGTCGTTCAAGGCCGGCGCCGTCACGCCGGTGCCCACCTCGAGCGGCGCTGCCGTGGGCTCGTCGGTCAAAGCGGCGAGCTGAGCCGGCCGCAGGTGTGCAGGAGACCGACGATGCGACTACCGACCAACGACATCCGAACCCTCGCCGTCGTCGCTGTCATGCTCATCACGCTGGCGATGTTGACCGGGGGCTGGCGTGGCTAGCCCGGCCCCGGCACGGCGCCCGGAACCCGACATGGTCACGGTCGTGCTGGAAGGTCTCCTGCGCACCTGCTGGTGGTGGCGCACCGAGCTGGTCCTCGCCGCGGGGCTGGGGACCTTCGCCTGGTGGGCGGACAGCCGGTTCGGCCGGCCGGTCTCCGCCGTGCTCACCGCCAACGTGGTGTGCGGGGCGGTGCTGGTGCCCTGGCCGCGCCGGTGGCTCGGCCGGCTGCTCGCCGCTGAGCGGGCCAGGCGGCGCTGGCACCGCGCGATCCGTCAGGTCAGCCTGCCCGCGCTGCGGGAGCGGCCGACTGAGGTGCGCCGCGCCTGGCCGGTCCCGGCCGGTGACCTGCTCACCGTCGCCGTCCCCTACGGCAGCGAGGTGGCCGACCTCGAAGCGGCGAGCGGTGTGCTCGCTGCGGCCCTGCACGCCCGCGACGTGCGGGTGCGCCGGGACCGGGCGAACGCCCGGCACGCCCAGGTGCTGGTGCTGCGCGCCGACCCGCTGGGCGACCCGGCGCCGGTCGCCTGGCCGTGGGCGGACCGGAACCGGACGTCGTTGTGGGACCCGGTGCCGGTCGCTGTCGACGAGACCGGTGCCACCGTGACCGTCGCGCTGCCGGAACGCAACCTGCTTCTCGGTGGTGAGCCCGGCGGCGGCAAGAGTGTCGCCTTGTCGCTGCTGCTCGCCGCGGCTGCGCTCGATCCGGACGTGCACCTGTGGCTGTTGGACGGCAAACGGGTCGAGCTCGCCGCGTTCACCCCGCTCGCCCGTGCCGCGGTCGGCCCGGACGTCGACGACGCCATCGGCGTGCTGCGCGACCTGCAAGCCGAGATGGACACCCGCTACGAGCAGCTACTCGCGACCGGGAAGCGCAAGGTCAGCGCGGACGCGGGGTTGCCGCTGCACCTGCTGGCCTGCGACGAGCTGGCGTTCTACCTGCACACCGGCGACCGCAAGACCCAGACGACGTTCGCGAACCTGCTGCGCGACCTGGTCGCCCGCGGCCGCGCCGCCGGCGTCATCGTCGCCGCCGCGACCCAGAAGCCCGCCGCCGACGTGGTCCCGTCGTCGCTGCGGGACCTGTTCGCGCTGCGCTGGGCGATGCGCTGCACCACCCCCCAGGCCTCCGACACCATCCTCGGTCAAGGCTGGGCCGCCCAGGGCGTCGACGCGACCGACGTCGAGCTGACCCACAAGGGCGTCGGGTGGCTGCTCGCCGAAGGTGCCGTGCCGACCCGGTGCAAGGCGTTCCACCTCGACGACCCGGCCCTCGCCGAACTCGCGGCCCGTGCCCACCAGCTGCGCGGACAGGACCGGCCGTGACCCGCCACAGCTTCGACGTGACCGGGCGAGTCGCGGCCCGCGCCCGGGCCGGCACGTTCACCCGCTGGCACGCCCAGGCCGCGTCGACCGGGTTCTGCGCGCAGCCGATCCGCCTCGCCGGGGCCGGGAACCGCGTCGACGCCGCGACCGGGGAGGTCACCGGCGCCTACAGCACCGTCGACGAGCCGGACGGGGTGCTGCTGGTCGCGTGCGGCACCCGCCGGGCTGCGCTGTGCCCACCGTGCTCGGCGACCTACCGGGCGGACAGCTACCAGCTCGTCGCCACCGGCCTGCGCGGCGGCAAGACCATCCCGGCGACGGTCGCCGAGCATCCGGCGGTGTTCGTGACGTTCACCGCGCCGTCGTTCGGCCCCGTGCACACCACCCGCGGCACCGCGCGGAGGCGCCGCCCCTGCCATCCGCCACGAAAGGGTGAGTGGCAGTGGTGCGAACACGGCACCGCCACCGTCTGCACCCGCACCCACGACGTCGGTGACGAGCTGGTCGGCGCGCCGCTGTGCGAACGCTGCTACGACACGACCGGCACCGTGCTGTTCAACGCCTTGGCGCCGGAGCTATGGCGGCGCACCACCGTCTACCTGCCCCGACTGCTCGCCACCCGCGCCGGGCTCACCCACGCCGAGCTGCGCCGGCAGCTGCGGATCTCGTTCACGAAGGTCGCCGAGTACCAGCGCCGCGGCGCCGTCCACTTCCACGCCGTCCTCCGCCTCGACGGACCCGACGGCCCGCACGACCCGCCGCCGGCCTGGGCCGACGCGACGCTGCTCCGCCAGGCCATCCGCGACACCGCGGCGGCCGTCACCGTCACCGCGCCCGACGTCGGCGACGGCGCGCCCCGGGTGCTGCGCTGGGGCGCCCAGCTCGACATCCGCACCATCCGCACCGGCGCCGCGACCAACCCGAGCCGGGTCGCCGCCTACCTCGCCAAGTACGCCACCAAAGCCAGCGAAGGGCTCACCGGCGGCCTCGCCCACCGCATCCACTCCATCGCCGACCTCGACGGCTACCGGATGCCCGCGCACATCCACCGGATCATCCGCACCAGCTGGACCCTCGGCGCCGACCGGAGGCTCGCCCCGCTGAAGCTGCGCCGCTGGGCGCACATGCTCGGCTTCGGCGGGCACTACGCCACCCGCTCCCGCCGCTACTCCCTCACCCTCAAAGCGTTGCGCGACGCCCGCACCACCTGGCGGCTGCAGCACCACGCCGACCACGTCGTCGACGGCACCTGGCGCTACGTCGGCCACGGCCACACCACCCCCGCCGACACCGACCTCGCCGCCCACGCCGCCGCCACCCGGCTACACGCCGCCGAAGCCGCCCGCACCCAACGACGAGCCGAACAAACCCTGCTCGCCGACATCGCCTGAAGGGCACCTCTGGTTGGAAGAAGGGAATGATGGACATGGACAGGATGCTCACCGTCGATCAGGCTGCCGAGCGGCTCGGCACCTCGACGCGTTTCGTCCGCCGACTGGTTGCAGAGCGCCGCATCGCGTTCTCCCGGCTCGGCCGGCACATCCGCATCAGCAGCGCCGACATCGACGCGTTCATTCGCGCCGGCCGGGTGGAGCCGTGGTCGCGCCGGTACGTCTCGTGAGCTCGCAAGGTGTCAGACCGCGGGCCTACGGTGACCGAATTGCACCTTCTCGGCCGCTGACGAGGGGACGATCATGGCACGCAAGGACTTCGGCAGTGTTCGCCAGCTGCGGTCGGGTCGGTGGCAGGCGCGCTACTACGACACCAGCGGCATGCGTCATGCGCGCAGCTTCTCGACGAAGGCGGACGCGAGCCGGTTTCTGGCCGGCGCCAGAGCGGACTTGGACCGGGGCAACTGGTTCGACCCGCGAGCGGGCGACATTTGCCTTGAGGTCTACGCGCAGGAGTGGCTGCAAATGCGCCGGGTGCGTGGCCGACCGCTCGCCCCCCGCACCCGCGAACGGTACGAGAGCCTGCTGCGGACGCACATCGGCCCGGTCCTCGGGCACATCGAACTGCGCCGGCTCACCGTCGCAGCGGTGCGCAGCTGGTACGGCCAGCTGACCGCCGCCGGGACTCTTGGCGGCTCCACGGTGGCGAAGACTTACCGACTTCTACACGCGATCTGCGCAGGGGCGGTGGCGGAGGAGCTGATGCCCCGCAACCCGTGCACGATCCCGGGGGCGAGCGTCGAGGCGGCCACCGAGCGGCCTGTCGCGACGCTCGGCCAGGTCTACGAGCTCGCGGATGCGGTGCCAGCGCGGTACCGAGCGCTCGTGCTGCTGGCCACCTTCTGCGGTTTACGGTTCGGTGAGCTGGCCGGCTTGCATCGCGCCCGCCTTGACCTCCTGCACAAGACGGTGGAGGTGGTCGAGGACCTGGACGAGCTGGATGGTGGTCGACTCCAGCCGGGGCGCCCCAAATCCGAAGCAAGCCGCCGGGTGGTGTCGATCCCCGCCGCGATCCTTGCGGATCTGCAGGCGCATCTGGATCAGTACGCGGAGCCTGGCCGCGACGGGCTGGTCTTCGTCGGCCCAAAGGGAGGGCGGCTGCGCCGCGCGAACTTCCGCAAGATCTGGTTGGCTGCCACCCGCAGCCTCGACATGGACGGCTTCCGTTTCCACGACCTGAGGCACACCGGCAACACGCTTGCCGCGGCCACGGGCGCGAGCACCCGCGAGCCGATGGCCCGGATGGGGCACGCGAGCCCACGGGCGGCGCTGATCTACCAGCACGCGACTCGCGACCGCGACGCGGCCATCGCGGCGGCGCTGTCTGTCGGCGTACGTCCTCACGTGTAGGTGTGCGTACGACCTCACGTGTCGGTGGTCGGCGGGGGGATCATGGCATGGGTTCGCCTCCGGTGACGAGGTTGAGCCGGTCTTTGAGCCGGTAGCTGGGGCCGTTGATGCTGATGACGTCGCAGTGGTGCAGGAGCCGGTCGAGGATGGCGGTGGCGAGGACGTTGTCGCCGAGGACGCTGCCCCATTCGGCGAAGCTCTTGTTGGACGTGAGGATGATCGATCCGCGTTCATAGCGGCGGGAGACGAGCTGGAAGACCATGTTCGCTTCGACCCGGTCGAGAGGCAGGTAGCCGACTTCGTCGACGACGAGGACCGAGGGGCGCAGGTAGTACTGCAGCTGCCGGTTGAACCGGCCGGTGGCTTCGGCGACTTTGAGCTTGCGGACGAGGTCGTCGAGGGTGGTGAAGTAGATCGAGTAGCCGGTCCGGCAGGCGGCGACGGCCAGCGCGACGGCGAGCATGGTCTTGCCGACGCCGGGTGGGCCGAGCAGCGCCACGTTGCTCTTGGCGTTGATGAACTCGAGGGTGGCCAGGTCGCGGACCTTGCGCGGGTCAAGCTCCGGTTGGAAGGCGAAGTCGAACTCGTCGATCGTCTTGTGGTGCGGCAGCCCGGACAGCTTCAGCGCGTTGCGGAACCGTCGGCCTTCGCGCAGGCCGAGTTCTTCTTCCAGGAGCAGGTCGACGAAGTCGAGGTAGCCCATCTGTTCGGCGTCGGCGCGCTGGACGAGCTGGGTGACGGTGTCGGTCAGGTGGGTGAGGCCGAGACGGGTGGCGTGCTCACGGATCCGTTCGGTGACCAGGCTGCTCATCGGCTGCCTACCTCGGCGAGGGCCGCGTAGTCGGTCAGCGGGCGGGCCGCGACCGGGACGTCGACGTGGCGGCGGGCGGTGAGCAGCCCGGCCAGCGGCAGCGGGTCGACCGGGGTGTGATCGGTGCGTTGGCGGGGGGCCAGGTCGATGACGGTGGTCCGGGTGTGACCGTCGGGCAGGCCGTCCCAGTGCGCCGGGTCGACGACCCAGCTGCCGCGGACGGTCGCCCGCGGATGGGTGGCGAGCAGCTGTCCGTCCAGGGCGTGGATCGTGACCGTGTCGGGCAGGGCCCGCAGCTCGACGGTCTGGCGGGCCCGGACCCGCCGGGCCGGCACCGAGTACAGGCTGGCGTCGAAGGAGACCAGGCAGTCCTTGCCGACTCGGCGCAGATGCCGGTCGTCGACCAGGAACGGAGCGCCGGGCAGCAGGGCGAGTGCGGCCCGGTCGACCTGCCCACGCATCCCGATCACCTCACCGTGGGTGCGGTGGGTCTGGGCGCGGCGGATCGGCAGCCAGCGGGTGAACGCGGTGTCCATCTCGGCGATCGAGTCGAAACGTCGGCCGGCCAGCACATGGTCACGCACGATTGCCACCTGCCGTTCCACCCGGCCCTTGCCGGTCGGCCGGCGGGCGGCGAGCACGTCGATCGTGAACCCGTAGTGGTCGGCGAACGCGGCCGCGGTCGGGTGCAGCGGCACCGCGACACCGGGCGCGACGTGGCGACGGACCACCGTCTTGGTCCGGTCATAGACGATCGAGGCCGGCACCCCGCCGAAGTGATCGAACGCGCGGCGGTGACACGCCCAGAACGTCGCGGTGTCCATGCTCGTGGTGAAGCAGGTGAACGGCTCCCGGGAGTACGACAGCGTCATGTGGAAGGAGTAGACCTTCCGAATGCCGACGTGAGCGAGCAGACCGCCCTCATCACCCCAGTCGACCTGGGCCTGCGCGCCGGGGATCGTCGCGAACCGGCGGTGCAGGCCCCGCAGCCACCGCTCCTCGTCAGTCTCGAGCTCCTCAGCGATCCGCGGCCGGGCCCCGGCCACATACATCTTCACCCGCTGGTAGTGGCCGGTGAACCCGTGCTCGTCGACGAGCCGCTCGTGGATCACCGACGCCTTCAACGTGATCTCCTCCCGCAGCCACGCATCGACCAGCCCGACGAACGGGGCGATCTTCTGCGGCTGCGTTCCCGCCCGAGACGGCGCCGCCGGCGGACCGGCCGGTGCGTCAGCGGCCAGGTACTTCTTCACGGTCCGCCAGTCACAGCCGCACTCGGCCGCGATCTCGGCATAGCTCGCGCCTGCTTCGTGCAGCACGCGGAAACGGCGAATGTTCATCCAGGACTCCGCATCCAGGATCATGAGCAGCGGTCACCCTTCGGGCTCGTCTACTTGGCGGTGGACGAACCGGAGGGTGATCTTGCTCAGAACGACAACGGTCTCGACACGCCGACCGACCTACACATCAGGTCGTACGCGGAGCGACACGTGAGGTCGTACGCGGACACTGTCCGACCTGGTGACCGGCGCGCGACCCACCTCGTCCACCGACGCCGCCCCCGCGGTGGAGATGCGTCGGCGATGATCGACGGCCAACGTGTCACCGCATCGGCGTCGTGGCGGCACCGTCGTTAGTGGCCTGCCTCGGCCGCGTCTTCCACGTGGGCAGCGCCTGCCCCCTGTCGTGGCGGAGTGGGAGAATCCCGCCATGAGTACTGCCGACTTCGTCGAGCCCGACGAGCGGGTCTCGAGGGTCGTCGACGCGTTTGAGCGGGGCGAGAAGGGCCGCACCCACGAGCCTGTCGCCGGCACTCTGGAGATTTACCGCGACGTTCGTGGCTGCTACCGGTGGCGACTCAGGGACGCTGCCGGCGGTCGCGTCGTTGCCAACACTGGCTGCGGGTACCGCTCCCGTCGGGAGGCACTCGACGCCATCGAGCGGGTGCGCGGCATGCTCCTTGCGGACCTGGTCGACATCTGAGCCCTGCGGACAGCGCCGAGCCGGCCCGTGCAGATGTCACTTCCGGAAGAGACGGTGCTCGACAGCCAGTGCCAGCTTGTCCCACGCCTTGTCCCCACCGACGACGGGCAGTGCCAAGCGTTCCGCGACGGCCAGGCATAGCGCGTCTCCCAACGCGATTCCGTGGCCGGCCGCAATCCGAAGCTTCCGCGATTGAATGATGAGATCGCTGGCGCGGACGGTGTCCTCGGGCAGCACAGGTTCCAACACCAAGCCCATGGCCTGCAGGTCGGCGAGCAGCTCGTCGCTGGATGCGTCGTAGCCACGTTCGGCCGCGCGGGCGAGCGTTTCGACGGCGTTGGGGACGGCTGCCACCGCTACGGGCAGCGCCCGGGCGACAACCTGGTATCCCGTCTCTCGGTAGACCCATGCGGCGAGGGCGGACGCATCCAGCACGACCTTGCGAGATGGGTCGGTCATAGGCCGAGGTCGGCGAGCAGCTCCTCGCCGACGGCGTCGACGCCTACGCCGCCGGCTTCCCGTTCGCGGGAGACCAGTGACCTGCGCTCGGCGGCTGCCGTGGCGGCTCGGTCCTCGGGGACGTCGCCGCCGCGAGCTGCCCGTGCCCAGATGCGTTCCTGAATCGCCTCGGGCGCCTCGACGATGAGGCGCCCGTGTTCGACGCGGCCGAGGACTCGACTGCCTGGGGTCAGCCCGGCTTCGGCGCGTGCGGCCGCAGGCAGCAGCAGCCGGCCCTTGTCGTCAACTCGGAGCTCTATCACCGTCATGACGGCAACTGTACGGGCGGAGTGGGCGTACGGCAACCAGCGTGGGCTTGGGTGTCCTGAAGACCACTGCAGGCCACGAAGTGGGCTGTCTCCCTGCCGGTCCCTTCCGGGTGTCCGGGGGAGTTGGCGGGCGCCTTTTGCGTGTTCGTCCGGGAGCAAGATCGCCGAGACTTAGGGCACAGATAGGGCACGCGGCCCCCTGCCGCAGACCCAGGCAGCGAGAAATGAGCCTTCTGACCTGCGAAAACGCTATCCGCGACGCGCCAGTACCACCGGCTTTGCAAGGCGGGGGTTAGGGGTTCAAGTCCCCTCGTCTCCACCGTTTCGGTCTGCCGCGGTCATGCGCAGGTGAACGCGTACTGCGCGTCGATCGGGCACGCGTACGTCCAGTACGGGCTGCCGTGGTGCACGTCCTGCACCACGCCCGTGCGGTAGAACGCGTCCTTCTGGTCGGCACCGTACGGGTCCCGCCGCGGGATCTCGTGCGGGTCCGCGTTGTGGTTCGGTGGCGGCACGTTCGCGCTGGGCGGCGGCGGGTTGCCGGAGTCGAAGTAGATCAGCGCGGACCCACGGTGGGCGCCACGGAACGTCTGGAAGCCGTACATCGGCTCGGCGCTCCAGTGCCTGCCGGGCCGCAGGTCGGTGGCCAGCCGGGCGGCGCCGATGGTCCGACCCTCCACCTCCGCGGCGACGTTGGCCACCTGGTAGTCGCCGTAGCCCACCTGCATGAGGACCTGGTGCCGAGGGGTGTTGGGCAGCGGGTCGTCCGTCATGTGCAGGGCGTAGCCGTCGGCCTCGGCGCGGTCCCAGAGCATCTGCAGCAGCGCGAAGAGCAGCTGCTGCTCCTGCTTGTCCGGGTACGCGGTGTAGGCGATCTCGGCGTACGAGCCCTCCCAGTCGACCGAGCGGTTGAGCAGCGTGGAGTAGTTCATACCGGTGACACCGAGCGTCGCCCGGGTCAGGTCGGGAGCCAGCGCCGTGAGCGCGCCACCCATGATGCCGCCCTGGCTGTTGCCGTCGTAGACCAGCGCGGCGGGGTCGAAGACCGGCCGCCCGTCGACCTGGAACGCCGGCAGGGCGGCCAGGCCCTTCGGGTTGGCGAGGGCGCGGCCGAGGAACAGGAAGTCCAGAAAGCCCTGCTGGCAGCGGTCGGCGAGCGACGGGAAGTTCGACATGTCGGTGAGGACCGTCGCCACGTTGGCGATGTCCTCCTCGGACATGCCGATCCAGTCCACCGCGCACGGCAGGTAGTTGCGGGAGCGCATCTGCGCGGTCGACCCGCCGGTCGACTCGTCCTTGCTGCCGAGCAGCCCGTGCCCGTACAGCATCGGCGTGGCCGGGTTGTCCGGGCTCGCCGTCGGCGGGATCGAGCAGACGAAGTCGGCCGTCAGCGTGGGGGCCACCGGGTTCTGCTGGGGCAGGTCCATCGGTCCGGGCTGGGCGGTGCCGTAGTACAGCCGCGAGCCGGGGACCTCCTGCGGGGGCAGGTCGGTCAGCTGCCCGGTCGGGTCGGCGACCCCCGGGGTCCGGGTGACGTCCTGCGGGTACTGCAGGAAGTTCGGCACCGTGACCGAGCCGCGCACCCGCTTCGTGCCGTCGGAGAGCACCTCGGTCGAGTCGACGGTGACCGGCGGGGCCTTACCGCTCACGACCCCGTCGGCGAGGTCGGTGTCACCGAGCGCCGCGAAGGCGGTGTCGCGCATGTGCAGCACCCGCCCGGCCAGGTTGGCCTCGCTCGCCACCGTGAAGTCCCAGGCCAGGAACAGCCCGTCGGTCCCCACCCCGGCCGAGGCCAGCGTGGCCAGCAGCTCGCGGGTGTGCGGGTCGGACTGCATCCGCTGGGCGAAGGTGGCCCCGGGCGGGATCTGCGTGCCGTCCGCCGCGCGCAGGTGGCGCAGCGCGACGACGTACCGGTGGCCCTCGGTGAAGTTCACCAGGGGGCGGAGCAGCAGCAGCCGCTGGTCCGCGGACGTGTCCGGATGGTGGTCGAGCTCCGGGAAGAACGGGTGGCGCTGCAGCGTCGCCGCGTCGACCACCACCATCGGGGAGTCCGGCGCCATGACGACGGAGGGGACCTCCAGCGGGGGTCGGTCGATGCCGAACGTCCGCTGCAGGTCCAGGCCCGGGACGAAGGTGAGCAGCAGGGAGCCGGGTGAGAAGCCGTCGTTGCGGTTCCACTCGGTGGGGTCGATGGGCTTGCCCGCCCGGTTGCGCGGCATCGCCAGCGGCGAGAAGCTCACCCGGCGGCCGGTGGGTGTGCTCGCGTCCGGCACCGTGAAGCGGTCGTTGGGGAACGGCAGCAGGCACAGCGCCGGGTCGGCGGCGTCACACGTACCCGGGGCGACCTGCTGGGCGACCTGCTGGTCCGGTGTCGTCCCCACGGCGGCCAGCGCGGGCACGGCGGTAACGATGGCGAGGCCGGCGGCGAGCAGGCCGGGACGAAGGCGCACGGTTCCCCCACGAGACGGCAGACGGTCTGCTTCCCCCGCAGGGTTCGCCGCGGTCGCGCCGGGTTCCTGCTACGCCGCGTCGGCGACGGGCACCTGTCGCCCGGCCGGGACCGGCCGGCGACGGGCCAGCAGCGTGCGCAACCGGTGGTTCGCCGGCCGTTCCACCGCCACGTGCAGCACGCCGGCGATCGCCACGGCGACCACCGCGAACACGGCCGCCTGGCCGGGGTGGCTGCGGCCCCAGTACTTGTCCCCGGGATCCCCGAGCCGGGCGAGCAGGACGTGCAGGGCGACCAGGTGGCTGATGTAGAGCGCGAAGGACCAGTCACCGAGGCGGACGGCGAGCGGATGCTCGAGGAGTCTGGTCCGGCCCTCGAGGCAGGCCGTCGTGACCGAACCGACGACCAGCAGCATGCCCAGCTGCACGCTGAGACCGACGGGGACGGGCACGCCGTGGGGATGCCACGAGGAGACGTGCGCGCTGGCCCACATCGCGGCGAGGAAGGCACCGACGGCCAGCACCGGCGGTACGGCGACACGCAGGCCGCGCAGCATCGCAGCCGCCAGCAGCACACCGAGCAGGAACTCCAGCAGCCGGTACGGCGGGAAGGTGTAGCGGAACCAGAACCCCGCTGCCGGGGACAGGTGTGCCCCGTACTGGTTGCCGGCTGCCAGTGCCGAGAGCACCACCAGGCCGACGGTGGCCAGCGCGGTCGGACGCAGCCGGCACACCGGCCGCACCACCATCGGCAGGACGGCGTAGAAGAACGCCTCGCACGACAGGGACCAGCTCGGACCGTTGGCGGCGAAGAACACCTGCTGGTCGGGCACCCAGGCCTGTACGAGCAGCAGTGCCGCTGCCAGGCCGACGGCCGGCTGCGCCGGGCCGGTGACGGCCAGCAGCACCACCGCGCCCACCCAGGTCAGCAGGTGCAGCGGGAACAGGCGGGCGAACCGCCGCCCGTAGAAGGTGCCCGCCCCGGTGTGGCTGCCGTACGACCAGGTCAGCACGAACCCGGACAGGACGAAGAAGAAGGAGACTCCAGCCGCCGCCACCCGGGGCACGAAGACCAGGTGGTGCACGAGCACCGCCGCTGCGGCCACGAAGCGCAGCGGCGTGAGGGCCTCGATCCGTCGGGTCACGGCCTCCCAGTATGCGGGGTGGATGTCCGCATTCGCGCGGGTCGTCCGCTTGCCCTCCGCGAGCCGGGCCGGGACGATCGACGCGGAGCCGGACCGGAGGCGGAGATGGCGGGCTACACGCTGTTCGACACCGCGGTGGGTACGTGCGGGATCGGCTGGACCGACGCCGGTGTCGCGACGGTCGGCCTGCCCGCCACCCCGGCGCGGCTGCAGGCGTGCCTCACCCGGCGGCTGCCCAGCGCCGGCCCCGCGTCGCCGCCACCGTCCGTCCGCTCCGCCGTGGATCGCATCGTCGCGCTCACCCACGGTGAGTTCGTCGACCTGACCGACGTCGTGCTCGACCTCGAGGGCGTGCCGCTCGCCGACCGGGAGGTGTACGTCGAGGCGCGCGCGGTGCCGGTGATCGTGCCGTGCCACCGGGTCGTGGCCGCGGACGGCTCGTTCGGCGGGTTCTCGGCCCCCGGCGGGGTGCGCACGAAGCTGGCGCTGCTGGCGGCCGAGGGGGCAGTGCTACCGCTCGGCTGAGCCCGCGTTCAGCCCGCGCCGCCGAGCAGGTTGCGAGCCGTCGCCGACACCGGGACGGCGTCCCGCGCCGGGTTGGTCCGCAGCACGACGTCGCCGAAGCGCCGGGTCACCCCGAACCAGTAGTTCTCGTTGCGGAAGTGGTGCAGGCGGTGCCCGTCGTAGAGGCGCCGGTACAGCCGGGTCCGCGGCTTGTAGTCGGTGTGGATGAGGAAGTGCGTCCACTCGTAGGCGAGCAGCAGCGCGGCGGTCACCGTGGCGAGGGTGAGCCGGGCCGGCCAGCCGTCGAGGAGCGCACCGATCGCCACCACCGCCACAGCGGCGGAGGCCAGCGAGCTGAGCGGGATGAAGAGGATCTCCAGGTTGCGCGGGTCGGCGTGGTGCCGCCGGTGCTTGCGGGCGACCCGCAGGTCCACCGTCCGACCGGCGACCGTGACCGGCCGGGCGTGCAGCACGAACACGTGGATCAGCCACTCGACGAACGGCTGCACCGCGAGCACCGCGACCAGGATGGCCAGGTCGCCCCAGCCCCAGGAGCCGGCAGCTGCTCGCGTCACCACGAGCGCCAGCGACGAGGCGATGAGGGCCAGCGGTGAGCCGTGCCGGAGGAACACCGGTACGGCCGCGCGCAGGGTCTCGACGCGGACCGGCGGCGCTGTAGCGGTGAGTGCCCCGGTCACTTCTTCTTGGGCGGCTTCGCGGTCGCGGACGGCGCGTCTGCCGGGCGCTCGGGCGTGGCGCTCGGCTCGGTGGCCACGGGGCCGAGTGGTCGCGCGGGCGGTACGGTCGGTACGGGCGGCGCCGGGGCGGTCTGGCGCCCCACGCTGGCGGCGGCGAGCCCGGCCACGGCGCCGGCGGCGAGCCCGGCCAGCGCGACCGGCCAGCGCCGGACGCGACGCGGCAGCGCCTCACCGCGCAGAGCGGCGAGGGCCGCCTCGCTGCGCTTGAGCGCCTCCGCGCGCACCGGCTCCGAGGCGTGCATGGCCTCCTCGTACGCGGCGAGAATCGCCGGGGCCACCGTGTGGGTCAGGTGGTGCCGGGCGTAGTCGACGGCGGGACCGACCCGCTCGATCGCCTGCTCGACCTGCGGACCGACCGCAGCCCGGGCCGCCTCGACGTGCGGCGAGACGGCGTCCCACGCCGCTTCCGCGCGCGCGGGCACCGTGGTGGCAGCGGCGGTCGCCCGCCCCTTCAGGGAGTCGACGCCGGCCGCAACCTGCTTCTGCAGGTCGGCTGGCAGAGCGGGCGTACGAGAGCGCGACACGACAACCTCCAGCGAGTTCGCTTCCGCAGGTCTGTTGCCTGCGGCATTCCCTCGGTCAGCCGTCATGCAACCACGTGGGCGGCGCGACCGCGAGGGCAGGACCGCCCGCGTGCGACCATGGAGGCGACCAGCACAGACCCGCCCCCGAGGGAGCCCCCGTGGCCCAGGAGACCTTCGCCACCCTGCACACCAGCGCCGGGGACATCCGGCTGCGGCTGTTCGCCAACCACGCCCCGAAGACCGTGCGGAACTTCGTGGAGCTGGCGAAGGGGGCGCGAGAGTGGACCGACCCGCGTACCGGTGAGAAGAGCTCGCGCCCGCTGTACGACGGCACGATCTTCCACCGCGTCATCGCCAACTTCATGATCCAGGGCGGCGACCCGCTCGGTACGGGCACCGGCGGCCCGGGGTACCGCTTCGAGGACGAGTTCCACCCCGAGCTCAGCTTCGACCGGCCCTACCTGCTCGCGATGGCCAATGCCGGGCCGAACACCAACGGCTCGCAGTTCTTCATCACCGTGGCGCCGACGACGTGGCTCAACCGCAAGCACACGATCTTCGGCGAGGTGGCCGACCAGGACGGTCGCGACGTCGTCGACCGGATCGCCACGGCGCAGACCGGCCGCCAGGACCGTCCCGTCGAGGACGTGGTCATCTCCTCCGTCGACGTCGAGCAGGTCGACGGCTGACTTGACCGTCGACAACGACGCCGAGGCGCAGGCCGCACCGGTCTGCTACCGGCACCCGCAGCGGGAGAGCTGGATCCGCTGCACCCGCTGCGACCGGCCGATCTGCCCGGACTGCATGCGCGATGCCGCCGTCGGGTTCCAGTGCCCGGAGTGCGTGGGTGAGGCGAACCGGCGTACCCGGCAGGCGCGGACGGTCTACGGCGGCGCGGTCCGCGACCGGGCCGGGCAGGTCACGATCGCGCTCATCGCGATCAACGTGGTCGCGTTCGCGCTGAAGTACCTGGCCGGTGCGAACCAGGTCGACGCCCGGTTCGCGCTCTTCGAGCTGGTCCGCCTGCCCGACGGCTCGATCGGCGGGGTCGCCCAGGGCGAGTACTACCGCATGGTCACGGCGATGTTCCTGCACGTCGGCCTGCTGCACATCGCGCTCAACATGTACCTGCTGTGGCTCATGGGGCCCGCGCTGGAGCACTTGCTCGGGCGGCTGCGCTTCGGCGCGCTGTACTTCGGCGCCGGGCTCGGCGGGTCGGCGCTGTCCTACCTGACCGGGCAGGGCGGCGAAGGCGCCTCCGGAGCGATCTTCGGGCTGTTCGCGGCGTACTGGGTGCTGACCCGACGGCTGGGCTGGGACACCTCGCAGATCACCGTGCTCATCGGGATCAACCTGGTGCTCAGCTTCGTGCTGCCCGGGATCGGCTACTGGGCGCACCTCGGCGGGCTCGCCGGGGGCGCGGTGATCGGTGCCGCGTACGCGTACGCACCGAAGGGACCGATCCATCCCTGGGTCCAGGCCGGCGGTGTGGCGGTGGTGTTCGCCGCCGTGGCGGTCATCACCGGCTACCACACCGCCGCGCTCACCTGAGCCGGCCTCGGGCTTGTCCACACTGGGGACAACCACTGTGGGTAACTCACACCGGTGTGATTCACCGGCGGTTCGCTACCTCCACTGGGTGGCGAAGCCGAACCCGACGATGATCAGGCCGAAGCCGACGACGAGGTTCCAGTTGCCGATCGGACGCAGCACGGCCACGTCCCCGCCGGTCACGTAGTACGCGACCAGCCAGGCGACTCCCAGCAGGAAGAAGCCGACCATGAGCGGCGCCACCCAGGGTGGGCTCGGCAGCTTGTTCGCCGAGCGGGTCGGGGGCGGCGTATAGGGCGTCTTCTTGCGCACCCGGGACTTGGGCACCGGTGTCCTCCACTGTCGACGGCTTTACGGCCGGATCTCATCTAGCGTAGACGGCGGTGACAGGCATAGGCGTACGCACGATCTTCCGCCGGCGCGGCGCGGCGCGGGGGGCCGGCTGGCGTGCGCTCGTGCCCGCCGTGGCCGCGGCCGCCGGCCTGCTCATCGCCGCCAGTGCGGCCACCGCGGACGGGACGGACCTGCGCTCGAGCCGCTCGGTGCAGCTGTCGCAGCTCGTGGCGCAGCGCCAGCAGGAGGTGCACAGCCTGCAGGAGCGGGACCAGGTCCTGCGCCAGGCCGTTGCCGACGCGGCGGCGGTGGCCGGCGCCGGGGACGCCCGGGTGGACGAGGCCTACGCCCGCGCGGAGGTGCTCGGGGACCCGGCCGGCCTGCTCCCGGTGACCGGCGCCGCGGTCACCGTGCAGCTGGACGACGCCCCCAAGCCGCCCGCGGGCGAGACGCTGCCGGGCGACCCCTCGCCCGACATGCTCGTCGTCCACCAGCAGGACGTGCAGGCCGTCGTCAACGCGCTGTGGGCCGGCGGCGCGCGCGCCATGACGATCATGGGCAAGCGCGTGGTGGCGACCACGGCGGTGCGGTGCGTCGGCAACACCCTGCTGCTGCAGGGCCAGGTGTACTCCCCCCCGTTCACCGTGACGGCCGTGGGCAACCCGGCCCGGCTCACCAAGGCGCTGAATGACTCTCCGACGGTCGCGATCTACCGGCAGTACGTGGACGCCTACGGACTCGGCTACACCGTGAGCGAGCACGCGAAGGTCACCCTGCCGGGCTACCAGGGGTCGCTGCGGCTGCACTACGCGAAGGCGGCGGGGTGAGCTCGGTCCGGGTGGCGGTGCGCACCCTGGGCGAGCTCATGATCACCGCGGGGGTGGTGCTGCTGCTGTTCGTGGCCTACGAGCTGTGGGGCACGAACATCTACACGGCCCAGCAGCAGGACCAGCTGCGCCACGAGCTGCAGCAGCAGTGGGCGCAGCCGCCGCCCCCCGCCCCGAAGGGCGGCACCCGCCCCGCGTCCATCAACGAGGTGCCGCTCGGCGATGCGGTGGCCATCCTGCGGATCCCCCGGCTGGGGAGCGGCTACGCGAAGGTCGTGGTCGAGGGCGTCAGCCACGAGGACCTCAAGAAAGGCCCGGGGCACTACCCCGGGACGGCCGCCCCGGGCAAGGTGGGCAACTTCGTGGTGTCGGGGCACCGGACGACCTACGGTGCCCCGTTCAACCGCCTCGACGAGCTGTCCAAGGGCGACGCGGTGGTGGTGGAGACCCGTACGCAGTGGATCACCTACCAGGTGCGATCGGAGGAGATCGTCGACCCGCACGACATGGCGGTCATCGCACCCGTTCCGGACCACCCCGGCGAGAAGCCCACCCAGGCCTGGATGACGATGACGACCTGCAACCCGAAGTACTCCGCCAGCCAGCGGCTCATCGTGCACGCCCTGCTGGTGGACACCCGGGCGAAGTCGGCGGGGCTCCCGCCTGCGCTGGGAGGCTGACCGTGTACGCGTGGCTCTGGCACCGGCTCCCCGGAGGGCTTCCCGGCAAGATCGCGGGGAGCCTCGTCCTGCTCGTGCTCGCCGGGTTCCTGCTGTTCCAGTTCGCCTTCCCGTGGGCCGAGCGGCAGCTGCCGTACAACGACGTCACCGTCAACAACGGCGGCACCCCGGCCACGTCGGCGTCACCCTCGCCGTCGGCGACGCCCTGACCGGTACCGTCTGCGCATGGTCGCGCGGGTTCTCGTCGTGGACAACTACGACAGCTTCGTGTTCAACCTGGTGCAGTACCTCGGCCAGCTCGGCGTCGACTGCGACGTCCGCCGCAACGACCGGGTGACGGTGCAGGATGCGCTCGCCCTCGGTGTCGACGGCATCCTGCTCAGCCCCGGTCCGGGCACCCCGGAGGGCGCCGGCGTGTGCGTCGACCTGGTGCGTGCGGCGGCCGGCCGGGTGCCGCTGCTCGGCGTCTGCCTGGGCCACCAGGCGATCGCGGTCGCCTACGGTGCGTCGGTCGACCGGGCGCCCGAGCTGCTGCACGGCAAGACCAGCGAGGTGCACCACGGCGGTGAAGGGGTTCTGCGCGGCCTGCCGGACCCGTTCACCGCGACCCGCTACCACTCCCTCGCGGTACGCGAGGAGACCCTGTCCGCCGAGCTGGCGGTCACCGGGCGGACCGCGGGCGGCGTCATCATGGCGCTGCGCCACCGGGACCTGCCGGTGGAGGGGGTGCAGTTCCACCCCGAGTCGGTGCTGACGCAGGGCGGGCACATGATGCTGGCCAACTGGCTGGACGCCTGCGGGCATCCGGGCGCCCACGCCCGGGCGGAAGAGCTGTCCGCGCAGCTGGAGGTTCGTCGCCGGGCAGCGCTGGCCGTCGGCTAACCGCGGTTCGTCGCGGCGAACGGTCCCGGCGTCGCGGAGGGGCTGGGCGACCCGCCGCCGCCCGGTGGGGGCGGGAACGGGCCGGGGGACGGCGACTCGCTCGGCGAGGCGCTGGGCGTGGGGCTCGGTGACGGCGCGTGGTTCACGGTGATCGTCACCGTGCTGCCGCGGCTGGCGTACGACCCGCCGGCCGGGTCCTGGGCGACGACCACCTCCGGCGGCTTGGTCGGGTCGGAGACGTCCTGGACGGCGACGGTGAACCCGGCCCGCTGCAGCGTGTCCGCGGCGCCCGTCTGGTCGTACCCGAGCACCGACGGCACCTGGACCTGGCCGTTGGACACGACGAGGTCGACCGCGGTCCCGGCGGGCTCCGACGAGCCTGGCTCGGGGCTCGCCGACAGCACCTGTCCGGCCGGCGCGGGGTTGGCACGCTCGTCCACCTGGCCCACGGTGAGCTTGCTGCCGCGCAGGGCGGTCTCGGCGTCGGTGCGCGACAGCCCGACGAGCGGCGGCACGGTGACGTACTCGATGCCCTTGCTCACGGTCAGATCGATGCCGTCGCCCTTGCGGATGAGGATGTCCGGCAGCGGGCTCTGGTTGATCACCGTGCCCTTGGGGTGCTGGTCGAACTGCGAGTCGACGCGGCCGACGTGCAGGCCCTGCTGGCCGAGGATGGCCTCCGCCTCCGCGAGCGAGTGGCCGGTGACGTCCGGGGTGTTCACCTCGGCCGTGCTCTGGGTCTGGAACAGCCCGCGGGCGAGGAACGCGGCCACGATGAAGATGGCCACGGAGGCGAGCGCCAGCCCGGTGTACGCGGCGATCCGCCGTCCCCGCGGCGGCTCCGGCCGGCGCAGGGTCACCTCGGTCACCGGCGGCGCGCTGATCACGGTCTCGTCGGTGACGGGAGCGGCCAGCACGGGACGGCCCGCGAGCGCGCGCTCGAGGTCCGCCCGCATCTCGTCGGCCGACTGGTAGCGGTTGGCGGGGTTCTTGGCCAGGGCCTTGAGCACCACCGGGTCGAGCTCGGCGGGCAGCCCGGGCTCGACCTCGCTGGGGCGGGGGGCCTGCTCCCGGACGTGCTGGTAGGCCACGGCGACCGGGGTCTCCCCCGTGAACGGCGGGGCGCCGGTGAGCAGCTCGTAGAGCAGGCAGCCGGTGGAGTAGATGTCGCTGCGGGCGTCGACGTGGTCGCCGCGGGCCTGCTCCGGCGACAGGTAGTGCGCCGTGCCGATGACCGCCGCCGTCTGCGTCATCGTCGCGCTCGACGTGATCGCCCGGGCGATGCCGAAGTCCATGACCTTCACCCCGCCGTTCGGGGTGAGCATCACGTTGCCCGGCTTGATGTCGCGGTGGATGATGCCGTGCCGGTGGCTGTACGCGAGCGCGCGCAGCACCTCTGCGGTGATCTGCATCGCCCGCGCCGGGGCCAGCCGGCCCTCGTCGCCCAGGACGTCCCGCAGGGTGCGCCCGTCGACGTACTCCATGACGATGTACGGCACCCGCGCGTTGCCGAACCGGTCGTCCCCCGTGTCGTACACCGCGACGATGGACGGGTGGCTCAGGGAGGCGGCAGCCTGCGCCTCGCGGCGGAACCGGGACTGGAAGGCGGGGTCGCGGGCCAGGTCGGCGCGCAGCAGCTTGAGAGCCACATCGCGTCCGATCCGCAGGTCCCGCCCGCGGAAGACCTCGGCCATTCCCCCCTGACCGAGCAGCTCACCGACTTCGTAGCGGTCGGCGAGCACGCGCGGCTCACTCATTCCGGTGGCCCTTTCCCTTTCCCTTGTCGGGCGCGGGTGCTGGTGGCGGGCTCTCCGCCACCGTGACCACGATCGTGGTCCCCTCCTGCACCGACCCGGTCGGCGACAACGCGAGCACGGTACCGGGCGGGTCACTCGCCAGCAGGCTCTCGGGTCGGACCGTGAGCCCGGCCTGCTGGAGCGCGGCCTGGACCTCGGTCAGGGGTCGCCCCACGTAGTCCGCGCTGCGGACGGTGACCGACCGCGGTCCCGAGGCGACGGTCACGGTGACGGTGGACCCCTTGTCCTGGGTGCTGTGCGCCGCGGGGTGCTCGGCGACGACGGTGCCGGCCGGGTGCCGCGCGTCGTGCACGGTGCGGGTCCGTACGGCGAACCCGGCGTCCTGGAGCCGGGCGGTGGCCTGCTGCACCTGTAGGTTCCCCACCTGCGGCACCTCGGCGCGGCCGGCCGGGGCGAGCAGCCACAGCACGACGCCACCGACGACGACGACGAGCAGGCCGGCGAGGATCATGCGGTTGCGTACCCGGCGCTGCCCGGGCAGGTACGACCCCTGGAACGGGCGCAGCTCGGTACGGGGGTCCGCCTCCACCGGCAGCTCGCGAGTGGTGTCGGTGGGCATCGCAGGCTCCGTGGCCAGCGCGAGTGCCGCGCGGCCGAGCTCGCCGGCGGTGTGGAACCGGGCGGCGGCGTCCTTCGTCATGGCCCGCCCGACCAGGTCGCGGACCTCCTGCGGCACGTCGGGCGGGAGGGGCGGGGGTGTGGCGCGGACGTGGGACATCGCCACGGCGATCGGCGTGTCGGCGACGAACGGCCGCTCACCGCTCAGGCACTCGAAGGCCACCACACCCAGGGCGTAGACGTCACTGCGGGCGGTGACGGGCCTTCCCTCGGCCTGCTCGGGGGACAGGTAGTGCGCCGTGCCGACGACCGTGCCGGTCTGGGTGAGCGTCGAGGCGCCGGCGGCACGGGCGATGCCGAAGTCGGTGACCTTCACGGCCCCGTCGGTGCGGACGAGGATGTTCCCCGGTTTGACGTCCCGATGGATGACCCCGGCCTCATGGGCGGCCTGCAGCGCGAACGCGGTCTCGCCGACGATCTGCATGACCCGCGCAGGTGTCAGGCGCTGCTCCCGCGCGAGCAGGGCGGACAGCGGCTCCCCCTCGACGAGCTCCATGACGAGGTACGGCGCTCCGTCGCTCTCGCCGTAGTCGTACACCCCGGCGATGCCCGGGTGGGACAGCGCGGCCATGTGCCGGGCCTCGGACCGGAAGCGCTCGAGGAAGCGGGCGTCGTCGGCGTACTCCCGACGCAGCACCTTCACGGCGACCGCACGCTGCAGGACGAGGTCGCGGGCGCGCCAGACCTCGCCCATCCCGCCGCCGGCGAGCCGTTCCTCCAGCCGGTAGCGGCCGCCGAGCTCGGTGCCCTCCGGGACGGTCATCCGCCCAGCACCGCTTCCATCACCGCGCGCGCGATCGGCGCGGCGACCTCGCCGCCCGTGCGGCCCGCGTCGGGAACCACGACGGCGACGGCGACCTGCGGGTTGTTCGCGGGCGCGAAGCTGATGAACCAGGCGTCCTCGGGGGCGCCGTTGCCGTGCTGAGCGGTGCCGGTCTTGCCGGCGACCTGCACGCCGGGGATCTGCGCAGCGGTTCCCGTGCCGGCCTGGACGACCCGGACCATGAGCCCGGTCAGGGTGTGCGCGACGGCCGCCGGCAGCGCGTGCCGGTAGACCTTCGGGGTCGCCTGGTCCAGCGTGGACAGGTCCGGCCCCTTCACCTCCTGGACGAGGTAGGGCTTCATCACGACGCCGTTGTTGGCGACGCCCGCGGCCACCATCGCCGCCTGCAGGGGCGTGACGCGGACGTCGTACTGCCCGATCGCCGACAGGGCGGTCTGCGGCACGTTCGGGTGGTCGGGGAAGTGACTCGCCGCGGCGGTCAGGGGGACCCGGATGGAGTCGCCGAAGCCGAACCCCTCCGCG
Source organism: uncultured Actinomycetota bacterium (assembly GCA_963728075.1). GTDB lineage: Bacteria > Actinomycetota > Actinomycetes > JAFAQI01 > DASSKL01 > CAVSIP01. Next base: position 25,588 of record CAVSIP010000002.1, on the reverse strand, counting down.
GTCGAGCGCAGGGCGTCCGCGCCGAGGGCGACGCCGAGCCCGGCGTACGCGGTGTTGCAGGAGATGCGCAGCGCGTCGGCGAGGGTGATCTTGTTGCCGCTGCCGCAGGTCTCCCCGGCGAAGTTGTGCAGGAAGGTGTTGGTCTGAGGCAGCCGGTAGGCGTCCGGGGCGGGCAGGACGCTGTCCGGGGTGTACTTCCCGGTCTTCAGCGCCGCCGCCGTGGTGATGATCTTGAATGTCGAGCCGGGCGGGTAGGTCTGCGACAGCGCGTTGTTGACCAGCGGGTCGCCGGGAGCGTTCACCAGCTGCTGGTAGTGCTTCTGGATCGCCGCGGTGTCGTGGGACGACAGCACCGCCGGGTCGTACGACGGGCTGCTCACCATGGCCAGGATCGCGCCGGTCTTCGGGTTGAGGGCGACGACCGCGCCGGTCTTGCCCTGCAGCGCGTGCCACGCGGCGTCCTGCGCCTTCGGGTCGAGGGTGAGCACGACGGCGCCGCCGGTCGGCTGCTTGCCCGAGAGCATGTCGGTGAACCGGCGGACGAACAGCCGGTCGTCGGTGCCGGCGAGCACGCGGTTCTCGGTGCGCTCGATCCCGGTCGCGCCGTACACCACCGAGTAGAAGCCGGTGACCGGCGCGTACTCGGCGCCACCCGGGTACACGCGCAGGTACTTGAGGTTGTCCTGCGGCGTGTGCACGGACTTCGCGATCGCCGTCCCGGCGACCACGATCGGGCCACGCTGGTGCTCGTACTCGCGGAGCAGCACCCGGCTGTTGTGCGGGTTGTTGCGCAGCGACTGGGCGTCGATCACCTGGATGCGGTTGACGTTGACGAGCATCGCCACGAACAGCAGCGCGATGGCGATGGCCACCCGGCGAAGGGGTACGTTCACCGGGTCACCACCTGGGTCTCGGCACTCGCCAGGACGGGGCTCGGGGGTGCCGAGACCGGCAGCGGCGATCGGGCGGCGTCGGAGATGCGCAGCAGCAGCGCGGTGACGATCCAGGAGCTCACCAGGCTGGAGCCGCCGTAGGAGACGAACGGCAGGGTCAGCCCGGTCAGGGGGACCAGCCGGGTCACGCCGCCGAACTGGACGAACACCTGCAGGGCGACGCCGAAGGCCAGGCCGGCGGCGAGCAGCGTGCCGAACCCGTCGCGGACGGCGAGTGCGGTGCGGATGCCGCGAGCGACGAAGAGCAGGTAGACGACGAGCACGGCGGTGATGCCGATGAGGCCGAGCTCCTCGCCGATCGCGGAGGCGATGAAGTCGGTGCGGGCGAACGGCACGATGTCCGGCCGCCCCTCGCCCAACCCGGTGCCGAACAGCCCGCCGTTGGCGAAGCTGAACAGGCCCTGCACGAGCTGGTAGCCCTTGCCGGTCGCGTCCGCGAAGGGGTGCAGCCAGATGTCCACCCGGGACTGCACGTGCGGCACGGTCGCGTACGCCCCGCCCGCCCCGGCCGCGAACAGCACCAGGCCGATGACCAGCCAGGAGGCTCGCCGGGTGGCGACGTAGAGCATGGCAAGGAAGATCCCGAAGAACAGCAGGCTCGTTCCGAGGTCGCTCTCCCGGACGAGGATCGCGACGCTCGCCAGCCAGGCCAGCAGCACCGGGCCCATGTCACGCCCTCGCGGCAGTTCCATGCCGAGCACCCGACGGCCCGCCAGCGCGAGCAGCTCGCGCTTGCTCACGAGGTAGCCGGCGAAGAACACCTCCAGCACGATCTTCGCCAGCTCGCCCGGCTGGAACGACAGCGGCCCGAGGCGCACCCAGATGTGCGCACCGTTGACCTCCGACATGCTGGCCGGCAGCAGCGCCGGGAGGAGCAGCAGCGCCAGGCCCACCGCCATGGCGGTGTAGGTGTAGCGCTGGAGGAGGCGGTGGTCGCGCACCACGGCGAGGGTCAGGACGAACGCGAGGATCCCGACCGCCGTCCACACGAGCTGCAGCCGCGCGTCGCCGGAGGCCGGTTGCCTGCCGAGCCGCTGGGCCTGGGCGGCGGCGGCGAGGTCGATGCGGTGGATGACCGCGAGCCCGAGGCCGTTGAGCAGTGCGGCGGCGGGCAGCAGCACCGGTTCGGCGTGCGGGGCCAGCCGGCGTACGGCTAGGTGACCGGCGACGAACAGCGCCAGCAGCCCCGCCCCGTACGTGGCCGCGCCGGGCGGGACGTGGCCCTGGGCGCCGAGCCCGACCGAGATGTAGGCGAGCACGGTGACGGTGATGGAGCCGAGGAGCAGGCCGAGCTCGGCGCGCCGCTCCCTCACCGGAGGCTCGCGCATGCGGGCGGGGTGGGTGCGAGGGGGCTCGGCGTGGCCACCGGCGACGGCGAGCCGGCCGGGCCCGGCGAAGGCGACGTCGACGGCATAGGGGCGGCCGACGGGATGGGACACGCCTCACGGATGAGCTGGTCGACGATCCGCCGGGCGTGGCGCAGGTCGTCGGCCGCGATGCCGTCGGCGACGCGCGCGCGCTCGTAGTCGGGCAGAGCGTCGAGCGGCAGCCGGCTGCGGTCGTGCAGCCGGGACAGCGCCAGCCCGGCGACCGAGCCGTCCACACCGTGGAAGATGGCGACGGTCCGCTCGTCGTCGTCCGTTGCGCCGACGTACCACTGGCCGTTGATCCACGCGTAGGCCGCGCCGGTGCCGGCGATGACGGCGAGCGCCACGGCGATGCCCACGATCAGCGACCAGCGGCCGGTCCGCCGTCGCGCGTGGGAGCGGGGCTCGTCGGACGGCGGGCGGTCGCCAGCCGGAAGGGTGGCCGCCGCCCGGACCGCGGGGCTGTCGGCGAGGCCCCCGGCGCGGTGCGGGGCGGCCGCGGCGGCGCCCGCCACGACCGGCTCGGTGGCGGTGGCGGTGGCGGTGGCATCGGTGTCGTCGACGATCTCCGCGACGATCACGGTGATGTTGTCCGGTCCCCCGCCGCGCAGCGCGAGCTCGACCAGGCGGTCACTGACCTCGTCCGGGTCGCCCTCCGCGAGCGTGTCGCGCAGCGTCTCGGTGCTCACCACACCGGACAGCCCGTCGCTGCACACCAGGTAGCGATCGCCGACGAGGCACTCCCGGACCACGACGTCCGGATCGACCTCCGCCCGGCCGTCCAGCGCCCGCAGGATCATCGCGCGCTGCGGGTGCACGTTGGCCTCGTTCTCGGAGATGCGGCCCTCGTCGACGAGCCGCTGCACGAAGGTGTGGTCATGGGTGATCTGGGTCAGCACGCCGTCGCGCAGGAGGTAGGCCCGGGAGTCCCCGATGTGGGCGACCCCGAGCCGGGCACCGTTCCAGAGCAGCGCGGTGAGGGTGGTGCCCATGCCCTCCAGGTCGGGCTGGGCCTCGGCCAACTCCCGGACGGCCTCGTTGGCGTCGAGGACGGCGCCGCGCAGCGCACCCACCAGGTCGTCGGGGTCCGCGTCGTCGAGCACGGCGACGGTCGCGATCACGGTCGCGCTCGCCACCTCGCCGCCCGCGTGTCCGCCCATGCCGTCGGCAACCGCGAGCAGACGAGGCCCGGCGTACACCGAGTCCTCGTTGCCCTCACGGAGCAGCCCGACGTCGGAGCGGGCGGCGTAGCGCAGCCTCACTGCAAGAACCCTAGTGGTTGGCCTGGAACCGGGCTCAGCGCCGCAGCTGCAGGACGGTCTGCCCGATCCGCACGTCGCGGCCGGGGCGGACGACGGTCGGCTCGGTGACGCGGGAGCCGTCGAGGTAGGTGCCGTTCGTGGACTCGAGGTCCTCGAGGACCCAGTCCCGACCGCGGGGCACCAGCCGCGCGTGCCGGTTGGACACGTACTCGTCCGACAGCACGATCGTGCACCCTTCTGCCCGGCCGATGGTCACCGGCGTCTCCCCCAGGGTCAGGGTCGTACCCGCGAGCGGCCCCTCGGTCACCGCCAGGGTGCGTACGGATCGACGTGAGCGGGCCGGCGCGGCGGTCTCGGCCGCGGCTGCGGGGCCGCCGGCGGTGCGGCCGGCCCGACCACCACCGGGGCTTGAGCCGGCCGGCCGTGGGCCGAACACGTCGGAGCGGATGACCAGCAGGACGGCGAGGATGAAGCCCCACAGCACGGCGAGCACGCCGGCGTGCACGGCGAAGACGGCGAGGTCCATGGTCCCCTGTCAGCTGCTGATCGGTTCCTGGTCGAAGACCAGTGTCATGCCTCCGATGCCGATGCGGTCGGAGGGGAGGAGCTGCCGGCGCGACACCGGGACGCCGTTGACCAGCGTCCCGTTGGTGGAGCCGAGGTCGACGATGACGTAGTTCCCGTCCTCGAAGCGGACCTCGGCGTGCCGACGTGACACCCGGCCGTCTGGGAGCTGAACGTCCGCGTCCTCTCCCCGACCGAGCACGGTCACCGGGGCGGTGAGGAAGAACGCCCGCTCCATGCCGCGCCCTTCGGGGGAGTTCTTGTCGTGCGTCTCGGTGCCCGCGATCACCAGGCGGGGTTTCCCGGGCAGCGCCTCGGGTGCGCCGGGCGCCGCCTCCTGAGTGCTGGGGCCCGCCCCGCCGACCTTGATCCGTGTCTCCTCCGCGGCGGTTCCGGCGGCGACGCCGCTGCGGACGCGGAAGACGCCTGTGTCGAGCTCGTCAGCCTGCTCGAAGCGGACCTCGACCGGGCCGAGCAGCGAGTACGCGTTCTCCGCCGCGTGCTCGCGGACCATCGCGGATAGCTCGTCCGCAAGCGGCTCGCTGTACTGCTGGAGCCGGGCGTGGTCGGAGCCGCTCAGCTCCACCACGAACTGGTTGGGGACGAGCACGCGGCCCTCGCTCACGACCGCACGCTTGTCGTCGCACTCGCGCTGGAGTGCCTGGGCGATCTCGACTGGCTGCACCTCGCCCTTGAACACCTTGGCGAACGTGCCCTCGACGAGGCCCTCCAACCGACGCTCGAACCGCTGCAGAACACCCACGACCCGGTCCCTTCCCAGCCCCGACCGATCGTACGCAGCCGCTGCAAGGGTCCTGCTAGCCTGATCGGCGTCGCTCGGGGCGAGTGGCGGAATAGGCAGACGCGCACGGTTCAGGTCCGTGTGTCCGAAAGGACGTGGGGGTTCAACTCCCCCCTCGCCCACCATCCACAGATGTGCTCTGACGTGCACTTTCTGTCGGCTGGCAGGGAGACCATCGCTTCCAAGGCATAACGACGGCATAACCGTTGATCTTGGGAGGCCTTCATGGCGAGCGTGGTGACCCGGCGAGCCAAGACCGGAGAGTGCACCTACAAGGTCCAGTGGCTGCTCGGCGGCCGGCGTGGAGCGCCGTGGCAGTCGGAGTCATTCAGCGACCGCAAGATGGCGCTGAAGTTCCAGGTGATGGTGGACGCCAACGGGCAGCGCTGGCCCGAAGGATGGGTCAAGGGCGTCGGCTTCCAGGAGGTCGCGGAGGAGCCCAGCTCCGAGCACCTGCTGCTCGACTTCGGGACGGCTTACATACGTCGCCTGACGAGCGCCGGCCCCGACACGCAGACGAGGTACGTGAAGCAGCTGACTCAGCTGGTGGCCTCCTTGGAGGCCATCAAGGGTGTGCCGCCCACGATCGAGAACGTAATCAGCGACGACGACCGCGACTGGATCGTCGGCCGGCGGAAGGCCGGGACGAGTCCCAAGACGATCGCCAACTACCACGGGCTGCTGTCTGCGATCTTCAAGAGCGCGGTCCAGAAGGGCCTGATCCCTCGGAATCCTTGTGAAGGCGTCAAGCTGCCTCCGCTCGACGACGACACCGAGGGCGACGACGACATGGTGTTCCTCAGCGAGGACGAGTTCCGGCTTCTGCACGCGACCATGCACGAGGACGATCGAGACTTCCTGCTCGTCGCCGTCGGCACCGGTCTGCGGTGGGGCGAGCTGACGGCGCTCAAGGTCAAGGATCTGGAGCTAGGAGCCGGTGTCCCGACGCTGTCCGTTCGACGCGCCTGGAAGCGCAATGGCAAAGGTGAGTTCGCCCTCGAGCAGCACGGCAAGTTCTACCTGGGCAAGCCGAAGACGAGGGAGTCACGTCGGCGGATAACCCTCGCGCCGGCTGTGGCTGATGCGCTGCGTCGGGCGGTTGCCGGTCGGTCGATGGATGATCTGGTCTTCGGCGCCCCGCGCGGCGGCCGGCTTGACCAAGGGAACTGGTACGAGAGCAGGTGGCAGCGGGCCATCAAAGCTGCTCAGGTGAAGGGGTTGACGAAGACGCCGCGCTTTCATGACCTCAGGCACACGAACGCTGCGTGGCTGATCTCAGCTGGTGTACCGCTGCCAGTCATCCAGAAGCGGCTGGGGCACAAGAGCATCCAGATCACGGTCGACGTGTACGGCGGGCTGCTCTTCCAGACTCACGAAGTCGCTGACCTCGCGATCGAGCGAGCCTTGGGCGGCAAGAGGATTCTGGTGTCCACGGAAGGAGCGCCGGTCGAGGCGGCGGAGCTGCTTGTCGACGAAGCGAGTGCGTGAACGTCGATCTCCGTCGAGCGGCTGGGGCAGGCCTCCTCAATAGACTCAGCGCGCCGGCGCAGGCCGCCGCTTGTCTCGAACCTCAGGACGTGACGCACGTGTTGACCATGCAGGACGCCCTCCTTCGTCTCACCGGATACTGGACCGCGCGCGGCGCGATGATCGTCCAGCCGATGAACACCGAGGTTGGCGCCGGTACCGCGAACCCCGCGACGTTCCTGCGGGTGCTCGGTCCCGAACCGTGGCGCGTCGCCTACGTGGAACCCTCGGTGCGTCCAGACGACGCACGCTACGGCGAGAACCCCAACCGCATCCAATGCCACACTCAGTACCAGGTCATCCTCAAGCCCGAGCCCGGCGACCCGCAGCAGCAGTACCTCGGCTCACTCGAGGCGCTGGGCGTTGACCTGAGCGCGCACGACGTCCGCTTCGTCGAGGACAACTGGGCGCAGCCGGCCATTGGTGCCTGGGGTTTGGGTTGGGAGGTCTGGCTCGACGGCATGGAGATCACGCAGTTCACGTATTTCCAGGCTGTCGGTGGTCAGACGCTGGACCCAATCTCCGTCGAACTGACCTACGGTATGGAGCGCATCCTGATGGCCCTTCAGGGCGTCGGGCACTTCAAGGAGATCGCATACGCCCCGGGCATCTCCTACGGCGAGGCATTCGGCCAGGCTGAATACGAGATGAGCCGCTACTACCTCGACGACGCCGATGTCGCGGCCAACCGCGCGCTGTTCGACATCTATGCGGGCGAGGCAAGGCGCATGGTCGAGGCGAAGCTCCCGGTGCCGGCGCAGTCCTACGTGCTGAAATGCAGCCACGCGTTCAACGTGATGGATGCGCGCGGGGCAGTGTCGACGACTGAGCGCGCTGCCTCGTTCCGTGTCATGCAGCGCCTTGCCCGCGAAGTGGCCGAACTGTGGATCGAAAAGCGGTCCGAGCTTGGTAACCCGCTCGGTACGCCCGAGATGTCCGTCGCGCCGAGACTGGCGGAGGCGGGCAACGTACCGACCGGGTCGGCGCCGTTGGTGTTCGAAATCGGCATCGAGGAGATGCCGCCCCACGAGTGCGGTTCCACTGTCGAGCAGGTGCGTTCCGCGTTGACCGCCGCGCTGGCAGGCACTGGTCTGACGCACGGTCAGATATCAGTCGACGCGACGCCGCGCCGCGTGGTCGCCACGGTCGCCGAGGTCGCCGCGCGCGAGGAGGACATCCGCAAGACCGTTAAGGGTCCAAAGGTCTCTGCGGCCTACGACGCGGAGGGCAAGCTGACCAAGGCCGCCCAGGGCTTCGCGCGCGCGCAGGGGATCGACCCCTCGGTGCTAGAGCGCATCACGCTGGAGGACGGGGTCGAATATGTCGGCGTCTCCTCCGAGGTCGTCGGCCGCCCCGCAATCGACGTGCTCGCCGAGATCCTGCCGGGCATCGTCACTGGGCTGCGCTCGGAGAAGAACATGCGCTGGAACGCGCCGGGCCTGTCCTTCACTCGCCCGGTTCGCTGGATCCTCGCGCTGCTCGGGGAGGCTGTCGTGCCGTTCCAGGTCTCGAATCTGTCAAGCGGCCGCGAGACGTGGGTGCATCGCAGCGCAGCGGAGCCGATTCTCTCGGTTGCCTCGGCGCAGGAGTACACCTCGGTGATCGCCGGCGCGGACATCAAGCTTGATAGCGCAGCGCGTCGCGCTGCGATCGTGGCGGGGGCACGGGATCTATCGGCATCGGTCGGTGCGACTGTCGATGTCGAAGGAGAGGCAGATGTCGTCGACGAAGTGACCAACCTGGTCGAGTCGCCGAACCCGATCCTTGGCTCGTTCGAGGAGCGCTACCTGGACCTACCGTCGGACATACTCGTGACGGTCATGCGAAAGCACCAGCGCTACCTGCCGGTGCGCACGACCTCGGGCGAACTGCGCAACTACTTCGTGGCCGTCGCGAACGGGACATGCGACCGCGACGCTGTCCGCGCAGGCAACGAGGCCGTGCTGCGCGCCCGCTACGAGGACGCCGCGTTCTTCTGGCGCGCGGACCTGCAGGTGCCTCTCGCCAACTTTCGCTCACGGCTGGACAAGCTGACCTTCGCCGCCCATCTCGGCTCCATGCACGATCGCGCGACGCGAATCGCCGTGACGGCCGCCGACCTCGCTGCCTCAGTTGAACTGTCGGCCGCGGAGAAGACGACACTGGCACGCGCCGGCGAGCTCGCGAAGTTCGACTTGGCAACGCAGATGGTCGTCGAGCTCCCGAAGCTCGCGGGCGTTATGGCGCGTGAGTACGCGATGCGCGCCGGCGAGACTGCAGAGGTCGCGCAGGCGCTGCACGAGATGGAGATGCCGCGCTCGGCCGGCGCCGCGCCACCGAAGTCCCTGCCCGGCGCGCTGCTCTCGGCCGCCGACCGCTTCGACCTGCTCGCCGGGCTGTTCGGCATCGGAGCGGAGCCGAAGGGCTCCTCCGACCCGTTCGCCCTGCGGCGCGCGGCCCTCGGCGTCCTGGCGGTGCTGCGCACGCACCCCCAGCTCGCGAGCATCTCGGTATCCGCCGGTCTGGCCGCCGCGGCTAGACGGCAACCCGTCGAGGTGACGGAGGCTCACCTCGTGGCCGCGGCGAACTTCGTTGTGGGTCGTTATGAGCAGTCGCTGCTCGACGCCGGACATCCGCACCGACTCGTGCAGGCCGTCCTCCAGCTTGCTGACCGTCCGAGTTTCGCCGACGGGACCCTCGCCTCGCTGGCCGGGCTCGTGGACGACGCCGCGTTCGGTGCGCTCGTTGAGGCGATCCTGCGCGTGCGCCGCATCGTTCCGCCCAGCGCCCGAGCTTCGATCGACCCGTCGCTGTTCGTGGAGCCGGCCGAGGTCGCGCTGGCCGAGGCGATCGCGAAGGCTCGCGCAGAACTGGGCGACGTCCCCGCCAATGTCGAGCGCTTCGCCACGGTGGGCCTGGGCCTCGTCGCCCCGATCAACGCCTTCTTCGACGGGGTGATGGTCATGGCGCCAGACCCGGCCGTGAAGGCCAACCGGCTCGGAATGCTCGCGTCCATCCGTGACCTCTCCACCGGCGTCCTCGGTTGGGATGCGCTTGGATAAAGCAACCCGCTCCATTTCGGTATCTCGCTCCCCATACGCGGCCGTTCTCCGGACGACGACGTGGGAATTCCCAGTTCACGTCCGGATCTGACTGGCTCCCCTGAGGAGCTGGCCATAGCCTGTAGCTCATAGGCGTTCGAGCCGTCATCAGCGGCGAGCCTCCGGAAGAACGGGCTCCCGACACCCAGCCGGGTCCTACTAGAACCGGACGGGTAGGCCCGTCACAGCCGTCATGAAGCGGTCGCACCCTCACCAGCAAGGGAGCGGCAAGCGAGGTGGTACCGCGGCTGACCTGTCGTCCTCGTGGATCAAGACCCGACGACGCAGGAGCAGCGACCCGATGACGTATCCCCGACACACGCCCGACCAGGGAGTCCCCTCGGCACCGAGGTTCCCCGAGGTCGAGGAGCGGATCCTCGACTACTGGGCCAAGGACGGGACGTTCCAGGCGAGCATCGACCAGCGTGAGGCCGGAGAGCACGGCGACAACGAGTTCGTCTTTTACGACGGCCCGCCGTTCGCGAACGGGCTGCCGCACTACGGTCACCTGCTCACCGGTTACGTGAAGGACCTGATCCCGCGCTACCAGACGATGCGTGGGCGCCGGGTAGAGCGCCGGTTCGGCTGGGACACCCACGGGCTGCCGGCCGAGCTCGAGGCGATGCGGCTCAATGGCATCAAGACCACCGACGAGATCCTCGAGCTGGGCATCGAGAAATTCAACGACGCCTGCCGTGAGTCGGTGATGAAGTACACCGGCGAGTGGCGCGACTACGTGACCCGGCAGGCGCGCTGGGTGGACTTCGACCACGACTACCGGACCATGAACTCCGACTACATGGAGTCGGTGATCTGGGCCTTCAAACAGCTCCACGACAAGGGCTGGGTCTACGAGGGCTTTCGGGTCCTGCCGTACTGCTGGAACGACGAGACACCGCTGTCGAACCATGAGCTGCGTATGGACGACGACGTGTACCAGAACCGTCAGGACCCCGCGGTCACCGTCGGTCTGCGGCTGACCAGCGGGCCTGCGGAGGGCGTGCTCGCGCTCGTGTGGACGACGACGCCGTGGACCTTGCCTTCCAACTTGGCGATCATGGTCGGCTCGGAGATCGACTACGTCGTGGTCGAAGCGCCGGTGCCTGGCACCGACAGGACCGCCCGCTACCTGCTCGCCGAGGCCCGGCTCGCCGCCTACGCACGCGAGCTCGGCCACGATCCTGCGATCGTGTCGCGTCACACTGGTGCCGAACTGGTCGACAGCACCTACGAGCCGCCCTTCACGTACTTCGCCGGCCACGAGAACGCCTTCCGCGTGGTCGCCGTCGACGACGCGGTCACCACCACCGACGGTGTCGGTTTGGTGCACAGCGCGGGGGCGTTCGGCGAGATCGACAAAGAGGTCACCGACCGTGAGGGCATCGAGGCCGTCATGCCGGTCGGCAAGGACGGCAGGTTCACGCATCCGGTGGACGACTACGCCGGCCTGCTCGTCTTCGACGCGAACGCGCTGATCATCGATCACCTGAAAGCCGCCACGCGCGGTGAGGATGCCGGCAGCGTCACTGCTGGCACAGTGCTGCTGCGCCGCGAGAGCTACGACCACTCCTACCCGCACTGCTGGCGCTGCCGAGAACCGCTGATCTATAAGGGCGTCTCGTCCTGGTTCGTCGAGGTGACGGCCTTCAAGGAGCGGATGCTCGAGCTCAACAAGGAGATCACCTGGGTGCCCGAGCACATCCAGGACGGCCAGTTCGGCAAGTGGCTCGAGAACGCCCGCGACTGGTCGATCACTCGCAACCGCTTCTGGGGCAGCCCGGTGCCGGTGTGGGTCAGCGACGACCCGGCGTACCCGCGGGTCGACGTCTACGGCTCGTTCGCCGACCTCGAGGCTGACTTCGGCAGGGTCCCGCGCAACCGGGCCGGTGAGCCCGACTTGCACCGGCCGTTCATCGACGACCTGACGCGCCCCAACCCTGATGATCCGACCGGCGCGTCCACGATGCGTCGCGTGCCCGATGTCCTGGACGTGTGGTTCGACTCCGGGTCGATGAGCTACTCCCAGGTGCACTACCCGTTCGAGAACCAGGACTGGTTCGAGCACCACTTCCCGGGCGACTTCATCGTCGAGTACATCGGCCAGACCCGCGGCTGGTTCTACACCCTGCACATCCTCGCCACCGGGATCTTCGACCGGCCCGCGTTCTCGAGCTGCATTAGTCACGGCATCGTGCTGGGCTCCGACGGCAACAAGATGAGCAAATCGCTGCGGAACTACCCCGATGTCCGCGAGGTCTTCGACCGCGATGGCGCCGACGCCATGCGGTGGTTCCTCATGTCCAGCCCGGTCCTGCGCGGCGGCAACCTGATCGTCACCGAACAGGGCATCCGAGACGCAGTGCGGCAGGTCATGATCCCGCTCTGGAACAGCTGGTACTTCCTGCAGCTCTACGCCAACGCCGCGGGCAAGGGGCAGGGGTACCTGGCCACGGGCCGAACCGACTCGCACCACCCGCTTGACCGATACGTGCTCGCCAAGTGCCGCCGGTACGTCGGGGAGATGACCGAGGCGCTCGACGCGTACGCCGTCGCCGACGCCTGCGCGGCGACGCGCGCGTTCCTCGACCTGCTGACCAACTGGTACATCCGCCGCTCACGAGACCGGTTCTTCCAGGAGGAGCCGGCTGCCTTCGAGACTCTGTACGCCGTCCTCGAGACGGTGTGCCGAGCGACCGCACCCCTATTGCCGTTGACGACCGAGGAGATCTGGCGCGGCCTCACTGGTGACCGGTCCGTGCACCTCACCGACTGGCCACTCGCCGACTCCCTGCCGGCCGATGACGCGCTCGTGCTCGTCATGGACCAAGTACGCGAGATCTGCTCGGCGGCTTCCGCGCTGCGCAAGGCAGCCTCACTACGCAACCGGCTTCCGCTCGCGTCGCTCACCGCGATCGTCCCGGACCCGTCGGCGCTCGAGGTCCAGGGCGTGTCCGACCTTGTCGCCGACGAGGTCAACGTCAAGACCTTCCGGCTTCTCGCTGCCGACAGCAGCGAGGCAACGACGTACGGTGTCGAGCAGCGGCTGACGGTCAACGCCCGTGTAGCCGGGCCCCGGCTCGGCAAGGACGTCCAGCACGTCATCAGGGCTTCGAAGTCCGGGGACTGGTCAGTTGCCGGGGACGGCGCCGTCACTGCCGGCGGGTTTGAGCTGGTCGACGGGGAGTACAGCCTCGAGACCGTGAGCGGCTCGGCGGTCGAAGGTGTCGTTACCGGCCCCCTACCTGGTGGTGGTTTCGTGGTGCTCGACACGCATGTGACGGTCGATCTCGCGGTCGAGGGCCTGGCCCGTGATCTTGTACGCGCTGTGCAGCAGGCCCGTCGCGCCGCAGGCCTCGAGGTCTCCGACCGAATATCGCTGCTAGTGGGTGGGAGCGTGGCGGTTCAGACCGCGGTGCGCACTCACGAGCAATTGATCGCCCGCGAAACGCTTGCGGCCTCATGCACCATCGGTGAGCCAGAGGGGGAACCCATCACCGTCGGGGATGGCGAGCACGCGTTCATCTCAGTCCGCAGGGTTGAGTGAGGCCTCGAGTTGGGAGGTCGAGCCTGGGTCGTTTTTGGCGGACGAGCCCTGGTCGATTCACCTTCGAGAGGTGCCTGCCATCGAGCCGCGCCGCCAGCGTTGGGCAACAATCGCCGGATGCAGGACTTGCTGAGCGGCCTGTATCCGTTGTTCGGGCTGTCCCTCGAAGCGGGGCCGAGTCCGGTTGAAATCTGTCGCGAGCAAGAGCTTCCTGCGCTCGTGAATGCCGCCAGGACCTTGCCATCGATGACACCAGCGCCGTGGCCGTGGTTGGAACCAGCGAGGCGCCACGAGTTGCCCCGGCTCGTTCTCCAACGACACTGGCGAGCGCCAGCGCATTGGCGACCCGAGTCGTGGCACTTGAGCATGGCTGTTGTTTATCAACGAGAGCCTTATCGGCGTTCAAGAGTTGTACGCGAACGACTTTGCCTCCAAGCGCACGGTTGGAACCGCCAGCTGGATCGCCACTGCCCACCAGCGGCAGGGGTACGGCACTGATTCCCGCGCCGCCATGCTGTGCTTCGCGTTCCATCATCTGGGCGCCGACGTGGCGCTGTCCGAGTACTTCCCCAGGAACCGTTCGTCTCAGCCCTGATCCACCGATGATCTTGGGTTGTTGGCGTGCCGGAGAACGAGAATCCCCTTGTGTGGCAGGAGAATCGGGGTTGCTGAAGTCCTGATCTCCACCACAACAAGGGGCATCCCGTAAGTGCGAGCATCTCACAGGGTCGATGTGGTTTTCGATGATCCGAACCTGGTGTCGGCGGCCGGGCTGGTCCCGGTGATGCGGCTGGGCGAGGCCGCCGGTCTGCACGAGTTGTTGGACAGGCACCTGTCGGTCGCCTCGCCGAACCCGGTGGTCAAGTCGGCCAGTGTGATCGCGGGCATGCTCGCGGGCGCGGACAGCATCGACGATCTGGACGTGCTGCGCCACGGCGGGATGCGCCGATGCTTCGTCGGGGTGCGGGCGCCGTCGACGCTGGGCAGCTACCTGCGCTCGTTCCGCCACGGGCACGTGCAGCAGTTGGATGCAGTTGCCTCCCGGCTGCTGGCCGGGCTGGCCGCCCGGGTGCCGGGCCTGCTCACCGGTGCGGACACGGTGGCGTTCCTCGACATCGACGACACGATCCGGGAGGTGCATGGCTATGCGAAGCAGGCGGCGGCGTTCGGCTACTCCGGGGTGCGCGGGCTGAACGCGCAGCTCGCCGTGGTCTCGACCCCGCTGGCCGCACCGCTGATCGCCGCCGCGCGGCTGCGCAAAGGGAACATCGCCTCCGGGAAGGGCGCCGGACGGCTGCTCGCTCAAGCCGTCGCCACCGCGCGCCGGGCCGGGGTGTCCGGTCAGTTGCTGGTGCGTGCTGACTCCGCTTACTACGCCCACGCCACCGTCGCCGCCGCGATCCGCGCGAAGGCATGGTTCTCGGTCACCGCGCGGATGAACCCGCAGGTCGTCGCCGCGATCGGCTGCATCCCGGAGCAGGCGTGGACGGCCATCGAGTATCCGAACGCGGTCTGGGACGAGGACGAGCGCCGATGGGTGTCCGAGGCCGAGGTCGCCGAGATCGGCTTCACTGCGTTCACCTCCCGCCGCAAGGCCGAGCAGGTGGCCTGCCGGCTGGTGGTCCGCCGCGTCAAACGGCTCAACACCGACGGGCACGGCGAGCAGGGTGAGCTGTTCGCCGCGCACCGCCATCACGCGTTCATCACGAACTCGACGCTGTCCACCGTGGAGGCCGACGCCAGCCACCGCGACCACGCCCTCGTCGAGCAGGTCATCGCCGAGCTCAAGGCCGGTCCGTTGGCGCACCTGCCCTCCGGGTCCTATGCGGCCAACGCTGCCTGGCTCGCGCACACGGTCATCGCGTTCAACCTGGCCCGCGCCGCCGGAGTCTTGGCATCCACCCGCCACGCCCGGGCGCGGTGGACGACGCTGCGCGCCCAGCTGATCAACGTGCCCGCCCGCGTCGCCCGCTCTGCGCGGCGGCTGACCCTGCACCTGCCTGCGGCCTGGCCGTGGGCGCAGGCATGGACCCGCCTGTTCGACGCCGCCACCGGACCACCCGCCACGGCAACCCCCTGACCGCACCGCCCAACGACGGGCCCGACCGAGGACGACAGTGGAAGAGCCGGGCAGACCGGCAGACCCGTCACGGCCGCAACCAGAAAAGCGACGCCCATCACGAAAACAGCGACCGTGCAATCACCGTCGGTGGATCAAGGCTCAGGCGGTGTCGCTTCGACTTGGCTACCGAGACAATGGCCAGGTTGCATCCAGCACCTGGGGAGTCATGCAGCACCAGATGTTGCTTACACGGAGAGAGCAAGGGTCAGAGCGCGACCGTCTACGGCCTTCAGGATGGCCGAGAGCTGTTCGGAGCCGGAGGTAGCGATGCTGTGTCGTCAGTGGACCGGACCTGAGTCGAGGTCAGCCCAACAGGTTGTCGCAGGATCTCGGGTCCCCGTGGGTTGCCGGTTCGGGCCCGGCGAGAGCGTGGGCTGAGTCCGTCCCTGCCAACGCTCTTGGCTTCAGCCGGATTCTCGCCTTGCTCGACGATCTCTCGAAGGTGCTCTGCAGTGAATCGCACATGCTTGCCAAGCCGTGTGTGGGGAACTGCGTGGGCGCTGACTCGTTTGCGGAGCCAGCCCTCAGGCACGTGCAAGGTCGTGGCGGCTTCGGCGATAGTGAAGAGCTCGATCGTCACGGACATGTCGATGGTCCGATGCGAAGGGTCTGTCGTCGTTCACGTGCCGCCTCCAGGCGTTGGCTCTGAGCGGTGGCTGCAAGCCAGCTGTCACCCAGCGTCCTGAACCCGCTGCCCGCGTACGTCCAACGTCCAACGGTCAACTCGGCGGCGGGCGAAACCCTTGGTGTACTCGGCGAGAACCATTCGCGACGTGCCGCGCGAAGGCTGGTCAGAGTCGTGCTGTACCGGCGACTCCTCGTGGACCAGTGACCTCTGTACCCCAGTGTGTGCGCCCACCGACGGAGCTTCAAAGAGGCCAGGTGCGGCTCCGCGCCGAGGCGCCACGCGGCCTCGACGAATTCACGATGATGCTCGTCGATGGCGAGCTGGTCGATGTCGGTAGCGTGCTGGAGCCGTCGATCCAGAGCCCCGCCGTGATCGGTGCTCTTGGTCGCGTACTTGGCTACGTATGCGGCGATCCGGCGGAGCTCTGATTGCGCGTCGGCACCCTCGCCGGGGGGCGCGAGCGGATGCACGTCGAGCTGCTCGCCCCATCCGACGCGATGGTTGCCTCCGTCAGCGAGGCCGGCGATCGGCGTACGGACCTTCGCCACCGCGGAGCGTATGGCTTGCTGCAGAAGCTCGGCAGTCCATTCGTCGGATGCTGCGACCACGTCGTCCGGGTCTGGGCCGTCGAGTCGCAGCAGTGCATGGACGTGAACCGCCCCGCGCGCCTGGTACTCGATGACCTTGGTAAACCGCAGCCGGATGTGGTCGTTGAGCTTTCGAACGGGGATGTTCGCGAGCCGTGCGAGTTCGCGGCGGATGGCGATCGTCGTTCGCCGCCAGAGCTCGGGTGCCACTGCGTTCCACAGGACGGCCTCGTCGTAGTCGAAGCACTCGGGGCAGATGGGCTGACCAAGCAGCGGGTCGCCGTCTCGGTGTCGCTTCCAGCAGCCACGCGCGAGGCCGTGTTGGCAACGATCGCGACTGGGCCGAGGACGGCACGCTTGCTGGCCATCGCGGCGCGAATGGACTGGCCCGAAGCTAGGCGCCGTTAACGTGACGAAGGTGCGCGGGTGACGGGCCACCGTGTCCGGGATTCCCTTCCCTCCACGGAGACCAGCTGCGATGAGGTGGAACGAGTCCTGGCGGTATGTGTCAGAGCAGCTCGGGCAGCGGGTGGCGCGACGGTTGCGGCATGCGATGAGCAGGACACCGTCGGGATCCTCCGAGCTGTCGTGACGGCGAAGGATCTCGCCGCTGCCAGCATCGATCGTCAGGCTCTGACCGCGCAGCCGTATCGGGTGGCTGCAGAAGCCGGTTCGCCGAATCTGCTCCGTCCATCGCTCGAATTCGGCTGGATCGCTGGCTCGGGCGAGCACCGTATCGAGCGCTCCCTTCGGCAGCAGGGTTGTCATCTCAGCTCCTGTCGAAGCTGCTCGGCGCGCGAGGCGATCGCAGTGAGGTCCCCGTCGTCGAGGTAGTGGGTGCGGAGGCGTACGGGTTGTTCGCCTTCGTGCAGGAGGAGGCCGACGCCGCGGTGGGCGGAGTCGATGTCGCTGGCGGTGTGGCCTTGGCTGGCCCAGCCGGCGCCCAGGACGGTGTCCGAGGCCTGGGGTGTGGCGCAGCGCAGGGCCCAGCGGAACCCGAACAGGTCGCGCAGTGCGGTGGGGATGACGTCGTGCTGGGGTTTCTGGGTGGCGGCGATAACGATGATGCCGGCCGCGCGGCCGCGGGCGACGAGGTCGCGCATGAGCTCGGCGAACAGGGTCCGGTCCTTGCGGTCGCCGTTGAGCAGGTAGTGCGCGAGCTCGTCGACGACAACCAGATGGAGCGGCAGCCCGGTGTCGGGGGTGACCTTGCGGGCGCGGTTGGCGAGCAGGGCAACGTAGCGTGCGTCCATGTCCGCGCGGAGCTTCTGCAGAAGCAGGTTGGCATCGGCGACGTCGACTCCCGCAGTGTCGGTGGCGCAGCCTGCCCAGAGGGCGAGTTCGACGAGCTTGCCGTCGAGCAGGTGCAGCTGCACGGTGGGGTCGAGGGCCGCCGTGGCCACGAGGATCGAGAGCGCCGCGCTCTTGCCAGCGCCGGGTTCGCCTCCGAGCAGCACGTTGCGTTCAGGAAGCGAGAGGGTGACGGGGTCGCCGTCTTCGTCGATGCCGACCGGGATCGGATCCCACAGGCTGAGGCGATCCGCGCTGAGGTGTGGCCATTTGGGTGCGGGGTCGGCGAGTGGGTCGCTGCGGATGAGGCTGACGGTGGCTTGCCGGGCGTTGGTGGGGTCGCGCTTGATGTGGAGCTCGCGGATCTCCAGAATGGCGGCGAGGGCTTCGGCGGCGTTCTCGAGGTCCGTCACGGTGGCTCCGACGGGGACGCGGATGTCGAGGACCGCTCCGCAGCGACGGCGCCGCACCCTGCGGATGGCGACGAGCTGCCCCCGCAGGCTGTGGTTGCCTGCCTGGGCGAGGGACCGGACCGCGCGGTGCCAGCAGCGCCGAACGCTGATGGAGTACAACGTCCGGCCCAGGAGGCGCCGGCAACCTGGGACGCCGAGCAGTGCGGCGATGACGGTGGCGCTGCCGAGGCCGCCGAGGAACTGGTGGTGCTCGACGATGCCGGCGAGCGTCGGGGCGCTGACGGTCGCGAGGAGCAGCAGCTCGAGGCCGTAGGCCCAGACGGTCCTGGCCAGGCTGAGCAGGATCGCCTCGGGGATGCCGAGCTGGTCTGGGGGCAGCGCCGGCTGCACGCGGGGCGGGCCGCCGTACCCGGCACCGGCGTAGGGACCCGGGTACGGCGACTCAGCCACGGCTGCCTCCGCCGGCAGGGGCGAGCATCCCGTTGAGGACCTGCAGGGCCGCCCGGACGCTCGCCTCGGCGAAGTGCACGCACACCTCGGGTGCGATGGCGGCGAGCAGCAGCACCAGCACGATCAGCTTCCAGCGCATCAGTCAGCCCTCCTCTCCGGGGTCGGGTTTCAGGCGGCCTTGTCGCCGGCCGGCGTGGTGCGACCGGTCGTGGCGGGCACGAGCGGGGTGATGCTGCTGGCCTTGAACGAGACGCCGGACCGGTCAGCCATCGACCAGGGCGTCGCGACCAGGCCCGTCACGGTGACCGGGGCGCCCGAGACCAGGCCGTCTGCCGGGCGGCCGACGATCTTGACCGAGATGACCTCGGCACCGCCGTCGGCGAGCAGCACGAGCTGCACGGCGTAGAGCGGCTCCCCGTTGAGGTCGCCCTTCTGCCGCTTGGTCTCGAAGTCCATCACCGGCTCGGGCGCGAGCGCGCAGAGGAACGTGACACCCGTGGTGTCGATCGGAAGCTTCATGAGGCCCTCCCAGGGGTCGTCGGGGGTTGTGACCCGACGACCCTCGACCCAGCGATAGGGACGGCGTCACCGCGTTCCTTGGACGGCTCGGACGTCCCTGGGGACGTCCCAGGACGAAGTTGTCCACAGGTTCTGGGACGTGATCGTTCGCTGTCGGTATGGCGGCGCATCCTGTGGCTCATGCGTAACGAGCGGCTTGTGACCGCTCTTCGAGCGCGTGGCCTCACCGACCGAGCAGTGGCCACGAAGCTCGACGTCGACCCGAAGACGGTGGAGCGCTGGAAGCACGGCCGACGACCGCAGCCCTGCCACCGCCAGGCCTTGGCGGACCTGGTTTCCCAGCCCGAGACCTACTTGTGGCCCGAGGTCTCGTCCACCGTGTCCACGGCGCGGGAGATTCCAGGCCTAATGGCGTTCTATCCGCGTCGCAGCGACGTGCCCTCTGAGTTGTGGCACACGCTTCTGGCCCGCGTCCCGGAGCAGATCGACGTCCTCGCCTATGCGGCGCTGTTCCTGGCCGAGTCCAACCCCGATCTCGTTCCGGCCCTACGGGCAACTGGCGTCGGTCGGCGCGTTCGGTTCGCCCTCGGCGACCCCGCGTGCGACAAGGTCGTAGAGCGCACCGTCGAAGAGGGACTCGATATGAGCGAGCGGATCCGTACCATGATCCGGCACCTGAGGCCGCTCGCCGGGTGCGAGCACATCGAGATCCGGTTACACCGAACGACCCTTTACAACTCGCTGTTCCGGTTCGACGACGACCTACTCGTCAACCACCACGCCTACGGCGTCCCCGCCTACCAGTCGCCGGTTCTGCATCTGCGTCGCAGCGGCGAGTTCGACCAGTACTCCACCCACCTGCAGTCGTTCGAAACCATCTGGGGTCAAGCGGAACCGCTCGACCTCGCGAGCTGGAGCAACCGATGACCAGGACCGATCACTTCCACAACCCGACCGCTCCCGCAGCCAACAGCATTGTCGCGGCTTGCACGGTCTTCATCCGCGACGACTCCGGGGCTGTGCTGCTCATTCAGCGCACCGACAACCAGCTGTGGGCCCTGCCAGGCGGCGCGATGGAGTTCGGCGAGAACCTGGAGATGACGGCTGTTCGTGAGGTCGAGGAAGAGACCGGCCTGCAGATCCGTGTCACCGGCCTCGTGGGGATCTACACCGATCCGAACCACGTCGTCGAATTCAGCGACGGCGAAGTCCGTCAGCAGTTCTCGATCTGCCTAACCGGCGCACTCGAGGGCGGCGAGATCCGCACCAGCGACGAGTCCTCCCACGTCGCGTTCATCGCCCCGGGCAACCTCGACACGTTGACAATCCACCCGTCGATGCGGCTGCGGATCAATCACGGGCTAGCCGAGCTGGCTACGCCCTACCTGGGCTGACCCCCGAGGTGGGCTGCACCGCAGCGCTGCTCAGCTCGCGCGACTGACTCGCGCAGGTGCCGCGTCGCGGCCTGGATCGACTCCGTGACCAGGTGCCCGACTCCGTAGCGCTGAACGATCTCGGCCAGGCGCTCGTCGAGCGTCATCCGCTCGCCGTCGGGGCCGCTGGTCATGTCGCAGTAGGTCAGTGCGTCGAGCAGTTCACCGTCAGGCCGAGCGATGTCCATCAGCTGAGGGCCGAGGCCGCGCATGTCGGCCTCCACCCATGAGCAGGAGTGGTGCCCGACCAAAGACACGACCTGCGGATCGACGAGCCCGTCCAGCCACATCGCGCCGTCCAGCGGATGGAAGTCCGTGACGACCAGCTCAGGCGCGTAGCCGATGTCATGGAGGTATGCCGCGGCGACCAGCCGATCGCCCCGCGCCTCGTCGAACGACCCGCGCAGACGCTCCGCCTGCCGGCCGACGGCCTGCGAGTGGCGCCAACGCCGACCGAGCGGCTCCAGCAGCTGCTGCGCCTGAGCCCTCGCCCAACCGACCTCAGCCACGCTTCGCACAGTACGCCCGGACAACGACAACCAACCGCCTCGGATCAGACCCGTGGACAACCCCAGCAGGGTGCTGTGGAGAGTGTTGTGTGAGGAGTTTCCTTACGACATCAAGGGCGCCGGCTGCGGGCGGCGCTTCGCGCCGTCCTCGCCTGCGCCAACACCAGGGCGCTGGCGGACGCTCGCAGGCCCTAGGTCTTCTTCCGCCTCGGAAACAGCGCCCGCCAATCGGGACCGTCATGCCAGAAGCAGGTCGGAGCCGCGGTAGGGGTGTTGTACGAGCTAACCACCAACACGCCCTCGTTGCCGTACCCCAGCAGGCGATCTGCGATCCACTCGGGACTGCGAGTGCCTTCCGACACCAATGCTTCCTCGCCACGGTTACGGCAAAACGCAATCAGATCGTCCTTAGCCGCCGAGCTCACTCCGGCAAGTCCGTCCAAGGTCGGGAGGTCGCGACGGTGGATCCAAGAGGTTGCCCTAAGTCCCAGCTCGTTGGCTTTCCGGAGCAGGTTGTCCTGGCCAGCGGTTCGTCCCGCCACGAATACCATCGCGATGTCAGTCTCGGTCAATGCCTTGCGGGCCCTGTCGGACAACGCGCCGGCTCGTACCTGAGACAAGTCCTGCGTGTTCTCAACCCCGAGCCAGTTCTCAAGAACCGTGATCGCAGCACTTCCGCGACCTATGTAGTCGTCCACGAAGATCACGGGTCCACCTGCGAGGAGTGCGTCCGGGAGCGATCGGACCGTGCACCCGAACTCGGCTGCCACGTCGCCGGCGTAGTAGGTGATGATCGTAGAACTGTCTTTGGGTTCGCCCAGCGGACACACGCTGGCTCCGTGGAAGCTTGGATTCTGTTCTAAGAAGTCGCGCAGTGCCTCGTCTACCTGTCGCCGCCCGATGAGCTCCACGTGCTCAAGAGCGACAAGCGCGGCGTCAACCCGCGTGTCATCGCGGAACTGCTTGAGCCAGTCCCGCAGCCGTTCACGGGTCATCGCCGACTCGCGGAACTTTCCAGTGCGCTCGTCGAATACCAGGGGACCGCTGTATCCAGAAAGCTTCTTCAGCACAGCGTCTAGGCGGTCGTCGGCGTCTCCGCGTGTCAGTACGGGTGGCGTTGGTAGCAAGTCCACGGGCCGCTTGTCGTAGAACCCATCGGCGGCAAGCCGGGAACGCAGATTGTGAATCACTTCGCGAGACTGCTTGGCGAAGGCGAGCATGCTCGCCGGAACGCGTAGGGAGTACCGTTCCCGCACCACGGCTTCTGCAGCGAGATACATAACCGGTGCAATCTCCGCGGGGCAGAAGATGAGCCCGAGGTCTCGCGTCGCGACGTACGCGTCCGACCATCCGCGGGTCTCCGCATACTCCTCTTCGGCTCGTCGAATTTGCTCGCCGTGCTCGCCGATGAGCCACGCGTGCCCGATCTCGCTGCTCTCTCCACTGCCATCCGAGACAACCGGCGGACTAATCCAGATGTAGGGAGCTGCGACTCCGTGCGGGACGACATCCGCCGGCGTTGGTTGGCCAGTACTGACAGCGATCTCGGTGGCGACATCGAGCAACACCGCAACCAGCTCCGCTCGCTTACGCGGTTCGCGCGCGTCACGGCTAAGCTGATCGACGCCCACTCGCTGCTCGGGGTCGTTGCGGTACGGGTCCATGGGCATCTTGCTGCTGAACGCAAAGCCTCTCGCGAGCAACCGCCGCTCACGGAGTCGCTGCGCGATGTCGACAGCGGTTCGGAGGCGAAGCATTTGGTCGTCGGCAAGCTGTTGCCCATCGAGCCTCAGAACGTCCCCCGCGCTGGCGACGGTGAGCCCCAGCAGCTCCTCGTCTGAGAGCTGGTAGAGCAGCATCGCGGGTTGGTCGGGTGACACCTCCAGGAGTTCTGCGACGATGCTGGCGACCATGGCCTCCGCGGCCCGGACCTTCTGGTGGCGGTAGATCTTGTCGAACAGCAAGGCACGTCCGAGCGCCAGCTCATCAAGTGTGCGTGCCCCGGAACGAGCGATACCCGTGATCGCGTAATGAGAACGGAGTTCAGTGTTCGCCTTGATAGCGGCCGGCACGGAGTCTTGCCCGACGCTCACTGCGCGGACCTTGGCGATCAATCGAGCCACGTCCGTGACGACCGGGACGCCGCACATTGCCGCGTCCCGCGGCATGTAGTCCAGCTTGTCGGCGTCAAACGGCCCGCTGATCAACTCATGCACCAGAGGGAACTCTGGATCCACAACCTCGCTGACGATGAGTCGCTGAAGGAGATTCTGGTACGTATCCAGCTTCTGCGATGTTGTCTCGACAAGCTTCGTAGCAGGAAAGTCCGTCGGGGCCTTGGACTCCGCCAATGCCAGCAGTTCTCGGAACGCAGGTGAGCCCACCATGTAGAACGCGGCGATCTCGCTCAACTGGTTACGTCGCGTCTTGTGTCGGGCGTCTTGGAAGGCCAGGCGCAGATCGTCGCAGTGGCGATTGTTGTCCAGTGCGTTCTCGCTTACGTGGGACATGAATCCATGCCCCACGTCGTGACAGATCGCTCCAAGTCGCAACAGCGAGACGTGCCATGGTTGAAGCACGGGCGGCGTTCCAGAGTCCGACCACGCATGTGTCGCGATCGAGTCCGTGAGCTCTTGGACTTGGTGCGCGACGCCCAGGCTGTGTTCCAGACGTGTATGTACCGCCGCCGGGTACACCAGGTGTGCGACGCCCAACTGACGAATGCGACGGAGACGCTGCAGCAAGGGACTGTCGACGATCACGACCTCGGCAGCGCGAACCTGCAGGGTTCCCCAGATCGGGTCGTTGAACTCCTTGGCTCTGTGGCCCCAGGAACTGGCCGCGCACCGATTGATGTAGTCGCGAAGGAGGGCCTCGGCTAGTCCTTCGAGCGCCTGACGGTGTTGCTCGAGGGAGGACTCACTCACGCTGCTCCTAGGTGGCTCGCCGAACTACCCAGGGGTACGAGTCCAAGAAGTGTCGAGCGAGGCCGGTGTAGAGATCGCGACCGCCCGGGAGGCTCTTCAGAAGAAGCACGGCCTCCTCATGTCCAATCTTGAGGCGCATGTCCTGGTACTCGGGGTTGTCTAGGCTGACGAGGTCGCGTTGAACAGCGCTGCTGATGGCATCTCGAACCACCGGAGAATCGCCATACACCGGGTCGAGGAAGACGCGGAAGCGAAGGTCGAGTCGAAGCTCAGTGGCAGCGCTAGCCAAGGCCGTGAAGGCATCCTCAATCGCCCGATAGAACTCCGCGCCGCGGATCGACAGGGAAGACACGTCGGCGTCCGCGAAGCCCGCCAGCAGACCGGTGATGAAGTCGTCGACCGAAACGTCAGCCTGCGCGACGGGCGGCTCTTCCGCCCTTGCGATTGACATGACCTTCTCCCTTTCCGAGCGCGGAGCTCGGGTTGTCGCGGCGCGAGCTTGGCCCTACGAGCGACCTCCGCAATCTACCGACGTCATCGGGCGGCCCGCAGGTCGCCCTCGGGAGTGGTAGACAGCAGCGATCGAACGTGTGGTCGAGAAGCTATCCCCGACTGCCGACAAGACGTGGAGCGAAGTACCGTTCCAACAACTAATAACCAGTGACCAGAATCTAGTAGGTGGTCTCGCCACCATGGACGCGACACGCGTAAGCCATCTGCTCTTTGGCCGTGCGTGTCGCCTGCCCATCGCTCTCTGGATCTTGGAACACCCAAAAGGTCGCTTCTTCCAGTCCGAGCTGCCCGTGTTCGGGACGACTTCGCGGAGCAACATCCGCGACGAACTGCACCGCTTCGTCGAGGCGGGGCTGCTGTCGGAAGAGCGGCCTGATGATCAGAACAAGGTCTGGTACGAACGCTCGGACTCGGCATTGTGGCGAGTGGTGGAGGCTGCCCGCGACGCGCTCGAGCAGTGAGCCTGAGGTTCGGTGGGGTTACCAAGATCATCGGTTATGCCGTGGCATAACCGATGACGGTGCAACGGCTCGCTCGGCACAGAACGGCGCGTAACGACCTGCGCGTCGAGCGTGGTGGCGTATCGTCGCAGGTCAGGAGCGTGTGGTCTGGGGTTCAACCCCTCGCCACCCACTCGAGCTGCGCGCGTCCGGATCAGGCCTGCCAGGTGCCCGGTCTCGGCTGGATCTCCGGGCGGTTGGCGTACCCCGGGTCCCATGGGAACCGGCCCTGCAGGTCGTCGTAGGTCAGCTGGTAGGCCTCGACGGAGTGCTCCGGTGGCCGCTGGTAGTGCCGGTTCGCCGCGAGCAGGATCTCGCCCGGGTTGGGCAGCGCCTCGACAACGACCCGGTGCGGCCACTCGTCGAAGCTGAGCAGCTGGCCGGGCAGCAGGTTCTCCCCGGCGCGGATCCGGTCGGCGAGGTGGTTCAGCAACGCGGGTGCGGTCCCGGGGTCCAGGCCCGTCGCCACGAGCTCGGGATGGCCGAGGCCGAACAGTCCGACGGTGTAGGCGAAGGCTGGTGGCACGTCGCCGGGGTCGCCTCCCACCAGCTGTACGAACAGGCCGTACCGCCGGATGGTCTGCGCGACCATCGTGTA
>CAVSIP010000001.1:757500-865954 GCA_963728075.1 uncultured Actinomycetota bacterium | reverse complement strand
CACCCTTGCGGCCGATCATCGGCTCGCCCACCTGGAGCAGGCCGACGGTGACGTTCGGCTCTCGCGCTCGGCCCGCGCCGACGCCACGCTGGTGGTGGAGGCGGACATGGACACTGCGGTGCTCGAGCGCACGTTCCTCGGTCGCTGCCGGTTCGACGATCCGGCGGAACGGGCCGAGTTCGACCATGCGCTCGGCGAGTTCCTCCACACGTCCGGCGGCATGTGGGACATCGCGACGTTCCTCGAGGCCCTGGACAACGTGGCGAAGCACACGGACGTTGCCTGGCTGCGCCTGGAGCGGCGTGACAACGGCCGGCTGGCCGTGACGATCGACTTCTCCCTGCCGACCACCCGGTGAACCGGCAGGACCAGTCCGTCCGCCCGTCGAACGTCTACGGCGTGGGCACCGTGCGGCTCGCCGGCGGCGGCGTGGAGGAGGAGATCGACGTCGAGGGCATCGGCGCGGTCTCCGTCCGGTACGAGCGCTGCGCCGGTGGCTGGCAGGCCGCGTTCACCGTCACCCACCCGACGACGCCCGACCTGGGGATCGTCCACCGGCTCACCGCCGGCTCGCTCGCGGAGGCCCGGCGTACGGTGCCGTCCGCCGCGCTGTACCTCGCCGGGCAAGCCCTGCGCTGAAACACGGAGGGGCCCTCGCCGTCGGGCTGGGTAGCATCGCCTCGCCCCCCTTGAGCGCACCCAGAGGAGCTTCGCCGTGGCCGACGTCCGCATGACCCTCGACGGTTAGCCGAGGGTCGTCGGGCCGGGTCGACGATCGCCGACGTCTTCGGCGCAGCTCGGCGTCGGCGTCGTCGTGGTGAACGTCAACGAGAAGGACTACCGCGACCTGAGTGGGCGCCCGCCGACGGTGACGGCTCGAGAGCGTCCCGATGCCCACCGACGAGGGTCGCGCCGTGCTGCGGCACTCCACCGCGCACGTGCTCGCGCAGGCCGTGCAGGACCTGTTCCCCGACGCCAAGCTCGGCATCGGCCCGCCCGATCAAGAACGGCTTCTACTACGACTTCGACGTCCGAGCGCCCGTTCACCCCGGAGGACCTCGACGCATCGAGACAGCGGATGCGCGAGATCATCGCCGCGGGCCAGCCGTTCCCCCGCCGGGTGGTCGACGACGGACGAGGCACGCGAGCTGGCGGCGACGAGCCGTACAAGCTCGAGCTGATCGAGCTCGAAGGGCGCCGCCAGCGGGCAGCGTCGACGCGCGAGGACGGCCGAGGTGGACGCCGGCGAGACCGGACGATCTACGACAACCTGCCCGGCGAGCGACCGGGCTGGAACGACCTGTGCCGCGGGCCGCACCTGCCGACCACCCGCGCATCCCGGCGTTCAAGCTCATGCGCAGCGCCGCCGCCTACTGGCGCGGCAGCGAGAAGAACCCGCAGCTGCAGCGGATCTACGGCACCGCCTGGGAGAGCCAGGACGCGCTCAAGGAGCACCTGCACCTGCTGGAGGAGGCCGAGAGAGCGCGACCACCGCCGGCTCGGCGCCGAGCTGGACCTGTTCTCCTTCCCC
Organism: uncultured Actinomycetota bacterium; assembly: GCA_963728075.1. Lineage (GTDB taxonomy): Bacteria > Actinomycetota > Actinomycetes > JAFAQI01 > DASSKL01 > CAVSIP01. The sequence goes on along the minus strand of CAVSIP010000001.1, from coordinate 864,423 downwards.
GACGAGATCGGCTCCGGGCTCGCCGTCTTCCACCCCAAGGGCGGCATCGTCGACGCGTGATGGAGGACTACTCCGGCAGCGGCACACGAGGAGGGCTACTCCTTCGTCAACACCCCGCACATCACCAAGGAGGGCTGTTCCACACCAGCGGGCACCTGCCGTACTACGCGGACACGATGTTCCCGCCCATGCAGTTCGAGGGCACCGACTACTACCTCAAGCCCATGAACTGCCCGATGCACATCCTGATCTACCAGAGCCGCGGGCGGTGCTACCGCGACCTGCCGCTGCGGCTGTTCGAGTTCGGCACGGTCTACCGCTACGAGAAGTCCGGCGTCGTGCACGGGCTGACCCGCGTGCGCGGGCTGACCATGGACGACTCGCACATCTTACTGCACGCCGGAGCAGGCGCCGGAGGAGATCGCGCCCTGCTCGACTTCGTGCTCGGCCTGCTGCGCGACTTCGGGCTCGACGACTTCTACCTCGAGCTGTCGACCCGCGACGACGCGTCGGACAAGTTCATCGGCGGCGAGCGAGCAGTGGGACGAGGCCACCGCGGCGCTGGAGGAGGCCGCGGCCGACAGCGGCCTGGCAGCTCGTGCCCGACCCGGGCGGCGCGGCGTTCTACGGGCCGAAGATCTCCGTGCAGGCGCGCGACGCGATCGGCCGCACCTGGCAGATGTCGACGATCCAGGTCGACTTCAACCAGCCCGGAGCGCTTCGACCTGGAGTACCAGGCCGCCGACGGCACCCGGCAGCGGCCGGTGATGATCCACCGGCGCTGTTCGGGTCGATCGAGCGGTTCTTCGGCGTCCTGACCGAGCACTACGCCGGCGCGTTCCCGGCCTGGCTGGCGCCGGTGCAGGTGGTCGGCATCCCGATCCGCGCGGACAACGACGACTACCTGCAGCGGGTCGCCGAGCGGCTGCGGGCGCGCGGGGCTGCGGGTGGAGGTCGACGACCTCCGACGACCGGATGCAGAAGAAGATCCGCACCGCCCAGAAGCAGAAGGTCCCGTTCATGCTGATCGCCGGCGCCGCGGGACGAGGAGCGGACGCGCGTGTCGTTCCGCTACCGCGACGGGTCCGAGGTCGCGGCGTCCCGGTCGACGACGCGGTCGCAGGAGATCGCGCGGGTCGTCGCCAACCGGCTGGTCGACGCCGCGACCGCTCAACCCCGAGAGCTCGCAGCCGGGCGAGCGGGTGACCGAGGCGCAGCACGGGGCGTCGGGGAGCCGGACGGCTTCCAGCGGCTCTGGATGCCGCACCGGATGGCGTACATCAAGGGCGAGGGCAAGCGCGCGAGGGCGGCTGCGCCCGTTCTGCGACGATCCCGGCGATGCGCGACGAGGACGGGCTCGTCGTCGCCCGCGGCGAGCCGGTCTTCGCCGTGCTCAACCTCTACCCGTACAACGCCGGCCACCTGATGGTCGTGCCGTTCCGGCACGTCGCCGACTACACCGAGCTGACGCCGGAGGAGACCGCCGAGGTGGCGCGCGCTCACCAAGCAGCGCGATGCGGGTGCTGCGCCAGGTCAGCGGCGCGCAGGGGTTCAACATCGGGATGAACCAGGGCGGGGTCGCCGGCGCCGGGATCGCCGCGCACCTGCACCAGCACGTCGTGCCGCGGTGGGGCGGCGACACGAACTTCATGCCGGTGGTCGGCCACACCAAGGTGCTGCCCCAGCTGCTGGCCGAGACCCGCCGGCTCGCTCGCCGGCCACTGGCCCGGCTGACCCGTACGGGCATGCCCGCGCCTCAGCCCGCGCCGGGTGCAGGGCCGCGAGACCGATCAACTTGCGGTTCGTACGGCGTGTCGCGGGCGGTTTCCGCACGTTGATCTGTCCCGTGCGAGGAGACAGATCAACGTGCAGCCGTCCCTCAGGTGGACTCGAGGCGCACGACGTGGCCGGCGGCGTCGAGGTGCGCGCAGGAGCGCCGGGGTGCCGGACTGCACGAGGGTCGGCCAGGCGCTGGGCGTCGACCACGTTGCCGTCGACGACCAGGACGGGGTCTGCCGCCAGCGAGCGTCGTCGGGGACCCCGCCGCCGGGCGGGGTCGAGCAGCAGCTGCATGCCGTCCGTCGTGCGTACCGTGCCGATCAGCCGGACGAGCGGCGGAGCGCTCGGCACGGGGGCGGGCTCCGCGGCCGCCAGGCGAGCGTCTGGGGAGGTCGGCGCCACGGCGTCCGCGACGACCGGCCGGCAATGAGCAGCACTCCCGCCGCAGCGCCGACCGCGCAGCGACGAGCAGGGTGCGCCGGGGGAAGGCGCCACGTTCCGGAGCTGCCACCGGGGCGGCCCCACGTCGCGGACCGCCCCGGCGTGTCGCGATCAGTCCTCGGCGGCGTGCTCCGCGACCACCTTGCTCGCCAGGTCTGCTCGGCATCGGCTCGTGGCGCAGGTAGTGCCGGGTGAACGTCGCGGTCCCCTGTGACAGCGAGCGCAGGTCCACGGCGTAGCGCGTGATCTCGATCTCCGGCACCTCGGCCCGGACGAGCGACCGCCCGCTCCCGACCGGCTCGGTGCCGGTCACCCGGCCGCGCCGCGACGACAGGTCGCTCATCACCGTGCCGACGTAGTCGTCCGCGACGAGGATCTGCACCTCGCTCACCGGCTCCAGGATCTGCACCTGGGCCGCCGCCGCGGCCTCCTTGAGCGCGTGAGCGCCGGCCATCTGGAACGCCATGTCCGAGGAGTCGACGGAGTGCGCCTTGCCGTCCACCAGCATGACCCGGATGTCGACCACCGGGTAGCCCGCGGCGACGCCCTGCTCCATCTGCGCGCGCACCCCCTTCTCGACCGAGGGGATGAACTGGTTCGGGCACGGACCCGCCGTAGATCTTGTCGACGAACTCGAAGCCCTCCCCGTCACCGAGCGGCTCGACCTCGATGTCGCAGACCGCGTACTGGCCGTGCCCGCCGGACTGCTTCACGTGCCGGCCGTGCGCCTTGGTCGCCGCCGCGAACGTCTCGCGCAGCGGCACGCGCAGGGGCACCTGCTCGACCTCGACGCCGTACTTCGTCTTGAGCCGGTCCAGCAGCACGTCGGCGTGCGCCTCGCCCATGCACCACAGGACGAGCTGGTGCGTCTCGGCGTTGCGCTCCAGCCGTACGGTCGGCTCCTCGGCCACGATGCGCGCGAGACCGGTCGAGAGCTTGTCCTCGTCGGCCTTGCTCTTGGCCTGGATCGCGACCGGCAGCAGCGGCTCAGGCATCTCCCACGCCTCCATGAGCAGCGGGTCGTCCTTGTCCGACATCGTGTCGCCGGTCTCTGCGCGGACGAGCTTCGCGACCGCGCAGATGTCGCCGGCGATGACCTGTGACACCGGGCGGAGGCTCTTGCCGAGCGGGGAGGACAGCGCGCCCACCTTCTCGTCGACGTCGTGGTCCTCGTGCCCGCGCTCGGCGAGGCCATGGCCGGAGACGTGGACGGCGACGTCCGGCCGCAGCGTGCCGGAGAACACCCGGACGAGCGAGATGCGGCCGACGTACGGGTCGGTGGTCGTCTTGATGACCTCGGCGCACAGCGGGCCACCGGGGTCGCAGGTCAGCGGCGTGACCGACGACCCGTCCGGTCGGGTCACGGGTGGCAGCGGGTGCTCGAGGGGGGACGGGAAGCCGCTGGTGAGCACCTCGAGCAGCTCTGTCATGCCCAGCCCGGTGGCGGCGGAGGTGACGAGCACCGGGTAGAAGCTGCCGCGGGCGACCGCGGTCTCGAGGTCGTCGACGAGCACCTTGACGTCGATGTCCTCGCCGCCGAGGTAACGGTCCATCAGCGTCTCGTCCTCGGACTCGGCGATGATGCCCTCGATCAGGGTGTTGCGCGCGTCGGCGATGAGCGGCAGGTGCTCCGGGTCCGGGTCGCGTTCGGTGCGGTCGTCCCCGGAGTAGTCGATGACCTGCTGGCTGAGCAGGCCGATCAGCCCCGCGGGGCTCTCGTCGTCGCCGTGCAGCGGCAGGTACAGCGGCAGCACGTTGTCGCCGAAAGCGCTCTGGCAGGCCGCGAGCGCGGCGTCGAAGTCCGCCCGGGCGTTGTCGACCTTGGCGATCACCACGGCACGGGGCATGCCGACGTGCGCGCACTCCTCCCAGATCATGCGGGTGGTGCCGTCGATGCCGTCCGTCGCCGAGACGACGAACAGTGCCGCGTCGGCGGCCCGCAGGCCGGCGCGCAGGTCACCGACGAAGTCGGCGTAGCCGGGGGCGTCGAGCAGGTTGACCTTGATCCCGTTGTGCTCGATGGGAGCGAGTGCGAGGGACACCGACCGCTGCTGGCGGATCTCCGCCTCGTCGAAGTCGGTGACCGTCGTGCCGTCCTCGACGCGACCGGCCCGGGGAATCGTCCCGGTCGCCACGAGGAGGGCCTCCGCCAAGGAGGTCTTCCCGGCTCCGGAATGGCCGACCAGCACGACGTTGCGGATGTTGGCCGGCTGGTCGGCCGCCGGTGCCCTGCCGGTGGCGGCTCCCGCGGTGTTCGCCTTGTCAGCCATGACTCCTCCTGAGCCTCGTGGGTGTGGTCACCCGGGCGGGATGGTGCACGGACACCGCTCGACTCTTCTCCTCGATCGCCCGCAGGACAAGGGGTCCGAGGTCCGCTGCCCGGCGTGGCGGGGACCGCGGCACGGTCCCTCGCGCAGATATCCTCGGGCCGCCCCGACGGATCGGAGCCCACATGCTCGGAATCCACGCCCGCCCGGTCGTCAACAAGGTGCTGACGCCGACGGGCCGGGCCCTCGTACGGCTCGGTGTCACGCCCAACGCCATCACGGTCGTGGGCACGCTCGGGGTGGTCGGCGGCGCACTGGGCTTCTACCCGCGAGGGTCGTTCCTGTGGGGCACCGTGTTCATCACGTGCTTCGTCTTCAGCGACTCCCTCGACGGCGTCGTCGCGCGGATCAGCGGGTCGACCGGGCGGTACGGCGCGTTCCTCGACTCGACCCTTGACCGGGTGGGTGACGCGGCGATCTTCGGTGGCATCGCACTGTGGTGGGCGGGGGATGGCAACAGCCTGCTCTACTGCGCCGTCGCCCTGTACTGCCTCGCCGGCTCGATGATCACCTCGTACGTGAAGGCCCGTGCCGAGGGGCTGGGCATGCGCTGCGACGTCGGGCTCGTCGAGCGGCCGGAGCGGCTCATCGCGATCCTCGTGGCCACCGGGTTCACCGGCATCTTCGACGTGCCGCAGCTGCAGCAGGCGGTGCTCTGGGTGCTGGCGGTGGCGAGCACGATCACCGTCGGCCAGCGCCTGGCCGAGGTCCGGCGGCAAGCGCTGGAGGTGACCCCGTGACCGGTCGGCTGGCGGGCTCGCTGTACGTCGCCGGCTGGCGCGGCGTACGCGCACTTCCGGAGGGCCTGGCGCGCAGCGCCTTCGAGTCCGGCGGGTCGTTGGCCGCTCGGCGCGGTGGAGGCACCGCGAAGCGGCTCGAGCGCAACCTGCGCCGCGTGCTCGGACCACAGGCGACCGAGCAGGAGGTCGCAGCGGCCGTGCGCAGCGGGATGCGGTCGTACGCGCGCTACTGGTGCGAGGTGTTCCGGCTCCCCGCGATGGACGAGACCGACGTCGTGGCGCGCATGCACGTGCAGGACGAGCACCGGTTGCGCGACGCGTGGGCGGCGGGCCGCGGGCTGATCCTGGCCCTGCCGCACATGGGCAACTGGGACCACGCCGGCGCCTGGCTGGTCGCGACCGGCGTGCCGTTCACGACCGTCGCCGAGCGGCTGCGACCGGAGGCGCTGTACGAACAGTTCGTCCGGTTCCGCGAGTCGCTCGGCATGGAGGTCATCCCGCTCACCGGCGGGCAGCGCCCGCCGTACGCCGAGCTCGCGGACCGGCTGCGGGCCGGTGGGTGCCTGTGCCTGCTGGCCGACCGCGACCTGACCCGCAGCGGCGTCGAGGTCGACTTCTTCGGCGCCACCGCTCGGATGGCCGCGGGGCCCGCCGCCCTCGCGCTCGAGACCGGCGCCGCGCTGCTCCCGGTGACGCTCTGGTACCCCGACGGCCGGCAGTGGGCCGCCCGCATCCACGCGCAGGTGCTGCCACCGGCGGACGGTGACCGCCGGGCGAAGGTTCGCGCCATGACGCAGGCGATGGCCGACGCGTTCGCCGACGGCATCGCCGCTCATCCCGAGGACTGGCACATGTTCCAGCGCGTCTGGGTGGATGACCTCGACGTCGCCCGGCTCCCGACAGCAGCGGGTTCGGTGACGTGAGAGTCGGCCTCGTCAGCCCATTCCCCTGGGACGTGCCGGGGGGCGTGGTCGCCCACATCCGTGACCTCGCGGAAGCGCTGCAGGACCTCGGCCACGAGGTGTCGGTCATGTCGCCCGTCGACGACGAGGACGCGCCGCTGCCGCCATACGTCGTGCGCGCGGGACGCAGCGTGCCCGTGCCCTACAACGGCTCGGTCGCTCGGCTGCTGTTCGGGCCGGTGTCAACGACCCGGATGCGCCGCTGGCTGCGCGACGGCCGGTTCGACGTACTGCACGTCCATACGCCCGAGACGCTCAGCCTGTCGTTGCTCGCCGTGATGTGCGCGCGGGGCCCGATCGTGTCCACGTCGCACGCGCACAGCCCGCGCTCACGCATCCTGCTGCTGGCGCAGGCGCCCCTGCAGACCCAGCTGGAGAAGATCCAGGGTCGAATCGCGGTCTCGCCGGCGGCCAGGCGGACGATGGTGGAGCACCTCGGCACCGACGGCGTGCTCATCCCGAACGGCGTGCGCGTCCGGCGGTTCGCGGACGCCGACCCGCTGCCCGGCCGCGACCCGGACGGTTCCACCGTCGGGTTCCTCGGCCGCCTGGACGAGCCGCGCAAGGGGCTGCAGGTGCTGCTGGACGCCCTGCCCGACCTGCTCGCCCGGCGGCCGGAGGTTCGCCTGCTCGTCGCCGGGCCGGGTGACGCCGACGAGCTGCGGCGTGGGCTGGCGCCCGAGGTACGCGAGCGCGTGACCTTCCTCGGGCAGCTCAGCGAGCAGGACAAGCCCCGGTTCTACCGGTCGGTCGACGTGTTCGTCGCGCCCAATCTCGGCGGCGAGAGCTTCGGGATCGTCCTGCTGGAGGCGATGGCCGCCGGGGCCGCGATCGTCGCGAGCGACCTCGACGCCTTCCGGCGGGTCCTCGGCCAACCGCTCGCGGGCCGGACCTTCCCCGCCGGGGACGAGCACGCGCTGGCTGCAGCCTGCGTGGAGGTGCTCGGTGACGCGACCGAGCGTGCGCGGCTGGTGGAGCTCGGCCGCCAGACGGTCGCGCCGTACGACTGGGGGGTGGTCGCCCGTCAGGTGGTCGAGGTGTACGAGACGGCCGTCGCCGCCGGTCGCGCAGCCGGTCTGACCCGGGTCGCCGAAGATACAGTCGACCCGTGGGACTCGTCGCCGCGCTGGTCGTCGGCGTCGTCCTCGTCGCCACCTACCTGACCTGGACCGCCGGCCGCCTGGACCGCCTGCACCTGCGCGCGGACGCCGCTGCCGCCGTGCTGGAGGCGCAGCTCACCCGCCGGGCCTCGGCCGCAGCGCTCGTCGCCGCCGGTGGCGTGCTGCCGTCCGGTCCGGCCGCCCGGCTCGCCGAGGTGGCCGGCGCCGCGTTGCGCTGCACCGGTCTCGGGCCGGACCGGGAGGAGGCGGAGAGCGCGCTGTCGCGGGCGTTGCGTGACGCGGCCGTGGCCTGCCCGCAGGCGTTCGCACCGTCCGCACCGGCGGCCGCGGACCTCACGACGGCCGCCGTCAAGGTTTCGCTCAGCCGGCGCTTCCACGCCGATGCGGTGACCGGCGCGTTGTCCGTACGCCGCCGGCGCATCCCGCGGCTGCTGCACCTCGCCGGCAGCGCGCCGTGGCCGTCGTACTTCGAGATCGACGACACCGTCCTCGGTGCCGTGACGCAATCGCCCGCGTCGGACCCGGCCGGAGGGGCCACGGTCGGCTAGCGTGTCCGACGGTCGCCTCGACCGCCCCAGCCGCCCTGATGAACAGCGAGACCCGCCTGTGCACCGTCGCTCGACCCTCCTGGCCACGGTCGCCGTGGCCACGTCGCTGACCACCCTGGCTGCCTGCTCCGGGGGCTCGCCCACGACCGCCGCCCGCACCCGGACGCCGTCACCGTCGCCGACATCTGCGTCCCCGTCGCCGTCGCCGTCCCCCACGCCGACCCCGGTCGCGGGGGCGTGGCTGACGGGTCAGGCCGGCCCCGCCGGTCCGGTGGTCGTGATCAAGGTCGACAACGCGGCCAGCGCCCGGCCGCTGCAGCACGGGCTCGCGCGGGCCCAGGTCGTCTACCAGGAGCTGGTGGAGGGCGGGACCACCCGCTACGCCGCCGTGTACGTCGGCCCGTCCAACGTCGATGTCGGGCCGGTGCGCAGTGCCCGCGACACGGACGTGGAGCTGTTCGCGCAGTACGGCCGCCCGATCTTCGGGTTCTCCGGGGCGAACTCCGGCGTGATGGCGCACGTCCAGGCCTCGCCCCTGGTCGCCGTGTCCCAGTACGCGTACGACGGGGCGTACGACAAGCGGGGCCGCCGGGTGGAGGCGTATAACTTCTACACGACGCCCAGCCGGCTGATCAGCGCCGCCAAGCCGCGTACCGGGTCGCCGCTGCGGGACGTCGGGTTCCGCTTCGGCGACGCGCCGCCCGGCGGCCAGGTGGTGAGCGGCACGCTGACCGTGCCGTTCTCCCGCGAGTCCGTCGACCACATCGGCTGGGACGCCTCCGCCGGCGCCTGGCACATCAGCTGCGGCTCGTGGACCGTGCAGGGGACGGACGGCAAGCCGGTCGCCCCGGACAACATCCTGATCCAGTTCGTGCCGCTGGCTTCCGGCCGCTACGTCGACGTGGACGGCAACCGCTCGCCGGACTCCATCACCGTCGGCCGCGGCCGGGCCGTGCTGCTGCGCGACGGTCATCGCTACGAGGGGACCTGGGAGCGGTCGACGGCGGGCGGCCCGACGCGCTGGGTGCACCAGTCCGGGCACACGCTCGCGCTGAAGCCGGGCCGGACCTGGGTGCTGCTCGTACCCGCGGGCACGAACATCGGTTGATCCCGCCGTACGATCGAGGGTGACAGTCTGTGCGAGGAAAGGCCCTCCTGTGAGCACCGCGGACAACAGCACGCCCCCCGAGACCGCCGTCGGCACCGCGCGGGTCAAGCGCGGCATGGCGGAGATGCTCAAGGGCGGCGTGATCATGGACGTCGTCACCCCAGAGCAGGCCAAGATCGCCGAGGACGCCGGCGCGGTGGCCGTCATGGCGCTGGAGCGCGTCCCGGCCGACATCCGGGCTCAGGGCGGCGTCGCGCGGATGAGCGACCCCGACATGATCCAGGGGATCATCGAGGCGGTCTCGATCCCGGTCATGGCGAAGGCGCGGATCGGCCACTTCGTCGAGGCTCAGGTGCTCGAGGCCCTCGGTGTCGACTACATCGACGAGTCGGAGGTGCTCACGCCCGCCGACGAGGCGCACCACATCGACAAGTGGAAGTTCACCGTCCCCTTCGTCTGCGGTGCCACCAACCTCGGCGAGGCGCTGCGCCGCCTCAGCGAGGGGGCGGCCATGATCCGCTCCAAGGGCGAGGCCGGGACCGGCAACGTCGTCGAGGCCGTGCGCCACATGCGCTCGGTGACGTCGGAGATCCGCCGGCTGCAGTCGGCCTCCGACGAGGAGCTGTTCGCCGCGGCGAAGGAGCTGCGCGCGCCCTACGAGCTCGTCCGCGAGGTCGCCGAGGCCGGGAAGCTGCCGGTCGTGCTGTTCACCGCCGGTGGCATCGCGACGCCTGCTGACGCGGCAATGATGATGCAGCTCGGTGCGGAGGGCGTGTTCGTCGGCTCCGGCATCTTCAAGTCCGGCGACCCGGCCAAGCGGGCCCGCGCGATCGTCGAGGCCACCACGATGTACGACGACCCGGACGTGCTCGCCAAGGTCTCCCGCGGTCTCGGTGAGGCGATGGTGGGCATCAACGTCTCCGAGCTGCCCGCCGACCAGCGGTACGCCGCCCGCGGCTGGTGAGCGCGCCGCCCCGCATCGGCGTCCTCGCCCTGCAGGGTGACGTCCGCGAGCATGTCGCCGCGCTCCAGGCGGTCGGCGCAGACCCCGTCCTGCTGCGGCGTTCCGAGGAGCTGGACGCCTGCGACGGCGTGGTGATCCCGGGCGGGGAGTCCACGACCATCGGCAAGCTGCTCGAGCGCTTCGAGCTGCTCGAGCCGCTGCAGAAGCGGGTGGTCGACGGGCTGCCGGCGTACGGGTCCTGCGCCGGCCTGATCCTGCTGGCGCGCGACATCGTCGACGGGGTCCCGGGCCAGCAGCGGATCGGCGGCCTCGACGTCGTCGTACGGCGCAACGCCTTCGGCCGGCAGGTCGACTCCTTCGAGGGCGAGGTGACGCTGGCCGGCCTCGGTCCGGTGCCCGCCGTGTTCATCCGCGCTCCGTGGGTGGAGTCCTGCGGCGACGGGGTCGAGGTGCTCGGGCGGCTCGGCCGCCACGTGCACAGCCGCGTGACCGGGGAGGGCCCGGGAGAGCTCGCCGGTACGATCGTCGCGGTGCGGCAGGGCCAGCTGCTCGCCACCGCCTTCCACCCGGAGCTCACGGGGGACCCCCGCGTGCACCGGCTGTTCGCGTCGATGGTCAGGGAGCACACCTCATGAGCGGCCACTCCAAGTGGGCGACCACCAAGCACAAGAAGGCGGTCGTCGACGCCCGTCGCGGCAAGCTGTTCGCCAAGCTGATCAAGAACGTCGAGGTGGCGGCCCGGACCGGTGGCGGCGACCCGGCCGGCAACCCCACGCTCGCGGACGCGATCGCCAAGGCCAAGTCGAACTCGGTGCCGAACGACAACATCGACCGCGCGGTCAAGCGCGGGTCGGGCGAGCTCGCCGGTGGCGCGGACTGGGAGCAGATCGTCTACGAGGGCTACGCGCCCGGCGGTGTCGCCCTCTACATCGAGTGCCTCACCGACAACCGCAACCGGGCCGCCTCGGAGGTGCGTACGGCCGTCACCCGCAACGGCGGGTCGATGGCCGACCCGGGCTCGGTCGCGTACCTGTTCAACCGCAAGGGCGTCGTGCTCGTGCCGGCCGAGGGGCTCGGTGAGGACGACGTGCTGGCCGCCGTGCTCGACGCGGGGGCCGAGGAGGTCAACAACCTCGGCGAGACGTACGAGGTCCTCTGCGAGGCGACCGACCTGCACGCCGTACGCCTGGCCGTCGAGGCGGCGGGGCTTCCGGTGGAGTCGGCGGACAGCGCCTGGCTGCCGAGCGTCACGGTGCCGCTCGACGACGACACCGGCCGCAAGGTGCTGCGACTGATCGACGCGCTCGAGGACTGCGACGACGTCCAGAACGTCTGGGCCAACTTCGACATCAGCGACGACGTCCTCGCCGAGGTTGGCTGACCCGCTCCCGGCCCGCCCCCTGGCCCCCCGCCCCCTCGCCCCCCTCCGGGCCCCGCCCCCCTCCCCCCTCCGCCCCCCTCCGGGCGTTGGCGCCAACGCTGGGCGACACGCCGTACGCGGTCCAGATGGCGCTCCAATGCCGAGTTCAGCCGAGCTGCTGTCGTCGGGTCGCCAGCACCTCACGCAGCTCCGCCCGTACGCGATCGGCCTGCTGCGTCAACCGCGCGTGCGAGAAGCGCAGCGTCAACCATCCGGTCCGGGCGACGTCGGCGTCGCGCCTGATGTCCCTCTCCCGCGCGTCCGGTGCGGAGTGGTACGCGCGACCGTCGAGCTCCACGGCGACCATCTCGTCCAGGTACGCCCGGTCGAGGTAGAAGGTACGGCCACCGACGCGTAGCGGGTGCTGCGTACGGGCGGGCGGCAGGCTGGGGTGGTCGAAGACGTGGGCGTGCCCCCACAGCTCCAGCTCACTGTGCAGCCCTCCCGCGAGCTGGTCGAGCAACGCCAGCAGCTCGCGGCGGCCGCGGAGGTTCGGCGGAACCTTTGTGCGCAGCCGCACGGCGGTGGTCATGCGCTCACGCACGGCCGCGATGGCCGGCGCCCGTTGCTCCGGTCCGGTCCACAACGGCCAGGACTCCACCAGCGCCTGGTCGAGCTGCACCACCGGTACGCCGTCGCGGAGCACGCAGAACGGCGCGGACGGGCGGAATCCCTCCCGGCGGTGGACCCGGAGGGTGCGTTGATGGATGTGGTGGACGGCCGCAGCCGTGGTGACGTGGATCGGCAGGGGGCTCGCCACGGGCAGGCCGTACGCGTCGAGCGCCGTGCCGTGGCTCAGGCCGCCGAGCGGGACCGACTTGAGAGCGGCACGGCGCAGCGTCAGCGGGTCGTCCGCGATCGCCACGTCGGCGTACACCCGGGGGAGAACGCGTACCAGCCGCCCAGCGCGTACCGCGTCGTCGATGAGGTGGTGGTCGATCTCGCCCCGGACGACCAGGCCGCCGCCTCGTACCAGTGCTTGCGTCAGCAGCATGCGGTCACCTTCCGGCGCGGCGAGGCAGGGATCGAGAGGCGGCCGCGAGGTTGTGGACACCGGGCGTTGGCGCCAGATCTGGACTCCGTACGGCGTGTCGGCCAGCGTTGGCGCCAACGCCCGGAGGGGGGCCGGGGGGCGGGCCGGAGGGGGGCGGCAGCGGGGGAGCGGGGGAGCGGCGATGGCCAGCCGGTCCGCGCGTGTCGCTGCCGGGGCTCGTCCCCGCCTCCCGCTAGCCTCCGAACAGGTGTTCGGACGGAAGGGAGCGCTCGTGCGGGTGCTGGGGGTCGACCCGGGGCTGACCCGTTGCGGGCTCGGCGTGGTCGACGGCGCGCCGGGGGAGCGGCTGGCGCTCGTGGAGTACGGCGTCGTCCGCACTCCGGCGGGCGACGACGTCGGTGCGCGGCTCGTGGCGATCGAGCGCGAGGTCGTCGGCTGGCTGGAGCGGCACCGCCCGGACGCCCTGGCGGTCGAGCGGGTGTTCAGCCAGCACAACGTCCGCACGGTGATGGGTACGGCGCAGGCCGGCGCGGTGGCCATCACGGCGGCCGCGCGGCTCGGCCTCCCCGTGGCCCTGCACACGCCGAGCGAGGTGAAGGCCGCCGTCACCGGGTCCGGCCGGGCCGACAAGGCCCAGGTCGCGGCGATGGTCGTCCGGCTGCTGCGCCTGGACGCTCCGCCCCGCCCGGCCGACGCTGCGGACGCGCTGGCACTGGCGATCTGCCAGCTGTGGCGCGGAGCTGCGCAGCGCCGCCTGGCCGCCGCTGCCGCGGCCGGAGGTGCCCGGTGATCGCGTCGGTGTCCGGACGAGTGGCCGCTGTCACGCCGGACTCGGCCGTGGTGGAGGTCGGCGGCGTCGGCCTGGCCGTGTCGTGCGCCCCGGGCACGATCGCGGCGCTGCGCGTCGGCGAGCAGGCACGGTTGGCCACGTCCCTGGTGGTCCGTGAGGACGCCCTGACGCTGTACGGCTTCGCCGACGAGGACGCGCGGGACGTCTTCGAGCTCCTGCAGACCGCGAGCGGGGTCGGTCCCCGACTCGCGCAGGCGATCCTCGGCGTGCTGGCACCGGACGCCGTGCGCGCAGCGGTGGCCGGAGAGGACATCACCGCGCTGACCCGGGTGCCGGGGATCGGCCGCAAGGGCGCCCAGCGCATCGTGCTCGAGCTCAAGGACCGGCTCGGCCCGGTGGCCGGGACGCCTGCGGTGACCGGAGGCGGGGGCGCGACCTCCCACTGGCGCGGCCAGCTGCACGACGCCCTCACCGGCCTCGGCTGGGCTGCTCGCGACGCGGACGAGGCGGTCAGCGCGGTGGCGCCGGAGGCCGAGAGCACCGACTCACCCGACCTCGCAGCGCTGCTGCGTTCGTCCCTTCGTCTGCTGAGCCGCACGTGAGCGCGCCCGCGGAGGTGGTCTCGCCGTACGCCGACGGCGACGAGCGGCTGGTCGAGGCGGCGCTGCGCCCGCGCCGGCTGACCGAGTTCGTCGGCCAGGAGCGGGTACGCGAGCAGCTGCAGGTCATGCTCGAGTCGGCCACCAGCCGGGAGCGGCCGCCGGACCACGTGCTCCTGTCCGGCCCGCCCGGTCTGGGCAAGACCACGATGGCGATGATCATCGCGGCGGAGATGTCGGCCCCGATCCGAATCACCAGCGGGCCCGCGATCGAGCGGGCCGGGGACCTCGCCGCCCTGCTGTCCACGCTCAGCGAGGGCGAGGTCCTCTTCCTCGACGAGATCCACCGGATGGCGCGGCCCGCGGAGGAGATGCTCTACGTCGCCATGGAGGACTTCCGGGTCGACGTCGTGGTCGGCAAGGGCCCCGGCGCCACCGCCATCCCGCTCGACGTCGCACCGTTCACGCTCGTGGCCGCCACCACCCGTGCCGGCCTGCTGCCGGGGCCGCTGCGCGACCGGTTCGGCTTCACCGCTCATCTGGACTTCTACGGTCCCGCCGAGCTGGAGCGCATCCTGGTCCGCTCGGCCGCGCTGCTCGACGTACGTCTCGAGCCCGACGGTGCCGCCGAGATTGCCGGGCGCTCCCGCGGGACGCCCCGCATCGCCAACCGGTTGCTGCGGCGCGTACGCGACTACGCCGAGGTGCGTGCGGACGGCGTGCTCGACCTGCGCGTCGCCCACGCGGCGCTGGACCTGTACGAGGTCGACGAGCTCGGGCTCGACCGCCTCGACCGGGCGGTCCTCGACGCCCTGCTGCGGCGGTTCGGGGGCGGGCCGGTAGGGCTGTCGACGCTCGCTGTGGCCGTGGGGGAGGAGGCCGAGACCGTGGAGGAGGTCGCCGAGCCGTTCCTCGTCCGCGCCGGGCTGCTCGCCCGTACGCCGCGGGGCCGCATCGCCACTCCGGCCGCCTGGGCGCACCTGGGCCTGCGCCCGCCGGCGCGGGCCGCGGCAGGCCCGTCGCTGTTCGATGATTCCGATCTCGGCGACGCGCCGGAACAAACCGGACGACTCGGGCGTCAGTGACTGGCGGCCCGCGGGGCGGCGCTCTCGCCTAGACTCGCGAGAGGTCGCACCGCCAGCCGTGGCGGCTCGACGGGGGAGAGGTTCGTTCTCCTCCGCCTGGACAAGTGAGAGGCAATTCCCGTGCTCGGTACCGGTGGAGCGGCGCTGGCCGCGATCGCCCCAGTAGCCGCGACGAAGAGCAGCTCAGGCAGTGGGTACTCCAGCCTGGTCTTCGTCGCCCTGCTCATCGGCGTCTTCTACTTCATGATCATCCGGCCGCAGCGCAACCGGATGAAGAAGGCGCAGGAGACGCAGAGTCAGCTCGTCGCGGGTGTGGAGGTGCAGACCACGTTCGGTCTCTACGCGACCGTCACCGCCGTCGAGGACGACGCGGTGGTGCTCGAGGTGGCGCCAGGCGTGCACAGCCGGTACGCCCCGCAGGTGGTCGCCCGCGTCCTCACCCCGGAGGTCGAGGACGACGACGAGCAGCCGACCGACGTCCCGGCGGAGCCGTCCGGGGCCTGATGGCCAGGGCGCCTCGCGCCCGGCACGTGAAAGAGAGACGATCCAGTGGCATCAGGCAACGCGCCGCGTCCCGGTCGCGCCATCGCCTTCGTCGCCTTGGTGCTGTTCGGGCTGTACGCCGGGGTGTTCTTCAGCGGGAGCACCACGCCGCAGCTCGGGCTCGACCTGCGCGGTGGCACCCAGGCGATCCTGACCGCGCAGGCACCCGGAGGCAAGAAGGTCACCTCCGCGGCGCTGAACAAGGCGGTCGAGATCATCCGCAGCCGGGTCAACGGTGTCGGTGTGGCAGAGGCCTCGGTCACCACCCAGGGCAACGACCACATCGTCGTCGCGGTCCCCGGAGCCGGTCACGACGAGGTCGTGAACCGCGTGGGCAAGACCGCCCAGCTGCGGTTCCGGCAGGTGCTGCAGGTGACCGCCGGCAGCCCGACCGCGACTCCGGTGACGCCGTCCGCCACACCGTCGGCGACGCCGTCGAACGTGCCGTCCGCGAGTCCATCGGCAACCGGCTCGGCGAAGCCCCGCGCGCTCAGCGACGCCCTCATGGCCGCCTCGCCCAGTGCGACACCGAGTGCGACACCGAGTGCCAGCGCGTCGCCGTCTGCGTCGCCGAGTGGCAGCGACGTCCTGCCCAAGGCAGCCAGCCCGGAGCAGCTCTTCTCGCTCGTCGACTGCACCAACCCCAAGCAGCGGGAGGCGCTGTCGACGCTCGACCAGCCCGACCAGAAGATCGTCGCCTGCTCGCAGGACGGCACCGCCAAGTACCTGCTCGCGCCGGCCGAGGTGCTCGGTACGCAGGTGAAGGGGGCGAACGCCGTCCTCGACACGCAGGGCTGGAAGGTGACCCTCGACTTCAACGGCAAGGGCACCGACGCCTGGGCGGCGCTCACCAAGAAGGCGTACGCGGCCGGGTCCGGCAACCCGGAGAACCAGGTCGCGATCGTCCTCGACGGGACGGTCGTCTCCGCGCCCCGGATCATCTCGCCGATCCTCGGGGGTAGTGCCGAGATCACCGGCAACTTCAGCCAGCAGGAGGCGCAGGACCTCGCCAACGTGCTGAAGTACGGCGCGCTGCCGCTGAAGTTCGAGCTGTCCAGCGTCTCCACCGTCTCGCCCACGCTGGGCTCCGACCAGCTGCGCGGGGGCCTCATCGCGGGCGCCATCGGTCTCGGGCTGGTCATCCTCTACTCGTTCCTCTACTACCGGGCGCTCGGGCTCGTCGTCGTGGCCAGCCTCGGGATCTCCGGCGGCCTGCTGTACGCGGCTGTGGCGCTGCTCGGGGCCTCGATCAACTACACGCTGACGCTCGCGGGCATCGCCGGTTTCATCGTCGCGGTCGGCATCACCGCCGACTCCTTCGTCGTGTTCTTCGAACGCATCAAGGACGAGGTGCGCGAGGGGCGGAGTGCCTCCGTACGCAGTGCGGTCGAACGCGCGTGGCCTCGTGCCCGGCGGACGATCCTGTCCGCAGACACGGTTTCCCTGCTCGCAGCGGTGATCCTCTACCTGCTTTCCGTCGGCGGCGTGCGGGGCTTCGCGTTCACCCTCGGGCTGTCCACCCTGGCGGACCTGTTCATCGTGTTCCTGTTCACCAAACCCATGCTCAGCCTCATCGTCCGGTCCAAGGTGTTCCACCCGGAGAGCCGGTTCTCCGGGCTGTCCGCCGGCCGGATGGGCCGGGCCCCCACCGTGCGTCGCCCGACCGGCGACACGCCCGCGGCCGCCGGGAAGGAGGCGTAGATGTCGCTCGCAGGCCGTCTCTACCGCGGCGAGGTGTCGATCGACTTCATCGGCCGCCGGCGGATCTGGTACGCGATCTCCGGGCTGGTCGTGCTGATCAGCATCATCAGCCTGTCGGTGCGCGGGATCAATCCGAGCATCGACTTCAAGGGCGGCGCGGTGTTCAGCTTCCCCGCCCAGGGGCACTCGCTGTCGCAGGTTCGCAGCACGTTCACCGCTGCAGGGACCACCGCCGACGTCGCTCAGACCGTGGGGGAGGGCCGGGTCCGGGTCGAGACCCCCGACCTGTCCAACGCCGAGGTCGGCAAGGTGCAGGACGCGCTCGTCCAGCGCTTCGACATCAAGCGCGACTCGATCAGCGTCGACACGGTGGGCGCATCCTGGGGAAGCCAGATCACCCGCAAGGCGCTGACCGCGCTGGTCGTGTTCCTCATCGTGGTCATGCTCTACCTGTCGATGCGCTACGAGTGGAAGATGGCGCTCGCGGCGATGGTCGCGCTGCTGCACGACCTCACGGTCACGGCGGGCATCTACTCGCTCACCGGGCTTCAGGTCAGCCCCGAGACCGTGATCGCGCTGCTCACCGTGCTCGGTTACTCCCTCTACGACACGGTCGTCGTCTTCGACAAGGTGCGGGAGAACACCGCCGGGCTGGCCGGCGGCAGCCGGATCACCTTCAGCCAGGCGACCAACCTCGCCGTCAACCAGACGCTGATGCGCTCGATCAACACGACGCTCATCTCGCTGTTCCCGGTCGCGGGCCTGCTGTTCATCGGTGCGGGCCTGCTGGGCGCCGGGTCGCTGGAGGACCTCTCGCTCGCCCTGCTCATCGGCCTGGCCGCTGGTGGCTACTCGTCGATCTTCCTGGCCAGTCCGCTGCTGTGCGACCTGAAGGAGCGCGAGCCGCAGTTCCAGCAGCTCGCGCGCCGGGTGGCCGCGCGCCAGGCGAAGGAGGAGCGCGACGGCGCGCCGGGGTCGGCCGGGGGCGGTATGGAGGCGGCGCTCGCGACGTCCGGGGGCGGCGACCTATCCACGCGTGCGCCCGGCGCGACCGAGCGCCGCGGCCAGCAGCGACGTAACCGCAGCCGAGCCGCGCGGAGCGGGAAGAAGCGCCGGTGACGCGGGCCCGGGAGCGGCACACGACCCCGCTGGACCTCCCGGCACTGCTGCTCTCGCGAGTCCGGGACGTTCCCGACTACCCCGAGCCCGGCGTGGTGTTCAAGGACATCAGCCCGCTGCTCGCCGACCACGTCGCCTTCGCCGGCGCGGTCGACGCCGTCGTCGGCCATCACGGGCGCGGCACCGTCGACAAGGTGGTCGGCATCGAGGCCCGCGGGTTCATCCTGGCCGCCCCGGTGGCGTACCACTTCGGGGCCGGCTTCGTTCCGGTACGCAAGAAGGGCAAGCTGCCGGCGGCCACGTACGAGGCCGCCTACGACCTCGAGTACGGCAGCGCCACGCTCGAGGTGCACCAGGACGCGTTCGAGCCGGGCGACCGGGTGCTCGTCGTCGACGACGTGCTCGCCACCGGTGGCACTGCCGCCGCGGCCCGTCAGCTCGTCGAGCGGGCCGGCGGCGAGGTGGTGGGCTGCTCGATCCTCATCGAGCTGTCGTTCCTGTCCGGGCGCGCCCGCCTCCCCGACCTGGACGTGCACGCGCTGCTGACCGTCTGAGCGACGTGCCGGACGGGGAAGGTCCGGCAACGCCGCGCCGTTATCCTCGAAGAGACGACGTCCCGCGAGGAGCGGCCTGTGGCCAGCGAGCCCGTCCCCAGTGAGCTGGTGAAGCTCGACGAGGACCGCACCGAGGTCCCGGCTGGCGGCGCGCTCGCCGAGACGCCGGGCGCCGTCGAGCCCGGCCTGCCCGACCGCGTACGCGCCCGGCTGCGCCGTCCGCGGGCGAGCACGCCGCCGGCGCTGGAACCGCTGTTCCGCACCATCCGCGCGCACCACGCGAAGGCCGACCTGCGCACGGTGCAGCGGGCGTACGACATCGCCGAGCGCTGCCACCGTGGGCAGGCCCGCAAGAGCGGCGACCCGTACATCACCCACCCGCTCGCCGTCGCGACCGTGGTCGCCGAGCTGGGCATGACGACGCCGACCATCCTTGCGGCACTCCTGCACGACACCGTCGAGGACACCACGCTCACCCTCGACGACATTCGTCGCGAGTTCGGCGACGAGGTCGCGGGCCTGGTCGACGGGGTCACCAAGCTCGACAAGGTCAAGTACGGCGAGGCTGCTCAGGCCGAGACCATCCGCAAGATGGTCGTGGCGATGGCACGGGACCCCCGCGTACTCGTCTTGAAGCTCGCCGACCGGCTGCACAACGTCCGTACCCTCGGCTGGCTGCCGGAGCAGAAGCAGGAGCGGATCGCCCGGGAGACCCTGGAGATCTACGCCCCGCTCGCACACCGGCTGGGCATGAACACCATCAAGTGGGAGCTCGAGGACCTCTCGTTCGCGACCCTGTACCCCAAGCGGTACGACGAGATCGTGCGGCTGGTCGCCGAGCGCGCCCCGTCCCGTGACTCCTACCTCGCCGGTGTGATCGAGCAGATCCAGGCCGAGCTGCGCAGGAGCAAGGTCAAGGCCACGGTCACCGGCCGGCCGAAGCACTACTACTCGATCTACCAGAAGATGATCGTGCGGGGCCGGGACTTCTCCGACATCTACGACCTGGTCGGGATCCGGGTCCTCGTGGAGTCCGTGCGCGACTGCTACGCCGCCCTCGGCACCCTGCACGCGCTGTGGTCACCGGTGCCCGGCCGGTTCAAGGACTACATCGCGATGCCCAAGTTCAACATGTACCAGTCGCTGCACACGACGGTCATGGGGCCGGAGGGCAAGCCGGTCGAGATCCAGATCCGGTCCTGGGCCATGCACCGGCGTGCGGAGTACGGCATCGCCGCGCACTGGAAGTACAAGGAGGACGGCGGCCACGTCGCCACCCCGGGCCAGACCGGGTCCGCCGACGCGCAGGAGATGGCCTGGCTGCGTCAGCTGCTCGACTGGCAGCGCGAGACGAGCGACCCGGGGGAGTTCCTCGACTCCTTGCGCTTCGACCTGCACGCCAACGAGGTGTTCGTGTTCACCCCGAAGGGTGACGTCATCTCGCTGCCGCAGGCCGCGACCCCGGTCGACTTCGCGTACGCGGTGCACACCGAGGTGGGGCATCGCTGCATCGGGGCGCGGGTCAACGGGCGGCTCGTCCCGCTGGAGTCGGCCCTCGAGAACGGCGACGTCGTCGAGATCTTCACCTCCAAGGCGCAGAACGCCGGTCCGAGTCGCGACTGGCTGGCGTTCGTCAGGTCCTCCCGCGCCCGTACGAAGATCCGCCAGTGGTTCGCCAAGGAGCGCCGCGAGGACGCGATCGACGAGGGCAAGGACGCGATCAGCCGCGCCATGCGCAAGCAGGGGCTGCCGCTGCAGCGCCTGCTCGGCGGCGACGCCCTGCCGACGCTCGCACGGGACCTGCGCTACGCCGACGTCTCCGCGTTGTACGCGGCCGTCGGAGAGGGACACCTGTCCGCCCAGGCGGTCGTGCAGCGGCTCATGCAGTCCATGGGCGGCCCGGAGGGCGCGGCCGAGGACCTCGCCGAGACGGCCACACCTACCCGCCCCCGGGCGACACCGCGGCCCAGCGGGGACGCGGGTGTGGTCGTGAAGGGTGTCTCCGACGTCTGGGTCAAGCTCGCCCGCTGCTGCACCCCGCTGCCCGGCGACCCGATCGTCGGCTTCGTCACGCGGGGCAAGGGCGTGTCCGTACACCGCCCCGACTGTGTGAACATCGGCCAGCTCACCGCCGAGCCCGGCCGCATGGTGGAGGTCGAGTGGGCCCCGACATCCGGATCGGTGTTCCTTGTCGCCATCCAGGTCGAGGCGCTCGACCGCACCCGCCTGCTGTCTGACGTCACGCGGGTGCTGTCGGACGCCCACGTGAACATCCTCTCGGCGTCCGTGGCCACCACCCGGGACCGGGTGGCCGTCAGCAAGTTCACCTTCGAGATGGGCGACGTGAAGCACCTCGGCCACCTGTTGGGCACCGTGCGCAACGTCGAGGGCGTGTACGACGCCTACCGCGTCACCAACGCCTAAGGTCGGCCCCCGCGGTGATCAGCTGACGGTCAGCTGCTGGATCGTCACCGGCAGCTTGGGTGCGGTCCCGTCGCTGGCCGTGCCCGCGTCGGCGACCTTCTGGACGATGTCCATCCCGGCCGTCACGGTGCCGAACGGTGTGTAGTTCGGCGCGAGCGGGCTGTCCTTGTAGACGATGAAGAACTGGCTGCCGTTCGTGCCGGGGCCGGCGTTGGCCATGGCCACGGTCCCCTTGGGGTAGACGACCTGCCCGCTCGCATCGGGCTTGCCGAACGCGGCGAGGTTCTCGTCGGGGAACTGGTAGCCCGGGCCGCCGCTGCCGGTCGCCGACGGGTCGCCGCACTGCAGCACGAAGATGCCCTGCGTCGTGAGCCGGTGGCACTTCGTGCCGTCGAAGTACTTCTTCGACGCGAGGTAGGCGAAGGAGTTGACCGTGCACGGGGCCTGGGCGGTCTTCAGGGCGACGGTGATCGTGCCGCGGTCCGTCTTGATCGTCATGGTCGACGCCTTGAGCTGGT
The DNA here is from genome assembly GCA_963728075.1 of uncultured Actinomycetota bacterium. Taxonomy (GTDB): domain Bacteria; phylum Actinomycetota; class Actinomycetes; order JAFAQI01; family DASSKL01; genus CAVSIP01. The sequence goes on along the minus strand of CAVSIP010000001.1, from coordinate 842,686 downwards.
CGAGGTTGGCGGCCGAGGGCGTGCCCACGTCCTTCACCTGACCGCCGCTGGACTTCGTGTACGCGCAGCCGGCCGGGGCAGCGGTCGTCGACGGCGTGGCGGAGGGCGTCGAGCCGGCCTGCGCGACCGTCGCGTTTCCGCCCCCTCCCGAGGTGAGCGCCCAGGCGGCTGCGCCGCCGCCGGCGAGCAGCACCACGGCCGCGGCGATGATCGCGTTGCGCTTGCGGGCCCGCGCGCGACGCTCTTGCTGGCGCGCGAGCCGTCGCTCGTACCGGCGACGGGCGGCCTCGCGTTCACGCTTGCTGCTGGACGGCACGGGAGAACCTCCGGGACGTAACTGGATCGGCGTCAGTCTAGGCGGACGGTTAGGCTCGACCCGGTTCACGCCGCCTACCGAGGAGAAGGACGAACGTGCTCGTCGCCGGGTTCCCCGCGGGGCCTCCGCAGACCAACTGCTGGGTGGTCGCACCCGCCTCGGGGGAGCAGTGTGTCGTCATCGACCCCGGCATCGGCGCCGAGGGGCAGCTGGACGAGCTCCTCGACCGGCACCGCCTGCAACCCGTCGCGGTGCTGCTCACCCACGGGCACTTCGACCACACGTGGGCCGTGCTGCCGGTCTGCGGCGCCAAGGGTGTCCCGGCGTGGATCGCTCCGGACGACCGGGCGCAGCTGACCGACCCGTGGAGCTGGATCGGTATGCGCCCCGGGACGCCGCTGTTCGGACGGCTGGACTGGGCCGAGCCGGACGACGTGCGCACGCTGACGGACGGCGAGGTCCTCGGGCTCGCCGGCATGGAGTTCCGGGTGGACGCGGCGCCGGGGCACACGCCCGGATCCGTCACGTTCACCACCGTGGAGGAGGACCGGCGTGAGTTCTTCTCCGGCGACCTGCTCTTCGCCGGGTCGATCGGCCGGACGGACTTCCCTGGCGGGAGCGCGCAGGAGATCTTCAGCTCGCTCGCCCGGGTCTGCCTGCCCCTGCCCGACGAGACGATCGTGCGGCCCGGTCACGGGCCGGAGACGACGATCGGTCGCGAGAGGACGACGAACCCGTACCTCGTCGAAGTCGGCAGCAGCGCTCCGCCCACGCGGGGGCTGTAGATGTTCACCGCACCGAAGGGGATCGCGGAGTACGTCCCGCCCCGCAGCGAAGCGTGGCTGGCCGTACGCGACACGGTCGCCGACGTCGCCCGGCGGGCCGGGTACGGCTACGTCGAGCTGCCGGTCTTCGAGCACACCGAGCTGTTCGTTCGCGGCGTGGGCGCGTCGACCGACGTCGTCACCAAGGAGATGTACACGTTCGCAGACCGCGGCGGCCGCTCACTGACGCTGCGCCCCGAGGGGACCGCGGGGGCGCTGCGGGCGGTGCTCGAGCACGGCCTGCACCACGGGGCGCTGCCCGTGAAGGTCTGGTACGCCGGTCCCATGTTCCGCGCGGAGGCGCCGCAGGCCGGCCGGTTCCGCCAGTTCGCGCAGATCGGCGTCGAGGCACTCGGCACGGAGGACCCGGCGGCCGACGTGGAGTCGATCGCGGTGACCTGGGACGCGTACGCCGCGCTCGGTCTGACCGACGTGGAGCTGCAGCTGAACTCGCTGGGCTGTGCCGTGTGCCGCCCGACCTACCGCGAGGCGCTCCAGCAGTTCCTCACGACGCTGGCGCTCGACGAGGACACCCGGCGGCGGGCGGAGCTCAACCCGCTGCGCGTGCTCGACGACAAGCGGCCGGAGGTGCGCGAGCAGCTCGACGAAGCCCCGGTCATGGTCGACCACCTCTGCGACGACTGTCGCGCCCACCACGCCACCGTGCAGGAGCTGCTGTCCGCGCTCGGCATCACCTGGGTCGACAACGCACGGCTGGTCCGGGGGCTGGACTACTACACCCGGACGGTGTTCGAGTTCGTCCACCGCCGGCTCGGCGCGCAGGCCACGATCTGCGCGGGCGGACGCTACGACGGGCTGTCGGAGAGCATCGACGGACCGCCGCTGCCCGGGGTGGGTTTCGCACTCGGTGTCGACCGGACCCTGCTCGCCTGCGAGGCCGAGGACGTCGTGCCGTCCGGCTCGGCGCCCTGTGAGGTGTTCGGCGTGCCGATGGGCGCCTCGGCGGCCCGCAGGGTCGTGACGCTGGTGGCGCAGCTGCGTCGGGAGGGGATCGCCGCCGACCACGTGTTCGGCAGCAAGGGGCTGAAGAACTCGATGAAGGCGGCCGACCGTTCCGGTGCCCGGTTCGCCCTCGTCGTCGGCGAGCGTGACCTGGAGGCCGGCGTGGCCCAGGTGAAAGAGCTCGCCACCGGGGAACAGACCGCGGTGGCCCTGGCCGACGTCGTCCGTACGCTCAAGGAGATGCTCTCGTGATCCGCACCCACGACGCCGGCGCGCTGCGGCGCGACCACGCCGGCCAGCAGGTGGCGCTCGCCGGGTGGGTGGCCCGGCGCCGTGACCACGGCGGCGTCACCTTCGTGGACCTGCGGGACGCCAGCGGCGTGGTCCAGGTTGTCTTCCGCGAGGGGGAGGCGGCCGCGCAGGCACACGCACTGCGTGCGGAGTACTGCGTCCTGGTCCGCGGCACCGTCGCCGAGCGACCGCCGGGGAACGACAACCCTGACCTGCCGACCGGTCAGGTCGAGGTGAACGCCTCCGGCGTGGAGGTGCTCTCGGCCAGCGAGACACCGCCGTTCCCGATCGAGGGCAGCGACGCGATCGACAGCGGCGTCGCCGAGAGCACCCGCTGGCGCTACCGATACCTCGACCTGCGCCGCACCGGGCCGGCGCGCGGCCTGCGTACGCGTGCCCAGATCGTCTCGATCATCCGGCGGGTGATGGAGGCGCACGCGTTCGTCGACGTGGAGACGCCGTACCTCACCCGGTCGACGCCGGAAGGGGCGCGGGACTTCCTCGTCCCCGTACGGCTGCAGCCGGGCCACTGGTACGCGCTGCCGCAGTCGCCCCAGCTGTTCAAGCAGCTGCTCATGGTCGCCGGGCTGGAGCGCTACTACCAGATCGCGCGCTGCTTCCGCGACGAGGACTTCCGCGCCGACCGGACGCCGGAGTTCACCCAGCTGGACATCGAGATGAGCTTCCTCGACGAGGAGGACGTCTACACCCTGACCGAGGAGCTCATCAGCACGCTGTGGCGGGAGGTTCTCGGCGTCGAGCTGCCGACCCCGTTCCGGCGGATGACGTGGCACGAGGCGATGCGCAGGTACGGCTCCGACAAGCCGGACCTGCGCTTCGACCTCGAGCTCGTGGACCTGACCGAGCACATGGCCGGCACCGAGTTCCGCGTCTTCCAGGCCGAGCACGTCGGCGCGGTCGTCGTGCCGGGCGGCGCCGCGTACACCCGCAAGGAGCTCGACGGCTGGCAGGAGTGGGCCCGGTCGCGCGGCGCCAAGGGCATCGCGTACCTGCTCGTCGGTGCCGACGGCGAGCTGCGTGGGTCGATCTCGCGGCTCGAGGAGGACCGGCTCAAGGCCCTCCCGGAGGCAGCCGGGGCCTCGCCGGGCGACGCGATCCTGTTCGCAGCCGGCCCGCGGCGCGAGGCGCTGGAGCTGCTCGGGGCGCTGCGCAACGCGGTGGCGCGCGAGCGCGCCCTCGTCGACGAGTCCCGCTGGGAGTTCCTCTGGGTCGTCGACGCGCCGATGTTCGAGCCGACCGACGTGGGCGGCTGGACGGCCGTCCACCACCCGTTCACCGCACCCACCGAGGAGTGGGCGGACCGCTTCCACGAGGACCCGGAGCACGCGCTGGCGCGCGCGTACGACGTGGTCGGCAACGGCATGGAGCTGGGTGGTGGGTCGATCCGTATCCACCGCGGTGAGATGCAGCAGCGAGTGTTCGACACCATCGGGCTGACCCGTGAGGAGGCGGAGAGCAAGTTCGGCTTCCTGCTCGAGGCGTTCAAGTACGGGCCGCCGCCACACGGCGGGATCGCGTTCGGTCTCGACCGGCTCGCGGCCACCCTGGTCGGCACCGACGCGATCCGCGAGGTGATGGCCTTCCCCAAGGCGGCGAGCGGCGGCGACCCGCTCACCGGCGCCCCCACCCCCATCACCGAGCTGCAGCGCAAGGAGGCCGGGATCGACGTCCGCCCGGACGAGGAGCGTCCGTGACGCTCGCGATCCAGCCCCAGCCCCCCTCCTCGCCGCCCTCCTCGCCCCCCTCCTCGCCCCCCTCCGGGCGTTGGCGCCAACGCTGGGTGACGCGCCGTACGCCGCCCAGATCTCACGCCAGTGCTTGCGCGCGGCCGGTGCGAGAGCGGGGGAAGGCATGAGCCTCGTCGTGCGGGAGGAGGAGCCGGCGGACGCGTCCGGGGTACGTGCGCTCCACGAGGCGGCGTTCGGCCGTGCGGCCGAGGCCGCGTTGGTCGAGGCGCTGCACCGAGACGGCGTGGTCCGGTACGCCGCTGTCGCCGTGGACGACGACCGGGTCGTCGCCCACGCGCTGCTCAGCCGCATCCAGGTAGGCGGGGAGGGCGCCCTGGCGCTGGCGCCCGTCGCCGCGGCACCGGACCGCCAGCGGGAGGGGCTGGGATCCGCAGTGGTGCGTGCCGTCCTGTCGGCCGCGACGGCCGATGGGGAGCGGCTGGTGACCGTGCTCGGCGACCCGGCGTACTACTCCCGGTTCGCGTTCGTCCCGGCGGTCGACCACGACGTCGAGCCCCCGGAGGGCTGGCCGCGGGAGGCCTACCAGGTGCTGCTCATCGGGGGAGCGCCCCCGCAAGGGCGGGCTGAGTACCCGGCCGCCTTCCAGAACCTGGGCTGAGCGGGCCGCACGTTGACCTGTGTCACGGGGCGGTAGCCGTCCGTCAAGTGCCTCGGCAATTCCGTCGATGCAGGCCTCGTGCGTCTGTGGCTCACCCGGTGGCGCCACCCGCTGCTCGCCCTGTGGGTGCTCGCCTGGTTCGCGCCCGAGTACGTCCGGCAGGGGGGGAACCACCCGGCCGGAGAGTGGCTGTTCTTCAAGACGGGCGCCTACAGCCTGCTGCAGTACACGCCGGCCTTCGCCGGACATCCCCTGCATCTCTACGTGGACCATCCCGAGCTGCAGATCGGTCCGCCTGCGTTGGTGCTGGTCGCCCTCGTCACCGTGGTGACGAACCCGGCGGTGGCGACGCTCGTCCTCGGGACTGCCGTCGCAGGACTGTCGCTGGTGGCGGTCCGTGCCCTCGAGCTCGCCGCCGGCACCCGGCGCCTCGGTCAGCTGTGGGCAGGCGCGTTCGTGGTCACCGCCGCGTGGGCGCGGGACGCCGGTGCGTGGCGCCATCTCGACGATGCCATCGCGATCACGTGCGCGATCGCGGCCTACGCGGTGGTGGCGCGATCCGGCCGGGGCTGGAAGGTCGGCGTGCTCCTGGGCGTGGCGGCTGCCGCCAAGCCGTGGGCCGTCGTGCTCGTGCCGTTGGTCCTGGCTCTTCCGCGCCGAGATCGTCCCCGCGCCGCACTGGTGGCGGTTGGTGCGGCCGCGGTCTGGTGGATCCCGTTCCTCCTCGCTGCGCCGGGGACCGTTGCCGCCCTGGGCTCGTACCACCTGGTGCCCGACCCCGGCAGTGTTCCGTACTTCCTCGGCGCGCGTGGCGATCTCTCGGGTTGGCTGCGCCCGGTGCAGTTCACGACGGCGGCGGCGGTCGGCTCGGTACTGGTGCTGCGCGGCCGGACCCGGTTCGCCCTGCTCGCGGCGCTCGCGGTGCGCGTCGCGCTCGACCCGTACGCGTGGTCGTACTACGCGCTGGGACCCTTGGTGGCCGCCCTCGCCGTTGACGGCGCTGCGCCTCACCGGCTGCCGCGCTGGACGCTGGGAACCGCCGCAGCGCTGTACCTGCTCCCGTTCGCCGCGCCGGCCGACTGGTCTTCCGCCGTCCGGCTGGGCTGGGTGGGGTGCGTGATCAGCATGGGTGCCGTGCTGGCATGGCGCGCGAGCGCTGCGGCGAGCAGGCAGAGCGAGGTCGCTGTGCGTGCCACGCCCGCTGCAGCCCCCCAGCCCAGGGTCGCGTTGAACCAGCTGGGCAGGTAGAGCCCGGTGAACGCGCCGACGGTCAGCCACGGCACCCGCGCGCCGCTGGCCAGGTCGAAGACCAGTGCGCCGGTCGTGACGCCCGCGCCGTAGTACGCGGCCGAACCGGGGTCCAGCAGCAGCCGGACGGCGAAGGCGACGAGGGGCACGGCCCACCACCGGCCGGCCCGGACGACGACGAGTGCGACGGCGGCGCTGAGCGCGAGCTGGGCAGGACGAACCCAGCCCGGCGCGAGCGTACCGGCGGTCAGTCCGAGCGTCCGCAGCGACGAGGCCATGCCGACGTGCAACCGGAAGGAGGCGAGAGCGGAGACCGTCCGCGGCGCGGCGACCAGGAACGGCAGCCACCAGATGGCCACGACCCCGCCGGACCAGGCGAGCGCGCGCACCCGACGGTGGGGGAGGGCGAGCAGCAGCGGTGCGGCTGCGAGTGCCCACGGCTTGGCTGCAACCGCAGTGCCCAGAAGCAGCGCCGCCGTCCGCGTCCGGCCGCGCGCGACCGCCACCATGGCGGCCGCTGTGGCCGACAACGCCATGGCGTCGTCAAGGTGCACCGACGCCGCCACGAACGCCCACATCGGAAGCGAGGCGAGCCCGCCGAGGAGCGCCCATCGACGGGCGTCCCGCGCGGGCCGGAGCCGCTGTGCGAGCAGCTCCGCGGCCCGCACGCCGGCCAGCGCCAGGCCGACGATCAGGCAGCGGGCGAGCCACCGCCCTCCGGGCAGCCGGGTGAGGGGGAGGGCGGCGACGAGTGCGGCCGGGCCGATCTGGGTCTGCGGCGCATCCGCGTAGAGGTGCAGCGGCGAACCGCCGTGCCCGAGCAACCGGTCGGCCCCCTGGACGAAGAACGACCAGTCGCCCACCGTGCGGCCTCGTACGAGGAGCACCGCCACCATCCAGCCCGCGAGCACGACGTAGCGCCAGCGGACGGTGGCCGCGTAGGCCGTACGGAGCTGCACGGCTGTGTCGTCGACGCGTGGACGATGGCTCTTGACCGCATAGGCTCGCAGGCGTGGCGGACGGCGGGGAGGACCTGTTCGACGCGGCGGCGCGGGACGCCGAAGCCGCGGCGGCACCGCTCGCCGTACGGATGCGCCCCCGCACCCTCGACGACGTCGTCGGCCAGCGCCACCTCCTGCGGGCCGGCTCGCCGCTGCGGCGCCTCGTGCAGGAGGACGCGCCGATGTCGCTGTTCCTGTGGGGGCCGCCGGGTACGGGCAAGACCACGCTGGCGTACGTCGTCGCGGCGGCGACCGACCGCCGGTTCGTCGAGCTCTCCGCGGTCAGCGCGGGCGTGAAGGACGTCCGTGCGGTCATCGAGGACGCCCGGCGCGAGCTGGGGATGTCCGGCCGCCAGACGGTGCTGTTCATCGACGAGGTGCACCGGTTCAACAAGGCCCAGCAGGACGCGCTGCTGCCCGCGGTCGAGAACCGCTGGGTCAGCCTCGTCGCCGCCACCACGGAGAACCCGTACTTCTCGGTCATCTCGCCGCTGCTGTCGCGGTCGCTGCTGCTCACGCTCGAGCCGCTGTCCGACGAGGACATCCGCGCGCTCGTCGAGCGCGCGCTGCGCGACGACCGGCAGCTCGCCGGCCTACGGATCGACGACGAGCAGCTCGCGCGGATGGTGCGCGTGGCCGGGGGCGACGCGCGCCGCGTCCTCACTGTCCTGGAGGCCGCCGCGGGCGCCGCCCGGGCGCACGGGTCCGTGCTCATCGACCAGGCCGCGATGGACGAGGCGGTCGACCGTGCCCCGCTGGCGTACGACCGGGCCGGCGACCAGCACTACGACGTCACCAGCGCCTTCATCAAGAGCATGCGTGGCGGGGACGTCGACGCCTCCCTGCACTACCTCGCGCGCATGATCGAGGCGGGGGAGGACCCGCGGTTCATCGCCCGGCGGCTGGTCATCCTCGCGAGCGAGGACGTGGGCCTGGCCGACCCGTCGGCGCTGTGGACCGCCGTCGCCGCAGCGCAGGCGGTCGACCAGGTCGGTCTGCCCGAGGGGCGGCTCAACCTGGCACAGGCCACGATCGCGCTCGCTCTCGCGCCGAAGAGCAACGCCGTGATCCGTGCGATCGACGCAGCGCTGGCCGACGTGCGCGAGGGACGCACGGGTCCGGTGCCCGCCCACCTGCGGGACGCCCACTACCCGGGGGCCCGGCGCCTCGGCCACGGCGCCGGCTACCGATATCCTCACGACTTCCCGGGTGGTGTCGTGGGGCAGCAGTACGCGCCGGACGCGGTCACCGGCCGGGAGTACTACCGGCCGTCCGAGCACGGCGCGGAGCAGGCGGCGGCCGAGCGGCTGGCGGAGCTCCGCGCGGCGCTGCGGGACGACCGGCAGCGACCGACCGAGCAGAGCTGAAGGGGCGTACGACCATGTCCGGTGGAGAGATCGCCGCGCTCATCGTCGCCGCCTTCTGGGCGGTGCTGGTGTGCTTCGTGGCGCTCGTACTCGTCAAGCTCGGCGGGGTCCTCGAGGAGGCAGGGAAGCTCGTCACCGGGGTTACCGACGAGACGGTGCCGCTCCTCGGTGAGGTGACCTCGTCCGTGGTGCACGTCAACACCGAGCTGGAACGGGTGGACGCCATCACCGCGAACGTGCAGACCGTCACCTCGAACATGTCCGCCCTGTCCGGCGTCATCGCGGCGACGGCCGGCGGGCCGCTGGTCAAGGTGGCCGCGTTCTCGTACGGCGTGCGCAAGGCCGTCGGCAAGCGGCGGGAGAAGGACACGCGCCGGGCCCGTCGTCGCGGGAGGCGCTGAGCGTGCGCAGGGTCTTCTGGTTCGCCGTCGGGGTCGGTGTCACGGTCTACGTCGTGCGCCGCTTCGATGCGCTCACCCAGCGGTACGCCACCGCCGAGGGCATCGCGGACGTCGCTCGCGACGTGGGTGACCGCTTCCTCGAAATATGGGAGGACATCCGCGACGGGATGGCCGAACGTGAGAGTGAGCTCCGGGACGCGCTCGGGCTCGAGGCCCCGCCGGACGGTGGGCCGGACAGGAAGGGTGGCGACTGATGGAGTCCGCGGAGATCAACCGGCGGTTCCTGGCGTTCTTCGAGCGCCACGGCCACACGGTGGTGCCCTCCGCCTCGCTCATCGCGGACGACCCGACGCTGCTGCTCGTCAACGCGGGCATGGTGCCCTTCAAGCCGTACTTCCTCGGCCAGGAGCCGGCGCCGTACCCGCGCGCCACCAGCGTGCAGAAGGTCGTCCGCACGGTCGACATCGACATCGTCGGGACGACCACCCGCCACCTGTCGTTCTTCCAGATGGCGGGCAACTTCTCCTTCGGCGACTACTTCAAGGAGCGGGCGATCCCGCTCGCCTGGGAGCTGCTGACGACCTCGCAGGACGACGGCGGGTTCGGGTTCCCCGTCGACCGGCTGTGGGCGACCGTCTACGAGGACGACGACGAGGCCTTCGACATCTGGACCCGCGTCGTGGGGCTTCCCGCGGAGCGGGTGCAGCGCCGGGGCATGGAGGACAACTTCTGGTCGATGGGCGTGCCCGGCCCCTGCGGCCCGTGCTCGGAGATCTACTACGACCGCGGGCCGGAGCACGGGCGTGAGGGCGGGCCGGTCGCCGACGAGGACCGCTACCTCGAGGTCTGGAACCTCGTGTTCATGCAGTCCGAGCGCGGGCCCGGCGAGAGCAAGACCGACTTCCCCATCCTCGGCGACCTGCCGGCGAAGAACATCGACACCGGTATGGGCGTCGAGCGGATGGCGGCCCTGCTGCAGGGTGTCGACAACGTCTACGAGACCGACCTGCTGCGACCCGTGCTGGACCGCGCCGCCGAGCTGACCGGGTCGCGGTACGGCACCGACCCGCGGACGGACGTCCGGCTGCGTGTCGTGGCGGACCACACCCGCACGCTCACCATGCTCGTCGGTGACGGCGTGGTCCCGGGCAACGAGGGCCGCGGGTACGTCCTGCGCCGGATGCTGCGGCGCGTCGTCCGTAACCTGCGCCTGCTCGGCGCGCAGGGACCGTCGCTCGGCGACCTGGTGTCGGTCGTCCGGGACCGGATGGGGGCGTCGTACCCCGACCTGGTCAGCGACTTCCCTCGCATCGACGCGGTCGCGCGCGCGGAGGAGGAGTCCTTCCTCGCCACCCTCAAGGCGGGCACCGACCTCCTCGACGACGCGATCCAGCAGACCAAGGCCTCCGGCGGCCGAACGATCTCCGGTGACCGCGCGTTCGCGCTGCACGACACGTACGGATTCCCCATCGACCTCACGCTGGAGATGGCCGCGGAACAGGGCCTGGAGGTCGACGAGCAGGGGTTCCGCCGGTTGATGGACGAGCAGCGCAGCCGCGCCAAGGCGGACGCAGCAGCGCGCAAGACCGGCCACGCCGACGTGTCCGCGTACCGCGCCCTGCTCGAGCAGGGTGGCGGGTCGCTGTTCACCGGGTACGACGAGGTGGCGAGCGAGTCGGTCGTGCGCGGCCTGCTCGTCGACGGCGCCCCGGCCAGCGCGGCCCACGAGGGCCAGGAGGTCGAGGTCGTGCTCGCCCGCACCCCGTTCTACGCGGAGGGCGGCGGGCAGCTCGCCGACCAGGGGTTCCTCACGCTCGCCAGCGGCGCTCGGTTGCAGGTGCTGGACGTCCAGCGGCCGCTGCCCGACCTCGTCGTGCACCGCGCGCGGGTCGTCGGGGGCGAGGTCGTCCTGGGTGACGAGGTCGTGGCCGAGGTGGACGTCGAGCGGCGGCGGTCGATCTCCCGGTCGCACACGGCGACCCACCTCGTGCACCAGGCGGTGCGCAAGGCGCTGGGCGAGCACGCGGCCCAGGCCGGCTCGGAGAACTCACCCGGCCGGTTGCGCTTCGACTTCTCGGCACCCGGCGCGATCTCGGCCGGGCTGCTGCAGGACGTCGAGGACGAGGTCAACACGGTCCTCATGGAGGACCTGCCCGTCCGCGCCTTCGTCACCACCCAGGACGAGGCCCGCCGCATCGGGGCGCTGGCCCTGTTCGGCGAGAAGTACGGCGACGCCGTACGGGTCGTGGAGGTGGGCGACTACGCGAGGGAGCTGTGCGGCGGGACGCACGCAGCGCACTCCGGCCAGCTGGGCATGGTCAAGCTGCTGCGCGAGTCCTCCATCGGCGCAGGTGTGCGGCGCGTCGAGGGTCTGGTCGGCCTGGACGCGTTCCGCTACCTCGCCAAGGAGCACGTGCTCGTCGCCCAGCTCGCCGAGACCCTCAAGGCGCGTCCGGAGGAGCTGCTCGACCGCGTCACCGGCACGCTCACTCGCCTGCGCGATGCGGAGCGCGAGCTGGACCGGATCCGCGCGCAGGCGGTGCTCGAGGTCGCACCCCGGCTCGCCGCCGAGGCGCGCGAGGAGTTCGGGGTGGCCTTCGTGGGGCACCGCGCTCCGGACGGCACCGCCGCGGACGACGTGCGCAAGCTCGCGCTCGACGTGCGCGGGCGGATCGAGCCCGGCCGCCCGGCGGTCATCGCCGTCGCGGCCGCGGCGAACGGGCGCCCCGTGCTCGTCGTGGCGGTCAACGACAGGGCACGCGAGTGGGGTCTCGCCGCCGGCAACCTGGTCAAGCACGGCACCGCGGCCCTGGGTGGCGGCGGTGGGGGCCGGGACGACGTCGCCCAGGGCGGCGGCACCAACCCGGACGGCATCGCCGAGGCGCTCGAGGCGGTCCGGCACCGCGTGGGCCAGCGCGTGACCGGCGGCGGCTGACCGGTGCGTGCGGGCGTACGGCTCGGTGTCGACCCCGGGTCGGTGCGCATCGGCATCGCCGCCAGCGACCCCCGGGGTGTCCTGGCCACGCCGGTGGAGGTCGTCCGCCGGGATGTCCGGCACGGCAGCGACCTGTCCCGCATCGCTACGCTGGCGCGCGAGCGGGAGGCCGTCGAGATCGTCGTCGGGCTGCCCCGCTCGCTGTCCGGGGCAGCCGGGCCCGCGGCGCGGTCGGCGCGGGAGTTCGCCACGGCACTCGCGCGGGCGGTGGCCCCGGTCCCGGTGCGGCTGGTCGACGAGAGGTTGAGCACCGTGAGCGCTACGCGGGACCTCCGCACCGCCGGTGTCCGCGGCAAGCGGGCGCGCGGTGTGGTGGACGCTGCTGCAGCCGTGGTGCTGCTGCAGGCCGCGCTGGACCAGGAGCGTGCCACGGGCGCGCCGCCCGGTGAGCCGGTGGAGGCGCCGTGAGCAAGGGTGGCCGGATCACGGTCATGGTCATGCTCGGGCTCCTGGTCCTGGGCATCGTCGGCGGCGGCGGCTACGTCATCGTCGACAAGGCGAGCAGCCTGTTCTCCTCGGCTCCCGACTACGACGGCAACGGTTCGGCGTACGGGACGGTGGTGATCCAGGTCAACACCGGCGACACCGCCACCGACATCGCGGGCACGCTGAAGGCCAAGGGTGTGGTGAAGAGCGTCCAGGCGTTCGTCGACGCGGCTCGTGGTGACGACCGCTCCCGAGGGATCACGCCCGGCTACTACCGCCTGCACGTGCACCAGTCCGCCGCCACGGCGCTGCGCGCCCTGCTGGACCCCGCCTCGCGGGTGGAGTCGACGGTGACGATCCCGGAGGGGTTCACCGTCGAGCAGATCGTGGCGCGCACGGCGCAGAAGACCCACCTGGACGCGGCCACGCTCAAGGCGGCGCTGCAGCCGCCTGCCAGCGCCCTCGGGCTGCCGGGGTATGCGAAGGGCCGTGCGGAGGGGTTCCTCTTCCCGGCGACGTACAGCTTCGGGCCTGACGTGACGGCGCCGCAGGCGCTCGCGCAGATGGTGGCCCGGTTCACCCACGAGGCCGACCAGCTGGACCTGCAGCAGCAAGCGGCGGCGCTCGGGCGCTCACCGTACGACGTGGTGACGATCGCCTCCCTCGTCGAGCGCGAGGCGCGGCTCCCGGAGGACTTCCCGAAGGTCGCCCGCGTGATCTACAACCGGCTCGAGCTCGGGATGCCGCTTCAGCTCGACAGCACGGTGAACTACGCCCTGCACCAGAACAAGACCAACGTGACGATCGAGGACACCAAGGTCAGCTCGCCGTACAACACCTACCTGCACAAGGGCCTGCCGCCCACGCCGATCGCATCGCCCGGCACGCGCGCCCTGCAGGCCGCGCTCAAGCCGGCCAAGGGCGACTGGCTGTACTTCGTCACCATGGACGATGCGGGGCACAACGCCTTCACCAGCAACTACGACGAGTTCCTGCGCCTCAAGGCCACGGCCGAGCGCCAGCGGTCGAAGTGAGCGCCCGGCCGCGAGACCGGGCCGCGGTGCTCGGCTCACCGATCGCCCACACGCTCTCCCCGACGCTGCACCGGGCCGCGTACCGGGCGCTCGGCCTGCCCTGGGCCTACGACGTCATCGAGTGCGATGCTCGCGGCCTGGCGGCGCTCGTCCCCCGGTTGCGCGGTTCCGCGTACGCCGGCCTCTCGCTGACCATGCCGCTCAAGCGCGCGGTGATCCCGCTGCTGGACCGGATGGCGGGGGACGCTGCCCTGGTCGACGCGGTCAACACGGTCGTCCTCGGGCCGGAGGGTGCCGTCGGCCACAACACGGACGTGCGGGGCGTGGTCGACGCCGTCAGCGAGTTGGCCGTGCCCGTCGCCGGCCGCCCGGTTGCGCTCCTGGGCGGTGGTGGGGCTGCCCGCGCCGCGGTGGCCGGCCTCGCGCAGCTGGCGCCAGGGCCGGTGACCGTGGTGGTGCGGGACGTGATCCGGGCGCGCCCGCTCGTCGCTCTGGGGGAGCGTCTCGGCGTCGTCGTGCACGCGCGGCCCTGGGCCGAGGCGGCCGAGGTCGTGCGCGGGGTGGCGCTGGTGGTGAGCACGGTGCCCGCGGGCAGCACCGACGACCTGGCCCGCGACTCGTGGTCGCGCGACGTGGCGCTGTTCGACGTCGTGTACGCACCGTGGCCCACGGCTCTGGGCGTTGCGGCGGCAGCTGCCGGGGCGCCGGTGGTCGGCGGGTTGCCCATGCTCGTCGGCCAGGCCGCCGAGGCGGTGCGCCTGATGACGGGTCGGCAGGCGCCGGTCGAGGCGATGCGCGCCGCCGGCGAGGAGGCACTGGCCCGCCGTCGCCGGTGAGGAAATCGTTACGCCGATGCGGGGTCAAGCCCTCCTGGGTGAGTGCCGATGGGGCAGATGAGGCCGCTGTCCGGCGGTCCGACCAGGAAGGGTGCCCCATGTCCGACTCGACGAGCCGCGCGTCGCGGCTCGACCAGGTCATCTCCGCCCTGCTCGTGCAGGCTCCCGAGCTGGAGGCTGCGGCGGTGGTCTCCTTCGACGGGCTGCCGATGGCTTCCGCGCTGCCACCCACCATGGACGAGGAGCGTGTCGCGGCGATGAGCGCGGCGTTGCTGTCGCTCGGGGAGCGCGCTGCCGAGGGCCTCGGTCGTGGTGGGCTGTCGCAGGTCTACATCGAGGGCGACACCGGCACCGTCTTCCTGGTGTCCGCCGACGGCGAGGCCGTGCTCGTGGCGGTCGCGGCCGCTGGGGCCAAGGCCGGCATGATGCTCTACGAGGTGCGGCGTGCAGCGGCCGACGTGGCCGCCGTGCTGCGCCAGCCGGCCGCTCCTGCGGTGCCTGCACAGCCGATGACCGCGCCCGTCTCCGCTGCCGAGCAGCCGGCGTACGAGCCGGTCGGTGCCTACCTGCCGCCGACGGCGGCGTCCGCGCCCGCACCGGAGGAGGGCAGCGGGGTCTGGTCCGGCTACTCGTCGAACGGCACGTCGTTCGCGCAGCCGGCACCGGAGTCCGGCAACTGGTCCTGATCCGCCCGCAGACCCGACGGGAGCGCCGTGAAACTCGAAGGCTCGCTGGACGCGTTCAGCCTGCCGGACGTCTTCGCCCTGCTCAGCATGACGAAGAAGACCGGCGCGCTGCACGTGCGTCGGGGCGACGAGCACGGCGTCCTGTACTTCGGTGACGGCGCGCTGACCGGCGGGACCGCTGCGGTCGGCAAGCACGTGCTCGCCCGGCGAGCCGTCGGCGCGGCCGCCGTGGAGGAGGGGACCCTCGTCGCGGCGATCGACCGTGTGCGCGGCGCAGGCGGGCAGGGCCTTGCCGCCGCACTCGTCGAGGTGGGCGCGGTTGAGGAAGCGGTGCTCCACGAGGTGGCCGCCGCCCACCTCGTCGACGTCGTGTTCGACCTGCTGCGATGGCCGGACGGCGAGTTCGCCTTCGCGCTCGACGAGGCTGACCCCGACCACGTGGGGCTCTCGGTGCCGGCGCAGGACGTGGTGGAACAGGCGTCCACCAGGTTGGACGAGTGGTCCCGCCGCGAGGACCTGCCGGCGCCGGAGGCCGTCCTGACCGTCGCAGTCGCGCCTGCCGCGGACCCGCAGCTCTCCCGCGAGGAGTGGTCGTTCCTGGCGCTGGTGGACGGCGCCCGCACCGTGGCCGAGATCGTCGCGCTCAGTGGCGCCGGTGAGTACGCCGTCGTGTCAGCGCTCGGCGCGCTGGTGCAGCGCGGGCTGTTGCGCGCCGCCGGGGACGACGGTGTCGCCGCAGTCGTGCGCCGCCAGGCGCTCATCGCCCAGCTCGAGGACGCGCCGACCGCGACACCGCCGGTGCCGCCGACCCAAGGTCCGGCAGCGCCGGTGCCTCCGGCCGCCCCGCCCGTACCGGCGCCCCGCCCGACGCCGCCGGTGGTGACCGCGATGCATGGCAGCGTCGAGGGGTCGGCGGCCATGGCGCCCGCCACAGCGCCCGTACCGGAGGTCTCCCCGGCGATCGAGACGGACCCGAGCGTGAACCGCAGCTTGCTGCTGCGGCTCATCGCCGGCGTGCGGAGCCTGTAGTGGTGGCCGGCAAGCCGCGCCGCCGGGGGAGCGGGACCGCGGTCAAGGTCGTCGTCACCGGGCCTTTCGCGGCCGGCAAGACCACGCTGATCCGGACCATCAGCGAGATCACGGTGCTGTCCACCGAGCGCGACGTCTCCGACGAGACCCGCTCGCAGAAGCCGGCCACGACCGTGGCCATGGACTTCGGTCGGATCACCGTCGACGGCGAGCTGGTGCTGTACCTGTTCGGCACTCCCGGGCAGGAGCGCTTCGACTTCATGTGGGAGATCCTCGGCGAGGGGATGCTCGGCTACGTCCTCGTCCTCGACGCGACGCGGCTGGAGACGTTGCCCGAGGCGGCCGCGCAGCTGGCATCGTTCCGGCGGATGGCGCGCGTGCCCTTCGTGGTCGCCGTCAACAAGACCGCCGGACTCGACTTCGACACCGAGAACCGCATTCGCGACGCTCTGGGCCTGGACGCGCACGCCACCCTGGTGCCCTGCGACGCCCGTGACAAGGAGTCGGTGAAGTCCGTGCTGCTGGCACTGCTGTACGCCGTGCTGGAGTCGGTCGACGCGGCCACGACCTCGGCCTGACGATGGCATGGCGACTGCTCGAGCGGTGGTTTCCGGCGCCGTCCGGCCGCCATGCGGCCGGTGTCGTCACGCCCGCCCCTGCGCCGCGACCGTCACCCGAGCCGGTGTCCCCGCGGGTGGCCCTCGGTTTCGCCGACGGGTCGACGCTGGAGCTGCCGGACGGCTCCCCGTACGCCCTGGCGTTGCGCGCCGCCGCCACGACCATGATCTCAACCCCAGCCGCGAGACGCCGATGAGGACAAGGTGAAGCAGCTCGGCGACATCCTGCTCGAGAGCGGTCTGGTCACTCCCGAGCAGCTCGAGACTGCCATCGCCGAGCAGCAGCGCAACGGGCACCGGCTCGGCCGCGTGCTCGTCGAGCAGGGAGTCCTCACCGAGAGCCAGCTCGTGGCCGCGCTCGCCCAGCAGATCGGGCTGCGGTTCGTCGACCTGACCGACTACCCCGTCGACGGGTCCGCGGTCGGCCTCGTGCCCAGTGCGGTGTGCCGGCGCTACAACGCGCTGCCGATCGGTTACGAGGACGGCAAGCTGCTCGTCGCCATGGCCGACCCGGCCAACGTCTTCGCCATCGACGACATCCGCTCGATCGGCGGGCTGGAGGTCAAGCCGGTCGTCGCCACGAAGGCCGACGTCCTCGCCGCCATCAACCGCTACCACCGGGCCGACGACGAGCTCGACGACCTGACCAGCTCGATGGGGTTCGCGGCCGAGGACGAGCAGGAGGACCTGTCCAACCTGCGCGAGGTCGTCGAGGACGCGCCGATCGTCAAGTTCGTCAACCTGCTCATCACCCAGGCGATCCAGGACCGCGCCTCCGACATCCACATCGAGCCGACCGAGCACGACCTGCGCGTGCGGTACCGGATCGACGGCGTGCTGCACGAGGTGATGCGCTCGCCGCGCAACATCCAGTCCGGCGTGATCAGCCGGCTGAAGATCATGTCGGACATCAACATCGCCGAGCGGCGCATCCCGCAGGACGGCCGGCTCTCGGTCACCCAGAGCGGCAAGAAGATCGACCTCCGCGTCGCGACCCTGCCCACGGTGTGGGGCGAGAAGGTCGTCATGCGCATCCTGGACAACTCGACCGCGATGCTCGACCTGGCCGACCTGGGGTTCAGCGAGGAGAACTACACCCGTTACCGCACGAGCTACACCAAGCCGTACGGAATGATCCTCGTCACCGGCCCCACCGGCTCCGGCAAGTCGACGACGCTGTACGCGACGCTGAACATCGTCTCGCAGCCGGAGATCAACGTCATCACGGTCGAGGACCCGGTCGAGTACCGGCTCCCGGGCATCAACCAGGTCCAGACGAACGCGAAGGCGGGCCTGACGTTCGCGTCGGCGCTGCGGTCGATCCTGCGCTCGGACCCGGACGTCGTGCTCATCGGTGAGATCCGGGACCACGAGACCGCGCAGATCGCCATCGAGGCGGCGCTCACCGGCCACCTGGTGCTCTCGACCCTGCACACCAACGACGCCCCCTCCGCGGTCACCCGGCTGGTCGAGATGGGCATCGAGCCCTTCCTGGTCGGTTCCGCGCTGGACTGCGTGCTCGCCCAGCGGCTCGCGCGCAAGCTGTGCGACAAGTGCAAGGAGCCGTACCAGCCGGAGCCGGAGCAGCTGCTTGGGGCGCGCTTCCCCTGGCAACCCGGCGAGGAGATCCCCAAGCTGTACCGGCCCGTGGGCTGCACCTCCTGCGCGAAGACGGGCTTCAAGGGCCGCTTCGCCCTCCACGAGGTCATGGCCGTCGACGAGGAGATCGAGCGGCTGGCCGTCCAGCGCGCCTCCGCGGCACAGATCAACGAGGTCGCCAAGGGCAACGGCATGACGACACTGCGCGACGACGGCATGGCGAAGGTCCTGGCCGGTGTGACGTCGCTGGAGGAGATCCTCCGCGTCGTCGTCTGATCCTCCGTTCGGCTCAAGCGGGCACTCCGGACGGCCGATCGAAGGTGGAGACGACCACCTCTCGGCAGGAGCGACCTCGTGGACCAGCAGGGCTTCGACGGCGGGTTCTTCACCCCCGCACCGGCCGCGGCGTCGGCACCCCCCGTGGCGCCGGCTGCCCCGGCGTACGAGCCGCCTGCGCCGTCGTACGCAGCACCTGCGCCGTCGTACGCCCCACCCGCGTCAGCAGTACCCGCGCAGCCAGCGGCACCGCAGTCCGAGCCCGTGGCGCCGCCGCCCAAGGCGCCGACGCGCGGCGCGCTGGAGGAGGACTCAGAGCTCGAGAGCCACCTGCTCACCGACCTGCTCGTGCGGGTCCTCGACCTCGGCGCGTCGGACCTGCACATCACCGCAGGAGCGCACCCCACCATCCGCGTGAACGGCACGCTGACGCCGCAGGAGGACCTGCCGCTGTTCACACCGCCGACGATCCAGCGGATGATGTACGCGATCCTCACCCAGAAGCAGCGGGAGCGCTTCGAGGAGCAGCTCGAGCTGGACTTCGCCTACGCCCTGCCCGGCCGGGCGCGCTTCCGGGTGAATCTGTACAAGCAGCGGGACGCGGTCGGCGCTGCCTTCCGCATCATCCCCTTCGAGATCAAGCCGCTCGAGGCCCTCGGCGTTCCCCCGGTGGTCGCGAACTTCTCGATGCTGCCTCGTGGGTTCGTGCTCGTCACCGGGCCGACCGGATCCGGCAAGTCCACGACCCTGGCCGCGCTCATCGACCTGGCCAACCGGCAGCGCCGCGAGCACATCATGACCGTCGAGGACCCGGTCGAGTTCCTCCACGAGCACAAGAACTGCCTGGTGAACCAGCGCGAGGTGGGGGAGGACACCCACTCCTTCCAGAACGCGCTCAAGCACGTGCTGCGGCAGGACCCGGACATCATCCTCGTCGGCGAGATGCGCGACCTGGAGACGATCTCGGTCGCGCTGACCGCCGCGGAGACGGGCCACCTGGTCTTCGCCACGCTGCACACCCAGGACGCGGCCCAGACCATCGACCGTGTCATCGACGTCTTCCCGCCGCACCAGCAGCAGCAGATCCGGGTCCAGCTGGCGGGTGCGCTCCAGGGTGTGGTCTGCCAGACGCTGGTGAAGACCGCCGACGGCAAGGGCCGGGCGGTCGCGACCGAGGTCATGGTCGCCACCCCGGCCGTCCGCAACCTCATCCGCGAGGGCAAGACGCACCAGATCTACTCCGCGCTGCAGGCCGGCGCCAAGCACGGCATGCACACCCTCGACCAGCACCTGGCGGAGCTCGTCCGGCAGGGCAAGGTCACCTACGAGGGTGCGCTGGAGAAGTGCCACCACGTCGAGGACTTCAACCGGCTGACGGGCCGAGGCTGAGAGGCGGCTGACCGATGGCCACCACGACCTTCAAGTACTCGGTACGCGACCGCGCGGGCAAGCTGGTCAGCGGCACGCTCGCGGCCGACTCGCAGGCCGCTGTCGTCACCCGGCTGCGATCCATGGGCTACGCCCCGGTGTCCATCACCCAGGCGAACGCCGGGATGCAGAAGGAGATCAAGCTCCCGGGCTTCGGCGGCAAGGTCAAGCTGAAGGACCTGGCGGTCTTCTCCCGCCAGTTCGCCACCATGATCAACAGCGGCCTGTCCATGCTGCGGGCCCTGAGCATCCTGGCCGACCAGACGGAGAGCCCCGAGCTCAAGCGCATCGTCGGTGAGGTGCGCAACGACGTCGAGGTCGGCACGTCGCTGTCCAGCGCCATGGCGAAGCACCCGAAGGCCTTCCCGCCGCTCATGGTCAACATGTGCAAGGCGGGCGAGGTCGGCGGCTTCCTCGACCAGGTGCTGCTGCAGATCGCCGAGAACTACGAGGCCGAGGTGAAGCTGCGCGGGAAGGTCAAGTCCGCGATGACCTACCCCGTGGCGGTGTTCGGCATCGCCGTGCTGGCCGTCATCGGGATGCTGCTGTTCATCGTGCCCGTGTTCACCAAGATGTTCAGCGACCTCGGTGGCGAGCTGCCCGCCCCGACGAGGTTCCTCGTGTTCCTCTCGCACGCGATGCGCGTCATGGTGCCGCTCGGCCTGGTCGGCCTCATCGGGTTCTCCTTCTGGTGGAAGAGGTACAAGGCCCACCCCAAGGTGAGGGGGATCCTCGATCCGGCGAAGCTGAAGGCACCGGTCTTCGGACAGCTGTTCCGGAAGCTGGCTCTCAGCCGCTTCGCGCGCAACCTCGGCACGATGCTGCACTCGGGCGTTCCCGTTCTCCAGGCGCTGGACATCGTCGCCGACACGACCGGAAACGTGGTCCTCGAGCGTGCGGTGCGGGACGTGCAGGAGAGCGTCCGCCAGGGTGAGTCGCTCGCCGGCCCCCTGCAGAACCACGCGATCTTCCCACCCATGGTGGTGCAGATGATGTCGGTCGGTGAGGACACCGGTGCGTTGGACACGATGCTGCACAAGATCAGTGAGTTCTACGACCAGGAGGTGGAAGCGACCACCGAAGCGCTCACCTCACTGATCGAGCCGATCATGATCGCCGTCATCGGCGGCATCATCGGCGCGATGATCATCGCTCTGTACATGCCCATCTTCAAGGTGATGGACCTGGTCAAGTAGGGCCGACAGGCAACTCGAGGAACGGGCGCCGGGACACCGGCGCCCGTTCGCGTTGGTTGGAGATTGACCCGATTGGAGCATTCAAGATGACCCATCGGCGTCCCGATGTAAGTCGTGTCATCGAGCCGCACGGCAGAGCAAGGGCACACCCGTCGCGAGGCGGGGTCGCAAAGCCAAGGGTCTCGGGAAACCGAGTCAGCCTGGTTGCCTCGGCCGGCACCTCTCCGGAGGGGTCGCGCCCAAGGCCACAACAGAACACACGGCGCGGCTCACCAGGCACTACCGGAAGGACAGCAAATGCTCGCACGATTCCACAAGGCGCAGGAAGAGCGTGACGGCGGCTTCACCCTCATCGAACTTCTCGTCGTCATGATCATCATCGGCATCCTTGCCGCGATCGCCATCCCGGTCTTCCTGAACCAGCGCAACAAGGCCAAGGACACGTCCATCAAGGCCGACGTCACCACCGTCGGGAAGGACCTGGCGTCCTACTACGTCGACGGCACCCTCACCACCGCGGTGGCCACCGCGGCCGGCCAGTGGACCATCACGCCGGCCGGTGCCGCCGCCCCGAGCGACAGCGGTCGGGTCAGCAACGGCAACACCATCACCGGCGCCGGCAACGGCGACTCCGACTG
Organism: uncultured Actinomycetota bacterium; assembly: GCA_963728075.1. GTDB lineage: Bacteria > Actinomycetota > Actinomycetes > JAFAQI01 > DASSKL01 > CAVSIP01. The sequence continues at coordinate 821,148 of CAVSIP010000001.1, read as the reverse complement.
GTGCGTGAAGGGCACGAACGCCGACACGGGGACCGTCTACTTCTACAGCGCATCGGCTGGGCTGTCCTCGGCCAGGCCGGGCGACAGCAGCTGCGCGGGTCTGTGATCTAGATTCGACAGCGCATTCCGAGGGGGCGGTCCCGACTGGGACCGCCCCCTCACCCTTTTGCCTTCTGGGTCTGGCTCAATACGGCCGGATGGAGTGCCGAGACAACCTCCAGACGGTCTAACCGTCGACGAACGTCGACATCGGTGGAGGCGACATGAGGCTGCGCAGCCGGCTGCGGCGGCGCATCGCCATGGCCGACGGTGGCTTCACGTTGGTCGAGATGATGACCGCGATGTTCATCATCATGGTCGTCCTCCTGGCTCTCGTGGGCGTGTACACGTCGTCCGTCCGAACGCTCGGGCTCGCCAAGCAGCGCCAGCAGGCGACCTCCCTGGCCAACCGGGCGATGGAGCAGCTGCGGGCCCTTCCGTACGACACGGTCGCGGCGGGCCTGCGCAGCTCCGACGTCTCGCCGGACCCGAACATCGACTCTGCGACCGGCCACTTCAAGCCGCCGTTCGACACCTCGATCGACGAGGTGCTGCAGACCAACGCCGGCACCAACCAGGCCCCGCTCTACCCGCACATCCAGCACCCGGCGGCCATCAACGGCGTTTCCTACACGGTGAGCACCTACGTCACCCAGGTGGCCGGTGCAACGCCGACACAGTACTGGCTGACCGTGGTGGTCGAGTGGTCCAGCGCGGCGACGAACCACGCGGCCAAGCGCGTGGTGACCCGCAGCCGGCTGTACTCGCCGCAGGGCTGCCTGTCCACGGCCACCCACCCCTTCTCCGGCCCCTGTCAGGCTTTCCTGTACGCCACCGCGGGGACGACGCCGGGTTCGATCAGCATCGCCGGGCTCGGCGGCGCCGCACCGGTTCCCGGCATCGACTTCCAGTCCGCGCAGATCTCCCTCGCCGGGTTGAGCTCGGCCGCCCAGATCGAGCAGACGACCAGCGTCAACGGCAAGGCGACCACCGCCGCCGGATCGATCACCCGCAGCAGCGGCACGACGGGCGCCGGTGGTCTGGCGGCGATCACCGCCGTGGACACCGACCCGGGCACCGCGGGTTCGGGCACGCCCTCCGCGAGCACCGCCTCGCAGACGAGCGGGCCTGTGACGGTCAGCGGCTCCGGAGGGTCGATCACCGTCGCCCCGACGACCGGGGATGCGGGCAGTTCCGTCAGCACGACTGCGGCGGGCGTCTCGCCGGCCTGTCAGAAGCCGGATGGCACCGCCTTGACGGGGGGTCAGATCTGCGGCAGCGGAACCGTGCAGTCCACCGGGTCCGCCGGCTACCTGTCCATGGACTTCGCCTCCATGGCCTCTCGTGACCTGCCGGCGTTCTCGCTCGCCACTGTCTCGGCTGCCCCGGCAAGCACGAACACGTTCGTGGCCCGCTACACCACCCCCGGGACGTCCTACTGCCCCGCTGCGTCCGGGGTCGGATGCGTAGCTGCTGCGGCATCTCGTTCGCTCGGCGACCTGACACTCGGTGGGCTGCCCAGCCCGGACCTGACGCGGGACACGTTCCCCAGCGGCTTCACGAACGTGCTGAGCCTCTCCGACTACTCGGACGCGGTCGCGGCCGAGAGCGGTATCGGGGCGGCGACGCACCCGGCGCCGACCGTGGCGGGCACCCTCCAGTACTGGAACGGAACCGGCTACACCAGCGTCTCGCTCGCTTCACCGCCGGCGTCCATCTCCGTCCCCGACGTGTCCGCGACCTACAAGCTCAACGACGGTACGACTGCCGTCTTCACGATCCAGACCACGGTCTCGCTCGGCACTGCGGTGGACAGCAGCAGCGGCACGTCTCCGTGCGCGGACTCGTGCGTCGTGGAGCAGAGCGTGACGTCGCCCGTGGTGGTGACGATGGTGTACACCGTCACCCACTCCGGCAACGGCGTCGCGGCCTTCCGCGTCGCCATGAACCTGGGCACGCTCGACGCACACGCCACGTACAAGGCGGCCCCCAGTGCGTAGCCTGCAGCGGCGCATACGCGCGCGACGTGACGACGGCTTCACCATCGTCGAGATGCTCGTCGTGATGGTCGTGATGACGGTGATCCTGGCGGCGGCGTACAACGTTCTGCTGGTCATCCTCAAGAACACCAAGGCGGTCAACGACCGCGCGGACGCCTCCATGCAGGTGCGGCACGCACTCGCCCAGATCGAACGGCAGGTCGTGTCGGGGAACGTGCTGTACGACCCGGCCACCGAGCCGTTGCCGATGTCGATGCGCGTCTACACCCAGGCCAACGGGCTGCAGCGCTGCGTCCAGTGGCAGGTGACCGGCGGTGAGCTCAGGACCCGCGCATGGGCACCGGGGGACTCGACGGCGTCACCGTGGACCGTGGTGGCGCGTCATATCGTCAACACCTCCAGCCAGCAGCCGTTCGTGCTGCAGGGTGGGTCCACGGCGTACGGGTCGCGGCTGGTCGACGTGCGGCTGTTCGCACAACTCGACCCCGATGGTGGCCCGCCTGCTGAGCTCGAGACATCGATCTCCGGCCGCAACACGCTGTACGGCTACGACCCTGACGTCTGCCAGGTTCCTACGGGGTGACGGAGCTCATGATGCTGACGAGACTTCACCGCGACGAGCGGGGCAGCGCGCTGCTCGTGTCGCTCGCCGTCATGTCGATCGCCGTCATCCTCGGCCTCGTCGTCGTCGGCGTGACCATCTCTGAGGAGCAGAGCGCCGGCCGTGACCGGCAGCGGGTGGTGTCCATGGACTCCGCGGAAGGAGCGGTGGACGAGGCGTACGCCGCCATCCAGACCGCAACCGCCGAAGCGCTGCCCTGCAACCTGTCCGGGACCACCAAGGCGGCTCCGGACAACCCGGCGTACACCGTGACCATCACGTACGTGGCGCCGGACGGGACGCAGGCCTGCCCCTTGCCGAACGGGGTGCGTCCCGTGCAGGCGGTCATCGTCGCGACGGCGCAGACTGCGACAACCGTCGGGGGAACTGCCACCAAGCAGCGGATGGACGCACTGGTCAACCTCACGCCGATCTACGCGAACGGCTTCAACAAGGCGATCTTCAGCAACAGCGGCCTGACCCTGAACAACCACGCGACCGTACGCGGCAACAACGGCCCCGACGCCGACCTGTACAGCAACGGGACGGTGACCTGCGCGAACAACCAGACCTACGAGGGCTCGATCATCGCGCAAGGGAGCATCAACTTCTCCTCGTCCTGCACGACGAGCGGAGACCTGTGGGCCGGAGTCGGGGTGAGCTCCACCAACAACTCGAGCATCGGCGGGCGCGTGCGCGCAGCCGGCGGTGACGTGACGCTGTCCGGGAACACCAGCGTTGCGAGCACCCTGCGGGCCACCGGGACCATCACCTGGCCGTCCTGCACGGCCAGCAAGTGCTTCTCGAGCACTGCGGTGCCGGCGCCGACCTACCAGCCGTTCCCGATCGTCAACGGGGACAACGCGACCATCGACGCCTGGCAGGCGGCCGGGTTCACAAACTTCGTGGACTGGACGGACTGCGCGCCGACGGCCGGCGGAAGCAACCGCGCGGCGGACTGGATCCTGGAGCACGCGTCGTCACTACCGGCCGACACGGTCTTCCGCACCACCTGCTCCGTACCGTTCGTCCACCCCCGTAACGTGTCGTTGAACCACGACCTGGCGATCTTCGCCTACGGTGGCATCTCCTCGTCGCAGTCGGCGACGTTCGACTCCAACGATCACACCATGCGGAAGATGTACTGGATCATTCCCTACGACGCCGCAGCGCCGACGTGCTCCTCGCCCGCGATGACGACGGACAACCTGTTCAGCACGGGCAACTACCTCGACCTCATGCTGTACAGCCCGTGCAACATCACGTTCAGCAACAACGGTCAGCACATGGGCCAGATCTACAGTGCGAGCACGGTGTCGATCAACAACAACTTCGACCTGCAGTACCACCCGATGCCTATGTACGGCGTGGTGCCGGAGTCCCAGCCCGTGGCCTCGTACTCGGTCGACGTCGTGTACAAGCGGCAGGCCCCGGCCCAGTAGCCGTACGCTGGCGCGGTGCTGATCGCCGTCACCGCCGTGGTCGGGGCGGTCATCGGATCCTTCCTCAACGTCGTCATCTGGCGGGTGCCGCGCGGAGAGTCGGTCGTCCAACCGCCTTCGCACTGCCCGGCGTGCGGCCGGCAGGTCCGCGGGCGCGACAACGTGCCGGTCCTCTCGTGGCTGTGGCTACGTGGCCGGTGTCGGGACTGCCATGCCCCGATCAGCGTGCGCTACCCGCTGGTCGAGGCGCTGACAGCCGGCCTGTTCGCGGGGACGGCGGTCCGGTTCGGTGCCGCCCCGGAGCTGCCCGCCTACCTCTTCCTCGTGGCCGTCGGCGTGGCCCTGGCCGGGATCGACCTCGACGTCCGCCGGCTGCCGAACGTGCTGACCTACCCCTCGTACCCCGTCTCGCTGGCGTTGCTGGGCGGGGCGGCGGCGTGGCAGGGCGACGTGGGGCCGTTCCTGCGGGCCCTCGCCGGAATGGGCGCGCTGTTCGCGTTCTACCTGGTCCTCGTGGTGGTGTATCCCGCCGGGATGGGTCTCGGCGACGTGAAGCTGTCCGGCGTGCTCGGTCTGTATCTCGGGTGGATCGGCTGGGGAGCGCTCGCCGTGGGCGCCTTTGCCGGGTTCGCGCTCGGTGCCGTCGTCGGGGCCGCCCTGCTCGTCCGGGGAGCGGGCCGCAAGGCCAAGATCCCGTTCGGCCCGTTCATGATCGCCGGCGCCTTGATCGGCGTCTACTGGGGCGTGCAGCTCGCTGCGGCCTACTCCGACGTCACGGTGGGCTGACCGGCGCAGCGTCGCTGGCCCAAAAGGCTCAGCCCTCCCTCAAGACGGGTCTCCGACGCGCCGATGCCCTCTGTGACATCGCACGAGGGAGGCACGCACCGTGGCAGCAGCAACCGCCGTCGGTCTCGACATCGGGACCTCGGCTGTACGCGCCGCCGAGCTCTCGGTCGGCCGGGCGGACGTCGGTCTCCGGCGCTTCGGCCAGGTGGCGCTGCCTTCGGGCGCCGTCCGGGACGGAGAGGTCGCGGACCCCCAGACCGTCGCGGCGGCCATCAGGCAGCTCTGGACGACGTCGAAGATCTCGAGCAAGAAGGTTGTCGTCGGAATCGCCAACCAGCGCGTGATCGTCCGTCAGGTCGACCTGCCCTGGCTCCCGGTCAAGGAGCTCCGCGAGTCGCTGGCGTTCCAGGTGCAGGACTTCCTGCCCATCCCGGTCGAGCAGGCCATCCTCGACTTCCACCCCGTCGAGGAGGTGACTGACGACAGCGGCGCGCGCCTGCTGCGCGTCCTGCTCGTCGCCGCGGCGCGGGACATGGTCGTCGGCTTTCTCGACGCGGTCCAGCAGGCTGGGCTCACTCCCGTCCAGGTCGACCTCACCCCGTTCGCGGTGCTGCGGTCCCTGGCCGCCGTCGAGGACAGCGCGCTGGGGGGAGTCGACGCAGAGGCTCTGGTGGACGTAGGGGCCGGCGTGACCAACATCGTGGTGCACGAGAACGGAGTGCCGCGGTTCGTGCGCGTCCTGCTCATGGGTGGCGACGCGCTGACTGCAGCGCTGGCCGAGCGCCTCGGCATCCCGCTGGAGGAGGCCGAGCAGGCCAAGCGCCAGATGGGCCTGCCCGAGCTCGACCAGATGCACTTCGAGGCGCACCCAGGGGTCCGAGCCCTCGACGCGGCCGCCGCAGCGCTCGTCGACGAGATCCGCGGCTCGCTCGACTACTACCTGGCCCAGCCGACCGCGGTGCCGGTGCGCCGGCTGGTGCTCTCAGGCGGCGGCGCCCAGCTCCGCGGGCTGACGAATCGCCTCTCCGCGGCTACCCGTCTCGAGGTCGTGGCCGGCTCGGCTGCCGGGCGGCTGACACCGCTCAAGGGGGGCGTCTCCACCGAGCAGCTGGCCTCGGCTGCACACCTGCTCACCGTGCCGGTCGGGCTGGCGATGGGGGTGGCGTCGTGACGACTCAGACCATCGGGCGTTCCACCTTCGCCGGGCTGCCGCGGGTCAACCTCCTGCCGCCCGAGATCTTCGAGAAGCGGCGGTTGCGGCGGCTGCAGACGGTTATGGCCGGTGTGGTCACCGGCGCTGTCCTTGTCGTGGCGGCGGGTACGGTGTGGGCGCACTCCGGCGTGACCTCTGCGCAGACCGACCTGGACGCGGCCACCGCGCAGCGGGCAGCTCTGACGGCGCAGCTGGCCAAGTACCGCGACGTCAACCAGACCGACGCGAAGGTCTCCTCGTACGAGACCATGCTTCGCGCGGCCATGGGCGGCGAGGTGCTGTGGTCGCGCTACCTCAACGACCTGAGCCTGCGCATCCCCGACAACGTGTGGCTGACGACGATGTCGGTGAACGCCGTGAAGACCGCCGGTGCGCCCGCGACGGCGCCCGCCACCACGAGCGGGGTGGTCGGGAACGTGACGTTCGCCGGCACAGCCCTGACGCACGACGACGTGGCGACGTGGCTGGAGGCGCTGGCACGCGAGCCCGGCTTCACGGATCCGTACTTCTCGAAGTCCAACGAGGGCAAGATCGGGGACCGCGTGGTCGTCAACTTCGACTCCACCGTCAAGGTGAACGACGAGGCCCTGTCCAAGCGGTACACGAAGGCGGGCAGCTGACATGGACAAGGTGCGCCAGTGGACGGTCTTCACCGGGCTCGCCGTGGTGATCGTCTTCGTCGCCGGGTGGATGCTGGCCATCTCGCCTCAGCGCTCGCACGCCGCCGACCTGCGGGACCAGGCCGCCAGCCAGCGCCAGCAGGCAGACTCCCTCCGCATCCGGCTCGCGTCGCTCCGCGCGCGCTCGGCCGACCTGCCCAAGAAGCAGGCTCGACTCGCCGAGATCCAGGCCATGCTGCCGAACAGTCCCGCGCTGCCGGCGCTGATCCGCCAGCTGAGCGACGCGGCGGACAGCGCGGGCGTCGAGCTCACCTCACTGGCGCCGGCGGCGCCGGCCGCAGTGGTGGCGGGCGCGGCGGCGCCGCAGACCGCGGCGAAGGCTGCCCCGGGGACCACGGCGGCGGCAGGCGCCCTGGAGCAGATCGCGGTGAGCATCGACGTCAAGGGCAGCTTCTTCAACCTCGAGCAGTTCGAGAGCAACCTCGAGCACCTCGACCGAGCCCTGATCGTCGACGGCTTCACGATGACGGCCCCGGGCGCTAGTGCATCGGCCCCGGCGGCACCGTCCGGCCACGGCGCCACGAAGGACGACCGCATGACGGCCACGATCCAGGCGCGCGTCTTCATGGTCCCCGAAGCGTCCCCGGTGACGGCCGCAACCGCCACGAAGACGACCGCCCAGCCGGCCCAGTAGGAGAGCGCGATGACCGAGACCGTTCTGGCTCCCGTTCCGGAGCAGGTGGCCGACGCGCCGACCCACGAGGACGGCGCCGGCGGCGGCCCGGACCGGCGCCGGCTGCTGCTCCTGCTCGGCGGCGTGGTGGCCCTCGTCCTCGTCGGCGGGGCGTGGCTGCTGCTGCACGGTGGCAGCTCCGTGGACACGAACGCGGCTCCGCCCGTCGTGCACCGGACCACCGGCACCGTGCCGACGCCGAGCGCCGCGCCGTCGGCGCCGGCCATCCCCGCCACCTTCGACGACGCCGTGGGTCGGGACCCGTTCAAGCCGCTGGTGGTTCCGCCGGCACCGTCGACGACTCCGGCACCGAGCGCCCCGCCGGTGACGCCGGGCGCCCCCGCGCCGGGTACCGGCGCCGGTACCGCCGCACCCGCGATCCAGCCGGACTGGATCGAGCTGGACAGCCAGAACGGCACCACGTCCGCGACGTTCCAGGTGCACTCGACGGACGGCACGGTGCAGACGTTCAAGGACGTCAAGGCGCCGGCGTCCGGCAAAACCACCTCGTTCGGCCAGTACTTCGCGCTGATCTCCGTCCAGGACGGGTTCGCGGTGGTCCAGATGGGCGACGGCAAGCCGTTCGACCTCCAGCAGGGCTACGACAACCGTCACATGCTCAACTGAGCGCCGCCGGGCCCATGGGACACTCATCGGGTGTTGCGTTGGTTGACAGCCGGTGAGTCCCACGGCCCGGCACTGACCGCGGTCCTCGAGGGGCTGCCCGCCGGCGTGGCGATCACCTCCAAGGAGGTGGCCGACCAGCTCGCCCGCCGCCGGGCCGGGTACGGACGCGGTGCTCGGATGACGTTCGAGCAGGACGAGGTCGCCTTCCTCGGCGGCGTCCGGCACGGCTCCACCCTGGGGGGGCCGGTCGCGATCCAGGTGGCCAACACCGAGTGGCCGAAGTGGGAGCAGGTCATGGCTCCGGACCCGGTCGACGCGGCCGCCCTGGAGGGGCTCGCCCGCAACGCGCCGCTGACCCGTCCGCGGCCCGGCCACGCCGACCTCGCGGGCATGCAGAAGTACGGCTTCGACGACGCCCGGCCGGTCCTCGAGCGCGCCAGTGCCCGCGAGACGGCTGCGCGGGTCGCGCTCGGCGCCGTGGCCCAGGCCTTTCTCCGCCAGGTCGCCGGGGTCGAGCTGCTGAGCCACGTGGTCGCGATCGGCGCTGCGAAGGCGCCGTCGGGCCTCGTGCCCCGGCCGACAGATCGCGAGCGGGTCGACGCCGACCCGGTGCGCTGCCTCGACCCGGATGCGAGCGCGGCGATGGTCGCCGAGATCGACGCCGCCAGGAAGGATGCCGACACGCTCGGCGGCGTCATCGAGGTCGTCGTCCACGGCCTGCCGCCCGGACTCGGCAGCCACGTGCACTGGGACCGTCGGCTCGACGCGCGGCTCGCCGCCGCGATGCTGGGCATCCAGGCCATGAAGGGCGTGGAGCTCGGGGACGGTTTCGAGGTCGCGGGCCGCCGGGGCAGCGAGGCGCACGACGAGATCGAAGGCGGTCCCGACGGTGTACGCCGGCTCACCGACCGGGCCGGCGGTGTCGAGGGCGGGATGAGCACCGGCGAGGTGCTGCGGGTGCGCGGGGCGATGAAGCCGATCTCCACCCTGTCGCGCGCGCTGTCCACCATCGACGTCCGCACGGGTGAACCGGCGAAGGCGATCGCTCAGCGCAGCGACGTCTGCGCGGTGCCGGCCGCCGGGGTCGTGGCGGAGGCGATGGTCGCGCTCGTGCTCGCCGACGCGGTGCTCGAGAAGTTCGGTGGCGACTCCGTCCCGGAGACGCGGCGCAACGTCGAGGGCTACCTGGCCCATCTCGCGATCCGGTGACGGGGCCGCGCGTGGTGCTCGTCGGGCCTCCCGGTGCGGGCAAGAGCACGGTCGGTCGGCTCGTCGCCGAGCGGCTCGGCCTCGCGTTCCGCGACACCGATGCCGACGTCGAGGCCGCAGCGGGGGAGAGCATCGCCGACATCTTCGTGGTCCGGGGCGAGGAGCACTTCCGTGCCCTTGAGCGTGACGCTGTGGCCGTCGCCCTGGCCGAGGCGGACGGCGTGCTGTCGGTCGGCGGGGGAGCGGTGACCAGCGAGTCCGTACGCCGGGCGCTCAAAGACCGTTTCGTGGTCTTCCTGGACGTCGGCCTGGGTGACGCCGCGGCGCGGGTGGGCATGAACCGGGACCGGCCCCTGCTGCTCGGCAACCCGCGCGCGCAGCTCAAGGCCCTGATGGACGCCCGACGCCCGCTCTACGAGGAGGTTGCCACCGTGACCGTCTCCACCGACGGCAGGACGCCGGAGGATGTCGTCGACGAGGTCTGCGGGGTGCTGCGGTGAGCGACACCACGCGGATCGAGGTCGGCGGAGCAGCGCCGTACGAGGTCCTCGTCGGCTCGGGACTCCTCGACGAGCTGCCGGGCGCCGTCGGGGATGCCCGCGCCGTCGCCGTCATGCACCCACCGGCGCTGCGCGAGGTCGGGAGCCGCGTCGTCGACCGCCTTCGTGCCGCCGGGTACGCCGCCCACCGCCTGGTGGTGCCGGACGGTGAGGCGGCCAAGGACGTGCACGTGGCGTCGTACTCCTGGTCGGTTCTGGCGCGCATCGGCGTCGACCGGGCGGACGCGGTCGTCAGCGTGGGAGGTGGCGCCACCACGGACCTCGCCGGCTTCGTGGCCGCGACCTGGCTGCGCGGCATCCGCGTGGTGCACGTGCCGACCACCGTCCTCGCGATGGTGGATGCGGCGGTGGGGGGCAAGACCGGCATCAACACCGAGGCGGGCAAGAACCTCGTGGGCGCCTTCCACCCGCCGGCCGGTGTGCTCTGCGACCTCGACCTGCTGAGCACGCTCCCGGGCGAGGAGTTCGCCGCGGGCATGGCCGAGGTGGCCAAGGCCGGGTTCATCGCCGACCCGGACATCCTGCGCCTCATCGAGGACGACCCGGCCGGCGCCCGACGCGCCGACGGGCCGCACACGCGCGAGCTCGTCGAGCGGGCGATCGCCGTGAAGGCCGCTGTCGTCACCGCCGACCTGCGTGAGGCGGGACCGCGAGAGGCGCTGAACTACGGGCACACCCTCGGCCACGCCATCGAGCGTCTCGAGCACTACCGCATGCGCCACGGCGAGGCGGTCAGCGTCGGGCTGGTCTTCGCGGCCGAGCTCGCTCACGCCGCCGGGCGGATCGACGCCGACCTGGTGGCCCGTCACCGTAGTGTGCTGCGGGCACTCGGGCTCCCCACGACCCACGCTGCGGACGCGTGGCCGCGACTGTACGACGCGATGCGCGTCGACAAGAAGTCCCGAGGGGGCCGCCTGCGTTTCGTCGTCCTCGACGGCCTGGGCTACACCGCGATCCTGGACGATCCGGCGCGAGAGCTGCTCGACCAGGCGTACGCCAAGGTGTCCGCGTGAGACCGGTGCTGGTGCTCAACGGGCCGAATCTCGGCCGTCTGGGCACGCGCGAACCGGACGTGTACGGGACGCAGACGTACGACGACCTGGTGGCTGTGTGCCTGGCAGAGGGCGAGGAGCTGGGTCTGCCCGTCGACGTCCGCCAGACCGACGACGAGGGCGAGATGCTGCGCTGGCTGCACGAGGCGGCCGACTCCGCCGCCGCGGTCGTCCTGAACCCCGGCGCCTGGACGCACTACTCGTACGCCGTTCGCGACGCGGTGGCCGCGGTCGGCTGCCCGGTCGTGGAGGTGCACCTGTCGAACCCGATGGCTCGGGAGGAGTTCCGTCATCGCAGCGTCGTGTCCGGCGTCGTCACCGGAACCGTCGCGGGCTTCGGGTTCGACTCCTACCGGCTCGCCCTGCGCGCGGTGGCGGCGCTGGTGGAGCGCTGAGTAACGGTCCGGTCGTGTCAAGCGGTTGGTTGCGCATGCTGGAGAGCCGCTCGTCGAGGGGACGGCGGCTGCGGCACTGACGGGTCGTTCGGCGTGGTGGCGTCCCGGGCGGCGCACCCTGATCACGCAAGCTCGCTGTTGGCGGCTGAGGCAACGTCGTGCGCGCTCGCTCAGTGGGAGGGGTCCGGCGTCGTACTCAGCGCGCGGGCGGCGGCGACCTGCGCAGGTGGCAGCTCCACGGTGTCCCAGCCGGCCGACCTCAGCCGGGCAGCAGCAGCCGGTGGTAGTGACCGCACGCCTCGACGCCGAACCGGACAAGTTCGGACTGCCGCTCGGTGACCGCGCCGGTCACCGCAGCCTCGAGATGACAGACCCCCCGCCCGTCCAAGGGGAACTCGACCGCTGGCGCCAACAGCTGCCCGAAGCCGTCCGCGATCAACGCCAGCGCGGCGTGCTTGCCGACATCAACACCGACCAGTACGCAGCGATCGGCACCGACCTCACGCACCCGCTGCTGAAACCGCTCCTGACGCTGCCCTCCGACGAACGCCACGACGACCTCCCCAGCTCGACGACACCGGGGATCGTGGACCTCCCGCGTCACCTCGAGGAGGTATCAGTCAGCGCACCACCAGCGCGTCCACGCCGACCGGTCCGTCGTCCATGACGCGCAGCTCCACTGTGTGGACGCCGTGGGGCAGAACCGGGCTGGTCCACACGGTGTGGCGACAGCTCGACCAGTCCTGCGCGAGCGAGGTGATGGCGCGGGTGACGCCGTCGACGATGACTTCGAGCTCGCCGTACTTCGGCCCCTTGCACGCGAGGACGCTCACACCGGTTCCGTCGAACATCAGGGACGAGCTGGCGCCCGCGTTGCCGTTTGCCAGGTAGCTGGCACCGACGGCGTCCGACGCGTGATGCACGCCCCAGGACGCGTTGTGAAGCAGGGCCGAGCTGGCACTGTCGACGGTGCCGGCGCCGACGACCCGTCCGTACGAGAACGACTTCACCGGCCCCCAGGGCAGCGCGTTGCCGGACATGTCGATGGGCCGGATCCGCCACTGGTAAGGCCCCACAGCAAAGTCGCCGTAGTCGACGGTCAGGTGACCGTGCGCCTGGTCGCCGCGGTCGGCGCGTCGGTCCACCGTGCGGTCGAGGACCGGCGTCGAGAATCCGGTGTAGGTGCTGGCTACCTGCACCTCGTACGCAGCAACGTCCACCGACCCGGCCTGGCGGACGGTCCAGGGCATGATGAGTGCCTTGCCGTGGCGCGAGAGGCCGTCCGGCGTGACAGTCAGCGCGGTGGTCCGGGTGAACGCGTGTGGCTGGCGCGGGTCGTCAGGTACCGGGCTGCAGGTGTCAGTACCACATGCCTGGACGATCCAGTACAGGGGCAACGACCGGTCACCCAGCGAGTCGACTGGCTGGAGACTGGTCGCCTGGGTCTCGTAGATGCGGAACGCGTCGCGCATGTCGGGGGTCCGGGAAAGGTACAGCCGGTACTTGGCGGTGCCGGGCACGGCGTCCCACGCGAAACGGGGCGTGTCGGTGGTGTCGACCGTCACAGCCGCCGGGTCGCCGGTGGTGGGGTAGACGCGCAGGTTCGCCGGCGGGCCGGACACGCCGGAGGTTGCCGTGGGTGCAGAGATGGTGAAGGGGTGCATCGCAGACCAAGCGCTGCACTCAGGCTTCGCCAGGTAGTCGGGTGGTGCCTCAGGCAGCTGAACCTTGCCGTCCTGAGAGTCGACCGTGTACCAGACGCCGGTGCACGCGACGGCCGGATCGGCAAACGGCTGCTTGCGGGCGTCCACGGTGGCGTCACGTCCGCGCACCCGCCAGTAGTAGGTGCCCGGCGGCAGCGGGTTGGGCAGCGTCTGCCCACTCATGTCGGCGCTGTCTGCAGTCACGCTCGTGGGGCAGTTGCCCTCGTCACCGGGAGTGTTCTCGGTGCCGGCAACGACGCCGTACAGCGAGAGGAAGGTGTGATTCGTGTAGCAGGTTGAATGCCGCCACGTCCCGGCCATCGGTGGCTGCTGCTGGTCGACGTTGATGTCGCTGATCTCGACTTCGTAGAACGAGGCGTCAGTCAGCGGGGACCAGGAGAACGTCGGCGCAGCTGCGCTCGTGTCAGCCTGGGGGTTCGCCGGCGCCGCATCCCAGCCACGAACGAAGCTGGACGCCGCCCAGGCGCTCGAGCCGCCGGGGTAGAGGGCCTTCACGTGCCAGCGGTAGCTGCCGGCGGGGATGGTGGTCGGAGGCGACCAGCGGGGAAGCCTGGTCGTCGCACGCAGGACATGCCCTTCGGCGTAGGTCCCGTCATCGGTCAGCTCGACCAGGTATGCGCTGGCGCCCGTGTCGTGCCACCTCAGTTCCAGGTTCTTGTACTGCGGCACGTCATACGTGGACTGCGGCGGCGGCGGTGGGGGCCACAACCCGCTGGGCGCCGGGAAGGTTGCCACTGCGGCGTTCGCCGCCATCATGGGCGCGATTCCGGCTCCCGCTGCCACCGCCACTGCGAGCATGGCCCTGGCCAGCCCCCGTCGCACCCGCATGTTTCCTCCCCAAGTCGACATCCGGACACTGAGGGGGGTGATCGTCGTTGCGGACGGCGGTCTTGAGCGCGGTTCGGTCCTCAGGCCGAAAACGGTCCGAAACTGCTCCGACCGGAGCAGCGCCACGTCACCGATCTGGCAAGTGGCCTAGTCAATCCGAGTCATCTTGGTCCTAGCGAGAGATGAGGGCTTCAGTAGCCCGGCACGCGGCCGACAACTAGCCCAGAACGCGGTGGTAGCGGGCCACCGCAACGGAGCAAGCGGGGAGCACAAGATGCGGAGCACCAAGAAGCTTCTGGGTGTGGGCCTCCTGGCAGGCGTCGTCATCGCCGGAGGCAGCGCCTTCACCGACAGCAACACCGGCGTGTCGGCGTCCAAGCTCGGCTACGGAAGTGTGTCGGCCTCGGGTGTCGACATCTCACAGATCAAGTACGTGGCTGACACGTTGGACAGTTCGCTGTTGAGCAAGGTGGAGTTCCTGGTGCCCAGCACGGACCTGAGCAACCTCACGAGCGAAGTGACCCTGTCCGGCGCTAGCGGCGTGTTGAGCGCTGCCAGCAACGCTACGTGCGTCCCGACACTGCTCTCCACCCTCAACATCGCATCCGCACTGTTCTCGGGCGCCGCCACCGGTGACACACAGGTGGTCTGCACGCTTTCGACCGAGCCGACGGTTGCGAGCGTGACCAGCGTGGCCATCTCTGTGCACAGCTGACGACGCACGTGACTGGGCCCGGCTTGCTTGAGCCGGGCCTCAGTCATGTCGAGACTGCTGCGGGGAGGTGAGGCCGGTGCGGCGCGCTCTTGCAGCGATTGCTGCCCCGCTGCTCGCGATCGCCTTCTTCCTGCTGTGGCCGGCGAAGCTCGGCGGCGCGGCGACGTTCGTCGTCACCCACGGCATCAGCATGGAGCCGAACTTCCACACCGGTGACCTCGCCATCGCTCGCAGCGCGGACGAGTACCACGTCGGCGACGTCGTGGCCTACCGCAGCGACCGGCTGCACACCACGGTCATGCACCGCATCGTGCGGCAGGTCGGTGACCGGTTCGTGTTCAAAGGAGACAACAACTCCTGGCTTGACCCGGAGCACCTTCGTGCCGACCACATCTATGGAAAGTTGTGGTTGCACATCCCCAAGGTGGGTCTCGTCCTGGCCTGGGTCGCGCAGCCGCTGCATGCAGCGCTGCTCGCCGTGGGCGTCATCCTGGCCACGGACGAAGAGCGTCGCCGGCGACGACGGAGGAGGGGAGACGGGGTGAAGGCACCAACCGCCGCCTCCGTCTCGTACCTGCCGGAGTGGGGCCGTACGGCGGCCGCGACGCTGGGACTCGTGGGTCTCGGCTGCGCCGTTCTGGCGGTCATGGGACTGCGCCACCCGCTCGACACCACGACACAGCACGCCACTGCCTACCAGCAGAAGGCGGACCTGTCCTACAGCGCCTCGGTGGCGAAGAGCACCGTCTACCCCGACGGCACGGTGCAGACCGGTGACCCGGTTTTCCTCAAGCTGGTCGACCGGGTGACCGGCACGGTCCGCGACGAGCTCGCCACCGAGGCCCCGCACAGCCTGACCGGCACGGTCTCCACGGTCGTGCGCGTCTCCGACGGCAACGGCTGGAGCAGGGACCTGTCGACGTCCGCCACGCGCAGCTTCAGCGGCGACACGGTCATCACCCACGCCACGGTCGATGTCGCGGCCGTGCAAGCACTGACGAAGCAGGTCAGCGAGCTGACCGGCGTGAACGCAGGCAGCTACACCGTCTCGGTCATCGCCGACGTGCACCGCGAGGGGACGATCGCGGGCCAGCACGTCGTGCTCGACCACACGCCGACGCTGTCCTTCCGCATCTCGGGCCTGCAGCTCGCACCCGTGATCAGCAAGGACGCCCAGACCACCTACTACCCGGCGGACGCCGGGTCGGTCGCCCGGCCGGTCACCGTTCCCGCGACGATGAGCGTGCTCGGCCACGACCTCTCGGTCCGGACGGCTCGCCGCGCCGGCGTGGCCGGCGCCGTCCTCGCGCTGGCCGCTCTCGGCGGGCTGGTCCTGTACGCCGGGCGCAAGCACGGTGACCCCACTGCCGCGGTGCGGGCCCGGTACGGCGAGCAGCTGCTGCAGATCGCGCGGCCGCCGGCGGGGGAGAGCGTCGTCGACGTGACCTCGATGGAGGCTCTGGCCAAGCTC
Organism: uncultured Actinomycetota bacterium; assembly: GCA_963728075.1. GTDB lineage: Bacteria > Actinomycetota > Actinomycetes > JAFAQI01 > DASSKL01 > CAVSIP01. The sequence continues at coordinate 805,133 of CAVSIP010000001.1, read as the reverse complement.
GCCAAGCAGTACGAGCGGGTGATCCTGGCCCACGAGCCCAGCGGCGCGTACTTCGTCGAGGACGAAGGCACGCTCTACCGCTACCGCATCGACGCGCCCGACCCCGGCGAGCCGGACCCGACCGCCGAGGTCACGCAACTGGTGCCGCGCCAGGAGCGCACCGCCCGGCCCACCGAGGACGGGGCGGTCCGACGGCTGCGTGGGACCGGTCGCCGCAGCTGATCGGCCGTACGGTGTGCGGGTGTCCGACACCCACGCCGTCCGTCGCTCCCGGCTCGCCGCTGCCCTCGCCGCCGCGGACATCGACGCGGCGGTGGTGACCCGGCTCGTCAACGTGCGCTACCTCACCGGGTTCACCGGGTCGAACGGCGCCCTGCTCCTGCACGCGGACGGCTCCGCGGTGCTTGCCACCGACGGCCGCTACACCACCCAGGCCGCGCGGCAGGCGCCGGACGTCGATCTGCTCGTCGAGCGGGACGTCGCGCCGGCGCTCGCCCACACGGCCGGGCGCGGCCGGCTCGGCTTCGAGGAGCACGACGTCACCGTCGCGGCGTACGACACCCTTGCGGCCGCGGCCCCCGGCTCAGAGCTGGTCCGGCTGGGTCCGGCCGTGGAGACGCTGCGCGCCGTCAAGGACGCCGCCGAGGTCGACGCGCTGCGCCGGGCCGCCGCCGTCGCCGACCGGGCGTTCGCCGAACTGCTGCCGCGTGTCGCCGCCGGCCGCACCGAGCGCGAGGTGGCCCGTGAGCTCGACGAGCTGATGCGCGCGTACGGCGCCGTCGCACCGTCGTTCGAGACGATCGTCGCGACGGGGGAGAACAGTGCCGTCCCGCATCATCGGCCCACCGAGCGGTCGCTCGCCCGCGGCGACCTGGTGAAGTTCGACTTCGGTGCCCTGGTCGACGGCTACCACTCCGACATGACCCGCACGGTGGTCCTCGGCGAGCCGGCGGACTGGCAGCGCGAGATCTACGACGTCGTCCGCGTCGCGCAGCGGGCCGGTCGGCACGCGCTCGCGCCCGGCGTCCGCGCAAGGGACGTCGACACCGTGGCCCGTGCGCAGATCGTCGACGCGGGGTACGGCGAGCAGTTCCCGCACGGGCTCGGCCACGGGGTCGGGCTGGAGATCCACGAGGCTCCCATGATCGGCCCGGGCAGCGGGGACACCGTTACACTCGACGCCGGGATGCCCGTCACCGTCGAGCCCGGTGTCTACCTACCGGGACGGGGCGGTGTGCGCATCGAGGACACGCTCGTCGTCCGCGACGGCGAGCCGGAGCTGCTGACGAACACGACGAAGGACCTCCAGGTGCTCTGAGGTCCGCTGGAGGAGCGCGCGCCGTGGCGACCACGAACGACTTGAAGAACGGGATGACCCTCGACCTCGACGGCGTCCTCTGGAACGTGGTCGAGTTCCAGCACGTCAAGCCTGGCAAGGGTGGCGCGTTCGTTCGCACCAAGCTGAAGAACGTGCTCACCGGCCAGGTGGTCGAGCGGACGTTCAACGCCGGCGTGAAGGTCGACATCGCCACGGTGGACAAGCGGGAGATGCAGTACCTCTACGCCGACGGCGAGAACTTCATCTTCATGGACACCAGCACCTACGACCAGGTGCCCGTACCGGCCGACACGGTGGGCGACGCGACGTCGTACCTGCTGGAGAACATGACTGCCACGGTGGCCAGCCACGAGGGCATCCCGCTGTACGTCGAGCTGCCCGCGTCGGTCGAGCTCACCATCACCTACACCGAGCCGGGCCTGCAGGGCGACCGCTCCACCGGCGGCAACAAGCCGGCCACGTTGGAGACCGGTGCGACGATCCAGGTGCCGCTGTTCCTCACCACCGGCGAGAAGGTGAAGGTCGACACCCGCGACGGCCGTTACCTCGGCCGCGTCACGGGCTGACCGGCCCTTCGTGGCAGCCCGCAGCAAGGCCCGCAAGCGTGCCGTCGACGTCCTGTTCGAAAGCGACGTCCGCGGCAGCGACCCCCTCGCCACCCTCGCCGAGCGGGTGGCGCAGGCCGACCCGCCCATCGCGGAGTACGCCGTCGAGCTCGTCGAGGGCGTGACCGAGCGCCGTTCCCGCATCGACGAGCTGCTCTCGACGTACGCCGAGGGCTGGACGCTCGACCGCATGCCGCCGGTGGACCGTGCGGTGCTGCGCGTCGCCGTCTACGAGCTGCTGTGGCGCGACGACGTGCCCGACCCGGTGGTGCTCGACGAGGCCGTACGCCTCGCCCGCAGCCTGTCCACGGACGAGTCGCCGGGGTTCGTCAACGGTCTGCTCGCCCGGCTGCTCCAGCTCAAGCCGGAGCTGGCTCGCTAGGAGTCCAGGGCTCGGCGGGCGTCGGCGTTCATGACGCCCCAGCCGATGAGCTGGTCCGCGACCTCGTGCTGCGGCCGGTTGTAGATCACCGACAGCGAGCGCAGGTCGTCCTGCCGGATGGACAGCACCCGACCGTTGTAGTCGCCCCGCTGGCTCTGGATCGACTGGGCGTAGCGCGCCAGCGGCCCGGCCTCGTCGGCTGGTACGGCCTGCAGCTTCTCGAGGTCGATGACGATGCGCGGCGGCGGCTCGGGAGACGCGGCCGTGCCGTCACCTTCCGGCAGCAGCTCGGCGATGGGGATGCCGTAGAAGTCGGCGAGCTCCGCCAGCTTCTGGACGGTCACCGAACGGTCACCACGCTCGTAGGAGCCCACGACGACGGCCTTCCACCGTCCCTGGGACTTCTCCTCGACACCGTGCAGGGAGAGTCCCTGCTGGGTACGGATCGCACGCAGACGGGCACCGAGCGCCTTCGCGTACGACGCCGACTCCTCTGTCACCTCATCCATCGCCGGCTCCCTGGCAGCTGGGTCGGGTTACGCTGCGTAACGCTATTGCCCGGTCTGGGCGATTTCAAGCACCGCGCTTCACTAAGCGTGACCGGCGTGGCGCAGAAACGCAAGAGGCGGGGGCCTGCTAACTTGTCGCCAGAGCCAGACGTCCTTTAACGCCCGTCCCGTGAGGCGGGGAAGGAGGTCCCGGGACATGACCGTCCCACGCCCGACCTCGGGCGATGTGTCCGCTGCGCGCGCCGTCCTCGAAGCCGACGACGTCAGACGCGCGCTCACCCGGATCACCCACGAGATCATCGAGCGCACCAAGGGTGCGCGCGAGGTGGTCCTGCTGGGGATCCCGACCCGCGGCGTCACGCTCGCCGCGCGGCTCGGTCGGCGTCTCGCCGAGGTGGAAGGGCTCGACGTACCGGTCGGGTCGCTCGACATCACCATGTACCGGGACGATCTGCGCCTGCGCGGCGTCCGCGCGCTGGAGCGCACCGACCTCCCCGCCGAGGGCATCGAGGACAGGATCGTGGTGCTCGTCGACGACGTCCTGTTCTCCGGCCGTACGGTCCGCGCGGCGCTCGACGCGCTCGGTGACCTGGGCCGCCCCCGCGCGGTGCAGCTCGCCGTTCTTGTCGACCGGGGGCACCGCGAGCTGCCGATCCGCGCCGACTACGTCGGCAAGAACCTCCCGACCTCGTTGCGGGAGACCGTGCACGTGCTGCTGGAGGAGACCGACGGACGCGACGCCGTGCTCCTCGGCCCCGCGCACTCCGAGGAGGACGCGTGAAGCACCTGCTCTCGGCCGCCGACCTCAGCCGCGACGAGGCCCTGCTCGTCCTCGACACGGCCGAGCAGCTCGCCCAGGTGGCGGACCGGCCGATCAAGAAGCTGCCGACGCTGCGCGGCCGCACCGTGGTGAACCTGTTCTACGAGGACTCCACCCGCACCCGGACCTCGTTCGAGCTGGCCGCGAAGCGGCTGTCCGCAGACGTCATCAACTTCTCCGCCAAGGGCTCCAGCGTGTCCAAGGGCGAGTCGCTGAAGGACACCGCCATGACGCTGGAGGCGATGGGTGCCGACGGGGTCGTGGTCCGGCACTCGGCGAGCGGGGCCCCGCACCGGCTGGCGGAGTGGCTGCGCGGCAGCGTGGTCAACGCGGGTGACGGCACGCACGAGCACCCCACCCAGGCGCTCCTGGATGCCTTCACCATGCGTCGGCGCCAAGGCCGGCTGGAGGGGCTCAACGTCGCGATCGTCGGCGACGTGCTGCACTCGCGGGTCGCCCGCTCGAACGTGCTGCTGCTGCACACGCTCGGCGCCGCCGTCACCCTGGTCGCTCCACCGACGTTGCTGCCGGTCGGGGTCGACTCCTGGCCGTGCGGGGTCTCCTACGACTTCGACACCGTGCTGCCCAAGAGCGACGTGGTGATGATGCTGCGTGTCCAGCACGAGCGGATGCACGCGGCGTTCTTCCCGAACGCCCGCGAGTACTCGCGCCGGTACGGTCTGGATGCGCGGCGTATGGCGCTGCTGCCCGACGACGGCATCGTCATGCACCCCGGCCCGATGAACCGCGGGGTGGAGATCGCTGCCGAGGTGGCCGACAGCGTGCGGTCGACCATCGTCGAGCAGGTGGCGAACGGCGTCAGCGTGCGCATGGCGGTGCTGTACCTGCTGCTGGGAGGAGCGGAGTGAGCTGGGTGCTCAGGGGGGTGCGCCGCCTCGGCGGGTCGCCCACGGACCTGTACGTCGCCGACGGCGTGCTCGTCGACGAGCGCCCGGCGGGCGCGACCGAGTACGACGCGGGCGGGCTGGTCGCGCTGCCGGGTCTGGTCGACCTGCACACCCACCTGCGGGAGCCCGGCCGCGAGGACGCCGAGACCGTCGAGACCGGCACCCGGGCGGCGGCGCTCGGCGGGTTCACGGCGGTGCACGCGATGGCCAACACCGACCCGGTCGCCGACGTCGCCGGGGTCGTGGAGCAGGTCTGGCGGCTCGGCCAGGAGGCGGGGCACTGTGACGTGCACCCGGTCGGTGCGGTCACCGTCGGCCTGGAGGGCCGCCGGATGGCCGAGCTGGGTGCCATGGCCACCTCGGCCGCCCGGGTCCGGGTCTTCTCCGACGACGGCGTGTGCGTCTCCGACCCCCTGCTCATGCGCCGGGCGCTGGAGTACGTCAAGGCGTTCGACGGCGTCATCGCCCAGCACGCGCAGGAGCCGCGGCTCACCGAGGACGCCCAGATGAACGAGGGCGTGCTCTCCGCGCAGCTGGGCCTGACCGGCTGGCCGGCCGTGGCCGAGGAGGCGGTGATCGCGCGGGACTGCCTGCTCGCCGCCCATGTCGGGTCGCGCCTGCACGTGTGCCACGTGTCGACCGCCGGCTCGGTGGAGCTCATCCGCTGGGCGAAGGGGAAGGGCTGGCGGGTGACCGCCGAGGTGACCCCGCACCACCTGCTGCTCACCGACGAGCTCGTGCGGTCCTACGACCCGATCTACAAGGTCAACCCGCCGCTGCGCACCGCTGAGGACGTGGAGGCGCTGCGGGCCGGACTCGCCGACGGGACCATCGACGCGGTCGCCACCGACCACGCGCCCCACCCGCTCGAGGCCAAGGAGACCGAGTGGGCGGCGGCGGCGAACGGGATGCTCGGGCTGGAGACGGCGCTGTCGGTGGTCGTCGAGACCATGGTCGCCACCGGCCGGCTGGACTGGGCGGGGGTCGCCGACCGGATGTCGACCCGACCTGCCCGCATCGGGCTGCTGACCGGCCAGGGCCAGCCGCTGACTCCCGGGGCTCCGGCGAACCTCGTGCTCGTCGACGCGGACACCTCGTGGACGGTCGAGCCGACGCAGAGCGCCTCGCGCAGTCGCAACAACCCGTACGCCGGCAGGGAGCTGCCCGCCCGGGTGGTCGCGACCTTCCTGCGCGGGCGTCCCACCGTGCTCGACGGAAAGGCCCAGTGATGGCGGCTCGACCCCCCGCGATTCTCGTGCTCGAGGACGGGCGGACCTTCCACGGCGAGGCCTACGGCGCGGTCGGTGAGACCGTCGGCGAGGCCGTCTTCAACACCGGCATGACCGGCTACCAGGAGACGCTGACCGACCCCAGCTACCACCGCCAGGTGGTCGTGCAGACCGCTCCGCACATCGGCAACACCGGCGTCAACGACGAGGACCCCGAGTCCCGCCGTATCTGGGTCGCCGGGTACGTCGTCCGCGACCCGGCGCGCCGGGTGTCGAGCTGGCGCGCCACACGCTCCCTCGACGACGAGCTCGTCGCCCAGGGGGTGGTGGGAATCGGCGCGGTGGACACCCGGGCGCTGACCCGGCACCTGCGCGAGCGCGGAGCCATGCGGGTCGGCATCTCCAGCGCGAGCACCGACACCGGGGCCCTGCTGGAGAAGGTCCTCGCGAGCCCGGCGATGGAGGGCAGCGACCTGGCCCGCGAGGTGACGACACCCGAGCCCTACGTGGTGCCCTCCGTGGGCGAGCGGCGGTACCGGGTCGCGGCCGTCGACCTCGGCATCAAGGCGTCCACGCCCCGCTACCTGTCCGAGCAGGGGTGCGAGGTGCACGTCCTGCCGGCCACCGCGAGCGCCGACGACCTGCTCGCGGTCGAGCCGGACGGCGTGTTCTTCTCCAACGGGCCGGGCGACCCGGCGACGGCCGACTACGCCGTCGCGGCGATGCAGGGCGTGCTCGGCGTGAAGCCGGTCTTCGGGATCTGCTTCGGCAACCAGATGCTCGGGCGCGCCCTGGGGCTCGGCACCTACAAGCTCAAGTACGGCCACCGCGGGGTAAACCAGCCCGTCCAGGACCGGCACACCCGCCAGGTGCACGTCACCAGCCACAACCACGGCTTCGCGGTGGACGCCCCGCGGGAGGGCGAGTTCGCCACCCCGTACGGTCGGGCGGAGGTCAGCCACATCGACCTCAACGACGACGTGGTGGAGGGGCTGCGCTGCCTGGAGATCCCCGCCTTCTCCGTGCAGTACCACCCCGAGGCCGCACCTGGCCCGCACGACGCGACCGGCCTGTTCCGCCGGTTCGCCGAGCTCATGGAGGCGCACCGGTGAGTGAGCAGGACGGCAGCCGGGTCGAGGCGGCCGAGGCCGGGGTACACGGGGAGGCGGCCGAGGCGCACGCCGAAGAGCACGTGACCGCCGCTGACGCGGTCTCCGCGCACCCGCACCACCCCCACGACCCGAACGACACGCTGCAGCGCGGCCCGCGTACGACCGCGCACGCGGTGGCGAGCGGCCTGCTGGTCGCAGCCGTGACGCTGGCGGCCGCAGCCGGCGTGGCGTACGCCGTGGTGAGGGGTGCTGCCTGATGCCCAAGCGCACCGACCTCCGCAGCGTCCTGGTCATCGGCTCCGGCCCGATCGTCATCGGTCAGGCCTGCGAGTTCGACTACTCGGGCACGCAGGCCTGCCGCGTCCTCAAGGCCGAGGGCCTGCGGGTGAGCCTGGTCAACAGCAACCCGGCGACGATCATGACCGACCCGGAGTTCGCCGACGCGACCTACGTCGAGCCGATCACCCCCGAGGTGGTCGCCAAGGTCATCGAGCGTGAGCGTCCCGACGCGCTACTTGCCACGCTCGGCGGCCAGACCGCGCTCAACACGGCGGTCGCCCTGCACGAGTCCGGCGTGCTCGAACGCTTCGGCGTCGAGCTGATCGGCGCGAACATCGACGCCATCCGCGCCGGTGAGGACCGCGAGCGGTTCAAGGACCTCATGTCCTCGATCGGCGCGGAGTCGGCCCGCAGCACGCTCGTCCGCACCGTGGCGGACGCCGTCGCCACCGGCGAGGAGCTCGGCTACCCGGTCGTGCTGCGCCCGTCGTACACCCTCGGTGGCGCGGGTGGCGGCTTCGCCCACGACGAGGCCGAGCTGCGCCGGATGGTCGCCGCGGGACTGGCGGCCAGCCCGGTCCACGAGGTGCTCATCGAGGAGAGCGTGCTCGGCTGGAAGGAGTACGAGCTCGAGCTGATGCGCGACAAGCACGACAACTGCGTCGTCGTCTGCTCGATCGAGAACCTCGACCCGATGGGTGTGCACACCGGTGACTCGATCACCGTCGCCCCGGCGATGACCCTCACCGACCGCGAGTACCAGCGCATGCGTGACACCGCGTTCGACGTCATCCGGGCGGTCGGCGTCGAGACCGGTGGGTCGAACATCCAGTTCGCGGTCGACCCGGCCACCGGCCGGCAGATCGTGATCGAGATGAACCCGCGGGTGTCGCGCTCCAGTGCGCTGGCCTCGAAGGCCACCGGCTTCCCGATCGCGAAGATCGCGGCCAAGCTGGCCATCGGCTACACCCTCGACGAGATCGCCAACGACATCACCCGCGAGACGCCGGCCTCGTTCGAGCCGAGCCTCGACTACGTGGTCGTGAAGATCCCGCGGTTCGCGTTCGAGAAGTTCCCCGGCGCCGACCCGGTGCTCACCACCCACATGAAGAGCGTCGGAGAGGCCATGGCGCTCGGCCGCTCCTTCCCCGAGGCCTTGCAGAAGGCGCTGCGGTCGCTCGAGCAGAGCGGCTCGCAGTTCGACTTCGCCACCGACCCGGGCGACAAGGACCTGCTCGTCGAGGCGGCCCGTACGCCGACCGAGCGTCGGCTGCACCAGGTGCAGCTCGCGCTGCGGGCCGGGGCCACGGTCGAGGAGCTGGCCGAGACGACCGGGATCGACCCGTGGTTCCTCGACCAGATCCAGCTGCTCTGCGAGGTCGCCGACGAGGTCGCCGAGGCGCGGGAGCTCGACGCCGACGTGCTGCGCCGCGCCAAGCGGCACGGCTTCTCCGACGCGCAGATCGCCGCCGTGCGCGGCATGACCGAGGACACCGTGCGCGGGGTACGTCACGCCCTCGGCATCCGGCCGGTGTACAAGACCGTCGACACCTGCGCCGCCGAGTTCGCCGCGCGCACGCCGTACCACTACTCGGCGTACGACGAGGAGACCGAGGTCGAGCCGGGGGAGCGGCCGAAGGTGCTCATCCTCGGCAGCGGCCCGAACCGGATCGGCCAGGGCATCGAGTTCGACTACGCCTGCGTGCACGCGTCGTACGCCCTGCGCGACGCCGGCTACGAGACCGTGATGGTCAACTGCAACCCGGAGACGGTGTCGACCGACTACGACACCAGCGACCGGCTGTACTTCGAGCCGCTGACGTTCGAGGACGTGCTCGAGGTGTTCACCGCGGAGCGGGCCTCCGGCGAGGTCGCCGGGGTCATCGTCCAGCTCGGCGGGCAGACGCCGCTGGGCCTCGCGCAGCGGCTGAAGGACGCCGGAGTGCCGATCGTGGGCACCCCGCCCGAGGCGATCCACCTCGCCGAGGAGCGTGGTGCGTTCGGCACGGTGCTCGCCCGGGCCGGGCTGCCCGCGCCGAAGCACGGCACCGCCCGGTCGTACGACGAGGCGCAGCAGATCGCCCACGAGATCGGCTACCCGGTGCTCGTCCGCCCGTCGTACGTCCTCGGCGGGCGCGGCATGGAGATCGTCTACGACGACGACATGCTGCGCGACTACATCAAGCGCGCCACCGACGTGAGCCCCGAGCACCCGGTGCTCGTCGACCGCTTCCTCGACGACGCCGTCGAGATCGACGTCGACGCCCTGTACGACGGGCACGAGCTGTTCCTGGGCGGGGTCATGGAGCACATCGAGGAGGCCGGCATCCACTCCGGCGACTCCGCCTGCGCCCTCCCGCCGGTTGCGCTCGGCCGGGCCGACGTGGAGCGGATCCGGGAGTCCACCGAGGCGATCGCGCGCGGTGTCGGCGTACGCGGCCTGCTCAACGTGCAGTACGCGCTCGCCGGCGACATCCTCTACGTGCTCGAGGCCAACCCGCGGGCGAGCCGGACGGTGCCGTTCTGCTCCAAGGCGACCGCCGTGCCGCTGGCCAAGGCGGCGGCGCGCATCATGCTCGGCACGACGATCGCCGACCTACGGGCGGAGCGGGTGCTGCCCGACGGCGACGGCGCCGACCTGCCGTTCGACGCACCGATCTGCGTCAAGGAGGCGGTGCTGCCGTTCGGCCGCTTCCGCGGGGTCGACACCGTGCTCGGCCCGGAGATGAAGTCCACCGGCGAGGTCATGGGTGTCCACCAGCTGTTCGGCACGGCGTTCGCGAAGAGCCAGGAGGCCGCGTACGGCGCGCTGCCGACGAAGGGCCGGGTGTTCGTCAGCGTCGCCAACCGCGACAAGCGGGCGATGGTGTTCCCGGTCAAGCGCCTGGCCGACCTCGGCTTCGAGGTACTGGCGACGGAAGGTACCGCGGGGACGCTGCGGCGCCACGGAGTGATCGCCACGATCGTGCGCAAGTTCTCGGAGGGGCCGGGCAACGTGGTCGAGAAGATCCTCGACGGCGAGGTGGACCTCATCGTCAACACGCCGTTCGGCAACTCCGGGCCGCGCCTGGACGGGTACGAGATCCGCACCGCGGCCGTCTCGCGGGGCGTGCCGTGCCTCACCACGGTGCAGGGACTGGCCGCGGCCGTCCAAGGCATCGAGGAGACCATCCGCGGCGAGATCCACGTCGCGCCGCTGCAGGAGCACCACGAACGGATCAGGGCCGGCCGTGCGGCGATGGCGAGGGACGGCTGATGCCGCCGGTCCAGGTCCGCGGGGAGATCCTCGGCATCAAGACGGTGGGCGCCTACCACGCCATGACCGTCGTGGCGCCGGGCATCGCCGAGCGCACCCGCCCGGGGCACTTCCTCGCCGTCGCCGTCGGTGGGCCGGACTCGCCCATGCTGCTGCGGCGGGCGTTCTCCATCCACGCCGTACGGGAGACCGGTGTCTACGGCGGGACGGTGGAGTTCGTCTTCGCCGTCCACGGCAAGGGGACCGCCTGGCTCGCCCGGCAGCGGATGCACGACCCGCTGGACGTGGTCGGCCCGCTCGGCCGGCCGTTCGCCCTGCCACGCGAGCCCGCCCGCTGCGTGCTCGTCGGCGGTGGCTACGGCTCGGCGCCGTTGTTCATGCTCGCGGACGCGCTGCGGCGCCGCGGCTGCCGGGTGGACTTCGTGCTCGGCGCGGCGACGGGGGACCGGCTGTTCGGCGAGCTGGAGGCCAAGCGGGTCGCTGCGTCAGCCACCGTGACGACCGATGACGGCTCGCATGGCCGGCGTGGCCGGGTCACGGACGTGCTGCCGGAGGTGATCGAACGGACGCGTGCGGAGGCGGTGTACGCCTGTGGCCCGATGCCGATGCTGGCTGCGGTCCAGCAGGTGGCGGCGGCCGCGTACGACGGGGCCGGCATCCCCGCGCAGGTCGCCGTCGAGGAGTCGATGGCCTGCGGCGTCGGCGTCTGCATGACCTGCGTCCTGCCGGTGATCGGTGACGACGGCCGGACCCGCATGCTCCGCTCCTGCGTCGACGGACCGGTCTTCCACGGCGACCGCATCCGCTGGGACGCGCTCGGGACGGTGCCACCGGACGCCGTGGGTGCCGCCGCGATGGCGCGGCACTGAGGGGGCGAGGCGGACGATGGTCGACATGCGCACGCGCCTGGCGGGCGCGGAGTTCCCCAACCCGCTGTTCACCGCCTCCGGCTGCGCGGCCGCCGGGCGGGAGCTGGCCCCGTTCTTCGATCTCGCCGAGCTCGGCGGGGTCGTCACGAAGTCCGTCATGCGCGATCCGCGTTCGGGACGCCCCACACCGCGGATGGCGGAGACGCCGAGCGGGATGCTCAACTCGATCGGCCTGCAGGGGCCCGGGATCGAGTCCTTCCTTGCGCATGACCTGCCCTGGCTCGCCGAGCGCGGCGCGCGCGCGGTCGTGTCGATCGCCGGCGGCACCGTCGAGGAGTACGCCGCCCTCGCCGCGGCCCTCCGCGACGCACCGGGCCTGGCGATGATCGAGGTGAACATCTCCTGCCCCAACGTCGAGGACCGCGGGCAGGTGTTCGCCTGCGATGCCGGCGCCTCGTCCGCCGTGCTCTCGGCGGTACGCCGGGCCGCCCCGCCGGCCGTGCCGGTGCTCGCAAAGCTCTCGCCCGACGTCACCGACATCGTCAGCATCGCCCGCGCGTGCGTCGACGCCGGGGCCGACGGGCTGTCGATGATCAACACACTGCTCGGAGTCGTCATCGACACCACGACCCTGCGCCCGGTGCTGGCCGGCATCACCGGTGGGCTGTCCGGTCCGGCGATCCGTCCGGTGGCGGTGCGCTGCGTCTGGCAGGTGCACGCAGCCATGCCCGACGTGCCCATCCTCGGGATGGGCGGGATCCGCAGTGGGCTGGACGCTCTCGAGTTCGTGCTCGCCGGGGCCTCCGCGGTCTCCGTCGGGACCGTCACGTTCCACGACCCGTCAGCACCGATCCGCGTGCTGCGCGAGCTGCGCGCCGCGCTCGCCGAGCGCGGCATCGACCGGCTGTCCGACGCCGTCGGCCTCGCCCACCGGCCGCCGGTGCTCACCGTTCCCGAGGACCCGGACCCGCCGGGCGACGAACCGGTCCCGCCCCCGCCGCGGGTATTGGCCTTCGAGGAGGACCGATGAAGATGCGGGCGCCGATCGCGGTGGCGCTGGATGCACCCGACGAGGGCACGGCCGCCCGCTGGGCGGCTGCTGTCAGCCCGTACGTGTCCACGCTCAAGGTCGGCTTGGAGCTGTTCTGCCGCCGCGGGCCGGACGTGGTCGACGCCGTACGCGGTGGCAGCGGCCTCGACCTGTTCCTCGATCTGAAGCTCCACGACATCCCGGCGACGGTCGCCGGCGCCGCCCGGGCGGTGGCGCGGCTGCGGCCCACGTACCTCACCGTGCACGCCGCCGGCGGCCCCGCCATGGTGCGTGCGGCGGCGGAGGCGGCCCCCGACGTGAAGATCGCCGCGGTCACCGTGCTCACCTCGCTCGACGAGGACGACCTGGTCAGCGTGGGCCTGTCCGGCCCGTCCCCGGACGCCGTCCGCCGCCTTGCCGCTCTCGCCGTCGAGGCCGGGGCCCGCGCCCTGGTGTGCTCGCCGCGCGAGGTCGCCCTCGTCCGGGCCGAGGTCGGTCCGGACGTGACCCTGATCACTCCGGGCGTGCGGCCCGCGGGTGCCGGGGCGGACGACCAGGCGCGCGTCGCCACGCCCGAGACGGCCCTGGCCAACGGGGCCGACCTGCTCGTCATCGGCCGGCCGATCACCGGTGCCGACGATCCTGGGGCCGCCGCCGCGCGGATCGCCGCCACGCTGCCCCCGGCCCGCGTTGCCCCGAGCGCCCCAGCCGGATAGGTTCGCCGCGCCTGCTGCCGACGACGAGGTGACCCGAGTGCCCCTGCCGCCCCTGACCCCCGAACAACGTGCCGCCGCACTGGAGAAGGCGGCAGCAGCGCGGAGGGTCCGGGCCGAGGTGAAGGCGCGCCTGCGCCGCTCACCCGCGGCCCTCGCCGAGGTCCTCGAGGACGGCGAGTCCGACGAGGCCATCGGCAAGCTCAAGGTCTCGGCGGCCCTGGAGGCCATGCCCGGCGTCGGCAAGGTGCGCGCGCAACGGATCATGGAGCGCCTCGGCATCTCGCCGAGTCGACGCGTGCGGGGTCTCGGCCCCAACCAACGCCGGGCACTCGTCGCGGAGTTCTCCGGAGGCACGGGCGCCGGTGCCGGGCAGCGCTAGCACGCCCGGCCGGCTGTGGGTGCTGTCCGGGCCCTCGGGAGTCGGCAAGGGGACGGTGATCTCCGCCGTCCGCCGTCGGCACCCGCATGTCTGGGTCTCGGTGTCCGCGACCACCCGCCGGCCCCGCCCGGGGGAGACCGACGGCGTCGAGTACCACTTCGTCGACCGGGCGGAGTTCGACCGGATGATCGCCGCCGGGAAGCTGCTCGAGCACGCCGAGTTCGCCGGCAACCTCTACGGCACCCCGATCGCCCCGCTTCAGGACAAGCTCTCGGCCGGGGTCCACGCGCTGCTGGAGATCGACCTGCAGGGGGCCCGTCAGGTCCGGGCCCGGATGCCCACCGCGCACCTGGTCTTCCTCGCCCCGCCCTCGTGGGAGGAGCTCCAGCGCCGGCTGGTCGGGCGCAGCACCGAGCCGGAGGAGGTGCAGCGGCGGCGCCTCGAGGCGGCGCGCGTGGAGGTCGCCGCCCAGGACGAGTTCGACGTCGTCCTGGTCAACGACGACGTCGAGGAGACCGCCGACCGGCTGGTAGCCTTGATGTCGATCTAGCCGCGACAACGACTGAGGTGACACGTGCCCGGCACTGTGGCCAACCCCGAGGGCATCACCAACCCGCCGATCGACGAGCTGCTCGACAAGGTCGAGAGCAAGTACGCCCTCGTCATCTACTCCGCGAAGCGCGCCCGGCAGATCAACGCGTACTACTCCCAGCTCGGTGAGGGCCTGCTCGAGTACGTGGGCCCGCTGGTGGACACCCACGTCCACGAGAAGCCGTTGTCCATCGCCCTGCGCGAGATCAACGCCGACCTGCTCACGCTCGAGCAGGTCGAGGCGCAGTAGTCCCGACCGGCCATGGCCGGGGACCCCGCGGACGCGGGACGCCGCCGCGTCGTCCTCGGCGTCTCCGGCGGCATCGCCGCCTACAAGGCCTGTGAGCTGCTCCGGCTGCTGACCGAGAGCGGTCACGACGTACGGGTGGTGCCCACCGCGTCGGCCCTGCAGTTCGTCGGCGCGGCGACCTGGGCGGCGCTGTCCGGCCGGCCGGTCGCCACGGACGTCTGGACCGACGTCGAGGACGTGCCGCACGTGCGGCTCGGTCAGCAGGCCGACCTGGTGCTGGTGGCGCCCGCGACCGCCGACCTGCTGGCCCGCGCGGCCGCCGGCCGTGCCGACGACCTGCTCACCGCGACGCTGCTCACCGCGCGCTGCCCGGTCCTGTTCGCTCCGGCGATGCACACCGAGATGTGGGAGCACCCGGCGACCCAGGCCAACGTGACGACCCTGCGCGAACGCGGTGCACTCGTGCTCGAGCCGGCCGTCGGCCGGCTCACCGGCGCCGACACGGGCAAGGGCCGCCTGCCCGACCCGGCGGAGATCTTCGCCGTGGCCGCCGACGTGCTCGAACGCGGCACCGCGGTCCCCGACCTCGCCGGCCGCCGGGTCGTGGTCTCGGCCGGCGGCACCCGGGAGTTCCTCGACCCGGTGCGCTTCCTCGGCAACCGGTCCAGCGGGCGCCAGGGCTATGCCCTGGCCCGTACGGCGGCCGCCCGGGGGGCCGAGGTGACGCTCGTCGCCGCGAACGTCGCGCTGCCCGACCCGGCCGGCGTGAAGGTGGTCCGCGTGGTGTCGGCCGCCGACCTGCGGGAGGCGGTGCTGGAGGCGGCCGGGCACGCCGACGCCGTCGTCATGGCGGCGGCCGTGGCCGACTTCCGACCGGCCCGGCGCTCCCCGTCCAAGATCAAGAAGACCGGCGCCGAGCCGGACCCGGTGCGCCTGGCCCGCAACCCGGACGTGCTCGCGGAGGTGGCCGGCGAGCGCCGGCACCCCGGACAGGTGGTGGTCGGGTTCGCCGCCGAGACCGACGACGTGCTCGCCCACGGCCGGGCCAAGCTGGCCGCCAAGGGCTGCGACCTGCTCGTCGTCAACGAGGTCGGTGACGGGGTCGCTTTCGAGGTGCCGCACAACGCCGCGGTCATCCTCGGCACGGACGGGTCGGCGACCGAGGTGCCGCTGGGTCCCAAGGAGGCGCTCGCGCACGTCGTCTGGGACCTCGTCGCGCAACGGCTGCCCCGTCCCTGACCGGGCGGCGTCGCTAGACTGCTGGGCCGACCGCTCGTTCTTCCCTGGGGAGTCCTGTGTCCCGCCGCCTGTTCACGTCCGAGTCCGTCACCGAGGGACACCCGGACAAGATCGCTGACCAGATCAGCGACTCCATCCTCGACGCGATGCTCAAGGACGACCCCAAGAGCCGGGTCGCCGTCGAGACGATGATCACCACCGGCCAGGTGCACGTCGCCGGCGAGGTGACCACCCAGACGTACATCGACCTCGCGTCGCTGGTGCGCGAGACGATCCTCGACATCGGCTACGACTCGTCGAAGAAGGGCTTCGACGGTGCCTCGTGCGGGGTGTCGGTCTCCATCGGGGCGCAGTCCGCCGACATCGCGCTGGGGGTCGACGACGCGTACGAGGAGCGGACGGAGAAGTCCGAGGACCCGCTCGACCGCCAGGGGGCGGGCGACCAGGGCCTCATGTTCGGCTACGCGTGCACCGACACCCCGGAGCTCATGCCGCTGCCCATCGCGCTGGCGCACCGGCTGTCGGCGCGGCTGTCCGCCGTACGCAAGGACGGCACCGTGCCGTACCTCCGGCCGGACGGCAAGACGCAGGTCACGATCGAGTACGTCGACAACGAGCCGGTGCGCCTGGACACCGTGGTCGTCTCCAGCCAGCACGCGCCGGACATCGACATCGACACGCTGCTCGCTCCTGACGTGCGCGAGCACGTGGTGCTGCCGGAGCTGGAGCGGCTCGGCATCGACGTGAGCGACTTCCAGCTGCTCGTCAACCCGACCGGGCGCTTCGAGATCGGCGGCCCGATGGGGGACGCAGGCTTGACCGGCCGCAAGATCATCGTGGACACGTACGGCGGCATGGCCCGCCACGGCGGCGGCGCGTTCAGCGGCAAGGACCCGTCCAAGGTCGACCGGTCCGCGGCGTACGCGATGCGCTGGGTCGCGAAGAACGTCGTGGCCGCGGGGCTCGCCACCCGCTGCGAGGTGCAGGTCGCGTACGCGATCGGCAAGGCCCGCCCGGTCGGCATGTTCGTCGACACCTTCGGCACGGGGGTCGTCCCCGACCAGGACATCCAGCGCGCGATCGTGGAGGTGTTCGACCTGCGCCCGGCCGCCATCATCCGCGACCTCGACCTGCTGCGGCCGATCTACCAGCAGACCGCGACGTACGGCCACTTCGGCCGCCCGGAGATGGACTTCACCTGGGAGTCCACCGACCGCGCCGCCGCACTCAAGCGGGCCGTCAGCGGCTGACCCCCCACCCGGTCGTGAAGCGAAACGGCACGCTCACGTGCGTCTTGCTTCACAACCGCGGGCGGATCGGGTGACGTACGCCCCTACCGGGACATCGCGGGCGGCCTAGCGTCGGTGGTGGAGGCCACCATGGTCCGCTCTGTCACCGGCCGGCTGGTGGTACTGGCCGCCGCCACGTCCCTGCTCGCTGCGGCCTGCGGGGGTGCGACGCCCGCCACGGACACCTCGCCCAGCCCGTCCGACACCACGGCCGCCCCCTCGCCGTCGCCGAGCGCCGTCGCCACCGGCCTGCACGTCTTCCTCGTGCAGGGCGACACGCTCGTGTCCGCCTACCGTGAACCGCTGGTACGCGGGAGTGCGGTGCTGCGGGCGGCGCTCACCGAGCTGCTCGCCGGGCCGACGGCCTTCGACCGCGACGTGGGACTCACCACCGCCGTACCGGACGGGACGACCCTGCGGGACGTCAGCGTCGCCGACGGGACAGCCACCGTGGACCTGGACGCGGCGTACGAGTCCGGCGGCGGGTCGCTGTCCATGACCCTGCGGCTCGCGCAGGTGGTGTGGACCGCCACCCAGTTCCCCTCCGTGGACCGGGTCGGCTTCCGGATCGACGGCACGCCGGTCACCGTCTTCGGCGGTGAGGGCATCGTTCTCGACCACCCTGCGACCCGGGCCCAGTTCGAGGACGTGCTGCCGGCCATCCTCGTCGAGTCGCCGGGGGTGGGGGAGACGGTCCCCGGCGGCTCGGTGACCGTCAGCGGCTCGGCGAACGTCTTCGAAGCGGTGCTCTTCGTCGCGGTGACGGACTGGGACGGCCGCATCGTCGCCCAGCAGCGGGTGCAGGCCACCTCGGGTACGGGTACCCGCGGCACCTTCAGCGTGACGCTGGACGCGGAGCAGCCGCAGGCCGGCGTCGGCGCCGTGCACGCCTGGTCGCTGTCACCGAAGGACGGCTCGCGCATCAACGTCGTCGAGCTGCCTGTGCACGTCGCGCCGTGACCGTCGGCGCCGGCTGCTAGACAACACGCGTGGCGCGCGCGGCGAAGACCCTGGAGCCCGCTGCGACGCTCCCGGTGGCCCGTGTCGTGGTGGACGTGCCGCTCGCGCATCTGGACCGGCCGTTCGACTACCTGGTCCCTGCGGGGATGGACGGTGACGTGTGCCCGGGCAGCCGCGTGCGCGTCCGGTTCGCCGGCCGGCTGCTCGACGGCTACGTCGTCGAGCGCGTGGCGGCGAGCGAGCACGAGGGCCGTCTGGCGTTCCTCGCCCGTTCGGTCTCCGCCGAGCCGGTGCTGCACCCGGAGGTCCTGGCCCTGGCGCGGGCCGTCGCCGACCGGTACGCCGGCCCGCTCGCGGACGTCCTGCGGCTGGCGGTGCCGCCCCGGCACGCGGCGGTCGAGGCCGAGCCCGCGCCGGCGCCCCCGCCCCGCCCGGCACCCCCTGCACCCGGCTCCTGGGACCGGTACGACGGGGGCGGCCCGGTGCTGTCCGCGCTGGCGGCGGGCGAGCGCCCCCGGGCGGTGTGGACGGCCCTGCCGGGCCAGGGCTGGCCGGAGGAGGTGGCCGCGCTGGTCGTCGCGACCCTGGCCGGCGGCCGCGGCGCGGTGGTCGTCGCCCCCGACGCCCGGGACGTGTCCCGCATCGACGATGCGCTCACCCGCCTGCTGGGCGGACCGGAGCACCACGTGGTGCTCACCGCAGACGTCGGGCCCGCCGAGCGCTACCGGCGCTTCCTCGCCGTGTCGCGGGGCGTGGTGCGAGCGGTCGTCGGCACCCGGGCGGCTGCGTTCGTGCCGGTCGCCGACCTCGGCCTGGTAGCGGTGTGGGACGACGGCGACGACCTGCTCGCCGAGCCCCGCGCGCCGTACCCGCACGTCCGCGAGGTGCTGTTGCTGCGGGCCCACCTCGCCGGAGCCGCCGCCGTGGTCGGTGGTCACGCGATGACGGCCGAGAGCGCCCGCCTGCTGGAGACCGGCTGGGCCGCGCCGCTCGCCGCGCCCCGGGAGGCGGTCCGCGCGGCCGCGCCGCAGGTGACCGCGGCCGGTGACGACGCCGAGCTCGCGCGCGACCCCGCCGCGCGCAGCGCGCGCCTGCCGACGCTGGCCTGGCGGACGGCGCGGCAGGCGCTGTCCACCGGCGCACCGGTGCTCGTCCAGGTACCCCGCCGCGGCTACCTACCGGCACTGTCCTGCTCGACCTGCCACACCCGCGCGCGCTGCCCGCACTGCTCCGGCCCGCTCGCCCGCGCGGCCGGGGGCGCGGACAGCGTTCCCGGGTGCCGGTGGTGCGGCCGGCCGGTCGCCGGCTGGCGCTGCCCGCAGTGCGGCGGCACCCGCCTGCGCGCGGCGGTCGTGGGGGAGCGGCGTACGGCGGAGGAGCTCGGCCGCGCGTTCCCCGGCGTGCCCGTACGGACGTCGTCGAGCGGGCGGGTGCTCGCGCGGGTCGGCGGCGAGCCGGCGCTGGTCGTCGCCACGCCCGGCGCCGAGCCGGTCGCCGACGGCGGCTACGGGGCCGCCCTGCTCCTCGACGGCTGGGCCCTGCTGACCCGCCCGGACCTGCGCGCCGCCGAGGAGGCCCTGCGCCGGTGGCTGAACGCGGCCGCCCTGGTCCGGCCCGCGGGGGATGGCGGCCACGTCGTCGTCCTCGCCGACGGCGGCCTTCCGGTCGTGCAGGCGCTCGTCCGGTGGGCGCCGCGTTGGCACGCCGACCGCGAGCTCAGCGAGCGCACGGCCCTGCGCTTCCCGCCGGCCGCCCGGCTGGCCTCGCTCACGGACCCCCGGCCGCGGTCGCCGACCTGCTGTCGGCGACCGACCTGCCGGAGGTCGCCGAGGTGCTCGGGCCCGTGCCCGCGACCGACGACGGCGACGAGCGCCTGCTGGTACGGGTGCCGTGGCGTCACGGCGCCGCGCTGGCGAGCGCGCTCAAGGCCGCGTCCGCCACCCGCAGCGCGCGCAAGGCCGGTGAGCCGGTGCGCGTCCAGGTCGATCCGCTCGAGCTGCTGTGAGCCGCCCCTAGACTGGGGGCGTGTCCGTACGCTCGATCCGCCTGTTCGGCGACCCTGTCCTGACCATGCCGGCCGAACCGGTGACGACGTTCGACAAGGAGCTGCGGACGCTGGTCCGGGACCTCACGGACACGATGATCGACGCGCCCGGGGCCGGGCTCGCCGCGCCGCAGATCGGGGTGAGCCTGCGGGTGTTCGTCTACGACGTGGGCGACGACCTCGGCCACCTCATCAACCCCGAGCTCGGTCCGTTCTCCGACGAGGAGCAGGACGGCGAGGAGGGTTGCCTGTCCTTCCCGGGACTGGCGTTCCCGACCAAGCGGGCCCAGACGGTGGTGGCCCGCGGGTACACCATGTACGGCGACCCCGTCGTCATCGAGGGCAGCGCGCTGCTCGCCCGGGCGATCCAGCACGAGACCGACCACCTCGACGGGATCCTGTTCATCGACCGGCTCGACCCCGAGCAGCGCAAGCTCGCGATGCGCGCGATCCGCGAGGCGGAGTGGTTCGGGGAGCAGCCTCCGCAGGTGAAGGTGTCGCCGCACGCCACGTTCGGCCGCTCGTTCTAGGCCCATGCGGCTGGTCTTCGCAGGTACGCCCGAGGTCGCCCTGCCGTCGCTGGACGCGCTGCTGGCGTCCGCGCACGAGGTGGCGGCGGTCGTGACCCGCCCGGACGCGCCCGCAGGGCGGGGCAAGACGCTGCGTCCGAGCCCGGTGAAGGAGCGCGCCCTCGAGGCGGGGGTCGAGGTGCTCACGCCACGTTCGCCGAAGGAGCCGGAGTTCCTCGAGCGCCTGCGGGTGATCGCGCCCGACTGCTGCCCGGTGGTGGCGTACGGCGCGCTCGTCCCGGGCGCGGCGCTCGACGTGCCGCCACACGGCTGGGTGAACCTGCACTTCTCGCTGCTGCCGGCCTGGCGCGGCGCGGCGCCGGTGCAGCACGCGGTCCTCGCCGGTGACGAGGTGACCGGAGCGTCGACGTTCCTGCTCGAGGAGGGGCTCGACACCGGGCCGGTGTACGGCGTGCTCACCGAGGAGATCGGGCCACGCGACACCTCCGGCGACCTGCTGGACCGGCTCGCCCGGGCGGGGGCGGGCCTGCTCGTCGCCACGGTCGACGGGATCGCCTCCGGCGAGCTGGTGCCCCGCCCGCAACCCGCCGACGGGGTCTCGCACGCGCCGAAGCTGACCCCCGGCGACGTCCGCGTGCGCTGGGCGGACCCGGCCGTACGGGTCGACCGGCTGGTGCGGGCGGCGACCCCGGCCCCCGGCGCGTGGACGACGTTCCGCGACCGCCGGCTCAAGCTCGGCCCGGTGCTGCCGCTCGACGAGCCCGATGCCGGTCTCGGCCCCGGCCGGCTCGCCGATCGGGGCCGGGACGGCGTCGTCGTCGGGACCGGGAGCGGGCCCGTCCGCCTCGGCGAGGTCCGCCCGGAGGGCAAGCCGGCGATGCCCGCCGACGCCTGGGCGCGCGGCGTACGCCTGAGCGACGAGGACCGCTTCGAGTGAGCCCGCCGCGCCGCGGACCCGCCGCGGACCCGGCGCGCCGTGCCGCCCTGGACGTGCTGCTGGCCGTCGCCACCGAGGACGCCTTCGCGAACCTCGTCCTGCCCCGGATGCTGCGGAGCCGGGGGATCGAAGGACGCGACGCCGCGTTCGCCACCGAGCTGGCGTACGGGGCGCTGCGCTGGCAGGGCAGCCTGGACGCCGTTCTCGCCGCCTGCGTCGACCGCCCGCTCGAGCAGCTGGACCCACCCGTGCTCGCCGCACTGCGGCTCGGTGCCTACCAGCTGCTGCGCACCCGGGTCGCCCCGCACGCCGCCGTGTCGGCGACCGTCGACCTGGTCCGGGCGGCCGCGGGCGAGCGGCCGGTGCGCTTCGTCAACGCGGTGCTGCGGAAGGTGTCCGGACGCACGTTCGACGCCTGGGTCGACGCGCTTGCCTCGGCCGACGAGCGGGCCCGGCTGGCGCTGGAGGTCGGCCATCCCCGCTGGGTGGTCGACGCGTACGCCGACGCGCTCGGCGGGGACGTCGCGCAGGCCGGCGCCGCGCTCGCCGAGGACCGCCCGACCGTGCACCTCGCCGCCCGACCGGGGCGGATGACGCGCGAGGAGCTCGTGGCGGAGTCGGGCGGGCGCCCGGGCGCACTGTCGCGCTACGCCGTGCACTTGCCCGGCGGCGACCCCGCGCGGCTGGCCGCTGTGCGGGAGGGGCGGGCGCACGTGCAGGACGAGGGCAGCCAGGTCGTGGCGCTCGCGCTCGCCGACGCCGCGCTCGACGGGCCCGACGGCCGGTGGCTCGACCTGTGCGCCGGGCCGGGCGGCAAGGCCGCCCTGCTCGCCGGCCTGGCCGCGGAGCGCGGTGCGCACCTACTCGCCGTCGACGTCGCTCCGCACCGGGCGCGGCTCGCCGCAGGCGCCCTCGCCGGCCGCACCGACACGCTCACCGTGTGCGCGGACGGCACCCGTCCCGCGTGGCGGGCGGGCGCCTTCGACCGGGTGCTCCTCGATGCGCCCTGCAGCGGCCTGGGTGCGTTGCGCCGCCGCCCCGAGTCGCGCTGGCGCCGGCAGCCCGCGGACGTCACCCGCCTCGCCGGCCTGCAGCGGGACCTGCTGCGCTCGGCCCTGGCGGCCGCGCGCCCCGGCGGGCTCGTCGCCTACGTCACCTGCTCGCCGCACCTGGAGGAAACCCGCGCCGTGGTCACGGACGTGCTCGCCGACGCCCCCCACGCGCGCGTCGTCGAGGTCCGCCAGCTCTGGCCGCACCGGGACGGCACCGACGCGATGTTCCTCACCCTGCTGCAGGTGCACGGACCCGGCGCGGCGGGGCCGTAGAGTTCGCGGCGTGGGCGTCCAGATCTCCCCGAGCGTGCTCAACGCGGACCTGTCCCGGCTGGCGGACGAGGTGGCTGTCGTCTCGGCGGCGGCCGACTGGGTGCACGTCGACGTGATGGACAACCACTTCGTGCCGAACCTGACCCTCGGCCTGCCGGTCGTGGAGAGCCTGCTCAAGCACTCCGCCCTGCCGGTGGACTGCCACCTCATGATCGAGGACCCGGACCGCTGGGCTCCGGCGTACGCCGAGGCGGGGGCGCGCAGCGTCACCTTCCACGTGGAGGCGTGCCACGCGCCGGTGCGGCTCGCCCGCGCGCTGCGGTCGGCAGGTGCCCGCGCGGGCATGGCGCTCAAGCCCGCGACGCCGGTCGAGCCGTACGCCGACCTGCTGCCCGAGCTGGACATGCTGCTCCTCATGACCGTCGAGCCCGGCTTCGGCGGGCAGGCGTTCCTCGACGTCGTGCTGCCCAAGATCCGCCGGGCCCGCGAGCTGCTGCGCGGCCGCGACCTCGGGGTGTGGCTGCAGGTCGACGGCGGCGTGGACGAGACGACCATCGAGCGCGCGGCCGAGGCCGGGGCGGACGTGTTCGTCGCCGGTTCGGCGGTCTACCGGGCGGACGATCCGGCCGCGATGGTCGCCCGGCTGCGCGGGCTCGCCGAGGCCGCCGCCGCGCGCTGCCCGTAGACCGGTCGCCCCGGCCCCGTGTGGGCAGGTCCAGCCCGGCCCGCCTGGCAGGGCATTGGCGCGCTCTCTGGGATCCGTACGGCGTGTCGTCCAGCATCGGCGCCAACGCCCGGCGGGCGATGTCCGCTGCGCAAACCGAACGCCGTTCCGTTTCGGTGCCGGTCCGTGTCACAATCAAAGGTGACGCGACACGCGCGCTCCGGGGTCGGTGCAACTCCGAACCGGCGGTGACGCGGCACGGGCCCCCGGCCCGCTCCGCGAAGTCCGCGACCCGGCCGCAGCCAGCGGCCGGTGGATCCGGTGCAAGTCCGGGACCGACGGTGACAGTCCGGATGGGAGGAGCCGCGCGGGGCCGTGCCGCCGGCGTCCGCCGGCGCGCGCCTCGTGCCGCCCCACCGCCCCGGGCCCGAGCCGGACCGAGGGAGGTGTGATGGCCGCCGAGGCAGAGGTCGCTGCGATGCGCCGGGCGATCGCGCTGTCCGCGGCGGTCGTCCAGCCCACCAGCCCCAACCCGGTGGTCGGCTGCGTCGTGCTCGACGCGGTGGGTTCCGTCGCCGGCGAGGGCGTTAGTGAGCCGCGTGGGGGCGCGCACGCCGAGGTGGTCGCGCTGCGGGCCGCCGGCGCACGCGCCGGCGGGGGTACGGCGGTCGTCACGCTCGAGCCGTGCAACTCCGTCGGCCGGAGCGGCGCGTGCTCGAAGGCGCTGCTCGACGCCGGCGTCCGCCGGCTCGTCTACGCCGTCACCGACCCGATGCCGCCGTTCTCCGACGGCGCGCACACCCTCTCCGCCGCCGGTGTGGACGTGGAGGGGGGCGTGCTCGCGGACGAGGCGGCCGTGCCACTGGACACCTGGCTACGGGCTGCCCGGGCGCAGCGCCCGTACGTCACCTGGAAGTTCGCCGCCAGCCTGGACGGGCGTACCGCCGCTGCGGACGGCACCAGCCGCTGGATCACCGGGCCGGACGCCCGCGCCGAGGTGCACGCCATGCGGGCGCGTCACGACGCCGTCCTCGTCGGCGTGGGCACGGTGCTGGCCGACGACCCCGCGCTGACCGTGCGGGACGCCCCCGGGCCGCAGCCGCTGCGGGTCGTGCTCGACAGCCACGGACGTACGCCGCCGCAGGCGCGGGTGCGCGACGGCTCCGCCGAGACCCTCGTGCTGACCCGGGACGACGTGCCCGCCGGCGAAGGGGGCCTGCACCCCGGGGGCGCGCTCGAGGTGCTGTACGACCGCGGGGTGCGCTCCGTCCTGGTGGAGGGCGGGGCATCGGTCGCCGGCTCGTTCCTGCGCGCCGGGCTGGTCGACCGCGTCGTCGCGTACGTCGCCCCGGCCCTGCTCGGCGACGGCACCGGGGTGCTGTCCGGTGCCGGGATCGGCACCATCGCCGCGGCCGTCCGCCTGGACCTGCTCGACGTGGGCCGTGTCGGCGGGGACGTCCGGATCGTTGCCACACCAGGAAGGACGGGGAGCTGATGTTCACCGGCATCGTCGAGGAGCTCGGGGAGGTGGTGGCCGTGAACGCGGGCGCCGAGTCCGCCCGGCTGACCGTGCGCGGCGCCACCGTCTGCGCGGACGCCCGCCACGGCGACTCCATCGCGGTGAACGGCGTCTGCCTCACCGTGGTCGACACCGACGGCGAGACGTTCACCGCCGACGTCATGGCCGAGACCCTGCGCCGCTCGAGCCTGGCCGCCCTGCAGCCGGGGGACCGGGTGAACCTCGAGCGCGCCGCCACGCCTGGCCACCCGGCTCGGCGGCCACCTCGTCCAGGGCCACGTCGACGCGGTCGGCCGGGTCGCGTCCCGTACGCCCGGCGAGGCCTGGGAGACCGTCCGGTTCTCCGTGCCGCCCCAGGTCGCGCGCTACCTCGTGGAGAAGGGCTCGGTGGCCGTCGACGGGGTGAGCCTCACCGTGATCGAGGTCGGCGACGGCTGGTTCACCGTCGGGCTCATCCCCACCACCCTCGCGGCGACCACGCTGGGCGGCAAGCAGCCCGGCGACCCGGTGAACCTCGAGGCCGACGTCATCGCCAAGCACGTGGAGCGGCTGCTCACCGCCCACCTCGCGCCGACCGGGAACCCGGCGGCGACCCCGGAAACGGAGACCCCATGACCGCCGCACCACTGCCGCACGACGGGGACGGCGCCTCGCCGTTCGCGTCCATCGAGCAGGCCGTCGCCGACATCGCCGCCGGGCGCGCGGTCGTCGTCACCGACGACGCCGACCGCGAGAACGAGGGCGACCTCATCTTCGCCGCGGAGATGGCCAACCCCGACCTGGTCGGGTTCATGGTCCGCCACACCTCGGGGTTCATCTGCGTACCGCTGACCGAGCCGGACTGCGACCGGCTGGAGCTGCCACCGATGTACCCGGTCAACCAGGACCGGCGCGGCACCGCGTACACCGTCACCGTCGACGCCCGTGAGGGCGTGAGCACCGGCATCTCGGCGCACGACCGGGCGCACACGATCCGCCTGCTGGCGGACCCGGCCACCCGCTCGGACGACCTGTCGCGACCCGGGCACGTCGTGCCGCTGCGCGCCAAGGAGGGTGGCGTGCTGCGCCGCGCCGGCCACACCGAGGCCGCGGTGGACCTCTGCCGGATGGCCGGCCTGCGGCCCGCGGGGGTGCTCTGCGAGCTGGTGAACGAGGACGGCTCGATGATGCGGCTGCCCGACCTCGTCCCGTTCTGCAAGGAGCACGGGCTGACGCTGGTGTCGATCGCGGACCTGATCGCCTACCGCCGGCGTACGGAGCGCCAGGTGGAGCGGATCGCAGAGGCGCGCATCCCGACCAAGTACGGCGACTTCCTCGCCGTCGGCTACCGCAGCATCCTCGACGGCAGCGACCACGTGGCGTTCGTCCGCGGCCGGATCCCGCCCGGCGACGACGTCCTGGTCCGCGTGCACTCGGAGTGCCTGACCGGCGACGTGTTCGGCAGCCTGCGCTGCGACTGCGGCACCCAGCTCGACGCGGCCCTGGCCGCGGTGGCGGCCGAGGGCCGCGGGGTCGTGCTGTACGTCAGGGGGCACGAGGGCCGCGGCATCGGCCTGCTGCACAAGCTGCAGGCCTACCAGCTGCAGGACGGCGGCAAGGACACCGTCGACGCGAACCTCGAGCTGGGCCTGCCCGCGGACGCGCGTGACTACGGCACCGGGGCGCAGATCCTCGTCGACCTCGGGGTGCGCAGCATGCGACTGCTGACCAACAACCCGTCCAAGCGGGCCGGGCTCGAGGGGTACGGGCTGACGATCACCGGCCGGGTGCCGCTGCCGGTGGCGGCGAACCCGGAGAACCTGCACTACCTGCGGACCAAGCGCGACCGGATGGGCCACGACATCCCGGGCCTGCCGGCCTACGACGACGAGGCCACGGAGGCCAGCGCCGACGCGCTGCCGGCGAGCGTCACCGGGGCCGCACACGCCGCCGAGCCGGACGCCGTACGCAGCGCGCTGTGGACGGTGCGGGCGCTCAGCCCGTTCGCGCAGGTGCCGCCGTTCGAGCAGAAGGTGGACGAGGAGTGAGTGGCGGCGGAGCGCCGCAGGCGGCGGCGGTGGACGCCGCTGGGCTGCGGGTGGCGGTGGTGGCCACGCGGTGGCACGAGCAGGTCACCGGGGCGATGCTGGACAGCGCGGTGCGGACGCTCGGCGAGTGCGGCGTGGTGGACCCGACGGTCGTGCGCGTGCCCGGGGCGTTCGAGCTGCCGCTCGCCGCGCAGGCTGCGGCGGCCGGGAGTGACGCGGTGGTGTGCCTGGGCGTGGTGATCCGCGGGGGCACGCCGCACTTCGACTACGTGTGCAGCGCGGCGACCGACGGGCTGACCCGGGTTGCGCTGGACACCGGCGTGCCTGTGGGCTTCGGGCTGCTGACCTGCGACACCGAGGAGCAGGCGCTCGAGCGCTCCGGGCTGCCCGGCAGCAAGGAGGACAAGGGCCGCGAGGCGACCCTCGCCGCCCTCGAGACGGCGCTCACCCTCCGCGACCTGCGCCGCTGACCGCCTGGCCGCTCAGCCCGCCAGTCGGGTCAGCAGGTCCACCACCAGGTCGGGGCGGCAGAGCATGGGGGAGTGGCCGCAGTCCCACTCCTCGGTACGGGTGGCCCGCGCGGCCATCTGGCGCTGGGAGTCCGGGTGGACGGCCTGGTCGTCGGTGCACACGACGTACGTCGACGGCACCTCCCGCCACGCGAACCGCTCCGGCTCGGCGGTGAAACACGCGAGCGCCTGCGGCTCGATGCGCTCCAGGGCGGCCGCGACGTCGGCCTCCGCGCAGCCGTTGTACAGCGCCGCCGGCGTGCGCTCCGGGTCCAGCGTCGCGGTGCCGTCGCCCCCGATGCGCATCGCGTCCGCCAGCGCGGTACGCGGCGCGCCCCGGCCCAGCCCCCCGACCGTCTCGCCCGGGTCGAGCAGGTACGCCGCGAGGTAGACCAGCTCCACCCCCGACCGCGGTGCCAGCCCGGTGACCACCGCGCCGCCGTACGAGTGCCCGCACACCACCACACGCTCGTGGCCGACGAGCGCGTCGAGGTCCGCCTGCACGGCCGCGGTGTCCGCGGCCAGGGAGCCGCGGTGCAGCGCCGGAGCCCGCACCTCGTGGCCCCGTTCGGTCAGCGCCGGCACCACCTTCTCCCAGGACCAGGGACCGTGCCATGCGCCGTGGACGAGGAGGATGCCGCTCACAGCGCGCGATGGTACGGCCCGTACGCTTTGCGCCGTGCTCTCCCTGGTCCTTCCGAAGGGTTCCCTCGAGCGGGCGACGCTCGAGCTGTTCGAGGCGGCCGACCTGGCCGTGCGTCGCGGCTCCGAGCGGGACTACCACGCCAACGTCGACGACCCTCGCATCGACCGGGTCAGCCTGCTGCGCCCCCAGGAGATCCCGCGGTACGTCGAGCAGGGCCTGTTCGACCTGGGCATCACCGGCCGCGACTGGATCGAGGAGACGGCGAGCGACGTCGCGTCGATCTGTGAGCTCGAGTACTCCAAGGCCACGAGCAACCCGGTCCGCATCGTGCTGGCGGTGCCCAAGGACAATCCTGCCGACCGGGGCGACCAGCTGCCGGACGGCGTGCGGGTCTCCACCGAGTACCCGGAGCTCACCCGCCGGTGGTTCGCCGACCACGGGGTGAAGGCGGTGATCGTGCCGTCGTACGGCGCGACCGAGGCGAAGGTGCCCGACATCGTCGACGCGATCGTGGACGTCACCGAGACCGGGTCGAGCCTGCGGGCACACGGCCTGAAGGTGATCGAGACGCTGCTGACCAGCCGGACCGAGCTGGTGGCGAACCCCGCCGCGTACGCCGACCCGGACAAGCGGGCCGCGATGGAGGACGTCGCGCTGCTGCTGCAGGGGGCGATCCGCGCGCGCGGTCAGGTGCTGCTCAAGCTCAACGTGCCGGCCGGCACCCGCGAGGCGGTGCTCGAGCTGCTGCCCTCGATGGCGTCGCCCACGATCACCCAGCTCGCGCACAGCGACATGTGGGCGGTGGAGACGGTGGTGCCCAAGCGGGGGGTCAACCGGCTCATCCCGGCGCTGAAGTCCGCCGGCGCCCGCGACATCCTCGAGCTGCCGATCTCGAAGATCGTGGAGTAGGTGCGCCCCTCGGTCGCCACCGGGCTGATGCTCCTCGCGGGGACGGGCGCCGCCGTCCAGTCCCGGCTCAACGGGGAGCTGCGCCTCGGGGTGGGACTGTGGCGGGCGGCGATCGTCTCCTTCGGTGTCGGCTGGCTGGTGCTCGTCACCTGGACGCTGGTGTCCCGTATGCATCGCGCCGCGCTGCGCCGGGCCGTACGCGACCGCGCGCCGGTCTGGCAGTACGGCGGCGGGCTCGGCGGCGCCAGCCTGGTGGCGACCGCGGCCGCCGGTGTGCCGATCGTCGGGGTGGCTCTCGTGCAGACCTTCCTGGTTGCCGGGCAGACGGTGGGCGGGCTCGGGGTCGACCGCGTCGGGCTGGGCCCGAGCGGCGCCCACCCGGTTTCGCCGACGCGGCTCGCCGGTGCGGCGCTGGCGGTCGCCGGGGTCGTCGTGGCGGGGCTCGGCAAGCAGGGTGACGCGGCGATCGCGGTGTTCGCAGCGCTCATGGCCGCCGGACTGCTCTCCGCCGTGCAGCAGGCGGCCAACGGGCGGCTGCGCCACCACGTCGACGACGCCGTGATCGCCGCCACCGTGAACTTCACGGTCGGCCTGTCCGCCCTCACGCTGGTCGCGGTCGTGGTCTCCCTCACCCGCGGGCTCGGGGCGGCCGACTGGCCGGCGAACCCGGCGCTGTACCTCGGTGGGCTGCCCGGGGTGTACTTCATCGTCCTGTCCGCGACCGTCGTCCGGCTGCTCGGTGTGCTGCGGCTGGCCCTGGCCAGCGTCAGCGGCCAGCTGCTCGGCGGCGTGCTCATAGACGTGGTGGCCCCCGCGCACGGCGAGACGCTGCGCGCGGCGACCGTCGCGGGCGTCCTGCTCACCCTCGTCGCGGTCGCGGTGGCGGCCCGAGCGCGCGCGGCCGAGGCCTGACCTCAGCGCCTTCGTGCGCCCAGTGACCCTCTTCGTGCGGCGAGCTGGGGTCAACCAAGATCGTCTGACCCCAGCTCGCCGCACGAAGGCGGGATGGGGGCCGCACGAAGGCGGGACGGGGGCCGCGGACGGGAACAGGGTGGCGGACGCCGGTGTTACCCTTGCGTCACGACCGGCGGGTGCCCAGGTACCCGCCAGCAAGCGGAGCCCGGGCTCCCACCTGGCCGGCGAACGAGTCGGCGGGTCCGGTCGGCCGGCGGTGATCCGCCGGTTCTCCGGTCATTGCTCGGGCCCCGTACGCAGGTCGTGCGGGGCCTTCACCATGTCGGCCCTTTACACACGTACTGGCCATGGGAGGGCACATCAGCGTCGAACCCCGTATCAACGACCGGATCCGCGTCCCCGAGGTTCGTCTCGTCGGGCCGAACGGCGAGCAGGTCGGCATCGTCCGCATCGAGGACGCTCTGCGTCTGGCGCAGGAGGCGGACCTCGACCTCGTGGAGGTCGCGCCCACTGCCCGGCCACCGGTCTGCAAGCTCATGGACTACGGCAAGTTCAAGTACGAGTCCGCGGTCCGCGCGCGTGAGGCGCGCAAGAAGCAGCAGCAGACGATCATCAAGGAGATGAAGCTCCGGCCGAAGATCGACCCGCACGACTACGAGACCAAGAAGGGTCACGTCGTGCGGTTCCTCAAGGCAGGGGACAAGGTCAAGATCACCATCATGTTCCGCGGGCGGGAGCAGTCCCGTCCCGAGCTCGGCTTCCGGCTGCTGCAGCGGCTCGCCGAGGACGTCCAGGAGCTCGGCTACGTCGAGGCGTCGCCGAAGCAGGACGGCCGGAACATGATCATGGTCATGGCGCCGCACCGCAACGTGCGGGCCGAGGCCAGGTCGGGGGAGCGTCAGCCCGCTCGCGCCGCGAGCGACGGCCAGCAGTAGAGGACAGGAGACACGGCAGCGATGCCCAAGGCGAAGACCCACAGCGGGTCGCAGAAGCGGTTCCGCGTCACCGGCAGCGGCAAGCTCATGCGCCGTCGCGCGAACCGGAACCACCTGCTCGAGCACAAGCCGACCAAGCGCACGCGGCGGCTGAAGAACGAGGTCGAGCTGACCGCGGCGGACGACAAGAAGATCCGCCGGCTGCTCAACATCTGACGGGTTCCCCGTCCCAGGCCCCGACCCCGTCGACAGCAAGGAGAACCAGCCGTGGCACGCGTCAAGCGCGCAGTCAACGCGCACAAGAAGCGTCGTGAGGTCCTCGAGCAGGCCAGCGGTTACCGCGGCCAGCGCTCGCGGCTCTACCGCAAGGCCAAGGAGCAGTCGCTCCACTCGTTCCAGTACTCCTACCGTGACCGCCGCGCGCGCAAGGGCGACTTCCGCTCGCTGTGGATCCAGCGGATCAACGCCGCCGCCCGCGCGAACGGGATGACCTACAACCGGTTCATCCAGGGCCTGAAGGCCGCCGGTGTCGAGGTCGACCGGCGCGTGCTCGCCGAGCTCGCGGTCAACGACCCGACCGCGTTCACCGCGCTGGTGACCGTGGCTCGCGACGCCGTCCCGGCCAGCGGGAGCAGCGCAGCCTGAGCACGCTGTCCTCGCCGCGCTCCCCGCGCGTCGCCGCCGTCCGCCGCCTCGCCCGCCGCTCCGACCGGCAGGCCGAGGCGGCGTTCGTCGTCGAGGGTCCGCAGGCGGTCCGGGAGGCGCTCGCGGACGGTCGGCGCTGCGTACGCGAGCTGTTCGTCACCGACGACGCGGCCGGCCGGCACGTGGACCTGCTGCGTGCCGCCGCCGGTGGCGGCGTACCCGTGACGACCGTCACCGAGCGGGTGCTGGCCGCCCTCGCCGACACGGTGCACCCGCAGGGCGTGGTCGCCGTGGCCGGGTTCGTCGACGTACCGCTGTCCGACCTGCTCGCTACCGCGCCGCGACTGGTCACCGTCCTGTGCGACGTGCGCGACCCCGGCAACGCCGGCACGGTGCTGCGGACGGCCGACGCCGCCGGGGCCGGTGGTGTCGTGTTCGCCGGCACGAGCGTCGACCCGTACAACGCCAAGTGCGTTCGCGCGTCGGTCGGCAGCCTGTTCCACCTGCCCGTCGTCACCGGTCCCGGCGCCGCCGACGCAGTGGCGGCGCTGCACGGTGCCGGCCTGACGGTGCTGGCCGCGGACGGCGAGGGCAGTGACGACCTGGACGACCTGGCCGACTCGGGCGCGCTCACCGCGCCGACGGCCTGGCTGTTCGGCAACGAGGCCCACGGCCTGCCCGCCGGCCTGCTCAACGCGGCCGACCGGGTGGTCCGGGTGCCGCTGTACGGGCGGGCGGAGAGCCTCAACCTGGCCACGGCGGCGGCGGTGTGCCTGTACGCCAGCGCCCGCGCACATCGGATGCCACGGTGACTCCTTGTGGCTAGGCTGCTGCATGTGGGTGACGACGCGCTCGTCGACAAACGCGCGTACGACGAGCTGCCGGACGGCGTGCTGGCCGCCGACGCCACCGGAACGGTGATCGCCCTGAACCCCGCCGGCGCCCGGCTGCTCGGCTGCCCGGTGGACGCGGCGGTCGGCCGCGACTTCCGCGCGGTGCTGCCCCTCACCGACCCCCAGGGCCGTGACTGGTGGGGCTGCACCGACCCGTACGGCGGACTGGCGACGCGGACCGGACAGCCGGAGCGGCAGCTGACGTACGCGCCGACCACCGGCGAGCCGTGCGAGCTGCTCGTCACCGCGCGCTACGTGCGCTCGCCCGACGCACCCCGCGGGCCGGTGGTCCGGCTGGTGGTCGCCTTCCGGGACACCGCCGCCCGCGAGCGGCAGGAGCGCAGCCGCGCCGACCTCGTCTCGACCGTGGCCCACGAGCTGCGCTCGCCGCTGACCAGCGTCAAGGGGTTCACCGCCACCCTGCTCGCGAAGTGGGAACGGTTCACCGACGAGCAGAAGCAGCTCATGCTGCAGACGGTCAACGCCGACGCCGACCGGGTCACCCGGCTCATCACCGAGCTGCTCGACGTCTCCCGCATCGACGCCGGGCGGCTGGAGGTCCGGCGGCAGGTCGTCGACCTGCCCGCCGCCGTACGCAAGGTGTTCGCCGGCCGCCAGGCCGCCGGCGAGCCGGCGGACCGGTTCGTGCTGGAGGCGGAGGGGGAGCTGCCCGAGATGTGGGCCGACCCCGACAAGGTCGACCAGATCCTCGGCAACCTGGTGGAGAACGCGCTGCGACACGGTGCCGGTACGGTGACCGTGCGCGTGTCGCCGGCGACCGTCGCCGGCCAGCCGGGCGCCGCGGTGACCGTCACCGACGAGGGCCCGGGCGTCGCACCGGAGGCGGAGTCGCGGATCTTCACGAAGTTCTGGCGGGGCAGCCGGCGGGGCGGGACCGGGCTGGGTCTCTACATCACCCGCGGGCTCGTCGAGGCCCACGGCGGGACGATCGAGTCGGGGCGGGCGCCGTCAGGCGGCGCGCTGTTCCGATTTACCCTGCC
Source organism: uncultured Actinomycetota bacterium (assembly GCA_963728075.1). GTDB lineage: Bacteria > Actinomycetota > Actinomycetes > JAFAQI01 > DASSKL01 > CAVSIP01. The sequence continues at coordinate 771,872 of CAVSIP010000001.1, read as the reverse complement.
CGCCGGCACGCCGTCGTTCGCCCTCTGACCCACAGTCGCGCAGCACCGGACGGCACGCCGAGCGGGCGCCCCGCCCGGTAGCGGTCCCGACGACGGAAGCACGAGGAATGAGCTCACCCCACGACACCGACCCCGGTGCGGCACCCCTGTCCGCCGACGACCTCGAGCGCTCGGTCGCCGAGGGTCGCTCCGCGTTCGCGGCCGCCGGGTCCCTGGACGCCCTGGCCCAGGCGCACACCGCGCACCTCGGCGCGCGGGCCCCGGTCTCGCTGGCCCGGCGCGCGCTCGGGTCACTGCCGGCCGAGCAGCGCAAGGACGTCGGCCGGCAGGTCAACGACGCGCGCACCGCGCTGGAGGCCGGGTACGAGCAGCGCCGCTCCGCGCTGCAGGCCGAGCGCGACGCCCGGGTCCTGGTCGAGGAGGCGGTGGACGTCACGCTGCCGTGGGACCGGCAGCCCCGCGGCGGCCGGCACCCCCTGACCCTCGTGCAGGAACGGATCGCCGACGTCTTCGTCGCCATGGGCTGGGAGGTCGCCGAGGGGCCCGAGGCCGAGGCCGAGTGGTTCAACTTCGACGCGCTCAACGTGCCGCCGCACCACCCGGCGAGGGAGACCCAGGACACCCTGTGGCTCGACCCGCCGTCGCGCGGCGTGGTCCTTCGCACGCAGACCTCTCCCGTCCAGGTCCGCTCGCTGCTGGCTCGCGGGGTGCCCTGCTACGTCGTGGTCCCCGGCCGGACCTACCGCAACGACGCCCTCGACGCCACGCACAGCCCGGTGTTCCACCAGGTGGAGGGGCTGGCGGTCGACGAGGGGCTGACCATGGCCGACCTCAAGGGCACCCTCGAGAAGTTCGCTCAGGCCATGTTCGGTGCCGACATGCGTACGCGGCTGCGCCCGGACCACTTCCCGTTCACCGAGCCGTCGGCCGAGGCCGACCTGCTGTGCTGGGTGTGCCACGGCGCGTCCGCGGAGCCGGGCGGGGCGGCGTGCCGCACCTGTGGGTCGGAGGGCTGGATCGAGTGGGGCGGCTGCGGCATGGTGCACCCGACCGTGCTGACGGCCGCCGGCATCGACCCGGACCGCTACGCCGGGTTCGCCTTCGGCATGGGCCTGGAGCGCACGCTGATGGCCCGCCACGACATGCACGACATCCGCGACCTCATCGAGGGCGACGTGCGCGTCACGCTGGCGCTGGGGAGGGAGTCCTGATGCGCGTCCCCCTCTCGTGGCTGCGCGAGCACGCCGAGCTCGGCGAGACCGGAGCCCGTGCGATCGCAGACGCCCTCACCCGGGCCGGACTGAAGGTGGAGGCGGTCGACCACGTCGGCGGCGGCATCGACAACGTCGTGGTCGCACGCGTCCTCTCGGTGGAGGTGCTGGAGGGCTACAAGAAGCCGATCCGTTACTGCCGGGTCACCGACGGCGCCGAGGAGCGCGAGGTCATCTGCGGTGCGACGAACTTCGCTGTCGGCGACCTCGTGGCGTACGCCCGCCCCCCGGCGCTGCTGCCCGGCGGGTTCCGGATCGAGGCGCGCAAGGCCTACGACCGCATGTCCGACGGCATGATCTGCTCGGCGGCCGAGCTCGGTCTGTCCGAGGACCACTCCGGGATCCTCGTGCTCGAGGACGCGCCGCTCGGGGTCGACGTCGTCGACGCACTGCACCTGCGTGACGAGGTGCTCGACATCGCGATCAACCCCGACCGCGGCTACGGGCTGTCCATACGCGGCATCGCCCGGGAGGTCGCCACCGCGCTGGGCGTGGGGTTCCGTGACCCGGCCCACCTCGACCTGCCGGCCGGGTCCGGCGAGGGCTACCCCGTACGGGTGGAGGACGTCGACGGCTGCAACCGGTACGTCGCGCGCACGGTGCGGGGGGTCGACCCCGCCGCCCCGAGCCCGGCTTGGCTGCAGCGGCGGCTCACGCTGGCGGGCATGCGACCGATCTCGCTGGCGGTCGACGTCACCAACCACGTGATGCTCGAGCTCGGGCAGCCGCTGCACGCCTTCGACCGCAGCACGCTGGCCGGGCCGATCGTCGTCCGCCGGGCGCGGTCGGGCGAGCGGCTGCGCACCCTCGACGACGTCGACCGCACCCTGCACCCGGACGACCTGGTGATCGCCGACGACAGCGGGCCGATCGCGCTCGCCGGGGTGATGGGCGGTGGTCCCACGGAGATCACGCCCGCCACCACCGACATCGTCATCGAGGCGGCGCACTTCGACCCGGTGGCGATCGCGTACACCTCCCGCCGGCACCGGCTGGGCTCGGAGGCCTCCCGCCGGTTCGAGCGGGGCGTCGACGACGCGCTCGCGCCGTACGCCGCGGAGGCCGCCGCCCGGCTGCTCGTCAGCCTCGGTGGCGCCACCGCCGAGCCCGGCCAGACCGACGTCGACGCCCGCGCGTCCCGGCCGGTCATCACGCTCGACCCGGCGCTGCCGGGCCGGCTGGCCGGCGTGCCGTACCCCGCCGACACGGTGCGCCGGCGCCTGGTCGACGTCGGGTGCGAGGTGGCCGGCGCGGACCCGCTGCAGGTGACGCCGCCGTCGTGGCGGCCGGACCTGCGCCAGCCGGTGGACCTCGTCGAGGAGGTGGCCCGGCTCGAGGGGTACGACGCGATCCCGACCACCGCGCCACCCGCGCCGGCGGGCACCGGCCTCACCCGCGACCAGCGGCTGAGCCGCCGGGTCGGGCGGCTGCTCGCGGACCGCGGCTACGCCGAGGTGCTCACCTACCCGTTCGTACCCGCCGACTACGGCGGCCGGCTGGGGCTGCCGGACGGCGACCCGCGGCACCCGTCCGTACGGGTCGCCAACCCGGTCTCCGACGAGGAGGCGATGCTGCGCGCCACGCTGCTCCCCGGGCTGCTGGCCACGGTGGCGCGCAACGTCAGCCGGGGCTTCGCCGACCTCGCGCTGTTCGAGGTGGGACCGGTGTTCCGGGCCCGGCCGGGGGCGGCCAACGCACCGCGGCCGCCCGTGACGCGGCGGCCCACCGACGAGGAGCTGGCCGCCATCGAGGCGGTGCTGCCCGACCAGCCGGTGCACGTGGCCGTCGCGCTCACCGGCCACTGGGAGCGTCCGGGCTGGTGGGGTCCGGGGCGTGCGGCGGGGTGGGCGGACGCCGTGCAGGCCGTCCGCGACCTCGCGGCCACGCTCGGCGTACCGGTGGAGGTGCGCGCCGCCGACACCGCACCGTGGCACCCCGGCCGCTGCGCCGAGGTGTCCGTCGGCGGCACGGTGGTGGGCCACGCCGGTGAGCTGCACCCCCGGGTGGTGGAGGCGCTGGAACTGCCGCCGCGCACGTGCGCGGCCGAGGTGAGCCTGGCCCCGCTGCTCGCCGCGGTGCCGGAGACGGAGACGGCGCCGGTCGTCTCGCCGTTCCCGGCCGCGTCGCTCGACGTGGCGCTGGTCGTCGACGACGAGGTGCCGGCCGCCGAGGTCGAGGCGGCGTTGCGAGCGGGCGCGGGGCCGCTGCTGGAGTCGCTGCGCCTGTTCGACGTCTACACCGGCCCGCAGGTGGGGGAGGGGCGCCGGTCCCTCGCGTACGCCCTGCTGCTGCGTGCCGCCGACCGCACGCTGTCCACCGACGAGGCCACCGCCGTACGGGACGCGGCGGTCGCCGAGGCGGCCCGCCGTACCGGCGCCCAGCTCCGCGGCGCCTGAACCCGCGCCGCCACCTACCGGCATCCGGTATGCAGCGGGCTGTATAGTCATGCAAGCAGGGGATCCGGGAGGCGACATGGGCGTGACGGCGGCCGTGGCCGGCGCGAGCGGGTACGGGGGCGGCGAGCTGCTGCGCCTGCTCGAGGCGCACCCCGACCTCGAGGTCGTCGCGATGGCAGCCGGCTCCAACGCCGGGCGGCCGGTGGGCGAGGTGCACCCGCACCTCACGACACTCGCCGACCGCAGGTTCTGCACGGCCGACCCCGCCGAGCTGGCCGCGGACCTGGTCTTCCTCGCGCTGCCGCACGGCGAGTCCGCCGCGCTCGCCGCACAGCTGCCGGCGGACACCCTCGTCGTCGACCTCGGTGCCGACTTCCGGCTGACCGACGCGGACGCGTGGCGGCAGTACTACGGCGGTGAGCACGCCGGAACGTGGACCTACGGGCTGCCCGAGCTGCCCGGGGCACGGGCGCGGATCGCGGTCAGCCGGCGCGTGGCGAACACCGGCTGCTACGCGGTCGCCACCACGCTCGCGCTTGCGCCGCTGGTCGCCGCCGGCGTGGTGTCACCGGAGGACGTGGTCGTGGTCGCCGCGAGCGGGACGAGCGGGGCGGGCCGGTCGCTCAAGGCCAACCTGCTCGCGAGCGAGGTGATGAGCGACCTGTCGCCGTACAAGGTCGGTGCGCACCAGCACGTACCCGAGATCAAGCAGGCGACCGGGGCGCGGACGCTGAGCATGACCCCGGTGCTCGCACCGATGCCGCGCGGCATCCTCGCCACGGTGACCGCGATCCCGCTGGCCGCCGACGTCGACCCGCGCCAGGTGCTCGCGGACGCGTACGCGGGGGAGCGCTTCGTCCACGTCCTGCCGGAGGGCCGCTGGCCGCACACGGCCGCGACCCTGGGCTCGAACTCCTGCCACCTGCAGGCCACGCGGGACGTCGACTCCGACCGGATGATCGTGGTGTCCGCAATCGACAACCTGGGCAAGGGGGCCGCCGGCCAGGCGGTCCAGAACGCGAACATCGCGCTCGGCCTCCCCGAGGACGCCGGCCTGTCCGTGAACGGTGTCGCGCCGTGAGCGTCACCGCCGCCCAGGGCTTCCGCGCCGCCGGCGTCGCCGCCGGACTCAAGGCCACCGGCGCGCCCGACGTGGCGCTGCTCGTCAACGACGGACCCGAGCGCACCGCGGCCGGCGTGTTCACGGCCAACCGCTTCGCCGCCGCTCCAGTGCTCTGGTCCCGCGAGGTGCTGCGCGGCGGCAGCGTGCACGCCGTCGTGCTCAACTCCGGTGGCGCGAACGCCTGCACGGGCCCGGACGGGTTCCTCGATACGCACCGCACGGCCGAGGCCGTGGCCGCAGCGCTCGGCGGCTCGGCCGGTGAGGTCGCGGTGTGCTCCACCGGGCTGATCGGTGAGCGCCTGCCGATGGACCGGGTGCTCGACGGTGTCGGCAAGGCGGTCGCCGGGCTGTCGGGGGGCGGCGGCGCGGACGCCGCCGAGGCGATCCGGACCACCGACGCGGTCGCCAAGCAGTCCGTGCGCACGGGGGCCGGCTGGACGGTCGGCGGCATGGCCAAGGGCGCGGCGATGCTCGCGCCCGGCCTCGCCACCATGCTCTGTGTCGTCACCACGGACGCCGCCGTCGACCAGCAGACCTGCGACCGGGCGCTGCGCGACGCGACCCGGGTGACCTTCGACCGCCTCGACACCGACGGCTGCATGTCGACCAACGACACCGTGCTGCTGCTGGCGAGTGGTGCGTCCGGGGTGACCCCGCCCTACGCCGACTTCGCCGCCGCCGTGCGCGGCGTGTGCACCGACCTCGCGCTGGCCATGGCGGACGACGCCGAGGGCGCCACCAAGCGGATCGAGATCGAGGTCACGGGTGCGGCCAGCGAGGACGACGCCGTGACGGCCGCGCGCGCGGTGGCCCGCAGCGCGCTGTTCAAGGCCGCGGTCTACGGCCAGGACCCGAACTGGGGCCGGGTGCTCTCCGCGGTCGGCACCACCGACGTCGCGTTCGAGCCGGACGTCGTCGACGTGGTCATCAACGGCGTCATGGTGGCCGCGGCGGGGCGATCGGCGACGACCGGTCGCTCGTCGACATGAGCGGCCGGATCGTGCACGTGCACGTCGACCTGCACGCAGGGGACGCTGCCGCGACCGTGACCACCACCGACCTGACCGAGCAGTACGTCCACGAGAACTCGGCCTACTCGACATGAGCACCCCCGCCCTGCTGCAGAAGGCCGCCACGCTCGTCGAGGCGCTGCCCTGGCTCGAGCGTTTCCACGGCCGTACGGTCGTGATCAAGTACGGCGGCCACGCGATGACCGACGACGCGCTGCGCGCCGCGTTCGCCGAGGACGTCGTGTTCCTGCGCTACTGCGGGCTGCGGCCGGTGATCGTGCACGGCGGCGGGCCGCAGATCAACGCACACCTCGACCGGCTCGGCATCGAGACCACCTTCCGCGGCGGGCTGCGCGTCACCACCCCGGAGACCATGCAGGTCGTCCGGATGGTTCTGGTCGGCCAGGTCAACCGCGACCTCGTGGGCCTGCTCAACGCGCACGGGCCGTTCGCCGTCGGCCTGTCCGGCGAGGACGCCCACCTGTTCACCGCGGAGCGGCGCGGCGCGATGGTGGAGGGCGAGGAGGTCGACATCGGCCAGGTCGGCGACATCGTGGACGTCCGCCCCGACGCCGTCACCGCGCTGCTCGACGCCGGCCAGGTGCCCGTGGTCGCCAGCGTCGCCCGCGGCGTCGACGGGGAGATCTACAACGTCAACGCCGACACCGCGGCCGCGGCCTTGGCCGTGGCCGTGGGCGCCGAGAAGCTCATGGTGCTCACCGACGTCGAGGGGCTCTACCGCGACTGGCCGGCGAGCGACGAGGTCATCAGCGAGCTCACGGCCGCGGAGCTGGAGAAGCTGCTGCCCGGCCTGGCCGAGGGGATGGTCCCGAAGATGGAGGCGTGCCTGCGGGCCGTACGCGGCGGGGTGCCGCGCGCGCACGTGCTCGACGGGCGCGTCCCGCACGCGCTGTTGCTCGAGGTGTTCACCGACGAGGGGGTCGGCACGATGGTGGTTCCGCAGTGAGCGTCCAGGCGTCCTACGCCGCCCGGTGGGACGCGGTGATGATGCGCAACTACGGCACCCCGCCGCTCACGCTGGTGCGCGGCGAGGGCAGTTGGGTCGAGGACGCCGACGGCCGCCGCTACCTGGACCTGTTCGCCGGCATCGCGGTCTCCGCGCTCGGCCACGCCCACCCGGCGCTGGTCGAGGCGGTCTGCGGTCAGGTGGGCCGGATGGCCCACACCACGAACCTGTTCGTCAACGAGCCGGCGCTCGCCCTCGCCGAGCGGCTGGTCGGCCTGTTCGGGGCTCCGGAGACCCGGGTGTTCCTGTGCAACGACGGCGCCACCGCCAACGAGGCCGCCATCAAGATCGCTCGTCGGGTGGGGGGCGCTGATCGCCCGCGCTTCGTCGCGGCCGAGCGTGGTTTCCACGGGCGCACGCTGGGAGCGCTGGCCCTGACCGGCAAGGCCGCGATCCGCGAGCCGTTCGGGCCGTACGGGCTGGACGTCACGTTCGTGCCGTACGGCGACGGCGATGCGCTCGTCGAGGCCGTCGACGAGCGCACGGCTGCCGTGTTCCTCGAGCCGACGCTCGGTGAGGCCGGCGTCGTCCCGCCGCCCGCCGGCTACCTGGCCGAGGCGCGGCGGGTCTGCGACGCCACCGGTGCGCTGCTCGTCGTCGACGAGGTGCAAGGCGGCATCGGGCGGACCGGGCGCTGGTTCGCCCACCAGCACGAGGGGATCCGTCCCGACGTGGTCACCCTCGCCAAGGGGCTGGGTGGTGGCCTGCCCATCGGCGCCTGCCTGGCCACCGGTGGGGCAGCCGAGGCGCTGCAGCGGGGCGACCACGGCAGCACGTTCGGCGGCAACCCGGTGTCGTGCTCGGCCGCCCTCGCGGTGCTCGACACCATCGAGAAGGAGGGGCTGCTCGCCCACGTCGAGAGCGTCGGCGCCGACTGGCAGAACGCGATGCGCAGGGTCGACGCGCCGCTGTTGTCGGGCGTGCGCGGGCGCGGCTTCTGGCTGGCGCTCGAGCTGGCCGCCGACGCGGCCGGCGCGGTGGAGCGTGCCGCGCGGGACTCCGGCTTCCTCGTGAACGGCATCGCCCCGGACGCCGTGCGGCTGGCTCCGCCGCTGGTGCTCACCGCCGACGAGGCGGCGTCGTTCACCGCCGCGCTCCCCGAGGTGCTCGCTGCTGCGGAGCGGTCCGGATGAGCGCACCGTACGTGCTCGTCGTCGAGGACGACCCGAGCGTGCGCGGCCTGCTGCAGACGCTGCTCACCGCGGAGGGCTACGACGTCGCGGTGGCCTCCGACGGGCTCGCCGGACTGGTGAAGGTCAGCAGCCGGCGGCCGGCGGTGATCCTGCTCGACCTGATGATGCCGGACCTCGGCGGGCTGCGCGTGCTGGAGGAGCTGCAGGGCGACCCCGGCCTCGCGGACATCCCCGTCGTCGTCGTGACCGGCAAGGTCGACGCCGTGCCCGCCCTGCGGGAGCAGCTGGGGGAGGACCACGTGTTCACCAAGCCGTTCGCCGTTGCCGAGCTGCTCGAGCGGGTCGGTCAGATCACCGGAGGTGCGGCATGACCCTGCCGGCGGTACGGCACTTCCTCGCCGACGACGACCTCTCGCCGCGTGAGCTCGAGGTCGTGCTCGACGACGCCGACCGGATGAAGAAGGACCGCTGGTCCGACCGTCCGCTCGAGGGCCCCCGGTCGGTCGCGGTGATCTTCGAGAAGCCCTCGACACGCACGCGGCTGTCGTTCGAGGCGGGCATCGCCGAGCTCGGCGGGCACCCCATCGTCATCGACGCCCGCAGCACCCAGCTCGGCCGCGGCGAGACGATCGAGGACACCGCCCGGGTGCTGTCGCGGTTCGTGTCCGCGATCGTCATCCGCACCTTCGGCCAGGACCGGATCGAGGCGCTGGCGGCGGCGTCAGTCGGTTCCCGTCGTCAACGCCCTGACCGACTACGCCCACCCCTGCCAGGCGCTCGCCGACCTGCAGACCGTGCGCGAGCGCAAGGGCCGCCTGGCGCGGGCTGACCCTGACCTACGTCGGCGACGGCAACAACATGGCGCACTCGCTGCTGCTCGCGGGTGCTGCGGCGGGGATGGACGTCCGGGTCGCCTCGCCACCTGGCTTCGCCCCGATCGACCAGGTCGTCCGCCGGGCAGCGGAGATCGCGCGCGGCACCGGCGGCAGCGTGACCGTCACCGGCGACCCGCACGCCGCCGCCGAGGGGGCGGACGTCCTCTACACCGACGTGTGGGCCTCGATGGGGCAGGAGCAGGAGGCGAGCAGCCGGGCGCTGGTCTTCCAGCCGTACCAGGTCAACGCCGCGCTGCTCGCCCGCGCCGCCGCAGACGCGATGGTCCTGCACTGCCTGCCGGCCCACCGTGGCGAGGAGATCAGCGCCGAGGTGCTCGACGGGCCGCACAGCGCCGTGTGGGACCAGGCGGAGAACCGCCTGCACGCCCAGAAGGCGCTGCTCGCGTTCCTGCTGAGGCACCAGCCGTGAGCGCGCTGCCGAGCGGCGAGTCGCGGCCGGTGCCCCGGACGAAGGCGGCCCGGCAGGCGCGCATCGCCGAGCTGATCTCGCGGCGACCGGTCGGCTCGCAGACCGAGCTCGCCGAGCTGCTGGCGGTGGACGGCGTCGTGGTCACCCAGGCCACGCTCTCCCGCGACCTCGACGAGATCGGGGCGGTGAAGGTGCGCCGGCCGGGCGGCGGCCCGGTGTACGCGGTGCCCGACGCCGGCAGCCTCGGCGACAACGAGCACATCGAGTCACGCCTGACGCGCCTGCTGCAGGAGCTGCTGGTCGCGGCGGACGGCTCGGGCAACATCGCCGTGCTGCGTACGCCTCCCGGCGGGGCCCACCTGCTCGCCTCCGCGCTCGACCGGGCGGCACCGGCGGACGTCATCGGCACCGTGGCCGGTGACGACACGGTTCTGGTCGTCGCGCGCGACCCCGCGGGCGGACCTGACCTGGCCGAGCGGTTCCGCCGAACCGCCGACGGCGACCTGCTGGAGAACCACTCAGACCAAGGAGCACACTCATGACCGAACGCGTCGTCCTCGCGTACTCCGGAGGGCTCGACACGTCCGTCGCCATCGGTTGGATCGCCGCCGAGCACAACGCCGAGGTCATCGCGGTCGCCGCGGACGTCGGCCAGGGCGGCGAGGACATGGACGTCATCCGCCAGCGGGCGCTGGACTGCGGGGCCGTGGAGTCCATCGTCGTGGACGCCAAGGACGAGTTCGCCGAGGAGTTCTGCCTGCCCGCGTTGAAGGCCAACGCGCTGTACATGGACCGCTACCCGCTGGTCTCCGCGCTGTCCCGCCCGGTGATCGTCAAGCACATGGCCGAGGCGGCGCGCTACCACGGGGCGACCGCGGTCGCCCACGGCTGCACCGGCAAGGGCAACGACCAGGTCCGCTTCGAGGTGGGCCTCGGCGCTCTCGCCCCGGACCTGCGCGTGCTCGCCCCGGTCCGCGACTCCGGCATGACCCGCGACAAGGCGATCGCGTTCGCCGAGGAGCGCGGGCTGCCGATCGACGTGAACAAGAAGTCGCCGTACTCCATCGACCAGAACGTCTGGGGACGTGCGGTGGAGACCGGCTTCCTCGAGGACCCCTGGAACGGGCCCATCGAGGACGTCTACTCCTACACCTCCGACCCGGCCCAGCAGCGGCCCGCCGACGAGGTCGTGGTCACCTTCACCGACGGGGCACCGACCGCGATCGACGGCCGGCCGGTGACCGTGCTGCAGGCGATCCAGGAGCTCAACCGCCGGGCCGGCGCGCAGGGTGTCGGCCGGCTGGACATGGTCGAGGACCGGCTCGTCGGCATCAAGAGCCGCGAGGTGTACGAGGCGCCCGGGGCGATCGCGCTGATCACCGCCCACCAGGAGCTGGAGAACCTCACGGTCGAGCGCGAGCTGTCCCGGTTCAAGAAGGGCGTGGACCAGCGCTGGACGGAGCTGGTGTACGACGGCCTGTGGTTCTCCCCGCTCAAGCGGTCCCTCGACGCGTTCGTGGACACCGCCTCCCAGCACGTCTCCGGCGAGGTGCGGCTGGTCCTGCACGGCGGCCGGGCGGTGGTCAGCGGGCGGCGCAGCGACGCCTCCCTGTACGACTACAACCTGGCGACGTACGACTCGGACGACGTGTTCGACCAGAGCCTCGCCAAGGGCTTCGTGGAGCTGTGGGGCCTGCCCAGCAAGATCGCGGCGCGGCGGGACCAGCGCCTGGCGGAAGGCGGCCGGTGAGCGACACCCCACCTCCGACCCGACTGTGGGGCGGCCGGTTCGAGGGCGGCCCCGCGGAGGCGCTGGCCCGGCTGTCGGTGAGCGTGCAGTTCGACTGGCGGCTCGCGCCGTACGACCTGCTCGGCTCCCGCGCGCACGCGCGGGTGCTGCACCGGGCCGGCCTGCTCGACGACGAGGAGCTCGCCGCAATGCTGGCGGCACTCGAGGACCTGCAGGAGGCCGTCCGCACCGGCGCGTTCCGCCCGACGGTCGAGGACGAGGACGTGCACACGGCACTCGAGCGCGGGCTGCTCGAGCGGCTGGGCTCGCTCGGCGGCAAGCTGCGCGCGGGCCGCAGCCGCAACGACCAGGTCGCCACGGACCTGCGGCTGTACCTGCGCGACCAGGTCCGCCTGGTCGTGGCCCGGCTGGTGGAGCTGCAGGAGGCGCTGCTCGCCCAGGCGGAGCAGCACGTGGACACGGTCGCGCCCGGCATGACGCACCTGCAGCACGCGCAGCCGATCTCCTTCGCCCACCAGCTGCTGGCGCACGCGCAGGCGTTCGCCCGGGACGCGGACCGCCTGCGCGACTGGGACCGCCGCGCCGCGGTCTCGCCGCTGGGTGCCGGCGCGCTGGCGGGCTCCAGCCTGCCGCTCGACCCGGAGGCGGTGGCGTACGAGCTGGGCTTCGCCGCCGCGGCCGAGAACTCCCTGGATGCGGTGTCCGACCGGGACTTCGTCGCCGAGTTCCTCTTCGCCGCGGCGCTGCTGGGGGTGCACCTGTCCCGGCTCGGTGAGGAGGTCGTCCTCTGGGCCAGCCGGGAGTTCCGGTGGGTGGAGCTCGACGACGCCTACTCCACCGGCTCGTCGATCATGCCGCAGAAGAAGAACCCGGACGTGGCCGAGCTCGCGCGCGGCAAGAGCGGCCGCCTGGTCGGGCACCTCACCGGGGTCCTGACCATGCTCAAGGGCCTGCCGCTGGCCTACGACCGCGACCTGCAGGAGGACAAGGAGCCCGCCTTCGACGCGGTCGACACGCTGCTGCTGGTGCTGCCCGCGACCGCGGGCATGGTCGCGACCATGCGGGTGGACACCGAGCGGCTGGCCGGCTCCGCACCGGAGGGGTTCGCCCTCGCCACGGACGTCGCCGAGCTGCTGGTCCGCAACGGCGTCGCGTTCCGGGATGCGCACGAGGCGGTCGGGCACCTGGTGGTGTGGTGCACGGTGCAACGACCGGGACCTGCACGAGGCCACCGACGACGAGCTCGCCGCGATCAGCCCGCACCTGACCCCGGACGTCCGTTCCGTGCTGAGCGTCGAGGGCGCCCTGCGCTCGCGGGCCGCGTACGGGGGCACCGCGCCCGACCGGGTCCGCGAACAGCTCAGCCGGCTGCAGGCCGTCGTCGAGCAGCAGGGCGCCTGGGCTGCCGCTCGGTGACCACCCTGCCGCCAGCGTTCTTCGACCGGCCGGTCCTGGACGTGGCCCGGGACCTGCTCGGCGCCGAGGTCCGGCACCGTGAGGTGGCGGTCCGGCTGACCGAGGTGGAGGCGTACGCCGGGCCGCACGACCCGGCGTCGCACGCCTTCCGCGGCCGGACGCCGCGTACCGGCACGATGTTCGGCCCACCGGGCCGCGTGTACGTCTACTTCACCTACGGCATGCACTGGTGCATGAACCTCGTCTGCGGCCCCGACGGCGAGGCCGCCGCCGTGCTGCTCCGCGCGGGTGAGGTGGTGGACGGCCTCGAGCTCGCCCGGGCCCGGCGCCCGGCCGCGCGGGCGGACCGCGACCTGGCCCGTGGGCCGGCCCGGCTGGCGCGGGCGCTCGGCGTGGACCGCGACCTGGACGGGGCGGACGCCACCTGCCCGGCCTCGCCGCTGCAGGTGCTGCCGGGGCCCCCGGTGGCCGACAGCCGGGTACGGACCGGACCGCGCGTCGGCGTCCGCGCGGCGACGCGTCGGCCCTGGCGATACTGGGTGGAGGGCGAGCCGACGGTCAGCGACTATCGGGCCGGCACCCGCCGTACGAGAGGATCGGGCACGTGACCGACATCCTGGACGAGTTGACCTGGCGCGGCCTCGTGGCCCAGTCCACGGACGCCGACGCGCTGCGCCGTGACCTCGCCGCGGGACCGATGACCCTCTACTGCGGCTTCGACCCCACGGCGGACAGCCTGCACGTCGGCAACCTGGTCCCGCTGCTCGCCCTGCGCCGCTTCCAGGACGCCGGGCACCACCCGATTGCGCTCGCCGGCGGCGCGACCGGACTCATCGGGGACCCCAGCGGCCGGACGTCGGAACGCGTGCTCGTCGACAAGGACGAGATCGCCGCGCGCGTGGAACGGCTGCGACCCCAGTTCGAGCGGGTCCTCGACCTCGGCGGCACCGCACGCCTGGTGAACAACCTGGACTGGACCGAGGGCCTGTCCGCGCTCGACTTCCTGCGCGACGTCGGCAAGCACTTCTCGGTGAACCAGATGCTTGCCAAGGAGAGCGTGAGCGCACGTCTGGAGTCGACCGGGATCAGCTTCACCGAGTTCAGCTACATGCTGCTGCAGTCCTTCGACTACCTCGAGCTGTTCCGGCGGTTCGGCTGCCGGCTGCAGGTAGGTGCCACCGACCAGTGGGGGAACATCACCGCCGGCCTGGACCTCATCCGCCGCGTCGAGGGGGGCAGTGCCCACGCCCTGACCTTCCCGCTCATCACCGACGCCTCCGGCCAGAAGCTCGGCAAGAGCACGGGTGGCGGCAGCGTCTGGCTCGACCCCGAGCTGACCTCGCCGTACGCGCTGTACCAGTACCTCGTCAACGTCGACGACCGCGACGTGGGCGCCTACCTGCGCCTGCTGACGCTGCTGCCCCGCGAGGAGGTCGAGGCGCTGGACACGGCCACGACCGAGCGTCCCGCCGCCCGCCAGGCGCAGCGGCGGCTGGCCGAGGAGGTCACCGCGCTCGTCCACGGTGAGCGCGAGCGGGACGCGGCGGTGGCGGCGAGCCGGGCGCTGTTCGGCCAGGGCGACCTCGCGGAGCTCGACGAACGGACCCTCGCCAGCGCGCTGCAGGGGGCCGGGACCGTGCGCTACGAGGGGGACCTCCCGACGGTCGTGGAGCTGCTGGCCGCGACCGCCCTGTGCAGCAGCCGTTCGGAGGCGATCCGGACCGTCCAGCAGGGTGGCGCCTACCTCAACAACCGGCGGATCGAGGGCGTCGACACCACGCCGGACCAGGCCGATCTCCTGCACGGCAGGTGGCTGGTGCTGCGGCGCGGCAAGCGGCACGTGGCCGGCGTCGAGCGGGTCCGCGAGGGCGGCTGAGCCGCACGTGACGGGCGTCACACCAGAAGGGCCCCCCCGGGTTTGACGCCGCCAGGGTGGGGCCG
>CAVSIP010000001.1:0-755000 GCA_963728075.1 uncultured Actinomycetota bacterium | reverse complement strand
CCGAACCGGCGGGGAGTGACAAAGTACGGCGTTAGTCGAAGGATCTGCGAAAGGTCCGCCACAGAAGGTAACAGCCCTGTAGACGAAAACGACCGTACCTCCCGGCAGGGATCCCAAGTAGCACGGAGCCCGTGAAATTCCGTGTGAATCTGCGAGGACCACCTCGTAAGGCTAAATACTCCCTGGTGACCGATAGCGGACAAGTACCGTGAGGGAAAGGTGAAAAGTACCCCGGGAGGGGAGTGAAATAGTACCTGAAACCGTGTGCCTACAATCCGTCGGAGCTTTGTCTCTTCGGAGACGGAGTGACGGCGTGCCTTTTGAAGAATGAGCCTGCGAGTTAGCGGTACGTGGCGAGGTTAACCCGTGAGGGGCAGCCGTAGCGAAAGCGAGTCCGAACAGGGCGATTCAGTCGCGTGCTCTAGACCCGAAGCCGAGTGATCTATCCATGGGCAGGCTGAAGCGCGGGTAAGACCGCGTGGAGGGCCGAACCCACCAGGGTTGAAAACCTGGGGGATGACCTGTGGATAGGGGTGAAAGGCCAATCAAACTCGGTGATAGCTGGTTCTCCCCGAAATGCATTTAGGTGCAGCGTCGCGTGTTTCTTGCCGGAGGTAGAGCACTGGATGGTCTAGGGGGCCCACAAGCTTACCAAAATCAGCCAAACTCCAAATGCCGGTAAGTGAGAGCGCGGCAGTGAGACTGCGGGGGATAAGCTTCGTAGTCGAAAGGGAAACAGCCCAGACCACCGGCTAAGGCCCCTAAGCGTGTGCTAAGTGGGAAAGGATGTGGAGTCGCAGAGACAACCAGGAGGTTGGCTTAGAAGCAGCCACCCTTGAAAGAGTGCGTAATAGCTCACTGGTCAAGTGATTCCGCGCCGACAATGTAGCGGGGCTCAAGCACACCGCCGAAGCCGTGGCAGTCACGCGTTAGCTCGGCCTGCCGGTTCGCCGGCAAGTCCAGGTGCGTGGCTGGGTAGGGGAGCGTCGTACGGCCAGGGAAGCGGCGGGGTAACCCAGCCGTGGAGGCCGTACGAGTGAGAATGCAGGCATGAGTAGCGAAAGAGGGGTGAGAAACCCCTCCGCCGGATGACCAAGGGTTCCTGGGCCAGGCTAATCCGCCCAGGGTAAGTCGGGACCTAAGGCGAGGCCGACAGGCGTAGTCGATGGACAACGGGTTGATATTCCCGTACCCGTGCTGATACGCCCATGCCGAACCTCGTGATGCTAAGGCCTGAAGCCGGCGGCACCCTTCGGGGAGCTGCTGGGGGACGGCCGACCCAAGCGTGTATTAGGCAAGCAATGGGGTGACGCAGGAAGGTAGCCCATCCCGGGCGACGGTTGTCCCGGGGTAAGGAAGTAGGCCGCCGTGTAGGCAAATCCGCACGGCACAAGGCTGAGATCTGATGCCGAGCCCGTAGGGGCGAAGTGGGTGATCCTATGCTGCCGAGAAAAGCCTCTAGCGAGTGTCAGCGCGGCCCGTACCCCAAACCGACTCAGGTGGTCAGGTAGAGAATACCAAGGCGATCGGGCGAACTGTGGTTAAGGAACTCGGCAAATTGCCCCCGTAACTTCGGGAGAAGGGGGGCCATGCTGGGTGTAGGGACTTGCTCCCGAAGCTTGGCGTGGCCGCAGAGACCAGGGGAAAGCGACTGTTTACTAAAAACACAGCTCCATGCGAAGTCGCAAGACGATGTATATGGAGTGACGCCTGCCCGGTGCCGGAACGTTAAGGGGACGGGTTAGCCTTCGGGCGAAGCTCAGAACCTAAGCGCCGGTAAACGGCGGTGGTAACTATAACCATCCTAAGGTAGCGAAATTCCTTGTCGGGTAAGTTCCGACCTGCACGAATGGCGTAACGACTTTCCCACTGTCTCAACCACAGGCCCGGCGAAATTGCACTACGAGTAAAGATGCTCGTTACGCGCGGCAGGACGGAAAGACCCCGGGACCTTTACTACAGCTTGACATTGGTAGTTGGTTCGACTTGTGTAGGATAGGTGGGAGGCTGTGAAACTCGGACGCCAGTTCGGGTGGAGCCAACGTTGAAATACCACTCTGGTCGTACTAGCTGTCTAACCTCGGTCCGTTATCCGGATCAGGGACAGTGTCTGGTGGGTAGTTTAACTGGGGCGGTTGCCTCCCAAAAGGTAACGGAGGCGCCCAAAGGTTCCCTCAGCCGGGTTGGCAATCCGGTGTCGAGTGCAAGTGCACAAGGGAGCTTGACTGTGAGACAGACATGTCGAACAGGTGCGAAAGCAGGGACTAGTGATCCGGCGCTGGCAAGTGGAAGCGGCGTCGCTCAACGGATAAAAGGTACCCCGGGGATAACAGGCTGATCTTGCCCAAGAGTCCATATCGACGGCAAGGTTTGGCACCTCGATGTCGGCTCGTCGCATCCTGGGGCTGGAGTAGGTCCCAAGGGTTGGGCTGTTCGCCCATTAAAGCGGTACGCGAGCTGGGTTTAGAACGTCGTGAGACAGTTCGGTCCCTATCCGCCGCGCGCGCAGGAGACTTGAGAAGGGCTGTCCCTAGTACGAGAGGACCGGGACGGACGAACCTCTGGTGTGCCAGTTGTTCCGCCAGGAGCACTGCTGGTTGGCTACGTTCGGAAGGGATAACCGCTGAAAGCATCTAAGCGGGAAGCTCGCTTCAAGATGAGGTCTCCCACTGGGTCGACCAGGTAAGGCCCCCGACTAGATCATCGGGTTGATAGGCCGGAAGTGTAAGCACGGCAACGTGTTCAGCTGACCGGTACTAATAGGCCGAGGACTTGACCACAAAAATGCTACGCGTCCACTGTGCGGTTCCCGAGTCACGGACGGGCCCGATGCCCAGGTCCGAGAACTCGATAGGGTTACGGCGGCAATAGCGAAGGGGAAACGCCCGGTCCCATTCCGAACCCGGAAGCTAAGCCCTTCTGCGCCGATGGTACTGCCCTGGAGACGGGGTGGGAGAGTAGGTCGCCGCCGGACATCTTCACGAGAGGGTCACCCGTTCCCGGGTGGCCCTCTCGTCGTTTCCCGTCCTCGTCAGGAGACCTGCATGCGTGAGCAGCGCCCGGCCGACCGCGGTAGGCCCGGCCCACGGCCGGACGGCCGGCCCGCACACCGTCCCGCGAGTCGCGGGCCGCGACGCGTCGAGCCGGCGCTGCCGGAGGACGTCGCCCCCACCGACCTCGACCCGACCGTACGCCGGGAGCTGCGCTCGCTGCCCAAGGGCATCGCCGACCGGGTCGCCGCCCACCTCGCGGCCGCCGGCGCCCTGGTCGACGAGGACCCGCAGGCGGCGCTGGCCCATGCCCGGTACGCCCGGGACCAGGCCTCCCGGGTGGCCGCCACGCGGGAGGCGGCCGGCATCGCGGCCTATCTGGCCGGGGAGTACGCGGAGGCGCTCGCGGACCTGCGGGCCTACCGCCGGATGACCGGGGACCCGCAGCACCTGCCCGTGATGGCCGACTGCGAGCGTGGCCTCGACCGGCCCGAGCGAGCGCTCGGGCTGGCGCGGGACCCCGAGGCCGAACGCCTGGACCCGGGGGTCCGGGTGGAGCTCGCCATCGTGGTCAGCGGGGCCCGTCGCGACCTGGGGGAGGCCGAGGCCGCCGTCGTCGCCCTGCAGGGGCCGGAGCTCGACAGCGACCGGGTGCAGCCGTGGACGCTGCGGCTCTGGTACGCCTACGCGGACGCCCTGCTCGCCGCGGGGCGCAGCGACGAGGCGCGCCAGTGGTTCGCCTCGGTGGCCGCGCTGGACGCCGAGGAGGAGACCGACGCGTCGGAGCGGCTGGCCGAGCTCGGCAGCTGACGTCCACAGATCGGCTCGCGGGGTGGCCCGGAGCGCCCTCGAGACGCCACGGTCGGCGGATGACGACACAGCCCGCAACCGAGCCCGTCCGCAACGAGGTGCACCTCACCGGCCGTCTGGCGGCCGACCCCGAGGAGCGCGCGCTGCCCAGCGGCGATCGCCTGGTCGCCTTCCGCGTCGTCGTGGAGCGGGCCGAGCCCGGCCGCGTCGACACCGTGGACTGCGCCGCGTGGTCCGCCTCCGCGCGCCGGTCGGCCCTGCGCTGGTCGGCCGGTGACGTCGTCGCGGTCTCCGGGGCGCTGCGCCGCCGGTTCTGGCGCTCGCCCGCGGGGACGGCCAGCAGGTACGAGGTCGAGGTGTGCTCCGGCCGCCGGCTCAGCCGTCGGTGAGCGCCCGCATGAGCAGCCCGGTCGCAGGCTTCGGGGTGAACAGCGTCGACTTGCGCGGCATCCGGTCGCCCGCCGCCGCCACAGCGGTCACCGCGTCGACCGGGGTCGGGTTCAGCAGCAACGCGGTACCACCCGTCCGCCGGGCCGCGGCCACCGCTGCCTCGACGTCGTGGCGGTAGCCGACGGTCTCCTCGTCGTCCGGCAGGCCGAGCAGCCGACGGACGAGGAACTCGTGCGCGACTGCGACGTCGAGCCGCCGCCACGCTGCGGAGCGGTCGGCCGGCAGCGCGGTGTCGAGTGCGGCCGGGTCGGGGGAGTGCAGCACCCAGCAGCGCTCCCCGTCGGTGACGACGAAGGCGGGCCCTCCCGCGGCGGCGGCCAGCCGGTCGAGTGCGGCCGGCACGCCGTCGACCTCGTCCACCGTGAACCCGCCGGCGGCGCGCCGCGCGGCCTCCGGCGCGGCCAGCGTGGGCAGCACCCGGTGGATGGCGTGCACCTGGGGCCCGAAGGTCCCCGCGTCGACCAGGTAGGTCAGCCCGAAGTCCCACGGCCCCCGGCCGGCGCCCGCCGCGTGCCGGTCGGCCTGGTAACGGAGGTACGTCGCGTACCTGTGGTGCCCGTCGGCGATCACGGCGCGGCGCGGCTGGAGGTCCGCCGCCACGGCGGCGAGCCGCTCGTCGCCGGTGACCGCCCACACCCGGTGTGACACGCCGTCCGGCGTCTCGGCGGCCAGCAACGGCTCGCCGTCCCCGGCCTCGGCGACGACCGCTGCAGCGGCTCCACCGCCGTCGTACACGAGCATGATCTGCTCGAGCTGGGCGGCCGTCGCCTCGGTCAGCGCCAGCCGGTCCGCGACCGGCCCGGCCATGGTGTTCTCGTGCGGCAGCACGATGGCCGCCTCCGGCCGGGCCAGGCCGAGCGCCCCCACGAGGCCGCGCTGGACGTGCCCCGCGCCGGCCTCCTCGTAGACGTAGAGCGCCGGCGTCTCGTCCGCACGCAGGACCCCGTCCGCACGCCACTGCGCCAGCCGCCCGGCCGCGGCTTCGTACCCGTCCGACGGCAGGATCAGCCGGACCACGTTGTACGGGTCGCGCCGCTCCAGCGCGGCACGCTGCTCGTCGTCGATGACGTCGTACGGTGGGGACAGCACCGAGGCGAGGTCGGGGACGCGAGTCGGGTCGTAGCGCAGCGCGCGGAACGGCCGGAGCACCAGACCCTCCGGCTCGGGTATGGCGGGAGGGTCCGAGGCAGGCACGTGGCCGATCGTAAGAGGCAGGCGGAGAGGAGGCTCCAGTGGACTCGACCGAGGGCCCCCTCGGCGACGTGTACGAGTGGTACCAGCGCGGCCTCGACCTGCTGCGCAGCGGCGACGCCGCTGCGGCGGCCCAGCTCCTCGAGCACGCCGTGGCCGCCGAGCCGGAGTCCCGCAGCGTTCGGGAGGCGCTGGCCCGGGCCCAGTTCAGCTCGGGCTCCTTCGCCGCCGCCCGGCGCAGCTTCGCGCAGATCGTCGACGACGACCCGGTCGACGACTACGCGCAGTTCGGCCTCGGTCTCGCCGCCGCACGCACGGGCGACTACGGCACCGCCGTCGAGCACCTGAGCCTGGCCGTAGCCATGCGGCCGGGCAACCGCGACTACGACAAGGCGCTCCGCGACGCCCGCGCGGCCCGCGACCGCCGGTGACCCTGCACGGTTCGGCGACGCCGCTCGCCGAGGCCTACGACGCCGCGCTGCTCGACCTCGACGGCGTGGTGTACGTCGGGCCGGACGCCGTACCCGGCGCGGCCGCGGCGCTGCAGCGGGCGCGGGCCGCCGGCATGCGGCTGGCCTTCGTCACGAACAACGCATCCCGGACGCCGGAGACCGTCGCCGCCCACCTGAGCGCGCTCGGCATCCCCGCCCGGCCGGAGGAGGTCGTCACCTCCGCGCAGGCCGCCGCCCACCTGCTCGCCGACCGGCTGCCGGCCGGCACTCCCGTCCTGGTCGTCGGGGGCGAGGGTCTGCTCACGGCCATCCGCGCGGCGGGGCTGCGCCCGGTGTCGCGAGCGGAGGACGGACCGGCGGCCGTCGTGCAGGGCTACACGCAGGACATCGGCTACGCGCAGCTGGCGGAGGCGACCCTGGCCGTCCGTGCGGGGGCGCTGTGGGTGGCCGCCAACACCGACACCACGATGCCGTCGGCACGTGGCCTGCTGCCGGGCAACGGCGCCCTGGTGGCCGCAGTGCGCGCCGCCACCGGGGTCGAGCCCGACGTTGCCGGCAAGCCGCACCTGCCGCTGCACCGGGAAGCGGTCGCCCGTACCCGGGCCCAGCGCCCCCTCGTCGTGGGGGACCGGCTCGACACCGACATCGAGGGTGCGGTCGCTGCGGGGGTGCCGTCCCTGCTCGTGCTGACGGGGGTGGCGGGGCCGGCCGACGTGCTGGGCGCACCGCCGCATGCCCGCCCCACCTACCTCGCCGCAGACCTCGACGGCCTGCTGCACCCCCATCCGGAGGTCGTCCTGGACGGCAGCGAGACCCGCTGTGCCGGCTGGACGGCGCGGGTGGCCGAGGGTCGCCTCACGGTAGTCGGGGACGGCGACCCGCTCGACGCCCTGCGCGCCGGGGCGGTGGCAGCCTGGAACGCGGCGGACGGCGGCGCGCCCGTCGCCGCCGCCGATCTGCCGCCGTTGGCGGCGGGGTCGCGATAGCCTCCGCGCCATGGTGAGCGAGGCGTTGAAGACGTACGCGGGCCTGGCCTCCGGGGTCACCGAGCTCACGGTCTCCCGGGCCCGGCAGCTCGCGCGCTCGCTCGTCGACCAGGGTCTGGCGACCGCCGCGCAGGTGCAGCAGGTCGCCGACGACCTGGTGTCCACCTCCCGCAACAACCGCACGGCACTGGTCGCACTGGTGCGGCTCGAGGCCGAGCAGTCCGTCGGCCGTCTGGGTCTCGCCCGGTCGGACGAGGTGCGCGCGCTGACCGAGCGCGTGCGGACGCTCGAGGCGGCCGTGCGAGATCTGACCGACGACGTCGCCCGGCTGCGCGGCGAGCGAGCCCGCCGCACCACCAAGACCACGGCGGCGAAGGCGAAGCCGGCCAAGGCGCCCGCGAAGCGGACCACCACGAGGAAGACGACGTCGTGACCGAGGACCCCACCGGCGACCGCCGCGTCGACGCCGCCGTCGCCCTGCTCAGCCAGCTCGACACGGCCCCGTTGCCCGAGCACGTCGCGGTCTTCGAGGACGTGCACAGGCGGCTGCACGACGCGCTGGCCGCGCTCGACGAGGACTGACCCGCGCCGATGGCGCGTCGCGCCCGGCTCGACGCCGAGCTGGTCCGCCGTGGGCTGGCTCGCTCCCGCCAGCAGGCCGCGGAGCTCATCGCAGCAGGCCGGGTGACCGTGGGGGACATGGTGGCGACGAAGCCGGCCAGCGCCGTCGACCCGGCCGCGGCGGTACGCGTGCTCGGTGCGACCGTCGGGGACGACTACGTGTCTCGTGGCGCGTACAAGCTGGCGGCAGCGCTCGACGCGTTCGGTGCCCAGGTGTCCGGCCGCCGCTGCCTCGACGCCGGCGCGTCCACCGGCGGGTTCACCGACGTGCTGCTGCGGCGGGGGCCGCCCGGGTGGTCGCCGTCGACGTCGGGTACGGCCAGCTGGCCTGGCGGCTGCGCAGCGACGAACGGGTACAGGTGCACGAGCGGACCAACGTGCGCGAGCTCACCCCGGAGGCCATCGGAGGGCCCGCCGAGCTGACCGCGGCCGACCTGTCGTTCATCTCCCTACGCCTGGTCCTGCCCGCCCTGCGCGCCTGCACGGTCGCCAACGGCGACCTGCTCCTGATGGTCAAGCCACAGTTCGAGGTCGGACGGGCGGACGTGGGCCGCGGCGGCGTCGTCCGTGACGCTGGCCTGCGCGCCGGTGCCGTACGC
Source organism: uncultured Actinomycetota bacterium (assembly GCA_963728075.1). Classification (GTDB taxonomy): domain Bacteria; phylum Actinomycetota; class Actinomycetes; order JAFAQI01; family DASSKL01; genus CAVSIP01. The sequence continues at coordinate 746,901 of CAVSIP010000001.1, read as the reverse complement.
ACCGTCGCCGAGGCCGCGGCGGAGCTCGGGCTGGGGGTCGCCGGGGTGGTGGCGAGCCCGCTGCCGGGCCCGTCGGGCAACGTGGAGTACTTCCTGTGGTTGCGTGACGACGGGGAGCGGAACGCAGACACCGTGGTCGAGCTGGTCCGAGCGAGCCGTCGAGGAGGGTCCGGCGTGAGCACGGAACGTCCCAGCGAGCGCGAGGTCCTGCTCGTCGCACATGTCGGGCGGGAGCCGGCCGTACGGTCGGCGCGCCACGTCGCCGAGCGCCTTGGCGCCGAGGGGGTGGCCACGCGGGTCATCGACCGCGAGGCCGAGCAGCTGGCCTGCTCGTCCGCGCGCGTGGTGGAGACCACCCGCGGGCCGCCGCCGGCGTGCGAGCTGGTGCTCGCGCTCGGCGGCGACGGCACGCTGCTGCGCGCCGCTGAGTACGCGCACGACCGGCGGACGTGCCGCTGCTGGGCGTCAACCTCGGCCGGGTCGGGTTCCTGGCCGAGGCCGAGCGTGCCGACCTGGCCGCCACCATCGAGCGGATCCTCAGCGGCAACTACGTCGTCGAGGAGCGGCTGACGCTCGACGTCAAGGTGATCCGGGACGGCGAGGTCGTGGCGCGCAACTGGGCGCTCAACGACGCCTCGGTCGAGAAGGCCGCCCGCGAACGGATGCTCGACCTGGTCGTCGAGGTCGACGGCCGCCCGCTGTCGCGCTGGGGCGGCGACGGCGTCGTGTGCGCCACGCCGACCGGCTCGACGGCGTACGCGTTCTCCGCCGGCGGCCCGGTCGTGTGGCCGACGGTGGAGGCGCTGCTCTGGTGCCGATCAGCGCCCACGCCCTGTTCAGCCGGCCGCTGGTCGTCGCGCCCGACTCGGTGATCGCCGTCGAGGTGCTCGACGGCACCGCGAGCGGGGTCATGTGGTGCGACGGGCGGCGCGCCCAGGACCTGCCCCCGCGAGCGCGGATCGAGGTGTGCCGCGGGGAGCGGCCGGTGCGGCTGGCCCGGTTGGACGCGGCGCCCCTTCACCGACCGGCTCGTGGAGAAGTTCGCGCTGCCGGTGCAGGGCTGGCGCGGCATGTCGTAGCCGGCACCGTCGGCCCTCCTCCGTATCGTCGGGGCGTGCTCGAGGAGATCCGCCTCCGCGACCTCGGCGTCATCGACGAGGCCGTGCTCGAGCTGTCACCGGGCCTCACCGTGGTCACGGGGGAGACCGGTGCCGGCAAGACGATGGTGGTCACCGGCCTGTCGCTGCTGCTCGGCGGCCGTGCGGACGCGGCCCTGGTCCGGCCGGGCGCGCCGCGGCGCTCGTAGAGGGTCGGGTCGTGCTGCCCGACGGCTCCCCGGCACTGTCGCGGGCGACCGAGGCGGGAGCCGACCTCGACGACGGCGCGCTGCTGCTGGCGCGCACCGTCGAGGCGGAGGGCCGCTCCCGCGCGTACGCGGGCGGCCGTACCGTGCCCGCGGCCCTGCTCGCCGAGCTGGCCGAGCACCTGGTGGCGGTGCACGGCCAGTCCGACCAGCAGCGGCTGCTGCGCCCCGGCGTCCAGCGGGCCGCGCTGGACCGCTACGCCGGCAGTGCGGTCGGGGAGCCGCTCGCGGCGTACGCAGCCGCGTGGGCGCAGCACCGCGCGATCAGCGCCGAGCTCGACGACCTGCGCGCACGCCGCCGGGAACGCGCCCAGGAGGCGGACGTGCTGCGGTTCGGCCTGGCGGAGATCGCCGCCGCCGACCCGCAGCCGGGGGAGGACGGCCGACGTGGCGGCCGAGGTGGAGCGGCTCGCCCACGCCGAGGCGCTGCGCGAGGCCGCCGGCGTGGCGCACGCCGCGCTGTCCAGCGACGACGTGGACGGGACCGACGCCCTCGGCGCTCGTCGCCGCCGCCCGCCGCGCGCTCGACGCGCAGAGCGGCCACGACCCGGCGCTCGAGGCGCTGGCCGGGCGGCTGGGGGAGGCCGGCTACGTGCTGAGCGACGTCGCCGGCGAGCTCGCCTCGTACGCGGGCGGGGTCGAGTCCGACCCGCTGCGGCTGGAGGCCGCCCAGCAGCGGCTCGCGGTGCTCCGCGCCCTGGAACGCAAGTACGACGACCCGACTCGTCTGGGCCGGGGACGCCGCCTCCCGGCTGGCGTCGGTGCAGGACGACGACGAGCGGGTCGACCGGCTCGCGGCCGAGCAGGCGACGCTCGCCGGGGAGCTGGCACGCCTGGCGGCGACGCTCACCGAGCATCGCACCGCAGCTGCGGAGAGCTTCGCCGCAGCCGTGACGGCCGAGCTGGCCGGTCTGGCCATGCCGCCACGCCCGCCTGGACGTCGCCGTCACGCGACGACGCCGGAGCTGACGCGCGGGCGACCGGCGCTCGACGAGGTCGAGCTGTTGCTCACCCCGCACGCCGGTGCGCCCGGCACGCCCGATCGCACCGCGGGGCCTCCGGGGGCGAGCTCTCGCGCGTGATGCTGGCGGTCGAGGTCGCCTTCGCGGGCGCGGACCCGGTGCCCACGTTCGTCTTCGACGAGGTCGACGCCGGGGTGGGCGGCCGGGCGGCGGTCGAGATCGGCCGGCGACTCGCCCAGCTGGCCAGGTACGCGCAGGTCGTCGTGGTCACCCACCTGCCGCAGGTCGCCGCGTTCGCCGACCGCCACCTGGTCGTCGTGAAGACCGACGACGGCCGGTCACGCGCAGCGGGGTGCACGCCGTCGAGGGGGAGGACCGCATCCGGGAGCTCTCGCGCATGCTCGCGGGCCTGGAGGACTCCGACCTCGCCCGCGGTCACGCGGAGGAGCTGCTGGCCGCCGCGGCGAGCAGCAAGCCGCCTAGCCCGCCACGCCCGCGGCGGCGCTGCGCGCGACCGGTCCCGGGCCCCTGGCACGATCGACGGGACATGGGACTTGCGACCCGACGCCGAGGCCGCCGGTCGGGCGACCGGCCGCCCGGCGTCGTCGGCGTCGCGCGGCTGGACCGGCGGACGAAGGATCTCGCCAAGCGCCTGCGGCCGGGCGACATCGCGATCATCGACCACGTCGACATCGACCGGGTCGCCGCCGAGCAGCTCGTCGCCGCCGAGGTCGTCGCCGTGGTCAACGTGGCGCCGAGCATCAGCGGGCGCTACCCCAACCTCGGGCCGGAGATCCTCGTCGCCGCCGGCATCCCGCTGCTCGACGGCGTCGGCCCGGACGTCTGCGGCGCCCTCCGGGAGGGCGACACCGTACGGCTGCTCGACGACGCCCTCTACGGCCACGACGGCGAGGTGCTGGCGCGCGGGACGCAGCTCACCGCTGACAGCGTGACGGCGGCCATGGCGGAGGCGCGGGCGGGGCTGTCGACCCAGATGGAGGCCTTCGCCAGCAACACCATGGAGTACCTCCGTCGCGAGCGGGACCTGCTGCTCGACGGCATCGGCGTCCCGGAGATCCGCACCGACCTCGACGACCGGCATGTGCTCATCGTCGTGCGCGGCTACCACTACCGCGAGGACCTGGCCACGCTGCGGCCGTACATCCGCGAGTACCGCCCCGCCATCATCGCGGTGGACGGCGGCGGCGACGCGCTGCTCGAGGCCGGGCTGCGCCCCGACCTCATCGTCGGTGACATGGACTCCGTCTCCGCCGAGGCGCTGCGGTGCGGCGCGGAGATCGTCGTGCACGCCTACCGCGACGGCCGGGCGCCCGGGTTGGCCCGGGTCGAGGAGCTGGGGGTCCCGTCCGTGGTGTTCCCGGCCGCCGGGACCAGCGAGGACGTCGCGATGCTGATCGCCGACGACAAGGGCGCCAGCCTCATCGTGGCGGTGGGGACGCACGCGACGCTCGTCGAGTTCCTCGACAAGGGGCGCAGCGGGATGGCGAGCACGTTCCTCACCCGGCTGCGGGTCGGCGGGAAGCTCGTCGACGCCAAGGGCGTGAGCATGCTCTACCGGGCGCGGATCAAGACCTCGTCCCTCGTCCTGCTGGCCCTGGCGACCCTGTTCACGCTGGCGGCGGCGGCGGCCGTGTCACCGGCCGGCGACCTGTACGTCACCTTCTTCCAGGTGCAGTGGAACCACTTCACCCACTGGCTGAACGGGCTGGTTTCATGATCGACTTCCGCTACCACGTCGTCTCGATCGTGGCGGTCTTCCTCGCGCTGGGCATCGGCATCATCGTCGGCACCACGACCCTCAACGGGCCGATCCTCGACGACCTGCAGGGCCGCACGAACAACCTCGCCCGCAGCAACTCCAACCTCGAGCAGGAGATCGAGTCGCTGCAGCAGCAGAACGCCGACGAGCAGACCTTCGCGGAGGCAGCGCAGCCGTACGCCGTGGCCGGCCTGCTCGCCGGGCAGAGCGTCACCGTGGTGAGCACCCCGGGCCTCAGCGCCGACATCCGCAAGCAGGCCGAGGCGGCGCTCCGCGCGGCCGGGGCCTCGGTGGCCGCGGACGTCCAGCTGCGGGACCAGTACGTCGACCCCGCCCAGGACGCCCTGCTCGGCTCGCTGGCCGGCCGGCTGGCGGGACCTGACGTGACCCTTCCCGAGGGCACCGGCGCCCAGCGGGCGGCAGCCCAGCTCGCGTCGGTCCTCGTCCACAAGCCCGACGCGACGCCGGCCACTGCCGACGACCTCGCCGGCACCTTGGCCGCGTACACGGACGGGCAGCTGCTCGCCGTCCACGGCGAGAACCCGCGGCCCGGCACCACGGCCCTGCTGCTGGTCGGCTCGGCGCCCGCTGAGCCGAAGACCCAGGCAGCGACGGACTCTGCGGTCGTCGCGCTCGCCCGTGAGCTCGACCAGGCCAGCGCCGGAGCGGTGGTTGCGCTGACCACGGCCGCCGCCACCGGTGACGGCAACGTACTGGACGCGATCACCCACGACGGGGGTTTCTCCGACCACGTCTCCACGGTGCCGTCCGCCGACCTGCCGAGCGGGCGGACCGCTGCCGTGTTCGCGCTGGCCGGCCAGCTCGCCGGCAAGGCCGCGACCTTCGACACCGCCGCCGCCGCGGTCAAGGCCTTCCCGGGCCCGACCCCCTCGCCCGGCCCGAGCAGCTCCCCGAGCGCGTCAGCGAGCGCGCGGCCGTGAGCCCTGCTCGCCGAGCCGCGGCGTGCGCCGTGCTCGCCGGGACCAGTGCGGCGGTGACACTCGCCGTACGCCAGGGCCTGCGGCGCCGGCCGCCCGGTGGAGCCGCCCGCTGGACCCGGACGAACTACCGCGGACGTGAGGTGAGCCTGCTCGTCGGGCCCGCGACCGCCCTCGGCGCCACCACGGCCGCTGCGCTGACGCCCGGCCTGCGCGGCGCCGCGCTGGTGGCCGGCGGCACCGCCACGGCTCTGGGCGTGTACGACGACCTGTTCGGGCAGACGCACGCGCGGGGCTTCCGCGGACATCTCGGCGCGCTGCGCCGCGGCGAGGTCACGACCGGGCTGGCCAAGCTCACGGGTATCGGTCTCGCCGGGCTGGCCGCCGCCGCTCTCGCCGAGGACCGTGCCACCGACATCGTCGTCACGGGGGCGCTCGTGGCCGGCTCCGCCAACCTGGTGAACCTGCTCGACCTGCGACCCGGCCGCGCGCTGAAGGTCTGTCTCGTCACGGGTACTGCCGCCGTGGCCACCCCGGGGCCGGGCGCTCCGGTGGCCGCCGCCGTGGCCGGAGCGGCGGCCGCGGGGCTGCCGGACGACCTGGGTGAGCGGGGCATGCTCGGCGACGGCGGCGCGAACCCCCTCGGGGCCCTGCTGGGGCTGGCGCTCGCCGGCAGCCCGCGGCGCGTTCGGTTGAGCGCCCTCGCCGCGGTCACCGCGCTGACCGCCGCCAGTGAGCGGGTGAGCTTCAGCGCGGTGATCGAGCGGACGGCCGTGCTGCGGGCCCTCGACTCCCTCGGCCGCCGGGAGGGGCCGGCGGAAGCGGCCGTCGTGGAGCCGGTCGCGCCACCGGACCCCGCCCTCCGGTGACCGGCACCTCGCGAGGCGCAGGTCTGGCCCGGGCGGCCCTGCTGATCGCGGTCGTCACCGTGGCCGCCCGGGCGGTCGGGTTCGGCCGGCTGCTCGTCTTCGCCCGCACGGTCGGCCCGAACTGTCTCGGGGACGCGTACTACACGGCGAACACGGTCCCGAACATCGTCTTCGAGATCGTCGCCGGAGGTGCGCTGGCGAGCCTCGTGGTGCCCGTCCTGGCGGGGGCGGTGGAGCGCGGCGACCTGGCGGAGGCGCGGCGTACGTCGTCCGCGCTGCTGACCTGGGCCGGCGTGCTGCTCGTCCCGCTGGCGGTGGCGGGTGCGCTGCTCGCGCGCCCGCTGATCGGTGTGCTGGTCGGTGCTGGTCACGGCAGCTGCAGCCGCGACCAGGTCGTCGACACCGGCGCCCGCATGCTGGTCGTGTTCATGCCCCAGGTGCTGCTCTACGGCATGGCCGTGGTGTTCACCGGCATCCTGCAGGCGCACCGCCGGTTCCTGGGGCCCGCCCTGGCGCCGCTGCTGTCGAGCCTGGTCGTGATCGGTGCCTACGTCCTGTACGCGGTCACCGCCGGGGCGGCCCGCGGCAGCCTCGCCCGCCTCGGCCTCGGCGAGGAGCTCGTCCTCTCCATCGGCACCACGCTCGGGGTCGCCGCGCTGGCCCTGCCGCTGCTCGTCCCGCTACGGCGTACGGGCATCCGGCTGCGCCCGACCCTGCGGTTCCCGCCCGGGGTGGCCAGACGGGTCCGCCGGCTGGCCTGGTCGGGTGCGGTGGTGCTCGCCGGTCAGCAGGTCGCGACCGCGGTCGTGCTGCGCCTGGCGAACGCCGACGGCACGTCCGGTGCGGTGGTGCTCTACACGATCGCCTGGACCGTCTTCCTGCTGCCCTGGGCGGTGGTCGCGGTGCCGATCGCCACCAGCGCGTTCCCGACGCTGTCGGCGCGGCACGCCGACGGCGACGAGGCCGCGTACGCCGACGTGGTGGCCCGGACCACGCGCGCGCTGCTCCTGGCCACCGCCGCCGCCGCGGCCGTGCTGGCGGCGGCTGCCGTTCCCGGCGCCCGGGTCTTCATCCTCGGGGCCCGCGGCGACGCGGACCCGGCCCAGCTGGCCCGCGCAGTCGTCACGTTCGCCCCGGGCCTGCTCGGCTACGGACTGGTCGCGCACCTGTCCCGGGCGCTCTACGCACGCGGGGACGCCCGCTCGCCGGCCGTGTCGACGGCGATCGGCTGGGCGACCGTCATCGTGGCGGACATCGCGCTCGTCGCCGCCCTGCCCCGCGACTGGGCGGTCGCCGCCCTCGGCCTCGGCAACAGCATCGGCATGACCGTCGCCGGCGCCCTGCTGGTGGCCGCCTTGGTCCGCGGCGCGGGATCGGCCGCGGTCGACGGGGTCGCCCGGGCCGCGGGCGCCGGCCTGCTCGCCGGCGGCGCCGCGGCGGCGGTCGGCACGCTGCTCGCCCGGTCGCTGGGCAGCGCCGGTCCGCTCACCAGCGTCGGCGTCTGCGCCGCGGTCGCGGCGGTCGCTGCGCCGACCTTCCTCGCAGTGGCCTACCTGCTCGACCGCGCGGACCTGCGGGCGCTGCTGTCCCGGCGGGTGCTCCGTGCCTGACGTCCGGGACGTGGCCCTCGTGCTGGGGACGAGCACCGGCGGGATCGGCCGGCACGTGCACTCGCTCGCCGCCGGGCTGCTCGAGCGCGGGTACCGGGTGCGGGTGGCCGGCCCGGCAGGGACCGACGCTCTGTTCGGGTTCGCCGCGCTGGGAGCCGCGTTCCACCCGGTGGAGATCGCCGCGGGGCCCAGGCCGCTGGCAGACGCCCGCGCGGTCGCGCGTCTCGCCGGGGCGGTGCGCGGCGCCGAGGTGGTGCACGCCCACGGGCTGCGGGCGGGGCTGCTCGCGTCGCTGCCGCCCGCCGCGGGCCCGCCGCTCGTCGTGACCTGGCACAACGCGGTGCTCGCCCGCGGCGCCCGCGGCGCCGTGTTCCGCCTGCTGGAACGGCGCGTCGCCCGCGCGGCGACGGTGACGCTGGGCGCGTCGAGCGACCTGGTGGAACGGGCCCGCCTGCTCGGCGGGCGCGACGTCCGCCTCGGCCCGGTCGCCGCGCCGCCGCTGCCCCCAGCGGTCCGCACCCGCGACGCGGTGCGTCGGGAGCTCGACGCCGGGCAGCACCCGGTCGTGCTGTCGGTCGGCCGGCTGCACCCGCAGAAGGACTTCGCCACGCTGGTCCGCGCCGCCGCCGTCCTGGCCGGCCGCGACCCGCAGCCCCTGGTCGTGATCGCCGGCGACGGGCCGCAGCGTGCTCAGGTCGGCCGGCTCGTCGAGGACGCCGGCGCCCCGGTCCGGCTGCTCGGTCACCGGTCGGACGTCGCCGACCTCCTGGCCGCGGCAGACGTCGCGGTGCTCACGAGCGTGTGGGAGGCCCGGGCGCTCGTCGCCCAGGAGGCGCTGCGCGCGGGCGTACCGCTGGTCGCCACGCGCGTCGGAGGCATCCCGGAGCTCGTGGGTGACGCTGCGCTGCTCGTCCCGGCCGCGGACCCGGACGCCGTCGCCAGCGCGATCGCCACGCTGCTCGACGACCCCGAGCTGCGCGGCAGGCTGGTCGCGGACGGCAGAGCCCTCGCGGCGACCTGGCCGACACTGGAGGACACCGTCGGCCAGGTGGCGGCGGTGTACGCGGAGCTGCGGAGGCGCGGGTGACCCGGCGAGTCGGCGTGCTGCTGCTGCTCGCCGTTGCCCTGCTGGGCCCGTGGCCGGCCGGTCCGGCAAGCGCGGTGCAGCGGCCCTCCTGGACCCCGCAGGCGGACCACGTGGTGGTCGTCGGCGTACCCGGCCTGGTCTGGAGTGACGTGGACCAGCAGGTCACCCCGACCCTCTGGGGGCTCACCGGCTCGGGCGCCGTCGGTGCGCTGTCGGTGCGGGCGGCCTCGTCCGTGACCTGTCCCCTCGACGGGTGGGCGACCCTCGGCGCCGGGAACCGGGCCCGCGCCCCCAGTGACGGCAAGCCCGGCTGTGACCCGTACCCGCCGCTGTACGCCGCCTCGCGCTCCGTCGCCCAGGAGACGATCGCCGCGGACAACCGCGGGCTGCTGCACGGAACCCGGATCGGCGCGCTCGGGGCCGCCCTGCAGTCGGCCGGGCTCTGCGCCACGGCGATCGGTCCGGGGGCGGCGCTGGCGGCCGCGACCCCGTCCGGTGACGTGGCGCAGGTCGGGTACCACACCGACGAGGCCGCTCTCTACCGCCGCTGCGCGCTCACGATCGTAGGCCTGCGCGACCTGCAGGTCGTCGGACCGGAGGACACCAGGGCGAACCCGTCCGTACGGCGCACCGCCGTCGCCCGCGTCGACACCGCGCTCCGTCAGGTCGTCGCGGCCCTGCCCGCGCACACGCTGCTGCTCGTCGCCGGCATCTCCGAGACCGGGCGGTACGCGCCGCACCTGCACGTCCTGATCGCGCGCGGCGTCGGCGCCCCGCACACCTGGCTGGTCAGCCCGTCCACGCGGCGGGCGCCCTACGTCCAGCTGATCGACCTCGCGCCCACCGTGCTGCAGGCACTCGGCGTCACCGTGCCGCGCAGCATGGCCGGGCAGGGGCTGCACGCCGACGGTACGGCCCCCGCCGCCACGGCCGACGTCGTGGACCGGCTGGTGCTCGCCGACCGCGCGGCGGAGCAGCAGCGCCCGCTCGTCCCGCCGTTCTTCGCGGTGCTCGTCGGTGGCCAGGCGGGGTTGTACCTGCTTGCCGCACTCGGCCTGCGCCAGGCGTCCAGCCGTGGTGAGCGTGGGCGCCTGCTGGGGGTGGTGCGGGCTGGTGCGATCGTCGGCGCCGCCGGGGTCATCGCCACCTACCTGGCCAACGTGTCCTCCTGGTGGCGCTTCGGCCACCCGGCGGTCGCGCTGTGGGTCAGCGCACTGGTGGCGACCGCGGTCGTCGCCGGGGTGGCCCTCGCCGGGCCCTGGCGCCGGACCCTGCTGGGGCCGCCCGGGGTCGTCGCCGGGGTCACCTTCGGGGTGCTCGCCGCGGACCTGGTGAGCGGCGCGCATCTGCAGCTCAACAGCCTGGCCGGCTACTCGCCGCTGGTCGCCGGCCGGTTCGTGGGCGTCGGCAACGTCGCGTACGCGGTGTTCGCCTCGGCCGCGCTGCTCTCCGCGGCGCTGCTCTGCGTCGGCCGTGGCCGACGGGCGCGACTGGCCATCGTCGCGGGCCTCGGGCTGGTCGCCGTGGTGATCGACGGCGCGCCGGCGTTCGGGGACGACTTCGGGGGCGTTCTCGCGCTGGTGCCCGCGTTCGTCGTGCTCGGGCTGCTCGTCACCGGGACGCGCGTGTCGGTCGGGAGGCTCGCCGCCGCCGGCGGCGCCGCCGTGGTGGCCGTCACCGGGTTCGCGTTGCTGGACTACTCGCGACCGCCCGCCGACCGCAGCCATCTCGGGCGGTTCGTCGACCAGGTGCTGCACGGTGGCGCCGGGACCGTCATCCATCGCAAGGCCCAGGCGAACCTGCACCTGCTGACGCACAGCGTGCTGACCCTGCTCGTACCGCTGGCGATCGCGCTGGTCACGGTCCTGCTGTTCCGACCCTGGGGCGGGCTGCGGCGCGCCTTCGACCTGCGCCCGGAGCTGCGGGACGGCCTCATCGCCGTGCTCGTCATGGGCGTCGTCGGCTTCGCGGTCAACGACTCGGGTGTGGCGATCCCGGCGATCGCGCTGACCGTCGCCATCCCGGTCGCCGTCGCCGTGGCAGCGGAGGCGGCACGGCGTCCACCGGCCGATGGCGACGCGCCGGACGAGCAGCGCCCCCCGCAGCCGGGCGCGGTGTTACCTTGAAGTCCCGTGGAGATGACACCTTCGGGGTGTCGTCGTGAGACGGGGAGCCTCCCTTGGCCCTTTCTGCAACGCGGCCGCAGACGACCCGGCACGTGTTCGTCACCGGAGGCGTCGCCTCCAGCCTCGGCAAGGGGCTGACCGCCTCCAGCCTCGGCCGGCTGCTCAAGGCGCGCGGGCTGCGGGTCACCATGCAGAAGCTGGACCCGTACCTCAACGTGGACCCCGGCACCATGAACCCGTTCCAGCACGGCGAGGTCTTCGTCACCGACGACGGCGCCGAGACCGACCTCGACATCGGCCACTACGAGCGCTTCCTCGACGAGGACCTGCACGGCTCGGCGAACGTGACCACCGGCCAGGTGTACTCCACGGTGATCGCCAAGGAGCGGCGCGGGGAGTACCTCGGGGACACGGTGCAGGTCATCCCGCACATCACCAACGAGATCAAGGCCCGGATCCGGCGGATGGCCAGTGACGACGTCGACGTCGTCATCACCGAGATCGGTGGGACGGTCGGCGACATCGAGTCGCTGCCGTTCCTCGAGGCCGCCCGCCAGGTCCGCCACGAGGTGGGCCGCGAGAACGTGCTGTTCATCCACGTGTCACTGGTGCCCTACATCGGTCCGTCCGGCGAGCTGAAGACCAAGCCGACCCAGCACTCGGTCGCCGCGCTTCGCTCGATCGGCATCCAGCCGGACGCGATCGTCTGCCGCTCCGACCGGCCGCTGCCGAGCGGCACCAAGCGCAAGATCAGCCTCATGTGCGACGTGGACGAGGAGGCGGTGGTCTCCGCCCCCGACGCGCCGTCGATCTACGACATCCCGAAGGTGCTGCACGCCGAGGGGCTCGACGCGTACGCCGTGCGCCGGCTGAGCCTGGCCTTCCGCGACGTCGACTGGACCGACTGGGACGACCTGCTGCGCCGGGTGCACCAGCCGTCCCGTCGCGTGACCGTGGCCCTGGTGGGCAAGTACGTCGACCTCCCGGACGCCTACCTTTCGGTCACCGAGGCCCTGCGCGCCGGCGGGTTCGCCCACGAGGCGCGGGTCGAGGTGCGCTGGGTGAGCTCGGACGACTGCGAGAGCCCCGCCGGAGCCGCCCGCGAGCTCGACGGCGTCGACGGCGTGCTCGTCCCGGGCGGATTCGGCATCCGCGGCATCGAGGGCAAGCTCGGCGCCGTGCGCCACGCCCGGGAGTCGGGGATCCCGACGCTCGGGCTGTGCCTCGGCCTGCAGTGCATGGTCATCGAGGGCGCGCGCAACCTGGCGGGGCTGGAGGGCGCGAACTCCGCCGAGTTCGACCCGGCCACGCCGCACCCGGTGGTCGCGACCATGGCCGATCAGCGTGACGTCGTCGCGGGGGAGCGGGACATGGGGGGCACCATGCGCCTCGGCCTGTACCCGGCGAAGCTCGCCGAGGGCACGCTGGCACGGCGGGCGTACGGCGAGCCGTACGTGGAGGAGCGCCACCGGCACCGCTACGAGGTCAACAACGACTACCGGCGGCGGCTGGAGGAGGCCGGGCTGGTGTTCTCCGGGACGTCTCCGGACGGGCGGCTGGTCGAGTTCGTGGAGCTGCCACGGGAGGCCCACCCGTTCTTCGTCGGCACCCAGGCGCACCCCGAGCTGCGGTCGCGCCCGACCCGGCCGCACCCGCTGTTCGCGGCGTTCGTCGGCGCCGCCATCGAGCACGCCGAGGAGCGCGGCAGCGCGGTCAACGGGGTGACGGTCGCGGACGAGTCCGTCCGGCTGAGCTGACGTGGCGGAGCTCCGCGACGAGGAGGCGTCCCTGCCCGTCCGGGCGTCGAGGCGGGCGTTCCGGTCCGGCCGGGTCATCGACGTGCGTTCAGACGTGGTGGAGATGCCGGACGGCGGCACCCCCACCCGCGACGTCGTCGTCCACCCGGGCGCGGTGGGCATCGTCGCCCTCGACGACACGGGCCGGATGCTGCTCGTGCAGCAGTACCGTCACCCGGTCCGCCGCCGCCTCTGGGAGCCGCCGGCGGGCCTGCTCGACCAGGCGGGGGAGCCGCCGCTGGCGGCGGCCCAGCGGGAGCTGTACGAGGAGGCGCATCACCGGGCGGCCCGCTGGGACGTGCTCGTCGACGCGTACACCTCGCCGGGCATGAGCGACGAGGCGGTGCGCATCTACCTCGCGCGTGAGCTGACCGAGGTGGCGGAGGAGGAACGGCACGAGGGCGAGCACGAGGAGGCCGACATGCCGGTCGCCTGGGTGCCGCTCGACGGCGTGGTCGCCGCCGTGCTGGCAGGGCGCGTGCACAACCCGCTGGCGGTCATGGGCGCCCTGGCGGCGGCTCGGGCCCGCGACAGCGGCTTCGCCCACCTGCGCGCGCCGCAGTCGCCGTGGCCCGAGATGAGCGAGTTCCCGGGCTCGGGCGGCCGACGTCCCTACACTCACCCAGCGTGAGAGTCGGCGTACCGCGCGAGGTCAAGGACAGCGAGTACAGGGTCGCGCTCACGCCGTCCGGCGTGCACGAGCTCGTCGCCGCCGGGCACCGGGTGCACGTCGAGCGGGACGCGGGCGCCGGGTCGGCTGTCCCGGACGCCGACTACCTGGCGGCCGGGGCGCGGATCGTCGCCGACGCCGACGACGTGTGGGCCGACGCCGACCTGGTGCTGAAGGTGAAGGAGCCGGTCGCGGAGGAGTACCACCGGCTGCAGCGCGACCAGGTGCTGTTCACCTACCTGCACCTCGCCGCCTCCGCCGAGTGCACGAGGGCGCTGCTCGCGGCCGGCACGACGGCGATCGCGTACGAGACCGTCCAGCTCGCGGACGGCACGCTGCCGCTGCTCGCGCCGATGTCGGAGGTCGCCGGGCGGATGGCGCCGCAGGTGGGCGCGCACTGCCTGGAGCGCGAGTCCGGTGGGCGCGGCGTGCTCATGGGCGGGGTGTCCGGCGTCTACGCGGCCAAGGTGGTCGTGATCGGGGCGGGCGTGGCCGGCATGAACGCCGCGGCGATCGCGCTCGGCATGCAGGCCGAGGTGCTGCTGCTGGACCGCAACGTCGACCGGCTGCGCGCCGCCGACCGGATCTACCAGGGCCACCTGCAGACCGTGGCGTCCAACGCCTACGAGGTCGAGCGTGCGTGCATCGACGCCGATCTCGTCATCGGGGCGGTGCTCGTGCCCGGCGCGCGCGCTCCCAAGCTGGTGAGCGACGACCTGGTCCGCCGGATGAGGCCGGGGGCGGTGCTCGTCGACATCGCCGTCGACCAGGGTGGCTGCTTCGAGGGCTCGCACCCGACCACCCACTCCGAGCCGACCTACCTGCACGAGGGCTGCGTCTTCTACTGCGTGGCGAACATGCCCGGGGCGGTCCCGCACACCTCCACGTACGCCCTGACCAACGTGACGCTGCCGTACGTCGAGCGCATCGCCGCCACGGGCTGGCGCGACGCCGTACGGGCGGACCCGGCGCTGGCACTCGGCGTCAACACCGTGGCCGGGCGGCTGACCCTCGCGCCGGTGGCCGAGGCGCACGGGCTGCCGTACGCGCACCTGGACGAGGTGCTGTCCTGAGCGCGTCCGTCACCGCCGACGCCGAACCGTCCCGGGCGCTCCAGCGGACGGTGTCCGGCTACCTGGACCACCTGGCCGTCGAGCGTGGGCTGGCCGCGAACACGCTGGCGTCCTACCGGCGGGACCTGCGCCGCTACCTGCGCCTGCTCGCCGGGCGCGGCGTGGAGTCGCTGGGGGAGGCGCGGGAGGAGGACGTGGCGGCGTTCCTCGCCACGCTGCGCGAAGGCGACGCCGACCACCGGCCGCTGCAGGCGAGCTCGGCGGCCCGGGCCGTTGTCGCCGTGCGCGGCCTCCACAAGTTCGCCGTACGCGAGGGTCTCACCGACGGTGACGCGGCGTCCGGGGTCCGCCCGCCGCCGCAGCCGAAGCGGCTGCCGAAGGCGATCTCGGTGCAGGAGGTGGCGGCCCTGCTCGACGCGGCCGGGGCCGACCAGACGCCACGCGCGCTGCGCGACCGGGCCCTGCTGGAGCTGCTGTACGCGACCGGCGCCCGGATCAGCGAGGCCGTGGGGCTGGCCGTGGACGACATCGACCTCGACGCCGGCGCGGTGGTCCTGCACGGCAAGGGCGGCAAGGACCGCATGGTGCCGGTCGGCCGGCTCGCCCGCGAGGCGGTCGACGCCTACCTCGTCCGGGCCCGCCCCGGGCTCGCGGCGGCCGGCGCGGGCACGAGCGCGCTGTTCCTCAACGCCCGCGGCGGGCGGCTCTCCCGCCAGAGCGCGTGGACGGTGCTGCGTACGGCCGCGCAGCGCGCGGGAGTGTCCGTACCGGTGTCGCCGCACACCCTGCGCCACTCGTTCGCCACCCACCTGCTCGACGCGGGTGCGGACGTCCGCGTGGTCCAGGAGCTGCTCGGCCACGCGTCCGTGACCACCACCCAGGTGTACACGCTCGTGACGGTCGACCACCTGCGCGAGGTCTACGCCACCGCCCATCCGCGGGCCCGCGCCTGACCCTGCACGTTGATCTGTACGGCGGTCGGCCCCCGGCCCCCGTGTGTCGGCCCCGGTAGGGGCCCGCTGCCGTGGGACAGATCTTTCCGGGACCGGCTTGCGGGGCGCTTCGGCGCGGGCCTAGGCTCGCGGGGGCCTTCCCCCGCCTGCCCGGAGAGTGGATCCCAGCACCGTGGTCACGTCGACAAACAGCTCAACCGCCACGGCGAAGCGCCGCCACCTGCCCAGCAGCGGGGAGACCGGCCCCACCGGACGCCCGTGGCCGGTGCTGCCGGAACCGAAGCCCCTGCGCAAGCACGGACCCGCGCACGTCGTCGCGCTGTGCAACCAGAAGGGCGGGGTGGGCAAGACCACCACCGCCATCAACCTGGGCGCCGCGCTCGCGGAGTACGGCCGCCGCGTGCTGCTCGTCGACTTCGACCCGCAGGGCGCCCTGTCCGTGGGGCTCGGCGTCAACCCGATGGAGCTCGACCGGACGGTCTACAACCTCCTGATGGAGCGGGACGTCCGGCTCGAGGACGTGCTGCTCGAGACCGACGTCGCCGGCATGGACCTGCTGCCGAGCAACATCGACCTGTCCGCCGCGGAGGTGCAGCTCGTCGGCGAGGTCGCCCGCGAGCAGACCCTCCAGCGGGTGCTGCGCCGCGCGCTGCCGGACTACGACGTGGTGCTCGTCGACTGCCAGCCCTCGCTGGGCCTGCTCACCGTCAACGCCCTCACGGCCGCGCACGGGGTGATCATCCCGCTGGAGTGCGAGTTCTTCGCCCTGCGCGGCGTGGCGCTGCTCATCCAGACGATCGAGAAGGTGCGCGAGCGGCTCAACCCCGAGCTCGAGCTCGAGGGCATCCTCGCGACCATGTACGACTCCCGCACGCTGCACGGCCGCGAGGTGCTCGCCCGCGTCGTGGAGGCCTTCGGTGACCGGGTGTTCCACACCGTGATCAACCGCACGGTGAGGTTCCCCGAGACCACCGTGGCCGGCGAGCCGATCACCTCGTACGCCGGCACCTCCGCCGCGGCCCAGGCGTATCGCGACCTCGCCAAAGAGGTGCTCGCCCGGTGAGCGGGCTGCGGGAGCGCTGAGCGATGCTGTACGCCGTCGGGCACCCCACGTCGCTGGTGGGGCTCATCCTCGGTTTCCTCGTCGTGCGGTGCGCGCACGGGCTGGCGCAGGCGTCGGGCGCGCACGCTGCCGGCGACCGCGCCCCGCGGCGTACGGCCGTCACGGCCCGGACCGCGCCGCCACCTCGACCCGTTCGGCGCCGTGGCGGCGGCGATCGGCGGCGTCGGCTGGGGTGTCCCCGGCACCAACGAGATGAACCGCCCGTCCCGGCCCGGCCGGCTCGTGGCCATCCTGCTGGCGGGGCCGCTGGCGAACTTCGCCCTCGGCGCGCTCGGCCTCGGCCTGTTCATCGCGGCCGGGGGCGACCGGGCGCACTTCACGGTCTCGCCCAGCGACGCCCTGCACGGCCAGGTCGTCGGGCTGCCCGCCGACCAGCTGACGGCCCTGCTGTTCGGGCTGGAGAACCTTGCCATGGGGTTCCTGTCGTTCATCCCGCTGCCCCCGCTGGAGGGATCGCGGGTGATGTTCACGGTGGCGCCACGCACGATCGGCTGGCAGAAGGCGCAGTACCGGCTGGTGGAGCAGAACTGGGGCGTGGGGATCCTGCTCGTGCTGCTGATCGTGCCGTTCAGCTCGCAGGGCCCGCTGATGCTCGTCCTGCTCAACGCCATCATCTCGCCGATCCTCACCGCGCTCGCCTGAGCCGGCCGCGTGTTCGCGGCGCTGCGTGCGCCGTACCGGGTTACCTTCGGAGGGTGGACGTGGCGGTCGAACCGGCTCCCGACGCCGGCAGCGCCGGGGAGGCCCCCAGCGGCTTCTCCGTGCACCTCGACGTCTTCGAGGGCCCGTTCGACCTGCTGCTGACCCTCATCGCCAAGCACCAGCTCGACGTCACCGTCGTGGCGCTGTCGCAGGTCACCGACGAGTTCATCGCCTACATCCGCGGCTTCGGGGACAGCTGGGACCTCGACCAGGCCAGCCAGTTCCTCGTGGTGGCCGCGACCCTGCTGGACCTCAAGGCCGCCCGCCTGCTGCCGGCCGCCGAGGTCGAGGACGAGGAAGACCTCGCGCTGCTCGAGGCACGCGACCTGCTCTTCGCCCGGCTGCTGCAGTACCGCGCCTTCAAGGAGGTGGCCGCGCTGCTCGCCGACCGGCTCGCCGACGAGGGCCGCCGCTACCCCCGCGAGGTCCGGCTCGAGCCGCACTTCGCGGACCTGCTGCCCGAGGTGGTCCTGGCGATCGGGCCGCACGAGTTCGCTGCGCTCGCCGCCCGGGCACTGACCCCCAAGCCCGACCCGGTGGTCTCCGTCGACCACATCCATGCCCCGCAGGTGAGCGTGCGGGAGCAGGCGGGGATCCTCGCCCGCCGGCTCAGCCGGTCCGGGCAGGCCTCATTCCGCGCGCTGGTCGCCGACTGCGCGAACACCCTGGAGGTCGTCGGCCGCTTCCTCGCCGCGCTCGAGCTCTACCGCGAGGGGCTGGTGGCCTTCGACCAGGTCAGCCCGCTGGGCGAGCTCACCCTGCGCTGGACCGGGGAGCAGGACCGCGACGCCACCGGCGACAGCTGGGGCGCGCTCGAGGAGTACGAGGAGGAGCCCCGTGGCTGACGTCGAGCCGGACGAGCCGATGACGGCCGAACCCCCGCTGCGCGCCGCGCTGGAGGCCGTGCTGCTCGTCGTCGACGAGCCGGTGTCGGAGGTGACGCTCGCGCAGGTGGTCGAACGCCCGACCGAGGAGGTCGCCACGACGCTGGCCGCGCTCGCCGCGGAGTACGCCGAGCAGGGCCGGGGCTTCGACCTGCGGTGCGTGGCGGGTGGCTGGCGGCTGTACACCCGCGCGGACTGCGCCCCGTACGTCGAGCGGTTCGTCCTCGACGGGCAGCAGGCCCGGCTCACCCAGGCCGCTCTCGAGACCCTCGCCGTCGTCGCGTACCGGCAGCCGGTGAGCCGCGCCCGGGTCTCCGCGATCCGCGGCGTCAACGTCGACGGGGTCATGCGGACGCTGGTGAGCCGCGGGCTGGTCGAGGACGCCGGCGTCGAGGAGTCCAGCGGCGCGACGCTCTACCGCACGACGAGCTACTTCCTGGAGCGGCTGGGCCTGTCGTCGGTCGAGGACCTGCCGCCGCTCGCCCCGCACCTGCCCGGCCCCGAGGCGCTGGACCTGGATGAGTCCGCAACCGCCGGCTGAGGGCGTCCGCCTGCAGAAGGTGCTGGCCCAGGCGGGGCTCGGCAGCAGGCGGGCGTGCGAGGAGCTGATCACCCAGGGCCGGGTGGAGGTCAACGGCCGTACGGTCCGCGCGCAGGGCGTCCGCGTGGACCCCGAGCGCGACGTGATCCGGGTCGACGACGCGCGCCTGCCGACCGGCGCGAAGCACGTGTACCTCGCGGTGAACAAGCCGGCCGGCATGGTGAGCACGATGAGCGACCCCGAGGGGCGCCCGTCGCTCGGCGACCTGGTGACCGGACGCCGGGAGCGGCTGTTCCACGTCGGCCGGCTCGACGCCGACACCGAGGGGCTGCTCCTGCTCACCAACGACGGCGACCTCGCGCACCGGCTCACCCACCCGTCGTACGGGGTGCTCAAGACGTACCTGGTCGAGGTCGCGGGCCCGCTGCCGCGGGACGTGGGCAAGCGGCTGCGCGCGGGGGTCGAGCTCGACGACGGCCCCGTGCAGGTCGACGGGTTCCGCGTGCTCGATGCCAGTGCCGGGCGGGTGCTGGTCGAGCTGGTGATCCACGAGGGCCGCAAGCACGTCGTCCGCCGGCTCATGGACGCGGTCGGGCACCCGGTGCTCCGCCTCGTCCGCACCGAGATCGGGCCGATCCGCCTGGGTCAGCTCAAGCCGGGCCGCACCCGCGCGCTGTCGCTGCCCGAGGTCCAGGAGCTCTACCGCGCGGTCGGGTTGTAGCGTTGCCCGCCGTGGCAGTACGGGCGGTGCGTGGCGCGGTTCAGGTGGACGGCAACGAGCGCGAGCTCATCCTCGACGGGGTCCGCGAGCTGGTGAGCGAGGTGCTGGAGCGCAACCGGGTCGAACGGGACCAGCTCATCAGCATCGTGTTCACCGCGACCCCGGACCTGACCGCGGAGTTCCCGGCGTACGCCGCCCGCCAGCTCGGCATCACCGACGTGCCGCTGCTGTGCGCCACGGAGATCGCGGTGCCGGGTGCCATGCCGCGGGTGCTGCGCCTGCTGGCGCACATCGAGACCGACCTGTCCCGCGCGGACATCCGGCACGTCTACCTGCGCGGCGCTGCGGCGCTGCGCACGGACCTGCCCCAGCTGACGAGCGCGCTCGTCGTGGGGGCCGGGCTGATCGGCACCTCCGTCGGGCTCGCCCTGCGCCAGGCGGGCTGGACGGTGCACCTGTCCGACGCCGACCCGGCCCGCGTCGCCCTCGCCGCGGACATGGGGGCGGGTACGGCGCAGGCACCGCCGGGCTTGGTGGAGGTGGCCGTGGTCGCCGTGCCGCCCCGCCACACCGCGGCGGTGCTGCACCGGCTGATCGAGGCGGGTGCGGCCAGGACCTACACGGACGTGGCGTCGGTGAAGGCTCGGGTGCTGCACGACCTGCGGGCGCTGGACGGGGACATCGGGAGCTACGTCGGGGGCCACCCGGTCGCAGGTCGGGAGCGCGGCGGCCCGGCGGCCGCCCGGGACGACTTGTTCGCCGGCCGGCCCTGGGTGCTCACCCCCCAACCCGGCCAGGACCCGGACGTGGTGGCCGCCGTGCGCGACGTCGTCCTGGCCTGCGGGTCGGTGCCGGTGACGATGGCCCCGCAGGAGCACGACAGCGCGCTGGCTGCCGTGTCGCACCTGCCGCAGCTGGTCTCCTCGGCGCTCGCAGCCGGACTGCTGGACGCCGATGCGGGAGCGGTGCCGATCGCGGGGCAGGGGCTGCGCGACATGGTCCGGATCGCGGCGAGCGACGCGGACCTGTGGGCGGACATCGTCGCCGCGAACGCGGCCGCGCTCGCCACGGCCCTGCGCACCCTCGTCGGGCGGCTCTCGACCGTCGCCGACGCGCTGGAGTCCGGTGACCAGGCGCGGACGGAGGGCGCCGTGCGTGACCTCGTCGTGGACGGGAACCGGGGGCAGGCCCGCCTGCCCGGCAAGCACGGCGGACCCGAGCGGCCCTTCCGCACCGTCACGGTGGTCGTCGCCGACCGGCCGGGCGAGCTGGCTCGGCTGCTCGGCGACGCGGACCACGCCGGGGTCAACGTCGAGGACATCCGGGTCGAGCACACTCCGGGCCGGCCCACCGGTGTGGTGGAGCTGTACGTGGACCCATCCGCCACCGAACGGCTGCGGGCGGTGCTCGCCGCCCAGGGCTGGTCGGCGCACTGACCGGTAGATTGGACGGGTGGCCGGCCTGCAGGAGTCGCGCACGCGACTCGTGATCGCGGTGGACGGCCCCTCCGGGTCCGGCAAGTCGACCGTAGCCCGCACGGTCGCCTCCCGGCTGGGGCTGCGCTACCTCGACACCGGGGCGATGTACCGCGCGGTCACCTGGGCGGTGCTCCGCGCCGGAGCGGACGTCACCGACCCGCGCGCTGTCGCCCGGGTCGCCGCGCGGGCGGATCTGGAGATCACCACGGAGCCGGTACCGGCGGTTGTGCACGTCGACGGCACCGACGTCTCCACCGCCATCCGGGGACCGGAGGTGACCGCGGCAGTGAGCGCGGTGAGCGCCGTACCCGAGGTGCGCGAGCTGCTCGTCGCCCGCCAGCGCCAGCTCATCGGCGCGGGCGGGATCGTCATGGAGGGACGTGACATCGGCACGGTCGTGGCCCCCGGCGCCGACCTGAAGGTCTTCCTCACCGCCAGCAACGACGTCCGCGCCCAGCGCCGCGCAGGCGAGCTGGCGACCGTGCGGGGAGGGACCGGCACGGACGTGCGGGCGACGCAGGCCGACCTCGACCGTCGTGACGCGCTCGACTCCGGCCGTACCGTCTCGCCGCTGGCCCGGGCGGGGGATGCCGTCGAAGTCGACTCCAGCCGCCTCACCGTCGACGAGGTCGTCGCAGTCGTGCTCACCCACCTGCCGGGGGAGCGGTGAGCGTCACCGCCCCCGCTGCGCCTCACCGCGCGCGGCACATCCCCGGCACCGGTGCCGTCGAGCCGCGCCTGCTGCGGGCAGCCCGCACCGTCGCCCACGCGCTCCTGCGGGTGGTGTTCCGGCTGCGGCTGCACGGCCTGGAGCACCTGCCGGCCGATGGCCCGGTCATCCTCGCGGGCAACCACTCGAGCTTCATCGACGGGCCGTTCGTGTTCATCGTGCTGCCGCGGCCGTCCGCGTTCCTCGTCAAGAGCGAGCTGTACAAGGGCTGGCTGCGCTGGGCGCTCGACGTGCTGCGGCAGATCCCGGTCAACCGCGGCAAGCCCGACCGCACGGCTCTCCGGCGCGGCCTGCAGGTACTCGCCGACGACGGGGTGCTGGGGGTGTTCCCCGAGGGCACGCGGGGGACCGGCACGCTCGAGAACATCCAGCACGGCATCGGCTACCTCGCCGTCAAGTCGGGGGCACCGGTGGTCCCGGTCGTCTGCCTCGGTACCGGTGAGGCGCTGCCCAAGGGGAAGGTGCTGCCCCGCTGGCGGACACCGATCGACATCGTGTTCGGCCCCGCGTTCCACGTCCAGCCCGCGCACGACGTGCACGCGCGCCAGGCGTTCGCCCAGGCCGCCGAGCAGGTCCGGCTGCACCTCGTCGACCACCTGGCGTCTGCGGCGACGGGCACCGGCCGGCCCGACCCGTTCGAGGGGGAGGTCCGGTGACGGACGCCGCTGCGCCGGTCCTGGCGGTCGTTGGCCGCCCGAACGTCGGCAAGTCCACGCTGGTCAACCGCATCCTGGGCCGCCGTGAGGCCGTGGTCGAGGACGTTCCCGGCGTCACCCGCGACCGGGTGGCGTACGACGCGACCTGGCGGGGGCGGGCGTTCACGGTCGTCGACACCGGCGGCTGGGAGCGCGACGCGAAGGGGCTCGCGGCCCGCGTCGCCGCGCAGGCGGAGACCGCCGTCGACGCCGCGGACGCGGTCCTGCTGGTCGTGGACGCGACGGTCGGACCGACGGACACCGACGACGCGGTCGCGCGGGTGCTGCGCCGCGCCGGGAAGCCGGTCGTCCTCGCGGCGAACAAGGTCGACGACGCGCGAGCGGAGGCGGACGCCCAGTCCCTGTGGTCGCTCGGGCTCGGCCAGCCGTACCCGGTCAGCGCCCTGCACGGTCGGGGGAGCGGTGACCTGCTCGACGCGGTCCTCGAGGCGCTGCCCGAGGCGCCTGCGCTTCGCGAGGACGAGGAGAGCGGGCCGCACCGCGTCGCCCTCGTCGGACGGCCGAACGTGGGCAAGTCCAGCCTGCTCAACCGGCTCGCCGGCGAGGAACGGGCGCTCGTCGACGCC
This sequence comes from uncultured Actinomycetota bacterium, assembly GCA_963728075.1. Lineage (GTDB taxonomy): Bacteria > Actinomycetota > Actinomycetes > JAFAQI01 > DASSKL01 > CAVSIP01. The sequence goes on along the minus strand of CAVSIP010000001.1, from coordinate 724,213 downwards.
GAGGCCGGCACCACCCGCGACCCGGTCGACTCGCTCATCGAGCTGGGCGGGCAGACCTGGCGCTTCGTCGACACCGCAGGGATCCGCCGACGGGTCCGCGAGGCGAGCGGCGCGGAGTACTACTCCCACCTGCGCACCTCGGCCGCAATCGACAAGGCCGAGGTCGCGGTGGTCCTGCTGGATGCCTCCGAGCCGATCACCGAGCAGGACCAGCGGGTGATCCAGACCGCGGTCGATGCGGGGCGGGCCCTCGTCCTCGCCTTCAACAAGTGGGACCTGCTCGACGAGGACCGCCGGCTTCGGCTCGAACGCGAGGTCGACCGCGAGCTGGCCCGCGTCGCGTGGGCGCCACGCGTGAACGTCTCAGCGCGCACCGGCCGGTCGGTGGAACGGCTCGTACCGGCTCTGCACACCGCTCTCGACGGATGGTCGCAGCGGGTGCCGACCGCCACGCTCAACGCCTGGCTCGGCGAGGTGATCGCCGCCACCCCGCCGCCGGTGCGAGGCGGCAAGCAGCCCAAGGTCCTCTTCGCCACCCAGGCGAGCACCCGCCCCCCGCGGTTCGTGGTGTTCACCAGCGGGTTCCTCGAAGCCGGCTACCGGCGGTTCCTGGAGCGGCGGCTGCGCGAGGAGTTCGGGTTCGCCGGCTCGCCGGTCGAGCTGAGCGTGCGTGTGCGCGAGAAGCGCGCCAGACGCTGACACGTCGTCGCGATGAGTCGGGCTGACAGGATTTGAACCTGCGACCCCTTGACCCGCAGTCACTATTTCGGCTTGTTGATCACTGATGAAATCTGCTGAACAGTCCGCTGACCTGCGGGTTTACGGTCCGCACCGGTGCGTCCTGGGTCATCCGTACTGAGGCTTGTGGAACTGTTCTCATACATTACGCATACTGCAAAATCTCCTTCAGCCGACCTCTTGTCCTCGGTCAAGGGGGTCGTCGGAAATCTCCGGAGATCCCGGGCGTGTCGGGATCCTAATGACCCGTTACGCGGCGGCCACCCAGCAGCAAGATCAACGACTCAAGCCGGCGTTCCCGAGTGGGTTCTGATAGCTCACGGGCAGCGGGCAGGGGCGTACCGCGGCAGTGGTCACGCGCCCCTGACTTCATGTCCGGAGGCGCCTGCGTACCCGAGCGATCTTGGTTACCGTGCACGACGTGAGGTGGTCGGTTGTAGTGGTGCTGCTCGCCGCAGCACCAGTTGCGGCTTGCAGCAGCCACCATCACGTGGCCGATCCTTATGCGTCGGGTGTGGACGGCGGCACGGTCGTGGTGGACAAGGTGATCTGTGATCCGACGCCGACCACCTGTAATCGCTATGTCGTCATCGACCCGGTTGCCGACACCGGCAATGCAGCGCTCAGGCGAACGGTAACGGACATCGCAATGAGGCGACTGGGGTGGAAGGTGAGCGCTCATCCGCCGGAACCCGCCACCCAGGGCATCGCCTTCGACACGTCGTCTCCGGATCGAGGTGGCTACATCAACTCCGCGTCGGCCGAGTTGAAGCTCGACACGGGACTGCTCGATCAGGGAGCTTCCGCGGCCACGGGGCAGACCATCCTGGACGCGTTGCGGCAGCACCCTGACGCCGTCGTTGTCCGCATCGTCGATACCAGCGACGGCACTACCGCGTAGGTGCCGTCACGCGGTGGGTTCGCATGGGGCGGCGCGGACGCGCGCCGTGACGTTCCTGACTGGTGGCAGGCGAACTGAGAACTGGCCTGACCTTCTTCGCTGCTGCGGGCAACCTGGGGACCGCTCTCCTGCGTGTGAGGGGTGAAGGGGGTCAAGATGCGGGCCGAGGAGCGCGAGACGTTCGATGCTTTCGTGCGTGGCCGTGGGTCGGAGCTGCTTCGGTTCGCTCATGCGCTCTGCGGTGATCGGGCGGCGGCGGAGGACTTGGTCCAGGAGGCGCTCGTGCGAACCGGTGAACGGTGGGGCAAGGTCACCGTGACCGGCGACCCGGCCGGCTACGTGCGCCGGGTGATGGTGAACACGCGTGTGAGCTGGTGGCGCCGGCTGCGCCGGGAACGTCTCACGGCCACGGTTCCGGACGTGGCGTACGTCCCGGAATCGCGGGACGAGGCGGTGCTCGCCGCGTTGAGCGACCTGCCGGCCCGGCAGCGGGCTCGCGGTAGTGCTGCGGTACCTGGCCGACTACTCCGAGGCGGACACCGCGGCCGCGCTGGGCTGCAGCCCGGGCACGGTGAAGAGCCAGTCCGCGAAGGCGCTGGCGAAGCTGCGCACCGTGCTGGCCGCAAGCGAGTCGGCCGGGCAGGAGGGATGGCGATGAGTGACGTCGAGCGGGAGATGTCCCGGGTTCTCCACGACCTGCCGGAACCTGAGCTCGGCTCGGATCTGCTGTCGAGGGTGCACCGGCGCATCGCGCATCGGCGCCGGGCCCGGTACTCAGCGGCGGCGGCAGTGCTTCTGCTCGCCTCCGGGGGGGTGGCCGTCGGCTGCTGACCGGCGGATCGTCGGATACCGCGCGGGTGGTCGAGCAGCCCGCCGGCGGTGCCGCGGTGCCGTGGGTCGATCAGCCGGCGACACCACCACCCCCACCGGCCCCGCCCACCCCGCCTGCGCCTGCCTATGCACCCTGCCGCGCCGACCAGCTGACCGCCTCATCGTCACCGGGCGGTGCCGCCGCTGGGAACCTGATCTCGGTGGTCGTGCTCACCAACGCCGGCTCGTCGCCGTGCTCGCTGTCCGGCTACCCCACCAGCCTGGTGGGCGTCCACGCCGACGGCAGGCGTCGGTCCCTGTCGCCGAGTCACGGCACCCAGTTCGACACGCAGTTCGCCTGGCCTGCCGATCTGCGCCCGGGCCAGAGCGGTCGTCTCGGCATCGCCACCTGGGACGCCTGCCCAGCGGCCCAGGTGCCGGGCGGCCTGTCCAACCCGGCGCACGCCTACACCGGCGAGGTCGTCGGGCTGCCCGGCGGCGGGACGGTGCGAGCCGACGCACCGTTCGACGCTGTCTGCGGTGTCGGGGTCACCACCTTCGGCAGCCCCGAACCACAGCCGAGCCAGACCGGCGCCTACCCGGGTCTGCAGGCGAAGGCGGATCTGCCCGCCACGGCGGTCGCCGGCACGACGCTGAACTACACGGTCACCCTCACCAACACCGGCGACCAGCCGGTCAACCTCGTCCCGTGCCCCGTCTACAGCGAGATCATCAACACCGGGACCGTACACTCCTACAGTTACCGGCTCAACTGCTCCACCGTGCAGTCCATCGCCGCGGGCGACAGCGTCACCTACGCCATGCGCATCCCCGTCCCCACCGGCCACAGCGGCATCGCGAAGTTTGGCTGGTCGATCCCCAACTCGGCGACCGCGTTCGCCGGCACCACCCTGACCATCACTGGCCGTGACGGCACTAAAGCCGACGGCGCGCCCCTGTCCACCCCGGCCGGGGTAGTCACCGCCTACTACGAGGCCGCGGCGCACCACGACAGCAACGCGGCGGCCGCGCTTCTGGCACCGGAGATTCGCAGCCAGTACAGCGACTTCTCCAACCTCGTCTCGCTGACCGACCTGGGCGACATACACACCGCCGTCGTGCCGGCCCCCGCTAACCTGCCGTCCGGCTACAGCGACATCACCCAGGTCGCCGTCACCTACACCGCCACGTTCAAGAAGGTCATCGCGGCGGGCAACGGCACCCAGACCAGATTCGTCTACGTGGGACGGCGCACGGCCAGCGACACCTGGCGAATCCTCAGCATCGGAACCGGCCCCTGATCCAGCCTCGTCCGCTTCAAGGTGCCGCTTGACGACGCCCGGATGCGTCCGCCCTGGCGCCCCATAACGACCCGCTACTTGTTCCCCGCTCGACTGGGATCCCGTTCGTGGGGTCCCGACACCACCGGTGCATCGGTGTGGAGGTTGCTGATCTGTCCGGCGTGGGCGGAGTCCCGATCTTGACGGGGTGAGAGAGCCGGAGCTACGCCGGCTGTTGCCGGAGCAGAGCGAGGTGGCTGTCCGCGTGACCGGGGAGCACCTTCAGCAGGACGACTCCGTCGGCCCGCACCTCGACGACCTGGGCGGCGGCGGGGTCGGCGTCGTCGTCGCCGACGATGAGGTAGCGGCCTGGCTCCACGGTCACGCCGGGCTCAGCATCGCGCAGGTCACCGTACGTTAGGCCGTCGTAAACACGCCCGAAGTCGACCCACATGTCCCAGCGGCGTGCCTTGCTCATACGACCGATTGTCCCAGGCGCGGCGGGTGGGGACAAACGGATCATGCGCTACGGCCGGGGTTGGGCTCGGGGTCGTCGAAGCATCTGCGCAGCCGATCGAGTGTGGCGGGGGCGAGATCCGGCAGCACGATGTCGAAGTGTGGGGTGTCGCCGGTCGCGAGCAGAGGGAACCCGGCGGTTTGCAGCCGGCCGACGGTCGAGCGGCGTATCTGCCCGTAGCGGTGCAGTTCGTCGATCGAGCGGCAGACCTCGGCCACGAGGTCGGCTTCGCAGAGAAAGACGGACAGGCCGAGGAAGCCGAAAGCGACCATGTTGCGTTCGGCCGAGCGCCTCACGGCCTCGGCGCCGAGGCTGTTCGCGCCCCCGCGAATCACCACGATCGTCTTACCCGGCGGTTCCTCGCCGCGCAGCGCGACGAGGCTCATACGCGGAAGGCCTTGTCGATGCGGGCGCCGGCCTGCTTGTGCTGCTTGGTCGCTGTGTGCGTGTAGGTGTTGAGCGTGACGCCGATTCCGGCGTGGCCGAGGCGCTCCTGCATCACTTTGTCGTCACCGACGACGATCCGGCCGACCGACTGGGCGGTGTGCCGCAGCCCCTTCGGCGTGATTCGAGGGACATCCGCCTTGGCGATGAGCGCGTCCATCAGGCGGCCGAAGTTGCTGGGGTCCACCCAGCCGCCGAGCTGGGTGGTGAAGACGAGTCCCGACTCGACCCAGTCTTCGGCTGCGAGCCGGCGTTCCGCGTCCTGCCGGTCCCGGTGGCGAACCAGCGCGGTCGCCGTGCCGGCGCCAAAGGTCACCACACGGTCGGCGTTCACCGTCTTCAGCTGCTTGAGCACCGGCCGCGCACGCTCGACCGCCAGCTGCTGGTGGACGGTGAGCTCCCGGCCGCGCAGGTCGACGTCCTCCCAGCGCAGGGCGAGCAGCTCCCCGCGGCGCAGCCCGGTGACGAGGTTCAGCTGGAAGGCAGCCGCCAGGCGATGGTCGCCGACCGCGGCCAGGAACCGCTGGGCCTCCTCGAGGGTCCAGCCGAGGCGCTGGTGGCTGCGGTCACGGCGCGGCGGCTGGGTGAGCAGGACCGGGTTGCGCGGGAGCCGGCCGCGCTGCACGGCCTCCTCGAGCGCCATCGACAGGACCTTGCGGACGAGCCTGGCGGAGGTCGATCCGAGCCGTAGCTTGCCGTCCCGATCGGGCCGGACCAGCTCGGTGATCCAGTCGTCGAGCACCTCGGGGGTGAGGTCACGCAGCCGCACCCGGCCGATCAGCGGGACGATGTGGCGGGTCACGGCCCACTGGTACTGGTCGTACGTCGACACCTCGACCCGGCCCTCCTTGGCAGGCAGCCAGACCCGCTCGACGAACTCGCCGACCGACTCGGTCTCCGAGCCGGCTCGCCCGTCGAGGACGGCACGCTGATGGGCCACCGCCGCCCGCCGGCTCTCGAACGTGCCGAGCTGCTTGACCCGGCGCTTGCCCGTCGCGGCGTCGTACCCGCCCTGCCGGACCACCCATTTGCCCCGTTGGCGGTGCACCTCGGGCTGGCCGACCTGCACCCACTGCACGCGGGGAGCCCACCGCCGAACCCGCATACATGGCGCATACATCCGGTCCGGACAGCAGTAGAGCCGGTCCTGCCGGACCGGCTCTGACCTGGGCATTTACTCGTCGGGCTGACAGGATTTGAACCTGCGACCCCTTGACCCCCAGTCAAGTGCGCTACCAAGCTGCGCCACAGCCCGCGACGCGTCGATCCTAGCCGAGAGCGCCGGGCGCGCGCGCCACCTGGCCGGCGCACCGATCCTCCGTTCGGGCGTAACGCTGCGGCGCCTGGTGACGGTTGTCCGATCGTGACCGGAACCCGCGGCCCCGCCGACCCGTTCGCGCCCCACGTGGTCCTCGTTCGCCAGGACGGCACGGTGCTGGTGAGCGTGCGGGGTGACGTGGACATGGCCACCGTCGCCGCGCTGCGGGCCGCGCTGGCTCGGGCCCGCGCGTCCGCACCCCAAGAGGTCGTGCTCGACTTCTCCCGGGTCGGCTTTTGCGACTCCCACCTCGTGTCGGCCATCGCGCCGGCCTCCCAGGCACTCGCCGCCGACGGTGGCAGCCTCCGGGTCGCGAACGCGCCGCGCACCGTGCGGCGCCTGCTCGAGCTCACCGGGCTCGACCCGCTGCTTGCTGCCTGAAGAGCACGGGGGCCCACGGGGCAGTGACTTCGGACCATGGCGGGGCGAGCCCGGGTGTGACCAGGATCAGGTGTGCAGGCGCGTCTGCGCGCCGTCGACGCGGCGCCCCTTGTAGCCGAACTCGAGCAGTTCGGCGCGGACGCCTGGTCGATCCTCGTCGTCGACGCCACCGGCAGCACCTTGGAGGTCGTCCGGTCCGAGGGGTACGACGGCGGGCCGTTCGGTCACCTCCATGACATCCCCGTCGGCGCGGAGCTGCCTCCGGCGACCTGCGTGCGCACCGCCCAGCCGCTGTTCTACGAGACGCTCGGCTCGCTCACCCGCGCCTACCCTGTCGTCGTCGCGTTGCCGTACGCCCGGTACCGGGCGTTCGCGTTCCTCCCGCTCGTCGTCAACGGCGGCTGCATCGGTGCGGTGGAGCTGGCCTTCGCCACCGAGCGCTCGTTCCACGCCTCGATGCGTGACCGGCTGCAGACCCTGGCCGCCGACCAGGCCCGCGAGCTGCACCGCCTGCCCGCGATGACCGACGTCTCACTCGTCCCGGCCGCGCGCTCACCGGCGGGCTCCCCGCTCACGGACCGGGAGAGCGCGGTCCTCGCGCAGCTGGCCACCGGGCAGCCGCTGCAGCGCGTCGCCCGCGAGCTGCACGTCACCCTCAACACGCTCAAGACGCACGTCCGGCACGTCTACCGGAAACTGGGCGTCAACTCGCGTGCCGAGGCCGTCAGCCTGGCTCGGGCGCGCGGCCTGCTCTGACCTCGCTCCGGATGCGCTCCCAGGCGGTGAGCACGTGCCGCCGCGTGGTCGCCGGCGCGCCGATGGCGACCCGCAGCATGGTGCGGCCGTCGACCTTGGTGTGCGTCAGGTAGAGCTCGCCGGAGGCGTTGAGCCGCTCGAGCAGCGCCTCGGTCGCCGCGTCCGCCCCATCCGGCGGGAGCCCCGGCCAGCGCGGACGGAACACCACCAGCCCGAAGGCCGGCTCCGCGTGGAGGACGAACGCGTCGTCACCGCGGACCAGGCCGGCGAGCTCCGCGGCGAGGTCGATGCCCCGCTGCACGTGCGCCCGCAGGCCCGCCGCGCCGTACCAGCGCAGCACCGCCCAGAGCTTGAGCGCGCGGAACCGCCTCCCGAGGGGCACCTGCCAGTCTCGGTAGTCGATGACCGCGCCGGACTCCGTCGCCGCGTTGCGCAGGTACTCGGGCAGGATCGACAGCGCCTGTGTCAGCGGGCGCCGATCTGCGACCCACAGCGCCGTGCAGTCGAAGTTCGTGAGCAGCCACTTGTGCGGGTTGGTGCAGTAGGAGTCCGCGTACTCGGCCACGCCGTCGTTGACCCAGCGCAGCTCCGGCAGCACGGCGGCGACACCGGCGTACGCGGCGTCCACGTGCAGCCACACCCCGTGCCGGCGGGCCACCTCGCCGATCGCCCGTACCGGGTCGACGGCCGTCGTGGACGTCGTCCCCACCGTGGCGCAGACGATCGCTGGGACGACACCGGCCACCTCGTCCTCGACGATCACGGCCTCGAGAGCGGCTGGATCCATCGCCAGGGTGTGCGGATCCACGTCGACCACGCGAACCCCGTCCGCACCCAGCCCGGCGACCCGCGCATCCTTGGCGACCGAGGAGTGGGTCTGCGACGATGCGTACACCCGGTAACGGCGGTCGATGCCGCCTCGCCCGACCTGGCCGTCACTGGCCCGGTGCAGCGCCGCGACCATGGCCACCAGGGCGGCGCTCGAGGCCGAGTCCTCGATCACCCCTCCGCCGGGGCCGTCGGTGCGGAAGTGCTCCGGCAGACCCAGCAGCTCGGCGAGCCAGTCCACCACCAGCGACTCGAGCTCGGTGCACCCGGGACTCGTGGCCCAGAGCATCCCCTGCACGCCGAGGCCCGCCGACAGCAGCTCGGCGAGCACTGACGGCCCGGACGCGTTGGCCGGGAAGTACGCGAAGAAGCTCGGGTGCTGCCAGTGGGTGAGTCCGGGCACCACCACCCGGTCCAGGTCCGCGAGCACCCGGTCGAACGGCTCGCCCTGCTCGGGCGGGTGGGCCGGCAGTCCGGCCCGGACGTCTCCGGGGGACGCCTGAGACCGCACGGGCAACGACTCGAGGCCCGCGAAGTAGTCGGCGAGCCAGTCCACCGCCTGGTGCCCGTAGGCCCGGAACTGTTCCGGGGTCATGTGCCCCGGGTCAGGCTGATCGGCCACAGCAGCACCGTACGTGTCGAACCGGGTTGCCAGCGCACCGGCGCAGCGGCCACCATCAGGCGGTGCCCGAGCCGACCGTGACGTCGTCGCCCACCGGGCGGCTCGACGTCGCCGGCCTCCGCGTGCGGCGGTGGCGTACCTCGGACGCGGCGGCGCTGAGTGCCGCCGTCACCGCCTCCGAGGAGCATCTGAGCCGCTGGCTGCCCTGGGCGGCGGGCTACGGCCGGGAGACCGCCGAGCAGTTCCTCGCCGATGCCGAGCAGGCCTGGGCGGAGCGGACCGCGTTTCAGTACGCGGTGCTGGACGGCGGGTGCCTCGTCGGCGGCGTCGGGCTGCACGTGCGCGCCGCCGACTGGCTGGAGATCGGCTACTGGGTGCACGTCGACCGGGTCCGCCGCGGCATCGGGACCCGCGCCGCGGCCGCGGTCACCGCCGCCGGCCTCGCACTTCCGGAGGTCGGCCGCGTCGAGATCCACCACGACGTCGGCAACGCGGCCAGCGCGGCGGTGCCTCGCCGGCTCGGCTACCGCCGTACCGGCGAGCGCCCGCGCGACCCCGCCGTGGCCTCGGAGACCGGCCGTACGGCCGTGTGGACGTTGACGCGGTCCGAGTACCCCGGCAGCGCGGCCCGGCGCATCGTGGCGGGGCCGGCCGCCTGACCTCACGCAGGGGCGCCGTGCCGGCCGGCACCGCCGGCGAACCGCGCGGCGCCCACCCCCGCTTCGTGCTCGAGCGCGACCTGCCCGTGCTGCAGCTCGTTCGCCATCGCGGCTGCGAAGGGCAGGCCGAGGCCCTCGTACGCCGAGGCCCGGTCGTTGCTCAGGCACAGCTGCGGGAACCGGGCGATCTCGGCGGCGAGACGCTCGGCCTCCGCGCGTGACGTGCCGGCAGGGACGACCCGGTTGGCGAGCCCGATCGCCAGCGCCTCCTCGGCGCCGACCGCCCGGCCGGTGAGGATGAGGTCGAGCGCGCGGGACAGGCCGATGAGCCGGGGCAGGCGGACCGTACCTCCGTCGATGAGCGGCACCCCCCAGCGCCGGCAGAACACCCCGAGCACGGCGTCGTCCTCCACCACGCGCAGGTCGCACCACAGGGCCAGCTCCAGCCCGCCCGCGACCGCGTGCCCCGCGACCGCGGCGACCACCGGCTTGCTCAGCTGCATCCGGGTCGGCCCCATCGGGCCGTCCCCGGTAGGCGCCACGCGGTTGCCCCGCCCGGCCGCCACCGCCTTGAGGTCCGCCCCTGCGCAGAACGTCCCGCCCGCACCCCACAGCACGGCGACGAGCGCCCCGTCGTCCGCCTCGAAGGCCCGGAACGCCTCCGCCAGCGCTTCGGCGGTCGGCCGGTCCACCGCGTTGCGCACATCCGGACGGTGCAGCACGACCGTCGTGACCGGGCCGTCGCGCTCCACCGTGACCGCATCGCTCATCGCGTTCTCCTCTACAGGCTCGTCAGGGTCGCGCGCTGGGAGATCTCCACCCACCCGCCGTCCGGGTCGCGGACGAAGGAGATGCGCGCGACGTCACCGAGCCGGACCGGCGCCGCTCCTTCGGTCGCATACCCGCCGTCGACCAGCCGGCGGTGCTCGGCCACGCAGTCGTGCACCTGCACGGTGAGGTAGCGCAGGCCGCGGCAACGCAGGGCGCCTCCGACGGGATCGCCGGCCGCCCGCTCCAGCAGGAGCACCGTGGTCCCCACCCGCAGGCGGTCGGGCGCCAGCTCCTCGGCACCGAGTCCGTCCACCGCGAAGTGCCGGTACGCCGACGGGTCGCGCGTGCGCACGCGGACGGCCAGCTGCGCCACGCCATCGGTCCCGGGCCGCACCAGCCTGACCGGCACGCCCACCGGGTCGACCAGGTCGGTGGCCGTGGTCGCCACAGGGCGCGCCACCACCAGCCCGGCGTACGGGCCGGGTTCCGTCGCCAGGGGCGTCCGGCTGGCGTTGACCTTCAGCACACCCCCGCCGAGCGTCAGCCGGTGCTGGTGCACACCGCCGCCGACCTTGAGCAGCTCCTCGTACGTCAGGCCGAGCCGGTCGACGTAGAACGCGCGCGCGGCGTCCCAGTCCTCGGTGTAGATCCCGACGTCGAGTGCCGGTTTGGCAAGCAAGACCACACCGGCACGCTACGCGCACGCTTTGGCCGATCCGGTCCCGAACCGCGATGATGGTCCCGTGACGCAGGTGCAACGGGAAACCAAGTCGTGGCGGGTCGAACCCGTCGGCCCGCTCCGCGGCGAGGTGACGGTCGCCGGGGCGAAGAACGCGGTCACCAAGCACATGGTCGCCGCCGTGCTGGCCGGCGGCCCGTGCGTCATCGACAACGCCCCCGACGTCGGCGACGTGCTCATCACCGGCGACATGCTCGAGGCGCTCGGCGCGCAGGTGCTGCGGGACGGGCCGCGGGTCGTCGTCGACGCCACCACGTTGACCACGCCGGACGTGCCCACGAGCTTCTCCGGGCGTAACCGCATCCCCATCCTCCTGCTCGGCCCGCTGCTGCACCGGCACGGCGAGGCGTTCGTCCCACTGGTCGGCGGCGACCAGATCGGCACCCGGCCGGTGGACTTCCACGTCGAGGCCCTGCGGAACATGGGCGCGGAGATCGAGACCAGCCCCGAGGGGGTGCACGCCAAGGCGGTCCGCCTGCACGGGGCCCGCATCCGGCTGCCGTTCCCCAGCGTGGGCGCGACCGAGACCGTGCTGCTCAGCGCCGTCGGCGCGGAGGGACGCACGGTCATCGAGAACGCCGCGATCGAGCCGGAGATCGTCGAGCTCGCCCTGTTCCTGCAGCGCATGGGGGCGCAGGTGGAGCTGCGCCCCAACCGCCGCTGGGTGGTCGAGGGCGTACCGGCCCTGGGCCCGGCGTCCCACCGGCTCGCCGGGGACCGCCTCGAGGCGTTCTCCTACCTCGTCGCCGCCCTCATCACCGACGGCGAGGTCGCGGTACGCGGCGTCCGCCAGGACGACCTCGTGACGGCGCTGACGACCCTGCGCCGCATGGGCGCGGACCTCGAGATCGTCGACGACTACGTCAAGGCGAGGGGTGGCGAGGCGCTGCGGGCGGTGGCGGTGCACACCGACACCCACCCGGGGTTCATGACGGACTGGCAGCAGCCGTTGGCCGTCCTGGCCACGCAGGCGCACGGGCTGTCGGTGATCCACGAGACGGTGTTCGAGGAGCGGTTCGGCTACGTCGACGCGCTGCGCACCATGGGCGCCGAGATCGAGCTGTTCGACCAGTGCCTGGGCGGGCCGGCCTGCCGGTTCCACGAGACCGACTACCTGCACTCGGCCGTGATCCGCGGGCGCAGCCCGCTCATCGGTGCGGACATCCGCGTTCCGGATGTGCGCGGCGGCTTCGCCTACCTGCTGGCTGCCGCCGTCGCCGACGGGCCCAGCCGGCTCAGCGGCGTGGGGCACGTGGAACGGGGCTACCACCGACCCGTGGAGCAGTTCCGCTCGCTGGGTCTGGTGATCGAGGAGGACGACAGTCCCGGGTCATAGCGGCCGCGCTCTGTTACGTTCCCGCCCGTGAGGGCCGTCGTGATGGCGGGCGGCGAGGGCAGTCGGCTGCGCCCGATGACCGCGAACCTGCCGAAGCCGCTGCTCCCGGTCGCCAACCGACCGATCATGGAGCACGTCCTGCGGCTGCTCCGCCGCCACGGCTTCGACGAGACCGTCGTCACCGTGCAGTTCCTCGCCTCGCTGGTGCGCAACTACTTCGGCGACGGCGAGGAGCTGGGCATGGCCCTGCAGTACGCCACCGAGCAGCGCCCGCTGGGCACGGCGGGCAGCGTGAAGAACGCCGAGGACGCGCTGCGGCGACGAGCCCTTCCTCGTCATCTCCGGGGACGCGCTCACCGACATCGACCTGCAGGAGATGGTGCGGTTCCACCGCGAGCGGGCGGCGCTGGTCACGGTCGGCTTGAAGTCCGTGCCGAACCCCCTCGAGTTCGGCATCGTCATCACCGGCGAGGACGGCCGCATCGACCGTTTCCTGGAGAAGCCCACCTGGGGCCAGGTGTTCTCGGACACCGTCAACACCGGCATCTACGTGATGGAGCCCGAGGTGCTCGACCACGTGCCGGTGGACGAGGTGGTCGACTGGTCCGGGCGACGTGTTCCCCGCGCTGCTGCGCGCCGGCGCGCCGCTGTACGGGTACGTCGCAGACGGCTACTGGGAGGACGTCGGGACCCACGAGAGCTACCTCAAGGCGCACGCGGACGTGCTCAACCGCCAGGTCGACGTCGACATCGACGGCTTCGAGATGGCGCCCGGCGTCTGGGTGGGGGAGGGCGCCGAGGTCGACCCGGAGGCCGTCGTCAAGGGCCCCGTGCTCGTCGGCGACTACAGCAAGGTCGAAGCCGGCGCGGAGCTGCGGGAGTACACCGTCCTCGGCAACAACGTGGTGGTGAAGAACGGCGCGTTCCTGCACCGGGCGGTGCGTGCACGACAACGTCTTCGTCGGCCTCCGCACGCCAACCTGCGCGGCTGCGTGATCGGGAAGAACACCGACGTGATGCGCCGGTGCGCGGGTGGAGGAGGGCGCGGTCGTCGGCGACGACTGCGTCATCGAGGAGGAGGCGTTCCTCTCCGCACGACGTCAAGGTCTACCCGTTCAAGACGATCGAGGCGGGCGCCGTCGTCAACACCAGCGTCATCTGGGAGTCCCGGGGCCAGCGCAGCCTGTTCGGCCAGCGCGGCGTGTCCGGGCTGGTCAACGTCGAGATCACCCCGGAGCTGGCCGTGCGGCTGGCCAGCGCGTACGCCACGACGTTGCAGCAAGGGCAGCATGGTGGTGACGTCGCGGGACGTCTCACGGGCTGCGCGGGCGCTCAAGCGCGCGGTGGTGAGTGCGCTGACAGCGAGCGCCATCAACGTGCGGGACCTGGAGGTCGGCGCCGGCACCCGTCACCCGCTTCGAGACCGAGCACAGCGACGCCGTCGGCGGAGTGCTGCTGCGTACGACGCCCGGCGACGCGCAGGGTATCGACATCGTCTTCCTCGACGAGCGGGGCGCGGACCTGTCACAGGCCGCGCAGCGCCGGGTCGAGCGCGTCTTCAGCCGCCAGGAGTTCCGGCGCGCCTTCCCCGGTGAGATCGCGGACCTCACCTTCCCCGCGCGCTTCATCGACACCTACGCCCACGAGCTGCTCGCCGCCGTCGACACCACGGGCATCGCCGAAGCGGGCTTGCGGGTGGTGGTCGACGCGGCCGGCGGGGCGGGCGCGAGCGTGCTGCCGGTCCTGCTCGGACAGCTCGGCGTCGACGTGCTGACCGTCAACGGCCGGCTCGACGAGAGCATGCCCACCGAGACCATCGTCGAGCACATGCGAGGGATGGAACGGCTCGCCGACCTCGTGGCCTCCTCCCGCGCCGCGTTCGGCATCCGGTTCGACCCCGTGGCCGAGCGGCTCTCGCTCGTGGACGAGCGGGGCGAGCTGGTCCCCGACGACCGCGCACTGCTCGTGCTCATGGACCTCGTGGCCGCGGAGCGGCACCGTGGCGACGTGGCCCTGCCCATCACGACCACCCGGATCGCCGAGCGGGTCGCCGGCTTCCACGGCTGCGGGGTGCGCTGGACGTCGACCTCTCCCGACGACCTGTCCCGGGCGGCCCTCGACCGCAGCGTGCTCTTCGCCGGCGACGGGCGCGGCGGGTTCATCGTTCCGGAGTTCTCCACCCACCTCGACGCCCTCGCCGCCTTCGTGCGCCTGCTCGGGCTGGTCGCCCGCACGCACCTGCGCCTGTCGGAGATCGACGCGCGGATCCCGGTCGCGAACGTGGCCCGGCGGACCGTACCGACACCGTGGGCGGCGAAGGGCACGGTCATGCGGATGGTCGTCGAGGCCGCGGGGGACCGGCCACTCGATACCACCGACGGCGTGCGGATCACCGAGGCGGACGGCGGCTGGACGCTCGTGCTGCCGGACCCGTCGGAGGCGGTGACGCACCTGTGGGCCGAGGCCGGCGACGCCGGCCCGGGCCACCGCGCTCGTCGACAGCTGGGCGCAGGTGGTGACAGGCGGCCACAGCTGACCCCGGCAAAGCCGGTGAGGCATGACAATGGGGACATGACCCGGCCGCCGCGCTCGGACGCGCCACCGCGCCCCGACGCGTCGATGTCGTTGCTCAACGACGTGATCACCACCAGCCTCGACCCGGCGTACGCAGAGGCGGCGGCCCGCCGGCAGGACCAGCCGCCGCAGCGGCGACACCGATGGCCCGCGGTAGCCATGCTGCTCGCCGTCGGCCTGGCGCTCGGGCTCGCCGTGCACCAGTCCCGGGAACGAGCGCCGGCCGTCGCCCGCGCCCGCGCGGCGCTGGTCGAGACGGTGCAGAACCGCACCGCGTCCACCGCCGACCTGCAACGCCAGGTGGAGCGCCTGCGGGAGCGCACCGCTGGCGAACGCAGCCGGTTGCTCGACCAGACCACGCTGGGCAGCGCACTGAACGACCAGGTGAACGCACTCGAGCGGGAAACCGGGACCACTCCGCTGTCCGGCCCCGGCCTGCAGGTGCGGCTGGACGACGCCCACCCGCAGGAGACGGACCCGCTCGGCGGCACCGGCGGCAGCGGCGGCACAGGGGGCAACGGGGCGCCACCGCCGGCACCGGAACGGGTCCTCGACCGCGACGTGCAGGAGGTCGTCAACGCCCTGTGGGCAGCGGGCGCGAAGGGCGTCGCCGTGAACGGCGTGCGGATCACCGCGGTGACCGCGATCCGCTCGGCCGGCGCCGCGATCCTGGTGGACTTCCGGCCGCTGTCGCCCCCGTACGAGATCAGCGCGGTGGGTGATCCCGAGCAGCTCGAGACGTCGTTCGGCGCCAGCGCCACCGCGGACCGGTTCCGCACGTACCACGACGCTTACGGACTCGGGTTCGACTACTCTCGGCAGCAGCGGCTGACGCTCCCTGCTGCCGCCGAGCTGTCCCTGCGCTACGCGTCACCCGCGCCGAGGAGCACGCCGTGATCATCCTGCTCGCGCTGGCGGCAGGCGTCGCCGCCGGGACGATCCTGCAGCCCACGGTCCCGGTGAGCCTCCAGCCGTACCTGCCGATCGCCGTCGTGGCCGCGCTGGACGCCCTGTTCGGTGCGGTCCGGGCACAGCTCGACGGCGTGTTCGACGACAAGGTGTTCGTCGTGTCGTTCATCGCCAACGTGCTCGTGGCGGCCCTGATCGTGTTCCTCGGCGACCAGATCGGCGTCGGCGGCCAGCTGTCGACCGGCGTGGTGGTGGTGCTGGGCATCCGCATCTTCTCCAACGCGGCGGCGATCCGCCGGCACCTGTTCCGGGCCTGACATGGCTGATCACGGACATCGCCCGCTGCTGGCAGCCGTCCGGTCGCTGCTGCGCCTGCGGGCGACCCGCTCGCAGGCCGCGGTCGCCCTCCTGTGCGGCCTGCTCGGCTTCGCCCTGGTGACCCAGGTACGCAGCACCGAGCAGACGCAGGGCCTGTCCGCGGCGCGCCAGGAGGACCTCATCGGCATCCTCAACGACCTCACCGCGCGTAGTGAGCGGCTCCGGGCGGAGCTGGCTGACCTGCAGGCCAGCCAGCAGCGGCTCGCGACCGGCTCGGACCAGCAGGCAGCCGCCCTGGAGGAGGCGCAGCGGCGGGTGCAGACGCTGGGGATCCTCGCCGGCACCGTGCCGGCGCAGGGGCCGGGGATCGTCCTGACGATCCAGGACCCGAAGGGGAAGGTCCCCGCCGACGTGCTCCTCGACGCGCTGGAGGAGCTGCGCGACGCCGGCGCGGAGGCGATCCAGATCGGGCCGGTGCGGGTGGTCGCGTCGACGTACCTGCTCGGGGACGCCTCGGGGGTGTCCGTGGACGGCGTGCCCGTGGCGGCGCCGTACCGGTTCCTCGTCATCGGCGACCCGCGCACGCTCTCGGCAGCGCTGGCCATCCCGGGTGGGGTCGTGGACACCGTTGCGGCGCAGGGCGGCGGGGCCGCCGCCACGGTGACCAGCGAGACCCACGTGGTGGTGTCCGCCTTGCGGCCCACGGAGCCGGGTCAATAGGCTCGGTGGGCACCCCCGAGACACAGCCGGGCCCTACCACGAAGCGGAGAGACGCCGGTGTATCCGGATGACCTGAAGTACACGGCTGAGCACGAGTGGGTCCGTCGCACGGGCGACACCACCGTCCGCGTCGGCATCACCGCGTACGCCCAGGACGCGCTGGGCGACATCGTCTACGTCTCGCTCCCGGACACCGGCAGCAGCGTGCAGGCCGGCCAGTCCATGGGGGAGGTGGAGTCGACCAAGAGCGTGTCGGAGATCTACGCGCCGGTGAACGGCGAGGTCAGCGCCCGCAACGACACGCTCGACAGCCGTCCCGAGGTGGTCAACTCCGACCCCTACGGCGAGGGGTGGATGGTGGAGCTCACGATCGGCGACCCGGCCACCCTCGACGGGTTGCTCGACGCGTCCGCGTACGAGCAGCTGACCCAGTCGCAGCCCTGACCGGACTGCTTACCCTCGAGTTGAGGTCGAGACCAGGGAACCGGGCCGCAATCTTCACCTGACCCGCGGTGCGACGGAACGGGACGTTCCGGTTGACCCGCTCCAGCAGGCACACGTAGGTTGCGGACGCACCATGAACCTGTGGTGGCGGTCGAGGGTTCTCGACCCGGATCCCACGACGGAGGCGGCGGCGGATGGCGACGGTGTTCTGCACCCAGTGCGGGCAGCAGAATGCGGAGGACAGCCGGTTCTGCGCACGGTGCGGGGCGGCTCTCGCTCGCCCCTCGGGGCCAGGGGATCGCCCGGCTGACCAGACCTCCACCATCTCCCTCGACGCGCTCGAGAGCGAGACGGCCGAGGAGGAGGGCACTGCTCCGGAGATCCGCGCGGAGTCGCTGCCGCACGGTTCGGCGCTGCTCGTCGTGAAGCGCGGGCCGAACGCCGGCAGCCGCTTCCTGCTGGACAAGGATGTCACCACCGTCGGGCGCCACCCCGAGAGCGACATCTTCCTCGACGACGTCACGGTCTCGCGGCGCCATGCCGAGTTCGCCCGCGCCGACGACGAGTTCGTCGTGCGCGACGTCGGCAGCCTGAACGGCACGTACCTCAACCGGGAGCGGATCGAGGAGGAGACGCTCGGCAACGGCGACGAGGTCCAGGTCGGCAAGTTCCGCCTGGTCTTCCTCACCGGCAACGGTGGGGGACGCTGACGATGACCTCCCCGCAGCCGGCGAGCACCGGTCGCGCGTTCATGAGCATCGGCGAGGTGCTCGGGCAGCTGCGCGGCGAGTTCCCCGACGTCACGATCTCCAAGATCCGCTTCCTGGAGTCCGAGGGCCTGGTCCAGCCCGAGCGAACCCCGGCGGGCTACCGCAAGTTCTCGCGGGAGGACGTCGCACGCCTGCGCTACGTCCTGGCCGCCCAGCGCGACCAGTACCTTCCGCTGCGCGTCATCAAGAGCCACCTCGAGGCACTCGACCGAGGGCTCGAGCCGCCCGCGACGCCCGGTGCCGGCCCACGCGTACCCCGCGCCCTCGTCGCGGCCGAGGGGCTGCCCGGTCCGGACGCGTTCCGGGCCGAGCCCAGCGAGCTGCGGCTCTCCCGCGAGGAGCTGCTCGAGGCGGCCGGTCTGGACGGCGAGCAGCTGGCCAAGCTCGAGGAGTTCGGGCTGGTGACCCCGCGGGGGAACGGCCACTACGACGGGGACGCCCTCATCGTCGCCCGCACCGTCGGGGAGCTGGCCCAGTTCGGCATCGAGGCGCGCCACCTGCGGGCGTTCAAGGCGGCGGCGGACCGCGAGGTCGGCCTGGTCGAGCAGGTGGTGACCCCGCTGGTGCGCCAGCGCAACCCGGAGGCACGTGCCCACGCCGACGAGGTGGCCCGGGAGATCGCCGCGCTGTCGGTGAAGCTGCACGCGGCACTCGTCAAGTCCGGGCTGCGCCCCGTCCTGTCCCGCTGAGCCCAGGTCAGGGCCCGTCGGGGCTGCCACGACGCCCGCGACCGGGGGTACGGTGGCAGACGTGAACGAGGTCACCGTTGTCGGCGTCCGCGTCGAGCTCCCGTCGAACCAGCCGATCGTCCTGCTCAAGGAAGCGGCCGGGGACCGGTACCTCCCGATCTGGATCGGCGCCGTGGAGGCCACGGCGATCGCCTTCGCCCAGCAGGGTGTGGTGCCGGCCCGTCCGCTCACCCACGACCTGTTCAAGGACGTGCTCGAGGCCCTGGAGTCACCGCTGCAGGCGGTGCACATCACCGAGCTGCGCGACGGCGTCTTCTTCGCCGAGCTGCACTTCGCGAGCGGCGTGACGGTCTCCGCCCGGCCGTCGGACGCGATCGCCCTCGCGATCCGCTCCGGGACCACCATTCTCGCCGCCGATGCGGTGCTCGACGAGGCCGGGCTGGCCATCCCGGACGAGCAGGAGACCGAGGTGGAGAAGTTCCGCGAGTTCCTCGACTCCATCACGCCGGAGGACTTCCAGACCGGCTCGTGAGCCGTAGCGCCTCCGCATCAGGGCGGACGTGAGGTGAGGCTCCACATGAGGTTGAGGGTTTCGACGCGCCGGGCGCGACAATTGACGCCGGCACCGGCGCTGCCTACCGTCCAAGTTCCTGGTCGTCCTTGCGGCCGGTGGAGAAGCGGAGGCCGACGTGTCCGGTGAGCGCACCTCGAGCGACGTGCCCGCACCCGTGCCGGTGCAGGGTGAGCAACAGGCGCTGTTCGCCGACGAGGACCGCCCGGGGGAGGGGACCGGCTACCGCGGTCCCACGGCCTGCGCCGCGGCCGGGATCACCTACCGGCAGCTCGACTACTGGGCCCGTACCGGGCTGGTCGAGCCGAGCATCCGCCCGGCCCACGGCTCCGGCTCGCAGCGGCTGTACTCCTTCCGCGACATCCTGGTCCTCAAGGTCGTCAAGAAGCTGCTCGACTCCGGCGTCTCCCTGCAGAACATCCGCTCGGCGGTCGAGCACCTGCGCGAGCGCGGCGTGGACGACCTCGCGCAGCTCACGCTCATGAGCGACGGGACGACCATCTACGAGCTCACCTCGCCGGACGAGGTGGTGGACCTGCTGCAGGGTGGCCAGGCGGTGTTCGGCATCGCCGTCGGCCGGGTCGTCCGCGAGGTCGAGGGATCGCTGTCCGAGCTGCCTGGTGAGGCGCAGCCGGGCACCGAGGCGACCAGCGACGAGCTCGCCGCGCGGCGTCGTCGCCGTACCTCCGCCTGACCCGAGACAGCGCGGCGCGGCCCGTCGGCGGCCGCTGCGGGGCGGGCACTGGTAGTTTCGAGGTGCTGACGACCCCACGCGGGAGAGTCTCGCCGCAGCCGGCGGCGAGCGCCGAAGGAGCAACCTCCCCGGAACCTCTCAGGCGCCAGGACCGTGCGGGCGAGGCGACTCTGGAAAGCAGCCGTTCCGGCCACGGGCGGCTCACCGACGGTGCAAGCCGGTACGGGGCGGGAACGCCCCCGGCCGGTGAAGCTCTCAGGTAGCAGCCGACGCTGCAGGGACAGAGGGGGAGCCGACCACCCGCGCCGTGGGCGCAGACCAGGGGAGGCCCCATGACCGACCGTCCGCAGACCGCGGCAGCCCTCACCGAGCTGGAGGCGGCGACGCCGTTCGCCGACCGCCACATCGGACCGTCCACGGACGAGCAGGCCAAGATGCTCGCCGTCCTGGGCTTCGGCTCCCTCGACGACCTGGTCGACGCGGCGATCCCGGCGACGATCCGCGACCACTCGCCGCTCGCGCTGCCCGCCGCCGCGGGGGAGCAGGCCGTGCTGGACGAGCTGCGCGGGATGGCGGCGCGCAACCGCGTGGTGACGTCGATGATCGGCCTCGGCTACCACGACACCATCACCCCACCGGTCATCCTCCGCAACGTCCTGGAGAACCCGGGCTGGTACACCGCGTACACGCCCTACCAGCCGGAGATCTCGCAGGGGCGCCTCGAGGCGCTGCTGACCTTCCAGACGATGGTGGCCGACCTCACCGCGCTGCCCGTCGCCAACGCGTCGCTGCTCGACGAGGGGACCGCCGCCGCCGAGGCCATGACGCTGTGCCGACGCGCGAGCAAGGCGGGCGGCCGGTTCGTCGTGGACGCGGACAGCCACCCGCAGACCATCGACGTGGTGCTCACGCGGGCCAAGCCGCTCGGCATCGAGGTGGAGGTGGCCGACCTGGCCGCGGGGCTGCCCGACGGCGAGGTCTTCGGGGTGCTCGTGCAGTACCCGGGTTCGTCCGGTGCGGTCCGCCCGGTGGCGCCGCTGGTGGCCGCTGCCCACGAGCGCGGGGCACTCGTCGCGGTCGCGGCCGACCTGCTGGCGCTCACGCTGCTGCGCGCCCCGGGGCAGGACGGCGCTGACATCGCCGTCGGCAGCACGCAGCGCTTCGGCGTACCGCTGGGCTTCGGCGGCCCGCACGCCGCGTACATGTCCGTACGGCAGGGTCTCGAGCGGTCGCTGCCGGGCCGGCTGGTCGGCGTGTCCGTCGACGCGGACGGCAACCCCGGCTACCGCCTCGCGCTGCAGACCCGCGAGCAGCACATCCGCCGGGAACGGGCGACGAGCAACATCTGCACCGCGCAGGTGCTGCTGGCGGTGGTCGCCGCGATGTACGCCGTGTACCACGGTGCCGAGGGACTGACCACGATCGCGCGGCGGGCCGCCCGGTACGCGGCACTGCTCGCGGCGGGACTACGGCGCGGCGGCGTCGAGGTCGTGTCGGAGGCGTTCTTCGACACGGTCACCGCGCGGGTGCCGGGCCGTGCGGACGCCGTGGTCGCGGCCGCTCTGGGGCGCGGCGTGAACCTGCGCCGGGTCGACGGCGACACGGTCGGCGTCTCCTGCGACGAGGTCACCACCCGAGCGCACCTGGCGGCCGTGTGGGCCGCGTTCGGGGTGGCCGCCCCGGACCTGGACGCGCTCGACGCCGAGACGCCCGACGCCTACCCGGCCGAGCTCGCGCGGACGTCGGCGTTCCTCACCCACGAGGTGTTCCGCAGCCACCGGTCCGAGACGGCGATGCTGCGCTACCTGCGCCGGCTGCAGGACAAGGACATCGCCCTGGACCGGTCGATGATCCCGCTGGGGTCGTGCACGATGAAGCTCAACGCCACCGCCGAGATGGAGCCGATCACCTGGCCGGAGTTCGCGCGGCTGCACCCGTTCGCGCCGTTGGACCAGGCCGCCGGCTACCTGGAGCTCATCGGTCAGCTCGAGCGCTGGCTGGCCGAGATCACCGGCTACGACGCGGTGTCGCTGCAGCCGAACGCCGGCTCGCAGGGCGAGCTCGCCGGCCTGCTCGCGATCCGCGCCTGGCATGCGAGCCGCGGCGACGACGCCCGCGACGTGTGCCTGATCCCGGCGTCCGCGCACGGTACGAACGCGGCCAGCGCGGTCATGGCGGGCATGCGGGTGGTCGTCGTGGGCTGTGACGAGGGCGGCAACGTCGACCTCGAGGACCTGCGCGCCAAGGCCGCCGAGCACCGCGACCGCCTCGCGGCGATCATGGTGACCTACCCGTCGACGCACGGCGTGTTCGAGGAGTCCATCACCGAGGTCTGCGCCGTGGTGCACGACGCCGGCGGACAGGTCTACGTGGACGGTGCCAACCTCAACGCCATGGTCGGCCTGGCCCGGCCGGGCCGCTTCGGTGCGGACGTCTCCCACCTCAACCTGCACAAGACCTTCACGATCCCGCACGGCGGCGGTGGCCCGGGCGTCGGCCCGGTGGCCGTACGCGCCCACCTGGCGCCGTTCCTGCCGACCTCGCCGCTGCGTCCCGAGGCCGGCCCCGAGCCGGGCGTGGGCGCAGTCTCCGCGGCGCCGTGGGGCTCGGCGGGGATCCTGCCGATCTCCTGGGCCTACATCCGCCTGATGGGACCGGAGGGGCTGCGGCGGGCGAGCGAGGTGGCCGTGCTGTCCGCCAACTACCTGGCCCGCCGGCTGGCGCCGCACTACCCGGTGCTCTACACCGGCCGTGGCGGCCTGGTGGCCCACGAGTGCATCGTCGACCTGCGCCAGATCACCAAGGAGACCGGTGTGACGGTCGACGACGTCGCGAAGCGGCTGATGGACTACGGCTTCCACGCGCCGACGATGTCGTTCCCGGTAGCCGGCACGCTCATGATCGAGCCGACCGAGTCGGAGGACCTCACCGAGCTGGACCGGTTCTGCGAGGCGATGATCGCCATCCGCGCGGAGATCGCGAAGGTCGCGTCAGGGGAGTGGGACGCCGAGGACAACCCGCTGCGCAACGCCCCGCACACGGCGACCATGATCGCGGGGGACTGGCAGCACGGCTACGACCGCGAGACGGCGGCCTTCCCGACCGCACCCGTGCGCGCGGCGAAGTACTGGCCGCCGGTCCGCCGCCTCGACCAGGCGTACGGCGACCGCAACCTCGTGTGCAGCTGCCCGCCCCTCGAGTCCTACGACTCCTGAACCGGGCGGTGTGCCGGGGGAGTCAGGCCGCCGGCGCGTGGTCGGTGGGCCGGTGGGGGGCGACGATCCGGCCGTCGGGCAGCAGCTCGCCGGTGTCCTCGAAGGCCACGATGCCGTTGCACAGCAGGCTCCAGCCCTGCTCGGGGTGGGCGGCGACGACGCGAGCGGCGTCGCGGTCGGCGTCCTCAGCGGCTGGGCAGTGCGGCTGGTGCGGGCACATCGGCGTGCCTCCGGTCCGGTGGTGCGTCTGGTACTTCGTGTTACGAGTGTCGGCCCGGATGCGGTTCGGCTGCATCCGCCACGCGGACATCTGTGCATGGGCTGTTCGGCGTATCCGACATGTCGGGGGGACTAGTCCGGTACGTCCTGATCTGACCGGTCACGTACGGCCGAGCCGTTCCTGGGCCTGCCTCAGCACGACGGAATCGTCGGTGTCCGCGTGCATCCAGTCGGCGTGCTGCACCGGCCACCCGGCCGCCGCGAACGCGGCGCACACCGCCTCGTCGTCGTCGACGACGAGGGCCACCGGCCGGCGCCGGGCGAGCGACCGGACGAGCTCGGGCTTGGCCACCCGGGCCGGCCGGCGGTCGCCGTCCCGCCGCATGACCAGCCGCCCACCCGGCAGCCCGTGGCGCGCCAGCCAGGCCTCGGTGACCGCGCGCGTGCGCTCCGGCCGCCCGGTGACGTACACGACCTCGTGGTCCATGGCCAGCAGGCGCACCAGCTCGACGCCCGCGGACAGCGGCGGGTCGTCCGGGATGCCGGCGAAGAACGCCTCCCAGTCCTTCGGCCGGCCGCTCAGGTGGTGCAGCCGGTGCCGGACGTCCGCCAGGACGCCGTCGAGGTCGATCACGGCGTACGGCCGCTCCGGGGAGGTCATCGTGCACCGCTCGGGCCGCGACTTGACATAATGTCCATTATCGGCATTAGCCCTCCGAGCGGGGAAGGGGCAACGGCTCCGGCGGGTTGTGTGACCGAACTCGCGGGAATCCTTTCGGCGTTCTGCTCGTTGCCACACACGAGCGACTCGACGCGGAGGCAGTGACCATGGGTGACCGAGTGCTCCGAGGAACCCGACTCGGGGCTGTGAGCTATGAGACCGACCGCCGGACCGACCTGGCGCCTCGGCGCGAGGTGGCGTACGACTGCCCGCGCGGGCACCGCTTCGCCGTGCCCCTGTCCGAGGAGGCCGAGGTGCCGGCCTCCTGGGAGTGCCGCGTCTGCGGCGCCGTCGCGATCATCGTGGACGGCGAGCTGCCGGAGCCGAAGAAGGAGAAGCCCGCGCGTACCCACTGGGACATGCTCATGGAGCGCCGGACGGTCGACGACCTCGAGGAGGTCCTCGCCGAGCGGCTCGCCGTGCTCCGCGGGAAGACCAAGAAGAGCGCCTGAGCCTGCCGAAGGCCGCGTGCCGCGTTGCGGTGCGCGGCCTTCGGCCTGCCCGGTCACGGTCGGGGCTCGTCGTCGTCGACCACCTCGGCGTCCACCACACGACCGGATGCCGGCGGCCGGTCGTACGGCCCGCCGCCACCGACGTGCACCGTGACGCGCCTGGCGGCGACCCGGGTCACCAGGCGGCGCGCGACCGGCCGGGTGAGCGGCAGCAGGAGGACCAGGCCGAGCGCATCCGTGACGAACCCCGGCGTGAGCAGCAGGGTGCCGCCGACGAGCACGAGCGCCCCGTCGGCGACCTCGCGGCCCGGCAGCCGCCCCGCGGTGACCGCCTCCCGCAGCCGCTGCCAGGCCCGTCCGCCCTCACGCCGGACGAGCGTGCCGCCGAGCACGCTGATGGCGAACAGCAGGGCGATCGTCGGCAGGAAGCCGATGGCGCCGCCCACCTGGAAGAACACATACAGCTCGACCAGCGGCGTCACGATGAACGCCAGCACGAGCACGGCGGCCATCAGACCGGCGCCTCCGTCTGCGGCGGTCGTGCCTGCGGTCCCCGGGCCCGCCGCCGGGCTCGTGAGCGACCGCTGCGCAGCCCCCAGACGGTGACCCGCCACAACGCCTCGGCGACGATGGCCCGGCTCATCTTGCTCGTCCCCGCCGCCCGTTCCACGAAGGTGATCGGCACCTCCACCACCCGGAAACCGGCCCGCCAGGCCCGCCACGCGAGGTCGACCTGGAAGCAGTAGCCCTGCGAGGCGATCTCGGCGAGCGGCAGCGCCTCCAGGACGTGTCGCCGGTACACCCGGTACCCGCCCGTCGCATCGCGCAGCGGCAGGCCCAGCAGCATGCGGGTGTAGGCGTTGCCGCCCCGGCTGAGCACCCGGCGCGGCCACGGCCAGTTCTCCACCGCACCGCCGGGCACCCAGCGAGAGCCGAGGACGACGTCCGCGTCACGGAGGGCGGCGAGCAGCTGCGGGAGCTCCTCGGGCGCGTGCGAGCCGTCGGCGTCCATCTCGACCACTGCGTCGTAGCCGCGCTCGATCGCCCACCGGAAGGCCGCGATGTAGGCCGCCCCCAGCCCCTGCTTGCCCGCCCGGTGCAGCACATGGACGGCCGGGTCCGCGGCGGCGAGCTGGTCGGCCAGCTCCCCCGTACCGTCCGGGCTGGCGTCATCGACGACGACGACGTCGACGTCGGGTACCGCCGCGCGCAGCCGGGCCAGCGTCCGCGGCAGCGAGTCCCGCTCGTTGTACGTCGGCATCGCCACGAGCACCCGGTCGGCGCCGCTCACGGCCGTGCCTCCCACCGGCGCCGCACGGCGGCGCCCGCCACCACGACGAGCCCCAGCAGCGCCAGCACCCACTCCGGCGTCGCCCCGACCCGGTCCGCCAGCGTACGGCTGTCCCGCAGTGGCACCTCCGCGTCGAGCACGGCGGGACGGAACACCGCGCTGCGCTGTCGCACCGTGCCGTCCGGGGCGATGACGGCCGACACCCCGCTCGTGGCGGCGATCACCGCGGCCCGGCCGTGCTCGATCGCGCGCATCCGCGTGATCTCCAGCTGCTGGGCCGTCTCGCCCCCATGACCGTTGTCCCCCTTGTGCTCGTACGTGGCGTCGTTGGTCTGCACGACGAGCAGCCGGCCACCACCGTTCACCGCCTCGCGCACGATGCCGTCGTAGGCCACCTCGAAGCAGATCACGTCCGCCACCGTGACCGGTCCGGTGTGCAGCACGCCCGGCTTGGTGCCGGCCACGAAGTCGCGCGGGACGAGCGAGAACCGCCCGATGGCGCTGGCGAGCACCGAGCGCAGCGGCACGTACTCCCCGAACGGCACCAGGTGCTGCTTGACATAACTGTCACCGGGTCCCGTCCGCGGGTCCCAGACCACGCTCGCGTTGC
Source organism: uncultured Actinomycetota bacterium (assembly GCA_963728075.1). Classification (GTDB taxonomy): domain Bacteria; phylum Actinomycetota; class Actinomycetes; order JAFAQI01; family DASSKL01; genus CAVSIP01. The sequence goes on along the minus strand of CAVSIP010000001.1, from coordinate 697,916 downwards.
GGACGTGCCCGCTCCCGGGCCCGTCGAGAACCGCGCCCACCATCGTCGGCACGCCCACCGCGCGAACGGCCTGGGTGATGAGCTCGTGCACCTGAGCGTCCCTGCTGGGGTCGACGTCGGTGGAGTTCTCGGGCCAGACGACGAGGTCCGGCGCGGGTCGGCGGCCCGCCCGCACGTCGGCTGCGAGCCGCTCGGTCTCGCGGGCGTGGTTGGTCACGACCGCCCGCGCCTGGGCGAAGGCGTCCAGGCCGAGGCGCGGCACGTTGCCCTGCACGATGGCGACCTGCAGCCGGGCGGGTCCCGTCCCCCGCTCCCCCGCCGTGGGCAGCGGCACGGCGAGCCCCCCAGTGAGGACGGCCGCGAGCGCGCCCAGCGCGGCGACCGTCAGCACCGCCCGGGACCGGCGTGCCTGCACGAGCAACCAGGCGAGCAGGCCACCGGCGACGGCCACGGCGAAGGTCACCACCGGTACGCCACCGAGGGCCGCGTACGCCCCCATCGGCGCGTCGGGCATCGCGAAGCCCAGCCGGCCCCAGCTGAACCCGCCCAGCGGGACGCGGCTGCGCGCCCACTCCAGGGTGACCCACAAGCAGGCCCCCCACAGCGGCCAGGCGGGTAGCCGGCCGGCCACGGTGAGCGCCGCGCCGAAGGCGGCGAACCACAGTGCCTGGCTGAGCGCCAGCAGCAGCCAGGCGTCGATGCCGAGGGTCCGCAGCCAGGTGAGCATGGGCACGAACGTCGCGAGACCCGCGACGAGACCGACGAGTGCGCCGACCCGCGCGCGGGCGCCACGTACGGCGAACCAGAGCAGCGCCACCCCGACGACGGCAAGCGGCCACCAGTCGAGCGGGGGGAAGGCGCTCCACACCGCCAGGCCGGCAGCCGCTCCCAGCAGCGTCCGGGCCCCAGCCGGCAGGGTCCGGGCCGCTGCCCGGCGGCGGGCCAGGACCGGACGCTGCAGGGCGGTCAACGACGGGGACGACACGGCACGACGCGTCGCGCGCTGCACACGTCGCCCACCTCCTCCGCCGCTCGCGTCCTCGCTGTTCGACGCTACAACGCGAGAGGCGGCCCGAGCGTGCCCCGGGCGGAGGACCCGGGCCGACCTTCGGACCGACGCCGCACGGTGCTGGCTGCCCGTGCGCCGCCGTTGTCTACTGGCCGGTCCCGGGCCCTACCCGGCTCGCAGCCTCCCGACCGGAGCGGTGACGCACCGGTGACCCCGTCCGCCGGGCCTGGCACCGCGGCACTGCGCCGTCGTGGGCGCGACCGCTGACCCGGTGGGAGCTGGGGGCACGACCGCCTCCGTGGTCGGGATGTCCGGTGGGGACGCCGCGCAACGTAACCAACCGCGTACACGATCGCAACTGGCCTCTGACCTGCGACAACGCGCGTTCTCCCAGGTCAGCACGGCGTGTCGCAAGCGGGTCCGACGGAAAATCAGCCGAATGAGCGGACGGCATGCCTCCGCCGGGCTAGTCCGGCCGGCAGCGGGAACCGCACGCCGCCCGCTCGCGTCCCAGGGGGCATGAGACGAGCGCTCCTCGCCGGCCTGCTCGCGGCCCCTCTCCTCGCCGCCTGCGCAGGGGGCACCACCCAGACGGTCCGGTCAGGTGACGGCGGTGCCAGCGACGGCGCGGTGCGCGCGCCGTCGATCCAGGTGCGCTACGCCGGCGGCTTCGTGCAGCCCGCGGGCCGGTTCGGCGAGATCCCGCTGGTCACCGTCTACGGCGACGGGCGCGTGTTCGTGCCGGGCCCGCAGAGCGAGATCTATCCCCCGCCGGCGCTGCCCAACGTCCAGGTCGGCCGGGTGAGCGAGCAGCGGGTCCGCGAGCTGGTCGACGAGGCGGTCGCCGCCGGCGTCGACGGCCGGCCGCACGACTACGGGCAGCCGCCGGTCGCCGACGCACCCGCCACGGTGTTCACCGTGCTCCGCGACGGCCGGACGTCGACGGTCTCCGTCGAGGCGCTGCGCGAGGCTCAGGGGGCCGGGCTCACGCCGGCACAGCAGAGGGCCCGCGGCCAGCTCGTGACGCTCGTCGAGCACCTGTCGGCCGCAGCCACCGGGACGTCGGCGTACGACTTCGACGCCCTCGCAGTGCTGGCCCAGCCGTACGGTGACGTGGACCCGGCCCAGCAGCCGCAGCCCGGCACCGCCACCTGGCGGGGCCCGGACCCGGCCACGGGCACCGAGCTGGTGGGCGGACGCTGCCTCGTCCTGCGCGGCACGGACCTGGCCGCGGTGCAGGCGGATGTGCAGCAGGCCAACACGAACACCCAGTGGACCTCCGGGGGGACGACGTGGCTGCTCGCGTTCCGGCCGCTGCTGCCGGACGAGCGCAGCTGCGACGACGTGATCGCCGGCCCACCCCAGGCGGAGGAAGGCACCCCCACCGGTCGATAGCGTCGCCGCATGGCCCGACCGTGGTGGCGCGACGCCGTGTTCTACGAGATCTACGTCCGCAGCTTCGCCGACGCATCCGGCGACGGGGTCGGCGACCTCGAGGGCATCCGTCGGCGACTCCCCTACCTGCGCGACCTGGGCGTGGACGCCCTGTGGCTGACGCCGTTCTACCGCTCTCCGCAGGCCGACCACGGGTACGACGTCGCCGACCCGCGCGACGTCGACCCGCTGTTCGGTGACCTCGACGCGTTCGATGCGCTGGTGCACGACGCCCACGACCACGGCCTGCGGCTGACCGTCGACATCGTGCCCAACCACGTCAGCGACCGGCACCCCTGGTTCCAGGAAGCGCTCGCTGCCGGGCCGGGCAGCGACGCCCGGCGGCGGTTCCTGTTCCGGCACGGCAAGGGGCCCCGCGGCGAGCAGCCGCCGAACAACTGGGTGTCGACGTTCGGTGGCCCCGCCTGGACGCAGGTAGCCGACGGCCAGTGGTACCTGCACCTGTTCGCGCCGGAGCAGCCCGACCTCGACTGGCGGCACCCGGACGTGGCCGCAGACTTCGAGCACACCCTGCGCTTCTGGCTGGACCGTGGCGTCGACGGGTTCCGCATCGACGTCGCCTATGGGCTGTTCAAGGACCCCGCGATGCCCGACCATCCCCGCGGCCAGGGCAACATCATCGCCGAGACCGTCGAGCACATGCCGATGTGGAACCAGCCCGAGGTGCACGAGGTGTACCGCTCCTGGCGGCGTGTCCTCGACGCCTATCCCGGCGAGCGCATGGCCGTCGGCGAGATCTGGCTCGGTGACCCCCTGGCGGTGGCGGAGTACGTACGGCCGGACGAGCTCAACCTCGCGTTCAACTTCCGGCTGCTGCTCGCGCCCTGGCAGCGGCAGCCGATGCGGGCCGCGATCGAGAAGTCACTGGCCGGTCTCGGCGCTGTCGGAGCGCCGACCACGTGGGTGCTGTCCAACCACGACGTGCCGCGGCACGTGACCCGCTACGGCGCCGGCGAGCAGGGAGCCCGACGGGCGCGCGCCGCGCTGCTGCTGCTGCTCGCCCTGCCCGGGCCCGTCTACCTGTACCAGGGCGAGGAGCTCGGGCTGGCGGACGTCGAGGTGCCCGAGGCCGCGCGCCAGGACCCGGTGTGGGAGCGGTCGGGGCACACCCGGCCCGGCCGTGACGGCTGCCGGGTGCCGCTGCCCTGGTCGGGTGACATCCCCCCGTACGGCTTCTCCGCCCGCTCCGGCCAGCCGTGGCTTCCGCAGCCAGCCGGCTGGAACGGCGTCACTGCCGAGCAGCAGGCGCAGGACGGGCAGTCGATGCTGTCCTGGTACCGGCGCTGCCTGTCCGCACGTCGGAGCCAGCCCGCCCTCGGTGACGGCACGCTGCAGTGGCTGGACCTCGGCGGCGACGTGCTGGCGTTCCGACGTCCCGGCCGCGACGGTGGCCGGGCGGTCGTCTGCGCGGTGAACATGGGTGGTGTGGACGCGCCGCTGCCGGACGGCGAGGTGCTGCTGCACAGCGCGCCGGCGGTCGGCACGACCACCCTGCCTCCGGACACAGCAGTCTGGCTCGCGCAGTAGGTCCCCACGTCACTCCGGCAGGGGCCAACGCTGCCGAAGCGCCATCAGCAGCGTGCGTGCCAGCAGCTCACCACCGGCCCGGGTCAGGTGCACTCCGTCGGTGGTGCGCACCTGTACCGACGAGCCGTCCGGTTGCCGCAGGTAGGCCGTGTAGCCCGTCGAACCGCCGCCGAGCAGGGCACGGGTGTCGACGTAGGTGACCGCTGGTCGCCCTGCTGCCTCCTGCGCGTAGATGTCGTCGAGCTCCGCGATGCGCAGGTCGAAGGTGGCCGAGCGCATGGCCGGCTGCCCCAACCAGTACGCCGTGACTCCCGATGCCTGCAGCTGGTCCATCGTCTCGGCGACCCGCCGACGGTACTCGGCGAGCCAGGCCGCCGTGCCCGCCGACACGGTGCCCTCCGGCGTACGCATCCGCTGCACGTCGTTGGCGCCGAACATCACCACCACCACGTCGGGCGGCGGCGAGGCCGCCAGCACCGTGCGCAGCCGCCCGGGCCAGTCGAAGTAGTCGGGGCGGGTCAGCCCGGTCGAGAACCGGAACTCCACCGTCGACTGCACGACCCCGGTCGCCCCGGCCAGCCGTGCGAAGGCCTGCGCCACCGCCTGGCTCACCGAGTCCCCGCCGAGGAACACGCGCAGCGGGTCCGCCTTCGTGGGCGCCGGCCGGACGGGTGGGTCCCCGCCGGACGGTGTGGTGCCGGACGGGGCCAGGGGCTGCGGGGCGACAGGCGTCACCGTGCCCGGCGTGCCGGCAGCTGCGCTGTCGTGCCCGAGGGCACGGTCCAGCACCTCGCGCGGCCGGTCCAACCGCGCCGCGTGGCTGACCCCGTGCAGCGCCTCGGCGACGGTCACCGCCGCCGAGCGCTCCCACCCGTACGGCAGGGCGCGGGCCCGCCGCACCAGCTCGTCGGCGTTGAGCAGACCCGCGATCACCAGTGCCAGCAACGTCATCACCACGACCACCCGCGCCGGCTCACCGCTGCCGGACCGGGACGCGCGAGGGCGGGCGTGCGTGGCCATGGTCAGAACCGGAAGTAGAGGAAGGCGGGCACGGTCGTGGGTGCCAGGGCCGCGATGACGACCAGTGCGCCCGCGAAGCCCGCGGCCAGCACCGGTGCGGAGGCTCGGGCGACCCGTTGCGTGACCCACTGCGTCGCACCGGCGGGAACGTACTGCGCTGCCACCACTGCCAGCACCGTCAGCAGGAGCAGAGGGGTCAGCAGCCCACTGGGGCCGGACCAGTTGGTCGCCAGGCTGTGCAGGTACGTCCCGGCATCACCGACCGATCCCGCAGCGAAGAACACCCAGCCCAGGCAGACCACGTGGAAGGTCACCACTCGACGGAGCACCTGCCGCCACACCGTCCGGCGAGCCGGTGGCCGGCCATAGGCGCGCCGGCGTTCCCGGCTCGTCCGCTCCAGAGCCATCGCGACGCCGTGGACGGCACCGAAGGCGACGAACGTCCAGGCGGCCCCGTGCCACAGGCCGGCCAGGAGCATCACCGCGACGATGGCTCCGTACCGTCGCCAGGGGTGGCCGCCCGCAAGCCGCAGGAACGGAGCGAACAGGAAGTCGCGCAGCCACCGGGACAGGGTCATGTGCCAGCGCGACCAGAAGTCCTGTACCGAGGTGGCGGTGTAGGGCCGGTCGAAGTTCTCCGGCAGCCGGAACCCCAGCAGGAGCGAGAGGCCGATCGCCATGTCGGTGTAGCCGGAGAAGTCCGCGTAGATCTGCGCGGCGAACGCATACGCACCGACGAGCAGCACGGCGCTGCCGTACGCGTGCGGGTCGGCGAACACGTCGTCGGTCACCGCTGTGGCCAGGAAGGAGGCAACCACGAGCTTCTTCACCAGCCCCCGCCCGATGAGCCAGTACGCGCGGCCGGACTGCACGTGCGCGGTGTCCGGTGGCCCCGCCAGCTGCGGCAGGAACTCCTCCGCTCGAGTGATCGGGCCGCTCATGAGCTTCGGGAAGAAGCTCAGCCACACCGCGACGTCCAGCAGCGCACCCGGTTCCGTCCGGCCGCGGTGCACCTGGACGAGGTAGGCGACTGCTTCGAACGTGTAGAAGGAGATGCCCACCGGGAGCAGCACGTCGAGCAGCGGCGGATGCACGGCGAGCCCGAACCGGGACAAGGCCTCGGTCAGGGAGTCCACGAAGAAGCCGTAGTACTTGAAGAAGGAGAGCACGCCGACGTCCGCCACGATGCCCGCGGTGGTGAGAGCCGTCCTGACCCACCCGCGCCCGACCGCACGGATGGCCCGGGCGGCAGCCCAGTTCACCACCACGAAGACGGCGAGCAGGCCGACGAACCGGCGGTCCCAGTGCCCGTAGAACACCACCGCCGCGGCGAGCAGCAGCAGCTTGCGACCGACCCCGTGCGGCGCCAGCAACCAGTAACCCGCGAGCACGACCAGGAAGAACAGGGCGAACGTCACGGTCGGGAACAGCATGCGGCCGGCCCCCGTTCAGCCCTCAGCCCGCCGCGGCTCGATCGGCCAGACCGAGCGTCGTGGCGTCGAGTGCCGTCGTGGTGCCGTCGCCGGCTCGAACCAGCAGCCGGTCGCCGTCGAGGGTGGCACCCACGGCGCCGATCCACCGATCAGCCACCGACCACGAGGCAGGCGGGAAGAAGCACGGTTGCGCGACCACCGAGTCGGCAGGGGCCGGGAAGACGCGTACCCGCGCAGCGAGGGTGGCGCGGTCCACTCTGCAGACCATCGAGTCCGGCAGCATGGTCTCCCCCACCGCGGCGTCTCCTGCCCGGCCGCAGTAGACCGCGTCCGGAGTCAGCAGCAGGAAGGTGGGAGGCACGGCCGGCAGCGGGTAGGCCCGCAGGATCCGGGACCGTCCCGCGTCCAGCAGGAGCAGCTCCCCGTACTCGGTGACGCAGATGGTGTCCGTCGGGTACTTGCCGGTGTCCGGTCCGAGGCGGCAGCCGTCCGCGTTCTTCGCTGCGGCCGCGGTCGGCACGGAGAGCACCCACACTCCTTCCGCGGCCACGACCTGCCCGCGCACGTCGACGCGTACGGAGAAGGGCAACGCAGCCACCTCGGGGATCACCCCGTCCCTGGCCGCGTCCGCCGCGGTCTGGCTCGGCTGCGTCGCGCTGCTCTCTGACGAGGGTGGCGCGGACTCCGCCATCTGGGTGGTTCCGCCGCAGGCCGCGGCGAGAACGGCGACAGCAACACCGACGAGCACGGCACGCCCGGTGGCCGCTGCGCTCATGGGAGGCCTCCTCCCGCAACCGCTGCTTCCGAGCGTGCAGCCGCAGGTGAGGCAGTGCTAGGGCAGAAAGCCCCGTCAGCGGACGGCGAGGTGCAGATGGTCCTGGTGCACGTCGTTGGTGAACGACCGGCGGCCGGAGCCGTCAAAGTTCCAGGGGCTGCCCACCTGGTCGACCGAGCTGAGCGAGAAGGCCCAGCGAGCGGCGTCGTACGCACGGCTGCCGGCCACCCGCTGGTCGATCACATCGGTGCCGCCCAGCGCGTAGACGTCCGCTGCGTGACCGACGCTGTGCGCACTGCGGTGAGTCGTGCCGAACACGTCGAGCGGGTGCCCGGTCTCCAGCACCGTCACTGCGAACGGCGTACGCGCGGCGAGGTCGCTCAACAGCTGCAGGAGTGCGGGCGCGACCCGGCCGCGGTAGATGTCCCAGCGAGCGCTGTCCGGCAGCGTGATCCGGGGGTTGTCGACGACAGCTGCTGCCAGGGCCGGCAACGCTGCGGGGCGAGCGACCGGTGTCCCGCCTGCCGAACCGAGGCCGTCGAACGCCCATCCGCGCGGGGTCTGCAGGACGCGCACGTCGAGCACCCTCGTCTCGCTGTGCCGGGTGCCGTCGGCGTCGGTGAGCTCCTGCCGGACCACGACCATCACGGAAGCCCGCCCGGGGACGTACCCGCCGAGCTGGGGGTAGACGATGCTCCCCTGCGACGACTGCTGCGGGTCCCACAGGGGCAGCGCCGCGGTCTGCAGCGCCCGCTGCCTGGCAGGGTCGGTCGTGACTCTCGCCACCAGGGTCGTCAGCGGCTCACCCCGCGCGTACGTCGTAAGCCGCTCAGCGGCGACGACCGCTGCCTGCTTGGCGGCACGGTGCTCCTCGCCGACCGGCACGGTGAACGCCGGGGTGTCGGCCGCAGCCGGGTCCGCTGCCTGCAGCGGCGCACGCAGCGCCACCGGGTGCAGGGGTACGTCGGCGACGGTGCTGCCACAGGCGCTGAGCACCGCTGCCGTACCGACAGCAGCCAGCAGCAGCACACGCTTGTCCACGCAGGGATAACACCAGTACCGCCCGCGACGTTCCTGTGCCGGCCGAGACGCGGCAGATCCCGGACAACCCGGTCACCCACGTCGGGCATCCGGCACGTTCCGGGCACGGACGTACAAGGAGGGCGGGGGTGTCACGCTGCCCACCATCCCCGCGTGAAGCGACGATGAGCGTGACGCCGCACCCGCCCTCCGGGCCCATTGTCGGCACGACCCTGCTCGACCTTGAGAACTCACCTGCAGGCCCCCTCCCCCCGTGGCAGAGTGGCGGCCTGCCGCCACTCCCGAAGGAGCCCCGCCATGGCCGAGGCCGCACTCACCCGACCCGACACCAGCGACATGGCGTCGGTGCACAAGGTGTTCCGTGACGCCCTCACCCGTGCACCCCAGCTGGTGGGTGGGGTCGCACCCGGTGACACCGAGCGCAGTGCGAACGTCGGGTCCTTCTACGCCAACCTGCTGGCCTTCCTGCACTCCCACCACGAGGGCGAGGACGACATCATCTGGCCCCGGCTGGTGGAGCGTGCGCCGGCCAGCGCGGAGCTCGTGCGTCGCATCGCGGCGCAGCACGATGACGTCCTCAGCGCCCTGACGGCGGCCGAAGAGGCGGTCACGAGCTGGACGGGTACGGCGGACCTCACGGCTGCCGGCCGCGCAGCAGCGGCGCTCGCCGAGCTGAACGCCGTCCTCGCCCCGCACCTCGACGAGGAGGAGCAGCACATCGTCCCGCTCGCGGCCGAGTACCTCACGGCCGAGGAGTGGGGCCAGCTGCCCGGACACTCCCTCGGGTCGTTCACCGGTGACAAGCTCTGGCTGGTCCTGGGCCTGGTGCGCGAGGCGATGACCCAGGACCAGCGTGACCACATGCAGGCGAACATGCCGCCGCCGGTCTGGGAGTTCTGGACCACCACCGGCGAAGGGCTGTTCCAGGACTTCATCACCGACCTCCGCCGCTGACCTTCGCGGCTACGACGTGGTGACCGAGTCCGAGGTCCGGCGGTCCTTGGCGACGTAGAGCGCCGCGTCGGCCACCCGGTACAGCTCGACCGGGCTCTTCGCCGGCTCCTGGCCCGGAACGGTGTACGCAAGGCCGACGGTGGCCGTGACCTGCAGGCCGGGCGCGACGTCGGCCCACTGCTCGTCCAGGATGAGCCGGCGCAGGTGGTGAGCGCGCTGCTGGGCCACGTCAGCAGTCAGCTGATCTCCGCGCAACAGGATGGCGAACTCGTCACCCCCTTGGCGGAACGCCTGGTCGCCAGGGCGGATGGCGCTCCCGATGATGTGGCCGACGCGCCGCAGCACGTCGTCGCCCACCCCGTGGCCGAAGGCGTCGTTGACCTGCTTGAAGCCGTCGAGGTCCAGCAGCAGCAAGGCGCTGCCCGCGGTGCCGTTCGCCGGTCCCGCCTGCAGCCACGCGTCGAAGCTGCGCCGGTTGTGCAGCCCGGTGAGCGCGTCGGTGTGCGCCGCGCGGGCGAGCTGCTCGTGCTCGTGCCGCCGGCGCTCCACGCCGATGCGAGCGCGCGCGGCGACCAGCACGGCCTCGCGCGACTCCCACCGCAACCCGCTGACGAGCGTCGCGTAGTCGCGCGCCGCCTCGGTCGCGTCACTCGGACGGGCCGCCGCGAGCACCGCCGCCCGCACCCAGGCGGGGAACGAACGTGCCGAGGACGAGGCGGATCGCGTCGTCGCCAGGGTCACGGTGGCCCGAGCGGCAGCGCGGGTGTCTCCCCCACGCAGGAGCGCCAGCGCCGCCGCCGCCCGCAGCTGCGGGAGGACCTCCACGTCCCCGTGCTCCGCCAGCCACGTCTCGTGGTGGGCGAGGGCGGCCTCCACCTGCGCCCGCGTCCAGGGTTCGGTGAGCATGCCGACGATGTCCTGGCACGCCTCCACGTCACGCCGCCACAGCGGCGGCAGAGCCTCGGCCAGGGCAGCCGGCACGGCATCCAGCGCCTGGTGCAGCCGGACCCGCGCAGCGTCGTCGACGCCGTTCTCCAGCAGGGCGAGCCCCCACTCGACGCGGGTGAGGACACGGTTGACGCTGATCGCCGCCGCCTGGGCGGGCGCAGCGCAGTACGGCTGGAGCTGCGCCGCTTCGGCGTACAGCTCGTCGACCAGCTCCCACAGCTGCAGCCGGTGGAACACCGCAGCCGCGGCGACGTACCCCGTCGAGCGGTCGAGCGCGGGCTCCTCGTCGTCGTCGAGCAGCGCAACCGCCCGGCTGGCGTCGGCAAGGAGCCGCGACACGTCGCCGGCGACACCGGCAACCACGGCGCGCAGCGACAGTGCGGTGGCCAGGAGAGCGGGCCGCTGCAGGTCCTCGGCCAGCTGCACCAGCGACTCCGCCGCGGGCGCGGCCTCCGGCCGGTTGCGCGTGACGGCGAACACGGCGCGCGCGGCGTTGAGGACGAACGACACCTCCGGCCAGCGCTGGTGCTCGGCCTCCTCGAGGGCTGCCGTGACGGCAGCGTTCGCTGCGGTTGCCTGCTCCCCCTGCACCGCCTCGTACAGGCCGTAGGCGCTCAGATAGGCAGCGGTGCGCCGCTCGAGGAGCGCGGTGTCCCCGGCCCTGTCTCCCGGCACGATTCCCACGCTACTGCGGCGGAGCCCCCGGCAGGGCACAACGGCACAACCGCCCCGACCGGCTCAGCGCGCCAGGTGGCGGCCGATGACCATCCGCTGGATCTGGTTGGTTCCCTCGAAGATCTGCATGACCTTCACCTCGCGCAGGAAGCGCTCGACCGGGAAGTCGCTGGTGTAGCCGTAGCCGCCGAGGACCTGCACCGCGTCGGTGGTGACGCGCATGGCCGTGTCGGTGGCCAGCAGCTTGGCCATGGAGGCCTGCGCGGAGTAGTCGAGACCGGCGTCGCGGCGGCGGGCCGCGGACAGGTACGTCGCCCGGGCGGCCTCCACGCCGGTGGCCATGTCGGCCAGGAGGAACGACACACCCTGGAAGTCGATGACGGGCTGGTCGAACTGGCGCCGCTGCCGCGCGTACGCCACGGCCTCGTCCAGGGCGGCCTGCGCCACCCCGGTCGCGACCGCGCTGATGCCCAGCCGGCCGCCGTCGAGCGCGCTCAAGGCGATGCGGAAGCCCTCACCTTCGGCGCCGATGAGCCGGTCGGCAGGGACTCGCGCGCCGGTCAGGCGGAGCTGGGCCGTGGGGCTGGAGCGCAGCCCCATCTTCCGTTCCGGGGCCTGTGGCTCGAGACCGGAGGTGTCGGCGTCCAGCAGTAGCAGCGAGATGCCGCGGCTGCCCGCCTCGCCGGTGCGGACGAAGACGTTGTAGAAGTCGGCGACGCCGCCGTGCGTCACCCAGGCCTTGGTGCCGTCGACGACGTAGCCCCCGTCCTCGGCGGTGGCCCGGGTCTGCAGGGCGGCGGCGTCGGAACCGGACTGCGCCTCGGACAGGCAGTACGCGCCGACCGTCTCGCCGCCCAGCATGCGGGGCAGCCAGCGCGAGCGCTGCTCGTCGGTGCCGCACGCGGCCACCGGATAGCAGGCCAGCGTGTGCACGGACACGCCGAGGGCGACCGCGGCCCAGCCCGCCGCGAGCTCCTCGAGCACCTGCAGGTACACCTCGTACGGCTGCCCGCCACCGCCGTGCTCCTCCGGGTACGGCAGCCCGAGCAAGCCGGCGCGGCCCAGCAGCCGGAACACCTCGCGCGGGAACTCCGCGCGTTCCTCCATCTCGGCGGCGCGGGGGCGCAGCTCCTTGTCCGCGATCTCCCGCGCCAGCATCACCAGCTCGCGCGCCTCGTCGGTGGCGAACATGCGCTCGGCGGGCATCAGGCGTCCAGCACCACGAGGTCCCGCCGGACCACGTTGAGCCGCTCGGCCCCGTCACCGGTCACCGCGACGATGTCCTCGATCCGCGCACCGTGCCGGCCGGGCAGGTAGATGCCGGGCTCGATCGAGAAGCACATCCCCGGCCCCAGCACCTCGTCGTTGCCCGCGACGATGTACGGCTCCTCGTGCTCCTCCAGCCCGATGCCGTGCCCGGTGCGGTGCACGAACTTCTCGCCGTAGCCCGCAGTCGCGATGACGTCACGCGCAGCGGCGTCGACCGACGCGGCCGTGACCCCGGGGCGAGCCGCAGCACACGCCGCCTCCTGCGCCGCCTGGAGCACCTCGTAGTACCGCACGAAGTCGGCTGGTGGTTCCCCCACGGCGTACGTCCGGGTCGCGTCGGAGCAGTAGCCGTCGTCGGTGGTACCGCCGATGTCGACGACCACGGGGTCGCCGGGCTCGATCACCCTCGTCCCGGTGTGGTGGTGCGGGCTCGCGCCGTTCGGGCCGGAGCCCACGATGACGAAGTTCACGGTGGCGTGGCCCTCGGCGACGATCGCGTCGGCGATGTCGCGGCCGACCTCCTGCTCGGTCCGTCCCGCCTTGAGCCACTCCCCCATCCGCTCGTGGACCCGGTCGATGGCCGCCCCCGCACGACGCAGGGCCTCGACCTCCGCCGCCGTCTTGCGCATGCGCAGCTCGCGGAGGACCGTACCGGCGAGCGACTGCTCCGCCGCGGGCAGCGCCGTGCGCAGGCGCAGCACCTGCTCGGCCCACATCCGGTTGGCGAGCCCCACACGCCGGGCACCGGCCAACCGCCGGCCGACGAGCGCGTACGGGTCGTCCGTCTCCCCCACTCCCACGATCTCGATGCCGAGCCGCGATGCGGGACTGGCCTCAGCGGCCGGCTGCTCCAGCAGCGGCACCACCAGCAGCGGTTCACCCTCGGCCGGCAGCACCAGGCAGGTGAGCCGCTCGAGCGGCAGGGCGTCGTACCCGGTCAGGTAGCGCAGGTCGGCGCCTGGGGTGAGCAGCACCGCGTCCAGGCCGGCGGCCGCAGCGGCCACCTGTGCCCGGTGCAGCCGGTCGACGGGGAAAAGCACGTCGGCGGAGGTCACGCGCCTGAGCGTACGCGTGCCTCCGCCGACGTCCGGGTCGGTGCAGTGGCTACTTCGGCGGCATCCGCAGCGCGGCGTCCAGCCGGAAGGTCTCGCCGTTGAGGTAGCTGATCTCGGCGATCGCCCGCACGAGCTTGCCGTACTCCTCGGGGCGGCCGAGGCGCTTCGGGAAGACGACGTCCTTGGCGAGCGCCTCCTTCTGCGGGTCCGGCAGCGAGCCCAGCAGTGGGGTGTCGAACAGCCCGGGCGCGATCGTGCACACGCGGATGCCCACCGGGGCGAGGTCGCGTGCCGCTGGCAGGGTCATGCCGACGACGCCGCCCTTCGACGCCGAGTAGGAGATCTGGCCGATCTGGCCGTCGAAGGCGGCGACCGACGCGGTGCCGACCATGACGCCGCGCTCCCCGTCCGCCAGCGGCTCGGTCTTGCTGATCGCAGCACCGGCCAGGCGCCACAGGTTGAACGTGCCGACGAGGTTGACCTCGACCACCTTGCGGAAGGCGCCGAGGTCGTGCGGCTGGGCCTCCCGGCCGACGACCCGCTGGGCCCACCCGATGCCGGCGCACGCGACGGCGATGCGCAGCGGCGCCTTGGTCGAGACCGCCTGCTCGACGGCGGCCTGCACCTGGGCCTCGTCGCTGACGTCGGTCTGCACGAACTGCCCGCCGAGCTCGTCGGCGAGCGCCTTGCCCTTGTCTGCGTTGAGGTCGACGATCGTCACCTCGGCGCCGGCAGCGGCGAGGGCGCGCGCGGTCGCCTCGCCCAGCCCGGACGCGCCACCGGAGATGATGGCTCCTACACCGTTGATGTCCATGCCGGGGACTGTAACCGCCGGTCACGCCCCCTCGCGGCGGGGGTCGGCTCCCCGACCGGCCTAGCCCGGTCGGGCACCCGCGAATGGCCCGGCTGCGCCATGGATTCCCGGTGCCGTCAGGACGAGAAATGAACCAGCCATGTACGACGACGAGCTGCTCGAGGAGATCGCCCTGTACGGCGAGCTGGTGGCCGCCGCGGGCGAGAGCGACCGTGTGCTGTCGCGCGAGGAGATCGACCTGGCGCTACGCGTCCTCCACGCCGCCCCGAACCGCCTCGACCGGTAGTCAGGACGCCCGGGCCGCGGCCACCACATGGCGCAGCTCGCGGCACGTCACGCACCGGACGAGCGCGCCGACGGGCAGGGCGGGAGTGAGGTCCCCGGCCAGCCTGTGGCCGCACCCCAGCACCACGCACCGGCTCCCGCGCTCCAGCCGGAGGCCGTCGCCACCATCGCTCATGCTCGCCGCCCTGTGGGATACCCGTCAGCAGGACGACTCCAGAGTCACCACCCGGGCCGGGACTGTCAGGAGGCGAACGTCGGCACGGGCATGGTCACCCGTCACCAGAACGGGTGAGGTGCCACCCTGGTGCGGTGCCCGACCGGCTCATGCTCCTCGACGCCCCGTCGCTGTACTTCCGTGCCTTCCACGGGGTGCCCACGACGATCACCGCGCCCGACGGCACCCCCGTCAACGCGGTCCGCGGCTTCCTCGACGCCGTGAGCCAGCTCCTTCGGGCGTATCCGGCGCAGCGGCTGGTGGCGTGCTTCGACAACGACTGGCGCCCGGCGTTCCGCGTCGAGCTGATCCCGGAGTACAAGGCCCACCGGGTCGGGCCGGACGGCGGCGACCAGACCCCCGACGAGCTGCTACCCCAGGTGGCGGTCATCGAGGAGGTGCTCGACGCCGTGGGCCTGGCCCGGACGGGAGCCGACGGCTACGAGGCCGACGACGTCATCGGCACACTGGCGGCGCGGCACGCGGGGCCGGTCGACGTGGTGACGGGCGACCGCGACCTGCTCCAGCTCGTCCGCGACGACCAGCCCGTTCGCGTGCTCTACATCGGTCGTGGGGTGGCCAAGCTGGAGGTCTTCGACGAGGCCGCAGTGACCGC
Organism: uncultured Actinomycetota bacterium; assembly: GCA_963728075.1. Taxonomy (GTDB): domain Bacteria; phylum Actinomycetota; class Actinomycetes; order JAFAQI01; family DASSKL01; genus CAVSIP01. Next base: position 682,826 of record CAVSIP010000001.1, on the reverse strand, counting down.
GAGGTACGGCATCCCCGGCCGCGCGTACGCCGAGTTCGCCATCCTGCGCGGGGACCCTTCGGACGGCCTGACCGGGATACCCGGCGTCGGTGAGAAGACCGCCGCGGGGCTGGTCAACCGGTACGGGACGGCGCGCGCGGCGGTCGCCGCAGAGGCGCGCCTGTCCGCACACCGGGACTACATCGAGCGCGCAGAGCGCGTGGTCGAGGTGGTCGGGGACGCGCCGGTGGCGGCCCTGGACGACACCCTGCCCCGCGAGCCGCGGCACCCCGAGGCGGTCGTCGCACTGGGCGACCGGTGGGGGCTGGACTCCCCCATGAACCGGCTGCTGGCCGCCCTGGCCGGCGGCGCCTGAGGCTTCACGAAGCCTTCATCCCGGCGACCATGGGCCCCTCACGGACCGGGCGCACGCTCGAGTCATCCGGAAGAGATCCGGACCGGCTCGCAGTGGAGGTCACCATGAAGCTCGTCAAGGCCCTCGTCATCGGTGGGGCCACCATCGCCCTCGCCGTCCCGGCCGGCGTCGCCGCCGCCGCTGTTGGTTCCCCCGGCCCCCGGGCGGACACCAGCACGTCCACCACGCCCGGCCCCGGCTACGGGCCGCGCGCCGGCATGCAGGGCGCGGGGATCGGCGACCCGGCGGACTGCCCCTACTACAACTCCGCGGAGCACCAGCAGTGGATGCAGGACCGCGAGGCCCGGCAGGAGCAGATGCGCCAGCTCCACGGCGACGACTGGACCCCGCCGCGCGACGGCACCGGACCCTTCCACGGCCAGGCACCCGGCCCGCGGGCTGGAGCCGTCCAGTCCTGACCGCGCCGCACGGCCCGGATCGCCCACCGACAGGCGGTCCGGGCCGTACCCTTGACGGGAGGTGAGCAGATGCGCCGCGTGCTCGTCGTGGACGACGAACCGCACATCCGTACGGTGCTGCGTGGCTACCTCGAGGCGGACGGCTTCGGCGTGACCGAGGCGGCCGACGGCGAGACCGCTCTGGACCTGCTGCGCACCGACCCGCCGGACCTGGTCCTGCTCGACGTGATGCTCCCCGGCATCGACGGGCTGGAGGTGCTCCGCACCCTGCGGACGTTCAGCGAGGTGTCGGTCATCCTCGTGACCGCGCGGTCGGAGGAGGTGGACAAGCTCGTCGGGCTCGGTGTGGGGGCGGACGACTACGTCACGAAGCCGTTCAGCCCACGCGAGGTCGCCGCGCGCGTGAAGGCGGTGCTGCGGCGCGGGCGCACCCCGTCCGCCGACGGCGACGTGCTTGCGTTCGCGGGGCTGCGCATCGACCGCGGCGGGCGCGAGGTCACAGTCGGCGAGGACCCGATCACCCTTTCCACGCTGGAGTTCGACCTGCTCTGCGCACTGGCCGACACTCCTGGACGGGTGTTCTCCCGCCGTCAGCTGCTCGAGCGGGTCTGGGGCTACGACTTCTACGGCGACGAGCGCGTCGTCGACGTCCACATCCGCAACCTGCGCGCACGGCTCGGCGACGATGCGGCCGACCCGCGCTTCATCGCCACCGTCCGAGGCGTCGGGTACAAGTTCGTCGGGCGGTCGGTGTGAAGGCCCGCCTGCCGCTACGGCTGTTCGTGTCGTACGCCGCGGTGGTCGCCGTCGGCGTCGCCGTCTCCTACGTCACGATCCGACTGCTCGCCCCGCACCTGTTCGACCAGCGGATGGGGGCGGGGTACGGCCAGAGCGCCATGCGCGGCATGGGCCCGGGCGCAGCGAGCGACAGCGTCCACTCCGCCTTCGTCGCCGCGCTCGACCGGGCGCTGCTCGTCGGTGCGGTGTCCAGCGCGGCGGCTGCAGGTGTCGTCGCGGCCCTGGTCGCCCGCCGGCTGCTCCGTCCCCTGGACGCCGTCCGTGATGCCGCCCGCCACATCGCCGCCGGCAACTACGCGGCACGGGTGCCGGTGCCGCGGGAACCGGAGCTGGCCGCGCTCGCCGACGACGTCAACACCCTGGCGGCCGCGCTCGCCGACACCGAGGCACGCCGCACGCGGCTGCTCGGCGAGGTGGCCCACGAGATGCGTACGCCGCTGACCTCGCTGGACGGATACGTCGAGGGCCTCATCGACGGCGTGTTCACGGCCACCCCGGAGACGCTCGCCTCGCTCAGCGACGAGCTGCGCCGCCTGCACCGCCTCGCGGACGACCTGTCCGCCCTGTCCCGGGCCGAGGAACGCCGGATCGAGCTGCACCCGGCCGACGCCGACCTCGCCGACCTCGCGCGACGCGCCGCCGCTCGGCTGCAGCCGCAGTTCGACGACGCCGGCGTCACGCTGGCCGTGACGGCCACCGATCCGCTGCCCGTCCGGGTGGACCCCGACCGCATCCTGCAGGTGCTCACGAACCTGCTCGGCAACGCGCTGCTCGCGACGCCGGCGGGCGGCCGGGTGGACGTGCTCGCCCGCCCGTCCGGTCACCGCATGGAGGTCGCGGTACGGGACACCGGGGTAGGGCTCTCCCCCGAGGACTGCGGGCGCGTGTTCGAGCGCTTCTACCGGGCCCCCGGGCACCCCCGCCGCTCCCCGGGATCGGGCATCGGGCTGACCATCGCCCGCGGCATCGCCCGGGCACACGGGGGCGACGTCACGGCCGGCTCGCCGGGCACCGGCCAGGGCGCGACGTTCGTGCTGTCCCTCCCCCCTCGCGGTGCGTGGGACGATTGAGGCGTGGCCAACCGTGCGTTCTCGCTCCGCCACCGCGCCGCTGACGTCGCCGATGCCACCAGCGAGCCGGTGGACCTCCTCGTCGTCGGCGTCGGCGCGACCGGGGCCGGCGTCGCCCTGGACGCCGCCAGCCGCGGCCTGCGGGTGGTCGCGGTGGACATGGGAGACCTGGCCAGCGGCACGAGCAGCAAGTCAAGCAAGCTCATCCACGGCGGGCTGCGCTACCTGGAGAACTACGAGTTCGCCCTCGTCCACGAGGGGGTGACCGAGCGGCAGACCCTGATGCGGCTCGCGCCGCACCTCGTACGCCCGATGGACTTCGTCTACCCCGTGTGGCCGGACACCGCGAAGCGCCGGCTGCTCGGCCTGGGCCTGACGACGTACGACGTGTTCGCCGGGATGCGCAACGTCCGCCGCCACGACCGCGTCAGCGCCGACGAGGCCATCGCGCTCGTCCCGGCGCTGGAACGCTCCGGCTGCGCGTACGCGTACGTGTACGGCGACTCCGCCACCGACGACGCCCGGCTGGTGCTCGCCGTCGTCCGCGCCGCGCGCAGCTTCGGCGCGACGGTGCTCACCTACACCGAGGCGGTCGGCCTGCTGCACGGTGACGACGAGCGGGTGACCGGCGCCCGGGTCGAGGACCGGATGACCGGCGGGGAGTACGAGATCCGCGCCCGCCACGTCGTCAACGCCACCGGCGTGTGGGTGGACCGTCTGCTCGGGATGGTCCACCCCGAGCGGACACCGATGGTGCAGCCGAGCAAGGGCGTCCACCTCGTGGTCCCCAACGAACGGCTGCCGCTCGAGGATGCCGCCGTGCTGCTGCCCAGCAAGCAGGGCGACCAGCGGTCGATGTTCGCGATCCCCTGGGGCCGCCAGACGATCCTGGGCACCACCGACACCGCCTACGACGGCGCGCTGGACGAGGTCGCCCTGACCGAGGACGACCTCGACTACGTCCTCGCCGCCGGCAACGCGGTCTTCGACCGCTCGCTCGTCCCCGACGACGTGGTCGGCGCCTGGGCCGGGGTGCGGCCGCTGCTGCGGCCGGAGAGCGGCGAGGGGACGATGAGCGACGTCTCGCGACGCCACGTCCTGTTCGACGACGACGGGACCGGGCTGATCACGATCACCGGTGGGAAGCTCACCACGTACCGCCGGATGGCCAAGGACGTGGTCGACCTCGTCGTCGGCCGGGACGGCCGGCGCGCCCGCTGCCGCACCGAGGAGATCAACCTCGGCCTCCACCACTCGCTGGCCGACTTCATCAGCGAGGTGGTCGGCGCCGCGGCGGGGCTGGGACTCGGCGAGGCGACCGCGAAGATGCTGGTCCGCCAGCACGGCGACCATGCCGCCGACGTCCTCTCCCTGGTGGCCTCCGAGCCCTCGTGGGCCGAGCCGCTGTCCCCCGGGACCGACCACATCGTGGCCGAGGTCGTGTACGCGGCCCGCGCAGAGGGCGCGGCCACCCTCGACGACGTGTTCAGCCGGCGCACCCGCATCTCCCTGCGCGACCGCGATGCGGGTCTGCCGATGGCGCACCGGGCGGCCGCGCTGCTCGCCCTGGAGACCGGCCGGGACAGCCGCTGGGCGGCCGAGCAGGTGCGCGACTACGCGGACGCGGTACGCCGCGAGCGGGGTGTCCTCGGCCTGCCGGCGGCACAGGGACTGCTCAGCCCCTCGGCGTGAGCCGGGCCGGGCCGTTCAGCCCACCGACGAGTACGCCACCACGCCGCGGTCCAGCGCCTTGATCGCCGCACGGGCGCTGCGCCGCAAGGGGCCGTCCGGGGGTGCGACATCACCGACCTGACCCAGCAGGTCGATGAGCTGCTTCACCCAGCGCACGAAGTCCCCGGCGGACAGCTCGGCCTCGACGAGCACCGCCTCCAGCCGATGCCCGCCGGCCCAACGGTGCGCCGCCCAGGCGAAGCCCGGGTCGGGCTCGCGGAGGAAGTCGAGGTGGTGGTCCTGCTCGGCGGCCTTGAGCTGTCCCCACAGGCGGACCATCGCCTCGAGCGTGGCCCGGGTGGCGTCGCCCGGTAGGCGCGGTGCCGCCGGCTCGTCCCGCCGCGCCTCGTACACCAGCGTCGACACGACCGCCGCCAGCTCGGCCGGGGTAAGGCCGTCCCACAGCCGGCCCCGGATGCACTCGGCGACGAGCAGGTCGGAGTCGTTGTACAACCGGGCGAGCTGGCGGCCGGCCGGGGTGACCTCGTTGCCGTCGAGGTAGCCATTCCCGTCGAGCAGCGCGCAGACTCGGTCGAACGTGCGGGCGATGGTGTTCGTCCGGCCGTCGATGCGCCGCTCCAGCGCCTCGGTGTCGCGCAGCAGGCGGTGGTAGCGCTCGGCCCAGCGGGCGTGCTCCTCGCGGTCCGGGCAGCGGTGGCTCGGGTGTGCGCGCAGCTCCGCCCGCAGGCGGGCGATCTCCGGGTCGTCCGCGGCGGCCGAGCGACCACGCTTCGGCCGAGCGTCCTCGTCCACACCGGTGTTGCGCAGGGACGAGGCGAGGTCCCGCCGGCTCTTCGGGTTGCGCGCGTTGAAGGTCTTCGGGATGCGGACGCGGGCCAGCGCCTCGACCGGGGTCTGGAAGTCGTGGACGGTCAGCCGCTTCACCTGCCGGTCGGACGTGAGCACGGTCGGTCGCGGCCCCTCGAACCCTCCCGCGAGGCCCGGGTCGAGCACGACCGCGAGGCCCGCGCGGCGCCCGGAGGGCACTCGAATGACATCACCCGGCTTGAGCCGCTCCAGCGACGAGGCCGCCTCGGCCCGACGGGCGGCGGCACCCGTGCGGGCGAGCATGGCCTCCCGGTCGGACAGCGCGCGCCGCAGCCCCGCGTACTCCCCGAAGTCCCCGAGATGGCAGGTCATCGCCTCGCGGTAGCCGGCGAGCGCCTCCTCGTTGCGCCGCACCTGCCGGGCCAGCCCGACCACCGAGCGGTCCGCCTGGAACTGCGCGAAGCTGGCCTCCAGCAGCTCGCGGGCCCGGTGCCGGCCGACGGCTCCGACGAGGTTGACCGCCATGTTGTACGAGGGCCGGAAGCTCGACCGCAGCGGGTACGTGCGGGTCGACGCCAGCCCGGCCACGTGCTTGGGGTCCAGACCCTGGCTGTAGAGGACGACGGCGTGCCCCTCGACGTCGATCCCGCGCCGGCCCGCCCGCCCGGTCAGCTGGGTGTACTCGCCGGGCGTGATGTCGACGTGCGCCTCGCCGTTCCACTTCGTCAGCCGCTCGAGCACCACCGACCGGGCCGGCATGTTGATCCCGAGGGCGAGCGTCTCCGTCGCGAAGACCGCCTTGACCAGCCCTCGGGTGAACAGCTCCTCCACCACCTCCTTGAAGGTGGGCAGCATGCCGGCGTGGTGCGCGGCCAGCCCGCGCTGCAGCCCGTCGAGCCAGTCGTAGTAGCCCAGCACCGCGAGGTCCTCGTCCGGCAGGTCCCTGGTGCGCTCCTCGACGTACGCGCGCACCTCCCGCGCCTCCTCGGCGGTGTTGAGCCGCAGCCCGGAGCGCAGGCACTGCTGCACTGCCGCGTCGCAGCCGTTGCGGCTGAAGATGAACGTGATGGCCGGCAGCAGCCCCTGCGCGTCGAGGACCTCGATGACGTCCGGCCGGGACGGCAGCCACGGCCGGCGGGGCCGAGGCGCGCCCCGGTGGCCACGCGCCGGCGGGCCGGGGCTGCGTTGCTCCTCGCGGTCGACGCGCAGCAGTGCGGGGTTCACCTCGTTGTGCGCGTCGTCGGTGAACAGGTCGAACAGCCGGCTGCCGACGAGGACCGACTGCCACAGCGGCACCGGACGGTGTTCCTCGACGATCACCTGGGTGTCCCCACGCACCTCGCGCAGCCACTCGCCGAACTCCTCGGCGTTGCTCACGGTCGCCGACAGCGACACCAGCCGCACGTCGTCCGGCAGGTGGATGATCACCTCCTCCCACACCGCGCCGCGGAAGCGGTCGGCGAGGAAGTGCACCTCGTCCATCACGACGTAGCCGAGGCCGCGCAGGGTGTCCGAACCGGCGTAGATCATGTTGCGGAGGACCTCGGTGGTCATCACGACCACGTCGGCCTCGCCGTTGATCGTGTTGTCACCCGTCAGCAGGCCGACCCGCTCCGCCCCGTGGCGCGCGACGAGGTCCGCATACTTCTGGTTCGACAGCGCCTTGAGCGGCGTCGTGTAGAAGCACTTGCGCCCGGTGCGCAGCGCGAGGAAGACGGCGAACTCACCCACCACGGTCTTCCCCGCCCCGGTGGGAGCCGCGACCAGGACCCCGTGACCGTCCTCCAGCGCCCGGCAGCCGGCCAGCTGGAAGTCGTCGAGACCGAACCCGTAGCCCTCGGCGAACTCCCCGAGTGCCTCGGTCACCCGCCGCTGCCGCGCCGCGGCGTAGCGCTCAGCGGGTGAGGCCATGGCGCCAGGCTACCCGCGGGCCGGCGGGCCGCCCTCGGATCCGGCTGCGAGCCAGCGGTCGTGAAGCAGAACGCACCTCAAGCTGCCGTTCTGCTTCACGACCGGGTCAGGTGCGCTCGTACTCCAGCGGTGAGGTCTCGTCGTCGGCGAGGCCCGCGTACGGGCTGTCCGCCTGGCGGCGGGCCTTGCGCCGGTCGTGGGCCCGGGAGACGAGGAGCGCGACGCCGTACATCACCACCATGGGGGTGGCCATCGCGGTCATCGTGAAGGGGTCGCCGGACGGCGTCGCGACCGCGGCAAAGATGAAGATGCCGAGGATCACGCCGCGCCACCAGCTGCGCATCCGGACGAAGCTGAGCACCCCGGAGAGGTTGAGCAGCACGAGCAGGACAGGGAACTCGAATCCCAGCCCGAAGGCGACCGCGGCCGTGGAGATGAACGACAGGTAGCTGTCGATCTTCAGGGCCGGCGTCAGCCCGCCCGAGGCGAAGCTGAGCATGAACTTCAGGCCCTTGCCGAGCATGAGGTAGGCGAGCGCAGCACCGGCACTGAACAGCAGGGTGCTGGCCGCGACGAACGCCAGCCCCCACCGCCGCTCGTTCTTGTGCAGGCCGGGGGTGATGAACCGCCATACCTGGTACAGCCAGATCGGGGCGGCGGCGATGATGCCGACGTACAGCGACACCCGCAGGCTCACGTTGAAGCCCTCGAGCACGCCGGTGACGATGAGCGAGCAGCTCTCCCCACCCGAGAGCCGGTGCGCCTCCGGCAAGTTGCAGTACGGGCGGGTGAGGAAGTGCAGCACCCGGTCGTGGAAGCTGAACGCAGCAGCCGTCGTGACCACGACGGCGAGCACCGACTTGAACAGTCTCGAGCGCAGCTCGCCGATGTGCTCGACGAGCGTCATCCGCCCGTCAGCCGCCCCTGGACGTGCGGCACCGCGCCCGGGGAGGGCCATCGGGGCCCGTCAGACCGTGTCGGTGTGCTCGCGCGTGGGCGCGGGCGCGACCGGGGCCGGCTCCTGGGGGGCAGCCTGCGGCTGCGGGGCGGGCTGGGCCTGCGAGGTGCCCGAGATGGCCTGTGGCTGGTCGTCGTCCTGCATGCCCTTGATCTCCGACTTGAAGATCCGCATGGAACGACCGACCGAGCGCGCGGCGTCCGGCAGCTTCTTGGCGCCGAAGAGCACGAGGATCACCAGCGCGATGATCAGCAGCTCGGGCGCGCCGAGGTCAGGCATGGCGCTTCCTTCCGGCGGGGTACCGACGTCCTGATCGTACGTCCCCGGGGGCGCAACGGGTGTCGAACGGCCAACTCGTGTCCGTCCGGGTCAGGGCCGCCCGTCCGTACGCCGGTGCAGCTCCGGCACCGTGCGCTCGAGCTCGGCGGTCGCCTCGGCGATCCGCTGGCCGGCTGCGCTCACCTGCCGGCCGAGGACCCGTACCTGGCGCCACAACCGCCAGCCGAGCAGCCCCAGGACGACGAGCCCGAGCACGCCGACGGCGACGTCCACCGCGACCCAGAGCATCGGGCCAGGGTAGACCGGTCGGTCAGGAGTGGGCGCCGGCGGTCGCGAACGCCGCGAGCAGGTCGTGCGAGGTGAGCTGCAGCGCGAAGTCCAGCAGGTCGTCGTACGTGAGTGGCGCGCCGGCCCGCGGCTCGAGCGCCTCGGCGGGGATCTCCAGGACCTCCGCGCGAACGCCACCCGACATGAGCAACGACACGACGTGGTTGTCGGCGGGCTTGCGGACCTCGGAGCGGCAGGCCGGACACGTGAACGCGTAGTAGGACAGCGGCGCCTGGTTGCAGACCTTCAGGGTCACGTCGTCGCTGGTCAGTTCGACCTCGCCACAGCTCGGGCAGGACGCCTTGATCGTGGTCATGGCCCGGGCCTCCCTCGTCCGTCTCGCCCCGCTCTCTGCGGTTGCCCTGACCATCGGCAGGCCTGTTCCGGTCCTTGACCCTTCCGGGTGAACTAGTTTCCCGGCGCGTACGCGGCCAGCGCGGCCCGGGCGGCCGCGGTGACCTCCGCAGCGAGCTCGGCCGGCGCCAGCACCCGGCCCGCCGCACCGAGCCGCAACGCGAGCCGGCGCACCCAGGACGGGTCGGGGGTCCGCAGGCGAACGACCAGCCCGCCGTCGCCGGTCTCCTCCACGGACTCGCACGGGTAGTAGTCGGCGACCCACCGCGCCGCCGGCGTCAGCGACAGCGTCACCACCACGTCCTGCGGCTGAGGCTGGAACAGGCCGGCGTCGACGTCCCGCGGGCGGGCCTGCGGGGGAACCTCGGCCGGCCGGTCGAGCAGCGTGATGGCGTGGACCCGGTCGAGCCGGAACAGCCGGAGGTCCTCCGCCCGCCGGCACCAGCCCTCGAGGTACGGCCGGCCGCCCGCGATGACGAGCCGCATGGGCTCGACGTCCCGCTCGGTGGTCTCGTCACGGCCGGGAACGTAGTAACGCAGGTGGACGGCGACCCCGGCCTCGAGCGCCCGGCGCGCCGTCGCGGTGACGTCGGCCTCCGCCTCCAGCGCGACCGCGACCCGGCCGCTGGCCTCGGCCGCGGCGCCCGCCGCCGTCTCGATCTTCGCCAGGGCGCGCTGCAACGCGTCGCCCGACTCCAGGCCCGGCACGTCTGCCAGGGAGCGGAGGGCGACCACGAGCGCGAGCGCCTCGTCCGCGGTCAGCCGCAGCGGCCGGGCGATCGTGTCGGCGTTGGACAGCGTGACCTCGTCGCCCTCGTACACGACGTCGATGAGGTCGCCGGGCCCGTGCCCGGGCAGCCCGCAGAGGAACAGCAGGTCCAGGTCTGCCCGCAGCTGCTTGTCGCTGACCCCGAACTCCGACGCGACGTCCGGCAGCAGGCTGCCCGGGTGGGCGAGCAGGTACGGAACCAGTGCGAGCAGCCGGCTGAGCCGGTCGGCGGCCCCGCTCACTCGGACTGCTCCAGGACCGCGCGCAGGCGCGCCACCACCGCGTCGCGGACCTCGGGCGGGTCCACGACGACGACGTCCGCGCCGTAGCCGACCACGGACTCGGCGAGGCGTTCGGCGTCGGCGTACGGCACCGTCAGCTCGTCCCAGCCGCCGGGCCGGGGCTCGACGGCGGTGGCCTCGCGGCGCAGGTCGCCCGCCCGCCCGGGCGCCACCCGTACCCGGGCGTCCCGCTCCGGGGCCCCGCCGGCGTGCCCGGCGACGGTGGCGACGAGGTCGAGCCCGTCCGGAACCTGTACGGCTCCCGCGGGTCCGCTCGCCCGCGGCTCGCCGACCACGCGGCTGAGCCGGAACACCCGGGGGTCGGCCCGGTCGAGGTCCTGCCCCACCAGGTACCAGCGCCCGCGCCAGGAGACGACGCCCCACGGCTCCACCCGCCGCTCGGCGGCGTCCACCGCGCCTGCGCCGCGGTACGCGAAGTGCACCACCCGGCGATCGCGGACCGCCTCGAGCAGCACAGGGAACGCCGGTTCGCTCGCCTCCACGCGCGGTTCGAGCGTCGGTACCGGGGACGCGTCGACCGGTACGCCGGCGGCCCGCAGCTTGAGCAGCGCCAACGACGCCGACCCGGACAGCGTCGCCGTGGACCACGTCCGGACCGCCAGGCCGACCGCCGCCGCCTCGTCGGCCTCCAGGGACACCTCGGGCAGCTCGTAGTCCCGGCGGGCGATCCGGTAGCCGGCCTCGTCGTCCCAGACGCTGTCCGTACCGGTCCCCAGCGGGATACCCAGGTCGCGCAGCTCCTCCTTGTCGCGCTCGAACATCCGCCGGAACGCCTCCTCGCTCGCCGTCTCCGCGTACTGCGGCACGGCCTCGCGAATCTGGTCGACGGTCAGGTGCCGCCGGGTGGCGAGCAGGCAGATGACCAGGTTGAGCAGACGCTCGGTCTTGCGGGCGGACACGGAACGGCACGCTACCCGCACGGGCGGTGCCGCGGACCCCCGCGCCGGTAACCTCCGCACGTGATCAGGTGGCGCGCGGGACAGGTCACCGCCATCGGCCGGGCGTGGCCGGGCGCCGTGGAGGTGGACGCCTCGGTCGACGGCGAGCAGGTGCGAGCCCTCGCCTACCCGCACCTGGTCGGCCTGCCGCAGCCCGGCGACCGGGTCCTGCTCAACACGACGGCGCTCGCCATGGGGCTCGGTACGGGCGGCTACGCGCTCGTCGTCGCCGTCCCGGACCGGCTGCCCCCGGACCCCGGCGGCCCCGGTCACGTGGTCAAGGCGCGGTACACCCCGCTGCAGGCCACCGTGCTCGGGGTCGACGAGCAGGGCTCGCCCCACCACGACGCGCTGGCGGACGCGGACGACCTCGACGGCATGCCGGTGGTCGTCGCGGACCTGCACTCCGCGCTTCCCGCGGTGCTGGCCGGGCTGCGCACGGTCGCACCTGCCGCGCGGACGGCGTACGTCATGACCGACGGCGGCGCACTGCCGCTGTGGTTCTCCCGCGCGGTCCCCCTGCTGCGGGACGCCGGCTGGCTGGCGGCGACGGTCAGCGTCGGCCAGGCCTTCGGCGGTGACCTCGAGGCGGTCACCGTGCACACCGGCCTGCTCGCGGCCCGGCACGTGCTCGACGCTGACGTCACCGTCCTGACGCAGGGGCCCGGCAACCTCGGCACGGGAACCCGCTGGGGGTTCTCGGGCGTGGCCGCCGGGGAGGCGGTGAACGCCGTGGCCACCCTGCGCGGGCGCCCGGTCGCGGCACTGCGGGTGAGCGACGCGGACCCGCGCGACCGGCACCGCGGCGTGTCGCACCACTCCCTGACCGCGTACGGGCGGGTCGCGCTGGCTGCTGCCGACGTCGCGGTCCCCGACCTGCCGGGCGAGCTCGGAGCCGCCGTCCGTGCGGACGTGGCCGGCCTGGCGGCCCGCCACCGGCTCGTCGACGTGCCTGTCGACGGTCTGGCGGAGGCGCTCCGCGCGGCCCCCGTCCGCTTGTCGACGATGGGGCGCGGTCTCGACGAGGACCTCGGCTACTTCCTCGCCCAGGCTGCCGCGGGCCGGCACGCCGGAACGCTCCTGCGGTGAGCTCCCGGCTGCTGCGCCTGCGGCTGGTCGTCGGCATCGGCGCGGCCAACGTCGTCGGCGCGGTGACGGTGTTCCTGTACCTGGTGTTCGTCCTCCCGCCGCGGCAGGGGGTCGACACCCGGACCACGCTCAACATGGCGGTGTTCGCCGGTTACCTCCTGGGCTCGCTCGTCCTCGGTCGGGTGTGGGCCCAGGTGCAGGTCCGGGCGACCCGGTGGTTCGATCAGCAGCGCACGCCGACCGAGCGCGAGGCCCGTACGGCGCTGCGCATGCCCGCACGCGACGTGGCGTTCAGCGGCGGGATGTGGCTGGTCGCCGCGCTGCTGTTCTCGCTGCTGAACCTGCCGTACTCCCCCGCCCTGGCCGGCGACATCGCCCGCACGGTCGTGCTCGGCGGGCTGACGACGTCGGCCGTGGGGTTCCTCATCGCCGAGCGGCTGTACCGGCCGCTGACGCTGCGCGCACTCGAGCCCCACGCGCCCGGGCAGCTGCGCACGCTCGGCGTCGGCGTGCGCGTGGTGCTCGTGTGGGCCCTGTCGACCGGGATCCCGCTGCTGGGGATCGGGCTGGCGTTCCTCCGCCGCAGCCCGGCGGAGCAGAGCCAGCTGGGGACCCCGACGCTGTTCCTGGTCGTGGTCGGGCTGGTCACCGGGTTCTTTGCCATGTCGGCGGCAGCCCGCTCCGTCGCCGAGCCGCTCGCGCGGGTCAGGAGGGCCCTGGCGGCAGTGCAGTCCGGGCGGTTGGACGTCGAGGTGCCGGTCGACGACGGCGGCGAGATCGGCCAGCTCGAGCACGGGGTCAACGCGATGGTGGCGGGGCTGCGCGAGCGGCAGCGACTCGCGGACCTGTTCGGGCGGCACGTCGGCGAGGACGTCGCCCGCCAGGCGCTTGCACGCGGCGTCGAGCTGGGCGGCGAGAGCGCCGAGGCATCGGTGCTCTTCGTGGACGTGATCGGTTCCACGACGCTGGCCCAGACAACCGGCCCGCACGAGGTGGTGGCCGCGCTCAACGCGTTCTTCACCACGGTCGTCGACGTCGTCCAGGCGCACGGCGGCTGGGTGAACAAGTTCGAAGGGGACGGCGCCCTCTGCGTGTTCGGCGTGCCCTCGCACCGCCCCGACCATGCGAGCTGCGCGCTCGCGGCGGCCCGCGCGCTGCGGACGCGGCTGCGGTCCGTACCCGGGCTGGAGGCGGGCATCGGGCTGGCGTCCGGCCCCGTCGTCGCCGGAAACGTGGGGGCCCATGCCCGGTTCGAGTACACGGTCATCGGCGACCCGGTGAACGAGGCGGCGCGGTTGACCGAGCTCGCCAAGACGCGGCCGTCCCGGCTGCTCGCCTCCGAGGCCGCCGTGGCAGCCGCCGGGGAGGAGGGGCGGCACTGGCGGCTCGCCGGTGAGCAGACGCTGCGCGGACGGACCCGCCCCACGCAGCTCGCCGAGCCGGCCTGACCCGGGGCTACTCCACCACCACCGGTGTCGTTCGATCGATCGGCTGCGCTCCCCGCAGCGCTGCCAGCGCAGCGGCCACGAGCGCCAGACCGGCCAGCACGACCAGCGACGCACGGAAGCCGGCCGACACGTCGCCGGCGGCGGTACGCGTCGAGTGCCCGGCGACGGTCGCGAAGACGAGCGCCGTCACAGCCACCCCCATCGCCGTCCCGATCCCCCGCGTCATGTTGAGCACACCGGCCGCGACTCCGGACTGCGCACGAGGTGCGCTACCCATGATGGCGGCGTTGTTGGACGGCGTGAACGCGCCCAACCCCACTCCGGCGGCCGCGAGCGCCACGACGAGCACCCAGGTCCGGCCGGGCACCGTCGCGAGGAGCAGCAGCGACCCGGCGGTGACCACCATGCCGCCCGCGGTCAGCAGCCGGGCGCCGACCCGGTCGGCCACGAACCCGGCGAACGGCGCCACGAGCCCCAGCGCAACGGGCAGGGCGGTGAGCCGTACGCCGGAGTCCGCCGGGCTCAGGTTCTGCGCTCGCTCCAGGTAGAACGGCACGACGAACAGCACCCCGAACAGGACCAGGTAGGACAGGAAGCCGCTGCTGATACCCGCCGTGAACGGCAGCCGGCGGAACAGTCCGAGGTCGAGCATCGGGTGCTGCACGGTCCGCTCCCGCAGCACGAACAGCACCAGGGTCACCGCGGAGGCGGCGAAGAGCGCCAGCGTGAACGCGGACGCCATGCCGTGCTCCCGGCCGAGCGACAGCGCCAGGAGCAGCGTGCCGGTGGCGGGCAGGAACAGGCCGAGTCCGGTCCAGTCGAACGGAGCGCGGGGTTGCAGGTTGTGACTGCGCGGCAGCAGGAACCAGCCGAGGACTGCACCGAGCACTCCAGCGGGCACGTTGACGTAGAAGATGAGCTGCCACCCGCCGAGACCGATGAGGAAGCCGCCCACGGTCGGCCCGAGCGCGAGACCCGTCGCCTGGGCCGCGCCCTGCACGCCGATGCCCCGGCCGAGCTGGCCCGGTGGCATGGCGTGGGTGATCAACGCGACGCTGTTCGCCTGCAGCATCGCCGCGCCCAGTGCCTGCAGCACACGGAAGGCGTCCAGCGCGAGCAGGTTCGGCGCGAGCGCGCACAGCACCGACGCCGCGGTGAAGACCACGAAACCGTAGACGTACAGCAGCTTGCGCCCGACCATGTCGGACACCCGACCGACGGCCGTCACGGTGCCCACGAGCACCAGCAGGTACGACAGGGCGACCCACTCGACCGCGCCGACCGTGGCATGGAAGGCGCGCTGCATCGTAGGGAACGCGACGGTCACGATGCTGGCATCCAGCTGACCCATGAACGCACCGACGCAGACCGTCGCCACGGCGAGCCAGTGCGCCTGCGGGTGCCGCGCCACGGCCGCCGGACGCGCCGGTTCGCGCAGCAGCGCCGAGGCCTTCACGAGGTGCCGGTCGCGCGGGTCTCGTCGGTGAACCGGTCCAGCGCGACCTCCCTCATCAGCGGCGTGCCCGGCGCCGCCCCGAGCGTAGTGGTCACGCCTTCGTCCGGCCCCACCTCCCCGGCGCCATGGGCGTACGGTAAGCAGGTCACGATCTTCGTCTGAGTGCACCTGACGATGCGACTGGGAGAGCGCATGGACGTGACCATCCGCCTGGCCGTCACGGTGGCCTGAGCATGCAGTACGGCTTCGCGATCGACCAGCGGACGTGTATCGGGTGTCATGCGTGCACGGTGGCGTGCAAGACCGAGCACGAGGTGCCGGTGGGGCAGTTCCGGACGTGGGTGAAGTACGTCGACAAGGGCGAGTATCCGGCGAACACACGTGCGTTCGGGGTGATGCGGTGCAACCACTGCACGGATGCGCCGTGCGTGGCGATCTGCCCGACGGGTGCGTTGTTCAAGCGCGAGGACGGGATCGTCGACTTCGACTCCGACCGGTGCATCGGGTGCAAGTCGTGCATGCAGGGCTGCCCGTACGACGCGATCTACATCGACGAGGAGACGCACACTGCGGCGAAGTGCAACATGTGCGCGCACCGGGTGGATGCGGGGTTGGAGCCGGCGTGCGTGGTGGTGTGCCCGACGCAGTCGATCTGGGTGGGTGACCTGGACGACCCGGACTCGGGGATCAGCCGGTTCGTGGCCGGGCAGTCGACGTCGGTGCGGGCGCCGGAGCAGGGTACGGGGCCGAACACGGTGTACATCGGGGCGGACATCTCGGTGCTGGACCCGCTGGCCGCGCCGGTGGACGGGTCCTACATCTTCGCCCGGCCGGACGCCCAGCGGGCGGTGACGGCGCACGACGGGTACGGCGAGCAGGTCACGAAGGCGCGGACGACGCTGAACACCGCGCACCCGCGGCCGTGGGGCTGGCGGGTGTGGTCGTACCTGTGGACCAAGGCGGTGGGTGCGGGCGCGCTGGGGACGGTGGCCGTCGGCCTGGTGCTGGGCCTGGGCTTCGGGACGCTGGGCACGGTGGTGGCACCGGCGCTGGCCGCGGTGCTCACGGCGGTGACCGGCGTGCTGCTGGTGTGGGACCTCAAGCGCCCGGAACGGTTCTGGTTCATCCTGGCGAAGCCGAACCCGCGGTCGTGGCTGGTGCTCGGGGCGTGGGCGCTGATGGCGTTCAGCGCGGTGGCGGGGGTGTGGCTGCTGTTCGGGGTGCTGGATGTGGCCGGGGTGACCGCCTCCGGTGGTGCGCTGGACGTGCTGCGCTGGCTGGCGATCCCGACCGCGGCGCTGGCCGCCGGGTACACGGCGTTCCTGTTCGGGCAGGCCGAGGGCCGGGACCTGTGGCAGTCGCCGCTGCTGCTGTGGCACCTGCTGGCGCAGGCGGCCATGGTCGGCGCGGGTGCGCTGGTCGTGGCGTCGGCGTTCGTACGACCTGGGCGCGGCGCCGCAGCGGTTCCTGGTCCGGGTGCTGGTGGTGGCGTCGGTCGCGCACCTGCTGCTGCTGGCCGGTGAGTACTTCGGCCGGCACCCGACCCGTGGGTCGACGGTGGCCGCGCACCTGGTGACCCGTGGCCGGTACGCGCCGGTGTTCTGGGGGGCGGCGGTGGCTCCGGTGGTGGTGGCCGCCGGCCTGGCCGCCGCGGACTGGAGCAGTGCCGGCACCGGTGCGCTGGCGCTGGTCGCCGGTCTGCTGGTGCAGCCGGCGCTGCTGGTCTACGAGAGCGTGTTCGTTCGTGCGGGGCAGGACGTCCCGCTGTCATGAGGGGTAGCGCATGAGTGTCGACCTGCCCGGTGCCCGCAACCGGATGGGGCTGGCGCAACTTCCCGCCGCCGGAGTCGTGGGACGCCCACGTGGAGTTCGACGCGAAGGCGCACCCGCGCAAGGTGCCGCGGGAGTACATGCTCATCCCGACGACCTGCTTCAACTGCGAGTCGGCGTGCGGGCTGCTGGCCTACGTCGACAAGAGCGACCTGTCGATCCGCAAGCTGGAGGGCAACCCGGCGCACCCGGGGTCGCGGGGGCGCAACTGTGCGAAGGGGCCGGCGACGGTCAACCAGCTCACCGACCCGGACCGGATCCTGCACCCGCTGCGCCGGGTCGGCGAGCGGGGCGGCGGGCAGTGGGAGCCGGTCTCCTGGGATGAGGCGCTCGACGACATCGCCGCGCGGATCCGGGCCGCGATCGTCGAGGACCGCCGCGACGAGGTGATCTACCACGTGGGCCGCCCCGGGGAGGACGGCTTCGCCGAGCGGTTCCTGCAGGCCTGGGGCATCGACGGGCACAACAGCCACACCAACATCTGCTCCTCCGGCGCCCGGTTCGGCTACACGCTGTGGGGCGGCTACGACCGGCCGTCGCCGGACTACGCCAACGCCCAGGTGATCCTGCTGCTGTCCAGCCATCTGGAGACCGGGCACTACTTCAACCCGCACGCCCAGCGGATCATGGAGGGCAAGGTCGGCGGCGGCGCAAAGCTCGTCGTCCTCGACCCGCGGATGTCGAACACCGCTGCGCACGCCGACCTGTGGCTCGCGCCGTGGCCGGGCAGCGAGGCGGCGATCCTGCTGGCGGTCGCGTCCCACCTGCTGCGCACGCGGCAGATCGACGAGGCGTACGTCCGCCGCTGGGTGAACTGGCCGACCTACATGGCCGCCCTGCACCCGGACGACCCGGCCGACGACTTCGCGGTGTTCCTGGACCGGCTGACCGAGGACTACGCCGCCTACACCTTCGACTTCGCCGCCGCCGAGGCGCAGGTCCCGGCCGAGAAGATCGAGGAGCTGGCGAAGGTCGTCGCGACCGCGGGTAGCCGGCTGGCCGCACATGTGTGGCGCTCGGCGACCGCCGGCAACCTCGGTGGCTGGCAGGTCGCCCGCGCCCTGTTCTTCCTCAACGTGCTCACCGGCAGCGTCGGCACGCTCGGGGGCACCAGCCCGAACGGCTGGGACAAGTTCATCCCGCACGGGCCGAACATGCCGCGCGGCGCACGAGCAGTGGAACGAGCAAGCTGTGGCCGCCGGAGTACCCGCTGTCGCACCAACGAGATGTCGATCCTGCTGCCGCACCTGCTCGAGGACGGCCGCGGGAAGGTCGACGTCTACTTCAGCCGGGTCTACAACCCGATCTGGACCAACCCGGACGGCTTCTCCTGGATCGAGGCGCTCACCGACGAGAAGCTCGTCGGGCTGCCACGTCGCGCTGACCCCGACCTGGTCGGAGACGGCCATGTTCGCCGACTACGTGCTGCCGATGGGCCACTCCCCCGAGCGGCACGACACCCACTCCTACGAGACGCACGCCGGCAAGTGGCTGGGCTTCCGCCAGCCGGTCCGCCGGGTCGCGATGGCGCAAGCTCGGCCGCGAGGTCGCGCGACACCCGCGACGCCAACCCGGGCGAGGTGTGGGAGGAGAACGAGTTCTGGTTCGAGCTGTCCTGGCGGATCGACCCCGACGGCAGCCTCGGCATCCGCCAGTACTTCGAGTCGCCCTACCGGCCCGGCGAGAAGGTCACCGTCGACGAGTACTACCGGTGGATCTTCGACAACCAGGTGCCCGGGCTGCCCGACAAGGCCGCCGCACAGGGGCTCGACCCCGCTGGAGTACATGCGCCGCTACGGCGTCGTCGAGGTCGCCACGGACGTCTACCGGGTCGACGAGCGGCCGCTCACCGACGACGAGCTCGCCGGCGCGACGCCCGACGAGCACGGCGTGCTGCGCAAGCCCACCGACGAGGAGTCCACGCCACCGCTGGTCGGCGAGGCCGGTGCCGTCGGCGTACGCCACGACGACGGCACGACCACGTTCGGCTGGCTCACCCCGTCGCGCAAGCTCGAGCTGTTCTCCACCACGATGGTCGACTTCGGCTGGGGCGAGTACGCGACCCCCGGCTACATCCGCTCGCACGTCGCCCGGCCGAACATCGACCTCGACGCCGGCGAGGCCGTCCTCGTCCCCACCTTCCGCCTGCCGACGCTCATCCACACCCGGTCCGGCAACGCGAAGTACCTCAACGAGATCAGCAACACCCACCCGCTGTGGATCAACCCCCGCGACGCCGATCGGTTCGGCGTACGCACCGACGACCTCGTCCGCGTCACCACCGAGATCGGCCACTTCGTCGCCCGCGTCTGGGCCACCGAGGGCATCCGCCCCGGCGTCGTCGCCCTGTCCCACCACATGGGCCGCTGGCACCTCGACGGCAGCCCCGGCAGCCGCTGGGTCATGGGCGCGGTCGACCTCGACCACACCGACGGCGTCTGGCGGCTGCGCTACACCAACGGCGTCGGCCCGTTCGACAGCAGCGACCCCGACAGCGCGCGGATCAGCTGGGACGACCCCGGCGTGCACCAGAACCTCACCTTCGCCGTGCACCCCGACCCGCTGTCCGGCATGCACTGCTGGCACCAGAAGGTCCGCGTCGAGCCCGCGCACCCCGACGACCGGTACGGCGACGTCGTCGTCGACACCGTCCGCTCCCGCGAGGTCTACCGCGAGTGGCTGGCCATGACCCGGCCCGGCCCCAGCGCGGACCGGCCGGCGACGCCCCGAGTTCCTCATGCGCCCGGTCAAGCCCAGGCGCAAGGCGTTCCGGGTGCGGTGAGGCCCGCGGTCACATCGAGGCGATGAGCTTCTCGACGCGCTCGTCGACGGCCCGGAACGGGTCCTTGCACAGCACCGTGCGCTGCGCCTGGTCGTTCAGCTTCAGGTGCACCCAGTCGACGGTGAAGTCGCGCCGGCGCTCCTGGGCGCGACGGATGAAGTCGCCGCGCAGCCGGGCCCGGGTCGTCTGCGGCGGCACGGACTTGGCCTCGAAGACGGCCAGGTCGCGCGTCACCCGGTCGACGGAGCCGCGGCGCTCCATGAGGTAGTACAGCCCGCGGTGCCGGTTGACGTCGTGGTAGGCGAGGTCGAGCTGGGCCACGCGCGCGTGCCCGAGCCCCAGTCCGTGCTTGGCGCGGTACCGCTCGATGAGCTGGTACTTCGTCACCCAGTCGATCTCCCGGGAGACCAGGTCGAGGTCGCCGGTCTCGATGGCGCGCAGCGCCCGCTCCCAGACGTCCAGGACCCGTTTCGCCACCGCGTCACCGCCTCGCCGGTCCACGAAGTCCCGGGCCTTCGCCAGGTACTCCTGCTGGATCTCCAGCGCGCTGGCCTCCCGGCCGTTCGCGAGCTTGATCTTGCGGCGCCCGGTCATGTCGTGGCTGACCTCGCGGATCGCCCGGATCGCGTTCTCCAGCGTGAGGTCGCGCATGACCACGCCGGCCTCGATCATCCGCAGCACGAGGTCCGTCGCCCCGACCTTCAGCAGCGTCGTGACCTCGTTCATGTTCGAGTCGCCGACGATGACGTGCAGGCGCCGGAAGCGCTCGGCGTCGGCGTGCGGCTCGTCGCGGGTGTTGATGATCGGTCGGCTCCGGGTGGTCGCCGACGAGACACCCTCCCAGATGTGCTCGGCGCGCTGGCTGACGCAGAACACGGCACCGCGCGGCGTCTGCAGGACCTTCCCCGCACCGCACACGATCTGCCGGGTGACGAGGAACGGGATGAGCACGTCCGCCAGACGGCTGAACTCGCCGTGCCGGGCGACCAGGTAGTTCTCGTGGCAGCCGTAGGAGTTGCCGGCGGAGTCGGTGTTGTTCTTGAACAGGTAGATGTCGCCGGCGATGCCCTCCTCGCGCAGGCGCCGCTCCGCGTCGATGAGCAGCCCCTCGAGGATGCGCTCCCCCGCCTTGTCGTGCGTGACGAGGTCGACGACGGTGTCGCACTCGGGCGTCGCGTACTCCGGGTGACTGCCGACGTCGAGGTAGAGCCGGGCCCCGTTGCGCAGGAACACGTTGCTGGACCGACCCCAGGACACCACCCGGCGGAACAGGTATCGCGCCACCTCGTCGGGCGACAGGCGACGCTGCCCGCGGAACGTGCACGTGACGCCGTACTCGTTCTCCAGGCCGAAGATCCGACGGTCCACGTACAGACCGTACCGGCAGGCGCACAGGCGGGGCGAAGCCGCGCCAGGCCGCGGTTCCTCGGGGAACCACCGGGGAGGGCTTGCGGTGCCGGCCCGACCGGGCCGACGAGTCGACAAGGCAAGGTGGCGCCGATGTTCCTGCACAACAAGCGACTCATGCACACGGTCCGGGTCGACGAGCCCAACCCGCAGTTCGCGCGGCTCCTCCTCGAGCAGTTCGGCGGACCGAACGGTGAGCTGGGGGCGGCCATGCGCTACTTCACCCAGGCCTGGAACGACCCGGACGGGCGCCGCCGGGGCATGCTGCTGGACATCGCGACGGAGGAGCTGTCCCACCTGGAGATGGTCGGTCAGGCGCTCGTTCTGCTGCTGCGCGGCTCCCCTGCCGCCGAAGTGGACGAGGTCGAGGGCAGCTACCTCGGCGACCTGCTCGACGGCAAGCACGAGGACTACGTCGACCTTGCGACGACGGCGTCGGCGTCGGTGCTGTCGGGCGGCGGCCCACGGCTGGCCGACTCGGCCGGCAACAGCTGGACCGCCGACTGGGTGGACACCGTCGGCGAGGCGACGGCCGACCTGCGCTCGGACATCGCCGCCGAGGCACGCGCGAAGATCGTCTACGAGCGCCTCATCAAGATGACGGACGACTCGGGTCTGAAGGACACGTTGTCCTTCCTGATGACCCGCGAGATCGCGCACCAGAAGATGTTCGAGGCGGCCCTCGACGCGATCACCGACAACTTCCCGCCCGGCCGCCTCCCCGGTGAGCCCGAGGCGGCGCACGCCTACATCCGCGACTCGGACGGCTTCGGCGCCGACGGCTCCGCATCGGCCGACGCTGAGGGCTTCGCGCTCGCGGCGGACCACAGCCAGTGGGGGTTCGAGCTGGACGCCGACCCCGTCGCGCACTCCGCCGACCAGCAGGTGCAGTAGCCCGGACGCGCGAGGGGGCGCCGACCGACCGGTCGGCGCCCCCTCGGTTCGTGCGGGGCGAGCGAGGGCTCAGGAGATGAAGCCCTGCTGCTTCAGCCAGTCCTGCGCCACCTTCTCCGGACGCTGCCCCTCGACCGAGACCTTCTTGTTCAGCTCGGTCATCGTGTCCTGGGTCAGCGCGGCGGCGATCGGGTTGAAGATGTCCTTCAGCGCCTGCTCGTTCGCGTTGTAGTACTTCGCCCGGAACACCGGCGCGGCGTTGTACAGCGGGAAGAAGTTCTTGTCGTCCTTGAGCACGACGAGGTTCAGCGCGCTGATCCGGCCGTCGGTCGTGAACACCTCACCGAAGTTGCACGGGTCGTGCTTGTCCATCGCCGTGTAGACGATGCCGGTGTCGAGGACGGTCACGTTGCCCTTCGGGAACTGGTAGCCGTACTTCTTCTCCATGCCGGGCAGGCCGTCGTCACGGGTGGAGAACTCGTTCTCCACGCACAGCGTCGCCTCGTTCGGGTGGTTCTTGATGAGCGGACCGAGGTCCGACAGCGTCTTGGGGTTGCCGAGCTTGTCGGCGACCTTCGAGCTGTACGCGATGCCGTAGGTGTTGTTGAACGGCGCCGGCTTCATCCAGACCAGGTTGTTGTCCTTGAGGTCCTTGTCGTGGACCTTCTGCCACTGCTCCTGGCTGTCCGGGATCGGTGTGGTGTTGTGGAAGAAGCTGATCCACGCCGTGCCGGTGTAGTCCCAGTACACGTCGATGTCACCGGACTTCAGCGCGGCGCGCGCGGCGTCCGTACCGCCCAGGTTCGTCTGGTCGGTGACGTCGGCACCGGCGTTTCTCAGCGCAGCCACGGTGATCTGGCCGAGGACCAGCTGCTCGTCGAAGTCCTTGGACCCCACCGTCACGTGCGTCCCGGCCAGCGGCCCGTTGGACGCGTTGGCCGTGCTCGAGCCGCTGCCGCCGCCGCAGGCGACGGCACCCACTGCCACCCCGAGCCCGAGCGCGAGCAGCTTGGTTCTGCGGAACCTCATGGTCTCCCTTTCTCTTGTGGACGCGAGCGGGGTCACAGCCCGCGAGGGGTCAGCAGCTCCTCCGCGACACCGGCGAGGTAGTCGACGAGGAGCGCCAGTCCGGACGCCATGACGGCCCCGGTGATGAGCACCGGCTCTCGGTCGAGCTGGATGCCCTGGAAGATGACGTAGCCGAGCGCCTTGACCCCGAAGAACGTGGCCAGGGTCGCGGTGCCGACGTTGATGATCAGAGCGGTCCGGACGCCGGCGAGGATGACCGGGACGGCCAGCGGCATCTCGATGCGCAACAGGGTCCGCATCGGCGACATGCCCATCCCTCGCGCGGCCTTCACCAGCGTCTGGTCGACCTGCTGCAGACCCACCATGGTGTTGCGCAGGATCGGCAGCGTCGAGTAGGCGAACAGCCCGATCACGATCGACTTGAAGCCGACGCCGAGCAGCAGCACGATCAGCGTGATCAGCCCGAAGGACGGGATCGCCTGGCCGAGGTTGCCCAGACCGAGCACCAGCGGGGTGACGTACCGGGCAGCCCGCCGAGTGGCGATGATCCCCAGCGGTATCGCCACGGCGATGACGATGGCGGTGGACACCGCAGCCAGCTCGACGTGCTCGATGACCCGCTGGGTGAGGGCGCTCGCGTTGAGGGTGCGCCGCTCGATGCTGTCGAGGTCGATGCTCGAGATGTACGCGTAGAGCGCCCCGAAGATCGCCAGCAGGAACAGCGGCATCCCGGTCCAGCGCAGGACGGTCCGCCAGCGGGAGCGGCCAGGGACGAGGTCGGCGAGGTGCTGCTCCTCGCCGGTGGGCACGGTGAGATCGGCTGACATCAGCCGGCCGCCCCCTCCGGCTGCAGCTTCGCCGCCCGGTAGAAGGCGGTGCTGTGCTCCCGCAGCGACCGGACCGTGAGCATGATCGTGTCCATGTCGACGATGCCTCGGTAGGCACCCCGGCCGTCGACGACGATCGCCACCCCGCCGTTGGAGGTGAGCATCTCGTTCAGGGCGTCGGCGAGCGTCGCCTGCGGCTCGACCAGCGCGACCGCAGGCAGGCCGGCGCGGGCGAGGTCGACGTTCGCGCGGGCCAGGTCACGGGCGTTCACCCAGCGCTTCGGCCGGTTCTGCCCGTCGAGCAGCAGCAGCGTGGTCCAGTCCGACTCCTGCAGACGGCGCCGCACGTCCGCGAGGTCCTCGTGCAGGTACGCCGTCGGGCAGTCGGTCTCGAAGCTGACGTCCCGCACACGGCTGAGGTTCAGCCGCTTCAGCGAGGCCCCCGCACCGATGAAGTCCTCGACGTAGGCGTCCGCCGGGTTGGTGAGGATGTTCTCGGGCGTGTCGTACTGCGCGATGTGGGACTGGTCGCGCAGCACGGCGATGCGGTCCCCCAGCTTGATCGCCTCGTCGACGTCGTGCGTGACGAAGACGATCGTCTTCTGCACCTGCTCCTGGACCCGGAGGAACTCGTTCTGCAGCCGTTCGCGGGTGATGGGGTCGATGGCGCCGAAGGGCTCGTCCATGAGCATGACCGGCGGGTCCGCAGCCATGGCCCGCGCGACGCCGACCCGCTGGCGCTGCCCGCCGGAGAGCTCCTTCGGGTAGCGGCCGCGATACTGGGCCGGGTCCATCCCCACCATGTCGAGGAGCTCGTCCACCCGGTCGGCGATGCGCTTCTTGTCCCAGCCCAGCAGGCGCGGAACGGTGGCGATGTTGTCCGCGACCTTCTGGTGCGGGAACAGCCCGATCTGCTGGATGACGTAGCCCATCCGCCGGCGCAGCGCGTCCGGGTCGGCCTGGGTGACGTCCTCCCCGTCGAGGATGATCCGGCCCGACGTCGGCTCGATGAGCCGGTTGATGAGCTCCATCGTCGTCGTCTTGCCGCACCCGGACGGCCCGACGAGGACGACGATCTCGCCGCGCGGGATGTCCATGGTGACCCGGTCGACGGCAGGAACGGCCTGGCCGGGGTACTGCTTGGTGAGCTCCTCCAGCCGGATCATGGGCTCGCCGGACGAGCCCGAGCCCCGCACGCTCTCCGGGACGGAAGCGGTCGTGGTCATCGGATCCCTCTCGGAGTCGTGATGCGGCGGAGCAGGATGTACGCCACGTCGAACAGCAGCGCGACAATGACGATCCCGAGCGTTCCGCCGAGGACGAAGTTCAGGGCGAACGGGCTGCCGAGCGAGCGCAGCCCGCGGAAGATCTCGTTGCCGAGGCCGGGGCCGTTCACGAGGGCGGCGATCGCCGCGATCCCCACGACGATCTGCGTCGAGACCCGGACCCCGGCCAGCAGCACCGGCCAGGCGAGCGGCAGCTCGATGGTGACGAAGCGCCGCCACGACCCCATGCCCATCCCCCGGGCGGCCCGGGTGACGGCCGGGTCCACCGAGTTGAGCCCCGCGACGGTGTTGCGGACGATCGGGAGCAGGGCGTACAGCACGAGCGCCAGCACCGTGGGCGGGGTGCCCAGGCCGACCAGCGGGATCGCGAGTGCGAACAGGGCCAGCGACGGAATCGTCAGCAACGTGGATGCGGTGGTCATGATCACCGGGCGCAGCACCGCGGAACGGTGCGCCAGCACACCCAGGACCAGACCGACCACCAGGGCGATGCCGACCGAGATGCCGACCACCCGGATGTGGCCCACCGTCTCGTCGAGCAGCGGGCCCGCGTTGGTGTGCAGGTACTCCCAGAAAGTCATACGCCTTGTCGGGTCGGGGACACGGGCGGCCACCGCGGTGGCGCAGGTCTCATCGCCCCACGACCTTAGAGGTGTCGAAGGGTCGTGGCCCGACGAAGCGCTAACGGTTTGGTTACGGTGGTGTGGCCCTCGTCACAAGACCGGGCGAACTCGCCCGGTTACCCGGTGAAACGTCCCGCGGGAAACGGTCGAATCGGGCGTAACCTCCGGAAAGGCGGATCGTTAGAAGGAACATGAGCATGCGCATCCCGGGCCGGATCGCCCTGTCCCTGCTGACCGCGACGGGGCTCGCCGCCTCCGTCGGCGTCGCCACGTCCGCCCAGGCCGCCAAGCGGATGAGCTGGGCGCCGGCCGCATCCGCCAGCATCCACCCCGGCGTCCAGACGTTCACCAACGGCGCCCAGTGCACGGCGAACTTCGTCTTCACCGACGGCACCCGCGTCTACATCGGACAGGCGGCTCACTGCTCGGGTACCGGCTCGTCCACGGACACCAACGGCTGCACGTCGAAGTCCCTCCCGCTCGGCACCCGCGTCGAGGTGACCGGCGCGAAGTACCCCGGCACGCTCGTGTACAACTCCTGGCTCGCCATGCAGAAGGCCGGCGAGAAGAACGCCGACGTCTGCGCGTACAACGACTTCGCCCTGGTCGAGCTCGACTCCCGCGATGCCGGCAAGGTCAACCCCTCGGTGCCGTTCTGGGGCGGGCCGGAAGGGCTGGCCACCCACGGCACGCAGGCCGGTGACACGGTCCTCTCGTACGGCAACTCCGAGCTGCGGCTCGGCCTGACGGCGCTCAGCCCCAAGCAGGGTGTGAGCCTCGGCGACTACGGGAGCGGCTGGGAGCGGGACGTCTACACCGCTACGCCGGGCATTCCGGGCGACTCCGGCAGCGCGTTCATGACCGCCGACGGCAAGGCGCTCGGCGTGCTGTCCACGCTGCAGCTCGCCCCGCTCGCCGGCGGCAACGGGGTCGGCGACCTCGCCAAGGAGCTGGCGTACGCCCACACGCACGGCGTGGCCAACGTCCAGCTGGCCAACGGCACCGAGAAGTTCACCGGCCCGCTGCTCTGACCCGGGCCCCGGGGCGCTGCTCGCCCGGGCTCGGTCAGTCGCCGTTGTCGGTGGCGCTGTCCGAGCCCGCGAGCAGCCGCTCGAGTACCGGTCCGGTGAGGCGGCGGAACTTCCGCCGGGGGCGGTTGCGGTCGAGCACGGCGACCTCGAGCTGGTTCGGCTGCAGGGCACGGTTGTCACCGTCCGCCCGGGACAGCACGTCCACCGCGATCCGCAGCGCCTCACCCACCGGCGCACCCTCCCGGTAGCGCTCCCCCATCACGCTGGACAGCGCCTCGGCCTGCCCGCCCATGATGACGAACCCGTGCTCGTCGGCGACCGAGCCGTCGTAGGTCAGCCGGTACATCTGGTCGCTCTCGTGCGCGTCGCCCACCTCGGCGACGACGATCTCGACCTCGTACGGCTTGTGCGTCTCGGTGAAGATCGTGCCGAGCGTCTGGGCGTACGCGTTCGCGAGGCTGCGACCGGTGACGTCGCGGCGGTCGTAGGAGTAGCCGCGCAGGTCCGCGAGCCGCACACCGGCCACCCGCAGGTTCTCGAACTCGTTGTACTTGCCGACCGCGGCGAAGGCGATCCGGTCGTAGATCTCGCTGATCTTGTGCAGCGCGGACGACGGGTTCTCGGCGACGAAGAGGATCCCGTCGGCGTACTGCATCGCCAGCACGCTGCGGCCGCGCGCGATGCCCTTGCGGGCATAGTCGGCCTTGTCCTTCATCGCCTGCTCGGGCGACACGTAGAAGGGCATGGTCACGGCGGTGATCGCTCCTCGTCAGCCCTGGGTGGCCTGGTTGCGCAGCGGCGCCGGTGCACCGCCGGGGTTCGTCATCCGGTCGTCGACGACCGCGCGTACGACGGCGCCCACCTCGTCCTCCGGCAGCCGGCGGAAGCCCTCGTCGGTCACCGACGTCACGACCGGGAAGATCTGGCGGGTCAGATCCGGCCCGCCGGTCGCCGAGTCGTCGTCGGCCGCGTCGTACAGCGCGTTGACGCAGGCCAGCACCGCCTCGTCCTCGGTGAACCCGTCGCGGTAGGTCTTCTTCAGCGCGCCGCGGGCGAACACGCTGCCGGAGCCGACCGCGTGGAAGGAGTGCTCCTCGTACCGGCCGCCGGTCACGTCGTAGGAGTAGATCCGCCCGGCGCGCGCGGGGTCGGCCTGCTCGAGGTCGTAGCCCGCGAACAGCGGCACGACCGCGAGGCCCTGCATCGCCATCGGCAGGTTGTTGCGGATGAGCATGGACAGCCGGTTGGCCTTGCCGTCCATGGACAGCGCGGCACCCTCGATCTTCTCGTAGTGCTCGAGCTCCACCTGGAACAGCCGCACCAGCTCGATCGCGACGCCGGCCGTACCGGCGATGCCGACGGCGGAGTACTCGTCGGCCTGGAAGACCTTCTCGATGTCACGCTGGGCGATGAGGTTGCCCATGGTCGCCCGACGGTCGCCTGCCATGACGACACCGCGCTGGTGCACGACCGCGACGATCGTCGTGCCGTGCGGCACCTCCTTGGCGAGTACGGCATCCGCGTTCACGCGCCGGTTCGGGAGCAGGTCCGGGGAGTACGCGGCGAGGAACTCGGCGAACGAGCTGACCCCCGGGGTGAGAAAGGCGCCCGGGAGGCGCCCCGAGCCGCCGAGTACGTCCGCCACGTCACTCCTCCACAGTCGTCGCCCTCCGAGTGGGCACCCAGGCTTTCACGCCCCCGAGCGGCGACTCTCGCGCAGGGTGGGCGGGGCGGGCCGGGGGCTACTCGCCGCCCTTCTGCACGTACCCGCGGATGAACTCCTCGGCGTTCTCCTCGAGGACGGAGTCGATCTCGTCGAGGATGTCGTCGACGTCCTCGGAGAGCTTCTCGTGGCGCTCCTGGACGTCGGCCTGCGCGGCGTCCTCCGGCGCGGTCTCCTCGACGTCCTCGCTGCGGCGGGTCTGCCGCTGCTGCCCGCCGCCCTCAGTGGTAGCCATGCCGACCTCCCGTGTCCGCCTGTCCCGACACTATCTCCCGGTGCCGGCCGCGGGACGCTTCGCAAGTTGACGCTTCTATTGGTTGTCAAGTCATGGTGGCTGTGAGGTAGCGGTATTGCTGGCGGGCGATGTAGCGCTTGAGGCAGCGGCGGGTTTCCTTGGGTGTTTTGCCTTCGGCGGTGCGGCGGGCGACGTAGGCCTGGGTTCGTGCGCAGCAGCGCATGCGGGCGACGGCGATGTCGTGCAGGGCGCGGTTGGCTTGCCGGTCGCCGCCGTAGTTGAGCCGGTGTCGTTGTTGGGTCTTGCCGCTGGTGGCGTCGAGTGGTGCGGTGCCGGTGAGCATGGCGAACGCGCCGTCGGTGTGGCAGCGGCCGGGGTGGCTGAAGGTCACGATCAGCTGGGCGGCGCTGATCGGTCCGATCCCGGGCTGGGTGAGCATGCCGGGGGCGAGGCTGTGGACCAGTTCGGTGATCTGCCGGCGTAGGTCACGTAGCTGACGGTGGGCGTCCCGCCAGGCGAGTGCGAGGCGGCGGGCTTCGGCGCGGCGGACGGTTTGTTCACGGGTTTCGCCGCTGTTCCCGCGGCGGCGGGTGATCAGGTCGATGCGGGCCAGGGTCCAGGCGTGTCGGGCGAGCTCACGGTCGGTGTCGTCACCGGTGAGCAGCAGCGCCTTGAGCATGTTGCCGGTGGCGACCTTGCCGGTGGTGATCTGGCGGTGGGCACCGAGCAGGATCCGGAGCGCTTCCCGGTCACCGTCCGCGCGCGGGGTCGGCAACACCTCGGCGTTCATCGCGAGCACCGTGCGTACCGCGTGGTGGGCGTCGATCGGGTCGGACTTGCCCTTGCCGCGGCGGGACCGCCGGGAGGGCTGTTCGACCTCGACGACGGTGAACCCGGCGGCTCGCAGCGCACGAGCGAGCGCGACACCGTAGGAGCGGGTGCCTTCCAGTCCGACGATCACCCGCGGGCCGGGTGCGTGCGCCGCGATCCAGCCGATCGCGGTGGCGAACCCGGCCTCGTCGTTGCTGACCGTGACCGTCGCGATCGGCGCCGCTGACGGTGTCGCGATCTCCAGCTGATGGAACTCCGCGTGCGTGTCGCCGCCGATGACGGCGTCCACGACGTCTGCAACGCTAGACATGCGGCCTTCTCCTTCCAGGACGGGGTCGTGGTCGGCACCGGCCTGGGTGGAGTCACCGAGCGGCATATCTGTGACGGGTCACGCACCACACGTGGCGCGGACAGGCTTCGTATCAGGCCAACCGGTGGGCCAGGTCGGTGCCGGCACTCGAAACGACAGGTCAACTTCAAGGCACACCGAAGCGGCCGGATCTATCCCGAGTCAGTCCCGAGTACCAGCACCGATCCTGGCAGCAACCCCACACCACAGGGTGCCCGGGCATCGTCACAGATCTGTCCCGCTCGGGCGGGACAGATCGAACGTGGGGGCGGGCGGCGGGTGCCCGCGTACGGGGCGCGAGACAGATCAACTGGCGTTTCGTACGGCGTGTCGCGGGTCGGAGCGGCCAGGGGCAGCCGCTACCCGCTGGTGATCTCGGCGACGAGCTCGGCGGCGGTCTCGCAGCGGTCGAGGAGGTCCTCGACGTGGGCCTTGGTCCCGCGCAGCGGCTCGAGGGTCGGTACGCGCTGCAGCGACTCCCGGCCGATGTCGAAGATGACCGAGTCCCAGGACGCGGCGGCGACGTCCTCGGCGTACTGCGCGAGACACCGGCCGCGGAAGTACGCCCTGGTGTCCTCGGGCGGTTCCGTCACGGCCCGGCCCACGTCCGCCTCGTCGAGCAGCCGGGCCATCCGGCCGCGGGCGACCAGCCGGTTGTACAGGCCGCGGTCGGGGCGCACGTCGGAGTACTGCAGGTCCACCAGCTGCAGCTTGTGGGCGTCCCAGTCCAGGCCCTCCCGGTCGCGGTAGCCCTCCAGCAGCGCCAGCTTGGCCACCCAGTCGAGCTCGCCGGCCAGCGTCATCGGGTCGTCGGCCAGGCGGGTGAGCACGGACTCCCACCGGGCGAGGACATCCGTGGTCTGCTCGTCGGCGTCGGCGCCGAGCCGGTCCTCGACGTACTTGCGCGCCTGCTCGAGGTACTCCATCTGCAGCTGTACGGCGGTCATCTCCCGGCCGTCCTGCAGCGTCACCCGGTGCGACAGCGACGGGTCGTGGGACACCGCCCGCAGCGCTGCCACCGGGGTCTGCACGGTGAGGTCGATGCCGTTGTCGGACAGCCAGCGGTCCTCGATCATCGCCAGCACGAGCGCGGTGGTGCCGACCTTGAGGTACGTCGAGAGCTCGCTCATGTTGGCGTCGCCGATGATGACGTGCAGCCGGCGGTACTTCTCGGGGTCGGCGTGCGGCTCGTCGCGGGTGTTGATGATCGGCCGCTTGAGCGTCGTCTCCAGGCCGACCTCCACCTCGAAGAAGTCCGCCCGCTGGCGAGACCTGGAAGCCGCTGCCCCGGCCGTCCTGGCCGATGCCCACCCGGCCCGCGCCGCACACCACCTGCCGGCTGACGAAGAACGGCGTGAGGTGACGCACGATCTCGGCGAACGGCGTGGCCCGCGCCATGAGGTAGTTCTCGTGGCAGCCGTACGACGCGCCCTTGTTGTCGGTGTTGTTCTTGTACAGCTGGATCGCCGAGACGCCCGGGATCTGCGCCGCGAGCGCCGCGGCCCGGGCCATCACCCGCTCCCCCGCCTTGTCCCACAGCACGGCGTCGAGCGGGTTCGTGCACTCGGGCGTGGAGTACTCGGGATGGGCGTGGTCCACGTACAGCCGCGCGCCGTTGGTGAGGATCACGTTCGCGAGGCCGAGCTCCTCGTCCGACAACGGCTCCACGGCCTCGCGCATGCTCCCGGCGAGCTCGAACCCCCGGGCGTCGCGCAGCGGCGACTCCTCCTCGAAGTCCCAGCGTGGCCGGCGGTCGATCGGCCCGGTCGTGGCGTTGAGGTAGGCGTTGACGATCTGGCTGGAGGCCAGCATGTGGTTGGCGCCGGGCGAGCCGGGCACGGCGATGCCGTACTCGGTCTCCGTGCCCATCACCCGGCGTACGGACATGACACCTACAGGTACTGCCCGGTGTTCGCCACCGTGTCGATCGACCGGCCGGTGTCCGCACCCTTGCCGGAGACCAGCGTGCGGATGTAGACGATCCGCTCGCCCTTCTTGCCGGAGATGCGCGCCCAGTCGTCCGGGTTGGTCGTGTTGGGCAGGTCCTCGTTCTCCTTGAACTCGTCGACGCACGCGGCGAGCAGGTGGGAGACCCGCAGCCCCTTCTGGCCGGTGTCGAGGAACTCCTTGATCGCCATCTTCTTGGCGCGGGCGACGATGTTCTCGATCATGGCGCCGGAGTTGAAGTCCTTGAAGTACAGGACCTCCTTGTCGCCGTTGGCGTAGGTCACCTCGAGGAACCGGTTCTCCTCGGACTCCGAGTACATCCGCTCGACGGCCGCCTGCACCATCGCGGTCACCGTGGCCGCCCGCTCGCCGCCGTTCTCGGCCAGGTCCTCCGGGTGCAGCGGCAGGTCGTCGGTGAGGTACTTGGAGAAGATGTCCATCGCCGCCTCGGCGTCCGGGCGGGCGATCTTGATCTTCACGTCGAGACGGCCGGGACGCAGGATGGCCGGGTCGATCATGTCCTCGCGGTTCGAGGCGCCGATGACGATGACGTTCTCGAGCCCCTCGACGCCGTCGATCTCGCTCAGCAGCTGCGGCACGATCGTGTTCTCCACGTCGGAGGACACGCCGGACCCGCGGGTGCGGAAGATCGAGTCCATCTCGTCGAAGAACACGATGACCGGCGTTCCCTCGCTCGCCTTCTCCCGGGCGCGCTGGAACACCAGCCGGATGTGCCGCTCGGTCTCGCCGACGTACTTGTTGAGCAGCTCGGGACCCTTGATGTTGAGGAAGTACGAGCGCCCCTCGGGCTTGCCGGTCACCTTGGCGACCTGCTTGGCCAGCGAGTTGGCGACCGCCTTCGCGATCAACGTCTTGCCGCAGCCGGGCGGGCCGTAGAGCAGGATGCCCTTCGGCGGCTTGAGCTGGTGCTCGGCGAACAGCTCCTTGTGGACGAACGGCAGCTCGACGGCGTCGCGGATCTGCTCGATCTGGTCGCGCAGGCCGCCGATCGACGCGTAGTCGATGTCCGGGACCTCCTCGAGGACGAGCTCCTCGACCTCGGACTTCGGGATCCGCTCGTACGCCAGGCCCGAGCGCGGCTCGATGAGCAGCGAGTCACCGGCCCGCACGGGCGAGCCGCGCAGCGAGTCGGCCAGCAGCACCACCCGCTCGTCGTCGGTGTGGCCGAGGACGAGCGCCCGGTCCCCGCCTTCCAGGACCTCCTTGAGCAGCACGATCTCGCCCTGCCGCTCGTACGAGAGCGCCTTCACGACGTTCATCGCCTCGTTGAGCATGACCTCCTGGCCACGCCGCAGCTCGGCAGCGTCCACCGCCGGCGAGAGCGTCACCCGCAGCTTGCGGCCACCGGTGAACACGTCGACGGTGCCGTCGTCGTGCGCGGCCAGGAAGTAGCCGTAGCCGGACGGCGGCTGCGCCAGCCGGTCGACCTCCTCCTTGAGCGCCAGGATCTGCTCGCGGGCCTCCTTCAGCGTCGCCACGAGGCGGTCGTTCTGCCCCACGACGTTCGCGAGGTTGGCCTGCGCCTCGGAGAGCCGCTGCTCGAGCGCACGCGCCTGGCGCGGCGTATCGGCGACCTTGCGGCGCAGCAGCGCGACCTCCTCCTCGAGGAAGGAGATCTGGGTGGAGAGGTCGTGGACCTCCTTCTCGTACCGCGCGGCGCGCTCCTCGGCGTCCTCGCGTCCGGGCATTGGTCCCCACCTCCTTCGGCGGACCGGCTCTCGGTCAGCCTACCGTCGGGGTCGCCCCCGGTCTCGGGGCGAGAGCCCGAGAGTCTCGCGATTCCCCCGTTGCTGCACCTCCAACACGCCAATCGGCAGCAGTTGCGGTTCCATTAACGACCGCTTACGGCAGGTGCGGGCGGTGCGTCTCCGCGCTCGTGACCGGGGACGGCTCCTCGTCCGGGTGTGCGCCCTTGGCCGGACGCCGTCGCCGCGGCGGCGGGGTGACGCCGGGCGCCAGCCGCCGTGCGGTGACGAGGAAACCGGTGTGGCCCACCATGCGGTGGTCCGGGCGTACGGCGAGCCCGTCGACATGCCAGCCGCGGATGAGCGTCTCCCAGGCGCTGGGCTCGGTGAACCCGCCGTGAGCACGCAGGGTCTCGACCGTGCGGGACAGCTGTGTCGTGGTGGCGACGTACGCGAGGACCAGCCCGCCGGGGACCAGGACGTCCGCCACCGGGCCGGCGAGCTCCCACGGCGCCAGCATGTCCAGGACGACGCGGTCCACCTGCTCGTCCGGCGGGTCCGCTGCGAGTGACTCGGCGAGGTCGCCGACGGTGAGCCGCCAGGCCGGGTGCGGCCCCCCGAAGAACCGCTCGACGTTGCGCTGCGCGACGTCCGCGAAGTCCGCGCGCCGCTCGTACGAGCGCACCAGCCCGTCGTCACCGACCGCGCGCAGCAGCGCGCAGGACAGGGCGCCGGACCCGGCCCCGGCCTCGATGACCCGTGCGCCGGGGAACACGTCGCCCATGTGGACGATCTGGGCCGCGTCCTTGGGGTAGACGACGGCTGCACCACGGGGCATCGCGAGCGTGAAGTCCGCCAGCAGGGGGCGCAGCGCGAGGTACGTGCTGCCCCCGGCGCTGCGGACGACGACGCCCTCCGGGGAGCCGATCAGCTCGTCGTGGGACAGCCCGCCACGGTGGGTGTGGAACTCCCGGCCAGGTTCCAGGACGAAGGAGTAGTGCCGCCCCTTCGCGTCGGTCAGCTGCACGGTGTCCCCCGCCTGGAACGGGCCGCGCCGCGCGCGCGCACCGGTGGTCACGACGCCACCTCCCTGCGCAGCACCTCAGCCACGTCCGCCTGGGCGAGCACGCCGCAGACCGCCCCCGTCTCGTCGACGACCAGGTACTCCGACGCGGGTACGCGGCGCACCGCCGCGACGATGCCCGGCCCGTCGGCGTCGACCGGGATCCGCATCCCCTCGATCACCTCGCGGGACACCGACGACACGCTGACCCAGGGTCGACGCTCGGCCGGCACGGCCGCCGCCGCGGCCTCGGAGACCACGCCCTCGGCACGCCCGTGACCGTCCAGCGTGATGAGCGCACGCGCCCCCTCGTCACGCGCCCGGCGCAGCGCCTCCGCCAGCGGCAGGTCCGCCGGTACGGACAGCGCGCGGCGCGCGAGTGAGCGGGCGGACAGCGTCGGCAGCGCCGAGGCGACCCGGGTCTGCACGAGCGTCTGCGAGGCACCGGTCCAGATGAACCAGGCGAGCAGCCACGCGTAGGCGAGGCTCCAGGACGAGGTGGCCCCGTCACCGGCCGCACCCGCGACGACGGGGGCCGCGGCGACGAGCACGGCCAGCCCGCGCCCGACGTTCGCGGCGAGCACCGTGCCGCGGACCTTGTCCGACAACAGGCGCCACAGGCCGGCCCGCAGGACCCGCCCGCCGTCCAGCGGCAGCCCGGGCATGAGGTTGAACACGGCCACCGCGAGGTTCTCCCACGCGATCCACACCATGAGCAGGCGCCCCACGGTGCCCCGGTCGAACACCGGGACCAGCGCAGCGCCGACGCCCGCGAGCAGCACGGACACCAGCGGGCCGGCCATCGCGACCAGGTACTCCCGGCCGGCGGTCTCCGGTTCCCTGTTGATCTCGGAGACCCCCCCGAGCAGCTGCAGCACGATGCGACGCACCGGCAGCCCCAGCGCGCGGGCCACGAACGAGTGGCAGAGCTCGTGCACGAGCACCGAGCCGTACAGCGTCAGCGCCAGCGCCGCCGACACGGCGTACCGGGCGTTGCCGATGCCGGGGACCTGGTCGGCCGCGACCGGGGCGAACCACCAGGTGATGACACCGGCGATGACGAACCAGGACGGAGCGACCTCGACCGGGATGCCGAACAACCGCCCCGCCGACACGCCCCGGAACAGCCACGACGCGCCGGTGCGCTGCCCGCGCTGCTCCTGGTCGCTCACCAGGGGAATGGTACGGCCGGTCCGTCCGCGCCCGGTCACGGTGCGTGGCAGGATGCCGCCCGTGCGCTGGTGCTCGTGGTCCGCGGAGTCCGGCGGTGGCGGCGGGCGGCTCGGCGCGCTGCTGACCCGGGACGGCGAGCCGGGCTGGCTGCTCGACGTGGGCGCCTGGGCGCGGTCCCGGGAGGCCGAGACGCCGGTGGACGTCGTCGACCTGGTCGAGGCCACGTCGGCCGTCCAGGTGCGCGTGAGCGAGCTGGTGTCCACCGCCCGAGCGGGTGACGACGGCTGGGTGCGCGTGGGCGACGTACGGCTGCTCGCGCCGCTGCGGGCGCCGAACTCGCTGCGCGACTTCCTGGCCTTCCGTGACCACGTGGAGCGCGGCGCGGCCCGGCGGGGCGGCGAGGTGCCGGAGCCGTGGAACCGCATCCCGGTCTACTACAAGGGCAACCGCCGGTCGATCGTCGGGCCGGACGTCGACGTCGCCTGGCCGTCGTACAGCGACCGGCTGGACTACGAGTGCGAGGTCGCGGCGGTCGTCGGCCGGCGCGGCCGGGACCTGTCCGTCGGCGAGGCGCAGTCGGCGATCTTCGGGTACACGATCATGAACGACTGGTCCGCGCGCGACATCCAGGCCGAGGAGATGGCCTGCTGGCTCGGGCCGGCGAAGGGCAAGGACTTCGCCACCACCCTCGGGCCGGTGCTGGTCACCGCCGACGAGTGGTCCCCGGACGACGACCACGCCTTCACGGCCGTCGTGGACGGCGAGGAGTGGTCGCGGGGGTCGACCGCGGGCCGCCGCTGGAGCTTCGCGGAGATGCTGTCCTGGGTCTCCCGCGACGAGGACGTCTGGCCGACCGACGTGCTGGGCTCGGGGACGTTCGGCGGGGGCTGCGGGCTCGACCTCGGGCGCTGGCTGTCCCCCGGGCAGGTCGTCACGCTCAGCGTGGCCGGGCTCGGCAGCGTCACGAACCGCGTCCTCCGCGCCGGCTGACCCGCTTCGGCGTGGACGGCCGGAAACTGTCGGTCCGCTGCCGTACGGTCCCCCCATGACCGCCACGGACCTCGACCGGCCGCTCATCGGCTCGCTGTCCCCGTCGCGGGCGAACGACTTCATGACCTGCCCGCTGCTCTACCGCTTCCGGGTCATCGACCGCCTGCCCGAG
This sequence comes from uncultured Actinomycetota bacterium, assembly GCA_963728075.1. GTDB lineage: Bacteria > Actinomycetota > Actinomycetes > JAFAQI01 > DASSKL01 > CAVSIP01. Next base: position 645,917 of record CAVSIP010000001.1, on the reverse strand, counting down.
CGCCCGTCTCGCGAGGCCGCGCGCGGCACGGTGGTGCACGCCGTGCTCGAGCGCCTGTACGACCTGCCCGCCGGCGAGCGCACGCTCGAGGCCGCGGGCACCCTGCTCGAGCCGCAGTGGGAACGGCTGCTCGAGCAGGACGCCTCGCTGCGGTCGCTGTTCGACGGCGAGCCGGACGGCGCGCTCGCGGAGTGGCTCGGCTCGGCCCGTGAGCTGCTGGCCGGGTACTTCGCCCTCGAGGACCCGCGCCGGCTCGAGCCCGCGGAGCGTGAGCTGTTCGTCGAGGCCGAGCTGTCCTCCGGGCTGCGGCTGCGCGGCTTCGTCGACCGCCTCGACCGCGCGCCGACCGGTGACCTGCGCATCGTCGACTACAAGACCGGCCGGGCTCCGGTGGCGGCCTTCGAGGGCAAGGCGCTGTTCCAGATGAAGTTCTACGCCCTGGTCATCTGGCGGTCGCTGGGCGTGCTGCCCCGGCTGCTGCAGCTGATGTACCTCGGCGACCGCCAGCTGCTCCGGTACGAGCCGCAGGTCGACGACCTGCTGGCCACCGAGCGCAAGGTCGAGGCGCTGTGGGCCGCGATCGCCCGGGCCATGGAGTCCGGCGACTGGCGGGAGCGACCCAGCCGCCTGTGCGACTGGTGTGACCACAAGGCGCTGTGCCCGGCCTGGGGCGGGACCCCGCCGCCGCTGCCCACATCCGGGGCGGACGGCGCCGTGCCGACCCAGGGATGACCCGGAACGGTCCCTGAGACATCCCCCACAGGGCCCATAAGTCCCTGCCGCGCGTGACGTGGCTCACGTACGGTCACCTCGACCCAATCACTGGACACCCAGGAGAGACCGTGCCTGCAGAGGCGACTGCCGCTGCCCACGAGGCGGCCGGCACGTCCATCGCCGCCGCCGCCGTCGGCCTGACCAAGGTCTACGGGGAGGGCGCCACCCGCGTCATCGCGCTCGACGACGTGAGCGTCGAGTTCCGCCGCGGCCAGCTCACCGCGATCATGGGCCCGTCCGGCTCCGGCAAGTCCACCCTCATGCACTGCATGGCGGGCCTGGACAGCGTCACGTCGGGAAGCGTTCGCATCGGCGAGCGCGAGCTCGTGGGGCTCTCCGACAAGGAGCTCACCCGGCTGCGGCGGGACGAGGTCGGCTTCGTCTTCCAGGCGTTCAACCTCGTGCCGACGCTCACCGCCCTCGAGAACATCACGCTGCCCGTCGACCTGGCCGGCCGCAAGCCCGACGCCACCTGGCTCGACACGGTCATCGACACCGTGGGTCTGCGGGACCGGCTCAGCCACCGCCCGAGCCAGCTCTCCGGCGGCCAGCAGCAGCGGGTGGCGTGCGCCCGCGCGCTGGCCGGGCGGCCCGAGGTGATCTTCGCGGACGAGCCGACCGGCAACCTGGACTCCCGCTCCAGCGGCGAGATCCTCGAGTTCCTGCGCCGCTCCGTGCGTGAGATGGGCCAGACGATCGTCATGGTCACCCACGACCCGGTCTCGGCGGCGTACGCCGACCGCGCCCTGTTCCTCGCCGACGGACGCATCGTCGACGAGCTCGCCGCGCCCACCGCCGACCGCGTGCTGGATCGTGTGCGTGCGCTCGACGTGCCCGGCCAGCGGAAGGTCTGACCGTGCTGCGCAACAGCCTCCGCAACCTCGCGGCGCACAAGCTGCGGTTCGGCCTGTCCGCGCTCGCCATCGTGCTGGGCGTCGCCTTCGTCGCCGGCACGCTGGTCTTCACCGACACGCTGAAGCAGACCTTCGACGCCCTGTTCAAGGCGACCTCCGCCGACGTGACGGTCACCAAGCAGGCGGCGTTCGACACCGGCCTCGTCGGCACCGGCGCGAGCGGCGGGCAGCTGCTCGTCCCGTCCTCCCTCGTCGGCGAGGTGCGCACGGTCGACGGCGTCGCTGCCGCGGAGGGCTACGTCCAGAGCGAGGGCGTCTACGTCCTCGACCGCGACGGCAAGGTCGTGCAGACCGGCGGCGCGCCAGGGATCGGCGTCTCGTGGACGTCGGACCCCAAGCTGACCGGCATGCACCTCGTCACCGGCACGGGTCCCCGCAGTGCGGACGAGGTCGCGCTCGACACGCACACGGTGGACAAGACCGGCTACCGGCTCGGGGACACCATCCGGGTCCTCACGCCCAGCGGCGCCGTCACCGAGAAGCTCGTGGGGACCTTCCGGTTCGGTGACACCGGAGGGCTCGCCGGCGCGTCGCTCACCGCGTTCGAGACCCGCACGGCCCAGCAGCTGTTCGGCAAGCCCGGCGCCTACTCCGGGATCAGCGTGCTCGCCGACGACTCGGTGAGCCAGCCACAGCTCAAGCAACGGATCATCCCGGTGGTCGGCTCCGGCTACGACGTGCGCACCAAGGACGAGCAGGCCAAGAAGGCCTCGACCGACATCGCGCAGGGGCTGCGCTTCGTGAACATCTTCCTGCTCGTGTTCGCCGGCATCGCCCTGTTCGTCGGCTCGTTCATCATCCTCAACACCTTCTCCATGCTCGTCGTCCAGCGCGGTCGCGAGCTCGCCCTCCTGCGCGCCCTGGGAGCGTCCCGCCGCCAGGTCACGCGCTCGGTGCTGGCCGAGGCGGTCGTCCTCGGGCTGCTCGGCTCGACCGTCGGGCTGGGGACCGGCTACGGCATCGCAGCGCTGCTGCGGGCGATCTTCGGTCGGTTCGGCCTGACGCTCGACGGTGCCCTGGTGTTCCAGACCCGCACGGTCGTCGTCGCCTACGCGGTCGGCGTCCTCGTGACGGTCGTCGCGGCGTACTTCCCGGCTCGCCGGGCGTCGAAGGTGCCCCCGGTCGCGGCCATGCGGGACGACGTCACGCTGCCCGAACGGTCGCTGCACCGCCGCACCCTGATCGGGACGCTGCTGTCCGTCGCCGGCCTGGTCGCGCTCGTCGCCGGGGTCGCCAGCACGAACGACAAGAGCCCGGGTCGGGCCGCGCTGCTCGTGGGCATCGGCGGCTACGGCCTGGTCATCGGCAGCATCGTGCTCGCCCCGGCCCTCTCCCGCCCGTTCGTCCGGCTCGCCGGCGGGCTGCTGCCGCGACTGTGGGGCCGGCCGGGAGTCATGGCCCGCGAGAACGCGCTGCGCAACCCGCGCCGCACAGCCGCGACCGCCAGTGCGCTCATGATCGGGCTCACCCTGGTCACGGCCTTCTCGGTGCTCGGGTCCTCGACGACGAAGTCGGTGGACTCACTCATCGACAACAGTCTCGGCTCGGACTTCGTGGTGTCGTCGTCGGTGGGCCAGCCCTTCACGACCGAGGTCGCGAAGCGCGTCGGCGCCGTACCTGGCGTCGCGTCGGTGGCACAGCAGCGCTTCGGTGTCGCCAAGGTCGCCGGCAAGCGCACGGGTATCAACGCGGTGAGCACCGATGCGCTGGGCCGCACCCTGAAGGTCGACTGGGTCGCCGGGTCGGCCGCCGGGCTCGCTCAGAACGGGATCATCATCGACCAGCCGACAGCCGACCAGCGCCACCTCTCCGTCGGCGAGTCCGTACCGGTGCTGTTCCAGAACGGGACGCAGCTCGACCTGCGGGTCACCGGCATCTACAAGGCCTTCGCGCCGCTGTCCGGCTACGCCGTGGCCATCCCGACGTTCGAGCGTGCCGGCGGCACCGCGCAGGACCAGCTGCTGTACGTCGACCTCGCGACCGGCGCCTCGGTCGCGACGGTGCGACCGCAGCTGGAGAAGGTGGTCGCCGACTACCCGGTCGTGTCGCTGAAGGACCACACCCAGTTCAAGGACGAGCAGAAGGCCCAGGTCAACCAGCTGCTCATCATCATCTACGCGTTGCTCGTGCTCTCGATCCTCATCGCGGTGCTCGGCATCGTGAACACCCTCGCCCTGTCCGTCGTCGAGCGCACGCGCGAGATCGGGCTGCTGCGGGCGATCGGCATGAGTCGCACCCAGCTGCGCCGGATGGTGCGCCTGGAGTCGGTGGTGATCTCGCTGTTCGGTGCGGTGCTGGGGGTGGTGCTCGGGCTCGCCTTCGGGATCGCGCTCACCCACACGCTCCAGAGCACCGGGATCGACCAGCTGGCGGTGCCGACCGGGCGGCTGGCGGTGTTCGTGGTGGTCGCCGGCCTGGTCGGCGTGCTCGCGGCCATCTGGCCGGCGCGCCGGGCGGCCCGGCTGGACGTGCTGACCGCGATCGTCACCGAGTAGCAGGCAGCCCGAGGAGCCAGTCGACGTCGATGTCGCGCAGCGCCTCGAACACCGGGCGGCGCGGCGTCGGCGCGACCGGCGCCGCCTCGGGGACGGCGACGACCACGCAGCCCGCGGCCTCCCCGGACGCGACGCCGGACGGCGCGTCCTCGAGCACCACGCAGTGCCGTGGCGACACACCCAGCCGCGCGCACGCCGTGACGTACGGCTCGGGATGGGGCTTGCCGTGGGTGACCTCGTCGCCGGCGAGGGTGACGTCGAAGCGCTCGTGGCCGATCCGGTCCAGGACGGCGTCGACGAGCACCCGGTACGACGAGGAGACGAGCGCCGTCGCCACCCCGGCCGCCCGCACGGCGTCCACCAGCTCGACCGCGCCGCTGTGCACGGGGGTGTTCTCGTGGAACAGCTCCACCATGCGGGCCAGCAGCCACCCGGACGCCTCCCCCACCCGTTCGGGCGTGTCCTCGACGCCGTACCACCGCAGGATCGTCGGGATCGCCACGTCGAGCCGGGTGCCGACGATCGCGGCCTTCAGCTCCGTCGACCAGCGACCCCCGAGCCGCCCGGCGAGCTCCTCCTCCGCGACCGTCCACACCGGCTCGGTGTCGACGAGCAGGCCGTCCATGTCGAACAGCACCGCGGCCGCGGCGCGGGCGGAGCCGGTCACCGGGCGTTGAAGTACTTCGCCTCGGGGTGATGCACGACGATCGCGTCCGTGGCCTGCTCGGGGTGCAGCTGGAACTCCTCGGACAGCGTGACCCCGATGCGTTCCGGGTGCAGGAGGGAGACCACCTTCGTGCGGTCCTCCAGATCCGGGCAGGCCGGGTAGCCGAACGAGTAGCGCGACCCGCGGTAGCCCTGGTGCGCCAGCACCTCGTCGAGGTCGGACGCGTCGTCGCCGGCGATGCCGAGCTCCTCGCGCACCCGGCGGTGCCAGTACTCGGCCAGCGCCTCCGTGAGCTGCACGGACAGCCCGTGCAGCTCCAGGTAGTCCCGGTAGGAGTCCTGGGCGAACAGCTCCGCGGTCACCTCGCTGATCCGCGATCCCATGGTCACGAGCTGGAAGGCGACCACGTCGGTCTCACCGGACTCCTCCGGCCGGAAGAAGTCGGCGAGGCACAGGTGCCGGTCCCGGCGCTGCCGGGGGAAGGTGAACCGGGTGCGCTCACCGCCGTCGTCCCCCAGCACGATGAGGTCGTCACCCTTCGACACGCAGCGGTAGTAGCCGTAGACGACCGCCGGCTCGAGCATCTGCTCCGCCTGCAGCCGCTCCAGCCACATCCGCAGCCGGGGCCGGCCCTCCGTCTCCACCAGCTCCTCGTACGACGGGCCGTCCTCCCGGCGGGACGGCTTGAGCCCCCACTGGCCCATGAACGTGGCGCGCTCGTCGAGCAGCGCGGCGAACTCCGCCAGCGCGACGCCCTTCACGAGGCGGTCCCCCCAGAACGGCGGCGTGGGCACCGAGACGTCGGTCGCCACGTCCGAGCGGGCGGGCAGCTCCTCCTGCGGGGTCTCCACGAGCCGGGTGCGGCCAGACGTCCGGGGGCCGCGCAGCTCGGGCAGCTGTGCACCCGGGACGCCCCGCTTGACGGCCATCACCGCGTCCATGAGCCGCAGCCCCTCGAACGCGTCGCGGGCGTAGCGCACCTCGCCGTCGAACAGGGCCGCGAGGTCGTGCTCCACGTAGGAGCGGGTCAGAGCGGCGCCACCCAAGAGCACCGGCCAGCGCTCGGCGACGCCGCGGCCGTTCATCTCCTCGAGGTTGTCGCGCATCACCACGGTGCTCTTGACGAGCAGCCCGGACATGCCGATGGCATCGGCGCGGGCCTCCCCGGCGGCGTCGAGGATCGCGGAGATCGGCTGCTTGATGCCGAGGTTGACGACCCGGTAGCCGTTGTTGGACAGGATGATGTCGACGAGGTTCTTGCCGATGTCGTGGACGTCGCCCTTGACGGTGGCCAGCACGATCGTGCCCTTGCCGGACTCGTCGGTCTTGTCCATGTGCGGTTCGAGGTGAGCGACGGCGGCCTTCATGACCTCGGCGGAGGTGAGCACGAACGGCAGCTGCATCTGCCCGGAGCCGAACAGCTCGCCGACGACCTTCATGCCCTCCAGCAGGTGGTCGTTGATGATCTCCAGGGCGGGCTTGGTCTGCAGCGCCTCGTCGAGGTCGGCCTCGAGCCCGTTGCGCTCGCCGTCGATGATCCGCCGTTCCAGCCGCGCGCCCAGCGGCAGCGCCGCGAGCTCCGCGGCGCGGGACTGGCGCGCGCTCTGCGCGTCGACGCCCTCGAACAGGTCGAGGAACCGGCTCAGCGGGTCGTAGCCGTCGCGTCGGCGGTCGTAGACGAGGTCGAGCGCGACCTCGAGCTGCTCGTCCGGGATCCGGGAGAGCGGCAGGATCTTCGCCGCGTGGACGATCGCGGAGTCCAGGCCGGCCTGGACGCACTCGTGCAGGAAGACGGAGTTGAGCACCTGGCGAGCGGCCGGGTTGAGGCCGAACGACACGTTCGACACACCGAGGGTGGTCTGCACGTCGGGGTGGAGCCGCTTGACCTCACGGATCGCCTCGATCGTCTCGAGGGCGTCCCGGCGGGTCTCCTCCTGCCCGGTGGCGATGGGGAAGGTGAGGCAGTCGACGAGGATGTCGCCGACGTCCATGCCCCAGTTGCCGGTGAGGTCGTCGATCAGCCGGCGGGCGACCCGTACCTTCCACTCCCGCGTGCGGGCCTGGCCCTCCTCGTCGATCGTCAGCGCGACGACCGCGGCACCGTGCTCCTGGACGAGCGGCATGATGCGCGCGATCCGGGAGTCCGGCCCGTCCCCGTCCTCGTAGTTGACCGAGTTGACGACGCAGCGCCCACCGAGCCGCTCCAGACCGGCCTCGAGGACCGCCGGTTCGGTCGAGTCGAGGACCAGCGGCAGGGTCGAGGCGGTGGCGAACCGGCCCGCCACCTCCACCATGTCGGCCTCGCCGTCGCGGCCGACGTAGTCGATGCAGACATCGAGCAGGTGCGCTCCGTCCCGGGTCTGCTCGCGCGCGATCTCCACGCAGTCGTCCCACCGGTCGGCGAGCATGGCCTCGCGGAAGGCCTTGGAGCCGTTCGCGTTCGTCCGCTCGCCGATGGTGAGGTACGTCGTGTCCTGCCGGAACGGCACGTGCTGGTAGAGGCTCGACGCGCCTCGCTCCGAGCGCACGCGCCGAGCGGCGACCTCGCGACCGCGCACCCGGTCGACCACCTCTCGCAGGTGGGCCGGCGTGGTGCCGCAGCAACCGCCCACGAGCGAGAGCCCGTACTCGCGGGTGAACTGGTCGTGCGCGTCGGCGAGCTGCGTGGGCGTCAGCGGGTAGCGCGCACCGTCCGCGGTGAGCTCGGGCAGCCCAGCGTTCGGCATCGCGGACAGGCCGATCCGCGCCTGCTTGGACAGGTAGCGCAGGTGCTCGCTCATCTCCGCCGGCCCGGTGGCGCAGTTCAGGCCGATGAGGTCGAGCTCGAGCGGCTCCAGCGCGGTCAGCGCCGCCCCGATCTCCGACCCGAGCAGCATGGTCCCCGTGGTCTCCACCGTCACCTGGACGAACAGCGGCAGCCGCACGCCGCTGGAGCGGAACGCGGCGCGCGCACCGTTGACGGCGGCCTTGGCCTGCAGCAGGTCCTGGGCGGTCTCGACGAGAACCGCGTGCGCGCCACCGGAGACGAGGCCCTCCACCTGGGTCTGGTAGGCGTCGCGCAGCTGCCGGTAGGTCACGTGCCCGAGCGTGGGGAGCTTGGTGCCCGGGCCGATCGACCCGAGCACCCACCGCGGGTGGTCGGCGGTGCTCCAGCCGTCGGTGACCTCCCGCGCGATGCGGGCGCCGGCCTCTGCCAGCTCGCGGATGCGGTCGGCGATCCCGTACTCCCCCAGGTTGGCGAGGTTGGCACCGAAGGTGTTCGTCTCGACCAGGTCGCAGCCCACCTCCAGGTACGCCTCGTGGATGGCGGCGACCACGTCCGGCCGGGTCACGTTGAGCAGCTCGTTGCAGCCCTCGTGGCCCTCGAAGTCGTCGAGACCGAGGTCGTGCTCCTGCAGCATCGTGCCCATCGCGCCGTCGGCGACGACGACGCGTTCGTTCAGGGCGCGCAGAAGATCTGCGGAGGAGGCGGGCACGGGGGTCGATTCTACCGGCGGACCCGTGCGTGATCACCGGCCGGAGATGGGTAGCCTCGCGCCGTGGCCAGCTACCGCACCGTTCTCGTCGGCACCGACGGGTCCGAGTCGTCCCTGCTCGCGGTCGAGCGCGCGGCGGAGATCGCCCGCGACACCGGGTCGAGCCTCGTCATCCTCACCGCCTACCGGCCGCTGTCCAGCAGGGAGCGGGACCGGGCCTCCGCCGAGCTCGGCGACAACGCCTACCAGGTGATGGGGTCGCATCCTGCGGAGGACGTGCTGAAGACCGCGGCCGCACGCGCGACCGCCGCCGGCGCGACCACCGTGGACACCCTGTGCGAGGAGGGCGACGCCGTCGACCTGCTCGTCGCGGTGGCCGAGCGGCGCCAGGCCGACCTCATCGTCGTCGGGAACCGGGGCCTGAACAGCCTCGCCGGGCGGCTGCTGGGCTCGGTGCCGGCGAACGTCAGCCACCGCGCGGCCTGCGACGTCCTCATCGTCCACACCACATGAGCCCCACCCCGCTGGGACGGCGTGCGCCGGTCGCCGGCGGGCTGGACGTGACACTCCCCGGTGACGGGGTCCGACTGGCCGCCACCCGCTGGCCGGGGGCGGGACCGCCGGTGGTGCTGCTGCACGGGCTCGCGTCCCAGCGGCACCACTGGGACCTCGTGGTGCCACACCTCGTCGGACTGCCCCTGCTGGCGCTGGACCAGCGTGGCCACGGCGACTCCGAGCAGCCCGACACCGGCTACGACCATGCAGCGGTCGCGGCCGACGTCGGCACGGCCCTGGACGCGCTGGGCTGGTCCCGCGCCGTCGTCGTCGGCCACAGCTGGGGCGCCTCCGTCGCCATGACGTTCGCCGCCGCGCACCCGGAGCGGGTGCTGGCAGTCGTGGCCGTGGACGGCGGGTTCACCGACGCGCGGGACCGGGAGACACCGCGCGAGGAGACCCGGCGGCGCCTGGAGCCGCCCCGCCTGGCGGTACCGCCCGAGCGGCTGGCGGCGATGATCAGCGGCGGCCCGCTGGCGCCGTACTGGTCGGCGGAGGTCGAGCAGTCCGTCCTGCCGGTGTTCGCGGTCGACGACGACGGCCTGGCCCGCGCCCGGTTCCGGTTCGACAACCACATGCAGGTGGTCGACGCGCTGCTGGACTACGACACCGAGGCCGTGCTGCGCGCCGTGCGCTGCCCGGCGTGGCTGGTCTCCTGCGAGCCGGCACGCGACAGCGATGCCGACGGCTGGTCGGTGTCGTGGGGGCGGCGCAAGGCGGCCGGGCTGGCACGCGCCGCCGCGCTGCTCGACGCGCCCAGGCTGCTGCGATGGGGCGGTGCGCTGCACGACGTACCCTTGCAGTGGCCGGCACTGGTCGCCGGCCTGGTCCGGGCGGCCGCCGCCGACAGCCAGCTGACGGGAGCGACGTGACACGCGACGACGTCCCGGCGCTGCGTCGGCCCGCGCTCATCGCGGCCTTCGAGGGCTGGAACGACGCCGCCGACGCAGCGACCGGCGCGGTGGAGCACCTCGAGCAGGTGTGGGCCGCCGAGCCGCTGGCCGCCATCGACCCGGACGACTACTACGACTTCCAGGTCAACCGGCCGACGGTGTCGCTGGTCGACGGCGTCACCCGCCGCCTGGAGTGGCCGACCACGCGACTGTCGTACGTCGCGCGGCCGGAGCTGCCGCGTGATGTCGTGCTGCTGCGCGGGCTCGAGCCGAACATGCGCTGGCGCGGGTTCTGCGAGGAGCTGCTCGGCGTCATCCGCGAGCTCGGCGTCGAGATCGTCGTCACGCTCGGCGCGCTGCTGTCCGACTCGCCGCACACCCGACCCATCCCGGTCACCGGCACCTCCTCCGACCAGCAGACGGCCGAGACCATGGGGCTGCAGCGCTCCCGGTACGAAGGCCCCACCGGCATCGTCGGCGTGTTCCAGGACGCCTGTGCGCGCGACGGCCTGCCGTCGGTGTCGCTATGGGCAGCGGTGCCCCACTACGTCGCGCAGCCGCCGTGCCCGAAAGCGACGCTGGCGCTGCTGAACCGGGTGGAGGACCTGCTCGACGTCCCCGTTCCACTCGGCGACCTGCCGGACCAGGCCCGGGCGTGGGAGCGCGGGGTCGACGAGCTCGCCCGCGAGGACAGCGAGATCTCCGAGTACGTCCAGGCGCTCGAGTCGCGCGAGCCGGAGGAGGACCTGCCCGAGGCGAGCGGGGACGCGATCGCCCGGGAGTTCGAGCGCTACCTGCGGCGCCGCGGCGGTGGCGACCAGTGGGGCGACCAGCCGCGCGGCTGAGCGGCTACAGCGCGACGCCGAGCATCGCGTCGACGACGTCACGGATCAGCGCGGGAGCCTCCGCCGACGGCCCCTCCCCGGCCGCCCACCGGTCGACCGCGGCCAGCGCGGCGGGCGCGTCGAGGTCGGTCGCCAGCGCGGCGCGTACGGCGTCGAGCACCGGCCCGGCCGCGGGCCCGGTGGGCCGGCACACGGCGGCACGCCAGGACGCGAGGCGCTGCTGCGCGGCCGGCAGGTCGCCGTCGGTCCACTCCCAGTCCGCCCGGTAGTGGTGGCCGAGCAGCGCCAGCCGGATCGCCATCGGGTCGGCGCCGTCGGCCCGCAGCCGGGAGACGAACACCAGGTTGCCCCGCGACTTCGACATCTTCTCGCCGTGCAGGCCGACCATGCCGGCGTGCATGTACGCCCGCGCGAACGGCCACACCCCCGAGGCCACGGACGCCTCCGCGGCACCGAGCTCGTGGTGGGGGAACGCCAGGTCGCTGCCGCCACCCTGCACGTCGATCGTGGGGCCGAGCAGGTGGACCGCGATCGCCGCGCACTCGACATGCCACCCGGGGCGCCCCGGCCCGAACGGGGAGTCCCAGTGCGGTTCACCGGGGCGGGCGGACTGCCAGAGCAGGCAGTCGATCGGGTCCTTCTTGCCGGGACGATCCGGGTCGCCGCCACGCTCGCGGGACAGGGCGAGCATCGTGGCGACGTCGAGCCCGGCGACCTCGCCGAAGTGCGGCGACGCACCGGCGGAGAAGTACAGGTCGCCGTCGAGCTCGTACGCCGCGCCACGGTCGCGCAGCTCGGCGACCAGGTCGACGATCTTCGGGATGGCCTCGACGGCACCCACGTAGTGGTCCGGCGGCAGCACCCGCAGCGCCGCCATGTCGGCGCGGAACAGCTCGGTCTCGCGGTCGGCGATCTCCCGCCAGTCCTCACCGCGCTCGACCGCCCGCTCGAGGAGCGGGTCGTCGACGTCGGTGACGTTCTGGACGTACTGGACGGTCAGCCCGCTGTCGCGCCAGACCCGCTGCAGCAGGTCGAAGGCGACGTACGTCGCCGCGTGCCCCATGTGCGTGGCGTCGTACGGCGTGATGCCGCAGACGTACATCCGGGCCGTGCCCTCGGGCTCGAGGTGGACCAGGCCGCCGGTGGCGGTGTCGTGGACCCGCAGCGGGCCACCGCGACCGGGCAGGCGCGGCAGCTCCGGCGCGTCCCAGGACTGCATGGCCGCAGGGTATCCGCAGGTGAAACGCTGGCCGCGTGCTGACCGCCCTGTACGACGGCCGCGCCGACGTCACGTGCCGCGACGGGGCGCTGCGCGGCGACGACCTCGCCGGTGCGGTGGGCGCCGTCGCCGCTGCGGTGGCGGGCGCCCGGCGGGTCGCCGTGACGGCGACTCCGACGCTGGCCACCGTCGTCGCCGCGGCGGGGGTGCTCGCCGCCGGCGCCGCACTGGTGCCGGTCAACCCCGCGAGCGGTGAGCAGGAGCGTGCCCACGTGCTCCGCGACAGCGCGCCCGACGTCGTCCTGGAAGCGGTGGACCTGGGCGCCCGGGCGCCGCTGCCCGTCGCGCCGGCGGCGGACGAGTCCCCCGCGCTCGTCGTGTACACGTCCGGCACGACCGGGCCGCCGAAGGGCGCCGTGATCCCCCGGCGCGCCGTCGCCTTCGACCTCGACGCGCTCGCCGCCGCGTGGGCGTGGACGCCCGACGACCTGCTGGTGCACGCGCTGCCGCTGTTCCACGTCCACGGGCTGGTGCTCGGCGTCCTCGGAGCGCTGCGCATCGGCTCGCCGCTGCGGCACCTGGAGCGGTTCGAGCCGGTCGACGACGGCACCCTGTACTTCGCCGTCCCGACGATGTGGTCGCGGGTCGCGGACCCGGCCGCCTTCGCGCCGGCGCGGCTGCTGGTGTCGGGCTCCGCGGCCCTGCCCGTACCGGTGTTCGAGCGGATCGCCGCGGCCAGCGGGCACCGGGTCGCCGAGCGGTACGGGCTCACCGAGACGCTCATCAACACGGCGGCCCGGGCCGGGGGGGAGCGCCGTCCCGGCTGTGTCGGGCCGCCGCTGCCCGGCGTGGACCTGCGGCTGGTCGAGGAGGACCAGGGCATCGGCGAGGTCCACGTACGCGGTCCGAACGTGTTCAGCGGCTACCTGGGACGGCCCTCGCCGCTCACCGCGGACGGGTGGTTCCCGACCGGCGACCTCGCGTCGCTGGACGCCGACGGGCAGGTACGGCTGGTGGGCCGCAAGGCCACCGACCTGATCAAGTCCGGCGGCTACAAGATCGGGGCCGGCGAGGTGGAGAACGCCTTGCTGGGTCATCCGGCGGTGGCCGAGGTGGCTGTGCTCGGCGAGCCGGACGACGACCTCGGCGAGCGGGTGGTCGCGTACGTCGTCGCGGCGGCACCGGTGACCGAAGCCGCGCTCGCCGACCACGTCGCCCGCACCCTCGCCCCACACAAGCGGCCCCGCACCGTCCGCTTCGTCGACACCCTCCCCCGCAACCCCATGGGCAAGGTCCAGAAGGCCCTGCTGCGCTGACCGGCTGCAGGGTGGGCAAGCTGATCTGTCTCGTGCGCTGCCGTACGCCACGGGCCTCGTGGCCGTACGGTGGCGCGGTGACGCACTACCGGAAGCCGGGCTGGTTCACCACCCACGTGTTCAACCGCGCCGTCGCCGGGCTCACCCGCGCCGGGGTGAGCATCGCCGGGTCCCGCGTCCTGCAGGTGCGCGGGCGGACGAGCGGTCGCGTACGCGAGACGCCGGTGAACCTCCTCACCGTCGACGGCGTCCGCTACCTGGTGGCGCCGCGCGGGCAGACGCAGTGGGTGCGCAACCTGCGGGTCGCCGGCGAGGGGGCGCTGCGGGTGGGCCGGCGTACGGAGCGCTTCCGCGCCGCGGAGCTGCCGGACGGGGACAAGCCCGAGGTGCTGCGCGCGTACCTGCGCCGCTGGAAGTGGGAGGTGGGCGCGTTCTTCGGCGGGGTCGACCCGGACGCCCCGGACACCGACCTGCGGCGGATCGCCCCCGACCACCCGGTGTTCCGGATCGACCCGGCGTAGCGCGCCGACACACGTACGCCGCTGCCCGCCGCCCGGTCCGGCCAGGCCGCGAGACAGATCTGTCAACTTGCGGACGCCGCGGACACCGCGATCGCCGAGCCCCGCCGCTAGAACGGGGGCCAGGGGATCGCCGGCCACTCGTCGCTGGGGTGCGGGTGGCGGCCGCTGGTGAGCAGTCGGTCCACCCGGTACACGGTGGCGGCGACCTCCTCCGGCGCGAGGAGCGCGCCCAACGCGGCGCCGAGGTCACCTTCGAGCTGCGCCCGCAGCCCCGACAGCACGTCCACCGCCTCGTCGGTCAGCCGCTTGCCGCGCCAGCGCCACAGCAGCGTGCGCAGCTTGTCGTCGACCGAGAAGCACACGCCGTGGTCGACGCCGTACACGTGCCCCTCGCGCGTGGGCAGCAGGTGCCCACCCTTGCGGTCCGCGTTGTTCACGACCGCGTCGAACACCGCCATCCGTCGCAGCTGCGGATGGTCCGAGCGCGCCAGCGCGGCGAGGTCGACCTGCTCGTCCACGTCGATCCACAGCTGGCACATGCCGGGCCCGAACGGCCCGTCGCGCAGCACCGTGGGCGGAACGATGTCCCAGCCGGCCGCCTCACTGATCACGTACGCCGCGACCTCCCGGTACGCGAGCGTCCCGGTCGGGAAGTCCCACAGCGGCCGCTCGCCCCGGATCGGCTTGTAGACGCACGCGGCCGTCAGCCCGTCCAGGGTCGCGAGCGCGTACAGCGTGGTGTTGGACGCGTCCACGAGCCGGCCCTCGACGGACAGCTCCCCGTCCCGCAGCAGGCGCAGGGCGTCCGCGAGCTCGACGGCCAGCGCCTCCTCGTTCATGGCCGGGTCACCGCCGGTGACCGTTCTGGCGCGGGCAGACGTGCCCCGCCGGGTCGAGGGGCAGCCCGCACAGCGGGCACGGCGGCCGCCCGGCGGCGACCACGCGCGCGGCGCGCTTGGCGAAGGCCCGCGCCGCCTGGGCGCTGAACACCACCCGCAGCAGGTCCGGACCCTCGGCCTCGTCGTCCTCCACCATGTCCGTCGCCTCGCCCTGGGCGCCGACGGCCTGGGCCTCGATGACCACGCTGCGCGCGTCGCCGTCCCAGGCGAGCGCGAGCGTGCCGACCCGGAACTCCTCGAGCAGCGGCGTGTCCAGCGGCGCGACGTCCTCGAGCTCGGTGGGTACGGCGACCGGCACGTCGGTCTCGTCGCCCTCGCGGCGGCGCACCTCGTCGAGCAACTGGTCCAGGCGTTCGGCGAGCGCGGCGACCTGCACCTTCTCCAGCGCCACGCTGATCACCCGGCCGCCGCCGGACGCCTGCAGGTAGAACGTGCGCTCGCCGGGCTGGCCGACCGTCCCGGCGACGAAGCGATCCGGCGGGTCGAAGACGTGGACCTGGCGCGGCATGACCCGACCCTAGTGCCCGGTTCAGCCCTGGGTACCCGCCCCGCCGCCGATGGCCGCATCGGACGAAGTGCGCTTGCGCCGCGACCGGCGCTTCGGCGGACGCAGGTCCTCCACGCCCCCTCCGGTGTCGTTGAGGCGGACGAGGAACGGGCGCAGCGGCGTGTAGCGGATCACGGTCAGCGAGCACGGGTCGACCTGGATGCGCTGGAACAGGTCGAGGTGCAGGCCCAGCGCGTCCGCGACGATCGCCTTGATGACGTCGCCGTGGCTGACGGCGACCCAGGTCGCCTCGCCGCCGAGCCGGGCGTCCCAGTCACGGACGGCAGTGACCGCGCGGACCTGCGTGTCGCGCAGCGCCTCACCTTCCGGGAAGGTCACCGACGACGGGTGCGCCTGCACGGCCGGCCACAGCGGGTCCTTCGCGAGCTTCTTGAGCTCCTGGCCGGTCCACGCCCCATAGCGGCACTCCCCCAGCCGCTCGTCGGTCTGCACGGCGAGCTCGTCGCCGCGACCGGCGACGAGTGCGGCGGCGGTGTCCTGGCAGCGCTCGAGCGGGCTGGCCACCACCGCGGCGAGCGGCAGCCCGGCGAGCCGGCCCGCCAGCGACTCGGCCTGCGCCCGACCGCGCTCGTCGAGGTGCACGCCGGGGGTCCAGCCGGTGAGGACGGGGCCGGTCTGCTCGGTGAGCCCGTGCCGGACGAGCAGGACGGTGCCCATCAGGTCGCCGCCACGACACCGGCGAGCAGCAGGGCGATGATGGCCAGCCCCAGCGCCACGCGGTAGCCGACGAAGTTCTCGATCGAGTGACCGGCGACGAACCGCAGCAGCCAGGCCACTGACGCGTACGCCACGACGAACGACACCGCGGTGCCGGCCGCGATCGCGCCCCACCCGACCCCGTTCGCGCCGACCGCGTCCTTGAGCTCGTACAGCCCGGCACCGACCAGCGCCGGGATGGACAGGAAGAACGACAGGCGGGTCGCGGAGACCCGGTCGAGGTCGCGGAGCAGGCCCGCGCTGATCGTCGCGCCGGAGCGCGACACCCCCGGAACCAGGGCCGCGCACTGCACGACCCCGACCACCAGTGCGTCGCGCAAGGTGACGTCCCCCTCGGCGCGGGACTGCTGCGTCCGCCGCTCCGCCACCACCATGACGGCGCTCCAGGCGAGCAGGCCACCGGCAACCGCCCACAGCGAGCGGAACGGCCCGGTGACGAGCGCCTTGCCGAAGAACCCGGCGATGCCGATCGGCACGGTGCCGGCGACGACGTACCAGGCGAACCGGAAGTCGAACGTACGCCGCCGCTGCTCGTCCGCGAGGCCACCGAACCCGGCGCGCACCAGCCGCACGATGTCGCGCCAGAAGTAGACGATGACCGCGAGGATCGCGCCGACCTGGATGATCGCGGTGAAGGCGGTGACCGCGTCGGAGTCGGTCTGCAGGCCCATCAGGCCCTCGACGAAGGTCAGGTGACCGGTGCTGGACACCGGCAGGAACTCCGTGAGCCCCTCCACCACCCCCAGGACGAACGCCTGCAGCAGCGAGATCGTGTGGGTCACCCAGAGGCTCCTCGGTACGCGGGTCGCCGGTACGGCACGCCCGGACTGTAACCGCCGCCCGGTAGCGTGCCGCACGTGGAACTGCGCCGCCTCGGCCGCACCGGGCTGTACGTTTCCCGGCTCGCGCTCGGCACCATGACCTGGGGACGCGACACCGACGAGGACGACGCCTCCGCCCAGCTGCAGGCCTTCCTCGACGCCGGCGGCACGCTCGTCGACACCGCCGACGTCTACGTCGACGGCGAGAGCGAGCGCATCCTCGGCCGTCTGCTGCAGGGCGCCGTGCGCCGCGAGGACGTGGTCGTGGCGACCAAGGCGGTGTCCGTACGCGGCGGCGCCCGGCGGCGGGACGCCTCCCGCCGGCACCTGCTCGGCGCCCTCGACGCGTCGCTGGAGCGGCTCGGCACGTCGTACGTGGACCTGTGGCAGCTGCACGCCTACGACCCGCAGACCCCGCTGGAGGAGACGCTGGCCGCGCTGGACACCGCGGTCACGAGCGGCCGGGCGCGCTACGTCGGCATCTCGAACTACAGCGGCTGGCAGACGGCCCGGGCGGCGACCTGGCAGCTGGCCTGGCCCGGCCGGGCACCGATCGTGTCCACGCAGATGGAGTACTCGTTGCTCGAGCGCGGCATCGAGCGGGAGGTCGTCCCGGCGGTGCAGGAGCTGGGCATCGGGATCCTGCCGTGGTCGCCACTGGGCCGCGGGGTGCTCACCGGCAAGTACCGCGACGGCACGCCGGCCGACTCCCGTGCCGCGGACCCGCAGTACAGCCGCTTCGTGGAGGCCTACCTCGACGACCGGTCCCGCAGCGTCGTGGACGCCGTGCTGACCGCGGCGGACGGGCTGGGCGTCTCCCCGGTCGCGGTGGCCATTGCCTGGGTGCGCGACCGCCCCGGCGTCGTGGCCCCGATCGTCGGCGCGCGGACGGCGGCGCAGCTCGCCGGTTCCCTGGAGGCCGACGGGGTGGTGCTGCCGGAGGAGATCCGCGCCGCGCTCGACGACGTGTCGGCGCCGGTCACCGGCTACCCGGAGGGGCGCTGACCCCGGGCGACGTCGCCGCCCTGCTGAGGGCGGAGGAGCTGCTCGCCGCCGCAGCCGGGGGACCTCGTGACCTCGCGCACGCCACGGCCCTGCGCCGCCGCTGGCCGGCCGGGCTGGTGGCGGCGGCGTTCACGCAGGCAGAGCTGCGCGAGCGCGGTGCCGCCAAGTTCCGCCGGGCGGACCGCATGCTGTTCACCCGAGCCGGTCTCGAGCAGGCTTCGGGCGAGGCGCTCGCGCAGCACCGGGCGGTGCGGCTCGCGGGCGGTCCCCGCCCGCTGGTCGACCTGTGCTGCGGGATCGGCGGCGACACGGCGGCGCTGCACGCCGATCTCGCCGTCGACCTCGACCCGGTGCACGCGTTACTCACCCGGCACAACGCCGCGGTCTACGGCGTCACCACCCAGGCTGTGGTCGCCGACGTACGTGACCTGCGCCTGACCGGCACGGTGGCGTTCGCCGACCCGGCGCGGCGGGACGCGACCGGCCGCGGTGGCTACCGCCCGCCGCTGCCGTGGTGCCTGTCGGTCGCTGCGTGCATCAAGGCCGCACCAGGGCTGGCGCTCGAGGCCGTGCCCGAGGGGTGGGAGGTCGAGTTCGTGGCGGACGGCCGCGACCTGAAGGAGGCGGTGCTGTGGGCCCCGGCGTACGCGACCGCGCGGACCCGGGCGACCGTCCTGCCCGGCGGCGACACGCTCGTCGCCGAGCCCGGGGCGGACGTGCCGCTGGACGACCCGGGCACGTACTTGCTCGACCCCAACCCCGCCGTCACCCGCGCGGGGCTGGTCCAGGACCTCGCTCGCCGTCTCGGCGCCCGCCAGCTCGACCGGCGCATCGCCTTCCTCACCACCGACCGGCCGGTCGACTCGCCGTTCGCCCGCTGCCTGCAGGTCATCGCCTCACAGCCGTGGCGGCCCAAGGACCTGCAGGCCACGCTGGCCGGCCTGGACGTCGGCGCCGTGGACATCCGCCGACGGGGGCTCGCCGGCGACGTCGAGGAGATCCGCCGCCGGCTGCGCCTGCGCGGGTCGCGGCGGGTGACGCTGGTGATGACCCGCCTGCAGGACCAGCCGTGGGCGCTGGTGTGCCTGCCTGTGGAGCAGCCGGGCACCGGACCCACCGACCCGTAGGGTGGCCGCCGTGTCGTTGTTCGCCGAGTTCGCCGCTGCGGGGCTGTGGCCGGGGCTCGGCCGGACGACCGGCAGCCGGCTGGAGGCCGCCGGCATCACCTCTCCCGACGACGTGAGCGTCGAGGCGCTGTCGGCGGTCGAGGGGGTGTCGGCCAAGCGGGCGGAGCGGCTGGCGAAGACCTGGGCGGAGGCCGCGCCCGCGTACGCCGTCGCCCAGCTGCTCCAGCGGGCCGGTCTGCCGCTGCGCCTCGCCGCGGGGGTCGTCGCGGCGCACGGTGACGGGGCGCCGCGCGTGCTGGCCGCGGATCCGTGGCAGCTGCTGGACACCGACGGGCTGACCCCGCGGGAGGCCGACGTGTTCGCGCTGTCCGTGCTCGCGGCCGATCGTCCCGGCAAGGACGACCCCAGGCGCAGCCGCGCGTTCACCACCTACCTACTGCGTCGCGCGGCCCGGGACGGTCACACCGCACTGCCCCGCGACACCGTGCTCGCCGGCCTGGCGGGCCTCGACATCCCGGACCCCGAGGCCGCGGTCGAGGCCGCCACCGCGGCCGGTGACGTGGTCGACCCGGCGGGCCTGCTCGCCCTCGTCCGATACGCCGCCGCCGAGGAGGCGGTGGCGGACGGGCTGCACCGCCTGCTCGAGACAGCGGAACCGCTGTGCACCAGCGAGGGAGCCACCTCCGCCACGGGGGGCCTGGACGACGCGCAGCGCGCGGCGGTGCAGGCGGTCGCCGAGCACGGCGTGAGCCTGCTCACGGGCGGGCCGGGCACCGGCAAGAGCCGTACGGTCGCCGCGGTCGTGGCGCTCGCCAAGGCACTGCGCCTGCGGGTGGCGCTGGCCGCGCCGACGAGCCGGGCGGCCAAGCGTCTGGAGGAGCTGACCGACGAGACGGCGACCACCGTGCACCGGCTGCTGCAGGCGCAGGGCACGACCGGTGAGTTCCTGCGCGGCGAGTCCTGGCCGCTGGACGCGGACGTGGTGGTGGTCGACGAGACCTCGATGCTCGACGTCGAGCTCGCCGCGGCCCTCGTCGAGGCCTGCGCCGACGGGACGCACCTGCTGCTCGTCGGCGACCCAGCGCAGCTGCCGTCGATCGGAGCGGGCCGGGTGCTCGGTGACGTCATCGACGCGGCCGCGGTGCCGGAGACCCGCCTGACGACGCTCTACCGGCAGGAGGAGGGCGGCGCCATCGCCCAGCTCGCCGCCGCCGTACGGGAGGGCGCCCTGCCGGCCGTCGACCCCGACGACCGCGGGGTCGTGGTCGTGCCGGTCGCCGACGGCGCGACCGCGGCGCGGCGGGTGGTGCAGCTGGTGACCGACTCGATCCCGCGCGCGCTCGGGGTCCCCGCCGAGGACGTGCAGGTGGTCACGCCGATCCACCGCGGACCCGCCGGCACGCTGGCGCTGAACGCCGCCCTCAAGCAGGTGCTCAACCCCGGGCCGGGGACCCTCGCCGGGTTCGACGTCGGCGACCGGGTGGTCGCCACCGCCAACCACCTCGACAACGGGTTCGCCAACGGCGAGGTCGGTGTGGTCACCGAGATCACCGACGGCACGCTGGTGGTCGCGTTCGGCCCGTACCCGGTCGCCGTTCCGGGCTCCGCGCTGTCCGACCTGCGGCACGGCTGGGCGGTCACCGTCCACCGCGCCCAGGGCTCCGAGTGGCCCGCGGTGGTGGCGGTCGTTCCCGGCGAGGCGGGCGGCATGCTCTCCCGGCCACTCGTGTACACCGCGTTCACCCGCGCCCAGCAGCACCTGTCGATCGTGCACGCGGCCGGCGGGGCGCTCGCCCGCGCCGTCGCCGAGGTCGGTGCGCGTCCCCGCCGCACCCGGCTGCAGGCTCTGTTGCGCGGCGAGGAGTGATCGTACGGCGCTATCGTGGCCGTGCCATGAGCGAGTGGGAGTTCCGGAGGATGGTGCTGCCGCGCGGCACCACCCGGCGAGCGGCCCAACGGCTCCTCACCGACGAGGCGGAGTACCGCCACTGGGAGCTCGACCGGCTGCGCCTCTACCCGGACGGCCGCCGGGCGGTCGTCCTCCGCCGCAAGATCATCCGCGTACGCTCGACGCTGTGACCCGCCGGTCAGCAGGTCGCGAGGAACCGGTCCAGCACGCGTACGCCGAAGCGCAGCGCGTCGAGCGGCACCCGCTCGTCGACGCCGTGGAACATGCCGGTGAAGTCCAGGTCGGCGGGCAGGCGCAGTGGCGAGAAGCCGAAGCAGCGGATGCCGAGCCGGGAGAACCACTTGGAGTCCGTCCCGCCGGACAGGCAGTACGGCACCGGCCGGCCGTCCGGGTCCTCCGCCCGTAGCGCGGCCACCATGGCGTCGACGAGCGGTCCGTCGAACGTCGTCTCCAGCGCGTGGTCGCGATGGACGAACTCCCGCTGCACGTCCGGGCCGAGCAGCTCGTCGACCTCGGTGAGGAACTCCTCCTCGTACCCCGGCAGGAACCTGCCGTCGACGTGCGCGACCGCCTGCTGCGGGATGACGTTCACCTTGTAGCCGGCGTCGAGCATGGTCGGGTTCGCCGTGCTGCGCAGGGTCGCCCCGACCATGCGTGCGGCCGGGCCGAGCCGCTCGACCAGCTCCTCCACCTCGGTGGGGTCGACGGTGTCCGGGTCGATGTGGAGACCGAGCGCCTGCCCCGCCTCGCGGAGGAACGCGGACACCGTCGGCGTGAGCCGGACGGGGAAGCGGTGCCGGCCGATCCGGGCCACCGCGTCGGCAAGGGCGGTGACCGCGTTCTCCCGGTTGATCATCGAGCCATGGCCGGCCCGGCCGCGGGCGACCAGGCGCATCCACGCCATGCCCTTCTCGGCCGTCTCGATGGCGTACAGCCGCTGGTCTCCGACCGTGATGCTGAACCCGCCCACCTCGCTGATGGCATCGGTGCAGTCGGCGAACAGGTCGGGGTGGTTCTCGGTGAGGTAGCCGGCTCCGTGCCGGCCGCCCGCCTCCTCGTCGGCGAGGAACGCGAGAACGACGTCCCGCGGTGGGGTGCGACCCTCCCGCGCCCACTGTCGGACGAGCGCGAGGGTCATGGCGTCCATGTCCTTCATGTCCACCGCGCCCCGGCCCCACAGGCAGCCGTCGCGGATCTCACCGGCGTACGGGTCCACCTGCCAGTCAGCGGCGTCGGCGGGCACCACGTCGAGGTGGCCGTGGACGAGCAGGGCCCCGCGGCTGTCGTCGGCCCCGCGGATCCGGGCGACCACGCTGGCCCGGCCCGGCTCCGACTCGTAGATCGTCGGCTCGATGCCGACGTCGGAGAGCTGCTCGGCGACGTACTCGGCCGCCTTGCGCTCGTTGCTGGTGGGGTTGCTCGAGTCGATCCGGATGAGCTCCCGGCAGATGTCGACGACCTCGTCCTCGGCGCTCGCCACGGCGGACCTCCCTCTCTGCGGACACCCCGCGGGGACCGTACCGCCCGCAGGCCCGGGCGACACGCTGTGGTCGTGTAACTTGGAGGGGCCGGCGACCAGCACGCAGACGCGCGCGTGGAGCCGTACGTCCGAGTGGCGGAATTGGCAGACGCGCTAGGTTGAGGGCCTAGTGGCCGCAAGGCTGTGGGGGTTCAAGTCCCCCCTCGGACACCACGAAGTGGGAACCACCCCCTCCAGAGCCTCCGGCGTGCGGGCCGGGGCCCCGAAGGGACCCGGCCCGCCGGGAGATGCCTGCGTCAGTGGACGGCCGGCGCCTTGCCGGCGACGACCAGCAGGTTCAGCGTCCGGGCGAGGAACGACGCCATCTGGTTCCTGCGCACGGGTGCGGAGGGTACGTACTCAGTGGCGGTGACCCCTGCGGCGATCCCGACGCCGCTGATCCGGCCGATGTCCTCGGCGAAGGGGTCACCGGCGATGTCCGCGAACCGGGTCGTGGCCACGGGGAGCTGCGCGCCGCGGGCGAGCTGCTCGGCCCGGGCGAGGAACGCCGCCATCTGGCCCCGGCTGACCACGGCGGTCGGCCGGTAGGACGACGTGCTGACCCCGTGCACCACCCCGACCGCGGCCAGCTGCGCGATCGCGGTCGCGTGCACGTCACCGTCGGGAACGTCCGTGAACGGGTTGGCCGGTCGGTTGGGCAGGGCCACGCCGGCGTTGGCGAGCAACCGGGACAGGAAGGAGGCCATCTCCTCCCGGGTCACGGTGTCGGCCGGGCTGTAGCTGCTGGCCGTGGTGCCCTTGACGATGCCGGCCCGGTACAGGCATGACACCGCCGGCGCGTGCACGTCGGCACTGATGTCGGTGAACGGGCTGGCCGTTCCGGCCGGGCAGAGGGCCGCGATGCTGCCCTGCGCCGGTGTGACCGCCTGCCACTGCGAGGCGTGGCTGGTCAGCAGCCGGACCTGGACGTCACCGTTCGGCAACGTCGTCACGTCCGCGATGCACGGGTCCGGGGTGGCCTGACCAGGGGTGGTGCAGGTCGTCGCCACGACACCATCACGGGCGAACGTCACCGGCATGCCCGCCGGCACCTCGCTGCCGAGCACCGTGAACGTCAGCGCCAACGGTCGCTGACCGTTGCCGTCGGCGCGGTGATGGTCACCGCGGTCCCGAGGACCGTGAAGCCGGTGGTCGGCGAGGCCTCGTCCGTCTCGATGATGGTCACGTCGCCGCCGGTCGGAGTGGTCACGGCCGTCTGCACCGGCCGCTCCGACGTCGGGCTCTGGCCGGTCGAGACCGTGCCGCCGGCGCCAGCGGTGCCGTGGGTCGAGCGATCGCTGCCTGCACTTCCTCCACTGCCGACACCGCCCCCACCGCCGGTGTCAGTCGGCGTGCCGGAGGTGACGGTCCACGAGTCGGAGCGGGTCGGCTCGGACTCGTTGCCCGCCAGGTCCGTTCCGCGGACCGTGAGCGTGTACGTCGCCGGGTTCAGCGACGGGTACGTCACCGGAGACGTGCACGGCTGCCAGGTCGCGGTCGGACCGGTGCTGCCCTCGAGCAGGCAGACGAACGTCGTCCCAGGCTCGTTGGAGAGCAGGTCGAACGTCGCGGTGGCACCAGGAGTGCCCACCGGCTGGACCGTCACCACGGGCGGTGTCGTGTCCTCCTCCGGCGCACCTGCCACCCACTCGTGAGCCGCCGGCTCCGACACGAGACCGTCCCGGTTGGTCCCCCGCACCGAGAAGGTGTAGAGGTGGGAGTCCTCGAGGCCGGTGTAGCTCGTCGGCGACGTGCAGGAGGTCCAGTCGCCCTGCAGGGCACCGTCCTCGAACAGCCGGCACTCGAACGTCGTGCCCTCGTCGTCCGCGAGGAAGCTGAACGTCGCCGACGTGTCCGCCGTCGTCCAGCTCGTCAGCTGGACCACCGGTGGCGTGGTGTCCTCGCCGACGTCGCCGGGCCGCTGGCCGTTCGCCTCGGTCGCCACGATGGCGATGGAGATGCTGTCGAGGGTGTTGCCACCCTCCAGGTGGACGCGGAAGGAGTAGTTGCCGAGCGGCGCACCCTCACCGACCTTGGCGTACCAGGTCACGGGGTTGAAGCCGCGGGTGACGGTGACCTCCCACGGCGTCGCGACGAGTGCACCATCGGTCGGCGTGAACGACATCGGAACCATGGCGGCCCCGTCGCTTCCGTAGACGATCACGTCCCCGGTGGTCAGTGGCTCGTCGGCTCCCACCGTCAGCGTGAGGCCGACGGTGCGGGTGTCCGGCGAGTACACCTGGACGGGCAGCTGCACCGTGCCGCCCTGCGAGGCGTACTTCACGATCGAGTCACCCCAGAGCACGGTCGGGACATCCTCCTTGACGCCGAGCGTGCCGGTGTCCGTGGCCAGCACCGTCGTGGTGTCGGTGGCCGTCACGAGGTCGAGGGTCAGGTCGTACGTCCCGGCGGTTGCCGTGTCGGAGAACGTCACGTCGAACGTCGTGGAGACGTTGTAGCCCTTCGCCACCGGGAAGCCGGTCGCGGGCCCCCACCAGCCGACCAGGTCACCGTCATCGGTGGCCGTGAACGGGACGGGTTGCCCGTCCTTCGCGGTCGCGGTCAGGTCGTCCGGCTGCAGGGTCTCGCTTGCGTCGACGGTCAGCCGCAGCCGCGCGTTGTCGATCGGGTTGCCAAGCCAGGGGTTCAGCAGCGACGCGGTGACGGTGAACGGGAAGGTCGTGAAGACGGTCCCCGGAAGCGCGCCGAGGCTCACCGCCGGATCGTGGATCGCCTTCTCTTGCTCGGAAGAGGTGTCCACGCCCGGGACGTCCATGAGGAAGCCGGGGATGTAGGTGTTGTCAGGGACGAAGTTGCACAGCGCCCGCACGTCGTCGGCCAGTTGCGCGAACGCCACCACCCCGGTGAGGGTGTGGGTGCCGATCTGGGCGTAGCGCGACAGGTTGGTGAACGGCACCACATCGGTGATGTGGCTGACCTGCCAGGTGAGGGTCGGGACGTCGAGCCAGGTGACGCTGCCCTTGAAAGTCTCTGCCCGGTTGTAGGTGAAGCCGTTGAAGTTGATGTACTTCTCCCCGTCGGCCAGCGGCGAGCCCGGGTTGTCCGGATCCTCCGACTGGACGAAGCTCAGCGCGCTCCACAGCGCCGTGAAGTCCAGACCGGCGACGCGGTTGTAGTACTCGACGCTGTCCACGCTGACCGGCGTGCTCTTGCTCGCCGAGGCACCGAGGGCCATCGCAGCCAGCTCCAGGCCGCTGAACCGTCTGTTCGACCCGAGAACACCTTCCGAGGCAGGCGTGTCCGGCTGGCCGATCGCAGCGGGCGGGCCCGCCATGCCGATGGGGAGACCGGGGAGGGTTCCGGTCTTCAGCAGCGCCTGGTAGATCGCCGCGTTCTCGGGCGAGGCGTCGATCGGTGTGCCGTCGTAGCTGATGCGCCCGGTCGGGTCCAAGGCGATCGAGGTCGCGAACTGCAGCTTGGTCTGCACGTCGGCGAGCTTCTGCGCGAGGACCGTGTCGGACGTTCGCGTGAGGTTCTGCCGCTCGAGCTCCGCCTCCTTGACGAACATGGCGTACTGCGGCTGCGGGTCGCACGCCCCGATCGCGTCTTGCGCAACCGGGGCGTCCGGGTCACCGATCCACCCGCCCTGCAGCGGCACGACCCAGACGTCCCTTCCGTCGACCGGGTTCACGGTCGAGTCGACGCCGGGGATCGGTTCGTAGGAGACGGGTTGGACGCAGTACTCCGTGGTCACCGGATCGGTCGGGACGACGTACTTCTCGAGGACGGGGGCGCCGTTCTCGTCCCGCAGCGCGATCACCAGGTCCGAGTACAGCGATCCGGTCGTGTCCTCCGGCTCCCCGCCGCCGCTCCCTGTGCCGCTCTGTCCGCCGCTGCCGCCTCCGCCCGGCTCGCCTTGTGCCGCCCACGCCGGCGAGCACAGCAGAAGAGCGGCGGTGACAGCGCTTACGGCCGCCGCGCCCCGTCCCCGCGTCCTCATGGGTGTCTCCTCTTCCGCCTCGGCTGTGGAGCGGGAGCGGGGTGACGGAGTCGCGGGCAGGTGCTCTGCATCGACCCAGCCGATCCGCTGACACCAGCACTCTCGCCCTTCTGCACGCCCAGTGCGTGACACGCCGTGGCTTCGGTGTCACTGTCCGCGTGCCGTCATCAACCCTCCTAGAGGCCGCGGTAGTGAACGTTTCTGACCAATGGCCTCCAGGTCACGCGACGGATCAGCAGACGCCTACTGCACCGCCAACAGGCTGTTGCCCTCCGGGTCGCGCAACCAGAACATCGGCGGCACCCCGGGACATCCGCCGGCCGACGGCGACCTCGGCTGGTAGGCGGCGCCCCACCACGGTTCAGAGCAAACACAGAGCCGGCGCGGCGCTTGCGCCGATCCCACGCTGGTATCCCGGTGAGGACCAGCGCTGGGAGCGACGTGACACATTTCCTGACCACCGAGATCGCGCGGCACGGCTACGCGGCGGTCTTCATCCTCATGATCCTCGAGTCCGCCTGCATCCCCGTGCCGAGCGAAGCGGTGCTCACCTTCGGCGGGGCCCTCGCCGGCGGGCTGCTCGCGGCCTCCGCCCACCCGCACGTCGGCTGGGTCGGTGTCGGGCTCGCCGGCGCGCTGGGGAACGTGGTCGGGGGGCTCGTCGCGTACGGCGTGGGCCGCGCCGGCGGACGGGCCGCGGTCGAGCGGTGGGGACGCTACGTCCTGCTGCGTACCTCCCACGTCGACCGTTCGCAGCGCTTCTTCGACCGTCGTGGCAGCCTCGCGGTGCTCGTGGGGCGCGTGCTCCCCGTCGTACGTACGTTCATCAGCCTCCCTGCGGGTATCGCCGAGATGCCGGTCGGGCGGTTCGTCCTGTTCACGGCGGTCGGGAGCCTGCCGTGGACCCTCGGCCTGTCCTACGCGGGCTACGCGCTCGCCAGCAACTGGGACTCGGTGTCCGCGGTGCTCACCCCGGTGAGCATCGCGATCGTCGTCGTAGCAGCGGCGCTGGCGGTGCGCTGGTACCTCCGGAACCGCCGCGGCACCGCGAGAGCCGGCGACGCCACCCCGTCCCCCGAGCGCTCCTAGTCCACCGGAGGATTCGTGGTCGCCCGCAAACTGCTCACCGCGCTGTCGCTCGCCGCAGTGCCCCTCGCCGCGTGCAGCGCTCAGGCGGCACACTCCCCCAAGGCAGCACCCCGGTCGCCGAAGGACCCGTCGACGACGGCTGAGCATGCGCTCGCCGCAAGCCGCGCCGCGTTCCGGCTGCCCGCGCCACTGTCGCGCACCGTCGCCGTCCCCGCCGGCAGCACGGTCTTGCTGCTCGGAGGCCTCGACAGTGGGCAGCGCACGACCACGGCCATCGTCCGGCTGGACCCACGCACCGGGCGCAGCACCACCGTGGGCAACCTGGCCGTTCCCGTGCACGACGCCGGCGGAGCGATGCTGCACGGACACGTCCTCGTCGCGGGCGGCGGTGCCGGCAGCTCGGTCGACACCGTGCAGGCGTACACGCCCGGCGCGGCGACGAGCACGGTCGTCGGACACCTCCCGCGGCCCCGCTCAGACGACGCCATGGCCGTCTCCGGCGACACCGCCTACGTGGTCGGCGGCTACGACGGCAGCCGGGAGCTCCCCGACGTCCTGGCCACCACGGACGGGCGCTCGTTCCACGTCGTCGCCCAGCTGCACACGACCGTCCGCTACCCCGCGGTCGTTGCGGCGCCCGGCGCCCTGTGGGTTCTCGGTGGCGAGCACCACGGCACCCCGGTCAGCGACATCCAGAAGGTCGACCTCACGACCGGCCACGTCACCGTCACGGGGCAGCTCCCGACGCCACTGGCCCACGCCATGGTGCTCACCGTCAACGGCAGGCACTACCTGGCCGGTGGGACGGGGGACCACCCCAGTGACACCGTGTACGCGGTCGACCCCCACAGCGGTGCGGTGAGGGTCGCCGGCTCCCTGCCGGTCGCGACCACCGACGCCGGCGCGACAGCGGTGGGCGACACCGCGTACGTCCTCGGCGGGTCCGCCCAGACGGCGGAGCAGTCCATGCGCCTCACCGACGCCGTGGTCCAGCTGCGCGACGTCGACGTGACGACCGCGACCGGCCGCACACCGCACGACCCGCACGCGTTCACCGGTCAGCTGCTGATCGCCGACCGCGGCAACAACCGCCTGCTGCTCGTGAGCCCGGACCGGCGCGTCGTCTGGCACTTCCCGCGTGCAGGCGCCCCCGCGCCGCCGAGCGGCTTCTACTTCCCCGACGACGCGTTCTTCACCCACCACGGGACCGGGATCATCTCCAACCAGGAGGGCAACGACACGGTCGTCGAGATCGGGTATCCGAGCGGTCGGTCGACGTGGGCGTACGGCCATCCCGGGCACCGTGGCACCGCCCCCGGCTACCTCAACGACCCCGACGACGCCTACCTGCTCGCCAACGGCCAGGTGGCGATCGCCGATGCGAACAACTGCCGGGTGGTCATCGTCGGGCAGGACCACCAGGTGCAGCACACCATCGGCACCCCCGGACGCTGTGTGCACGCACCCCCGGCCGCGCTCGGTTACCCGAACGGGGACACCCCGCTGCGCAACGGCAACCTGCTCATCTCGGAGGTCCACGGCTCGTGGGTCAGCGAGTACACGCCGACCGGCCGGCTGGTCTGGACGGTGCGGCTGCCCGCCGTGTCCTACGTGTCCGACCCGCAGCAGCTCGGCGCGGACGACTACCTCGTGGCCGACTACGCCCGTCCCGGCGGGGTCGTCGAGTTCAATCGCAAAGGCCGGATCCTGTGGGAGTACCACGTGAGCAGCGGCCCGGGCATGCTCGACCATCCCAGCCTCGCGGAGCGCCTCCCCAACGGCGACATCTGCGTCAACGACGACTACCGGCACCGCGTCGTCATCATCGACCCGAAGACCAAGCAGATCGTCTGGCAGTTCGGCCTGACCGACGTCTCCGGCACCGCGCCCGGGCTGCTGAACACCCCGGACGGCTTCGACCTGCGCGCACCCGACGGCACGTCGCCGACGCACCCGTGGACCGGATGACGGCGCCCGTCGCCACAGACCGGCGCCCCGCGACCGGGCGGCGCCGCCACCCCTGGCGGCGGCGCATGCTGGGCGCGGTCGCCGCGGCGATGGCGGTGGCGCTCCTCGTCGTCGCCGCGGTCGCCGTCCTGTGGCCGCTCACCCCGAGCGTGGCCGACGCCGAGTCGCGCATAGCCACCCGGCTCGCCGCCCACCATGCCGCCGACCCCCACGCGCTGCCGCAGCCGGACCGGGTCGGGCAGGCGGTCATCGCCACCGAGAACAGCCGCTTCTACCGTGACCGGGGCATCGACATCCTGGGAGTCGCGCGAGCGGCCTACGGGTTCCTGAGCGGATCGCCCGACCCGGGTGGCGCGACCCTGGAGCAGCAGCTCGCGAAGAACCTCTACACGCCGCACCGCACGGGCGTCGCCGCGAAGCTCGAGCAGGTCGAGCTCGCCCTCAAGCTCGACCGGCGGTTCACGAAGGCGCAGGTGCTCGAGATGTACCTGTCCGCGGTGTACTTCGGGCACGGGTTCTACGGGCTGCCCGCTGCCGCCCGCGGCTACTTCGGCCGCGCGCCCAACCAGCTCTCCTGGGCCCAGGCGTCGCTGCTGGCCGGGCTGGTGCAGGCCCCGAGCGCGTACGACCCGTACGCCCACCGTGACCTGGCCAGGCGGCGCCAGCGTCACGTCCTCGACCGGCTGGTGGCGACGCAGCTGCTGACCCGGGCCCAGGCCGACGCGGTGTTCCGCCAGCCGTGGCAGCTGGTGCGCGGATGACCCGTCAGGTACGGGAACTGCCAGCGGGGCCCGTTCGTCGTGCAGCCGTGCGCCTGCGAGCCCCCCGCCCGGCCGCGCTGGCCGCACTCGCCCCCTCGGGGCTGTCGCTGGCCCTCGGCCTGCACGGGCTCGGCCGCCAGCCACTGTGGTACGACGAGATCGCCACCGTCTCGGCGGCGCAGCGCTCCCCCGGCGCGCTGCTGCACCTGCTGGCGCACACCGACGCCGTGCTGGGCCCGTACTACGCGCTGATGCACCTGTGGATGCTTGCCGGCACGTCTGCGGCGTGGGTACGCCTTCCCTCCGTGCTCGCGGCGGCGGCCGCGGTCGCCGTCACCACCGCGATCGGGGTACGCCTCGGCGGGACGCTGGTCGGGCTCGCGGCCGGTGCCCTGCTGGCCGTGAACCCGTTCTTCGTCTTCTACGCGCAGGACGCGCGCCCGTACACGCTGGTCACGCTCGCCTGTGCAGGGGCGGGCTACCTGCTGCTCGGCAGCACGGCACACGCGGGCCGCACGCGGCGCTGGCCGTGGGCCGCGGCCGCCACCGCCACGGTGTACCTGCACCTGTTCGCCGCCATCGTCGTGGCTGTGCAGGCCGTGGCAGCGCTGCGCTCACCGGCGAGGCGCCGCTGGCTCCCGGCGATCGTGACCGTGGCACTCGCCAGCAGCCCACTCGCCCTGGTCGCGCTGCTCGAGCGCGGCGAGATCGGCTGGGTGTCGCGAGCGACCGGCTGGACCTACCTTGCGGCGTGGTCGCGGCTCGCGGGGGGAACCGGACTCGCGCTGCTGGACGCTGCCCTCGTCGGCGCCGCGGTGGTGCTGGCGCGACGGCGACCGGGCGTGCGCGTCCTCGGTCTGTGGCTGGCCGCGCCCATCGTCCTGCTCGTCACCGTCTCCCTCGTCCACCCCGTCTACGTAGCGCGCTACACGCTCGTCGCGACCCCGGCCCTGGCGCTGCTGGCAGCGCTCGGCCTCGCCGAGGCGACCGCCCGGTTGCGCACCCGCGGAGAGCTGGCCGTCGCAACCGCGTTCGCCCTCACGGCGGGCGTGTCGGGTCTCTCCGGTACGGCGGTGGCGGCCGAGCAGGCCCGGCCGTACATCTACGAGAACATGCCCGCCGCCGCGGACGTCGTTCTCGACGGGGCCCGCCCCGGCGACGGCATCGCCTTCCTGTCCGGCAGCGTCCGGATGTCGATGGACTACTACCTGCCTGCCGACGACCCGCGCGCTCCCCGCCCGCAGGACGTGCTCAGTGCCCCAGGCGAGGGTCCGGTCGTCACCGGCACCTGGGGTGGTCACGACTTCCCGATCACCACCGACCTGCAGCACCTGACGGGGCTGCAGCGGGTGTGGGTCGTGCGCTGGGTGCACGGGCACAACACGCTCACCCGGGACGTGATCCGGCTCCTGCACCAACGGTTCCACGAGGACCGCCAGGTCCGGTACGGCGAGGTCGAGGTGTCGCTCTGGTCGCGGACCGCTGCAACCACGGTGCGCTGAGCTGCGCCGACCGCGCTGCTATTGCTCGGTGAGGAAGAAGGCGACCTGGCCCTCGGTGTCGAGCTGCGCGTCGAGAGTGGCCCCGTCGAGGAGCGCCCCGGCCTGGGGCTCCACGAACAGCGGGGCCTCGCTGTCGCCGAGCACCTGGTCGCCCTCGGCGGGCCCCTCGGCGAGCGACATGGCGAGCTGCGGGGAGTCACCCAGCTCGGCCGCGATGCGCAGACCGACTCCTTCCGGCGCCTCCGCGCTGGTCACGATGGCAGTGATCGCGGCGCGCGCGTTGTCGGTCACGGTGAGCATGCGGGGTTCCTCTCCCTCGCGGTACGCGTCAGACGTCCCCACCGTCCGCTGCGAGGAGTTCGGTGTCAAACGCCGGGACCGGACATCTAGCACTTTCTGACCACGCTGCATCGGCCGGAGGAACAGTTTTGCCAGCGGGCCCTCCAGGGGTGTCCGACTTCACACGACCATGGCGGGGAGGGTTCCCGTCGAGCAGAGGTGGTACATGTCGGCCCACGCCCGCCGCGGCCACGTGCCACTCGCCCGACCGCCCTTGCCCGTGGCCCTCCC
The DNA here is from genome assembly GCA_963728075.1 of uncultured Actinomycetota bacterium. Lineage (GTDB taxonomy): Bacteria > Actinomycetota > Actinomycetes > JAFAQI01 > DASSKL01 > CAVSIP01. The sequence continues at coordinate 613,826 of CAVSIP010000001.1, read as the reverse complement.
CGACCGGTCCGTGGTGCTGCGGGTCGCGCACGCGCTCGCCGGCCAGAGCGACGCAGGGGTCGCGGCCACCGCAGTGCTCGCCGAGCTCTGCCGCGCGGGTGGCTGGTCCGGCGGGCGGGTCTGGGTGCGCGATCCCGTCGCGACGAGCCGGCTGCGCCTGTCGGAGGTGCACGGGGCCGGCGCCTGGCCGGCCGACGGCCCTGAGCCCGGTACCGTGGACGTGGGCGGGCCAGGGCTGGTCGCCCGGGCAGCCGAGTCCGGACAGCCCGGGCGGGCGCAGGCGGAGGCCGGTCGGCAGACACTGGCCGTCCCGCTGCACTGGGCCGGCGAGCTCGAGGCCGTCCTCGAGCTCGTGGGCAGTCCCGGGGCAGCGAGCCGCGGGCTCGCTGAGCTGTTCACCGCCGTCACCACCCCACTGGCCGCGCTGTACGCCACCGAGCGTGCCCGCGTCCTCGCTCGGACCGGGACCGCGCTGCGCGAGGTTCTCGTGCGCATCGGCGAGGTCATGCACGCAGCCTTGGCCGGGGCCGCAGAGGACCGCGTCCTCCTCGAGGCCGCCTGCCGCATCGCGGTCGAGCAGACCGGCCTGCCGCTCGCCGCCGTCGCCCTGCGCCGCAACGGCGGCCAGTCCCTGCACGTCCTGACCCACTACGGCACGGCCGCGGACTACGTGAGCACGCTCGAGCTGCCGCTGGACGACAGGGACCGGGTGGGCCCGGTCGCCCTGGCCTATCGCTCCGGCGTCCCCGTGGTCGTCGACGACGTGGCCACCGACGCGCGGATGGCGCCCTGGCGGGAGCCTGCCCTCGCTCATGGTCTGCGGTCCGCCCTGGCGGTGCCGTTGCGGGCCGACGGCTCCGTCACCGGGGTCCTGGTCGTGTACGCCGCGACGTCCGGCTACTTCACCTCCGCTGTCCACGAGCTGGTCGAGCGGGTCGCCGGGCTCGTGTCGTTCGGCGTCGACGCCCTCCAGCGCGAGCGGCGGCGCCGCGCCACGGAGGAGCGGCTGGCCGCGGTGTGGGCGCACGCGGGCGTCGGGATCTGCCTCATCGACGAGACCGGCCGGCTGACCGATCTGAACCCGATGGGCCGGGCGCTGCTCGCCGTCCCCGAAGGGCCGCTGAACCTGCGCCTCCCGGACGTACTCGGCCCGACCCGCCCCGGCGCGCTGGACGGCCTGCTCGCGAGGTTGCTGGCGGGCAGCCAGGAGCGGTTCTCCGGGGAGGTCCGGCTGCGCCGGGCCGACGACCGGTGGATCCAGGCGCGGGCCTCGGTCAGCCTGGTGCAGCAGGTCGGCGAGCGACCGCTGCTCGTGGGCATGTTCGAGGACGTCACCGAGCGCAAGGCGTGGGAGGACGCGCTCGCCGAGGCGGAGCAGATGCTTCGCCGGGCCTTCGACGAGGCCGCGATCGGCATGGTGCTCACCGACACCAGCGGTCGGATCACCCGCGCCAACGAGGCGTTCTGCGACCTGCTCGGCCGGTCGGCCGAGGACGTGCCCGGGACGACGTACGTGGCCCTGACGCATCCCGAGGACCGCGCGCGAGCGCTGCGCACCCTGTCGGACGTCACGTCCGGGCGCCGTCGCAGCAGCCGGGACGAGAAGCGATACCTCCGGGCGGACGGGGCGCCGGTGTGGACCGACGTCTCGTCCACCCCTCTGCGCGACCCCGACGGCCACGTGACCGGCCTGTTCAAGCAGGTGCAGGACGTGACCGCGCGCCATCAGGCCGAGCACGAGCTGCGCATCAGCGAGGAGCGGCTGCGCACCGTCATCGCCAACGCCCATGTGCTGCTCGTCAGCTGGGACGTCCAGGGCACCTGCCTCCTGCTGGAAGGGCCGGTTCCCGGCTCCGTCCGCGACGTCAGCGTCCTGGGCCGCCCGCTCGCGGATGTCATCGCCGAGGTGGGCCTCCCGGCCGAGACCGTCGCCAACCTGCAGCGCACCCTCGCCGGTGAGTCGTTCACGAACGTGATCCACCTCTCCGACGCCGTACTGGAGGCCCACAACCGGCCGCTGCGCGATGCGCAGGGCCGAGTGGTCGGCGGCACCGCGGTGCTGGTCGACGTCACGGAGCGGCACCGTGCGGAGGCGGAGCTGCGGCGCAGCGAGGAGCGGTTCCGGGCACTGGTGGCCAACTCACCGGACATCGTCGCCCTGATCGGCGCGGACACCACGCTGCAGTACGCCAGCCCCGCGGCGACCCGGCTGCTGGGCTACGACCCGGGGGACCTGGTCGGGCACCGGGTGCTGGACTGGATCCACCCCGACGACCTCGCGGGGGTCGTGCGCCGGCTCAAGGACGTCGGGGTCGCCGGGACCGCAGGCAAGGGCACGCAGTTCCGGGCCCGGGATGCGCACGGCGACTGGCACCTGCTGGAAGCGGTCGCGGTGGACCGGTTGGACGACCCGGCCGTCGGCGGCATCGTGGTCAACGCCCGTGACGTGACGGACCGGGCGTGGACGCAGTCGCTGCTCACCGGCCAGACCGCGATCCTGGAGCTGATCGCCCGCGGCCGACCGCTCACCGAGACGCTCGACGCACTCACGGCGTGGGTGGAGCATCTGCTCGAAGGTGCGCTCGCCAGCGTGCTGCTCGTCGACGGGGAGGGGCGCCGGTTGCGGACCGTCTCAGCCCCTCGGCTGCCCGCTCCGTACTGCGACGGCCTGGGTGGTCTCCCGGTCGGCCCGCGGGGTGGGTCCTGCGGCGCTGCCGTGTTCCGGGGCGAGCCGGTGATCGTGACCGACATCGCCAGCAGCCCGCACTGGCAGCGCTGCGCTGACCTGGCTCTGTCGCACGGCGTGCGCGCGTGCTGGGCAGTACCGCTGTCGAGCCGGGACGGCATCCCCCTGGGGGCCTTCGCCGTGCACTGGCGGCTGGCACGAGCGCCCAAGTCGAGGGAGCTCGACCTGCTGTCCCTCGCCGACCGGCTGGCCTCGCTGGCGGTGATGCGTGATCGGGCCGAGCACCAGCTCACGCACGCCGGGCTGCACGACCCACTGACCGACCTGCCCAACCGCACGCTGCTGCTCGACCGCATCGAGCACGCCCTCGCCCGTGCCGGCCGCGAGCAGACCAAGGTCGCCGTCCTGTTCACCGACCTCGACCGGTTCAAGAACGTCAACGACTCACTGGGCCACTCGGCGGGCGACCGCCTGCTGCTCAGCGTCGCCAGCCGACTCAGCGCGGCGCTGCGCCCGGGTGACACGGTCGCGCGCCTCGGTGGAGACGAGTTCGTGGTGCTGGCAGAAGGCCTGTCGGACGAGAACGAAGCCGCAGCCATCGCCCAGCGGCTGCTGGCAGCCCTCGGGGAACCGGTCTCCGTGGACGAGCACCGGCTGTTCGTCAGCGCGAGCATCGGCGTGGCGGTCAGCGACAGCCAGACGACGGCGGAGCGCCTGCTGGCCGACGCGGATGCGGCGATGTACCGCGCGAAGGAACGTGGACGCAGCCGCAGCGAGATGTTCGACGCGGCCATGCAGGATCGGGCCCGCGGCCGGCTCGACCTGCAGAACGCGCTCCACCGCGCGGTCGAGCGCGGGGAGCTGTGGGTCGCCTACCAGCCCCAGGTGCGGCTCTCCGACGGAGCGACCGTCGGCGTGGAGGCACTCGCACGGTGGCGCCGCAGCGACGGAACGGAGATCCCACCGTCGGAGTTCATCCCGGTCGCCGAGGACAGCGGCCTGATCCTGCCTCTCGGCGGCTTCGTGCTGGACCGCGCGTGCTCGGACGCCGCGGCGCTCGCGCGCTCCGGCCACCCGGTCGTCATGTCCGTCAACCTGTCCGCGCGGCAGCTCGCACAGCCCACGATGCCGTCGATCGTGGCCGGGTCGCTCCGCCGTCACCGGCTCGACCCGAGCCTGCTGCGGCTGGAGGTGACGGAGAGCGTGCTCATGGACGACGTGGAGCTGCTCACCGACACGCTCGACGAGCTACGCGAGCTCGGCGTGCAGCTGGCGATCGACGACTTCGGCACCGGCTACTCGAGCCTGCTGTACCTGCGGCGGCTGCCGGTCGTCACCGTGAAGGTGGACGCCTCCTTCGTCGCCGGCCTGGGGGTGAGCGCCGAGGACGAGGCCATCGTGTCGGGCATCGTGCACCTCGCGCACGACCTCGGCCTCACGGTGGTCGCGGAAGGGGTGGAGTCGCAGCTGGGCCGGGACCGGCTCACGGCGATCGGCTGCGACGAGGGGCAAGGGTTCCTCTTCGCAGCACCCATGGACATCACCGAGCTGCACCGCTGGCTCAGCCGGTGACCTGCCGACCACATCGCTGGCCGGCGACCACGCGTCAGTGCGCGTGCGCTGCGGACAGGTCCCGCACCAGCTGCGCCGCCTCACCGGCGGTCAGCCGCTCGTCCAGGAGGGGCAGGAAGTGCTCGTCCTCCTTGCGCAGGTGCAGCGGTACGAGCAGGTGCAGGCCCCAGAGCACCCGGTGCAGTTCCAGGACCGTCTCCTCCGACAGCGGTCCGGCGCCGAGCGACAGGTGCAGGGCGGTGAGCTCGTCGCCCAGCCGCGAGATCTCGACATGGTCGGCGCGCATCGGTGCGGTCGCCTGCGCAGCGCCCATCGCCCGCTCGACCGCCGGGTAGAGCACGACCTCCTCCGCCATCATGTGCGGGATGAGGTGGTCGCGCAGGACCTCCTCCGCCAGGCCGAGCGCATGCCGAAGCTCGTCCATGGGCCCACCCACGGCCAGCGCTGCCGTACGGAACCGCTCCAGCTGCCCGTACAGCGCACGGTGCTCCGCCCGCACCCCGGCGGTCGCGGCCGGCTGCGGCGCGGGCGCCTCGACGTTCAGCCCGTCCAGCAGGCGGTGCACCGTACGGCGCAGCGAGACCCAGTTCTCCGCGGTCGCTTCGTCCATGCGCTGGATGACCCCGCGCAACGCCGCCTCGCGACGGCGCACGTCGGTGAGGAAGTCCTCGGCAGGAGCGTCAGCGCTACCGGCCCGGCGGCGCGCATCCAGCTCGAGCAGCAGCCCGCGCAGCGCCTCCCACTCGGCGTGCAGCGCGGTCAGGAACTCGACCCGGCTACACGCGCACTCGGCCTGCAGCCGGGCGTCGGCCAGCGCGAGGTCCGCTCCCACCCGGGCGAGCGTGTGCCGGAGCTCGTCACCCACGGAGCCGAGCTCCGCCTCGGGGATGCCCGAGACGTCGGCGACCCGGTGCGCCGTGTCCCGTACGGCGTTGGCCAGCCGATGCGCCTCCTCCTGCGCACGGTCGCGCACCTCGCCCTCCGTGCCGCGAATGCGCTCGGCGTAGTGCGCCAGCCGGAGCTCGAGCGAGGCGAGCTCTTCGGGCAGGCTGTGCATGGTGTCCGGACCGGTTCCCGCGCCCATCGGGCCTCCTCCCCACCGCGCTCCACGACCTCCCCAGCACACGTCCCGGGGGCCGCGCTGCCCAGGGGCTTTGGGCCCTGCTCGACGCGTTCACGTCGGCGGCAGGCTGGAGACACGTGGAGAGGAGACCTCGTGCGCCTGCGCCGCGTTCCGCTGCTCGTCCCTACCGCGGCCGGCCTCGCCGTCGGTGGTGTCGCGGCGCTCCTCGGAGCGTCGGGCCCGGCCCACGCGGCGTGGGCCTTCGCCACGGCCTGCGGGCTGGTCCCCGCCGTCATGTGGGTCGTCCAGGGGCTTCGCCGCCGTCGGCCCGGGGTCGACGTGGTCGCGGTACTGGCCCTGGTCGGAGCGCTGGCGACCGGTGAGCTGCTCGCGGGCGCGGTGATCGCGGTGATGCTGGCCACCGGCCACGGCCTCGAGTCGTGGGCGGCCGGCCGGGCCCGCGCCGAGCTCGAGACCCTGCTGGCGCTGGCGCCGCACACCTGTCACCGCTACACCCCCACGGGCGAGCTGGAGTCCGTCGACGTCGCGGCCGTGCTCGTCGGCGACCGGCTGCTGGTCCGCACCGGAGAGGTCGTCCCGGTGGACGGCCGGGTGGCCGGTGACGGGGCCGTGCTCGACGAGGCCACGCTCACCGGCGAGTCCCTACCGGTCGAGCGCGCGGCCGGGGACCCCGTCCGCAGCGGCGCCGTGAACGCCGGCCCGCCCTTCGCGCTGACGGCCACGGCCACCGCGGCAGACAGCACGTACGCCGGCATCGTCCGGATGGTCCAGGACGCCCAGGCCGACGCGGCGCCGTTCGTGCGGCTCGCCGACCGGTACGCCGCGGTCTTCGTCCCTGCCGTGCTCGTCGCCGCGGGCATCGCGTGGGGCGTCTCCGGTGACGCGGTCCGCGCCGTCGCGGTGCTGGTCGTCGCCACTCCCTGCCCGCTGATCCTCGCGGCGCCCATCGCCGTGGTGTCCGGCATGTCCGGGGCCGCCCGCCGTGGCGTCGTGGTCCGGGACGGCGGCGCCCTGGAGCGGCTGGCCAGCGTGCGCACGGCGCTGCTGGACAAGACGGGGACGCTCACCGCGGGTCGGCCGGCCGTCGCGGACGTCCAGGCCTTCGGCGGGACACCGGCGAGCGAGGTGCTGCGGCTCGCCGCGTCCGCCGAGCAGGCCTCGCCCCACGTGCTCGCCACCGCCGTCGTGCGAGCGGCCGAGGACCGTGGGCTGCACCTGTCGCCGCCGCAGGACGTCGAGGAGGTGCACGGCAAGGGCCTGTACGCGCGTGTGGACGGGCGCACCGTCGCCATCGGCCGCGCCGGCTGGGACGTGCTGGGGACGCTCGGCGACGACGCCCTTGCCGTCCTGCGACGCGCCGCCCTGCACGGCAGCATCTGCATGTTCGTCGTGGTCGACGGGCAGCCGGCCGGCGCCCTGCTGCTGGAGGACCCGGTACGGCCCGACGCCGCAGCGACCGTGCGCCGGCTCCGTCGCAGCGGGATCAGCAAGGTCGTGCTCCTCACGGGCGACCGGGCCGAGGTCGGGGAGGTCATCGGCGGTGCCGCCGGTGTCGACCGGGTGCTCGCCGGCTGCTCCCCGGCCGACAAGGTCGACGCGGTTGCTGCCGCGACCCACGAGGCACCCACGCTCATGGTCGGCGACGGGGTGAACGACGCCCCCGCACTGGCCCGCGCCACCATCGGGGTCGCGATCACCGGCGGTGGACGCACCGCCGCCGCGGAGGCCGCGGACGTGCTCCTGGTGGCGGAACGCCTGGACCGGCTCGCGGACGCGGTGGTGCTGGCGCGACGTTCCCACCGGATCGCCCTGCAGAGCGTCCTGGCCGGCATGGGCCTGTCGGCCCTGGCCATGGTGGCTGCAGGGTGGGGCCTGCTGACCCCCGCCGTCGGTGCGGTCGTGCAGGAGGTCATCGACCTGGCGGCCATCGGCAACGCCCTGCGGGCGCTGTCGCCCGGCCGGGAGCGCGCGTTGCGCCTGGACCCGCGCGATGCGCAGGCCGCCTTGCGCTACAGCGCCGAGCACCCTGGACTGCGGGACCGGGTCGAGTCGCTGCGCGCTGTGGCGGACGCGCTCGACCACCTGCCACCGGCTGAGGCGACGCTGCGCGTCCAGGACGCGCACCGCTTCCTCGTGGAGGAGCTGCTGCCGCACGAGGAGGCGGAGGAGCACGATCTCTACCCCCGGATCGCCCGCACGCTCGGGGGCGAGGACCCCACCGCGACGATGAGCCGCGCTCACGCCGAGATCGCCGAGCTCGTCCGCCAGCTGGGTCGCCTGGTCGACGACGGGGCGGCCGGCCAGGCGGACGTGCGGGACCTGCGCCGGGTGCTCTATGGCCTGCACGCCGTCCTGCGGCTGCACTTCGCCCAGGAGGAGGAGGGCTACTTCGTCCTGGCGGAGGAGTCGTCTGCCACGAGTACCGCGGCCCCGCGGACCCGGTCCTCGGCCAGCGCGCACAGCGCCTCGTCCGCCCGCGACAGGGGGTAGCGGTCCGTCGTCGGGTGCAGGCCGATGGCGGCGGCGATCGCGAGGAACTCCTCGCCGTCCCGGCGGGTGTTGGCGGTGACGCTGCGGAGGGTGCGCTCCTGGAACAGGTGGTCGGCGTAGTGCAGCTCGGGCACGTCGCTGAGGTGAATGCCTGCGACCGACAACGTGCCGCCGCGGTCCAGCGCTGCGAGGGCCACGGGTACGAGATCGCCCACCGGTGCGAACAGCACCGCGGCGTCCAACGGCTCTGGCGGCGCGTCGTACGCGTCTCGTGCGGACGCCGCGCCGAGCTCCAGCGCCAGGCGGCGAGCGGCAGCCGAGCGCGTCAGCACGTGGACGCGCGCGCCCTGGGCGAGCGCCACTTGCGCGGCCAGGTGCGCCGAGGCGCCGAAGCCGTAGATGCCCAGCCGCCCGCCAGGGGCCAGCTCCGCACGGCGCAGCGCCCGGTATCCGATGATGCCGGCGCACAGCAGCGGCGCGGCGGCGGCGTCGGAGAAGGCGGCGGGGATGGCGTACGCGTACTGCTCGGGGACGACGGCGTACTCCGCGTAGCCTCCGTCGTCGTCCCAGCCGGTGAACCGGGGCTCCAGGCAGAGGTTCTCCCGGCCGGAGCGGCAGAACCGGCAGCGTCCGCAGGTCCAGCGCAGCCAGGCGATCCCGATCCGGTCCCCCAGGGCGAACCGCCCCGCCCCCGGCCCGAGCGCGTCCACGCGGCCCACCACCTCGTGGCCGGGAACGACGCGGGGCCGCCGCGGCGGCAGGTCGCCCTCGGCGACATGCAGGTCGGTGCGACAGACGCCACACACCGAAACGCGGACGCGTACCTGGCCGGGACCTGGGGTGGGGACCGGCAGCTCGACCGCCTCCAGCGGGCCGTCGGCCACCGGCCCCGGACGGGCCACCTGCCAGGCACGCATGCGTCCGCTCACCCCGTCAGTGTGGCCACCGCCGCCGCGAGTTTCTCCGCCGCCGCGTCCGCAACCGGCTTGATGTCCGGGTTGTCCGTCAGGCGCGACATGATCTGCGGGTCCAGGAACTCCACCAGCGTCTCGTCGGCACCCGTCGACCGGACGACGACGTTGCACGGGAGGAGCAGGCCGATCGAACGCTCCGCCTCGAGCGCCTGGTGCGCGAGCGGCGGGTTGCAGGCACCGAGGATGACGTAGTCCTCCACGTCGACGTCCAGCTTCTTCTTCATCGTGGCGCGCAGGTCGATCTCGGTGAGCACGCCGAAGCCCTGCTCCGCCAGGGCCGCGCGCACGCGCTCCACCGCCTCCGCGAACGGCGCGGGTACGGTCACCGTGGTTCCGTACGACATGGGGTCCTCCCTTTCATCGGCACTGGTCCATCGGGCTCGTACAGGATACCCTCCCGGGTATCGGGAACAACCCGTGACGACAGGTGGTTGTGCGTGACCGAAGGGACATTCGCCCCGCCGCGACCCAGGAGGAGACCCCGTGGCACTCGTGAACCTGACCACGTCCGACTTCGAGCAGACCGTCACGCAGCCAGGCATCGTGCTCGTCGACTGGTGGGCGGCGTGGTGCGGGCCGTGCCGGATGTTCGCTCCGGTGTTCGAGAAGGCCGCCGCGAAGTACGAGGACATCACGTTCGGCAAGGTCGACACCGAGGCCGAGCAGCCGCTCGCCGCAGCCGCCCAGATCATGTCGATCCCCACGCTCATGGCCTTCCGCGACGGCATCCTCGTCTTCTCCCAGCCGGGGGCGCTGCCCGAGCAGGCGCTCGAGCAGGTCATCACCGCCGTGCGGGACCTCGACATGGACGACGTGCGCAAGCGCCTGGCCGAGAGCTCGGCGACCGGGGGCTAGTCCCCCGGTCAGCCGACCGCCGCGCCCGCCGTCAGGCGGACCTGCACCTCCGGCGGCTCCTGCAGCGTGTTGTGCAGGGTGCAGTGCGACGCGACGGCGAGCAGCGCGTCGCGCCGCTCCTCGGGCACGGCGTCCGACACCGTCAGCTCCACCTCCAGCCGCTGCACCCGGGCTGGGCGCCCGCCCAGCTCCCAGGTCGTCCGCACGGACAGCCCGTCCTCCGGGAGTTCGTGCCGGCGCAGGTAGCGGCGCGCATAGAAGGCCACGCAGGCGCCCATGCCCGCGACGAACAGCTCGGTCGGGGTGGGTCCGGCGTCCTCGCCGCCCGCGTCGACCGGCTGGTCGGTGACCACGCGGTGTCCTCGTACGGCGATCTCGAAGCGGTCCCCACCGAGATGGGTGACGTCCAGGGTTTCCTCCACGCCTCCACCGTCACGTGCCCATCGCACCCAGGACTAGGTACCTTCGTCCCGGCGGGATGGGGACCTACGGCAGCGGGTGTGCCGCCTCGGAGACCACGGCGAGGCGTTGGGTCGCCCGCGTGAGCGCGACGTACAGCGAACGCAGACCGGTGGCCGACTCCGCCGCGAGCTGTTCGGGGGCCACGACCACACAGGCGTCGAACTCCAGCCCCTTGGCCTGCCACGGGTCGACGACGGTGACCCGCGGGTCACCGTCAGGCAGCCAGGCCCGGACGCGCTGCACCATGCCGAACCCGGCCGCGACCCCCACGGTGCCCGCGACCTCGCGGGACACGTCGTCGAGCACCTCCCGCAGGGCAGCAGGCAGGTCCGCCACCCCGGTCACGACCCGGGGCTCCACACCCGTCGACCGCACCGCACGCGGCGGAGTGGCGGCGGGGTCGATGCGGCGCAGTACGCGCGCGGCGAGCGCGGCGATCTCGGCCGAGGTCCGGTAGTTCGTCGTGAGCTCGTGCCGTCGCACCCGCCGGCCGGAGCCGAGGGCCTCGGTCATGGCGGCGTGTGCGGCTGCAGGCTGCGGCCAGGCAGACTGCGCCCAGTCGCCCACCACCGTCCAGGTCGCGGCACGCCCGCGCCGGCCCAGCATCCGCCACTGCATCGGGGTGACGTCCTGAGCCTCGTCCACGACCACGTGGGCGAACTCCCGATGCCCCTCCCGCTCGGACACCGGCGTGGCGCGGCGGGCCAGCCGCTCGCCGTACGTGCGCAGCTCCTGGTAGTCCGGCGGCAGCGGCTCCTCGTCCTCGTTCACGGGCGGAGGGGGCGGGGCGCCGACGAGGTGCTCGAGCTCGTCGGCGAGTGCGACATCGCCCGCGCTGACCGTGCCCTCGGTCCAGCCGTCCCAGAGGGTGCGTACGGCCGGCGCGTCGAGCACGCCCTCGGCGAGCCGGCCGGTCCCCAGCTCACCACGCCGCAGCCGCGCGAAGACCTCCTGCGGTTCGAGGATCGGCCACAGCACGTCGAGGGCCTCGACGTACGCGGGCTCCTCGCGCACGGCGTCGTCGAAGTCGGCACGCTCGCGGGCCCGCCGCTCCTCGGGCCAGTCCGCGGCCCCGACCGCGGCGGCGTACGCACGCCAGAGCAGCTCCCGCAACGCGTTCCCGGCGGCGGCGCGGCTGCCGTTGTGGCTCCGCCGGGAGCGCCCGAGCCCGGCACGGCGCCGCGCGAGATCGCCGGCCCGTACGCGCAGGCGACGGCCGTCGTAGTGCAGCACCACATCACGGAGCGGGCGGCCCGCGGCAGCCCGCACCGCCCGCCGCGCCAGCTCGGCCATCGCCGCGGAGCCCTTCACCGCGGCCAGCGCCGGCTCGTCGTAGCCGGTCACGGACAGCCACGCCACCAGCCCGCCGAGGTCGGACAGCTGCACGGAGGTCTCGCCGAGGGACGGCAGCACCTGGGAGATGTAGTCGACGAACACCGGCGACGGGCCCACGACCAGCACGCCGCGGCGGGCGTAGCGGTCGCGGTGCTGGTACATCAGGTAGGCCACCCGGTGCAGGGCCACAGCGGTCTTGCCGGTCCCGGGACCACCGGTGACGAGCAGCGCCCCGTCGTCCGGAGCCCGGATGGCGTCGTCCTGCTCCCGCTGGATGGTCGCGACGATGTCGCGCATGTGACCGGTGCGCTCCCGCGACAGCGCTGCCAGGAAGGCGCCGTCACCGACAACCACCCCACCTGGCAGCTGGTCTGCGGCCGACGGGTCGAGCAGGTCGTCCTCGACGCCCAGCACCTGCTCCCCTCGGCAGCTGATGAGCCGACGCCGCACGATCCCCTCGGGATCGGCCGGGGTGGCGCGGTAGAACGCCGCCGCCGCCGGCGCCCGCCAGTCGACGACGAGCGGTTCCTGGCCCTCGGTCCGGACGCCGAGTCGCCCGACGTGGTGCACGGAGCCGTCCCGGCGGTCCAGCCGGCCGAAGACGAGCCCGTCCAGCGCCGCCTCCAGGTCGACCCGCCGGCTCGCCGCCGCCAGGACGGCGACGTCGCGCTCGTACAGCGCCTGAGGCGTGCCCGTACCCGGCGAGCGCAACGTCTCCCGCTCCAGGCGCGCGGTCTCGTCCCGCATCTGGCGAAGGCGCGCGTAGGCGCGGCTGACATGCGCTTGCTCGCGCGCCAGCTCCTGCGCCGCCGTCCCGCTCGGCTCCGTCACCCCTTCAGGTTTCCATGGCCGGCCTCGGGTCCGGAACCGTCACCGCGCGGTCGCCAGGTCGGGCCCAGAATGGCAGAGTCGACGGGTTCCGGCAGAGGCTCCGCACGCCGCGCCGGACTCGCGGTCAGACGTGTCGGATCGGAGGATTCGAGCGGTGTGTCGGTACGCGGCGCTGACGTTGGGCGCTGAGGACATGGTGGCCCGCACGGCGCGCCGGTGGGTCTTCGAGACGCTGTCGGACTGGGCGCTGGGCGGCGTGGTGGAGGACGCGGTGCTGCTGGCCTCCGAGCTGGTCGCCGCGCTGGCGGCCCCCGGGGTGACGGGAGTACGCATCGCCGTGGCCGTCACCGGCGGGCATCTCGAGATGGAGGTGCTCGACCAGGAGCCGCGGATGCCGGCGCAGCGCGGCGACGCGCTCGACCAGGCTGCCGTGGTCAACGGCCGCAGCCTGGCGGTGGTCGAGGGGCTCGCGAACGAGTGGGGCATGGCGCACCTCGCCGGCGGGCGCCACGTGTGGGCGCGGATGGCGGTTGCGAGCACCGTCGCGGTGGCGGCCGACTGCCCCTGCCACGCGCCGGAGGACGGGCAGGTGGAGCTCGCTTCGGGTCGGCGGGTGACCGTGCTGCCGCCGCGTCCGGTCGGCCCGTAGGCTGCCGGCCATGCGTATCGGAGTGGGAGTCGGCGGGTCCACGGTGACGGCAGCGGTCGAGGCGGTCCGCAGGGCCGCCGACGACGGCTTCGCCTCCGCCTGGTTCAGCAACATCTTCGGCCTCGACGCCATGACGGCGTGCGCCGTGGCGGGCCAGGCCACCGGTGGCCGGATCGAGGTGGGCACCTTCGTCGTCCCCGCCCAGCCCCGCCACCCGTTCGCGATGGCGCAGCAGGCCGCGAGCACGGCGGACGCCTGTTCCGGCCGGTTCACGCTGGGCATCGGGCTGTCCCACCAGGTGGTCATCGAGTCGATGCTGGGCCTGCCCTGGGAGCGGCAGGCCAGCTTCATGCGCGAGTACCTGTCGGTCCTCGTCCCCCTGCTGGAGCAGGGTTCGGTGGCGTTCGAGGGTGAGCAGTTCCGCGTCCGCGGCTCGCTGGAGCGGCCCGAGCACGCGCGACCGCCCGTCATCGTCGCCGCCCTCGGGCCCCGGATGCTCCAGCTCACCGGCGAGCTGGCGAGCGGGACCGCGACCTGGATGACCGGCCCGCGTACGGTCGCCGACCACATCGTCCCCAGCATCACGCGGGCCGCCGAGCAGGCGGGCCGTCCCGCGCCACGCGTCGTCGTCGGGCTGCCCGTCTCGGTCACCGCCGACCCGGACGGCGCCCGTGAGCGCGCCGCCAAGGAGTTCGCCGTCTACGGCCAGCTGCCGTCGTACCGCGCCATGCTCGACCGGGAGGACGCCGCCGGGCCCGCGGACGTGGCGCTCGTCGGAGACGAGGACGAGGTGCGCAAGGCGGTCAAGGGTCTGGCCGACATCGGCGTCACCGAGTTCAACGCCGCCATCTTCGGCCCGAGGGACGACGCCGACCGCACCCGCCGGCTGCTGCAGGAGCTGGCCGCCGGGTGAGCGACCCGCTCGTCCGCGTGGAGCTGGGACCGACCGGCCCCCGCGCCGTGGTGCGCGGCGGGACGCCGGTCTGGGAGGTCATCGATGCCTGCCGCGGCCATGCCGGCGGCTCGGTCGCGGACGTCGCAGCCGGACTCGGCCTGTCCTGTGAGCAGGTGGAGGCGGCGCTCGCCTGGTACCGAACCCACCGGGCCGAGGTCGAGCGGGACCGGGCGGCTAGCTCTGCCGACGTGCAGCAGGCATGGCGGTCGATGCGACGCCCGCCGCCTGGCTGACCTCCGCCGGAGCGGGGTCGTCGGCGGCATGCTCGTTCCGGAACAGCCGGTAGAACAGGAAGGCGCTGCCTGCCAAGGCGACCGCCGCCAGCTCGAACGGCACCGCCAGCGCCACCTCGTCGAACAGGTAACCCCCGAGCAGCGGTGACACCGAGGAACCCACGCGGTTCGGCAGCGGCGCCAACCCGGCGACCGCCGAGCGCTCCTCCGGGTCGGTGATGCCCATGACGAACGACTGCCGGACCGGCATCCCCACCCGGAACCCGGCCACCCGTACGAGGTAGACCAGTCCGGCCGCCCAGAACGTCGGCATCAGCACCATCGGCACGAGCAGCCCCGCCTGGACCAGCCGCGCGGCGGTGATGGCCCGCACGTCGCCGATCCGGCGGGCGAACGGTGCCGCCGTGAGGTTGGTGCCGATGGAGACCAGGTTGATGACGGCGTAGAGGATGCCGACCGTCCCGGCTCCCACGCCGTACCGCACGTGCAGCCAGTAGGAGATGAACGGCGCGTACAGGCCGAACGCGACCCCGTTCACGCCGTTGGCCAGCCACAACCGGTAGAGGACGTGCCGCGACGCCCTGGGCCAGGTGAGCCGGCGAGGCCCCTGGGCGTCGCGCGGCCTCTCCGGGGCCCGGACCGGCACGGCGATGAGCGCTGCCGCCACGGCCAGCACGGCCATCAGCCCGAAGACCAGGCGGTACGACGCGAACGTGCCGAGCCCCGCGTTCCGCGCCGCCTGCGGCAGCAGCGCGCACAGCGCGCCGAACAGCGCGCCGGCGGACGAGCCGGAGGCGAACACGGCGAACACGGCGTTGCGCCGCCCGGCCGGTGACAGGTCGGTGACCAGTGCCTGCTCCGCCGGCTGGTACGGGCCGACCTGGCCCTCGGCCGCGCCGGACCCACGGCCGATGGATCCGACGGCGGCCGCCGCGAACAGCACGGCGGGCGCGGTGCTGACCGCGAACCCCAGCGCGCCCACTGCGGTCAGCAGCGGGATGCCGATGACGAAGCGGAGCCGGCCGAGACGGTCGGCGTACAGGCCCACGAGCAGGGTGAGCAGTGTGGAGACCACGGCGCCGGTGACGAACAGCGCGCCGAGCCTGGTGCCGGAGAACCCGCGCTCGGCCAGGTAGATGGGGATCACGACCCCGCCGAGGGCGCGGACGGAGGTCATCGCGACCCGCCCGGCCAGAAGCAGCCTGAGGTCCCGGTTCACCCTGCCCTCCTCCCCGCACCGGCCTATCACGAAC
Organism: uncultured Actinomycetota bacterium; assembly: GCA_963728075.1. Lineage (GTDB taxonomy): Bacteria > Actinomycetota > Actinomycetes > JAFAQI01 > DASSKL01 > CAVSIP01. The sequence continues at coordinate 598,447 of CAVSIP010000001.1, read as the reverse complement.
GCGCGGTGCAGGATGGGCGGCGTGAGCGCTCCTCAGCACAGGACCCTCGAGGTCAACGGTCTGCAGATGCACGTCGCCGAGCAGGGCGAGGGACCGCTGGTCGTGCTGCTGCACGGCTGGCCGGAGTCGTGGTACTCGTGGCGGCACCAGCTCGCCGCCCTGTCCGCGGCCGGCTACCACGCCGTCGCACCCGACCAGCGCGGCTACGGCGGGACCGACCGGCCGGAGCGGGTGGACGCGTACACGATGCTGCACCTCGTCGGCGACGTGATCGGGCTGCTGGACGCCCTGGGCGAGCAGCGGGCGGTCGTCGTCGGGCACGACTGGGGGGCGCCGGTCGCGTGGAACACCGCGCTGCTGCGCCCGGACCGGGTGCGCGGCGTCGTGGGCCTGAGCGTGCCGTACGTACCACGCGGGTCGACCAGCCAGCTGCAGTCGGCGCGCAGCGCTGCCGGCGACCGGTTCTACCAGGTCTACTTCCAGCAGCCCGGCCGCGCCGAGGCCGAGTTCGAGGCCGACGTCGAGACCACCATCCGCAAGCTGCTGTACGGGCGGCCCCGCGAAGGTGCCGCCGCGGGCGCCGGGCTGATCGGTGCGAACGGCCGGTGGCTGGACGATCTGGAGCTGCCGGCGCAGCTGCCCGACTGGCTGACCGATGACGACATCGCGTTCTACGCCGGGGAGTTCCGGCGTACCGGCTTCTCCGGCGGCCTGAACTGGTACCGCAACATCGACCGCAACTGGGAGCTGATGGCGGCCTGGCACGGTGCTCCCGTCCTCCCACCGGCCCTCTACGTCGCCGGCACGCGGGACCTCGTCGTGGGTTTCCCGGGCATGCAGCGGCTGCTGGAGAACCTGACGGCCTTCATCCCGAACCTGCGCGGCACCGTGATGCTCGACGGCTGCGGCCACTGGACCCAGCAGGAGCGCGCCGACGAGGTCAACAGCCGGCTGCTCGCCTTCCTCGGCGACCTCTAGCCCGGCGGGTCGCTGACCGTCACCCGAAGGGCCCGCAGCCGGCGGGGCACCTCCTCGAGCACCCGTCGCCTGGGCTCGGGCACGTCCCACAACGCCGGCTCGGTCACCTTCGCCGCCAGGGGGGCGAGCCGCGGGTCGGCGAGCACCGCGTCGACGGCCGCCCGGTCGCCGCCGACGACGACCGCGTCCAGGCGTGCCGCCTCGGGCAGGACCACCCGCGCCGCCTCGTCCGCGGCCGCGCCGAAGGCCACCCGCGCCTGACCCTCGCGGCGGCGCGCGAACCGCTGCTGCGACCACCCCCCGGCCGCGGCCCGGCCCTGGACGTGGCGCGACCCGGCCTTCGACGCCACGAGACGGCCACCGTCGACGACGCCGACAGCGAAGCCACCCCGCCGCACCAGGACCACACCCACGCGGCGCGAACGCAGGGCATGGGCGCAGGCGCCGTGACAGGCGTCCTCCGGGTCCGGCTGCAGGGGCGGGAACGGCACGTCCAGCCGCGCCTGTGATCCGTCCGGGGCACGGAGCAGCAGCCCGCGCTCGTCGACCGAGGTCTCCGGTGGCCCGTGCCGCTCGGCGAAGCCGGCGATCCACCGGTGCGACCGGCCAGCGTCGACCTCCACCCGTCGCGACTGCATGCACCCATCCAACCGCCGGGGAGTGCTCCGGCTTCAGGACGGGTATCGAACGACCGATCAACAGTGTTGACCCGTACGACCGCCGCTGCGCCGCAGCGGCGTCTGCGTAGCAAGGAGCATGTCGTGCCCTGTCGTCCGATGTCGGACCTTCCGTTCCTGCAGCGCCTGGCCGCGATCGCCCTGCAGCTGGGCATCGTGGTGGCCGTGGTCGGTCTCGGCATGAGCGCGACGGGTGACCTCGGGCTGAGCGCCGATGCCGCACTGCTGGGCCTGGTGAGCGCAGCCCTGGGGTACGGGCTGATCTCCTCCCCCGCGTAGGCGACCGGATCGCCGCGCAAGTTGACGCTTCTATTGGTTGTCAAGTCATGGTGGCTGTGAGGTAGCGGTATTGCTGGCGGGCGATGTAGCGCTTGAGGCAGCGGCGGGTTTCCTTGGGTGTTTTGCCTTCGGCGGTGCGGCGGGCGACGTAGGCCTGGGTTCGTGCGCAGCAGCGCATGCGGGCGACGGCGATGTCGTGCAGGGCGCGGTTGGCTTGCCGGTCGCCGCCGTAGTTGAGCCGGTGTCGTTGTTGGGTCTTGCCGCTGGTGGCGTCGAGTGGTGCGGTGCCGGTGAGCATGGCGAACGCGCCGTCGGTGTGGCAGCGGCCGGGGTGGCTGAAGGTCACGATCAGCTGGGCGGCGCTGATCGGTCCGATCCCGGGCTGGGTGAGCATGCCGGGGGCGAGGCTGTGGACCAGTTCGGTGATCTGCCGGCGTAGGTCACGTAGCTGACGGTGGGCGTCCCGCCAGGCGAGTGCGAGGCGGCGGGCTTCGGCGCGGCGGACGGTTTGTTCACGGGTTTCGCCGCTGTTCCCGCGGCGGCGGGTGATCAGGTCGATGCGGGCCAGGGTCCAGGCGTGTCGGGCGAGCTCACGGTCGGTGTCGTCACCGGTGAGCAGCAGCGCCTTGAGCATGTTGCCGGTGGCGACCTTGCCGGTGGTGATCTGGCGGTGGGCACCGAGCAGGATCCGGAGCGCTTCCCGGTCACCGTCCGCGCGCGGGGTCGGCAACACCTCGGCGTTCATCGCGAGCACCGTGCGTACCGCGTGGTGGGCGTCGATCGGGTCGGACTTGCCCTTGCCGCGGCGGGACCGCCGGGAGGGCTGTTCGACCTCGACGACGGTGAACCCGGCGGCTCGCAGCGCACGAGCGAGCGCGACACCGTAGGAGCGGGTGCCTTCCAGTCCGACGATCACCCGCGGGCCGGGTGCGTGCGCCGCGATCCAGCCGATCGCGGTGGCGAACCCGGCCTCGTCGTTGCTGACCGTGACCGTCGCGATCGGCGCCGCTGACGGTGTCGCGATCTCCAGCTGATGGAACTCCGCGTGCGTGTCGCCGCCGATGACGGCGTCCACGACGTCTGCAACGCTAGACATGCGGCCTTCTCCTTCCAGGACGGGGTCGTGGTCGGCACCGGCCTGGGTGGAGTCACCGAGCGGCATATCTGTGACGGGTCACGCACCACACGTGGCGCGGACAGGCTTCTTATCAGGCCAACCGGTGGGCCAGGTCGGTGCCGGCACTCGAAACGACAGGTCAACTTCAAGGCACACCGAAGCGGCCGGATCTATCCCGAGTCAGTCCCGAGTACCAGCACCGATCCTGGCAGCAACCCCACACCACAGGGTGCCCGGGCATCGTCACAGATCTGTCTCGTCGCACGGGACAGATCAACTGGCGGAAATCGGCCCGCGACACGCCGTACGAAGCCCTAGTTGATTTGTACGACGGCGGCCGGGCACGCGCCCGGCCGCCGTACGCCGTTACGGCTGCCGGTTGGACAGCACGAGGGTGCCGGACGACATGAACATGCCGCCGACCCCGTGCGCGATGCTCACCTCGACGCCGTCCACCTGCGCGGCCGCCTCGCCGCGCAGCTGACGGACGGACTCCTGGATGGCGAACATCCCGTACATCCCGGTGTGGGTGTACGACAGCCCGCCGCCGTTGGTGTTCAGCGGCAGGTTGCCCCCGGGCGCGGTGTTGCCCTCGGCGATGAACGCGCCGGCCTCACCGCGCTTGCAGAACCCGAGGTCCTCCAGCGCGTAGATCGGCAGGTGCGCGAAGGCGTCGTACGCCTGCAGGTGGTCGACGTCGTCGTGGTTGATCCCGGCCTCACGGAACGCGTTCTCCCCCGAGACCCGGAACGCCTTCGAGGTCGTGAAGTCCTCCATCTGCGACACGATCGGCGTCTCGGCCGACTCGCCGGTGCCGAGGACGTACACCGGCCCCTTCGGCAGGTCGAGGTCGCGCGCCCGCTCTGCGGACGTCACGACCAGAGCGCCACCCCCGTCGGTCACCAGGCAGCACTCCAGCAGGTGGAAGGGGTAGGCGATCATCCGTGACGCGAACACGTCGTCGACCGTGATGAGGTCCTGCATCATCGCCCGCGGGTTGCGGTGCGCCCACTGCCGCTGCACGACGGCGACCATCGCCAGCTGCTCGTGGGTGAGCCCGGTCTCCTTCATGTAGCGCAGCACCGGCAGCGTGAACATCGTCGGGGGGCCGGTGACGCCGTACGGCGCCTCGAACTGCCCGTTCACCGACGACGGGTCCATCCGCCAGCGCCCCGCACCGACCCGCGAGCGGCCGGACTCGCCGTGCGTGACGAGGACGACGTCGGCCATGCCGGCGTTGATGGCGGCGGCCGCGTGGCGGACGTGCAGCATGTACGAGCAGCCGCCCACCGTGGTGGCGTCGACGTACCGCGGCGTGATGCCGAGGTAGTGCGCGACCTGGATCGGCGACACCCCCGCGGCGGCCACGCCGTCGACGTCGGACGGCTTGAGCCCGCAGTCGGCGAGCGCGTTGAGCGCGGCCTCGGCGTTGAGCTGGAGGGCGGACATGTCGGGGATGCGACCGAGCCGCTCGGTCTCGGCCGCCCCGACGATCGCGACGGACCCGGGCCTCATGCGGCCGCCCCCTCACGTGCGGGCTCGAACAGCGGCACGGCGTAGTCACCGCGCGGCTCGAACGTCACCTGCAGGAGCATGTCCAGCGGCAGCGACTCCGGCTCCGCCGGGACTCCCACCACGTTGGTCATCATCCGCGGCCCCTCCTCGAGCTCGACGACCGCGATGACGTACGGCTCGTCCCAGCCGGGGGCCGGGCGGTGGTTGATGACGTACGAGTACAGCGTCGCGCGCCCGCTCGCCCGGAACCACTCGACGTCCCGGGACGCGCACCGCGGGCAGTACGCACGGGGGTAGAAGTACGGGTCGCCGCACGCGGTGCAGCGCTGGATCCACAGCTCGCCCGCCTTCGCCCCGTCCCAGAACCGCTGGGTGTCGGGCGTCGGCTCGGGCGCCGGCTTGTCCGGCACGTGGACGACCTCCTTGCACGTTGATTTGTGTCAGGGGCCTGTGCATCAGGCCGTCGGCACTGTAGAACGTCGTTCGGAATGTGTCCTCGGAGGAGGGAGTGGCGGCGTGGCGCAGCCAGTCGTCGAGACCGCGCAGGGACAGGTCCGTGGGAGCACGGAGGGCCGGCTGCACCGGTTCTTCGGGATCCCGTACGCGGCCCCACCGACCGGGCAGCGCCGCTGGCAGCCGCCGCAGCCTGCCCAGCCCTGGAGCGACGTGCGCGACGCGACCGCGTTCGGCGCCGCGGCCCCGCAGCCCCAGGACGCCCTCGCCCTGGTCCCGATGGGTGGGGTGCAGGACGAGGACTGCCTCTTCCTCAACGTCTGGACCCCGGGTACGGACGGTCGTCGGCCGGTGCTGGTCTGGATCCACGGCGGGGCGTTCCGTACGGGCTCCGGGGGCAGCCCGCTCTACGACGGCGCGGCGCTGGCGACCCGCGGTGACGTCGTCGTCGTGACGGTCAACTACCGGCTCGGCGCGCTGGGGTTCCTCGCGCACCCCGACCTGCGCGGCGAGGACGGTGCCGCGGCCGGCAACTGGGGGCTGCTCGACCAGCTGGCGGCGCTGCAGTGGGTGCAGCAGAACATCGCCGCGTTCGGTGGCGACCCGGCGAACGTCACCGTCTTCGGCGAGTCCGCCGGGTCGATGTCGGTCGGCTGCCTGCTCGCCTCCGGCGCCGGCCGCGACCTGTTCGCCAAGGCGGTGCTGCAGAGCGGTGCGCCGACGGTGAGCTCGCTCGACGACGCCGCCACCGTCGCCGAGCGGCTGGTCAAGCTCGCCGGGGCGGGCGGTGTCGCCGACCTCCGCGAGCTGCCGGTCTCCGCTCTGCTCGACGCCCAGCAGCGCCTCGACCTCGACAGCCCCGGCATGAACTTCGTCCCCGCGGTGGACGGGGCCTTGTTCCCCCGCCCGCCGCAGGCCTTGCTCGCCGACGGCGCCGGGGACGGCGTGACCACGGTCATCGGTACGAACCGGGACGAGTGGAAGCTGTGGGCGCCGGCCGACCCGCGCTCCCGGGACCTCGACCGCGACGGGCTGCGCAGGCGCCTGGCACACCGGCTCGAGGGCGACGTCGACACGGTCATCGAGGCCGTCGGTCGCAGCCGTGCGGAGGCCGGTGAGCCGGCGAACCCCAACGACGTCTGGTTCGCCGCCGAGACGGAGCGCGTGTTCCGCGTCCCGGCGATGGAGACGGCGGCCATCCTCGCCGACCGCGGTCAGCCCACGTACGCGTACCTGTTCACGCACCGCTCCCCCGCCATGCGGGGGTGGCTCGGTGCCTGTCATGCGCTGGAGATCCCGTTCGTGTTCGGCACGGTCGGGCTGCCCCGGCTGCAGGCCTGGACGGGCAGCGGCCACGAGGTGGACCGGCTGTCCGGCTGGCTGATGGACTCCTGGCTCGCACTGGCGCACACCGGCGACCCGTCGACGGACGACCTGGGGACCTGGAGCCCGTACGACCGCGGCACCCGGCCGACGCTCGTCATCGGTGCCGACCACGCCATGGTGCCGGCGCCCTTCGACGAGGAGCGCGCCGTCGTCGCCGCACACCTGCCGAAGGGGTCCCCCGCATGACCACGACCGAGACCGACCAGGCCGAGCGCATCCGCGAGGCAGCCCGGACCGGCACGCTGCTGTCGCTGCACGCGCAGGCCCGGCCGGATCACCCGGCGCTGCTGTCCGCGACCGGCGACCGCACGTTCGGCGAGCTGGACGGCAACATCAACCGGCTGGCCCGGTACCTGCGGGAGCACGGGGTGCAGGCGGGCGACTCGGTGGCGCTCGTGTGCTCCAACCGGCCCGAGTTCGCCGAGACCCTGTACGCCGGCACCCGTTCCGGGCTGCGGGTGACGCCGGTGAACTGGCACCTCACGGCCGAGGAGATGGCGTACATCGTCGACGACTGCGAGGCCAAGGTCGTCGTCGGCGACGTCCGCTTCGCCGACCGGCTGGCGGACGTCGCGGACCGGTGCACCGGCGTCAGCGTCCGCCTGGCGGTCGGCGGACCGATCGACGGCTTCGGCGACTTCACGGGCGCGCTCGCCTCCGCGTCACCGGACCCGCTCGACGACCCGACGCTGGGCCGGACGATGCTCTACACGTCCGGTACGACCGGCCGGCCGAAGGGCGTCGACCGCCCGCCGGTGGTCCCGGGCCAGAGCCGCGGGCCGAACATCACCACCGCCATCGCGGGGGCGTCCCGGCAGAACCCGGAGACCGACGTGCACCTGTGCACCGGTCCCCTGTACCACGCGGCCCCGCTGGCGTTCTCCCTGTCCGGACCGTTGCACGCCGGCGTCACGGTCGTGCTCATGGACGGCTGGGACCCGGAGGAGACGCTGCGCCTCGTCGACCGGCACACGGTGACGCACACCCACGTGGTGCCGACGATGTTCCACCGGCTGCTCGCCCTGCCCGACGACGTGAAGCAGCGGTACGACACCTCGTCGCTGCGGTTCGTCGTCCACGGCGCCGCCCCGTGCCCGGTGGAGGTCAAGCGCGGGATCATCGAGTGGCTCGGCCCGGTCGTGTACGAGTACTACGCGGCGACCGAGGGTGGCGGCACGTTCATCACCTCCGAGGAGTGGCTGGCCAAGCCCGGCAGCGTCGGCAAGCCGCTGCGCGACGACCTCGTACGCATCCTCGACGACGAGGGCACCGAGCTCGGCGCGGACCACGTCGGCACCGTGTACATGCACGCACCGGCCGAGGGCCGCTTCCGCTACTACAAGGACGAGGCAAAGACCTCCGGGTCGTACCGCGGCGAGTACTTCACCCTCGGCGACCACGGCTACCTCGACGCCGACGGCTACCTCTACCTCACCGGACGCATCGCCGAGCTGATCATCTCGGGCGGCGTGAACATCTACCCGGCCGAGGTCGACGCCGTCCTGCTCACCCACCCCGCCGTGGCCGACGCGGGCACGATCGGCGTGCCGAACCACGAGTGGGGCGAGGAGGTCAAGGCGGTCGTCGAGCTCAAGGACGGCTACGAGGCCGGCGACGCGCTCGGGGCAGAGCTGATCGCGTGGTGCCGCGACCGGCTGGCGCACTACAAGTGCCCGCGCACGGTCGACTTCGTCGCCGAGCTGCCCCGCCACGACAACGGCAAGCTCTACCGCCGCAAGCTCCGCGAGATGTACGCCTAGCCCGCGGCCCCTCGCAGGCCCCGGTTGTTGACCGAATCTCATTCGGACTTACCCAGATTTTCTCCCGTGACCTGTGTACGTTGCGGGCAACGACCACGTACGTGGCCCAGGTCACACCGGACGGACGCGGAGGGCGGAGGAATGCCGCAGACGCAGGTGGCGCAGACCACGACAGACCCGGACGTGCAGCACGTCGACGTACTGATCGTCGGCGCCGGCATCTCCGGTCTCGGGGCCGCGTGGCACCTGCTCCACGAGCGGCCCGGGACGACCTTCACGATCCTCGAGGCCCAGGAGACGTACGGCGGCACCTGGTGGACCCACCGCTACCCCGGTACGCGCTCGGACAGCGACCTGTTCACCTTCGGCTACAAGTTCAAGCCGTGGAAGGGCCACCCGATCGCGACCGCCGAGGAGATCCTGAACTACCTCGGCGAGGTCATCGAGGAGAACAGCCTCGACCGCTACATCCACTACAACCACCGCATCGTGTCCGCGAGCTGGGACACCGACACCCGGCTGTGGACGCTTCGGGTCACCCGGCTCGACACCGGTGCGGAGCTGTCCTTCACCTGCAACTTCCTGTGGATGTGCCAGGGCTACTACCAGCACGACGGCCCGTACACCCCGGAGTGGGAGGGGATGGCGGACTTCCAGGGCCGCGTCGTCCACCCGCAGAAGTGGCCGGCCGACCTCGACTACGCCGGCAAGCGAGTGGTGGTCATCGGCTCGGGCGCCACCGCGGCGACGCTGATCCCCGCGATGGCGGACGACGCCGCGCACGTGACGATGCTGCAGCGCACACCGACGTTCTTCTTCGTCCGGCCGAACGTCAACGAGCTGGCCGAGACGCTGCGCGAGCTCGATATCCCCGACGAGTGGACCCACGAGATCGTCCGGCGCAAGATCGTCCTCGAGAGCGACCGGATCACCAAGGCCTGCGTCGAGTACCCGGAAGAGGTCCGGCAGATGCTGCTGGACCAGATCCGGCCGCTGCTGCCCGAGGGCTTCGACATCGACCGGCACTTCAACCCCCCGTACCGGCCGTGGCAGCAGCGTATCGCCGTGCTTCCCGGCGGCGACCTGTTCGAGAAGGTGCGCGAGGGCAAGGTATCGGTGGTGACCGACACCATCGACCGGTTCACCGAGAGCGGCATCCGGACGACATCCGGCGAGGAGCTCGAGGCGGACATCATCATCACCGCCACCGGCTTCAACCTCTCCGTGCTCGGCGAGATCGACGTCAGCATCGACGAACAGCCGCTCACCTTCGCCGACACGGTCACCTACCGCGGGATCATGTTCACCGGCATCCCGAACCTCGCGTACGTGTTCGGGTACTTCCGCGCCAGCTGGACGCTGCGCGCCGACCTGATCAGCGAGTTCGTCTGCCGGCTGCTGGCGCACATGGACGAGCGCGGCGCGACCATGGTCGTCCCCGCGCTGCGCGACGAGGACGCCGACATGCCGCTCGGCCCGTGGGTCGACCCGCAGAACTTCAACCCCGGCTACCTCACCCGGTCGCTGCACCGGATGCCGAAGCAGGGCGACCGCGAGCCGTGGCGGCTGCTGCACGAGTACGCGGTCGAGAAGGAGATCCTGCCGCAGGCGGACCTGGAGGACGGCACGCTCGTCTTCAAGTAGACCAGCGGATGGCCGCGGCTAACGCCGCCTGAACTCACCCGCGCGCTTGCCGAAGAACGCCCGCAGCGCCTCCCGATGGTCCTCCGTCGCCAGCAGCCGGGCGAACCGCTCGACCTGCATCCGGCCTGCCTCACGCTCGTCGACGTCGAGCGCGAGGTTGACGCACTCCTTGGTCGCCTCGACCGACAGCGGCGCCCGGGACGCGATGCGCTCGGCCTTCTCCAGGGCGGCCGGGAGCAGGCGCTCCGGCGGGTGCACCTCGGTGACCAGTCCCCATGCCAGGGCCTGCTCGGCGCGGCACCGTCCACCGGTCAGCAGGATCTCCTTGGCCGGCCCGAGCCCGGTGATCCGGGGTAGCCGCCAGAAGTTGGCGACCAGCCCGACGTTCACCCCCGCAGCCACGAAGAACGCCTCGCTCGAGGCGACCCGGATGTCGCAGGCCATCGCGAGCTCGAAGCCGCCGCCCACCGCCGGCCCGTTCACGGCCGCGATGACGGGGGCGCGGAACGACTCCAGTCCCAGCAGGATGCGGTCGAACTCCGCGAGGAACTCCCCGACCGCCTCGCCCGGCATGGCCATCTCGTCGCGCAGGTCGGCCCCGGCCGTGAACGCCCGGCCCGCGCCCGTCACGACGACGCAGCGCACGTCGAGGTTGGCCCCGAGCTCGTCCAGCGCCCCGGCGAACCGGTGGCGGCTCGCCGCGTCGAGCGTGTTGGCCGGCGGGTTGTCGAGGGTGACGACGGCGACGTGCGGGGTCGCGTAGCGCAGCTCGACGGTCAACGACGGGCCCCCGACGACGAGCCGTCAGGCACCGAAGTCGTGCCGCAGCGGGTACTCCGCTCCCCCGCGCGCGTCCGGCTTGATCCCCAGCACCTGGTGCAGCTGGATCCGGTTGCGGTCGAAGCCGAACCGCGAGGCCGCCAGGTACAGCCGCCATACGCGGGCCTTGCCCTCGCCGACCTCCGCGACGGCGTCGTCCCAGTGCGCGTCGAGGTTGGCGCACCACTCCCGCAACGTCATCGCGTAGTGCTCACGCAGGTTCTCCTCGTGGCGTACCTCGAACCCGGTGTTCTGCATCACCGACACGATGTGGCCCAGACCCATCAGCTCGCCGTCCGGGAACACGTACCGGTTGATGAAGCCCTTGGTCTGGCGGATCGGCTCGCTGGTCGTCGGGCGCATGATGCAGTGGTTGAGCAGCCGGCCGTGGGGGTGCAGCCGGTCGTAGAGGTGCCGGAAGTACGACGGCAGCTGCTTCTCACCGATGTGCTCGGTGAGGCCGATGGAGCTGATCGCGTCGAACTGCCCCTCGTCGACGTCGCGGTAGTCCATGAAGCGCACCTCGGCGACGTCCGACAGCCCGGCCTCGGCGATCGCCTTGGCGGCCCACTCGGCCTGCTGCCGCGACAGCGTGACGCCCAGCGCGCGTACGCCGTAGTGCTGCGCCGCGTGGAGCACCATCCCGCCCCAGCCGCACCCGACGTCGAGCAGGCGCATGCCGGGCCGCAGGTCCAGCTTGCGCGCGACGAGGTCGTGCTTGGCGAACTGGGCCTGCTCGAGCGTCGACTCCGCGGTGGGGAACACGGCGCACGTGTACGCCATGGACGGGCCCAGCACCCACTCGTAGAACCGGTTCGACACGTCGTAGTGGTGCGCGATCGCCTCGGCGTCGCGACGCTTGGAGTGCCGCCGCCCCCGCAGCCGCACCTCCTCGGTCGGCCGCCGGGCGCGACGCGCGAGCGTGGCGCCGACCGTACGCGCGAGCTCGGCCTTGTCTCCCCAGCTCAGGGCCCGGGTGGAGGCCTCCGAGAGCCGGTTGATGGCGGCATACATGTCGCCGTCGAGGTCGAGCTCCCCGCCGATGTAGGCGCGGGCGAGGCCGAGCTCACCGGGTGAGAGCACCAGGTGCGACAGCGCCTGCGGCGACCGGATGTGCACCCCGATCGGGGCGTCGGGACGGCCGGCGCGGCTGCCGTCGTACGCGGTCACCCGCACGTCGTCGTGGCCGGACACCACACGGTGGAACACCTCGGCGAGCTGCATGGGGGCCTCCTCAGCGGCTTTCGACGCACTTGGCGTAGAGGTCGAGCAGCCGTCCTCGTGGGTCGTAGTGCTTCTTGAGCCGGCTGTACGTCTCCCCGCCGTAGAGGCGGGCGAACTCGTCACGGTCGTAGTAGGCGGTCGAGTAGAGGGACTTGCGCCCGCCGAGCTCGGCGACCAGCCGCTCGACGTAGCGGTTGTGGTGGTGCGGGTCCTGGCCGGGTGCCAGCGGCACGGTCCCCCAGAACCCGAAGTTCACGTACAGGGTGCGGGGGTCCATCGCGTACAGGTCCCACCGGGTGGCCGGGGCGCGCTGCCGCATGGGGCAGGTCCACACCGGCCGCATGCCGACCTCACGGTCGAAGGCGGCGAGGAAGTCGGCCGCCCGGTCGATCGGCACCTCGACGTCCTGGATGACCTGCTCGCGGTCGGGCCGGCCGCGCAGGCGGTCGTAGCGCCGCTTCACCCCGTAACGGTTCTCCAGGGCGACCAGCTTCCAGTAGACGTCGGACCGCAGCCAGCGCCTCGGCCACAGTGCGCGCACGAGCGGACGCTGCACCCCGAAGGCCCCCGAGCACCAGAACCAGTCGGTGTCCCAGCGCCAGATGTAGTCGTGCACGGTGAGGTGGTCCGTGCGGCGCTCCTGCAGCGAGCGGTAGTAGACCTGCCGGCCGGTGTAGTCGCTGGTGGCCGGCGCATCGTCGACGAAGCGCCCCACGGTGACGTACTGCTCCTCGGGCGAGAACGCCACACCGTCGACGAAGTCGACATCGCGGCGCTCGCACAGCTCGGCCATCGCGGCGAACGCCTCGGGCGCGGACCGGAAGGGATGGTGCTCGAGCGCCACGTACGGCCGGACGGGCATCAGCTCGATGCGCAGCCGCAGCGCGTAGCCGAGCGTGCCGTAGGAGTTCGGGAAGCCGTGGAACAGCTCCGCGTGCTCGCCGTCCGGGGTCACGGTGAGCACCTCGCCGGCACCGGTGAGCACGTCCATGTCCAGCACGGACTCGTGCGGCAGGCCATGCCGGAACGACGAGGACTCGATGCCGAGACCGGTCACCGCGCCGCCCAGCGTGATGGTCTTCAGCTGCGGGACGACCAGCGGCATGAGACCGTGCGGCAGCGTCGCGGCGACGAGGTGCTCGTACGTCGTCATGCCCAGCACGTCTGCCGTCCGCCCGACCGGGTCGACCGCGAGCACACCGTCGAAGTCCGTCACGTCCAGCCGCGCGACCCGGTCCTGGGACCGCGTGCGGAACAGGTTGGACGTGCGCTTGCCCAGGCGGACGGGCGCGGTGGGGTCCGCGGCCGCCAGGCTCGCCCGGAGCCGCTCGACGGCGGCGGCGTACTGGCGGTACGCCGCAGGGGCCACGACGGTGTCGGTCACGGGCCCAGTCAAGCACCGGACCTCCGTGGCTCCCAGCAGGTGCGGGGTCGTAACGTCGTTACTGAACCCGCGTCCAGGGAAAGGTCAGCCCATGAGCCTGAAGGTCGCGGCCCGGTGGGCGCTGCTGCACGGCGGCGCACGTGCACTGATGTGGCGCGCGATGCGCCAGGGCGATCTCGTGGCGAGCCTCATGCGCGACCGGCACACGATGGCCGATCCGTACCCCGCGTACGAGCAGCTGCGCGCCCAGGGCCGGGTGGTCTCCGGCCGGTTCGCCTACGTGACCGTCGACCACGAGATCGTGCACAGCGTCCTGCGCGACAACCGGTTCGGCGTCGCGGACCCGACCACCCTCGATCTGCCCAAGCCGGTCCGCTGGCTGTTCGACGTCACCGACCAGGGCATCCAGCATCCCGTGGAGCCGCCGGCGATGCTGGCGGTGAACCCGCCGGCGCACACCCGCTACCGCAAGCTCGTGTCGCGGGCGTTCACGCCGAGAGCGATCGAGGCGCTGCGGCCGCGGGTCGAGGGGGTGGCCCACGAGCTGCTCGACCGGCTCGAGGGCCGGCCCCGGGCCGACCTGGCCGAGGAGTACGCGGGCCAGCTGCCCGTGACGATGATCGCGGAGATCCTCGGCGTCCCGCTGGAGATGCGCGGCCAGTTCCTGTCGTGGGGTGAGGCGCTCGCGCCGACGCTCGACATCGGGCTGCCGTACCGGATGCACCGCGAGGCCATGCAGGCCCTCGAGGGGCTCAATGCCTGGTTCGCCGGGCACTTCCGGACGCTGCGCCGGCAGCCGGACGGGTCGATGCTCAGCCAGCTGGTGAACCTCGTCGACGAAGGTGACCGGCTCGACGAGCAGGAGCTCATGGCCACGTCCCTGCTGCTGCTGGGAGCAGGGTTCGAGACCACCGTCAACCTCATCGGCAACGGTGTCGTCGTCCTCCTGGAGCATCCCGAGCAGCTCGCGGAGCTGACGGCCGACCCGGGGCTCTGGCCGAATGCGGTCGAGGAGATCCTGCGCTATGACAGTCCCGTCCAGAGCACCGGCCGGGCGGCGCTGGAGGAGCTCGACCTGTTCGGCACCCGGATCCCGAAGGGCGGCATGGTCGCGACCCTGCTGGGTGGTGCGAACCGCGATCCGCAGGTGTTCCCGAGGCCCGACCGCTTCGACATCCACCGGGAGAACGCCCGCGAGCACGTCGCCTTCTCCAGCGGGATCCACTTCTGCCTCGGGGCGGCGCTCGCCCGGATCGAGGGCGAGGTGGCGCTGCGGGTGCTCTTCGAACGGTTCCCCGACCTGACCCTCAGCGGCACTCCCCACCGCCGGCCGACCAGCACGCTGCACGGCTACGACCGCCTGCCCGTGGCACCGGGCCCGGCCCGGCGGCGTACGTCGGTTCCTGCCTAGGTCGCGGGGGAACGCCGTCGGATCGTCAGCACGGCGACGAGCGCAGCCGCGAGGATGAGCGCGGCGGACAGCAGCAGGGCGATGTGCAGCCCGGAGTAGAACGCCTGGTATGCCGCGTCGATCACCTTCTGGACCAGGCCGGCGTGGCCGGCGGCGGCCGGGTTGGCTGCGGCGGCGCTCGCGCCGCCACTGGGCACGCCGCCGCTCTTGATCGCGTCGATGACCAGGGACTGGAACTGGGTCGGGACGCCCAGCGCGTGCAGGCGGTGCCGTAGGTCCGACGTCAGCTGCGAGTTCACCACGGCGCCGAGCACCGCCACCCCGAAGACGGCGCCGAGCTCCCGGCTGGTGTTGGTCGCCGACGCCGCCATGCCCGATCGGCGGCCCGGGACGACCGAGAGCACGGTGGAGGTCACCGGGACGAGCGCCACCCCGAACCCCAGACCCACGGCCGCGAGCGGCCAGGCGAGGGCGGCGTAGCCGACGTCGGGGCCGAGCACAGCGTCGGTCGCCAGCAGGCCGGCTCCGGCGATGACGCAGCCCAGCGTCATGGGCAGCCGGGCACCCACACGGGCGACCCACGGCCCGGTGAGCAACGAGGCGAGGATCATCACCACGGTCATCGGCACGAACTGCGCTGCCACCCGGTAGCCGGTGAACCCGGCGATGACCTGCAGGTAGAGCGCGACGAAGAAGAAGATGGCGAACACACCGAAGTACGTCGCGAAGGCGACGAAGTTCGCGCCTGCGAACATCGACTCCCGGAAGCACCCCAGATCGAGGACGGGGTGCGCGCTGCGCCGCTCGACGGCGACGAAGGCCGCACCGAGCAGCAGGGACGCCGCGAGCAGCGCGACGATCCACCAGGTGGTGTAGCCGCTCTCCTCCCCCTGGATCACCGCGAAGATGGCGACGGCGAGAGCACCCGCGCCCAGCACCAGCCCTGGCAGGTCGATCCGGTGCCCCTGGGGATCGGCGCTCTCGTCCAGCGTCAACGCCGCGGCGGCGAAGGCGACCGCACCGAACACCAGGTTGAACCAGAAGACCTCGCGCCACCCGGAGACTCCCACGATCGTGCCGCCCACGACCGGGCCGAGCGCCAGCGCGAACCCCGACACCGCGGCCCATGCGCCGAGGGCCCGCGCCCGCGCGCGACGCGCGGGGTAGACCTGGCGGATCATCGACAGGGTCCCCGGCTCGGACGCAGCCGCCCCGACACCCATGACGACCCGGCCCGCGACGAGCGTCTGCACGTCCGGTGCTAGCGCGGACAGCACCGACCCCCCGCAGAAGACCAGCACCCCGCCCAGCATGACCCGCTTGCGACCGTACTGGTCTCCCAGCCAGCCGCCGGCAAGCATCAGGCTGGCGAAGGTGAGCGCGTAGCCGTTGACAACCCACTGCAACGACGTCACACCAGCATGCAGGCCGGTCTGGATGTCGGCGAGCGTCACCGCGACGATCGTGTTGTCGAGGAAGGTCAGGAACAGGACCGTGAGCAGGGTCGCCAGCGCACGTCTTCGTGCCGACTCGCTCCACTCCGCACGCATGTCCTCGGCGTACCCGTCGTCCCCGCAGGCACCCGGACGCTGCCGACGGGACGAACGGCGGTGTGCAAACCCGCGCTCGGACGGGGTACTCCACCTGCGATGTCGGTCTACGTCCTCGCCATCCTCGCGGCGCTGCTCTTCGGCACCGGGTCCGTCGTGCAGCAGCGCGCCGCTGCCCAAGCGCCGCCGGAGGACAACCTGTCCTTCCGGCTGCTGTTCTGGCTCGTCCGCCAACGCCTGTGGCTGATCGGCGTCGGGTTCTCCGTCGTCGGCAACCTGCTGTCCGCGAACGCCCTGGCGCGCGGCAGCGTGGCGCTGGTCGAGCCGTTGTTCGTGGTCCGGCTGCTCTTCGCGCTGCCGCTGGCCGCCGCCTGGAGCAAGCACTCCGTGCCCCGGCGGGACTGGACGGGCGCGATCCTCACCGCAGTGGGACTGGCGATGTTCGTGATCGCCGGCAACCCGCACCAGGGCGAGGTCGGCAACACGCCGGTGGGCAGCTGGATCATCGCCGGCGGGACCATCGTCGGGCTCGCGACGATCATGATGCTCGCGGCGAAGCGGATGGATGCGGTCCGCCAGGCGGTGCTGCTGGCGGGCGGCGCCGGCCTGCTCTTCGGCCTCCAGGCGGCGTTGACCCACAGCGCCATGCAGATCTTCCGCAACGAGGGCATCCCCCAGCTGCTGCAGTCGTGGCAGACCTACGCGGTGCTCGTGACCGCGCTCTACGGGACGCTGCTGGTGCAGAGCGCCTACGAGGTGGCGCCACTGCCCGCGTCGTTCCCCGCCCTGGTCACCGCGGAGCCGATCGTGGGCATCGCGGTCGGTGTCGGCGTGCTCGGCGGCTCGATCCGCCTCGCCCCGTTCCCCTTCGCCGTCGAGGTCGTCGGCATCGGTGTCATGATTGCGGGGATCATCGTCCTCGCCAGCTCCCCGCTCGTGACCGGACAGCTGCACCGGCTGGAGCGCCGCCAGGAGGAGGGCCAGGCGTACCGGACCGAGGAGCAGCTCGAGCGCGACCTCGAGCGCCTGCACACCGACCTCGACGCCTTCGACCGGCACCTGCAGGCCGGCCCCGGGGTGGCCGAGAAGGACCGCGCGCAGATCCAGCACGACCTCGACCGCATCGACGAGCACGTGGACCGGCTCTGCGAGCTGCAGGACGACATCGCCAGGCACCGGTCGGCGGAGGCCGAGCACATGGCCGCCCGTCCCCAGGCGGAGCAGGAGCACTACTTCCGCGGGCACGACGCCGAGCTGGACGCGCGCGAGCGAGCGATCGACGAGCGCGCCCACCGGCTGCAGGAGCACGCGGACGCGCTGCGGGCGCGCGCCCGCGAGCTCACCGGGGAGTACGCGACGGAGCGGCCGGGCTGACCCGCTAGCGTCCGGCCATGGCCTACCGCTGCTTCGACGTCGACATCACCGACCGCGTCGCCCACGTGGTGCTGAAGCGCCCGGACGAGCTCAACACCATGGTCCCCGAGTTCTGGCGGGAGCTGCCCGAGATCGTCACGGGGATCAGCGACGCGGCCTCGGCCCGCGCCATCGTGCTGTCCAGCACCGGCAAGCACTTCAGCGCCGGGATGGACCTGGCCGTGTTCACCTCCGGCGGGCTCGGCGGTCAGCAGGCTGAGGCCGGGCGCCGGCACGCGCAGGTCCGGCTCGCCGCGCGACGGCTGCAGGACGCGCTGAGCAGCCTCGAGCGGGCTCGCGTCCCCGTGCTCGCTGCGATCCACGGTGGCTGCGTGGGCGGCGCGCTCGACCTGGTGGCGGCCTGCGACATGCGGTACGCGACCCGGGACGCGTTCTTCGTCATCCAGGAGATCAACATCGGGATGACGGCCGACGTCGGCAGCCTGCAGCGGCTGCCCAGGATCATGCCGGACGGCGTGGTCCGCGAGCTGGCGTACACCGGCCGGCGGATGCCCGCGGACCGGGCCCGCGAGGTCGGCCTCGTCAACGAGGTCTACGCCGACCAGCAGCAGATGCTCGACGCCGTGCTCGGGACCGCCCGGGAGATCGCCGCGAAGAGCCCGCTGGCCGTCTGGGGCAGCAAGGCGAGCCTCGTCCACGCGCGCGACCACTCCGTCGACGAGGGACTGGAGTTCATCGCCACGTGGCAGACCGGGATGTTCCAGCCTGCCGACATGATGGAGAGCTTCCAGGCCAAGGCGGAGGGCCGCGACCCGGTCTTCGACGACCTGCTGCCCGCCCCGGAGGGGCTCTAACCGGTCAGGCCGGCGGCCACAGCGGCTCCGGGACCTCGAAGTCCGGGGCCTGGCCCCACCGGTTGCGGTAGGTCACCTCGTGCACGGGCCGCCGCTCGGCCACGCCCCAGCGCCCGGTCGGGTAGCCCATGGACACGCAGCAGGCCATCCGCCACCCCTGGTCGGTGGGCACCCCCAGCACGTCGAGGACCTCGTCGTGGTGGAAGAAGCTCAGCACGGTCGTGAGCGCGCTGCCCACGCCCTCGGCGCGTGCGGCGAGCATCGCGCTCCACACCGCCGGGTAGATCGAACCGCCGCTCGGGTCGAACCGGGAGAACGCCAGCAAGTAGAGCGGCACCTCCTCGAAGTGGTCCGCCAGGTGCTGCGCGGACCGCACGACCTTCTGCAGGGACGCGCTCTCCGGCCGGTCCGGCGCCGCCTCCGCCGCCGCGATCCGGTCGGCGTACACGGTGGCCCACAGCTGCTCGATGCTGTGCCGGTAGAGCGGGCCGAGCGCCGCCTTCGTCTCCGGCGCGTCGACGAGCAGGAAGCGCCAGTCCTGGCTGTTCCCCCCACTCGGCGCGCGTACGGCGGCGTCCAGGATCCGCGCCTGCACGTCAGCGGCTACGGCATCGGGGCGCACCCGGCGGTGCGCGCGAGTGGTGTACAGCGCCTCGTACAGGTCCACGCTTCCTCCTCGATCGGTCGGCTCATCCTGTCAAGCCGCCGCCGGCGAGAGCGAGGGTCTCCCCGCAATTCGCATGCATAGTGCAACAATGGTGGTGTGCAGTCGTCACCCGGGCCGGCGAGCGACGACGCCCTCGTGGACGCGGTGCTCGCCGCGAGCCGAGCGCTCGTCGGCGTGGCCGCCCGGTCACTGGCAGCCGCCGACGCGGACGTGACCCTCCCGCAGTACCGGGCCCTGGTGGAGCTCGCCGCCCGGGGGCCGCTGAAGGTGGCCGACCTGGCCGGCGCCCTCGAGGTGAACCCCTCGACCGCGACCCGCATGTGCGACCGGCTCAACCGCAAGCGGCTCGTCCGCCGCCACCGGATGCCCGCGGACCGGCGCACGGTCCAGGTGGCGCTGTCCGACGACGGCCGGCGGCTGGTGGGCGACGTGACCAGGCGGCGGCGCGCGGAGGTCCGCAGGATCCTGCGCGCGATGCCACCGGACGCCCGCCCGCGTGTGGTGACCGCTCTGCGCGCCTTCGCTGACGCTGCCGGTGAGGTGCCGGAGCAGGACTGGTCGATGGGATGGACGCGATGAGCCAGCTGCCACTACCCGTGCTCAAGGCCCGGCTTCGGGTCCGACGTGCGGTCGGCACGGCACTGGCCGGGCTCCGCACCACGAGCTACATCCGGCGCTGGCTGATCCTCGGTGTGATCATCGGGATCGTCGCCGGCACCGGCGCCATCGTCTTCTTCGAGGCACTCGACGCCGCCACGAGGTTCATCCTCGGCACGGTGGGCGGCTACCACCCGGCCGGCACGGCGGGAGAGGGCGGCATCCACGCGGCCAGCGGGTTCGCGCGTCCGTGGGCGGTGCCGCTCGTCGTGGGCACCGGTGGCCTGGTCGCCGGGATCCTGGTCTTCGGCCTGGCGCCGGAGGCGGAGGGGCACGGCACCGACGCGGCCATCGACGCCGTGCACCACAACCCGCGGGGCATGCGCGGCCGGGTCGCCGCGGTCAAGATCGTGGCCTCGGCCATCACCATCGGCAGCGGCGGGTCCGGCGGCCGGGAGGGCCCGACCGCGCAGATCTCCGCGAGCTTCGGCTCGATCCTCGCCCGCTCCCTCAACCTCACTCCGGCCGACGCCCGCATCGCCGTCTCCGCCGGCATCGCGTCCGGGATCGGTGCCATCTTCCGAGCGCCGCTGGGCGGTGCGGTGCTCGGCGCAGAGCTGCTCTACCGCGACGACGTCGAGTTCGAGGCGCTCATCCCGTCGGTGATCGCCTCGATCGTGGCCTTCGCGATGTACGGGTCGGTGGAGGGCTTCGGCCCGATCTTCGGCTACCACACGGCCTACCGGTTCGAGCACGTCAGCTACCTGGCGTACTTCGCCCTCCTCGGCCTGATCGCCGGGGGCATGGGCCGGTTGTACGCCGTGGCGTTCTACCGGGCGGTGGACTTCTTCCGCGGCCTCACCGCGCCGCGCTGGCTGCTGCCGGGGCTGGCCGGTGTCGCTGTCGGACTCATCGGGCTCGCCGTGCCCGGTGCTCTCGGAACCGGGTACGGCGCCATCCAGCAGGAGATGAGCTCCGACCGGTTGGGCCAGATGTCCATCGTGGCGATCCTCGCCCTGCCGCTCGCCAAGATCGTCGCCACGTCGCTGTCGATCGGATCCGGCGGCAGCGGCGGCATCTTCGGCCCGGGCATGGTCATCGGCGGGGCCACCGGCGCCGCCCTGTGGCGGCTGCTGACGCCGGCCGCCGGGCTGCCGCACTCGCCCGGACCGTTCGTCATCGTCGGGATGATCGCCTGCTTCGGTGCCGTCGCTCACGCCCCGCTCGCCGTCATGCTCATGGTCGCGGAGATGACGGGGAACCTCGCGCTGCTGGCGCCGGCCATGGTCGCGGTCGCCCTCGCCGTCCTCGTCGTCGGAGACACCACGATCTACCGCAGCCAGCTGCGCACGCGGGCCGACTCCCCGGCGCACCGGTTCCAGTTCGGCCTGCCCTTGGCCACGTCCGTGCCGATAGGGGACGTCATGGCCGCACCGCGCCTCGTGCTGCGTGCGGGGCTGCCCGCCGCCGAGGCACTCGAGCGACTGCTCGACGCGCGGCTCCCGGGCGCTCCCGTCGTCGACTCGGCCGGCGTGTTCGTGGGGAGCATCCAGAAGAGCGCCCTCGCCGTGCGGGTCGTCGACGACCCCACGACACCGGTGGGGCGGCTCGCGGACGGACAGGCGATGACCGTTCCGGCGGACGCGGCTCTGGACGCGGCGATCGAGGCCCTCGCGACCAGCCGTGGGGCATGGGTACCCGTGCTGGACTCCCGGATGCACGTCCTGGGCATCATCGGCACCGGTGACCTCGTCCGCGGGTACCGGATGGCGCTGCGCCTGTCCGTCCGGCGGCTCGGGCGGGCGGCCAAGGGCACCTCACTCGTGGAGCTGCACGTGCGCGACGGCTCCGCCGTCGCCGGACAGCGCATCGGCGACCTCGCCCTGCCCCGCTCCACGGTCGTGGTCACCGTGCTGCGGGGGAACCAGCTCGTCTTCGCGGAAGGGGAGACGGTGCTGCAGCCGGACGACGTCATCAGCGTCCTCACGCGCCCGGACGAGGAGCCCGCGCTGCAGGACCTCATCGGCCCAGAGCTCGACAGCTCCCGGGCCCCCGAGCCCGGTCTCGTCTAGCTCTCGGGGGGGCACGAACCCCCGTAGACACGGGTATTCCGGGCGCCTACGTTGGGCCGCTGTGATGCGAGTCACATTCACGTGTCACCGACCGTGACCTGGCTCGTTAGGCATCCCCAGAGACCCTGCGTGACGACCCGGAGGCCATCATGGCCAGCAGTCCGAGCGACCTCGGCCGGCGCTACTCGCCGCTGCTGCTCATCGCGATCGTGGAGATCCTGCTCGTCGCCCTCGCCCCGTCGAACAGCAACACGACACAGACGGCCGCCGGCGTCCCGATGACCGGCGCCGCAGGGGGTACGACCTCGTACCAGTCCGGCGCCGCCGACTCCGGTACCGGAACGGCAAGCGGCACCACGTCGGGCGGCAGCGGCGACGCCACCACGGTCTCCGGAACCTCGGGTACCACCGGCGGCACCACCACCTCCGGCGGAACGTCCGGCGGAACCACCGGTACGGGAACGACCGGAGGCGGAGGGAACCTCAACAAGTTCGGCTACGCCAGCAACGACCTCAGCAAGTGCGACAAGAACGGCCTGCAGGTCATGCCGACGTCGTACGCACCCCAGTGCCGCCCGGTCTGGAAGGGCGGAGACAACGGCGGCGCCACGATGACCGGCGTCACCGACAAGCAGGTGCGGTTCGTCTACTACCGCGCCCAGGGCAACGCCCAGGTCAACGCCCTGCTCGCCCAGAAGAACCTCGCCGCCACCGACGACCAGTTCTGCCAGGAGATGCAGGCGTTCACGAAGTACATCAACAAGCGGTTCGAGTTCTACGGTCGCACTGCCGTCAGCCTGGACGGACCCGGCAACCACTCCGGCAAGGCCCAGGGCAGCAACTGCCACTACCCGTACTTCCAGGGGCAGTGCTCGCTGACGCCGCCGGACCCGCCGTGCGAGAAGGCTGAGGCCGACCTGATCGCCAAGCAGCTCAAACCGGCGTTCGTGATCTTCCCGACGGCCGACCCGTCGTTCGCCTACCAGCTCTCCCGCGACCACATCGTCAACTTCGCCGGGTTCAATGCGCCCGAGCAGTACCACGACCAGCTCGCGCCGTACTTCTACGAGGTCTCGATGAACGGGACGGAGCTGGCCGAGCAGAACGCCGAGTACTACTGCAAGAAGCTCGCCGGCAAGCCGGTGCAGTTCGCCGGGGTCGACGTGAAGGGACCGCCCGGGACGACGCCGCCGAAGCGCAAGCTCGGCGTGACCTTCCCGGAGAACAAGGGCGACGTGACGACCCGCCTGTCGGTCGAGCTGTTCGCGAAGAAGGTCGAGGCGTGCGGCGGCGGCAAGGTGGAGCTGTTCAGCTACGCGAGCGACATCAACACGGCACAGCAGCAGAGCCAGACCACCGTCGCCGCGATGAAGCAGGCCGGCGTCACGACCGTGGCGACCTGGACGGACCCGATCGCCCCGGTGTTCTTCACCAACGCCTGCGACCAGAACGCCTACCACCCCGAGATCTTCCTCATCGGCGCGGCGCTCGTCGACTACGACGCTCTCGCCCAGCTGTACAACCCCAACGTCTGGAACCACGCCTTCGGCGTGTCGCTGCTCGCGGACACCATCCCGTTCTCGGACACCGACGCCGTCAAGGCCTGGCACGACGTGGGCAACTCCGGTGAGCCGGACAAGACCGCCAACCTCGCCTGGACCTTCATCCAGGTGATGGCCAACACCATCCAGGACGCCGGGCCGCGGATCACCCCGCAGTCCATCCACGACGGGCTCGTCAACGCACCGCCGATGGGCGGTACCCCGGCCGTGTTCCGCATCGACTACAACAAGCCGTTCGAGTGGAGCTCCCAGTCCGACGTGCGCGCGGTCTGGTGGTGCCCCACGCAGAACTCCCCACTCAACGACCAGCCGGGCACGTACGTACCGGTTGACGGCGGCAGGCGCCACACGCTGGGCACGTGGAGCTCGAGCGTGAAGGTGTTCCCCAACGGCCCCTGCTCGCCCAACTGAGGCCGGAACGGAGACAGCACGATGGCACTCAGGCCTGAGGACGTCGGGCGCCGGTACGCACCGCTCGCCCTGCTCGTCGCGATCCAGGTGGCGCTGGTCTACATCGCCCCGTCGACGCCGCCGAAGCAGGCCGCCCTGGGAGTCAGCCAGGGCGTCGGCGGCGGGTCGGCCGGCCAGACCTACGACACGTCCGGCGGCGCTCAGAGCGGCACCGTGGGCACCGCCGGGCAGACGTCAGGGGCCTCCGGTGGCCAGGCGACCACGGCCGGGGGCGGCTCGGCGGGCCAGGCCGGAACCTCCCGGCAGGCCGACTCCGCGCCCGCACCGGGGGGTACCAGCGGCACCGGCGGCGGGAACCTCAACAAGTGGGGCTACGCCAGCAACGACATGAGCCACTGTGACAAGAACGGCCTGCAGGCGGGCCCGACGTCGTACCGGCCGCAGTGCCGTCCGGTCTGGAAGGGCGGCGACAACGGCGGCGCCACGATGACCGGCGTCACGGCCAAGGAGGTCCGTTTCGTCTGGTACAACGGCCAGGCCAACGCGCAGGTCAACGCGGTCCTGGCGCAGAAGAACCTGGCCACCACGAACGAGCAGCTGTGCGAGTCGCTGCAGGCCTTCGTCAAGGAGGTCAACAAGCGCTGGGAGTTCTACGGGCGCAAGCTCGTGTCGATGGACGGTCCCGGCAACCACGCGGGCTCCAAGCAGCAGAGCAACTGCAGCTACCCCTACTACCAGAGCTCCTGCTCGCTGACCCCGCCGGACCCGCCCTGCTACCAGGCGGAAGCTGACGTCATCGCCGGCATGAAGCCCGCCTTCGTGCTCGCTCCGGTCGCCACTCAGACCGCCCTCATGCAGCGACTGGCCCAGGACCACGTGATCGTCATCGGTGGCTCCGCCGGAGGCGAGTCGATCCCGGAGTCCTACCTGGACCAGCTGGCCCCGTACTGGTGGGGTGTGCTGCCGAACGGGACGCAGACGATGAAGAGCCTGGGCGAGTACTACTGCAAGAAGCTCGCCAACAAGCACGTGCAGTACGCCGGCACCGACGTCATGACGTGGGACGGCGTCACGGCCCCTCCGCCTGTCCGCAAGGTCGCGATCACGTTCCCCGAGAACAAGGGGGACCCGGTCTTCCGGAGGAGCGCCGAGCTGCTCAAGCAGATCATCGACGGCTGCACCAGCGGCTCCAAGGCCATGCTCATCTCCTACGCGAGCGACATCAACACCGCGCAGCAGCAGTCGAACACCACCGTCGCGCAGATGAAGCAGAACCACATCACCACCGTGGTGCCCTTCGACGACCCCATCGCACCGGTGTTCTTCTCGAACACGTGCGACCAGCAGAACTACCACCCGGAGATCCTGCTCACCGGCACCGGCTACCTCGACTACGACGTCGTGGCGCAGCTGTACAACCCGAACGTCTGGAAGCACGCCTTCGGGCAGTCCGAGCTCGGCGACGCACAGGCGTTCTCCAACTCCGACGCGGTGAAGGCGTGGCACGACGTCGGCAACAGCGGCGAGCCCGGCGGCGCGACCAACATCGGCTGGGGCTGGGTCAACACGATGGCGAACATGATCCAGAACGCCGGCCCCCGCCTCAACCTCCAGACGATCCGCGCGGGCATGACCAACGCACCCGCCATGGGCGGTGACCACATCAACCCGACGGTGTTCTACCGCGACCCGTTCCCGTGGAGCGGCTACAAGGACTTCCGCCAGGTGTGGTTCTGCCCGACGGCCACCTCGCCCATCAACAACCAGCCAGGCGCGTACTTCTCACTGAGCCACGGCGCCCGGCACCAGCTCGGCACATGGAGCTCCTCGACCAGTGGGCTGTTCAGCGAAGGAGGCAGCTGTGCCGGCACGACCTGACCTGGCAAGCCTGCGGGAGCAGGTGAGCGACGGCGCAGCCGGCGCGGTCATCCGCCGTGTCTGGAAGCACCCGCGCCTGGGCCCCGTCACGCGCGTCGTCGGGTCCTACCTCGCCCTGTACGCCGTCCTGCACCTGGCACTGAGCAACCCGCCACCGGCTGGTGTCGTGGTGTTCGGCGCGCTGATCGGCCTGCTGTACGGCATGGTCGCGCTCGGCCTCATCCTCATCTACCGGGCGAACCGGATCATCAACTTCGCCCAGGCCGAGATGGGCGCCGTCGCCGCCGTCCTTGCCGTGCTGCTCATCAAGGTGCAGCACGTGCCGTACCTCGTCGCCTTCGTGATCGCGATGGTCGCGGCGGTGCTGTCCGGATGGCTGGTCGAGCTGCTCATCGTGCGCCGGTTCGCCAGCGCCCCGCGGCTCGTGCTCTCGGTGGCCACGATCGGTGTCGCGCTGATCTTCGCCGTGCTGCAGTTCTACATGCCGAAGTGGATCGGCGGCGACTTCCTCGTCGACCCCTCGCCCCCCAAGACGCCCTTCTCCGGCCTCTCCTTCACGATCAACCCGCTCATCTTCGACGCGAACTCCATCGTCATCGTGTTCGCCGCAGTGGTGGTGGTGGTCGGCCTGACGCTGTTCTTCCGCTACACCGACATCGGCATGGCGGTGCGCGCGGCGGCGGAGAACGCCGATCGCGCCAAGCTGCTCGGCATCTCCACCAACCGCCTGTCGTCCATCGTCTGGATGCTCGGGACCGCGCTGTCCGCGCTCGGCGTGTTCCTCCGCATCCCGGTCATCGGGCTGCCGATCGGGGCGGACATCGGTCCCTACGTGCTGCTGTACTCGCTGGCTGCGGCCGTCATCGCGCGCATGGAGGTGTTCTCCGTCGCGCTGGCCGCCGGCGTGGCGATCGGCGTGCTCGAGCAGTCCCTCTACTACTCCACGCACGACCAGTCGATCGCGAGCGCGGTCATGCTCCCCATCCTGCTGGGGGCGATGCTGCTGCAGCGGCGCAAGCTCTCACGCGGTGAGGACAGCGGCCTGGCGACCTGGTCGCTGGCGGCGATGTTCCGGCCCACACCGCCCGAGCTGCGCCCGCTCGCCGAGGTCCAGTGGGGCCGGCTCGGGCTCGGCGTGGTGGCCATTGCAGCAGCGGTCCTGCTGCCGTTCATCACCGGGCTGGAGCAGCAGATTCTCGCCTCGGTCGTCGTCATCTACGGCATGGTCGCGGTGTCCCTCGTGATGCTGACGGGCTGGGCCGGCCAGATCAGCCTCGGCCAGTGGGGGTTCGCCGGCGTCGGTGCGCTCATCACCAGTGCCGTCGGCCTGCACCTGCACGGCGACTTCTTCATCACGGTGCTGCTCTCCGGCCTCGCCGGTGCCGTCGCCTCCGTGCTGATCGGGCTGCCGGCGCTGCGTATCCAGGGCCTCTACCTGGCCGTCACGACACTGGCGTTCGGCATCGCCGTTCAGGTGTACCTGCTCTCCCCGAGCTACTTCCCCAGCCTGCTACCGGGCGGCGTGGAGCAGATCGTACGGCCGCGGCTGTTCGGCCAGTACTCCATCGACGACCCGAAGAACTTCTACCTGCTGACCCTCGGCTTCCTGGTGCTGTCCCTGCTGTCCGCGCGGGCCCTGCGCAACAGCCGTGCCGGGCGGGTGATGATCGCGGCCCGGGACAACGAACGGGGAGCGCAGAGCTACGGCATCAGCGTGCCGATGGCCCGCCTGTCCGCCTTCGCGCTGTCCGGCTTCTGGGCCGCGATCGCCGGCTCGCTGTTCGCCTACGACCAGCAGACCGTGCAGGTCGGTGCGTTCGACCCGCAGGTCAGCCTGCTGCTGCTGTCGATCGTGGTCATCGGCGGCGTGACCTCGCTGCCGGGCGCCATGCTCGGCACCCTGTTCATCGGCGGCCTGAAGTACGGCGGGCTGTCCGCGCAGGCTCAGCTGCTCACGAGCGGCGCGGGGGTGCTGTTCCTGCTCTACGTCGTCCCCGGCGGGCTCGCGCAGTGGTTCTACGGTGCTCGCGACGCGATGCTCCGCAAGCTGGCTGAGCGCAAGGGCATCCTTGTCCCCAGCCTGGTCGCCGACACCCGGGACGTGACGGTGACCGATCCCCATCAGGAGGAGGACGTGCTCCTCGCGGCCACCGCCTCCGTGGAGCTGGCCGGCCGGCGCCGCAAGCCGCCGACCGAACCGGCCGAACCGGCCGAACCGGCCACCGGCGCGACGACCATGGCAAGCACCGCCGGGAGGAACGCATGACCGCCCTCACCGACATCGAGAGCCCCACGCCGGCAGGCGGTCGCGCTCGTGGCCGGGCCCAGGGCGCGGTGCTCGCGCTGGTCGTCCTGACCGCCGTCTACTTCTTCGACGAGTTCGACACGGCGGCGTTCGGGGTCCTGGCTCCGAACATCGAGCGCGCGTTCAACCTGTCCGACAAGGCCTTCGGGCTGATCGTCATCGCGAACCTGTCCCTGGTGCTCGCCCTGTCGATCCCCATCAGCCACTACGCCGACCGGCTTCCGCGCACGAAGCTCGCCGTGGTGTGCGGCCTGTTCGCCGGCGTGTTCTCCATGCTCACCGGGGTCGTCGGCTCCATCCTGTTCCTGGTCCTCGTCCGGCTCGGCAACGGCATCGGCGTCGTCGCGAACAATCCGATCCACAACTCGCTGCTCGCCGACTTCTACGGAGCCGAGGAGCGACCCCGCGCCTACGCAGTCCACCAGAACGCGCTGTTCCTGGGAGCGATCGTCGGTCCCGCCTTCGCGGGGCTGATGGCGCACTTCTTCGACTGGCGGGCGGCGTTCGTGGCCCTCGTGGTCCCGACGGTCACCGCGGCGCTGGTGGCCCTGCGGCTGCGCGAGCCGCGCCGCGGCGGCACCGACGACCCGGACGCTGCCGCTGAGGCCGAGCAGGAAGAGCACGTCCGGTTCAGCGAGGCGATGCGTACGCTGCTGGCCGTCCCGACGCTGAAGCGGCAGTACACCGCGAACCTGTTCATCGGCGCCGGCGTCATCCCGCTGTCGTTCGTGCTGCCGCTGTACCTCGAGCGCGTGTACGGGGTCGAACCGCTGGGGCGAGGCATCATCGGAGCAGGTAACGCGAGCTTCCAGTTCGCCGGCGTGATCCTCGCCGGCCTGCTGACCCGGCGCTGGCTGGCCAAGGAAGCCGGCGAGCCGCTTCGCTATGCCGGCTACGCCCTGGTGATGGTCGGCGTGGGCCTGCTCGGCGTCGCCGTGGCACCGACGCTGCCCATCTCGATCGTCCTCGGGTTCGCGACGAGCTTCTTCGGCGGTGCCTTCTACCCGCCCTTCTACACGGTCCAGTCGATGGTGTCGCCCGCACGCGTCCGTACCCTGTCATTCGGCTTCGGCTCGCTGTTCCTCGTCGCCGGCGTCTTCCTGATCTGGGTCATCGGTGTCGGCACCTTCTGGCCCGCAGCGAACCTCTCCGCTCGGGGCGACACCCAGAACTACCGGCTGGCTCTCGGCGCGCTGCTGCCCTGGTGGTTCATCGGTGGTGCCACGCTCGCGTCGGCGAGACGCTTCGTCGCCGGCGACGCGGCGAAGGCCCTGCGCACGCTGGCGACCACCGTGGAGATGCGCCGCCGTCGCCGGGACGCCGGCGACCAGGCCCTGCTGCTGGTGAACAAGGTCGACGTCGCGTACGACAAGGTGCAGGTGCTCTTCGAAGTCGACCTCGAGGTCGCCGAGAACGAGATCGTCGCTCTGCTGGGCACGAACGGCGCAGGCAAGTCGACGCTCCTCAAGGCCATCTCGGGGCTGGTCGACCCCGCCGCCGGGTCGATCTTCTTCGAGGGCCGTGACGTCACGCACCTGGACCCGATGACGTCGGCAAAGCTCGGCATCGTCCAGATGCCCGGCGGGCGCAGCGTGTTCCCCACGCTGACGGTGAACGAGTGCCTGCGCCTGGCCGGGTGGCTGTACCGCAAAGACGACGAGGCGCACGTCAAGGCGGCGGCCGCACGGGCCCGCGAGCTGTTCCCCGTCCTCGTGACGCGTGGCGACGCGCTCGCGGGAAACCTCTCCGGCGGCGAGCAGCAGATGCTCGGGCTGGCGATGGCGCTGATCTCCAAGCCGAAGCTGCTCATGATCGACGAGCTCAGCCTCGGCCTGGCGCCCACGATCGTCGGGCAGCTCGTGGACGTCGTCCGCGAGATCCACGCGCAGGGCACCACGATCATCATCGTCGAGCAGTCGGTGAACGTCGCGCTCACGCTCGCCGAACGCGCGGTGTTCATGGAGAAGGGCGAGGTGCGCTTCTCCGGACCCACCTCGGACCTGCTCGACCGCGACGACATCCTGCGCTCGGTCTTCCTCGAGGGGGCGGCCAAGTCCGGCGTCGCCGACGAGGCACCCAAGCAGCGAGCGGCAGCGCGGGCCGAGGACCGCCGGCCGGCGCTCGCTGCTGACGCCCCGGTCGTGCTCAGCCTCGACGACGTGGTCGTTCGCTTCGGTGGCGTGCAGGCCGTCGACCACGCGGGCTTCGATCTGCACGAGGGCGAGATCCTCGGCCTCATCGGTCCCAACGGCGCCGGAAAGACCACGGTGTTCGACACCATCTCCGGCTTCGTCCGGCCGGCCCAGGGCTGGATCCGGTTCCACGGCCAGGACATCACCACGTGGAGCCCCGACCGCCGGGCCCGGGCCGGTCTCGGCCGTTCGTTCCAGGACGCCCGGCTGTTCCCCTCCATGACCGTGCTCGAGAACATCGCGACCGCCTTCGAACGGCACATCGCCGTGCGCGACCCGGTAGCGTCCGCGCTGGGCCTGCCGGCGGTGTCGGACAGCGAGAGCGAAGTGGCCTGGGAGGTCAACGAGCTCGTCGAGCTGCTGGGTCTGGACGCCTTCCGCAACAAATACGTCTCCGAGCTGTCGACCGGCAGCCGCCGCATCGTCGACCTGGCGATGTCCATCGCGCACCGTCCCTCGGTGCTCATCCTCGACGAGCCGAGCTCTGGCATCGCCCAGCGCGAGACCGAGGCGCTCGGCCCCCTGCTGCTGCGCATCCAGCGTGAGCTCGGCTGCGCGCTGCTCGTCATCGAGCACGACATGCCGCTCATCACGAGCATCTCCGACACCATGCTCGCGCTGGAGCTCGGTGCCGTGATCGCCAGCGGCCGGCCACAGGACGTCGTCCAGCACCCGCGGGTGGTGGCGTCGTACCTCGGCACCAACGAGGCGGCGATCTACCGCTCCGGTGAGCAGGCCGCCGCGCCGAAGCCGCGCCGGGCCCGGCGCACGACCAAGACGGGAGCGAGCCGATGAGCCGCGGCAAGCACGCACGCCCGGGTCGCGCCCGCCTGCGCGTCGCGACCGCGGTCGGGGTCACCGGGCTGCTCGTCGGCAGCGCCGGCCCGGCCCTCGCGGTGAGCGGCGTCCAGGCCGCGTACTGGTGGTCCGGCGGCAGCGCCGGCGCCGCGCCGCAGGTGCCTGCGGGCGGTCTGTACGTGAGCGCAAGCCCCAGTGGCCCGCAGGCGGTCTCCGCGCTGCGCTTCAGCCTCGGTGACGGCGAGTCCGCGCCCACGCTGCAGCTGAAGATCGCCCAGATGGAGTCGGCAGACGCTGCTGCGGCGGCCGGGCTCAACGCGACACCGGTGCTCGCCTGCCCGGCCAAGGGGAACTGGAAGGTTCCGGACGGCGGCGCGGGCGACCTCTCGTCCGCGCCCGCCGCCGACTGCGCCAAGGGCAGCGTGAACGGGGAGCTGTCCAGTGACGGCAAGACCATGACGTTCGACCTGTCGCTGCTCGACCAGGGCGACACCGTCGACATCGTGCTCGTTCCCGGTGAGGTGAACGCGCCCGGCGGCGGCACCGTCCCCGGGGCGCCGACCAGCACCTACCCGGCCTTCGACATCGCCTTCGACAAGGTGACCGCCGGGCAGGTCGAGGTGCGCAGCAGCGGGACGAGCGGTCTGAGCGGGACGGGCGCCGGCTCGCCGAGCGACGCCGGTGGCCCACCACCGCCGTCCACGCAGGCTCCCCCGCCGATGCCCTCCGGCGCCTTCGAGCCCGCGCAGCCCTCGGCGCCGGGCCTGGACCAGTCGCCGGTCGTCGCCGGCAACGACCGGCAGCCCGCGGCGCCGCCTCAGCTGGCGATGCCCTCGCGCCCCGTGGCGGCGCAGCCGGTCGAGCGATGGGACCGCAAGCGGATCATCCTCGTGCTGCTCGTGGCCGACATCGGGCTGTTCTACTGGTGGGACGCGAAGCGGCGCGCAGAGAGCGGAGCTCGACCCCGGCGCAACCTGTTCGACCCACCGCCGGTGCGGGACACCGAGGCCACCGCCTGACGCGGGTCAGATCATGAAGTTGATCTGACCGAGGATCCGCGCCCCGAGGTCGCGGTCGCCGGCCACGGTGGCGAGACCGCGATCCAGGGCCTCCTTCGGGTCCCAGCGCCCGCAGCCCAGCCGGGTGAACGCCTCGGTGTCCATCGTCAGCCGGACGGTCGGCTCGGCCGGGGCCTGCGCCACCGGCTTCGCCCGGCCGTCGGCGACCCGCACCGCCAGCGTGGCCGGGGTGGGGCCGGTGACCTCGAAGACGACAGTGGCACCGTCCGGCGCGCCGGCCTTCTTGCCCACGACGAAGGGCATCGCGGACAGGCAGCGCTGCACCGAGTGCGCGGCGCCGACGCCGTCCAGCGCGCCCGGGCGGCCGAGGGCGCGGCGCACGTCCTGCTCGTGCGTCCACGCGTCGAAGGCGCGGACGGCGAGCAGGTCGCGTACGGTCCCCGGGCCGATCGGCGTCCACGACTCCGCGGACAGGTCCTCGTCGCTCATCGCGCGCAGCTGCTCCAGCCGCTCGGCCGTGACCTCACGGAACTCGGCGAGCACGCGCTCCCCCGGCCAGGAGCGCCGGTAGTCGACCACCACCTCGTTGAACGCGCCGGCGTCGTTACGGATGTAGTCCGGGCGCTCGGACAGCTCGTGCTCGGGCGCGGGGCGGCCCATGAAGCGCGCCTCACCACCGACCAGGTGCGACAGCTGGTCCTGCACCGTCCACCCGGGGCACTCGGTGCTCGCCTGCCACTGCTCGTCGGTGAGCCCCTCGCACAGCTCGGAGATCGACTGCCACACGGCGGCCAGGGTCTCGATCACGGGTTCGGCCATCGTCACTCCACGGGATTCTGGACGGTCTGCCACTTGCGGGCACGCAGGTACGGCTCGAACGCCGTCCCGATGTGCGCATGGTCCTCCGCACGCTTCGGCGTGCGCATCTCGTACAGGTGCGGGAACTCCAGCCACCCTTGCACGACGTCCCACAGGCGCAGGGCCGCGTCCCCGCGCGGCGCCGGGACCACCACCGGGCCGAACACCGCCTGACCGGTCGGGAACACCAGCGTCGGTACGCCGTACCCGGCGTGGGTGCGGACCACGTGCTCGTGGTCGGAGCGGACGTCGTCGTGGGTGGTCGGGTCGTCGAGCGCGCGCTGCACCACCCCGGCGGGCAGGCCCGCGTCGGCGGCGACCCGCTCCGCCCCCTCCTGCAGGAACACCGGCTCGCCCCGCTCGAACAACGCGGCGCCGGTCGCGGCGTACCAGCGGTCGAGCAGATCGGGATCCTCCCGGCGCAGCAGGGCCCCGACCCGCATGAGCGACCAGCCGTACGACCAGGGCCGCTCCCACGGGTGCTTCTTGCCCTCCGCGAGGTTGATCTCCTCCAGGCTGAAGAACCGCCAGTCCACCGTCAGCCCGGTCGCCGCCCGCACCTCGCGGACCCACAGGCTGGTCTGGTAGGCCCAGGGGCAGATCGGGTCGAAGTAGAACTGGACGTGCGACGGATCGCTGTCTGCGCTCACCGCGAAGCCTCCCTGCGTTGACACCCGGCCGCGTGGCCCACAATCTGCGACTGTAGAACGCGGTTCGGTTCTTCCTCTCCCCTGGAGGCCCCGAGGTGGCTCGCGCCCGCGCGGCGACGGACACGCGTGCCGACGCGGACGAGCGGCGGTACGCGTGGCTGGTGCTGTCCGTGACGTCGCTGGGCATGGTGCTGACCGGGCTGAACGGCAGCACGCTCAACGTGGCGCTGCCCGACGTGGTCGGGCACTTCAACGCGACCGCGTTCGCCGCCAACTGGCTGCTGCTGGCCTTCATGCTGGTCAACACGATCATGATCGTGGTGTTCGGCCGGCTCGCGGACATCTTCGGCCGGCGCGAGATGTACCTGCTGGGCTTCGTCATCTTCACGGTGGCGAGCTTCTTCTCCGGCCTGGCCCCGGGCATCTGGCCGCTGGTGGGCCTGCGGGCGCTGCAGGCCCTCGGGTCGGCGATGATCCTCGCCAACAGCTCGGCGCTGATCACGGCGGCGTTCCCGAAGGACCTGCTCGCCCAGGGCATGGGCATCTACATGGCCACGATCTCGGTGGCCCAGATCGTCGGCCCGTCACTCGGCGGTGCGATCGTCGCCGCCGCCGGGTGGCGCTGGGTGTTCTGGTTCAACGTGCCGGTCGGCGTGGTCGCGATCGTGTGGGGCGCGCTCACCCTGCGCCGCGTGCCCCGCGGCCCGCGGGAGAAGGTCGACGGTCCCGGCAACCTGCTGGTGTTCGTGGCGCTGGGGGGCCTGCTGCTCGCGCTCTCCGAGGGGGGCACGCTTGGCTGGGCCAGCCCCGCGGTCGTGCTGGGGGGCTTGGCGTTCCTCCTGCTGCTGCCGCCGTTCCTGCTGTGGGAGCGCCGTACGCCGCACCCGGTCGTGGACCCCGAGCTGTTCCGCGACCGCTTCTTCACGTACGCCACGGTCGCGTCGTTCTTCCAGACGCTGGCGCGGTTCTCGGTCGTGCTGCTGTTCGCCCTGCTGTTCCAGAGCCTCTACGGCGACGACCCGTTCGCCGCCGGGCTGAAGGTGATGCCGGTGCCGCTGGGCATGCTGCTCGCCTCCCCGCTGACCGGGCTGCTCGCCCGCCGCTTCGGCAACCGGGCGCTGACGATGGCCGGCTCGGCCTGCACGTCGGTCGGCCTGTTCGTGCTGCTGGTCACCGTGGGGCCCGGCGCGTCGTACAGCGTGCTCGCGGTCGGCCTGCTGCTGTGCGGCGTCGGTACGGGCGTGTTCCTCACCTCCAACACCACGGCGATCATGGCCCGCGCGCCGCAGCACCGGCTGGGCATCGTGAACGGCGTGCGCCTGATGGTGCAGAACTGCGGCATCGTCATCGGCACGGCGCTGGCGCTGGCGCTCATCACCAGCCCGCTGGACGCCACCGGCCGCCGCCGCGTGTACGCCGGTGACGTGTCCGGCATCAGCGCCCGCACGATCGACCAGCTCGTCACCGGCTACCACTGGGCGCTGTCGATGATGTTCGTCGCCTCGCTGCTCGGTGCGCTGACCGCCTACCTCGCGCGCGACGCCGACGACGACGGCGTACGCGCTCCCACCGTTCTGCGCCGGGCGTTCGCCCGGCGTGCCGTAGCCCACAGTCAAGGGGGATGAACCATGCCCATGGACCTGTCCGCCGTCGGGGTCGAGAGCGAGCCGGTCACCCGGTCGTGGACCTCCACCGACGCCCTGACCTACGCCCTCGGTGTCGGGTCCGGGCTGGGGGACCCGCTGCAGGAGCTGCAGTTCACCACCGAGAACTCCCAGGAGGTCGAGCAGCAGGTCCTGCCGACGTACGCCGTCGTGCTCTCCCAGTTCGGCGGGCGCGGCCGGTCGTTCGGGTCGTTCAACCCGGCCATGCTCGTCCACGCCGAGCAGGGCCTGACGCTGCACCGGCCACTGCCCGCACACGGCAGCCTCACCGTGACCTCGAAGATCGTCGGCATCTACGACAAGGGCTCCGGTGCCCTCGTCACGACGGAGGCGACCGGCAAGGACACCGCCACGGGGCAGCTCGTCGCGCAGACCCGCTCGTCCGCGTTCATCCGCGGTGAGGGCGGTTTCGGCGGCGACCGCGGCCCGGCGGTGGAGTGGGCCAAGCCGGACCGCGCACCGGACCACCAGGTGACGTACGAGACGCGCCCGGAGCAGGCGCTGCTGTACCGGCTCTCCGGTGACCGCAACCCGCTGCACTCCGACCCGAAGTTCGCCGCGGTGGCCGGCTTCGAGCGGCCGATCCTGCACGGGCTGTGCACGTACGGCTTCACCGGCCGGGCGCTGCTGCACGCGCTTGCCGGCTCCGACCCGGCGCGGTTCCGGTCCATGGACGGCCGGTTCTCCGCGCCGGTGCTCCCCGGCGACGCGCTCACGGTGTCGATGTGGGTGGACGGCGAGCAGGCGCTGTTCCAGACGGCGAAGCAGGACGGCACGGTCGTCATCGACCGCGGTCGCTTCAGCTTCTCCGGCTGACCAGGGGCTGCGCTACGTTCGGCCGATGGCCGACCTGACCGCGCTGCTCAGCGAGCTCGACGAGG
Source organism: uncultured Actinomycetota bacterium (assembly GCA_963728075.1). GTDB lineage: Bacteria > Actinomycetota > Actinomycetes > JAFAQI01 > DASSKL01 > CAVSIP01. The sequence goes on along the minus strand of CAVSIP010000001.1, from coordinate 562,468 downwards.
CACTGCTCCGGCTGCGCGGCACCGAGCTCGCCGACCGCGTGCCGCTGCAGGTCCATGCCGCGGCGGTCGGCGGTGAGCCGGTGTCGTACGACCAGGCGGAACGGCTGGCGTACGCACCGTTCACCGTCGGCGACCGGTGGGGCGGACCCTGGGACACCTGGTGGTTCCGCCTCACCGGAGAGGTGCCCCACGCCTGGGCCGGGCGCCAGGTCGTCGTCCGCGCCCGGCTCTCCGACGGGATGACGGGCTTCGGTGGCGAGGGGCTGCTGTGGCGCGACGGGACGCCGGTCGCAGGCGTCGCGCCGCGGCACGGCGAGTACGTCTGGACCGAGCGCGCGGTGGCGGGCGAGCAGGTCGCCCTGCTGCTCGAGGCGGCGGCGAACCCGCAGGCGAACCTCGGCGCGGTCGTGCCCGACGGCGTACGCAGCGAGCCGCTGCTCTACACCCTGGACGCCGCCGAGCTCGCGACCGTCGACGCCGACGTGCGCAGGGCGCAGCTCGACCTGACGATCCTCAGCGAGCTGGCCCGCGCACAGCCGGACGACCGCGAGGTCGCGGCCGCGGTCGAGGCCGCCTGCCGCAGCCTGCGTGACGGCGACCTGCGCAGCGCCACCGACGTCGCGGCGAACCTGCTGGGCCGGCCGGCTGCTGCGAACGCCCACCGGCTGGTGCTGGTCGGCAACGCACACATCGACACCGCCTGGCTGTGGCCGTACCGCGAGACGCGCCGCAAGATCGCGCGCACCCTCGCGACGGCGCTGACCCACATGGAGCGCTGGCCGGAGTACCGGTTCGCGCTGTCCCAGCCGCAGCAGGTCGCCTGGCTGGCCGAGGACCACCCCCAGCTGTACGACCGGTTGCGCGAGGCCGTCGTGGCCGGGAGGGTCCAGCCGGTCGGCGCGATGTGGGTGGAGCCGGACTGCAACGTGCCCGGCGGCGAGAGCCTTGTCCGGCAGCTGGTCGAGGGCAAGCGCTTCTGGCAGGAGCACTTCGGCGTCGACGCCCGTGAGTGCTGGTTGCCGGACGCCTTCGGCTACCCCGCCGCCCTCCCGCAGCTGCTGGCCGGCGCCGGCGTGAACTGGTTCGTCTCGCAGAAGCTGTCCTGGAACGACACGAACCGGTTCCCCCACCAGACGTTCCGCTGGCGGGGCGTCGACGGCACCGAGGTGCTCGCGCACTTCCCGCCGGCGGACACCTACAACGGCCGGGTGCTCGTCGACGAGCTGCTGCTGGCCGAGCGCAACGCCGCCGGGCGGACCGGCGTGTCGATGTACCTCTACGGCTACGGCGACGGTGGCGGCGGACCCACCCCGCGGATGCTCGAGCGCGCCCGCAGGCTGGCCGACGTACGCGGGCTGCCGCGGCTCGAGCACGGCACCGCCCGCGACTTCCTCGACGCGGCCGCCGCGGACGCCGACCGGCTGCCGGTCTGGTCGCAGGAGCTGTACTTCGAGAAGCACCGCGGCACGTACACGACCCACGCCTGGCTCAAGCGCAGCACCCGCCGGCTCGAGCACGACCTGCTCGCGGCCGAGCGCTGGGCGCTGCTGCACCACGGCACCGGCGAGACCTACCCCAGGGCGGAGCTGCGCACGGCCTGGCGCTCGCTGCTCACCAGCCAGTTCCACGACGTGCTGCCCGGCACCTCCATCGGCTGGGTCTACCGCGACGCCGCGCAGCAGCACCTGGAGGTCGCTGCGGTGGCCGACCAGGTTGCCGGCGCGGCGCTGGACGCGCTGGCCGCCGACATCGATCCGGCGGGCGCGGCAGAGCCCGTCGTGGCCTTCAACGCCGGGCCGTTCGACCGGCAGGAGGTCGCGGACGGCGAGGCCGGCCCGCTGTGGGTGGACGTGCCCGCCTACGGCTACGCGGTGGCGGACGCGGCCGCTGCGGCCGCGGTCCCACCCGTACGGGTCGAAGGCCGCACCCTCGACAACGGGCTGGTCCGGGTGACCCTCGACGCAGCCGGGCACATCGTCTCGCTGGTGCACACGGCGACCGGGCGCGACGCGATCGCACCGGGCGCGCGGGCGAACGTGCTGCAGCTGCTCGACGACCGGCCGGCGCAGTGGGACGCGTGGGACATCGACGCCTGGACGATGGACACGGCGGTGGACGTCGACGACGTCGAGTCGCTGGAGGTCGTCGAGCAGCACCCCCTGCGCGCCTCGATCCGGGTGGTGCGACGGTTCGGCGCCAGCCGCGCGGAGCAGACGGTGACGCTGCGCGCGGGCTCACCGCGCGTCGACCTGCACACCCGGGTGGGCTGGCACGAGGACCAGAAGCTGCTCAAGGTCGCGTACCCGGTCGACGTCCGCAGCCGCACCGCCCGCTGCGAGATCCAGTACGGGCACGTGGAGCGGGCCACGCACCGGGACACCCCGTTCGAGCAGGCCCGCTTCGAGGTGTGCGCGCACCGCTGGGTGGAGCTGTCCGAGGCCGGGTTCGGCGTGGCGCTGCTCAACGACGGCCGGTACGGCTTCGACGTCCGCGACAACGTGGTCCGCATGTCGCTGCTGCGCTCCCCCCTGTGGCCGGACCCGGCTGCCGACCGGGGCGTGAGCGAGGTACGGCACGCCCTGCTGCCGCACGCCGGTGATCCGTGGGCGGGGCGGGTGGTGGAGGAGGCGTACGCGCTCAACGTGCCGCTCCGGCTGCGCCGCCCGGCGGGCGGCGGATCGCTGCCCGCGCGCGCGTCGTACGTCCGCAGCGACACGCCCGGGCTGGTGGTGGAGGCGGTGAAGGCCGCCGACGAGGGCGACGGCGTGGTCGTCCGGGTGTACGAGGCGTTCGGCGGCCGTCGCCGCGGCTGCCTGCAGGTGGCGCTTCCGGTCGCCACGGTGCGCGATGCCGACCTGCTCGAGCGGCCGGTCGGCGACCCGCAGCCGGTCGAGGACGGCACCGTGCCGCTGGACCTCCGGCCGTTCGAGGTCCGCACCCTGCTGCTGCGCTAGGTTGCGCTGACTACAGGCGCGTCAACCCTCGGGAGGGGTCCCATGGACGAGCAGTCGGTACGCAAGCACGCCGAGGCCCACGGCAAGGCCGTCGTCGACAACGACATGGCCGCGCTGATGGCCGACTTCACCGAGGAGGGTCGCGCCAACCTGGGGCCGGTGGCCGCCGCGCTGCCGCAGCCGGTGCAGACTGCCGAGATCGTCAGCCTGGAGGCGTCCGGCAACGCGACCGTGGTCGACATCCGCTACAGCAACGCCGAGAAGTCCGCCACCATCCGCTCGGAGTGGGTCGACGCGGACGGGCGCCCGAAGATCAACGCGGTGTCCGTGGTCTGATCGGGACATGGCACAGGTACGCGCTGAGGCTCGCACGGTCGTTCCCGCTCCAGCGGAGCAGGTGTTCAACCTGCTCGCGGACTACCGGGAGACGCGTCCGGCGATCCTGCCGGACGCGTACAGCCGGTTCGAGGTGGTCGAGGGCGGCACCGGGGCCGGGACGGTGTTCACCTACCGGCTCCGCACCGCCCGCGGCGAGCGCGACTACCGGATGCGGGTGACGGAGGCCGAGCTCGGCCGGCTGCTCGTCGAGGCGGACGAGAGCTCCTCGCTGGTCACCCGGTGGACGCTCACGCCGGCCTCGGGGGGCACCCTCGTCACCGTCGAGACGTCGTGGGCCGGCGCCGGCGGGGTCGGTGGGTTCTTCGAGCGCCTGTTCGCGCCGAAGGCCGTGCGGGGCATGCACGAGCAGACGCTGCGCGCGCTGTCCGCGCGGATCACCGGCTGACTTCGACGCTCAGCGCCGGCGCCGACCGCAGCGTCTGGAACACCACGCAGTAGCGCTCGGTGAGCCGCAGCAGCGTGTCGAGCTGCTCGTCGTCGGCGTCGGTGTCCAGCCGGAAGGACAGCCGGATGTCGCGGAAGCCGACCGGTGCCTCACGGTCCACCCCGAGCGTCCCCCGTACGTCGAGGTCGCCCTCGGCGTGCACGGTGCCGCCCACCGTCAGCCCCATCGACGTCGCGACGGCTCGCAGCGTCACGCCGGCGCAGGCAGCGAGCGCCTGCAGCAGCATGTCGCCCGAGCACAGCGCGCTGCCGTCGCCCCCGGTCGCCGGGTGCAGCCCGGCGACGGCAAGCGCGCGCCCGGTGTCGACGGAGCACGCGATGCCCTCGTCGAGGGCACCGTCGGCGTGCAGGGTGATCTCGGCCGTGGCCGGATCGTCGCGGTACCGCTCCTTGAGCGGTGCCTGCACGGCACGCAGCTGGTCACGGTCCACGTAGGCCTCCGTCCGGTACCCGGCCGCCGGGGGCCGGCGCCCGATCGAGCAGTGCAGCCATCCGGTCGGCGAGCTCGATGTCGTCGAGGGTCGGCCGCTCCCGCCCCTGCGCCGCACACATGGCGAGGACCAGCCGCGCGGACAGCCGGGCCCGGCGGCCCGTCTCGGTCTCCGCGTACGCGGGCCGGCGCGTCCGGCGACGAAGGGGCACACCTCGACGGTGCGGCACCGGTCCCCCGTACTCAAGACTTGATTTTTCCCGCCGGGACGCCCCCCGCGGCCCCTCCACAGCATGTGGACGAGATCCGTCGGCCGGCGGCGCGTCCTCGAGTTGACCTGTCTGACGACCCGTACGGCGGCTGCCGGCCCGCGCGGCCGCCGGCCTCGAGCGCATCCGCTCGGGACAGATCAACGTGCGGTTGCGCTGGCCGAGCGGACGACGGCCCGCAGGCGGCCGCTGTAGGCGCCCTGCGATCCACCCCCAGGACGCGCAGCCACCGTGCGGGATCGACGCGGAGGACGACCGGGCTCAGTGGTACGTGTGCTCCTCGTCGGGGAAGATGCCGGCGGCGACCTCCTTGACGTAGGTCCGTACCGCCTCCTCGAGCACCTCGGCGAGGTTCGCGTACCGCTTCACGAACTTCGGGGCATGCCCCACGGTGAGCCCGGCAAGGTCCTGCCACACGAGCACCTGGGCGTCCGTGCCCGGTCCGGCACCGATGCCGATGGTCGGGATGCGCAGCTCGGCGGAGATCCGCGCCGCGAGGTCGGCGGGTACGGCCTCCAGCACGACCGAGAACGCCCCGGCCGCCTCGAGCGCCAGCGCGTCCTCGACCAGCCGCTCCCCCGCGTCGCCGCGACCCTGCACCCGGAAGCCGCCGAGGGTGTTCACGCTCTGCGGGGTCAGCCCCACGTGCCCCATGACGGGGACGCCGGACTCGACGAGCAGCTCGACCTGCGGCAGCACCCGGCGGCCGCCCTCGAGCTTCACCGCGTGCGCCCCGCCCTCCTGCATGAGGCGTACGGCGGCGTCCAGCGCCTGCTGCGGCGAGCCCTGGTAGCTGCCGAACGGCATGTCGCCGACGACCATGGCACGCCGCGTCCCGCGTACGACCGCCTGCGTCAGCGCCACCATGACGTCGACGCTCATCGGCAGGGTGGAGGAGTGGCCGAACACCGTCATCGCGGCGCTGTCGCCGACGAGCAGGACCGGGACGCCGGCGTGCTCGAAGATGCTGGCGGTCAGCGCGTCGTACGACGTGAGCATGGCCCAGCGCTCGCCGTCGTCGGTGAGCTTCTGCAGGTCACGGACCGTCACCCGCTGCTCGCGGGGCAGCCCGCCGTACGGCGCCTGCATCACCGGCTCGTGGTGGCTCATGAGTACACCTCGTCTCCACGCAGCAGGCCCATCTCGGGCAGGACCTCGGCCGGATCGGCACCGGTGCCGACGACGCGGTTCTCGGCGTCGACGAAGACCACCTTGGGCTCCAGCTCGCGAGCCGTGCGGTCGTCGACCATCGCGTAGCTGATGAGGATCACCAGGTCGCCAGGGGCGACCAGCCGGGCGGCGGCACCGTTGATGCCGATCACGCCGCTGGCGCGCTCGCCGGGGATGACGTACGTCTCCAGCCGGGCGCCGTTGTTGATGTCCACGATCGCCACCTGCTCGCCCGGCAGCAGGTCGGCGGCGTCCATGAGGTCCCGGTCGACCGTCACGGATCCCACGTAGTGCAGGTCCGCCTGGGTCACCGTGGCCCGATGGATCTTGGACTTGAGCATGGTCCGGAACACTGCGATCAGCTCTCCTTCAGCCCGTCTCGGGTGCCGAGGACATCTACTGGAACGTTGTCGAGCAGCCGGGTAGTCCCGACGCGCGCCGCCACGAGCAGCCGGGCGGGGCCAGCATGCCCGGACCCGATGTCGGCGAGCGTCACCGGGTCAACGAGTGAGAGGTAGTCCGGGGTTACGGTCGACTCGCGGTCGATCTCGGCGCGGGCCGCGACGAGCACGGCCTCGGCGCCGTCCGCGCCCCGCTCGGCCCCCGCGGCCAGCGCCCGCGACAGCACGAGCGCGGCCCGGCGCTCCTCCGGGGCGAGGTAGCGGTTGCGGCTGGACAGCGCGAGCCCGTCCGGCTCGCGGACGATGGGGATCCCCACGACGTCCACGTCGACGTCGAGGTCGCGGACCATGCGCCGGATGAGCACCAGCTGCTGGAAGTCCTTCTCGCCGAACACCGCGACGTCGGGCTGCACGAGGTTGAACAGCTTGAGCACGACGGTCAGCACGCCGTCGAAGTGCCCCGGCCGGGCCGCCCCCTCGAACAGCGTCCCGAGAGCGCCCGCGCTGACCGTCACGCGGGGCTCACCATCGGGGTAGAGCACGTCGCGCGAGGGCGCGAACACGACGTCCACCTGCTCCCGCTCGCAGACCGCGAGGTCAGCCTCGAAGGTGCGCGGGTAGCGGTCGAAGTCCTCGCCGGGGCCGAACTGCAGCGGGTTGACGAAGATCGACACCACCGTGAACCCGGAGCGCTCACGGGCACGGCGGATGAGCGCGGCATGGCCCTCGTGCAGGGCGCCCATGGTGGGAACGAGCGCGTGGCCGGGGTCGTCGGCGTCCGCGAGCCGCTCGCCGAGGATGTCCCACAGCGCGGTCTCGTCGCGGACGAGCGCAGGCGCGCTCATGCGTACGTGCTCATTCGCTCCCGTTCCAGTCCTCGTGCGGGGTACCGGACGTCGCCGCCGATGGTACCCGTGCCAGGCTGCAGCCATGCCACAGGTCGAAACCGCCCGGGGACCGGTCGACACCGCCGCACTCGGCCGCACGCTCATGCACGAGCACGTGTTCGTCCTCACTCCGGACGCCCAGCAGAACTGGCCGGACGAGTGGGACGAGGAGGAGCGGGTCCGCGACGCGGTCGAGAAGCTCTCGGCCGTACGGGACGCCGGCTACACCACGATCGTCGACCCGACGGTCGTCGGGCTCGGCCGCTACATCCCGCGCATCCAGCGGATCGCCGAGCAGGTCGAGGGCCTGAACATCGTGGTCGCGACCGGGGCCTACACCTACTCCGACGTGCCCTTCTTCTTCCAGATCCGCGGCCCGGGCGTGCTGCCCGACCTGCCGGAGCCGATGGTGGAGCTGTTCACCCGCGACATCGTCGAGGGCATCGCGGGCACCGGCGTCAAGGCCGCGTTCCTCAAGTGCGCGATCGACCACCACGGGCTGACCGAGGGCGTCGAGCGCATCATGCGCGCGGTCGCGAAGACCCACCGGCAGACGGGCGCGCCGATCACCGTGCACACCCATCCCGAGTCGAAGACCGGGCTGGAGGTACGACGGGTGCTCGGCGATGAGGGCGTGGACTTCTCCCGCGTGGTGCTCGGCCACAGCGGCGACAGCACCGACGCCGACCACCTCACCGACCTCGCCGAGTCCGGCTTCGTCCTCGGCATGGACCGGTTCGGGATCAACGCGACGACACCGTTCGAGGACCGCGTCGGCATCGTCGTCGAGATGTGCAACCGCGGCTACGCCGAGCAGCTGGTGCTGGCCCACGACGCCGCCTGCTACATCGACTGGATCGACCCCATGATCAGGTCGATGCTCACCGACTGGCACTACCTGCACATCGAGCAGGACGTGCTGCCGGCGCTGCGCGAGCGCGGGGTGACCGACGAGCAGATCACGACCATGCTCGTCGACAACCCGCGGCGGTACTTCGAGAACACCGGCAGTTACTGACTCCCGTTCAACCGCCCTGGCGTTGCCGCCCCCGGGGCGGGCATCCTCTCCGGCGAGACCTACCCGCCGGGCTGAGAAGGAGTCCGCCGTGGACCGCATGAGTCCGCAAGACGCCGCGTTCCTGCACATCGAGGACGCGGGACCGCTGATGCACATCGGGTCGATCGCGATCTTCGAGGGGCCGGCGCCGCCGTACGCCGACATGGCCCAGATGGTCGGCAGCAAGCTCGGCCAGGTGCCGCGGTACCGCCAGAAGGTGCGCACGGTGCCGTTCGACCTCGAGCGGCCCGTGTGGGTGGACGACCCGCACTTCCGCCTGGAGTACCACCTGCGCCGCACCGCCCTGCCGGGCCCCGGTGGTGAGGACCAGCTGCGGGCACTGGTCGGGCGGATCATGTCCCAGCGACTGGACCGCGGCAAGCCGCTGTGGGAGATGTGGATGGTCGAGGGCCTCGAGGGCGGCCGCTGGGCGCTCATCTCGAAGGTCCACCACTGCATGGTCGACGGCATCGCGGGCACCGACCTGCTCGCCCTGGTTCTCGACCTCGAGCCCGACCCCGAGCGGCCACCGGCCGGCATCGACGCGTGGACGCCGCAGCCGGAGCCGTCCGGGGCGGAGCTGCTGACGGACGCGCTGCGCACCCGGGTCACCAGCCCGTACGAGGCCGTCCGCGGCGTACGCGCGGTCGTCCGGGCGCCGGGGCAGTTCGCCGAGCTGCTCGGCCAGAGCGGGCGAGGGCTGTTCTCCCTCGGCCGGCTGCTGCGGATGACCGAGAACACGTCGCTGTCCGGGCCGATCGGGCAGCACCGGCTGTGGGCCTGGGCCCGGACGGACCTCGACGACGTCAAGCGGGTGCGCAAGGCGCTCGGCGGCACGGTCAACGACGTCATCCTCGCCACGATCACCGGCGGCTTCCGCGAGCTGCTCCTCTCGCGCGGCGAGCGACTGGACGGCACGATGGTGCGCTCGCTGGTGCCCGTGTCCGTGCGCCGCCCGGACGAGCGCGGCACCTACAACAACCGGGTCTCGGCGATGTTCGCCGACCTGCCCGTCGGCGTCGGCGACCCGGTGGAGCGGCTGCACGCGATCACTGCGCAGCTCGCCGACCTCAAGGACTCCAAGCAGGCGGTGGCCGGTGACGCGCTGGTGTCGCTGTCGGGGTTCGCGCCGCCGATGCTGCTCGCGCTGGGCGCCCGGGCCGCCGCCCGCACCGCGCAGCGGAACATCAACACGGTGACCACGAACGTGCCGGGCCCGCAGTTCCCCCTGTACGCGGCGGGGCGGCGGATGGTCGAGGCGTTCCCGTACGTGCCCATCGGCAACGGCATCCGGATCGGCGTGGCGATCTTCTCCTACTGCGGCGCGCTGAACGTGGGCGTCACCGGCGACTACGACAGCGCCGCGGACGTCGACGTGCTCTGCCGCGGCGTCGAGGGCGGCATGGCCGAGCTGGTGCGGGCCGCCGAGGGCGCATGAGGGTCACGGTCCTCGGTTCGGCCGGGTCCTACCCCGCGCCGGGGCGGGCCTGCTCGTCCTACCTCGTCGAGGCGGGCGGCTACCGGCTGCTGCTCGACGCGGGCAACGGCTCGCTGGCGAACCTGCTGCAGGTGTGTGACGTCCGCGACCTCGACGGCGTGGTGCTCACCCACCGCCACCACGACCACCTGGCGGACGCGTACGCCCTGCACACGGCGCTGACCTTCCACCCCGCCGGGCGCAAGCCGGTGCCCGGCTGGGCGCACGCGGACGCGAACGGCTACCTGGGCCGGATCGCCGGCGGCGAGGACCGGCTCCGCGAGCTGCTGCCGCTGCGCCACATCCGCGACCGCGAGTGGGTCGAGGCCGGGCCGCTGCGCGTGTCGTTCCGGGCGACCGCCCACCCCGTACCGACCCTGGGCGTGCGGGTGGAGCACGGCGGCGCGTCGTTCGCCTACAGCGCCGACACCGGCCCCTGTGACGCCGTGAGAGACCTCGCCGACGGCGTCGACCTGTTCCTGTGCGAGGCCACCTGGGCCGGGCGCGCGGAGGACTACCCCGCCGACCTGCATCTCACCGGCACCGGCGCGGGGGTGCTCGCCGCAACGGCCGGCGCACGCCGGCTCGTCGTGACCCACGTCGCCTACCCGACCGACCCCGCGCGGGTGGCCGCGGAGGCAGCGCAGGCCTTCGGCGCGCCGGTCGAGGCAGCCGCGGACCTCGCGGCGTACGAGGTCTAGGCGCCCGGCGCGAACGCCTCCAGCGCCTGCTCCGCGCGGCGCAACGCCTCGGCCGGCTCCGCCTGCGGGATCTGCGGGTCGAAGTTCAGGTCGACGAACAGCTCGGTCGCCCCCTGCTCGGCGACCAGCTCGATGTCCCGGCGGATCTTGTCCACCGTCCCGGTGAGCGGGGGGTCACCGTCCTCGTCGTGGTCGCGCACCTTCACCGAGCCGCGCACGACGAAGCGCAGGTCCCCCTCGTCCCGACCGGCCTCGCGCGCCCCCGCGCGTACGGTCGCGATCGCATCGCCGAGGGCGGTGAGGTCCGCCCGGCTCGCGCTCACCCAGCCGTCGGCGAGCCGACCGGCACGGCGCAGGGCGGCCGCTGCCGCACCCCCGAGGACGATCGGCGGCCGAGGGCGCTGCACCGGCTTGGGCAGCGCGTGGGTCGGGGGCACCTCGTAGAACTCTCCGGCGAACTGCACCGGGTCGTCGGCGAACAGCGCGTCGAGGCAGCGCAGGTACTCGTCCATCCGGGCACCGCGCCGCGCGAACGGCACGCCGGTCGCGGCGTACTCCTGCTCCATCCAGCCCAGGCCCAGCCCGGCCACCAGCCGGCCGGACGACAGGATGTCCAGCGTCGTGAGCTGCTTCGCCAGCAGGGCCGGGGCGAAGAACGGCGCGTTGACGACGGCCACCCCGAGCCGGGGTCGCTCGGTCACCGCGGCGAGGTAGCCCAGGGTGGCGATCGGGTCGAGGACCTCCCGGTACGGGGCGGCGCGGTCACCCTCGACGTCGACCGGCCAGAGCAGCCGCTGGAAGGTCCACAGCGAGTCATAGCCGAGCTCCTCCGCCCGCCGGGCGACCAGGGTGATGGCGGCCGGGGTGGCCCACGGCCCCGACACAGGTACGGCGAATCCGCGGTGCATGGCTGCTCCCTTCCCGTGTGCGTGACAGTCTGTGCGAGTGCGCGAGGTGACGTTCGTCGGGGTCGGCCGGGACGGTGATGCGCTCATCGTCGAATGCGACGGGGAGCACTTCCGGCTTCCGCTGGACGACCGGTTGCACGAAGCCGTGGTCAGCGGCGGCACACAGCTGGCCATCCCGGTCGAGAACCCGCTCTCCCCGCGCGAGATCCAGGACCGCATCCGGCACGGGACGAGCTCCGCACAGCTGGCCGAGATCACCGGCATGCCGGTGGAGCGGATCGCGCGGTTCGAGGGGCCGGTGCTCGCCGAGCGTGCCCACCAGGCGCGCTCCGCCCGTACCGCCGTGATCGACGGCCGGCAGCTCGAGACGGTGGTCGCCGAGTTCCTCGCGCTCGGGGGCATCGACGCGGCGGATGCCCACTGGGACGCCTGGCGGCGCGACGACGGCAGCTGGCTCGTGACCGTCCAGTGGAGCGACGCCGAGCGGCCCCGCCGCGCCCGCTGGTCGTGGACGCCGCGGACCCGCCGCCTGCTGCCCGTCGACCAGGTCAGCCACACGATGCTCCGCGGTGCCGGCGAGTCCGACGACCTGACCGCGGTGCTGCGTCCGGTGCGGCCGGTCTTCGCGACCCCGCCGCGCCCGCAGGCCGTCCCCGACGTCGAGCCGGAACACCTCACGCCGCCCGAGCCGGACCTGCTGGACGCCATCGCCGAGGAGGAGCAGGAGGCAGGAGAGCAGGCTGCGGCCGACGCGGCGGAGCCCGACGAGGACGCGAGGACGCGGGAGCCGGTCCGGCCGCGGCCCGCCAAGAAGAGCAAGCGGGTCTCGATCCCGACCTGGGAGGAGATCGCCACCGGCCGGCGGGCCGACCCGGACGCCTGACGCGTAGCGGGCCGGTCAGTCCTTCTGGATGGTCATCAGCCGGCGGCGGACGTCGCGCTCCTCGAGGAACGTCCCCGCGGCGATCTCCGTGACGGTGAAACCCGTGTCGAGCAGCTCGATCAGGGCCTGGTCGAAGATCCGCTGGAGCTGCTCCTGGTCGGGCCGGGGCTCATCGAGCAGGTGCGCGGTCAGGCGTGCGCGCAGCATCGGGCTGTGCAGCCGCGCGATGTCCTGAGGGATCAGCACGGCGCCAGTCTGGAGTGCGAACCGGCCGCGCCGGGTCGTTTCGCCACAACCGGTGGGCCGGCGCGTCAGTCCTCCAGCGCCTCACGAGTGGTCGAGCGGGTGCCCCTTCGGGGTCGGATCGTCGAACCTGTCCTCGCCGTGGGCGTACCCACCGTCGGCAGCAACTACTGCTGCCCGTACCGCTCCTCCCACTCGCGGCGCCGGCCCTCGGGGCCGAGGTCGTACAGCCGCTTGCACTCCGGGCAGATCGGGAACTTCGACGGGTCCCGGCTGGGCACCCACACCTTGCCGCACAGCGCCACCACCGGCGTGCCCATGACCATCGCCTCGGTGAGCTTGTCCTTCTCCACGTAGTGGGCGAAGCGCTCGTGGTCGCCGTGGTCCGGGCGGATGTCCGTCCGCGTCTCGCGGGTGGTCTCGATGCCGGTCTCGGTGCTCACCCCACCAGGGTACGGGGCGCCTGGGTGCCCGGCCCCTCCTGCGCCGCGGCGGCCAGCGGCTGCTCGAGGTCGACGTGCGGGACGACGCGGTCCAGCCAGCGCGGGAACCACCAGTTCAGGTCACCCATGATCACCATGGTGGCCGGGACGAGCACGAGCCGGATCACGGTCGCGTCCACGAGTACGGCCACGGCGAGCCCGAGACCCATCATCTTCACCACGACCTCGGGGCTCAGCGTGAACGACGTGAACACCACCACCATGATCGACGCCGCCGCAGTGATGACCCGCGCGGTGCTGGTGAGCCCCGCCACGACGCTCTCCCGGCTGTCCTTCGAGTGCTTCCACTCCTCCCGCATGCGGGAGAGCAGGAAGACCTCGTAGTCCATCGACAGCCCGAAGACGATCGCGAACATCATCATCGGCACGATCTGCACGACCGGTACCCGTTCCGGCATGCCGAGCAGGCCGGACAGCCAGCCCCACTGGAACACCGCCGTCACCACGCCGCAGGCCGCCGCGATCGACAGCAGGTTGAGCAGCACGGCCTTGAGCGGCACGAGCAACGACCGGAAGACGAACCCGAGCAGCAGGAACGACAGCACGAGCACGGCGCCCACGAAGACGGGCAGCCGGTCACTCAGCCGCAGCGAGTACTCGCGGAAACCGGCCGGCTGCCCCGAGAGCAGCAGGGTCGCGCCGGTCTGCTGCCCCAGCGCGGGCAGGGTCTGCCCGCGCAGCCGGTCGACCAGCCGGGTGGTGGCCTCCGCGGAGGGCGCCGAGCGGGGTACGACCGCCACGATGCCCGTCGTGCCGTCGCTGCTGACCTGCATCGGGGCGACCGACGCCACGTCGGCGTCGCGGGACACGGCGGCCCCGACGCGCTGCCCCACCACCGCAGGGTCGGCGCCGGGGGGCAGCTCGACCACCACGGACAGCGGACCGTTCGCCCCGGGGCCGAACGCGGCCGCCGTCAGCAGGAACGCCGCCCGCTCGTCCGACCCGCGTGCCGCGGAGCCGCCGTCCGGCTGACCGAGCCGCATGGTCAGGGCGGGGGCGGCGAGCACGAGCAGCAGGAGCGCGCTGCCCACGGCGTACCGCACCGGCCGCCGCTCGACCCGTCGCGCCCAGCTCTCCCAGGACGCACCCTGCCGGCGCAGCCGCGGCAGGGGCACCCTCAGGGCGTTGATCCGGTGACCCGCGAGGCCGAGCAGGGCCGGCAGCAGGGTGATGGCGGCGACCACGGCGAGCGCCACGACGAGCGCACTGGTCACGCCGAGGCTGGTCATGATCGGGACACCGGCGAACGCCAGCCCGCAGATCGCGACGACGACGGTGAACCCGGCGTACACCACGGACGCACCCGCTGTGGCGTTGGCGTACGCCGCCGCGGCGACCGGCGTCAGCCCGCGCGCCATCGCGTCGCGGTGGCGCGTCACGACGAACAGGGCGTAGTCGATGCCGACGCCCACCCCGATCATCGTGGCCATCGCCGGCGCGGACCCGTTCACCCCGTAGACGTGCGAGAGCAGCGTGATGATGCCGAGCCCGGTGGTCAGCCCGATGGCCGCCGTGGCCACCGGCAGCCCGGCGGCGACCACCGAGCCGAAGGCGGCGAGCAGGACGAGCATGGCGACCGCCATCCCGGCCATCTCCGCGGTACCGGTACGGGTGGTGCGCAGCTCGTACGGCAGCGAGCCGGTGACGTACCCGGCGACCCCCTCACCGGCGCCGGCACGGGCGGCCTCCTGCAGGCTCTGCAGGTCGGTCTTGTCCAGGCTCCAGCGCGGCACGTCGTAGGCGACGTGGAGCAGCACCGTCCGCCCGTCGGCGGACAGCCGAGCGGTGGCCAGCGACGCGGGCACGACGTGGGGCAGGGCCTGGACCCGCTGCTGGACGACCGGGAGCACCGACCGGGCCGCGGTTCCGTGCAGCACGACGTCGGCGCTCTCCCTGCCCGCGCCGGGGAAGTGCGCGCTCAGCCGCGCGCGCACGCGCTCGATCTCGCTGCCCGGGAGCGACCCGCCCTGCGAGAACCGGCCGCCGAGCAGCATCGCCGAGCCGATCATCACCACCGCCAGGCTCAGCCAGGCCGCGATGGTGACGAGCGGGTGACGGGCGCAGTCGGCGCCCAGCCGACGGAGGAACGGCGTCATGGCCCTGCCAGGCTACGGACGCCGGGTGCACCCGCCCAGGGCCGTCCGCCCCGACTTCCGGCCAGCCGCACGTTGATCTGTCTCGCGGCCGGCACCGGCGGGCGGAGCCGGGGACCCACGGCTGACAGGAGAACCGGCTTCAGCGCAGAATGACCCCCTCAGGGACACCCGTCGACTCCCTCCGGAGGACTCCCCCATGGCCGACCTGATCTTCCCCTCGCCGCCCGAGTTCGCGTCCGTCGAGGAGGAGCGCCAGCACCGCAAGCAGCGGCTGGCGGCGGGGTTCCGCCTGTTCGCGAAGTTCGGCTTCGAGGAGGGTGTGGCCGGCCACATCACCGCTCGGGATCCCGAGCTCACCGACCACTTCTGGGTCAACCCGTTCGCCGTGCCGTTCGCGCACATCACGGCGAGCGACCTCATCCTGGTCAACCACGAGGGCCAGGTCGTCGAGGGTCGCTACCCGGTCAACACCGCAGCCTTCGCGATCCACTCCCAGGTGCACCAGGCCCGCCCGGACGTCGTCGCTGCCGCGCACTCGCACTCGACGTACGGCCGCGCCCTGTCGACGCTCGGTGAGCTGCTCGAGCCGATCACCCAGGACGTCTGCGCGTTCTACGAGGACCACGCGCTGTTCGACGACTACACCGGCGTCGTGCTCGACACCGAGGAGGGCAAGCGCATTGCCCACTCCCTCGCCGACAACAAGGCCGTGATCCTGCGCAACCACGGGCTGCTCACCGTCGGCCACAGCGTCGACGCGGCCGTCTTCTGGTTCATCACGATGGAACGCTCCTGCCAGGTCCAGCTGCTCGCCAAGGCCGCCGGCAAGGTCGTGCACATCGACGCCGACGAGGCGAGGAAGACGCACGACCAGGTGGGCGCCGAGTTCGTCGGGTGGCTGTCGTTCCAGCCGCTGTACCAGAAGATCGTGCGCGAGCAGCCCGACCTGCTCGACTGAGCGGCGGCTCCCACCGGCCTGACGGGATGTCCCGTATTGCGGGGCTAAATGTGGTCCCGCAGGCAGCCGATGGGAGTACATGCGTGTCTTCCGTTCGCCGATCCGACACCGCCTCACGGGGATGCTCACCGCCCTCGCCCTGACCGCCGGGCTGTCCGGGGCAGCCGTGCTGCCCGCAACGGACGCGGTGGCCACGGAGTCCGGCGGCACGGTGAACGGCGTACGGCTCAACGCCCACGAGAAGACCCTGCTCGACGCGATCAACCAGGCGCGCGCGGCACACGGCCTCCCGGGCCTGCTCGTCGAGCCCGGGACCACGGACGTGGCCCGCAGGTGGGCGTGGCAGATGGCTCGCGCCGCCACCCTCTCGCACAACCCCCACCTGGTGGCCCAGATCTCCGCCTCGGGGTCGCCGCAGTGGGGCTGGATCGCGGAGAACGTCGGTTTCGCCGACGCCCGGGACCCGCAGGCGCTGTTCGACGCGTACATGAACTCCCCGCACCACCGCGACAACATCCTGGACTCGCACGTGCGCTTCATCGGCGTCGGCTCGGTCGAGCGACCCGTGAACGGGGCGCTCGTCGCCTTCAACACGCTGGACTTCGTGGACAGCTACACGGGCGGCTACGGCCCGACGCGGGTCCCCGCGGCGGGCATGCACCTCGACCAGGTGCCGGTCACCGGAGACACCACGCTGGCGACGTTCGAGTCCGGCCGCGACCAGCGGTGGCGCTCGCAGTTCGCCGGCACGCTGCGCATGTCGGCGCCGTCCTTCGACGCGCCCAGCGCCCGCAACGGTGCCCTGCGATACGCCCTCGCCGCCGTACGGGACGGCTCCGGGCTGGCCGACATGGTCATGTATGACGCGGTGGACCTGCATGCCGCGAGCACCCTGCGGCTGTACGCCTCGGCGGTCACGCCGACCGGCCGCCCGCTGACCGTGCGGGTGTACATGAACACCCCGTGGGTCTCCTCCGTGTACGCCGGCACCGTGACGCTCGGCTCCCGGGCCGGCTGGGTCAGCGTGCCGGTGCCCGCTGCCGGCCGGCAGTTCCGCAGCCAGATCTACCTGCGGGTGACGAGCGACGCGCTCGCGCAGGCGGTGCCGCAGGTGGCGGACCGCAAGGCGTACGTCAACGTGTACGAGGTGCGCGCGACCTGATCCCGGGACGGTTCGCCGTCCGCCCGAGAATTCCTGCGTCACCTCTCGAACCGTGACTCGTTACACCCGGTGAACGCCCGCACACCGGCGGGCCGGGAGGAACGGGGCAACACGGATGTCGTTCGACAAGACTCTCCGCCGCGCCGGCGTGGTGTCCGCGAGCACCGTCGCGATCGTCCTGTCCGGCGGCGGGCTGGCCATGGCCGCAGTGAGTGGCTCGTCCGCGCTCGACCCGGTGGGCTCGGTCACCACCACGGCGACGACGACCACGGACACGGTGACGGGCACCACCACCAGCAGCACCCCGACCACCACGGACCCGGTCACGAGCACCGTCGACACGGTGACGGGCACCGTCACGGGCACGGTGGGCACCGTGACCGGAACGGACCCGACCAGCAGCGACAGCCCCAGCGGCAGCACGACGACCCCCACCGACCCGCTGCCCCCGCTCCCCGAGCCCGTGCAGAGCACGGTGGACACCGTGGTGAGCACCGTCGAGGGCGTCCTCGGCTCCGCCCCGGTCCCCGTCCCCGACCCGGGTGACCTGATCCCCGGTGGCGGCGGGATCCTGCCCGGCGGCGGCACCAAGCAGCCGACCAAGCACGCCACTCCGGTCACGGCGACCGTGGCCGCCCCCACGACGATCCACAAGGACACCGCGCCGCCGACCGTGTATCCCTACCTCGACCCGTACAACCCGATGTCGTACTGGACGGCGCCGTCGACGCTCGCCGTCTCCGCCCCGGAGACCGCGCCTGAGACGCACACCATCCGGCTGGCCGGGGACAGCGCCCCGCAGGTGGCGGGCACCGAGGCGGGGCTGCGCATCCCGCACGTCCCTGGCGGCATGCCCACGTTCCTCGTGATCCTCGCGACCGTCGCGGTCGGTGGCGTGGCCGCCGCCCACGTCGGGCTCCTCCAGCAGCGGCTGACGGCCTCCTCCTGACCGCGACCGCCTAGTGGCCCATCCCGAGGCCGCCGTCTACCGGAATCACCGCCCCGGTGATGTAGGCGGCGGCCTCGCTGGCGAGGAAGGTCACCACGCCGGCGACCTCCTCGGCTGAGGCGAAGCGGCCCAGCGGCACCTGGCGCAGGATCTCCTCGCGGCGCTGCTCCGGGAGCGCGGCGGTCATGTCGGTCGTGACGAAGCCGGGGGCGACCACGTTGGCCGTGACGCCCCGTGACCCCAGCTCCCGGGCGATCGAGCGCGCCAGCCCGACCAGACCGGCCTTGGCCGCGGCGTAGTTCGTCTGCCCGGCGGAGCCCAGGAGCCCGACGACGCTCGACACGAAGATCATCCGGCCACCGCGGGCCCGCACCATGCCCATGGCCGCCCGGCGGGCCACCCGGTAGGCGCCGCCCAGGTTGGTGTCGACGACCTCGTCCCACGCCTCCGGCGCCATCCGCGGCAGCAGCGTGTCGTGGGTGACACCCGCATTCGCGACGAGCACCTCGACCGGCCCGTGCAGGTCCTCGACGTGGGCGAACGCGGCGTCCACCTGCTCGTTGTCGCGTACGTCGCAGGACACGCCGAGCAGCCCCTCGGGTGCGGCGCTGCTGCGGTAGGTGACGGCGACCCGGTCGCCCTGGGCGGCGAACGCCCGGGCCACGGCGAGACCGATGCCGCGGCTGCCACCGGTGACGAGGACGGATCGGCTCACGGCGCCGCAGTCTGCCACGGCCGCCCGTGCGCCGCGGTTACCCCATTCGGAGCAGCCGCGCACTGCATCCGCCGGCGGGTGCCGATCCCGCATGCGGGTGGCCGAAAGTGGCTCCGGGTGGCTCTGGGTGACCAGGGAGCGAGCGGCCGATCTCTAAGGCAGGAAACAACCGGGAGGACCCGATGACCACGAGCACGCTCGACCTGACCGTCCACGACACCGCCCCGGCCACGGTCCAGGCGCACGAGCTCTCCGACGGCGTGTTCGTCCAGCTCGCGGGTGACCTCGACGACCGCACCCTGCCCACGCTGCGCCGCGCGCTGCTCGCCGTACGCCCGGCCACCTGCCGGGACGTCGTCGTGGACGCGGGCGCGGTGACCGCCATCACCGACGACGCGCTCGCGGTGCTGCTGGCCGGAGCCGCGTGGGCCCGCGACACCGGCCTGCGGTTCACCGTCTGCCGGGTGGCACCGGCGCTGGAGGCCGAGCTGCGCGCGCTGCAGCTCGACGACGCGCTCGGCACCCTGGTCGCCTGCTGAGCGCAGCGCGGCACCCTAGAGTCCGGGGGGTGACCGGCTCGCCCGACGAGGACTTCCTCGCCCTCCCGCTCTCGGCGCTGGCCGACGCCGCCCTCGACCGGGCCGGGGCCCTGGGGGCCGGGCACGCCGACGTACGCATCGAGCGCATCCGTACGCAGTCGCTGCGCCTGCACGACGCCCGGGTCGAGACGTCCCACGACGGCGAGGACCTCGGCATCGCCGTACGGGTGGTGGCTCGCGGCGCGTGGGGCTTCGCCGCCGGCAACGACCTCACCCCCGCGGGAGCCGCCCGGCTGGCCGAGCTCGCCGTCGAGGTGGCGCACGTGACGGCCCCGGTGAGCACCGAACGGGTCGAGCTGGCCGCGGAGCCGGCCCACCGGGGGATGTGGGTCTCCGCGTACGACGTCGACCCGTTCGCGGTCGCCGACGCGGCGAAGGTGCAGCGGCTGCAGGAGCTGTCCCACCGGCTGCTCGCGGCGCCGGCGGTCACCCACGCGGACGCCACGCTGCAGGCGGTGAAGGAGGCGAAGTTCTACGCGGACCGGGCGGGCAGCGAGCTGACGCAGCAGCGGGTGCGCGTCCAGGGGGAGCTGACCGGCGTGTGGGTCGACCCGGACAGCGGGCGCTTCGAGACGATGCGCACCCTCGCGCCGCCCGCCGGCCGCGGCTGGGAGTACCTCACCGGCACCGGCTGGGACTGGGACGCCGAGGTGGCCGCGCTGCCCGACCTGCTCGCCGAGAAGGCGGCCGCGCCGAGCGTCGAGCCGGGGACGTACGACCTGGTGATCGACCCGTCCAACCTGTGGCTGACGATCCACGAGTCGATCGGGCACGCCACCGAGCTCGACCGCGCCCTCGGGTACGAGGCGAACTACGCCGGCACCTCCTTCGCGACCCCGGAGCACCTGGACACGCTGCAGTACGGCTCGCCGGTGATGCAGGTCATCGGCGACCGGACGGCCCGGCACGGCCTGGCGACCGTGGGCTACGACGACGACGGCGTGGCCGCCCAGTCGTGGGACCTGATCCGCGACGGGGTGCTCGTCGGCTACCAGCTCGACCGGCGGATCGCCGCCCTGCAGGGCCTCGGCCGGTCCAACGGCTGCGCGTTCGCCGACTCGCCGCAGCACATGCCGCTGCAGCGGATGGCGAACGTCTCCCTGCAGCCGGCGGCCGGCGGCCCGTCCACCGACGCCCTCGTCGAGGGAGTCGAGGACGGCGTCCTCGTGGTCGGTGACAAGAGCTGGTCCATCGACATGCAGCGCTACAACTTCCAGTTCACCGGCCAGCGCTTCTACCGGATCCGGGGCGGCCGGCTCGCCGGACAGCTGCGCGACATGGCGTACCAGGCGAACACGCTCGACTTCTGGCGGTCCATGGCGGCGGTCGGGGGGCCGCAGACGTACGTGCTCGGCGGCGCGTTCAACTGCGGCAAGGGCCAGCCCGCCCAGGTCGCGCCGGTGAGCCACGGCTGCCCGTCCGCCCTGTTCCGCGGGGTGAACGTGCTGAACACGACCCGGGAGGGAGGCCGGTGACCGGGCCGCAGGAGCTGTGCGAGCGCGCCCTGGCCGTCTCGCGTACGGACGGCTGCGTCGTGCTCGTCGGCGAGTCGACCACCGCCAACGTGCGGTGGGCGGACAACACGCTGACGACCAACGGGGTCTCCGCCGGCCGCCAGGTGACGGTCGTCGCGGTGGACGGCGCGCGCGTGGGCAGCGTCAGCCGCTCCAACGTCACCACGGACGACGTGGCGGACCTCGTCCGCGCGGCGGAGCGGGCCGCCGCGGGCAGCGAGCCGGCCGACGACGCCGCTCCGCTCGTCCCCGGACGCGAGCAGGGCGCCTGGGACGCGCCGGTCGAGGAGACCTCGATCCGGGTCCTCGGCGGCACGGCCGACGGGCTGGCGGCGGCGTTCGACGCCGCGCGCTCGGCGGGGCACGGGCTGTACGGCTACGCCGAGCACGACGTGACCACCACGTACGTCGCGTCGTCCGCGGGACTGCGGCTGCGGCACGTCCAGCCCGACCGGCCGGTTCGAGCTCACCGCGCGTCACGCCCGACGGCGCGCGGTCGTCGTGGTCCGGGCAGGGCACCCACGACTTCGCCGACGTCGACGTCGCCGCGCACGCGGCGGCGCTGGCGCAGCGGCTCGAGTGGGCGCGCCGGCGGGTCGACCTGGGCCCTGGCCGGTACGAGACCCTCCTGCCGCCGTCCGCCGTGGCCGACCTCCTGGTCGACCTGTACTGGTCCGCCGGCGCGCTCGACGCCCACGAGGGGCGCACGGTCTTCAGCCGGGCCGGCGGCGGGACCCGCGTCGGTGAGCGGCTCAGCCCGCTGCCGCTCCGGTTGCACAGCGACCCGGCCGATGCCCGGCCAGGAGTGCGCCCCGTACGTGACCGCGGGCGCGTCCACCCGGCTGACGTCGGTCTTCGACAACGGCCTGCCGCTCTCGCCGACCCACTGGATCCGGGACGGCATGCTGCACCGCGCTCTCGCAGACCCGGCACTCGGCGCAGGTGACCGGGCTGCCGGTGACGCCGTGGGTCGGACAACCTGCGGCTGGAGTGCACCGGCGCCGACGCGACCCTCGACGAGCTGGTCGCGCGTACCGACCGCGGGCTGCTGCTGACCTGCCTGTGGTACATCCGCGAGGTCGACCCGCAGACCGCGCTGGTCACCGGCCTCACCCGCGACGGCGTGTACCTCGTCGAGGGCGGCGAGGTGGTCGGCGCGGTGACGAACTTCCGCTTCAACGAGAGCCCGGTGGACCTGCTCGCGCGGGCGGGCGAGGCGGGCCGCCCCGGCGCGCGACCCTCCCCCGCGAGATGGGCGACTACTTCACCGGCACGGTGATGCCCCCGCTACGCATCCCCGACTTCAACATGAGCTCGGTGAGCCAGGCCTCGTGACCGCCGGGCCGGCTGCATCCGCTAGGCCGGCTCCTCGATCCGGAAGCCGACCTTCATCGTGACCTGGAAGTGGGCGACCGCGCCGCCCTCGACGTGGCCGCGGATCTCGGTGACCTCGAACCAGTCCAGGTTGCGGACCGTGCGCGAGGCGCGGTCGACGCCGTTGCGCACCGCCTGCTGGATCCCCTCCGTGGACGTCCCCACGATCTCGGTCACGCCGTACGTACGGTTCTCGGCCACGCTCGTCTCCTGTCAGTCGCTACGGACGCGGCTTTGGTATCACGCCGCCCGCCCGGCAGACTCAGGCGCATGACCGGCGAGAGGACGGCCACCTGCTCCGCGAAGGGCTGCCGTACGGACGCGCGGTGGTCACTGGTCTGGAACAACCCGCGGGTGCACACCCCGGAGCGCGAGAAGGTCTGGCTCGCCTGTGACGACCACCGCGACTCGCTCGCGCAGTTCCTGTCCGCGCGGGGCTTCCTGCGCCGCGTGGACGCCTTTCAGTCCCCGCTCGGCGAGTAGCCCTGCGCCAGCGCCGCCACCCGCTCAGCCGCGGCGCGCACGTCAGCGGCCGACCCGCCCGCCTGCCCGGCGGCGAGGCCGACGAGGAACGTCGTCAGCGGGGCGGCGGGCCGGGCCACGCCGTGGGCGACCTCGCGGGCCACGTCGAGCAGCAGGTCCCGGTCGACCTCGGCCTCCAGGCCGAGCGCCTTCGTCACCGTCTCCAGCCAGTCGTCAAGCGTGCTCACTCAGGCTCCTCGCCTCGTCCAGGTCGGCTCTCGTGTCCACGTCGCGCCACGGGGGCAGGCCGCTGCCCCAGGCGCACCGGTACGGGCGCAGCGGCCCGGCCAGCCGGCGTACGGACTGCCCCGCGGCCCACGGCAACGCCCGCAGCGCAGCCGTACGCCACACCCCGGCCAGCCACTGCTCCCGGCCGTCGCCGTCGACCAGCACGGCACCGTCCGCCCGCTGCGCGGTGTCCAGCAGGTGCCCCACGTGAAGCGGCTCCAGGAACGGCAGGTCTCCGGCCAGCACGGCCACCCACTCGGCCGTCACCAGCGGCAGCGCGGCCGCCACCCCCGCCGCCGGGCCGCCGCCGGGCGGGTCCTCACGGGTCCAGACCACCGGCCGAGGCAGCGGCCGTTCGGGCCCGACGACGACCGTCGTGCCCGCCTGCGCCACCGCCTCGACGACCGTGTGCAGCAGGGGCACGCCGGCGACGTCGGCCAGGAGCTTGTCGCGCCCGCCGAACCGCTGGGCGGCGCCGCCGGCGAGGACGATCGCGTCGTACGCCGATGCCCTCATCCGCCGATGGCGGACATCGGCCGGTCCGGCTGCAGGAAGGTCGGGTCGTCGATGCCGTGCCCCGGCTTCTTCGCCATCACCGCGGCCCGCCACCGGGTGGCGAGCTCGGCGTCGGTCGCACCCGCACGCATCGGGCCCCGCAGGTCCGACTCCTCCCGCGCGAACAGGCAGTTGCGCACCTGGCCGTCGGCGGTGAGGCGGACGCGGTCGCACGCCGAGCAGAACGGCCGCGTCACGCTGGCGATCACCCCGACCTTGGCCGGGCCGCCGTCGACGTACCAGCTCTCCGCCGGCGCACTGCCCCGGCCGGGGGCTGCGGTGAGGGCGAACCGGGCCTCCAGCCGCGCGAGGATCTCCTCGGCCGAGACCATCTGGCTGCGGTCCCAGGCGTGCTGGGCGTCCAGCGGCATCTGCTCGATGAAGCGCAGCTCGTAACCGTGCTCGAGGCAGTACTCCAGCAGCGGCGCCGCCTCGTCGTCGTTGACGCCGCGCATGAGCACGGCGTTGACCTTCACCGGCGCGAGCCCCTCGGCGGCGGCCGCCCGCAGGCCTGCGAGCACGTCCTCGAGCCGGTCGCGGCGGGCCAGCCGCCGGAAGACGTCCGGGCGCAGCGTGTCGAGGCTGACGTTGATGCGGTCCAGCCCGGCCTCGGCTAGTGCGCCGGCGACGCGCTCGAGACCGATGCCGTTGGTGGTGAGCGACAGCTCGGGTCGCGGCCGGAGCTCGCCCACGCGGCGGACGATGTCGACCAGCCCGCGCCGCAGCAGTGGCTCGCCTCCGGTGAAGCGGACCTCGCGTACGCCGAGCCCGACGCCGACCCGGACCAGCCGGACCACCTCGTCGTCGGTGAGCACGTCGTCGCCGGGCAGCCAGTCCAGCCCCTCCGGCGGCATGCAGTACTGGCAGCGCAGGTTGCAGCGGTCCGTCAGCGACACGCGCAGGTCCGTGTGGACCCGCCCGAAGGTGTCGACGAGGACGCTCACCCGCCTGAGCCTACCCGGGACGTCCCGTCTCTACGACCTCGCGAAGGGCGCCGTCCAGACGGCGGGTCCGGCGGGCGGCGTCGAGGTGCTCGAGCAACGGGATCGCCACCCGGCGGGTCGTCTCCAGCGCCTGCCGGGCCTGGCTGGCCGTGAACGGCTGGGGCAGCGCGGCGAGCCGGCGTACGGCCTCGTTCACCGCGTCCGGCAGCAGGAACACACCCTCCCCCACCCGGACCAGGCGTCCCGCACGGCAGGCTGCGGCGAGCATGGGCGCGGTGAGCCCCTGCGCGGTCAGGTCGCCCGCCTCGGGCGCCGCGAACGGGTCGGCGGCCAGGCGTGCGGTGATACCGGCCAGCGCGCGCTCCACCGGCTCGGGCAGCCGGGCGCCGCTGCCCCGGCGGCGCACCCGCCCGTCCGCGGTCTCCAGGGTCTCGTCCGCGGTTGCCAGACCGGCGAGCACCCGGGCGTCGGGCACGTCCAGCGCGCGGCGGGCCGCCTCCACGGGCAGCCCGGCCTCCAGCGGGTGCTCCTCGGCGTGCCGCGCCACCTCCGTACGCAGCCGCTCCCCCCACCGCTGCCAGACGGCCGGCGCGACGCACCACCCCGCCACCTGCACGACCGCGGCGCCGGGGTCGCCGGCCCCCATCGCGGCGAGCTCGTCGAGCCGGACGACCCCGCGCCGCTGCACCTCGCCGGCCGCGTCGGGGCCGGCAGCCACGTCCGCCAGCTCCCGCGCGCGGGCTGCCGCGGCCCCGCGGCGGCGCAGGGCGGGCGGCCTGACGTCGAGCACGGAGACCCCGCCCACCACCAGGTGCCGCCCCGGGTCGCGCAGCAGCGCGCGGTCACCCGGCCGCAGCGGCAGCGGACGTACCAGCCGCAGCCGCAGCAGGTCGCCGCCGAGCGGCCGGACGAGCGCGGTGACGGCGGCCGAGCCGACGTGCAGCAGCAGCTCGGCCGGCAGGTCCCCGACCTCCGCACCGAGCCGTACGTCGAGCGTGTCCGTCGTCGTCCAGGCGCCGGGGGTGACCAGCGCGGTTCCTCGCGGGACCTCCTCCACGGCGACACCACGCAGGTTCACCGCCACCCGGGCGACCGCCCGCACCTCCTCCGCAGCGGTCTTCAGCGACTGCAGCCCGCGCACCCGTACGGTCAGCTCCCCCGGGGCGACGGCCAGCTCGTCCCCGGTGCGCAGCGTCCCGCCGCCCAGGGTTCCGGTGACGATCGTGCCGCTGCCCCGGACGGTGAAGGCCCGGTCGACCCACAACCGCACGGCCCCGTCGGTACGCGGCTCCGGCAGGGCCGTGACCATGTCGTCGAGCGCGCGGCGCAGGTCGTCCATACCCTCTCCGGTGACCCCGCTCACCGCCACAGCCGGCACGTCACCGAGGGACGTCCGGGCCAGCCGGGAGCGGGCGTCCGCAAGCACCGGCTGCGGCTCGGCGAGGTCGGCGCGGGTGACGACGAGCAGGCCGTGCTCGACGCCGAGCGCGTCGACGGCGGCCACGTGCTCAGCGGTCTGCTGGCGCCAGCCCTCGTCCGCGGCGACGACGACCATGACCGCCGGTACGGGGCCGACGCCCGCCAGCATGTTGGCGACGAACCTCGCGTGCCCGGGGACGTCGACGAACGCCACCGTCCGGCCCGACGACAGCGTGGTCCAGGCGAACCCGAGGTCGATCGTCATGCCGCGCCGGCGCTCCTCCGCCCACCGGTCGGGCTCCATGCCGGTGAGGGCCCGGACGAGCGTGGACTTGCCGTGGTCGACGTGCCCCGCGGTGGCGACGACGTGCATCACGGGGCGGCCGCCGCGACGGCGAGCACGGCGGCACGCACCGTGTCGTCCCGGTCCGGCGGGACGCAGCGCAGGTCGAGCAGGCAGCGGTCCCGCTCGATGCGGGCCACGACGCAGGGGTTCCCGGCCCGCAGTGCGTCGGCGTACGCCGGCGGCAGGCTGACGGCCCAGCCGGCCAGTACCAGCCCAGGGGCCCCGCCACCGCCGACCGCCCCGTCGGAGGGCTGCACGGCCGCGTCCAGGCCGGCGGCGACCAGCGCCTCGGCGAGCCGCTCCGCACGCACGCGCAGCACCGCAGGGTCGGCGTGCAGCGCGGCGTACGTGGGGGTGGCGGGCCCGCGCAGGGTCGCCTCCAGCGCCGCAATGGTCAGCTTGTCGACGCGCAGCGCCCGCGCCAGCGGGTGGCGGCGCAGGCGGGTGACCAGGTCGGCCCGGCCGAGCAGCAGCCCCGCCTGCGGCCCACCGAGCAGCTTGTCCCCGCTGGCCGTGACGAGGTCCGCGCCCGCCTGCAGCCACGAGGTCGCGTCCGGCTCGTCCGGCAGCAGCGGGTCGGGGGTGAGCAGGCCGGAGCCGATGTCCGCGACCACCGGGACGCCGAGCCCCGCGAGGTCGCGCACGGGCACCTCCGAGGTGAAGCCGGTCACGCGGAAGTTCGACGGGTGGACCTTGAGCACGAAGCCGGTGTCCGGGCCGAGGGCCGAGCGGTAGTCCGCGAGGGTGGTGCGGTTGGTGGTCCCGACCTCGCGCAGCCGGGCCCCGGTGGACGCGAGCAGGTCCGGTAGCCGGAAGCCGTCACCGATCTCCACCATCTCGCCCCGGCTCACGACGATCTCGCGGCCGGCGCCGAGGGCCGTGGCGGCCAGCACGAGGGCCGCCGCGCCGTTGTTGACCACGTGCACGTCCCCGGCTGCCGGGACGGCCTCCCGCAGCGCGTCGAGCGCGCCGCGCCCGCGCCGGGACCGCTGCCCGCTCGCGACGTCGTACTCGACGTCGACGTAGCCCGCGGCCACGGCCAGCGCGTCGACCGCCGGTCCGGACAGCGGTGCCCGGCCCAGGTTCGTGTGCAGCACGACCCCGGTGGCGTTGAGGACCGGCTGCAGCCCGGTGGCCAGCGGCGGCAACGCGGCGACCGCGGCATCGGCCACGTCCTCCGGCGCGATCTCGCCCCGGCGCGCGGCGTCCTGGGCGGCCGTGACGGCCGCCTTCACCGCCGCGCGGCCGAGCCGCTCGTGCGCCGCGACCAGCCGGGGGTCGGCCAGCACGAGGTCCGTACGGGGAACCCGGCGGCGTACGTCGTCGGTGGCCACGGGTGCAGCGTACGAGCCTTGACACGAGCGCCTGCAGTGTCAACCCTCGGCATAACACGGTTATCACCGCGACTGCCGGAGGATCTGCATGACCACGCGCGACCAGTACGCCATGCCCGTGGACGTCTCCACGACGTGGGACGTCCCCATGGAGGGCGGGGCGACCGCGTTCACGTGGGAGTACGACGACGGCCGGGACCGGCTGCTGTCCCTGTACCAGAAGGGCAAGGACAAGCAGTGGGACGGCCAGAAGCGGATCGACTGGTCGATCGAGGTGGACCCGGACAACCCGGCGGGCATGCCCGAGCAGCAGAACGTGCTCCGGGAGCACCCCATCTGGGCCAAGATGTCCGAGCGCGAGCGGGCGGAGATCCGCCGCCACAACACCGCGTGGACGTTCAGCCAGTTCCTGCACGGGGAGCAGGGCGCCATGGTCGTCTCCGCGCGCATCGTCGAGACGGTGCCGGATCTGGACTCGAAGTTCTACGCGGCCACCCAGACGATGGACGAGGCCCGCCACGTCGAGGTCTACAGCCGCCTGCTGCAGGAGAAGATCGGGCTGCTCTACCCGATGAACGACAACCTGGCGAAGCTGCTCGACGACGCGTTGCGCGCCAAGGAGTGGGACTACGCCTACCTCGGCATGCAGGTGCTCATCGAGGGGCTCGCACTCGCCGCGTTCGGCCTGCTGCGCGACATGGCGACCAACCAGCTCGTCAAGCAGCTGCTGGCGTACGTGATGCAGGACGAGGCTCGGCACGTCGCGTTCGGCCGGCTCGCCCTGAAGGACTACTACGCCGAGCTGTCCACCAAGGAGCGGGAGGAGCGCGAGGAGTTCGTCGTCGAGGGCTGCTACCTCATGCGCGACCGCTTCCGCGGCCGCGAGGTGTGGGAGACGCTCGGCCTGCCGGTCGAGGAGATCATGAAGCTGACGGAGAACTCCCCGTTCCAGCAGATGTTCCGCTCGCTGCTGTTCGGCCGGATCGTGCCGTGCGTCAAGGACATCGGCCTGTGGGGCCCGAAGGTGCAGAAGGCGTACACGGACATGGGCGTCCTCGACATGGCCGGCGTCAACCTCGACGAGCTGATGAAGAACGACGAGGACATCGCCGAGGAGATCGACCGGATGCGGGCGGAGCTCGACGCCCGGCGGCAGGAGATCGACCAGACGATCGCCCTCGGCGCCGCCGGCGACTGACCGCCGGCCGTACCGGTTACGCCGCCAGGGCGGTGTACGCGGCGAGCACGATGCCCGCACCGCGCACGTCACCGACGGTCCCCTCGCCCATCCGGTTCATGACGTACGCGACGGTCATCCGGGCGTCGAGGTCGACGACCACGAGCGAGCCGCCCCAGCCACCCCAGAAGCAGGCCCGCGCGTTGGGACTGATCGGCACCTCGGCGGACGGCAGGCCGTAGCCCATGCCGAACCGCAGCGGGACGCGGAGCACGAGGTCGGTGCCGTGCGCCTGCTGCTCGAACACCGCCGCGCACCCGGCGTCGGACAGCAGCCGCACCCCGCGGCTCTCCCCGCCGCCCGCGAGCACCGACTGCACCAGCGCGACCGAACGCGCGTTCCCGTGGCCGCCGGCGGCCGGGATCTCCGCGCGCCGCCAGGCCGGCTCCCAGGAGGCCTCGGCCCGCAGCGGCGGGTTGGCGAGCGTGCGCATCGGGATCCCCGCCGGGTCGGCGTCCGAGGACAGGCCGGTCGACGGGGGGATCACCGGCGCCACCCGGCCGTCGTGCTCGGCCGGCAGCCCGATGTGGAAGTCCGCGGACAGCGGGCCTGCCACCTCCGCGGCGAAGAACCGGCCCACCGACACCCCGGTGACCCGGCGGACCACCTCGCCGACCAGGTAGCCCTGGGTCACGGCGTGGTAGCCGGAGGCGGTCCCGGGCTCCCACCAGGGCGCCTGCGCGGCGAGCAGCGAGGTGGCCTTCTCCCAGTCGTACAGGTCGGTCACCGCCATCGGCTCGGCCCAGCCGGACAGGCCGGCGGTGTGGCCGAGCAGGTGGCGCACCGCCACGTCGCCCTTGCCCGCGGCGGCGAACTCGGGCCAGTACCGCGCCACGGGCGCGTGCAGCTCCAGCTCCCCGCGGTCGGCGAGCACGAGGGCGCACAGGGCCGTCATCGTCTTGGTCGTCGACCAGACGTTGGTGATCGTGTCCTGCTGCCACGGGCTGGTGCGGGCCTCGTCGGTGTGGCCGCCCCAGAGGTCGACGACCAGCTCCCCGTCCACCACCACGGCCGCGGACGCGCCGACGTCGAGGCCCTCGGCCAGGTTCCGGGCGAACGCCTCGCGCACGGGCGCGAACCGCTCCGTACAGCTGCCGTGGACGCAGACGTCGTCCCCCACCGATGCCGACACGGGTGCCTCCTTCAGTCGAAGGGGCACGCTACTGGCCGGCCGCCTCCTCGGCCACGACCGTCACCGGGACGTCGATGCCGTACTCGTCGGAGCGGGCCAGCCCCTCGGCGGCGAGGATCGCCACCGAGTCCGGGCCCGCCGGGTCGGCGAGGTCGAGCAGCAGCGTCAGCGGAACCCCTGCCCTGAGCAGCGCCCAGGAGTCTGCGCCCATGGAAATGACATCGGTGCAATTCCGGGAAACCTTTAGCCGTGCTGGTCGACGTATTCCTCGACGTCCACCTGGTCGAGGTCGAGGCCGCGCGCGCCGGCGTGCTCCTGGCGGAAGGCCAGCCAGCGATCCCCCAGCTCGTCGCGGACGCCGTCGGCGACGTTCTCCCGGAAGTCCGGGAGAGCCTCGCGCTCCTCCTCCGCCATGTGGTCGCTGTTCTCCTCGCGGGCGTCGAGCACCGCCTGCCACCAGGGGGCCGACCCAGGCTCCTGCCCAGCGGCGCGACGGACCGCCTCGCGGATGTCGTTGTGGTCGGAGACGGCGTCCTCGGTCTCCTCCTCCGCGTTGTCGCCGCGCTCGAGCAGGCGCGGGTAGAACATGTCCTCCTCGGCGGAGGCGTGCGTCTCGAGCAGGTCGGCCAGCGGCTGCCACAGCGCCTGCAGGCGGTCCGGCTCCGCACCGTCGCGACGGCGGTTGTCGAGCTCGGCGAACCGGCGGCGGAAGCGCTCGTGGTCGTCGAGGATCAGGTCGCAGATGTCCGGCATGCGGTTGCCTCCCAGGTCTCGGCCGACACCGGTAAGCGTTACCGGACAGGGGACCGCGTACACGCTGACGGCTCAGGTGGCGCGCAGGTGGCCGGCCTCGACCCACCGCTCGACGAGCCGGCTCCCCCCGCCACGCTCGGGCAACGCGTAGACGACCCGGCCCTCCCAGCCCGACGGCGTCCGGCGCCACTCGGCGAGCAGCCCGGGATGCTCCCCCGGGTGTCCGGGCGCGTCCGCGACCCAGCAGTGGCGGGCCCCCGTCCCGGCGTCCGCCGGCGACACCACGCCGCTGCGTTCGGCCAGTGTCGGACCGTGCCGCGAGCGCATCCCTCCCGCCATGCCAACAGCATGCCACACCGGGTCGAACGCGTGTTCGACCTCCGTCCGGCAGCTCTTCGAGCTTGGGGACGTACGGTGAGCGCCCGACGGCGAAGGTGAGGACGGCGCGCACCGACCGGACGCAACCATGAGCACCCCGGGCTACGACCCCCTGGCTCTCACGAACCAGCCGGATTTGCCGGTGTTGGTGAGTTCTGCGTGGCGTATGGGCACGGAGAGTAATCAGCACACTGCACTACGTGAGCGGAGCGTTACGGACGACTCGGGTAAGCGCGCCGTTGTGGCCCGTCCGGACCCGTCCGTAACTGGTCCGCCACTTGGCCAACCCGGACTATGGACCGGTCGATTACTCACTGTGACCATGGCGGCAGTCCAGGAAATGCCTGGGCGGGGAGCGACGATCCGCGGCCTGCATACGGTCACCTCCGCACATGGGAGGGTCGCGGGGAGCTAGTGGTGAGACCGGCCCCGAGTTTTCGGAGCTGGAGGCACCGCGATGGCCAGACCCCTTCCGCGCCGCGTCCTCGCCGGGGTGACCTCGCTGCTCATGGGTGGCGTGCTGGTCGCCGCGTCCGCGTTCGCCGCGCTGGCGGACACGCCGTACCCGGTGAACGCGACGGTCACGGCGACGACGACGCAAGCAAGCAACGGACCGGTCACCGTCGACCTGAGCGGCACGCTCACGTGGAAGCGGTCCGTGTCGTGCGGCTCGGACCGGCAGTACGGATTCGCCATCACCTGGGACGACCCCACGTCACCCGGCTACCCCGTGGGCGGTTCCAAGGGCACCCAGACTGTGCGGGTCGGTACGCAGAGCGACAGCACTGTGCACCTGACCGACTGCAGCGACCCGACGCACTTCCCAGGCAGCGCCGGCGGCGCGTCGCACACCTACAAGTCGGCGGGTGACGTGCCGCAGCAGATCTGCGTGATCGGCTACGACGTCGACCCCACGAAGACGAGCGGCGGCCACAGCCAGATCGCCGGCGGCACTGGCTACAACGACGACAACTCGTGGACCAAGGGAGAGGCCAACCCCCGCATCTGCGTGGCCCCGAAGATCGCCGGCTCCCCCGACCTGAGCATCAACAAGACGCCGGACAAGGCATCTGTGACCGCCGGGTCGAATGAGCCGCTGTCCTACACGATCACGGTGAAGAACGTCGACCCCACGAACCCCGCGACCCAGGGCATCACGATCACGGACAACCTGCCCGCGAACCTGCAGTACCAGAGCCTCAGCAACGTCGCGAACGGGTGGACGTGCAGCGGGGGCCAGTTGGTGAGCTGCACGACGTCGTCGACGCTCGCCGGCGGCGCCAGCGTGGACGTGGTGAGGATCAACGGCATCGTCACGGCCACCTCGGCCGGCCAGCTCACCAACGTCGCCACCGTCAGCACCCCCAACGACCCGAACCCGAACAACAACACGGTGACCGTGAACACGCCCGTCGTCGCGCCGGGCGTCGACGTGGGGATCGCCGAGATCGCCGAGCCGTCGGTCGCCGTCGGCGCGAACATCAACTACCGGATCACGGTGACGAACACCCGGCCCACGGCGACCACTTCGCCGCTGCACGTGGTGGCGAACCTGCCCACCGGTGTCCCGTACGTCTCCCACAGCTGGGGTGCCGGGTGGACCTGCACCGGTGACGGCACGCTCACCTGCGACTACGCACCCTCGCTCGCCGCCGGCCAGTCGGCACCGCAGCTGGTGCTCGTGGGTCACGCGGTCTCCGTCGGCTCCTTCCTGGGCACCGCGTCGGTGTCGATGGCCGGTGACAGCGACCCGACGAACAACAACGCCAACGCGCCGACCGTGGTCGGGGCACCGAACGGACCGGACGTGACGATCACCGAGACGGCGCCGTCGCAGGTGGCGGTCGGTGACCCGATCACCTACGAGATCACCGTGACGAACGACTCCGGCGTGGCGACGAACCGGACGCTGACGCTGAACGCCAGCCTGCCTCCGGGCGTCACGTACGTCTCGCACGCCTGGGGCTCGGGCTGGAGCTGCACCGGTGACGGCACCCTCGTCTGCCAGTACTCCCCCGTGCTGGATCCGGGTGCGTTGACGCCGCCGGTGACCCTGCGCGGCACGGCGACCTCGGCCGCGGTGCCCAGCGTGACGGCGACGTCCACCGTGACCAACCCGAACGACACCGACCCCACCAACAACCATGCCAGTGCCACGACGAAGGTGGTCGCGCCGAGCGCGAACTTCACCCTGGTGAAGGTGGCGGACCCGGCAAGTGGGAGCACGGTCTCCCGCGGCCAGCGGATCAGCTACCGGCTGCACTACGCCAACACGGGCAACGCCGCGGCGACCGCGGACTTCAGCGACACCGTCCCCGTGGGCACCACGTACGTGTCCGGGTCGGCAACCTGCGGCAGCGGCTGCACCGCCGGCTACGACGCGGCGCACAACACCGTCCACTGGACCCTCGACGCCGCCCCGGGCACGCAGGGCGACCTGACGTTCGCCGTGACGGTCAACTCCAACAACCCGGACGGAGCCGTGATCTCCAACGTCGGGAC
The DNA here is from genome assembly GCA_963728075.1 of uncultured Actinomycetota bacterium. Taxonomy (GTDB): domain Bacteria; phylum Actinomycetota; class Actinomycetes; order JAFAQI01; family DASSKL01; genus CAVSIP01. The sequence continues at coordinate 529,025 of CAVSIP010000001.1, read as the reverse complement.
GCTGCACAGCGGCACGACGACGGTCACGTCCAACAAGGTGCAGCACCAGGTGTACGTGCCGACCGGCGCGCTGCAGCTGGCGAAGTCCGCGACCCTGCCGGCCGGGCGCCTGACGACGGCGCAGCCGGGTGACCTGGTCACGTTCACGCTCGTCGCCACCGCCACCGGCAACATCACGCAGCACGACGTCCGCGTGACGGACGCGGTGCCGGCCGGAACCACGTTCTCCGCGGCGGACTGCGGCTCGGCGAGCAGTTGCACGTCGAACGTCGCCAACGGCGTGGTCACGTGGCGGCTCGGCGACCTGGCCGCCGGCCAGTCGCGGACGGTGCACCTCAGCGTGCTCGTCAACGGGCCGGCTGCGGACGGGACCATCCCGACCCAGATCGCCAACATCGGCAACGTGGTGTCGGCCGACACGCCCAACACGCCGTCGAACCGGGTGGTCGTGCCGCTCGCGGCCGTCCTCGGCGAGACGATCACCCGCGGCCCCACCACGGGCAGCCTGCCCTACACCGGCAGCAACGCGGTGGCCGAGGCGCTGGCCGCGGCGGTCCTCATCGGTGCCGGCCTGGTGCTCCTCACCTGGCCGGGGCTGCGTCCGCGCCGCTTCGGGGCGGAGGCGTAGGAACCGTGACGCACGATCGCGCAGCGGGTCGCTCCCGGTGGTGGCGGGTCACCGCCACCACCGGGGCGGCGGCCCTGGCGGTGCTCGGTTCCTCCGCCCTCTCCGGTGTGGCGATCCCCGCCGCGGCGAACTCCTCGCACGTGCGGGCGGCGGACCCGGGCAAGAACCTCAGCCCGGCCGTCCAGAACGCGATGGAGGCACTGAACCGGGCCAAGAAGAGCTACGTCGCGGCCCAGGCCAAGTGGGAGGCCGTCCAGCGCAAGCTGGCGAAGCTGCAGCAGCACGTCGCGGACGAGATCGCGAAGGTCGAGAGCAGGCAGTCGAAGACGCAGGAGCAGCTCGACAAGCTGCGCGCCAAGCACGATGACCTGGCCAACCAGCGGCGGGACCTGTCCGCCCAGCTGACGCAGATGCAGGCCGCCCTGGACACGCTGCAGAAGCAGATCAATGCGCTCACCGCATCCCTCAGCGACGCGCAGGACGCGCTGAAGACGGCCCAGGCCGCCGTCAAGGACGCCGGCAAGGGCCTGGACAAGAAGGCCAAGAAAGGGGCTGAGGACGCGGCGAAGCAGGCCGCCGATGACGCGAAGCAGGCCGTCGAGAACACCCAGCACCAGATGGACGCCGCGCAGCACGACCTCAAGGACACCCAGAAGCAGCTGGACCAGACGCAGAAGTCCTACGACGCCGTCGACCAGCAGTACACGACGGTCGACCAGCAGCTCACCACGGCGACCACGACGACCGACCCGCAGCTGGACCCGCAGGTGCAGTCAGCCCAACAGGCGGTGACGACCTACCAGTCGTCGACCGAGTACGCGACCGCCTACACCACCTACCAGACAGCTGACGCGCAGCTTCAGACGGCCCAGCAGAGCTACCTCGTCGCCCTCAACGGCCCGAGCTCGAGCGGTACCGGCGGGTCCACGGGCGGCACGACCGGCGGGTCCACGGGCGGCACGACCGGCGGGTCCACGGGCGGCACCACGGCGACCGGCGGGTCCACGGGCGGCACGACCGGCGGGTCCACGGGCGGCACGACCGGCGGGTCCACGGGCGGCACCACGGCGACCGGCGGGTCCTCCGGCGGCACGTCGACGCCGCCGACCACGAGTAAGCCGCCGGCGACCACGCCGCCGACCAAGAGCAAGCCGCCGCGACCACGAGCACGCCGCCGGCGACCACGCCGCCGACGAGGGTCCTGGCGGTGGGGACGACCCGGGCACCGGCACCGTCGCGCCAGGCACCGACCGTCACGTCGCCGCCGAGCACGGTCACCTGGGTGCCGGACGGCACCTCGGACCTGTTCCTCACGCCCAAGCCCCCGGCGAAGGCCACGAAGCCGCAGAAGCCGACCGCACCCGTCGGTGACCTCAACATCGCGACGGGACGCATCCCCGTCGGCGGGCCCTCGCCCGACACCGGCGGGTCCGGGTTCGCCGGCGGCTCCGGAGCGGCGATCCCCACCCTGGTCGCCCTGCTGCTCATCGAGGGTCTGGCCCTGGGTCGCCGACTGCGCGACGCCAGGCGGGGCGCGGCGCGATGAGCAGCAGGAGCGGAGGCGCACGGAAGGCGAACCCGTCGGTCCCAGATCGTGGGTCTCCACGGTTCTGAGGACCGCGGGGACCAGCCACCCGCACGCCTCCCTGACGCCCGCCGGGAAACCCCGGCGGGCGTCAGCAGTTCACGCGCGGTGACGGCAGGGGTGAGGGCGCGGCGGTGGCGGGGTTAGCGCCAGTGGGCCAGCCCGATCTACGGCAAGTGTCGGAAGGGTTAGCGCCGCGCTCATCGGGGCGTACCGAACCGCTCACACAGCGTCATCGCGTAGGGCCGAGGACCCGGCCCGGCCCGGGACCAGCGACCCGTATCTCCCCATCCGAGCTGGAGTACCCGGTTGGCCAAGGCTGACTATGGACCCAGCGGTTACTCAGGGTGACGATGATCGTGCCTTGGGAAACGCCCGGGGCGGGGAGCAACGATCCGCGGCCTGCACGGTCACCTCCGCAAGGGGGTCGCGGGGAGCTAGTGGTGAGACCGGCCCCAACTGTTGGAGCTGGAGGAACCGCGATGGCCAGACCCCTTCCGCGCCGCGTCCTCGCTGGGGTGACCTCGCTGCTCATGGGTGGCGTCCTCGTCGCCGCGTCCGCGTTTGCCGCGTTGGCCGACACACCGGTCCCGGTGGGGAGCACGGTGCAGGCGCAGACGACGCTGAACAGCGACAAATCGGTGACCGTCTCCTTGAGCGGAACGCTCTCGTGGGGCGACAAGAACCTGAACTGTGACCCCACGGACCTGGGCGACAAGCGCTACGGGTACGCCGTCGACTGGAACGACCCCGACCATCCCGGGTTCCCGCTCGGGAGCAGCGGCGTCGACGTCGCCCCCGGCGACAACCTGGTGCGGCTCACGGACTGCAGCGACCCGACGCACTACAGCGGGATCTCGCACACGTACGCGTCGGCGGACAAGGTCCCGACGGGACCGGGAGGCGTGTGCGTGGTCGCCTACGACGTTGTCCTGAAGGACGACCTGGCCGGCAAGGCCTGGCACAGCACAGTCGCCGGAGGCCCCGACCGCAACCAGGACAACTCCGTGGAGGAGCCCAAGCAGCCCGTGATGGACTGCGTCTCCCTGAAGGTCGCGGCGCCTGATCTGAGCATCACCAAGACGGCCAACAAGCAGTCGGTGACGGCGGGCGCCAACGAGACGATCGTCTACACGCTGACGATCAAGAACGAGAGCACCACGACCGCCCAGGGCATCACGGTGACGGACGCCCTGCCGGGGAACGTCCAGCTCACGAGCATGACCTACGACTCGAACTACGTCTGCACCGGCACGACCACCATCACGTGCACGACCACCGGCAGTCTCGCCGGCGGAGCGAGCCTGCAGGTGGTCACGATCACCGGCCAGGTCACGGCGACGACCGCAGGCAACCTGGTGAACACCGCGACGGTCGAGACGCCCAACGACAGCAACCCGAACAACAACACCTCTACGGTCACCACGCCGGTGAACCCACCGGTGGCCTCGCCGGCCGACGTCGGCATCGCAATGACGGCCGAACCGTCAGTCGCGGTCGGCGACCTCATTCACTACCGGATGACGGTCACGAACACCCAGACCACGGCGACCACCTCGCCACTGCAGGTGGTGGCGCAGCTGCCCACGGGCGTCTCCTACGTCCAGCACAGCTGGGGCGTGAACTGGGTCTGCTCCGGTGACGGCACCTTGACGTGCGTCTACTCGCCGTCGCTCGCCCCCGGGCAGTCGACACCGCAGGTGGTGCTCGTGGGCCGCGCCCTGACGCCCGGTTCCTACGTCGGCACGTCGACGGTGAGCATGGTGGGCGACAGCAACCCGAACAACAACAACGCGCAGGCACCGACGCTGGTCGGCGCGGCGAACGGTCCGGACGTCACGATCACCGAGACCGCACCGAGCCAGGTGGCCGTGGGCGACCCGGTCACCTACCGCATCACGGTGGTGAACGACTCGCAGGTGGCGACGAACCAGACCCTGCGGCTGAACGCCAGCGTGCCCAGCGGCATCACGTACGTCTCCCACGCGTGGGGTTCCGGCTGGAGCTGCACGGGTGACGGCACGCTCGTCTGCTACTACTCCCCCGTCCTCGCTCCCGGCGCTGCGACGCCAGAGGTGACCCTGGTTGGTACGGCGACGTCCGCGGCCATCCCGAGCGTGACGGCCACGTCGTCGGTCTACAACCCGAACGACACCGACCCCAGCAACAACCAGGCGAGCGCCACCACGCTGGTCGGCCCAGGCGGGCCGGACGTGACCATCACCAAGACCGGTAGCTCCTCGGTGCTGGTGGGCGACACGATCACCTACACGCTGAGCGTGCGCAACGACTCCACGGTGGCCACCGACCGCCAGTTCTCGGTGTCGGACGCGCTGCCCGCCGGTCTGCAGTACACGAGCGTCACCGCCGACAGCTCCTGGACCTGCACGGGCGGGCAGACGATCTCCTGCACCCACCCCGGCTCGCTGGCCGCCGGTGCGACAGCCTCGCCGATCACCGTCCGCGCCCTGGCACTCGCCGCCGCGTCGCCGAGCGTGAGCAACACGGCGACCGTCTACAACCCCGACGACAGCAACCCGAACAACAACACCAGCACCAAGACGACGGTCGTCACGACCCCCTCGGCGAACATCAGCCTCGTCAAGGTGGCCAGCCCGGCCAGCGGGAGCTCGGTGACGCGCGGGCAGAAGATCTCCTACCGCCTGCACTACGCCAACTCCGGTACGGCCGGGGCCAGCGCCGACTTCAGCGACACGGTGCCGGTGGGCACCACGTACGTCCCGAGTTCCGCCAGCTGTGGCGCCGGCTGCACGGCGACGTACAACCCCGACCAGGAGACCGTGCACTGGACGCTCAACGTCCCGGCCGGGACCCAGGGCGACCTGACGTTCGCGGTGACGGTCAACAGCAACAACCCGGACGGTGCCGTCATCTCCAACGTCGGCACGCTGCGGACGGGGACGTCCACGATCACCTCGAACAAGGTGCAGCACCAGGTGTACGTGCCCACGGGCGCGCTGCAGCTGGGGAAGTCCGCGACCCTGCCGGCCGGGCGCCTGACGACGGCGCAGCCGGGTGACCTGGTCACGTTCACGCTCGTCGCCACCGCCACCGGCAACATCACGCAGCACAACGTGCAGGTGACCGATGCGGTGCCGGCGGGGACCACGTTCTCGGCGGCGAACTGCGGTCAGGCGACCAACTGCACCTCGAACTACGCCAACGGCATGGTGACGTGGTCCCTCGGTGACCTTGCACCCGGCCAGTCGAAGACGCTGACCTTCAGCGTCACCGTCAACGGGCCGGCGACGGACGGCACCATCCCGACGCAGATCGCGAACATCGGGAACATCGTGTCGGCCGACACGCCGAACACCCCGTCGAACCGCGTGGTCGTGCCGCTGGCAGCGGTCCTCGGCGAGGTCATCACCCGCGGGCCGACGACCGGTGGCAGCCTGCCGTACACCGGCACCAACGCGCTGGTGGAGCTGCTCGGGGCGACGGTCCTCATCGGTGCCGGCCTCGTGCTCCTCACGTGGCCGAGCCTGCGCCTGCGGCGTACTGGGGCGGAGGCCTGACGCCATGACTCGCGAATCCTCTGCGGGTCACCCCCGGTGGTGGCGGGTCACCGCCACCACCGGGGTGGCAGCCCTCGCAGTACTCGGCTCGACGGGCCTGTCCGGCATCGCGATGCCGGCGGTGGCGAAGTCGCCCCACGTCCAGGCTGCAGATGGCGGGCAGAACGCCAGCCCGGCCGTCCAGAACGCAATGGCCGCCCTGGACCGGGCGACCAAGAACCTCGTCGCCGCGCAGGCGAAGTTGGCAGCGGTCCAGCGCAAGCTGGAGAAGCTGCAGCAGCACGTGACCGACCTCCAGGCGAAGTTCGCCGAGAAGCAGCAGAAGATGCAGCAGAAGGTGGCAGAGCTCAGCGCGAAGCGCGACGGCCTGTCCGCGCAGCGCAACGACTTCTCGATGAAGCTGTCGCAGCTGCGGACCGACGCCGCGACGCTCCAGCAACAGCTGGACACGCTCAAGGCAAGCCTCAGCGCCGCCCAGGACAACCTCAAGCAGGTCACCAAGGACGCCAAGGACGCGGGCAAGGGTCTCAACAAGAGCGACAAGAAAGCCGCCGAGGCCGCCGCCAAGCAGGCGGTGGACGACGCCAAGCAGGCCGTGGACGACACCAAGCAGCAGCTGGACTCCACCCAGAAGGAGCTGGACCAGACCCAGAAGGCCTCCGCCGACGTCGACAAGCAGTACGCGACGGTCGACCAGCAGCTCACCGTGGCTACCCAGGACGCCGTGACGGCCGACCCGAAGCTGGCGGACGCCCAGCAGGCGGTGACCGGCTACACGAACTCGACGGAGTACACGACCGCCGTGAGCGACGTCACGACGGCCGAGGGGACGGTCGCCGTCGCCAAGGCGTACCTGACGACGTTGACGAGCACGTCGAGCTCGGGCGGCAGCACGGCGCCCACCAAGACGACCACCACTACCATCACGCCCCCGGCCCCGACGACCGGCGGCGGTACGTCCGGCGCTACGTCCGGTGGTACGTCGGGCGGCACGTCCGGCGGAACCTCGTCGACCCCGCCCACCACGAGCAAGCCGCCCTCCGGCGGCACGAGTGGTGGCAGCACGCCGCCGGCCACCAAGCCGCCGGCCACGAAGCCGCCGGCGACGACCGGCACCACGACGGGCACCGGCACGTCCGTGCTCGCGGCGGGGACCACCCTGTCGGCAACCCCGCCGCGGCAGGCGCCGCCGGTGTCCGCGCCCACCAGCACGGTGACGTGGGCCCCCGACGGCATCAACAGCCTGTTCCTGACGCCGAAGCCACCGGCGAAGGCGGACCCGCCGGCCAAGCCGGAGAAGCCCACGGCACCCGTGGGTGACCTGAACGTGGAGGCCGGCCGGATCCCGGTCGGCACCCGGGACTCCGGTGGTGACTCGGGGTTCGGCGGCAGCTCCGGCGCGGCCATCCCCACCCTGGTCGCCCTGTTGCTCATCGAGGGTCTGGTCCTGGGTCGCCGACTGCGCGACTCCAGGCGGAGCGCGGCGCGATGAGCAACAGGGGCGGAGGCGGACGGGAATCGAACCCGCCAGACCCAGATCCTGGGTCTCTACGGTTTTGAAGACCGCGGGGGGCACCAGCCACCCGAACGCCTCCCTGACGCCCGCCGGGTCCACCCGGCGGGCGTCAGATCGTTCACGCTAGCAAGGCGCCGAGGGCCGGAGGCTCAGGCCACCACGCGTTCCGCGGCTCGCGTGAGCCGGCCGGCGCTGCGCAGCCACACGGGCAGCAGGTCCTCGCGCAGCACGTCCTCCCACGTGGGGCGCCGCCGTTCGGTGGTCCGCCGGGCGGCAGCGGCCAGCCGCCGGCGGCCGGTCTCGTCGGCCAGCACCCGGTCGAGCGCCTCGGCCCAGTCCTGGTCGCGGTCGCCCTCGACGACCAGCCCGTCGTGGCCAGGGCGGTCGAGCCACTGGATGGTGGCGGTACCGGCGCGCAGCAGGACCGGCAGCCCCGAGGCCATCGCCTCCACGACGACGTTGCCGATGGTCTCGCTGGTGGACGGGAACGCGAACACGTCGCACGACGCGTACACGCGGGCGAGCTCGTCCTGCGGGAGGGATCCGGGCAGGGTGACCCCGCTGCCGAGCAGGCGCCGGACCCGGTCGGCCTGGCCGCCCTCGCCCGCGACGAACAGGTGTGCGGGGCGACCCCGGTCGCGCAGCCGGCGCACCGCCCGGGCGACCCGCAGCGCGCCCTTGGTCGCGTCCACCCGGCCGGCGAACAGCACCACCGGCTGGTCGGGCGGAACGCCGTACGCCTGCTCCAGCCACGCGCGGTCCCTGCGGTCCGGGTGGAAGGCGGAGAGGTCCACACCGCGCCGTAGCCGCGAGACCCGGCGGGGTCCCAGCAGGTTCTGTGCGTACGCCTCGTCCTCGTCGTTGGACGCGAGGACGTGCCGGCTGGCGCGTACCAGGCGGTCGGTGCTGCGCCGGGCGACACGGGCGGCCAGGCCGTCGATGTGCGCCCCGTCGAGGAGCAGGGACGCGACGGGGGTCCGGAACAGCGTCCGGTGGACCAGCTCGCGGACGTAGAGCCGCACGAACGCCGGCAGGTCGGTCTGCAGTGACACCACGAGCGGACGGCCGTTCGCCGCCGCGAGCCGCCGAGCGGTCGCACCGAAGGCGAAGGTGTGGGTGGCCTGCCACACGTCGTGCCGCGGCAGGAGGGCGGCGAGCCTCGGGTGGTAGGGGGCCAGGTCGGTCGCGTCGGTGCCTGCCGCGAACCACTGCAGCCGGCGGGTGCCCAGCAACGGGCGCAGGCTGACGAACCGCGCGTTCGGGGCGACCGGGTCCACCGACTCCCGGTCGCCGAGGACGTACACGGTCAGGTCGACGTCACCCGGCACGTCGGCCGCCGCCTCGGCCAGGCGCTCCCAGGACTTGACGTGCCCGCCGGAGGCCGCATGCCGGTGCAGGTCCACCAGGGCGGCGACCGACAGGGGCCGTACCGGCTGCGAGCGTGCCATGACCCAGCGGATACCCGGCTCGGGCGCTACGACTCCGTCGCGTCCGGTTCGTCCCGCTACGCGCCCCGAGTGGACGGCGACGGTGGCGCTGGCAGAGGCTGGCCCCATGGACGCTGCGCAGCGCTGGACCGACGAGCTGGCCGCCTGGCGGATCGATCCCGAGATCCTCGAGCCCGCACCCGAGTCGCCGTACCGGCTGGACCCGGAGTGGTTCCGCGCCGAGGAGCGCGATGCGGGGGACTCGCCGTCGCGGCGCCGGGCCGTCCAGGCCCTGCCCGCCGGTGGCAGCGTGCTCGACGTCGGCTGCGGCGGTGGCGCGGCCGCGTTCGCCCTGGTACCCCCCGCCGCGCTGGTGGTGGGCGTGGACGAGTCGGAAGGCATGCTGGCGGAGTTCACCCGCGGCGCCGCCCGACACGGAGTCGACGCCCGCACGGTGCAGGGCCGCTGGCCGGACGTCGCCACGCAGGCCCCTCCGGCGGACGTCGTCGTCTGCCACCACGTCGCCTACAACGTCGCCGACCTGCCGGCCTTCGCCCGCGCCCTGGACGCGCACGCCCGCCACCGGGTGGTCATGGAGCTCACTGCGGTGCACCCCTGGGTACCCATCGGGCCGCTCTGGCGGCGCTTCCACGGCCAGGACCGGCCGACCGGTCCGAGTGCCGACCTCGCCGCCGACGTGCTGCGCGAGGCCGGCCTGCCCGTGCGGGTCGAACGCTTCGATCTCCCCGGCCGCCCCTACCGCGACCGGGCGGCGCAGGTTGCCGCGACCCGGCGCCGGCTGTGCCTGACCCCCGACCGGGACGACGAGGTGGACCGCGCCATCGGCGCGGAAACCGAGCCACCGGCGCGCGCGGTGGTGACGCTCTGGTGGGACGTACAGTCGGGGCCGTGACCGCCACCGACAGCGCCCGGCTGACCCAGTACGCACACGGCGGTGGGTGCGCCTGCAAGATCGCTCCCGGCGAGCTGGAGGCAGTGGTCGCCGGGCTGCTGGGGCCGCGCATGCCCGCTGACGCCGCCCCGCTGCTGGTCGGGCTCGACTCCGGCGACGACGCCGCCGCGGTGCGCATCGACGAGGACACCGCGGTGATCGCCACTGCGGACTTCTTCACGCCCGTCGTCGACGACCCGTACGACTGGGGGCGCATCGCCGCGGCGAACGCGCTCTCGGACGTGTACGCGATGGGCGGCCGCCCGCTCGTCGCCGTGAACCTGCTCGGCTGGCCGCGGGACGTGCTGCCGTTCGACCTGGCCCGGGAGGTGCTCCGCGGCGGCCTGGACGTGGCGACCGAGGCCTCGTGCCACGTCGCGGGCGGGCACAGCGTCGACGACCCCGAGCCCAAGTACGGGATGGCCGTCACCGGCGTGGCGCACCCCGACCGGCTGCTGCGCAACGACGCCGGCCGCCCGGGGCTGCCGCTGTCGCTGTCGAAGCCCCTGGGCGTGGGAGTGCTCAACACCCGCCACAAGGCCACCGGTGAGCGCTTCGAGCAGGCGGTGGAGTGCATGGCCACGCTCAACCGGGCGGCCGCGGAGGCCGCGGTCTCCGCCGGCGTGTCCGCCGCCACCGACGTCACCGGCTTCGGCCTGCTCGGCCACCTGTACAAGCTGGCGCGGGCGTCCGGCGTGACCGCCGTCGTGGACAGCACCGCGGTGCCATACCTGGACGGGGCGCGGGAGGCCGCCCGCGACGGTCACATCAGCGGCGGGACCCGGCGCAACCTCGACTGGGTGCGGCCGCACCTGGCCGGTGAACGCGACGAGCTCGAGCTGCTGCTGCTCGCGGACGCGCAGACCTCGGGCGGGCTGCTCGTCGCCGGCGAGATCCCCGGCGCACCCGTGATCGGAGAGCTGGTGCCTCGCGGGGACAGCGTGCTCGTCGTCCGCTGAGGCGGCGGCGCGAGGTTTGCCGGCACCACCAGGCTGGCAGGAACCGCCCGTGAGCCGCGTGACCGCTCGACGGCGCCTCGACCACGTCCGGCTGGCCCCGGAGGGGCCGCGCACGGTCGGCCGTCGCGACACGCTCGCCGTCGAGGAGCCCCTGGAGATCCGTTGCGCCGGCAACGCGCTCGCCGTGACGATGCGCACCCCCGGGGACGACTTCGACCTGGCAACCGGCTTCCTCGTCACCGAGGGTGTCGTTCGCCACCGCGCCGACATCGCGGCGATCCGCTACTGCGCCGGTGCGACCGAGGACGGGGCGAACACCTACAACGTCCTCGACGTGTCGTTGGCCCCGCACGTTGCCCCACCTGCGGCCTCGGTGCAGCGCAACTTCTACACGACCAGCAGCTGCGGTGTGTGCGGCAAGGCCGCGCTCGACGCGGTACGTACGCAGAGCGCGTGGCCGGTCGCCGACGACGGCACGGTGGTGGACCCCGCCACGCTGACCAGGCTGCCGGGGACGCTACGCGCCGCCCAGGAGGTCTTCGACCGTACGGGTGGGCTGCACGCGGCCGGCCTGTTCACGGCTGCCGGACGGCTGCTGTGCCTGCGCGAGGACATCGGGCGCCACAACGCCGTCGACAAGGTCGTCGGCTGGGCCGCGCGCGAGGACCTGCTCCCGCTGCGCGGTGCGGTGCTCGTGGTCAGCGGTCGGGCGTCGTTCGAGCTGGCGCAGAAGGCGCTCATGGCCGGCGTACCCGTGCTCGCCGCCGTGTCCGCGCCGTCGAGCCTGGCCGTGGAGCTCGCGGACGACGCCGGCATGACCCTGGTCGGCTTCCTGCGCGGGCCGTCGATGAACGTCTACACCGGCCCGCAGCGGGTGCGCACGCCCGTCAGTGAGACGTGTCCGGCACGTTGACCCCGACCACCCCGGGCTGCTTCTGCAGGCACATGTAGAGGCGGTTCACCTGGGCGGCGTCCGCGTTGTCGACGCGGAAGCGCACGTTGTTGAGCCGGCCGGCGAGCGCCTTGCTCGACCCGATCGGCTCGGGGGTGACGTTCGGCAGGCCCGAGCAGGCATCCCGAGCCGCTACGTGCTGCGCCTGCGTGGCCGACCGGTCGAAGACGACGACGACCTCCTGCCTGCGCAGCGCGGCGCCGGCCTGCCCGCAGGCGGACAGCAACACCGCACCGGTCAGGGCAAGGCCGACAGCGGCCGGGAGGCGGGGGCGCACACCTCCAGGCTATGCGCCAGATCGCCGTCTCAGTCGGTCACCGCCCGCACGATCGCGGCACCGGCCAGCGCGCCGACCCCGGCGACGGCCGCCGAGAGCGACCAGCGGTGCATGGAGGCCCAGGTGGCGACACTGTGGCCGTGGGCCTGGTCGTCGAACGGGCCGTGCGAGCCGCGGTCGGCATCCGCGTCCTGCGGCTCGAAGAGGTTCGACCCGTACCGCGGCGCCTGCTTGTCGGTCTGCTGACTGCTGACACCCGTCTTGCCCAGGTACCAGTCGAGCAGCTTCGGCGCGACCCGCTCGCCGAGGATGGTGTAGGCCGTCGACAGCCCCACCCACATGTTCCGGCGCGGGTTCTCGGCGAGGAAGACGACCGCCCGTGCCGGAACCTCCGGCTGGTAGATGGGCGGCACCGGCATGGGGTGGTTGGGCATCTTGTTGAGGTTCCAGTTGAACTGCGTGGTGTTCACACCCGGCAGCTGGACCTGGCAGATCCGCACGTCGCTGCCCTCGTGCAGCAGCTCCGTCATCACCGACTCGGTGAAGCCCTTCACCGCGTGCTTGGCCCCGCAGTAGGCCGCCTGCAGCGGGATGCCGCGGAAGGCCATCGCGGACCCCACCTGGATGACCACGCCCTTGTTCCGCGGACGCATCTTCTCCAGCGCGGCCCAGGTCCCGTTGACCTGGCCGAAGTAGGTGACGTCGGTGACCCGCCGGAACTCCTCCTCGGTGGTGTCCCAGAAGAACTCCAGGGAGCCGACGAAGGCCACGTTCACCCAGACGTCGATCTCGCCGAGCTCGCGTTCGACCTCGTCGGCGGCGCGCTTGACCGCGGCCAGGTCGACCACGTCGGTGGGGACGCCCACGGCACGGCCGCCGGCGTTCTCCACCTCCTTGGTCGCCGCGTCCAGGCCCGCCTGGCCACGCGCGAGCACCGCGACGTCGTAGCCCTTGTCGGCGAACTCCCGGACGATGGCGCGACCGATGCCGCCCGTTCCGCCCGTCACTACGGCGATCTTGCGCCCGGTCACGGATGCCACGTCGGTGCCTCCCTCGCAGATGTCGTCACCGGGAAAGGTCGCCGCAGAGCGGGAGCCCGAAACGTGACCAGGCGGGAGGGCCGGGTATCCCTCCGGCACGAGTTCGAAGCCGGTGCCGGTGCCCCACCGCGCCCGCCCGGGCGCTATCGTGACGTCCGTCCCTGAGCGCGCCGTGGAGGACTGACGTGTTTCTTGCCGTGCTGACAACCGAGGAGCAGTGGGACCTCGGCCTGCTTGGCATCAACGTGTTCGTGCTGCTCACCGGCGTCCTCGTGGCGCGCCGGCTCGCGACCGCCGAGAACGGGTCGTTCCGGTTCTGGTGGCCGGCCTACGCGGGGCTGCTGCTCGGCGCCTTCGCCGTGTTCGACTACTTCGCGCGCTATTACGTGAAGTGACCGGGCGCGGCGCGCGGTTCGCGCTCGCGCGCCGGCTCGGAGCCGCCACCGCCGCCGCGTCCCGGGCCGCCGGGCGCGGCGGTACGCACGTGGGCGGCCGGGTGACGCTGGCCGTCGACCCGAGCGCGCTGGAACATGCTGCGGCCGGGCGCGACCTCGCCCTCGTCAGCGGCACGAACGGCAAGACGACGACCCGGATGCTGCTGGTCGCCGCGCTGTCCACCGCCGGGCCGGTGGTGAGCAACTCCGGGGGCGCGAACCTGCCCGCCGGCCTCACCGCGGCGCTGTGCGGTGACCTGGAGGCGCCGGTGGGCGTCCTCGAGGTGGACGAGCCGTACCTGCCCCGCGTCGCCGCGGCGGTGCACCCGCGGCTGGCCGTGCTGCTCAACCTCACCCGCGACCAGCTCGACCGCTACGCCGAGGTCGCCCGGCTCGCCGGCATCTGGCGTGAGGCGTTGGCCCGGCCGGACGCGCCCGTCGCGGTGGCGAACGCCGACGACCCGCTCGTCACCTGGGCCGCCGGCGCGGCACCCGAGACCCGATGGGTGGCGGCCGGGCTGCGCTGGCGTGACGACGCCACGGCCTGCCCCGCCTGCGGGGACGTCATCACCTACTCCGGCGACCAGTGGTCCAGCGGCTGCGGCCTGCGGCGGCCGGAGCCCGAGTGGCGGCTCGAGAACGGCACGCTGATCACCCCGGACGGCGCCCGCCACCCGGTGGCGCTGGCGCTGCCCGGCGCGGCGAACGTCGGCAACGCCGCGCTCGCGACAGCCGCCGCTGCGGAGTTCGGGGTGGCGCCGGCCGATGCGCTCGCTGCGATGGCCGCGATCCGCGGGGTCGAGGGGCGCTACGTCGAGCGGTCGTTCGCCGGCCGGACCGTACGGCTGCTGCTGGCGAAGAACCCGGCCGGCTGGCAGGAGGCGCTGGCGGTCGTCCGGTCGGAGGCCACGCACGTGGTCGTGTCGATCAACGCGCGGCCGGCGGACGGGCGCGACCCGGCCTGGCTGTGGGACGTCCCGTTCGAGATGCTGCGGGGCCGGTTCGTGACGGCGACCGGCGAGCGCTCGCGCGACATGGCCGTCCGGCTGCGCTACGCCGGCGTCGAGCACCAGCGGGTCGACGACCCGGCCGCCGCGCTCCGCCAGGCGGGCGGCGACGGTTCGCTGGAGGTGCTGGCGAACTACACCGCGTTCCAGGACCTGCGCCGGGTGGTGGGCGATGCCTGACAGCACGGTGACCGTCGTCCTCGTCTACCCGTCGCTGCTCGGCACGTACGGCGACGGGGGCAACGCGCGCGTGCTCCACGCGCGGCTGGCCTGGCGCGGGTACGACGCCACCTTCGTCGAGGTCGGGCTGGACGACCCGCTCCCCCGCGAGGCGGACCTCTACGTCCTCGGCGGGGGCGAGGACACCGCGCAGACCCTGGCCGTGGCCCGGCTTGACCGCCGACGGCGGCCTGCACGCCGCCGCCGACGCCGGCAAGCCGGTGCTCGCGGTGTGCGCGGGCTTCCAGATCCTCGGCGAGACGTTCCTGGACGGGCGCGGCAACGACCACCCGGGCCTCGGGCTCGTGGACTGCCGCACCGACCGGCTGCCCGGCCCGCGCGCCGTCGGGGAGCTGCTGGCGCGCCCGACCCTGCCCGGGGTCGGCGTGCTCACCGGCTACGAGAACCACGGCGGCCGCACGACCCTCGGTCCAGCCGCGGTACCGCTGGCCCGGGTGGAGGCCGGCGTGGGCAACGGGGACGGCACGGAGGGGGCGGTACAGGGCAGCGTGGTGTGCACGTACGCGCACGGCCCGGCGCTCGCCCGCAACCCGGGCCTGGCCGACCACCTGCTGTCGATGGCCGTCGGCGAGCTGCCGGCGCTCGACGACACGGAGGAGGACGCCCTGCGCCGCGAGCGGCTGTCGTTCGTCCGCCGTGAGCGCCGCAGCTTCTGGCGCCGGCAGTGGCGCCCGTCCGCCCGCTCCTGAGCCGAGCGGGCGTCAGCCGGCGGGCTCGTCGTCGCTGACGACGGTGACCGCGCCGACGTCCGCGGCGCGCAGCTCGTCGGCGACCACCGACGCGTCCCCCACGACAACGGTCAGCAGCCGGTCGGGCAGCAGCCGCTCCCGCGCCGCGGTGTTGGTGGCGTCGAGCGACACGCTGAGGATCTGCTCGCGAACGCGGTCGAAGTAGTCGTCGGCGAGGTCGTGCACGACGAGGTCGCCGAGCGCGCCGGCGACCGCGTACGGCGAGGAGAACTGGATGGGGAAGACGCCGCCGCGGTAGCCGCGGGTGCGGTCCAGCTCTGCGTCGGTGACCCCCTCGTCGTGCAGGCGCTGGATCTCCGCCACCGCATCGCTGACGGCTGCTGCGGTGACCTCGGTCTGCACCGCGGCACGGGCGCTGAACATCCCGCCGTGCCGGCGCATGGCGAAGTTCGGCGTACGCGCCGTAGGTGTACCCCTTCTCCTCGCGCAGCCGCTGCATGAGCCGCGAGGACAGGCCCGACCCGCCGAGGACGAACGCCATCGTCGTGAGCGGGACGTAGTCCTCGACCGCCCGCCGCGGGCCGGAGTGCCCGACGTAGACCATCGACTGCACGGAGCCGGGCCGGTCGACGACGACCACCCGCCGGGTGTCGTCCACGCTGCGGACCGTGGGCTGCGGGGCCGGGGGCCGCGGACCGGCCCAGCCGGCGAACATCCGCCGGCCGAGGTCGTGCAGGTCGAGGCCGGCGAGGTCGCCCGCGACGACGAGGGTCGCCGAGGACGGGGAGAACCGCTGCGCGTGGAAGGTCTCGACGTCCGCTGCGGCCAGCGCGGTGACCGAGGCGAGGTCACCGCCGTCCGGCCGGGAGTAGCGGCTCTCCGGCGCGAACAGCGCGGCGGTGAACGCCGCCGCGGCACGGGTGGCCGGCTGCACCCACTCGGCGCGCACCTCGTCGAGCCGGTCGGCCCGCACGCGGCGCACGTCGGCCCCGGCGAAGCCGGGCTCGCGCACCGCCTCCGCCAGCAGGTCCACGGCGTCCGGGACCGCCCCGGGCGGCGCGTCGAAGCCGACGCGCAGGGAGTCCCAGTCGACGTCGGCGTGCCAGGAGGCGCCGAGGCGCTCGACGGCGACGCCGAACTCCTCGGCGCTGCGCCGGCGGGTGCCCTCCCCCAGCAGGCGGGCGGTCAGCAGCGCGACGCCGTCGCGGTCCGCCGGCTCGGCGGTCGCCCCGGCGTCGACGACGAGCGCGACCGCCGTGAGCGGCTGCCCCGGCAGGTGCGCCCCCAGGACACGGCCGCCCTCGACCGTGACCCGCTGCACGGCCGGGAACGACCAGGCGCGCGGCTCGGGGCTGACCGGCCGCTCGGCGACGAGACGGCTCATGCGGCGCCCTCCTCCGGGACGAAGACGATCACGACCCGGTTGTCCGGCCGGACGAGCTCCTCGGCCGCGCGGCGCACGCGATCTGCATCCACCGCGAGCAGCCGGGGCAGGTGCCGGTTCAGCTCGCCGGGGTCGTCCCGCAGCGTGGCGAGCATGGAGATGGTGTCCGCCCGCCCGTCCACGCTGGACAGGCGGTGCAGCCACTCGCTGGTGACCTGTGCCCGCGCCCGGTCCAGCTCGTCGTCGTCGACACCGCGCTCGGCGACCGTCGCGGCGACCTCGTGGTAGGCGGCCTCCAGCACGCCCACCTCCACGCCCTCGCGGGCCGTGGCGTCACCGACCATGAGCGCCGCGCCCCCGACGAACGGCCAGGTGTCGAGCATCGACCCGTCCGGCGCCTGGGCGAGCTCCCGGCGCAGCACGAGCTCGCGGTAGAGCCGGCTGCCGCGGCCGGTGCCGAGGATCGCCGCGAGCATCGTGGCGGCGTCGTGCTCGGGCGTCCCGAACGGCGGGATCCGGTAGGCGACCATCACCCGCGGCACGGGTACGCGGTCGGGCACCAGCTCGCGGACCTCGCCACCGATCCGGGCGGGCAGCGAGCCGTCCGGGGCCGGGGGGATGTCCGGCTTGGCGGCCAGCCCGCCGAAGTACCGCTGCACGGCGGCGTGCACCTGCTCCGTCGTCGCGTCGCCGACCACGGTGAGCACCGCGTTGTTGGGGGCGTAGTACGTGTCGTGGAACGCGCGGACGTCGTCGATGGTGGCCGCGTCCAGGTCGGCCATGGAGCCGATCGTCGAGTGGTGGTACGGGTGGCCCTGCGGGAACGCCAGCGCGTGCACCCGGTCGATCCACGACCCGTACGGCTGGTTGTCGACCCGCTGGCGGCGCTCGTTCTTGACCACCTCGCGCTGGGTGTGGAACTTCTCCACGTCGACGACGAGGCCGCCCATCCGGTCCGCCTCCAGCCACAGGGCGAGCTCGAGGTGGTTCGACGGCAGCGTCTCGAAGTAGTTCGTCCGGTCGCACCAGGTCGAGGCGTTGAGCGTGCCGCCGGCGCCGTTGACGAACCCGAAGTGCTCGCCCTTCGCGACGTGCTCGGACCCTTCGAACATGAGGTGCTCGAACAGGTGGGCGAACCCGGTGCGGCCGGCGCGTTCGTGCCGGGAGCCGACGTCGTACCAGAGGTTCACCGCCACCACGGGCACGGTGTGGTCCTCGCTGACGACCACGCGCAGCCCGTTGTCGAGCCGGGTGTCGGACAGCTCGTAGCTCGGCAGGGCACTGGTCGCGGCGGGCACCCGGCCAGGATAGGAGTACGGTCGCGCCACCATGGACTCCCCGCCTCTCCCCGACGGGATCGTCGCCGTCGTCAAGCGCGACTGCCCCACCTGCGTGCTCGTGGCGCCGGTCCTGGCCGAGCTCGCCGAGCAGGTCCCGCTGACCGTGTACAGCCAGGACGACCCGGGCTTCCCCGAGGGGCTGCCGGTCGAAGACGACACCGCCCTGGCCGTCAGCTGGGCGCTGGACCTCACCACCGTGCCCACCCTGCTGCACGTGGAGGGCGGGCACGAGGTGGCGCGTACGGAGGGGTGGCTGCGGGAGCGCTGGGAGGAGCTCACCGGCGTCACCGGGCTCGGCGCCGGGCTGCCGGACTACCGGCCGGGGTGCGGTTCGCGCACGGTCGAGCCGGGCCTCGCCGACGAGCTGGCGGTCCGGTACGGCGGGTCGGTGCTGCACGCCCGGCGGGTCGAGCTCGCCGACCTCGAGGACGAGCACGAGGCGCTCTACGACCGCGGCTGGACCGACGGGCTTCCGGTCGTCCCCCCGACCGAGGAGCGCGTGCTGCGCATGCTGTCCGGCACCACTCGCGACCCGCAGGAGGTCGTCGCCGTGGTGCCGCCGGACCTGGTCGAGTGCACGGTCGAGAAGGTCGCCGTGAACGCGGTCCTGGCGGGCTGCCGGCCGGAGTACCTGCCCGTGGTCATCGCGGCGCTCGAGGCCGCGTGCACGGATGCGTTCAACATGCACGGGCTGCTGGCGACGACGTACTTCTCCGGGCCGCTGGTGGTGGTGAACGGCCCGATCAGCCGTGCGATCGGCATGAACAGCGGGATCAACGCGCTCGGCCAGGGCAACCGGGCGAACGCGACGATCGGCCGGGCGCTGCAGCTCGTCGTCCGCAACGTCGGGGGCGGTCGCCCGGGTGGCGTGGACCGGGCCACGCTGGGCAACCCCGGCAAGTACACGTTCTGCTTCGCCGAGGACGAGGACGGCTCGCCCTGGGAGGCGCTGTCGGTGTCCCGCGGCGCCGCGGCCGGGGCGTCGGCGGTCACCCTGTTCGCCGGTTCGGGCGTGCAGCCGGTCGTCGACCAGATCTCGCGGACGCCGGAGTCGCTGGCACGGACGTTCGCCGCGGCGCTGCGGGTGAACGGGCACCCCAAGCTGCCGCTGGCCTTCGACGCGCTGCTCGTCGTCTCACCGGAGCATGCGCGCGTGTTCGCGGACGCCGGCTGGAGCCGCGCCCGCCTGCTCGATGAGCTCACCGGGCTGCTGCAGGTCCCGGGCGCGCAGCTCGAGCGCGGCGTCGACGGCATCGACGAGGGGATGCCGGTGGCCTTCCGCGACGCGACGCTGCCGAAGTTCCGCGACGGCGGTCTGCTCATCGCGCACGCGGGCGGCCGGGCGGGCATGTTCTCGGCGGTGATCGGTGGTTGGGTGAGCGGTGCGACCGGCAGCGAGCCGGTGACCTGGGAGGTGCGGCCGTGACGAGAGTGGTCCTGGACCCGACCGGCGAGCGAGCCCCCGCCGCACGGGAGCGGCGCCCGCGCCCGGCGTCGCTGCAGGGCCGGCGGGTCGGGCTGCTCGACATCTCGAAGGCCCGCGGCAACGTGTTCCTCGACCGGCTGGAGGAGCTGCTCGCCGAGCGCGGCGTGGCGGTCAGCCGCTACCGCAAGCCCACCTTCGCCAAGCCGGCCCCGGTCGACCTCCGGCACGAGATCGCCACCCACTGCGAGGTGGTGATCGAGGCCCTCGCCGATTGAGGCTCGTGCACGTCGTGCAGTGTGCACGACATCGCCGATCTCGAGCGCCGCGGCGTGGTGGGGGTGTTCGTCGCGTCCACCGAGTTCGTCGACGCAGCACGCGCCCAGTGCGAGGCACTCGGCTTCCCCGCCGCCTCGGTGTTCGTACCGCACCCGATCCAGGACCGGACGGACGCGGAGATGCACGCGCTCGCCGAGCAGGCGGTCGACGCGATCGTGGCCGCGGTGACCGCCACTGGGTGAGCCGCGACCACCTCACGGCGCGAAGTGCGGGTATGTGCCCCTCTAGGGGCACATGTTCGCAGTGATCATCGGGGGGCTAGGCCGCGGCGTCGCGGAGGGGGAAGCCGACCGCGTCCTCGAGCTCGGCGAGCGCCTGGTCGGGGTCCACGACCTTGATCGTCGTCATGCCCATGGCACGGGCCGGCTTGAGGTTGACGCCGAGGTCGTCGAGGAACACGGCCTGCTGCGGCTCGATGCCCAGCAGCCCGCACGCGATCTCGTAGAACCGCTGGTCGGGCTTGCGGACGCCGGCCGTGCTCGACTCCACCACCACGTCGAACAGCTCGAGGACCTCCGCGGCGTGCTCGCCACGGTCGCCCGTCGGCGCGAAGTTGTTGGTGAGCAGCGCCGTCTTCAGCCGGTCGTGGCAGCGGCGCAGCGCCTCCACCATCGCGGGGCGCACCTGGCCGCGCAGCAGGCCGACGACGTCGCGGGCGTCGACCTCGTGGCCGGCGGCCTTCGCCTCGGCCTCGAACAGCGAGCAGAACTCCTCGAACCCGACGGTGCCGCGCTCGAGCTGCGCCCAGGCGTTCCGGTCCGGGTTCGTGGCGTTGAGCCCCCGGATGAAGCCGGACGGCAGCCCGTGGTCACGCTCGTACGCGGCGAACGCCTCGAACGGGCTGGACAGGATCACCCCGCCGAAGTCCCACAGCACGGCCTCTATCTGCGCCACGCGCGGCAGTCTCGCACGTCGCGTACGCGGCGGCTCAGCCGGTGAGGCGCTCGATGACCGGAATGAACTCCGCCGGGGGGCGGAACGTCACGCGCTCCGGCTCGACCGCCGCGGGCAGCAGGGTCAGCCGCTCGTCGTGCCACCAGTACAGGTGCGGTGACAGCGACCCCGGTCCCTGCTGGTGGAACCGGTCGGCGTTGACGAGCAGCGCCTGCGCGGCGTCGAGCACGTCCGGCCCGTCCAGCGCCCACGCCAGCAGCAGGTGGCGGTTCGGGACGGCGACGAGCACGCCGTCCGGCGGCAGCGCCAGGTAGGCCGCGAGCCAGAACAGGTGGGTCGTGGTGAAGAACGAGGTCCCCTCCAGGGCCGTCAGCGTGACCCCGCCGACGTCCACGGGCCGTGTCTCCAGCAGGCCCTCGCCGCGGACCTGGGCCCGCCCCCGCGCGAACAGGTCGTCCGTCGCCACCCCCCAGCGCTGCACTGCGGGGCGCGAGAGGGTGGCGATCGCCCCGCCCTCGAGCAGGACCAGCGCCTCCACGAGTCCCGGTGCCAGCGGGCGCACCACGGCGTCGGTCAGGGCCAGCTCGGCCTCGCCGTACAGCCGGCTGCGCAGCAGGGGTTGCGCCTGCTGCAGTGTCGGCGCGGCGCGCGGTGCCATCTGCAGCGTCGCCAGCCCCGAGAGGTGGTCGAGGACGATCTCCGGCCAGCGGTCCCGCTCGACCTGGGCGCACAGCTGCCGCACGTTGCGCAGGTCCACCGTGCCGGCGAGCCGTACGCCGGACAGCTCCACCTCACCGGCGCTGTCGTAGCGGACCACCGCGGCCGACAGCGCCGAGGCCGCGTCGAGGACGACCGCCTCGAACGCCTCGTCGTCTCCCACGTCGGCGCCGCTCCCCCGGTGCCACCGCGGCCGCCAGCGGCTCACCCGTGCGGCGCGACGCCGACGGCGCGCGCCACCATCGCCGGCAGCACGTCACCGATCCGCGCACGGATGACCGCTCCGTCGCTGCGCCGCGCGGCTGCGTCGTACGGTGTCGGCTCGCCGTTCACGATCACCAGCCGGGCACCCGCGGCCGTCGCGACATCGCAGAGTCCGGCAGCCGGGTGGACGCTCAGCGAGCTCCCGACGGCGAGGAAGATGTCGCAGCCCTCCGCCGCCTGGTACGCGCGCTCCAGCACCCGCGGGACGAGCGCTTGGCCGAAGGAGATCGTCGCGGACTTGAGGATCCCGCCGCAGAGCTCGCAGGAGGGGTCGGGTGTGACGTCGAGCCGTTCCAGCACCTCGAGCATGGGACTGCGCACGCCGCAGGTGAGGCACTCGGCGTGCCAGATCGTGCCGTGCAGCTCGACCACGTTGGTCGGGTCGGAGCCGGCGCGCTGGTGCAGCTCGTCGATGTTCTGCGTGACCAGCGCCCGCAGGCGTCCCGCTCGTTCGAGCTCCACGAGCGCGACGTGCGCTGCGTTCGGCTGGGCCGTCCAGGCCGGCGAGGACCGGCGCGTCTGCCACACCCGCCGCCGCACCTCCGGGTCACCCACGTAGTCCTGCAGCGTGGCCGCTCGCGCTGCCTCGGGGTTGCGCGTCCACACGCCCTGCGGCCCCCGGTAGTCGGGGATGCCCGAGTCGGTGGACACGCCGGCGCCGGTGAGCACGGTCACGGCACGGGCCGCACGCAGCCAGCCCGCCACCTGGTCGACGAGCTCGTCGGTCGCGGTCTCCATCGCCTCTCAGCGTACGTCCGGCGCCCGGCACGAAACCCTGGTGTTCTGTTTCCGTTTGTCCGTTTTCGGAGAGAACGGTGCTAGCGGCGTAGCCCGCTCTCCTCGACCGAACGACCGCCTGTCCGCGGCAGCGTCGCCGTCGGAACGGCGGCTTGACCCGTTGAACGGATGGCGCACATGACCCGATCGGCGACCCCCCGCAGCACGGACCGCCACCCGCGGCGAACCGCGTCGACGATCGTCGAGCGACTGGAGCGCGAGTTCGCACCCGACCTCGACCACGCGACCGTCGTGCGGTGCGTCGAGGCCGCCGCCGAGGCGGTCGACCTGTTCGGCGAGCGGCCCCAGGACATGCCCCGGATGATCGAGCGAATCGCACGCGAGGACCTCCGGGTGCTCGCCGGCGGCGAGGAGAGCCTCGCGCGGCTGAAGCCGATGAGCCGCCGCAAGCAGCCCTGAGGCGGTCCCGCTCCCGAGGCACGCTCAGACCCGGCTCTGGACCAGCGCCTCTCCCCCGGCTCGACGGGCCCGCGCCAGCAGCGTGACGACGGCCAGCAGCCCACCGGCCGCAAGAGTGAGGGCGGTGACCTCGACCGCCAGAGCACCTGGGTGGCCCGGGTAGGCGAGCCAAAGGCGCTCGTCGAAGAACCGGGAGACTCCCCACAGACCCGCCGCGGCCGCAGCGACCACGCCGACCGGGCCGTGGCGGCGCGCGACGGCGCGCTCCACGCGCAGCACGACGAGGAAGATGACGGCGCACTCGGCCGACTGGAACAGGGGCACCGGGAGCCGCTTGCCCACCTCGCCCGCGTAGTACATGCCGAACCAGGCATGGGTCGGATGGCCCCCACCAGCGATCATCAGCTGAGGGCCGAGGAGGCGGCCGATCGCCCAGCCGGCGACCAGGACCGGCGCCACCAGGTCGACGGCCCGGCCGAGCGACAACGTGGGGCAGCGGCGGTGGACGTGGTAGAGGCCCACCGGCACGGCGAGGGCCAGTCCACCGAACGACGACAGCCCGCCCTGCCAGACGGCGAACACCTGAAGCGGGTCCCCGGCGTAGGCGCCGAGGTTCGCCAGCACATGGACGACGCGTGCCCCCACGACCGCGGCGACGATCACCCACACGAACGTGCCCTCGAGCCAGTGAGCCGGATACCCGTGCGCGCGCAGCCTGCGCGCGAAGTACCAGTAGGCGAACAGAAACGTCACGGACAGGCCGACACCGTAGGTGTGGATGGGCAGCGGCCCCACGTGGAACACGACGGGAACGGGCTTCACCTGGTCGTTCTCCCTGCTGATCGCGCGTCGCCGGACGCTTCGTCGCCCATGCCTGGTCAGGTCTGCCGGGCCACTGGGATCCAACCGACGTGGCCGGCGAGCAGCGCGTACCCGACGAAGGCAACGGCATCCATGAGCGTGTGGGCCACGACGAGGGGCGTCACCCGGCCCCACCGCTGGTAGAGCCGGCCGAAGACCACGCCCATGACGAGGTTGCCGGCGAACCCGCCAACGCCTTGGTAGAGGTGGTAGCTGCCGCGCAGCACAGCACTGAGGGCGAGCGAGCGCGTGTCCGTCCAGCCGAGCTGGCGGAGCCGGTGCAGCAGGTAGCCGGCGACGAGAACCTCCTCGAGCACCGCGTTCTGCGCGGCGGACAGCAGGAGCACCGGAATCCGCCACCACACCGCGGGCAGTGCCTCCGGGACGACGGTCAGGTCGACGCCGACAGCGTGCGTGAGCAGGTAGAAGCCGAGGCCGGTGCCGCCGATGACGGCAGCGAGCGCCACCCCTCGCGACAGGTCCCGGACCGGTTGCCGACCGTCGACCCCCAGGGCGTGCAGTGACTCGCCGGAGCGAGCGAGCAGGTGCGCGACGAGCACCACGGGGACGAGCGCACCGGCCAACGTCACCACCTGCAGGGCGAGGTCGAGCCAGGGTCGGCCGGGGGCGAGCGTGCCGTTCATGACGGCGGTCTGCGCCGCGAGGGTGTGGCCGCTGGTGGCGGCGGCGAGCAGCCACAGCAGGGCCCGGACCCCGGAGGCGCCGAGGGACAGCGCGAAGACGAGCCAGACCTCGCCGACAACCCAACGCCGAGAAAGCCGAGCCGGCGTCACCTCGGCAGCGCGGCGGACGGTGCGGACGGCATGCTCACGGTCAGCGCTGATCGTGCTCACGGTGGGTCAACGTGCCGGGCGCTCGTATCGTTCATCACTCGACGTCGTGGTCCGTCCGGGCCCTGGTGAGGGCACTGGCGAAGCGCGCGGCCTCCTCGCCGTGTCCCTCGGCGGCCGCGCGGCGACACGCGTCCTCGATGACCGAACTCGGGACGCCCCCGCCGGCGTGGCGGTCGAGCAGTGCGGCGAGCTCGGCCCACTTGCCGTCGAGCAGGAGCAGCCTCGCGTAGACGCCGACCCGGACCGGGTTGTCCGGCGCCTCCCGCAGGCCGCGCAGGACGAGCTGGCGCCCCAGGCTCGGCTGGCCGGTGACCACCATGACCAGCCCATGGACGCTGATGTCCGGTTGGCGTCCCGGAGGAGCGGTGTCGACGAGGTGTCGGGCCTGCCTGGCCTGACCGGCGTCGAGCAACCAGAGCACCGACCGGTCGATCTCGCTGGGTCCGCCGACCGCGGGTGTCGTGGACCCCGCTCCCGGCGTCGTGGCCTGCAGCAGCCGGACGTTGTCGAAGGCCAGCCACCCGGCGAGCAGTGCCCCGTACGTCTGGCCGTACCGCCAGGCGACGACCGCGACGGCGCCGGCTACCACGACGGAGACGAAGCCGGCCCGACGCCGTCGCGTGACCGGGTCGCCGGGGAGCAGCTCGGCGAGCACGGTTCCGCCGTCCAGAGGCAGGACGGGTAGCAGGTTGAGCACGCCCCAGCCGAGGTTGACGAACACCGCGGCCTGGATCGCGTAGTGAGTCACCGATCCCGGGGTGGCCACGTCTTGCGGCACGCCGTAGTGCAGGGCGATCCCGATCACGATGCCCACGAGCGGCCCGGCGACGCTGATCGACAGCTGTCGCAGCCGCGAGAGCGGACGCGGCGGCCGGTAGCGGGTCACCCCGCCGAAGCCGTACAGGTCGATGACCGGCTGCGCTCCGGTCGTGCGCGCGGCCACCGCGTGCCCCAGCTCGTGCGCGAGCACCGAGACCGCGCCGATGACGACCCAGGCGACAAGCCGTGATGCGGTCACCGACCCGGACAGCCCGAGGAAGCCGAGCACGACCACGAAGGTCAGGTTGATGCGAACCGGGAACCCGAGCAGCCGAAAGGCGAGACCACGCCCGCCTCCGGCCGGGACGGGCAGCGTCATGTGGCCACCGTCATGTCCCCATCATCGGCGAACGGTGTCGCGGCGCGGTCGACGAGCGTCAGAACCGGGACCCCTATCCGCGCGCCACCACTGGCACGGACAGCCGCAGCGGTTTCGTGTCGCGGAAGCGCAGCGTCACGTCGACGACCTCACCGTCGTGCAGCGCGCGCGGGGTGTCGAACGTGGCGACCAGGCCACCCGCCCCGATGCCCACCGGCGCGTCCGCCGGCAGGGCGACGCCGTCGACCGGCGCCCCACCACGGGTCAGCACTCCGGCCCCGCCGGGTCCGTCCACCCCGACCAGCCGGTCGCCGGCGTGGTCGACCGTGACGAGCGTGACGAGCAGTCGCGCGTGCCGGGTGTCGACGGGGGACACGAACGCCGAGAACGCCTTGACCAGCCCGCTGCGGCCCGCGGCACCCGTCGCCCGCAGGGCCTCGTCCGCTGCCGGTTTCGGGCGGGCGCCGGACACCAGCAACGGAAGGTCGTGCGCGTAGTCCTCCGGCGTCGTATCGGTGTCGTACCCCGCGCGGACGACACCGTCGGTGCCGGCGGCGTACACGTCCGCACCGTGCTCGACGACCTCCTGACCGTCGTGGCCGGTGGTGACATGGGGCTGCATGCCCACCGCCCGGTACACGGTCTCCAGCGCCGACTGCGACCCAGTCAGGCCCACGAAGTGCGGGTCGAACCGGTCGAGCCACCGGCGCAGGACGGCCGGGGTGTCCCGTGCCGGGTCGGTGGTCACGAACACCACGTCGACCCGGCCGCGGACGGCGGCGGGGACCTTCTCCAGCCCGCGCCGCACGGTGGCCATCACGGCCGGGCAGGTGTCGGTGCAGTTCGTGTAGCCGAGGTAGAGCAGGGTGACCCGGCCCTTCGCGCGTGCCGCCAGGTCGTACGGCTGGCCCGCCGTGTCGGTGAGGGTCACCGACGGGAGGGCGAAGGCCGTCGCCAGCGTGTAGGCCCGCAGCGCCGAGGCCGGTGCCGAGGAGGTGGAACCGGGCACGTCCTGGACGGTTGCGTACGTTCCGCCGCCACCACTGCAGCCGGCGAGCAGCGCGGCCAGGCCCAGGACAGCGACGGACCAGCGAACCGGACGGGAGGGGGCACGCCGCCAGGGTATGCGCTGGCAGGTGGGCTGCAGGGCCCCGCGGGGCCTACGAGAGACTGGATGGCGAACACCACGACGACAGGGAGACCACGGCATGAGCCCGACGAACCCCGCCGACCGCCGGCACCCCGACAGCTTCGGCAGCCGGGCCACCTTGCAGGCGGGCGGGCGGCAGCTGGACATCTTCCGCCTGGGTGCGGTCGAGGGGTCCGCCCGGCTGCCCTACAGCCTGAAGGTGCTGCTCGAGAACCTGCTGCGCAACGAGGACGGTGAGAACGTCACCGCCGAGCAGATCCGCGCCCTCGCGCAGTGGGACCCGTCCGCCGAGCCGGACACCGAGATCCAGTTCACCCCGGCCCGTGTCGTCATGCAGGACTTCACCGGTGTGCCCTGCATCGTCGACCTCGCCGCCATGCGCGAGGCCATGAGCGAGCTGGGTGGCGACCCGCAGAAGATCAACCCCCTCGTCCCGACCGAGCTCGTCATCGATCACTCGGTCATCGCCGACTACTTCGGCACCCCGCGCGCGTTCGCCCAGAACGCCGAGCTGGAGTTCGACCGCAACAAGGAGCGCTACCAGTTCCTGCGCTGGGGGCAGAACGCGTTCGAGGGCTTCACGGTGGTCCCGCCGGACACCGGCATCGTCCACCAGGTCAACCTGGAGTACCTCGCCCGCGTGGTCTTCGAGCGTGACGGCGTCGCGTACCCCGACACGCTGGTCGGCACCGACTCGCACACGACGATGATCAACGGCATCGGCGTGCTGGGCTGGGGCGTCGGCGGCATCGAGGCCGAGGCCGCGATGCTCGGCCAGCCGGTGAGCATGCTCATCCCGCGCGTGGTGGGCTTCAAGCTCTCCGGGGAGCTGCCCGAGGGCGCCACCGCGACCGACCTGGTGCTGACGATCACGGAGATGCTCCGCGAGCACGGCGTGGTCGGCAAGTTCGTGGAGTTCTACGGGCCGGGGGTGAGCCGCGTGCCGCTCGCGAACCGCGCCACCATCGGCAACATGAGCCCGGAGTACGGCTCCACCTGCGCGATCTTCCCCGTCGACGAGGAGACCCTGACCTACCTGCGGCTGACCAACCGGCCCGCCGAGCTCATCGACCTCGTCGAGGCCTACGCCAAGGAGCAGGGCCTCTGGCACGACCCCGACCACGAGCCCGAGTACTCCGAGAGGCTCGAGCTCGACCTGTCCACGGTCGTGCCGTCCCTCGCGGGGCCGAAGCGCCCGCAGGACCGGGTCGCGCTCTCCGACGCCAAGCGCGGGTTCCGCAGCGTGCTGTCGCAGTACGTCACGCCGCAGGGTGGCGCCGCGGACGAGGCGTCCAGGGAGTCGTTCCCGGCGAGCGACCCGCCGGCGATCGGCGACCACCAGAACCACCGCGACCGGCCGGACCACGCCGCCACCAGCGCGCCGGGCCGCCCGTCGCAGCCCACCCACGTCCGGCTCGAGGACGGCACCGAGTTCGAGATCGACCACGGCGCGGTCGTCATCGCGGCCATCACCTCCTGCACCAACACCTCGAACCCGTCGGTCATGGTCGGGGCGGCGCTGCTCGCCAAGAAGGCGGTCGAGAAGGGCCTGCAGCGCAAGCCGTGGGTGAAGACCTCGCTCGCCCCCGGGTCCAAGGTCGTCATGGACTACTACGAGAAGGCCGGGCTCGTCCCGTACCTCGAGAAGCTCGGCTACGACCTCGTCGGCTACGGGTGCACCACCTGCATCGGCAACTCCGGACCGCTCATCCCGGAGGTGTCCAAGGCCGTACAGGACAGCGACCTCGCGGTGGTGTCGGTGCTGTCCGGCAACCGCAACTTCGAGGGCCGGATCAACCCGGACGTGAAGATGAACTACCTCGCCTCGCCGCCGCTCGTCGTGGCGTACGCCCTGGCCGGGACGATGGACCTCGACCTCACGAACGACCCGATCGGCACAGGCAGCGACGGGCAGCCGGTGTTCCTGTCCGACATCTGGCCGTCGCCGCAGGAGATCAACGAGGTCATCGCCTCCGCGGTGCAGGAGAGCGGCTTCGCCGAGTCCTACGCCGACGTCTTCGCCGGTGACGAGCGCTGGCAGTCGATGCAGGTGCCGACGGGGAACACCTTCGACTGGGACCCCCGGTCCACCTACGTGCGCCGCCCGCCGTACTTCGACGGCATGCCGCGCGACCCGCAGCCGGTCACCGACATCCGCGGTGCCCGGGTGCTCGCGAAGCTCGGCGACTCGGTGACCACCGACCACATCTCCCCCGCCGGCTCCATCAAGAGGGACTCCCCCGCGGGCCGCTACCTCGTGGAGCACGGCGTGGACCAGCGTGACTTCAACTCCTACGGTTCGCGGCGCGGCAACGACGAGGTGATGGTGCGCGGCACGTTCGCCAACATCCGGCTGCGCAACCAGCTGGCACCGGGCACCGAGGGCGGCGTCACGCGCCACCTGCCCGACGGCGAGGACCTGTCCATCTACGACGCGGCCATGCGCTACCAGGCCGACGGCGTGCCTCTGGTGGTCCTCGGCGGCACGGAGTACGGCTCGGGCTCGTCGCGGGACTGGGCCGCCAAGGGCACGCTGCTGCTCGGGGTGAAGGCGGTCATCGCCGAGTCGTACGAGCGCATCCACCGCTCGAACCTCATCGGAATGGGCGTGCTGCCCCTGCAGTTCCCGGCCGGCCAGAGCGCCGAGTCCCTCGGGCTCACCGGCGAGGAGGTCTTCGAGATCACCGGGCTGGAGGGCAGCGACCGGATCCCGCGCGAGGTCACGGTGCAGGCGGGCGACACGCAGTTCACCGCCACCGTGCGGATCGACACGCCTGGCGAGGCGGCGTACTACCGCCACGGCGGAATCCTGCAGTACGTTCTGCGCTCCCTGCTCTGACGGGCACGAACCGCACCATCGGGGCGCTCGCCACCCGGCGGGCGCCCTGATGTCTACCGTCAAGGGCGACGACCCCAACGGAAGGACTGCGTGGACTCCGCCGTCGCTGCCGTGTTCCAGGCCGCGTCCGAGGCTCGCCACTCCGAGTTGCTCGTCGTCGGGGCGCTGGGCGCGCTGGCGTTCGCCGCGGGGGTGGTCGCCCGGCGCTGGCTGCCGATCTCCGAGGTCGTCGTCTTCATCATCGTCGGGCTCGCCCTCGGTCCCCGCGGCGCCGACGTCATCACCACCCACGAGGTGGAGATGCTGCAGCCGGTCATCGCGCTCGCCCTCGGCGCGATGGTGTTCCTCATCGGCCAGCGACTGCGGCTGTCCTCGCTCGCTCCCCTGCGCCACACGCTCGCGCCGATGGCGGTGGTCGGCAACCTGCTGACGTTCGCGGTGACCTTCGCCGCGCTGCTCCTCGCCGGGATGGACGCCCCGGTCGCGTACCTGCTTGCGGCGATCGCGCCGTCCACCGCTCCCGTGACCGTCCGTGCGCTCGTCGCCGAGAGCCGGGCGGCCGGGCCGTTCACCGAGCACCTGCTCGCCGCCACCGCGCTCAACAACGTCACCTCCGCGGTGCTGTTCGGGCTGGGGGCGCCGTTCGCCTTCGCGACGCTCGGCACCGACGCCGGAATCCTCGACGCCGCCCGCTCGTTCGGGCGGCTGGTCGGGGCGGCGACCCTGGTCGGCGCCGGGGCCGCGTACCTCCTGCGCTGGGCGTCACGCGTCGTCGACACGGCCGGGCAGCGGTTCCTGCTCGTCTGGGTCACGCTCATCCTCGCCGTCGGGATGGCCCGGTACGTCGGCACCTCCGTCGTCATCACGACGCTGATCATGGGTGCGGTGTTCGTGAACACGCGCGCGGACTCCGTACCGCTGTTCGAGGCGGTGCGGACGCTGGAGGCGCCGATCTTCCTCGTGTTCTTCCTCGTCACCGGCGCCGACGTGCACGTCCGGCAGTTCCTCGAGCTGGGACTGGTCGGCTCCGTGTACGTCCTCGCCCGCAGCGCCGGCCGCGCGGCGGGCTCGTGGCTGGGGCTGGCGATGACCCGCGACGGGCGCGCCACCGGTTGGGGGTGGCGGCAAGGTGCCGCGCAGCTGCCGTACGCCGGCATGGCGGTCGGTCTCGCGTCGTTCACCGTGGAGACGGCGACATCGGTCGGCGCGCCCGACGTCGGCACGGACGTCGCCGCGGTCATCCTGGGCGCGGTCGTCATCTTCGAGCTGGCCACGCCGGTCGTCCTGCACCGGCTGCTGCGCTCCGTCGGCGAGGCGCACGCGACACCGGCGGAGGAGCCCGTACCCGTCCAGCAGCCGCTGGCCGGCTGAGCGTTTGGCAGGATTCCCGTCATGGACCTCGAGCTGGACGGGCGCGTCTACATCATCACCGGCGGCACGGCCGGGTTGGGCCGGGCGACCGCTGAGGCGCTGGTCGCCGACGGCGCCCGCGTCGTCATCGCGTCCCGGGACCGCGAGCACGTCGAGGCCACGGTGGAGGCGCTCGGCGACGCGGCCGTCGGTCTCGCGCTGGACAACGCCGACCCGCGGACGGCGACGCTGCTCATCGAGGCCGCCACGGAGAGCTTCGGGCGGCTGGACGGGGCGCTGATCAGCGTCGGCGGTCCGCCGCCGGGGACCGCGCTGGAGTCCGACGACGACGCGTGGCGGGCCGCCTTCGAGTCGGTGTTCCTCGGCGGGGTGCGGATCGCGCGGACGGTCTGTGACGCGCTGGGCGAGGGTGGCGCGGTCGGGTTCGTGCTCTCGTCGTCAGTGAAGGCGCCGATCGGCAACCTGGCGATCTCCAACGGCCTACGGCCGGGGCTCGCCATGGTCGCCAAGACCCTCGCGGACGAGCTGGGGCCACGGGGCATCCGGGTGTTCGGCCTGCTCCCCGGGCTGGTGTCCACGGCCCGTACGTCGCGGCTGTACGTCGACCAGGACGCCCGGCGGCGCAGCGAGGCCGGGATCCCACTGCGCCGGTTCGGCAACCCGGCGGAGTTCGGCAAGGTCGCCGCGTTCCTGCTGTCGCCGGCGGCGTCGTACGTCACGGGCTGCATGGTGCCGGTGGACGGCGGGTCCATCCGCGCGCTGTAGCAGGCGGCCGTACCGCCCCACCACCCCCCACCCCCGCCTTCGTGCGGCGTACTGGGGTCAAACGATCTCCATCACCCCCAGTACGCCGCACGAAGACGGTCATGGGCCGCACGAAGACGTGGGCGGACGGCGGGTCCGAGGCCGTGCCAGACTCCACGCTCATGACGGAGCAGAAGACGAAGGTCGGGGACGTCGAGATCGCCTACGAGACGTTCGGCGACGCGGGAGCCCCGCCGCTGGTGCTCGTGATGGGCCTCGGCGGACAGATGATCGCCTGGCACGACGAGTTCGTGCAGACGCTCGCGAACCGGGGCCACTTCGTGGTCCGGTTCGACAACCGCGACGTCGGGGAGTCCACCCACTTCCACGACGCGCAACCGGACATCGCCGCCGCGCTCGGCGGCGACTTCTCCTCCGCGGCGTACACGCTCACCGACATGGCCGCCGACACCGCGGGCCTGCTCGCCGCGCTCGACATCGACAGTGCCCACATGGTCGGGATCTCGATGGGCGGGATGATCGTGCAGGAGTTCGCAATCCGGCACGCCGACCGGACCCGCAGCCTCACCTCGATCATGTCCACGCCCGCGCCGGACGTCGCCCCGCCGACCGACGCCGCGATGGCGACCCTGCTGCGCCCGCCGGCGCAGAGCCGCGAGGAGGTCGTCGCGGGTGCGCCGGAGATGTGGCGGGTCATCGGCTCCCCCGGCTACGAGCACGACGTCGAGTGGATCAAGGAGGTCGCGGGCCGCCAGTACGACCGCGGGTTCGACCCGATGGGCACGATGCGCCAGCTGATCGGCATCCAGGCCAGCGGCGACCGCCGGCCGGCCCTCGCGGACGTCACCGTCCCCACCGTCGTCATCCACGGCGAGGCCGACCCGCTGGTGCCGCTGCCCGGCGGCCAGGCGACCGCGGACGCCGTCCCCGACGCCAAGCTCGTGACCTTCTCTGGGATGGGGCACGACCTGCCGCGCGCGCTGTGGCCGGCGATCGTCGAGGAGATCTGCGCCAACGTGCAGCGCGCCGAGCAGCAAGGCTGAGCCGCCCGCCCACGATCATGGGTACGGCGTCAGCTCTCAGGCGACGGAGTGACCCGCGTCAGCGAGCCCGGGAAGTCGACGAACGCACAGTCAAAGCCGTAGTAGCTCGCGAGGTGGTACGGCGTCACCGTGTAGGTCAGCTCCCCACCGTCCAGTGTCATGGTGACCGTTCCGCCGCCAGCAACGGGCGCGCTCACCGACCAGTTCGCCGAATCCTCGTACGTGGAGTCCGTCCAGGCGCCGCCGTACGCGATGTGGTGCCTGCCTTCGAGGAACATGTTCACCGTGACGACCGGCGCCTTGCCGTCGCGGAAGACGACCGACCAGTTGCCGGTCACCAGCGGTTCGTCCTCGCCGCCGGTCTGCCAGTCCTCCGGCACCGTGCAGCTGTGGTGCACCGTCGGCCCGTCGAACGTTCCGTGGTAGACCGTCACCGGACCGCCGGCGCTCGCCGGCGTGGCGAGGGCCACCGCGAGGGCGGGCACGGCCAGAAGTACGAGCAGTCTGCGCATGGCAGCCTCCCCCATTGCAGGATCGGGCGGCGGGGACACGGCTGATCGCCCGGTTGTTCCGGAGCGTGCGCGAGGGGCGGACTGCCGTACAGAGTCCGATCACCCGGTCCGCCGGGACCTTCGGCGCCGCCGCCCGCACGTGATGGTCGCTCCGTGCGATGCGAAAGAACACCGCGGACGGAGCGGTGGTCAACATCGCGGCGCCGGTCAGGCGACGGCTTGGCGCTCGAACTGGGTGCGGTAGAGCTCGGCGTACAGGCCGCCCTCGGCGAGCAGCTGCTCGTGCGTCCCGGACTGCACGATCCGGCCGCCGCTGACCACGAGGATGCGGTCGGCCTCCCGTATGGTCGACAGCCGGTGGGCGATGACGAGCGACGTACGGCCACTCAGCGCGGTCTTGAGGGCACGCTGCACGGCGACCTCGGACTCGGAGTCCAGGTGCGCGGTCGCCTCGTCCAGGACGACGATCGAGGGCGCCTTGAGCAGCAGCCGCGCGATCGCCAGCCGCTGCTTCTCCCCGCCCGAGAGCCGGTAGCCCCGGTCGCCGACGACGGTGTCCAGGCCGTCGGGCAGCGACCGGACGAGCGCACCCACCTGCGCGGCGTCCAGCGCCTCCCACAGCAGGTCCTCGGCCGCGTCCGGCCGGGCGAAGGTCAGGTTGTCGCGGATCGTGTCGTGGAACAGGTGCGCGTCCTGGGTGACGACCCCCACGGCGTCCCGCAGCGAGTCCAGGGTGACGCCGCGGACGTCGTGGCCACCGACGCGTACGGCACCCTGCTGCACGTCGTACATGCGGGTGACCAGCTGGCTGATCGTGGTCTTGCCGGCACCGGACGGGCCGACGAGGGCGACCAGCTGGCCGGGCTCGGCCCGGAAGCTGACGTCGTGGAGCACCTGCTCCGGCACCCGCTGGTCGAGCACCGCCACGGACTCCAGGGACGCCAGCGACACCTCGGTCGCAGCCGGGTAGCGGAAGTCCACCTGGTCGAACTCGATCGTCGCCGCCTCGCCCAGCTCGCGCGGCAGTACGACTGCGTCCTCGCGATCGGTGATGGCGGGCGGCAGGTCGAGCACCTCGAAGACCCGCTCGAAGGACACCAGCGCGGTCATCACGTCGACCTGCACGTTCGACAACGAGGTGAGCGGCCCGTACAGCCGGTTGAGGTACGCGACCAGCGCCACGATCGTGCCGATCTGCATGGTGCCGCGCGCGGCCTGGTAGCCGCCGATGCCGTACACGACCGCGGTCGCGAGGGCGGCCACCAGCGTCAGGGAGACGAAGAACACCCGGCTGTAGATGGCCTGCTGCACGCCGATGTCCGCGACCCGGCGGGCGCGGACGCGGAACGCGCCGTCCTCGTCGTCCGGGCGGCCGAACAGCTTGACCAGCAGCGCTCCGGAGACGTTGAACCGCTCCGTCATGCGGGTGTTCATCTCGGCGTTGAGCGCGTAGCCCTCACGCGTGATGTCCTGCAGCCGGCGGCCGACGATCCGCGCCGGGACGATGAACAGCGGAAGCAGCACCAGCGCGATCAGCGTGATCTGCCAGGAGAGGATGAACATCCCCACGAGCACGGTGACGACCCCGACGAGGTTGCTCACGACGCTGGACAGCGTGCCGGTGAACGCCTGCTGCGCGCCGAGGACGTCGTTGTTCAGCCGGGTGACGAGCGCACCGGTCTGCGTGCGGGTGAAGAACGCCAGCGGCATCCGCTGGACGTGGCCGAAGACCCGCGCCCGCATGTCGTAGATGAGCCCCTCGCCGATCCGGGCCGAGTACCACCGCATCGCCAGCGACAGCCCGGCGTCGGCCACCGCGAGCAGGGCGACCGTCCCCGCCAGCCACTCCACGGTCGAGACGTGGTGGCCGGGGATGGCGTCGATGATCCCCTTGTACAGCCAGGGGTTCGCCGCCCCGACGACCGCCTCCACGAGGATCAGCACGAGGAACACCCGCAACCAGCGCCGGTACGGCGCGGCGAAGCCGGCGATCCGGCGCACGGTCCCCGGTGCCAGGCGGTGGCGGGTGACCGACCGGTCACTGCGGTACGAGCGCAGCGTCTGCCAGCCACCGTGGTGGCCGGAGTTCATGGGCACGCGTCGCTCCTCGTCAAAGGTGTCGCCCGGTGCAACACCGGCAAGGCTGCGTCGCTTCCGCGGCCGCCGTCGGGGCGGCCGCGGTCACCTGCTCCGCTCAGCCGCGGCGGCGGGTGGCGCCGCCCCGGCCGCGCAGCGGCGTCCCCGACTCGCTGAGGATCCGGTGCACGAAGCCGTACGACCGGCCGGTGGACTCGGCCAGCGCGCGGATGCTCTGGCCGCTCTCGTACCGGCTACGCAGGTCGGTGGCCAGACGCTCGCGCTCGGAACCGGTCACCCGGCTGCCCTTCTTCAGCTCCGCCACGGCTGTTCCTTCCGTCGTTGCAGGGTGGTTCGCGTGATCTGCGGTGTTCGGCGACTGCGGCCTCCCCGCCATGATCACTGATGACACCCGAACGCGACAAGTGCCCCCCGGTTCCGGCCGGCTCAGCCCACCCGGCCGACGTACGTGACGGTGTCGTACCGGGGCCGGAACCCCACCCTCGTCCAGAACCGCTCCACCTGGCCGCCGGCCTCGCAGGCGACCGCGACCACCTCGGTCCCGCGCAGCAGGCAGTGCCCGGCCGCGGCGCTGGCCAGGGCGCGGCCGAGCCGGCGATGCCGGTGGGCGGTGTCGACGGCGAGGTCGGTGACCAGCGCGGTACCACCCTGCAGGAACGCCGTCACCACGCCGGCCAGCCGCTCGTCCGCCACCGCGGCGAACGCCGTCACGCGTGCGTCGTCGAGCCGGTGCCCGACGTTGAGCCGCAGCCGCGCCTCGACCCCGGCGGAGTAGCCGTACGCGTCCGCGACCAGCCCGGCGACGTCGGGCTCGTAGCGTTCGGGGAGCGGGACCGCCAGCCGCCCCGGCTCGCCCTCAGCGAGCTCCTGCGGCCGCTCCAGGGTGAGCACCACGCCCTCCTCGGTCGCCTCGTAGCCGGCCTCCTCGGCGAGGAAGCCCAGCTCCGGCACCGAGGACGGGGAGTCCACGAGCGTCACCGCCGGGCGGTCCGCCTCCGCCCACACCGCGGGCAGCAACGCCAGGGTCTCCTGGGCCACCGCGGGCGAACCGGTGACGGTCGCGGCGAAGTTCGCCGCCGCCAGCGGGGAGTCCGGGTTGAGCACCACCTGCGCGGAGCCGACCCGGAACACCGAGCCGTAGCGGATCGCTCCCAGCGCTCGCTGCGCGTCCTCGACCCGCCGCGCGAGCCGGCCGAGGTCCTCCATCCGGTCAGCCTGCCACGGGCCGTCTGCGGCCATGGTGAACACTGCATCGGTGGCCGACCCGCTGCTCGTCACCGTGACCGGGCCCGACCACCCCGGGGTCACCAGCGGGCTGTTCGAGGTGCTCGACGGGCTGGGCGCGCGGCTGCTCGACCTGGAGCAGGTCGTGGTCCGCGACCGGCTGCTGCTCGGTGTGCTCGTCGCGAGCGACCGGCCGGACGAGCAGGTGCGCGCTGCGCTGGCCGCCCGGGCCCGCCACCTCGGCGTCGAGGTGACCCTGCGCCGCGTCCCGGAGGCGGAGGAGGTGACGGTTCCGCGCCACCACGTCACGGTCCTCGCCCAGCGCCTGGACGCGGCCACCGTGTCGCGGGTGGCACGGACGCTCACCGGTGCCGGCGCGAACATCGAGCGGATCGAGCGGCTGTCGGCGTACCCGGTCACCTGCTACGAGCTGCTCGTCGCCGGTGGCGACCCGGACCGGCTGCGCAACGAGCTGTCACTCGTCGCGGCCCGGGCGCAGGTGGACGTGGCCGTCCAGCCCGCGGGGCTGTACCGGCGGGCCAAGCGCCTGGTCGTGCTCGACGTGGACTCGACGCTGGTCCAGGGCGAGGTCATCGAGATGCTCGCGGAGCGCGCCGGCCACGGTGCCGCCGTCGCCGAGGTCACCGCGTCGGCGATGCGCGGCGAGCTCGACTTCGCCGAGTCCCTCACCCGCCGCGTGGCACTGCTGGAGGGGCTGGACGCGGCGGTGCTGGCCGAGGTCGCCGCCGGGCTGCGGCTCACGCCCGGTGCACGGACGCTGGTGCGTACGCTCAAGCGGCTCGGCTACACCGTCGGGGTCGTCAGCGGCGGGTTCACGCAGGTCGTCGACCGGCTGGTCGACGACCTCGGGCTCGACTTCGCCGCCGCCAACCTGCTCGAGGTCGCGGACGGGCGGCTGACCGGCCGGGTCAGCGGTCCGGTGGTCGACCGGGCGGGCAAGGCGGAGGCGCTGGAACGGTTCGCTGCCGCGGCCGGCGTGCCGCTGTCACAGACGGTCGCCGTCGGGGACGGGGCCAACGACCTGGACATGCTCTCCCGGGCCGGCCTCGGCATCGCGTTCAACGCCAAGCCGGTCGTGCGCGAAGCCGCCGACACCGCGGTGAACGTCCCGTACCTCGACGCGATCCTGTTCCTGCTCGGCATCACCCGCGCCGAGGTCGAGCACGCCGACGCCGAGGGCGCCGGCGGCTAGCTGCCGTCGAGACGCTCCTCGACGGAGTGCATGCCCACGAGCATCGTGAGCAGCGGCAGGGGCGCGAGCAGCGCCAGGAGCAACACGGAGCACCTCCTCGAATTCCCGAACACTGCTCACATCGGCGCGCGGGCGGCGCGGTCTGTAGACCGCGAGATCACGGCTCGGTGACGATCCACCGGCGGGCGGGTCTCAGACGTTGAAGCCCAGCGCGCGCAGCTGCTCGCGGCCCTCGTCCGTGATCTTGTCGGGGCCCCACGGGGGCATCCACACCCAGTTGATGGCGACGCCGTTGGCCAGCCCCTCCAGCGCACTGGCCGTCTGGTCCTCGATGACGTCGGTCAGCGGGCAGGCCGCGGAGGTGAGCGTCATGTCGAGTGTGACGTTGCCCTGCTCGTCGATGTCGACCCCGTAGAGCAGGCCGAGGTCGACGACGTTGATGCCCAGCTCGGGGTCGACGACGTCGCGCATCGCCTCGGTGACGTCCTCGACGTTGGGCAACGTGGTCTCGGTCATGCCGGGGCCTCCTCGGACTCGAGTGCCTGTGCGGTCGCGTCCTTCCACGCCATCCAGGCGAGCAGGGCGCACTTGATGCGGGCGGGATACTTCGACACGCCGGCGAAGGCGACGGCGTCCTCCAGGACGTCCTCGTCGGGCTCGGCCTGACCCTTCGACTGCATGAGCGCGACGAACGCGTCGAGGACGCCCTGCGCCTCGGTGAGGCTGCGGCCGATGAGCAGGTCGGTCATCACCGACGCCGACGCCTGGCTGATCGAGCAGCCCTCGCCCTCGTACGAGACGTCGGCCACCGTGCCGTCGGTGAGGTGCACCCGCAGGGTGACCTCGTCGCCGCAGGTGGGGTTGACGTGGTGCACCTCGGCCTCGTACGGCTCCCGCAGCCCCTTGTGGTGGGGGTTGCGGTAATGGTCCAGGATGATCTCCTGGTACAGCGAGTCGATCTGCATCAGCTGAAGAACCTCTTCACGTGCTCCAGGCCCTCGACGAGGGCGTCGATCTCCTGCGTCGTCGAGTAGACGTGGACGGATGCGCGGGTGGTCGCCGGGACGCCGTAGCGCAGGCAGGTCGGCCGGGCGCAGTGGTGGCCCACCCGGACGGCGATACCCAGCTCGTCGAGCACCTGGCCGACGTCGTGCGGGTGGATGCCGCGCAGGGCGAAGGACACGATCCCGCCGCGGTCCACGGCGTCCGTCGGCCCGATCACCCGCAGCCCCTCGACGGACTGCAGCGCGTCGAGCGCGTACACCGTGAGGTCGTGCTCGTGGGCCGCCACGGCGTCCATGCCGAGGTCGGACAGGTAGTCGACGGCCGCACCGAGGGCGACGGCCTGCGCGATGGGCGGTGTCCCCGCCTCGAACTTGTGCGGTGGCTCGGAGTAGGTCGACCCGCTCATCGCCACCTCCTCGATCATCTCGCCGCCGCCGAGGAAGGGCGGCAGCTCCTCGAGGAGGGCCAGCCGGGCCCACAGCACCCCGATGCCGGTGGGGCCGAGCATCTTGTGCCCGGTGCAGGCGAGGAAGTCGACGTCGAGCGCCTGCACGTCCACGCCCATGTGCGGGACGGACTGGGAGGCGTCGAGCATGACGAGGGCGCCCACCTCGCGGGCCCGCCGGACGATCACGTCGACCGGGTTGACCGTGCCGAGGATGTTGGACATGTGCACGAACGAGACGATCGTGGTGCGCTCGTTCAGCAGCGTGTCGAGCTCGGCGAGGTCCAGCCGACCGTCGTCGGTGAGGCCGAACCAGCGCAGTGTCGCGCCGGTGCGCTCGCAGAGCATCTGCCACGGCACGATGTTGGAGTGGTGCTCCATCTCGGTGATGAGCACCTCGTCCCCCGGGCCGATGCGGCCGGCGTCACCGAGCACGCGCGCCACGAGGTTGATGGCCTCGGAGGAGTTCTTGGTGAACACCACCTCGCGCTCCGAGGCCGCACCGAGGAAGCGAGCCAGCTTCACCCGCGACCCTTCGTACGCCTCGGTCGCCTCGGCGCCGAGGGTGTGGATCGCGCGGGCGACGTTGGCGTTGTGCAGCTCGTAGAACTCCCGCTCGCAGTCGATCACCTGCTGCGGCTTCTGGGCGGTGTTCGAGCTGTCCAGGTAGACCAGCGGCCGCCCGCCCACCTCGCGGGTCAGGATCGGGAAGTCCTTGCGGACCCGCTGGACGTCGTACGTCATAGCTCGGCGCCCCCCGCGACCGCCGGCTCGCCGGCCTTCACCCATCGGTCGTAGCCCTCGGCCTCGAGCTGCTCGGCGAGGTCGGGACCGCCCTCCTCGACGAAGCGTCCGGCGACGAACACGTGCACGAAGTCGGGGCGGATGTAGCGCAGGATCCGGGTGTAGTGGGTGATGAGCAGGGTGCCGGTCTCCCCCGCGTCGCGGACCCGGTTCACGCCCTCCGAGACCACGCGCAGCGCGTCGACGTCGAGGCCGGAGTCGGTCTCGTCCAGCACGGCGATCTTCGGCTTGAGCAGCTCGAGCTGCAGCACCTCGGCCCGCTTCTTCTCACCGCCGGAGAAGCCCTCGTTGACGTTGCGGGTCTTGAACGCCGGGTCGATCGACAGGCGCGCCATCGCCTCGTCGACCTCCTTGACGAACTGCCGCAGCTTCGGCGCCTCGCCGCGGACGGCGGTGACCGCCGTCCGCAGGAAGTTCGTCATCGACACGCCCGGCACCTCGACGGGGTACTGCATGGCGAGGAACAGCCCGGCCCGGGCGCGCTCGTCGACGGTCATGGACAGCACGTCCTCGCCGTCGAGCAGCACCTCTCCCTGGGTGACGGTGTACTTGGGGTGCCCGGCGATGGAGTACGCGAGCGTCGACTTGCCGGAGCCGTTCGGACCCATGATCGCGTGGGTCTCCCCCTGCTTCACGGTGAGGTCGACGCCGCGGAGGATCTCCCTCGCCTCATCGGCAGGGCCCTCGACGGACACGTGCAGGTTGCGGATCTCGAGCGTGGCCATGGGTCAGGACTCCTGGTTCACGGCGACGAGCACGTCGTCACCGTCGATCTTCACGGGGTAGACGGGTACGGGTCGGGTGGCCGGCAGGCCGGTCGGCTTGCCGGAGCGCAGGTCGAACCTCGAGCCGTGCAGCCAGCACTCGACCGTGCAGTCCTCGACCTCCCCCTCGGACAGCGGGACGTCCTGGTGCGAGCAGACGTCGTAGATGGCGAACACCTCACCGCAGGACTTCGCGATGCAGACCGGCACACCGTCGACGTCGACGTGGATCGCCGTGTCGTCGCCGAGGTCGTCGAACGCGCAGACGCGGGTGTAGTCACTCATCCGGCCAGCACCCTCGACAGCTCGTCCTCGATCGCCGCGGCCAGCCGCTCCTCGATCTCCGGGATGGCGATCTGACCGATGATCTCGGCGAAGAAGCCACGCACCACCAGCCGCCGTGCCTCGTCGGCGGCGATGCCGCGCGAGGACAGGTAGAACAGCTGCTCGTCGTCGAACCGGCCGGTGGCGCTGGCGTGACCCGCCTGG
This sequence comes from uncultured Actinomycetota bacterium, assembly GCA_963728075.1. GTDB lineage: Bacteria > Actinomycetota > Actinomycetes > JAFAQI01 > DASSKL01 > CAVSIP01. The sequence continues at coordinate 487,648 of CAVSIP010000001.1, read as the reverse complement.
GCGACCTCGCCGGTCTCGATCTCGAGGTTGGGCACCGAGTCGGCGCGCGCCCCGTCGGAGAGCAGCAGGTTGCGGTTGAGCTCGTAGGTGTCCGTCCCCTCCGCGCCGGCGCGGATGACGACGTCGCCGATCCAGACCGTGTGCGCCTCGTCGCCCTGCAGCGCGCCCTTGTAGGTGACGCGCGAGCGACAGCGCGGTGCACCGTGGTCGGCGAGCAGCCGGTGCTCGAGGTGCTGGTCGGCGTCGGCGAAGTACAGCCCGAGCAGCTCGGCGTCGCCGCCGGGTCCGGCGTACCGCACGGTCTGCACCAGCCGGACGAGGTTCCCGCCCAGCGTCACCGTCACCTGGCGGAAGCGCGCGTCGCGGCCCACGACCGCGGTCTGCGCGCCGGCGTGCACGGCGTCGGGCTCCCAGTCCTGCAGCGACACGACGGTCAGGGAGGCGTTGTCGCCGACGCGGAACTCGGCGTTGGCCGCGTACGTGGCGCTGCCCTGGTGGTCGAGGACCACGACGGCGGACGCCTCGGCCTCGACGTCGACGAGGACGTGACCGAACGCCGTACCGCCCTCACCGCGCAGGGTGAGGATCGTGGGCTCGGGCACCACCTCGCCACGAGGCACGGTCACCACCGTCGCGGCGTCGAACGACGCGTACGCGAGCGCGGCCACCCGGTCGGTGGGGGCGGGCATCGCCCCGAGTCGAGGGTCGTCCCGCCCGACGGTCTCGACCCGCACACCGGCAGGCGCGTGCACGTCGACGACCACCTTGCCGTCCGCCCCACCACCGTCAGCCGAGCCGTACGAGCCGTCGTGCAGGCCGCGCAGCCGCGCGAGCGGGGTGAACCGCCACTCCTCCTCCCGGCCCGTCGGGACCGGGAAGGCAGCCGGGTCGAAGGAGGCGAACCGCTCCCCGATCGGGCTGGTCGGCCGGGCCTCGGCGGCAGCGGCGACCGCACCTGAGCCGGAGTCGGCGCGCAGCACCTGCGCCGCGACAGCGGCGCGTTCCGGAGCCGTCATCAGCCGACCGCACCTTCCATCTGCAGCTCGATCAGCCGGTTGAGCTCGAGCGCGTACTCCATGGGCAGCTCGCGCGCGATCGGCTCCACGAAGCCGCGCACGATCATCGCCATGGCCTCCTCCTCGGACATCCCGCGGCTCATGAGGTAGAACAGCTGGTCCTCGCTGACCCGCGAGACCGTCGCCTCGTGCCCCATCTGCACGTCGTCCTCACGGACGTCGACGTACGGGTAGGTGTCCGACCGGCTGACCGTGTCGACGAGCAGCGCGTCGCACTTCACCGTGCTCTTGGCGTGGTGCGCGCCCTCCTGCACCTGGACCAGGCCACGGTACGAAGTACGGCCACCGCCGCGCGCGACGGACTTCGAGATGATCGTCGAGGACGTGTGCGGTGCGGCGTGGACCATCTTTGCGCCGGCGTCCTGGTGCTGGCCCTCCCCCGCGAACGCGACGGACAGCGTCTCGCCCTTGGCGTGCTCGCCGAGCAGCCAGACCGCGGGGTACTTCATCGTCACCTTGGAGCCGATGTTGCCGTCGACCCACTCCATCGTCGCGCCCTCGTGCGCGGCCGCGCGCTTGGTGACGAGGTTGTAGACGTTGTTCGACCAGTTCTGGATCGTCGTGTAGCGGCAGCGGCCGCCCTTCTTCACGATGATCTCGACGACCGCGGAGTGCAGCGAGTCGGAGGAGTAGATCGGCGCGGTGCAGCCCTCGACGTAGTGCACGTACGCGTCCTCGTCGACGATGATCAGCGTCCGCTCGAACTGGCCCATGTTCTCGGTGTTGATCCGGAAGTAGGCCTGCAGCGGGATGTCGACGTGCACGCCCTTCGGCACGTAGATGAACGACCCGCCGGACCAGACGGAGGTGTTCAGCGCGGCGAACTTGTTGTCACCCGGCGGGATGACGGTGCCGAAGTACTCGCGGAACAGCTCCTCGTGCTCGCGCAGCGCCGTGTCGGTGTCGAGGAACAGCACGCCCTGCTTCTCGAGGTCCTCGCGGATCTGGTGGTAGACGACCTCGGACTCGTACTGCGCGGCGACGCCCGCGATCAGCCGCTGCTTCTCCGCCTCCGGGATGCCCAGGCGGTCGTAGGTGTTGCGGATGTCCTCGGGCAGCTCGTCCCAGCTCGCCGCCTGCTTCTCGGTCGAGCGGACGAAGTACTTGATGTTCTGGAAGTCGATCCCGGACAGGTCCGAGCCCCAGTGCGGCATCGGCTTCTTCTCGAACAGCCGCAGCGCCTTGAGACGCAGCTTGAGCATCCACTCGGGCTCGTTCTTCTTCGCCGAGATGCCCCGGACGACGTCCTCGTCGAGACCGCGCCGGGCCGACGACCCGGCGACGTCCGAGTCCGCCCAGCCGAACTTGTAGCGACCGAGCTGGTCGAGCTCTTCGTGGGTGGTGGTCATGCGGAGGTCCTCCGGGAACGTGTCGAGGTCACGGGCACGTGGGTCGTGCAGACACCGTCGCCGTGCGCGATGGTGGCCAAGCGCTGGACGTGGACGCCGAGCAGCCGGCCGAACGCCTCGGTCTCGGCCTCGCACAGCTGGGGGAACTGCTCGGCGACGTGCTGGACGGGGCAGTGGTGCTGGCAGATCTGGACGCCGGTGCCCGCCGTGTCCGACTGGGCACCGTACCCGTCGTCGGCGAGCGCCTCGGCGAGGGCTGCCGGACGATCCGCGGCCGGCAGCCGCCGCAGGCGGTCGGCGTAGCGCCGCTCGAGGTCGGAGACCCGCTCGCGCGCGAACGCCGCAACGGCGTCCTCCCCACCGCGCTCGGCGAGGAACCGCAGCGCCGCGCCCGCGATGTCGTCGTACGCGTTCGGCATCGCGGCGTGCCCGGCGTCGGACAGCGCGAACAGCCGGGCCGGCCGCCCCCGGCCACGCTGCCCGTACGGGCTGGGCTCGCGCGCGACGATCGCGCCCTCGGCGAGCATGGCGTCGAGGTGGCGGCGCACGGCGGCGGCGGTCAGGCCGAGCTCCTCCCCCAGCGCGGCAGCGGTCTGGGGGCCCCGCTCGAACAGCAGGCGGGCCACGCGGTCACGCGTACGCCGGTCCGCCGCCGTGGCGGCAGTCCGGGGAGCACGCTTGACGATTTTCACTACGCCATTGTCGCGTAATTGCCGCCGCGCTGCAAACTCGGGGTCGGTCGGCGACCACCGCGCCGACCACGACCGCTCGTTGCCCACCTAGACTCGCCGCCGTGCCCGACGCCGCGCTCGAGGTCTCCAGCCTCGTCAAGCGCTACGGCGACCAGGTCGCCGTGGCCGGGCTGTCGTTCACCGCGGACCGGGGGAAGGTCACCGCACTGCTCGGGCCCAACGGCGCGGGGAAGACCACGACGGTCGAGACCTGCGAGGGCTTCCGGGTCGCCGACGAGGGCACCGTACGGGTCCTCGGCCTCGACCCGCAGCGCGACGGCTCCGCCCTGCGCCCGCGGATCGGCGTGATGCTGCAGAGCGGCGGGATCTACCCCGGCGCCCGGCCGGAGGAGATGCTCCGGCTGCTCGCCGCGTTCGCCCGTGACCCGCTCGACCCGGCCATGCTGGTGGAGCGGCTGGGGCTCGGCCCCGCGCGGCGTACGCCGTACCGGCGCCTGTCGGGCGGGCAGCAGCAGCGGCTCGCGCTCGGCCTGGCCCTCGTGGCCCGGCCCGAGCTGGTCTTCCTCGACGAGCCGACGGCGGGCCTGGACCCCCAGGCCCGGCATGCGACGTGGGAGCTGGTCGAGGAGCTGCGGTCGGACGGCGCGAGCGTGCTGCTCACCACCCACTTCATGGACGAGGCCGAGCACCTGGCCGACCACGTCCTGATCATCGACGCCGGGCGCGTGGTGGCGCAGGGCACGCCCGCGGAGCTGACCGCCGGCGCCGCCGACCAGCAGCTGCGCTTCCGGGCGCCGTCCGGGCTCGATCTCGACCAGCTGCTCGCCGCCCTGCCCGCGGGCGCCACCGGCAAGGAGTCACCGGCCGGCCACTACCTGCTCGAGGGCGCGATCGACCCGCAGTTCCTGGCAGCGGTGACGGCGTGGTGCGCGTCGCACGGTGTGATGCCGGGTGACCTGCGGGTGGGGTCGCGGTCCCTCGAGGACGTCTTCCTCGAGCTGACCGGAAAGGCGCTGCGCTCGTGACCGCGGGCACGTTCACTCCCCAGCCCGGCGCCGCGCCGATGGGCCGGATCCTCGCCGCGCAGACGGCGATGGAGCTGCGGCTGCTGCTCCGCAACGGCGAGCAGCTGCTGCTGACCGTCGTCATCCCGACCCTGCTGCTCGCCCTGTTCGCGACCGTGCCGGTCGTCGACATCCCGCAGCCGCGGGTCGGCTACCTCGTGCCGGGCGTGCTGGCCCTGGCGGTGATGTCGACGGCGTTCACGGGCCAGGCGATCGGCACCGGCTTCGAGCGCCGGTACGGAGTTCTCAAGCGGCTCGGTGCCACGGCGCTGCCGCGGTGGGGGCTGCTCGTCGCGAAGACGGGGGCGGTGCTCTGCGTCGAGGTGCTGCAGGTCGCGCTGCTCGTCGCGGTCGGGTTCGCGCTGGGCTGGTCGCCCCGCGGCGGCGCCGGCTCGGTGGTGGCATTGCTCGTCCTCGGCACCGCCGCGTTCAGCGGACTCGGGCTGCTCATGGCCGGGACGCTGCGCGCCGAGGCCACGCTCGCCGCCGCGAACCTGGTCTACCTGGTGCTGCTCGCCCTCGGCGGGGTGGTGTTCCCGGTGGACCGCTTCCCCGCGGGGCTGCGGCATGCGGTGGAGTGGCTCCCCGTGACAGCGCTCTCCGACGGCCTGCGCACCGTGCTGCGCAGCGGTGTGGCCGTACCGGCCCACGACTGGTACACCCTCGTCGCCTGGGCGGTCGGCGGGCTCGCCGTGGCCGCGGTCACGTTCCGCTGGGAGTAGCCCCCTCGGCCGCGGTCTTCAGCCGCTGCAGGGTCTCGGTCATCGTCCGGCGGTTGTGCTCGGCCCGGTCGCGCACACCCGTACCGAGCACCCCGATCGCCTTCATCACCGAGCCCCGGCGGTCCTGCCACGACTCGGTGACCCGGCAGCCCGTACCGGTGTCCTCGAAGCGGTAGCCCCAGCGGGCGACGGGCAGCCCGACGGCGCGCACCTCCCATGCCAGCTCACGCCCGGAGTCGGCCGCGACGATCTCGCAGACCGTGCTCCAGCGCGCGACGCCCTTGCGGTTGCGCCCGCGGAAGCGGGCGCCGGGCGCCGCAGCGTTCGCCCCGCCCAGCCACGCGGCGCCGACGGTCTCCGGGCTCCACCGCCCCATCGACGGCAGGTCGGCGACCAGGTCGTACACGGCATGGGCCGGAGCGGCCACGTCCACGGACACTTCGACGGAGTCGGTCATGCGCGCCATCCTGCCCGAGCGGCTGCCCGGCCGCAGCCGGGGTGGGCGACGTACGATCGAGGCGCCATGCGCCTTCCGCGGATCTCCCCCCGTATTTTCCGGATCCTGAGCCTCGCCTCGGCGGTCTCCCTCGGGCTCATCGTGGTCACCGGCGGCGCCGTCCGCCTCACCGGCTCCGGCCTCGGCTGCTCGTCGTGGCCGCAGTGCGAGCCGGGCAGCCTCGCCCCGCCCTGGGGCCTGCACCCGTGGGTCGAGTTCGGCAACCGGCTGGTCACGGTCGCGGTGACGCTCATCGTCACCGCCACCGCGGTCGCCGCGATGCGGCGCACGCCCCCCCGTCGTGACCTGACGCTGCTGTCGTGGGGCCTCGTCGCCGGTGTGCTCGCCCAGGCGGTCGTGGGCGGCCTGTCGGTCATCTACGACCTCGTGCCCGGCTGGGTGATGGCCCACTTCCTGCTGTCCATGCTCGTGCTCTGGGACGCCGCGGTGCTGCACCACCGCGCGGCCCCGGGCTGGTCGCCGACCGCGCAACCGCTCGTACGCAGCGAGGTGAGGTGGCTCGGGCGGTCGCTGGCGGTCACCGCGGGCGCGGTCCTCGCCCTCGGCACCGTCACGACCGGTACGGGTCCGCACGCCGGCGACGCCAGCACGCCTCGACTGCCGCTCAACCTGGTCCAGGTGACCCAGCTGCACGCGGACTTCGCGTTGTTCCTCACCGGCCTCGTCGTCGCCACGCTCGTCGCACTGCGCCTGGCGGACGTGCCCGACCACGTCCGCCGCCGCGGCCGCTGGCTGGTCGCCGCGGTGCTGCTGCAGGTCGCGATCGGCTACTCGCAGTACTTCTCCGGCCTGCCCGCCGGTGTCGTCGAGCTGCACGTCGCCGGCGCCACCGTGCTGTGGTGGGCGACGCTGTGGCTCAACCTCGGCTTCACCGCGCCGCCCGCACCGGCGCCGGTGCCGGAGCAGGCGGCGGCCGGCCACCCGGCAACGCTGCCGACGGCCACCGCCACCCGCTAGCGCCCCCTCGGGCGTTGGCGCCAACGCTGGACGACACGCCGTACGACGTCCAGATCTCGCGCCAACGCTTCCTCGCGCGACACCGGCGACGGGCCGCGAGTGTGGGCGGTGAGGTCAGCCGACGAACTGGCCGACCGCCACCGCGGCGAACAGCAGCGCCAGGTAGCTGATCGACAGGTGGAACAGCCGCATCGGGCGCGGGTTCTGCCCCCGTGCGGTGCGGCCCTTCAGGCGGTGCGCCTCGATCAGGAAGTGCACCCCGAGCCCCGAGGCGGCAGCGGCGTACAGCCAGCCGGCGCCGAACGGTACGAGCAGCAGGGACGCGGCCACCATCGCGTACGAGTACAGCAGGATCTTGCGCGCGACGGTGCCGGCGTCGGTGACGGCGGGGAGCATCGGTACGCCGGCCGCGGCGTAGTCGTCGCGGAAGCGCATGGCGAGCGCCCAGAAGTGCGGCGGCGTCCAGAGGAAGACGATCGCAAACAGGACCACCGCCGGCCAGCCCACGGTGCCGGTCACGGCGGACCAGCCGATGAGCACCGGGAAGCAGCCGGCCGCACCGCCGATGACGATGTTCGACGGCGTACGGCGCTTGAGGCCGAGGGTGTAGACGAAGACGTAGAAGAGGATCGCCCCGTCGGCGAGCAGCGCCGACGGCCAGTTGACCCCGAGGCCCAGCATCACCGTCGCGACGAGGCCGAGCACGATGCCGAAGCGCAGCGCGGCAACCGGGCTGACGAGCGACGTCGCCACCAGCGGGCGGCGGGCCGTACGCCGCATCACCGCGTCGATGTCCCGGTCGACGTAGCAGTTGATCGTGTTGGCACTGCCCGCGGCCAGCGTCCCCCCCACCAGGGTCAGGACGAGGAGCGGCAGCGACGGCAGGCCGTGCGCAGCGAGCACCATCGCCGGGACCGTGGTCACCAGCAACAGCTCGATGATGCGCGGCTTGGTCAGCGCGACGTACGCGCGGATCAGCGCGAGCGCCGGACGGCGCGTCGCGAGCGCGGCAGCCGGACGGTCGGCGACAGGCAGCAAGGTCACGCGGGAGGGCTCACCTTCGAGGAGGACGGCGCGTTCGCATCCTAGCGTCGCATTCCGGACGACCGGCCCGGCGCCCCGCCGCCCGGCAGCGCGTCGTGGGCGGGCCCCCCGGGTAGGCTCGCGCCCGAGCCGACACGGCGACAGCCCCGAGGGGAGCCGGAGAGCGTGAGCACCAGCCCGAAGCCACAGGCCCTCGAGTGGGGCGACCTCGACCAGCGTGCCGTGGACGTCGTCCGCGCCCTGGCGATGGACGCCGTCGAGGAGGCGGGCAACGGCCACCCCGGCACCGCCATGAGCCTGGCTCCGGCGGCGTACCTGCTCTTCCAGCGGCTGCTGCGCCACGACCCCACGGACCCGGACTGGCTGGGCCGGGACCGGTTCGTCCTGTCGTGCGGGCACTCCAGCCTCACCCTCTACATCCAGCTCTACCTGTCCGGGTACGGGCTGACGCTGGACGACCTGCGCCGCTACCGGCAGTGGGGCAGCCGCACCCCCGGCCACCCGGAGCACGGGCACACGGCGGGCGTGGAGACGACGACCGGACCGCTGGGCCAGGGGGTCGGCAACGCGGTCGGCATGGCCATGGCGGCCCGGCGGGAGCGGGGCCTGTTCGACCCGGACGCCGCACCCGGCACCTCCCCGTTCGACCACACGATCTGGGCGTTCGCCAGCGACGGTGACATCGAGGAGGGCGTGCAGGCGGAGGCGGCCAGCCTCGCCGGGCACCAGCAGCTCGGCAACCTCGTCCTGCTCTACGACGACAACCACATCTCCATCGAGGGTGACACCCGGGTGGCGCTGTCCGAGGACGTCCTCGGCCGCTACGCCGCGTACGGGTGGCACACCCAGCGCGTGGAGGACGTCAACGACGTCGAGGCCCTGTACACGGCGCTGGTGACCGCTCGGGAGACGACCGACCGCCCGAGCATCATCGGGGTCCGCAGCATCATCGCCTGGCCCTCGCCGCACGCCCGCAACACCGGCAAGGCCCACGGCTCGGCGCTCGGCGCGGACGAGGTCGCGGCGACCAAGCGCGAGATGGGCATGGACCCGCAGCGGTCGTTCGACGTGCCCGAGGACGTGCTGGCGCACGCGCGCCGGGTGGTCGACCGCGGCCGTGCGCTGCGGGCCGAGTGGGACCAGCGCTTCACGGCGTGGCGGCAGGCCCACCCGGCCGCGGCCCAGGAGCTGGACCGCATGCGCGCCCGCCGGCTGCCCGACGGCTGGGCGGAGAAGCTGCCGGCCTTCGAGGCGGGCAAGCAGATCGCGACGCGCAAGGCGTCCGGGCAGGTGATCAACGCCCTGGCTCCCGTCCTGCCCGAGCTGTGGGGCGGGTCCGCCGACCTCGGTGAGAGCAACAACACCGAGATCGACGGCGAGCAGTCCTTCCTCCCCGAGGCTCATGGCGGGTCGCCGTACGGCCGGGTGCTGCACTTCGGCATCCGCGAGCACGCCATGGGTGCGGCGATGAACGGCATCGCCCTGCACGGGCCGACCCGGGTCTTCGGCGGCACCTTCCTCGTCTTCAGCGACTACATGCGGCCCAGCGTGCGGCTCGCCGCGCTCATGCGCCTGCCGGTCGTCTACGTCTGGACGCACGACTCGATCGGGCTCGGCGAGGACGGCCCGACCCACCAGCCGATCGAGCACCTCGCCGCGCTGCGGGCGATCCCGGGCCTGGACGTCATCCGCCCGGCCGACGCGACCGAGACCGCCGCGGCCTGGCGCACGGTGCTCGAGAACGCGGACCGCCCGGCCGCCCTGTGCCTCACCCGGCAGAACGTCCCGGTCCTCGACCGCGACGCGCTCGCGCCCGCCGACCAGGTCGCGCGCGGGGCGTACGTGCTGGCCGAGGCGGGCACCGGCACGCCGGAGGTCATCCTGGTCGCCACGGGCAGCGAGGTGCACCTGGCGTTGCAGGCCCGCGAGCGGCTGGAGGCCGAGGGCACGCCGACCCGGGTGGTGTCGATGCCGTGCCGCGAGTGGTTCGACGCCCAGGACGACGCGTACCGTCAGCAGGTGCTCCCGCCCGCGGTCCGCGCGCGGGTGTCCGTCGAGGCCGCGGTGGGCATGGGCTGGCGTGAGGTGGTGGGCGACGCGGGCGAGGTGCTCAGCATCGAGCACTACGGGGCCAGCGCGCCGTACGCCGTGCTCTACGAGCAGTTCGGCATCACCGCCGACCGCATCGTGGCCGCCGCACACGCGAGCCTGTCCCGGCTCGGGGCCACGAGCGGGACCACGACCGGCAACTGACGAGGAGCCACCATGACCGACCCGCTGACCACGCTCTCCGCGGCCGGTGTCTCCGTCTGGATCGACGACATCAGCCGCGACCGGCTGCGCACCGGCAACCTCGGCGACCTCGTCCGCGACCGGCAGGTCGTCGGGGTCACGACGAACCCGTCGATCTTCCAGAAGGCGATCTCCACCAGCGACGCGTACGCCCCGCAGCTGCACGACCTGCAGGCGCGCGGGGTCGCCGTCGGTGAGGCGCTGCGGGCACTGACCACGTACGACGTCCGCTGGGCCTGCGACGTGCTGCGCCCGGTCTACGACGCGACCGACGGCGTGGACGGCCGGGTGTCGATCGAGGTGGACCCGCGGCTCGCCTACGACGCCGAGCGCACGGTCGCCGAGGCGCGGGCGCTGTGGTGGCTGGTCGACCGGCCCAACCTGTTCATCAAGATCCCGGCCACCGAGGCGGGGCTGCCGGCGATCAGCCAGGTGCTGTCCGAGGGCATCAGTGTGAACGTGACGCTGATCTTCTCGCTGCAGCGCTACGACGCCGTGATCGACGCGTTCTTCGACGGCATGGAGCGGGCCCGCAAGGCCGGCCACGACCTGTCACGGCTCGGCAGCGTCGCGTCGTTCTTCGTCTCCCGCGTCGACACCGAGGTCGACCAGCGGCTGGAGAAGATCGGCAGCGACGAGGCACGCGGGATGAAGGGCAAGGCGGCGGTCGCCAACGCCCGGCTGGCCTACGAGCTGTTCGAGACCCGCTCCGCCTCCGACCGCTGGCGCGTCCTGGAGGCGGCCGGTGCCCGCCCGCAGCGGCCGCTGTGGGCGTCGACGTCGACGAAGGACCCGTCGTACCCGGACACGGTCTACGTGACCGAGCTGGTGGCGCCGGGCACGGTCAACACGATGCCGGAGTCGACCCTGGAGGCCACGTACGACCACGGCGACATCCCCGCCGACAGCGTGCGAGGTCACTACAGCGACGCCCACGCCGTGCTGGACCGCCTGGCCGAGCTGGGGGTCGACTACGACGACGTGGTGCGCGTCCTCGAGGCGGAGGGCGTCGACAAGTTCGCCGCCTCCTGGAACGAGCTCATCGACGTGGTGTCCCGCCAGCTCGAGCAGAAGGGCGACGCGTGAGCTTCCCGGCCTCGGTGACGGCCGGCGGGGTGACCGTCGCCACCTCCGGCGGCGTGCTCACCGGTGCCCGCGACGGCGCGCTCGAGGAGGCGGTCGCCGACGGCCTGCCGAGCGCGCTGGCCGCGAAGGACCCGACGCTGTGGGGCCCCGCGGCGGCGCCCGAGGCCTCGGTCCGGCTGGGGTGGCTGGACTGCACCCGGACCAGCCGCGACCTGCCCGGGCGGATCGAGGCGCTGCGCGCGGAGCTCGCCGCCGACGGCCTCGACCACGTGGTCCTCTGCGGCATGGGCGGCTCCTCGCTGGCCCCGGAGGTCATCACCCGTACGTACGGCGCCGAGCTCACCGTGCTCGACTCCACGGACCCCCAGCAGGTCGCCGCGGCCCTGAGCGACCGCCTGGACCGCACCGTCGTCGTCGTGAGCAGCAAGTCCGGGTCGACGGTCGAGACCGACAGCCAGCGCCGCGCGTTCGAGCAGGCGTTCCGCGACGCGGGCGTCGACCCCGCTCGCCGCATCGTCGTCGTGACCGACCCGGGCTCGCCGCTGCAGCGCACCGCCACGGACGCCGGCTACCGGGCCGTGTTCGAGGCGGACCCGAACGTGGGCGGCCGGTACTCGGCGCTGACCGCGTTCGGGCTCGTCCCCAGCGGGCTCGCCGGCGTACCGGTCGGCGAGCTGCTGGAGCAGGCTCGCGCCGTGGAACCGGCGCTGGGCCGGCTGGCCGACAACCCCGGGCTGTGGCTGGGCGCCGCGCTGGGCGGCGCGGCCCGGTCCGGGCACGACAAGGTCGTGCTCGCCGACGCCGGGTCCGGCATCGCCGGGCTCGGCGACTGGATCGAGCAGCTGGTCGCCGAGTCGACCGGCAAGAACGGCCGCGGGCTGCTGCCGGTCGTCGTCGGCGGACCGGAGGCGCCCGGCTTCGCGCCCGGCACCGACCTGCACCTGGTCACCCTCGGCGGTGACCAGCCGGCGGACGGCACCATGGTGACCGGGCCGCTGGGCGCGCAGCTCCTCGTGTGGGAGTACGCCACCGCGGTCGCGGGCCGCGTCATCGGCGTCGACCCGTTCGACCAGCCGAACGTGCAGGAGTCCAAGGACAACACGAACCGCGTGCTCGCCGACGGCCTGCCCGAGGCGAAGCCCGTGCTCGTCGACGGCCCGGTGGAGGTCTACGCCGCCGACCCCGGCCTGCTGACCGGTGCCGGCAGCCTCGAGGACGTCCTCGGCGCGCTGCTCGGTGCGGTCCCGGAGCGGGGCTACCTGGCGGTCACCGCCTACCTCGACCGCCACGGCGACGCCGCGGCCGCAGGGGTCCGCGACCTGCTCGCCGCCCGCACGGCGCACCCCGTGACGTTCGGGTGGGCACCGCGCTTCCTGCACTCCACCGGCCAGTACCACAAGGGCGGCCCGGCCACCGGCGCGTTCCTGCAGGTCACCGGCGCGGTCGAGCACGACGTGGCCGTCCCGGGCCGCGAGTTCACCTTCGGCCGGCTCCAGGCGGCCCAGGCGGCCGGTGACCGGGAGGCGCTGGAGTCTCGCTCACGGCCGCTCGTCCGGCTGCACCTCACCGACCGGCCGGCCGGGGTGCGCCGGCTGCTCGACGCCGCGGGCGACGCCGGGCGGTGAGCGGCGAGCCACAGCCGGCCGCGCAGCGGGGCAACCCGCTGCGCGATCCCCGCGACCGCCGGCTGCCACGCGTCCCCGGCCCGTGCGCGCTCGTCGTCTTCGGCGTGACGGGCGACCTGGCCCGCAAGAAGCTCATCCCCGCGGTCTACGACCTGGCCAACCGCGGGCTGCTGCCGCCCGGCTTCGCGCTGCTGGGCTTCGCCCGCCGCGACTGGGGAACCGGCGACTTCCACGACCTGGCCCGCCGGGCCGCGGAGCAGGGGTCACGGACCGGGTTCCGCGAGGACGTGTGGCAACGGGTCGCCGACAGCCTGTGCTTCGTCCCCGGCTCGTTCGAGGACGACGACGCGTTCGACCGGATGCACGACACGCTCGTCGAGCTGGAGGACACCCACGGCATCGCGGGCAACGCCGCGTTCTACCTGTCGATCCCGCCGTCGGCGTTCCCCGTCGTGCTGCACCAGCTGGCGCGTACCGGGATGGCCGACGACGCCGACCGAGGCGGCTGGCGGCGGGTCATCGTGGAGAAGCCGTTCGGCCACGACCTGCCGTCCTCGCGCGAGCTGAACAGCCTGGTCGACGACGTCTTCACCCCGCCGGCCGTGTACCGGATCGACCACTACCTGGGCAAGGAGACGGTTCAGAACATCCTCGCCCTGCGGTTCGCGAACACCTTGTTCGAGCCGATCTGGAACGCCCACCACATCGACTCGGTGCAGATCACCATGGCCGAGGACGTGGGGATCGGCACCCGCGCCGGCTTCTACGACCGTGCCGGGGCGGCGCGCGACGTGCTGCAGAACCACCTGCTGCAGCTGCTGGCGCTCACCGCGATGGAGGAGCCGGTCTCCTTCGACGCCGACGCGATCCGCACCGAGAAGCTCAAGGTGCTCGGCGCGGTGACGCTGCCCGACGAGCTGTCGGCGTACGCCGTCCGCGGCCAGTACGCGCAGGGCTGGCTGGCCGGCCGGCGCGTGCCCGGCTACCGCGACGAGAAGGACGTACCCGCCGGGTCGACCACGGAGACGTACGCCGCCGTGAAGCTCGGCGTGCAGACCCGGCGGTGGGCGGGTGTGCCGTTCTACCTGCGGACGGGCAAGCGGCTCCCGCGGCGGGTGACCGAGGTGGCGGTGCTGTTCAAGCGGGCGCCGCATCTGCCGTTCTCCGAGACCGCGACCGAGGAGCTCGGCCAGAACCAGCTGGTCATCCGCGTGCAGCCGGACGAGGGGGTCACGCTGCGGTTCGGCTCCAAGGTGCCCGGCTCCCAGATGGAGGTGCGCGATGTGTCGATGGACTTCCTCTACGGCGACGCGTTCACCGAGTCCTCGCCGGAGGCGTACGAGCGGCTGCTGCTCGACGTGCTGGTCGGCGACCGCACGCTGTTCCCGGACGCCGCCGAGGTCGAGGCGAGCTGGCGGGTGATCGACCCGCTCGAGGAGTTCTGGGCCGGCCGGCCGCCGGAGACCTACCGCGCCGGCGAGTGGGGACCACCGGGCGCCGACGCGATGCTCGCCGGCGACGGGCGCGCGTGGAGAAGGCCGTGAGCGGATCATGACCGTGACCCTGTGGGACACCGACGGAACCGAGGTGCTGCGCGCGCTGGCGGCCGAGCGCCGGACCAGCGGCGCGGTCGCGTCCGGCGTCGCGGTGACCCTCGTCGTGCTCGTCGACGAGCCGCAGGTGCGGGCGGCCGAGGAGGCCGCCACGGTCGCCGCCGCCGCGCACCCCTGCCGGCTCGTCTTCGTCGTCCGGCGCGGGCTCGACGCCGAGAGCCGGCTCGACGCGGAGGTGTCCGTGGGCGGCCGGTTCGGGCCCACCGAGGCGGTGGCCCTGCGAATGTGGGGGCGGCTCACCCTGCACCCCGAGTCCGTCGTGCTGCCGCTGCTCGCGGCCGACACACCGGTCATCACCTGGTGGCACGGCCCGCCGCCGGACGAGATCGCGACGGACCCCCTCGGCGTCCTCGCGGACCGCCGGATCACCGACTGCGCGCAGGCCGCGGACCCGCTGGCCGCGCTGCACCGCCGGGCGGTGGACTACGCACCCGGCGACACCGACCTGGCCTGGACCCGGACGACGCCGTGGCGCAGCCTGCTGGCGGCCTCCTTCGACGCGCTGCCCGCCACAGCGGTCGCCGCCACGGTCACCGCCTCCCCCGGCAACCCCACCGCCGCCCTGCTCGGCGGGTGGCTGGGCGGACGGCTGGGCGTACCGGTGCACCTCGGCGAGGCGGACGTACCAGGAGTGGGTGCGGTCAGCGTCGAGGTCACCGGCCCTGACGGCAGCTCCGCGAGCGTGGGCGTCGAGCGCCCCCAGGGACGGCTGGCGACCCTGTCCCTCCCGGGACGACCGGACCGGCTGGTCCCGGTCGGCCGGCGACCGCTCGGGGAGCTGCTCGCCGAGGAGATGCGCCGGCTGGACCCGGACGAGACGTACGCCGACGCGCTGTCGGCCGCGACCGCGGTCGGCGGGCTGCAGGACCGGGACGCGCGGCGCCGCTTCGTCTGGCGCGACCCGGCAGACACCGGACGATGAGGGAGGCCGCACGATGAACCCACCGATGGTGGTGGTGCACCGGGACGCGGAGCTGCTCGCGCAGGCGGTCGCCGCCCGGTTGGTCACCGCGCTCGTCGACGCGCAGGCCGCCCACGACTCCGCCTCCGTGGTGCTCACCGGTGGCGGCATCGGCATCGCGACGCTGCGCACGCTGCGCTCCTCCCCCGCCCGCGACGCGGTCGACTGGGGGCGGCTGGACGTGTGGTGGGGGGACGAGCGGTTCCTGCCCGCCGGGCACCCGGACCGCAACGAGACCCAGGCGCGTACGGCCCTGCTCGACGCGGTCGGCTGCGACCCCGACCGGGTGCGCCCCATGCCCTCCGCCGACGGCCCGGACGGTGACGACCCGGAGGCCGCCGCGGAGCGCTACGCGGCGCTGCTCGCCGCGGCGGCCCGGCCGGAGGACCACGGGCCGGTGCCGACGTTCGACGTGCTGCTGCTCGGCGTGGGCGCCGACGGCCACGTCGCGTCGCTGTTCCCCGAGAGCCCGGGGGTGCACGACGAGCGCCCGGTGCTGGCCGTACGCGGAGCCCCGAAGCCCCCGCCCACCCGGCTCTCGCTCGGGCTCGCGGCCGTCAACGCCGCGCGAGAGGTGTGGGTGGTCGCCGCCGGCCAGGAGAAGGCTCGCGCGGCGCGACTCGCCCTGTCCGGCGCCGGACCCGTCCAGGTACCGGCCGCCGGCGTCCACGGGCGCAGCCGGACGCTGTGGCTGCTGGACCGCGCGGCCGCGAGCGCGCTACCGCCCGAGCTGGCGAGGATCGCCTCGCCCTGACCTGGTTCAGCCGCCCCGGCGCTCCCGCAGCGCGGCGAGGGCCTCGGCGAGGATCGCCTCGCCGTCCTCGTCGTTGCGGCGCTCGCGGACGTACGCGAGGTGGGTCTTGTACGGTTCGGTGCGCGGCGGGGCCGGAGGGTTGTCGCGGTCCTGGCTGGCCGGGAATCCACAGCGCGGGCAGTCCCAGGTGTCCGGGATGGGCGCGTCGGCGGCGAAGGACGGGCGGCTCTCGTGCCCGTTCGCGCACCAGAACGACGTGCGCCGGCGAGGGGCGGACTCGCCGCGCTCGGCCTCACCCATGGGGCCGGCGCCGACTCGGCTGCCCCTGATCGCGCTACCACCGGCCACGGACTGGCTCCCTTACGGTTCGGTCGGACAACGGCGCGGGACGGATCCCCCGCATCATCGGCTCAGCCGCTGCTGGGGCCGAGCGACAGCTCGAGCGCCACGATGCACGCGAACCAGATGACGGCGGTCACGATCGTGATCCGGTCCAGGTTCTTCTCCACCACGGACGAGCCGGACAGCGTCGAGGAGACGCCGCCGCCGAACAGGTCGGACAGGCCACCACCCTTGCCGCGGTGCAGGAGGATCAGCGCGACGAGCAGGAGGCTCGTCACGACGATCAGTGCAGAGATGAACAAGGTCAGCACGGGGACAGGTTACGCGACGACGGCGGCGGCGTCAGTGCAGCCGCACTCTCGGATCGAGCACGGCGTACATCATGTCGACGAGGATGTTCGCGACGATCACGGCCGTCGAGGCCACCATCGTGATGCCGATGATCACCGGTAGGTCCTGCTGGTTGATCGCGAACACGGCGGTCCGGCCCAGGCCGTCGATGCTGAAGACCACCTCGGTGACGATGAGGCCGCCGATCAGCTGGCCGAGGTCGATGCCGAACTGGGTCACCACCGGGGTGAGCGCACTGCGCAGCCCGTGCCGGTAGATCACCCGGCGCTCCCGCAGCCCCTTCGCCCGCGCCGTGCGGATGTAGTCCTCCCCCAGCACGTCGAGCAGGGACCCGCGGGTGAGCCGGGTGTACGACGCCGCGATCACCAGCGCGACCGTGAGCCAGGGCAGCACCAGGTGATGGGCCCAGTCCAGGGGGTTGGACGTGAAGGGCGTGTACCCGCCCGGGGGGAACCACGCCAGCCCGCTGAGGGTCAGCTTGTAGTACAGGAAGTACAGGAACAGCAGGCCCAGCAGGAACGTCGGCATCGAGTAGAAGGTCAGCGCGAAGACCGTCATCCCACGGTCGGCGAACGTGCGCGGCCGGGTGGCCGACACCACGCCGTTGAACACCCCGAGGACCATCCAGATCGCCGCCGCGCCGATGGCGATCGAGAACGACTTCGGCAGCGCCTGGCCGACGATGTGGTTCACCGAGACACCGTGGTAGTAGTCGTAGCCGAGGTCCCCGTGCAGCAGCCGCCACAGGAAGTGCCCGTACTGGGCGTACAGCGGCTGGTCCAGCCCCAGCCGGTGCTGGATCAGGGCGATGGTGTGCGGGGTCGCCTGCCGGCCGGCGAGGCTGCGTGCGACGTCCTGCGGGCCGATGAAGAAGATCCCGAAGACCAGCATGGTGATCAGCCAGAGCACCAGCAGGCCGAGGGCGATCCGGCGGATGAGGAAGCGGGCCATGGTCAGCTCTCCGCGAGCATGCGGTCGGTGCGCGGGTCGAAGGCGTCACGTACGCCGTCACCGAGCAGGTTGAACGCCAGTGTGGTGGCGAGCAGGAACCCGCCGGGGAAGGCGATGAACCACCAGGCCAGCTGGTAGTAGTTGCGCGACTCGTCGATCATGCCGCCCCACGTCGCGGTCGGCGGCGGCACGCCCAGGCCGAGGAAGGACAGCGTCGCCTCGATGACGATGACGACCGGGATGAGCAGCGTGGTGTAGACGATCACCGGCGCCAGCACGTTGGGGAACACGTCGACGAACATGATGCGCAGGTCGCTGGACCCGAGCGAGCGGGCTGCCTCGACGTACTCCTTCTCCTTCACCGACAGGACCTGGCCCCGGACGATACGGGCGATCGACGCCCAGGAGAAGAACGCGATGACCAGGATCGACACCATCAGGCTCGGTCCGGTGATCGACACGAGTGAGATCGCGAACAGCAGGAACGGCAGCGAGAGCACGACGTCGACCATCCGGGCCAGCAGGGTGTCGACCCAGCCGCCGAAGTAGCCCGCAGCGAGCCCGACGACCACGCCGATCGAGATCGAGATCGCGGTGGCGACGACGCCGACGAGCAGCGAGATGCGCGCCCCGTAGGCCACGCGGACGAGGATGTCCCGTCCGAGGTCGTCAGTGCCGAACAGGAACTGGCTCGTGGGCGGCTTCGGCAGCCCGTCCGGGCTCAGGCCCGTCTGGCGGAACTGCTCGTAGGGCCCGTGGCCGATCACGTGCGCGATGAGCGGCGCGCAGATGGCCATCGCCGCCACCCCCACGATGAAGACGAACGACGCCAGGGCGACCCGGTCGCGCCGCAGCCGCTCCCAGGCCAGCCGCCACGGGCTGCGCGCCTCGATCTTGCGGGCGACCTTCTCCGGTCGGTTCGGGTCCTCGCCGGCGCCGCCCTCGGCCTTCGGGGCCCCGGTCAGCTCTTGCGTCATCTGGCGTCTCCGTCGCGGTCAGGACAGGGCGTCGTGGATGTCCGACGCGGCCTCGGCCTGCTCGTTGAGGATCCCCGGCGTCGCGCCGGCGATGTCCTCCCCGACCTCCACCGGGAAGTGGCAGGCGGCCTGGTGGTCGGAGTGGTCGTCGAACTTCACCCCGAGGATGGGCTCCTCGTCGACGCAGCGCTGCTGCGCCTTCGGGCACCGCGGGTGGAACCGGCAGCCGCTGGGCGGCTCGATCGGCGACGGCACGTCGCCGACGAGCACGATGCGCTGCCGCTCGACCGCGAGGTCCGGGTCGGGGACCGGGACGGCCGACAGCAGCGCGTTGGTGTACGGGTGGCGCGGGCGGCTGTACAGCCCTTCCACGTCCGCGACCTCGGCGACCTGGCCGAGGTACATGACCGCCACCCGGTCGCTGACGTGCTGGACCACGGACAGGTCGTGAGCGATGAAGATGTAGGTCAGGCCCAGCTCGCTCTGCAGGTCCGAGAGCAGGTTGATGATCTGGGCCTGGATCGACACGTCGAGGGCGGAGACCGGCTCGTCGCAGACGATGAGCTTCGGCCGCAGCGCGAGCGCGCGCGCCACCCCGATCCGCTGGCGCTGGCCACCGGAGAACTCGGCCGGGAACCGGTTGAAGTGCTCGGGGTTGAGGCCAACGAGCTCCATGAGCTCCTGGACCTCGCGCTTGCGCTCGCCGCCCGAGGCCTCGCCGTGGATGGCGAACGGATCGCCGATGATCGACCCGACCCGCCGGCGGGGGTTCAGCGAGCCGTACGGGTCCTGGAAGATCATCTGCATCTGCCGCCGGTACGGGCGCATCTGCCGCCGCGACAGGTTCGTGACGTCCTGCCCGTCGAAGGTGACCGTGCCCGCGGTGATGTCGTACAGCCGCGTGATGCAGCGCGCCAGCGTCGACTTCCCGCAGCCGGTCTCACCGACCAGGCCGAGCGTCTCCCCGCGGCGCAGCTCGAGGTCCACCCCGTCGACGGCGTGGACGAACTCACGCCCGCCGCCGAAGAGCTTGCCGGACTTCACCGGGAAGTACTTCTTCACGCCCTCGACGCGGAGCAGCACGTCGGAGGAGGCGGAGCGCTCCCGCTGTGCGGTGGCGCCTGACTGGGTCACGGTCGCTCGCTCCTCACTCCGTCACGACGCCGAGCGTCGTGACGGCCGCCGCGTTGTCCTGCGCAATCCGTTCCCGCTCGGCGACCCGAGACTCCTCGTCCGTCGGCAGCCAGCAGGCGGAGACGTGACCCGGCGTGTCGTACACCTCGACCAGCGGCGGTGTCTCGGTGCGGCACCGGTCGAACACGTACGGGCAGCGCGGGTGGAAGGGGCACCCCGGCGGCAGCGTGATCAGGCTCGGGGGCTGGCCCAGGATCGGCGTGAGCCGCCGGCGCTGGCCGCCCTGCTGCGGCAGCGACGCCAGCAGGCCCTCGGTGTACGGGTGGTGGTAGCGGTAGTACAGCTCGCGGCGCTGGGCCTTCTCCATCGCCGAGCCGGCGTACATGACGACGACCTCGTCGGCGACGTCGGCGATGACGCCGAGGTCGTGGGTGATCATGATGATCGCGGTGCCGAACTCGTCCTGGAGCCGGGCCATCACCTCGAGCACCTGCGCCTGCACGGTGACGTCCAGGGCGGTCGTGGGCTCGTCCGCGATGAGCAGCTTCGGGTTCAGCGCCATCGCCATGGCGATCATGGCCCGCTGGCGCATCCCGCCGGAGAACTGGTGCGGGAAGTCGTCGACGCGCGCTTCCGGCCGCGGGATGCCCACGACCCGGAGCAGGTCGATGGCGCGGTCACGCGCCTCCTTCTTCGACATCGACTTGTCGTGGGCGCGGATCATCTCGATGATCTGCCAGCCCACCCGGTAGTACGGGTGCAGGCTGGACAACGGGTCCTGGAAGATCATGCCGATCTGCGCCCCGCGGATCCGGCGCAGCTGCTCGTTGCTCATCGTGAGCAGGTCCTGGCCCTCGAACCGGGCCTCGCCGGTGATCCTGGCGCCGCGAGTCAGCCCCATGACGGTCTGGGTGGACACCGACTTGCCGGAGCCGGACTCACCCACGATGCCGAGGGTCTGGCCGCGGTCGACGCTGAACGACAGGCCACGGACGGCCTGGACCACCCCGTCGGGGGTGTGGAAGGACACGTGCAGGTCGTTGACCTCGAGCAGGGTCACCGCTCACTCCAGAGGCATTGGGTCACGGTTCATCGCGACCCGATGGTAGACGTGGCGGTGGTCCCGCCGGCCGCGTCAGCCTAGTGGGCCGAGGCGCCGACGGGACCACCGCGTCGTGCTTCACAGGTGGCGATCAGCCGCCCTGCATACCCTGCTCCAACCAGACGTTCGTCGGGTCGAAGTTCTGGATCGACGGGATGTACACCGCGTTGTGAACCTGCTTGGCGTGGTAGTTCGGCTGGTTCGGCTGGGTGATCGGGAAGAACGCAGCGTCCTTCATCACCTGCATGTCAGCGTCGTGCCACGCCTTGCGGGCCTCGCTCTCGTTCTTCGCGTCCACACCGGCCTGGATCTTGTCGTTGCCCGGGTAGAAGCCGAAGTCGGAGCCGTTCGGCGGGAAGGCGGACTTGCCCGCGAACAGCGGCAGGAACCAGCTCACCGCGCCGTTGCCGTACCAGTCGGTACCCCAACCGGCCAGCGACAGGTCCCACACGCCGCGCTTGGCGACGTCCGGCACCTCGAGGTACTTCGTGTAGAAGTCCGCGTTCGGCACCGGCACGCCCTCGACCTTCAGACCACACTTCTGCAGGTCCTGCTGGACCGTGGCGAAGGTCTTCCGGCTGCCCTCGGAGGCGTTGCGGTACAGGAACTTCAGCGTGACGCCCGCAGCGCCGGCCTCCTGCAGCTTCGCCTTGCCCTTGTTCACGTCGTACGGGTAGAGGTTGAAGTCCTCCTCGCCACCGACGATCGTGTTCGGGAGCACGTGGGTCAGCGGCGGGTTGACCTTGGGGCCGCCCAGCGCCTGGATGATGTTGTCGCGGTTGATGCAGTACTCCAGGCCCTCACGGAACGCCTGCTTGCCCATCGCGCTGCCGTTGTTCGGCGACACGAAGTTGAACACGACGTAGGGGTTGCTGGAGGCTGTCGGACCCAGGTTGAAGTTCGGGTCGTTGCCCGACAGCAGCCGCGGCAGGGCCGACGGCGGCGGGAAGTTGTCGAACTCCATGTCGGCGCTCGGCGTGCCCGTCTCGAGCTGCTGCTGCGTGCTCTCCTGGCTCACCGTCTCGTCGATGACGATCTTGTCGACGTACGCCTTGCGGATCTTGTCCGTCTTGCCGTCCCATGCCGGGTTGCGGACGAACACGATCTTCTTGGTCGGGTCGTAGGACTCGATCTTGTACGGCCCGCTGGCGATCTGGTGCTGAGCCAGCTCGCTGCTGCCCGGGACGTAGTCGAGGACCTCCTTCGGAGCCGGCGTGAACGCCGTCATCGTCAGCATGTCCGGGAAGTACGCGGCCGGGTGCGTCAGCTTGAACACGACGGTGCGGTCGTTGCTCGGGTCGACCGAGACACCGGACACCTTGTCGATGTTCTGGTTGATGTAGTCCGCGATCGCCTTGGCGGACTGACCGACCTTGCTGAACCCGTCACAGAAGTTCTTGAAGCCCGCGATGAGGTCCTCGTAGTCCGGCAGACCGCCGAAGGGCTGCGCGGGGTTGCAGGTGCGCAGCACGCCGCGGACCATGTCCTCAGCGGTGATCTGGCGCGCCGGGTTGGTGTCCCACTTCGCACCCTTCTGGATCGTGATCTTGACGGTCAAGCCGTCGCTGCTCACGTCCGGGGCGCCGGTGGCCAGGTCGGGCTCGCCCTTGGTGTTGTTCTTCGGGTCGGCCGGGTACTGGTACAGCTGCCGCGTCCACATGCGCGCAGCGAGGTACCCGATCGAGTAGTAGCTGATGTTCGGGTCCATGTAGTCGACGTCGCCCGAACCGAGCATGTTGAGCGTGCCGCCCTTGACGGCGTTCGTCGTCTCCGTGCTCTGGCTGGTGCCGCCTGCCGGCGTCTTGCCGCTGCTACCCCCACCACACGCGGTGAGGGCCAGAGCGCCGGCCGCAGCGAGGGCCAGGCCCTGGTAGAGCCTTCGGTTCATACGACTCCCTTTCCCGCGACCGCTTCGTCGCGGCCGCATGGCGTATCGGCAGCCGGTCCGGCTGCACGCGGGGGCGACGATAGGGCACGTGCCCGACCGCGAGTAGTCTCAGGGCCAGGACACGCGGCAACCGTGACTAACCCGTTACCCCGCGGTAACCGGGGTCTCCGGCGTCAGCTCGCCGGCTCGTGAAACCGCACGATCCGCACGAAGTCGTCGGCGGTGAGGCTGGCGCCGCCCACGAGCGCGCCGTCGACGTCGGGCTCCGCCATGATGGCGGCGATGTTGTCGGGCTTGACCGACCCGCCGTAGAGGATGCGCACGCCGTCGGCGAGGTCACCCGAGTAGAGGTCGGCGAGGGCGTCGCGCAGCGCGGAGCAGACCTCCTGGGCGTCCTGCGGCGTGGCGGTCTCACCGGTGCCGATCGCCCACACCGGCTCGTACGCGACGACGACCGTCCGGGCCTGCTCGGCGGGGACCTCGGCGAGCGCGCCGCGCAGCTGACCGGTGGCGTGCTCGACCGCACCCCCGGCCCGGCGCACCTCGAGCCCCTCACCCACGCAGAGGATCGGCGTCAGCCCGTTGCGGTACGCCGCCTGCACCTTGCTGTTGACGACCTCGTCGGACTCTGCGTGGTACTCCCGCCGCTCCGAGTGACCGACCGTCACGTAGCTGCAGCCGAGCCGGGCCAGCATCGGGCCGCCGACGTCACCGGTGTACGCGCCGGAGTCGTGCGGCGAGAGGTCCTGGGCGCCGTACCGGATCCGTAGCTTGTCCCCGTCGACCAGGGTCTGCACGCTGCGCAGGTCGGTGAACGGCGGCAGCACCGCCACCTCGGCCGCGTCGAAGTCCTTGGCCTCCAGGGAGAATGCGATCTTCTGGACCAGCGCGATCGCCTCGAGGTGGTTGAGGTTCATCTTCCAGTTGCCCGCGACGAGCGGGGTGCGGCCGGACCGCGTGTCTGCCATGCGGGGTCAGTCCTCCAGAGCCTGCAGTCCGGGCAGCGTCTTGCCCTCGAGGTACTCGAGGGAGGCGCCGCCGCCGGTCGAGATGTGCGAGAACGCGTCCTCGCGGATGCCCAGTGCGCGGACCGCGGCCGCGGAGTCGCCGCCGCCGACCACGGTGAGCGCGCCGTCCAGGGCCGCGATCGCCTCGGCAACCGCTCGGGTGCCGGCCGCGAACGGTGCCACCTCGAACACGCCCATCGGACCGTTCCAGAACACGGTGGCTGCGTCGGCCAGCCCCGCGCGGAACCGCTCCACGGTAGCCGGGCCGATGTCGAGACCCTTGGTGCCCGGCGGGATGTGCGTCGCCGGCACGATCTGCGTCTCGGCGTCCTCGGCGATCTCCCGGGCCACGACCACGTCCACCGGGATGGTGATCTTGCCGGACTCGAGCAGCGCCCGGCAGGCACCGACCTGGTCCGCCTCGAGCAGCGAGTCGCCGACGTCGTGCCCCTGGGCGGCGAGGAACGTGAAGCACATGCCGCCCCCGACGAACAGGCGGTCGACCGTCGGCAGCAGGTTCTCGATCACCGCCAGCTTGTCCGAGACCTTGGAGCCGCCGAGCACCACGGCGTACGGCCGGTGCGGGTCCGTGGTCAGCCGGCGCAGCACCTCCACCTCGCGCCGGACCAGGTCGCCGGCGGCGTTCGGGAGCAGGCGCGCGACGTCGTACACGCTGGCGTGCTTGCGGTGCACGGCACCGAACGCGTCGTCGACGTAGGCGTCCGCGAGCGCCGCCAGCCGCTCGGCGAGCCCGCCCCGCTCCGCCTCGTCCTTGCTCGTCTCGGCCGCCTCGTACCGGAGGTTCTCGAGCAGCGCGACCTCGCCGTCGCCGAGCGCGGTCACGACCCGCTGTGACTCCGGGCCGGCCACGTCACCGGTGAACCGCACCGGACGTCCGAGCACCTCCCCGAGCCGTTCGGCGACGGGACGCAGCGACAGCTCGGGCTTCGGCTCCCCCTTGGGCCGGCCGAGGTGCGCGCACACGACCACGCGAGCACCGGCCCCGGCGAGCCGGCGGATCAGCGGCGCGCTGGCCCGGATCCGGCCGGCGTCGGTGATGCGGCCGTCCGCGAGCGGGACGTTGAGGTCCGAGCGGACGAGAACCGTCCGCCCGGACCATCCGCCGAGGTGCTGCCCGAGCTCGTCGACCGTCCTCACAGCCGGGAGCCGACGAGCGCCGTGAGATCGGCGAGCCGGTTGGAGTACCCCCACTCGTTGTCGTACCAGCCCACGACCTTGACCTGGTTGCCCTGCGCCATGGTGAGCAACGAGTCGAAGATGCAGCTGGCCGGGTGCCCGATGATGTCGTTGGAGACGATCGGGTCGGCCGTGTAGTGCAGGTAGCCCTTGAGCGGGCCGTCGGCCGCCTGCCGGTAGGCCGCGTTGACCTCGTCGGCGGTGACCTCGCGGCCGAGCTCCACCACCAGGTCGGTGACCGAGCCGTCCTTCACGGGGACGCGCATCGCGATGCCGTCGAGCTTGCCCTTGAGCTCGGGGATGACCAGGCTGCTCGCCCGGGCGGCCCCCGTGGACGTCGGGATGATGTTCTGCGCGGCGGCGCGGGCCCGGCGCAGGTCCTTGTGCGGGAAGTCCAGGATCACCTGGTCGTTGGTGTACGCGTGGATCGTCGTCATGAAGCCCTTGACGATCCCGAAGCTGTCGAGCAGCACCTTCGCCAGCGGGGCGACACAGTTGGTCGTGCAGCTCGCGTTGGAGATCACGGTGTGCTTGGCGGCGTCGTACGCGTCGTCGTTGACGCCCATGACGATCGTGATGTCCTCGCCCTTGGCCGGCGCCGAGATGATGACCTTCTTCGCGCCACCGCCGGACACGTGCTTCTCGGCGTCCGCGCGCGAGGTGAAACGCCCGGTGGACTCGATCACCACATCCACGCCGAGGTCACCCCACGGCAACGCGGCCGGGTCCTTCTCCGACAGCACCTTCACCGTCTTGCTGCCGACGGTGATGCTGTCGCCGGTCGCGCTCACGTCGTCGGCGAGGGTGCCGAGGACGCTGTCGTACTTCAACAGGTGCGCGAGTGTCTTCGTGTCGGTCAGGTCGTTGACCGCGACGATCTCGATGTCGCTGCTGTTGGCGGCGACGGCGCGCCAGAAGTTACGCCCGATCCGACCGAAACCGTTGACGCCTACCCGAGTGGCCACAGCGCTGCACTCCCCGCATGAGTCTCAATAGGTCCGCTGAGCGGCTTTCCCGGTTGGACCGTAGCCGATACCTCGGCAGGCGCCGCACGGACCTTCGTCACGCGCGCACAGGGCGCTCGGACCCCGCTAGGGGGCCAGCATCTCGGGAGTGAGCACCGCCTCGGTGCTCGGGATGCCGAGGTCCTCCGCCCGCTTGTCGGCCAGGGCGAGCAGGCGGCGGATCCGGCCCGCCACCGCGTCCTTGGTCAGCGGCGGATCGGCGAGCGTGCCCAGCTCCTCCAGCGATGCCTGCGAGTGCTCCAGCCGCAGCCGGCCGGCGGAGAGCAGGTGCTCGGGTGCCTCCTCGCCGAGGATCTCCATCGCACGCTGGACGCGCGCGCCGGCGGCCACCGCGGCCCGCGCCGAGCGGCGCAGGTTCGCGTCGTCGAAGTTGGCCAGCCGGTTCGCCGTCGCCCGGACCTCGCGACGCATCCGCCGCTCCTCCCAGGCGAGCACCGAGTCGTGTGCGCCGAGCCGGGTGAGCAGCGCGCCGATCGCGTCCCCGTCCCGGACCACGACCCGGT
Source organism: uncultured Actinomycetota bacterium (assembly GCA_963728075.1). Classification (GTDB taxonomy): domain Bacteria; phylum Actinomycetota; class Actinomycetes; order JAFAQI01; family DASSKL01; genus CAVSIP01. The sequence continues at coordinate 461,419 of CAVSIP010000001.1, read as the reverse complement.
CCACGCCCCGCACCTCGCGGGGCTTCGCCTGGACCCCGAGCCGGCGGGCGGCGCCCGCGAGGGCGAGCGCCGACTCCGGACCCGGGCAGGTGACCTCGAGCGAGGACGAGCGCCCGGGCTCGGTGAGCGAGCCGTGCGCGAGGAAGGCGCCGCGCCAGGCTGCGGCCGCGTCGCAGGCGGCACCCGACACCACCATCGCGGGCAGCCCGCGTACCGGCCGGCCCTGAGCGTCGACGAGCCCGGTCTGGCGGGCGAGGTTCTCGCCGTCCTTGACCACGCGCAGCACGTAGCGGGTCCCCTTGCGCAGCCCGCCGGACGCCATCACGGCGATGTCCGCGGAGTACCCGAAGACCTCGGCGATGTCCTTGCGCAGCCGGCGCGCGGCCTGCCCGGTGTCGAGCTCGGCCTCGACGACGACCCGCCCGGCCACGATGTGCAGGCCGCCGGCGAAGCGCAGCAGCGCTGCCATCTCCGCCTTCCGACAGCACGGCTTGGTGACTGCCACCCGTGAGAGCTCGTCCTTGACCGCTGCTGTCATCGCCATGCGCTGTCTCCCCCGTCGTCGGGTACGTCCGTGCTGAAGATGTCGCGGTAGGCCTCGCAGAGCCGGTCCGCGTCGTGGTGCGGTTGGCCGTCGGCCACGCGCAGCGACCCGACGACGAGCCGGGCGCCGAGGTCGCGCGCCACGTCCTCGAGCCGCCGAACCGCCGCATCGTCGGGCAGCGAGCTGCTGTCGGCGAGGACGACGTCCACGTCCGTGTCGGGCGCGTACGCGCAGAACACGTCCAGATAGGACTCGGGCAGGAACCCGGTCGTCTCCCCCACCTGCGGGGCCAGGTTGAGGGCGAGCAGCCGCCGGGCCGGGCTCGCCTCGATCGTCTTCGCCAGGTCGGGGACGAGCAGGTGCGGCAGCACGCTGGTGAACCACGAGCCGGGGCCGAACACGAGCCAGTCCGCCGCCATCACCGCCTCGAGCACGGCCGGGTACGCGGACGGCACCGGCGGCTCCAGCCGGAGCGAGACCACCTGCCCGCTCGTCCTGGCGACGGCGTGCTGGCCGCGCACCTGGGTGACCGCCCCGGCCGGCGCGCCCTCCGCGCCGACGACGTCGGCGACGATGTTCAGCGGCTCGGCCGCCATGGGCAGCACCCGCCCCCGTACGCCGAGCAGGTCGGCGACCGCGTCGAGGGCGGCGACCGGGTCGTCCGTCACCTGGGCGAGGGCCGCGAGCATGACGTTGCCCGCCGTGTGGCCGCCGACGTCACCGTCGCCGCCGAACCGGTGCTGGACGACATCCCGCCACATCCGGTGCCGCTGCTCCTGGCCGGCGAGCGCGGCCATCGCCATGCGCAGGTCACCCGGCGGCAGCAGGCCGGGGAACTGGCGGCGCAGCCGGCCGCTCGACCCGCCGTCGTCGGCCACCGTCACCACGGCGGTGACGTCGTCGGTGAGCTGGCGCAGGGCGGACAGTGACGCCGCGAGGCCGTGGCCGCCACCGAACGCCACGATGCGGGGGGCACTCATTCGCGCCCCAGGTCACGGTGGACGACCTGGACGTCGGCGCCGTGTGCGCGCAGCCGGGCGGCGAGCTCCTCGCCGACCGCGACGCTGCGGTGCTTGCCGCCGGTGCAGCCAACCGCGAGGGTCAGGAAGTGCTTGCCCTCGCGGCGGTAACCCTCCGTCACGACCTGCAGCAGGGCGTCGTACCCGTCCAGGAACTCGGCCGCGCCCGGCTGGGCCAGGACGTAGTCACGTACCGGCTCGTCGAGGCCCGTCCGTGGGCGCAGCTCGGGCACCCAGTGCGGGTTGGGCAGGAAGCGGCAGTCGACGACGAGGTCGGCGTCCACGGGCAGCCCGTACTTGTAGCCGAACGACACCACGGTCGCGTGCAGGGGCGCCCGACCCGCCTCCTCGAAGGCCGCGGCGATCTTGGCGCGCAGCTCGTGCACGTTGAGGACGCTCGTGTCGACGACCAGGTCGGCCTCGCCGCGCACCTCGCGGAGCAGCTCCCGCTCCTGTGCGATCCCGTCGACCAGCCGGCCGTCGCCCTGGAGCGGGTGCGGGCGGCGCTGCTCCTCGAACCGGCGGACGAGCACGTCGTCGGTGGCCTCCAGGAACACCACGCGGGCGGACAGCCCCATCTCGTCGAGGGCGGTCAGGGCCGCGTGCAGGTCACTGGAGAAGCCGCGGCTGCGGACGTCGACGACGCAGGCGATCCGCGGGACCGCACCGCCGGAGCGCCGGCCGAGGTCGACCATGCGCGGGATCAGCGACGGGGGCAGGTTGTCGACGACGTACCAGCCGAGGTCCTCCATGCACTTGGCCACCGTGCTGCGCCCGGCACCGGACAGGCCGGTCACGACCGCGAGCTCCGGGTTGTTCCGCCGGCTCATCGCTGCCCCCTCCCGGCCACGTCGGCTGCGCCGTCCTGGGTCGAGACTGCCATTGACCGGCCGGGCGTGTCGGCGGTCTCGTCGATGATCTCTCCCGTCGTCGGGTCGACCGCCGGCGTGGGACCGTCGCCGGCGAGCGCGGCGTGCACCGCCGAGGCCGTGCGCGGCCCCACGCCGGGAACCTCCGCGATCTCCTCGACCGTGGCGGCGCGCAGCCGCTTGACGGAGCCGAAGCGCTTCAGCAGCGCCTTGCGCCGGGTCTCGCCGAGCCCCGGGACCCCGTCCAGCGCGCTGGCGGTCATCGACCTCGACCGCTTCTGCCGGTGGTAGGTGATCGCGAACCGGTGCGCCTCGTCCCGTACCCGCTGCAGCAGGTACAGCGCCTCGCTGGTGCGCGGCAGGATCACCGGGTCGTCCTCCCCCGGCAGCCAGACCTCCTCGAGCCGCTTGGCCAGCCCGCACAGCGCGACGTCGTCCACCCCGAGCTCGGCCAGCGCCGCTACTGCCGCCGCCACCTGCGGGCGCCGCCGTCCACGACGACCAGGTTCGGCGGGTAGGCGAACCGGCGGGCCTTGCCGTCCTCGTCGTACGGCGCGAGTCCCTCGAGATCACCGGTACGGGAGCGCTCCTCCACGTACCGGCGGAACCGGCGGGACAGCGCCTCGTACAGGCTCGCCACGTCGTCCTGGCCGTCCACGGCCCGCATCGCGAACCGGCGGTACTCGGACTTGCGCGGCAGCCCGTCCTCGAAGACCACCATCGAGGCCACGACCTCGCTGCCCTGCAGGTTCGACACGTCGAAGCACTCGATCCGCAGCGGCGCCTCGTCCAGGTCCAGCGCGTCCTGCAGCTCCTGCAGGGCACGGCTGCGGGCGGTCAGGTCGCTCGCCCGCCGCAGCCGGTGCCGCTGGAAGGACTCCTGCGCGTTGCGCTCCACGGTCTCGAGCAGCGCGCGCTTGTCACCGCGCTGGGGCATCCGGATCGTCACCTTGCCGCCGCGGACGATCTCCAGCAGCTCGGCGACCACCGCGGCGTCCGGCGGCAGCGCCGGCACGAGCACCTCGCGCGGCACCTCGTTGCCCTCGTCCAGGTACGCCTGCGACAGGAACTGCTCGACCAGGCCACCCGTGCCGACGTCCTCGACCTTGTCGACCACCCAGCCGCGCTGCCCGCGGACGCGCCCGCCCCGGACGTAGAACACCTGTACCGCCGCCTCGAGCGGGTCCTCGGCGAAGGCGACCACGTCCGCGTCGGTCCCGTCGCCGAGCACGACGGCCTGCTTCTCCATCGCCCGCTCCAGCGCCCGCGCGTCGTCGCGCAGCCGTGCGGCGCGCTCGTACTCCTGGGCGGACGCGGCCGCGCGCATCTGCGCCTCGAGCCGCTTGAGGTGCCGCTGCGTCTGACCGGCCATGAAGTCGCAGAAGTCGACGACGATCTGCCGGTGCTCCTCCGCGCTGACCCGGCCGACGCAGGGTGCGGAGCACTTGTCGATGTAGCCGAGCAGGCACGGCCGCCCCACCTGGCCCGCCCGGCGGAAGACCCCGGTCGAGCAGGTCCGCGCGGGGAACACGCGCAGCAGCAGGTCGAGGGTCTCGCGGATCGCCCACGCGTGCGCGTACGGGCCGAAGTACCGGACGCCCTTGCGCTTCGCCCCGCGCATGACCTGCAGCCGGGGGAACTCCTCGTCGAGCGTGACCGCGAGCCAGGGGTAGCTCTTGTCGTCGCGGTAGCGCACGTTGAACCGGGGGTCGTACTCCTTGATCCAGGAGTACTCCAGCTGCAGCGCCTCCACCTCGGTCCGCACGACCACCCAGTCGACGGACGCCGCCGTCCGCACCATGGTCTGGGTGCGCGGGTGCAGCGCGACGATGTCGGTGAAGTACGAGCTCAGCCGCGACCGCAGGCTCTTGGCCTTGCCCACGTAGACGACCCGGCCGTGCTCGTCGCGGAAGCGGTAGACGCCGGGCTCGTCGGGGATGCTGCCCGGCGCGGGACGGTAGCTCGCCGGGTCAGCCACGGCGTCGAGCGTAGCCGCCGGGAGGCGACCCGGTTTGGCGCCGTGGCGCCGATGGTGGCACGCTGCCGAGGGTCGCGACGTCGCAGGACATGGGGAGTCGCTCTGTCGGACCAGGTGAGCACGGAGGTCGTCCTCGAGGACGGCTCGGCCGGGCGCGGGCGTACGACGGTGCTGCGGCTGTCCTGGTCGCGCGCGGACCCGCTCGCCGTGTCCCTCACCCTGACCACGGAGCCCGACCACCCGGCGCTGCCCCGTGGGTCGTGGGTGGTCCTGCGCGACTTCCTGCGGTACGGGCTCGACGTCCCCACCGGGGACGGCGACGTGCGGCTCCGCCCGGACAGCGACGGCGAGGCGGTCGTGCTGCAGCTCGCTCGCGGGCACCGGCCGTGCGAGGTGAGCGTGCCGTGCGGCCGGCTCCGGGAGTTCCTCGACGCGACCGAGGCGGTCGTCCCCACCGGCGAGGAGGCGAGCGAGGCGGCGATCGACGCCCTCATCGACCGGCTCCTCCAGCGCTGAGGCTGGAACCGCCCGTCAGCGCGCGGCGGGTTGCTTGCGGCGCGGGGACTTGCGTGCCGCGGGTTGCTTGCGGGTGGCCCGCTCCGGCTTCACGCGGGCACCGAGGATCTCGCGGAGGAACACCCCGGTGTGGCTCTCCGGCACCGTCGCGACGTGCTCCGGCGGACCGGCCGCGACGACGCGGCCGCCGCCGGAACCGCCCTCCGGCCCCATGTCGACGACCCAGTCGGCCGTCTTGATCACGTCCAGGTTGTGCTCGATGACGATCACCGTGTTGCCCGCGTCGACCAGCCGCCCCAGCACACCCAGCAGCTTGCGGATGTCCTCGAAGTGCAGGCCGGTGGTCGGCTCGTCGAGGACGTAGACGGTGCGGCCGGTCGAGCGCTTCTGCAGCTCGCTCGACAGCTTGACCCGCTGCGCCTCCCCGCCGGACAGCGTCGGCGCCGGCTGGCCCAGCCGGACGTAGCCCAGCCCGACGTCGACCAGCGTCTGCAGGTGGCGCGCGATGGCGGGCACGGCGGCGAAGAACTCCAGCGCCTCCTCGATCGGCATGTCGAGGACCTCGGAGATGGTCTTGCCCTTGTAGTGCACCTCGAGGGTCTCGCGGTTGTACCGGGCGCCGTGGCAGACCTCGCACGGGACGTAGACGTCCGGCAGGAAGTTCATCTCGATCTTGATCGTGCCGTCGCCGGAGCACGCCTCGCAACGGCCGCCCTTGACGTTGAACGAGAACCGCCCCGGCTGGTAGCCGCGCACCTTCGCCTCGGTCGTCTCGGCGAACAGCCGGCGGATGTGGTCGAAGACCCCGGTGTAGGTCGCCGGGTTCGACCGCGGCGTCCGGCCGATCGGCGACTGGTCGACGCCGACGACCTTGTCGACGTGCTCGAGCCCGGTGACCGTGCGGTGGCGGCCCGGCACGGCGCGGGCGCCGTTGAGCTCCCGGGCGAGCAGGCGGAAGAGGATGTCGTTGACCAGCGTCGATCTTGCCGGAGCCGGAGACGCCGGTCACGGCGACGAAGCAGCCGAGCGGGAACGTCGACGTCGACGCCGCTGAGGTTGTGCTCCCGCGCGCCGACGACGGTCAGCTCACGGTCCGGCTCGGGCTGCGCGGCGGATGTCGGGCACGGGGATGGTGCGGCGGCCGGACAGGTACGCACCGGTGATCGACTCGCGGCTGGCGAGCAGCTCGTCGACGCTGCCGGAGACCACGATCTCGCCGCCGTGCTCGCCGGCGCCGGGGCCGATGTCGACGACCCAGTCGGCGACCTGGATCGTGTCCTCGTCGTGCTCGACGACGATCAGCGTGTTGCCGAGGTCGCGCAGCCGGACGAGCGTCTCGATCAGCCGGTGGTTGTCCCGCTGGTGCAGGCCGATCGACGGCTCGTCGAGGACGTACAGCACCCCGACGAGCCCGGAGCCGATCTGGGTCGCGAGCCGGATCCGCTGCGCCTCGCCGCCGGCCAGCGTCCCCGCAGGCACGGTCGAGGGACAGGTAGTCCAGCCCGACGTCGAGCAGGAACCGCAGCCGCTCGTTGACCTCCTTGAGCACCCGGGCGGCGATGCGGCTCTCGCGCTCGGTCAGCTGCAGGTCGCGCAGGAACTCCGCGCACTCCCCGATCGGCAGCCGGCGAGATCTCCGCGATCGAGCGCCCGCCGAGGGTCACCGCGAGCGACTCGGGCTTGAGCCGGGCGCCGTGGCACACCGGGCAGGGCACCTCGCGCATGAAGCCCTCGAACCGCTCCCGGCTGGTGTCGCTCTCGGCCTCGGCGTGCCGGCGCGCGACGTAGGGGACCGCCCCCTCGAACGTCGTCCAGTACGCGCGTTCGCGGCCGTAGCGGTTGCGGTACCGGACGTGCACCTGCGCCGTCGTGCCCGTGCAGGACCGCCTGGCTGCGCCTCGCTCCGGCAGCGCCTCCCATGGCGTGTCCATGGCGAAGCCGAGGTCGTCGGCGAGCGCCTCGAGCAGCCGGCCGAAGTACTCCGACGCGTGCCCGCCCGACCACGGCGCGACCGCTCCCTCGGCCAGGCTGCGGGTCGGGTCGGGGACGACCAGCTCGGGGTCGACCTCCATCCGGGTGCCGATACCGGTGCACTCCGGGCACGCGCCGTACGGCGAGTTGAACGAGAACGACCGCGGCTCGAGCTCCTCGAAGGACAGGTCGTCGTCGAGGCAGGCCAGGTGCTCGGAGAAGGTCCGCTCCCGGTGCGGGTCGTCCGCAGGGAGGTCGACGAAGTCGAGGACGACGAGCCCGCCGCCCAGCTGCAGCGCGGTCTCGACCGAGTCGGTGAGCCGCCGGCGCGCGGACGCCTTGACGGTCAGCCGGTCGACGACCACCTCGATCGTGTGCTTCCGCTGCTTGTCCAGCTTCGGCGGCTCGGTCAGCGCCACCACCTCGCCGTCCACCCGCGCGCGGCTGAACCCCTTGGTCTGCAGCTCGCGGAACAGGTCGACGTACTCGCCCTTGCGGCCGCGGACGACCGGCGCGAGCACCTGGAACCGGCTCCCCTCGTCCAGCTCGAGCACGCGGTCGACGATCTGCTGCGGCGTCTGCCGGCTGATCGGCCGGCCGCACTTCGGGCAGTGCGGCTTGCCGATGCGCGCGAACAGCAGCCGCAGGTAGTCGTAGACCTCGGTGATCGTGCCGACCGTCGAGCGGGGGTTGCGGCTGGTCGACTTCTGGTCGATCGAGACCGCCGGTGACAGGCCCTCGATGAAGTCGACGTCGGGCTTGTCCATCTGGCCGAGGAACTGTCGGGCGTAGGCGGACAGCGACTCGACGTACCGGCGCTGCCCCTCGGCGAAGATCGTGTCGAAGGCGAGGCTCGACTTGCCGGAGCCGGACAGCCCGGTGAACACGATGAGGGCGTCGCGCGGCAGGTCGAGGTTGACGTCGCGGAGGTTGTGCTCGCGCGCGCCGCGGACGATCAGACGGTCTGCCACGGGGTGCCTTCGGAGGTCGGTGCTCGGGCTGGGAGTGCGGCGAGGGGCCGCCACGGATGCTAACCGCGGGGACCGACAGTTTCTGCCCGGCCGGGACCCGTCGCTACGCTCCGCCCCATGGCGGACACCTACAGCGGGGCGGTCGCGGTCGGCGGCCCTGCCCAGACGCGGGAGCTCCCGGGCCTCACGGTGACCAAGGTCGCGGTGGGCGAGTACGACAACAACTGCTACTTCCTGCGCTGCACCGAGACCGGTCACGTGCTGCTCGTGGACGCCGCGAACGAGGCCGACCGCCTGCTCACCGAGCTCGACCGGCTCGGCGGGCGGCTGACGCGGATCGTGACCACGCACCGCCACTTCGACCACTGGCAGGCGCTCGAGCGGGTCGTCGCCGAGACCGGGGCGCCGGTGGCCGCGCACCCGGACGACGCCGGCGAGCTGCCCGTACCGGTGGCCGAGCCGGTCGACGACGGGGACCCGGTGAGCGTCGGCGCGGCTCGCCTCACGGCCATCCACCTGGTCGGGCACACGCCCGGCTCGATCGCCCTGCTGTACGACGCGGGCGGCCTGCTGACCGACGCGCCCCACCTGTTCACCGGCGACTGCCTGTTCCCCGGCGGCCCTGGCAACACGTTCGGCGTCAAGGAGAACTTCGAGCGGCTGATGGACGACCTCGAGCGCAAGGTGTTCGGGCCGCTGCCCGACGGCACGTGGGTCTACCCCGGCCACGGCGACGACACGACGCTCGGCCGGGAGCGGCCCTCGCTCAAGGAGTGGCGCGAACGGGGCTGGTGAAAGGCCGCGCCGCACGATCGTGAAGCAAAGTGGCAGCCTGAGGTGCGCTCTGCTTCACGACCGGCGGTCAGGCCGACGTACGGCGCAGACTCGCCGCGGTCGTGACGGCGAGCACGGCGGCGATGACCACCAGGGACAGCCAGGTGGGGATGTGCGGCAGGCCCGGTACGGACTCCCCGGCGGCCTCCAGGACCAGCTTCACGCCGATGAACCCGAGCACGGCGGACAGGCCGTACCGCAGGTAGACCAGCCGCTCGAGCAGCCCGGCGAGCAGGAAGTACAGCTGGCGCAGGCCCATCAGGGCGAACGCGTTCGCCGTGAAGACGAGATAGGGCTCCTGCGTCAGGCCGTAGATGGCCGGGATGGAGTCGAGCGCGAAGAGCACGTCCGTCGTCCCGATGGCGACCATGACGAGCAGGAGCGGTGTCGCGACGCGGCGACCGTGGACCCGCATGAGCACCCGGGCGCCGTCGTACTCGGGTGTCGTCGGGACGACCCGCGTCACCAGGCGGTAGATCGGGTTGCGCTGCGGGTCCGGCTCGGGCTCCCCGCCACGCAGCAGCTGGACGGCCGTGACGAGCAGGATCGCGCCGAAGACGTAGAACGTCGCGCTGAACGCGTCCAGCGCGGCCGCGCCTGCTGCGATCAGCACGCCGCGCAGGGCCAGCGCGCCGACGATGCCGAACAGCAGCACCCGCTGGTGCAGGTGCGACGGGACGGCGAACGCACCGAGGATGAGCACGAAGACGAACAGGTTGTCCACGGACAGGCTGTACTCGGTGAGCCAGCCGGCGACGAACTCCCCCGTCCAGCGCCAGCCGGTCAGCACACCGAGGCCGACGGCGAAGGCGCCGGCCGCAGCGACATAGAAGGCCACCCACAACGCGGACTCGCGCGTCGAAGGAACGTGCGGGCGGCGCGCGCTCACGAACAGGTCGAGCAGCACGAGTGCGCCCAGCGTGGCGAGGCTGACCAGCCAGACCCACAGCGAGACGTCGAGCACGGGAACCTCCGGCAGTCATGGCGAACTGTCGGAGGTCTCTCCCGCCGGCTACCGTGCCGGCCCCGACGCCGGGCGGATGCCGTACTGACGAACGTCGGGCAAGCGGGGATACTCCCCTCCTCACCCCGCTGAACGCCCGGCCGGCGCCGGACGTTCCCGACACGTGACCGTTGTGCCAGGACCAGCGTGGCGACCACTCCCGCATGGTCCGACGGCCACAGCCACTGCGACGACGAAGCCGCTGCCCCGCGCGGCCTGGATCGGTCCGGCTCGTGATCCCGGCAGGTCCCGCCAGAGGGTGCCACCACCGCCGCCGTGCGGGTGAATCATCCGGACGGCATCCAGCCTCTTCACGAGTAGAGCGTTCGGGTGCGACGCCACGTCGACGGTCGCAGCAGGAGGCGCAGATGGTGAAGAGAGGGTCCGCATCGCCCTGGAGGTCGCCATGACGACGCTCCGCCTGCTCTGCATCGGCGGTCCCATGGGCGGTGTCACGGTCAAGATCCCCCAGGACGCTGTGGAGTGGCAGTTCCCGCGCGGCAACGAGGTCGTCACCTACCGGCGAGTGGGTGAGGGAACCGAGGCACACCTGCGCTACCTCCACCCTCCGAAGGGCGACCAGGACAGCAGACGTGGTGGCAAGACGAGAGCCGCGCGCGTCCTGGTGACCGGGGCAAGCGGTGTCGTGGGTCGTGCCTTGCTCACTGGGCTCGGCGAGCCGTGGTCGCTCACCGCCGTGGACCGTCGACGCCGTGGCGTTGCACGGGTCCACCGAGCGGACCTTCGCTCTGCACGCGCCGCAGCACGGTGCTGCCGTGGTCACGACGTCGTCGTCGCCCTTGCCGCACACAGCAGCGTCCGCACCCCGTGGCGGGACGTCCACCACGCAAACCTGCGCATCACATGGAACACCCTGGAGGGTGCACGCCGGGCCGGCGTGAGACGGGTCGTCCTAGCGAGCACGAACAACGTCACAGGTGCGTACGAACTCCAGGAGCCGTACCGGTCGATAGTGGCCGGGCGCCGGGAGCATCTACGGCCTGAAGACGTTCCGCTGATCCGGACGAGCGACCCGGTCCGGCCCAACGGCCCGTACGCCGTGGGCAAGGCGTGCGACGAGGCAGCGGGCCGGTACTTCTCCGAGCACTTCGGGATCTCCGTGCTGTGCCTGCGGATCGGGACCGTGCTCGCCGAAGACCGACCGCAGGCCCCCAGGCACGAGACGACCCTGCTCACCCATCGAGACCTGGTGCAGCTGGTCGAACGCTGCATCACGGCTCCGGACGGTCTGCGCTTCGGCGTCTACTACGGCGTGTCGGCGAACACCTGGCGCATCTGGGACATCGCCGACGCCGAGCGTGATCTGGGCTTTCGTCCCGAGGACGACGCTTCGCAGCTCAGGACGACCGGCCGAGGAGGTTGCCAGGCGTGACCGGCCGGACTGGTCCCGGCGCGGCGTCGACCCCCGACGTCGTCGCGCTGAGGGACGTGGCGGAGGACAGCGGCTTCATCGAAGCGTGGCTTGCCCTCCTGCAGGACCTGCCGGCGTCGTCCTACTTCCAGACCCCGGACTGGGTGGTCACCTGGTGGCGACACGTGGGCCGGCCGCCGACCAAGGTCGCGGTGTGGCGCGACGCCACTGGTCAACCGGACGCCGTCGTGACCCTCAGCGATCGACGCGAGCGAGCTCACCCCAGACTCCCGATCCGAATCCGGTTCATGTCCAACGCCGGCAGCGGGCGCCCGTACTCGGCGGACCACTGCGGGTGGGCGGTGCGCGCCGACCGGCTCTCGGACGTCCGCGCGTGGTTGTCCCAGGAGGCCCGACGACGTCCGCTGCTGCTCCGTCACCTCGACGTCGAGACGGGCGTGCCGTGTGTGCCGAGGCACGCCAGGATGGTGTTCACGAACCCGTGTCCCCGGGTGGCGACCGCGACGGACGTGTCGCGGCTGAACATCTCGGCGAACTTCCGCCAGCAGCTGCGCCGCTACCGCCGAAAGCTGGACGCGGCAGGAGCGACCTTCCGATGGGTGGCGCCCGACGAGATGACGCCACAGGACATCGATGTGCTGTGGTCGCTGCACCAGAGCAGACGGAGCCTGCTCGATCGCCCGAGCAGCTTCCGCATGCAGCAGTCGGCAGAGCTGCACCGCGACCTCGTCCGTGTCGCCGGCCCCGGCCGCGGGCCGAGCATGCTCCTCGCCGAGCACGACGGGACGCCGATCGGAGCGGTCTACGGGTTCCTGTGGCGGGACACGTTCTTCTACTACCAAGGAGGCTGGCTGGCCGACTGGGCGCCGATGCGGCTCGGGATGGCACTGCACGCCGAGGCGATCACCTCTGCCCACGCACGGGGCGTCCGCACCTACGACCTGCTCCGCGGCAGCGAGGACTACAAGTACCGTTTCGGTGCACGGGACAGAGTGGACGAAGCGTGGCTGCTCCCCCGAGGCGTCTCCGGAAGGCTCCTTGACCTGAAGTACCGGCTGATCCAGGGGAGCGGACCGGGCCAGGTCCGAGGTATCGCGGGCACCCCCCGTCGGCTCCCAGTCAAGAGGGCTCATCCGAGCCCCTCGCCCGCCGACGACGAGGTGCCTGTCCGTGGAAAGCCCGGTTGACCGCGCGAATGTCTGGCTGCCCCTGCTCCAGGAGCTCTCCCGGACCGAGCCGACCTGGCTGGTCTGGAAGAACGTGGACTCGGCCCTGCACGCCGAGGGCGACATCGACTCTGCAGCAAGCCCGGACGCCTGGGGCCTTCTCACGGATGTGTTCCTCCAGTGGGTGGACGGCCGCGACCTGTGGCCGGCGATCGAGTGCAGGCACATTCCCGGCGGGCTCAACCTGGTCGCAGCACCGGATCGGGAGCCGACACTCCTCGAGGTCAGCATCAAGGAGAACAAGGTGTGGCGCGGGTCGACGCTGTTCCACTTGTCCGACCTGCTGTCCCTGGCCGAGGACGACGAGCGTGGCTTCCGGCGCCTACGGCCGGGAGCCGAGGGGGTGTTCAAGCTCCTGCTCAACGGCACTCGGTGGAGCGGCGCGCCGAACGCCAAGGGACTCCGGGACAAGCAGGTGCGTCGCCTGCTCGCCATGGACCCGGATGGGGCCCGTCGGGCCGCCGAGCTGTTCGGTCCGCTGGAGAGCCGTGTCGTTGCTCTCGCCAACGCCACCGCGGCGGGCGACTGGAACCGGTTCGCGGCACTCTCCATCGAGGCGTACGCCCTCTCGCGCGCTCTGGCCCACCCGTCTGTCACGGCACGTCGCGCCCACTTCCGCACCCGGTCGTCACACACCTGCCCGGTGCTCGACGTGCTGCTGGGAACAGCCCGGCGCCCGCCCACGGACCGGCGGTCGTGGCTCGAGGACGTGTGCCGGAGCCACGTCGTGCACAGTGACCCGGCCAGCCTCGAGAGGACCACCGTTTGAGCGCGCAGGCGCCCGTGCTCGTCACCGAAGGCGGCCAGGGGCAGTCGCGCGCAGCAGCCGCCGCAACGCGGATCCTCGCCACGGCCGGGCGGCCGGTGACGGTGACGGTGACCAACCGGCTCTCCCTGGCCGGCAGCTCACGCTTCTGCTCCCGCACGGTGCGCGCCCCGCTGGTCGACGCGGATCCCGAGGGGTATGCGGCCGCGGTCCGTCAGGAGCTGTCCGCCCACCCGTATGTCGCTGCCTTCCCGGCAACGGACGCAGCGGTGCTGGCCCTCGGTACTCCCATCGCGCACCTGATGAACAAGGGCACCGCCGCGGAGCACATCCGCGCGGCGGGCTTGGCCGTACCGCCCACCAGGGCGGTGGACTCGCCGGCCGATCTGCGGCGCACCCTGCAGCAGACCGACCTGCCGGTGGTGGTGAAACCCGACCTCAAGCGCACGCTCGCCCGGCGGATCGACGATCGGTCACAGCTGGCGAGCCTGGATCCCGGCACCTTCCCGCTGCTGGTCCAGCCCTACCTGGACGACGAGCTACGCGGCGTTCTCGGCGTCATGTGGCGGGGCCGGCTCGTCAGTGCGGCACATCTGCGCTACCTGCGAGTCTGGCCGTACCCGTGCGGCACCATCGCCGCCGCCGTCACCGCCGCACCCGACACAGCGCTGGAAGAAGGGCTGGAGCGGCTGCTCTCCGAGTACGAGGGCGTCTTCCACATAGACCTCGCGGGCGACCACGTACTCGACATCAACCCGCGGATCCACGCGTCGCTGCCGGCCGCTGTCGAGGCAGGCGTCGACCTCGTGGGGACCTACTGCGGGCTGCTGCAGGGCGACGAGCCGGTCCCCGCCCGCGCGCGCCCTAACGTCCTCTTCCGGTGGTTGGAGGGCGACCTGCGGAGCCTGTTGAGCTCGGTCAGGGGTGGGGCGCTGACACCGGTCGAGGCACTTCGCGCCGCCCGCCCGCGGCGCGGAACGGTGCACAGCCTCGGCTCGCTGACCGACCCTGGCCCGGCGATCGCCCGCCTGGCGTTCGGCGTCCGGCGGCGCGTGACAGACCGTCACGACCGACATCCGTCGTGTGCACCGGAAGCGCCCGCACCGTGAGGATCGTTCGCTACTACCCTCGCGCACTCACCGGCGACGGTGGCATGACCGGTGCCGTGCACCGTTGGTCCCGCTCGCTCGCGCACCACGGGGTGCAGACGTCGATCGTCTGCGAGCCACCGTTCAGTGACCGACCTGACGACAGCGAGAACGAGGCGGTCCAGCTCCACACCATCCGCCATCTCGGCGAGCGGAGACTGACCGTACCCGTGGGCCTGTCCGCGCACCTGCAGGACGCGGACCTGCTGGTCCTGCACTCAGCCTGGACGAGCCAGAACGCGGTGGCGGGCCGTGTGGCTCGACGGATGGGCGTGCCCTACCTGCTCGAGCCACGCGGCGCGTACGACCCGCACATCGTCGGCAGACATGCGACCGCCAAGAAGCTGTGGTGGCGTGCCGCGGAAGGCCGGCTGGTGACGGCCGCAGCGGCACTGCACGTGTTCTTCCCACAGGAGCGCAAGCACGTCTCCCGCATCGGTTTCGATGGTCCGGTGGTGGTCGCACCGAACGGTGTCCACAATCCGACACCACTGTGCTGGGATGGCGGCAGCGGTGACTACGTCCTCTGGCTGGGGCGGTTCGACCCCGAGCACAAGGGGCTCGACCTGCTGCTCGCCGCCCTGGCGGCCATCCCGGTGGCTCGTCGTCCCCGCTTGCGGCTGCACGGCCCCGACTGGCGCGGTTGCAGGCGCGACGTGGCAGCGCTGGTCGGCGCGCTCGGGCTCAACCGCTGGGTCGAGATCGGAGCGGCGGTGTACGGCGACGAGAAGTACGAGCTGCTCTCCCGCGCGCGGGCCTTCGTCTACCCGTCGCGGTGGGAGGCCTTCGGCAACTCCGCCGCCGAGGCCGCCCTGCTCGGGGTCCCCCTGGTGACCACGCGCTACCCCCTCGGGGACTACCTGGCGCACCGTGGTGCCGCCGTCGCCTGCGACACGGCCCCCGATGCCCTTGCGGACGGTCTCCAGCGGGCGCTGGGCCCGGATGCCGCGCCTCTCGGCGCACGCGCCCGGGAGGTCGCCGCGACCGAGCTGGCCTGGGATGTCGTCGCAGAGCGCTGGCTGGCACAGGTGCAGCGGATCCTGTGATGGAGGGTCAGGCCCGAGCCGGTGACCCCTCCCGCCTGTGTGCAGCCGACTCGGCAGACCGGTCGGGCTTCTGCAGGCACGGCGACGCGTATCAGCGCGACCCACTGCCTTCTCCCTCGTACGGGAACCTCGACAGCGAGGGACAGGAGGCAGGCGTGAAAACCGCTCTCCTCACCGGGATCACCGGGCAGGATGGCTCGTACCTCGCAGACCTGCTGATATCCGAGGGATACGCGGTTCACGGACTCATCCGTCGATCTTCGTCCTTCAACACCCAGCGGCTGGACTCCCTGTACCAGGACCCGCAGCAGGTCGACCGTCGGCTCGTGCTGCACTACGGGGACCTTGCCGACGGTGTGGGGCTGGTGAACCTGCTGCACGAGGTGCGGCCGGACGAGGTCTACAACCTCGGGGCGATGAGCCACGTGATGGTCTCCTTCGAGGTGCCCGAGTACACCGGCAGCGCCACGGGGCTCGGCACCATCCGGCTGCTCGAGGCGATCCGTGCCTCGGGAATCGACTGCCGCTTCTACCAGGCGTCGTCATCGGAGATGTTCGGCGGCACCCCGCCCCCGCAGAGCGAGCGCTCGCCGTTCCGGCCGAAGTCCCCCTACGGCGCCGCGAAGTTGTATGCGCACTGGGTGACGGTGAACTACCGCGAGGCCTACGGCCTGTACGCCGTCAACGGAATCCTGTTCAACCACGAGTCGCCGAGACGCGGCGAGACGTTTGTCACACGCAAGATCACCCGGGCTGTGGCGCGGATCAAGGCAGGACTGCAGGACCACGTCTGGCTGGGCAACCTCGACGCGGTCCGGGACTGGGGTTATGCCCCCGAGTACGTCGAAGGCATGTGGCGCATGCTGCAGCTCGAGGAGCCCACGGACTTCGTGCTCGCGACCGGCGTCGCCTGCACGGTGCGGGAGTTCGCCGACGTTGCCTTCGCGCATGCCGGTCTCGACTGGCGCGACCACGTCCGCATCGACCCCAGGTACGAGCGACCCAACGAGGTCGACGCGCTCATCGGCGACTCCTCGAAGGCCGCGCGGATGCTGGGTTGGCGGGCTGGTGTGACGGCGCACGAGCTGGCACGTCGCATGGTCGATGCCGACGTCCAGCAGCTGGAGGACGAGCTCGCCGGACGACTGGTGCGGGTGGACCGATGACGGAGCTCTCAGCACCGATGCTCTCGTGCGCCCGAGTGCCCATCACTGCATCCGGGCCCACCGAGGCCGCCGCGTGGGTGGTGCAACGCGCCGTCACGGGCGGCACCCGCGGTGTGGACGTGCACCTGTGCAACGCGTACACCCTCGCTCTCGCGGACAAGCAGGCGGCACTGCGCCGTCTGCTCAACGAGGCGGGGGCGAACTTCGCCGACGGACAGAGCGTCGTCTGGGCCAACCGGCTGCGCCATCGCGCCGCGGCGCCGCCGACTGCACGGGTCTACGGCCCTGACCTGTTCCTGAACGTCTGCGACGCCGGGCGGCGGGTCGGGTTGCGTCACTACCTGCTCGGCTCGACTTCCGAAGTCCTCGACAGCCTCTGCCAGGCCCTCACCCACCGGTTTCCCGGCGTGCAGATCGTCGGCAGGGAGGCACCGCCGTTCCACGAGGTCGACGAGATCGAGCACGCCCGCAGGCGCGCCTGCATCAAGGCGAGCGGGGCCCAGGTGGTGTGGGTCGGGCTCGGCACGCCGAAGCAGGACTGGGAGGCCGCCCGCCTGGCGCACCATCTGCCCGTGGTCGCGGTTGGCGTCGGCGCGGCGTTCGACTTCGTGGCCGGCACGAAGCCTCAGGCCCCCCGCGTGCTGCAGCGACACGGGCTGGAGTGGACCTTCCGACTGGCCACCGAGCCGCGCCGGTTGTGGCGACGATACCTGTTCGGCAACGTGAGGTTCGTCTACGCCGCAGCCGCCCGATCCGCCGCCCGCGACTGACCGCACGGGGACCACGCATGACAGTCACGGTGGCGTACTTCTTCTACCGTGAGGCTCCCGGCGAGGAGAGCGCGTACGCGCAGATGTGGGGTAGCTCGAGCTCGCCGGCCTTCCAGGACGTCTACTGGCGCACCCTGGTCGTCTCGCTCGTCACCTGCCGCGAGCTCAACCCCGAGGTCGAGCTCGCCGTGTATCTGAACGAGCCCGGGCTGCCCGTCGTCGACGGAGTCGACGTGGCGAAGACGTTCGCCGCCCTCGGTGTCGATGTTCGCATCCTCTCCTGGCGACGTCGCCCGCCACGCCTACTCAGCGCCTGGGGATGTCAGATGTTCCAGCTCGATGTCGTCGAGGACCTCGCGCGGCGAGCAGCCGAGGTATCGGTGTTCCTTGACCTCGACACCGTGTGGCTGCGTCCGGCCGACCCCATCCTGGATGCCGTCGCCTCGCGGGGGCTGCTCACCTACGATCTCCAGGTAGATGCAGACGACCGGTCCAACGACCTGACCCCACGCGAGATCGCCCACCTGCTGCGGCGCTATCACCCCGGGTTCGTGGAGGAGGCGGTGACGTTCACGGGCGGGGAGTTCCTCGCTGCAGGTGCCGACGCCATGGGACGGGTCGCCGCGCAGATCGACGCCCTGTGGGTGTCCGTCTACGACGACATGTGCAAAGGCGTGCCGACCTACACGCGCGAGGACCACTTCCTCTCCGCCGTGTACGCGACCACTCTCGGCGCCAACGCGCTCGGAAACGACTTCGTCAGGCGGATCTGGACGGGCTACCACTACCGCGACGCGCGAGCCGAGGACCTCGATCTGACCGTGTGGCACCTGCCGGCCGAGAAGCGCCTGGGGTTCGCCAGGATGTTTCGGGATCTCGGCAACGGTCATGTTCCGCGAGCCGGCACACCGGGTTACCTCGCCTATCTCCGCGAGACCATGGGCGTGCCGGAACGCAGTGCGAGCAAGCTGCTGCGCGACTGGCTCGCCGCCCCCGGGATCCCGAAGAACCTCGCCATCAGCCGGATCCGGCGTGCTCTCGGCTGGCAGGCATGAGCCGCGGTATCTCCGCTCCGGCTCCCAGGCTCGGACTGGGCATGAAGCCGGGCGCATGGGCCACGTCGTGAGCGCGACCGTCATCGCCTACCACGGCGTCGGCGATCCGCCTGCGGGTGGGGACCCGTACCGGATGTGGACGCCCCTTGCGCACTTCCGACGGCACATGGCTTTCCTCAGCGCCCACCGTGACGTCGTATCCCTGCGCGCAGTTCTAGCAGGCGTCCGGACGCGCCGCCCCGCGGTCGCGATCACCTTCGACGACGGCTACGAGAGTGTCCTGACCAGCGCCGCGCCGATCCTCGCAGAGCACGGATTCCCGGCGACGTGTTTCGTGCCCACCGCGTGGCTGGGGCGGCGCAAGGGCTGGGACCCACTGGACCGCGACGCCACACCGCTGCCCATCATGTGCGCGGACCAGCTGAAGCAGATTGCTGCCCTAGGCCACGCAGTCGAGAGCCACGGGCACCGCCACACCCGGCTGGACGCGATGACGTATGACGAGGCGCGAGAGGACATCGAGCGTTCAATCGAGGTGCTCACCGAGGTGAACGGGGAGGCACCTCGGCTGCTCGCCTACCCGTGGGGGGCGCACGCAGAGCACGTCCGGCAGGCCGCAGCCGACATCCGCCTTGCGGCGGCGTTCTCGATCGGTCAGGTCGGGATCGGCAACTTCGCGCGCGAGCGCGTCACCATCCGGCCGACCGACGGGCTGACCCTGTTCGCCTACAAGACCAGCGGACACTACCTCGCCTCGCGCGAGCTTCCGGTTGTGCGCCAGGTCCACCGCCGCCTGCTGCTGCCGCTCCTGCAACGGCGGCGTTCCATGAGGACGTGAAGAGGCCTCAGCATGAACCAGGACTCGCCGCCAGCCCGGATCGGCATGCTGCTGCATCGCCTCGACGACCGTGCAGTGTCCGGCCTCGTCGTCGCGCTGTGCCGGGAGCTCAGCGCGCTGGGCGCCCAGCCCGTGGTGATCAGCATGGACCAGGCGTCACGCGCGCAGGATGCAGGGCCTGACACGGAGGTGGTCGAGGTGGCCGCAGGCGTACGCAGAACCAGCGCGGCCGTGCTCCCGCTCGCCCGCCGGCTACGCAGACTGCGACTCGACGTGCTTTTTGCTCACCTCAACGGCCCGGCCAGGGCGGCACTGCTGGCCCGCCGCCTGGCCCGCCTGGACCTTCCCGTGGTGCCCGTCGAGCATGTCCACTACCGGTCGTTCTACCGCTCTCGTCACCGACTGCAGGACCCGCTGACGCGCTGGCTGTACGCGCGGGCGGATCGAGTGGCGGGAGTCTCCCCCGGTGTGCTCGACGAGCTGGCCTCGGTCTTTCCCGAGGTGGCACCGCGAGGGGTGCTGCTGCCAGCGACAGGCCCTGCCGAAACCGACCTGGCGCGCGCGGCGGATCCTCTCCCGCACAGCTGGTTCGAGGACGAGGACGGAGGTCGGCCGAGGGTGATCTCCAGCGTCGCCAACCTCGTGCCGCGCAAGGGCCAGGACACCATCGTGCGAGCTCTGCCGGCGATCCGGGCCGCCGTAGGCGACGTCCGGCTGGCCCTCGTCGGGCGCCCGGATGATGTCGCCTTCGCACGCACGCTGAACCGGCTCGCCGAGGACCTCGGAGTGCGGGAGCACCTGTGGCTCGCCGGCTATCGGTCGGACGCCTTGTCGTTCATCCGCCATGCGGACGTCTTCGTGCTCGCCTCCCACACCGAGGGGTGCCCCAGGGTGCTCATCGAGGCCATGGCTTCCGGAACACCGGTGGTCGCGACCGACTGCCCGATCGGCCCCCGGTTCCTGCTCGACGACGGTCGGTACGGCCAACTGGTGCCGGTCGGGGACGTCGACGGTCTGGCCGGGGCAGTGGTGGCCGCGCTCAGTGACCGGATGTGGCACGAGGAGGTTCCCGACGGCGCCCTGCGGCGCGCCGCGGAGTTCTCCCCCGCAAACGTCGCACGCCGCTACCTCGACCTCACCCGGCAGCTGACAGCCGCCGACACAACGACACGCGGTCTCTGAGCATGCCCTCACCGAACGCTCTTCAGGAGCGACTCGTACGCGGCCGCCGTGCGGGCAGCGGTGCGGATCCAGCTGAACCGCCCGGCGTGAGCCAGACCCTGCTCTCGCATGCACCGGCGTCGTCGCTCATCCAGGATCACGTCGCTGAGGACCTCGGCCAGTGCAGCTGCATCACCCACGGGGAAGTACGCTGCTGCCTCACCTCCGACCTCGAACAGGGCAGGTGCATCCGACAGCACAGTTGGTGTCCCTGACGCCATGGCCTCTAACGTCGGCAGCCCGAAGCCCTCGTAACGTGAGGGGAACACGAATGCGGCGGCGTGCTCGTATGCCGCGGGCAGGTCCTGTTCACGTGCGTCCACTCGCATGACACGGTCAGCAACTCCGAGCTCCTGCAGGGCCTCGATCTCGTCTGCGGTCCAGGTCCCTCCCCCGACGGCGACCAGGTGAAGTTGCGACATCTCGTCGCCGAACCGTGAGAACGCCCGGAGCAAGACGCCGAAGTCTTTGTACCCGCCCCGTTGCCCCACGTACAACACGTACCGCGACGGCCAGCCCGCGAGCGCACGCCGGCCCGGGCGGAAGCTGCTCCCCACGCCCAGCGGGGTCAAGGCGATCTGACCTCGGACGGGACCGTACACGGCAGCGAGGTCCCGCTGCGTGCACGCGGAGACACACAACACCAAGTCCGCCTGGGTGATGTAGCTCCTCTTGCTCAAGTGCGGGTTGCCTGCTGGGAACAGCTCGGGGAACAGCTCGGGAATCATGTCGTGCACAGTGACGACGTGCAGGGTGTCGTCGCGCCCGGGCTGCCGGCCCGCCGCGTAGTACGTGGAGTGAACGATGTCGGCCGCCGGGGCAGCGCGCTGTACCGGCGCGTTCAGGAGGCGCAGCAGCCTCATGCGGCTGAGCGGGGACGGCAGAGACCTCGAGAGCCGATGTTCCAGTGCGTGCTCGTTCCTCGACCATCGCCAGGGAAGGTCGACTGTCACGTTGAAGTCGGGATGGCTCCTGAAGGCGTTGATCAGCTCGACGAAGTAGCGGGAGATACCCCCGCGGCGCTGCCTGACGAAGATCTGGTCGTCAATGGAGACTTGCACGCTGGTTCCTTGCGTGGTCGGGACCTGCAGGGGCCTCTGGGTAGAGGGCCGGCGTCGGGCCTCGCCCGAGACGAGCGACGCGCCTTCGGCTGGACACCAGGGCAGCCGGCGCCACTACGCACAGCCCGAGAAGCAGCCCTTGCTCCATCGGCAGCTGATAGGGGATGAAGTAGACGGCCTGGGCGGCGAGAACCAACCGGAGGCCCACACCGAGCTCCACGTCCGACGTTACGGAGAGATCCCCGAGGGCGCGCCACATGAGCAGGTAGCCGGCGAGAAGAACGACGAGACCGATCACGCCGCCACGAAGGAGCACCTGGACGTAGAAGTTGTGTGGCATCACGGTCCAGATCTCGCCGTCTATCACCCGCAGGTACCCGTACCCGAACGGACGACCGAACAGCCACTGCTGCACGCTGGACAGCTGCTGCTGCAGGAGGTCGCCCCAGCTGGTGACCCGCCACGTCACCGTGCTGCTCTGGGCGAAGGCCGCCTGCCACGAGGCAGACAGGTGCTGGCTGACAGTCCCCCCGTGCAGGAGCAGACCCAGACCGGCCACCGCCCCGAGGTACAGCCCACCGACCGAGGCGGCCACGCGGTGACCCCGACCGTTCCTCTCGAGCACTGTCCCGACAAGCAGGCTCACCGCCAGCACCACCCAGACCGACCGGTGTTGCAGGAGCACCGCGATGGCCAACAACCACACCATCACGAGCCGCCTGCGCGCCGCGGACCACTGCGCCGGACGGCCCGAGTACCCGAGCAGCAGTGCAGCGGTGACGATCGCCAGCGCGCCGGACGCCGGCAGACCGCGCCCCGTCGCCACCTCCCCGTTGATGACGATCATGGTGGAGCTGCTGCCCAGCCCGTATCGCGCCCAGTGCATGACAGCAACGCCGGAGAGCACCACCCCGAACCACACCCAGACCCGAACCAGCCAGTCCACGTCGGCCTCGGTGCGGAAGGACATCGCGACAAGGAGCAGGACCGGCAGCGGCTCGAGCACGCCGCGGAACTCGTTGAACGCGGTGTTCACGGAGAACTGGGCGGCACCGATCAGCGCCAGGGTCGCGGCGAGACAGAGGAAGAGCAGGAACGGCACTGCCGCGCCGGGCAGGCGTTGACGCCGTTCGAGCAGGCGCTTGCCGACGACGATCAGCGCCGCTACCCCGATCAGGTCGACCGGGTAGATGTTGGTCACGCCCACCGGGAAGACGAAGCGTGGCACGCTCATCGCGTACAACAGCGGCGGCACGAGGATCAGCACGACGGCGAGCCGGGGCGCGCGAGCGAAGAGGGTGACGAGGCCGGCCAGAGCGACCAGCCCGACCAAGATGCGCAGTAGGCTGTAAGGGTCCTCGCCCAGGGTCCAGAGCACGCCGGCGCCTCCTAACCGCCCGAGCGGTACATTCGCTGCCAGAACCAGCGCTCCTGGGTGCCTAGGACCGCGCTGCTCGACCGCCACAGCGCCTCCAGCAGGTCGTCCGCCTCATGGGGGTCCAGTCCGAGCTGCTCGAGGTGCCGCCAGCCCGGCCCGCCGGGCGCACAGAGAAGGGTCCGGGCGTGGCTCGGGCTGTACCTGCGGAGGTGCGCGCCACAGGCCACGACGTAGTGGGCCAGGTCGAGGAGTGGCTGCCAGCCACTAGCGGAGCTCTCCCAGTCCACGAGCGTCGGCAGGCACCCCGAGCCGAGCACGTTCCAGGGCGCGAGATCCCCGTGCACCAGCGGACCCACCCCTGCCGACCCGGCGACCAGCGCGCTGCACACGCTCGCCACCGCCATAAGGTCCGGCTCCCCCGAGCCGTGCGGGACGGCGACCGTCGCCAGGACGACACGATCGTGCCACTTGCCGAAGGAATGGAGCGGCGGGACGCGGAATCCCACCTGCCGGCCGTCCAGCGCCCTGAGCATGCAGGCCTCGGTCGCCAGCCCGGTGTCGTTGATGCGGCCCACCTTCACCACGTGCGACAGCCGTCCGCCGCTGCTGAGACCGAGAACCTGACGCCCTTCGGTGGACGACTTGAACGTCGCGAAACCGTCCGCGTGCACCGACAGGAGCCGGCAGAGGTCGTCCACGTCCAGGGGAGGGGGCACCTGGCGGCCGGCCGACAGACGTAGCGCGATGCGACGGGCAGGGCCGGCCGCGCGCGCCAGCGGACGGTAGGAGCGGTGAAGGGCCACCGGACAACGAGGGTCCCCGGCCCACTGCATGTCGAGCCGACGTGGAGTGAGCGGCACCCGCCGCCACCGCCGCCTCGTCCCCCCGGCGGCTGCCTGGGCACCGGCAGCCTCCCAGACCCGCCGGCTGATCTGCTCGACGGACTCGCTCGTCGCATCTGCCACGACGACACGCCGCGCCGCCCGTGGCGCGACCCGGCGCCAGACCGCGACCTGTCGCGCCACCTCCGCTCGACCGATCTCGGGCTTGCGGGCGTGGATCGTACGCGGATCCCCTGTCAGCGCCACCACGACGTCGGCTCGGGGCGTCAGAGGCCCCAGGAGCCAGGCGAACCTGGCTGCCGAGTCGGGCAACCGGTACCGCATGGGATCGACCACCATGTCGTACCAGCCGCGCTCCACGACAACGAGGGCAGGCCGCGACACCAGCGTGGTCATCCAGTCCAACCAGACCAGCGCGACCTTCGCCAGGGCGGGCAGGAAGGCTCGCGCCCGCTCGCCGCGCGGGTCGCTGACCGGCCGGCCGGACAACCGGTGGCGACCGATTCTCCCTGGGCGGTAGTGCCAGCGCACGACCGGTGTCCCGGAAAGGGCTGCCAGGCCGGAGAGACGGTCCGCGACGGCCGTCTTTCCCACTCCGTCCGGGCCGGCCACGAGAACTGTCCGCCAGTCACGCCGTCGGCGCATCATCGCGCTGCCTCCGCGGCCAGACCTACCTCGCCCGCCACCGGCTGGGTGACCGCGTTGCCTTGAGCACCGGAGCCTGCGGCCCACCTGCGTGTCACGACCTCGTAGGCGGGGATGTGGCGCCGCGCCGGCAGAAGGGCTGCGATCAGGCCAAGGGTGACGGCCACCCTCAGGGCAAGGTCCTCGAGCGGTGCCGCGGTGACCGTGGCGGTGGAGACGGCCGCGGGCAACACGTAGAACACCGCTCCCACTCCTGCGTGCACCGCGTACGCGCGGACCACGACACGAAGATCGATCCGAGAGCGCAGCTCCGCGGAGAGCAGCATGGCGACGTGGGCGGCTGCCGCCGCGACGACCATGGCCAGCACGGCAAAGCGCAGACCCTCCCTGACCGCGAGGAGCAGACCAGCAGCGGTCACCACGACAAAGACGACCTGCGCGCGCCAGATGACACGCATCCAGGTCATGGCCTCGGCCGCGTTGGACGTGACGGCGTACACCATCCGGGCGGTGAACGCCGCGCAGAACCAGGGCACCAGGGCAGCGGCTTCCTCCCAGCCCGGGCCCAGCAGGATCAGAGCGGCAGGAGGCCCGCAGGCGGCGGCCACGCCGAAGAGAAGCGACGCCGCGCCGTCGACAGTCACCAGGACGTCGGTCAAGGCTCGCCGGAGACGCCGCGCGTCGCCGACCAGGCGGTGGTAGACGGGGTACAGCGCATTGTGCATCGCCGTGATCAGCTGGTAGGCAGGCAGCTGCACCAGCTGCAGCCCACGGGAGAAGTATCCGGTGGCCGCGCCGCTCGTCGCCCGCCCGACGAACCACACCGGCATCGCCTCGATGACGTAGTGCACGAGGTTCTGCCCGCTGACCTGGATGGTGAACGGCAGTACCTCTCTCGCCGCCGACCGGGAGAACCGGACGGAGGAGATGTCCCCGCGGGTGGCCGGAATGCTCGCCACGAGCACGAGCCCCGGCCTGACCAGCTGTGCGACAGCCAGAGCGACGACGCCGACTCCACTGGCCGCGAGCACCCCGCCGACGGCGAAGGCCGAGAGGGATGCACACAACGTGATGCTCACCGCGGCGCGGTATCGGTCCTGTCGACGCAGCAGCCCCACGGAGACGGCGGACGCACCGGTCAGCACGGGCATCAGGGACAGCGGGTACAGGATGTCGGCCAGAGCCGGCATGCGGAAGAGCGCAGAGAAGGGCGCAGCCAGGGCGGCGAACACCACCGACAGCCCGGCGCCGAGACCCAAGGCCAGCCACAGGCTGGTTGCCACGGTGTGGCGACCGAGCCGTGGTGCGCGCATCACCGCGTTTCCCAGAGTGCCGCCCCCGAAGTAGCTCCCGAGCTGCACGATGGTCAGCGCGAGCGCGTACGCACCGAAGTCTGCGGGGGGGATGGCACGCGCAGTCAAGGCGGTGTAGCCCATCTGCGCAGCAAGCAGCACCACGCCAGCCCCGAAGTTCCATCCGACGGCCCGGACGACGAGGTCGAGCAGCCGGTTGCGCCGAGTCAATGCCAGCCGCCCGCGTCGCAACCCGGCCCCAGCAGGCGCCGGACCGGCCGGATCAGCGCAGTCGCGCGCCGCGACACGATCCAGGTCCTATGCACTGATGCGTCCGGGGCGTCTCGCGAGGCAGTCGCTGGCCGCTTGCTCCAACACTGAGCTGAACCGGTCGGCCACCGGATCTGGATACAGAGGTCTTGCCGATCGGCGCGCGCTCTCGCTCAACGCAGGCCATGCCGCGGCCGGATATCCCGCGGCCCACGACAGGCTCCCGTGCAACGACGCCGGATCGTCGGGACGAAAGACTCGGCCGTTGACACCGTCCCGCAGCAGCTCCGTTGCGGCCTGCGCGTACACACTGCCGAGCACGGGAACTCCAGCCGCAAGCGCCTCCCCGATCACGAGTGCCCACTCATCGCACAGCGACGGGTGCACGAAGAAGTCTGCGGACCGGAAGAACGCCGGTAAGGCCGCTCTCTCCTGGTGTCCCACGAAGGAGACCGGCAGTCGGCGCTCGGTAACCTGCCTCCTGAGAGCGGGTAGTGCAGGGCCGGCCCCGACCACGGTCAGGGTCCACCCACGCTGAGGCAGACGAGCCAGCCCGTCCAGCAGCCGGTCAAGCCCCTTGCCCTCGACGATGCGGTTGATCGCCAGGAACCGCGTGACTTCGGCTCGCGGCGACCGATGCTCTGCGCTCGCCACCGCGGTCGGGTCCAGGGCCAGGGGGATCGGGCAGATTCGCTCGTGGGCGGCTCCGAGACTCCGCATGTAGGCGCGCCCGGACTCGCCGTTGACGATGACTCGATCGGCACAGGTCACCAGACGGGGCCGCAGCACCTGCTGGTACCGCTTACGACCCTGCTCGGTGTGCTCGGAGACCCGTGCCCAGAGCACCAGCGCCGTACGTGAGCGGGCGCAGTACCGAGCGGCTTGGATGAACTGCAGTCCCATGTCGCCACACACAACGACTGATGGCTTCTCCGCCGCGATGGTCCGTTGCAGGCCCACGGGTACGTAGAGCGGGACGCCGCGTTCGAAGCCGAGGGGGTGGCGCTCACGCCGCGGAACCTGCAGGAACGGCATGAAGCGAACCACGACGCCGGCCCGGTCCAACGCCGCCTTGGCGGGTTCCTCGACGCGACGGACGATGACCACGAGTCTGCCCAGTCGCTCGTGGAGCGCCAGCAGAAAGGGCACCCTGTACTGCCGCAGATGCCCCTCGACCATGACAACTCGCATGGCGGTCACGAGACCCTCGCATGCCGCGGCCGCAGGTAGCGACCGGGCAGCAAACCGGCTCGTACGTAGGGGGCAACAGCCAACACCGGCCACGCTGCGCCACCGTGGCGACGCAGGTAGCGGATCTGTGACCGCACCGGCATCTCGGTGCGCGTCATCGCCGCCGCCAGGCGTCGCCACCGCGGCACCGCGGGGTCCAGCGCGGCCCTGGGCCTGCGGTTGACAGAGCACTCACCGACGTGACCGGGTGCCAGCAGCAGCCGGCCACCGCGGTCGCGCAGACGCTGCCCGTAGTCGAAGTCGGCGTAAGCGTGTTCGAAGCCTCCGTCGATCGCTCCCAAGGCCTGGTAGCACAATCGGGGAACCAGCAGGACGTTGCCGTGCACGTTGTCGACCTCGGTCGCCTGCTCGCCCGGCGTCGCCAGCTGGTAGCGGAGCGGGTGCCAGTCCAGCCGTCGAACGCCGCCGTAGGAGGTGCGCCCGGTCGCGGGGTCCCTCACCGAACCGGAGACGGCGTGGAGCGAGGGACGGGCATCTCGGCTGACCGTGAGAAGCGTCCGCAGCGCGCCTGGACTCAGGCGCACGTCGTCGTTGAGCCAGAGCAGGTAGTCGGGATCCCCCTCGGTGAGGGCAACACGCTCGGCCAGGGCCATGCCGGCGGCCCAGAACAGTGTCCCGTCGCCGGGCACGAGCCGGATGTCGGGGAAGCGGGCGGCGACCGCGGGCGCGGTGCCGTCGGTGCTGCCGTCGTCCACCAGGACGGTCCGCACATCGAGGTCCACGTCCTCCTGCGCAGCCAGACTCTGGATACAGGCAAGCGTGGACGCGCGCCGGTTATGACAGGTCATGATCGCCGTGAGTTGTCGCCCGCGGCTCATCGACACCCCCGAAAGCAAGGATCGGGGGCCCGGCCGGCCCCCACGGGAACGACCACCCGGCCCCGCGTCCTGATACCCCCCGCCCTCGATCCGGCACCGGATGTCTCAAACCGCCGCACCCACGCTCTGTAGAGCAAGCGTCTCTTTCGAAAGGGTCGACCGTGGATCTACGCGACTACGCCCTCGTGGTCCGCGCGAGATGGCGTGTGGTGGCAGTCGTCACGCTGCTCGTCCTCGGAGTCGCCGTGGCCCTCACGGCGCGGGCCACGCCGAAGTACACCGCGAGCATGCGCATGTTCGTCTCGACGACCGGGGCACCGGGAAGCGGTGGGATCTACCAGGGCAGCCTCTACGTCAACGGCCGGGTGTCGAGCTACGCGGACATCGTGGACTCCCCCACGGTCCTGCAGCCGGTCATCGAGCAGCTGGACCTCCCCTACGACGCCGGACAGCTGAGCGAGGAGGTCAGCGCGAATGTCCCGCAAGAGACATCTCTGATCGACGTCACCGTGATCGACTCGGTCCCGACGCGGGCGCGCGACGTCGCCAACGCGATCGGGCGGACGTTCCCGCGGGTCGTGGAGCAGCTGGAGCCCACCGACGGTGGCGGGGCGCCAGTGAAGGTCAGCATGGTGCAGACCGCGGGCACACCGACGGCGCCCACCTCGCCGCGATGGAAGCTGAACCTCGCCCTCGGTCTCCTCCTCGGGCTCGGTCTCGGAGTGGCGGGAGCCGTGACCCGGGAGAGCTGGGACCGGACCGTCCGCTCCGCGGACATGCTCGAGAAGCTGGTCGGGCTCCCCACGCTGGCACTGGTCCCGAGGGACCCGACGGCGTCGAAACACCCCACCATCGCCGGCACATCGAGGCGGCCGTCGAACCGGCTCGAGGCGTTCCGCCGGCTCCGGACCGGCGTTCAGTACCTCGACCCCGCTGGGCCACCCCGGTCCGTCCTGGTCACGAGCGCCGCACCGGGTGAGGGGAAGTCGAGCGTGTGCGTGAACCTCGCGCTCTCCTTCGCGCGCACGCACAAGCGCGTGGCGCTGGTGGACGCCGACCTGCGCGAGCCCCGACTGTCCCGCTACCTGGGCTGTCCCGCACCGGCAGGCCTCACCAACGTGCTCAAGGGCGAGATGAGCCTCGAGGAGGTGTTGGTCACCAGAGGGGACGGCTTGCTGTTCCTCCCGAGCGGGCCTCCACCCGAAGACCCCAGCGAGCTGTTGAGCTCACCGCAGGCGGACGAGGTCTTCGCGGCGCTCCTCGACCGGGCCGAAGTGCTGCTGGTTGACGCGCCCCCCGTGCTGCCGGTGACGGACGCCGCCGTCCTCGCCACGATCACGGACGGGGTGCTGCTCGTGGTGCACCACGCCAGCACGCGACGCACCCAGCTGCAGACGGCTGTCCGTGAGCTGGCCGCGGTCGACGCGCGGATCCTGGGTGCCGTGCTCAACATGGTCCCGACGCGAGGGCCGGAGAGCTACGACGACTCCTACGGTTTCGTGCGCCAGCGGGCCCTGGAGTCGATGGCCAACGGGCAGGCCACCCTGACACAGCGAACACCGACGCTGTAGGGCGGGTCAGGTGCGCATAGCCGTCGTCCACAGCTTCTACGCGAGTGACCAGCCCAGCGGCGAGAACGCCGCGGTGCACGCCGAGGTGGAGGCGCTCGGCCGTGCCGGCCACGACGTGCATCTGGTCTCGGCCAGCACCGACGACCTGAGACGGCGCCCGTGGTATCCCGTCGAGGCCGCGGTCACGGTCGCCACCGGCGTCGGGCGCAGCCCCCTGCGCCACCTCGAGCGACTCGCCCCCGACGTCGTGCACGTCCACAACCTGTTCCCCAACTTCGGCCATACCTGGTTGAGGCGTCTCGAGGTGCCCTTCGTGCACACGCTCCACAACTACCGGGCGCTGTGCGCCGCGGGGACCCTGTACCGGCCCTCGACACCGGGCGGTGCGGGTGAGGCGTGCACGCTCTGCGTGGGTGGACGGACGCTGCCCGCCCTTCGCTACCGCTGCTACCGCAACTCCTCGATCGCCACCCTGCCGTTGGCCCTTGCCACCCGAAAGGGCCCGAGGCAACC
Organism: uncultured Actinomycetota bacterium; assembly: GCA_963728075.1. Classification (GTDB taxonomy): domain Bacteria; phylum Actinomycetota; class Actinomycetes; order JAFAQI01; family DASSKL01; genus CAVSIP01. The sequence goes on along the minus strand of CAVSIP010000001.1, from coordinate 431,444 downwards.
TCCCTTGAGGGCGGCGAAACGCATTATCGTGCTCTCGCCCAGGATGCGGGCCATCTACGAGCGCTCGGGGCTTGACTCGTCACGGCTTGCCGAGATACCGAACTTCCTGCCGGACTCCCTGGACCGCGGCCCAGGGCCGGGTGGCGCCTCCTGGCTCTACGTCGGGCGCTTGTCGCAGGAGAAGGCCGTGGGCCCCCTCGTTGCTGCGTGGCCTGCTGACGTGCCGTTGAAAGTCATCGGGGCAGGCCCAGTGGCACGTACCGTTGGCATGCTCGCCGAAGGCAAACGCGTCGAGCTCCTGGACGTCCGAGATCGTTCACTCGTCCTGGAGGAGATGAGACATGCCGCCGGTTTGCTCCTCCCCAGCCAGTGGCCGGAAGGATTCCCCCTCGTGTACGCCGAGGCGCTGTCCGCGGGGCTTCCTGTGCTTGCCTGGCGGCACAACGGTGTTTCCGACCTCGTGCGGCGAGACGGCAGCGGCCGTGTGGTCAATGACTTCGCAGGTCACCTCTCGGAGCAGCTGAGAGCGGCCGCACACGACTTTCCGCTGATGCGCGCCCAGTGTCGCGATGTGTTCGAAGCACGCTACGGCGAGCAGGCGCACGTGCAAGCACTCACGAACGCCTATGCCGATGACCCCCCTCGACTGGCCCGCATGGGCGCGGGGCCGCCACAGGATCTGTGACGGCCCCGCACGGTGCGGATCATTCGAGCGGTTGTGAGCGTCTACGCCGACGGCCCCACGGCAACGCCCGCACCTGCGGCCTTGGACACCCAAGCCGAGACGGCGTTCGCCTCGTCTGACAGCGTCACGGCATCCTGGTTGTTGTTGAGATGCGTGTCCGTGCAGCTGCCGCTGCAGTCCGGCAGCCACCAGTCCGCGCGGCCCACCGAGTAGCGCGAGTTCGTGGCGCGGTACCAGCCGGAGGTGTTGCCGAACACCTGTGCATTGCCGAACGGGGCGGAGTACTGGTTCCAGGCGATGAGGCCAACGTTCATGGCAGGAATTGGTGACCCGTCAGAGAACAGCCCGCTCGCGACGGCAAGGTTGTTGCGCAGGGTCATGTTCTGGCCACCTGTGATCGCCAGACCATAGTTGCTCGTGGCGACCACCACGTTGTCGTGCGCAACCGCGTATGCGCCGCCACCATCGCCCAGGTTGATGCCGCCCCCGCTGTAGCTGGAGCTGGTCGACGGGAAGGGGAAGGCGCCATGTACGAGGTTATCGTGGACGTCGATCGGGGACGCGCTGGTGCCGGACGCGTTGAAGATGCTGATGTTGTCCTCCACCGCGCTCTGGTCCGGAGCGTTCTCGATCCGGTTCCACGCGATCTCGACGCCGGCAGCGTTCTTCACATTGTCGAACTGAAGGAACGTAGCGTTTACCGTCCCTGAGTAGCCGCCGGAGCCGTTCGAGATGCGGCCGTCGATGTTGCTTGCGTAGTTGTACCGGACAAGCACTGGGTGGCTGACTGAGGTGCCGCTCCAGTTGCCCAGCTTGATTCCGGCCTTGTGCTCGATGTAGTTGTGCTCGATGTCCGCGTAGTCGAAGCCAACAAGGTAGATGGCGTAGCCGCCGGCCTGGCCACGGAGAGGATAGGTGCCTATCAGCCGGCTGTTGGTCACGGTCAGCTTCACGTTGCTGACAGAGTTGCCGATCAGCCGAACCGGCCCCTTCAGAGTGCTCCCGGTGATCGTGACCGGCTGGCTTGTCGCGATGGTCACAGCAAAGTGGGTGTCCGTCGACACCCAGCAGCCCGTGTAGGTCCCACCCTGAGTAATGGTGATCGGTCCGGTGCAGGTCGGCGAGGACGTGGTTGTGGCCGGCGGCGAGGGCGAGGGCGAGGGAGACGGCGACGTCGCCGTCGCAGATCCCGATGTCGTCAGCGCAGCGCCCGCCCAGTCGGCGTGGTCGTAGTAGTTGTTGTCACCGCCGTCGGTGACCACCAGAGTCAACGTGCTCGCACCGGAGACGTCCACGCTCACCGGCACCGCCGCGTCCTTGCCGGCCAGCACAGCACTGGCGTACTTGCGCACACCGTCGACCCACACCTCGAAGGTCACCGAGCCGCGGTTACCGACCTCGTCATCCACCCCCACGTCCGAGGTGAACGTCGTGTACGCACCGTGGAGCGCGTAGACCAGCTTCGACGCCGCATGCACCCCCAACCCCGACGCGTACGTCTTGCCGTTGATCGTGATCGTGCTGCCGTCCCCCGCGGCCTGCTCCCCGTTGCTCATGTTCGTCTCGTACGGACCCCACCCGTTCGTCGCCGACGTCGGCGAGAGCGAGCTCACCGGAGTGGCCGAGGACGTCGTCGCCGCGCTCTTGAGGGTCAGCGCGGCGCCTGCCCAGTCGGCGTGGTCGTAGTAGTTGTTGTCACCGCCGTCGGTGACCACCAGAGTCAACGTGCTCGCACCGGAGACGTCCACGCTCACCGGCACCGCCGCGTCCTTGCCGGCCAGCACAGCACTGGCGTACTTGCGCACACCGTCGACCCACACCTCGAAGGTCACCGAGCCGCGGTTACCGACCTCGTCATCCACCCCCACGTCCGAGGTGAACGTCGTGTACGCACCGTCGAGCGCGTAGACCAGCTTCGACGCCGCATGCACCCCCAACCCCGACGCGTACGTCTTGCCGTTGATCGTGATCGTGCTGCCGTCCCCCGCGGCCTGCTCCCCGTTGCTCATGTTCGTCTCGTACGGACCCCACCCGTTCGTCACCGACGTCGGCGAGAGCGAGCTCACCGCCACACTGTCCACCGCCGCGGCGGCGCCGCCTGAGGTTGCGATGACCGCGACCGTCGTCGGGACAACCAGCCCGACCGCCACGGCACCCGACACGACCCAGGTACGCCGCTTGACCGCCCTGTGTTTCACAAGCACCCAACCCCTCGCTCGAGGCCCGGCCGCGCGACTGGTGTCGCGATGGCCCGAGACCGCCTACGAGTGAGGGGTCGGCGGTTACGAAAATTGCTGTAGTCGTTACGCCAAGCGGATCCACGTCGGCTAGACCATTAGGAGGGGTTCGACCCGGTTCAGGGCTATAGCGCAAGCCCTCTCAGACCGTCTCGTCGACCTCGGAACGGAACCAGCTCACCGTCCGCTTGAGACCGTCCTCCAACGCGACCTCAGGCTCCCAGCCCAGGGCGTCACGTGCCATGGTGATGTCGGGCCGTCGAACGGCGGGGTCGTCCTGGGGGCGGGGGACGAACGTCACGCCTTCGGTCGCACCGACCATGTCCTGGATTCGCCGGGCGAGCTCCAACACGGACAGCTCGTTGGGGTTCCCCAGGTTGATCGGTCCGGCGTGGCTGGAGTGCATCGTCCGCACAATCCCGTCGATCAGGTCGTCGACGTAACAGACCGAGCGGGTCTGCGAGCCGTCCCCGGCCACGGTCAGCGGCTCGTTGCGGAGTGCCTGGCCGATGAAGGTAGGGATGGCCCGGCCGTCCGCGGGCCGCATCCTCGGGCCGTAGGTGTTGAAGATGCGCACGATCGCGGTGTCGACGTCATGTTGACGGCGGTAGGCCATCGTCATCGCCTCGGAGAACCGCTTGGCCTCGTCATACACGCCGCGCGGGCCGACCGGGTTGACATGCCCCCAGTAGTGCTCCGGCTGCGGGTGCACCTGGGGGTCCCCGTAGGCCTCCGACGTGGACGCAAGGAGGTAGCGGGCGCTCTTCTCCTTGGCCAGACCGAGGGTGTGCAGCGTGCCAGCGGAACCGACCTTCAAGGTCTCGATGGGCCACCTCAGGTAATCCAGCGGTGACGCCGGCGAAGCGAAGTGCATGACCCAGTCGACCGGTCCCGGGACGTGCACGTAGTCGCTGACGTCGGTGCGGATCAGCCGGAACGGCCCGATCTCGCCGAAACCCTCGACATTGGCGGGCGATCCCGTCAGGAAGCTGTCGAGGCAGAGCACCTCGCACCCGTCCACCAACAGCCGCTCGCAGAGGTGGGAGCCCAAGAACCCCGCTCCACCTGTGACAACCACGCGGGTGCGCATGTCTATGCCCCACGCCTGATGATGAGGACGGGTATGGTCCGCAGCAAGATCGACAGGTCAAGCAGCAGGGACAGCCGCCGGACGTAGTCCACGTCGAGATGCGTGAACTCCTGCATCATGCCGTCCCCGCGCGCCGAGATCTGCCACAGGCCGGTGATCCCCGGGCGTACGAGGTGGCGGCTGTGCTCCCAGTCCTGGTAACGCGCGACGACCTGCGGCAGCTCGGGGCGCGGACCGACGAGACTCATGTCCCGGCCCAGTACGTTCCACAGCTGCGGCAGCTCGTCCAGGCTCGACCTCCGCAGCCAGCGACCGACTCTGGTGTGCCGCGGGTCGTCCTCGCTCTTGTGCGTCAGGCGGCGCTCCAAGGCGACCGCCAGCTGCCGCCCCCGGCGGTCGGGCATCATGGTGCGGAACTTCAGCATCGTGAAGGGCCGTCCGTCACGGCCGATCCGGGTTTGCCGAAACAGCACGCCCGGTCCGAGATTGGCGCGTACCACGACTGCTACGCCGACCATCAGCGGCGAGAGGACCACCAGCAAGAGGACAGCCAGGACCACGTCGAGCAGGGACTTGACCGCACACGTCAGGGGCGAGGGGGGCTGCAACGGCGCTGCGCCGGCGGAAGCGACACGGGCAAGACGCTGACCGCCGGCGTGACCCAGTGCACCCGTCGAGATCTGCGTGCGGTCGGTGTCCGTCGACATGGTCCCCCTCTCGTGCGGCACGGCGCGACAGGCCAAGGCAGCTCCGCCCGATCACTCGGCGTCACCGTAGGAAGTGAGCAGCCACCCGCGGGTTGCGATACCGCCGCCGGAGGCGCGCCCGGGTCTGCGCGGGCTCGTATCAGCGCCGGACCGGTGCGGTTCACCCCACCAAAGGCATCCGCAGGACGGGGAGGGCTTCACGTGCCGACGACCACGGCCTCGACCCAGGTAACCCTGGCCGGCCTTCCGCTGGATGAGTCGCTGGCCTTCGACCTGCTCCGGTCCTACGCGCGCGCGGCCGGGCACGTCGTGCGCTACTACGACTGCGGGGGGCGCGACAGCGCCCCGCGGGATGAGCGTGACCTCGATCTGGCGACGATCGGCCGCGCCACGCTGCACGGCGACGCGCCGTCCGGACGGGACGTCGCCGCGCTCCTCGGCGCGGCGACGACGGCGCCGTGGCGGACGGTACCGGCTGACGCCACGCTGGTCGATGCGGACCCAGCCCTCCACGGAGGTCTGTACGACGCCGCCGAGGGCCTGTACCGGCACTTCCTGCGGTCGGTGCCGGCCTTCCCGGCAACCGCCCTGTCCCGCGTGCTGCACCTGACTCGCCCAGCGCTGTTCCCCATCCTCGACGCCTCGGTGCGCCGGCTCTACCAGGACCTGGCATCACAGGCCTGGTACGACAGCCCCAGAACCGACCGCCCGCGCTCGAACCGCTCCTACTGGCCTGCCATCCGCGCTGATGTGATCGCGAACGGCGGTGCGCTGGCGCGCTGGCGGGAGGGTCTCGCCGGCTGCGAGGAGGCGGCATGTCGGCGGCTGTCCACGGTCAGCGACGTCCGGCTCTGGGACGCCGTCGTCCACACCGTCACGATGGCGATGGAGTAGCCGATGAGTGTGTACGAGCTGACCCCCGACACCAGGGTCTACGTCGCCGGCCACCGCGGTCTGGTCGGATCGGCCATCTGGCGAGAGCTCGAGCGTCGGGGGCACACGAACCTCATCGGTCGATCCTCGTCGGAGCTCGACCTGCGCAACCAGCGTGCGGTCGAGGACTTCTTCGCCGCGGAGCAACCGGCGGTGGTGATCCTGGCCGCTGCCCGGGTCGGCGGCATTCTTGCCAACTCCACCTACCCGGCAGACTTCATCGGCGACAACCTGCACGTGCAGGTGAACGTGCTGGACAGCGCACTGCGCCATGACGTGGATCGCCTGCTCTTCCTCGGCTCGAGCTGCATCTACCCCAAGCACGCTCCGCAGCCGATCCGGGAGGAGGCCCTGCTCACCGGACCGCTCGAGCCGACCAACGAGGCCTATGCCATCGCGAAGATCGCAGGCGTGCGGCAGGTGCAGGCGCTCCGTCGTCAGCAAGGTGTTCGGTGGATCTCAGCCATGCCGACGAACCTGTACGGCCCGAACGACAACTTCGATCCGCACAACGCGCACGTTCTGCCGGCACTGCTCCGCCGCTTCCACGAGGCCAAGGAAGCTGGGGCGCACGAGGTCGTGATGTGGGGGTCGGGCACGCCCCGCCGGGAGCTCATGCACGTCAACGACATGGCACGGGCATGCATCCTGCTGCTTGAGCGCTACGACGACGACGTCCCCGTCAACGTCGGCGTCGGCAGCGACGTGAGCATCGCTGAGCTCGCTGCGATCGTGGCCGACGTCGTCGGCTACCGGGGAAACATCGTCTACGACACCAGCAAACCCGATGGCACGCCTCGGAAGCTGCTGGACGTGTCGCGGCTGCAGGCTTTGGGCTACCGGCATCGCTTCGACCTGGCCGACGGGGTGCGGGCGACGTACCAGTGGTTCCTGGCCAACCGGCACCGGCTGCGTACGGGCCGGCAGGGAACGTTCGGCGTCCCCGGCGCGCGCACCCGGACCGAACTGATCTCATCAGGCCCGCGGAGCTCCCGGTGACCCGTGGATAGGCGTCGTCTGGTCCAGGCGCTGAACCGGCCAGGGTTGCGTTGGGCAGCACAGCTGCTGACAACCGCGGTGTTGTCCTATCGCGGGCAGGAGCTGTGCGTTGTCCGTCACGTTGGTCGAGACGTCTACGCCCACACCGGCCGACGCACCACACTTGTTCGGAGCCGCCTGACTGCGAAACCGCCGTCCGCTCAGGAGCTGGAGACAATCGATGTCTACTGCTGGGCCTACACGCCACGGGCCGGGGACGTGGTACTGGACGTGGGTGCAGGTATGGGCGAGGAGACGGTCACCTTCTCACGCCTCGTCGGGCCCACGGGCCGCGTGATCAGCATCGAGGCACACCCGTGCACGTTCGAGTACCTACGCCTGACCTGCTCCCTCAACCGTCTGGACAACGTCACCCCCCTGCAACTGGCGGTATGCGACAGCCCGGGGACTGCGCGGATCGACGACGGAGTCGCCGGCGACGCGGGGTGGGTGGCCTCACGGGTCGGCATCGGCGTCATCGAGGTCCCGGCGACAACCATCGACGCGTTGACCGCCGAGCTGGATCACGTGGATCTCCTGAAGATGAACATCGAGGGCGCCGAGCAGCTGGCGATCGAAGGAATGCGCGGCTCGCTGGAGAAGGTGCGGCACGTCGTCGTGTCATGTCACGACTTCGTGCTCGGCCCCGGATATCCGGGGGGTGATCCGAGCTGGCTTGCGACGTACGACACGGTGACTGAGTTCTTTCGGACGGCCGGGTTCACCCTCGCACCGCAGCGCACGATGGATGCACGGCCTTGGGTGCAGTACCACGTCTACGCGAGCCGACCGCCCCGGACCTGACTGCTCAGATCGGCCGGGCTCACGACACCCCCGCGGCGTCCATCCCGCGGAGCTCCTTCTTCAGCTCGTTGACCTCGTCGCGCAGCCGGGCGGCAAGCTCGAACTGCAGCTCCGCGGCGGCTGAGTGCATCTGGTCCTGCAGCTGCTGGATGAGCATCGCGAGGTCGTGGCGCGGCATGCCCGCCAGCTGGGCGGCGTGCCGGCCGGCTGACTCGCTGGGCGAGCCCATGCCGGGTACGGGGGCCTTGCCGCGGCTGCGCTGGCGCCCCCCGCCGCCGACGAGCTCGTCCGGGTCGGAGCGGACGATGTCGTCGAGGATGTCGGCGATCTTCTTGCGCAACGGCTGGGGGTCGATCCCGCGCTCGGCGTTGTACGCGACCTGCTTCTCACGCCGCCGGTTGGTCTCGTCGATCGCGCGCTGCATGGACGCGGTGACCTGGTCGGCGTACATGTGCACCTCGCCGGACACGTGCCGGGCCGCCCGGCCGATCGTCTGGATGAGCGAGGTCTCCGAGCGCAGGAACCCCTCCTTGTCGGCGTCGAGGATCGACACCAGGGACACCTCGGGCAGGTCGAGGCCCTCGCGGAGCAGGTTGATGCCGACGAGGACGTCGTAGTCGCCCTTGCGCAGCTCCCGCAGCAGCTCCACCCGCCGCAGGGTGTCGACTTCGCTGTGCAGGTAGCGGACCCGGACCCCGTGCTCGAGCAGGTAGTCGGTGAGGTCCTCGGCCATCTTCTTCGTGAGCGTGGTGACGAGCACGCGCTCGTTGCGCTCCGCGCGCACGTTGATCTCGTGCATGAGGTCGTCGATCTGGCCCTTGGTCGCCTTCACGACGACCTTGGGGTCGACCAGGCCGGTGGGCCGGATGATCTGCTCGACGACCCCGTCGGCGCGGGACAGCTCGTACGGACCCGGGGTCGCCGACAGGTACACCGTCTGGCCGATCCGCCCGAGGAACTCCTCCCACTTGAGCGGACGGTTGTCCATGGCGCTCGGCAGCCGGAACCCGTGGTCGACCAGGGTCCGCTTGCGGCTCATGTCCCCCTCGTACATGCCGCCGATCTGCGGGACGGTGACGTGCGACTCGTCGATGACGAGCAGGAAGTCGTCGGGGAAGTAGTCGAGCAGCGTGTGCGGCGGCGTGCCGGGGCCGCGTCCGTCGATGTGGCGGGAGTAGTTCTCGATGCCGGAGCAGAACCCGACCTGGCGCATCATCTCGATGTCGTAGGTCGTGCGCATACGCAGCCGCTGCGCCTCGAGCAGCTTGCCCTGCCGGTCGAGCTCGGCGAGCCGCCCCTCGAGCTCGGCCTCGATGCCGGCGATCGCGCGCTCCATGCGCTCGGGCCCGGCGACGTAGTGGGTCGCCGGGAACACGAACGCCCGGTCGTCCTCGCTGATCACCTCGCCGGTGAGCGGGTGCAGCGTGGTGATCCGCTCGATCTCGTCGCCGAACATCTCGATGCGCAGCGCGAGCTCCTGGTAGACGGGGAACACCTCGACGGTGTCGCCGCGCACCCGGAAAGTGCCGCGCGTGAAGGCCAGGTCGTTGCGGTTGTAGTGGATGTCGACGAGCCGGCGCAGCAGAACGTCACGCTCGATCTCCTGGCCGACCTGCAGGCGCACGCACCGGTCGACGTACTCCTGCGGGGTGCCGAGGCCGTAGATGCAGGACACGGAGGCGACGACCACGACGTCACGACGGGTGAGCAGGGACATCGTCGCGGAGTGCCGCAGCCGCTCGACCTCCTCGTTGATCGAGGAGTCCTTCTCGATGTAGGTGTCGGTCTGCGGGACGTAGGCCTCGGGCTGGTAGTAGTCGTAGTAGCTCACGAAGTACTCCACCGCGTTGTGCGGGAGCATCTCGCGCAGCTCGTTGGCCAGCTGGGCGGCGAGCGTCTTGTTCGGGGCCATCACGAGCGTCGGCCGCTGCAACCGCTCGACCAGCCACGCGGTCGTGGCGGACTTGCCGGTGCCGGTCGCCCCCAGCAGCACGACGTTGCGCTCCCCCGCGCGTACCCGGCCCTCGAGGTCGTCGATGGCGGCGGGCTGGTCACCGGACGGGGCGAACTCCGAGACCACCTCGAAGCGGCCGTCGCGACGCGGCAGGTCGACCTTCGTGCTCACGACGGTGAAACTACGCCGAGCCCCGACACCTTCCCGGGGCGACGCTACTTGTCGTGGCCCTTGGGCTTGGGGAAGTAGGTGCGGTACTTCTTCAGCGCCCGCCACTGGTCGTGGCCGGCGGTCTGCCACGACCACAGGCTCACGCTCTTGACCCCGGTGTGGTGCGCGGCGGTGAAGAACTTGTCCAGCTCGGGTCCGGGCCTGCTGGCCGGCAGGCTCGGGACGTCGATGCGTGAGTCGTAGCCCTGACCCACCGGCATCACCGGCCGGTTGAACTGCTGGAGCACCTGGACCGACCGGGTCGTCACGTACCCCGGGTTGTTCGTGTACCAGTACGCCATCGGAGCGAGCGCGTCGGAGTAGCGGGCGACGGCGCGGTACGGGTAGCTGCCTAGCCGGTACTTCGACGGCCACGGGACGGTGCCGATGATCGCGACGTCCTTCGGCAGGTGGGCGCGCAGCGTCTGCATGTACGTCGTCACCGCCGCCGCGGAGGTGCGCGTGCCCTCGGCCGGGGTCTCGATGTCGGGCGACACCGCGGTCACGTGGGGCTGGCCCGGAAAGTGGCGGCGGTACCACGCCGCCTTGGCCAGGCGCAAAGCGTCGGCCCGGGGGTTCTTCAGCTCGGGGAAGTCCCAGGGGACGACCGCGATGCCCGTCCCCTTGGTGGCGGCGAGCAGGTCACCCAGGCCGTCCGGCGTGAAGCCGTCGTGGGTCGAGCCGGTACGGACGTACAGCGTGCTCAGCCCGGTCTGGCGTGCCTTGCGGACGATCGCCTTGGCGTTGCCGCCCTCGGTGCGGTCGAAGACGTGCAGCCACATGCCCGTCCCGTCGGGGACGGAGCGCACGGCCGCGGACGCAGCGCGGGCGGGTACGGCGGCCGGGGCGGCCTTCGCGGGCGTCGCGCCCCTTGCCGGGGCCGCCTTCGGGGCCGCCGTACCAGGCACCTGGGCCGGCGGACGGGCGCGGGCGACCTCACCGGAGGGCGCCGCCGCGGTCAGGGCGGCGCCGACGGCAGCGGGACGCGCCGCGGCCGGGCTCGCGAGGTGGCCGACACCGGCGACGGTGGCGCCGGTCAGCGCGACGGCGGCGACCCGGGCCAGCGGCGACCAGCGGGCGTTCTCGGGCAGGGGTGACCAGAAACGGGGGGCGTTGGGCACGGGTGAACGCTATGTGCGCTACGCGACCGTGTGACCACACCGTGTCCGATTTCGTCCGAACGTACTAGGGGGCCTCGGCCGCCTGGCCCGCCTGCCGCCGGGCGAGCGCCTGCAGCTCCTCCCACAGCCGGTCCACCTGCTCGGCGAGCTCGTCGAGGCTCCCGTCGTTGCGGATGACGTGCGTCGCGACCGCGAGCTTGTCCTCGAGCGGGGCCTGGGCGGCGATCCGCGCCCCAGCGTCCTCCTCGGCCATCCCGCGCAGCTCGACGAGGCGGCGCAGCTGGGTCTGCGGCTCCGCCGCGACAACGACCACCGCGTCGTACGCGCGGTGCATGCCGACCTCCACCAGCAGCGGCACGTCGTGGACCACCACGGCGTCCGGGTCGGCCGCCTCCGCCGCCGCGAACCGCTCCGCCGTGGCCGCGCCCACCAGCGGGTGCACGATCGCGTTCAGGCGGGCCCGCTGTGCGGGGTCGGCGAAGACAACGCGGCCGAGCGCCTCGCGGTCCAGCGAGCCGTCGGGGCGCAGCACCTGCTCGCCGAACGCCTCCACGACGGCGGCCAGCCCGGGCGTCCCCGGCTCCACCACCTCGCGGGCGAGCACGTCCGCATCGATGACCACGGCGCCGTGGGCGGCCAGCAGCCGCGACACCTCGCTCTTGCCGGAGCCGATGCCGCCCGTCAGTCCCACCCGTAGCACCGGGGCAGTGTGCCATCCGCCTACGCACGGTCCCCCTGTCGCCATCCTGGGGAGAGTCAGCCCTGCGCCGGGCGCCGGCGCCGCGACACGACGACCAGCACGACACCGGCGGCGAGCAGGGCACCGCCACCGAAGGACATCGCCGCGACCTCCGCCCCGGTGAAGGGCAGCCCGCCGGCCGGCCGGGCGTCCGGTGCCGGCTGTACCTGCTGCCGGACGATGGTGGTGGGCTGCACGCTCGGCGCCACCGTGGGGCCCACCGGTGGATACGTGGCGTCCGCGGACGCCGGCGTGGCCCACCCGGCGACCGCGAGCGCAGCGGCGGCAGTGACGAGCAGCGACCGGCGATGATTCACGGTGACCTCCCTGATCCGTCGAACTGTTGACCGCCGGACCGCGTCCGGTAATACGAGCGGCCCGGTCAGCGACAGGCCGGAACGTCCACGGAGGTTCGCTGCGGCTGCGCCAACGGCTGCACCGGGACACGAGCCGGCCCGCGGGCCGTGGGTTCGACGAGGCGAAGCACCAGCGTCCGCGCCCGTCCGGGGTCGAGGTCGACGGACACCTCGGCGACGGGATGACCTCGCTCCCGGCCCACCACCACGCCCACCGGCCCACCGTCGAGCGTCGCCGCCTGCAACCGGGCTCCCTGGGCGAGGTACACGTACACCAGCAGCCGGTTCGACCCCGGCACGGTCGGCCGCCGGGCGTCCAACCGCGCCGTGACGTACCGGGGGAGCCCGCTCGCTGGGGCGTCGTTGCGCAGCGTGACGGTCACCGTGCTGGCGCGTGTGCTCCTGCGACAGACACCGGCGACGTAGCTCAGCCACCGCTGCAGGTAGAAGTCGAGCTTGTTGCCCGCCCCGTTGTTCACCACCAGCGCGGCGTACGGTCCGGGCGCGTCGGGCACTTGCCCAGCGACGCCGGACGAGGTCAGCAGGCGCTGCGCGGCCGGGTGGGCACTGTAGACGAGCAGCCGGTGCTCGTCGAGCGCCCGGGAGACGGCGTTCGCCAGCGCGCGCGGATCCCCGACCCGGGTCAGCAGGCGGTCGGTGACCGCCCGCGCGATCGACACCAGGAACTGCTTGCGGGCGGCGTCGTCGCCGGCGAACCGGGCGTAGACGTCCCGCTCGGTGAGCGCCACGACGTTGTCGGCCGTCACCTGCTCGCCGTCGCGCAGGGTGACCGGACCGGTCGCTGCCAGCAGGTAGCCGAGGGCGGTGGGATCGGTGGCGATCGCCCCGTCGAGGTGCTGGCCGGTCTGCCGGAGCCACATGGCCAGCCACAACCGCGCCGCGTACGGGAAGTTCGCGCTCTCGTTGCTGTTCTGCCACAGACCCGGGTCGTCGCCGTAGAGCGCGGTGAAGTCTGCACCGAGGTCGACCGCCGGCCGCGCTCCGGACTGCAGAGCCAGGTTGCTGTCCAGACGCTGCACCTGGACCAGCCCGTGGTCGGCCTGGACGATGCCGAAGGCGCCGACCAGCCCGCCGGTCCCGCGCGCCTCCGCATTGGTCTGGAAGGCCACGAAGTACCGCCGCGGCCCGTCGGCACCCAGCATCGACGGCAGCAGCCGGGTAGCGGTGGCTGCCCGGCCGAGCTCGGTGGACAGCGCGTCCAGCGCTCCGGACAGCTCGGTACGGGCGTCTTCCACCGGCGGCAGCACCACCCGGGTCGGCAGATCGGCCAGCCGACGGCGCGCCTGGGTCAACGCGGTCACGGCCTCTTCCAGCGGGTGGGCGGCCCAGGCGATCCGGGCCAGGTCCACCTGGCCGGGCGCGACCCGCACCTGCTGGGGGTCCAGCAGCCCGCCGGCCAGCACCAGCGGCCGCAGCACGTCGTCCGCGACGTGCTCGACCGTGGCGGCCACCCCCGCCGTGGTCTGCACGCTCCGGCCGAGGTAGGGCACGTGGCCCATCGCCCGCCACAACGGGCTGTCCGTCAGTTCGCGGGCGGCCGCAGCATCCGCACGTACGCGCGCAAGCGTCCGGGAGGCATCCCCGCCCTGGCGATGCAGCACCTGCTCGCGCAGCAGGTCCACCTCCGACCGCGCGGACTGCAGGCGGTCCCGCGCGGCCAGCCCCGTGTAGGCGAGCCAGCCGGCGACGAGCGCGAGGCCGGCGACGACCATCGCCACCGCGAGCAGGATCCGACGCCGCGCCACGTCTACGCGACCGCTGACATCCGAGGCGTGATACGCGAAGGGCCCCGCCGAAGCGGGGCCCTTCGGAGGTGCGGTGCGGGCTACTCCTCCTCGGAGCTGCCCGTCAGCTTCTCGCGCAGCGCGGCGAGAGCCTCGTCGGAGGCCAACGCGCCGCCACCCTGCTCGCTGTCGGAGGTGTACGACGTCGACGCAGCGGTCACGGCCTCGGCCTCGGCCACCTGCGCAGCCTTGACCTGCTCCTGGTGGGCCTCCCAGCGGGCGTGGGCCTCGGCGTACTGCCGCTCCCACTCGGCCTGCTGCTCCTCGTAGCCGGGCAGCCAGTTGCCGGTCTCGGGGTCGAAGCCCTCCGGGTAGATGTAGTTGCCCTGCTCGTCGTACTGCGCGGCCATGCCGTACGCGGTCGGGTCGAACTGTCCCGACACCGCCTCGCCGATGGTGCCCTCGTTGGCCTGCTTGAGGCTCAGCGAGATCCGCCGCCGCTCGAGGTCGATGTCGATGACCTTGACGAAGATCTCGTCGCCGACCTGGACGACCTGCTCGGGGATCTCGACGTGGCGCTCGGCCAGCTCGGAGATGTGCACCAGGCCCTCGATGCCCTCCTCGACGCGGACGAACGCGCCGAACGGGACGAGCTTGGTGACCCGGCCAGGGACGACCTGGCCGATGGCGTGGGTCCGGGCGAACTGCTGCCAGGGGTCCTCCTGCGTCGCCTTGAGCGACAGCGAGACCCGCTCACGGTCCATGTCGACGTCGAGGACCTCGACCGTGACCTCCTGGCCCACCTCGACGACCTCGCTCGGGTGGTCGATGTGCTTCCAGGACAGCTCGGAGACGTGCACGAGACCGTCGACCCCGCCGAGGTCGACGAACGCGCCGAAGTTGACGATCGAGGACACCACGCCGCTGCGGACCTGGCCGCGCTGCAGCGTGGTGAGGAAGGTCTGGCGGACCTCGGACTGGGTCTGCTCCAGCCAGGCGCGACGGGACAGGACCACGTTGTTGCGGTTCTTGTCCAGCTCGATGATCTTCGCCTCGAGCTCGCGGCCGACGTAGGGCTGCAGGTCGCGAACGCGGCGCATCTCGACGAGGGACGCCGGCAGGAAGCCGCGGAGGCCGATGTCGAGGATCAGGCCGCCCTTGACGACCTCGATGACGGTGCCGGTGACGATCCCGTCCTCGTCCTTGATCTTCTCGATCGTGCCCCAGGCGCGCTCGTACTGCGCGCGCTTCTTGGACAGGATGAGGCGGCCTTCCTTGTCCTCCTTCTGCAGGACGAGGGCCTCGACGTGGTCACCGACGCTGACGACCTCGTTGGGGTCGACGTCGTGCTTGATCGACAGCTCACGCGAGGGGATGACACCCTCGGTCTTGTAGCCGATGTCGAGGAGCACCTCGTCACGGTCGACCTTGACGATGGTGCCGTCGACGATGTCGCCGTCGTTGAAGTACTTGATGGTCTCGTCGATCGCGGCGAGGAAGTCCTCGGCCGAGCCCGACGTCGTTGACCGCGACCTGCGTGGTGCGGCCGGGCTCGGGTGCGTCGGGGCGTACGTCGGTGGCTGTCGTCATGGAGTGGGTCGGTCTCCGGCTGCTGGACTGGATGTCGGTCGTCGCGCGGAGGGCCCTGTCGTCGTTGACGACTGCCGAGATGTGTCAGATTTCGACGCGAACGAGCGCGAGCCTGCTCCGTCCGAGGTCGCGCAGGCCCACTGCGCTTGATCGAGGATACGGGAGGCGGGGCAACGGAGCAACAGGTGGTCCAATCGTCGCATGGCTGACGACGTGCTGCCCGGGACGACCGGCGTGACCCGCCGGGCCGCGGGCCTCGAGGAGACCACGGACGCGAACCGGCGCTGGTGGGACTGGGCGGCCGACTCCTACCAGGACGAGCACGGCGCGTTCCTCGGCGACGCCGACTTCGTGTGGTGCCCCGAGGGGCTGCGGGAAGCGGACGCCCGGCTGCTCGGGGACGTCGCCGGCCGACGGGTGCTCGAGATCGGGTGCGGCGCGGCGCAGTGCTCGCGCTGGCTTGCCGGCCAGGGCGCGGCGGCGGTCGGTGTGGACCTGTCGGCAGCCCAGCTCGCGCACGCCAGGGCCATCGACGCCCGGCTCGGTACCGGCGTCCCGCTCGCCCTGGCCGACGCGCAGCGGCTGCCGTTCCGCGACGGTGCCTTCGACCTGGCCTGCTCGGCCTTCGGCGCCGTGCCGTTCGTCGCCGACTCCGCGGCGGTGATGCGCGAGGTGGCCAGGGTCCTGCGGCCGGGGGGCCGCTGGGTGTTCTGCGTGACGCACCCGCTGCGCTGGTGCTTCCCGGACGACCCCGGGCCGCGCGGACTCACCGTCGAGGCCTCGTACTTCGACCGCACGCCCTACGTCGAGGTGGACGCCGACGGCACCGCGACGTACGTCGAGCACCACCGCACGCTCGGCGACCGCGTACGGGAGATCGTCGCCGCGGGGCTCGTGCTCACCGACGTCGTCGAGCCCGAGTGGCCCGCGGGCCACGAGCGCGAGTGGGGTCAGTGGAGCCCGCTGCGCGGCCGGCTGGTCCCCGGCACGGCGATCTTCGTCTGCGACAGAGGTCAGTAGGCGTTGGCCCTGCTCGCGTACCGCGGTGCCAGCACGTCCGCGAAGGACTTCGGGAACGAGATCGTCGCCGGGTTGCCGTCCGAGGTGTAGCGGTCCTGGGGGTGCTGCTGCAGCCACGGCAGGTAGTAGCTGGAGACGAAGTGCTTGTCCGCGGCGGAGGCGCGGGCCTGCGACTCCGAGCGGATCCGTGGCACGGCGTACGAGTCGAAGCCGGTGTGGAACGGCGAGTGCGACGGGTTCGAGCCCACGAGGAAGACGCCCTTGAGGTCGTACGTCGTCCGAGCCGTACGTGCCGTGGTGGGCGAGGGCGTGGTCCCGCGGGAAGACGCCGAAGGGCAGGGCCATCGTCTGCGGCACGTAGCCGGGGATCGCCGCACGGACCATCGCGTCGTTCGTGCCCATCTCCTTCTGGACGCCGGCCGCGTCGAGCTGGCCCAGGTTCGCGTGGGTCGCCGTGTGGTCGCCGACCTCGAAGCCGTGATCGTGCAGCCAGGCCAGCACGACCTTGCCCTCCGGGTCGTTGAACGGGTGGTTGTTGACGAAGAACGTCGCCGTCGGCGTGAAGCCGGGGTGCTCCTTCGCGACCTGCTCGAGGATCGCCACCGAGGTTCCCGGCTTCGGCTGGCCGTCCGGGCCCAGCTCGAACTGGCTCAGCGTGGAGTCGTCGAAGGTGAGCACCACCGGGTGCTTGCCCGCCGGGATGTCGATCGACCCGGACACGAGGTCGGCGGCCGTGATCGGCACGTAGTCCTCCGTGGCCAGCGTCTCCAGCTCGGCCTTGAAGTCCGCCGGTGACTGGTCGTAGACGCTCTCGGGGTGCTCGGAGAGCTGGTGGTACATGAGCACCGGCACGAGGCCGAGCTCGTTCGCGTGCACGCTCGCCGGGTCGACCGGCGCCGGAGTGGGCGACGGGCTCTCCGACGGCGAGGGCGACGCCACCGACGGGGAGGGGGAGCTCGCGGCCAGCGGCTGCGCACTGGCGCTGCAGGCGGCGGCCGCGGCGGCGAGAAGGGCAAGGGCGGGCAGGCGCAGGGCGGCGCGGCGGTGCATCGAGGCCTCTTCGCGGGACTGGCGTGGGTGGGACATCACCGTAAGACATCGGTCGTCCCGGAAACCGCAGGAACACCCGATCCGGTGCGAGGCCGTGACGTGGTTGCGCGCCGGAAAGCGGTGCGCCAGGATTCCTCCCACAACGTCCGGCGCGTCACCTTTCCCGGTTCCCGGCGAAGCCGGGCTCCGCGTCGTACGGTTGTCCTACCCACCCCTCGATCTCCGCAGAGGAAACGTCTGTGCTGCGTCCCGCCTCAACCCGCCGCTTCCTGCTGCGCCGGCCGCTCGTGCTCGTTCCCGTGCTGGCCCTCGGAGCCGTCGCGGCAGCCGTCCCGGTCGCGTACGTCACCAACCAGGTCCACCTCACAGTGACGGGCGTGCGCGACGGCGCCCTGCTCGGCGCCAAGGAAAGCGACGCGCTCACCCTGCGGGTCGCCGCGGAGGGCAGCTCCGCCAAGAACGTGAAGCTCACGCTCGACGGGCAGCCGGTGACCGGCCGGGTCGACGGCCGCACCATCGTGTTCCAGCCCAGCGGGCTCAAGGACGGCAAGCACACGTTCCAGGCGAAGGTGTCCGGCCGGCTGCCGATGACGTCGTCCTCCGCGACGCGCACGTTCACCGTCGACACCACCCCGCCGACGCTGACGCTCGACGACACCGTGACGGCCACCTCGCTGCGCAAGCCGGTGACCGTGAAGGGCACGGCGAAGGGCGCCAGCAAGGTGACCGTCGACGGCAAGCCGGTCGCGCTGCACAACGGCGCGTTCACGCCACACGTTCGCCGTCCCGCCCGCCGATGCGACGTTCGTCGCCGTCGACGCAGCGGGCAACCGGACGGAGCAGACGCTGGACGTCCCCGTCCGCTACCCGAAGAAGATCCGCGCGATCCACGAGACCGGGCTGTCGTGGGCGTATGACCGCGACCGCAACGAGGCGCTCAAGCTGGCCCGCGAGCACAAGATCAACGCGATCGAGATCGACATCAAGGACGAGGACGGGATCGTCAACTTCGACCCGCACGTCCCGCTCGCGACGCGGATCGGCGCGGCACGCAACTACTACAACCCGGAGAAGGTCGCGGCCCAGCTGCACGGCATGGGCGTACGGCTGATCGGGCGCATCGTCACCTTCAAGGACCCCAAGCTCGCCGACTGGGCGTGGAAGAACGGCCACCCGGACTGGGTCGTCCAGACCCCGTCCGGCCAGCCCTGGGGTGGCGGCAGCGGCTACGGCGCCGCCTCGTTCACGAACTTCGCGAACGAGCAGGTGCACACGTACAACCTCGACATCGCCAAGGCGGCGGCGAAGGCCGGCTTCGACGACATCATCTTCGACTACATCCGCCGCCCGGACGGCCCCTTCGCGCAGATGAAGGTCGCCGGCATGGCGCACACGAACGAGGCGGCGTACGCCGCGATCAACCAGTTCTCCAAGCAGGCCCGCGACGAGCTGCGGCCGCTGGGCGTCTTCGTCGGCGCCGCGCTGTTCGCCCAGGCGGCGGAGATCCCCCAGGACACCTCGCAGAACGTGCCCGAGATGTCGAAGTACCTCGACGTGATGACGCCGATGGACTACCCGTCGCACTGGCTGCACGGCGAGTACGGCGTACCCAACCCCAACGCCGGCCCGCAGGCGACGCACGACGTCGTCTACCGGTCCCTCAAGTCGTGGACCAAGGGCGTCAAGGGCACCAACGCCCAGGTCGTCCCGTGGCTGCAGGCCGAGGACTGGGGCGGGCCGTACAGCCCGGAGATGGTGGCCTCGCAGATCCGGGCGGCGCGGGAGAACGACATGCCGGGGTTCATCCTCTGGAACGCCAACGCCTACTACGCCAAGTGGGAGTCCGCGCTCACCCCGGACGCGCCGAACGTCCTGAACTAGTCACCGTCGAGACCGATCAACGTGGGGTTCGTACGGCGTGTCGCGGGCCGATTCCCGCACGTTGATCTGTCCCGTGCGAGGAGACAGATCAACGTGCGGGCGCCCGTCGGCGGTCAGTGGCCGGCGTCGTGCCAGGTGGGGCCGATGCCGACGGAGACGTCGAGCGGGACGTCGAGGGGGTAGGCGGCGCCCATCTCCCGGCGCACCAGCTCCTCGAGCGGGCCCGCCTCGCCGGGGGCGACCTCGAGCACGAGCTCGTCGTGGACCTGCAGGAGCAGGCGGGAGCGCAGCCCCTCGCCGCGCAACGTCTCCGCCACCCGCAGCATCGCGATCTTGATGATGTCCGCGGCCGAGCCCTGGATCGGCGCGTTGAGCGCCATCCGCTCGGCCATCTGCCGGCGCTGGCCGTTGTCGCTCGTGAGGTCGGGCAGGTAGCGCCGGCGACCGAGGATCGTCTCGGTGTAGCCGTCCTTGCGCGCCCGGTCCACCACGCCGGTGAGGTAGTCGCGCACCCCGCCGAAGCGGGTGAAGTACGCGTCCATCTGCGCCCGGGCCTCGTCCGGGGTGATGCCGAGCTGCTGGGCCAGCCCGAACGCCGAGAGCCCGTACGCGAGGCCGTACGACATCGCCTTGATGCGCCGCCGCAGCTCCGGGTCTACCTCCTCCGGCGCGACGTCGAAGGCCTTCGAGGCGACGTAGGTGTGCAGGTCCTCCCCCGTGGTGAACGCCTCGATCAGGCCCTGGTCCCGGGAGAGATGGGCCATGATCCGCATCTCGATCTGGCTGTAGTCCGCCGTCATCAGCGACGCGAACCCCTCCCCCACGACGAAGGCCTGGCGGATCTCCCGGCCCTCCGCCGTGCGGATCGGGATGTTCTGCAGGTTCGGGTCGGTGCTCGACAGCCGCCCGGTCGCGGCGATGGTCTGGTTGAACGTCGTGTGGATGCGGCCGTGGTCGTCGACCATCGGCATGAGCGAGTCGACCACCGTCTTGAGCCGGGCGACGTCGCGGTGCCGCAGCAGGAGCGGGATGAGCGGGTGGTCCGTCTGGGTCGCCAGCCAGGCGAGCGCGTCGGCGTCCGTCGTGTAGCCCGTCTTGATCTTCTTGGTCTTCGGCAGCTTCAGCTCGTCGAAGAGGATCTGCTGCAGCTGCTTCGGGGAGCCCAGGTTGAACTCCCGACCGACGCACCCGTACGCCTCGTCGGTGACCCGCTTGACCTGGTCGCCGAACCGGTCGGACAGCGCGGCGAGCCGGTCCACGTCGGCGGCGATGCCGGTGCGCTCCATCTCACCCAGCAGGAACAGCAGCGGCAGCTCCACCTCCCGCAGCAGCCGCTCGCCACCCCAGCCGGCCAGCTCGGCGTCGAGCGCGTCGGCGAGGTCGACCACCGCCCGCGCCCGGACCATCTCCGCCTGCGCGCGCCCCTCCTCGTCGCCGCCGTCGAGGGACAGCTGGCCGTCCACGTCGGCCGGCGGACCGTCGACGCGCAGCTCGCGGCGCAGGTAGCGCAGTGCGAGGTCGGCCAGGTCGAACGTCCGCTGACCGGGAAGCACCAGGTAGGCCGCCAGCGCGGTGTCGCTGGTCAGCCCCGCCAACCGCCAGCCCCGCTCGAGCAGCCCCAGCAGCGGACCCTTCACGTCGTGCGCGGCCTTGGGCACCGTGTCGTCGGCGAGCCAGTCGGCGAGGGCCCCCTCGTCCTCCGGGGTCAGCTGGGTCGGGTCGATCCAGGCCCCCGCACCGTCCGCGGCGGCAAGAGCGAGCCCGGTGACCACGCCGCTGCCCCGGCCGAAGGCGCCGTGCGCGGACAGCCCGACCCGGCCGGCGTCGCGCGCGTGCGCCTCGAGCCACTCGGCCACCTCGCCGACGCCCAGAACGGTGCCCTCGAGCGCGAAGCCCGCGTCCGCCTCCGGCTCGGCGGCCTGCAGCGTCTGGTAGAGCCGATCGCGCAGGACGCGGAACTGCAGGGTGTCGAACAGCCGGTGGACCTCCTCGCGGTCCCACTGTCCGAGGTGCAGGTCGTGCGGGCCGACGTCGAGCGGCACCTCGCGCGCCAGCTCGGTGAGCCGGCGGTTGCGCAGGACGTCCGCGAGCCGCTCGCGCAGGGCGTCGCCGGTCTTGCCCTTGACCTCGTCGACGTGGTCGACGAGCGCGTCGAGGGAGCCGTACTCGCGCACCCACTTCGCGGCCGTCTTCTCCCCCACCCCCGGGATGCCGGGCAGGTTGTCGGAGGGGTCGCCGCGCAGGGCGGCGAAGTCGGGGTACTGCCGTGGGGTCAGGCCGTACTTCTCCTCCACCGCCGCCGGGGTGAACCGGGTCATGTCGCTGATGCCCTTACGGGTCATGAGCACGGTGACCTGGTCGTCGACGAGCTGAAGGACGTCGCGGTCACCCGTGACGATGAGGACGTCCATCCCCTCGCGCTCGGCCTGCGTGGCCAGGGTCGCGATGACGTCGTCGGCCTCGTAGCCCTCCAGGGAGACCACCGGGATCGCCAGCGCCGTGAGCACCTCCTGGATGAGGCTCACCTGGCCCCGGAAGTCCGTCGGCGTCTCGGCCCGCCCGGCCTTGTACTCCGCGTAGACCTCGGAGCGGAACGTCTGGCGGGACACGTCGAACGCGACGGCGACGTGGGTGGGCTGCTCGTCGCGCAGCACGTTGATGAGCATGGACGTGAACCCGTACACGGCATTCGTCGGCTGCCCGGTCGAGGTCGCGAAGTTCTCCACCGGCAGGGCGAAGAACGCGCGGTAGGCCAGCGAGTGGCCGTCGAGCAGGAGCAGGCGCTCAGGGGTGCGGTCGGCCACGGGCCGATCCTAGGCGCGCCCGCCGGCGCCGGGCTCAGCCGCGGCTGCGCGCGGCGGCCCGCCGCCGGGCAAGCGGGAGCCTCGCGCGGGTCCCCAGCCCCACGGGCAGCGCGTCGTCGAGGAAGCGGCGCCGGTCCGCGGCGAGCTGCCGGCGCAGCACCGGGACGGTGGCCACCCGGCGGACGGCGAGCGGCGCGAAGCCCATGCGGGCGTAGAACCGGCTGGCCTCGCGCATGGCCGGGTAGACGCCGACGAGCACGTGGTCGACGCCGACCTGCTCGGCGTACGTCGCCGCGGCGGCGAGCAGCGCGTGGCCGGCACCCCGTCGGCGGAAGCCGTCCCGGACGACCACGTGGTGCAGCTGCACCGCCCGCTGCGGGGTCAGCGGGCCCAGCGGGCCGACGGTCAGGACCGCCATGCCGACCGGTTCGTCGCCGACCGTGGCCACGAGCACCCGGACGTCCGGCCGGCCCATCGCCTCGACGAGCGCCACGCCGACGTCCCCGGCCGGCTGGCCCGGGCGGAGCACCGTCGCCGAGCCGGCGCCGGCGCGCAGCAGCTCGGCCCACAGGTCCACCAGGGCGGGGACGTCCTCGGGCGTCGCCTGCCGGGTGGTCACCGGCGTGCGCGTCACGGCAACCTCCAGCGCATGTGGCACCGGCGCGCCGCCGGCCCCGCCAGAGGCTACGCCCTGTCACGAGCTCCTCGCCCTGGGTGTCCGAAAGATCCGGTTGGGACCTGTGTCGCCCGACGTGAGAATTTAGCGGGAGGCCGTGACTTTTCCTTGCAGGGCAAGGAAAAGTCGTTCCTTGATCCTTCTGCCGAGTCCATTGACCGCACCGGGGCGCCGCGGCTAGGTTGCCGGTGCGACGGGGCTCGAGGCCGAGTAGACAACGTCTGCGCGCGGGGAAGGCGCAGATGGCACCAAAGGCCTTCGGGCCCCGCTTGCTGTCCGCGCCGCGGCGGGGTCAGCCGGGGGTGACCTCGCCGTCGAGGACCGCCCGGGCCACTGCAGCCATCGAGGTCCGCCGGTCCATCGAGGTCTTCTGGATCCACCGGAACGCCGCCGGCTCGGTCATGCCGTGCTCGGTCTGCAGCACGCCCTTGGCCCGGTCGACGAGCTTGCGGGTCTCCAGCCGGTCGCGCAGGTCGGCGTTCTCGTCCTCGAGCGCCACCAGCTGGGCGTACCGGCTGACGGCGATGTCCATGGCGGGCAGCAGGTCACCCTTGCCGAACGGCTTGACGATGTAGGCCATCGCCCCCGCCTCGCGCGCACGCTGCACCAGCTCCCGCTGGGAGAACGCGGTCAGCATCACCACCGGGGCGATCCGCTCCCCCGTGATCCGCTCCGCGGCGGAGATGCCGTCGAGCACCGGCATCTTCACGTCGAGGATGACGAGGTCGGGCCGCAGCTCCTCGGCCAGCCGGACCGCGGTCTCGCCGTCGCCGGCCTCACCCACGACGGAATGACCCTCCTCCTCGAGCATCTCCTTGAGGTCCAGGCGGATCAGCGCCTCGTCCTCGGCGATGACCACGCGGAGACCCTGCTGCATCGCCGTCACGGGCCGCCACCTTATCTAGTCGTCGTCGACTTCCTCGTCGTCGGCGCGCCATTCGCGGTTGCGCTCCTCGACCTTCTCCCGCCAGTGCTCGGCCTCGTCCCTGGTGGCGTACGGGCCCATGCGGTCCACGGCGCGGCATCGCTCGCTCTCCGGCTCCGCCCGTTCGTGCTTGAGACACCAGTACCACTGCTCGGTCTGTGTCATCTGCATCCCCTTCCGCGCCGTGTCACACCGCCTAGCATGGCGAGTGGTCGATGCGCCCCGGTAGCCCAATCGGCAGAGGCACGGCACTCAAAACGCCGCAAGTGTCGGTTCGAGTCCGACCCGGGGCACGGGACGAGGGCCCGGCGGGTGCCGGGCCCTCGTCGTACGCGGCTCCTCCGGTCAGGCGGCCCGCCGGGCCTCGCTGGCGGCGAACTGCTTGACCAGCTCGCTGCAGAACGCGTCGAGGTCGTCCGGCTTGCGGCTGGAGACCATGACGTTCGGCCCGCCCTCGCAGACCACGACCTGCTCGTCGAGCCACTCGCCACCGGCGTTGCGGATGTCGGTCTGCAGGCTCGGCCAGGAAGTGACCCGCCGGCCCTGCAGGACGCCCGCCTCGACGAGCGTCCAGGGCCCGTGGCAGATCACCGCGACCGGCTTGTGGTCGTCGAAGAACGCCTTGGCGAACCGGACGGCCTCCTGCTTCATCCGCAGCTGGTCCGGGTTCGCCACGCCGCCGGGCAGCACGAGGGCGTCGAACGAGCGCGGGTCGGCGTCACCGAGGGAGACGTCCACGTCGAACGTGTCGCCCTTGTCGAGATGGTTGAACGCCTGGATCCGGCCACCTTCGGGAGCCACGAGCCTCGGCGTACCACCCGCCTCCTCGACGGCCTGCCACGGCCGGGTCAGCTCGACCTGCTCGGTTCCCTCGTTGGCGCAGAGGAAGGCCACCGTGCGGCCGGTGAGCTCGGTTGTCATCAGGTCGTCACCTCATCCGTGTCGTCGACTGTCCCTGTGTGGATGCCCGCCGGGGCGCAGCGGGGAAACGACCCGCCGGGACGCAACCCCGCTACTGTGATCGCGGTCACACGTACAGTTGCGCCGTGCACACGACAGCGATCAACCGCCGGCGACGCACTCCGATGCACAGTGCGCTCGACGCGGTACGGGCTCGACCGGCTATCGGGGCAGCCCTCGGCGTGCTGGTGTTCGTCCTCGCGCTCATCGCGCTCGAGGGCCCGCACGACGTCGGCCAGACCACCGTCAACGGGATGGTCTCCGGCTCCTACTACGCGCTCGGGGCCGTTGGTCTCACGCTCGTCTACGGGATCCTGCGGCTGGTCAACTTCGCCCACGGCGACTTCCTCACCTTCGGCGCGTACATGGCCTACGTGATCAACGTGAGCATGGGCGGGTCGATCCTCCTCGCCGCGCTGTTCGCAGTGCTCGCGACGGCGGCCCTGGGGATGCTGCTCGAGGTGGTCATGTGGCGGCCGATGCGCAACCAGGGCGCGGGGATGCTGCCGCTCATCCTCATGTCCATCGGGCTCGCGTTCCTCATCCGCAACAGCGTGCAGTTCGCCTTCGGCGGTGACCAGCGCAGCCTGCACGTGAACGTCACCTCGTCGGTGGGCTTCCTCGGCCTGCGCATCGGCACGACCCAGCTGACGGTCGTCGGCGTCGGGTTCGTGGTACTGCTGCTCACCGGTGCGATGCTGCGCTACACGACGCTGGGCAAGCAGATGCGCGCCCTGTCGGACAACTTCGACCTGGCGGAGACCACGGGCATCGACGCCGGCCGGATCGTCACGGTCACCTGGCTGTTCGCCGGCGGCCTGGCCGGTCTGGCCGGCGTGCTCTACACGGCCTCCATCGGGGTCGTCACCCCGACCATCGGCTTCCGGCTGCTGCTCAGCCTGTTCGCCGCGGTCATCCTCGGGGGCATCGGCAGCGCCTACGGCGCACTCATCGCGGGCATCGTGCTGGGTCTCGTCGAGGAGTGGTCGACGCTGCTCATCCCGGCCCGCTGGAAGCTGGCCGTCGGGTTCGCCATCCTCATCCTCACCCTGGTGGTCAGACCCCAGGGCCTGTTCGGGCAGGCGAGGCAGCTATGACCACCGCACTCAGCGCGTCGTTCCTGTCCTCGACGGACTTCTGGATCGGCGTCGGCGTCCTGGCCGGCATCTACGGCATCTTCACCGTGGGGCTGCAGCTCAACGTCGGGTTCACCGGCATCTTCAACTTCGGCCAGGCCGGGTTCATGGCCGTCGGTGCCTACACCGCCGGTGGGCTCGTGGTGCACACCGGCTGGCCGCTGTGGGCCGCCGTACCGGCCGGCATGCTGGCCGCGATGGCAGCCGGGCTGCTCATCGGGCTGCCGTCGCTGCGCCTGCGCGCGGACTACTTCGCCATCACCACCATCGCGTTCTCCGAGATCATCCGGCTGATCGCGCAGAACGCGCGCGGGATCACCGGCGGAAACCAGGGCCTGCTCGGCTTCGACGGCGCCTGGGTGGACGTGTCGAACCGGATGAGCGACTGGTTCTCCTCGATCGGCCTGGGCAACAACGTGCTGCTGCCACTGCTCGTCCTGACCTGGGCGGGGTTCCTGGTGATCATCGCGCTCATGCGGCTGCTCACCGACTCCCCCTGGGGACGGGTCCTGCGAGCGATCCGGGAGGACGAGGACGCCGCCCTCGCTCTCGGCAAGAACACCTTCTCCTACAAGCTGCAGTCGCTGGCCATCGCCGCCGCGCTGGGCGCGCTGGGCGGCTACCTGCTCGCCTTCTACCTCGCCTTCCTCGTCCCCAACTCCTTCGAGCCGACGTTCACCTTCATCGGCTACACGATCCTCATCCTCGGCGGGATGGCGAGCTACACGGGCGTGGCCATCGGCGGGATCATTCTCTGGACCATCCTCGAGGGCACCCGCTACCTCGACATCGGGCTGTCGAGCGAGCAGATCGCCGCACTCCGGTTCATGATCGTCGGGCTGATGCTCATCCTGCTCGTGGCCTTCCGACCACAGGGCATCCTCGGCAAGCGCGAGGAGATGGTGCTCAGTGAGTGAGACGACGGCGGCACCGCCGGTGCCCACGACCGGGGACACGATCCTCGAGGTGCACGACCTCGCCAAGAGCTTCGGCGGGCTGCGTGCCGTGAACGGGGCGACGCTCGACGTCGGCCGGGGCTCGGTCACCGCGCTCATCGGACCCAACGGCGCCGGGAAGACCACGCTGTTCAACCTGGTCACCGGTTTCATCCGGCCCGACCACGGCGGGATCCTCTACGACGGCGCCTCCATCTACCGCAAGCCCGCGTACGCCGTGGCCAAGCGCGGCATGGTGCGCACGTTCCAGCTGACCAAGACACTCGCCGCCATGCCCGTCCTCGACAACATGATGCTGGCCGCGCCGAACCAGCCCGGGGAACGGCTGGTCAACCTGGTGCTGCGGCCGGCATCCAGCCGGCGGCGGGAGCAGGAGGTACGCGAGCGCGCGCTGTCCCTGCTCGACACCTTCGGGCTCGCGGCGAAGGCCAAGGACTACGCGGGCACCCTGTCCGGCGGGCAGCGCAAGCTGCTGGAGCTGGCCCGGGCGCTCATGCTCGAGCCGCGTCTCGTGCTGCTGGACGAGCCGATGGCCGGCGTCAACCCGACGCTGGGCCAACGCCTGCTCGACCACATGCACAGCCTGCGACGGGAGCAAGGCGTGACCTTCCTGTTCATCGAGCACGACATGGACGTCGTGATGAACCACGCCGACCGGGTCATCGTCATGGCCGAGGGGCGGGTGATCGCCGACGGGCCACCCGACGAGGTGCGCCGCGACCAGCAGGTCATCGACGCGTACCTCGGTGGCAGCGCGGAGGGACCGGAATGACCGGCACGATCATCGAGACGCGCGGCCTCGTCGCCGGCTACGTCCGCGAGGTGAACATCCTCGACGGCGTGGACATCCACGTCGAGGACGGCGAGATGGTGACGATCGTCGGCCCCAACGGCGCCGGCAAGTCCACGCTGATCAAGACGATCATCGGCCTGGTGCCCACACGGTCGGGGCAGGTGCTCCTCCACGGTGACGACATCAGCGGGGTCAAGCCGCACGGGGTGGTCCGCCGCGGGGTCGGCTACGTACCGCAGATCCAGAACGTCTTCGCGACCATGACCGTCGAGGAGAACCTCGAGCTCGGCGCCATCGCGAGCAAGGACGTCCGGGTCCGGGAGCGCATCACCGAGCTCTACGAGCTGTTCCCCCGGCTCGCCGAACGGCGCCGGCAGGCCGCGGGCACCCTGTCGGGCGGCGAGCGCCAGATGGTCGCCATGGCGCGGGCCCTGATGCCCGACCCGCACGTGCTGCTGCTGGACGAACCGTCCGCCGGCCTGGCCCCGGCGTTCGTCGACGTGGTCTTCGAGAAGGTGCAGGACGTCAACCGCAGCGGCGTGACGATCCTCATGGTCGAGCAGAACGCCCGCCGGGCGCTCGCGATGTCCGACCGCGGCTACGTCCTCGACCTCGGGCGCAACCGCTTCGAGGGCCGCGGCGGAGAACTGCTGAACGACCCCAAGGTCGCCGAGCTCTACCTCGGTGGGCGGGCGCTCGAGACCTGACCCGTCCCCGGCCCGACGCGAACGGGGCCCCGCCGGTTCAACCGGCGGGGCCCCGTTCGCGTACCGGGTCGGTCAGCTCTCGCTGGCCTGGAACTGCTTGATGACCTTCAGCTTGCCGTCGTTCTGGTACTGCCACACCTCGTACGTGGCCGCCGACGGGTCACCATGGCTGTCGAAGTCGATCGGGCCGGTGACGCCCTCGTAGTCGATGTCCTTCCCGGCGAGCAGGTCCTTCACCGCCTGGTCGAGGTTCTGGAAGGTGTACTTCGTCCCGGGCGCTCCGCTGACGGGGGTGAGCTTGGCCTGGATGTCCGAGCCCTTGTTCGAGTCCGCGGCGATCGCGGCGAGACCGCAGAGCATGACCGCGTCGAAGTTCTGCGCGTCGAACGTGCCGCGGGCGGCACCGCCGGCAGCCGTGAACGCGTCGTTGAACGCCTTGACGACGTCGGTGTTCTCCGGCGTTCCCGGCCGCGTGCCCTTCGCGCCCTCCAGCGCGCCGGCAGGGACGCCCTTCGGGACGGTGTCGTTGGCCAGCCCGTCCGCCGTGTAGAGCTTCTTGGGGTCGTAGTTGCCCGTACGCAGCAGCGCCGCACCCATCTTCGCGAACGTGTCCGGGAAGTCGATGATCACGTACGCGTCCGGGTTGCCCTGGACGATCTTGCCGGCCTCCGAGTCGAAGCTGGCGGCCTGCGGGTCGTACAGCACCGGGCCGTTGGCCTTGCCGCCCATCTGCTTCCAGGCGTCGACGGCCACGTTGATGAAGCCGCTGCCGTACGCGTCGTTACGGGCGGCGAAGGAGACCGTCTTGCCGCTCGCGCCGCCGAGGTCCTCCTTGACGACGTCCATCAGGGCCTTGCCCTGCAGGATGTCGGAGGGAGCCGTACGGAAGACGTAGCCGTTGTCGTTGAGGTTCGTGATCGCGGCGCTCGTCGAGGCCGGCGAGATCTGCGGGACCTTCTCGCGGCTGGAGACGGACTGGCCGATCGGGATGGTGTCCGCAGACGCCCAGGCACCGGCGAGGCACGTGGCACCGTCGGACACCAGCTTGCGCGCCGCCGAGACGGACGCGGTGGGATCGGTCTGGGTGTCGCCCTCTTCGATCGAGACCTTGATGCCGGAGTTGTTGTCCTGCAGGGCCTTGTTGAGATCGTCGACCGCCATCTTCGCGGCCTTCACCCCGGCCGGGGCGAACACGGACAGGTCACCGGTCAGCGGGACCAGGTCGCCGATCTTCAGGGCGAACGACTTGCCGCCGCCACCCGAGCCACTGCTGCCGCTGCCGCTGCTACTGCCGCCGCCGCACGCAGCGGCCAGGACGGCGACCGCGAGCAGCCCGGCGGATACGCCACGCGTCTTCACGTGATCCCCTCCAGATCGGTGATCTTCGGACGGGTTGTGATGCTACTCACAGCGGGATCGCAAGGACGGTGCGGTGAGGTCACGCCCTGGCAACGATTGGGGCCACCGGGAACGCGGCCGGTGTGCCGCGGCCCCGCCCGGCGAGACAGATCAACTGTCAGTTCGTCCGGCGTGTCGCGGGCCGTTTCCCGCAAGGCGAGCGGTCAGGCGATGGCGCGGTCGGTGGGACGGAGGGGTTCGGGGAGCTGGGTCTCGCCGCTGAGGTGGCGGTCGACCGCGGCGGCCGCGGCGCGGCCCTCGGAGATCGCCCACACGATGAGGGACTGGCCGCGGCCCATGTCGCCGCAGACGAACACGCCGGAGGCGGAGGTCTGCCAGCCCTGGTCGCGGGCGACGTTGCCCCGCTGGTCCAGCTCGACGCCGAGCCCCTCGAGCAGCGGGCCGCGCTCGGGCCCGGTGAAGCCCATCGCGAGCAGGACGAGATCCGCGGGCAGCTCGCGCTCGGTGCCCTCGACCTTCTGGAACCTCCCGTCGACCATGGCGACCTCGTGGAGCAGCAGCGCCCGTACCCGGCCGTTGCCGTCGTCGACGAACCGCTCGGTGTTCACCGAGAACAGCCGGTCGCCGCCCTCCTCGTGTGCCGAGGAGGTCCGCATCATCAGCGGCCACATCGGCCACGGCGTGGTCGTGTCCCGCTCCTTCGGCGGGCGCGGCATGATCTCCAGCTGCGTGATCGACGCGGCCCCTTGGCGGTGTGCGGTGCCGAGGCAGTCCGCGCCGGTGTCACCGCCTCCGATGATCACCACGTGCCGGCCGGCGGCCGAGATCGTGGTCTCGTCGAGGTCCCCCTGCTGCACCCGGTTCGCCGGCGTCAGGTAGTCCATCGCGAAGTGGATGCCGTCGAGCTCCCGGCCCGCCGCGGGCAGGTCACGCGGCACGGTGGAGCCGCCGGCGAGCACCACGGCGTCGAAGTCCGTACGCAGCTGCTCGACGGTCACGTCGACGCCGACGTCGGTGTTCGGCCGGAACTCGGTGCCCTCGGCCTGCATCTGCGCCAGCCGGCGGTCGAGGACGCGCTTCTCCATCTTGAACTCGGGGATGCCGTACCGGAGCAGCCCGCCCACCCGGTCCGCCCGCTCGAACACGGTCACCGCGTGACCGGCGCGGGTGAGCTGCTGGGCAGCGGCGAGTCCCGCCGGCCCGGAGCCGACGACAGCGACCCGCTTGCCCGTCTTGACCTCGGTGGGCTGCGGGGTGACCCAGCCCTCCTCCCAGGCGCGGTCCACGATCGACTGCTCGATCAGCTTGATCGTCACCGGGTCGTCGCCGATTCCGAGCACGCAGGCCGTCTCGCACGGCGCCGGGCACAGCCGCCCGGTGAACTCCGGGAAGTTGTTCGTCGCGTGCAGCCGCTCGATCGCCTCCCGCCAGTCGTGGCGGAAGACGAGGTCGTTCCACTCCGGGATGAGGTTGCCGAGCGGGCAGCCCTGGTGGCAGAACGGGATGCCGCAGTCCATGCAGCGGGCCGCCTGCGTCTCCACCTTGTTGGCGCCGAACTCGTCGTACACCTCCTGCCAGTCGCGGATGCGTACGTCGACCGGCCGGCGCGTGGGGGTCTCGCGCCCGTGCTTGAGAAAGCCCTGCGGGTCAGCCATGAGCCGCCGCCATGATCGCCTCGTCCACGGAACGTCCCGTCTGCGCGGCCTCGGCCATCGCGGCCAGCACGCGCTTGTAGTCCTTCGGCATGACCTTCGCGAAGCGGGTGATGCTCGTGTCCCAGTCGGCGAGCAGCCGCTTCGCCACCTCGGAGTCGGTCTCCGCCAGGTGTCGCGCCACGACCTCGCGCAGGAAGTCGCGGTCCTCGTCGTCGAGCGGGTCGAGGTCGACCATGTCGTGGTTGACCTTCGCCTCGTCCACGTCGAGCACGAACGCGACGCCCCCGGACATCCCGGCTGCGATGTTGCGCCCGGTCGGCCCGAGGACGACCACCCGGCCGCCGGTCATGTACTCGCAGGCGTGGTCACCGACGCCCTCGACCACGGCCACGGCGCCGGAGTTGCGGACGCAGAACCGCTCGCCCACCACGCCGCGGACGTAGATCTCGCCCGCGGTCGCGCCGTAGCCGATGACGTTGCCCGCGATGATGTTCTCCTCGGCGCGGAACGTCGCCTCCGGAGCCGGCCGCACGATCAGCCGGCCGCCGGACAGCCCCTTGCCGAGGTAGTCGTTGGTGTCGCCGAGCAGCCGCATGGTGACGCCGCGGGGCAGGAACGCCCCGAACGACTGCCCCGCCGAGCCGGTGAACGTGATCCGGATGGTGTCCTCCGGCAGGCCCTCGCCGCCGTACCGCTTGGTGACCTCGTAGCCGAGCATCGTGCCCACTGTGCGGTTCACGTTGCGGATCGGCAGCTCCAGGCTCACCGGCGAGGCGTCGGCGAGCGCCCCCTCGCAGAGCTGGATGAGGGTGTTGTCCAGCGCCCGGTCGAGGCCGTGGTCCTGCGTGGTCACGCAGTGCCGCGGCCCCTCGACCTCCGGGGCGTGCAGGATCGGCGTGAGGTCCAGGCCGTTGGCCTTCCAGTGGTCGACCGCCCGCTCGGTGTCGAGCAGCTCGACGTGGCCGATCGCCTCCTCGATCGAGCGGAAGCCCAGCTCGGCGAGGTACTCGCGCACCTCCTCGGCGATGAACTCGAAGAAGTTCACGACGAACTCCGGGCTGCCGGTGAACCGCTTGCGCAGCTCCGGGTTCTGGGTCGCGATGCCGACCGGGCAGGTGTCGAGGTGGCAGACCCGCATCATGATGCAGCCGCTGACGACGAGCGGCGCCGTCGCGAAGCCGAACTCCTCGGCACCGAGCAGCGCGGCGATCACCACGTCGCGGCCGGTCTTCATCTGCCCGTCCACCTGCACGACGATCCGGTCGCGCAGGCCGTTGAGCAGCAGCGTCTGCTGGGTCTCGGCCAGCCCGAGCTCCCACGGGCCGCCGGCGTGCTTGAGCGAGGTGAGCGGCGAGGCGCCCGTACCCCCGTCGTGCCCGGAGATGAGCACCACGTCGGAGTGCGCCTTGCTGACGCCGGCCGCGACCGTACCCACGCCGATCTCGGCCACGAGCTTGACGTGGATCCGCGCGGTCGGGTTGGCGTTCTTCAGGTCGTGGATGAGCTGGGCGAGGTCCTCGATCGAGTAGATGTCGTGGTGCGGCGGCGGCGAGATCAGGCCCACCCCCGGTGTGGAGTGCCGGGTCTTGGCGATCCACGGGTAGACCTTGTGGCCGGGCAGCTGGCCACCCTCGCCGGGCTTCGCGCCCTGCGCCATCTTGATCTGGATGTCGTCGGAGTTGGCGAGGTACTCGCTCGTGACGCCGAACCGGCCGGACGCGACCTGCTTGATGGCGCTGCGGCGCTCGGGGTCGTACAGCCGCTCCGGGTCCTCGCCGCCCTCGCCCGTGTTCGACTTGCCGCCGAGGCGGTTCATGGCGATCGCCAGCGTCTGGTGCGCCTCGGCGCTGATCGAGCCGTACGACATGGCGCCGGTCGCGAACCGCTTCACGATCTCGCTGACCGGCTCGACCTCCTCGACCGGCACCGGCGGGCGCTCGCCCGCCTTGAGCCGGAACAGGCCGCGCAGGGTCATCAGCCGCTCGGAGGAGTCGTCGACGGCCCGCGTGTACTCCTTGAACACGTCGTAGCGGCGGCTGCGCGTCGCGTGCTGCAGCTTGAACACGGTGTGCGGGTTGAACAGGTGCAGCTCGCCCTCGCGCCGCCACTGGTACTCGCCGCCGACCCACAGCCGGCGGTGCGCCGGCGGTACGGGCGGGTAGGCGAGCTTGTGCCGGGCCGCGACCTCGGCGGCGAGGACGTCGAGACCCACACCGCCGAGCCGGCTCGTCGTCCCGGTGAAGTACTCGTCGACGAGGTCCTGGCCCAGGCCGATCGCCTCGAAGATCTGGGCCCCGGTGTACGACGCCACCGTCGACACGCCCATCTTCGACATGACCTTGAGGACACCCTTGCCGAGCGCCTTGATGAGGTTGCCCACCGCCTTGTCCGGCGTGAGCGTCGGCATCACGCCGTTGCGGACGAGGTCCTCGACGGTCTCCATGGCGAGGTACGGGTTCACCGCCGCCGCGCCGAAGCCGACGAGCAGCGCGACGTGGTGGACCTCGCGTACGTCGCCCGCCTCGACGACCAGACCCACCTTGGTCCGGGTCTTCTCCCGGATGAGGTGGTGATGCACGGCGCTCGTGAGCAGCAGCGACGGGATCGGGGCCATGCGCGCGTCGGAGTCGCGGTCGGAGAGCACGATGATCCGCGCCCCGTTGTCGATCGCGGCGCTGACCTGGGCCCGCACGGTCTCCAGCGCGTCGCGGAGCCCGTCGCCGCCCCGGGCCACCTCGAACAGCCCCTTGATCATCACGGACTGGAAACCCGGCAGGTCGCCGTCGTCGTTGACGTGGATGATCTTGGCGAGCTCGTCGTTGTCGATCACCGGGAACGGCACGGTGATCTGGCGGCAGGACGCCGGCGTCGGGTTGAGCAGGTTGCCCTCGGGCCCGATCGTCGTCTGCAGCGAGGTGACCAGCTCCTCGCGGATCGCGTCGAGCGGCGGGTTCGTCACCTGCGCGAACAGCTGGGCGAAGTAGTCGAAGAGCAGCCGGGGCCGGCCGGAGAGCACCGCGATCGGCGTGTCCGTACCCATCGAGCCGATCGGCTCGATGCCGTTGCGCGCCATCGGCGTGAGCAGGATGCGCAGCTCCTCCTCGGTGTAGCCGAAGGTCTGCTGGCGCCGCAGCACCGACTCGTGGCTGTAGACGACGTGCTCCCGCTCGGCCAGGTCGTCGAGGTGCAGCAGCCCCGCGTGCAGCCAGTCCGCGTACGGATGCTCGGCTGCCAGCCCGGCCTTGACCTCCTCGTCGGGCACGATGCGGCCGGCCACGGTGTCGACGAGGAAGATGCGTCCCGGCTGCAGCCGGCCCTTGGCGACCACGTCGCCGGGCGCGATGTCCAGCACGCCGCTCTCGCTGGCGAGCACCACGAGCCCGTCCTCGGTCACCCAGTAGCGAGCGGGACGCAGGCCGTTGCGGTCGAGCACCGCGCCGATGAGGTCGCCGTCGGTGAACGCCACCGCCGCCGGGCCGTCCCACGGCTCCATCAGGCACGAGTGGTACTCGTAGAAGGCCCGGCGGGCGGGGTCCATCTGCTCGTGGTTCTCCCACGCCTCCGGGATCATCATCAGCACGGCGTGCGGCAGCGACCGCCCGCCCATGTGCAGCAGCTCGAGCACCTCGTCGAAGGTCGCGGAGTCGCTGGCGTCCGGGGTGACGACCGGGAACAGCCGCTCGATCTCGCCGGGGACGAGCGGGCTGCGCAGCAACGCCTCACGGGCGCGCATCCAGTTGCGGTTGCCCTTGAGCGTGTTGATCTCGCCGTTGTGCGCGACGTAGCGGTACGGGTGGGCCAGCGGCCAGCTCGGGAACGTGTTCGTCGAGAACCGGCTGTGCACGAGCCCCAGCGCGCTGGCGACCCGCTCGTCGGCGAGGTCAGGGAAGAACGTGCCGAGCTGGTCGGTGGTCAGCATTCCCTTGTAGACCAGGGTCCGGCACGACAGCGACGGGAAGTAGACGCCGGCCTCGTGCTCGGTGCGCTTGCGCAGGCAGAACGCGCGGCGCTCCAGGCCCATGCCGACCTCGCCGCTCTCCGACGAGACGAACAGCTGGCGGAACCGCGGCATGACGGACATGGCGGTCTCGCCGACGCCACGCGTGTCCGTGGGCAGCTCACGCCAGCCCAGGACCCGCAGCTACTCCTCGCCGGCGAGGCGTTCGATCGCGTCCATCGCCTTGCGCTCGGCCTCGTCGTCGGCGGGCAGGAACGCGGTGCCGACGGCGTACGCCCGGGCAGGCGGCAGCTCGAACTCGACGACCGAGCGCAGGTAGGCGTCCGGGACCTGGATGAGGATGCCGGCGCCGTCGCCGGTCTCCGGCTCGGCACCCTGCGCCCCGCGGTGCTCGAGGTTGCGCAGCGCGGTCAGCGCCTTGTCGACGATGTCGTGTGTGGCGCGGCCGTGCATGTCCGCGACGAAGGCCACCCCGCATGCGTCGTGCTCGTGGCGGCCGTCGTAGAGCCCCTGGGGGGCGGGCAGGGCAGCAGTCATCGCTTCCGTCCCGTCGTCTCGTCCGGTGGTGCATCGAACAGGGACGACGTCGGCCCTGCTGATCTCGGCGCACAGCCTACCAGCGGCGCGGTCGGCGGGCCCGCCACCGTAGGCATTGGCGCGTGCTCTGGATGCCGTACGGCGTGTCGCCCAGCGTTGGCGCCAATGCCCGGAGCAGGGGGGCGACGGCGGGGGTGGCGGCGGGGCGCCCTAGCCGCCGGTGCCCGTGCCGATGCCGACGCCGACGGCGTACGTCACGCCGACCGCGGCCGCGCCGAAGGCCAGCTGGCGCAGCGCGCTGAACCACGCCGAGCGCCGGGTGAACCGGGACACGGCCGCACCGAGGGCCAGCAGGGCTGCACCGCTGACCAGGAGAGCCAGCCAGAGCACGGACGCGCCGAACGCGTACGGCGCCAGCGGGACGAACGCGCCGAGGGCGAAGGCCGCGAACGACGACCCGGCCGCGACGAGCGGGCTGGCGAGCTCGTCCGGGTCGACGCCGAGCTCCTCCCGGGCGTGGATGCGCCAGGCGGTCTCCGGGTCCGCGGACAGCTGGCGGGCGACCTCGCGGGCGAGGTCGGCGTCGAGCCCACGCGACTGGTACAGCAGCGCGAGCTCGTGCTCCTCGGCGTGCGGCCGTCGGGCCAGCTCCCGGCGCTCGACGGCGATCTCCGCCTCGACCAGCTCGGTCTGCGAGGCGACCGACGTGTACTCCCCCGCGGCCATCGAGAACGCGCCGGCGAGCAGCCCGGCCAGACCGGTGACGACGACGGTGTGCGCCGAGACGTTGGCGCCCGCCACACCGGCGATCAGCGCGACGTTGGACACCACCCCGTCCATGGCACCGAAGACGGCCGGGCGCAGCCAGCCGCCGCTGACGTCACGGTGATGGTGGTGGATCTCCGGGCGGTCCGGTGCGGTCTGCTCGGTCACGGCTGCGCCTGCTCCCTCGTGGTCGCGACGTCGGCCGGCTGGTCGTCGTCGACCGGCGGGTCGACCGGCTCCTGGACCTCCTCCTCGCGCCCGTGCCCGCGCTTGAGCACGAAGTAGACGAGCGCGCCGGTGAAGACGAGCACGCTCACCCAGTCGTTCACGCGCAGCCCGAGGATGTGGTTGGCGTGGTCGATCCGCAGGGCCTCGAAGCAGGCGCGGCCGGCGGTGTACGCGGCGACGTACAGCGCGAACACCCGCCCGTGGCCGAGCTGCCAGCGCCGGTCCGCCCAGACGACGAACGCGGCGACACCCACCAGCCACAGCGACTCGTACAGGAACGTCGGGTGGTAGTAGCCGGGCGGGTTGACACCCTCCGGGTTCGTGACGTGCAGGGCCCACGGCAGGTGCGTCGGCCGTCCGAACAGCTCCTGGTTGAAGTAGTTCCCCCACCGGCCGATCGCCTGCGCCAGGGCGATGCCGGGCGCGGCGGCGTCGGCGAGCGGCGCGAAGCGGATGCCCATGCGACGCCCGGCGATGATGGCGCCCACCGCCCCGCCGGCGATCGCACCCCAGATGCCCAGACCGCCTCGCCAGATGTACAGCGCCTCGATCGGGTGACGCCCCGCCTTGAAGTACAGCTCCGGATCGGTGATGACGTGGTAGACCCGGGCCCCGATCAGGCCGGCCGGCACCGCCCACGCGGCGATGTCCGCCGGCACCCCGGGGCGCCCGCCGCGCGCGACCCAGCGACGCTCGGCGACCACCACCGCCACGACGACGCCGAGGATGATGCACAGGGCGTACATCCGGATGGTCAGGGGCCCCAGGTGGAAGACGCTGAACGGCGGGGGCGGGATGGAGGCGACGACCACCCCTTCACGCTACCGGCGGACGCCGCGGGCGAGCTCCTCCGTCAGCACCCGGACGGCGGCCGGGCCGCCGCCGTCGAGCATCCGGCGGACGTACGCCGAGCCGACGATGACGCCGTCCGCGTACGCGGCCACCTCCGCGGCCTGCGCTCCGCTCGATACACCCAGCCCCACGGCGACCGGCAGGTCGGTGTGGCGGCGCACGCGTTCGACGAGCGGCCGCGCGCGGTCGGACAGCCGGTCACGGGTACCGGTGACACCCATGGTGGACGCGGCGTAGACGAACCCGCGGCCGGTCCGGCCGACCAGGGCGATGCGCTCGTCGGTGGACGACGGGGCGACGAGGAAGACCGGGTCGAGACCGTGCCGGTCCGCGGCGGCGAGCCACTCGCCGGCCTCGTCGGGGACGAGGTCGGGTGTGATCATGCCCGCGGCGCCGGCCGCGGCGAGCTCGCCCGCGAACCGGTCCACCCCGTGCCGCTCGACCGGGTTCCAGTACGTCATGACGACGACGGCCGCCCCGGCACCCGCGACGGCCTCCACCGTGCGGAACACGTCCGCCGTTCGGACCCCGCCGCGCAGCGCGGCGTCGACCGCCTCCTGGATGGTCGGGCCGTCCATGAGCGGGTCGGAGTAGGGCAGCCCCACCTCGACGACGTCGACACCGGCGTCGACCATCGCGCGGATCGCCTCGATCGCGCCGTCGACCGTCGGGTAGCCGGCGGGCAGGTAGCCGACCAACGCCGCCCGGTTCTCGGCGCGCGCGCTGGCGAACGCCTCGTCGAGCCCCCTCACCAGCCCTCGCCCGGCCCTTCGACCGGGTCACGCTCGAGCGCCGCCTCCGCGACCTCCTCGCCGGTGACCAGCCCGAACCAGCGCGCCGCGGTGTCGACGTCCTTGTCACCGCGGCCGGAGAGGTTGACGACCACGATGCCGTCCGGCCCCAGGCCGCGGCCCACGTCCAGCGCGCCGGCGACCGCGTGCGCGCTCTCGATCGCCGGGATGATGCCCTCGGTGCGGCACAGCAGCGCGAACGCGTCCATCGCCGTCGTGTCGTCGATCGGCAGGTAGGTCGCCCGTCCGGTGTCGTGCAGCCAGGCGTGCTCCGGCCCGACGGCGGGGTAGTCCAGGCCGGCGGAGATCGAGTGCGACTCGACGGTCTGGCCGTCCTCGTCCTGCAGCAGGTACGTACGCGCGCCGTGCAGGACGCCCGGGGCGCCGCCGGTGATCGACGCGGCGTGGCGGCCGGTGCGCACGCCCTCCCCGCCGGCCTCGAACCCGTACAGCGCGACGCCGGGGTCGTCGAGGAACGCCGCGAAGATGCCGATGGCGTTCGACCCGCCGCCGACGCAGGCACAGACCGCGTCGGGCAGCCGCCCGGTCAGCTCGAGCACCTGCGCCCGCGCCTCGTCGCCGATGACCCGGTGCAGCTCGCGCACCATGCGTGGGAACGGGTGCGGCCCGGCGACCGTGCCGAGCAGGTAGTGGGTGTTCTCGACGTTGGTCACCCAGTCGCGCATGGCCTCGTTGATCGCGTCCTTGAGCGTGCGGCTGCCGGTGCGCACCGGGACGACCTCGGCGCCGAGCAGCCGCATCCGGGCGACGTTGAGCGCCTGGCGGCGGGTGTCCTCCTCGCCCATGTAGACGACGCACTCCAGGCCCAGCAGGGCGCAGGCGGTCGCCGTCGCGACGCCGTGCTGGCCCGCACCGGTCTCGGCGATCACCCGGGTCTTGCCCATCCGGCGGGTGAGCAGCGCCTGCCCGAGCACGTTGTTGATCTTGTGGGAGCCGGTGTGGTTGAGGTCCTCCCGCTTGAGCAGCACGCGGGCGCCGCCGGCGTGCTCGGCCAGCCGGTGGGCCTCGGTGAGGATGCTCGGCCGGCCGACGTACGTGCGCTCCAGCTCGCGCAGCTCCGCCCGGAACGCGGGGTCGGCCCAGGCCGTGTCGAAGGCGGCGGTCAGCTCGTCCAGCGCGGCGACCAGCGCCTCGGGGACGAACCGGCCGCCGTACGGCCCGAAGTGCCCCGTCGCGTCGGGGAACGCGGCGCCCGTCATCGGTGCGACGCCGACGGGTGCGCGCCGGCGGCGACGAGGTCGGCGACGGCCTGGCGCGGGTCCTGGCCGGTGACCAGCCCCTCGCCGACGAGGACGGCGTCCGCGCCCGCGCCGGCGTACGCCAGCAGGTCGTGCGGCCCGCGGACGCCCGACTCGGCGACCCGGACCACCCCGTCGGGTATGCGGGGGGCCAGCCGGGCGAACACCGACCGGTCGACCTCCAGGGTGCGCAGGTCGCGCGCGTTGACCCCGACCAGGCGGGCACCGGCGTCCAGGGCGCGCGCCAGCTCCTCCTCGTCGTGGACCTCGACGAGCGCGGTCATGCCCAGGCTCTCCGTGCGGTCGAGCAGCGCCATCAGCGCGTTCTGGTCGAGCGCCGCCACGATGAGCAGCACCAGGTCGGCGCCGTGCGCGCGCGACTCCCAGACCTGGTAGGGCGAGACGACGAAGTCCTTGCGCAGGACGGGCACGTCCACGCGCGCCCGGACCGCGTCGAGGTCGCCCAGCGAGCCGGCGAAGCGGCGGCGCTCGGTCAGCACGCTGATCGCGTGCGCCCCGCCCTGCTCGTAGTCGGCGGCGAGCCCGGCCGGGTCGGCGATCGCAGCCAGCGCGCCCTTGGACGGGCTCGAGCGCTTGACCTCGGCGATGACCGCCACCTGCCCGGGCCGGTGCAGCGCCGCCAGTGCATCGCGCGCCGGGGGGACGCGGGCGGCCTGCTCCTTCACCACGTCCAGCGGTCTGGCGGCCTCGCGCTCCGCGAGGTCGGCGCGCGCGCCCGCCACCAGGTCGTCGAGCACGGTCATGCGACGGTCCCTGGGGCGTCCGGGCTGGGCCTCACGACGGGTCAGGGTATCGGCCGCCCACAGTCGGATCCTCGCCGCGGTCGAGTGCCTCCCAGGCCGCCACCTCGGGGTCGACGGCCCGCCGCCGGGCCGGCGTGGGGGCGTCGTACCGGCTGCCCATGGCCGACCAGCGCCGGCCGCGCACGGCGACGAGCAGCCCGGCCGCAGCCAGGACGGCGCCGCCCCCGACCGCCACCCACGGCCACGCGCTCAGCTCCGGCGGGCCGGGAGCCACGGCCCCGAGCTGCCCGTGCGGGCCGGCCGCGGCCACCACGTCCGCGGCGGAGACCCCGCCGGCCGCGAGCGCAGCCACCGCGACGCCGGCCGCGAACACGACGGCTCCGGTCAGCACCCGCAGCATGCCCCGGGTCGCGACGACGGCCGCCACCGCAGCCAGCGCCAGCAGGCCGACCGCCGTGGTGGCCGGGACGAGGCTGCCGCCGGAGGCTGCGACCGACCCGTGGAACGGGGCGGCCCGGCCCACGGTCGCCCACGTGCGGCCGGCCGACAGCAGCAGCAGCCCGCCACCGACGAGCAGGCCGACGATCGCGAGCGTGAGCTCCCGCCGGGTGGTCACCGCGCCGGCGCGAGGGTCTCGGCGGCGGCGATGGCCGTGAGGACGGTGGACGCCTTGTTGCGGCTCTCCTGCTCCTCGGCAGCCGGGTCGGAGTCGGCGACGACCCCGCCGCCCGCCTGCACGTACGCCACACCGTCGCGCATCAGTGCCGTCCGGATCGCGATGGCCATGTCGAGGTCGCCCGCGAAGTCGAGGTAGCCGACGGTCCCGCCGTACAGGCCCCGGCGCACCGGCTCGAGCTCCTCGATGATCTCCATCGCCCGCACCTTCGGCGCCCCCGACAGCGTGCCGGCGGGGAACGTGGCCGTAAGGGTGTCGTACGCCGTGCGGCCCGGCGACAGCTCCCCGACCACCGTCGAGACGATGTGCATGACGTGCGAGTAGCGCTCGACGGCCATGAACTCGACCACGTCGACGGTGCCCGGCACGCACACGCGGCCCAGGTCGTTGCGCCCCAGGTCGACGAGCATGACGTGCTCGGCCCGCTCCTTCTCGTCACCGAGCAGCTCGGCGGCGAGCCGGGCGTCCTCCTCAGGAGTGGCACCGCGCGGCTTGGTGCCGGCGATGGGGTGCAGCAGCGCGCGCCGCCCGGTGACCTTGACGTGGGCCTCCGGCGACGAGCCGACGACGTCGGTGCCGTCCGGGAGCCGCAGCAGGTACATGTACGGGCTCGGGTTGGCCGTGCGCAGCACCCGGTAGACGTCCAGCGGCTCCGCCTCGGTGCGCACCTCGAAGCGCTGGCTCGGCACCACCTGGAAGATGTCGCCGGCGCGGATGTACTCCTTGGCCTGCAGCACGGCCCGCTGGAACTCACCCGGCGGCGTACGCCCCTCGAACGACACCGAGGCGGGCCGCGACAGCGTCGCCACGCTCGCCTCCGCGGGCTTGGCGAGGTCGGCGGTCATCGCCTCCAGCCGTGCCACGGCGTCGGCGTACACCGCGTCGTCGTCGCCACCGGGGAACGTGTTGGCGATGAGCACGACCGCACCCTCGGCGTGGTCGAGCACCGCGAGGTCCGCGGCGAGCATCATCGCCAGCTCCGGCAGGTGCAGGTCGTCCTCGGCCAGCGACGGCAGCCGCTCGATCCGGCGCACGGCGTCGTACGCGACGTAGCCGACCAGCCCGCCGGTCAGCGGTGGCAGGTCCGGGCGCCGCGGCGAGCGCAGCGCCTCGACGGTGTCGCGCAGCGCCAGCAGCGGGTCGTCCGTGGCGGGCAGGCCGGGCGGCGGCTCGCCGAGCCAGCGGGTCCGGCCGCCCTCCTCGGTGAG
This sequence comes from uncultured Actinomycetota bacterium, assembly GCA_963728075.1. Taxonomy (GTDB): domain Bacteria; phylum Actinomycetota; class Actinomycetes; order JAFAQI01; family DASSKL01; genus CAVSIP01. The sequence continues at coordinate 389,275 of CAVSIP010000001.1, read as the reverse complement.
CGTCGCCGGGCAGCGCACCCCGACGAACGAGTAGCGCGACCACACGCGACCGTGCTCGGCCGACTCCAGCAGGAACGTCCCCCGGCGACCACCGGCCAGCTTGCGGTAGGCCCCCACGGGTGTCTCGCCGTCGGCGAGGAGCCGGCGGACGACCGGGACGACCCGGTGTGTGCGCCGCAGCTCGCGGAACTCCTCGGGACCGGGACTGACGACGCCGTCCACCGCCCCGGCGAGGGCGCTCACGGTGCGGGCACGCCGACGACCGCATCGAGGCGGCCGCCGGTGTCGAAGCAGGTGCGCTCGCCGGTGTGGCAGGCCGGGCCCACCTGGTCCACCTGCAGCAGCACGGCGTCCCCGTCGCAGTCCAGCGCCACGGACTTCACCCACTGCAGGTTGCCGGACGTCTCGCCCTTGACCCAGTACTCCTGCCGGCTGCGCGACCAGTACGTCGCCCGGCCCGTGGTCAGCGTGCGGTGCAGCGCCTCGTCGTCCATCCAGCCCACCATGAGCACCTCGCCGGAGTCGTACTGCTGCACGACGGCGGCGACCAGACCGTCGGCGTCGCGCTTGAGTCGCGCGGCGACGGCGGGGTCGAGGTTGGACGGGTCGACGCGCTGCTCTGCCATGGCTCCATTGTGCCGGGCGGCGAGGGCGGCGGCGCTCAGCGGACCGGGTGCCCGGCCGCGGCGAGGGCGGCCTTCACGTCCGCGATGCGCAGCTGGCCGAAGTGAAAGACGCTCGCGGCCAGCACCGCGTCGGCGCCGGCGTCCACCGCCGGCGCGAAGTGGCCGAGGTCGCCCGCGCCGCCGCTGGCGATCACCGGCACGGACACCGCCGCCCGGACCGCCGTGATCATCGGCAGGTCGTAGCCGTCCTGCGTACCGTCGGTGTCGATCGAGTTGAGCAGGATCTCCCCGGCTCCCAGCTCGACGCCGCGCGCCGCCCACTCCACCGCGTCGATGCCGGTGCCGCGGCGGCCGCCGTGCGTGGTGACCTCGAAGCCGCTCGGCGTCCCCGCGGCCCGCCGGGCGTCGATGGACAGGACGACGCACTGCGACCCGAAGCGCTCCGCCGCCTCCCGCAGCAGCTCCGGGCGGGCCACGGCGGCGGTGTTGACCCCCACCTTGTCCGCGCCGGCACGCAGCAGGCGGTCGACGTCCTGGGTGGTACGCACCCCGCCGCCGACCGTGAGCGGGATGAACACCTGCTCGGCCGTCCGGCGGACGATGTCGTACGTCGTCTCCCGGTCGCCGCTGGAGGCGGTGATGTCGAGGAACACCAGCTCGTCGGCGCCCTCGGCGTCGTAGACCCGGGCCATCTCCACCGGATCGCCGGCGTCGCGCAGCTGCTGGAAGCGGACCCCCTTGACCACCCTGCCGGCGTCGACGTCGAGGCACGGGATGACCCGTACGGCGACGGTCACGTCGCGCTCACCCGGCCACCGCGGCGAGCGCCTCTGGCAGCGTGAACGCGCCGGCGTACAGCGCCTTGCCGACGATCGCCCCCTCGACCCCGTCGGGGACGAGCGAGGCGATCGCCCGCAGGTCGTCGAGGCTGCTCACGCCACCGGAGGCCACGACCGGCCGGTCGGTCGCCGCGCAGACGCTGCGCAGCAGGTCCAGGTTGGGCCCGGTGAGCGTCCCGTCCCGGTTGACGTCGGTCACGACGTACCGGGCGCAGCCGTCCCGGTCCAGCCGGTCGAGCACGTCGAACAGGTCGCCGCCGTCCTGGGTCCACCCGCGGGCTGCCAGCGTCCGGTCGCGGACGTCCAGCCCGACTGCCAGCCGGTCACCCACGCGCCCGATGGCCCGGCGTACCCAGTCCGGCTGCTCCAGCGCGGCCGTGCCCACGTTCACCCGGGTGGCGCCGGTGGCCAGCGCGGCGTCCAGGGAGTCGTCGTCGCGGATCCCGCCGGACAGCTCGACCCGTACGTCGAGCCGGCCGACCACCCACGCAGCAGGTCGCGGTTGGAGCCCCGGCCGAACGCGGCGTCGAGGTCGACCAGGTGGATCCACTCGGCCCCGGCCCGCTGCCAGGCGAGCGCCGCCTCGAGCGGGTCGCCGTACGCGGTCTCGGTCCCCGCCTCACCGCGGACGAGCCGGACGGCCCGTCCGTCCGCGACGTCGACGGCCGGCAGCAGCTCCAGAGGCACCCGTACACGGTAGGGGCCGCCCGCACCCGCGCATCAGCGCCCCGGTCACCACCCGCCGGGAGGGGGGAGCCGGCGGGCCGGTCAGCCGAGGGTGCGCAGCCAGTTCTCGAGCAGCTGCGCGCCGGCGTCGCCGGACTTCTCCGGGTGGAACTGGGTCGCGCAGACCACGCCGCGCTCCACCGCGGCGACGAACCGCTCGCCGTGCTCGGCGTACGTCACCAGCCCCGGCGCGGCATGGGCGGCGTAGGAGTGCACGAAGTAGAAGCGCTCCCCCGCCAGGCCGGCGAACAGCACCGAGCCGTCCGAGGGCTCGACGGTGTTCCACCCCATGTGCGGCAGGACGTCGGCGCGCAGCCGGGTCACCTCGCCGGCCAGCACGCCGATCCCCTGCGTACGCACGCCGTGCTCGTCCCCGTCGCCGAAGAGCACCTGCATGCCGACGCAGATCCCGAGGACGGGGCGCCCCGCGGCCACGCGCTCGCGCACGACGGCGTCCCCCCCGACCGCACGGATGCCGGTCATGCAAGCGGCGAACGCGCCGACCCCGGGCACGACCAGGCCGTCGGCGGCACGGGCGGCGTCGGGGTCCGCGGTCACCTCGACGTCGGCCCCGACGCGGGCCAGCGCCCGCTCGGCCGAGCGCAGGTTGCCCGAGCCGTAGTCGAGCACCACGACCCGGCGGCTCACCAGCGCAGCACCCGCCGCCGGTGCACCAGCCGATCAGTACCGCCGAGCAGCAGCACGAGCGCCAGCAGCTTGCCCGGCTGACGGCCTCCTGGTTGCGCCAGACCGAGATGGCACCGCCGATGAGGAACCCGCCCACCGCGTAGAGGACGGCTGCGCTCACAGCGAGCCCTTGGTGCTGGGCACCCCCGCGACCCGCGGGTCGAGCGCGACCGCGTCGCGCAGCGCCCGCGCCACCGCCTTGAACTGCGCCTCCACGACGTGGTGCGCGTTGCGCCCGGACAGCACCCGCACGTGCAGGCAGATCCGCGCCTCGCCGACCAGCGACTCCCAGATGTGGCGGGTCAGCGTCGTGTCGTAGGCCCCGATCAGCTCGACCAGCTCCGGCTCCTCGTGCACGACGTAGGGCCGGCCGGACAGGTCGACCGCCGCCTGCACCAGGGTCTCGTCCAGCGGCACCAGCGCGTCGCCGAACCGGCGGATGCCCGCCTTGTCGCCCAGCGCCTCGCGCAGCGCCTGCCCGACCGCGAGCGAGGTGTCCTCGACGGTGTGGTGGGCGTCGACCTCGAGGTCGCCGTCGGTCCGCACGCTGAGGTCGAACCCGCCGTGCTTGCCGAGCTGGGCAGCATGTGGTCGAAGAACGGCACCCCGGTGGCGACCTCGGTCACCCCCGTGCCGTCCAGGTCGAGCTCGACCTCGACCTGTGACTCCTTCGTCGCGCGCTCGACGCGGGCGGTCCGGCTCACTGCAGCACCTCCCGGAGTGCGGCGAGGAACGCGTCGACCTCGGCGGGCAGGCCGGCGGTGACGCGCAGCCAGCCGGGCAGCCCGACGTCGCGGACCAGCACGCCGCGGTCGAGCAGCGCCTGCCAGATCTTGGCCGCGTCGTCGAACCGGCCGAACAGCACGAAGTTCGCGTCGGTGTCGACCACCTCGCAGCCCAGGTCGCGCAGCGCGTCGGCCATCCGGTCGCGCTCGGCCATCACGCGAGCGACGGTCGCGAGCGTCGCGTCGGCGTGGCGCAGCGCGGCCAGCGCGGCGGCCTGGGTCAGCGCCGACAGGTGGTACGGCAGCCGCACCAGCTGCACGGCGTCGACGACCGCGGGGTCCGCGGCGAGGTAGCCGACGCGGGCACCGGCCAGCGCGAAGGCCTTGGACATCGTGCGGGTGACGACGAGGCGCGCGTGGCGGGCCAGCAGCCGCAGCGCGGAGGGGCGGCCGGAGAACTCGGCGTACGCCTCGTCCACGACCACCATGCCCGGCGCCACCTCCAGCACGGCGTCGATGACCTCCGGGTCGAGCGCCGTGCCGGTCGGGTTGTTGGGCGAGCACAGGAAGACGATGTCCGGCCGGTGCTCCGCCACGTCCGCGCGGGCCTGCTCGGCCGACAGCGAGAAGTCCTCGGCGCGGTAGACGCCGACCCACCCGGTCCCGGTGCCGCGCGCGATGAGCTCGTGCATGGAGTAGCTGGGCACGAAGCCCAGCGCCGTCCGGCCGGGCCCGCCGAACGCCTGCAGCAGCTGCTGGAGGATCTCGTTCGAGCCGTTGGCCGCCCACACCGACTCCGCGCCGAGGCCGTGCCCCAGGTAGCGGGCGAGTGCGGTGCGCAGCGCCACGGCGTCGCGGTCGGGGTAGCGGTTGAGCGTGGTCGCCGCCTCGGTCACCGCGGCGGCCAGGTCGGCGACCAGGTCCGGCGGCGGGGGGTGCGGGTTCTCGTTCGTGTTCAGCCGTACGGGGACGTCCAGCTGGGGCGCGCCGTACGGGGACCGCCCACGCAGGTCGTCGCGGAGCGGCAGGTCCTCGAGCCTCATCGCAGCCGGACCCAGACGGCGTCGACGTGCGCGGCGAGGTCCTCCGCGCCACCGAGGGCGCGGACGTGCTCCCCGACCGCCGCCAGCGCGTCGCGGTCGTACTCCACCACGTGGATCCCGCGCAGGAACGACTGCACGGACAGCCCGCCCGTGTGCCGGGCGGTGCCGCCCGTCGGCAGCACGTGGTTGGACCCGGCGAGGTAGTCGCCCAGGCTGACCGGGGCGTACGGACCGACGAAGATCGCGCCGGCGTTGCGGACGCGGGCCGCGACCGCGGACGCCTCGGCGGTGATGACCTCGAGGTGCTCGGCGGCCCACGCGTCCACGACCCGCAGGCCCGCGTCGAGGTCGTCGACGAGCACCACCGCCGACTGGCCGGCCAGCGCGGTCTCCACGCGCTCGCGGTGACGGGTGGCGGGGACCTGCTTGCCCAGCTCGACGTCCACCGCGTCGGCCAGCTCCACCGAGGGGGTGACGAGCAGGCAGGCGGCGAGCGGGTCGTGCTCCGCCTGCGCGACGAGGTCGGCGGCGACGTACGCCGGGTCGGCGGTGTCGTCGGCGAGGATCCCGATCTCGGTCGGCCCCGCCTCGGAGTCGATGCCGACGACCCCGCGGAGCAGGCGCTTGGCGGCGGCGACGTAGACGTTGCCCGGGCCGGTGACGAGGTCGACGCGCGGGCAGCCCTCGACGCCGTACGCGAACATCGCGACGGCCTGCGCGCCGCCCACGGCGTACACCTCGTCGACGCCCAGCAGCGCGCAGGCGGCGAGCACCGCCGGGTGCGGCAGGCCGCCGTGCTCCTTCTGCGGCGGCGAGGCGACCGCCAGCGAGGCCACCCCCGCGGCCTGCGCGGGCACGACGTTCATCACCACGCTGGAGGGGTAGGCGACCAGCCCGCCCGGGACGTACAGCCCCACCCGGCCGACCGGCACCCAGCGTTCGGTGACCCGGCCGCCGGGTGCGACGTCGACGGTGACGTCGGTGCGCCGCTGCGCCTCGTGCACGGCCCGGGCCCGCCGGGTGGCCTCCTCGAGCGCCGCACGGACGGCCGGGTCGAGCGCCGCGAGCGCCCGCTGCAGCTCCTCCGGCGGCACCCGCAGGGCCGGGGACCGCACGCCGTCGAAGCGCTCGGTGAGCTCGGCCACCGCCGCCGCGCCCCGCTCACGTACGGCGGCGCAGACCGGGCGGACGGCCTCGACCGCGGCCTCGACGTCGAGCGCCGCCCGCGGGAGGACGTCGCGCGGGTCGGCGGGCAGGCGGCCACGCAGGTCGGTCCGGGCGAGCACGCATCGAGGGTACCGGCGCGATCATCCGCCTACGCTGGCCGCGTGCGCGCTCGGCTGCCGCTGTTCCCGCTCGGGACCGTGCTCTTCCCCGGGCTGCTGCTGCCGCTGCACGTCTTCGAGGAGCGGTACCGGCTGCTCGTCCGCGAGCTGACGGCGCTCCCGGAGGGCCCGGAGCGCCGCTTCGGCGTGGTCGCGATCCGCCGCGGTCGCGAGGTCGGGACGGACGGGGTGCCGGCCCTGTACGAGGTCGGCTGCACGGCCGAGGTGCGCCGCGTCACCCCGTACGACGACGGCCGGTTCGACCTGGTGACCGGTGGCGTGACGCGGTTCCGGCTGCTCGAGGTCGACGACTCCCGGCCGTACCTGTCCGCCGAGGTGGAGCTGCTGCCGGAGGAGGCCGGCGCGGAGTCGGCCGTGGTCGCCACGGCGGTCACCGACGCCTTCACCCGCTACCTGGACCTCGTCGCGTCGGTGCGGGGCACCGAGGTGGGCCGGTCCGACCTGCCGGACGACCCGCTGCTGCTGTCGTACCTCGTCGCCGCGACGACGATGCTCGACCTCGCTGACCGGCAGGCGCTGCTCGCCGAGCCGGACGCCGGGACGCGGCTGCGGCACGAGCTGCGGCTGCTGCACCGCGAGCTGACCATGCTCGGCCGGCTGCGCGCCGCCCCCGCGACCGACCTGTCCACCGGGACCAGCCCGAACTGACCGGCGGCGGTCGTACGGGGCGGCGACGGCGGCGGTCGTACGCGGCGCCGCCCTCGCCGCCCGGAAGCGTTGGCGCGCGGCGCCGCCCTCGCCGCCCGGAAGCGTTGGCGCGCGGCGCCGCCCGGAAGCGTTCGTACGCGGCGCCGCCCGGAGACGTTGGCGCGCGATCTGGACCCCGTACGGCGTGTCGTCCAGCGTTGGCGCCAACGCCCGGACAGGGGGGCGCGGCGCCGCCCGGAGGCGTTGGCGCGCGATCTGGACCGCGTACGGCGTGTCGTCCAGCGTTGGCGCCAACGCCCGGACAGGGGGGCGGGTCTGGACAGGGGGGCGGCGCCGCCCGGAAGCGTTCGTACGCGGCGCCGCCCGGAAGCGTTGACGCGCGATCTGGGCCGCGTACGGCGTGTCGTCCAGCGTTGGCGCCAACGCCCGGACAGGGGGGCGGGCGGGGGCGCCGGCCGCGGCGGGCCTATGCGTGGCGCTCGCGGAGGGTGAGCAGGAAGAACGTCGCGACCGCGATGAAGGCCCAGGCGAGCAGGGCCGACTCGGCCCGCACGGACAGGTACAAATGCAGGTGCGTGCCCACCGGCGCCCGGTCGATCGCCCGCTCGAAGGCGTCGTGGAAGCGTGCCCGGCCCACGCTCGCCGCGACCACCGCAGCGGCGACCCCGCCGGCGGCGAGACCTGCCACGACCCCGGTGCCGTGCCGGCGGCCGTACGCGTACGCCAGCACGCCGCAGACCAGCCCGACCGCGGCGGTGACGAAGACGAAGTAGCCGTCGGCGGCCACCAGCGCCTCGCTCGAGGCGTCCACGAGGTTGATGCCGCCCTGCCCCGCTGCAGTCACCGCGAGCCGCGGCGCCAGCGCAGACCAGATCAGGCCGACCGGCGCGCCGAGCAGCACGAGGACCAGCGTGGTGAGGCCGGCGGCGGCGACCTGCCGGCGCCAGAACCCGCTCACCGGGTCACCGCACGCTGGAACGACCACGTCGCGAGCGCGAGCGTGGCGACCGCGATGCCGGCGCTGACCCCGAGGTGCCAGCCGATCCACGGCCAGTCCGGGTGGCGCAGGAAGCCACCGGCCAGCGCGTCGATGGTGTACGTCGACGGCACCACGGCGCGCAGCGCGCGCACGACGAGCGGCAGCCGCTGGGGCGGGATCACGCCGAGGAAGAGCACGGCGGTCATCCCCAGCTGACCGGCCACCGTCGCCAGCTCGGCGCGCGGCATGAGCAGGCCGAACGCCGCACCCAGACCGGCCAGGGACGCACCGGCGAGCGGCAGCACCACGGGCAGCAGGAGCAGGCCGGCCGGCGGCAGGCCGTACAGCGCGACCCCGAGAGCCGCGGTGACGACCGCGCCGGGGACGGTGAACGTCGCGTACGACGCGGCGGTGCCGAGCACCACCGCGGCGCCAGGCACGGGCAGCGCGGCGTAGTAGTCCAGCGCGCGGCTGGCGCGCAGGGCGCCGAACCGCTGGGCCAGCAGGTTGAGGGCCACGAACGCGACGACGAGCACCGTCGACCCCGCGACGATCGACTCCTTCGTCACGTCGCTGTTCGTGTCGACGACGCCCCGCAGCAGCACGAGGATGCCCACGGACTGCAGGGTCGCCACGAACAGCAGCGACGCGCGCGCCACCCGTGCCCGCGACAGCTGCGAGGCGTACACCGCCGCGACGGCGGCCCGGAAGGGCGTCCCGCGTTCGGCGGCCCGCGCGGACAGGGTCGCAGTGGCGGTCGTGACGGTCACACGCGCTCCAGGTCGTCCGAGCGCCCACCGAGCGCGAGGTAGACGTCTTCCAGCGTGGGGGTCGCGAGCGTGAAGTCGTCGAGCGCCCCGAACGCGTCTCCCGTCGTGAGCCGGGACAGCGCCTCGCGGGCGTCCGGCGGGGAGAGCCGGGCACTCCAGCGCCGGCCGGTGACCTGGGCCCGGCGCGCGAGCATGGACACCGTCGCGTCCCCGAGCGGCGGGTCGTGCCGCCAGACCAGGTCCAGCCGCACCTCGTCGCTCACCGACGCCTTGAGCCGGCCGGGGGTGTCGCAGGCGATCACCCGCCCGGCCTCCAGCACGGCGACCCGGTCGAGGACGGTCTCCGCCTCCAGGACGTTGTGCGTGACGAGCAGGATCGTCGTGCCGGCCGTGGCCCGCCGGCGCTCCAGGGCGGTCCAGACCGCGCGCCGGGCCGTGGGGTCGAGCCCCGTCGTCGGCTCGTCGAGCACGAGGACGGGCCGCTCCCCCACGAGTGCGGTCGCGACGCCGGCCAGCCGACGCTGGCCGCCCGACAGCCGCACCAGCGGCCGATCGGCCACCGGCTCGAGCCCGAGCTCGGCGAGCAGCGCCTCCGCGGCGGCCCGCGCGTCGCGGCGGCCGAGCCCGCGCAGCCGGCCGGTGGTCTCCACGGCGAGGCGTACGGGCAGCTCGCCGAGCACCGGCTCGTCCTGGGCGAGGTAGGCGGCGAGCCGGGTCACCGACCGCGGCTCGCGAACCACGTCGCGTCCGAACAAGGTCACCGAGCCCGCGTCCGGGGCGAGCAGTCCCATCAGCTGGCGTACGAGGGTGGACTTGCCCGCGCCGTTCGGGCCGAGCAGGCCGAACACCTCGCCGACCTGCACGTCGAGGTCGATGCCGTCGTTGGCGCGTACGGTGCGCGGCGGCCGGCCGGCGCGGTAGTGCCGCACCAGGCCGCGCACGACGTAGGCCTGTTCTCCCATGGGTGCCCTCAGCGTATGCCGTGCTCCATCAGCGGCCCCACGGCCAGTCCCTGCCGGGCGACGTGCTCGGCCAGGAGCGGCAGCGCACCGAGCGTGGCCTGCCACGAGCCGGGGGCGGAGGTGACGTCCGAGTCGTGCAGCAGCGCCGTGCCGCCGTCGAGCACGCCCGCGGCCAGATCGGCGACGACCGACTCCGCCGTCGCCTCGGCCCGCCAGTCGCGGCCCCAGGCCGTCCACAGCACCGGGCGCACGCGTAACGCATGGGCGGCGAGCAGCCCCGGGCCCGAGAGCACGCCGTACGGCGGGCGGAACCAGGACGGGACGGTCCCGAGCGCCTCGGCCACGGTGTCCCGACCGCGGCGCAGGTCGTCGTACGCGGCCCACGGGTCACGCAGCAGCAGGTAGCGGTGGGTGTCACCGTGCAGGCCGACCTCGTGCCCGGCGGCGGTGATCTCGCCCAGCAGGCCGGGCGCTCGGCGCACCGCGTCGCCCAGCACGAAGAACGTGGCGCGCCACCCCAGGTCGTCGAGCGCGGCGAGCACCCGTGGGGTGGACACCGGGTCGGGCCCGTCGTCGAAGGTCAGCGCCAGGTGCCCGCGCCGCCCGACCCCCGCCAGCCCCGGGGCGAGCCGCAGCCGTACGGGAGGCAGCCAGGTGGCTGCGGGGACGACATGCAGGGCGGCCGCCGCGAGGGCGGCCGTGCGAAGGGCTCTCACCGCGTGAGCACGTCCGCGGCGGCGGTGAGGCGCAGCACCTCGGCCGCGGCGTCCCCGCCCGTCCCGGCCGGGGCGATGGCCCGCCCCGGGCCACCTGAGCGGCGCACCGCGCCGGGTCGCCCACAAGCCGCGCGACCTCCTCGCCGAGGTCGGCGTCCCGGCGCACCCAGTGCGCGAGACCGGCGGCCTCGAGCGCGGCCGCGTTGAACCGGCCGTGACCGGGCAGCGGGCGGAAGACCACGACCGGCAGGCCGATGCACAGCGCCTCCAGGCAGGTGAGGCCGCCCGCGTTGTCCACCAGGCAGTCGGCGGCGCTCATCAGCCCGGCGACGTCGTCCACCCAGCCGAGCGCGATGCCGTGCCCCGCCGCCTGCAGCCGGCGGCGCAGGTCCTCGTCGCGTCCGCAGAGCACCACGGGGACCACCCCGCCGTGCCGCGCGAGCAGGCGGACCGTCCGCTCCACGTGGCCGAACGCCTCCGAGCCGGCGGCGACCAGCGCGACGGGCCCGTCCGCCGGAAGGCCCAGGCGCGCGCGGGCGGCCGGCCGGTCGCTGCGCCCGCCGAGGAACTCCGGCCGCACGAGCGGTCCGGTCGCCACCACCTCCCGCGCGCCCATCGGGACGAGTGCCTCCGCCGTGGCCGCGGTGACGGTCAGGTGCAGGTCCACCCGCGGGTGCACCCAGTACGGGTGCGCGCCCGGGTCGGTGACGTACGTGACGACCGGTACGGCCAGCTCGCCCCGCGCGCGCATGCGCCCGAGGCACTGGCTGGCCAGGTTGAACGTCGACACCACGACGTCCGGGGCGAACGTGGCGACCGCGCCGGCGAGGCCGCGCTCGTACGGCCCGGCGCCCAGGCGGGTGACCTCCTCGAGCGGCCGCGGGTACCGCGCCCAGAACCGCATGGCGCCGTCGTACAGCCACGGCATCCGGCGCAGCATGAGGTCGTAGAACCGGCGCAGCCGCTGCCCTCGCCCGCCGCCGGGCAGCTGGAGCAGGTCCACCGTGTCGACGTGGTGCCCGCGGGAGGTCAGCCGCCGGACGAGCTCGGCGGCGGCATTGTCGTGCCCCGCGCCCATGCTCGCCGAGACGACGAGCACGCGACGGGAGGACGGATCGGTCACGGCGGACAGTGTGCCCTGCCCGGCTGCGCTCTAGCCCACCACCGCGCCCGGACCGAGCAGCTCCTTGAGCTCGCCCATCAGCGCGGGTGACGCCGCGACGCGCAGCCGGTCATCGAGGCGGAGCACGCGGGTGGACCCCGGTGACTGCAGCTGCAGGTGCACCTCCGTGGTGCCCGGGTGCGTGCCGAGCACCTCGCGCAGGCGCTCGACGAGCGGCGGGGTGCAGCGTCCGGCGGGCAGGGAGATGACCACGGGCCCGCGCGGCCCCTGCGAGAGGTCCGGCAGGGTCAGCTCCATCGCGATGAGCCGTGGTACGTCCTCGCGCCGGTCGAGCCGGCCGCGGACGAGGACCACCGCGTCCTCGGCGAGCAGGTGGCCGCACTGCGTGTAGGTCGCCGGGAAGAACAGCACCTCCAGCGCGCCCTCGAGGTCCTCGAGCTGCGCGATGGCCCACGGCGCACCCTGCTTGGTCACCTTGCGGGTGAGGCCGGACAACAGCCCGCCGACGGTGATCACCGCACCGTCGGGACGGTCGTCGTCGGCGAGCCCCGCCAGGCCGCAGTCCACGGCCGCGGCGATGAGGTGCTCGACGCCGAGCAGCGGGTGGTCGGAGACGTACAGGCCGAGCATCTCCCGCTCGTAGGCGAGCAGCAGCGACTTGTCCCACTCGTGCAGCGAGAACGTCAGGTCGACTCCCGGCGGGGCGGCCGCCGCCTCCCCGTCGCCGCCGAACAGGTCGAACTGCCCGATCGCCTCGGCGCGCTTGGTCTCCACGTACGCGTCGATCGCCTGCTCGTGCCGCTCGAAGAGCGCGCGGCGGGTGTTGCCGAGGGAGTCGAAGGCACCGGACTTGATGAGCGACTCGACGACCCGCTTGTTGCAGACCGACGGCGCCACCTTGGCCAGGAAGTCGAGGAAGTCGGTGAACCGGCCCTTGGCCCGCCGCGTGCCAATGATCGACTCCACGACGTTCTCACCGACGTTGCGGACGGCGGACAGGCCGAAGCGGATGTCGCTGCCCCGCGGGGTGAAGTTGAGGTCGGACTCGTTCACGTCGGGCGGCAGCACCTTGATGCCCATGCGCCGGCACTCCGACAGGTACAGCGCCGACTTGTCCTTGTCGTCCTTGACCGAGGTGAGCAGCGCCGCCATGTACTCGGCCGGGTAGTTGGACTTGAGGAACGCCGTCCAGTAGGAGACCAGGCCGTAGCCGGCGGTGTGCGCCTTGTTGAACGCGTAGTCGGAGAACGGGACGAGGATGTCCCACAGCGTCTTGATCGCGGCCTCGGAGTAGCCGTTGCTGCGCATGCCCTCGGAGAACGGCACGAACTCCTTGTCGAGGATCTCCTTCTTCTTCTTGCCCATCGCGCGGCGCAGCAGGTCCGCGGCGCCGAGGGAGTAGCCCGCGAGCTTCTGCGCGATCGCCATGACCTGCTCCTGGTAGACGATCAGCCCGTAGGTGTCGTCCAGGATGTCGGCGAGCGGCTCGGCGAGCTCGGGGTGGATCGGCACGACCGGCTTGCGGCCGTTCTTGCGGTCGGCGTAGTCGTTGTGCGCGTTGGCGCCCATCGGCCCCGGCCGGTAGAGCGCGAGCACCGCGGAGATGTCCTCGAAGTTGTCCGGGCGCATCGCGCGCAGCAGCGAGCGCATCGGGCCGCCGTCGAGCTGGAAGACGCCGAGCGTGTCGCCGCGGGAGAGCAGCTCGTAGGTCGGCCGGTCGTCGAGCGGCAGCTGCTCGAGGACGAGGGTCTCGCCGCGGTTCGCCTGCGACGTAGGCGAGGCAGTCGTCGAGGACCGTGAGGTTGCGCAGGCCCAGGAAGTCCATCTTCAGCAGCCCGAGGGACTCGCACGCCCCCATGTCGAACTGCGTGATGATCGCGCCGTCCTGCTCGCGGCGCTGGATCGGGATGACGTCGAGCAGCGGCTCCCGCGACAGGATCACGCCGGCGGCGTGGACGCCCCACTGCCGCTTGAGCCCCTCGAGCCCCCGCGCGGTGTCGACGACCCGCTTGACCTCGGGGTCGGCCTCGTACAGCGCGCGGAACTCCCCCGCCTCGCCGTAGCCGCGGGTGCTCGGCGTCGAAGATGCCCGCCAGCGGGACGTCCTTGCCCATCACCGGCGGCGGCATCGCCTTGGTGATCCGGTCGCCGACCGCGAACGGGAAGCCGAGGACCCGCGCGGAGTCCTTGACCGCCTGCTTGGCCTTGATCGTGCCGTACGTGATGATCTGCGCGACCCGCTCCTCGCCGTACTTCTCGGTGGCGTAGCGGATCATGTCGCCGCGACGGCGCTCGTCGAAGTCCATGTCGATGTCGGGCATGGACACGCGCTCGGGGTTGAGGAAGCGCTCGAACAGCAGCTTGTGCTCGACCGGGTCCAGCTCGGTGATGCCGAGCGCGTAGGCGATCAGCGACCCGGCGGCACGTGCCGCGGCCCGGACCGACCCGGATGCCGTTCTCCTTCGCGTAGCGGACCAGGTCCGCCGTGACGAGGAAGTAGCCGGGGAAGCCCATCTGGCAGATGACGTCGAGCTCGTAGTCCGCCTGGCGGGCGCGGTCCTCCGGGACCCCACCCGGGTAGCGGCGGGCCAGGCCGCGCTGCACCTCCTCGCGCAGCCACGTCTCCTCCGTGTGCCCCGCGGGCACCGGGAAGCGCGGCATGAGGTCGCCACCCTCGTCGAAGGACACCCCCACCCGCTCGGCGATGAGCAGCGTGTTGTCGCAGGCCTCCGGGATCTCGTGCCAGAGCCTGCGCATCTCCTCGGCCGACTTGAGGTAGAAGTCGCGCGCGTCGAACTTGAACCGGTTCGGGTCGGCGAGGGTCTTGCCCGTCTGGACGCACAGCAGCACCTCGTGGGCCTGCGCGTCGTCCGGCGTAGGTGTAGTGCAGGTCGTTGGTGGCGACGAACGGCAGCGACAGGTCGCGGGCGAGCCGGAGCAGGTCGTCCCGGTGGCGGCGCTCGATGTCGATGCCGTGGTCCATGACCTCGCAGAAGAAGTTGCCCGCGCCGAAGATGTCCCGGTAGTCGGCGGCGGCCTGGCGGGCGTCGTCGTAGCGCCCCTGCTGGAGCAGCCGGTTGACCTCGCCGGACGGGCACCCCGTGGTGGCGATCACGCCCGTTGCCGTGCTGGCTGAGCAGCTCGCGGTCCATGCGGGGCTTGTAGTAGTAGCCCTCCAGGCTCGCCAGGCGGACAGGCGGAACAGGTTGTGCAGCCCCTCGTTGTTCTCCGCCAGCAGGGTCATGTGGGTGTACATCTCGCCGGGGTTGTCCTCCCCGGCGGTGGCACCGCCGACCGCGACCCGCTTGCGGTCGAACCGGCTACCGGGCGCGAGATAGCCCTCCATGCCGATGATCGGCTTCACCCCGGCAGCGGTGGCCTGCTTGTAGAAGTCGTACGCGCCGAAGACGTTGCCGTGGTCGGTCATCGCCAGGGCCGGCATGCCCATCCGGGCCGCCTCGGCGAACAGGTCCTTCAGCCGCGCCGCCCCGTCGAGCATGGAGTACTCGGTGTGCACGTGCAGGTGCACGAACTCCCCGCTCGACGTCGCCATGGAGGCCATTGCACCACGACGCCGCGACACCCGTCGGCGTGTCGCGTCGGCGCGTCACAACTGCTTGCGCATCGACACGTGCCGGATACCGGCCTCGTCGTACTCGGGCCCGAACGCCTGGTAGCCCAGCCGCTCGTAGAACCCCCGGACCGCGACCTGCGCGTGCAGCTCGGCGACCCCCGCGCCCCGCTCACGGGCCCGGTCCTCGAGCGCAGCCATCACCGCCGCACCGATGCCGGCGCCGCGCAGATCCGCGCGTACGGCCACCCGCTGCACCAGGGCCACGCCGTCGTCGACGAGCAGCCGCGCCGCGGCGACCGGCCGGCCGTCCACCCGGCCGAGGACGTGCTCCGCCGCACCGTCGCGCCCGTCCTGCTCGAGGTCGAGCGGCACCCCCTGGCCGATCACGAACACCTCGTGACGGACGTCGAGCGCCGCCGCCAGGTCCGCCGGCGTACGGACGAGCGACACCACCGCCTGCGTACGGCTCACCGGCGCTCCCCCCGCCTCCCGGTGATCGTCTGCACCACAGCCGCCATAGAGAGCGGTTCCCGTGCAGACGATCACGGGATGGGGGGGTGGGGGTGGGGGCGGGGGTGCTGCTCACGCGAACCCCTGGTCGGCGGGGACGGCCCCGGTCGTCTCCGGCAGCAGGGCGAGCGCGGCGAGCCCGGTGAGGGTGACCTCGCGCGGCGCGGGGTCGACCACCCGGACCTGGTCGCTGTCCGCGAGCCGCTGCAAGCGGTCGGCCGTCGCCCGGACCACCAGGCCGAAGACACAAGGGCAGCGGGGAGTGAGCCGGGCGGCCTCCGCCCGGGCCGTGTCCCGGCGGGTGACGTACACGTCGTGCAGCTCCTGCTGGCGTGCGTCGCCGGGCTTGCCCAGCGCGGCGAGCAGCTGGCCGTAGCCCACAGCGGCCTGCGCGCTCACCCGGCCGGTACGGGCCACCTCGCCCGCCAGGTCGTCGATCCCGGACAGGGTGACGACGTGGACGGGGGTGTCACCCTGCGGCAGCCGTACGTGCACGTACGCACGCAGGACCGGCAGCCCGGCGGTGAGCCGGCGTACGCCGGCCGGGTCGAGGTAGCGCCGGAGGTCGACGACCGCGAGGACGGGGGTGTTCGGGTGCGTACGGGCCAGCTGCGCCAGCCGGCCGGCGGCCGCATGCCGGTAGTCGCTGACCTGCTGGCCGCGATGAGGGCCGACGACCGCGAAGCGCGAGTGCTCGCTCGTCGGCGCGGGCGCGCTGTGCTGACCGCTCCGGCTCAGCGCGGCCCCGACGCCGAGCAGCAGCACGAGGACCACGGCACCGGCGACGGCCGCGTGCGGCCGCCGCCGAGCGACCTCGACCGGGTCGGTGCGGACGTCCTCGAGGACGGGCCGGACGCGCTCGCGCACCCGGTCGACGCGGCCGTTCACCCGGCGTACCCCGCGCGCGATGCCGGGCAGCACCCGGTCGTCGAGGTCGCGCAGGGTCACTGGCTGTCCGCCCGGACGAGCTCGAGGGCGCGCGCGAGGTCCTCCGGGTACGGGCTGTCCAGCTCCAGCCACCGGCCGTCGGCCGGATGCGCGAAGCCGAGGCGCGCCGCGTGCAGCCACTGCCGGGTCAGCCCGAGCCGCTCGGCGAGGGTGGGGTCGGCGCCGTACGCGAGGTCGCCGACGCACGGGTGCCGCACGGCCGCCATGTGCACCCGGATCTGGTGCGTGCGACCGGTCTCCAGCCGGACGTCGAGCAGCGACGCGGCGCGGAAGGCCTCCACCGTGTCGTAGTGGGTGACGCTCGGCTTGCCTCCGGCGACGACGGCGAACCGGTAGTCGTGGGAGGGATGCCGGTCGATCGGGGCGTCGATCGTGCCGCGCAGCGGGTCCGGGTGGCCCTGGACGAGCGCGGCGTACCGCTTGTCGACCTCCCGCTCGCGGAACGCGCGCTTGAGCAGGGCGTACGCGTGCTCGCTCTTGGCCACGACCATCAGCCCGCTCGTCCCGACGTCGAGCCGGTGGACGACGCCCTGTCGCTCGGCGGCACCCGACGTCGCGATCCGGTACCCCGCAGCGGCCAGGCCGCCGACCACCGTCGGGCCGTCCCAGCCCGGGCTCGGGTGCGCCGCGACGCCGACCGGCTTGTCGACGACGACGACGTCGGCGTCGTCGTGGACGACGCGCAACCCGGGCACCGGCCTGCGGCACGCCGCGACCGGCGCGGACGCACGGGGGATCTCCACCTCGAGCCACGAGCCGGCGGTGACCTTGGCGGACTTCGCCGCGGGACGGCCGTCCAGGCTGGCGGCTCCCGACTCGACGATCTCCGCGGCGCGGGTGCGCGACAGCCCGAACAGCCGCGCGACGGCGGCGTCGAGCCGCAGGCCGTCGAGACCCTCCGGCACAGGCACGCTGCGGTGCTCGGCGGTGGTCACGAGGGCTCCTGCTCCGTGCCCGGTTCGCTCCTCCGGCGACCCCGTCGTACGACGTCCCCCGGAGGGAGAGCAGCACGGCCAGGACCCCGCCGACGACGATCGCCGGAGTCGGCCAGGTTGAACACCGGCCAGTGGTGCAGGTGGATCCAGTCGACGACGTGCCCCCGCAGCGGAGCCGGCGCGCGGAACAGCCGGTCGACGAGGTTGCCCAGCGCGCCGCCGAGCAGCAGGCCGAGAGCCAGTGCCCACCACGGGTTGCGCAGCCGCCGGGCCACCCGCACGATCGCCACGACCACGGCGACCGCCACGCGCGGTGAACAGCCAGGTCGTACCCGTACCGATGCTGAAGGCCGCGCCCCGGTTGCGCGTCACCTGCAGGTCGAGCACGCCCAGTACGAGCCGTACCGGCGGGTGCGCCTCGAGCCGGTCGACCACGAGCACCTTGGTCACGACGTCGGCGGTGAGCACCACCGCAGCGGCCACGACGAACAGCACCAGCCGCCGTGGCGCGGGGGGCGCGGCATCGGGCGCCCTCGGTCAGCGCCTTTCCTCGCGTTGCTTGCATGTCATACACAGGGTCGCACGCGGGAACGCCTGCAGACGCGCCTTGCCGATCGGGTTGCCGCAGTTCTCGCACGTCCCGTACGTCCCGACGTCCAGCCGCTGCAGCGCCCGCTCGACCTGCGCGAGCAGGTCACGGCTGTTCGCCGCCAGCGACAGCTCGTGCTCGCGCTCGAAGGTCTTGGTGCCGGCGTCCGCCTGGTCGTCGCCCGCGCCCTCGCCGCTGTCGCGCTGCAGCGCCGCCCAGGCGCTCCTCCGCGTCGGTGATCTCCCCGCGCAGGTCGTCCGACCTGCTCCTCCAGCTCGGCGCGGATCTCCGCGAGCTCGGCTTGGCCGTCCACGGGGACTCGCCCGGCAGCACCGCGGGCTTGCCACCGCGGGTCGCCGCCTTCGCGGGAGCCGCCGCTCGCCGGGGTGGTGGCGGTCGCGGCCGGCGCCCGCCGGCGGATCCTGTGCGCGCCGGCCCCGAAGTGCCTGACTCCTTCGACGGCTTCTTGGCCGGGCCCGCCTTGGTGGCCGCCTTGCGTGCCGGCGCCGGCTTCTTGGCGGGAGCCTTCTTCGCGGCCTTCGCAGGCGCCTGCTTGGCCGCGGTCTTGCTCGCCGCAGTCTTCGCGGCCGGGCTCTTCTTCGCCGGCGCCTTCTTGGCCGCGGACTTCGCGGGCGCCTGCTTGGCCGGCGCCTTCTTGGCCGCCGACGCCTTCTTGGCCGTGCCGGCCTTCTTCGCCGCCGACTTCTTGGCCGTGCCGGCCTTCTTCGCCGCGGACTTCGCGGGAGCCTGCTTGGCCGTCCGGACTTCTTGGCCGCGGCCTTCTTGGCCGTACCGGACTTCTTGGCCGCGGCCTTCTTGGCCGCGGCCTTCTTGGCCGGTGCCTTCTTCGCCGCGGCCTTCTTGGCGGGTGCCTTCTTGGCCGCGGCCTTCTTGGCCGCGCCGGAGCGGCCGGCGCCACTGTCCGCGGTGGGCGACGCCTGCTTGGCGGGGGCCGACGACGCGGGGGCCTCCCTGGCCGGGGCGTCGTCTCGGCCACGCCTCGACGCCACCAGCCGTCGGATGCGCCCCCCGATGCCGGGTCGATCGCCGGCCATGCGCCCCGCCTCCTCAAGTCGACACTGCGGTGAGGGTGATCATGATCTTGGAGCAGGAAGGATAAGTGTGCCATCGGTCACCCGCAACCGGCCGGAAGCCACGCGTACGGCGCGTACGTGTCACCCACGCAGCCGCTGGACGGCCTCCTGCCCGCCGGCTGGTCGGGCAGCGCGACCACCTTGGTCCGGCTGGTGGCCCCGGTCACGAGCGCGACGTCGGCCCGGCGTACGCCCACCGCCTGCGCGAGCGCGCGCAGTGCCGCTTCCGTCGCCCGGCCGCCGACCGCCTGCTCCTGCACGCGGACGACGAGCGCGTCGCCGTACGTCCCGCCCACCGACGTCCGTGGCGCGCCGGGCCGGACCCGGATCTCCACCCGCACGCCCCCCATCCTCGCCGCGACCCCGCCTTCGTGCGGCCAGCTGGGGTCAAACGATCTTCGTTGACCCCAGTACGCCGCACGAAGGCGGTCACTGGGCGCACAAAGGTGGCGGTGCTGGCGCACGGGCTGGCAACCCGCTTGCGGGGCCGCCGTAGGATCGAGGGGCGAGCAGGCGCTGACGGGGACGAGTACCGCCGTACGCAGCCAGCAGCGACCCGGGGACGGTGCGAGCCCGGGGGGCGTGCCCGGCGGGAAGATCACCCCTGAGCCGCCGGAAGAAAGCGGGCGGTGCCGGCCCCGCCAGTAGACCCGGCCGCGACGAACGAGGGGGTCGCCGGCGACCGGCGCCAAGGAGGGTGGTACCGCGGGAACGGCCCACACCGGCCCGACTCGTCCCTCCGGCCGGAGCACCGCCGACGGAGGCACCACCCGATGAGCTCATGCCGTTCCGCCCGCTGCCGAGCCCAGGTCGACCTGCCCGCGCTCGAGCACGAGGTGCTCGCCCGCTGGGAGGACCGCGCCGTGTTCCGCCGGTCGCTGGACGCAGACCGCGGGCGGGCCGCTGTGGACCTTCTACGAGGGCCCGCCGACCGCGAACGGCAAGCCCGGCACCCACCACGTCGAGGCGCGGGTGTTCAAGGACCTGTTCCCCGCGCTTCAAGACCATGAAGGGCCACCACGTCCCCCGCCGCGCCGGCTGGGACTGCCACGGCCTGCCGGTCGAGCTCGAGGTCGAGAAGCGGCTGGGCTTCTCCGGCAAGGGCGACATCGAGGCGTACGGCATCGCCGAGTTCAACGCCAGGTGCCGCGAGTCGGTGCAGGAGCACGTCGACGAGTTCGTCCGGCTGACCGAGCGGATGGCGCTACTGGGTCGACTTCGACGACGCCTACTGGACGATGAACGCCGTCGTACGTCGAGAGCGTCTGGTGGTCGCTCAAGACAGATCTTCGACCAGGGCCTGCTCGTGCAGGACCACCGGGTGACGCCGTACTGCCCGCGCTGCGGCACCGGGCTGTCCGACCACGAGGTCGCCCAGGGCTACTACGACGGTGACCGACCCCGTCGTCTACGTCCGCTTCCCGCTCACCAGCGGGCCGCTACGCCGAGCGGGCGCGGCGCTGCTGGTCTGGACGACGACGCCCGTGGACGCTGATCTCCAACACCGCCGTCGCGGTGCACCCGCGGCGTGACCTACGTCGTCGCCGAGCGGCGACGGCGAGACAGCCTCGTCGTCGCGGAGCCGCTGCTCGGACCGGCGCCTCGGCGAGGGCTGGACGACGGTCGCCGACCTCGTTCCCGGGCGCGGACATGGAGCACTGGACCTACCAGCGCCCGTTCGAGCTGGTCGACATCCCGACGGCGCCCACTACGTCGGGCTCGCCGACTACGTGACGGTCGAGGACGGCACCGGTCTGGTGCACCAGGCACCGGCGTTCGGCGCGGACGACCTCGCGGTGGCCCGCCGCTACGGCCTGCCCGTGGTCAACCCGGTGCGGCCGGACGGGCACTTCGAGGAGCAGCTGCCGCTCGTCGGCGGGCAGTTCTTCAAGGCCGCCGACCCGGCCATCGTCGCGGACCTGCGGGCGCGCGGGCTGCTGTTCCGGCAGGAGGCCTACGAGCACGCCTACCCGCACTGCTGGCGCTGCGACACGCCGCTGCTCTACTACGCGCTGCCGTCCTGGTACATCCGCACCACCGCGGTCAAGGACCGGCTGCTGGCCGAGAACGCGCGCACCGACTGGCACCCGGAGACGATCCAGCACCGGCCGCTACGGCGACTGGCTGGAGAACAACATCGACTGGGCGCTGTCGCGCAACCGCTACTGGGGCACCCCGCTGCCGATCTGGCGCTGCCCGCAGGGCCACCTCACCGCCGTCGGCTCGCTGCGCGGAGCTCGGCGGAGCTCGCCGGGCAGGACCTCTCCGGCCTCGACCCGCACCGGCCGTACGTCGACGACGGTCACCTTCCCGTGCGGCGAGTGCGGTGCCACCGCCGACGCGGGTGCCGGAGGTGATCGACGCGTGGTACGACTCGGGCTCCATGCCGTTCGCGCAGTTCGGCTACCCGTACGCGAACCGCGAGGAGTTCGAGCGCAACTACCCCGCGCAGTTCATCTGCGAGGCGATCGACCAGACCCGCGGCTGGTTCTACACGCTGATGGCCGTCGGGACGCTGGTGTTCGACCGCTCGTCGTACGAGACCGTGCTCTGCCTCGGCCACATCGTCGACGAGGACGGCCGCAAGATGTCCAAGCACCTCGGCAACGTGCTCGACCCGTTCGAGCTGTTCGAGCGGCACGGCGCCGACGCGCTGCGCTGGCTGATGGCCTGCGTGGGCAACCCCTGGTCGACCCGCCGGGTGGGCCACGGCCTGCTCGACGAGGTCGTCCGCAAGGTGCTGCTGACCTACTGGAACACCGCGTCGTTCCTCGTGCCTGTACGCCGACGCGAACGACTTCTCGCCGCAGACCGCCCCGGCGCCGCCGGCCGCCGAGCGGCCGCTGCTCGACCGCTGGGCGCTCTCGGAGCTGCACGCAACCGTGGCCGAGGTCGACGCCGCGCTGGAGGAGTTCGACTCCGTCCGCGCGGGGCGGCGCCTGGCGCAGCTCATCGACGACCTGTCCAACTGGTACGTCCGCCGCTCCCGCCGCCGGTTCTGGGACGGCGACCCGGCCGCGCTGGCGACGCTGTACGAGTGCGTGGAGGTGCTCACCCAGCTGATGGCGCCGTTCACGCCCTTCCTCGCCGACTACCTGCACGAGCAGCGTGGTGCGGGCCGGGCGGCCGGACGTGGCCGACTCCGTGCACCTGCGCGAGTGGCCGCAGGCCGACGCCGAGCTCGTCGACGCCGAGCTCGGCACCCGGATGGCGCTCGTCCGCCGGCTGGTGGAGCTGGGCCGGTCGGCCCGCGCGGACTCCGGCGTACGGACCCGCCAGCCGCTCGGCCGCGCGCTGGTGGGTGCGCAGGGCTGGACGGCGCTGCCGGCGCAGCTGCGCGCCGAGGTCGCGCAGGAGCTCAACGTCGCGGAGGTCGCGACGCTGGCCGAGGAGTCGGGCGAGCTCGTCGACCACACGGTCAAGCCGAACTTCCGCAGCCTCGGCCGGCGGTTCGGCAACCGGACGCCGCTCGTCGCCCAGGCGCTGGGCGCGGCGGACCCCGCCGGGATCGCCACCGCGCTGCGCGACACGGGCACGGTCGAGGTCGACGTCGAGGGCGAGACCGTCACGCTGTCCGCCGAGGACGTCGTCGTCACGGAGACGCCTCGTGCCGGCTGGGCGGTGGCGAGCGCTGCGGGCGAGACGGTCGCGCTGGACCTCACGCTCACGCCGGAGCTGCTGCGCGCCGGCACCCTGCGCGAGGTCGTCCGGCTGGTTCAGGAGGCCCGGAAGGCGAACGGGCTCGACGTGTCCGACCGGATCGAGCTGTGGTGGTCGGCGGCCGACGACGAGACGGCCGCGGCTCTGCGCGACGGCGAGCGGCTGCTCGCGGACGAGGTGCTCGCCGTCACCTGCGCGGAAGGGGCGCCGAACGCCCCGCTGGCGCCGCACGAGGAGCCCGACCTGGGCCTGACGTTCTGGCTGCGCCCGGTCGGCTGAGCCGCACACCACCCGTTCGGCGGAGCGATTCCGGCGTTCGGAGCAACCGATACTCCTCCTGCGGGGAACGTCGCGGACGCTTGCGGGGGCGTCGAAGGAGGCGAGTCGGCGTGGGGTGGTCGTCGTTGTCGATCGTGGAGCCAGGGCGCCCGTTGGCGCTCGCACCGGACGCGGTTGCGGTACCGGCACTGTCGAGCACGGTGCGGCCGTCGCTCGTCCTGCGAGAGGCGCAGGCACGTGCGCTGCTCGACGCTGCGGCGCGCGCGGACGTCTCCCGCGGCGGCACCTTCTCCAGCGGCCCGACCGGCGTCCGGCTGTGGAGCGGCCCGTTCGACGGCACGGACGGCGGGCCCGGCTCCGCGCTGATGCTCGGGGGCGTGGACTGGACGTACGACACGCCCAACCGGCACTGGGTGATGATCCACCGCGCGATGGTCACCGCGGAGGGCCTCGCCGCCGGCGAGTCGACCACCAGCGTCCTGGGCCGGGTGATGGCCCTGTGCGGGCTCAGCATGGACGGCGAGGTGCTGTCCGTGCCCAAGGCACCGCCGCG
Organism: uncultured Actinomycetota bacterium; assembly: GCA_963728075.1. Lineage (GTDB taxonomy): Bacteria > Actinomycetota > Actinomycetes > JAFAQI01 > DASSKL01 > CAVSIP01. The sequence goes on along the minus strand of CAVSIP010000001.1, from coordinate 365,943 downwards.
TGACCCGTTCCACCGGCCGCTGCCGGCGGCGGCGGTCGGCTACGGCTTGCAGACCCCGCACGGCTGATAGCCCTGCCGCCGGGCGCCGGCCTTGGTCAGCTGCTGCGCGCCCGGCACGTCACGCACGAACCGGCAGCTCGCCTTGTGGAACTTGTCGCGGTCGGGCAGCACCACGACGCCGTCCGCGCGCGGCGACGACCGGGGCGCGCGGGCCGCCGGGGCGGCGGGCGCCGGCTCGGCCGCGGGGGCGGCCGCCGCGTCCGGCTTGCACACGCCACACGGCTCGAAGCCCTCGTCGCGCGCCTCGGCCCGGGTGCGCCCCTCCACCTCGCGCCCGGCGAGGAAGCGGCACCCCTCGGCGTGGTAGCGCGGGCGCCCGGGGACGACGTACACCTCCGCATCGGTCGTCACCGGCGCGGCGGGGACCGGCTCCGGTGCGACCTCCTCGTCGGCCACCACCGGGGTCACCGCCACCGTCTCCGCCTCCGCCGGCGGCGCCGGCGGTGACGGCTGCTCGGTGACCGGCTGCTCGGCGGCCGGCTGCTCGGCGGCCGGGGCACGGACGACGACGCTGTCCTCCGCGGCCGGTGAGGCGGCGGTCACCGCGAGCTCACCGCGGCGCTGCCGGACCCCCAGCCCGAGGAACGCGGCGGAGAGCAGGCTCACCCCGATCGAGGCGTAGACGAGCGCCAGACCACCCGACACCACCAGCCCGGCGATGAGGAGCCCCAGTGCAACGAGGACGAGGGCTCCACTGATGACGATCACGGCGCGTCTCCAGGCTGTGGTCGGATGGGCGGGTCAGCCGAGCATGGTAGCCAGCGGCCCGGACCGTGCCTCAGCCCGCGTCCGGTTCGTCCTCGTCGGGACCGCCTGCGGGGCGTGCCGGGCCGGCCTCCCGGGGCGGGCCGCTGGGCGGCACGTCGCTGCCGGCGGAGACGTCCTCCACGAACGGGGGCCGCGCCGCCGGCGGCTGCGCACCGGTCGGCGGCAGCGGGGGCTGCGGGGTGAACGGGCGGTCCGCCGGCGGTCGCGCCGGCCCGTCCGACCCGCCGGGGGGTGTCGGGTGCGGGCCGCCTCCGGCGTGCACCGGGCCGGGACCGGCCGCCGCGGCCGACGGCCCGCCGACGCCCGCGGGGGGCGGCGGCGCGACGGACCGGCGGCTGTCCAGGTCACGCATCTGCGCCTCGAGGTAGGCCTTGAGCCGACCGCGGAACTCCTGCTCGAAGCGGCGCAGCGCCTCGACCGAGGACTCCAACGCGGTGCGCTCGCTCTCCAGCGTGGCCAGGCGGGCGGAGTGCTGCTGCTGGGCCTCCCGCTCGAGCGCGCTGGCCCGCCGGCGCGCCTCCTCGAGCAGCTGCTCGGCCTCCTTGCGCGCCTCGGCGACGGCCGCGTCCGCCGTGCGCTGGGCGAGCAGCAGCGTACGCAGCGCCGCCTCCTGCCCCTCCTCGGCGCGTACGGGTGCCTCTGCGGCGGAGGGGGGCGGCGGCGGGGGCGGCGGCGGTGCCTGCTGCGGAGCGGCCTCGGCCGGGCGCGGTGCCGGGGGCGCCCCGCCCGGGCGGCTGCGCAGGTCGGCGTTCTCCCCCAGCAGCCGGCGCAGCTCCGTCTCGACCTCGTCGAGGAAGGCGTCGACCTCGTCCTCGGCGTAGCCCGGCTTGAACCGGGTGACGGTGAACTTCTTGTTCGCCACGTCCTCGGGCGTCAGCGGCATCGGTAGGCCTCCAGGGCGTGCAGCACGGTCACGGGATGACCGAGAGAAGGATGATGACGATGAGGAGCAGGACGCTGAACGCGATGTCGATCCCGACCGACCCCAGGCGCAGCGGCGGGATCACCCGGCGCAGCACCTTGTACGGCGGGTCGGTGACCGTGTAGGCCACCTCCAGGGCCATCGCCATGAGACCGCGCGGGCGGTAGTCGCGGGCGAAGGCGAAGACCCACTCCATGACCAGCCGGAACAGCAGCAGCAGCAGAAACAGGCCGAGCGCGGCACGTACCGCGTCGAGCACGATCATCTCTGGTCTCCCGGCCGGCCCGGCTCGGACCCGCTAGCTCTGGTTGAAGAAGCCGCTCTCCGCCATGCGCGACTTGTCCTCGGCCGTGATCTCGACGTTGGCGGGCGTCAGCAGGAACACCTTGTTGGTCACCCGCTCGATGCTCCCGCGCAGGCCGAAGATGAGCCCCGCCGCGAAGTCGACGAGCCGCTTGGCGTCGGCGTCGTCCATCTCCGTGAGATTCATGATCACCGGGGTGCCGTCGCGGAAGTGCTCACCGATGGTGCGCGCCTCGTTGTACGTACGGGGGTGCAGCGACGTGATGCGGTAGGGCTCCGTCGGCGCGTCCGGTACCGGGCGCGGAGCGGCGCTGCTGGTGTAGCGAACCGCCGAGCCCCGCTCGTCCGCACGCTCGAAACCGCGTGCGGCGCTCATGCGGGCACGGTCGGCGGCTGGGTGGCGCACGACGGCGGTCTCCCCTGCGTCGTAGTCGTCGTCGAAGTAGTCGTGCTCGCTGCGCTCGTCGTCCTCGACCAAGCCGAGGTAGACAGCCATCTTGCGCATGGCGCCGGCCATCGTGGTCGCCTCCGCAGCATTCGTAGAACCCGGCCGGGGCGGGCGCCCCGGTCAGCGCGACACTACCCGACCCCGGGCCTTCTTCCGCCGAGCAACGCCGTGCCGATGCGTACGTGTGTCGCGCCGTTGCGCACGGCCGCCTCGAGGTCGCCGCTCATGCCCGCGGACACCGCGGTGGCCGTCGGGTGGTCGGCCCGTACCGCGGCCGCCACCTCGGCCAGCCGGGCGAACGCCCGACCGGGGTCCGCGCCGAGCGGGGCGACCGCCATCACCCCGCCGAGGACGAGCCGGTGGTCGGCGGCGACCGCGTCGGCGAGCGCCGGCACGTCGTCCGGCCGGGCGCCGCCGCGCGTCGGGTCGTCGTCGAGGGCGACCTGGACGAGCACGGTCAGCCGGCGCCCGGCGTCGTGCGCCGCCCGCCCGAGCGCGGCCACGAGCCCGGCCCGGTCCACCGAGTGCACGACGGTCGCGTACCGGGCGACCGACCGGCACTTGTTCGTCTGCAACCGGCCGACGAAGTGCCAGCGCAGCGGCAGGTCCTGCAGCGCGGCGGCCTTCGCGCGCGCCTCCTGGTCGCGGTTCTCCCCCACGTCGAGCACGCCCAGCTCGGCGAGCATGCGCACGTCCTCCGTCGGGAACGTCTTGGTGACCGCGACGAGCGTCACCTCCGCCGGCTCGCGGCCGGCCGCCGCGCAGGCGGCGGCGATACGGTCGCGGACCACCGCGAGGTTCGCCGCGACCTCCTCGCGCCGGCTCATGCGGCCCGGCGCCAGACGACGCCGGCGAACCGGCCCGTACGCGGCCCGTCCCGGCGGTGGCTGAACAGCGCGGCGTCCTCGTACGTGCAGCGCGCGTCACGCTCCCAGCCGCGCAACCCGGCGTCGCGCAGCTGGCTCCCCACCCCGTGGGCCAGGTCGACGGCGGGAGTACCGGCCCGGGTGACCGCCGCCGTACCGGGGACCGCGGCGTCGACCTCGTCCCGCAGCGCCGGGGGGACCTCGTAGCACCGGCCGCACACCCCCGGCCCGACCACCGCCGTCATGCGCTCCGGCCGGGCGCCCAGCTCGCGCATCGCGGCCACGACGGCGGGCACGACGCCCTGGGCGACCCCGCCGCGGCCGGCGTGTGCTGCGGCCACCACGCCCGCCTCCGGGTCGGCCAGCAGGACGGGCAGGCAGTCGGCCACGAGCACCACGAGCGCCAGCTCCGGGCGAGCCGTGACGAGGGCGTCGACGTCCGGCACCGGGCCGGTCGGGGTGCCGTCGAGGACGGCGACGCCGGCGCCGTGCACCTGCTCCATGAACGCCACCGGCACCCCCACGGCCGCCTCGAGCAGCCGGCGGTTGGCGATGACCGCCGTCGGGTCGTCGCCGACGTGGGCGCCGAGGTTCAGCGCGTCGTACGGCGGTGCGCTCCGGCCACCGGCACGGGTGGTGAAAGCGGCGTGGACGTTCCCGCCCAGGTCGTGGCGCGCGGTCAGGACCGCAGCGCTCACTTCAGGAAGTCGGGGACGTCGAGGTCGTCGCTGTCGTCGAAGACGACCGTACGGCGGGGCTCCGGCCGCGCGGGCGAGGGCGTCGGCGTCGCCGGCGGCGCCGGCCGAGCGGGCTCGGCGGCCGGCGGGGCCGGCTGGCTCGCGCGCGGGGGGGTGTCCGTACGCGCCGGGCGCTCGCCGGTGAGGTCGATCTGGGCCGCCGGCTCCTCGGTCGCCGCGCGGCGCGCCGGCGCCTCCTTGCGCGGCTGGGGGGAGCCGCCCGCGAACCCGGCGGCGATGACCGTGACGCGCACCTCGTCGCCGAGCGCGTCGTCGATCACCGCACCGAAGATGATGTTGGCCTCGGGGTGGGCGGCGTCGGCGACGAGCTGGGCCGCCTCGTTGATCTCGAACAGGCCGAGGTCGGAACCGCCGGAGATGTTCATGAGCACGCCGTGCGCGCCGTCGATGCTCGCCTCGAGCAGCGGGCTGGCGATCGCGCCCTCGGCCGCGACGATGGCGCGGTCGTCGCCGCGCGCGGAACCGATGCCCATGAGGGCGGAGCCGGCGTTGGTGAGGATCGACTTGACGTCGGCGAAGTCGAGGTTGATCAGGCCCGGCGTCGTGATGAGGTCGGTGATGCCCTGGACACCGGAGAGCAGCACCTGGTCGGCGCTGCGGAAGGCGTCGAGCACGCTCACCTGGCGGTCGCTGATCGACAGCAGGCGGTCGTTCGGGATGACGATGAGGGTGTCGACCTCGTCACGCAGCTCGTCGATGCCGCCCTCGGCCTGGCCCGCCCGGCGCCGGCCCTCGAAGGAGAACGGGCGGGTCACGACGCCGATCGTCAGCGCCCCGAGCGACTTGGCCATCCGGGCCACGACGGGTGCGCCGCCCGTGCCCGTACCGCCGCCCTCACCCGCGGTGACGAAGACCATGTCGGCGCCCTTGAGCACCTCCTCGATCTCCTCGCGGTGGTCCTCCGCCGCCTTGCGCCCGATGGCCGGGTCGGCGCCTGCACCGAGGCCCCGGGTGAGCTCCCGGCCGACGTCGAGCTTGACGTCGGCGTCGCTCATGAGCAGCGCCTGCGCGTCGGTGTTGATGGCGATGAACTCCACGCCCTTGAGCCCGGCCTCGATCATGCGGTTGACGGCGTTCACGCCGCCGCCACCGATCCCGACGACCTTGATCACGGCGAGGTAGTTCTGCGGAGGTGCCACGAACGGCCTTCCCTATGGGTCAGGCCGGCGGTGCCCGGGCGCGCGCCACCGGCGGAACGGAACTGTTCGGGGAAGTGGTCCGCTGGCCACGGTGGCACGGGGAAGGTGCCACCGGACCGGCGGGGGTCTCGGTTGCGGTGGTTCCGCCGGGCTGGTGCCCGGAGCCTGCCGCCTCCCTCAACCCTCACCCTCAACTAGACGCTTATAGTTATGTCAAGTAGAGGGCTGGAGCGGACAGTAGGCGGCCGACTGCGTACGGGTCAAGGCAGTCGGCCCAATCCGCCCCGGCGTGTCGCAGAACTCGTCCCGCGGGAGCGCTCGGGCAGATCACACTGGCGACACGCCGGGCGAAATCGGCGCGACACGCCGTACGGGGCACGAGTTGATCGGTGTCAGCGGGTGACGGCGACGCCGGGGGCGCTGACGTCGTACTCGTGGGCGGGGCGCTTGAGCAGCGCGGCCAGCACGCGGGCCTTGCGGTCGGAGTCCTCCGGCCCGCCCCACACCACCCGCCGGTTGCCCGCCAGGGTGAGCGTGACCGCAGCCGGCGTCGGCGCCGACACCGACCGGACGGCCGCCCGAACGGTCGACGGCAGCGCCTCGAGCACGTCGAGGGCGGCCCGGGCCTCCTCCGCGCCCCGGCCCGGTACGGGTCCCGGCAGCTGCAGGGGCACCACCCCCGCCGGGGCCTTCGCGGTCGTGGCGAACGCCACGCCGGTGCGGTCGAGCAGGCGCACTCCCCCGCTGGTCGCCGGTACGGACGCGACCGGGCGGCGCTCCACCACGGCGATGCGCACGGTCGACGGCCAGCTGCGACTCACCGTGACCGAGGCCACCGGCGCCAGCCGGGCGACCCGGCGCTGGGCCGCGCCGGTGTCGAGGGTCAGCATGGGTGAGCCGGGGGTCACGTCGGCCACTCTGGACACCTCGGCTGCGGAAAGCCTCGACGTCCCCGTGACGGTCATCCGCTTGACGTCCAGCAGTCCCGAACCGAGGGCCACCCAGGCCAGCGTGACGAGCACCGCCCCGACCAGCGCGACCGCGAGCAGAGGCGTCATCGCGCGCCAGCGGCGCCGCCGCACCCGGGCGGCGATCTTGGGGTGCGGGCGCGTGGCGCTCACCGGGTCCCCCGCACGCCGAGCAGGGCGAGCACGTCCGGCCCGATGCGGGTGACGTCCCCGGCCCCGAGGGTGAGCACGACGTCGCCGGGACGGGCGCGCTCGGCGAGCCGGCCCGCCACCGCCGACCAGGTGGGCTCGTAGACCACCTGCCCGGCCGGCAGCGACACCGCCTGCGCGACCAGCGCGCCCGTCACGCCCGGCAGCGGGTCCTCGCGCGCGGCGTAGACGTCCATGACGACGACCTCGTCCGCGAGCGCCAGCGCCGCGCCGAGCTCCCCCGCGAAGGCCTGCGTCCGGCTGTACAGGTGTGGCTGGAAGGCCACGACGACGCGCCCCTCCCCCACCACGTCGCGGGCCGCCTCGAGGTCGGCGCGGATCTCGGTCGGGTGGTGGGCGTAGCTGTCGAACACGCGCACCCCGCCGGCCTCCCCCTTGGGCTCGAACCGGCGCCGGGCGCCCCGGAACGCCGCGAGCGCCCGCACAGCCGGCTCGAGCGGCACGCCGAGCGTCACCAGCACGGCGAGCGCCGCCGTGGCGTCGAGCGCGTAGTGGCGGCCGGGCACCGCCAACCGCACGTCGACCCGGTGCGCGCCGTCGACCGTCAGGCCGAAGGTCGTGCCCGTCCCGCTCCGGACGAGGTTCTCGGCGCGCACGGCTGCGTCCGCCGCCTCGCCGTACGTCACCACCCGCAGCCCCCGCTCGCGGGCGGTCGCGGCCAGCGCCACGGCCCCGGGGTCGTCGGCGCAGACCGCGACGAAGCCGTCCGGGTCGACCCGGTCGAGGAAGTCGGCGAACGCCCGGGCGTAGGCATCCCGGTCGCCGTAGTGGTCGAGGTGGTCGGCGTCGACGTTGGTGACGACCGCGGCGCACGGGGAGAGCAGCAGGAACGACCCGTCGCTCTCGTCCGCCTCCGCCACGAAGTACTCGCCGGCCCCCTCGTGCGCGTTGGAGCCGGGGACGTCGAGGTCGGCCCCGACGGCGTACGACGGGTCGAGCCCCGCCTCCCGGAGCGCCACGGTGAGCATCGACGTGGTCGTGGTCTTGCCGTGCGTGCCGGCGACGGCGATACCCCGGCGACCGGCCATCACGGCGGCGAGCGCGGCCGCGCGGCGCAGCACCCGCAGGCCCCGGTCCCGGGCGGCCGCGAGCTCGGGGTTGGTGGCCCGGATGGCCGTCGAGACGACGACGGTGTCGGCGGCGTCGACCTGCTCGGCGCGGTGACCGACGTGCACGGTGGCCCCGAGCGCGCGCAGGGCGTCGAGCGTCGGCGAGTCCGCGGCGTCGCTGCCGGACACGGGGACGCCGCGGGCGAGCAGGATCCGGGCGATGCCGCTCATCCCCGCCCCGCCGACGCCCACGAGGTGGACCCGGCCGAGCTGGTCCGCCGGGGGCACCTCCGCCGGTGCCGACCGCGCGGTCACGCCCGCTCCCCCGCGGCCTCGAGCACCATGCGGGCCAGTGCCTCGTCGGCGTCCCGCCGGCCGTGCTCGGCCGCCGCAGCGGCCATCGCCGCCAGGCGCGCCGGGTCGGTGAGCAGCGGGACGGCGTGCTCGGTGAGCCGGGCCGCGTCGAGGTCGCCGTCGGCGACGAGGACTCCCCCGCCGGCGCGGACGACCGGCTCGGCGTTGAGCCGCTGCTCGCCGTTGCCGTGCGGCAACGGCACGTACACCGCGGGCAGGCCGACCGCGGCCAGCTCGGCGCAGGTGCCGGCGCCTGCCCGTGACAGCACCAGGTCGGCGGCGGCGTACGCGAGCTCCATCCGCTCCAGGTAGGCGAGCGTGACGTACGGCGGCGCGCCGGGCGCCGGAGCGGGCAGCTCGGCGCGCACGGCGTCGAGGTTGTGCTGGCCGGTGAGGTGCAGCACCTGGATGCCCGCCGCGGCCAGCGACGCCGCCGCTGCGGTCACCGCCTCGTTGAGCCGGCGCGCGCCCTGCGAGCCGCCGGTGACGAGCAGGCACGGGCCGTCCGGGCGCAGCCCCAGCTCGGCGCGGGCATCCGCCCGGCGGGACGCCCGGTCCAGGCCGGCGACCTCCCGGCGCAGCGGGATGCCGAGGTGGCGGGCGTGACGCAGCCCCGAGTCCGGTACGGCGGTGGCCACGCGGGCGGTCAGCCGGGCGCCGATGCGGTTGGCGAGGCCCGGCCGGGCGTTGGCCTCGTGCACGACGATCGGCACCCGCGCCCGGCGGGCGGCGAGGTAGGCGGGCAGCGCGACGTACCCGCCGAAGCCCACGACGACGTCGGCGCGCCGGTCGCGCAGCACCCGCTCGGCCGCGCGGACCGCGGCGAGCAGCCGCCCGGGGACCCGCAGCAGGTCGACGGTCAGCCGGCGTGGCAGCGGCACCGGCGGGATGAGGTCGAGCGGGTAGCCGCGGGCCGGGACGAGCCGGGTCTCCAGGCCTCGCTCGGTGCCCAGCGCGCTGATCTCGGCGTCCGGTGCCAGGCGGCGGACCGCGTCCGCGGTGGCCAGCGCCGGGAGGATGTGCCCCGCGGTGCCGCCACCGGCCAGCACGACGGACACCGCGCTCATCGGGTGCGGGGCCGCCGAGCCCGCGGCCGGTCCACCTCCCGCGCGAACGACGCGAGCATCCCGATCGCGAACAGCGTCGGCACGAGCGCCGAGCCGCCGAAGGACACCATGGGCAGCGGGATACCCGTCACGGGCAGCACGCCCACCACGTAGCCGATGTTGACCACGGCCTGGCTCAGCAGCCAGCCGGTGACCGCGGCGGCGGTGAGCTGCACGAACCGGTCGTCGGTCCGGCGCGCGATCCGCAGGCCGGCGTAGCCGAGGATCCCGAACAGCCCGAGCACGACGAACGCGCCGACCAGGCCGAGCTCCTCACCGATGATCGCGAAGATGTAGTCGGTGTACTGGTTGGGCAGGTAGGCCCACTTCTCGCGGCTGGCGCCGAGGCCGAGCCCCCACCAGCCCCCGGAGGCGAGCGCGTACAGGCCCTGCACGGCCTGGTAGCCGCTGCCCGTCGGGTCCTTGAACGGGTCGACGAACGAGGTCAGCCGGGCCAGCCGGTAGGGCTCGGTGATCGCCAGCACCACGCCCGCGGCGCCGAAGGCGCCGAAGATGGCGCCGAAGATCCGCATCGGTGCGCCCACGACGAACAGCAGCGTGAGCATGACGGTCATCAGCACGATCGTCGTGCCCATGTCGGGCTCGGCCATCACGAGCAGCGCGAGGAAGCCGCTCATCGGCACCAGGGGCACCAGCAGGTGCCGCCAGTCGCCGAGCAGCTTCTCCTTGCGGGCGAGCAGGTCGGCACCCCACAGCACGAGCGCGAGCTTCGCGGGCTCGCTGGGCTGCAGCTGCAGGCCGCCGGGCAGGGCGATCCACCGGCGGGCGCCGTTGACCATGACCCCGATGCCGGGCACGAGGACGGCGAACAGGGCGACCAGCGACACGAGCAGCAGCGGGTAGGCCAACCGCCGGTAGAACCGGACCGGGAGCCGGGCGGCGACGAGCATGACCGGGACGCCGATGCCCACCCACACCGCCTGCTTGGCGACGATGCTGAACGACGAGCCGGAGCTGGCGTAGGCCTGCACGCTCGACGCGGACATGACCATGACCAGGCCGAGGGTGACGAGCAGGGCGGAGCTGCCGAGCACGAGGTAGTACGCGCTCAGCGGACGGTCCAGCCAGCCGCTCGTCGCGCGACGGGCAGCCGGGACGGCTGTCGTCACCCCGCCTCCCCGGCGAGCTCGCGCGCGGCGGCAGCGAACAGCTCGCCGCGCTCGGCGTAGTCGCGGAACATGTCCAGGCTCGCCCCGGCCGGGGCGAGCAGCACGGTGTCGCCCGGGCGGGCCATCCCGGCCGCCTCGCGCACCGCGGTTCGCATGGCCCCAGTGTCCGTCGAGTCCACCTCGACGACGCGGACATCGGGGGCGTGTCGCGCCAGTGCGGCGAGGAACTGCGCCCGGTCCTGACCCATCACCACCGCGCCGCGCAGCCGCCGCGCGTGCGCGGCCACGAGGTCGTCGATCGGCGCACCCTTGAGCTGGCCGCCCGCGACCCAGACGACCGACGGGTACGCCGCGAGGCTCGCCTCGGCGGCGTGCGGGTTGGTCGCCTTGGAGTCGTCGACGTACGCCACGCCGCCCGCCTCGGCGACCGGCTCGTTGCGGTGGTGCCCGGGCGCGAAGGTGCGCAGGCCGTCGGCGACGGCGGTCGGCGCGACGCCGTACGCGCGAGCGAGCGCGGCGGCCGCCAGCGCGTTGGCGACGTTGTGCGCACCGGCGGGCCGCACGTCGTCCGCGCGCGCCAGCTCGGTCCCGCTGGCGCGCTCGACCAGGGCCCCGTCGACGAGGGCGTAGTCGGCGTCGGCGGCCAGCGAGAACGTCCGCCCCCCGGCCGGCAGCCGGCGCATGACCTCGGCGTCCTGCGCGTTGCCCACCGCCACCGTGCCCGGCGCCCAGATCCGCGCCTTGTCGTCGGCGTACGCCGCGAGCGAGCCGTGCCAGTCGAGGTGGTCCGCGGCCACGTTGAGCACCGCGCCGGCGTACGGCACCACGCTGGTCGACCAGTGCAGCTGGAAGCTCGACAGCTCGACCGCGAGCACGTCGTAGGCCGCCCCGGCGAGCACCGCCTCGTACAGCGGGGTGCCCACGTTGCCGACCGCGAGCGTGCTGCGACCGTCGGCGCGCAGGATCGACGCGAGCATCTCCACGGTCGTGGTCTTGCCGTTCGTCCCGGTCAGGGCCAGCCAGGGCGCCGCGTGGTCCGGGTCGCGCAGCCGCCAGGCCAGCTCGATGTCGCCCCACACCGGCACGCCCGCCGCGCCCGCCGCGGCGAGCAGCGGCCGGTCCGGCCGCCAGCCCGGGGAGGTGACGACGAGCTCGACCCCGGCCGGCAGCCCGGTCGCGGCGCCCAGCCGGACCTCCGCGCCGGCATCGGCGAGCGGGCCGGCGGCCGCACGCTGACGCTCGCCGTCGCGCTCGTCCACGAGGACGACGCGCGCGCCGAGTCCGAGCAGGGCGCGGACGGTCGCGCTGCCGGTGACGCCGGTGCCCGCCACGCAGACCCGGCGTCCCGCCAGCCAGTCGCGCGTGGTCAGCGCGCCCGTCACTGCAGCGGGCCGGCGGAGAGGAACTCCGCGTAGAAGACGCCGAGGCCGAAGGCGACCGCGAGGCCGGCGATGATCCAGAACCGGACGATGACCGTGTTCTCGTTCCACCCGGCGAGCTCGAAGTGGTGGTGGATGGGCGCCATGTTGAACACCCGGCGCTTGAGCCCGCGGAACACCGACACCTGGATGATCACGGACAGCGTCTCGATGACGAACAGCCCGCCGAGCACGATGAGCAGCAGCTCGGTCCGGCTGGTGATCGCCAGCCCCGCGAGCGCCCCGCCGAGTGCGAGGGAGCCGGTGTCCCCCATGAAGATGCGGGCGGGCGAGGCGTTCCACCACAGGAAGCCGAAGCAGGCACCCATCGCCGCCGCGGCGACGATCGCCAGGTCGAGGGGGTCACGGACCTGGTAGCAGTTCGTCGCCGCGGCGCTCGCCGCGCGGCCGCACTCGTTGCCGAACTGCCAGAAGGCGATGATCACGTACGCGCCGAAGACCATCACCGCCGCGCCGGACGCCAGCCCGTCGAGACCGTCGGTGAGGTTCACGCCGTTCGACGTGGCGGCCACCATGACATAGGCCCAGACGACGAACCCCGCGGTCCCGAACGCGATCGCGTGGTAGTCGCGGACGAACGACAGGTGCGTGGAGGCGGGGCTGAGCCCCTCGCGACCCCCCGGGAACTGCAGGGCGAGCACGGCGAAGCTCACCGCCACCAGCATCTGGCCGACGAACTTCGCGCCCGCGGACAACCCCAGGCTGCGCTGCTTGCGGATCTTGATGAAGTCGTCGACGAAGCCGACCACGCCCAGGCCGGTCATGAGGTAGAGCACGAGCAGGCCGGACACCGTCGGGCCACGCAGGAAGGCGGCGTGGGCGACGAGGTAGCCCACCAGCGTCGCCAGGATGATCACCGTGCCGCCCATGGTGGGCGTGCCGCGCTTGGTGTGGTGGGTCGTGGGGCCGTCGTCGCGGATGAGCTGCCCGTACCCGCGCCGGCGGAACAGGCGGATGGCGACCGGCGTGCCCACCAGGGAGACGATGAGCGACGCCAGCGCGGCGAACAGGACGTTCCTCACCGGTTCTCGCTCCGCTCCTGGTCCGTGGCCACGCCGGCCAGCACCGCCTCCGCGACGCGTTCCAGCCCGGCCGCGCGGGAGGCCTTGACGAGCACCACGTCGCCGGGCCGCAGCTCCGCACGCAGCACGGCGACCGCCGCGTCCACGTCCGGCACCGTACGGCCGCGCGTGCCCGCCCCCGCGGCGACCGGCTCCGCGCCGACCGCCAGCACCTGCTCGACACCGGCGTCCGCGGCGTACCGCCCGACGCCTTCGTGCTCCGCTGCAGCGCCTTCGCCCAGCTCCAGCATCTGGCCGAGCACGGCCCAGGTCCGCCGCCGCCCGCCCGCGATGGCCACCAGCGCGTCGAGCGCCGCCCGGGTGGACTCGGGGTTGGCGTTGTACGCGTCGTTGACGACCGTGACGCCGTCCGGGGCGCTGCTGACCTCCATGCGCCAGCGGCTGGCCGGCTCGGCCGCGCCCAGCGCAGCCGCGACCTCGACCTCGCTCATGCCCAGCGCGAGCGCGGCACCGGCCGCGGCGAGGGCGTTGGAGACCTGATGGGCCCCGTGCAGGCGCAGCCGGACCGTCGCGGACCCCGACGGCCCGTACAGCTCGAAGCGGGGCCGGCCCAGCTCGTCGAGCTGCTCGCCGGTCGCCCGGATGTCGGCCCCGGCGCCGCGACCGAAGGTCAGCACACGCGCGCCGGTCCGGGGACGCATCGCCGCCACGAGGGGGTCGTCGGCGTTGAGCAGCGCGACCCCGTCCGCGGGCAGGGCCTCGACCAGCTCGCCCTTCGCCTGGGCGATGGCCTCGCGCGAGCCGAACTCGCCGAGGTGGGCACTGCCCACGTTCAGGACGGCCGCCACCCGGGGCGGGGCGATGCCGGTCAGGTACCGGATGTGGCCGATGCCGCGCGCGCTGTACTCGAGCACGAGGTGGCGCGTGGCGTCGTCGGCCCGCAGCACGGTCATCGGCATGCCGAGCTCGTTGTTGTGCGACCCGGGAGGCGCGACCGTGCGGCCACGGCGGGAGAGCACCGCGGCCATGAGGTCCTTCGTCGTGGTCTTCCCGGACGAGCCGGTGACGCCGACGACGGCCACGCCGGGCAGCCGCTGCAGCGCAGCGGCGGCCAGCCGCCCCACCGCTGCCAGCACGTCGTCGACGAGGACGGCCGGCGCCCCGCAGCTGCGCCCGGCCAGCACCGCGACCGCCCCCGCGGCCACCGCTGCGGGGGCGAAGTCGTGCCCGTCCGCCCGCTCACCGGCGAGTGCGGCGAACAGCCCGCCGGCGGCGACGTCACGGGAGTCGGCGGTCAGCGGCGCGGTGACCAGGGCGTGCGGGTCGGCGCCGTCCAGCCGGCCACCGACGGCAGCGGCGACCTCGGCGAGGGTCATCGGGGTCACGCAGCGCTCCCTGCCCCGCCGAGCACCTCCTGCAACACCCGGCGGTCGTCGAAGGGCACGGTGCGGTCCGCGTACTCCTGGCCCTGCTCGTGGCCCTTGCCGGCGACGACCACCGTGTCACCGGCGCCGGCCCGGGCCACGGCCACGGCGATCGCCGCGCGCCGGTCGGCCTCGACGACCACCTCGGCCCGCTCCGCGGCCGGCACGTCGTCGAGCCCGCCGACCATGGCGGCGAGGATCGCCTGGGGGTCCTCCGAGCGCGGGTTGTCACTGGTCAGCACGGCGACGTCCGCGCCGCGGGCGGCCTCGGCGGCCATGAGCGGGCGCTTGCCCCGGTCCCGGTCGCCGCCGCAGCCCAGCACGACGATGAGCCGGCCCGCCGTCAGCGGCCGCAGCTCGGCGAGCAGGGTGCGAACGGCGTCCGGCGTGTGCGCGTAGTCGACCAGGGCGAGGTAGGGCTGGCCGGCCTCCACCCGCTCCAGACGGCCCGGGACACCGGTGAGCTCGCCGACGCCCGCCACCGCGGCGGCGAGCGGCACCCCGGCGGTCGCCAGGGCGACCAGGGCTCCCAGCGCGTTGGCCACGTTGAACGGGGCGAGCAGCCGGGTGCCCGCGTCGACCTCGACCCCGGGACCGACGAGGCGGAAGCGGCTGCCGTCCGGACCGGTGGTGACGTCGACGGCCCGCCAGTCCGCGGACGGGTCGCCGGCGGCGGAGAACGTCGTCACCGGGATGCCGCGCCTGCCGGCCAGCCGCCGGCCGTACGCGTCGTCGATGTTGACCACCGCGGCGTCCGACAGCGCAGGGGTGAACAACCGGGCCTTGGCCGCGAAGTACTCCGCCATGTCGGCGTGGAAGTCCAGGTGGTCCTGCGACAGGTTCGTGAAGATCGCCACGTCGTAGTGGGTGCCGTCGACCCGCCCCATCGCCAGCGCGTGGCTGGAGACCTCCATCGCCACGGCGTCGACGCCGTGCTCGCGCATGGCACCGAACAGCGCCTGCAGGTCGGTGGCCTCGGGAGTCGTGCGCACGCTGCGCACGGTCTCGCCCGCGATCCGCGTCTCCACCGTCCCGACCAGGCCGGTCCGGTGCCCGGCGCCGCGCAGGCCGGCGTCGAGCAGGTAGGCCGTCGTGGTCTTGCCGTTGGTGCCGGTCACGCCGAGGACGAGCATCGCGTCGGCGGGGGCCCCGTACGCCCACCGCGCCGCGGCCCCCAGCACCGAGCGTGGAGAGGGCACCACCACCGCGGGCAGGCCGGCGGCACGGCAGCGCTCCCGTCCCGCCTCGTCGGTCAGCGCGGCCACGGCGCCGGCGGCGGCGGCCTGCGCGGCGAACTCGGCGCCGTGCGCGCGGGAGCCGGGCAGGGCGGCGTACAGGTCACCGGGACGGACCGCGCGGGAGTCGTGCGTCACCCCGGTGACGAGTGCCGACAGGTCACCGTCGACCGTCGCGCCGAGCTCACGGGCCAGGTCGGTCAGCGGACGTGCGACGACGTCACGCGGGCGTGGCGCGGGGGCGCTCGCTGACGACGGCACGGGGGCTCACGCTACCCCGTCGAAGGGCATGCTCAGCCGCCCCAGGTGAGGCGCTCGACCGGCGGCTTGGTCCCCGTCGGCGCGATGCGCAGGCTCTTGAGCGCGAACGTCATGACGTCGTGGAAGACCGGTGCCGCGATGACGCCGCCGTAGTGCCCGTTCACCGGCTTCTGGACGACCACGGAGACCACCAGCTGCGGGTTGTCGGCCGGGGCGAAGCCCGCGAACGACGCCGTGTAGCCCTCGTACCCGCCATGGCCGCTCGGCCGCTGGGCCGTACCGGTCTTGCCGGCGACCCGGTACCCGGCGATCCGCGCCGCGGGGGCGGTGCCCTGGTCGGAGGTGACGGCCTCGAGCATGTCGCGCACGGTGTGCGCGGTCCGCGCGCTGATCACCCGGTGCTCCTCGGGACGGGGAGCGGCCACCACGGTGCCGTCCGGGCGCACCGTGCCGGCCACCAGGTTCGGGGTGACCCGGACGCCGCCGTTGGCGAGCGTCGAGAACACGCTCGCGACCTGCACGGCGGTGACGGAGACCCCCTGACCGAACGCGATCGTCGGCAGGGTCGTCGCCCACCACTTGTCCGGCGGCGGCAGGATGCCCGGGCTCTCCCCGGGCAGGCCGATGCCCGTGGTCTGCCCGAAGCCGAACGCGCGCAGGTAGTGGTACAGGGCGTCGGGGCCGAGCTTCTGGGCGATCTGGATGGTGCCGATGTTGCTCGACTGCGCGAGCACCCCGGTCGCGGTGAGGTGCTCGACGCCGTGCACCTCGGCGTCGTGGAAGGTATGCCCGGCGTAGTCGTAGGTCGGCGGGATCGTGAACGGCGTGTCCGGGGAGATCAGCCCCTTCTCCAGCGCGGCGGAGAAGGTGATGACCTTGTTGACGCTGCCCGGCTCGTACGGATCGCTCACGGCGGGGTTGCCCAGCGCGGACGGCGGCGCGGCGCCGGGGTGGTTCGGGTCGAAGGTGGGCGCCGTCGCGAGCGCGAGGATCTGCCCCGTACGGGGGTCCATCACGATGACCGTTCCGGACAGCGCCCCCGCCTTGGCCACCTCGTCGGTGATGGCCTGCTGGGCCTTCCACTGGATGTCGCGGTCGAGCGTGAGGCGCAGCCCCGTACCGGGCACGGGATCGACCACGTGGTGCTCGCCGTCGGGGATCGGCTGGCCGTTCGCGCCGATCTCGTAGGTGCGCCGCCCGTTCTCGCCGGACAGCTGCTTGTCGTAGGTGTACTCCAGGCCGGCCAGGCCCTTGCCGTCGACGCCGACGAAGCCGAGCAGGTTCGCCGCCAGCGCGCCGTCCGGGTAGCTGCGCCGGGTGGTCGGCAGGATGCCGACGCCGGCGAGCTTCAGGGCGGCCACCTTCTGGGCCGTGGCGGGCATGACGACCGCGCCGGAGGTAGACGAACGACGTCGACGGCTTGCCCAGCCGGTTGCGCAGGCCCGCCTCGGGCTGGTCGAGGATCGGGGCGAGCTGGTGCGCGGCCCGGGCGGCGTCGGTGACCTCGCGCGGGTCGGCGTACACGTCCCGGGCGTCGATCGTCACGGCCAGCGGGTTGCCGTCCCGGTCGACGATCGTGCCCCGCGGTGCGGTGACGGTGACCGTCCGCAGCCGCTGCTTCTGGGCCATCTCCGCGTACGCCGACCCGTCCACGCCCTGCAGCTGGACCAGGCGGGCGCCGATGATCGTCAGCGAGAGGATGATGAACGCCGTGGCGGCGCGCAGACGCCGCCGCGGCGACCCCAGGCGCAGCCGTCCGGTGTCACCCGGCCGACGTCCGCCCCCGCGCACGCTCGCACGGTGCGGTGCGCCGCGCCGCGGCGGCGTGCCGGCGCGGCGGGCCCCCGCGGCGCGCGAGGCCGGGGCCGGTGGACGCTGGGGCACCCGGTCAGGGTGCCGCCGAAGCGGCGTTGTGTCCGGTTGCCGCGCCGGTGTCCGGCGTGACGGGCGCAGGGGGCGCAGGGGGCGCGGTGGCCGGGGTGGAGACGCCGACGAGGGCGCCGTCGGCCAGCCGCAGGAAGGCCGGCGAGTCGGACGGCACCATGCCGAGCTGCTGGGCCCGGCGCGCCAGCTCCTCCGGCGAGTTGCGGTGCGCCAGGTCGAGCCGGAGCGCCTGCTCCTCGTCGGCCAGGTGGGCGGAGCGCTGCTGCAGGTCGTGCAGCCGGAAGGCGTCCTGCGCGGCCAGCGTGTTCAGCGCCAGCAGCCCGAGCAGCGCCCCGGCCAGGACGAGCACGACCAGCACGATGAACGGGGCGCGCCGGGTGCGCTGTGCGGGCCGCGAGACGAGCCGCAGGTGCGGCCGCCGCAGCGTCCCGATCGACAGCCGGGGCCGGGCAACGGTCTGGGTGCTCACGCCGCGTCCCGGATCCGCTCGGCGGCCCGCAGCCGGGCCGATGCCGCCCGCGGGTTGCCCTCGACCTCGGCGGCGTCGGGCTGCTCGGCGCCTCGGGTGAGCAGGCGCAGGTACGGCCGCGCCTCCTCGGGCACGAACGGCAGGTCCGGCGGGGCGCTGGACTGGGCGCCGGCGGCGAGCGTGCGCTTGACCAGCCGGTCCTCGAGCGAGTGGTAGGACAGCACGACGATGCGCCCGCCCACTCGCAGCGCGGCCACGGCGGCAGGCAGCGCTCGTTCCAGCACGCGGAGCTCGTCGTTCACCTCGATGCGCAGCGCCTGGAACGTGCGCTTCGCCGGATGGCCGCCGGTGCGTCGCGTCGCGGCGGGCACCGCGGTCACGGACGATCTCCGCGAGCCGGGTCGAGGAGTCCACGGGGGTGCGGGCTCGCTCGCGGACGACCGCCTCGGCGATCCGGCGGGCGAACCGCTCCTCGCCGTAGTTCCGCAGGACCCGGGCCAGCTCGGCGACCGAGTAGCCGTTGACGACGTCCGCGGCCGTCGGGCCACCGGAGCCGGGGTCCATCCGCATGTCGAGCGGGGCCGGCCGGGCGTAGGAGAACCCGCGCTCCGGCTCGTCGAGCTGCAGGGAGGAGACGCCGAGGTCGAACAGCACGCCGTCCACCCGGTCGAGGCCGAGGTCGGCGAGGACGTCGGCGATCCGGTCGTAGACGGCGTGGACGAGCATGACCCGCTCGCCGTAGGCGGCCAGCCGCCCCTCGCTGCGGGCGAGCGCCTGCTCGTCGCGGTCGAGACCGACCAGCCGCAGCTGCGGGTGCGCGGCCAGCAGCGCCTCGGCGTGCCCGCCCAGACCCAGTGTGGCGTCGACGACGACCGCGGGCCGTCCGTCGAGCGCCGGCGCGAGCAGGGCGAGGACGCGCTCGCGCATGACCGGCACGTGCGCCGGCTCAGCGGCGGCCACGCCTCAGCCGACCCAGGCGAAGGCCGCGATCACGCCGGTGGTCCCCGCCGTCACCAGGACGGCCAGCGCGAACAGCAGCGCGCTGCTGCGCACCTCCTCCCAGAGCGTCTGGGAGATCGGCGGTGGCGGGGACGTGGCGGACATCTCGACCCTCCTGACCCGGGAGGAGTCCCGGCTCGTCGGACGCGTACGGGGCAGGCGGTGGAGCGGGGCGTGGAACCAGGTCCCCCCAACCGCGCGCCTGGCACCGGGGAAGGTGCGCCAGGAGAACGGGTGGTGGGGCCTCGCGCCACGCCGGCGCGGATCGCCAGGTCAGATGACGCCGGGCAGCACCTCCTCGGCGAGGTCGGAGAAGGAATCCTCCTGGGCGGCGAGGTAGCGGTTCCAGGCCTCGGCGTCCCAGATCTCGACGCGGGTGTTCGCACCGACCACCGCCACCTCGCGGGTCAGACCCGCGTAGTCGCGCAGGTGCTGGGGCAGCGTCACGCGGCCCTGCTTGTCGGGGACCTCGTCGGTCGCCCCGGAGAAGAAGACGCGGCTGTAGTCGCGGGCGGCCTTGGCGGTGAGGGGGGCCTCACGCAGCGCCTCGGTGAGCCGGGCGAACTCCGGCATGGCGAACACGTAGAGGCACCGGTCCTGCCCTCTCGTGACCACCAGGCCCTCCGCCAGCTCGTCCCGGAACTTCGCCGGCAGGATCAGCCGGCCCTTCTCGTCGATGCGGGGCCAGTAGGTGCCGAGGAACACGGCTCCCTCCCGTCCCCATGGCGGCCCGGAGACGTCCCCGGCCCTCCCATGCGCTCCACATTACTCCACTTCACCCCACCGTCAACCCGTTCTCGAGGGTTTCCATCCACCTGCCTCTCCCCCGCCCCTGTTGCCGCGGCCCTGCGACCCTGGCCAGCTGCGAGGAGGAGCCCGTGCAGGCAGTCGTCTTCCACGACATCGGCGAGATCGCGCTCGAGGACGTCCCGGAGCCGCGCGTCCAGGACCCGAACGACGCGATCGTCCGGGTGACCCGGAAGGCGATCTGCGGCACCGACCTGCACATGGTCCGGGGCACCCTGCCCGGCCTGAAGGACGGCCGGACCCTCGGCCACGAGGCGGTCGGCGTCGTGGAGGAGGTAGGCCCCGGCGTGCGCAACCTGCGCCCCGGCGACCGGGTCGTCGTGCCGTCCACGATCGCCTGCGGCTACTGCTCGTACTGCCGGGCCGGCTACTTCGCCCAGCGCGACAACGCCAACCCGAACGGCCCCGGTACGGCGTTCTTCGGCGGCCCGGAGGAGGCCGGCGGGTTCGACGGGCGGCAGGCGGAGTACGCCCGGGCGCCGTACGCCAACGTCGGCCTGGTCGGCCTCCGGTGTCCGCGTGCGAGCTGGGCGCGGGCCGGGTGCTGGTCGTGGACGGCAAGGAGGACCGCCTCCAGCACGCGAAGTCGCTGCACGCCGAGGTCGTCAACATGACCCGCGAGGACCCGGTAGCTGTGGTCAAGGAGCTCACCGGCGGCGTGGGCGCGGGCCGGGTGATCGACGCGGTCGGCATCGACGCGGAGACGCCGGACGGCGAGCACTCCCCCGGCCAGGCGCTGCGGTGGGCGGTGCAGTCGGTCGCCGAGGCCGGCACGGTGTCGGTCGTCGACGTCTACCCGCAGACCTTCGCCGAGTTCCCGATCGGCGCGGCGATGATGCGCAACCTGAGCCTCAACACGGGCAACTGCAGCCACCGCAAGTACCTGCCTGAGCTGCTCGACCTCGTGCAGACCGGCCGGGTCGACCCGACGACGGTGCTCACCCAGACCGGCGCGCTGCCCGACGCGGTCGAGGCGTACCGGAGGTTCGACAAGCGTACCCCCGGCTGGACCAAGGTGGCGCTGACCGCGGGCTGAGGGGCGAGAGGCCGGCGACGGTGCGGTTCACCCGGGTGGGCCGCACCGTTCACAAGTCACGGCGACTGCTGCTGCGGGCCATGGCGACTCGGTGGCCGGATTCTCAACAAATTCGAGGATGTAGCCGCACTCGCGCGGCCGGATGCTTCACGTATGGCCGAGCAGATCTCGGCCCCGAGCGAGGCAGTGATCCACCCACGCGAGTTGGTCGCCACGGGGGCGGGGTGGGGAGCCAGAGGCGAAACCGGCGCTCCGTTTCGGTCCTCTGAAGGGGAAGAGGCATGAAGGTCAGAAGCAAGTTGTTCAAGTCGACGACCGGGCGCGTGCTCGGTTTCGTCGCTGTCATGGGCGCTTCCACCGCCATGGTGGGTGCGGCAGCAGCCGGGACCGGCGCGTACTTTTCAGACAGTCGTACCGGCACCACCAGCGGCACCATCGGCTCCATTCGGGTGACGACGGCGGGCGGCGGCGGTGCGGACGGCCTCGACTTCAACTTCGCCAACCTGCTTCCCGGTGAGTCGCAGAAGGCAACTGCGACCTACACGAACACCGGTCACAACAACCAGGACGTGTGGCTGGTGTTCCCAAACGCGGACGCCCTGCACGCCATCAACGATCTCGGCCACTACGGCGAGGTGCACGTCACCAGCAACGGCACCGAGATCTTCGCCTCGAGCAATCTGAACGACAACAGCGGCGGCGGGTGCCCGACCGGCTGCACCCCGCTGCCGCAGGCGATCAAGTTGGCGAGCAACGTCGCGCCGAACGCCACTGGCTCGTTCAGCTTCGCCTTCAACTACGCCGGCAAGCTCAAGGGGAAGGACGCCGAGGGCGCGCCGTTCAACTGCTACCCGGTGACTAACCCGGTGTCCTGCGACAGGAACGGCCTGCCGTACCAGGTGGTCGCCACGCAGCACGGGATCAGCCCGTCCGACCCGAACAACACGCCGAGCAACGTCGGCCCCGGCCACTGAGTCGGCAACCGGCGGCCCGGAGCGGAAGATCTCCGGGCCGCCGGCCACGACCTGACCGGCTGGCATAGTCGCGAGGAAGGGAACACACCGTGCGGAGCAGGCGACGCGTCATCGCGGGCGTTGTACTTGCCACTGTCCTCACGTGCGTAACCGCCGCGGGGGCGCTGGTAGCACACGAGCGAGGTGCGCAACTCTACGTCGTACGCACCGGGTCGATGGTGCCAACCCTAAATCCCGGCGATGTGGTCTTCGACACTCGCATCGGCTCCCCCGCCGTCGGGCAGGTAACGACCTTCCACGCATCCGGGGGCAAGGTCGTGACGCACCGGCTGGTGAGCACCGGCCCAAGCGGGCTCCGCACGAAGGGAGACGCAAACCGTACGGCGGACCCGTGGCGGCTAAGCCCGCGGGACCTGCTAGGCCGGGTGGCCGCGGTGATCCCAAAGGCGGGGTTCGTGCTCGTGTTCCTGCGCCAGCCGACCGGGTTGCTGTCGCTGCTCGGCTTCGTCTGGGGGCTACTGCTGGCCTGGCGCCTGTTCTTGGAGCCGACACCAGACCGGCCGCGACCGGTGCAGGCCCAGACAGCCACCCTCGCGCTCATTGTGCCCGCGCTGGCGGCCACCGTTGCGGCACCACACCTGATCACACCGAGCGGGGCAATGTTCTCGGACAGTCGCTCCGGCACAATCGCCGGCACCAGGGGGCATGGCCAACATGGAGGCGATGGTGCGGAGACGTGTAAGGAGAAGAAGGTCCTCGACTCCTACTCACCCAAGACCAGCGCGAAGAAACCGATCACCTCGCTGCCGGCGACCCTGTCCGTCGTCTACAAGGACGAGACCCCACTCAACACCACCGACCAGCCTCCACAGGTCAGCATCGACGGCAACACCGTCTCCGACGCCTGGGACCACACCCTCACCGCACCGCCTCCAGACGGCGACAGGCAAACCCTCACCTACACCGCACAGAACGACGACCCCAAGCTCGCCGACGAGACGCTGCACACCATCGCCATCACCGTCCACGACAGTGACGGCGACGGCTGCGGCACCGCCACCTTCTACGTGCAGACCGCCTCGGGGGGCACGACACCGCCAGCGGAGACGTGTAAGGAGAAGAAGGTCCTCGACTCCTACTCACCCAAGACCAGCGCGAAGAAACCGATCACCTCGCTGCCGGCGACCCTGTCCGTCGTCTACAAGGACGAGACCCCGCTCAACACCACCGACCAGCCTCCACAGGTCAGCATCGACGGCAGCACCGTCTCCGACGCCTGGGACCACACCCTCACCGCGCAGCCTCCAGACGGGGACAGGCAAACCCTCACCTACACCGCACAGAACGACGACCCCAAGCTCGCCGACGAAACGCTGCACACCATCGCCATCACCGTCCACGACAGTGACGGCGACGGCTGCGGCACCGCCACCTTCTACGTGCAGACCACGACACCCTGACCAGGCACAGGAGAGACCGCGGATCGGCGAGCAGGAGACCTAGTCCGGATTGTCCATCCCCGGTCGGCCGAACGGAGCCTTGGCCAACGCCTCAGCGTGACGGACACTGCAGAGCGTGCCTGGGGGAACACGTTCAGAGACTCTCTACCGCGGTCCCGACCGCCGGCAGCGGGTCGCTGATCTCGAGACGTCGAAGGCCCGCGCGGCAGTCGTTGTCACCATCGTGGGGTCGCTTGCCGTCGCGTCTGTCGTGCCGTCGCTGGGCGAGCTGCTGGACGGCGGCCACCGGCTGCTACCCCTGCAGGAGGCGCTGCGGGCGACCGCCGGTGCCGGCTTCTTCGGCGCGGGCATCCTGCGATGCGCGAGATGGCGGCTGACCGGGGAGGCCTCGAACGCCTACAGCGGCGTCGCGCTGCTGCTGCTCGGCAGCCTGATGGCCCCGCTCAGCCTGGGCGCAGCGCTCACCCGGACGGGGCCCGCCGAGCTGACCGTCAACCCGCTGACCCGGATCCTCGCCGCCGCGCTGGCAGCGATCTTCGTGGCCAAGGCGCTGCGGGCGGCACAGGTCGACACGTCCGTGCGTCCCCTGCTGCTCAGCCTCAGCACGGTCGCGACCGGTCTGGGTCTCGTCCTGGCCTGGCTCGTGGTGACCTCGCAGGCCAGCTACGACGTCGAGCCCGGTGCCGCGGGGACGACCGCGCTGGAGCTGGCGGCCGCCGCCATGTGGGCGGCGTTTGCGTGGACCACCCACCGCAAGCCGGCGGGGTGGCGGACCTCCGTGCACTGGTCCACGACCTCCCTGGTCCTCCTCGCGAGCGCGGAGGTCGCCCGGGCGCTGGCCGCGGGACATCCGACACCCTGGGCGCTCAGCGGCACGTGCCTCACCCTCGCCGCCGCTGCGGCGGCCCTGACCGGCGCAACCCAGGACGTGCTCGACGCGTACGGCTCGACCAGCCGCCGGCTGCTGAGCGTGACCACCGACCTCGCCGACTCGGAGCAGCTGATCGAGGCCGAGGAGCGCCAGCAGCGCCAGCTTGTGCACGACGCCCGCAACGTGCTCACCGCCCTGCGTACGGCCTCGGGGACGCTCGAGCGCTACGAGGAGCGGCTCGACGAGGACACCAAGCACCGGCTGCGCAGCGCGATCACCGGGGAGCTGACCCGGCTGCAGCGCCTCATCGATCCCGACCCCGCGCCGGCAACCGTCGAGGTGGCGCTGGAGGAGGCCCTGCACCCGGTGCTGATGGCTCGGCCGGGTGACGACCCGCTCGCCGTGCGGGCCACCGTGGACGGCTTGCGCGTGCGGTGCAGCCCGGACGGGCTGGCCGGGGCGGTGGAGCACCTGCTCGGCACGATGCGCCGGCACGGCTGTCGCTCCGCCCTGGTCTGGGCGAAGGACGCCGGACCGGACGTCCAGCTCTACCTCGAGGAGGCCGACCCGAAGCACCGGGCATCCGTGACCGCGGAGGTCGGGCTGCACACGGTGCGGCGCCTGCTCCGCGGCACCGACTGCCACGTGCAGCGGGTGGAACGGCCGGGCGCCGGGCTCGCCTTCGCCCTCAGCCTGCCGGCGGCGTCACCGCGGGTCGGCGAGCAACCCGAGCAGGTCGTCTATGTCGGCGGTGCCGGTGATCCGGCGGTCGACCTCCCGCCCGTCGACGAGGACGTGCCCCCGATCGCCCGGTTGACTGGGCAGGACCACGATCACCCGCGCGGCGGGCCGGCCGGCAACGTCCGTGGCCTCGTCGACGACAGCCAGGTCCACCGCCGCAGGCTGGTGGCCCGGCTCCGCCACGGTGAGCCCGCGCAGCCGCAGCATGCGCCGTAGCGCGTCCGCGAGCAGCCGTGGCTCGACGGTGACGACCGCGGTCCCCTCCCCTGCGCTGCCTGCCACAATCGGCATTGACCCACGCCGGAGCGGGTAGTGCCTCATGCAAACTAACGATTCGGCTGTCGGGAACGGGTGAGAAAGGGATGACGGGGGCACCCGTCCTCATCGTCGAGGATCACGAGCTGCTCGCGCAGAGCCTCGGCCTGGCCTTGGACGCGGAGGGCTTCCGGGTCACCGTGGCGCTGCTGACCGACCCCGCCGAGCTGATGGCCCGCGTCGCCGCCGACCCGCCGGCACTCGTGCTGCTCGACCTCGACCTCGGCGAACGCTTCGGCGACGGCACCCGGCTCATCCCGGAGCTGCTCGCCACCGGGACGCGGGTTCTCGTGGTCACCGGGGTCACCGACCGCACCCGGGTCGCGGCTGCGGTCGAAGCGGGCGCGATCGGCTACCTGCCCAAGTCACAGCCGTTCGACGACCTGCTCGACACCATCCGCGCCGCGGTCGCCGGCGAGCCGGTGCTCAGCGACGCCGAGCGCCACGACCTGCTCGCCGGTCTGCGCCGCTGGCGCGCCGCCGACCGCGAGACCCGCAAGCCGTTCGAACGCCTGACCCCGCGCGAGAGTCAGGTGCTCGCCGCGCTCGGTAACGGCCAATCGGTGGACACGATCGCCAAGGAGTGGGTCGTCTCCGAGGCCACCGTGCGCACGCAGGTCCGCGGGGTGCTCACCAAGCTCGGCGTCAACTCCCAGCTCGCCGCGGTCGCCATGGCCCGGCACGCCGGCTGGCTGTCCGCCGGCGACTGACGCTCAGCGCTGTCGTTCGGTTGTGCCCTGGTGATCTGGCCGCACGCCGAGCAGGCGGCCACCATGAAACCCGGCCAAGGCCGCACGTCGAGGGACAGTGCGAGGAACCCGGCTCGCCCCCGGGTGCGTCGAACTCCTGACACACTGGCAGGGACCGCCCTGTCCGCACCGGTTCGCTCCCGCAGGAGGTTTCGTGACCCTCGCCGGCCAAGCCCGCTCGTCCGGGCCGCTGCCGCTCGCCGCGGTGGCCGAGGAGGCGGCGCGGATCATCGCGTCGGTCGAGCGGGTGATCGAGGGCAAGCCGGACGTCGTCCGGCTGGCCGTGACCGTCCTGCTGGCCGAGGGCCACCTGCTCATCGAGGACGTCCCGGGCGTCGGCAAGACCATGCTGGCCAAGGCGCTCGCGCGCTCCATCGACTGCAGCGTGCGCCGCATCCAGTTCACGCCCGACCTGCTGCCGAGCGACATCACCGGGGTCTCCGTCTACGGCCAGGACTCCCACGAGTTCGAGTTCAAGCCCGGGGCGGTGTTCGCGAACATCGTCGTCGGCGACGAGATCAACCGCGCCTCACCGAAGACCCAGTCGGCGCTGCTGGAGTGCATGGAGGAGCGTCAGGTCACCGTCGACGGCGTCACGTACGTGCTCGACGCGCCGTTCATGGTCGTCGCGACCCAGAACCCGGTCGAGATGGAGGGCACGTACCCGCTGCCCGAGGCGCAGCGGGACCGCTTCACCGCCCGCCTGTCCATGGGCTACCCCTCGGTGGACGCCGAGCTGGAGATGCTGGACGTGCACACCCGGCCGAACCCGCTCGACCACCTCGAGCCCGTCTCCGACAGCCGCACGATCGTGGGCATGGTGGCGGCCGTCCGTGAGGTGCACGTCTCCGAGGCGGTGCGCCGCTACGCCATCGACCTGGTGACGGCGACCCGCACCAGCCCGGAGCTGCGGCTCGGGGCCTCCCCCCGCGCCACCCTGCACCTGCTGCGCGCCGCGCGGGCCGCCGCGGCGCTCGACGACCGCGACTACGTCGCCCCGGACGACCTGCAGAGCCTGGCCGTGCCCGTGCTCGCGCACCGGCTGCTCATGACGCCGGAGGCCGCCGTCTCGCAGCGGGCACCGCAGGACGTGGTCACCGACGTGCTCGCCCGGGTGCCGGTCCCGGATCCGGGGAGCCGGCGCAGCGGGCGCAGCTGATGCGGGCCGCCCTCAGCGGACTCACGACCCGCGGACGGTCGCTGCTCGCGGGCGGCGTCGTCTGCGTGCTCTCGGCGCTGGTGATCGGCGACCGGGACCTGCTGCGGATCGGGGTGTTCGTCGCGGCCCTGCCGCTCGTGTCCGCGGCGACGGTGTCCCGCACCCGGTACCGCCTGTCGTGCTCGCGCCGGCTCAGCCCGGCGCGGGTGCCGGCCGGGCAACCGGCGACGGTCTCCCTCCAGCTGGCGAACCTGTCGCGCCTGCCCACCGGGGTCCTGCTCGTCGAGGACCGCATCCCGTACACCGTCGGCGAGCGACCCCGGTTCGTCCTCGACCGGCTGGAGTCCCAGGGCCAGGGCAAGGTGACCTACCCGGTCCGCTCCGAGGTGCGCGGCCGGTTCCGGATCGGGCCGCTGTCCGTACGGCTCACCGACCCGTTCGGCCTGTGCGAGCTGACCCGGTCGTTCTCCGCCCAGGAGACCCTCGTCGTGACGCCGCAGACCTGGTCGCTGCCGGCCGTGCGGCTGAGCGGCGACCGGGCCGGCGGCGGGGACGAGCGCAACCGCTCGGTCGCCGCGCACGGCGAGGACGACGTCGCCACCCGGGAGTACCGCCACGGTGACCCCCTGCGCCGGGTGCACTGGCGCTCCACCGCGCGCACCGGGCAGCTGATGGTGCGCCGCGAGGAGCAGCCGTGGCGCCGCAGCGCGACCGTGCTGCTCGACAGCCGCGCCGCCGCGCACGGGGGCGACGGGCCGGCCGCGTCGCTGGAGTGGGCCGTCTCCGCCGCCGCGTCCGTGGCGCTGCACCTCGGCCGCACCGGGTACGCGGTACGCGTCGTCACCGACAGCGGTGTCGACCTGCGGTGCGGCGCCGACGTCGACGGCCGGGGCGAGCCCCAGCTGCTCGACACGCTGGCGATCGTCGAGCCGTCGGGGAACCGGTCGGTCGACTCGGGCCTGCGGGCCGTACGCCGGGCGGGACTCGACGGGCTTGTCGTGACGGTGCTCGGTGCCCTGTCCCGGCCGGACCTCGACGCGGTCGCCCGGCTCGCGACGGGCGGTGTCCACGGCGTGGCGGTGCTGCTCGACCCGTCGACGTGGGTCCGCGGACCGCGCCGGCCCGAGGGCGGCACGCTGTCCGCGCTGGAGGCCGCCCGCCTGCTGCGCGTCGCCGGCTGGCGGGTGCTCGAGGCGCCGTACGGGACCGACCTGTCGACCGCGTGGAGCTACGTCGGCGCGGACGCCGCCGCGCCCGCGCCGCGCCGACCGGCCGGCGAGGCGGAGGCGGTGTCGTGAGGAGCAGCGCCCCCCGGCTGACGGTCTTCGCCGCGGTGGCGACCGCCCTGGCCACCACCGCGCTGTCGCCGCTGTTCCAGGGCTACACGTGGATGCTCCCCGCAGGCGTCGCCGTCGTCCTCGTCGCCCTGTCGGGCACGCTCGCCCGCCGCTGGCGGATGGGCCCGCTCGGCGGCCTCCTGCTCTCCGCCGTCCTGGTGCTCGACTGGGTGACCGTGCGGTTCGCGCCCCAGCACGCACACCTCGGCTTCGTCCCCAGCCTGCGCACCTTCTCCGACCTGCACGCCCTGCTCACCCAGGCCGGTGCCGACATCGGCCGGCTGGCCGCACCGGTGCCCGCCCTGGACGGCATCACACTGCTGACCACGCTCGCTGTCGCGGGGATCGCCTACGTCGTCGACACCACAGCGGTGGCCCTGCGCCGGCCGGCGGTGTGCGGGCTGCCGTTCCTCGCCATGTTCGCCGTGGCGTCCGGCCTGTCCCCGCACGGCGTGGGGCCGGTGCCGTTCCTGCTCGCCGCCGGGGGGTGGCTGACCCTGCTGCTCGCCGAGCACAGCGAGCGGGTGTCCCGGTGGGGGCGCCCGGTCGCACCCGGCCTGGCGGGGCGCCACACCCCGGGCGACGCGACCCCGGACTCCCCCCTGGCCTCCGCCGGTCGGCGCATCGGCGCGGCGGCGCTGGGGATCGCCCTGGTCGTCCCCGTGGTCGTCCCGGGGCTGGACGGCCTCAGCCTGACGCACGGCGACGGGTTCGGCGACGGCCAGGGCGGCAGCATCACGACGTTCAACCCGCTGCTCGTCATCCGCGCCGACCTCAACCGCAGCGTGCCGCAGCCGCTGCTCGTCGTCCGGTCCTCGGCCGACCCGGGGTACCTGCGGATGACCACGCTGGACCGCTTCGACGGGGAGACCTGGGCGTCGTCCGCCCTGAGCCAGGACGCCGAGGCGCGGGTCAGCAACGGGATCCCCCCGTCTGCGGAGCTGGCCAAGCCCGGGACGACCGTCACCAGCCGGATCGACGTGGTCGGCCTCGCGGTGCACTGGCTCCCCGTCCCCTTCCCGCTGGAGTCCGTCGACGTCCACGGGGACTGGCGCTACGACCCGCCGAGCGGCACGGTGTTCTCCGCCCACGACGACACCGGCCGGCTGCGGTACACCACGGTGAGCCGTCGGCCGATCCTCGAGCCCGCCACGCTGCGGGCCGCGCCGGCACCCCCGGCGGACCTGCACCGCTACACCCGGGTCCCGGACGGGCTGCCCGGGGAGATCGGCGCGCTGGCCGCCACCGTGACGGCGGGCGCGCAGACCCCGTACGACCAGGCGGTGAAGCTGCAGGAGTGGCTGCGCAGCCCCCCCTTCACCTACGACGAGAGCGTCGGAGGCGGGGACAGCGGAAACGCGATCGTCGCCTTCCTGCACGCCAAGCGCGGGTTCTGCGTCCAGTACGCGGCGACGATGGCCGTCATGGCCCGCACCCTCGGGATCCCCGCCCGGGTCGCCGTCGGGTTCACGTCCGGGACCGTGCAGGCCAACGGGTCGCGGCTCGTGACCACGCGCGACGCGCACGCCTGGCCCGAGCTGTACTTCGCCGGGACCGGCTGGCTGCGCTTCGAGCCGACCCCGCGCGGGGACGGCCGGGCGGCGCCACCGGACTACTCCGTCCCGCCGCCCCCGAGCACCAGCGGCCAGGACACCCCCGGCAGCACCCCGTCGAGCCAGCCCTCGTCGGCGCCGAGCGCCGACCCGCGACGGGACAAGCTCGAGCGGCTCGCCGGCCGGCTCGGGGGCGGCACGGGTGCGACGCAGGGCGGTGGCGGGGTGCCCTGGCGGCTGCTGCTCGTGCTCCTCGCCGTCGGCTGCGCCCTCGCCCTGCCCGCACTGGCCAGGGTGGCCCTGCGGCGGGTGCGCTGGGCCCGCGCCCCCGGCGGCGCCGGCGCTGCCCACGCCGCCTGGGCGGAGCTGCGCGACGACTCCTACGACCTCGGCCTGCCGTGGCGCGCCAGCGACTCGCCACGGGGGACGGCGGACCGGCTGGCAGACGCCGCCCGGCTGGACGGGTCGGCTCCCCGCATGCAGGAGGCCCGCGCCGCGCTCACCCGGATCGCCCGCGCCGAGGAGCGGGCGCGCTACGCCGCGGTCCCGCCGGACGCGTCATCGGGCGAGCTGCGCCGCGACGTCGGGCTGGTCCGGCAGGGTCTCGCCGCCCGCCGTACGTCCCGGCGGCGCGTCCTGGCGACCGCCCTGCCGCCGTCGACCCTGCGCCGGGTGGGGGTCGGTGTGCTCGACCTGGTGGACGCGGCATTCGGCGCCGCGGACGCCGTCGGCCTCTGGCTGCGCCGCCGGGCCAGCGCCCTCGTCCCCAGCCGGCTCGGCGACACCCCCCACCGGTCGTGAAGCGAAACGGCCCGCTGCGGGCCGTTTCGCTTCACGACCGCCGGGGATGAGGGCGAGTCGGTCGGTCAGAACCGGCCGCGGCCGCGGTCGTCCCAGCGGCGCTCCCACCGCTCCTCGAGCACCGTGCGCAGCGAGCGGCGGGGGGCGCGGTCGGCGCGCGGGAGCCGGGGCCCCGCGGCGGCCGCCGGGGAGCGCCGGCCGGACAGGCGCTGCCACGTGGACAGCCCGAGCAGCAGCGCGGCGAGCATGACGACGAAGCCGGCGACCCCGACGGGGATGATCTTGGTGACCGCGCCGGCGAGCAGCGTGCCGAGACCCAGGGCGAACAGCACGCCGGCCCGGATCAGCCGGCGGCGGTGATGCGTCCGCAGGTCCGTGCGCACGACCTTGACGAACTTCGGGTCGTCAGCCAGCAACGACTGCTCGATCTGCTCGAGCAGTCGCTGCTCGTGCTCGGAAAGCGGCACGTCTTCGAGGATACGAGTCTGCGGGCATCTGCGAAAGCAGACGTTCGTCATGATCTTGAGTTCTCGGTGTCCTCGGGGTCGACGAGCGTCGCGGGGCGGACCGTGCCGCTGCCGAACCGCCGGGCGGCCCGGTCGACGGCGAGCTCGGCCTCCCGCCAGCCGGCCGGCCGCTCGTCGAGCACCAGCTGGCGCGGTTCGCCGTCGGCGTCGACCAGGCCCTCGACCCGTACGCCGACCAGCCGGATGCGTGCCCGGCCCAGCCCCAGGGCGGTGTAGAGGCCCCGCGCGACGTCGTAGATCTCCCGCCCGACGTCGGTCGCGACCGGCAGCGTCCGGGAGCGGGTGATGGTGGAGAAGTCGGCGAAACGCACCTTGATGCTCACCGTCCGGCCGGCGTGCCCGGCCGAGCGCAGCCGGGCGGCGGTGCGCTCCGACAGGCGGAGCAGCTCGCGCAGGACGACCGCCGGGTCGTCGACGTCGGTGGGGAAGGTCTCCTCGGCACCGATGCTCTTGTCGGGCTCGCCGGCGACCACGCGTCGCTCGTCACGGCCCCAGGCCAGCGCGGCGAGGTGCGCCCCGGCGGCCTGGCCGAGCGCACGCTGCAGGGTGGCGACCGGGGTGTGCGCGAGGTCGCCGATGGTCCGCAGCCCGAGGCGGAGCAGTACCTCCTCCGTCCGCTCCCCCACCCCCCACAGCGCGCCGACCGGCAGCGGGTGCAGGAACGCGACGACGCCGTCGCGCGGGACCACGAGCAGCCCGTCGGGCTTGGCCCGGGTCGAGGCGAGCTTGGCGACGAACTTGCTCGCCGCCACCCCCACCGAGCAGGTCAGCTGCTGCTCGTCGGCGATCCGGGCCCGGATGAGCTCACCGATGACCGCCGGAGAGCCGAGCCGGCGGACGGCGCCGGAGACGTCGAGGAACGCCTCGTCGAGCGAGATCGGCTCCACCACCGGGGTGACCGAGCGGAACACCTCCATCACCCCGGTGCTGGCGGCGGCGTAGTCGCCGTGGTCGGGCGGGACGACGACCGCCTGCGGGCACAGCCGCCGGGCGCGGGTCATCGGCATGGCGCTGTGCACGCCGAACGCGCGGGCCTCGTACGTCGCCGACAGCACGACGGCCCGGTTGCCCAGCCCGCCCACGATCACCGGCTGGCCGCGCAGCTCGGGACGCCGGCGCAGCTCGACGCTCGCGTAGAACGCATCCATGTCGACGTGCAGCACGGTGCAGCCGGTGTCGTCACCGGCGCCGTCGAGCCGCGGCCCGCGGCGCAGCTGGGCGCGGCTCATGCGGCACTCCGGGACACGTCTTCAGGGTGCCCTGTCGGCGGGCGCTCAGCCGGAGAACGCGAGGACGTGCAGCTGCGTGGCGACGTCACGGTAGGCCGGCAGCTCGGCGACCTGCCGCTCCAGCGCGGCCAGCGCGTCGGCGGTGGCGGGGTCGTCGTCGAGCAGGCCGCCCGGGACGATGTCGGCGAACACCCGGACCCCGTGCACCGGTCCCGGCCGCAGCCCGGCATGTGCCAGCAGGGCGAGGACCTCCTCGACGACGAAACGCCGGCGCAGCCGGTCGTGCGGTCCGGTGCGCCCGGTGGCGAGAACGGCGGCCGCCTCGTCGATCCGGCCGGCGACCGCCCGGCCGAGGACGGCACCCGTGCGGTTCGCCGTGAGCACGGACACCAGCCCGTCCGGCCGCAGCGCGCCGGCCAGCGTGGCGAGTGCGTCGGCCGGGTCGTCGACGACCTCGAGAACGCTGTGGCAGAGCACCGCGTCGTAGCTCGCCCGCTCGACGATGTCGAGGACACCGGAGGCGTCCCCCTGCAGCCCTCGGATGAGCGCGGACACACCGGTCTCGGCGGCCCGGCGCTCGAGCGCGGCCAGCGAGTCCGGGCTGGGGTCGACGACGGTGACCCGGTGACCGAGCTCGGCGAGCGGCACGGCGAACCCGCCGGTGCCGCCCCCGGCGTCGAGCACCTCCAGCCGCCGACCGGCCGCGGCCGCCCGGTCGGCGAGGGTGTCACGCAGCACCTCGCGGACCACGGCCGTACGCAGCATCGCGCGGGAGCGCAGCCGGTCGGACATGCCGGCCAGCCTAGTTGGGTCATCGGCCGGCGGAGCCGGGGCTGGCGTGCCACAGCTTGCGCGACGGGCCGCCCGGGTCGGCGCCGGCCGGGCGGACGTCGGCGTACGGCGAGACGCGGTAACCGCTGGCGTAGCGGCGCACGGGCGTCATCACCGGGCGGGTGGACCGGCTCGCCGCCGCGCCGGTGACCGCGTCCTCGGTGACCCGCGCGGGACGGCCCATGGCCTCCTCGACGGCGGGCAGGCCACCCGCGTCGTACGCCGCCTGCAGGGCGGACAGCTCCCAGCAGGCGCTCGCGTTGAGCGAGATGCCGCGCGGGCCGGTACGCCGCACCGTGCCACGGACCACGAGCAGCCAGGAGTGGAACAGCGTCGCGGCGTGCGAGCTCTGTGCGTCCTCGAAGAACGTCGCGTCGACCGGGCCGGTGGCGTCGTCGAGGGTGACGAACACGACCCGGCGCCCGGACCGGACCGGCGGCGTCTGGGTGGCGACCTTCACCCCGGCCACGAGCACGTCCGCACGGCTGCGGCAGCGCAGCAGGTCGCGGGCCCGGGTCACACCGAGCGCGTCGAGCAGCGGCTCGTAGAACGCGACCACGTGCCGGCTGACGTCGAGCCCGAGCACGTCGAGCTCGGCCCGCACCCGCTCGGCGTCGGTCATCTCCGGCAGCCCGGTCGGGGCCGGCTCGTCCGGGGCGAGGTCGAAGGCGAGCTGCACGTCGACCGGCTCCACCGGGGCCGCGGCCTGCGACTGCCGGGCCGCCAGCGCCCGGACGTCGGTAGCGGCGGGCTCCGCGGCGCGCCGGCGGCGGGCGCCGCGCCGGGGACCCTTCGTCCAGGCGTCGAGCTCGGCCACCTGCAGCAGCAGGTCGCGGCGGGTGACCCGGCCGCGGCGGCGGACCGGGACGGTGGAGTCCAGGCCGTACAGTGAGTCGAACCCGCCGGCGACGACCAGCCGCTCGGTGACCGGGCGGCTCACCCCGGTGCGGTGCCAGAAGTCCGACAGCGTGACGTACGGCCGGCCGGCGACGATCCGGGCGACCTCCGCGTCACTGATGCCGCGGACGTCGGCGAGCCCGAGCCGGATGCCGTACCCCGGTGCCGGCCGTGGCGGCTCGCCGAGGATGCCGGGCGGCGGCTCGTCGTACGCCCCGAGCTGCTCGACGCGGTACGCGGCGTCGGAGCGGTTGACGTCGAGCGGCAGCACCTCGACGCCGAACTGGCGGGCGTCGTCGAGGATGAGCCGCTTCGGGTACATGCCGGGGTCGTGGGTGAGCACCCCGGCGAGGAACGCCGCCGGGTGGTGCGCCTTGAGCCACGCCGACTGGTAGGTGGGCACGGCGAAGGCGGCGGCGTGGGCCTTGCAGAACCCGAACGAGGCGAAGGACTTCAGCACGTCCCAGGCCCGCTCGACGACGTCGAGCGGGTAGCCGCGGCGCAGCGCGGTCGGGACGAACCAGGCCTGCACCTCGGGCTGGCCGTCCGGGTCGCCGAGCGCGCGGCGGGCCTCGTCGGCCTCGGCGAGCGTGCACCCGGTGAGCGTCGCGATGATCGCGAGCACCTGCTCGTGGAAGACGACCACGCCGCCGGTCTGCTCGAGCGCGGGGCGCAGGTCCTCGTGCAGGTACGACGGCGCGCGCCAGCCCTGCCGTGCCTCGAGGAACGGGGTGACCATGTCGCTCTTCACCGGGCCGGGGCGGAACAGCGAGATGTCGACGATGAGGTCGGCGAACGTCTCGGGCGCGAACTTGCCGACCAGCTCGCGCTGGCCCGGCGACTCGATCTGGAAGCAGCCGAGCGTGCGGGTGGACTGGATGAGCGCGAACGTCTCCGGGTCGTCGCGCGGGACCGCGTCGATGTCGACGTCCACCCCGTCGACCCGGCGGATCTCGGCGACGGCGTGCGCCATCGCGGACTGCATGCGCACGCCGAGCACGTCGAGCTTGAGCAGGCCGAGGTCCTCGACGTCGTCCTTGTCGAACTGGCTCATCGGGAAGCCCAGCCAGCTCGCCTCGACCGGCGTGCGGTCGAGCAGCGTGCGGTCGGACAGCAGCACGCCGCAGGGGTGCAGCGCGATGTGCCGCGGCAGCCCGTCGAGCCGCTCGACCAGCCGGAACAGCAGGTCGAGGCTGTGCCCGGTCTTCGTGTCGCCGAGACCGCTGGCCCGCAGCTCCGGCAGGTCGCGCAGCGCCGCCCGGGCCTGCCCGGCCCGGATGTGCGGGAACGCCTTGGCGATCGCGTCGACCTCGCCGGGCGGCAGCCCGAGCGCGGCGCCCACGTCCCGGACGGCGTGGCGGACGCGGTAGGTGTCCATCATCGACACGCAGGAGCACCGGTCGGCGCCGAACCGGTCGAGGATCGCCTCGTACACCTCGGTCCGCCGCGCCGACTCGACGTCGAGGTCGATGTCGGGCAGCGCGTCGCGCAGCGGGGACAGGAACCGCTCCATGACCAGGCCGTGGGCGAGCGGGTCGACGTCGGAGATGCCGAGCAGGTAGTTGACCAGGCTGCCGGCGCCCGAGCCGCGGGCGGCGCAGCGCACGCCCATCCCCTGCACGATGCCGACGACCTCGGCGACGGTGAGGAAGTACGCGGGGTAGCCGAGCCGGCCGATGAGGTCGAGCTCGTCGGCCAGCCGCCGCTCGGCGGCGGCCGTGCGGGCCATCCCGCGCCGGCCGAACCCGGCCAGGCAGCGCTCCCGCAGCGTGGCCGCCGGCTCGCCCTGCGCGGCGTCGAGCGCTGCGTCCCCGAACTCAGGGAAGTGCACCCCGCCGATACCGAGGTCGGTACGCGGGTCGAGCGCGGCCCGCTCGGCGAACGCGCGGGTGCGGGCGAGCAGCGCGCGGGCGGCGTCCCGGTCCGGGCCGCAGACCTCGGCGGCGACCTCGGCCATCTCCTTGCCCGACTTCAGGTAGCCCTCGGCGCTGCGGCGGTCGACGTGCCGGACGTCCAGGGCGACCAGCCGCCGCGCGGCGTCGAGGACGTCGGCGGTCGGCGCGTCCGTACGGTCGGCGTAGCGGACGGTGTTGGTGAGCACGGCCGGCGCGCCGGCGTCGTGGGCGAACCCGAGCAGCCGGCGGGCGAGCACGGTCTCCCCCGCTCCCCGGTGGCTGACCACCTCGACCGCGGTCTCGGTGGCGCCCACCGCCGTACGCCACCGGTCGAGCAGCGCCTGCGCGAGGTCGGGGCGCCGGACGGCGAGCGCGCGACCGACGTCGGAGTCGGGGCCGAGCAGCGCGAGCAGCCCGCCGCCGTGGTCGGCGACCGCCCGGGCCACGAGGTCGACGGTCGTCACCGGGCGGCCCCGCTCACCGGCGAGGTGCGTCGCACTGACCAGCCGGCACAGCGCCGCCCAGCCGGGTGCGCCGCAGGCGAGCAACGTCACCCGGGGCAGCCGGTCGTCGACGAACGCGCCGCCGCGCGCGGGCGTACGCCGCCCCCCGGCGGCGGCCGGCGCGACCGGGCCGACGGCGAGGTCGACCCCGAGCAGGGGGCGCAGGCCCGCCCGGGCGGCCGCGGTGACGAACTTCACCGCGCCGTAGACCCCGTCGCGGTCGGTGAGGGCGAGCGCCGTCATGCCGTGCTCGGCGGCCCGCTCGACGAGGACGTGCGGGTGGGACGCACCGTGCCGCAGGGAGTAGCCGGAGGCGACGTGCAGGTGGACGAACGGATCGCTCATGCCGGCACGGCAGTCGCCGGCACCAGGCCCAGCAGGTCCTCCACCACCGCGAGGAAGGTCGCCGCGTCGCGCAGCAGGTCGTCGGCCTCGCGGTCGGTGACCGCATGACGCAGGCCGGCCTCGGCCGCGGCCCGCTTGCCGGCCCCGGCGGCGAAGAACGCCGCCCACTCGGCGAGCTCCGGCACCACGCCGGACAGCAGCGCCCACGCGCTCGCCGGCCGGCGGCGCCGGCCCGTGGTGACCGGACGGGCGCGGGCAGCGAGCACCGCGGCGGCGGCCCGGAGCGCGGCGAGGTGCGCGGCGGCGTACCGGTCGGCGGCGCAGCGCGCGGCCGCCGCCTCCCGCAGCCCCTGGTGCGCGAGGGAGAGCAGGCCGAGCGCGGCCGAAGGGGCCGCCGTCGGGGTTCGGTCGGTCATGTCGCCTCCTCGTCGGGCACCGTCAGTCGAGAACCCGGGCGAGCGACCAGGCACCGGCCGCCCAGTCGAACGACAGGTCGTAGACGCCGGTGGCGGCCCGGGCGCCGGCCGCTGCCTCCACCCGCCACACCTCCCGCTCCCTGTCGTCGGGGAGGCCGACGGCGGCGTCGGTGCCGTCGGCCTCGGCCCGCCACCACGGAGCGATCTCGACCCAGCGTGCGAGCACCTCGCGGACGAGGTAGAGCCGGCCTCGCCAGAGGAACTGCGCCGGGGACTCGTCGGCCCGGCGCACCTCGACGGGCTCGCCGTAACGCCGGCCGGTCCGCGGCGGATGTGCTGCCGGAGCGGTCACCGTCCCCACCTCCTCGCATCCGTTCATGATCGAACGTATGTTCGAACTCTGGGAACAGTAAACCCCGGTGCCGACAGCGCCGTCAACCCGCGAAAAAGGACTTGCGCGGGGCCGTACGCTGCCTCGACGGAGGTGCCACCCGTGACCGAGCCCGCCGACCCTCCCGATCCCGACTCCTCCCCCGACCCGGCCGCCGAGCTCGTCCGCGAGCAGGACCGGCTGCGCCACGCCCGTGCCTGCCTCGCCCGCATGCGGGAACGCGCCGGCACGCTGCGCGCCGCCGGCGGCGACCGGGTCTCCGACGAGTACCTCGCGTACGCGCTGCACCAGCGGGTCGCCGCGCTCACCGACGACCCCTCGACCCCGCTGTTCTTCGGCCGGGTCGACCACAGCGACCCGCCCGAACGCTTCTACGTCGGCCGCCGGCACGTCCTCGACGAGCGGGGCGACCCGGTGGTCATCGACTGGCGGGCGCCGCTCTCGACCGCCTTCTACCGGGCCACACCGGGCGACCCGATGGGGCTGGCGCTGCGCCGCCGGTTCGGCTTCGCGGCCGGCCGGCTCACGGCGTACGAGGACGAGCACCTGCGGACGGGAGGTCCGGGGCCGACCAGCCGCATCCTGCTCGAGGAGATCGAGCGCCCCCGTGTCGGCCCGATGCGCGACATCGTCGCCACGATCCAGCCCGAGCAGGACGAGCTCGTCCGGGCGCCCGTCGACCACACGGTCTGCGTGCAGGGCGCGCCGGGCACCGGCAAGACCGCGGTGGGGCTGCACCGTGCCGCGTTCCTGCTCTACACCCACCGCGAGCGGCTGCACCGCGCCGGCGTCCTCGTCATCGGCCCGAACCGCGCGTTCCTGCGCTACATCAGCGCGGTGCTGCCCGCCCTCGGCGAGCTCGACGTCGAGCACGCGACGCTGGCGGAGCTGGTCGCGCACGTACCCGTACGCGGCACCGACCCGGACGACGTCGCCGCGCTCAAGGGCGATGCCCGGCTGGCGGAGGTGCTGCGCCGGGCGCTGCACCGCCAGCTCCGCGAACCGGCCGAGCCGCTGGTCGTCGACGCCCACGGGCGGCGGGTGCGCGTTCCCGTGGAGGAGCTCGCCGCCGCCTGCGCGCGGGTGCTGGCCGCCGGCAACCGGCACGAGGGCGCCCGGGCGCTGCTGCACCGCCGGTACGCCGACCTCGTCGCGCGCCGGCTCGAGCAGTACGGCGGGGAGCCGCCGACGGACCGCCAGGTCGACGCGCTCGCCCGCTGCCGTGCGGTACGGGACGCCGTCGCCCGGGTCTGGCCGGCGGTCGACCCGCGGGCGCTCGTCGCGCGGCTGCTCGGCGAGCCCGACCTGCTGGCCGCAGCGGCGGACGGGCTGCTCGCCGACGACGAGCAGCGGCTGCTGCGCTGGCCGCACCGGACGGCCCGCCTGTCGGCGGCCCGCTGGTCGCTCGGCGACGCGGTGCTCGTCGACGAGGCCGCCGACCTGCTCGAGCGGACCCCCAGCCGCGGGCACGTGATCGTGGACGAGGCCCAGGACCTCTCCCCCATGCAGTGCCGCGCCATCGGGCGCCGGTGCGAGACCGGCTCGGCGACCCTCCTCGGTGACGTCGCGCAGGCCACCACCCCCTGGGCGGCGGGTGGCTGGGCGCAGACCCTGGCCCACCTCGGCAAGCCGGACGCCGCCGTCCACGAGCTCACGACCGGCTACCGCGTGCCGCAGGAGGTGCTGGCCTTCGCGAGCCGGCTGCTGCCGTACGCCGCCCCCGGGATGACCGCCGCGACGTCGCTGCGGCGCAGCCCCGGAACGTTGACCGTCACCGCCGCCGCCGACCTGCCCGCGGGCGTCGCGGCGGCCGTCGCGGCCGCGCTGGTCGAGGAGGGCTCCGTCGGCGTGGTCGCCGCCGACGAGCACCTCCCCCCGCTGCGCCGTGCCCTGGACCGCGCCGGGATCGACCACGCCGGCGCGGACGAGGGGCTCGACGCCGCGCGCGTCACCGTCGTCGGCGCGGCGCAGGCCAAGGGGCTGGAGTTCGACACGGTGGTCGTCGCCGAGCCGGCCGCGATCGCGCGCGGCGCGCGCGCCTACCAGCTGCTCTACGTAGCGCTCACCCGCGCGGTGTCCCGGCTCGTCGTCGTCCACGCCGACCCGCTGCCCGGCCCGCTGGCGACCTGACGGGTACGCGCCGGGCGCCCGGGTACGAGCCGGGACATGCACCGACGTACGACCACCCGCCTGCTGGCCGGCGCCGCGGCGGTCCTGTTCGTGGCCGCCACAACCGGCTGCAGCGGTGAGCGCCAGGACAACCTGCCGAACCAGTCCTCGCCCGGCCCGCCGCTGCCGTCGATCCCGACGTCCGCCCCCGCGACCGCGAGCCTCGTCCCGAGCCCGACACCCACGGGCAGTGCGACACCGGCGATCGGCGAGTCGATCTCGGTGAGCCCCTCCCCGAGCGGCTGACGGCGCGGGTCCGCGGATCCGGCTCGACCGCGCGGTAGCGTCCCCGCCGTGCACCCGAACGCCGAGCGCGTCGCGCAGGCCCTGCGCGAGCGCGGCGCCGCCGGCGAGGTGCGCGAGCTGGCGGACTCGGCACGTACGGCGGCGGACGCGGCGCGAGCGCTCGGGTGCGAGGTGGGCGCGATCGTGAAGTCGCTCGTCTTCGCCGACGGCGGCGCGCCGCTGCTGGTCCTGGTCAGCGGCGCGCACCGGGTGAACACGGCTCGCCTGGCCGCGCTCGTCGGCAGCGCGGACATCGCGCAGGCCGACCCCGACCTGGTGCGCACGGTGACCGGCTTCCCCATCGGGGGCGTCGCTCCGGTCGGGCATCCGGAGCCGCTGCGCACGCTGGTGGACGTCGCCCTGCGGGCGTACGACATCGTGTGGGCGGCCGCGGGCACCCCGCACGCGGTGTTCCCCACGACGTACGCGGAGCTGCTCCGGATCACCGGAGGGACCGCGGCGGAGGTGCGCTAGGTGCAGGTCTGGTTCAACCCGAAGTGCTCGAAGTGCCGGCTGGCCCAGGAGGCGCTCGACGCGGCCGGTGTCTCCTACACCCTGCGCCGCTACCTCGACGAGCCGCCGACCGCCGAGGAGCTCGAGCAGGCCCTGACCGCCCTCGGCCTGGAGCCGTGGGACATCACCCGCATGGGCGAGCCCCTCGCCACCGAGCTCGGACTGGCCGACCGGCCGCGTGACCGGGCGGCGTGGATCGCGCTGCTGGCCGAGCACCCGCAGCTCGTCCAGCGCCCGATCCTGCTGGCGGAGGACGGCTCCGCCTGGGTGGCCCGCGACCCGCAGACCCTCGCCGAGGCGGTCGAGCACGGGCCGTGACCGTCACCTTCGACGTGTGGACGATCCCGGCCCGGCGGCTGCCCGCCACCCTGGCGCTCGTCGCCGGCCGCCGGGTTCCCGGCGCCCGGTTCGCGAAGATCCTCGGGACCGGTGACCCGGCGACGTTCTCGCCCTGGCACGCCACGCCGCGCCGTTGGGCGGTGCTCGCCGTGTGGGACGGCGAGCCGCGGCGGCCGAGCCGCTGGGAACGGCTCGCAGCGGAGCGCTGGCACGCCCGGCTCGCGCCGCTGTCGGCCCGTGGCAGCTGGTCCCGGCAGCACCCGTTCGGCAGCCCGCCCGGCGACCCGGCGTACGACGGACCGGTCGCGGCGCTCACCCGGGCCCGGCTGCGGCTGGCGCGCGCCCGGTCGTTCCGCCGCGCCGTCCCGCCGGTCGCCGCCGACCTGCCGGGGTCTGCCGGCCTGCGGCTGGCGCTGGCCGTCGGGGAGGCGCCGGTGGGGCTGCAGGGGACGTTCAGCGTCTGGGAGTCCCCCGCCGCGCTGCGCGCGTTCGCGTACGACCGGGCGGCGCACGCGGACGTCGTCCGCCGCGCCGGGCCGGAGCGCTGGTACGCCGAGGAGCTGTTCGCCCGGTTCGCCGTGGTGGAGGCGCACGGCACCGTCGACGGGGTAGACCCGCTGCGATGAGTGAGCCTGCTGCGGACGGGGCCGTCCGCCTCGTGGCGCTGGACGCCGAGGGCTTCCGGCCGTACGCCGACGACGCGGTGGCCGTGTACGCCGAGGCCATGCGCCGGGGCCCGGAGGTGGCGGCCCAGCGTCGGGCGATGCTGCTGCGCCACGTCACCTACGAGCGGTTCCGCGCCGTGGTCGCCCTCGACCCGGCCGGCCGCCTGGTGGGCTTCGGCTACACCTACCCGGGGCGGGCCGGCCAGTGGTGGCACGACTCGGTGTACGCCGCCCTGCGCTCCGCGTCCGGGCGCACGGCCGCACGCTCGTGGGTGAGCGACTCCCTCGAGGTGGTCGAGCTGCACGTGCTGCCGTACGCGCAGGGCCAGGGCATCGGCCGCCGCCTGCTCGTCACGCTGACCGAGGGGGTGCCCGAGCGCACCGTGCTGCTGTCGACGCACGACCACGACAGCCGCGCCCGCCGCCTGTACCGGTCGTTCGGCTTCGTCGACCTGCTCACCGACTACCGGTTCCCCGGCGGCATGGAGCGCTTCGCGGTCATGGGGCTGCGGCTGCGGGACGCATGACCCGCCACGACGTGGTCGTCGTCGGCGCCGGTCACAACGCGCTGGTCGCCGCCTGCTACCTCGCCCGCGCCGGGCTCGACGTCCACGTGGTCGAGCGCGACACCGTGGTCGGCGGCGCGGTCTCGACCGTCGAGCGCTTCCCCGGCTACCTCATGGACCGCGGGTCGAGCGCGCACATCATGGTCCGCCACACCGGCATCGTGGAGGACCTGGACCTCGCCGGCGCCGGGCTGGCCTACCTCGACCTGGACCCGTGGGGCTTCGCGCCGTTCGACGACGGCGCGCTGACGTTCTGGGTCGACGTCGAGCGCACGTGCGCGTCGATCGCGGCGCTGTGCGGCGAGCGGGACGCGGAGGCCTACCGCCGGTTCGTGGACGTGTGGGGCCGGCGCAACGAACGGGTGTTCACCGCCTTCCAGCAGCCACCGACCGTTGCCGCGCTGGGCCGGGCGATGTGGGGCATGGGTGGGCGGGGCCCCGAGACCGCGCGGGAGTTCCTGCAGCCGGGCGACGCGTTGCTCGACGCCTGGTTCGACGACGAGCGGCTCAAGACCGCCCTGGCCTGGTTCGGCGCGCAGTCCGGCCCGCCGACGCACGAGGTCGCCACCGCGGACCTGGTCGGCTGGACCGCCATGCTGCACCGGCACCCGCCCGGCCACCCGGTCGGAGGCAGCGGCCGGCTGTCCGAGGCGCTGGCCGCCCGGCTGGCGTCGTACGGCGGCAGCGTCCGCCTCGGCGACGGCGCCGCGGCACTGCTGCGCGACGGTTCCCGGGTCACCGGCGTGCGGACCGGGTCCGGCGACGTGCTCCACGCGGACGCGGTGCTCGCCGGCTGCCACGTGCTGACGACGCTCGAGCTGCTCGGCGACGAGGCGCTGCTGGCGGGTGGGCGGCGCCGCGTACGGGTCGGTGACGGGGTGGGGATGGTGGTGCGGCTCGGCACGACCGAGCTGCCGCGCTACCCCGGCGCCGGCCCGGAGGCGTACCGGGCCATGCAGCTGCTCGCGCGCTCCCGCCGGCAGCTGCGTGCGGCGTACGGCGAGTTCGGGGCCGGGCACCCGCCGCGCGACCCTCCGGTGCTGGCGATGACGTTCTCGGCGTTCGACGACACGATCGCCCCGCCGGGGCGGCACAACGTGACCGTCTGGGGGCAGTGGCACCCGTACGAGCTGGCGGGTGACCGG
The DNA here is from genome assembly GCA_963728075.1 of uncultured Actinomycetota bacterium. Classification (GTDB taxonomy): domain Bacteria; phylum Actinomycetota; class Actinomycetes; order JAFAQI01; family DASSKL01; genus CAVSIP01. The sequence goes on along the minus strand of CAVSIP010000001.1, from coordinate 322,610 downwards.
CACTGGGACGAGGTGCGGGAGCGGGAGGGCCGGCGCCTGGTCGAGGCGGTGGACCGGTACGCGCCCGGCTTCGCCGGCACGGTCGAGCACATGCACGTGCAGACCCCGCTGGACCTCGAGCGCGAGCTGGGGCTGCGGCGCGGCAACGTCATGCACGTGGAGATGGGGCTGGACGCCATGTTCGCGTTCCGACCGACGCCGGACTGGTCGGGCTACCGCGGCCCGGTCGGCGGGCTGTACCTGTGCGGCGCGTCCACGCACCCGGGCGGCGGGGTGTTCGGCGCGAGCGGCCGCTCAGCAGCGCGGGTGCTGCTGCGGGACCGGCAGCCGCGCTGGCGGCGCCTGCTGCCCTGACCGGCGAGGCCAGCCGGCCCCGCGCCGGGTTCCCTAGCGGAACACGGCCAGGACGACCTCCCGCTCGTCGATGGCCACGACCGTGCCGTGGGCCTTGTCGACGACCTCCTCGCGCAGGTTCTCCGCCCGGTCGCGGCTCGCCTCCAGGGCGGCCCGGTCCCGCCACGTGGTCACGGCGACGGCACGGCCCCCTGCCCGGTCGACGTTCAGCACGGCGGCGCAGAACCCGTCCATCGAGTCCAACGCGGGCAGCGTGCTGGCCCGGAAGGACTCCACCGCCTTGTCGACGTCGCCGGGTTCGAGCTCCACCATCGTGGCGCGCTGCCAGCACCCGGGGGCCGGCTGGGTGCGCATGTGCTGCTCCACCATCTCGAGCACCAGCGCGTCGACGCTGCCCCGGCTGATCCGGCGTGCCTCCTGCCGGGCGTCCGCCACCTGCTCCTCGCTCGCCTCCAGAGCGGCGCGGTCCTCCCAGAAGGTGGCCACCACCCCGCCGCCGGTCTCCCGGTCCACCGCCACCAGCATCCCGCGGTTGCCCGGAAGCGACTCGACGAGCGGCCGTACGGTGCTGCTCGCGTACTCGACGATCTCCTCGACGGCGGCCGGATCGGCCGTCATGAGGTTGGCTCGGACGTACATGGCGCCATCCCTCCCCGGCACACCGGTCCTGTCGCCCGAGTGGACAGGCGGGTGCCGCAGGGACAGAGCGTGCGCCGCGGCGAGACGCCTGACAAGCAGGCAACGTAGGGCGCCCGGGTTCGCACCCGCAGTGACGGTCAGCCGGTCGCCGCGAGCAGGTCGGCGCTCGTCACGGCGAACCGGGGGAAGTCCTCGAGCGGCCCACCGGGCCGGTCGACCAGCACCCGGGTCACCGGCGGCTCGGACGGGGTGATCACGAGGAGCCGGCCGTCGTCAGCGGCCACCCACCGCCCGTCCGGGGGCCAGAACACCGCGTGCAGGCCGTAGGTGTAGCTGCCGGGCCCACGCGCGGACAGCAGCGTCCGCGTCCCGTTCGCGTCGGTGACGGTGATCCGTACCCGGCCCGTCTGGTCGTCCGACGTCCAGGTGAGCCGGGCACCGCTGGGGCTGACGCTGGGCTGGGACGTGGTGTTCGCCTCGTACGGGACGTCCGCCTCCGGCGTGTCCGTCACCGTCCCGGTCCTGACGTCCACGACCTTCTGCCAGCCGGGGTTGAGGCCCGGCCCCGGCGTGAACGGCATCCGGAACATCGTGACCTCGAGCTGCCCGTCGGTGCGCCAGACCAGCTGCGGCCCGATCTCCTTGCCGAGCTTCTGCGCACTCGGCACGTCCATCGCGGGCAGGCACAGCACGTCCTTCGCCGGCCGCCCCGCAGCCGCGACGATCCGTACGCAGCGGCTGCCGTCGTCGAAGTACGCCACCGTGCCGTGCAGCGACGGGTCGGGGGTATCGGCGAGCGAGGGGAAGCTGGGGACCCCGCGAACCATGTCCGGGACCACGGCGACGCCGACGACGGCGAGGATCCCCACGACGAGGGCGATGCCGACGCCCAGCGGCCAGTGCACCCGCCGTGCCGGCGGCGGCACCTCTGGCGCGGGCGCGTGGACGTCGCTCGGCGGAGTGCTCATGGCGCCTCCTCGGTTCGAGCGTCAGCAGCCAGCCACCCGCGCGAAAGGGCCCGAAGTCCCGCCCCGTCGCAGCAGCCGCGGCTTCCGTACAGTGCCCCCGTGACGGACGGGCAGGCGGCGGCCTGGGCGCTCGCGGGCGCGGCCGTCCTGGCGGAGGTGCCGTACCCGCTGCTCGAGGGTCCGGCCCGCGACCGGCTCACCGCGCTCGCCGTCGTCGTGTTCTTCATGGCGGTGGTGACCCACGCGACCACCTGGTACGGGGTGGCGCGGGCGGTGCTGATGCTGCTCGTCACGGCAGGCGGCGGGCTGCTGGTCGAGGCCGTGGGTGTACGGACCGGGCGCCCGTTCGGCCGGTACGCGTACGGCCGGCGGCTCGGCCCCGCGGTCGCCGGCGTGCCGGCCGTGGTGCCGATGGCCTGGACGATGGCGGCCTACCCGGCGCTCGCCGCCGCCCGCGCCGTGACCCGCACCCGCGGGCGGCAGGTGCTGCTCGCCGCGGCCGGGCTCGCCGGGTGGGACCTGTTCCTCGACCCGCAGATGGTCGCGGCCGGCCACTGGCACTGGGAGCGGGTCGGTGCGGCCCTGCCGGGCGTGCCGGAGGTGCCGCTGACGAACTACGCCGGCTGGCTCGCGGTCGCCCTCGCGATGGCGGTCGCGCTGTCCGCCGCGCTGCCCGAGCGCGACACCGACGACGGGCCGCTGCACGCGCTGTTCCTGTGGACGTACGGCTCGTCCGTGCTCGCGAACCTCGCCTTCTTCCGCCGGCCGGCCGTGGCGGCGTGGGGCGGGCTGGGCATGGGGGTGCTGGCCCTGCCGCTGGCGCGCCGGCTGCGGCGATGAGGCGGCTGGTCCGGGCGGGGTCGGCGACCGCGGTGCTGCTCGCCGCGCACGCCGCCTGGAACGCCCGGCGGCTGCGCCGGCCACCGGAGCGCGGGTACGTCGTCGAACCGGTCTCGCTGCTCGTCCCGGCCCGGGACGAGGCGCACCGGATCGGCCCGTCTGTCGAGGCGCTCGTCTCCCAGCAGGGGCTCGCCGCCGCCGAGGTGCTGGTGCTCGACGACGCCTCCACGGACGGTACGGCCGAGGTCGTCCGCGCGGTCGCGGGCGACCGGGCGCGAGTGCTGCGGGGGGCCGGCCCCCCGCCCGGCTGGCTGGGCAAGCCGCACGCCTGCCAGCAGCTGGCCGACGTCGCCCGCGGTCGGGTGCTCGTCTTCGTCGACGCGGACGTCGTGCTCGCCCCCGACGCGGTGGCGCGCGCGGTGACGCTGCTGCGCCGCCACGCCCTCGGGTACGTCTCCCCGTACCCGCGGCAGCTCACCGGCTCCGCCGCCGAGCGGCTGGTCCAGCCGCTGCTGCAGTGGTCGTGGCTGACGTTCCTCCCGCTGGGCGTGGCGGAGCGCTCCCCCCGACCGTCCCTGGCGGCCGCGGGCGGCCAGTTCCTCGTCGTCGACGCGGCGGCGTACCGCCGCGCCGGCGGGCACGCCGCCGTACGCGACCAGGTGGTCGACGACATGGCCCTGGCCCGGGCCCTGCGCCGGGCCGGCGCGCGGGGCGGGTTCGTCGACGGCACCGACCTGGCCACCTGCCGGATGTACGGCGGCGCGCGGGAGCTGGCGGACGGCTACACGAAGTCGCTGTGGGCGGCGTTCGGCTCGCCCCCCGGAGCGCTCGCGGCAGTGACAGCGCTGGCCGCCGTGTACGTGCTGCCGCCACTCGCCGCACTGCGCGGCTCGCCCGCAGGCGCGGTCGGGTACGCCGCGGCCGTCGCCGGGCGCGCGGTGAGCGCGCGGGCGACCGGCGGCCGGGCGTGGCCGGACAGCTTCGCCCACCCCCTGTCCGTGCTCGCGCTGGCCGCCCTCACGGTGCGCTCGATCGTCGCCCGCGCCTCGGGCCGGCTGGCGTGGAAGGGCCGGCCGGTCCGGTGAGCCGGGTCGCCGTTGTGGGCGCCGGCGTCGGCGGGCTGGCCGTGGCCGCCCGGCTGGCCCGGCTCGGGCACGCGGTCACGGTGCTCGAGCAGGCCGCGACCGTCGGCGGCAAGGCGGGGACGTACGAGCGGGACGGCTTCCGGTTCGACACCGGCCCGTCGCTGCTCACCCTGCCGGCGGCGTACCGCGACCTGTTCCTCAAGACCGGCCGGCCGCTCGAGGAGTCGGTCGACCTGGTGCCGCTCGAGCTGCTCGCCCGCCACCGGTTCGCCGACGGCACGGTGCTCGACCTGCCGAACGGCCCGCTGCCCGCGGTGCGGCAGGCGATGGACGACGCGCTCGGCGCCGGGGCGGGTGCGCAGTGGGCCGGCCTGCTCGGCCACGCGGAGCGGGTGTGGGACGCGACCCGCCGCGACTTCGTCGAGTCGGCGCTGGACGGCCCGCGCACGCTGGCGCGGCTGGCCGCCCGGCGTCCCCGGGACCTCGCGCTGGTGGCGCCGTGGCGGACGCTGCGCGACCTCGGCCGCCGCCACCTGGCCGACCCGCGGGCGCGGCAGGTGCTCGAGCGGTACGCCACGTACTCCGGCTCCGACCCCCGCCGTACCCCGGCGGCGCTGTGCGTCGTGCCGTACGTCGAGCACCGCTTCGGCGGCTGGTACGTACGCGGCGGGCTGCGCGGGCTGGTCGACGCGCTGCACGAGCGCGCGCTCGACCGGGGTGTGGCCGTACGCACCGGAGCGGACGTCGTCGCGGTCACGACCGGCGGCGGGCGGGTGGACGGTGTCCGGCTCGCCGACGGGGAGCGGCTCGCCGCCGACGTCGTCGTGTCCGACGCCGACGCGCGGCACCTCTATGCCGACCTGCTGCCCCGGCGGGACCAGCTGCGCCGGCTCGGCCGGGTCACGCCGTCGCTGTCGGCGTTCGTCCTGCTGCTCGGCGTCCGGGGCCGAACGCCCGGGCTGGCGCACCACACGGTGCTGTACGGGCCCGACTACGACGGCGAGTTCGACGCCGTCTTCGGCCCGGCACCACGGCCAGTGCCCGACCCGACCGTGTACGTCTGCGCGCCGGCCGACGAGACGCTGGCACCGGCGGGCGGCGAGGCCTGGTTCGTGCTGGTCAACGCGCCGCGGCACGACCCGGCGCACGGCGTCGACTGGGACGCGCCCGGGGTGGCCGAGGCGTACGCCGGCCACGTGCTCGGCGTGCTCGCCGCCCGCGGGCACGACGTCCGCGAGCGGCTGGCGTTCCGCGAGTGGCGCACCCCCGCCGACCTCGAACGGGCCACCCGCTCCCCCGGCGGGTCGATCTACGGCTCGTCGTCGAACGGCCCGCGCGCGGCGTTCCTGCGCCCGGCCAACCGCGGACCCGTACCGGGGCTGTTCCTCGTCGGCGGCTCGGCGCACCCCGGCGGTGGGCTACCGCTCGTCGCGATGTCCGCGGCGATCGTCGCCGACCTCGTCGGCCGCGCCTGACCCCGGCCACCGTTGATCACTGCGGGTATGTCCCGCTAGAAGGGCACCTGCCCGCACCTCGGGCGGGGGTCGGGCAGGATCGGCGGGTGCGGCGGGCGCGGCTGGAACCGGTGGACCGGCGGGTCCTGTCGCTCGCGGTCCCGGCGTTCGGCGCGCTGGTGGCCGAGCCGGCGTACAACCTCACCGACACGGCGATCGTGGGGCACCTCGGCCGGGCGCCGCTGGGCGGGCTCGCCCTGGCCACCGCCGTGCTGAGCGTCGCGGTGTACGCGTTCGGCTTCCTGTCCATGGCGACCACGTCCGAGGTCGCCCAGCGGGCCGGCGGCGTGCGGCGGCAGGAGGCGGCCGAGGTCGCCGTCGCCGCGTACGCCCTCGCCGCGGCCGTCGGGGTCGTCCTGGCGGCCGCCGTCGCGGTGAGCGCCGGCCCGCTCGTACGCGTCCTCGGGGCGGACGGCCCCACCGCAGCGGCGGCCGCGGCCTACCTGCGCGCGGCGGCGGGCGGGCTGCCGTTCATGCTGGTCGTCCTCGCCGGCAACGGCCACCTGCGCGGGCTGTCCGACACCCGCACCCCCCTGGCGATCACGGTGGTGAGCATCGCGCTCAACGTGGTCCTGGAGGTGGCGTTCGTGTACGGGCTCGGGCTCGGCGTACGCGGCTCCGCCGTGGCCACCGCCTGCGCCCAGGCCACGGCGGCGGCCGCCTTCCTCGCGGTCGCCCGCGGCCGGATCCGCGCCGCCGGCGCGTCGTGGCGCACGACCGGCGCGCACGTCCGCCGCCTGCTGCGGGCGGGCGTCGTCCTCGTCGTCCGGACGCTGGCCCTGCTCGCCGCCCTGTACGGCAGCACGCTCGTCGCGACCCGCCTGGGGTCGGTGCCCCTGGCGGCGCACCAGGTCGCCCTGCAGGTGTGGTTCCTCGTCGCGCTCTCCCTGGACGCGCTCGCCGTACCGGCCCAGGTGCTGGTCGGCGAGGCGGTCGGCGCCGGGGACGTGGCGGCGGCCCGCCGGGTCGGGCGACGGGTGCTGCGCTGGGGCATCGGCACCGCCACCCTCTTCGGCGCGGTCACCGCGGCGGGCGCGCCGTGGATCCCGCGGGCGTTCACCGGTGACGCCGCCGTGCAGGGAGCGGCGGTCGGCGCGCTGCTGCTGGCCGGGCTGACGCTGCCAGTCACCGCCGCGGCCTTCATGTACGACGGGGTGCTGCTCGGCGTCGGCGACTACCCGTACCTGCGCTTCGCCATGGCGCTCGCGCTGCTCGCGTTCCTGCCCCTGGCGACGCTCACGCTGCTGGTGCCGACGTTGGGGCTGCTCGGCGTGTGGGGGGCGCTGGCGTGCTGGCTCGCCGCCCGCGCCGGGATCCTGGCGCGCCACTGGCACTCCCGCCGGTGGGCCACCCGCGGACGGGTCAGCCCGGCAGCCGGCTGAGCATGGCGGGGAACTGTCTCGTGGGACGAGTCGTTCGGCGAAGTGGCAGACCCAGCCGCGTCGGAGGAAGAGCCCATGACCATGACTCACACCGACGGCTTGCTCGCCGCCGCCGTCGACCTGAACCATCCCGGCCACTACCTGCACTGGGGGTTCCTCTCGATCTCGGTGGCGAACCTGGTCGTGATCTGCGTGATGCTCGTGCTGTTCGCGCTGGCCATCGCCGTGCCGTTCCCGCGGGACCGGGGGCGGGACGAGTGAGCAGCCCGGCGACCGAGCGCATGTGGACGGCGCGGCTGCGCCGACGGCTCCTCGAGCAGTTCCCCCCGGACAAGCTCCTCCCGGACCGTCAGCCCGCCTACGTCGCCTCCTGGGTCTACGTCTTCGGGGTCGCGACGCTGGCCGCGTTCCTGGTCGTGGTGGCGACCGGCACGGTGCTGGCGATCGAGGGCCCGCAGTGGTGGCACGTCTCCGGGGTCGGGCTGTTCTTCAACAGCCTGCACCTGTGGAGCGTGGAGCTGTTCATGGCGCTGATGGTGATCCACCTGTGGGGCAAGTACTGGATGGCGGCCTGGCGGGGTCGCCGATGGCTGACCTGGGTGACCGGCGTGCTCGCGTTCGTCACGGCGATCGGCACCGCGTTCACCGGCTACCTGGTCCAGCAGAACTTCGACTCGCAGTGGATCTCCACCCAGGCCAAGGACGGGCTGAACTCGGTCTTCATCGGGTCGTGGTTCAACACGCTGAACTTCGGCCAGATGATCATGTTCCACGTCTTCCTGCTGCCGCTCGCCGTCGGCGTCGTCGTCGCCGCGCACCTGCTGCTCGTCCGCAAGCACGGCGTGGTGCCGCCGCTCGACGCCATGCCGGCCGAGCCGGAGGAGGCGGAGTCGCGATGACCCTGGCCCGAGCGCATGCCCAGACGGACCCGGCCGCCCGCCCGTGGACCGGCCCGACCCGCCGCTACGACCTCGTCAAGGAGTTCACCGTCGCCCTGGTGGTGCTGACGGTGCTCACCGTGGCGCTGGCCGCCCTGTTCAGCTCGCCCCACGAGCCGCAGGTGACCATCTCACGCTGGGCCAACGCCGCGCCGAACGACTTCGTCGCCACCGCTGCCACCGAGCTCGACGGCACCAGCGACACCGCCACCTACGGCCCGCCGTACACCGACACTCCAGGGGCGGCGCAGAAGCTCGGCCCGCTCTGCCCGCAGTGCTGGCGAGGCGTGACGATTCCCGTGAACACCGCGCAGGACTTCGTCGTCCGGCCGTTGCAGTCCGTCTCCGGGGACGACCCCGCCCTGCAGCAAGCCCTCAGCACCTACGACACCGCGTCCGCGTCGCAGCGCCAGGACTGGGCCGGCGCCTACGACCAGGCACTGCAGAAGGCGCCCGGCAACGACCCGGCCGCGGTCGCAACCGGCGACTACGGGCCGGTGCCGACCATGCTCGCCAAGCTGCTGTCCATGGCCAGGTCCGGTGGGCTCACCGGCGCGCTGCTCACCCAGGGCAAGGGCTTCTACGAGACCGACTACACCAAGCCCCTGCTGTTCATCGCCGACGGCGCCTACCTGTCGAACCTGGCCGACGCGCAGCACCTCGGCGGCGAGCAGTGGGGGATGATGAACGAGACCGGGAACTACCCCGGTCAGGCCTGGCTGTGGCTGTACACGTTCTGGTACCAGATCCAGCCGTTCTCCTCCTCAGGCAACGCCGACGCCCTCGTGTGGGCCGTGATGGCCCTGCTCACCCTCGGGCTGATGGCGATCCCGTTCCTGCCGGGCGTCCGCAGCATCCCGCGCCGGGTGCCGCTGCACCGCCTGATCTGGCGGGACTACTACCGCACCCACGGGCGGCAGCGGGCGACCGGGACCTAGCCGCGTACGTACCGGGTCACGGCCGGCGCCAGCTGGGCGAGGCCGACGACGCTGACGGCCAGCGTGACGAGCGCCCCCGCCGTCGGCCGGCCGGCGGCCAGGAACGCGGCGGCCACGAACACCCGGGTGGGCCGCTCGCCCACGGTCACGACCCCCACGTCGGCCATACCGAGCGCGCCCGCCCGGGCCCGGACGTACTCCAGCCCGGCCAGCGCGGCACCCGCACCCACGCACCAGGCCGCCCGGCCGCCCGCCGCCCACAGCGCGAGGAGGTACGCACCGTCCGCCGCCCGGTCGGCGACCGCGTCCAGCAGCGCCCCGGCACGCGAGGCGCGTCCCGTACGCAGCGCCAGCGTGCCGTCGAGGCCGTCGCAGACGCCGCTGACGGCCACCAGGGCCGCCGCGAGCACCGGCAGGCCGGAGGCGGCAGCGGCGAACGCCCCGTACGCCAACGGCAGCGCGGTGAGCGTGACCGCGTGCGGATGCACACGCAACCGGACGAGCGGGCCGGTGAGCGCGTACATCACCCGCAGCCACGCGGAGGTGAGCCGCGAGCGCGCCGGGTCGTAGCCGCCGTGCTGCGCCGACCAGCGGGCCAGGAACTCCGCCCGCTCGCTCACCCGGTCCGCGCGGCGCGCGCTGCCAGGTCCAGCCGCGTGTAGATCTCCCGCGTCGCCGTCGAGCGGTTGAGCGTGTAGAAGTGCAGCCCCGGTACGCCGCCGGCGAGCAGCCGCTCGCACAGCTCGGTGGCGATGTCCACGCCCACCCGGCGGACGGCCACCGGGTCGTCCTGCACGGCGTGCAGCCGGTCGGCCACCGCGGCCGGTACGGGCGCCCCGGCGAGCTGGGCGAAGCGCTCGACCTGGCGGACGTTCGTCACCGGGATGACGCCGGGGATCACCGGGACGCGGCAGTCCAGGCGGTCCAGCCGCTCGACCAGCCGGAAGTACGGGTCGGCGTCGAAGAAGAACTGGGTGACCGCGAAGTCGGCCCCGGCGGCGCACTTCTGGGCGAGGTAACGGGCGTCGGTGTCGACGTCCGGCGAGCGCGGGTGCTTGTCCGGGAACGCGGCGACCCCCACGCAGAAGTCGCCGGACTCACGGACCAGGCGGACGAGGTCCTCGGCGTACTCCAGGCCCTCCGGGTGCCGCACCCACTCGCCCTGGGGGTCCCCCGGCGGGTCGCCGCGCAGTGCCAGCACGTTGCGGACGCCGGCGTCGGCGTACTGGCCGATCACGTGCCGCAGCTGCGCGACCGAGTGGTCCACCGCGGTGAGGTGGCCGACCGGCGTGAGAGTCGTCTCGGCGGCGATCCACTCGGTGACGCGCACGGTGGTGTCCCGGGTCGAGCCGCCGGCGCCGTACGTCACCGACACGAACGTCGGGTGCAGGGTCTCCAGCTCGCGGATCGCCTGCCGGAGCTGGACCTCCCCCTCCGGGGTCCTCGGCGGGGAGAACTCGAAGGAGAACGACTGGCCGCCGCCCGCCAGCAGGTCGCGGATCGTCGCCGCCCGGGTCGCGGGCGCGCGGTCGCGCATGCGGGCGGTCGGCTGCGTCGGCACGTCCCGAGGCTAGTGCCGGATACTGGCCCCGTGACCGAGACCCCGCTCGACCGGGCAGACCTGCGTGCCCGGGTCGAGAAGGCGCTCGCGGGCTTCCTCGCCCGCCAGCGTGCCGCACTCGCCGACGTCGGCCCGGAGCTGGTCCCGGTGGGTGAGGCGGTCGAGCGGCTGGTCCTCGACGGCGGCAAGCGGCTGCGCCCGGCGTTCTGCTACTGGGGCTGGCGGGGTGCCGGCGGTCCGGACGCCGACGAGCCGGTCACCGCAGCGGCGGCGCTCGAGCTGCTGCACGCGGCGGCACTCGTCCACGACGACGTCATCGACCGCAGCGACAGCCGCCGCGGCCAGCCGGCGGTGCACCGGCGGTTCGCGATGCTGCACCGCGAGTCGGAGTGGCTCGGCGACCCGGAGCGGTTCGGGCAGTCGGCGGCGATCCTCGTCGGCGACCTGTGCCTGGTCTGGGCCGACGCGATGCTGTGGGGTGCCGGGCTGCCGCCGGAGGCGCTGGCCCGGGCCCAGGTGGTGTACGACGCGATGCGCGCCGAGCTCATGGCCGGGCAGTACCTCGACGTCGTCGAGCAGGCGCTCGGTGGCGGCTCGGCCGCTCGCGCGCTGCGCGTGGCCCGGTACAAGACCGCGCGGTACACGATCGAGGGGCCGCTGCACCTCGGCGGCTCGCTGGCCGGCGGGGGCCGGGACGTCCTCGACGCCTACTCCGCGTACGGGCTGCCGCTCGGCGAGGCGTTCCAGCTGCGCGACGACGTGCTCGGGGTGTTCGGCGACCCGGTGAGCACGGGGAAGCCCGCCGGCGACGACCTGCGCGAGGGCAAGCGGACCGCGCTCGTCGCGCTGGCCGTGGAGCGTGCGGACGCGGCGCAGGCCGCGGTGATCCGACACCACCTCGGCGACCCGGACCTCGACGACGCGGGCGTCGCCGCGCTGCAGGAGGTCATCGTCGCCACCGGGGCGCTATCCGAGGTCGAGGACCTGGTCACCCGCCGTACGGCCGACGCCGTCGACGCGCTGGCCGGCTCACCGGTCGCCGCCCAGGCACGCGAGGTGCTCGCCGAGCTCGCCCGCGCCGCCAGCACCCGCCTGCTGTAGCCCCCACCCCCCATCTCCCTTCGTGCGGCCAGCTGGGGCTGATCAAGATCGTTTGACCCCAGTACGCCGCACGAAGGCGGTCAGGGGGCGCACGAGGCTAGAGCTCGCAGGGCCCACCGTTACCGTGGCGTATGCGTACCGTCCGGGGGCCGGCCGACCGGGTCGTGGTCGTCGGCGCCGGGCTCGGCGGGCTGTCGGCCGCCCTGCACCTGGCGGGCGCGGGCCGCGAGGTGACGGTGCTGGAGCGCGCACCGGTCCCGGGCGGTCGAGCCGGCCGGCTCGACCTCGGCGGCTACCGCTTCGACACCGGCCCGACGGTCCTCACGATGCCGGACGTGCTGGAGCGGACGTTCGCCGCGGCGGGCGAGCGGATGGGCGACTGGCTCAGCCTGCACCGGCTCGACCCGGCGTACCGCGCGCACTTCCCGGACGGGTCCACCCTGGACGTGCGCGCGGACGTCGAGGCGACCGCGGCCGAGGTGCACCGGCTGTGCGGCGCCCGGGAGGCCGACGGGTTCCGCCGGTTCGCCGCGCACGTCACCCGGCTCTACGAGGTGGAGCGGGACACCTTCATCGACCGCAACCTCGACTCCCCGCTGTCGCTGCTCACCCCCGACCTGGCGCGGCTGGTCGCGCTCGGCGGCTTCCGGCGACTGGCCCCGGCCGTCGGCACCTACCTGAAGGACCCGCGGACCCGCCGGGTGTTCTCCTTCCAGTCGCTGTACGCCGGGGTCTCGCCGTACCGCGCCCTCGCGCTGTACGCCGTCATCACGTACATGGACACGGTCGCGGGGGTCTGGTTCCCCACCGGGGGGTTGCACGCGGTCGCCGAGGGCCTCGCGGGTGCGGCGGAGAAGAACGGCGTGCAGGTGCGCTACGGGACCGAGGTCACCGGCGTCGAGGTCAGCGGCGGGCGGGCGCGGGCCGTCCGGACGGCGGCAGGCGAGCGGGTACCCGCCGACGTCGTCGTCCTCAACGGCGACCGGCCCGGTGCCGTACGGGACCTGCTGGGCGAGCGGGTGGAGCGGCCGCGGCGGCTGCACCACTCCCCCTCGGCCTTCCTCCTGCACGCCGGCTCGCGGGCGGCGTACGCGGGCATCGCCCACCACAACGTGCACTTCGGCCGCGGCTGGCGCTCCACGTTCGCCGAGCTCACCCGCCGCGGGTCGCTGCAGACCGACCCGTCACTGCTCGTCACGAACGCGACGCGCAGCGACCCGTCGCTCGCCCCCGCCGGCCGGCACACGTACTACGTCCTCGTGCCGGTGCCGAACCTGCAGGCGCCGCTCGACTGGGACGTCCTCGCGCCCCGCTACCGCGACGAGGTGGTCGGCCGGCTCGAGCAGCGCGGCTACGTCGGGTTCGCGGACGGGATCGAGGTCGAGCACACCGTCACGCCGGCCGACTGGGCGCGGGCGGGCCTGGCGGCCGGCAGCCCGTTCGGGGCGGCGCACACGTTCGGCCAGACCGGGCCGTTCCGGCCCGGCAACCTGCTGCTCGACAACGTGGTGCTCGCCGGTGCCGGGACGCAGCCGGGCATCGGGGTGCCGATGGTGCTGCTGTCCGGACGGCTGGCCGCCGAGCGGGTGACCGGCCCGCGATGAGCGCGCTGGACGCGTCGTACGAGGCCTGCCGGCGGATCGCCGCGGAGCACGGGCGGACCTACTACCTCGCCACCCTGCTGCTCCCCGCGGACCGCCGGCCGCACGTGCACGCGCTGTACGCGTTCGCCCGCTGCGCCGACGACGTTGTCGACGGCCTCGACCCGGCGGTGCCGGTCGCCGAGCGCGCGCGGCGCCTCGACGACTGGGGCCGGCGCTTCCTCGACGGGACGGCGGACGGTCCGGTGCTGCGGGCCGTCCACGACACGGTGGCGCGGTTCGGCATCCGGGCGGAGCTGTTCGCGGCGTTCCTCGACTCCATGCGCGCCGACCTCAGCGTGGCCGGTTACGCGACCTACGACGCCCTGTGCGGGTACATGTACGGCTCCGCGGCGGTGATCGGGCTGCAGATGCTCCCGGTGCTCGGCACCGTTCCGGGGTGCGAGCGGGCGGCGGAGGCGTACGCCCGGGACCTCGGCCTCGCCTTCCAGCTGACGAACTTCATCCGCGACGTGGGCGAGGACCTGCAGCGCGGCCGGCTCTACCTGCCGGCGGAGGACCTGGCCGCGTTCGGCGTGCGCCGCGCCGACCTCGAGGCGGGGGTCGTGGACGAGCGGGTGCGCCGGCTCCTGGCGTACGAGGTCGCGCGGGCGCGGGCGCTCTACCGTGCCGCCGAGCCGGGGACCCGGCTGCTGCACCCGACCAGCCGCGACTGCATCCGCACGGCGCTGCGGCTCTACGAGGGGATCCTCGACGAGGTCGAGCGGGCCGGCTACCGGGTGCTCGACCGGCGGGTCAGCGTCGGCCGGGCGCGCCGGGCGGCGGTGGCGCTGCCGGCGCTGGGCCGGGCGCTCGCCGCTCGGCGTACCGCCACGCCGACATGGTCAGCGTGACCAGCGCGAAGCCGAAGCCGAGGTCCTCCACCGGGGCGTGCGCGACCCGCCTGCCGGTGATCCGCCGCTCGTCGTAGCGCACCACACCACGCCCGGTGAGCACGCCGTTGGTGAGCAGCTGGAAGCCGAGGCAGATCCCGTACGCCGTCCAGTACGCCCGCCGGGTGAGCAGGCGGGTGCGCAGCACGGCCAGGTCGGTGACGACGGTCGCCGCGACGGCCGCCGCGGACGCCCGCGTGTAGGTCAGACCGGCCACGCGGGCCTGCACGTGCGGACGGCCTCCAGCGCGAGCAGCGCGCACGTGGGCACGACGAGGAAGAACAGCCCCTCCTCCAGCGGCAGCCCGCCGGGCAGCTCGGCGCCGCAGGTCTGGCCGGGGTCGACGTCCCACCAGCCGGCGCGGAAGGCGGCGACGTCCCAGGCGGTGAACGCGGCCGCGACCGGGGCGACCGCGGCGAGCCAGCGACGGGGTCGCCGGTAGACCCGCACGCCGAGCGTCGCCTCGAGCGGCGCGGTCACCGCCAGGCAGCCGGCCAGCACACCGAGGTAGGTGGCCCTGCGGGAGGTCATCCGCGCAGCCTGGCGACCAGCGCCCGGGTGGCCGCGGCGGGGTCGTCGGCCTCGGTGATCGCCCGGACGACGACGACGCGGGTCGCGCCCGCGGCGAGCACTGCGCCGAGGTTGCCCAGGTCGATGCCGCCGATGGCGAACCACGGCCGGGCCGGCCGCCCGGTCGCCGCGTACTCGAGCAGCGGCAGGCCCGGCGCCGGGCGACCCGGCTTGGTCGGCGTGGGCCAGGTCGGGCCGACGCAGAAGTAGTCGACGCCCGGCTCGCGCTGCGCGGCGTCCACCTCGTGCCGCGCGTGCGTGGAGCGGCCGATGACGACGCCGTCGCCGAGGATCTCGCGGGCCACGGCGACCGGCAGGTCGTCCTGGCCGAGGTGCAGGACGTCCGGGCGCACGGCGTACGCGACGTCGGCCCGGTCGTTGACGCTGAACAGCGCACCGTGCCGGCGGGCCGCGTCGGCGAACACCTCGGCGAGGGCGATCTCCTCGCGCGCCTCGAGCCCCTTCTCGCGCAGCTGGACGACGTCGACCCCGGCACCGAGCACGGCGTCGAGGAACTGCTCGAGGTCGCCACGGTCGCGGCGGGCGTCCGTGCACAGGTACAGCCGCGCCTCGGCGAGCCGGTCGCGGACGATCACAGCTTGGCGTGGTCCCACGAGACGACCCGCTCCACGCGCAGGGTCATCGCGACCTGCTTCGACGCGTAGTCGGCCATGGCCGCCCGGTCGATCGACGGCACGCCCTGGTACTTGCGGGCCAGGCCCTCGACGACGTCGAGCACCTGGTCCGCCTCACGGGAGAGCTCGACGCGTCCGGACAGCTGCACGCCGCGCAGCGTGTCGTAGGTGTCCCCGCTCTCCAGCAGCGCGGCGAAGCGCGGGTCACGGCCGAGGTTGAGCGCCTTCTGCGACTTGGCGTACGTCCGCATCCGCACGGTGCCGTCGTCGTCGACGACGTACCACATGCCCACCGGGTCGGGCATGCCGTCGGGGCCGAGGGTCACCAACGTCATCGTGCGGCCGGCACGGAGGTAGTCGGCGATCTCCTGGTCGGTCATCCGGATGTCGGCTCGGGGCACGCCTTAGAACCCTAGAGCCTGCGCCCGGCGCTTGACCTCGGTGCCACGGTTCTCCCGCAGCGCGTCCACGGGCCGGCCGGGCAGCGTGTCGTCCGGGGTGAGCAGCCAGCGCAGCATCTCCTCCTCGGAGTAGCCGGCGTCACGCAGCAGGGTCACCGTGCCGTCGAGCCCCTTGACCAGCGCACCGCCGGACTCCAGCAGCGCGGGCACGTACAGCGCGTTGTTCTCCCCGCGGCGCACCGCGGGCAGGTCGCCGTCGCGCACCAGCTGGCGCACCCTGGTGATCGGTACCCCCAGGCGCTCCGCCAGGTCCGGCAGCGTCAACCACTCGTCGGTGAGGTCCTCCAGCGCCATCCCCCCAGCCTGCCGCATGCCCCAGTCCGCAGGTTGATCTGTCCGGTCGAACGGGACAGATCAACCTGCGGGAATCGGCCCGCGGACCCGGACGAACGGCTCAACTTCGGGCGGGAACGCGCCGACTCCGTAGGGGTGACGCCGAGACGGAGCGACAAGGCGCCTGCAGGCGTCGTCGAGCTGCTGCGGCTGTTCGCCGTGCTGTTCTTCGCGGGCGTCGGCTACCAAGTGGCACAGGGCTTCGACGGCGCCGGCGAGCGGGTGATCGGCGCGCTCAACGGCGTCGCCGCCGGCGTGGTGGTCGGCTCCGGCGTGGGCTACGTCGTCGGCGGCGTGCTCGGCCGCAGCGCCGTCTCCGCCGCCGACCGGACGACCGCCGCGCTGCGCGAGGTCCCCGCCGACACGCTGTTCGCCGGCGTCATCGGCGCCGTCGTGGGCGTCCTGGGCGGCGCGGGGGTCGCCTGGCCGCTGTTCCTGCTGCCGCAGCCGGTCACCGCCCTGTCCGTCTTCGGCATGATCCTCGTCCTGCTCGGCTACCTCGGCTTCCGGGTCGGGCTGGCGAAGCGGGACGGCGTACTCGCGGTCTTCGGCGGCCACGCCCGCGTCGGGCCCCGCCGTCCCTCCCCCGCCGCGATGCCGCGCGTGCTCGACAGCTCGGTGGCGATCGACGCCCGCATCCTCGACGTCGTGCGTGCGGGCTTCCTGCACGGCCGGTTCCTCGTCACCAGCGCCGTGGTGGCCGAGCTGCAGGGTCTCGCCGACGCCGCTGACGACCTGCGCCGTGCGCGGGGCCGCCGCGGGCTGGACTGCCTGCAGGCGCTGCGCGACGAGCCCTCCGTCGAGCTCGAGGTCGTCGACGACGCGTACCCCGAGATCCCCGAGGTGGACGCCAAGCTGGTCCGCCTGTCGCTGGACGAGGGCGGGGCCCTGCTCACGCTGGACACGAACCTCGCCCGCGCGGCCTCGCTCGCCGGTGCGGCGGTGATGAACCTGCACGCCCTCGCGCTCGCCCTGCGCCCGCCGGTGAGCGTCGGTGACGAGGTCACCGTGCTGCTCATCAAGCCGGGCAAGGAGCCGGGCCAGGCCGTCGGCTACCTCGACGACGGCACCATGGTGGTCGTGGAGAAGGCCCGCGAACGGGTCGGCGGCGAGGCACACGTACGGGTCACCAGCGTGGTCACCACCGCGAACGGCCGCCTGGTGTTCGGCCAGGTGGCAGGGGGCCGTGTGACGATGGCGCGGTGAGCGGCGCCTCCCCAACACGGGCCGACCTCGACAAGGCCCCCCGGGACGTGGCGCGGATGTTCGACGCGGTCGCGGCCCGGTACGACGTCACCAACGACGTCCTCTCCCTCGGCCAGGACCGCCGGTGGCGCAAGGCGGTGACCGGGGCCGTACGGCCGGCGCCCGGCGACCGGGTCCTCGACCTGGCCGCCGGCACCGGCACGTCGACCGAGCCGTTCGCGGCGGCCGGGGCGTGCGCCGTCCCCTGCGACTTCTCCCTCGGGATGCTGCAGGTGGGCAAGCGGCGCCGCCCGGACCTGCCGTTCCTGGCCGGGGACGCGCTACGGCTGCCGTTCCGGGACGGCGCCTTCGACGCGGTGACGATCTCGTTCGGGCTGCGCAACGTGGCCGACCCGCACGCCGCGCTCGCCGAGCTCGCGCGCGTCACCCGCAGCGGCGGGCGGCTGGTGGTCTGCGAGTTCAGCCACCCCACCTGGCGGCCGTTCCGCACCGTGTACGTCGAGTACCTCATGCGGGCGCTGCCGGCCGTGGCCCGGCGGGTGAGCAGCAACCCGGACGCGTACGTCTACCTCGCCGAGTCGATCCGCGCCTGGCCGGACCAGCCCGCACTCGCGGACGTCGTCCGCGCGGCCGGCTGGACCGGGGTGTCCTGGCAGGACCTCTCCGGCGGCATCGTGGCCCTGCACACCGCCGTACGCCCGTAGCCGCCGGCAGGCCCTCGAGGTGCGGGTATGTCCCGCTCTACGGGGACATACCCGCACCTCGGGAGCGGGGGCGGGTCCTAGCGGCCGGTGGTCGGCTGGATGAGGAACGTGTAGACGTCCCACAGGGCGTGGCTGACGATGAGCGACTCCATCGGTAGGCCGGCGGCGTACAGCCCGCCCCAGAACGCGCCGGCCACGGTGGCCGCACCGACGAGCGTGGGGTTGCCGGTCACGAGGTGCGCGCCGCCGTACAGCGCGGTCGCCGCGGCCGCGCCCGGCCACGTGCCCAGCCGGCGCATGAGCTCGCCCTGCAGCAGCCCGCGCCAGAACAGCTCCTCGGCCGGGCCGATGACGCCGACCAGCCGGGCGGCGATCTCCCCCTGGGGCCGCAGCTCCCGCAGCTCGTAGATCGACTCGATGTCCTCGCCGCCGTGCGGCATCACCACCCGCGCGGCCCGGTCACCGACCTGGAACACCGCGTACAGCGCGGCCGCCGACGCGGTGCCGGTCGCGACGTCGCGCAGCCGCGGGCGCAGCCGGCGCAGCGCGGGATCGGCCAGCAGCGACGTCGTGCCGAGCACGGCCCCGGTCGCCGTCATCCGCTGCCAGAACCGCTCGCGCGGGCCGCGGAACGTCGCGGCGAACGCGCCGTACGCCACCGCAGCGGCCGCTGCGGTCACCACTGCCCTGCGCCCGCTCACGTGTAGAGCTGCCCGAGTGCGAGGCCGGCCGCGAGCAGCCCGCCGAACGCGGCGTGCAGCCGCGCGGTCTCCAGGTCGATCCGGGCGATCGCGCCGCGCTGGCCGTTCGCGCCGAGCTCGGCCGCGCGGATCGTGCGGACGAGCAGCGGCAGCGACGCCGCGGCGAGCATGGCGGCCGGCGGTACGCCGCGGAAGGCCGCGGCCAGCCCGAGCACGACGAACGCGCCGACGACCAGCGCGATGTAGAGCGTGTGCGCGAACCGCGGCCCGTACCGGATCGAGGCCGTGGAGATGCCGGCCCGCGCGTCGTCAGCGGCGTCGCGCCACTCGTTGCCCTGCAGGATCGCGGTGACCAGCAGCCCGATCGGCAGGCTCACCACCGCGGCCTGCCAGGTGATGCTGCCGCTCGCCGCGTAGTAGCCGCCCAGCACCATGAGCGGCCCCATGAGCAGGAACACGAGCGGCAGGCCGAGCGCGCGGAACTTGTACTCCAGGGGCGGTGCGGTGTAGCCCCAGCCGCCGACCAGCCCGAGCAGCCCGAGGACGGCGATCGGCCAGCCCCGTACGGCGAGCAGGTACGCCCCCAGGGCGACCGCGCCGGTGAACGCCGCCGCGACGACGGTGAACGCGCTGCGCTCGTTCATGCGTCCGGTGACGATCGCGTGGCTCATCCGGGGGGTCGTGATGTCGTCGACCCCGCGCCGGACGTCGTAGATCTCGTTGGTGACGTTCGTGCCGACCTGCAGCAGCACCGACGCGACGAGCGCCGCCACGAACGGCGCCCAGGACATGACGCCCTCGGTCAGCGCCAGCCCACCGGCGGCCAGCACCGGCATGACCGCCGCGGTGAGGCTGAACGGCCGGGTGATCTCCGTCGTCGCGCGCAGCACGCGGGCCAGCCCGCGGCCGGCGTCCGCGGTCTCGGCCCGGGCAGCGGCGCCCGCCCCCACCGGGGCGGGGTCCACCGCCGGTGCGGTGGCGCGACCGTAGTGCACCGCCGCCTGGATGACGCCCTCGGTCTGCTCGTCGTCCTGGACCACGGGCTGCAGCAGCGGCAGGTCCATGCCCGCCTGGCGGTACTCGTCCGCGCGGGCGGCGACCTGCTCGGGCGTGCCGCAGAGGATGACCGAGTCGACCACCTCGTCGGGGATGAGCCGCGCGGCGCGGGTGTAGTCCTCGGCCCGCCACGCGTCCATGACCGGCCCGCGGATGGACGGGTCGAGGCCCGCGCGCCGCATGGCCACCTCGGACTGCACGGCGACCATGTAGATGACGAACGGCTCCCGCTTCGCCCGGTCGAGCGCCGCCCGGCGGCTGGTGTCGACGAGCGAGAGCAGGTAGCCCGCGACGTCCACGTCGTCGGGGTCGCGGCCGGCGGCGAGCGCCGCGTCGCGCAGCCGGCCGACGATGACCCGCAGCGAGTCGACCGGCTCGGCCGGCCGGGCGAGGTAGCCGTCGCAGACGCGGCCGGCGAACTCGACGTAGGCCTTGCGGTAGCCCGCCGCGTACACCGGGATCCGGTTCACCGGCGGGTACATCGGCGCCAGCTCCGGCAGCCCCTCCCGGCCGGCCGGCAGCCGCTCGCCGCGGCCGAGCCGGCGGACGACGTCCACCGCGCTCTCCGCCCGCGCGATCGCGTCCTCCGGGTCGTACGGGATGCCCATCTGGCCGAGCCGCAGGGGCAGCGCCGAACCCATCCCGAGGATGATCCGGCCAGGGGCCATGTCGTCCAGCGAGCTCATCGTCATCGCGAGCAGCACCGGGTGGCGCGTGTACGGGTTGACCGCGCCGAGCCCGACCCGGATCCGGGGCACCGCGGAGGCGATGGCGCTGGCGTACGTCACCGCGTCCCGCTCGAAGTACGACTCGTGCAGCCACACCGAGTGCAGGCCGCCCCGCTCGGCGGCGCGCGCGTAGCGCACGACGTCGTCGGCGTCCCCGCGGGAGGCGAGGCCGAGCCCGACCCGCCGTGCCAGCTCTGCCACCGTGCGTCCCTTCGTCCTCGGCCCTCCGGGCCCTGCCTCCATGATGCGGGGCGGCGGCTGGGTCATAGTGGGCAGGTGTCCGAGGACGAGCTGAGCGCAGGACCCGTCGAACCGGTGCAGCCGGAGACCGCACCCGGACCGTGGCTGTCGATGACCGCCACGATGGGGCTGGCCGTGGCCGGTCTCGCGGTCGCCTTCCTCGGTGTGCTGGGGGTGGACGCCGCGAACGGGTTCGCCCAGGCGTTCGCGCTGCGCTCCGCCAACGCCTGGCGCGACGTCGTGGTGACCCAGGCGGCCACCAACGCCGGGCTGGCGCTCGTCGGGCTGCTGCTGTCGGTGGCGGCCAGCGGGCGGGCCCGGCTGGACGAGGACCACCGGGCGGGCGTGCTCGCCACCGCGGGCATCACCGTGGCGTGCGTGGGCCTGCTCCTGCAGGCCGCACTCATCGTGTCCGCGTTCGTGCAGGGGGTCCCGGGCGGCGGTACGCCGGTGACCGGCGGCTAGTCCTCCGCTGCCCGCGCGGCGGCGAAGCACCGGTCGATGACGTCCGCGACCGCCAGCGACTCCGCGAGGGGAAGCACCCATCCCTCGCCGCCGCGCAGCACCGCGGAGGTCTCCTCGACCATCACCCGGTACGCATCGGTGGCGGGTACGGGGATCCGCTCGGTGCCGCGCCCGTCGGACAGCCACAGCTCGGTGTCGTCGCGGACCCACGCCGTGAACGCCTCGCCGGGCAGCTCGATCTCGCCGCCGTCACCGCGGATGACCAGCCACTGGCGGGCCGGCTCGTCGATCCCCGCCCGGATCTGCGCGGAGCCGGCATCGAGGTCCAGCACCGCGTCCATGGCCACGTCCACCCCGCTCGGCCCGAGCGTCTGCCGGGCGGCGACCTCGCGCACCGGCGCGTCGCCGAAGGCCCACAGCGCCGCCGACACCGCGTAGCAGCCCACGTCGTAGAGGGCACCGCCCCCGCGCTCGGCCTCCAGCCGGTAGTTGCCGGCCGGCACGCCGGTGAAGCAGAACCCCGCCGAGACCTGGCGCACCGCGCCGATGGCACCGTCCGCCACGAGCCGCTGTGCCAGCCGCACGCGCGGGTGCCAGCGGTACCACGAGGCCTCGACGAGCAGCCGGTCAGCAGCCTGTGCAGCCGCCGTCATCCGCCGCACCTGCGCCGCGGTGAGACCGAGCGGCTTCTCGCACAGCACGTGCTTGCCGGCCTCGAGCGCGGCCACCGTCCACGGCAGGTGGGCGTCGTTCGCCAGCGAGATGTACACCGCCTCGACGTCCGGGTCGGCGAGCAACGCGTCGTACGAGCCGTACGCCGGACCCTCCGGCGCGAGCGCCCGCGCCCGCACCTCGTCGCGCGCCGCCGCGGCGTGCAGGGTCGCGCCCTGGGCGTGGTGGACGGCCGGGGCGAGCGCCTTGCTCGCGATCCAGCCGGCGCCGAGGAAGCCCCAGCGGACCGGCTGGGCGGCCGGACCGGTCACCGGACCGCCGGGGCGACCGGGCGGCCACCGTCGAGGCTCGACCGCGTCGCGGCCGCCATGACGGCGACCGCACGGCGGGCATGCTCGGCCGTGACGGTCATCGGGGCGCCGGTGAGCAGCCGGTCGGCGAGCTCGCGGTGGAACGGCTGGCGCGGCGGGGGCGGCACGGCGACCGAGGTGACCGAGCCGTCGGGAGCGTGCAGCCACACCGCGGACGGCGACTCCGGCGGCGCGAGCCGGTCCTCGACGAGGTTGCCCACCGCGTCCCGCCCGTGGACGGCCTCCTGCCGCCAGGTCGCGACGATCGCACCCTCGGTGCCCAACGCGTACCACTTCGGCTTGAGCGCGGCAGCGAGGTCGGAGTGGACGAACTCGGCGTTCGTGCCGTCGGCGAACCGGATCCCCACCCGGGAGTGGTCGGCGTTGGTCACGTCGTGCCAGACCAGCTTGTCCGCCGTACCGGTCACCTCCTCGACCGCTCCGGCAGCAGGTCGAGCAGCCAGTCGAGGTAGTGCGAGCCCCAGTCGAAGACAGCCCCGCCGGACACGTCGGCGTCGGAGTGCCAGTAGTTGCACGGGTGGCCGTAGCCACCGACGAACGTCTCGACGTGGAACAGCCGCCCCACCGCGCCCGAGCGCACGCAGCCGGCGGATCGCGAGGTAGTCGGCGTCCCAGCGCCGGTTCTGGTACGGCACGAGCAGCCGGCCGGCGTCCGCCGCGGCGGTGATCATGGCGTCGGCGTCCGCGACGCTGAGCGCGAGCGGCTTCTCGACGACGCAGTGCTTGCCAGCCGCGAGCACCCGCCGCACCCACGTGGCGTGGCTGTCCGGGGGCGTGGACACGACCACGACGTCGACGTCTGCGGACGACGAGGTCCTCCGCGGAGGGCACCTCCACGACGTCGGGCGCGACCGTACGGGCGGCCGCGACCCGCTCCGGGTTGCGGTCGCAGACGGCTGCGAGCTGCAGCCCCTCGACGGCCGCGAGCGCGGTCGCGTGCTCGTGCCCGATCGCGCCGTAGCCCAGCAGTCCCACCCGCAGCGGCGGCCCGTCGTCGAGACCGAGCGCGTGGCGGACCCAGCGGTGCACCACCCGGTGGAAGGCGGGGTCGGCGAGCGTGGCCGCCGTCGTACCGGCGGTGCAGACCCCGACCCCGCCCGCGCGCCAGGTCAGCACCGGATGTGCGGTCAGCCCGGCGTTGGCGGCGAGCAGCACCTCCACGTCGTCAGCCGCCTTCTCGACGAGCAGCAGCCGGTCGGGCCAGAGCAGGTCCGCGTCGACGCGGCGGGTGATCTCGCTGCCGTCCGCGCCCGTGCGCACGCGCATCTCGTGCGCCGCGGTGCGATCACCGGTGAGCAGGCCGGCCGCGTCGCGCAGCACGTCCGGCGCCGTGTCGATGGCGGTGCCGACGAGCAGCACCGGCACACCGCCCACCCGGTCCAGCAGCGCGGAGCCGGCCCCGGACGCCAGCGGGCCGCAGGCCAGCACCACGTCGGCGTCCGCCGGCCAGCGGCGCACCGCGAGCCCTGCAGCGCTCAGGTAGTCGGACAGCGGACGAGCGAGGTCCGCCGTTTCGGCCCACAGCGCCACCGAGATCACCCCCAGCACAGTAGTGACGTGCCGCGGGGGACGTCAGCCGGCGGCGGCGTCCCGGATCGCGACGTCGCGATCGGCCAGCCGCTGCACGTCGACCGGCGTGCCGGCCTCGATGAGCTTGCGTGCCTGGATCGTGTCGCGCGGCCGGTTGACCGTCAGCATGGCGACCAGCCGGTCACCCACCAGCCACCCGGCACCCCAGACGTCGTCGGCCGGGTCACCGCGCCAGCAGAGCCGGTCGGCCCCCGCGGGGTGGCCCACGAACTGCACCCGCCGACCGAACTGGATGGACCAGAAGTACGGAACCGGGTCGTGGACCTCCTCGCCGCCGAGCAGGTTCGCGGCCACGACGTCGGGCGCCTGCAGCGCGTCGTCCCAGTGCTCGACGTTCATCCGCGCCGCGAACCGCCGCGACCACCAGGAGGCGGCGTCCCCGGCGGCGTACACCCGCGGGTCGGCAGAGCGCAGGTGCTCGTCCACGACCAGCCCCGGCGCGAGCTCGAGGTCCGAGCCCGCCAGCCACGCGACGTTCGGGCGCACCCCCACCGCGACCAGCACGACGTCCGCACCGATCTCCGTGCCGTCGGACAGCGCGACGGCTCCCGGTTCGACGCCGACCACCGAGGTGCCCAGCCGCAGGTCCGCACCGGCGGCCGCGTACCAGGGCGCCATCACCGCCCCCACCTCGGCGACAGCGCCCGGGCGAGCGGGGCCTCCAGCGCCTCGACCACGGTCACCTCGCAGCCGCGGTCGCGGGCGACCGTCGTGACCTCCGCACCGATCCACCCGGCACCGACGATCACCAGCCGTCGACCCTCGGCGAGCTCGGCGCGCAGGGCCAGCGCGTCGTCCACGGTCCGCAGCACGTGCGCGCCGTCCGCGCCCGGGATGGGCACGGGCGCGGCACCGGTCGCGACGACCAGGCCGTCGAAGTCGAGGGCGCCCCGGTCGGTCTCGAGCACGCCGTCGCGCAGCGCGGTCGCCCGCTCCCCCAGGCGCAGCTCGACGTCGAGGTCGTCCCACCGGACGTCGAGCGCGCTGCTGTCGATCTTGCCGGCCAGCAGCTCCTTGGACAGCGGCGGGCGGTCGTACGCCCGGTGCGTCTCCGCGCCGACGAGCGTGAGCGCTCCCGCGTACCCGCGGGCGCGCAGCGCCTCCACCGTCCGGGCTCCCGCCAGCCCGCCACCCACCACGATCACCCGCTCCACGGCCGGAACCCTACGGGGCGCCGGGGGTAGCCTGAACGGGCACGGGAGCCCGGAGCAGCGGGCTGAGAGGGCGGGTGCACGGCCGCCGACCGTCGAACCTGATCCGGGTCATGCCGGCGAAGGGAGCCTCATGGGCGCACCCCACGACGGCCCGCGTGTCGTCGTCGTCGGGGGCGGCCTGATCGGTCTGGCCGCCGCCTGGCGGCTCGCGCAGCGCGGGGCGCACGTCACGGTCATCGACCCGGCACCCGCGACGGCCGCCTCGCGCGCCGCCGCCGGGATGCTCGCGCCGGTGACCGAGGTGCACTACGGCGAGGAGCCGCTGCTGGCGCTCAACCTCGAGTCCGCCCGTCGCTACCCGGCCTTCGTCGGCGAGCTCGAGGACGCCACCGGCGGTTCGGCCGGCTACCGCGAGTGCGGGACGCTCGCCGTCGCCCTCGACACCGGCGACCGCGCCGTCCTCGCCGACCTGCACGCCTACCAGCAGCGGCTCGGGCTGGAGGTGCAGCTGCTGTCCGGCCGGGAGTGCCGGGCGATGGAGCCGATGCTGGCCCCCGAGGTGCGCGGCGGGCTGTACGTGCACGGCGACCACCAGGTCGACAACCGGCGGCTGGCCGACGTGCTGACGACCGCGACCGCGGCGCAGGGCGTGCGGCTGGTCCGCCAGCGCGCCGCGGAGCTCGTGGTCGACGACGACGCCGCGACCGGCGTACGGCTGGCGGACGGTACGGTCCTCGCCGCCGACCGTGTGGTGCTGGCTGCCGGCCCGTGGTCCGGGCAGCTCGCCGGGCTGCCGGCCGACGTGGTGCCGCCCGTCCGGCCGGTGAAGGGACAGATCCTCCGCCTGCGCTGCCCCCCCGCGGCGCCGCTGCTCGACCGGACGGTGCGGGCGGTCGTCGCCGGGTCGATGGTCTACCTGGTGCCCCGCGCCGACGGCGAGGTCGTGGTCGGAGCCACCGCCGAGGAGATGGGGTTCGACACCACGGTGCGGGCCGGCGCGGTGTACGAGCTGCTGCGGGACGCGCACGAGGTGGTGCCCGGCGTGACCGAGCTGGAGCTGGTCGAGGCGAGCGCGGGGCTGCGTCCCGGGTCGCCGGACAACGCTCCCCTGGTCGGGCCGAGTGCACTGCCGGGGCTGGTCCTCGCCACCGGCCACTACCGCAACGGCGTGCTGCTCACCCCCGTCACCGCGGACGCCGTTGCCGCCGCGGTGGTCGACGGCGAGCTGCCCACGGAGATGGCCCCGTTCTCCCCCCAGCGGTTCTCCGGGGCAACGGCGGAGGCGCTGCGGTGAGGGTCGTCGTCAACGGCGAGGCGCAGCTGCTGCCCGACGGCACGAACGTCGCGGACGTGGTGACCCGGCTCGGCGCCCGCAGCGAGGGCACCGCCGTCGCCGTCAACGGTGACGTGGTGCCCCGCAGCGCCTGGCCGGCGCACCCGCTCGGCGAAGGCGACCGGGTCGAGGTGCTGACCGCCGTGCAGGGAGGATGACCGCTGTGGACGACCCCCTCGTCATCGCCGGGGAGACCTTCTCCTCACGGCTCATCATGGGCACCGGCGGCACCAGCAGCATGGAGGCCCTCGAGGCGGCGTTACGCGCCTCGGGCACCGAGCTGACCACGGTGGCCATGCGCCGGGTGGATCCCGCCGCGCGGGGATCGGTGCTCGACGTGCTGTCCCGGCTGGGCATCCGGGTGCTGCCGAACACGGCCGGCTGCCGGACGGCGGGCGAGGCGCTCATGACGGCCCGGCTCGCCCGCGAGGCGCTCGGCACGAACTGGGTCAAGGTCGAGGTCGTCGCGGACGAGCGGAACCTGCTGCCGGACCCGGTCGAGCTGCTCGACGCGGCCGAGCGGCTCGTCGACGACGGCTTCGTGGTGCTGCCGTACACCAACGACGACCCCGTGCTCGCCCGGCGGCTGGAGCAGGTCGGGTGCGCGGCGGTCATGCCGCTCGGCTCACCGATCGGGTCGGGCCTCGGGATCCGCAACCCGCACAACATCGCGATGATCGTGGAGGCGGCGTCCGTACCCGTGGTCCTCGACGCAGGGATCGGCACGGCCTCGGACGCCGCGCTGGCGATGGAGCTGGGCTGCGACGCGGTGCTCGCGGCGTCCGCCGTCACGCGGGCGCAGGAGCCGGCGCGGATGGCGGAGGCGATCGCGAAGGGCGTCGAGGCGGGGCGGCTCGCCCGCCGCGCCGGGCGGATCCCCCGGCGCTGGCACGCGGAGGCGTCCTCCCCCAGCGGGGGGCTCGCCGACCTCGGCTGACCGGCCCGGCGGCGCCGGTCCGGTTTGGCCGGGCAGCCGCCGGGCTACCCCGTCGGGCATGAAGCCTTTCGACCCGGCCACCCAGCTGGAGGGCAACGCCTCCCTCGACCAGGCGGCGGGCGCCCTGTCCGCGGCGGCGGCACAGCTGCCGCAGGAGACGCGGGACCTGCTCCACGGGGTCTGGAAGGGCACACCGCTGCACCCGACGCTGACCGACGTCACGGTCGGTACGTGGCTGTCGGCCTCGGTGCTCGACCTGCTGCCCGGCAACCGGCGGGGCGCGACGGCGCTCATCGCGACCGGGCTGGCGTCGTCCGCACCGACCGCGCTGTCCGGGCTCGCGGACTTCGCCATGCTGCACCCCCGCCAGAAACGGGTCGGGGTCGCGCACGCGGCCGGCAACGGGGTGGCGCTGCTGCTCTACGCCGGGTCGCTGCTGGCCCGGATGCGCGGCCGCCACTGGCGCGGTCGGCTGCTCAGCACCGCCGGGCTGGCCGCGCTGACGGCGAGCGGCCAGCTCGGTGGGCACCTGTCGTACCGCCAGGCCGCCGGCGTCAACCACACCGCCGAGGTGCCGGACCTCGTACCGGACGGCTGGCTGGACGCCGGGCCGCTGGACGACCTGCCGGAGGGTCGACTCACCCGCCGTACGGTCGGCAGCGTCGACGTCGTCCTGCTGCGGCGCGGGCGCACGGTGCACGCCCTCGCGGACCGGTGCTCGCACCTGTCCGGCCCGCTGTCGGAGGGCGAGCTGGACGGCGACTGCGTGGTCTGCCCGTGGCACGGCAGCACGTTCGCCCTCGACGACGGGCGCCCGGTGCACGGCCCCGCCACCGCCCCCCAGCCGGCGTTCCGCACCCGCATCGTCGACGACCGCGTCGAGGTGACCCTCTCGGCGGCACGTTGATCCGTCAACCGGCGTACGAAGGTGCCCGACGGGCCGCGTACCCGGACGGACCCCCGTCGCGCTGAGACAGATCAACTGCGGCAGCCCGCGCCCGTCAGCGGCGGCGGCGGACCACCGGGTCGGCGCCGTTGCAGACCGCCTGTACGGGCTCGCCGGCGAGGGCGCGCTGCAGGTTCGCGCGGGTCATCGCGACGACGTTCGCGATGGCCTCGCTCGTCGTCGCCGCCGCGTGCGGCGAGAGGAGCACGCGCTCGAGCCCCCGCAGCGGCGAGCCGGCGGGCAGCGGCTCGTCGGCGAACACGTCGAACGCGGCCCCGCGCAGCCGGCCCCCGCCGACGGCGGCCGCGACGGCCGCCTCGTCCACGATGCCCCCGCGCGCCGCGTCGACGACACAGGCACCCTCGGGCATCAGGGCGAGGCGCCGCCCCGACAGCAGGCCGCGGGTCTGCTCACCCAGCGCGACCACGACCACGAGGACGTCGCTGCTCGCCACCAGGTCGTCGAGCTCCCGGTAGGTCGCCCCGTGCTCCTCCTCCGCGGGCCGCCGCCGCCGGGACCAGTAGGAGACCTGCGTGCCGAGCGCCCCGAACCGGCGCGCACACTCCCTCCCGATCGGCCCGAACCCGACGATGCCCACCCGCCGGCCGGCGAGCTGGGCGCTGCCCCGCCGCACCATGTCCAGCTGCGGCCAGCGGCCGGCGCGCACCTCGGCGTCCGCCCACGGCAGCATCCGCAACAGCGACAGCGTCGCGCCGAGGCACCACTCGGCCACGCTGACGGCGTTCGCGCCGGCCGTGTTCGCGACCGGGACGCCACGCTCCCCCGCAGCGGCCAGGTCGATGCGCTCGACACCGACGTTGGGCTGCTGGACGAACGCGAGGTACGGCGCGGCAGCGAACGCCGCCGCGTCCAGCCCCAGCTCGCCGCTCCAGTCGGCGAGGACGAGGTCGACGTCGCCGAGGGCCGCGCGTACGGCGGCCGGATCCCGCCGCTCGGGCACCACGAGGTCCACCGGCAGCTCCCCGAGGTAGGCGCGCAGCCCCTTCGGGGGCAGCGGCGGCAGGCCGAGGAGCACCCACGGTCGATCCGACATGGCCGGATCCTCGCAGACCTCCCTCTGCAGGTCACAGAAGCCACACTTGTCACATCTGTCACACGCGGAGTAGCCTTCTGCGCCCGGGAGTCGGATCGAGCCCTGGAGACGGATCGAGAGGGGGGCGGCGCATGCACCGGCAGGCCCCGAGGTCGGCCATCCGCGCGCTCGCTGTCGCCGTCACCCTCGCGGCGGTCGCGACCGCGGCCGCACCCGGCTGGGTGCTGGTCCGCGTACGCCCCGGCGACACGCTGTCCGCCATCGCCGCGCGCACCGGGACGAGCGTGCGCGCGCTGGTCGCGCTCAACGGTCTGCCCGGCAACGGTGACCTGATCTTCGCCGGCCAGCAGCTGAAGGTCGGCAAGGCGGCGCCGGCGGCCACCGCCCCCACGGCGTACGTCCGGCATCGCGTCGTCCTGGGCGACACGCTGTACGGCCTCGCCGCGCGCTACCACGCGGACTGGCGCCGCATCGCGGCCGTGAACCACCTGCCCGCGTCCCTGGTGATCCAGCGCGGTACGACGCTGCTCATCCCCTCCGCGGCGCACGCAGCCCCGACCACCCGCTCGACACCCCGGCCGGCGGCCGGTCACCCGGTGAGCCATGCCCAGCGGGTCGCCGTCCGCGACCTCATCGCCCGGACCGCCCGCGCCCACGGTGTCGACGCCGCACTCGCACTGGCGGTCTCCTACCAGGAGTCCGGGTTCAACCCGACGATGGTCTCGGCGTCCGGAGCGATCGGTGCCATGCAGGTGATGCCGGCCACCGGCCGGTACGTCTCGCGCTACCTCGTCGGCCGCACGCTCGACCTGCGCGACCCGGCGGACAACGCCCTCGCCGGCGTGGCCCTGCTCGAGTCGCTGCTGCGGGTGACAGACGCCAGGACCGCGGTGGCCGCCTACTACCAGGGCCTCGCGTCGGTGCGCTCGCGCGGGATGTACGGCGAGACCCGCTCGTACGTCGCGAACGTGCTGGCGCTGCGATCCGGGTTCACCGCCCGCGGCTACGAGGACCCCCGCCGGGCGAGATGCCCGGATCGGCACGCTCCTCGACCTACACTGCCCGTGATGGACACGACCCTGACCGACCCCCTGGTGGGCCGCGTGCTCGACGGTCGCTATGCCGTCGGCACCCGCCTGGCCCGGGGCGGCATGGCGAGCGTCTACCTCGCCACCGACACCCGCCTCGACCGCACCGTCGCGGTCAAGGTCATGCACCCGGCGCTCGCCGACGACGAGGAGTTCGTCGCGCGCTTCATCCGCGAGGCCAAGGCTGCGGCCGCGCTGTCGCACCCGAACGCGGTCGCGGTGTTCGACCAGGGCGCCGACGGCGAGACCGTCTACCTCGTCATGGAGTACGTCGCGGGGCGCACGTTGCGCGACGTCCTGCGCGAGAACCGGCGGCTGTCCCCCGGCCAGGCGCTCACCCTGCTCGAGCCGGTGCTCGAGGCGCTGTCCGCCGCCCACCGCGCCGGGCTGGTGCACCGGGACGTCAAGCCCGAGAACGTGCTCATCGCCGACGACGGCCGGGTCAAGGTCGCCGACTTCGGCCTCGCCCGCGCGGTCAGCGCCAGCACGCTCACCGCCAGCCAGACGGTTCTCATCGGCACCGTCGCCTACCTCGCCCCCGAGCTGGTGACCCGCGGCGTCGCGGACGCCCGGGCGGACGTCTACGCGGCCGGCGTGATGCTCTACGAGCTGGTCACCGGTGAGCCTCCGTTCACCGGTGAGACACCGCTGGCGGTCGCGTACCGGCACGTCCACGAAGACGTCCCCGCGCCCTCCGAGCGGGCCCCGTCCGTCCCGCCCGAGGTCGACGCGCTCGTCCGCTCCGCGACCGCCTCGGATCCCGCGGACCGCCCGGCCGACGCCGCCGCGCTGCTGCCCGACGTGCGCCGCGTCCGCGACCTGGTCGGCGGTCCGGTGCCGGTGCCCGTGTCGACCGATCCGCACAGCGAGACCCAGGTCGTCGTCCGGCCCAGCGACACGACGGTGGTCCGCACGCCGCCCCCACCGCCGGCACAGCGCACGAAGCGCTCCGGCCGGCGGCGCTGGCCGTGGGTCGCCGCCGGGCTGGCACTCGTGACCCTGCTCGCCGCAGTCGGCGGATGGTGGCTCGCCGCCGGCCGCTACACCGACGCGCCGAAGCTCGTGGGCATGCGGCTGGCCGCCGCGCGCAGCGCGGCCACCCACGACGGCTTCCAGGTCAAGGTCGCCACCGGACGCTTCGACGACACGGTGCCGGCGGGCAGCGTCGCGGTCCAGCAGCCCGGCCCGGGCAAGCGGCTGGAGCGCGGCGGGACGCTCACGCTGGTGCCCTCGAAGGGCCCGGAGATGCACGACGTGCCCAACGTGGTCAACGCGCAGGTCGCGCCGGCGAAGGCCGAGATCGAGAAGGCCCACCTGCACCCGGTCGTCGACCCCGCGGTGTACGACGAGAGCGTGCCGGCCGGGCACATCATCAGCACCGACCCGCCACCCGGTACGAGCGTCCGGCACGACACCGACGTGCACCTGTTCCCGAGCAAGGGCCCGCCGCCGGTGCCCGTGCCGAACGTCGTCGGCAAGAAGCTCGACGACGCCAAGCAGGCGCTCACCCAGGCCGGGCTGACCTGGTCGATCGTCGAGACCTACAGCGACAAGGTGAAGAAGGGCGAGGTCATGGCGCAGGACCCGGCTGACGGGGAACTGCCCAAGGGCTCCGCCGTGACGCTCACCGTCTCCAAGGGACCGCACCTGTACCAGGTGCCGGACGTCACCGGCATGCAGGTGGACCAGGCGAAGAAGGTGCTCGAGCACGCGGGCTTCAAGGTGTCCGTGCACTCGATTCCAGGGCCCGGCATCGTGCGGTCCCAGAACCCCGATGGCGGCTCGATGCAGCGCAAGGGCACCACCGTCTCCCTGTACGTGTGGTGACGTGCCGCCCCGCAAGCCCTCCCCCGTGGGCGCCCATGCCTTCGTCTCCGGCGGCCTGACCAGCGGGCTGGCGTACGCCCGCGAGGTCGGCGCGGAGGCCGTCCAGGTCTTCGTGTCCAACCCGCGGGGCTGGGCCGCCTCGCCCGGGGACCCCCGCCAGGACGAGCGGTTCCGGGCGGCCGCCGTCGACGCGCGGCTGCCGGTCTACGTGCACGCGCCGTACCTCGTGAACTTCGGCTCCCCCACGGAGACCACCCGGTTGCGGTCGGCCGACGCCGTCCGCCACTCGCTGCAGCGGGGCGCACGCATCGGCGCGCGCGGTGTCGTCGTGCACACCGGGTCGGCCGTCGACGCCGGCGCGCGGGACACCGCCCTGACCTACGTCCGCGACCTGGTGCTGCCACTGCTGGACGAGGACGACGACGGCCCGCTGCTGCTGCTGGAGCCGACGGCCGGCGGTGGGCAGCCGCTGTGCGCGACGGTCGAGGACCTCGCACCGTACTTCGCCGCGCTCGACGACCACCCGCGCCTGGGGGTCTGCCTGGACACCTGCCACGCGTACGCCGCCGGTCACGACCTGGCGGCCCCCGGAGGCGTACGCGCGGCGCTCAACGCACTGGTCAAGGCCGTGGGCCGCGGCCGGTTGAAGCTGGTCCACGCCAACGACTCCAAGGACGGGCTCGGCTCCTGCCGCGACCGGCACGAGAACGTCGGCGCCGGGTCGATCGGCAGCGAGCCGTTCGCCGAGCTGTTCCGCCACCCCGCCACCCGCGACGTCCCCGTCGTGGTGGAGACACCGGGCGGCGCCGAGCGCCACACCGCCGACATCGCGCTGCTCAAGTCGCTGCGGGACCGGTGACCGCGCCGGCGGTGACCCGCCGGCAGGCGCTGGCCGCGACCGCAGCGCTGACCGGCATCACGGCGATCTGGGGCTCGACGTTCGTCGTCGTCAAGGACGCCATCGAGCGGATGCCGGTCATGGACTTCCTGGCCTGGCGGTTCGCCCTCGCGACGCTCGCCATGCTCGCCCTGCGGCCGCGGTCGGTGACCCGGCTGGGTGCCACGGGCCGCCGGTACGGCGTGGTGCTCGGGCTCGCGCTGGCCGGCGGCTACGTCTTCCAGACGTTCGGGCTGCAGACCACGCCGGCCGCGGTGAGCGGCTTCATCACCGGCATGTTCGTCGTGTTCACCCCGCTCATCGCGGGCCTGCTGCTGCGACGCCCGGTCGGCGGCTGGGCGTGGGTCGCGGTCGCGGTGGCGACCGCCGGCACGGCGTTGCTGTCCCTGCACGGCACCGGCATCGGTACGGGTGCGCTGCTCACCCTCGTCTGCGCGCTGTCCTACGCGCTGCACATCGTCGGGCTCGGCGAGTGGGCCGGAACCGCGGAGCCGTACGGGTTGGCGGTCGTGCAGCTGGCCACCGTGACCGTGCTGTCGCTGGTCTTCGCGCTACCGGGCGGGATGAGCGCGCCCCCGGATGCGGGCGTCTGGGGTGCCCTCGTGCTGACCGCGGTCGCGGCCACCGCGCTCGCCTTCGTCGTGCAGACCTGGGCCCAGTCCCGGCTGTCCCCCACCCGCGCTGCGGTCGTCATGACGATGGAGCCCGTCTTCGCCGGCGTGTTCGGTGTCGTCTGGTCCGGCGACACCCTCACCGCCCGTACGTGGCTCGGCGCCGCGCTGGTGCTGACCGCGATGCTCCTCGTCGAGGCCGGCCCGCCGCGCCAGGGCGCCGAGGGCGAGGTCGAGCGCCTCGAGGTCTAAGACTCTTCGTGCGCCCAGTGCTCACCTTCGTGCGACCAGGTGGGGTTGAACAAGATCGTCTGACCCCACCTGGCCGCACGAAGCTGATGGCGGCTGGGCTACAGGGGCGGGCCGTCGCCCTCGTCCTCCTGGTAGCTGTAGCGCTGCTCGCGCCACGGGTCGGCACGGTTGTGGTAGCCGCGCTCCTCCCAGAAGCCCCGGCGGTCCTCGGTGAGGTACTCGATGCCCCGCAGCCACTTCGGCCCCTTCCACCCGTACAGGTGCGGGACGACGAGCCGCAGCGGGAAGCCGTGCTCCGGGGTCAGCCGCTCACCGTCGTGGTGGGTGGCGAGCAGCGTGGTCGCGGCGGCGAAGTCCTCCAGGCGCAGGTTGGCGCTGTAGCCGTACTCCGCCCACGCCATGACGTGGGTCACCCCGGCGGCCGGGGGTGCCGCGTCGAGCACCGCGGTCGCCGGGATCCCGCCCCAGACGTTGTCCGGCAGGGTGAACTTCGTGACGCAGTGGAACGCCGCCCGGACCTCCGTACGGGGCAGCGCCTCCAGCTGCGACCAGCTCCAGCAGCACTCACCGTCGGCGGCCTCGCCGAACACCCGGAAGTCCCAGGACTCGGGGCGGAACTTCGGCACCGGTCCGTAGTGCAGCACCGGCCACCCCCGCGGGACGTACTGTCCCGGTGGCAGGGGTGTCTCGGGCATGCGGCGCAGTCTCCCACCGGGCTGACCGCCCCGAAACGGCCACTCCCTTCCCCACCTGCGGCCCGCCCGCGCTAGAGTTCCGGACGTGACGCGTGCCTGGTACGTCTATGCGCCCCGACCCGAGGCTCCCCTCGGCCGGGCCGCCTGACGCGGCACGCCGACCGACCAGATCCCAGGAGCCCCGGGCAGCAGCCCGGGGCTTTCTCATGTGTGCAGGAGGGCCGACCCATGGTGGTCGTCATGCAGCCGGACGCCAGCGCCGAGGACGTCCAGGCCGTCGTGTCAGTCGTCGAGGAGGCGGGGGGCAGCGCGTTCGTGAGCCGCGGCGTGCACCGCACCATCATCGGGCTCGTCGGTGACGTCGAGCAGTTCCAGACGCTGAACCTGCAGGCGCTGCCCGGCGTCGCGGACGTGGTCCGCATCTCCAACCCGTTCAAGCTGGTCAGCCGCGAGCACCATCCGGAGATGTCGACCATCCTGGTCGGCCAGCCGGGACGCCAGGTGCCCATCGGCCCCGGGCACTTCACGGTGATCGCCGGCCCGTGCGCGGTGGAGACGCCGGAGCAGACGGTGGCCGCGGCCCGCATGGCCAAGTCCGCCGGGGCGAGCCTGCTGCGCGGCGGGGCCTACAAGCCGCGCACGTCGCCGTACGCGTTCCAGGGGCTCGGCGAGCGCGGACTGCAGATCCTCGCCGAGGCGCGGGAGGAGACCGGCCTGCCGGTCGTCACCGAGATCGTCGACGCGCACGACCTCGACCTCGTGGCGGGCTACGCGGACATGCTGCAGATCGGCGCGCGCAACATGCAGAACTTCGCGCTGCTGCAGGCCGTCGGGTCGGTGCAGAAGCCGGTGATGCTCAAGCGCGGCCTGCAGTCGACCGTCGAGGAGTGGCTGATGGCCGCGGAGTACATCGCGCAGCGCGGCAACCTCGACATCGTCCTGTGCGAGCGGGGCATCCGCACGTTCGAGACCGGGACGCGCAACACGCTCGACATCAGCGCAGTCCCGGTCGTGCACCAGCTCAGCCACCTGCCGGTGTGCATCGACCCGTCGCACTCCGGCGGCCGGCGCGACCTGGTGCTGCCGCTGACCCGTGCGGCCATCGCCGCCGGTGCGGACGCGGTCATCATCGACGTCCACCCGGACCCGAGCACGGCACTGTGCGACGGGCCGCAGGCGCTGGTGGACGAGGACCTCGCCGAGCTCGGGGCAGCCGTTCACGCCCTGCCGCCGCTGCTGGGCCGGGAGCTCACCCCGCCAGCACGCGGCTGACCACGGCGGCGGCGTGGTCAACGCCCGCGTCGTCGACGTCCAGGTGGGTCACCAGGCGCACCCGGCGCGGCCCGACGACGGAGACCAGTACGCCGTCGTCAGCGGCCCGCGCCGACAGGCCGCGGGCGTCCAGCCGGGTGCCCGTGAGGTCCAGCGGGACGATGTTGGTCTGCACCGACGCGGGGTCCACGACGCCGGGCGCGGCGTCGGCGACCCGCTCGGCGAGCCGCCGCGCCCGCGCGTGGTCGTCGGCCAGTCGCTCGACGTGGTGCGCGAGGGCGTAGCGCCCGGCAGCGGCGAGCACGCCGGCCTGGCGCATGCCCCCGCCGAGGCGGCGGCGCAGGGCACGCGCCTCGGGAACCCGCCCTGCGTCGGCGAGCACGAGCAGCGAGCCGACGGGCGCACCGAGGCCCTTGGACAGGCATACGGACAGCGTGTCGAACAGCGCGCCGTACTCCGCGAACCCCACCCCCGAGGCCACCGAGGCGTTCCAGATCCGTGCGCCGTCGCAGTGCAGCGCCGCACCGTGCGCGGAGGTCACGGCGCGCAGGCGCACCAGCCGCTCCAGCGGGTAGACCGCGCCCCCGCCGCGGTTGTGGGTCTGCTCGACGGCGACCGCCCGGGTGGGCACCGTCCCCCAGCCCGCCGGCCGGACCTCCTGCTCGACCGCGTCGGGGTCCAGCAGGCCGCGCGGGGCGCGCAACGTCCGGGTCTGGATGCCCGCGTGCTGGGCGGCGCCACCGGCCTCGTACGTGACGATGTGCGCGTCGGTGTCGCACACCAGCTCGTCAGCCGCCGGCACGAGCAGCCGTACGGCCAGCTGGTTGCCCATCGTCCCGGACGGGACGAACAGGGCCGCCGCGTGCCCGAACAGTGCGGCGACCTCCTCCTCCAACGCGTTGACGGTCGGGTCCTCCCCGTACACGTCGTCACCGACCTCGGCGGCGGCCATCGCCTGCCGCATGGCTTCGGTGGGCTTGGTGAGCGTGTCGCTGCGGAGGTCGGCGCGGGTCATCGCACCTAAGGTAGACGGCGTGCCGTCGTTGGCGACCGGATCACCGCTGACCCAGCCGGTCGTCCTCGTGTCCGTCGACGACTTCGTCGCGGCGGTACGCGCGCACGCCGACCGGCTGCACGATCTCGCCCGCAGGACGGGGTGCGCGGCCGACGCGGCTGCCGAGGTCGTCGAGGCCAGCGCGCTGGACCTGCTCGACGCGCTGCTCGACCAGCCCGAGGAGGTCGGGGACCTCGTCGGGTGGTGGTTCGCGCACGGCCTCGACCTGGCCCGCCGGGTGGCGGCCGAGGACGCGACGGCCGCCGAGGAGGCCGAGCACGCCGGCGAGGACGCGCGCAGCGTCCTCGCCGGCACCGAGGTGGAGGCTCGCGTGCGGGCGGCGATCGGCTCGTTGCCCGAGCGGGAACGGATGGCGCTGACGCTGCGCGATGCGTACGACCTCTCGCTGCCGGCCGTCGCGGTGGCGCTGCGCCGCCCGGCCGACGTCACCGCGTCGCTGCTGGCGTCGGCCCGCCTGCACCTGATGACCGCGTACGACGGGCGCCGCGCCCCGACCCTCGACGGGCACACCGGGCGGCAGAGCGTCGACGGCGCCACGCTGGCGATGTTCGTCGACGGCTCCCTGCCCGCGCACCGGGCCACCGTGCTCAGCCGGCACCTGCAGACCTGCCCCGCGTGCGAGGAGTACGCCGAGACCCTTCTGCGCGCGCGACGGCTGAGCCTCGGCCTGCCGGTCATCGCCATGGACGACGACGAGCGCACCGCACTGGTGGAGCGGGTGGACGAGCGAGCCGGCACGACCCTGCCGTCGCTGGAGGAGGTGCTCCTCGCCGCGGACGTCCAGGCCGAGGAGGTGCCCCTCCTGCCGATGCGCACGGTCGTCGCCGCCGTCGTCGGGGCGCTCGTGCTCGGTGTGCTCATCGGCGCACTGACCGCCGGTGGGGGCGGCGACGGCCGGCCGCTGTCGCTCGTGACGCCGTCGGGGAGCGCCCGGCCGTCCGGCTCGGTGACCTCGCTGCCCGTGCCCGGCTCCTCGCCGGGCGAGACGTCGCCATCGGCGTCGGCGGCCGCGACGTCCACGGCGTCGCAGACCAGCCCGCCGGCGACGGCGTCCCCGTCGGGGAACCAGCAGGTGCAGCCGGTCGCGATCGTGCTGCAGCCGGAGTCCGGTCCGAACGGCACCGAGATCACCGTGCTCGGCTCGGGCTGGGTGCCCGGCCGCGAGGTGCGGATCTCCTACGAGAACGGGCTGGGCACGGTCGGTGCGACGGCGACCGCGATCCCCGATGCGGACGGCACCTTCCAGGCGCGGCTGGCGGCGCGCGACCCGGCGGGGCTGCCGGGCCGGCACACCGTGGTCGCCGAGGACGGCGAGCACTCGCGCAGCGCCAGCTTCACCGCGACGACGTAGCGGGGCGGCGGCCCTGCTGCAGCATCTCCGCGACGAGGAAGGCGAGCTCCAGGGACTGGCTGGTGTTCAGGCGCGGATCGCAGGCCGTCTCGTACCGGCCGGCGAGGTCGGCGTGTCCGATGTCCTCGGCGCCACCCAGGCACTCGGTGACGTCCTCCCCCGTGAGCTCGACGTGCAGCCCGCCCGGCCAGGTACCGAGGTCGCGGTGCACGTCGAAGAAGCCCTCGACCTCGTCGAGCACGTCGTCGAAGTGGCGGGTCTTGTAGCCGCTCGTCGACTCGATCGTGTTGCCGTGCATGGGGTCGCACACCCAGACCACGCCGGCGCCCGTCGCCGTGACCTTCTCGATGAGCGGGGGCAGCAGCTCGCGCACGCGGCGCGCACCCATCCGGGTGATGAGCGACAGCCGGCCCGGCCGGCGCTCCGGGTCGAGCTGGTCGACCAGCGCGGCCGCCTGCTCGGGCGTCGTCGACGGGCCGAGCTTGACGCCGACGGGGTTCGCCAGCCGGCGGACGAACTCCACGTGCGCGCCGTCGATCGCCCGGGTCCGCTCGCCGATCCACACCATGTGCGCGGACAGGTCGTACGCGCCGGCGCGGCTGTCGTCCCAGCGGGTGAGCGCGCTCTCGTACTCCAGCAGCAGCGCCTCGTGGCTGGCGAACAGCTCGACGCCGTGGGCGGAGTCGAGCGCGTCGAGGTCGATGCCGCAGGCCTGCATGAACGCGAGCGCGCGGTCGATCGCCGCGGCGACCGACTCGTACCGCTGCCCGGCGGGTGAGCGGCGCACGAAGTCCTGGTTCCAGGCGTGCACGCGGCGCAGGTCGGCGAACCCGCCGCGGGCGTACGCCCGGACGAGGTTGAGCGTGGCGGCTGCGTAGTGGTACGCGCGCAGCATCCGGCGCGGGTCCGGCCGCCGGCCCTCCGGCGTGGGTGCCAGGTCGTTCACGGCATCCCCGCGGTACGACGGCAGCCCCGTGAGCGCCTCGATGTCGGCCGACCGCGGCTTGGCGAACTGCCCGGCGATCCGGCCCACCTTGACGACCGGCACGCTGGCGGCATACGTGAGCACCACCGCCATCTGCAGCAGCGTCTTGACCTTGTCGCGGATCTGGTCCGGCGTGGCCGCGGCGAACGTCTCCGCGCAGTCCCCGCCCTGCAGCAGGAACGCGTCACCGCGCGACACGGCGGCGAGCAGGTCGCGCAGCCGGTCGCACTCGTCGGCCACCACCAGCCCCGGCAGCCCGGCGAGCTCGGCCGTGACGGCCGCCAGCTCGTCCGCGTCCGGCCAGGCCGGCTGCTGCGCGGCGGGTCGACTCCGCCACGCCTCGGTCACCTCGTGCACACCTCCAGGGTAGGGAGCCCGGAACTGCTGCACACCCCCTCGTATAGGAAGGGGGCGTGACCCGACGCCATGTCCTCTGTGTCGCGCCGCGCTACGCACCGTCCTTCGGCACCTTCGACCACTCGCGCCACCTCGTCGGCGCTCGCGCGTTCATGCCGCCGCAGGGCCTGCTCCTCGTGGCAGCCGCGCTCCCCGACCACTGGGAGATCCGGTTCGTCGACGAGAACGTCTCCCCCGTCTCCGACGTCGACCTGCGCTGGGCCGACGCGGTGCTCGTCACCGGGATGCACGTGCAGCAGCCGTACGTGAACGCGCTGGTCGACCGCGCGCACGCGCACGGCCTGCTCGTGGCTCTCGGCGGCCCGTCGGTCTCCAGCTGCCCCGAGTGGTACCCGCACGCGGACCTGCTCCACATCGGTGAGCTCGGCGACGCCACCGACCGGCTGGTGGCCCGCATCGACGCCGACGTGTCCAGGCCCGCCGAGCAGGAGCAGTACGTCACGCAGGAGCGCCGCCCGCTCGACGCGTTCCCCGTGCCGGCGTACGACCTCGTCGACCTGCGCGACTACCTGTTCGCCAGCGTGCAGTACTCCTCCGGCTGCCCGTTCCAGTGCGAGTTCTGCGACATCCCGGAGCTGTACGGCCGCCGCCCGCGGCTGAAGTCACCGCAGCAGGTCGTCCGCGAGCTCGACGCCATGCGCGACCGGGGTCTGCACGACCTCGTGTACTTCGTGGACGACAACTTCATCGCCAACCCGAACGCCACATCCCGCTGCTGGAGGCGCTCGCGGACTGGCAGCGCCGGCACCGGTACCCGGTGGACTTCGCCTGCGAGGCCACGCTGAACATCGCCAAGCGCCCGGACATCCTGGCGCTCATGCGCGAGGCGCGCTTCGTGACGATGTTCTGCGGCATCGAGACGCCCGAGGACGGCGCACTCACGGCCCTGAACAAGCGGCACAACCTGCGATCCCCGATCCTCGAGGCGGTCGCGACCATCAACGCCCACGGCATCGAGGTGGTCTCCGGCATGATCGTCGGCCTGGACACCGACACGCCGACGACCTACGAGGCGATCAACGGCTTCGTCGACGCCTCGGGGATCCCGGTGCTCACCATCAACCTGCTGCACGCCCTGCCCAACACCCCGCTGTGGCGCCGGCTCGAGCAGGAGGGTCGCCTCCTCGACGACCCCGGCGAGCAGGAGAGCAACGTCGTGTTCCGCCGGCCGTACGACGAGGTGCTCGACGGCTGGCGCCGGTGCATCTCCCACGCGTACGACCCGGCCCGCGTCTACGCCCGGTTCCGGCGGCAGATGGACACCACGTACCCGCACCGCCTGCCACTCCCCCGGGACACGCCCCGCGCGCGACCGCGCGCGCTGCTGCGGGGCCTGCGCATCATGGCGCGGCTCACGATGGCCGGCGGCGTGCAGGCGGACTACCGGCGCGAGTTCTGGCGGACGGCACGGCATGCCGTACGCCACCGCGACCCGGACGGGCTGTTCCAGGCGGCGACGGTGTCGCACCACCTGATCCGGTACACCCGGGACGCGCTGGCCGGCCGGGCGCCGCGCGCCTTCTACGCGCCCCCGGCCGTGCCCGTGTCGCGTCAGCCGAAGAAGACCTCGGCCTCGGCGTAGAGCGCCGGGGAGACGGTCTTCAGCTCGCTGGTCGCGTCCTCGAGCGACACCCGCACGATGTCCGTGCCCCGCAGCGCGACCATCGTGCCGAAGCCGCCCTCGTGCACGGCGTCGATGGCGTGCAGGCCGAACCGGGTCGCCAGCCACCGGTCGAAGGCCGTGGGCGTGCCGCCGCGCTGGATGTGGCCGAGCACGGTGGCCCGGGCCTCGCGCCCCAGCCGGTCGGCGATCTCCTCCTCCAGCCGCTGGCCGATGCCCTGCAGCCGGACGTGGCCGAACGCGTCCTTCTCGCCCTCGCGGACGGCCATCGTGCCCTCCTTGGGCACGGCGCCCTCCGCGACGACGACGATCGGCGCGTAGTTGGTGCGGAACCGGCTCTCGATGTAGCCGCAGACCTTGTCGATGTCGAAGGGTTGCTCGGGGATGAGGATGACGTTGGCGCCCGCGGCCATGCCCGCGTGCAGGGCGATCCAGCCGGCGTGACGACCCATCACCTCGACGATGAGCACCCGGTGGTGCGACTCGGCGGTGGTGTGCAGCCGGTCGATCGCCTCGGTCGCGATGTTGACCGCCGTGTCGAAGCCGAAGGTGTAGTCGGTCGCGGACAGGTCGTTGTCGATGGTCTTCGGCACCCCGACGACGGCCACGCCGAACTCCGCGTGCAGCCGCCGCGCCACGCCGAGGGTGTCCTCGCCGCCGATCGCGACCAGGGCGTCCACCCCGCCGTCGGCGAGGTTCTTGCGGATCTTCTCCGCGCCTCCGTCGACCTTGAACGGGTTCGTGCGGGAGGAGCCGAGGATCGTGCCTCCGCGAGGCAGGATGCCGCGCACCTGAGGCACCCCGAGCTCGCAGGTCCTGCCCTCGATGGGGCCACGCCAGCCGTCGCGGTAACCCACGAACTCGTGGCCGTACTCGCCCACGCCCTTGCGCACCACCGCCCGAATGACGGCGTTCAGCCCAGGGCAGTCTCCCCCGCCGGTCAGTACTCCGATCCGCATGCGGCCGAGCGTACCCAGACGCCCGGTACCGTCCCCTCCCATGACCTTCTCGATCGTCGCGCGCTCCGCCGACGGGGCGTCCTGGGGCGTGGCCGTGGCCTCGAAGTTCCTGGCCGTCGGCGCGGTCGTGCCGGCCGCTGTCGCCGAGGTGGGCGCGATCGCGACCCAGTCGTACGCCAACCTGGCCTACCGCCCGGACGGCCTCGCGCTGCTGCGCTCGGGCCGGACCGCGCAGGAGACGCTCGACGCGCTGGTCGCCGGCGACGAGCAGCGCGACGAGCGACAGGCGGGCGTCGTCGACGGCGCCGGCCGGGCGGCGACGTACACCGGCGCGGGCTGCCACGCCTGGGCCGGCGGTCGCACCGGCGACGGCTACGCCGTGCAGGGCAACATCCTCACCGGCGAGGAGGTCGTGGCGGCGATGGAGGAGGCGTGGCTGGGCAGCGACCGCGAGGCGCCCCTGGGACGGCGCCTGCTGGCCGCGCTACGGGCCGGCGACGCGGCGGGCGGCGACCGGCGCGGCCGGCAGTCCGCCGCGCTGCTCGTGGTGACCCCCGGCGGCGGGTACGGCGGCGGCAGCGACGTCTACGCCGACCTGCGCGTCGACGACCACGCGGCCCCGGTTCCCGAGCTCGAGCGGCTGCTGGACCTGCACGACGTGTTCTTCACCCCGCCCGACCCGGCGGCGCTGCTGCCTCTGGAAGGGGCGCTCGCGTCCGAGGTGCAGGACCTGCTGGGCCGGCTCGGTCACCGGGACCTCGCCGACTGGGCCGGCGTGGAGAACCTGGAGGAGCGCATCGTGGCCGGGTCGATCGACCCGGTCGTGCTGCGCATGCTGCGCGAGAAGGCGGGCAGCGCATGAGCGTCCTGGCCGTAGACGCCGGCACCACGGGCGTCACCGCGCTGGTCGTCGGCGAGGACGGGACGCTGCGGGCCCGCGGGTACCAGGAGTTCGCCCAGCACTTCCCGCGGCCGGGCTGGGTCGAGCACGAGCCGGAGGAGATCTGGCTCGCCACCCTGACGGCCTGCCGGGAGGCGCTCGACGCGTACGACGGCACGCCGACCTGCGTGGGCATCACCAACCAGCGCGAGACCGCGGTGCTGTGGGACCGGCGCAGCCTGCGCGCCCCGCGACGCGCCGTGGTCTGGCAGGACCGGCGGACCACCGAGGTGTGCGCGCGGCTGGAGGAGGCCGGTCACGGTCCGCGGGTCAGCGAGCTCACCGGGCTGCGGCTCGACCCGTACTTCACCGGCACCAAGCTCACCTGGCTCGCCGCGAACGACGAGCGCACGTGGGCCGGCGTACGGGACGGCTCGGTGGTGGCGGGCACGGTGGACGCCTACCTCGTCGCCCGGCTCACC
Organism: uncultured Actinomycetota bacterium; assembly: GCA_963728075.1. Taxonomy (GTDB): domain Bacteria; phylum Actinomycetota; class Actinomycetes; order JAFAQI01; family DASSKL01; genus CAVSIP01. The sequence continues at coordinate 279,188 of CAVSIP010000001.1, read as the reverse complement.
GGCGGGCGGGTGTTCGCCACCGACCCGTCCAACGCGTCCCGCACGCTGCTGTACGACATCGGCCGCGGCGCCTGGTCACCCGAGCTGTGCGACCTGCTGGACGTCCCGATGGCCGCGCTGCCCGAGGTCCGCCCGTCGAGCGGGGACTTCGGGCGTACGGACCCGGACGCCTTCCTCGGCCTCGACATCCCGGTCGCCGGGGTGGCCGGCGACCAGCAGGCGGCGCTGTTCGGCCAGGCCTGCCTGCAGGTCGGCGAGTCGAAGTGCACGTACGGCACCGGCTCGTTCGTCCTCATCAACACCGGCGCGGAGATGGTCCGCTCGGACGCCGGCCTGCTGACGACCGTCGCGTGGGACATCGGCGACGGGCTGGTCTACGCGCTCGAGGGGGCGATCTTCGTCACGGGCGCGGCGGTGCAGTGGCTGCGTGACGGGCTCGGGCTGATCGACAGCGCCGCGGAGACCGAGGGGCTGGCCCGGACCGTCAGTGACTCGGGCGGGCTGGTGTTCGTCCCCGCGCTCACCGGTCTCGGGGCGCCGCACTGGGACCCGGAGGCGCGTGGCGCGATCCTCGGCGTGACCCGTGGGACGACCCGCGCGCACCTCGTTCGCGCGACGCTCGAGGCGATCGCGTTCGAGGTGCGCGACGTCGTCGAGGTGATGACGCAGGAGGCCGGGCTGGCCGTTCCCACGCTGTCGGTGGACGGTGGTGCGTCGGTGAACAACCTGCTCTGCCAGCTGCAGGCCGACCAGCTCGGCGTACCGGTCGAGCGGCCCCGCGTCCAGGAGACCACCGCCCTGGGCTCGGCCTTCCTCGCCGGGCTCGCGCAGGGCGTGTGGTCGTCGACGGACGAGCTGTGCGACACCTGGCAGCTCGACCGCCGCTTCGAGCCGGGCCCTCGCGACGACGCGGCCCACCGCCGCTGGCTCGAGGCCGTGCAGCGGTCCAAAGGCTGGGCCGCGCTGTAGGTACCCGCTCCCGTACGCCCGCGAGACAGATCAACTGGGGGGGTTCGTACGGCGTGTCGCGGGCCGATTCCCGCAACGTGATCTGTCCCGTGCGACGAGACAGATCAGCGCTTCAGCTGGCCTTGCGCTGGTCCTCGACGGCGGCACGAGCAGCGCTCGCCGCCTCGGCGGCGTCCGCCTTGGCCTTGGCGGCGTACGTGTCGACGTACTCCTGGCCGGACAGCTGCATGAGCTCATACATGATCTCGTCGGTCACCGAGCGCAGCACGAACCGGTCGTGCGACAGGCCCTGGTAGCGCGAGAAGTCCAGCGGCTTGCCGATGCGCACGCCGACCCGCATGATCTTCGGCATCACCTGGCCGGGCGGCTGGATCTCGAACGTGTTGATCATGGCGACGGGGATCACCGGGACACCCGACTCCAGCGCCAGCCGGGCCACCCCGGTCTTGCCGCGGTAGAGCCGCCCGTCCGGCGAGCGGGTGCCCTCCGGGTAGATGCCGAGCAGCTCACCCTCCTGCAGGATCCGCAGCCCGGTGCGCAGCGCCGCCTCGCTCGCGGAGGCGTTCGCGCGGTCGATCGGCACCTGGCCGACACCTCTGAAGAACGCCGCCTTGAGCCGACCCTTGAACGAGCGGTCGGTGAAGTACTCCGACTTCGCGAGGAACGTCACCCGGCGTGGGACGACGAGCGGCAGGAAGAACGAGTCCGAGAAGGACAGGTGGTTGCTCGCGAGGATCGCCGGGCCGTGCTTCGGGACGTTCTGCAGGCCCTCGACCCAGGGGCGGAACAGCACCCGCAGGATCGGGGACAGGATGGCCTTGGCGATCCAGTAGCCCACCCCGCACCTCCTCCGTGCCGCCGACCGGTGCTGCGCAGCCTACTCGTCCGTCCCTCCTGCCCCCATCCGCTCGCCGTGCCACCATGGGGCCGTGGAGACCCACGGGCCGGGGCCACGTCCCGGCGACCGCGACAACGGCCTGCAGGCCGAGCGCTACGTCGTGCTCGCCGACCTCGACCCGCGCGTCGCCGACGCGCTGCTGCGCCACCTCGCCGACGCCGGCATCGCGGCGTACGTCGGGCCCACCCCGGGCGAGCGCGGCGGGTACGGCGACAACCGGCTGTCCTCCCGGCTGACCGACCGCATGTGGGTGGACGCGCGCGCCGAGCCCGACGCCCGAGAGCTGCTCGCCCGCGAGCAGCGGGAGGACGAGGAGACCACCTGGCGCGCGATCGTCGAGGGCTTCTCCGCGTCCACGAGCGCCGAGGTGCCACCCTGGCCGGTGACCGAGGACATCGACGGCCCCCCGCTGGTCCAGCCGGCCCCGACCTACGCCGTCCGCCCCGAGGACGACTTCGTCGCCGAGCCGATCGACCTCGACGCCGAGGACCACTTCGTGCCCCCGCCACCGCCGCCCGCGCCCCGGCCCGCGGGACCGACCGTGCTGGCGCTGGTGCTCTTGCTCGCCGGGGTCGCCCTCGCCGTCGTCCCCTCGCTGCTCGGCGAGTCGCTCGACCGCAGCACCGGCGTGCTCGCCCTGCTGCTGGTGCTGGGCGGTTTCGGCACGCTCATCTACCGGATGAAGGACGGCCCGCCCCACGACTCCGGGCCGGACGACGGCGCCGTCGTCTGATGGCGGCACGCGACACCGTCGAGATCAGCGGGCACCTCATGGACACGGGAGTGCTCGCCCGGGTGCTGGACGACGTCCTGGAGTACGGCGGGGACTACACGATCGAGCGGCTGGACGTCGGCAAGACCCACGACGACGAGTCGTACGCCCGCATCGCCGTCACCGGCGACGACCACGACCACGTGCAGCGCATGCTCATGCGGCTGCAGACCCACGGCGTCAACGCCGTCGACCCGGGCGAGCCGGTGCTGCGACCGGCGCCGACCGACGGCGTCTTCCCGGACGACTTCTACTCCACGACGAACCTGGAGACCGTCGTACGCCTCGACGGCCACTGGGTGCCGGTCGAGCACCCCGAGATGGACTGTGGCCTCGTGGCGTCCGACGGTCGCGTGCGCACGGTGCCGGTGAGCGACGTCCGGGCGGGTGACCTGGTGGTGTGCGGCGCGAGCGGGGTGAAGGTCGTCCTGCCGGCCACCGAGCACCGCGCCGTCCAGGACGGCGTCTTCGAGTTCATGACCTCGCAGGTGTCCAGCGAGAAGCCGCAGACCCTGCTGCTCCGTCAGGTCACCGAGCGGATGCGCGAGGTGAAGGCGGAGGGCCAGCGGCTGCTGTGGGTCGCCGGTCCCGCGGTCGTGCACACCGGCGCGAGCGACGCGATGGTCGCCCTGGTGGACCACGGCTGGGTGGACGTGCTGTTCGCGGGCAACGCGCTGGCCACCCACGACATCGAGTCGGCGCTGTTCGGCACCTCGCTCGGTGTCGACCTCTCCCACGGCCGGGGGGTCGAGCACGGCCACGAGCACCACATCCGCGCCATCAACACCGTACGGCGCTGCGGGTCGGTCCGCGCGGCCGTCGAGCAGGGCGTGGTGACCCGCGGCGTCATGCACGCGATGGTCCGCGCGGGCAAGCGGTACGTGCTCGTGGGCTCGGTGCGTGACGACGGCCCGCTGCCGGACGTCTACACCGACGTCGTCGAGGGCCAGCGGGCGATGCGCGCCGAGCTCGCGGGCGTCGGGTTCGCGATCATGGTGGCCACGATGCTGCACTCCATCGCGACCGGCAACCTGCTGCCAGCCTCGATCCCGCTGGTGAGCGTGGACATCAACCCGGCGACGGTCACCAAGCTCGCCGACCGCGGGTCCGCGCAGGCCGTCGGCATCGTCACCGACGTCGGCCTGTTCCTCGAGCAGCTCGCCCGCGAGCTCGTCCCCTCGTACGGTCGCGACTAGCGCGGGCGCAGCTCCACCAGGACGGGCAGGTGGTCGCTGGCCGCGCGCACGGCCGGCAGGTCCGGCACCTCGCAGGACACCACCTCCAGCCGCGGATCGGCGAAGACCCCGTCGATGCGCTTGTGCGGTCGGGTGGCGCTGTACGTCGGCGCGTCCGCCGCAGCACCGGCGTCCTGCAGCCAGCCGGCCAGCTGCCCCCACACGGGCCCGTCCGGGGTCTCGTTGACGTCACCGGCGAGGACCAGCGGCGCGTCGTACGCCGCGAGCACCGTGCGGATCTCCGCCAGGTGCCGGGGACGCTCGTCGTCGCGCAGCCCCAGGTGCATCGAGGCGACGGTGAACCGGTCGCCGGCCAGCTCGACGACCGCGATGGCAAGGCCCCGCTGGTGCAGCCCCCGCGTCTTGCTCAGCAGCACGTTGCTGGTGTCCACGACCCGGACCCGCATCGCCGCCATCAGCAGCATGGCCGCCGCGGACCGACCGCCGGTCACCACGAGCAGCCCGGAGTCCTCCGCGAGCCGGGCGGCCTTCGACCGCCAGCGCAGGAACCGCGGCGCCTCCTGCACGCACACCACGTCCGGCCGGCACGCGCGGATGACGCTCGTGACCGCCTCCCGGTCGTCCCGCAGGGACCGCACGTTGTACGACAGCACCCTCATCCCGCCACGACCTCCGTTCCCGCATCCCCGTACGCGGCCCGCTCGGCGTCCGTGAGGGCGGCGATGACGGCGCGCCGTCCGCCGGCCTCGACGAACTCGCAGCAGGCGCGCACCTTCGGCCCCATCGAGCCCGGCGGGAACTCGCCCGCATCCAGCAGCTCCCGAGCCTCCGCGACGGTCAGCCGCGACAGCCCGCGCGCCCGTGGCGTCCCGTACCCGACCTGCACGCACGGCACGTCGGTGAGCAGCAGCAGCCCGTCCGCCTCGCACAGCCGTGCCACCAACGAGGCGGTGAGGTCCTTGTCGACGACCGCGTCGACGCCGCGCAGCACGTCACCGTCGTCGACCACCGGCACCCCGCCACCGCCGCCGACCACCACCACGTGCCCGGCATCGACGACCTGCTTCAGCGGCGCCGCCTCGACGATGCGCCGTGGTGACGGCGAGGCGACCAGCCGCCGCGCGGTACCGCTCGGGCCGACCGGCTTGCGCGGGTCGTCGAACGCCGGGTCGTCCGCGTCGACGACGACCTGGGTCACCAGGCACAGCACCGTGCGGTCCAGTGACCGGCGCCGCAGCTCGGCGTCGAGCGCCTGCGCCAGCACGTACCCGATCTCACCCTGCGTGGCCGCGACACACACGTCCATGGGCAGGGGCGGCACCTCGCGTGCAGCGAGCGCCTGCTGCTGCAGCAGGCGTCCCACCTGCGGGCCGTTGCCGTGGGTGAGCACCAGCTGCGCGCCGCGCTGGACCAGGTCGGCGAGCGGGCGCGCCGTGCCCGCGAGCACCGAGCGCATCTCCGCCACCGTGCCGGTCGACGACCCGGGGCTCAGGGCGTTGCCGCCGAGCGCGACGACCAGGCGCACGGGTTCAGTCATCCGTCCGGGCGAGGTCCGCCGCGCCGACGACTCCGGCCCGGCTGCCGAGCTGCGCGGCCACGATGTCCACGGGCGGGCGCTGCGCCCGGCCGATGACCGACTCCGCGAACCGCCGGCGTGCGGGCGCCAGCAGCAGGTCACCCGCGTCGCTCACCCCGCCACCCACGACGAACCGGCCGGGGTCGAGAACGGCCGCGAGGTCGGCCAGCCCCTGACCGAGCCAGGACCCGACCGCCTCGAACGCCGCGACGGCCGCCGGGTCACCGGCACGGGCGGCCGCCGTCACCGCGGGACCGTCCGCGAGGTCCGTACGCCCCCGCGCGCGTGCCTCGCGCAGCAGGGCCGCCCCGCTGCAGTACTGCTCCCAGCAGCCGCGGTTGCCGCAGCCGCAGGGGCGACCGTCGGGGACCACCCGGATGTGCCCGGCCTCACCGGCCAGCCCGGCCCGGCCGCGGTGCAGCCGCCCGCCGGTCACGATCCCGCCGCCGAGCCCCGTGCCGACCGTGACCGCCACGAGGTCACGCACGCCGCGGCCCGCGCCGAACCGGTGCTCCGCCCAGGCGGCGGCGTTGGCGTCGTTCTCCACGACCACCGGCAGGCCGAGGCGGTCAGCGACCTCCGCACGCAACGGCTCGTCACGCCAGACGAGGTTCGGGGCGAACAGCACGGTCGAGCGCGCGGCGTCGACGTAGCCGGCCGCGCCGACGCCGACGGCCACCACGGTCGCGTCCCGCCGCAGGTCGGTCACCAGCGTGACGATGGCCGCCACGATGTCCGCCGGGGAGGTCGTCGGCGTGGCGGTCCGGACCGAGCGCAGCACCTGCCCCTCGTCGTCGACGAGCCCTGCGGCGACCTTGGTGCCGCCGATGTCGACACCGACCGTGACGGCCATGCGCTACTCGACGTCGACGTGCTGGACCGGGCCGGACCGTCGCTGCGCCCAGTGCCGCTCGTGGCCTGCCGTCGCGGAACGCAGCGCTGCGACGAGCGAGCCGGCCGCGTCGAGGAGGTGCTCGACCGTCTCCGGCCTGGTCGAGCGCAGTCCGCCGATGAGCAGGCAGACGGGACAGAGCCGGCACTCCGGCGCACCGGTCGCGATGTGCTCGTCGTCGAACGCCTCGCCGGCCCAGTGCGAGAGCGCCTCGATGAGCCGGGCCGCCTCCTCGCCCAGCGTGCCGTGCGGCGTGGCTCCCGCGGTCACCGTGCCCCCATCCACTGCGCCGGGTCGGGCCGGAAGCGCACGCGCAGGTGACCGGCGCGCAGCAGGGCCCCGGTCACGGTGCACCGGCGCAGCGCGGCAGGCAGGGTGAGGACCCTGCGGTGGCTGCCGACGGTGAGCACCAGGTCGTCGCCGGCCCGGTTGAGGTCGACCTCCCCCTTCTCGGCCAGTGGCAGCGCCACGATCAGCTCGAAGTCCTCGCCGTCCCGCTCCACCCGGATCGACTCACCGGGCGGGGGTGGCGCCATCGGGTCGGCGTCGCCGTACGCGGCCGCGGCGAAAGCGGCCAGCTCCGCCAGGCCGACCGGCTCACCGCCGCGGTACGGCGACCGGTAGACCGGCAGCGGGGCGAAGGACTGCTCCACCTCGGCGAGCTGCTGCGCCTGGGCCGCGGCCCAGCCCGTACGCCACCCGTCGGCCCCGTCCCCGGGGATGATCCGGTTCGCGATCACGGCGTCCACGCGGTAGCCGTACAGCGACAGCGTGGTCAGCGTCCGCCGCGCCTCGGCGACGACCACGGACTCCGGCGTGAGCACCAGGCGGACGGACGCCGCGGCGTCGGTGAGCAGCGCGCGGACCTCACCGAGCTCGGCGTGCAGCCGTTCGACCGCCGCGAACACCCGGTCGTGCGGCATGGGCACGCCGGCGACCCGGTTCAGCACGGGCCGCAACGAGCGGACCACGCGCCGCTCGATCGGGAAGAACCGGTCCATGTACCAGCCCAGCGCCTCGGGCAGTGCGAGCAGCCGCAGCGTCTCGGCGGTCGGTGCGCAGTCGACGACGACGAAGTCCCAGCGACCGGACGCGATCTGGCGACGGACCTCCAGCAGGGCCAGCAGCTCCTCGGCGCCGGGCAGCACGGTGAGCTCCTCGGCCTGCATGCGGTCGACACCGGCGGCGTCCAGGACGTCGAGCAGCCAGCCCTGCACGTCCCGCCAGGACTGCTCGAAGCGCAGCTGGGGGTCGACCTGCTGCCCGTACAGGCCGGTGTCGACCTCGGTCGGCTCCGGGCCGAGCCGCGAGCCGAACGCGTCCCCGAGGGAGTGCGCGGCGTCCGTGGAGAGGACGAGGGTCTTCTGCCCCCGGTTCGCAGCGAGGGTGGCCGTCGCCGCCGCGGCGGTGGTCTTGCCGACCCCACCCTTCCCGGTGAACAGCATGACCCGCATGAGCGCGCAGCCTACCGACCGGTGTTCAGCAGGTGGGCGTCACCGCTCCACGCGCTTCTTGAGGTCCTTCAGGGCGGTGTCCATGATGACCTTCTCGGCCTTGCGCTTGAACATGCCGAGCATCGGCATGTTCAGCTCGACGGCGAGGTGGTAGGTGACGTCGGTGGCATCCCCGCCCGCGTCGGCCAGGGTGTAGCTGCCCTGCTGGGACTTCAGCGCCCGGCTGCTGACCAGCGTCCAGGACACCTTGTCGTCACCGTCCCAGTCGTACTCGAGCGTGTACTCGTCCTTGAGCACCCCCGCGTCGAGCACGAACGTCACCTGGCGGGCGCGACCGTCCGGGCCGTCCTCGACGACCTCCGTACGCTTGATGAACCCGGCCCACTCCGGGTACGCGTCGAAGTCCGCGATGACCGCCATGATGGCGGACCTGTCCGCGGAGATGGTGATGCTGGAGCTCGCCTGGTCGACCATGGCGCCGGAGGGTACTCGCCCCGCCTCACACCTCCAGCACGTACGGGACGCCGGTGCCACGGAAGTGGCCCACGTTGACGCACTCGGTGCGCCCGATCCGGGTCCGGCGCGACAGCGGGTTGTGGACGTGCCCGAAGAGCATGTAGCGCGGCTGCGTCTCCCGTACGGCCTCGAGCAGCGCCTCGCTGCCGCGCTCGAGCCGCCGCCCGCCGACGTCGTAGAGCAGCTCGGGCACGGCGGGCGGGATGTGCGCGCACAGCACGTCCACCTGCCCCACCGCGGCCACCTTCTCGGCGTACTCCTCGTCGGAGATCTCGAACGGCGTACGCATCGGCGTACGCAGCCCACCGCCGACGAACCCGAACCGCGACCCGCCGATCTCCACCACCTCGCCGTCGAGCAGGCGGATGCCCTCGCGCAGGTACTCGCCGTACATGTGCGGCAGGTCGACGTTGCCGTACGTGACGTACGCGGGCGTCGGCATGACCGCGAACAGCTGCTCGTACTGGCGACGGACCGCCTGCTCGATCACTCCCCGGCGGTCGCCGCCCACCTGCTGCCACAGCTCGGCGGAGAAGGTCCGCGCCTCGTCGAAGCGGCGCTCGGTGCGCAGCTGGATCAGCCGGGACGCGTTCTCGGCGCCGAACAGGTCGGCGAAGATCCCTCCGGCGTGGTCGTCGTAGTCGATGAACAGGATGAGGTCGCCGAGACAGATCAGCGCGTCGGCGCCGTCCCCGGCTCGGGCGAGGGCGTCGGCGCGCATGTGGACGTCGGACACGACATGCAGCCGCACACCCCGAGCCTAGAGGGCGCGCTCAGAGCACCAGGCCGACGAGCCACGCGACCGCGAACAGCACCAGCGACAGCAGCGCTGTCCCGCCGACCATCAGCCCCACGCGCTGGGCGCCACCGAGGCTCGAGCCGGCACCGAGCCCGGGCACGGCCAGCACCGGCTCCTTCGGCAGGAACGAGGCCCCGCAGCGCGGGCAGTGCATGTGCTCCATCGGCACGCGCGTGCCGCAGGCGGCGCACGGCCAGCCGGGTACGGCGGTCGGCCGCTCGTCGGCGGCGGCAGCCGGTCGCGGCGGCAGCAGGTCGGTCTCGAGCGCGCCGGCCGCGGCCGCGCCGGCCGGGGCGGCGGCCACCGGCGTACGCAGGTCTGCCCAGCACAGGGAGCACCACTCGGCGCCGTCGGGGACCGCGGCGCCGCACGCGGGGCAGCGTTGTGCGCTCACAGGACTCATGTCGGCACGCGGAGCCGGGTACTGAACCACCGTGGAAGATCGACCGATGACCGCGCCGGGACACCACGCTACGGTCGATGCCGTGCTCGACTACTCGACGCCAGCCACGATCACCGTCCCCGCCGACGGAGACCTCACCGACGCCGTGTTCGCCAACGCGGCCGCGCACCCGGACGACGTCTGCTTCGCGCGCAAGTCCGGCGGCGGGTGGGAGCCGGTGACGTGCCGGGAGTTCGCCGCGGAGGTGACCGCGCTGGCGAAGGGCCTCGCAGCGGCCGGCGTAGGGCCGGGCGACCGGGTCGCGCTCATGTCGGCGACCCGGTACGAGTGGACGCTGATCGACTACGCGATCTGGGCGGCCGGTGCGGTCACCGTGCCGATCTACGAGACGTCCTCACCCGACCAGATCGAGTGGATCCTGTCCGACTCCGAGGCCGTGGCGGCGTTCTTCGAGAACGCCACGCTCGTCGGGTCGTACCAGGAGGTCGCCGAGCGGCTGCCCGGGGTCCGCCACTGCTGGCAGATCGAGGACGGGGCCGTCGGCGAGCTGGTCACCACCGGCCGTGACGTCGACGATGCCGAGATCGCGCGGCGCCGCGCCGCACTGTCTCCCGACAGCCTGGCCACGGTCATCTACACGTCCGGCACGACCGGGCGGCCCAAGGGCTGCGAGCTCACCCACGGCAACTTCCTGTTCGACGCGCTGTCCGCCACGGACGGCCTCGACGAGCTGTTCGGCCCGGAGCAGTCGACGCTGCTGTTCCTGCCGCTGGCCCACGTCTTCGCCCGGCTCATCCAGGTCGGGTGCGTGCTCAACCGCGTACGGATGGGCCACAGCAGCGACATCCGCAACCTGCTCGAGGACTTCCAGGCCTTCCGGCCGACGTTCATCCTGTCCGTTCCCCGGGTGTTCGAGAAGGTCTACACGCAGGCCAAGCAGAAGGCGCACGCGGACGGCAAGGGCCGTATCTTCGACGCCGCGGAGCGCAGCGCGATCCTCTACAGCGAGGCCTGCGACTCGGGCGGCCCCAACCCCCTGGTACGCCTCACGCACGCCCTGTTCGACCGTCTGGTCTACGGCAAGCTGCGCGCAGCCCTGGGCGGGCAGGTCATCGGTGCCATCTCCGGCGGCGCGCCCCTGGGCGCCCGGCTGGGCCACTTCTTCCGCGGCGTCGGCGTCCCCGTCTACGAGGGCTACGGGCTCACCGAGACCACCGCGGGCGCCACGCTGAACCGGCCCGACGCCATGAAGGTCGGCACGGTGGGGCGGCCGCTACCCGGCGTCGCGGTGCGCATCGACCAGGACGGCGAGATCCTGCTGCACGGCGACAACGTCTTCCGCGGCTACTGGCACAACGACCAGGCCACCAAGGAGGCGCTCGAGTCGGACGGATGGTTCCACACCGGCGACATCGGTGAGCTCGACGACGAGGGCTACCTGCGGATCACCGGGCGCAAGAAGGAGCTCATCGTCACCGCGGGCGGCAAGAACGTCGCGCCGGCCGTGCTGGAGGACCGGCTGCGCGCCCACCCGCTGATCAGCCAGGCCATGGTCGTCGGCGACCAGCGGCCGTTCGTCGGCGCGCTGCTGACCCTCGACGAGGAGTCGCTGCCGGGATGGCTGAGCGAGCACGGCAAGCCCGAGAGCATGGACGTGGCCGCGTTGCTCCGCGACGACGACGTGGTGTCGGCCCTGCGGGCCGCGGTGCAGGAGACCAACCGGGCGGTGTCCAAGGCCGAGTCGATCCGCGCGTTCCGCGTGCTGCCGCAGGACTTCACCGTCGAGGGCGGTGAGATGACGCCGACGCTCAAGCTCAAGCGCGCGGTCATCCTCGGCTCCCACGCCGACGAGGTCGAGGCGCTGTACTCCGGCGACGGGATCTCGGTCTGAGCAGCCTGCGGGGGCTCCGCCAGGCGCGGAGCGCGCTGGCCGGCTGGGCTGCCCAGCCGCTGACCGCGTCCGCGGTCGGGCGGATCGCCCGGCTCGCGGTCCTCCTGCTCGCCGTCGGGCTCGTGGCGGGCAACCCGACGACCGCCGCCTGGTGGTGGCTCGGCGCGCTCGCGGCCGTCGCCCTCGCCTCCTCCCTCCTCCCCGAGCGCCGCGGTCTCGGCCGGCTGGGCCGCGCGGGCGAGAGCGTCCTGGTCAGCGTGGCGACCGCGGTCACCACCCAGCCGTCGGAACCGTTCCTGCCGTACCTCATCGCCCCCGCCTTCGCCGCGGGGCTCGCACGCGGCGGTTCGGGGGCGGTCGTCAACCCCGGCTTCGCCGCCGCCACCCTGCTCGTCGCCGGCGCCCTGGCGTCGCCGGACGGGCTCGGCAACCACTACACCGGCACCTCCGTGGAGTGGGTGCTCGTGGCGGTGGCCGCCGGGTTCGCCGGCGCCTGGATCCGCCGCCTCCTCACGCCGGGGCCCGCCGCGACGCCGGAGGAGTCCTACACGGCCGCCTACCGGCTGCTCGCCCAGCTGCGCCCCGTGGCGCGCGAGCTGTCGGTCGGGCTCGACCCGGTAACCATCGCCCAGAGCATGCTCACGGCGCTGCGCGCCGCCGTGCCGTTCGACCGGGGGCTGGTGCTGACCGGCACGCGCGGCAGCCGACTGACCCCGCTGGCGCACATCGGCACGGAACGTCCGCCCGAGTGGAGCGTCGACATCGCCGACGAGGACTCCCCGTTCGCCGAGGCGTGGTACAGCCAGCGGCCGCGCCAGGTGGCGCGCGGGTTCGCGACCCCTGCCGGGGCGCGCGCCGACACCACCGGGCTGGTCCTGCCGCTGCTCATCGGCGTACGGACCTTCGGGCTCGTCGCGCTGGAGACCGACGGCGCACCGTGGGAGACCGACAGCGCACGGACGGCGGCGGAGACCGTGGCCGTGTCGGCGCTGCGCCTGGAGACCGCGCTGCTGTTCGACGAGGTACGCGGGCTCGCCACCGCCGAGGAGCGCCGCCGGCTCGCGCGGGAGATCCACGACGGCATCGCGCAGGAGCTCAGCTATCTGGGCTACTACGTGGACTCCCTGGCCGCAGAGGCAGCCGAGCAGGCGCCGGAGCTCGAGGAGCAGCTGCGCACGCTGCGGGCCGAGATCACCCGCATCGTCGGGGAGCTCCGGCACTCGATCTTCGATCTGCGCAGCGAGGTGGACGCGCGCGCCGGCCTGGGTACAGCCCTGTCGGAGTACGTGCAGGCGGTCGGCCGCAGTACGGGCGTCACCGTCCACCTGTCGCTGAAGGAGAGCGACACCCGCCTGTCCGGGGACGTGGAGGCAGAGTTGCTGCGCATCGCCCAGGAGGCGGTGAACAACGCCCGCAAGCACGCGGCCGCCGACAACCTGTGGGTCACCCTGTCCATCCAGCCACCGCGGGCGGTGCTACGCGTCGAGGACGACGGCCGAGGCATCCAGTCCACCGGGCGTACGGACAGCTACGGGATGGAGATCATGCGGGAACGTGCCGGTCGGCTGCGCGCCCGGCTGCGCGTGGAGCCACGCGACCCGTCGGGGACACTGGTGGAGGTCACTGTCGGCAACGAAGCCTTCGGCGGCGACGGCGGGTCCCAGACCCTGACATAGGGTGCAGCGAAGCCGAGACCGAGAGGATCGTTCCGTGTCCAAGACGGTGGTGCTCGTGGATGACCACGAGCTCATCCGCCAAGGGCTGCGCCGCGCCTTTGAGCGTGCCGACGACTTCTCCGTGGTCGGCGAGGCGGGCAGCCTCGCCGAGGCGCGCTCGCTCGTCCGCGAGCACTCCCCGGACGTGGCCATCGTGGACCTGCGGCTGCCGGACGGCAACGGTCTGGACCTGGCGCGGGAGCTGCGTGCGGACAGCGGCCAGATCGGCATCGTCGTCCTCACGATGTACGCCGGTGACGAGCACCTGTTCGGCGCCCTGGAGGCCGGCGCCTCCGCGTTCGTCCCCAAGGACGCGCCGGCCGACGAGGTCGTCTCCGCGGCGCGGCATGCTGCGGCGGCCCCGACCGCGTTCAGCGCCCCCGACCTCGCCGACGCCATGCGCCGCCGGCTCACTCCGTCCGGGCCGCAGCTGTCTCCCCGCGAGCGGGAGGTGCTCGGGCTGCTGGCCGACGGGCTGGCCGTGGCGCAGATCGCCCGCAAGCTCTACATCAGCGAGTCCACGGCCAAGACCCACATCTCCAAGCTGTACGAGAAGCTGGGCGCCGGCAACCGAGCGCAGGCCATCATGACCGCCATGCGGCTGGGCCTGATCCGGGCCGAGTCGCCCGAGGACGGCTTCCCCCGCCCCTAGCGTCCGCGGGTGCGGTCACCCGTTCGGCTGAGGCGGGCCGACCCGGCTGACCGATGGTCACCGGGTCCTGCCCCTGGGAGGATGGGCGACACGCCGGGCGCGAGGGGGGCCCGGCGTACGTCGTGAACCTGCGATGCCTGCCCAGTGACGCCGACGAGAGCGGGTGGTCAGCCGTGCGGCTGCTCGGGCGTCTCGTACGTACCCGACCCGGCGAGGCGGCTTTCGTGCTGCTGGGCGCCGGTTCCATCGCTGCCCTGCTCGGGCTGGCGATCGCCGGCTGGCTGACTCGCTGACCTCGACTCCCCCGAAAGATCGACGCAGTGTAGGCGGTCGGATACGCAGGGTCAAGGGCCCACAGGGCCTCATCTGCGGGACCATCGCCGACTACAGCGGACGGTGATCGTGCCGACACGATCTGTGACGGCGCCTCCCATCCAAGAGGGCGGTGCCTGAGCACGAAGGTGGCGTGCAGTCGATGGTCTTCATGAGAACGCGCCCGGGGCGCGCCGGTAGCACGGATGCCGCGCCCCCAGCGGCCCCTGCTCCCGACGACTCCAGCGAGGGCGGTTCGACAACGGTGGCATCCCCCCCGCCGCGCCACCAGCGGTACTCGCCGGACCGCCCTCGGCTGGGCGACCTGCTGATCTCAGAGCAGAAGGTGACCCCCAACCAGGTCGCCGAGGCCCTGCTTCAGCAGTCGGTCTCCGGCAAGTACCTGGGCACGCTGCTGGTGGAGCTCGGGGCCCTGACGGAGCGCGACCTGGCCGACACCCTGGCAGCCCAGCACGGGCTGTCTGTCATCGACCTGCGCCAGCACGGGCCGGAGCCGGGCATGCCCGAGCTGCTCTCCGAGTCCCTTGCACGTGGTCTCGCCGCCGTGCCGCTGCGGCTCGAGGACGACGGCACGGTGGTCGTCGCCGTCGGCGACCCCTCGGCCCACGTCCACGAGATGCTCGCGGAGCATCTGGGCCGCGCCGTGCGCATGGTCGTCGCGAGCCACGCCGAGGTGCTCCGCGTCGTGGACCAGGCGTACCGCGCCCTCGCGGACGTGGACGACCAGGTGGCCGCGTTCCAGGCCACCGAGGCGACCCGCCTCCAGGCCCGTGGCCGCGACGACCTGGAGCAGGCCGGCCAGGGCGCTGACGCCCCGGTCGTCCAGGTGGTCAACAAGATCATCACCCAGGCGCTGCGGGATCGCGCCTCCGACGTCCACATCGAGCCGCAGGACGACCGGGTACGCGTGCGCTTCCGCATCGACGGTGCGCTGCACGACGTCCTGGCCCTGCCGGCGCAGATGGGGCCGGCCCTGACCAGCCGGATCAAGATCCTCGCCGAGATGAACATCGTCGAGCGGCGGCGCTCGCAGGACGGCCAGATCGCGATGGACGTCGACGGGCGGGACGTGGACATCCGCGTCGCGACCACCGGCGTCCACTGGGGCGAGAAGGTCGTGCTGCGCATGCTCGACAAGTCCCGCTCGCTCTACCGGCTCAGCGACCTCGGCATGCCGGCCGACACCCACGCCGCCTTCTCGAAGCTCATCCGGGCGCCGTTCGGCATGGTGCTCTGCGTCGGGCCGACCGGCGCCGGCAAGACGACCACGCTCTACGCGTCACTGAGCGAGGTCAACGAGTCCCACCGCAACGTCATGACGATCGAGGACCCGGTCGAGTACGTCTTCCCGTCCATCAACCAGATCCAGACCAACGAGCAGGCCGGTATCACGTTCGCCAGCGGGCTGAAGTCGATCCTGCGGCAGGACCCGGACGTCATCCTCGTCGGAGAGATCCGCGACGTCGACACCGCACGGATCGCGGTGCAGTCCGCGCTCACGGGCCACTTCGTCCTGTCCTCGCTGCACGCGACCGACGCCGTGGCGGCCCTGCACCGGTTCCTCGACATGGGCGTGGAGTCGTTCCTCATCGCGTCGTCGGTCATCGCGGTCGTGGGCCAGCGGCTGGTCCGGCGGACGTGCGACTACTGCAAGGCCCCGTACGAGCCCACCGAGGAGGAGCTCGCCTTCTACCTCGAGGCGGGCGGCAAGCGCAAGGAGACCTTCTACGCAGGGACGGGCTGCAACCTGTGCTCCGGCACCGGGTACCAGGACCGCATCGGGGTGTACGAGATGCTCCGCGTCACCCCCGAGATCAAGCGGCTGGTGGTCGGCTGGGCTGCCCACGACGAGCTCAAGCGCATGGCCGTCGCCCAGGGCATGCGGACGCTGCAGCACGAAGCCCTGACCCTCGTCGAGAACGACGTGACGACCATCTCCGAGGTCGTCCGTGCCATCTACGCCTACTAGCGGGGTGATCGAACGATGACGCTCGAACTTCGCCGCAGGCGTGGTGCCCGGCAGTCCGACGAGCCGACGACCGACGCGGCGCCGCGCGGCGCCCTGAGCCTGCTGTCCAGGCTGGAGCTGCACTCGAAGAAGGTGCCGCGCAAGGACCTCATGCACTTCTCCCGCCAGTTCGCGGTGTTCATCCGCGCCGGGATCCCGGTGACGGAGGCACTGTCGGTCATCGCGGAGGACATGGGGAACAAGACCTTCCAGAAGGTCCTCGCCGACATCATCGAGGCACTGAAGGGCGGCTCCACGCTGGCCGACGCGTTCGGCCGGCACGAGGCCGTCTTCCCGGCCTACTACATCGGAATCCTGCACTCGGCCGAGACGACCGGCAGCCTCGACAACGCACTGGACCAGCTGGGCGACTACATCGAGCGCGACCTCGACGCCCGGCGCAAGGTGACGTCCGCGCTCACCTATCCCGCGATCGTCGTCGTCATGTCGATCGGCGTGGTCTTCATCCTCACCGTGTACGTGCTGCCGCGGTTCGAGGTCTTCTTCGCGCAGCTGCACGCGAAGCTGCCCCTCGCGACCCGGATGCTGCTCGGCCTCTCCCGCTTCGCGCACCACCAGTGGTACGTCCCCGCCACGCTGACCCTGGGGCTCGTCGCCGCCGTGCTGTGGATGGTCCGGACCGAGCAGGGCCGCGCCACGCGCGACCGGCTGCTGCTGCGCATGCCGGCGGTCGGCAGTCTGGTCAGCCACGCGATGCTCGAGCGGTTCTGCCGCACCCTCGGCTCGATGGTGCGCACGGGCGTCCCCCTGCCGGACGCGATGCTCGTCACCGCGCACGCCATGACCAACCGGGTGTTCCGCACCGCCCTGACCGACGCCCGCGAGGGCATGCTCCGTGGCGAGGGCCTGGCCACGCCTCTGGCCCGTACGGGACTGTTCCCGGCCGCGGCGCGCCAGATGCTGCGCGTCGGGGAGAACACCGGCTCCCTGGACCAGCAGCTGTCCACCGCTGCCACCTACTTCGACCGCGAGCTCGACCACGAGATCAAGCGGTTCACCAGCCTCTTCGAGCCCATCGTCATCCTCGGCGTGGGTCTCGTCGTGGGGTTCGTCGCCATCGCGCTCGTCTCGGCGATGTACGGCATCTACAAGCAGGTCGGGACCAGCTGATGCCACCACCTGACCGTGCATCGGCGACGTCCCTGCTCTGGGGAGGTGAGAGCAGCGTCGACCCCTGATGACCTGTTGGCCTCCTACTCTCCCCGACTTTCCCTGAAAGGACTCATCCCGTGATCAAGCGCATTCAGACAATCCAGCAGGACAACGACCGCGGCTTCACCCTCATCGAGCTGCTCATCGTCATCGTCATCCTCGGCATCCTCGCCGCGATCGTGGTCTTCTCCGTCGGCGGCGTGACCGACCGCGGCCAGACCACGGCCTGCGACACCAGCAAGAAGACCATCCAGACCGCCGAAGAGGCCTTCTTCGCGCAAGACCAAGGCAACCCGGCACACTCGCCGACCCAGCAGGACCTGAAGACGCCGGGCTTCCTGCATGACATACCGCGTGACTTCACCGTGACCCTGTGGCAGCCGGACCTGTCACGACGATAGCGCAGCAGCCAGCTACAGCCTCACCGGCGCTGGCAACTGCGCATAGCCGAAGAAGTCACCGATGATGACGCCGCCGAGCGGACCAGCGCGTGACGACCGCGGTGACACCTTGATCGAGGTGCTCATCGCGCTGTCGATCATGGGCGTGCTCGTGGCGGCGGTCATCACCGGGTTCCTCAGCGCGGCCCAGAACCAGAGGCTGACCCGCTCCCTGTCCCGGGCGGAGACGCTCACGCGCACCTACGCCGCCGGGCTGCAGGCCGACGCCACCACCTACGCGTCCTGCAGCCCGGCGTACCTCCCCACGACGACCGACGGGTACACGGTGAAGGTCTCCGACATCGCCTACTGGGTGAAGGACTCGTCGCCGGCCGCCTTCGCCGCGAGCTGCGGCGCCGAGGGCGCGAACGTCCAACGCCTCACCGTCAGCGTCACGGACAGCACCGGTGCGGAGGTCATGCGCACCGAGGTCGTGCTGAGGACGGCGCCGTGAGCGCGTTCGTGCGACGGCTCGGTCGCCGGCTCGCCGCCGACGACGCCGGGTTCACCCTCGCCGAGCTGCTCGTCGCGACCGTCGTGATGGCCATCATCATGGCCCCGCTGACCGCGGTCATCTATGTGGGCGTCCACGACACCGCTCAGGTCGTGGACGGCTTCTACCAGAGCCACGACCCGCAGCTCGCCTCGAGCTTCTTCAGCACCGACGTGCAGTCCTCGGACAGCGTCTACACGACACGCATCGTGCAGCAGGGCGTGAACCTGCACGCCGCGACGTTCAGCAGTCCGACCGCGGCGTGGGCGGTGGGTGACCGGGGCACGATCATCTCCAGTGACAGCGGCGACGCCTTCTGGTCCGGCGACACGTGGAATCGCGTCGACAGCGGCGTCACGGTGAACCTGTACGGCGTCGCCTCTCCCCCGAACGACGCCGTGCACGTCTGGGCCGTCGGTGATGGCGGAACGATCCTGGTCACCAGCGATGGCGGGAGCACCTGGACCCCGCAGGCCTCCAACACCACCGCCAACCTTCGCGCCGTCTACTTCCTGGACTCCAGCAACGGCATCGCCGTCGGCACCGGGGGCACCATCCTCAAGACCACCAACGGCGGCGGGACCTGGTCGAAGCTGCCGGCGGCTACGTCTGCGGATCTCACCAGCCTGTCCTTCTACGGGGACGGGACCCGCGGCATGATCGGCAGCGCCAGTGGGGTCACGCTCGCGTCGACGGACTTCTTCGCGCACGTCACTGTGCAGAGCAACGGAACCGTGCTGTCCGGCCAGGTGACCGGCGTCTTCACCTACTCCGACAAGCTGGCCTGGGCCACGGTCTCGACGGGCAGCGGCGGGCAGGTCTGGAAGTGCACCGACCACTGCAAGGACAACAACCCCGTCTGGCAGCAGCAGGCCGCCGGCCAGCCCGCACTGAACGGCATCGCCGGCATCGACGACACGCACGTGTGGGCGGTCGGCGACCAGCCCACGATGCTCTGCTACGAGCCCCCGAGCGGATCAGGTCCGGACGCCGGACTGAACTCCTGCGACCAGCTGCCCACCTCCTCGCAGGACAGCTGGCAGGCCCTGACGGGAGACCCCGACGCGACCGGAGACCTACAAGCCGTCGCCGCGCTCGACCAGTCGCACATCGTCGCCGTGGGCACCAACGGCCTCATCGAGACGGCCTCCCGCTCACCGTGGGGTCCGCAGACGTCACCGACGGGCGCGACGCTCAACGCGGCCTGGTTCAAGGACTCCGGCAACGGGGTGGCCGTCGGCGCCGGCGGCACGCTGCTCACCTACACATCAGGAACCTGGCAGGGCGGCCCCGTGGCCGCGTTCGGCGGCGCCGACCTCTACGCGGTGTCGGGCAAGGACATGAACAACCTGTGGGTTGCGGGCTCCGGCGGCCAGGTCTGGTACTGGAACGGCGCCTCCGCGGTCGACGTCTCCCCGCCTGACAGCCTCGTTCCCGCGGGGACGGTCCTGCGCGGGCTGTCGTACAAGGACGACACCCATGTCGCCGTGGTCGGCGACGGCGGCACCTGGCTGCTGTGCACGGCGAACTGCAAGGGCGGCAGCCCGAAATGGCAGCCGATCGGCGCAACCGCGCTCCCGGACCTGCGCGCCGTGGCGTACATCGACAACAGCCACGTGTGGGCAGTAGGGATCAACGGCACCCGAGCCCTGTGCACGAGCAACTGTGACAAGGCCACCGTCGACAAGAACACCGGCGCCGTCACGGGCAACGGCAGCGTGACCCAGTACCCAGGCACGGGCACGTACCGCGCACTGCAGGTCAAGGACTCGGGCCACATCTGGCTGGCCGGTTCCAGCGGGGTCGAGTACTGGAACGGCACGGCGTGGGCCGTCGAGTGGCCGGGAGACTTCAGGGGCCTGGCGATGTTGGACCCCAAGCACGTGTTCGCGGTGGGGGCGGGCGGACGCATCGCCGCCTGCACCGACCACTGCGACCGAGCGGACCAGGGCGTGTGGCAGAACCAGGACTCCGGGGTGTCGGCGGCCCTCAACGCCGTCGTCTCCCCCAGCGGCTCGGCGCAGTGGGCGTTCGGCGACGGCGGGCGCATCCTCACGACCATCAGCGGCAGCACGTCATGGTTCCAGGACGACCAGGAGCTGCTGGCCGACATCCCGTCCCCCGTCTGCCTGGCCGACCGGGACCCGCTCATCAGCTTCGCCTGGGACGACGGCTCCGGCACCGGGTCGCTCAATGCCGCCGGGTACTACCTCAGCGGTGACGCGTCCCCGGCACTGGAACGGGTCTCGTGCACCGTGACACAGAAGGACCCGGCGAACGCCACGGCCGGCTACGACGTCAGCAACCTCAGCTCGGTCACCCTCGGCCACTTCCTGGGGGCGGTCGATGACAGCAGTGGCAAGCTCGCGAACCCGCCGACGGTGACCTGCGACGGCCAGCCTGCGGCCGATGGATGCGAGAGCGCCCGGCTGGTCCGCCTGGTGGTCCCGATCGACTGCGTGCCTCTCGACCCCTCGAACAAGTCCCTGCCGGTCTGTCCCGGCAACACCAGCAAGGTCCAGCTGCCCAGCCCCTGGTCATTCACCCTGTCAGCCACCCGGAGAGCACCATGAGGCACCACCGGCTCCACGACGACGAAGGGGTCACGCTCGCTCTCACCCTGCTGGTGATGCTGATGTTCGCGCTGACGCTGTCGTACACGCTGAGCTACGCGTTCACGAGCATGCGGGAGAGCAGCTCCCTGAAGGTGCAGCGAGACACGCTCTACGCCACCGACGGGGCCGTGAAGGTCGCGGTGCAGCAGGCACTGGACAGCTTCGTCGCGGCGGCGCAGGCCGGCACCGACTCGACTTGGGGAAACGGCTGCCCGCACGTGGCGACGCAGTCGGTCAACGGCGTGCAGGTGTCGGTCACGTGCGAGGGCACCAGCTGGACGCTCAACGGTGACGACCAGCCGCGGCCGGACTACGCCGTCACCGCCCTCGGCCCGGGCGGGGTCACGGTGAACGGTGGCGGCACCGTGACGATCGGTGCGAGCAACAACAAGTACGTGTACTCCCGCGGTCCGATCGCCGTACGCGACAAGAAGAGCACCCTCGTCGCGGCCGGTGCGTCGGGTACGTCCGGGCTGCTGTCCGCGGACAAGAAGGCGTGCAACGACCACAGCAAGGGACACATCGATCCGGGGTGCACCTCGACGACCACCGTGCCCACGGACCCGAAGTACGCGCCACTGGCGCTTGCCGCCGACGTGAACGACGCGGTGTTCCCCGGCACGACGTGCACAGGAACTGTGAACGGCACGGTCACCCTGGTGACCTTCGAGCCCGGCAGGTACGCCAGCAGCGACGACTTCAAGGCACTCGACAAGGCCTGCAAGGACAAGGACAAGGCACCGAAGAACGCGGTCGGCAACACCACCATCTGGTGGTTCAAGCCCGGTCCCTACTACTTCGACTTCGGCAAGCACGGCGAGCTGAAGATCGACGACCCGCACCTCTACGTCATCGGTGGTGCACCACGCGGCTGGAACGAGGACAGCCCGACGGTCCCCGACGTCCCCGGCGGCTGCGACCGGATGCAGGACGGCGTGCAGTGGGTGTTCGGAGGCGCGACCAGGCTGAGCATGAACGCCGGTTACCTCGACCTGTGCCCGCCCCGCGGCAAGGACTACCAGAACTCCTCCGGGATGCAGTCCATCGCCATCTACGGCCCGGCCAGCACGGCCTACGGGTACGCGACCCAGCGCGGTCCCCTCCTCAAGCTCAACGACCACGCCACGGTCTCGATCGAGGGCACGCTCTACGCACCGAACGCGGACCTCGACCTGAAGACCAAGAAGATCACCACCCCGGTCGTCCAGCGCGGGATCATCGCGCACAGCGTCAAGCTCTCGGCCGGCAAGTACACCGGACCGACCGTCCTGCTGCCGCCGCCCATCAGCCAGGCTCGGCACGATGTCACCGTGACCTTCACGGCGTGCCTGCCGGCATCCGACGGGTCGTGCGGCGAGCACGCGCGGGTGGACAGCACGGTGGTCCTGACGTACCAGGCCACCGCCACCCCGCAAGGGCGGGCGGTCAGCACCAGCTGGCACTACACGAGGTAGCCGCTACCAGACCAGCTCCATGCGCAGTCCCTGCGCGTTCCACTCGGGGAGTTCAGGCACGCGGCGGACGGCGCGCGCGACGACCCGGCGCGCCGTCCAGAGGTCCGCGCAGGCGTCGACCAGAAGCCGCGGAGGCACCCCCGGCAACGCCGCGTCGAGGATGCGCTCCGCACCATCCATGCGGTGCAGCAGGAGCGCCACCCGCTCGGCCCGCCCCCGTGGCGTTCCCGGGGCGTACCGCAGCGGGACGTCACCGTTGAGCTGGTGGAAGGCGAGCTCCGGGTGCGTCTCCACCACCCGCCGCTGGTGGTAGGAGTGCAGCTCCGCCGCGGCCTCCAGGACGCGCGCGTCAGCAGGCTGACCAGAGCCGGGAGCGGACCGGACGGCGTGCCCCCGAGGGCAGCCGAGCAGCTCCCTCGCCGCCCGCTCGCAGGCTCGTCCGTCGGGCGTCACCTCGTCGGGCAGGCCGATCGGTACGTGCAGGGCGACCGCGGCGTACTCGGGGCTCGCGTCGAGGATCTCCTGCAGGGTCGCCACGATGCGCGGCTCCTCGGGGTACAGCTGGGCACCGAGCAGCTTTCCCGACGCGACCAGCCAGCCGGTCGCGTGGGGCTCCACTCCAGCCACCAGCTGGTAGGGCAGGCGCGGACCGCGGCTCAGTCGGGTGTGGGCGGGAGGAGCCATCAGCTCGCGGCGGCCCGGGCGGTCGGTTCGGGCGAGGGCACCTCCGCCACCGGGTGGAGCACCTCCTTGGGGTAGAGGCTCACCGCGAGGGCTTCCTCCGGGTCGACGAGGCCCGCGAGGATGAGCTCGTTCAGCGACATCTCGAGGGTCTGCATGCCGTCCTGCTGGCCCGTGACCAGGTTGTTGCGCAGCTGGTTGGCCTTGCCCTCCCGGATGAGGTTGCGGATCGCGGACGTCGCGACGAGAACCTCGTGCGCGGCCACGAGCCCGCCGCCGACGCGGGGCAGCAGCCGCTGGTAGCAGATGGCCGTCAGCGTGCTCGCGAGCTGCACCCGGACCTGGCTCTGGTGCTCGGCGGGAAACTCGTCCACGATGCGGTCGAGAGTCTGCGCCACGTCGTTCGTGTGCAGGGTCGCGAACACCAGATGACCGGTCTCCGCGATCGTCAGCGCGAACCGGATCGACTCCTGGTCGCGCATCTCCCCCACGAGCAGGACATCCGGGTCCTCGCGCAGCGCGGAGCGAAGGGCGCTCGGGAAGTCCGCGGTGTCGTCGCCGACCTCACGCTGGTCCACGGCGGCGAGCTTGTGCCGGTGGAGGTACTCGATCGGGTCCTCGATCGTGATGATGTGGCACCGACGGGTGCTGTTGATGTGGTCGATGAGCGAGGCCAGCAGCGTGGACTTCCCGCCGCCGGTGGGCCCGGTCACGAGCACGAGACCGCGGCGCAGCTCCGTGGTACGCCGCATCGCCAGCGGAACGCGCAGCTCGTCCATCGTCGGGATCTCGTACGGAATCATCCGCAGCGCGAGCGCCACGCTGCCCCGCTGGTGGTAGGCGTTCCCGCGCACCCGGGCGTGGTTCTGCCAGGTGAAGGCGAAGTCGAGCTCGTGGCAGCCTTCGAAGTCGCCCTCCCGCCCGGCGGCGCCGAGGACCTCGTCCAGCAGCTCTTCGGTGTCGAGGGCGGACAGCGGCTCCTGCTTGCTGACCGGTACCAGCTCGCCGCCGATGCGCAGCAGCGGCGGCGCGCCGGCCGTGAGCAGCAGGTCGGTGCCCCGGCTTTCCCAGAGCATGAGCAGCAACGACTCCGCTCGCGTCATCTCAGGGAGGGCCATGCACGGAGTGTGACCGCTTCGCCACGTCCTGTCCCCGGGTCCATGGTCCCGATTCGGTCACCCAGAGAGATAGTCCGCCAGCCGCCCGGCCTGGACCTCCCAGCGCCACTCCGCCTGCACCCAGGCGCGCCCGCGCTCGCCCATCGCCCGCGCCCGAGCCGGGTCGGTCAGCAGCTCCACCAACCGTCCGGCGACGGCCGACTCCGACCGGCCGTCCACGACGAACCCGGACTCGCCCTCGAGCACGGCGTCCGGCGACCCGCCGGAGCGCCCGGCTACGACGGGCAGTCCGGTCGCCGACGCCTCGAGGAAGACGATGCCGAGCCCTTCGACCTCGATCCCACCTCGGCGGTCCCGGCACGGCATGGCGAAGACGTCCCCCGCGTCGTAGTGCGCGGGCAGCTCCGCCCAGGGCACCGAACCGGTGAACACCACGGACGCCGCCACCCCGGCCTCCCGGGTGAGCCGCTCCAGGCCCGACCGGTACGGACCGCCGCCGACGAGCAGCAGGGCGGCGTCGGGGACCGTCCGCTGCACCAGCGGAAGAGCCCGGACGAGCACGTCCTGCCCCTTGCGCGGGACCAGCCGTGAGACGCAGACCACGACCGGCCGCCCCGCCAGGCCCAGCCGCTCACGGACTGCCTGCCCACCGCAGCCGGGCCGGAAGGCGTCGGGGTCGACACCGGAGTGCAGGACGCGCAGCCGGTCGCGATGGCGTCCGAGCGCCGGGGCGAGGCGGGACCTGGTGAACTCGTTCAGGTAGGTCACCGTGTCGGTGCCGGCGGCCACCCGCCGCAGCAGCTGCCGCGCGACGGGTAGCCGGGCCCAGCCGACCTCGTGTCCGTGCGTCGACGCCACCGCCGGGCGCAGGGCGAGCCCGGGTGCCATGAGCCCCAGCGGCGCGGCTGCGCCGAACCACACCGCCTCGCAGCCCTCGGCACGGGCGATGTCCGCCGCGCGGCGGCGTACGGACGGCGTGGGGAGCAGCATGCCCGTGTCCTCGCGGATGACGGGGAACGGCTGGGCCCGGTCGAACTCCTGCCACCCGCGCCAGCGCGATGCGTACACCACCAGCGACGAGGCGGGCAGCGCCAGCGCCAGCGAGTGCACGAACGCCTGGATCCCGCCCGGCCGCGGCGGGAAGTCGTTGGTCACGACGAGCGTCTTCCTCATCGCCCGCGCAGCCGTTCCCAGTCGACGGCCATCGCCATCCGCTGCGGTGGGGTCGGATGGCCGGTGAACCACACGTACGTCAGGGGGGCCGGATCGAGGTTGGCCAGACCACGCTCGGCGAGCCGGCGCATGGCCGCCTGGAAGGTGCCCGGCTCCCCCGTGAGCTGCAACGCGTGCCAGTCGGCGCGTGACTCGATGTGCCGGGAGACGAGGTTCTGCACCGGTCCGGACAGCGTTGACAGCACCGTCACCGTCGCGATGACCAGCGCCACCGCCCGCCCGTCGCGCAGGGTCGTCACGCCGGCCGCCCGGCGCACCCGCGAGGACGACAGCGCGAAGGACAGCACGACGATCCCGAAGGTCGCGCCCAGCGCACCCTCTGCCGTCCCGTGCAGGACGTCGTCGAACGTGGCGTGCCCCAGCTCGTGCGCCACGATCAGGCGCACCTCGTCCGGCGGCGCGCTGGCAAGCAGCGTGTCGTAGACCACGATCCGCCGGGTGCTGCCGAAGCCGGACACGTACGCGTTGAGCGACGTCGTCCGGCGCGACGCGTCGGCGACGAGCACGTCCTGCACCGGTACGCCGTCCGCGCGTGCCAGCTGCAGCAGCGACGTCCGCAGCGGCCCGCTCGGCATCCGGTGGAAGGTGTTGAAGACCGGCTCGACGACGAGCGGGTAGGCGAACGACAGCAGGACGGTCAGCGCACCGGCGCCGACTGCCGTCGGCAGCCACCAGCGGCGCGGGAAGCGGCGGGCGAGGGCGAACAGGGCCAGCACACCGAGCACCGTCGGCACCACGCTGACCGCGAGGTTGCGCAGCCGGTCGCCGGCCCAGCCGCCCCAGCCCTGGTGGGTCAGCCCGTAGTCCCGCGCGACGACGTGAGCCCGCGCGTCGAACGGCAGCGCCACCAGCCAGGCCAGGGCGACCACGGCAGCCGCGCCGAGCACGACGGCCGCGACCCAGTGCCCGCGAACGGGTCGCGCCAGCAGCGCGGTCAACCGCGCCCCCAGCGGGGAGAAGCCGAGCCCGAGCGTCACCGCGAGCGACAGCAGCAGCGCGGCGTACGAGGGCGGGTGCACGGCGGCCCGGTACGCGTTCTCCCGCGCGTGCAGCGCGGGCGAGAAGTAGTCTCGCCAGCCGGTCGGTGCCGCGCCTCCCGGGACATGCCCCGGGATGACCGACCACGGGGTCGTCCAGCCGACCACCGCGGCGAGCGTGAGAGCCAGGACGATCACGGCCGCGAGCCGGGCGCGGCGATCGGCTGCCGCCGTCACGACAGGGATGCGCGAACGTAGTCCCGCCACTGCGCGGTGAACTGCGCGAGGGTCACGCCGAGCACCGTGTGCAGCCCGTCGGCAGCGGCGGCCGTGCCGGTGTCACTGGACTGCCCCACGGCCCGGTACAGGCGCACCGCGGTCTGCTCGCCGTACCGGTCGGCGACCATGCGGCACGCCAGCCACGCCTCCTCGTACACCTGAGGCAGCCGATCGTTGCCGCCGGCGAACTCCGAGTCCGCGGGCAGCGCGGCCGGTACCTTGCCCGCCCTGACCTCGGTGGCCAGCTCCCGGGCGGCCTCCGGCACCGAGACGCCCGTGCCGCGATAGCCGACCAGGTCCGCGAAGCCCTCGACCAGCCAGTCGGGCATCGCGTCGGGGGTGACGACCCGGGTCGCGACGTGCGTCACCTCGTGGGTGAGCACGACCCGCCGGCCGACCGGGCCGAGCTTGGCGAAGTTGGCCGGGTTCACGAGGATCCGGTCGCCGCCCGCCGACCGGGCGCTCGATCCTTCGCCCAGCTCCGCAGTGGCGACGGCGGCGATCTGGGAGAGGTCCCCGTACTCCCCGACCAGCGAGTGCATCTCGTCCTGGCTGCGCGGGACCACGACCACCACTCGCCGCGCCCAGTCGGTGCCCCACACCGCGGTCACCCGCGGGATCGCCCGGGCCACCTCGTCGGCAACGGTCCGCATGACCGGCGCCTCGCCGGGGTGGCCGATGACCAGCACCCGCTCGTCGTCGTCCAGCACGCTCACCGGGCCGAAGTCCCAGGGCTCCTTGACGGTCCGCAGGCTGCTCAGGTCGTCCTCGCCCGCGACCAGCCAGTGGCCGTTGCGCTGCACGAACGTCGGGTGCTGCGGGATCGTCGTCGACCGCTGGTCGAAGTCCGCGAGCCGGTAGTGCAGCTCCACGGCCGCGGGGCTGTACGCGCTCGGGCCGTACCGGGCGGCGAGGTCCGGCGGCAGCTCGCGGGGCGTGCTCGCCTGCAGGTCGTAGCGCCACTCCGCCAGCGGCAGCTTCGCAAGGTTGTCGAACAGCTGCTCCTGAGCCGTCCGGAACGCCGGCTGCTGCGGGTCGACCGTGGCCAGGAAGGCGGCGCGGTCATGGGCGAGTACGGCCCTGGCTCGCTCGGCGAGCACGGCGTTGACGCCCTTCTGCCGCTCCCGCAGCCGGGCCTGGTCGACCGACGTCGCCACGCGCTCCCGCGCGGCCGTCCGGTCGTCCGGTGCGGTCGGGGCATGCCCGCCGCCCACGACGACGCCCACCCCCACGAGCACGATCGCGGCGGCCACCGCCGCGACGGCCCGCGGCAGCCCACGACGGGCGGTCGGCTCAGCCACGCGTCGAGTCTAGGTGCGGATGCCGGCGGCGAACGCGTTCCGCGCGCGCTGGACGGCCACGGTCTCGGCGGAGCTCGCGTCGCTGCGCGCCCGGTCGGCCTGCGCCAGGTCGTGCCGGGCCCGGTCGAGACCGCCGAGCAGGCCGTCGACCGCCACCGCGTAGGCGTTCGCCGCCTCCGCGGTGGACCGGTACCAGCCGGAGCGCGCCCGCTCGTACCACTGCGCCTCCCGCTCGGCCAGCCGGGCGTAGGCCGAGACCGCTGCCGTGGCCACCGGGATGAACGCGCGGATCGCGTCGGCCTCCGCCTGCCCGCGCTCGACCACGGCGCCCACCGCCGCACGCTGCGCCGCTGACAGTCCCCGGTCGGCGGCATGCAGGTCCTGCAGCGCTGCCGCGTACTGCGCCACCCGGTCCGGCAGGCGGGCCACGACGGCCTGCGCCTTCGCCACCTGGGCCGCGACGTCCTGCTGGGCGCTGACCTTGCCCGGGTCTCCGGTCGCCGCCGCGGCGTGCACCTCGTCGAGCAGGTTCGCCACGCTGTCGATGCGCACCACGTCGGCCAGCACCGCAGCGCGTGCGAGGTTCAGCCGCGGGATGGCGCGGTCGAGCGGAAGGGCGGTCGGAGTCACGGCGGCCACCGGGTCGCTCCCGCGGGCGCCGCCGGCCGTGCCGGTGACCGCCACCACGACCCCGGCTACCAGGACCGCCGCCAGCAGCCCGGCGAGGGCCCGGATGCGCATCGCGGTCACGGCTGCCGGCGGGAACGTCCGCGTGACTGCCGCCGTGCTCCCTCCGCGGGAGCGGGGGTGCGTACGCCGAGCAGGACGTCGGACCAGGACGGGACCTCCGGCCGGTTGCCGGAGCGCGCCGCGCGGACCCCCTCGGTCCGCGGCTGCGGGGCCTCCTCCGCCACCGGTTTCGGTGCCGGACGGGCCGGGGTGCGCTTGCGGGCAGGCGCCGCGTTGGGCTTGCGGGCGGAGATCGGCTTCCCCGCGCCGGAGCGGCCGGCGCCGGACTGCCCGGACTTCGCCGGACGCTTCTTGCCGCCTGCCTTCGCCGCGCCGGAGGCCACGTGCCCGAGCTTGGCCGCCAGCGGGTCGAGGGCCGCGACCTGGCGGGCGGCCGGGTCCCATGACCACTCCGCGGACCGGGCCCGCCCCCGGGCCACGTAGTGCAGGGCCGCCACCCAGGTGCCGTCGTCGCGGCGGCGGGCGGTCCACTCGACGCTCTCCGGGCGCAGCCCGGAGGTCTCGGCGAGATGTCGGTCGACGGCCTCGCCGACGGGCAGCACGGACGCGCCGGAGCGCTGCCGGGTGGTGCGGGCGGCCCGCGCCTCGTCCACCATGCGGGCCCGCTCGGCCAGCACCGGGTCGGCGTAGCGCAGCACCCGGGCCACCGGCACGCCGGCGACCCTCGCGACCTGCTCCGGCGACTCCCCCGCCCGCAACCGGGCCTGGATCTCCCGGGGGGACAGCGCGCTCGGCCGCTGCGCCGGTGCCGGCAGCGACCCGCGCAGCGCCGCATGGAGCCGGTCGTCCACCGGAAGCCGGTGAGTGGGGCGGGCCGCGTCGGGGCGGGCCGCGAGCAGCAGGGACGTCCCGTCGTCGCTCAACGCGAGCACGACGAGATCCCGCACGACACCTCCCACGAGCACAGCCTCCCCGGACCGGCCTCGGTGAGCCGGCCGTCACCCAGTGTGGCGCACGCGGAACCCGCGCGGGCGCAGCCGGGCAGGATCGGCGCCGACCAGGAGAGCCGCTAGGGCCGGCCGATCCCCGAGGGGGTCGGCATCCTCGACAGCGCGATGATCTTCACGACGTCGCCGCTGTGCGGGGCCTCGATGATCTTCCCGCCGCCGATGTAGATGCCCACGTGGTAGGCGGGCGAGCCGAAGAACACCAGGTCACCGGGCTGGATGTCCGACGGAGACACCGACCGCGTGCTCTGCTGCTGCATCTCCGCGTTGTGCGGCAGCGAGACCCCGCCGGCCTCCCACGCCCGCATGGTCAGCCCCGAGCAGTCGTAGGAGTTCGGGCCCGCGGCGCCGTAGACGTACGGCTTGCCGAGCTGGTCGTACGCGAAGCGCACCGCGGCACCGGCCCGCCCCGAGGCGGGCCCGGTGTACGAGCCGCGCAGCGCCGCCCAGGACGACGCCTCCTGCGCGCGCTCGGCGAAGTAGCGCGCCCGCTGCGAGGCCTGCAGCCGGGCCAGCTCGGCCCGCTGCGCCTGCAGCATCTGCTCGATGCGCCCCTTCTTCGCCGCCGCCTCCCGCTGCAGCGCCTTGGCCGCCTCGACGGCGCGCCGGGCCCCATCCTCGGCATCGGCGACCCGGTGCCGCACCGACCGCATCTGCTCGATGAGGTCGGCCTGGTGGTGCCCGATGACGTCCAGCGACTGCGCCCGCGCCAGCGACTGGGCCGGGTCCTCGGCGCCGAGCAGCGCCATGACGGGGCTGGGCATCCCGCCCTGGCGGTACGCCGCCGCCGCGAAGCGGCCGATGCGGGCCTGCAGGCCGCGTAGCTCAGCCTGGTCGGCAGCCAGCCGCCGCCGCAGCTGGGCCCGGCTCTGCTGGGCGGCGCCGAGCCGTTCCTGCACGGCGTTGTACTGCTCGACGACGGCGTTCATCTGCTCGCCGAGCGCGTCGACGCGGGCCCGGACCTGGTCGACACTCGCCGTCGGGTCGGCGCCGGCGGAGCCGGCCGCCAGTGGGAGTGCCACGCAGGCCGCGACGGCGGCCACCAGCACACGGGTCACGACGCGTGCACGGCATCGGATCATGGTCGCCACGGACGGCGGCCCTCCTCACCAGGGTGCTGAGCGGAACGGCCGCGGAGCGCTCACGCGGCCGAACGGCACCATAGTGAGCAAATCGTGACAATGGCAACGGGGGTGAACCGGGGCAACTACCCCACCGCGGCGCCGTTACACTCATCCGGCCGCGCGGCGCGGCACCAGCCGCAGCGGGGGCAGGAGCCCGCCGTCCGCGAGCACCGCCAGGGCGGCCTGCTCGCCGGCATCCATCTCGAGGACGTCCGGACGCGGCCCGAGCAGGGCGGAGACGACGCAGTCCCCGCAGGCGTCGCCCCGCACCGCGCAGCCGTCGCAGTCGATGATCATGACCGTCCCTCCTTCCGGCTGCCGCCCGGCCGCCGTCGACGCGACCGTACGAGTGGGGTCCGACAAGTTCGCCGCTCAGCCGCGCTCCACGAGCCGGGCGAACACGGCGGAGGGGACCGGCCAGGCGCCCGCCGCGCGGACGTCGTCGGCGACCTCGCGATCACTCGACACCACGACCACCGGTCGGCCCGCCGGCTCGGCACGCACCAGCCGGCGGATCACGTCGTCGGCGATCTCGCCCTCCGCGCTGAACACCACCCGCACCTGCCTGGGCACGGGCGGCGCCGCCGGCGGGCGGGTGGCACCGTCGAAGACGCAGGTGACCTCGGCACCCGTGCGCGCCGCCAGCCCGGCCAGCCCCGCCACGAGCCGCGACCGCTGCGCCTCCAGCGGCAGCTCGCCGAAGGCGGTCTTCGTCACGTTGTAGCCGTCCACGACGAGGTGCACCTGCGGGAGCGCCAGCAGCTGGTCGAGGACCGCGGGGTCACCGGCCGACAGCCCGCGCAGGCGCACGCCGGCGAACGGGTCGCCCGCCGCCCCGTCCGCCTCGCGGTCGGCGCCGCTGACGGCGTCCGCGGGGCGCGACGTGGGCGGGCTCAGCGCCAGCTCCTGACGGAGCCCCCGAACCGCGCCCGCCAGCACCTCGAGCAGCAGCCACAGCCTGGCCTCGTCCGCATGGCGACCCTCCCGCGCGGAGCGACGCACGGCCTCTGCCGCCGCCTGCGCCTCGGCCAGCCGGGAGCGCAGCCGCCGCACCTCCGCATCGGCGACGGAGGCGGTCCCGGCGGCCTCCCGGCGCTCCTCCTCCAGCGCCTGGCGCGCCTCGGCGCGCTCGCGCTCGGCCGTGTGCATGCGCTCGCGCACCGCGCGCAGCTCCCGCCGCACCCCGGCGAGCTCCTCCCGTACGGCCGCCGCCTCCTCGCGGGCGCGGTCGGCGTCCGCACGGGCCGTCGCGCGTTCCGCCTCGACCTGCTCCCGCAGCGCGCGGACGGTGCGCTCCTGCTTGGCGGTTCGGTCCAGACCGGCCCTGCGCTCCTCGGCGGTGCGCGCGTCCTCGACCACGCCCTCCCACCCGGGGCTGCGCAGCAGGTACGCGACGGCCGCGACCTCCTCGGGCCGCCCCGCGGCCGGCACCTGTCCGGCGGCCAGGCTCTCCACGAGGTCCGGGAACGACTCCCGTACGCCGTCCGCCACCGCGGCCCGGAAGGCCTCGTCGGCCTCCAGCGCGGCCGCGATCGGGGTGGCGCCCAGCCGGGCCCGCCGGGCGGGGACGAACCGGGCGACCGCGCGCAGGGAGCGCGGCACCTGGTCGGGGTCCAGCGTTGCGAGCCGCTGCGCGGCGAGCTCCACCACGTGCCGGCGGACACCGTCGGGCAGCACGACCCGCCCGGTGCCGCCGCCGCTCACGTCGGGTCCCCGGGCCCCGGCCGCGGAACGAGCTCGACCGTGTCCACCGCCTTGCACCACCGGCAGGTGACGTGCTCCACCGTGTCCGCGAGGACCTCACGCTCCTCCACGGCCGGCGTCCCGGACAGGTCGACGTGCACGTACTCCCGCGCCCGGGTCGTCCGCGTCACGTCGAAGCGGGTGAGGTTGCCGCAGAGCGTGCACCGCCAGCGGGTGTCCTGCGCAGGGGTCGGGACGGCCACGACTGCCGAGCCTACGTGGCAGTGCTCGCCCGGGCCGGCGGAACGGGCGTGGCTCCCGGGATCTGTCGGGGCCGCGCCGTACGGTCCGGACCGTGAGCCGTCGCCGCTCTCCCCCGGCAGGCCACGTTCGACGAGCTGGGCACGCCGCTGCGCGACGTGACGTTCGTCGTCGTCGACCTCGAGACGACCGGCGGCTCCCCCCGGTCCGCGGCGATCACCGAGATCGGCGCGGTGAAGGTCCGCGGCGGCGAGGTGCTCGGCGAGTTCCAGACGCTGGTCAACCCCGTGACGACGATCCCGCCGTTCATCGCCGTGCTCACCGGCATCACCGACGCCATGGTGGCCGGTGCGCCGACGATCGCGCACCGCGCTGCCGGCCTTCCTCGAGTGGGCCGGGCGGGTCTGCGTGCTGGTCGCCCACAACGCGCCGTTCGACGTCGGCTTCCTGCAAGGCGGCCGCCGAGCGGCTCGACCAGCCCTGGCCCGGCTTCGAGACGCTCGACACCGCCCGGCTCGCCCGCCGGGTGCTCACCCGCGACGAGGCGCCCGACTGCAAGCTCGCGTCGCTGTCCCGGCTGTTCCGGACCGACCACCGAGCCCTGCCACCGCGCGCTCGCCGACGCCCGCGCCACCGTCGACGTGCTGCACGGGCTGATCGAGCGGCTCGGCGGCCTCGGCGTGCACTCGCTGGAGGAGCTCCGCACGTTCTCCGGCCAGGTGAGCGCGGCGCAGCGCCGCAAGCGGCACCTCGCCGAGGGGCTGCCCGACGCGCCCGGCGTCTACGTGTTCCGCGACGGCCGCGGCCGGCTGCTCTACATCGGCAAGAGCCGCAGCCTGCGCACCCGGGTGCGGCACTACTTCGTCGGCGTCCGAGACCGCGCACCCGGATGGCCGAGATGGTCGGGCCTCGCCGAGCGGGTCGACGCGGTCGTGTGCGCGCACGCGCTGGAGGCCGAGGTCCGCGAGCTGCGGCTGATCGCCGAGCACAAGCCGCGCTACAACCGCCGCTCCCGGTTCCCCGAGCGCGCGATCGTGCGTCAAGCTCACCGTCGAGCCGTTCCCCCGGCTGTCGCTGGTGCGCGAGGTGCTCGACGACGGTGCGCACCTACCTCGGCCCGTTCGGGTCACGCCGCGGCGGCCGAGCACGCGATGGCCGCGCTGCACGAGGCGTTCCCGCTCCGGCAGTGCACCGAGCCGGCTCTCCCCGCGCCGGCGCAGCCGCGCTGCGCGCTGGCGGAGATGGGGCGCTGCGGCGCACCCTGCGAGGGCCGCGAGACGCGTCGAGGAGTACGCCGCCCACGTCGCCGCGGCCCGCACCGCCATGACCGGCGACCCCGAGCCGCTGGCCGCGGCCCTGCGCACGCGGCTCGCGCGCTCGCCGCCGAGCGAGCGCTTCGAGGAGGCCGCCGCGCACCGCGACCGGCTGGCCGCTTTCGTCCGCGCCGCCGACCGGCTGCAGCGGCTGTCGGCGCTCGCCGCCGTGCCCCACCTGGTCGCCGCGGCGCCCCGGGACGACGGCGGCTGGGACCTGGGCGTCGTGCGGCACGGCCGGCTCGCGGCGCGCCGGCGTCGCCCCGGCCGGTGTCCCGCCCGCGCCCGTACGTCGACGCCCTCGTCGCCACCGCCGAGACCGTGCGGCCCGGTCCCGGCCCGACGCCGGCGCCAGCGCCGAGGAGATGGAGTGCGTGCTGCGCTGGCTCGAGCAGCCGGGGACCCGGCTGGTCGAGCTCGACGGGCAGTGGGACTGTCCGGCCCTCGGCGCCGGGCGCCTGCGCCGCTGGGTCGACGGGGCGCTAGACGGCCGGGCGGCCGCCGGGCCGTTCGCCGACCGTCGCGCCCTGCGTCCGGTCCACCGGCCCGCACGTGCAACCGCGGGTTGACGTGGGTACCGTCCTGCCCCGTGGCCAACGTCGAGGAGTGCGAGTCCGCGCTGCACGACCTCGCTCGCGCGCTGCACGCACTGGACCCGGAGGTCCGGCAGCGTCGCATCCCCCGGCGCAGCGCCTCCGTGACCGCGACCGACCTGGACGTGGCCTGGTTCAGCCACCTCGGCCCGGAGGGCCTCGCCGGCATCGAGCAGGTGCCGCTGACCGCCGCCCGCGGCGCCCAGCTGCGGTTCGCCACGACGAGCGACCTGCTCGTGGAGATCGGCGCCAACCCCGCGGCGTTCCCCGGCGCGTGGCTGCGCGGGCGGGTCAGCGTGCGCGCCGGCTGGCGGGACCTCGTCGAGCTCCGCTCCGTGCTGCTGTGAGGAGAGTGCCGTGATCACCGCGATCGTGCTCGTCAAGGCGGCGGTCGACCGCATCCCCGAGGTCGCGGAGGCGATCGCGGACCTGCCGTCGGTGAGCGAGGTGTACTCGGTCACCGGTGACGTGGACCTGATCGCGATCGTCCGCGTCCGCGGGCACGAGGACCTCGCCGACGCGATCGCCGACCGGCTGAACAAGGTGCCGGGCGTGCTCACGACCGAGACCCACATCGCCTTCCGGTCCTACAGCCGCCACGACCTCGAAGCCGCCTTCGCCCTCGGCTTCGACGACGCCGACTAGGACGGCTGGTCCGCAGCGGCCCGGCTGGCGGCGACCCAGCCCGCCAGCGCCGCCTCGGCGGCGCCGCTGTCGATCGCGGCCTCGGCCCGGTCCATCGCCGGGCGAAGCTGTGCGGCCAGCGGGGTGTCGCGCACCCCGTCGAGCGCCAGCAGCGCCGCCGCCGCGTTGAGCACCACCGCGTCGCGTACGGGTCCCCGCTCGCCTCCGACCACGGCCCGCACCACGTCCGCGTTGTCGGCGGCGTCACCGCCCCGCAGCGCATCGGCCGGCGCGCGGGCCACGCCGACGTCGGTCGGGTCGAAGGCCTGCTCGGTGACCCGACCGTCGTGGACCAGCCAGACCCGGGACACGGCCGTCGGGGTCAGCTCGTCGAGCCCGTCCTCGCCGCGGAACACGAGCGCCGAGATCCCGCGGCGGGCGAGCACACCGGCCATGACGGCGGCCATCCGGGCGTCGGCGACCCCGACCGCCTGCGCCGCCGGCAGCGAGGGGTTCGTCAGCGGGCCGAGGAAGTTGAACACCGTGCCCACCCCGAGGTCGCGGCGCGCCACGGCCGCGTGCCGCAGGGCGGGGTGGAACACCGGGGCGAAGCAGAAGCCGATCCCCGCCTCGGCGACGCACCGGGCGACCTCGTCCGGCGGCAGGTCGACGACCACGCCGAGCGCCTCGAGCACGTCGGCGGATCCGCTCGCCGACGACGCCGCCCGGTTGCCGTGCTTGACCACGGTGGCGCCGGCGCCGCGGGCGACGACCGCTGCCATGGTGGAGATGTTCACGGTGTGCGCGCGGTCGCCACCGGTGCCGCAGGTGTCGACCACCGGACCGGGCACCGTCATCCGCTCCGCGCGCTCGAGCATGGCGTCGACGAGGCCGGTCATCTCCTCCGGCGTCTCCCCCTTGGCGCGCAGCGCCACCGCGAACCCGGCGACCTGCGCCGGCGTGGCCTCGCCGTCCATGATCTGGCCCATGGCCCAGCGGCAGTCGTCGCCGGACAGCGCCTGGCCGGCGAGCAGCGCGCCCAGCAGCCCCGGCCAGCTCCGGTCGGGCACGGCTCCGTCAGCCCTCGCGCTCGAGCTCACCGGCGAGCCGACGGCGGTCGACGTGCAGGTGGGGCGCCATGTCACCGAGCCGGTCCAGCGCACGCAGCAGCGTGTCCGCGGCGGCGAGCACCTCGTTCACCGCGCCACCCGCGGGCGCGCCGTACCCGGGGGCGAGATCCACGCCGCACCGCGGGCAGTGCATCGCCCGCCCGTCCTCGACCAGCTCGACCAGCCGGAACGACTCGCCGCACTGGCCGCACCACGCCCCGACGCCCACCGTGGCCCCGTCAGACCGGCTGGGCCGGCTGCGCGCCGCCCACGCCGAGGAAAAGGTCCGTGACCGCCTCGGCGAGGCGCAGCGCGTCGATCGGGTGCGCGACGACGGAGTCCGCGCCGGACCAGGTGGCGAGCCACGCGTCGTCGCGCCGGCCGATGAGCACCAGCGTGAGCGGCGCGACGAGCAGCTCGGCCTTGAGCTGGCGGCACAGCCCCAGCCCACCGGTCGGCGCGGCCTCCCCGTCGAGGATGGCCACCTCCACGCCACCACGTTCGCAGGCGGCGATGACCTCGTCCGCGGTCTCCGCCTCCACGTACGTCAAGGTCAGGCCCGGCGCCGGGCGGCGGCCCAGCGCCAGCCGGACCCGCTCGCGGACGGTCGGGTTGCTGCTGTAGACGAGGACGAGGCGACCCTCGTCGGCCGGGGAGTCGGGTGGTACTGGCACGGGGCGATCGTACCGGGGCCCGCTTGCCGGGCCGCGCGGGCACGGGCCATAATGAGAACGATTCTCAACCCCTGGTCCGGAGGCAGCGTGAGCGAGCTCGTCCGCGAGGTACGGCTGACGCCGCAACGGCGTGCCGTCCTCGACGTGCTCGCCGCCTCCCACGACCATCCGACGGCCGCCGAGGTCTTCGAGCGCGTCCGGGCGCAGCTGCCCGGCATCGGGGCGGCGACGGTCTACCGCACGCTCTCGCTCCTCGTCGAGAGCGGCCAGGCCCTCGAGCTGTCGCTGGGCGACGGCGCGAGCGCCCGGTACGACGGCAACGTCGACCGGCACGACCACCTGGTGTGCGACGCCTGCGGCCGCGCGATCGACGTGCACTCCCCTCTGCCGCGGGAGGCCCTCGGCCGACTGGCCGATGCGACGGGCTTCACCGTGACCGGCTACGACCTGCAGTTCCGTGGCCGGTGTCCAGACTGCAGCACCACCACCCACCGAGAGGAGCAATGATGGCGACGCTCAAGGGCACCAAGACCCACGAGGCCCTGAAGGAGGCGTTCGCCGGCGAGAGCATGGCGAACCGCCGGTACCTGTACTTCGCCCGCAAGGCCGAGCTCGAGGGCTACGGCGAGATCAAGGACCTCTTCGAGGACACCGCCAAGGGCGAGACCGGCCACGCGTTCGGCCACCTCGACCACCTCGTCGAGGCCGCCGACCCGGCGACCGACGAGCCCATCGGCGACACCGACGCCAACCTCGCGTCCGCCGTCGCCGGTGAGACCTACGAGTTCACCGCGATGTACCCCGGCTTCGCGAAGACCGCCCGGGAGGAGGGCTTCGACGAGATCGCCGACTGGTTCTCCACCCTGGCCCGCGCGGAGAAGACCCACGCCGGCCGGTTCCAGAAGGCCCTCGACCGCCTGCGCGCCGGCGAGATCAAGGCGAACGCCTGATCCTCCCGGCAGCACCCTGACGCCGCGTGTGACGCCTTGCCGGCCCCGACCGGCAAGGCGTCACACGCCAGGAGGGACACCATGCCCCAGACGATCACGCGCGAGGCGGTGACCACCGACCGCTCCGCGTACCTGGCCGGCCGCGAGGAGGCCCGCGGCCGGGCCATGTCGCTGCGCCGGACGCGCCGCCTGCGCCTCGGCGACCAGCTGGTCTGCGAGTTCGAGAACGCCGACACCCTCGCCTACCAGGTCCAGGAGATGGTGTACGCGGAGGGCATCACCGACGAGGCGGAGGTGCAGCACGAGATCACCGCGTACTCGCGGCTGCTCCCGAACAGCCACGAGCTGTGCGCCACCCTCTTCGTCGAGCTCGACGACGTCCAGACCGTCCGCTCGGAGCTGTCCCGGCTCACCGGCGTGCAGCACCGCCTGCGCATCGAGGTGGACGGTCACACCGCCGAGGGGTACGAGCTGCCAGGCCCCGACGAGGACGGACCGTCCGAGCGCACCTACTCCGTGCACTTCGTCCGGTTCCGGTTCGACGACGAGGCGCGCGACGCGTTCCGCAACCCGGACCTGCCCGCCACGCTGGTGGTGGACCACGCGGAGTACGCCGACGAGGTCCCGATCGCCGGCGAGACGCGGCTGTCGCTGCTGGCCGACCTGACCCTGGACGCCTAGGGCCGCCGGCCAGGGGTACAACCGCGGGCATGGCCAGCACGGACGAGCAGATCTACGCCGCCGAGAAGGGGCAGCGCATCTCGCGGATCTGCCCCAACTGCAGCCACGACATCGTGGCCAAGACCGGTACGTACGTCTACGAGCACGAGGGCAGGCGCGTCGAGATCACGGCCTGCCGTCACCGCCGCCACACGCCCTGACCCCCGGTACGACGAACGCCCCGCCGGCTGCACGGCCGGTGGGGCGTCCACCGTCTGGGCCTACTTGCTCTTCTCGCGGCCGGGGATGTGCTCGACGAGCTCGGTCATCTTCGCCTTGAAGCCCTTCTCCGCGATGTCGTAGGCCTCCGGGTCGCCCTTGAGGAACGACGTCACGGTCTTCTTCATCTGCGACGGCTTCACGTGCGGCGGCAGCGGCGGGATCGTCGGGTCGACGATGCACTCGAGGACCACCGGCTTCTTCGCGGCGAGCGCGTCGTCCCAGGCGTGGCCCATGTCCTTCGGGTTGTCTACGCGGATGCCCTCGAAGCCGAGCATCTTGGCGAACTCCGCGGCCGGCAGGTACGGCACCGACTGCGAGCCGTAGAACTTGCGGTCGGCGGCGAGCACCCGCTGCTCGTACGACACCTGGTTGAGGTCGCGGTTGACGAACACCGCGAAGATGAGCGTCGGGTTGTCCCACGTCTGCCAGTACCGCTGCACGGTGAGCAGCTCGTTCATGCCGAGCATCTGGAACGCGCCGTCACCGACGAACGCGATCGACGGGCGGTCCGGGTAGGCGAACTTGGCCGCGATGGCGTACGGCACGCCCGGACCCATCGTCGCCAGCGTCCCGGACAGCGACCCCCGCATGCCCTCGCGGAACTTCAGGTGCCGCGCGTACCAGGTCGTCGAGGAGCCGGAGTCGGCGCTGACGATGGCGTAGTCGGGCAGCCGCGGCGACAGCTCGTGCGCGACGAGCTGGGGGTTCATCGGGTCGCCGGAGATGGCCGCCTTGTCGTCCTGCACCCGCCAGTGGGTGGCGACCTCGGCGATGATCATCTCCTGCCAGGAGCGGTCCTCCTTGCGCTTCAGGTACGGCATGAGCGCGGTGAGCGTCTCCTTGGCGTCACCGACGAGCGGGGCGTCCACCGGGTAGCGGATGCCGATCATCCGGCCGTCGATGTCGATCTCGACGCACTTCGCCGCGCCCTCCTCGGGCAGCCACTCGGTGTACGGGAAGCTCGTCCCGATCATGAACAGCGTGTCGCAGTTCATAATCATCTTGTGGCTGGCCTCGGTGCCCAGCAGCCCGAGGGAGCCGGTCACGAACGGCAACGTGTCGGGTACGGCGTCCTTGCCGAGCAGGGCCTTGGCCACGCCGGCGCCGAGCAGGTCGGCGACCTCGACGACCTCCTTGCCGGCGCCCTGGGCACCCTGGCCGATGAGGATCGCCACCTTCTCGCCGGCGTTGAGCACGTCGGCGGCCTTCTTCAGGTCCTCGTCGTGCGGGAGGATCCGCGGCCGGTTCCAGCCGACGCTGGAGAAGACGGCGCCGTGCTGGCGCGGCGGGTCGGCGTACTCCATCTCCTGCACGTCGTCGGGGACGATGATGCAGACCGGCGCACGCTCGGTCAGCGCGGTCTTGATCGCCCGGTCGAGGACGTGCCGCGCGGAGTGCTGGTCCATCACGTAGTGCACGTACTCGGTCGCGTCCTTGAACAGCGAGGTCAGGTCGACCTCCTGCTGGTAGTGGGCGCCCACGGAGTACCGCTTCTGCTGGCCGACGATCGCCAGGACCGGCTGGTGGTCCAGCCGGGCGTCGTAGATCCCGTTGAGCAGGTGGATCGCGCCCGGCCCGGACGTGGCCATGC
The DNA here is from genome assembly GCA_963728075.1 of uncultured Actinomycetota bacterium. Taxonomy (GTDB): domain Bacteria; phylum Actinomycetota; class Actinomycetes; order JAFAQI01; family DASSKL01; genus CAVSIP01. Next base: position 238,789 of record CAVSIP010000001.1, on the reverse strand, counting down.
AGACACCCAGGTCACCGGTCCACTTGGCCTCGGCGCACGCCATGAAGGCGGCGTTCTCCTCGTGCCGGGTCTGGATGAACTTGGGGTCGCCGTCAGCGCGGTCGAGCGCCCCCAGGAAGCCGTTGATGCCGTCACCGGGGAACCCGTAGATGCGATGGATACCCCACTCCTTCAGCCGCTGAAGGATGAAGTCGGTCACCTGTGGCATGCGTCGTCACCTTCCGTCGCGAGTCTCACCGTCGTTGTCCCCGCAGGAGGTGCCGATCATTCGTGGTACGAGGTGAAGCCTCACTCCACCTTCCACCCGGCGATGTCCGCCCACTTCACCTCCAGGCCCATCCCGGGCCGGGAGCGGTCCGGCCGCAGCACGCCGCCCTCCTCCGGCTCGAGGCAGCCGTCGAAGACCAGGCGCTCGATCCGGTTGTGGTCGTGGAAGAACTCCAGGTGGCGCATGTGCCACACCGCCGTGCTCGCGTGGGCGGTCACCTGCGGGGCGCAGTGGCCGGACAGCGTGAGCGTGCGCGCGTCGCAGAGGGCACCGACCTTGAGGTAGCCCGTGATGCCCCCGCACCGGGTGACGTCCGCCTGCAGGCAGTCCACGCAGCCGTCGTCGAGCAGGTGCTGGAAGTACGGCAGGTTCCAGCCGTACTCCCCCGCCGTGATGTCGATGCCCGGCGGCGCCTGGTCGCGCAGCAGCCGCAGCCCCTCGTGGTCGTCGGAGCTGACCGGCTCCTCGTACCACGTGACGCCGTGCTCGCGGTAGACGTCGGCCCACAGCAGCGCCTGCTTGCGGCTGAACGCGCCGTTGGCGTCGACGTAGAGCTCGACGTCGTCACCGACGGCCTTGCGGGCGACCTTCAGCCGCTCGTGGTCACGCTCGGGGTCCCGGCCGGTCTTCATCTTCACCCGCGGGATCCCGGCGTCGACCCAGCCCTGCGAGCTGCCGGGCGAGCTCGGAGTCGCTGTAGTTGCAGAACCCGCCACTGCCGTAGATCGGGGTGGAGTCGTGCACGGCGTCGAGCGCGACGGTCAGGGGCAGGTCGAGCAGCCGGGCCTTGAGGTCCCACAGGGCGATGTCGACCGCTGAGATCGCCGTCGCGGCGAGACCCGTCTGGCCGTAGTTGCGCACCTCGTGCCACATCGACGCCCACAGCGCACCGACACCCAGGGCGTCCTTGCCCTCGACGACACCGGCGAGCTTGCCGTTGACGACGTCGCCCGCACCGGCCTGGGTGTAGGTGTAGCCGATGCCCGTACGGCTGCCGGCCCGCGCCTCGACGAGGAGGATCGTGTGGCTGTCCCACTCCAGCGTGCCGTCGGACTCCGGCTGCTCGGTGGGGATCGTGTACGCGGTCGCGCGCACCTCGTCGACCGGTACGGCGCCGGTCACCCTCACCGGCCGGCCGCCTTCCGGCCGGCCGCCGCGGCGGCGCCTGCGCCGGCTGCCCCGAGCAGACCGGCCATCACCGCTCCACGCTTGAACAGCCGGCCGAGGTCCGGCCGGTCCTCGAACGCGCGCTCCGGACGCTCCTGCGGCAGCTCGACGTCGGAGCCGGGCAGGTGCGCCTTGAGGAACTGCGCGAGGTGGATGCCGCGGCGCTCGGTGCCCTGCATGATCTGCGTGCGGCAGCTGAAGCCGTCCGCCACGATCACCGTGTCCGGGTTGGCGTCGCGGACCGCCGGGAAGAGCACCCGCTCGCCGCAGTCCATCGAGACGTCGTACTTCTCCTTCTCGAAGCCCCACGAGCCGGCCAGACCGCAGCAGCCGGTGGAGGGCATCTCGTACTCGACGCCCATCCGCTTCAGCACGGCCTGCTCAGCGTCCATGCCCATGATCGACTTGTGGTGGCAGTGGCTCTGGACGAGCACCTTGCGCTGCGACTGGGGCAGCTCCCAGTCGGGTGCGAACTTCTCGAGGAACTCCTCGAGGGTGAACGTCTGGTCGGACAGGCGGCGGGCGTCCGCGTTGTCCGGCAGCATCTCGATCAGCTCGTCGCGGAAGCTGGCCCCGCAGCTCACCTCGGGCACCACCATCGGCAGTCCCTGGCGGATCTCCTCCCGCAGGGTGTCCAGCGTCTGCAGGAACAGCTTCTGCGCCCGGCCCAGCATCCCGTAGTCGAACAGCGGGCGCCCGCAGCACAGGATCCGCTTCGGGATGACCACCTGGAACCCGGCCGCCTCCAGCACCTCGCACACGGCCTTGGCCACGTCGACGTGGAAGTGGTTGGTGAAGGTGTCCGGGAACAGGACGACCTTGTCCTTGCCCTCGTTGACGACCCCGCGCTGGTCGAACCAGTCGCGGAAGGTCTGCGTGGCGAAGGTGGGGGCCTTGCGGTCGGGGTGCACCCCGCCGAGGCGCTTGACGAGCTTGTTGACCACCGGCGCGTGCAGGGCGAAGTTCGCCAGGCCGGGGACCTTCGCCCCCAGCCGCGCGTGGTACATGATCAGGCCCATCGCGTACGCGTACCGGGGCCGCAGCCGACCCTCGAAGTAGTGGGCCAGGAACTCGGCCTTGTACGTCGCCATGTCGACGTTGATCGGGCAGTCGTTCTTGCAGCCCTTGCACGACAGGCACATGTCGAGTGCCTCGTACACCTCGTCGGACTTCCAGCCGTCCGTGAGGACGTCGCCCTGGAGCATCTCGAAGAGCATCCGCGAACGGCCGCGGGTGGAGTGCTTCTCCTCCCGCAGCACCTGGAAGCTCGGGCACATCGTCGAGCCGCCGAGCGTCCGGCACTTGCCGACGCCGACGCAGCGCAGCGTGGCCCGCTCGAGGCTGCCCTCGTCGTTGGGGAAGCGGAAGTACGTGGCGGGTGACGAGGGGTTGTAGTCCTGGCCGAGGCGCAGGTTCTCGTCCACCTTGAACACGCGGATCGGGTCGACGACCTTGCCGGGGTTCATCCGGCCTGCCGGGTCCCAGGCGGCCTTGAACTCCCGCATCGCGCCGACCAGCTCCGGCCCGTACATCGTCTCCAGGAACTCGGCCCGCTGCTGGCCGTCACCGTGCTCGCCGGACAGCGAGCCGCCGAACGCCACCACGAGGTCCGCGGCCTCCTCGAGGAAGGCGCGGTAGCCCTTGACCCCGTCCGCGCTCGTCAGGTCGAACGGCAGCCGGCAGTGGATGCAGCCGTCGCCGAAGTGGCCGTAGAGCGCCGCGTCGCCGAGGTCGTACTTCGCCAGGAGCTGGTAGAACTCGCGGAGGTACGGACCCACCTGGTTCGGGGCCACCGCGGCGTCCTCCCAGCCCGGCCAGGTGTCCGGCTCGTCCGGCACCATCGCGGTCGCGCCGAGGCCCGACTCGCGGATGTTCCAGAGCACCTCCTCCTGCTCGACGTCGTCGATGAGCTCCATCGCCGGCGCCTCGGGGTGGGCGGACAGCTCGGCCATGGTGGCGCGGGCGCGCTCGTCGGCCTCCTCGCGGGTCTGCCCACCGAACTCCAGCAGCAGGAAGTTGCGCCCCTCGGGCAGCATCGAGACCTGCGAGGCGTGGAAGTGCTTCTTGAACATGTTCGTCAGCAGCTTGTGGTCGACCGCCTCGCAGGCCATCACCTCGTGCTTGAGGATCTCGGGCACGTGGTCGGCCATCTCGTAGAGCGACTCGTAGCCCACGACGACGAGCGAGCGGTGCGGCGGCCAGGGCACCAGCCGCAGCTTCGCGCGCAGGAAGGTGACGCAGGTGCCCTCCGTGCCCACGAGCGCGGCGGCCACGTTGAACCCGCGCTCGGGCAGCAGCGCGTCGAGGTTGTAGCCGGACACCCGCCGCGGGATCTGCGGGAACCGGGCGCGGATGAGGTCCTCGTACTGCTCGCGGATGTTGTACAGGCGCTGGAAGATCTCCCCCTTGCGGCCACCCTCGCGGATGATCGAGCGGATCTCCTCCTCGGCGTAGTGGGACTTCACGCTCATCCGGACGCCGTCGCCGGTGACCACGTCGAGCTCGAGGGTGTTGTCCGCCGTACGCCCGGCCATGACCGAGTGGACGCCGCAGGAGTTGTTGCCGAGGTTGCCGCCGATCGTGCACCGGCTGTGCGTGGAGGGGTCCGGGCCGAAGTCGAGGCCGTACTGCTTGGCCTGCTCGCGCAGGACGTCGTTGATCGTCCCGACCTCGACCCAGGCGTACTGCTCGTCCGGGTTCACCTCGAGCACCCGGTTGACGTACTTCGACGAGTCCATGATCACGGCCACGTTGGTCGTCTCGCCGGACAGGCTGGTGCCCCCGCCGCGGTTGGTGAGGGGGGCGCCGTACTCGTGGCAGACCCGTTGCACGGCGAGCATGTCCTCGACGTGCTTGGGGACGACGACGCCGATCGGGATCTGGCGGTAGTTCGAGGAGTCGGTGGAGTACAGCGCCCGGTCACCGGTGCCGAACCGGACCTCCCCCTCGACCGCCTCACGCAGGGCGCGCTCGAGCGCCTGGACGTCCACCCCCTCGGCGTGCGGGTGTGCGTGGTAGCGCCGGTCGCTGCGTCGACTGATGTCGGTCTTCACCCTGTCGGCCTTCCCGCGTCGCCTGCGGCGCCGCCGGACGTGACGGCGCCGCCCCCTTCGCAGGAGGGGTACCTACGCGGGCGCCCCCCAAACCCGCGCGTCCGCCCGCACGTTGATCTGTCTCGAAGGGCGGGACAGATCAACTTCTCAGGCGGGGCCGCCGCGCGGGGTGGGGCCGGTACGGCTGGCGAGCTCGGCGAGGTAGGCGTTGTAGGCCGCCAGCTCCGCGTCCTCGCGGCCGGCGGCCGTCTCGCGGTCGGCGTGGCGGTCACGCCGCAACGCCTCCCGCTCCTCGGCCCGGAACCACTGCACGAACACCACGGTGAACAGCACGATGCTGATCAGGTCACCGCTCGACCACAGCAGGCCGCCACCGATCGCCTGGTCCCCGAGCAGCGACGGGCCCCACGTCCGGCCCAGCTCCGCGTAGTAGCCGCCCGCGATCACGCGGTCGCCACCCATGATCGCGATACCCAGCCACGCGTGAGCCGGAAGGGTGACGAACAGGACGAACAGCCGCAGCATGTGCGGGAGCCGGCCCGGCACGGGGTCGAGCCCGAGGATCGGCCAGAAGAACAGGCACCCGGCGACGAGGAAGTGCACGTGGGTGAGCTCGTGCAGCACGTCGTTGCGGAGCGTGGCCTCGTAGAGCGGCGTGAAGTACAGGACGTACAGCGTGCCCACGAACAGCGGGGTCGTGACCAGGGGCGAGGCGATGACCTTCGCGAACCGGCTGTGCAGCACCCGTACGAGGGTCCGGCGGGGTCGTCCGTGCAGCGCACGCAGAGCCAGGGTGACCGGCGCGCCGAGCGCCAGGAACACCGGCGCCACCATGGTGAGCACCATGTGCTGGAGCATGTGGATCCAGAACAGGGTGTCGTCATACGCGCCCATGGACGACAGCGTCGCGATGGCCACCGAGCCCAGTCCCACGCCGAGGAAGGCCACGGAGCGGCCGACCGGCCAGGCGTCCCCGCGGGCCCGCAGCCGGCGCACACCGCCGGCGTAGAGAACCGCCGCCACCAGCAGCCCGACGATCACGAGCGGGTCCAGCTCCCAGGTCGTGAACGCCCGCCCCAGCGTGAGTTTCGGGAGCACATCGTGCGGGGTGGCGGCATGGGCCACGACGAGCGCAGCGAGGCCGCTGGCATCCACGGATCAAGGGTAGGCCAGAAGTCCCGCGACACGGGGTCGGGGGGTCGGGCCGAAAGTCCAGGCCGGTCCTGTAAGAATGCTCGCCGTGACGACGGCTTCCGCGCTCGAGAAGATCCCGTCGCACGGACGTCTGGTGCGGCCGAACCTCGTGTCGGTCGGGACGATCGTGTGGCTGTCCTCCGAGCTGATGTTCTTCTCCGCGCTGTTCGCCATGTACTACACGATTCGTGAAGTACAGGTGGGCGGCGGCGGGCACTGGCCTCCGCCGAACGTGCTGCTCGACCTGAAGACCGCGGCCCCCTTCACGACGATCCTCGTGCTGTCGTCGGTGACCTGCCAGCTCGGCGTGTTCGCCGCCGAGAAGGGCGACGTGTACGGCCTGCGCCGCTGGTTCGTCTACACGTTCGTCATGGGTGCGGTCTTCCTCTCCGGGGAGACCTACGAGTTCTTCGTGCACAACGACTTCTCGTGGGCGAGCCACGCGTACGGCTCGATCTACTACCTGATGACCGGGTTCCACGCCCTGCACGTGCTCGGCGGCCTCATCGCCTTCGTGCTGATGCTCGGACGGACCACGTTCGGCCCCTTCAACGAGGACCAGGCCACCTCCGCGATCGTGGTCTCGTACTACTGGCACTTCGTCGACGTGGTCTGGGTCGCCGTCTTCACCTCCATCTACCTGATCCGCTAGCCGGGAGAGCACTCGTCGTGAACGCCGCTGCCCCCCCGCCCCCCGCGGCCGTGCGTGGCCCCCGTCGGCGCCGGCTCTCCGGCTACGTCGTGGTGCTGCTCGCACTCGCCGTGATCGGCGGTCTCTACGCCGCGCTGGCGCCCACCGGCCATGCTGCCGACGGCCAGGACCAGTCCCGCGCCGTCGAGCGCGGACACCAGCTGTTCCTGACGAGCTGCTCGAGCTGCCACGGCCTCAACGCCGAAGGCGGCAACCGCGCACCGAGCCTCATCGGGGTCGGCGCCGCCGCGGTCGACTTCCAGGTCGGGACCGGCCGGATGCCGTTGAAGGTCCACGGCCCGCAGGCCCAGCGGAACAAGCCGGTCTTCGACCAGGCCCAGATCGACGACCTCGCCGCGTACGTCGCCTCCCTCGGCCCGGGACCGGCCATCCCGTCGAACCTGAACTACAAGAACGGCAACGTCGCCGAGGGCGGCGAGCTGTTCCGCGCGAACTGCTCGCAGTGCCACCAGTTGGCGGCGTCCGGCGGCGTGCTGACGTACGGCAAGTAGGCCCCGTCGCTGTCCAAGGCGACGCCCAAGCAGATCTACGAGGCCATGATCACCGGGCCGGAGAACATGCCGGTCTTCGGTGACAAGCTGCTCACTCCCGAGCAGAAGCTGTCGGTCATCAAGTACGTCCGGCAGCTCAAGACGATGGCGAACCCCGGCGGCAACGGCATCGGCCGGATCGGCCCGGTCAGCGAGGGCCTCGTGTCCTGGCTGCTCGGCATCGGCGGGCTGGTCGCCATGACCCTGTGGATCGGGAAGCGGATATGAGCGACGAGCACGGCGAGCAGCCGGGACCGGACGAGGAGCGGGCTCGCCTGCGCCGGCGTCCCTTGCGGCGTGACCGCGAGAAGACCTTCCACGAGGAGGCCGCCCGCGAGGTCGCGGCCCAGCGCACCCGCCCCTGGGAGGGCCCGGAGCACACCCGCCCCTCGGCGGTCCACTCCGAGACCGAGGAGAGCCCCGAGCACGTCGACCCGGGCGCCATGCGCCGGGCCGAGCGGCAGGTCACGTTCATGTTCCTGCTGTCGGTCCTCGGCACGGTGGTGTTCTGCTTCGCGTACGGGTTCATGACCCTGCACACCCCCGACTACGGCCAGTCCCAGAACTTCGTCCTCGGCACCGGGCTGACCCTGTCGATGTTCGGCCTCGGCGCCGGCATGATCCTGTGGGCGAAGAAGCTGCTCCCCCACGAGGACGCGGTGCAGGAGCGCGAGCCGATGCACTCCCCGGAGGAGGACCAGCTGCTCTCCGAGGAGCTGTTCCTCAAGGGCGCCGAGGAGCTCGGGCTCGGCCGGCGCAAGTTCCTCCGGCGCGCGGCGCTGATGTCCCTGGCGATCTTCCCTATCCCGTTCGTCTTCGCGCTGCGTGACATGGGCCCGCTGCCCCGCAAGCAGCTGCTCCACAGCGGGTGGCGCAAGGGCGTGCGCCTGGTCGACGTGAACACCAACGAGCCGCTCAAGCTGGGCGACATCCCCGTCGGCGGGTTCGCCACCGTCATGCCGGAGGGCTACACCAGCGTCAACGACTTCCCGACCGGGCCCACGCTGCTCATCCGGCTGCCGGCCGGGGTCAACCAGCCGAGGCCGGGTCGGGAGAACTGGGCGGTGGAGGACCACGTCGCCTACAACAAGATCTGCACCCACGCCGGCTGCCCGGTGAGCCTGTACGAGCAGCAGACGCACCACCTGCTCTGCCCGTGCCACCAGTCCACGTTCGACGTGCCGCGCGGCTGCAAGGTCATCTTCGGTCCCGCAGGGCACCCGCTGCCGCAGCTGCCGCTGTACGTGGACAACGACGGCTACTTCCGTGCGCAGAGCGACTTCCACGAGGCCCCCGGTCCCAGCTTCTGGGAGCGGGGCGGCAGCAACCTCAAGGACGTGAACGCATGAGCCGGGCCGAGACCTTCTCGCGCAAGAGCCTGCGGGCCGTCGACGACCGGCTGGCGTCCGCGGCGTTCCTGCGCCGGACGTTCAACAAGGTCTTCCCGGACCACTGGTCGTTCATGCTGGGCGAGATCGCCCTGTACTGCTTCATGATCCTCATCCTGACCGGGACGTTCATCGCGTTCTTCTTCCACGCCTCGACCCAGGAGCTCGTCTACAACGGCTCGTACGTGCCGCTGAGGGGCGTGGAGATGTCCGAGGCGTACGCCTCGACGCTGCACGTGAGCTTCGACGTCCGGGCGGGCCTGCTGATCCGCCAGATCCACCACTGGGCGGCGCTGCTGTTCGTGGGCTCGATCATCGTGCACCTGTGCCGCGTGTTCTTCACCGGCGCCTTCCGCAAGCCGCGTGAGGTCAACTGGGTCATCGGCACCACGCTGCTCGTCCTCGGCATCTTCGAGGGCTTCGCCGGCTACTCCCTGCCCGACGACCTGCTGTCCGGTACGGGCATCCGGATCGGCTTCTCGATCCTCGAGTCGATCCCCCTGGTCGGCAGCTACGCGGCGTTCTTCCTGTTCGGTGGCAACTACCCCGGCACCGACTTCTGGCCGCGGCTGTTCATCGCCCACGTCTTCATCATCCCGGGCATCATCGCCGGCCTCATCGCCGTGCACCTGATGATCATCTGGCACCAGAAGCACACCGACTTCCCGGGCCCGGGCAAGACCGAGCACGTCGTGGTCGGCTCCCGGCTGTGGCCGAAGTACGCGCTAAAGGGCCAGGGCTTCTTCTTCCTCACCTTCGCGATGCTGGCGTTCCTCGGCTGGGCGGTGCAGATCAACCCGATCTGGCTGTACGGGCCGTACAAGCTCGCCGACGTCTCAGCGGGCTCCCAGCCGGACTGGTACATGGGCTTCCTCGAGGGCGCCCTGCGGATCATGCCGAACCTCGAGACGCAGGTCCTCGGGCACACGATCCCGTGGAACGTGATCGTTCCCGGCCTCGTGCTACCGGGCATCCTGTTCACGCTGCTCGGTCTGTACCCCTGGATCGAGAAAATCATGACCGGCGACAACGACTACCACCACCTGCTCGACCGGCCGCGGGACAACCCGACCCGGACGGCGATCGGGGCCATGTCGCTGACCGCGTACATCGTGCTGTTCTGCGCCGGCGGCAACGACATCATCGCGGGCACGTTCCACGTCTCCCTGCAGGCGACGACCTGGTTCTTCCGCGGCGCGATCATCGTGCTGCCGCCGCTCGCCTTCTACTTCGCCAAGCGGCTCTGCCTCGGCCTGCAGTACCAGGACGAGGAGCTGCTGCACCACGGCAAGGAGATCGGCATCATCCGCCGGCTGCCCAGCGGTGAGTACATCGAGATGACCGAGCCCATCTCCGAGCACGCCCGCGCGGTCATGACCCGGCAGGCGCTGGTCCACGAGCCGGAGCCGGACACGCGTCACCCGAGGCCCACCCGCGGATCGCAGGCCCACCCCCGCCCGGGGGTGATGGCCGGTGCGCAGCGCGCGATCTCGGGCTTCTTCACCGACCGGCGCACCCGGCGCAGTGGCGAGAGCGGTCAGGAACCCGGGACGGTGTCCCGGCCCGACTAGGGCCGGGCACCGCCAGGTCGCTCACGTGGCGGCGCGGGCCACGTTCTCCCCCCACCCACTCGGGCATATCCCCGCCTCGGTCGGGAATCGCCTCTCCATGAGCTTCGTCAGCACGCCTGAGCCCCGGACGGTCGAGGAGAAGGACGAACGGGCACCGTCCCGCCCACTGGCCTGGACGTTCGTCGGCATCGTCATCGTCGGCTTCGCCATCGGTGGACTCGGCCTGGTCTTCTGGGACTACTTCTGGCTCGTGTACGCCGGCTTTGGCGTCGTGGTCGTGGGCGGCATCTTCGGGTGGCTGATCAACATCATGGAGTTCACCGAGGAGGAGACCCGCATGAGCGAGGCCGGCGGCGTGCAGCGCGTCGAGCCCGCCACGGAGCCCGGCCATGGGTGAGCGCGCCGCGACGCATCGCGATGACGCCGGCTTCCTGCCCATCGGGAGCTACGCCGCGCTGGGCGACGGCAACACCGTCGCCCTCGTCGGCGCGGACGGCTCGGTGGACTGGCTGGCGACGCCCAACGTCGACGCTCCCCCGCTGTTCGCCGCGGTGCTCGATCCCGAGGACGGCGGACGTCTGGTGCTGCAGCCCGCGGCGCCGTTCGACGTGCAGCGGCGCTACCTCCCGGACACCAACGTCCTGGAGAGCGAGTTCAGCACCGACAGCGGCCGCGTACGGGTCACCGAGGCGCTGACGTACGGCAGCATGGGCCCGCTGCCGTGGACGGAGCTCGCCCAGCGCGTGGAGGGCCTCGAGGGTGAGGTCCCGCTGCGCTGGGAGGTCCGTCCCGGCAACCGCTTCGCGCACGCCCGGCCGTGGGCGTGGTCGCAGGAGGGCACCGCCCTGCTGCTCGTGGAGGACCAGCAGGTCGCGGTGGTGCACGACGGCCTCGGCGAACCGGTGGTCCGCCCGCACGAGGTGCGGGGCGCCTGCACCGTGGCGGCGGGTGAGCGCGGCCTGCTCGCCATCGTGGTGACCGACGACGAACCGACCCGCATCCCCACCGTCGCCGACATCGACCGCCGCCTCGAGCAGACCGCCGGGCTGTGGCGGCAGTGGGCGCAGGGCGTCCACCACCACGGTCCCTGGCGGGACGAGGTCGTGCGCAGCGCGCTGGCCCTTCGGCTGCTCACCCAGCAGGCGACCGGCGCACTGGCCGCAGCCGGCACGACCGCGCTGCCGGAGCGCATCGGCGGCGAGAAGAACTACGACTACCGGTTCTCCTGGGTACGCGACTCCGCGTTCGCCCTCGACGCCATGGCCGGGCTCGAGCTCACGGCGGAGGTGCACGGCTGCCTGTCCTGGCTGCTCGACGCCGTCCGTGGCACCAGCCCGCGCGTACACGTCTTCTACGAGCTGGCCGGCACGCCCGCGGACGGCCAGATCGACGAGCTGCCGCTGCGCGGGTACCGGGACAGCACGCCGGTGCAGGCGGGCAACAACGCGGCCACGCAGACCCAGCTCGGGGCGTACGGGGACCTGTTCACCGCCGTGTGGCGGTTCGTCGAGGACGGCGCCGTTCTCGACGCCAGGACCGGGGACATGCTGGCCCTGCTCGCGGATCGCGTGTGCGACGTCTGGCGCCAGGACGACGCCGGCCTGTGGGAGCTGGGCGAGTACCGTCCGTACACGTCGTCGAAGCTGGGCTGCTGGGTCGCCCTCGACCGCGCGGTACGCCTGGCCGAACGCGGCCAGCTGGTGTCGCTGCACGTCGACCGCTGGCGCGCCGAGCGCGCCGAGGTGCGCTCCTACATCGAGACCGAGTGCTGGTCGGACGAGCGCCGGAGCCTGACCTTCCACGCCGGCACGCAGGACCTGGACGCCGCCACGCTGCTCGCCGCCCGGATGGGCTTCTGGTCCGGTGACGACCCGCGCCTGCACACGATGGCCGACGCCGTCCGCGCGGAACTCACGGCCGAAGGCCCGTTGATCTACCGCTACAGCGGTGCCGCGCAGAAGGAGAACGCGTTCCTGGCCTGCTCGTTCTGGCTGGTGGAGGCGCTCGCGTACACGGGGCGGACCAGCGAGGCGAACGACCTCATGGCCGGCCTCGTCGCCCGTGCCAACGACGTGGGGCTCTACGCCGAGCAGCACCAGCCGCACGGCCAGCAGGTGGGCAACTTCCCGCAGGCGCTCACGCACCTGGCCCTCATCGGGGCCGCGCGGGCACTCGCGTCGTGACGGGCGGGGTCTACTTCACGCCCGGGTAGTAGTACTCGTAGAGCAGGCCGATGAGCGAGATCATCAGACCGACGCCGCCGATGAGGAACAGCCACCAGCCGTAGACGACCCCCAGCACCGCGAGCGCGCTGAAGAACGCCGTGGGCAACGGCCACCAGCTGTGCGGGCTGAAGAAGCCGTACTCCCCCGCGCCCTCGGCGACCTCGGCGTCGTTGCGGTCCTCGGGGCGCGGGCCGCCGAGCCGCCGGCCGGCCAGGTAGGTGAACGACCCCACGATCACGCCGAGACCGGCACCGAAGACCAGCATGGCCGTACCGGCGGGCTCGTTCGAGGTGAACCAGTAGACGGCCGCCGTCACGGCGAGGAAGACGGCGATGAAGTGGAAGACGTAGCCCTCGATCTTCACTAGTCCATCAGCCCTTCTTGGTTCGTCACGCCCTCATCGCTCAGCGCCGGTGTCGACCGGCCGGCCGACACCCCGGCTATGTGCGGGTAGTGCAGGTCGAAGGCCGGACGCTCGGAGCGGATCCGGGGCAGCGACACGAAGTTGTGCCGCGGCGGCGGGCAGGAGGTCGCCCACTCCAGCGAGTTGGAGTACCCCCAGGGGTCGTCGCCGATGACGCGCGGGTTCTGGCCCAGCCACGACCGGATCACGTTCCACAGGAACGGCATCGTGGACAGCCCGAGCAGGTAGGCACCCGCGGTCGACACCATGTTCAGGTGGGTGAATCCGTCGCTGGGCAGGTAGTCGGCGTAGCGGCGTGGCATGCCCTCCACACCGAGCCAGTGCTGGACCAGGAACGTGGTGTGGAAGCCGATGAACAGGGTGAAGAAGTGGATCTTCCCCAGCGTCTCGTCGAGCATCGTGCCGGTGAACTTCGGCCACCAGAAGTAGAAGCCGCCGAACACCGAGAACACGATCGTGCCGAAGAGCACGTAGTGGAAGTGCGCGACGACGAAGTACGAGTCGGTGACGTGGAAGTCGATCGGCGGGCTCGCGAGGAGCACGCCCGACAGGCCGCCCATGAGGAACGTGAGCAGGAATCCCATCGCGAACAGCATCGGCGTCTCGAAGCTGAGCTGGCCCCGCCACATGGTGCCGATCCAGTTGAAGAACTTGATGCCGGTCGGTACGGCGATGGCGAAGGAGGTCAGCGAGAAGAAGGGGAGCAGCACCGCGCCGGTGGCGAACATGTGGTGTGCCCACACGACCATGGACAGGCCCGCGATCGCGACCAGCGCGTACACCATGCCCTTGTAGCCGAACAGCGGCTTGCGGCTGAAGACCGGGATGATCTCGCTGATGATCGAGAAGAACGGCAACGCGATGATGTAGACCTCGGGATGGCCGAAGAACCAGAACAGGTGTTGCCAGAGAATGGCCCCGCCGTTCTGCGCGTCGAAGATGTGGGCGCCGAACTTCCGGTCGGCCTCCAGGGCGAACAGCGCGGCGGTGAGGACCGGGAAGACCAGCAGGACGAGGATCGAGGTCGTCAGTGTGCCCCAGCAGAAGATGGGCATCCGGAACATCGTCATACCGGGCGCACGCATCGTGTAGATCGTCGTGACGAAGTTGACCGCGCCGAGGATGGTGGACAGACCGGCGATCAGCAGGCCCATGATCCACAGGTCGTTGCCCGTACCCGAGCTGAACGGCTCGCTGTTCAGCGGCGCGTAGGCGAACCAGCCGAAGTCCGCGGCGCCCTGCGAGGTGAGGAAGCCGGACAGGACGATGAGCCCGCCGAAGAGGAACAGGTAGTAGCTCAGCAGGTTCAGCCGCGGGAAGGCGACGTCCGGAGCGCCGATCTGCAGCGGCATGATCACGTTGGCGAACCCGACGAACGTCGGGGTCGCGAACAGCAGCAGCATGATCGTGCCGTGCATGGTGAACAGCTGGTTGTACTGCTCGTTGGACGCGAACTGCAGGCCGGGGATGGCGAGCTCGGTGCGCATCATCATGGCCATCAGGCCACCGACGAGGAAGAACCCGAACGAGGTCGCGAGGTACATGAACCCGATGACCTTGTGGTCCGTGCTCTGCAGCCACTTGACGACGCGGCTGCCGGGCCGGACGTGAACGCGCTGCGGGGGGATCGTCCGGGCCGGCTCGATGAGGGTCACTCGTTGCTCCCGGTGGTGGTTGCGGAGGCGGCCGTCAGGCTGTACTGACCAGGGTTGTCCGACTGGGCGACCTGCTTGGCGTGGGCGACGAACTCGCGGTACTTCGCCGGGCTCACCGCGCGCAGGGAGAACAGCATGCGGTCGTGGTTCTCACCGCAGAACTCCGCGCACTTGCCGTCGAAGACGCCCTCCTTGGTGATGGTGACCTCGAACTGGTTCTCCCGGCCGGGGATCACGTCGCGCTTGAACAGGAATGGGATCACCCACCACGAGTGGGCCACGTCCGGCGAGGTCTCGACGAACCGGATCCGGGTGTCGGTCGGCACCACCAGCTGCGGGATCTGCCCCGGGCGGCCGGTCACCTGCAGCCCGTCCGCCGGGTAGTTGAACTGCCAGGACCACTGGAAGCCGACGACGCCGATGGTCAGCTGCGGCTTCGCGGACAGCTTCGTCTCGACGTTCTCCGTGATGGCGGTGAAGTAGAACAGGTAGGCGACGATCACGACCGGAACGGCGGTGTAGAGCACCTCCATCGGGATGTTGTACTTCACCTGACGGGGCAACTCGTTGCCCTTGCGACGGTACGCGAACGCGGCGAAGAGGATCAGCCCGCCGACGAAGGCACCTACGGCGAGCGCCGCGACGAGCGCGCCCTGCCACAGGCCCATGACCCGCTCACCCTGCACGGTGATGGGCTTCGGCCAGCCACCTCGGTACCACTGATCGGCGCTGCAGCCCGAGAGGGCCACCGTGCCCACCGCCGCGAGGAACAGCGCACGTGCGAGACGTCGCGCACGGGACCGCTCCGCGGTGCGAGGGTTGCGAGCCACGCCCCTGCCTTTCCTGTAAGGCCGTCTATGGGAACCCACCGCGGCAGCACCAGCCACCCGCGGCCACCTGCTGGTACGCAGGCACATTACTGCAAGAGCGTGCGGTGTCGGCATCCGGCCCGGACGTGTCACGCGCCCGTTGCGGGCCCATCATGGAGGGCGTGCCGTACCTCGACGCGGCCTCGGCGCTGCCGCTGCACCCGGCCGCCAGGACCGCGCTCGTCGCGGCCCTGGACGAGGGCTGGGCCGACCCCGCCCGACTCTACCGGGAGGGTCGCCGAGCCGCCCTCCTGCTGGACGGCGCCCGGGCGTCGCTCGCCGCCGCCCTGGGCGCGCGGCCCGACGAGGTGTCCTTCACCGCCTCGGGCACCCAGTCCGTCCACCTCGCCGTGCTCGGCGGGCTTGCGGCGCGGCGGCGGTCCGGGCGCCGGTTCGTGACCAGTGCGGTCGAGCACTCCAGCGTGCTGCAGGCCGCCGAGTGGCACCGGGCGGACGGCGGGGAGGTCACGGTCGTGGACGTGGACCCCCACGGCCGGGTCGACGTCGACGCGTTCGCCGATGCGCTCGGGGAAGGCGCGGCGCTGGCCTCGCTGCAGACGGCCAACCACGAGGTCGGCACCCGCCAGCCGGTGAGGGAGGTCGCGGAGCGGTGCGCGGCGGCGGAGACTCCCCTGCACGTCGACGCCGGGCAGTCCGTCGGCCGCGAACCCGTCGACGTCGCCGCGCTGGGCGCGTCGCTGCTGTCCGCCAGCGCCCACAAGTGGGGCGGTCCACCCGGCGTCGGCGTTCTCGTCGTTCGCCGGGCTACCCGCTGGCGGTCCCCGCTGCCCTCGGACGAGCGGGAGAGCGGCCGGGTGCCGGGGTACGTCAACCTGCCCGGCGCACTGGCGGCCGCCGCAGCGCTCGAGGCGCGCGTGACGGAGATGGCCGCGGAGGCAGCCCGGCTGTCCGCACTCGTGGAGCGCATCCGGGCGGAGGTCGGCCGCCGCGTGGCCGACGTGGCGGTCGTCGGCCATCCCGAGGAGCGGCTCCCGCACCTCGTGACGTTCTCGTGCCTGTACGTGGACGGTGAGGCGCTCGTCACCGCCCTGGACCGCGCGGGGTTCAGCGTGTCGTCCGGCTCGTCGTGCACCGCGTCCACGCTGCAGCCCTCCCACGTCCTGGAGGCCATGGGCGTGCTGTCCCACGGCAACGTGCGGGTGTCGCTGCACGCTGGGGTCGACGCGGCAGACGTCGAGGCCTTCCTGGACGCGGTGGCCGCAGTCGTACCGGAGCTGCGCCGCCAGGCCGGGGCGGACCGGCTGTGAGCGAGGACTCCCCCGCCCTCACCGTCGACGCCCTCGGCCGCCGCTGCCCCCTGCCCGTCATCGAGCTGGCCCGCCGGATCCAGGAGGTGCCCGTCGGGGCGCTGGTGGAGCTGCTCGCGGACGACCCAGCGGCGGCTCTCGACGTGCCCGCGTGGTGCCGGATGCGCCGCCAGGAGTACGTCGGTGAGCGGCCGGCGGCCACGGGCACCGGCTACCTGGTCCGCCGGGTCACCTGACCGGCAGGTGCGGCCGGACATCGGCAGCCGCGCCGTCGCCGTACTCAGCGCCCAGCCGCACGGCGAACGCCGCGGCGTCGAGGGCGTACTCCTGCGTGCCGATCGTCTCCAGGCACAGCGTCGCGAGCGTCGCCCCCACCTGGCAGCAACGCTCGAGGTCGAGCCCCCAGGTCAACGCGGACAGGAAGCCGGCCCGGAAGGCGTCCCCCACGCCGGTGGGGTCGGCGGTCGCCGTGGCGGGCACGACCGGGACGCGCAGCACCGGCTCGCCCTTGCGCTCGACCGCGACCCCGTCGGCACCGTGCGTGGTGACCCGGACCGTGACCCGTTCGAGCACCTCCTCGGCACTCCAGCCGGTCTTCGCCTCGATCAGCGCCCGCTCGTACTCGTTGGTGAACAGGTACGTCGCACCGTCGAGCAGCTCGCGGATCTGCGGGCCCTCGAGCGAGGACAGCTGCTGCGACGGGTCGGCGGCGAACGGCAGGCCGCGCTGGCGGCACTCGTCGGTGTGCCGCAGCATCGCCGCCGGGTCGTTGGGCGCGACCACGACGAGGTCCAGGTCGCCGATCGGCGCCAGCTCGATCTCCCGGGCCTCGCTCATCGCCCCGGGGTAGAACGACGCGAGCTGGTTGAGGTCCCGGTCGGTCGTGCAGACGAACCGGGCCGTGTGGCGCAGCTCCGAGACGTGCACGTGCGCGGTGTCGACCCCGTGCCGCTCGAGCCAGGCGCGGTACTCCCCGAAGTCCTGCCCGACGGCCCCGACGAGCACCGGGCGCAGCCCGAGCATCCCCATGCCGAAGGTGATGTTCGCCGCCACTCCCCCGCGGCGGATGTCGAGGTCCTCCACGAGGAAGGAGACCGACAACCGGTCGAGCGCCTCCGGCAGCAACTGCTCCGCGAAGCGACCCGGAAAGGTCATCAGGTGGTCGGTGGCAATGGACCCGGTGACGGCGACTCGCACCCGGCGAGGCTACCGGCGCCCGCCAACGCGACGGCGGCCCGCCCACGAGGGCGGGCCGCCGTCGTGGCGTCCGGTGGGACTAGTGGAACGAGTCGCCGCAGGCGCAGGACCCGGTCGCGTTCGGGTTGTCGATCGTGAAGCCCTGCTTCTCGATGGTGTCCACGAAGTCGATGACGGCGCCGCCGAGGTACGGCGAGCTCATCCGGTCGACCACGACCTTCACCCCACCGAAGTCGGTGAAGTCGTCGCCGTCGAGCGTGCGCTCGTCGAAGAACAACTGGTAGCGCAGCCCGCTGCAGCCACCGGGCTGTACGGCGACGCGCAGCGCGAGGTCCGTACGGCCCTCCTGCTCGAGCAGCGCCTTCACCTTGGCGGCGGCGGCGTCGGTGAGCACCACACCCTGCTCGGTGGCGGTCGATTCCATCGTCATGCTGTTCGCTCCCAGCGGCGTCGGTCGGTCAGCCGGTCGTGACGGTGCACCCGTCCTGCGATGCTCAACGGTGTGCTACCCGCCGCCATTCCAGCGTACGCCCCAGAACTAGCTCAGGCTCCCCGTGGGCGCTGCTGATGGGGAACCGTTCGGCCTAAAGGGAAGTGGCAGGCGACGTAGTGCCCTTCACCTGCCTCCCGCATCTGGGGCTCCTCGACGGCGCATCGGGCCTCCGCTCGAGGGCAGCGGGTGCGGAACCGGCAGCCGCTGGGCGGGTCCGTCGGTGACGGGAGCTCGCCCTCGAGGCCACCCACATCGGCGTGCGGCGGAGCCGTGGGGTCGGGCACCGGGATGGACGCGAGAAGGGCGGCCGTGTACGGGTGCGCCGGCGACTGGAACAGCGTGTCCGGGCTCGCCACCTCGCAGATCTTGCCGAGGTACATGACGATCACCCGGTCGCTGATGTTCTTCACGACCGCGAGGTCGTGCGCGATGAACATCATGGTCAGCCCGTAGCGCTGCTTGGTGTCCTCGAGCAGGTTGAGGATCTGCGCCTGCACCGACACGTCGAGCGCGGAGACGGCCTCGTCACAGATGATCAGCTTCGGGTCGAGCATGAGCGCCCGCGCGATGCTGATCCGCTGGCACTGGCCGCCGGAGAACTCGTGCGGCCGGCGCTCGGCGGCGGAGTCGTAGTCCAGGCCGACGGAGTCGAGGACGGTGCGCACCCGTTCCTGCGCCTCCACCCCGGTGGCGGTCTTCCAGATCGCCAGCGGCTCGCCGACGATCTCCCGGACCCGACGGCGCGGGTTCAGCGACGAGATCGGGTCCTGGAAGATCATCTGCAGCTTGCGCCGGGTCCGGCGCAGCTCCTCGGGCTTGAGCGAGGTGAGCTCGGTGCCGTCGAAGCGGACCTGGCCCGACTTGGGCCGCTCGATCTGCATGATCGCGCGGCCGGTCGTCGACTTGCCGCAGCCAGACTCGCCGACGACGCCGAGCGTCTCCCCGGCCAGGATGTCGAAGCTCACACCCGACACGGCGTGCACGGTGCCGCCGCCCGGCGCGGGGAACTCCACGACCAGGTCCTGCACGCGCAGCAGCGCGTCGTCGCCGCGCAGGTGCGCGGTCCCGCTGCCCGCCATCAGGCGCTCCTTCTCGCATCCGCGGCCGTACCGGCCGCCGCTTCGTTGCGCTCCCGCGCCTGGCGACCTTCCGGCGTACCCACCGGGAACCAGCACGCGAAGTAGTGACCGGGTGACTCGGCAGGCCGCAGCGGTGGCTCCTCGGTCAGGCACTTCTCCTGCGCGTACGGGCACCGGGCCGCGAACCGGCAGCCCTTCGGCATGCGCGCCAGGTCCGGCGGCCGCCCGTCGATGACCTGCAAGCGCGTGTGGCTGGGGTTGTCCAGGCGCGGGATCGACTTGAGCAGCGCCTCGGTGTACGGCATGCGCATCTCGGTGAACAGGGTGCGTGTCGGGGCGCGCTCGACGACCTTCCCGGCGTACATGACCGCGATCTCGTCCGTCCGGTTCGCGACCACGCCGAGGTCGTGCGTGACGAGGACCATCGTCATGAACCGGTCGCGCTGCTGCTCGGCGAGCAGGTCGAGGATCTGCGCCTGGACGGTGACGTCGAGGGCGGTGGTCGGCTCGTCGGCGAGCAGCAGCTTCGGCCCGCACGCGAGAGCGATGGCGATCATCACCCGCTGACGCAGGCCGCCGGAGAGCTGGAAGGGGTACTGCCGCAGCCGCCGCTCCGGCTCCGGGATGCCCACGGACCGCAGCAGCGCCACGGCGTGCTCGTTCGCCTCGTCCTTGTCCATGGCGAGGTGCCGGCGCAGGTGCTCGGTAAGCTGGCGGCCGATCCGCACCACAGGGTTGAGCGAGGTCATCGGGTCCTGGAACACCATGCCGATCTCGGCGCCCCAGATGGTGGCCAGCTCCTTCGGCTCCATGGGGACGAGATCGCGTCCGCCGAAGAGCACCTGACCGGTGCGCACGGTGTTGGTGCGCGGGAGCAGTCCCATGATCGACCGGGCGAGCACGGTCTTGCCCGACCCTGACTCACCCACGATCCCGAGCGTGCGCCCACGCTGGAGCGTCAGGTTCACGCCGTCGACGGCGGGCACCGGCCCACGCGCCGTACGGAACACGGTCCGCAGGTCCTTGACCTCGAGCAGGACGTCGTCCGACGCCGCGGCCGCACGCGCATCGCGGCCCGGGGTTGACGCAGCAGACGTCACAGGCGCCCCTCCTTGACGTCGAAGAAGCTCTGCATGCGGTCACCGATGAAGTTCAGCGACAGCACCGTGAGAAACATGAACAGCGACGGCCACAGCGACAGCAGCGGGAAGCTCTCCAGCTGCGTACGAGCCTCCGCGATCATGTTGCCCCAGCTGGGCTGTGGTGGCCGCACCGACAGCCCGAGGAAGGACAGCGCGCCTTCGCTGACGATCGCCACCGCCACCGCCACGAGGGCGAACGAGACGCCGGCCGGTACGACGTTGGCCAGCACCTCCCGGCGGATGATCCGCCAGCGCTTGGCACCGAGCAGCCGTGCGGCGACCACGAACTCGCGCTGCGCGAAGACGATCGTGCTGCCGCGGACGATCCGGGCGATGGGCGCGATCGACAGGATCGCGATGGCCAGCGTGACGTTGCGCAGCCCCTGCCCCATGAACGTGACGAGCGCGAGGGCGAAGATCAGTGCCGGGAAGGCGAGCATGATGTTCGTCGTCGCCGAGAGCACCGCGTCCACCTTGCCGCGGAAGTAGCCGGCGATGAGGCCGAGCGTGCCGCCGATGAGCAGGCCGAACGCGATGGACGCGAAACCGACGATCAGGGAGACGCGGGCGCCGTAGACGATGCGGCTGAACTCGTCCCGCCCGAGGGCGTCCGTGCCCAGCAGGTGGGCCAGGCTCGGCTTCTCGCCGGGCAGGCCGACGCCCACCTCCTGCGGCTTGGGGATCGGCAGCAGGTTGGCGACGGCGGCGAGCAGCACGACCAGCCCCACCCAGGCGACGCACGCCCAGAACATCGGGCCCAGCTTCTTGCGCAACATGTCCGTGGGCTGCTGCGGCTCCGCCGCGGGGGTGGCGCTGAGGACCTCGTCGGCGGCGACGGCCACCGGAGCGGGCGCAGGCTCAGGCGGCACGGGCATGGCGCGTCCTCGGGTCGAGAATCGGATAGAGCATGTCGACCAGGAAGTTGACCAGCACGAAGCCCACCGCCACCAGCAGCACCGAGCCCTGCACGGCGAGGTAGTCGCGTTGGTAGATCGACGTCACGGTGTACAGGCCGATCCCGGGCAGCGCGAAGATGTACTCGACGATGAACGCACCGCCGATGAGCGCGCCGATGTTCAGGCCCGCGACGGTGGTGAGCGTGAACGTCGACGGACGCAGCGCGTGCCGGAGCAGGACGTGCCAGGTGGGCATGCCCTTGGCCCGCGCCACCATGATGAAGTCCTCCTGCAACGTGGCGATCATCTCTGCGCGGAGCACCCGGACGTAGACCGCCAGCGACGCCACCGCGAGCGTGAGCGAGGGCAGGAAGATCGATCTCAGGTTGGCGATGGGATCGTCGGTGAACTTCGTGAACCCGGTGGCGGGGAAGACGTGCCACTTCACCGCGAACAGGTAGACCATGAGAATCGCGAAGATGAACCCCGGCAGCGACAGCAGCATGAACGCGCCGCCGGTCACGATGCGGTCGACGATCCCGTTGGGCCGGTAGGCGGAGATGATCCCCAGTGGGATCGACACCCCGAGCGCCATCACCTGCGAGACCAGCAGTACCTCGAGCGTGGTCGGGAGCCGCTGCGCGAGCGCATGCGCGACCGGCTGCTTGTTGAGGTAGGAGATCCCGAGGTCCCCGTGCAGTGCGCCCCAGATCCAGTGGATGTACTGCAGCGGGAGCGGGTCGTCGAGGTGCAGCTGGTGGCGCACCTGCACGACGGCGTCCGGGGTGGCGTTCGCCCCGAGGATCGTCATGGCCGGGTCGCCCGGCAGCAGGCTGATGAGCAGGTACGACAGAACGGTGACGATGAGCAGGACGGCGACCAACGCCGCCACCCTGCGTCCGATGAATCGCATGGAGTGAGCTACCTCTGGTTCAGGGAGAGCCTCAGGTGGCGAGCCAGAACTTCTGCGGGAACATGCCGGTCGTGAAGATGTTGGCGGCGTCCTTGCCGTCCGGAGTCGTGGTCTTCGCCCAGTTCTGCGCCTTGGGCGAGGAGATGATCGCCGCGACCGGGAACTGCAGCCACACGTAGGGCACGTTCTCGCCGAACTGCTTGGCGATCGACTGGTACGCCGCGACCCGCTTCTGCTGGTCGGAGCTGGTCCGGCCGTCCTGGAGCGCCTGCTGCACCTTGTCGTCGGAGTAGTGCGCGAAGTTCAGCGACAGGGCACCGATCTTCCCCACCGTCTGGGTGCTCCACCAGATGTAGTTCGCGTCCGGGTCGGCGGCGCCGAACTGCGTCCAGATGTAGCAGTCGTAGTTGCCGGTCAGCGCGTTGGTGATGTACTGCGCCTGCTCGACCTGGTCGATCTGGCAGTCGAAGCCCACCGCCTGCCACATCGCCTGGATGAGCGTGACGATCTGGACGTCGGCCGGGTCGTTCACCGTGCCGATCTTGAACGACGGTTTCTTGCCACCATTGTCCTTGCTCCAGGCGTCGACCAGCTCCTTGGCCTTCGCGGCGTCCGGCTTCGTCGGGTAGCCGCTGTCGGCGAAGAACTTGCTGTCCTTCGGGAACGGGCCCGTGATGGACGGGTCGCCCACGCCCTGCAGGGCGACCTTGACGACCTTCTCCCGATCCGTCGCGTACGCGAGCGCCTGACGCAGCCGCACGTCACTGAGCGGGTCCTTGAGGCAGTTGATCTGCATGAACACCGGGCTGGGCTCGCCGAGGTTCGGCGCCTCCTTGGTGCTCAGGTAGTCGAACTTGCTGTTGTCCTGGAAGTCGAGGATGTTCTGCGCCGAACCGGACTGCATGACGTCGATGTTGCCGGCCTTGAGACTGTTCGACCGCTGCTGCGAGTCCGGGATCGGGTGGTATTCGATGGCGTCGAGGTACGGCTGGCCCTGCTGCCAGTAGTTCGGGTTCTTCTTCGCGGTGAAGTGGTCGCCCGGCGTCCACTCCTGGAAGATGAACGGGCCGGTGCCGACCGGGTTGGTGGAGACCTTGCCGCCCTGCGCCGCCTTCGGCGACACCATGTACGCGATCTGCCCGCCGATCATGCCGGCGAGGTTGTAGTCGAAGGGCACCCACGACTCGTTCATCGTGATGACCGCCGTCATGGGGTCGCTGGGGTCGACCTCGATCTTGGTGATCGGCGTCATCGCGGGGCCGGCGAGCGCGGAGTTCTTCATCCGCTTCAGGTTCGCCACCACCGCGGCGCCGTCGAGCTTCTCGCCGTCGTGGAAGGTGACGCCGGAGCGTGCCTTGACCTTCCACTCCGTGTAGTCGGCGTTGTGGGTGATCGACTCGGCGAGGTACGGCGCGACCGACCCGTCCGGGAGGATCACGGCCAACGGGTCGTACACGGTGCGCGCGTACATGAGACCGGTCGCGTCCCAGTGGTTCGCAGCCGGGTCGAACCCGTCGATCTCGGACGTGGTGCCGACCTTCATCGTGCCGCCGGGCTTCGGCGTGGCCTTGGACACGCCACCGGCGCGGTTCGCCGGCGTCGAGCCGCCGGTCGACTTCGAGCCACCGCCGCTACTGCCACCGCAGGCGGCCAACAGGGTGCCGCCGCCCCCTACGAGGGCGGCCGCGGCAGCAGCCTTGGCACTGCCACTGAGGAACTGCCGGCGATCGATCGGTGCGGACAAGCTGATCCTCCCGGGGGTGTGGACGCACGCGCTGTGACCTGCGTCACGTCAGGACACTAGGGCCGTACGGCCCGGACCGAGGCGGATTCGGGGAAGAAAATCCGGCAACAATTCGGTCTCCGCGGCCTAAGCCGACTTCCACGCGTTCGCGGGGAAGGGAGAGCCCGCGGAGAACAGGTCCGCTGCGGCGGTTCCGTCCGGAGTGGTGATCGCCGCCCAGTTGCGCAGCGCCGGGCGTGATGCGATGCCCACGATGGGCACGCGCAGCCAGATGTACGGGACGTCGGCCGCGAACCGCTTCGCCACCGTCTGGTAGGCGGCGACCCGCTTCGCCTGGTCCGTGCTCGTCCGGCCGTCTTCGAGTGCCGTCTGGATCTGCCCGTCGGAGTTGCGCGCGAAGTTCAGCGACAGCGCACCGATCTGGCCCACTGTCTTGGTGCTCCACCAGATGTAGTTCGCGTCCGGGTCGGCCGCCCCGAACTGGGCCCAGATGTAGCAGTCGTACTTCCCGGTAAGGGCGTTGGTGATGTACTGCGCCGCCTCGACGGTGTCGATGGCCACCTCGAAGCCCACGGCCTGCCACATGGCCTGGGCGAGGGTGACGATCTGGACGTTCGCCGGGTCGTTCGTCGTCCCGAGCTTGAACGACGGCTTCTTGCCACCGTTGTCCTTGCTCCAGGCGTCGACCAGCTCCTTGGCCTTCGTGGCGTCGGGCTTGGTCGGGTAGTCGTTGTCGGCGTAGTACGGCGAGTCCGAGGTGAACGGGCCGTTCAGCCCGGTCTCCCCCACCCCCAGCAGGGCGACCTTGACCAGCTTCTCCTGGTCGGTCGCGTACGCCAGGGCCTGGCGCAGCCGCACGTCCTTGAGCGGGTCGGACATGCAGTTGACCTGGAAGAAGCTCGGGCTGGGCATACCCACACGCTTGACCGAGGTCGACTCCAGGTAGTCGATCGAGCTGCTGTCCCGCGCGTCGAGGACGTTCTGCGCCGAGGACACCGCGATCGCGTCCAGGTTGCCCGCCTTGAGCGAGTTCATCCGCTGCTGGGAGTCGGGGATCGGGTGGTACTCCACGGCGTCGAGGTACGGCTTGCCCTGCTGCCAGTAGCTCGGGTTCTTCTTGGCCCGGAAGTGGTCGTTGGGCACCCACGCGTCGAAGACGAACGGGCCGGTACCCACCGGCTTGGTCGACAGCGTGCCGCCCTGCGCCGCCTTCGGTGAGACCATGTAGGCGATCTGGCCGCCGATGTTGCCGGTGAGATAGGTGTCGAACGGAACCCACGACTGGTTCATGGTGATGACACAGGTCATGGGGTCCGCCGGGTCGACCTCGATCTTCTCGATGGGCGTCATCGCGGGCCCCGCGAGCGCGGAGCGCTTCATCCGCTGCATGTTCACGACGATGGCCGCACCGTCGAACTTCTCACCGTCGTGGAACGTCACCCCGGCACGCGCCTTGACCTTCCAGACGGTGAAGTCGGCGTTGTGGGTGATCGACTCGGCGAGGTAGGGGGCCACGCTCCCGTCCGGCATGAGCACACCCAGCGGGTCGTAGACCGAACGGGCGTAGAGCAGCCCGGTCGCGTCCCAGTGGTTCGCGGCGGGGTCGAAGCCGTCGATGTCCGACCCGGTCCCGTACGTCATCGTGCCGCCGGCCTTCGGCGTCTCGCTGGACATCCCACCGGCGCGCTTGTTGCTCGCGGTCTTCTTCGTCCCCGAGTTGCTGCTGCCGCTGCAGGAGGCCAGCAGCGTGCCGCTGCCGCCCACGACCGCCACGGCGGCGGTGGCCTTGGCACTGCGGGTCAGAAACTCACGGCGGTCGATCGGTGCAGGCAAGGCGGTCCTCCGGGGGTGCGGGCGCGCGTCGCGCTGGGTGGCTCGGGACCTTAGGGGATGGACCACGCCCGCGGGCAGGTTTTGTTGAGGATTCCTCGACAACGATTCGATCTCGGGCGGCCGGGTCAGCGGCACCAGCGGCGGGCGGCCTCCGCCGCGAGACCGCGCAGTGCCGCCGCGGCCCGCCGGCCGTCAACGGGCGCCACCCCCGTCGCGTACGCCGCGGTGACGCCGGCCGCACCAGCCTCCCGCCGACCCACGTGCACCTGGCCGGCAAGCACGATGCACGGCACTCCAGCCAGGGCTGCAGCCTCGGCGACACCGGTGACGGCCTTGCCCCGCAGGGACTGCGCGTCGAAGCTGCCCTCCCCGGTGACGACCAGGTCCGCGACCGCCGCTCTCGCGTCGAGCCGCACCACCTCGCGGACCAGCGCGATGCCCGACACCCGGCAGCCGCCGGCGAGCAGCAGCCCGTACGCCAGCCCCCCGGCGGCCCCCGCGCCCGGCATCGCCGCGCGCCCGGCCGCACCGGGGACGTCTCGCGCGGCCACGTCGGCCAGGCGGGCGAGAGCGGCGTCCAGGACCGGTACCTGCTCCTCGGGCAGGCCCTTCTGCAACCCGTACACCGCCGTTGCACCATCCGGCCCGAGCAGCGGGTTGTCGACGTCGGTCGCGACGAGCAGGTCCACCCCCAGCGGGGCCGCGGCCTCGAGCCGGGCAAGCCCGGCGAGGGCGGCTCCGCCCCGCGGCAAAGGCGCCCCGGCGATGTCGAGCAGCCGCCAGCCCAGGCCGCGCAGCGCCCCCGAGCCCCCGTCGTTCGAGCCCGAGCCGCCGAGCCCGACGACGACGCGGCGGGCACCCCGGCGCGCCGCCGCGGCCACGAGCTCGCCGACGCCGGCGGTGTCCGCCCGGGCGGGGTCGCGGTCCGCCGCTACGACGAGGTGCAGACCGCACGCCTGCGCGGACTCCACGTACGCGGTGGCGCCGCCCTCGAGCAGCTGGGCGCGCACCCGCCCCCCGAGCGGCCCCGACACCTCCATCTCGACGAGCTCGCCGCCGAGCGAGGCGTGCAGGACGGCGAGGAACCCCGGCCCGCCGTCGGAGAGCGGGGCCAGGTCGAGCTCGGTGTCCGGTGCGGCGTCGCGCCAGCCCGCGGCGATCGCCTCCACGGCCTCGACCGCGGACAGCGTGCCCTTGTAGTCGTCGGGAGCCACCAGGACGCGCACGGGGACAATCGTGGCGGAAGCAACCGGGCACCGCAGACGTTGGACAGTGTGCGACCATCGCGGCGCATCGTCTGTCCGTCCGGAGTGAGACCGTGACCACCGTGCCCGACCTCGACCTGCCAGAGGGCGTCTCACCCACGCCGTTGCTGCTCCTGCTCGGGCACGGCCGGGACGACTCCCCCGAGGCCGGTGTCACCTGCCCCGGCGAACTGCCGCCCACCTCGGACCCCACGCTCGTCGAGCGCGCGCGAGCCGCGAAGGCCGCCCTGGGCGAGCGGGTGTTCGTCCTCGGGCACCACTACCAGCGGGACGAGGTCATCCAGTTCGCCGACGTGACCGGTGACTCGTTCAAGCTCGCCCAGCAGGCGGCCGCCCGCCCGGAGGCGGAGTACGTCGTGTTCTGCGGCGTCCACTTCATGGCCGAGTCCGCCGACATCCTCACCGGGGCCCACCAGCAGGTGGTCCTCCCGGATCTCGCCGCGGGTTGCTCGATGGCGGACATGGCGAGCTTCGACCAGGTCGAGGAGGCCTGGGAGGTGCTGGCCGAGGCCGGCGTCGCCGACGTGACCGTCCCGGTGAGCTACATGAACTCCTCCGCCGCGATCAAGGCCTTCACCGGCCGCCACGGCGGCACGATCTGCACCTCGTCCAACGCCAAGCGCGCACTCGACTGGGCCTTCACCCAGGGCGAGAAGGTGCTCTTCCTCCCGGACCAGCACCTCGGCCGCAACACCGCGGTGCTGCAGATGGGCATGTCACTCGACGACTGCGTGGTCTACGACCCGCACAAGCCGCACGGCGGGCTCACCGACCAGCAGCTGCGTGACGCCCGGATGATCCTCTGGCGCGGGCACTGCTCCGTCCACGGCCGCTTCAGCCGGGAGGGTGTCGACGACGTACGAGCCCGCGTCCCCGGGGTGAACGTCCTCGTCCACCCGGAGTGCCGGCACGAGGTCGTCACCGCCGCGGACTACGTGGGGTCGACGGAGTACATCATCACGACCGTGGCCGAGGCGCCCGCCGGCTCCGCGTGGGCCATCGGTACCGAGCTCAACCTCGTCCAGCGGCTGGCCAAGCGCCACCCGGACAAGACCATCGTCTTCCTGGACAAGACGGTGTGCTTCTGCGCGACGATGAACCGCATCGACCTGCCGCACCTGGTGTGGGCCCTGGAGTCGCTCGTCGACGGGCAGGTCGTCAACCGCATCGACGTCGACCCGGAAGCGGCACGGCAGGCCAAGGCCGCCCTCGACCGGATGCTCGCCCTGCCGTAGCCCGCCGGCGGACGGGGGCCGGCACCATACGGGCGTACGCCGGCGGCTCGCCAGACGGATCAACTTGCAGCCGCCGGTGGCCCGCTCAGGACAGGCCGGGGGCGCCCCAGAGGGGGAACCAGCGGGACAGGTCGTCCTCGACCCGCAGGTCGTCGGCCACGACGGCGCGCATCTGCAGCTCGAGGGCGTTGTCGCGCTTCTGGCCACCGGTCGGGGCGAACGGGTACCAGGCGCCCCGCTTGTACAGGTACACCAGGCCCAGCGGGCGCGACCCGTCGCTGAACGCGACGACCGTGCAGAGCAGGAGCGAGCCGAAGCCCGCGTCGGCCAGGGTCGAGTTCACCGTGTGCAGGTCGGCGACGAGGTCCTCGAGCTGGTCGGGCGTGGTGGTGCGCACCAGCCAGCGGTAGCCGTACTCGTCGGTCTGCTCGGCGTAGCGGTCGGCGTCGACGGCCATCAGCGCGTCCACCTGCTCCCGCAGCGAGCCGAACGCGCCACCTTCCGCGGGCTTGAAACACACCGACCCGACGCCGGTCGGACGGAACTGGGTGGCCGCCTCCAGGGTGACCGCCGCGGCGGGCAGGCCGAACAGCTGGTCGAGGTCCGGTTTGACCGGCTTCGACCGGCCGAGCAGCGTGTCCAGGAACCCCATCAGCCTGCCTGGCCCAGCTCGCGGGAGATCCGGCCGAGCTGCTCGAGCCGCTGCTCCAGCGACGGGTGGGTGGAGAACAGCGACGAGATGCTGAAGCCCTTGGCGAGCGCGGGGGTGAAGAAGAAGGCGTTGAACGCCTCCGCCGAGCGCAGGTCCTTCGTGGGGATCCGGGCCATGTCGCCGGTCACCTTGGTCAGCGCGGACGCCAGCGCCGACGGTCGGCCGGTGAGGTACGCACCCGCCCGGTCGGCGGAGAGCTCCCGGTAGCGCGACAGCGCACGGGTGAGCACGAACGACAACGCGTAGACGAGCATGGAGACGAGCATCACCCCGAAGACCATCAGCGCGGTGTTGTCGTTGCGGCTGTCACGGCGCCCGCCGTACCCGCCGAACATTCCCGCGTACATCGTGAACCGGGTGATCATGCCGGCGACGATGCCGAGGAACGACGCGAAGGTCATGACCATCACGTCCCGGTGGGCGACGTGCGACAGCTCGTGCGCGAGAACGCCCTCCAGCTCCTCCTGGTCGAGGCGTCGCAGGATGCCCGTGGTGGCGCAGACGACGGCGCGATCCGGGCTGCGGCCGGTGGCGAAGGCGTTCGGGATGTCGCTGTCGGCGATCGCCACCTTGGGCATCGGCATGTCCGCGAGCGCGCACAGCCGCTCCACCGTGCCGTACAGCTCAGGGGCCTGCTCGCGGCTGACGACCCGCCCGTGCATGGCGTAGAGCGCGATCCGGTCGCTGGCCCAGTACTGGAAGAACAGGAAGCCACCGCCGATGACGACGATGACGAGCGGTCCCACGTTGATGGCGATGAGCGCGCCCATGAACGCGACGAACAGCAGGCCCAGCAGGAACATCGTGAACACCATGCGGGCCTGCAGGCCGCGGTCGGTGCGGAAACGAGTGGTGGCCATGTCAGCCCGGGATCAGCCCTTCCTCGCCGAGCAGGTCGCGAACCTCCGCGAGCCCGGCGTCCGCCGACGGGAGCACCAGCTCCGACGGCACCAGTGAGTCATCCGGAAGCGGGGTACCGACCTGCCGCACCTCGGCGAGCAGGTCCGCCAGTGCAGCGGCGAAGGCCGCCTCGTCATCGGCGTCGACCGCTGCCTGCAGCGCGTCGTCGAGCGTGTTGAGCTTCCCCAGCTCGCTGTCCGGCACGTCGAGCTGGCCCTCACCGAGGATGCGTACGATCACGTGCCCTCCCCCTGCTCCAGCTCCGGCGCGCTCGCGCCGGCGCCGATCTCGCCCTTGAGCCGGGCCAGCTCCGTCTCGACCTCGCTGCCGGCGCTGAGCTGGTCGAGCTCGGTCTGGATGTCGTCACGGCGGCCACCGGCGGGCAGCGACGCGTCGTCCAACGCGCCGGACGCGAGCAGCTCGTCCACCGCGCCGGCACGCGCCTGCATCTGCTGGGTCTTGTCCTCGGCGCGCTGCATCGCGAGGCCGACGTCACCCATCTCCTCGGAGATGCCGGCGAAGGCCTCCCCGATCTTGGTCTGCGCCTCGGCCGCGGTGTACGTCGCCTTGATCGTCTCCTTGCGGCTGCGGAAGGCGTCCACCTTGGCCTGCAGCCGCTGGCTGGCCTGGGTGAGCTTCTCCTCCTCCGCCTGCAGCGACGCATGCTGCTGGGCGAGGTCCGCGAGCTGCGCGTTGACCGCGGAGCGGCGCGTGAGCGCCTCCCGGGCCAGGTCCTCGCGGTTCGCCTCGACGGCCTGCTTGGCCTGCCCCTGCAGCTTGTCCGCGGTCTGCTGAAGCTGGTTCATCTGGATCTCCAGCCGCTTACGGCTGGTGGCCACGTCCGCGACGCCCCGCCGCACCTTCTGCAGCATCTCGAGCTGGCGCTGGTAGGAGTAGTCCAGCGTCTCGCGGGGATCCTCGGCGCGGTCCAGAAGCTTGCTCGTCTTGGTCTTGAACAGCAGCGACAGCCGTCGCGCGATGCCCATGCGCCTCTCCCTCGAACGGTGGTGCCTACTGCAGACCCTAAGCCCGCGGCGGCCGCCCCGACACCCGCACAACGCTCGGTAGCCTGGATCCGTGCCCGCTTTCCGCCGTACCACCGAGGACCCGGCCGCGACCTCGGCAGAACCACCCGTCGACGAGACGGACGACCGCGGGGCGAAGCCGGCCGGCAAGGGCCGGCCGACGCCGAAGCGCCGCGAGGCGCAGAAGGCCCGCAGGCAGGCGCTCAAGGCCCCGACGAACCGCAAGGAAGCCGCCCGGCTGCGTCGCGACAAGGTCAAGGAGCAGCGGCGGCTCCAGCGCCACGCGCTGACCACCGGTGACGAGCGCAACCTGCCGCCCCGGGACGCCGGCCCGGTGCGGCGCTACGTACGCGACTACGTCGACACGCGGCGCAGCATCGGCTCGTTCTTCCTGCCCGCCGCGATCCTGCTGCTGTTCGCGAGCACGGTGCAGGTGATCGCACCCGTGGTGTCGCTCGGCTACGCGGCGCTGCTCCTCGGCATCATCGTCGACAGCCTGTGGCTGGCCCGTACGGTCCAGCGCACCGTCGCCGAGCGCTTCGGGGCGGACCAGGCGCACGGCATCCGCTGGTACGCCGTCACGCGCGCCCTGCAGATCCGCCGGCTGCGCATGCCGCCCCCGAAGGTGAAGCGCGGGGACCCGATCCGCTGAGCCCCCGGGCCGCCCGTAGGGTCGGCGCCATGGAGTACCGACACCTCGGCCGCAGCGGACTCGTCGTCTCGGAGATCGCGTACGGCAACTGGATCACCCACGGCAGCCAGGTCCAGGAGGACGCCGCAGTGGCGTGCGTCCGGGCCGCGTTCGACGAGGGCATCACCTTCTTCGACACGGCGGACGTCTACGCGCAGGGCCGCGCCGAGGACGTGCTGGGCCGGGCGCTCGAGGGCATCCCGCGCAAGGACTTCGTGCTCGCCACCAAGGTGTTCTGGCCGACGGGTGAGGGGCCCAACGACCGCGGACTGTCCCGCAAGCACATCCACGAGTCGATCGACGCGTCCCTGCGCCGGCTGCGCACCGACTACGTCGACCTGTACCAGGCACACCGCTACGACGTCGAGACGCCGCTCGAGGAGACGCTGCGCGCCTTCGACGACCTCGTCCGCGCCGGGAAGGTGCACTACATCGGCGTCTCGGAGTGGACCGCTGGGCAGATCGCTGATGCGCTGCGGATCGCCGACCAGATGGGCCTGGACCGGCTGGTGTCCAACCAGCCGCAGTACTCCGCGCTGTGGCGGGTCATCGAGGCGGACGTCGTCCCGCTGTGCGAGCGGGAAGGCGTCGGGCAGATCGTGTGGTCGCCGCTGGCCCAGGGCGTGCTCACCGGGAAGTACGCGCCGGGCGCCGAGCCGCCGGCGGGATCCCGCGCCACCGACCCCACCGGCGGCGGCTTCATCAAGCGCTGGCTCGAGGACGACGTGCTCACCCGGGTCCAGCAGCTCGGCGACGTCGCCCGCGACCTGGGGCTGTCGACCGCCCAGCTCGCGCTCGCCTGGGTGCTGCAGAACGGCAACGTCTCCGCGGCGATCATCGGCGCCACCCGGCCGGAGCAGGTGGCGGAGAACGTCAAGGCCGCCGGCCAGTCGCTGGACGCCGACGTCCTGCGGCGCGTCGACGCGATCCTCGACCCGGTCGTGCAGCGGGACCCGGCGCTCACCCAGAGCCCGAAGCGGCGGCCCTAGGCGTACGGCGCTACTCCGTGTGCAGCCCCATCGGGCCGTAGACCTCCCGCTCCCCCTCGAGCAGCGTCACCTGGTGCACCCCGGCGGAGAGCAGCTCCCGCCAGTTCTCGCCGATCCAGGACTCCGCGTCGGACTGGGTCGAGAAGGACTCCGCGCGCGGTGCCTGCGCGGGGGTGACCGGCTCGCCGTCCGGCCCTTCGTACCGCCACGTCCAGCTCATCACGCCTCCCGGGTGTCGTCGGTGTGAGGCAGCGCAGCCAGGATGCGGTCGGCGACGCGCTCTCCGGGAAGCTCGTCGACGTCCACGATCAGGCCGGCCGCCCGTTCGTACAGCGGGGCGCGCCCCTCGTACAGCGCGGCGAGCGCCGTTGCGGCATCGCCCTGCAGCCACGGCCGCCCGGCCCCGGTGCCGACCCGCGAGACCAGCGTCTCCAGGCGAGCCCGCAACCACACGACGCATCCGCCCGTACGCAGCCGCTCCAGGTCCCGGGCATCCTCCACCACCCCGGCGGCCACCGCCGCGATGACCGGTGTCGGAGCGGTCAGCGCCTCCGCCAGCGCCAGCGACTCGGCCCGCCGCAGCTCGGCGACGCCGCCGGAGGCGAGGACGTCCGGCGTCGTCCGACCGGTCGCCCGGTGCACGAGCTCGTCGTTGTCCAGGTACGGCCAGCCGGTACGCCGGGACAGCGCGGTACCCACCGTGGTCTTGCCCGCCCCCATCATGCCCATGAGCAGCACCCGCGGCCCGGGCCCTGCGGGGCCGGTCATCGCGGGGTGGCCTCGACGAACGGCGGCCGGGTCACGGTCATCCGCGACGGCCGGCCGCGGACGTCGACCTCCACCTCGTCGCCCTCCGAGACCGCCACGTCGAGGAGGGCCAGCCCCAGCCCGACGCGTCGGGTGGGCGAGAACGTCCCGCTGGTGACCGTGCCGACGTCCGCACCGTCGAGGGAACGCACCGGCATGTGCGGCCGGGGAATGCCCCGGTCGGTGGCGACCAGGCCACGCAGGACGCGAGCGGGACCCGCCTCGCGCTCGGCGACGAGCACGTCGCGCCCCCAGAACGCGGGCTTGTCCCACCCGATCGCCCAGCCGAGCCGGGCCTGGACCGGGGTGACGTCCAGCGAGATGTCCTGGCCGTGCAGCGGGTAGCCCATCTCGGTGCGCAGGGTGTCGCGGGCGCCGAGCCCGCAGGGCTGGACCCCGAGCGCCACACCGGCGGCCAGCAGGCCGTCCCACAGCGGCCCCGCACCGTCCGCCTCCACCACGAGCTCGTACCCGCGCTCGCCGGTGTAGCCGGAGCGGCAGACGAGCACCTGCCGCCCCGCCTGGGCGGCCTCCTCGAAGGACATGTAGTCGTGCTTCGTGGGCAGGCCGACGGCCTCGAGCAGCTCGGCTGACCGGGGGCCCTGCACGGCGAGCACGGCGTACCGGTCGTGGGCGTCGGAGACCTCGACCCCAGTAGGTGCCGCGGCCGAGAGCCGGCGCACCACCTCGGCGGTGTTCGCCGCGTTGGGGACGAGGAACACCTCGTCCGGCGCCCGAAGGTACGCGATGAGGTCGTCCACGACCCCGCCGGTGGGATCGTCGCAGCACAGCGTGTACTGCGCCTGCCCGGGACCGATCCGGTCGAGGTCGTTGGTGAGGCACGCGTTGACGAACGCCGCCGCACCGGGGCCGCGGACGAACGCCTTGCCGAGGTGGCTGACGTCGAACACGCCCACCGCCGTACGCACCGCGGTGTGCTCCTCGACAACCCCGCGGTACTGGATCGGCATGAGCCAGCCGCCGAAGTCGGACATCCTCGCGCCGAGCGCCTCGTGCCGGTCGTGCAGCGGCGAACGGCGCAGCGTGGCGGGATCGGCGGCCATGGACGCACGCTATCCGGTCGCCACGAGGGCCTTCGTCTAGCATCGGCGCCCGTGACCGACCTCTCTTTGACCACCGACGACGCCGCGCGACTCGACGTCGACGCGCTCGCGGTGGGAGTCCTCGCCGGCGCCGATGGCGGGCTGCGGCTCGCGCCCGGAGCGGAGTCGGTGGACCGCGCGATGGACGGCCGGCTGCTGGACGCCCTGCGCGTCCTGGGGGCTCGAGGTGAGGCCGGCGAGGTGACCCGCGTCCCGACGCTGGGAGCGACGACGGCGCCGACCGTGGTCGCGGTCGGGCTCGGTACGGACGAGCCGACCGCAGAGGACCTGCGCCGCGGTGCCGGTGCGGCGGTTCGCGCGCTGGCCGGCACCCGATCCGTCGCGCTCACCCTCGCCCTGGCCGGGGCGGGCGCCGAGGCGGCGGCAGCCGTGGCCGAGGGCGCCCTGTTCGGCGCCTACTCCTTCCTGCGTTACCGGCGCGCGTCCGAGGACGCCCGCCGCCGCCCGGTCGAGCGCGTCACCGTGGTGGCGGCGGCCGACGACGACGCGACCCGGGCCGCCGTGCAGCGGGCGCAGGCGCTGGCGGCCGCCGTGCACCTGTGCCGCGACCTGGTGAACACCCCGCCCGGCGACCTGCACCCGGCCGACCTCGCCCAGGCGGCGGTCGACGCGTGCACCCCGCTCGGCCTCGACGTCGAGGTCCTCGACGAGGAGGCGCTCACCGCCGGCGGATTCGGCGGCATCCTCGGTGTCGGCGCCGGCTCGACCAACCCGCCACGCCTCGTACGCATCGCCTTCCGCCACCCGGAGGCCACCACGTCGGTGGCCCTCGTCGGCAAGGGCATCACGTTCGACTCCGGCGGCCTGTCGCTCAAGCCGGCCAACGCGATGGAGGCCATGAAGTCGGACATGGGCGGCGCCGCGGCCGTGCTGTCGGCGATGACCGCGGTGGCCCGCCTCGAGCCGAAGGTGAACGTCACCGGCTGGGTCCCGACCGCCGAGAACATGCCCAGCGGGACGGCCATCCGCCCGTCGGACGTCCTCACGATCCGGGGCGGCAAGACCGTCGAGGTGCTCAACACCGACGCCGAGGGACGGCTGATCCTCGCCGACGCGATCACGCGGGCGTGCGAGGAGAGCCCGGACGTGCTGGTCGACGCGGCGACGCTGACCGGCGCCCAGATGGTGGCGCTCGGCTCGCACGTCTTCGCGGTCATGGCCAACGACGACGACCTGCGCTCCCAGGTGCTGGCCGCGGCCGAGCGCACCGGTGAGCAAGCCTGGCCGATGCCGCTGCCGCCGGAGCTGCGCAAGTCGCTCGACTCGGAGATCGCCGACATCGCGAACATGGGTGAGCGCTACGGCGGCATGCTGGTCGCCGGCGTCTTCCTCGAGGAGTTCGTCGCGGACGGCGTCCGCTGGGCGCATCTGGACATCGCCGGTCCGGCGTTCCACCAGGGCGAGCCGTACGGCTACACACCCAAGGGCGGGACGGGCGCCGCGGTCCGCACGATGGTCGCGCTGGTGGAGGACCTGGCGAGCGCCTGACCCGAGGATCACCCGCTCGGGTGTACGGAAGCGCTGATCGGCGCGTCGATTCGGGGAGTGAAGGAACCCACCCCTACCCCCGGAGGACCCCGTGCTCGACCGACTGCCCACCGTCGTCGCAGCCAAGGCCAAGGTGCTGGCGATGCTCGCCGCCGCCGCCACGGCCGGCGGCACCGGCGCCGCCGTCGCGGTTGCCGCCGCTGCACCTGCCCCCAGCATCCAGACCACCACCGTCGCGGACGCGAGCGGCGCGACCCCCACCGACCCGGCCACCACCGACCCGACTCCCACCGACCCAGCGACCACCGACCCGACTCCCACCGACCCGGCGACCACCGACCCGACTCCCACCGACCCGGCCACCACCGACCCGGTTCAGGCAGCGACTCCGACCGACACGGCCACCGCGGGCAGCGGCTACCAGCTGCCGGACTGCCCGACGGACGTCGCCAACCACGGCGCGTACGTCTCGAAGGTGGCCCACGAGGCGCCGAAGGGCCGGGACGGCAACCACGGGTCGTGGGTCTCCCAGGCCGCCGGCTCGGACTGCGGGCTGCCCTCACCCGAGGCGACCAGCACCAGCACCAGCACCAGCACCGACACCGCGACGACGACGCAGGACGACACCGAGGGCGCCGGCGACTCCGACGCAGCGACGGAGAGCACCGAGAGCCAGCCCAGTGCGGACGCACCCGACCCGACGGAGACGCCCGATCCCACGGACAGCACGTCGGCGACGACACAGACGACCGTGTCGGACTCCGGTCACGGTCACGGGAAGGGAGCCGCCAAGCACCAGCACTGACTGCATGCCCCTCGAGGACCGGGTCCGGCGGCGCGCCGGGCCCGGTCCTCGTCTGCGAGGGGCAACCTTCTCGACCGCTTCACGCGTTCGTCGGCGCTCCGGTGGGCAGTGCAAAGATGAGGCGAGCACGGATCACGGACAACGTCGTACCGGGAGCAGAACGTGGCGGAGACCCAGTCGGCCGACATCGTCATCCTCGGGGCGGGCACCGGCGGGTACGCCTGCGCGCTGCGAGCGGCGGAGCTGGGACTGTCGGTGATCATGGTCGAACGGGACCGGGTCGGCGGCACCTGCCTGCACCGGGGCTGTATTCCGACGAAGGCGCTCCTGCACAGCGCGGAGGTCGCCGACGCGGCCAAGGAGAGTGAGGCCGTCGGCATCAAGGCGACCTTCGACGGCGTGGACATGGCGGCGCTGCACGCGTACAAGGACGGCGTCGTCAACCGGCTCTGGAAGGGCCTGCAGGGCCTGGTGAACAGCCGCGGCATCACCGTCGTCGAGGGTGAGGGGCGGCTGGTCGCCCCGAACGCCGTGCAGGCCGGCGACACCCGGTGCGAGGCGACCAAGGCGGTGGTGCTCGCCACCGGGTCGCAGCCGCGTTCCCTGCCCGGTCTGCAGATCGACGGCGAGCGGATCATCACCAGCGAGCACGCGCTGCGGCTGGACCGGGTGCCGGGCTCCGTCGTCGTGCTCGGCGGCGGCGTGATCGGCGTCGAGTTCGCGAGCATCTGGCGGTCACTCGGCGCCGAGGTGACGATCGTGGAGGCGCTCCCCCACCTGCTGCCGACCGAGGACGAGTCGAGTTCCAAGCTCCTCGAGCGCGCCTTCCGCAAGCGCGGGATCGCCTTCAAGATCGGCGAGCGGTTCTCCGATGCCAAGGTCGCCGACAACGGCGTCACGGTGAGCCTCGAGAACGGCGAGACCATCTCGGCAGAGCTGCTGCTCGTGGCTGTCGGTCGCGGGCCGGTGTCCGAAGGGCTGGGCTTCGACGAGGTGGGCGTCCGCATGGATCGCGGCTTCG
Organism: uncultured Actinomycetota bacterium; assembly: GCA_963728075.1. Classification (GTDB taxonomy): domain Bacteria; phylum Actinomycetota; class Actinomycetes; order JAFAQI01; family DASSKL01; genus CAVSIP01. The sequence continues at coordinate 201,106 of CAVSIP010000001.1, read as the reverse complement.
TCCTCGTGGACGAGTACTGCCGGACCAACGTCGACGGCGTCTACGCCCTGGGCGACCTGCGGCCGGGCCTGCAGCTCGCCCACGTCGGCTTCGCCGAGGGCATCCTCATCGCCGAGCAGATCGCCGGCCTCAGCCCCGTGCCGGTGGACTACGTGAACGTCCCGAAGATCACCTACTCCGAGCCGGAGGTGGCCTCGGTGGGGCTCACCTCCGCACAGGCCGGGGAACTCGGTCACGAGGTCGTGGAGTACAGCTACGACCTCGCGGGCAACGGCCGGGCGCAGATCCTGCGTACGAGTGGCGCGGTCAAGGTGGTCGCCGCCAAGGACGGCCCCGTGCTCGGGATCCACATGGTCGGCGCCCGCGTCGGCGACCTCATCGCCGAGGCACAGCTCATCACCAACTGGGAGGCACTGCCGACCGAGGTGGCCCAGCTCGTCCACCCGCACCCGACCCTCTCCGAGGCCCTCGGCGAAGCGCACCTCGCACTCGCCGGCAAGCCGCTGCACACCCACGGGTAGGACCTCTCCAGGCCACCACCCGCACCAGTCGAAGGAGCCAGGAAACCGATGGCCGTCTCCGTCACCATGCCGCGTCTCGGCGAGAGCGTGTCCGAGGGCACGATCACCCGCTGGCTCAAGAAGGAAGGCGAGCGGGTCGAGGCCGACGAGCCGCTGCTCGAGGTCTCCACCGACAAGGTCGACACGGAGATCCCGGCTCCGGCGTCCGGCGTCCTGAGCTCCATCCGGGTGTCGGAGGACGAGACGGTCGAGGTGGGCGCCGAGCTGGCGGTCATCGACGAGGGCGAGGGCAGTGGCGCCCAGCCGGCCGCCGAGCAGGCCCAGCCCGAGCAGCCCGAGCCCGCCCAGCCGGCCCCCGCCCAGGACGAGCCGGCCCAGGAGGTGCCGGCCGCACAGCAGGCAGTCCCGTCCCCCGCCGAGCCGCCGGCGGCCGCGGAGGCTCCGGCGCGGACGGCCCCGGAACCCCCGGCGCAGCCGAGCCCGCAGCAGCAGCCCGCTGCCCCGCCGCAGCCGGCGGCAGCGGGGGCGGAGGACAACCAGGGCGACGCGTACGTCACCCCGCTGGTCCGCAAGCTCGCGGCCGAGCACGGCGTCGACCTGGCGAACGTCCGCGGCACCGGTGTCGGTGGCCGGATCCGCAAGCAGGACGTGCTCGACGCCGCCCGGGCCGGAGGCGCCGCCCAGCCGGCCGGGGAGCGGCCTGCGGCACCGCCGCAACCCACCCCCGCTGCTGCGCCGACGGCGCAGCAGCCGCCGCGGCCGGCACCGCAGGGTCAGCGGCCGCCGGCCGCGCGACCGGCGGCCGCGGCGCCGGCGCGTGGGCGCACGGAGCGCCTCTCGCGCCTGCGGCAGGTCATCGCCGAGCGCATGACCGAGTCGCTGCAGACCAGCGCCCAGCTGACCACGGTGGTGGAGGCGGACGTCACCGGCATCGCCCGGCTGATCGAGCAGGCAGGTGCGGACTTCGAGGCCCGCGAGGGCGTCCGCCTGCGCTACCTGCCGTTCTTCGCGCTCGCCACCTGCGAGGCCCTCAAGGCGCACCCGAACGTCAACGCGTCGATCGACCTGGACGAGGGCACGGTGACCTATCACGAGGGCGTGCACCTCGGCGTCGCGGTCGACACCGAACGCGGCCTGCTCGTCCCGGTGATCCACGACGCCGGCGACCTCAACATCGCCGGACTGGCGCGCAAGATCGCCGACCTCGCGGAGCGCACGCGCCACAACCAGGTGAGCCCGGACGAGCTCGGCGGCGGCACCTTCACGTTGACCAACACCGGGTCGCGCGGGGCAGTCTTCGACACGCCGATCATCAACCAGCCCCAGGTCGGCATCCTCGGTACCGGTGCGGTGGTCAAGCGGGCCGTCGTCGTCGACGACCCCGACCTCGGCGAGGTGATCGCGGTGCGGCGGATGATGTACCTCGCGCTCACCTACGACCACCGGCTCGTGGACGGCGCGGACGCCGCCCGCTTCCTCGCGACGGTGAAGGAACGCCTCGAGGAGGGCGACTTCGCCTCGGACCTGGGCCTCTAACGGCCATGCGTGTCGCGGTCACGGGCGCGTCCGGCCTCATCGGCTCGGCGCTGGTCGAGAGCCTCCGCTCCGACGGCCACGACGTCGTACGGCTCGTGCGCCGGACCGCTCGCACGGCGGACGAGGCGTCCTGGGACCCCGGCGCGGGCAACGTCGACCGGGCCGCACTCGAGGGCACCGACGCCGTCGTGCATCTGGCCGGGGCCGGGCTGGGCGACCACCGTTGGAGCGGCGAGTACAAGCAGGTGATCCGGAGCAGTCGGGTCGAGGGCACGACGCTGCTGAGCGAGGCCCTCGCGGACCTCGACCAGCCACCGCGCGTGCTCGTGTCGGCCTCGGGCATCAACTACTACGGCGACCGCGGGGACACCGTCGTCGACGAGTCCATACCTCGTGGCGAGGGGTTCCTCGCCGACGTCTGCGGACAGTGGGAGGCCGCCACCGCCGCAGCGGCCCAGGCCGGCATCCGCGTCGCGTGCATGCGCAGCGGCATCGTCCTGGCCCAGGGCGGGGCGCTCGGGCGCATGCTCTCGATCTTCCGTCTGGGTCTCGGCGGCCCGCTCGGCACGGGCCGGCAGTGGTGGAGCTGGATCGCCCTGCCCGACCACATCGCGGCCGTACGGCGGCTGATCGACGACGACAGCATCAGCGGCGGTGCCAACCTCACCTCGCCGGAGCCGGTCCGCAACGCCGAGCTGACCCGCGCCCTCGGCCGGGCGCTGCACCGCCCCGCCGTGCTGCCCGTACCGGCGTTCGCCCTGCGGATCGCACTCGGGGAGTTCGCCGACGAGGGACTGCTCGCCAGCGTCCGCGGGGTGCCTGGACGCTTGGCGGAGTCGGGCTTCAGCTTCCGTTACCCGCGGGTGGAGGAGACGCTGGGCGCCCTGCTCTGACGACGTCGGCGAGCAGCCAGTGCCCGCCGGTCCAGGCGAGCGTCAGACGGAAGGCGGTCGCCGGGCGGCCCGCGACGTGCTGGGCGATCCTGCCCGCTGCGTCCAGCAGGTCGTACGCCGCACGGTCGTCCACCACGCGGAGCTGCGCGCGCGTCGCGTCGCGCTGGAGCAGGGTGACCTTGCGGACGTGCATCTGCGGTCCCGTGGGGCGCAGCCCACCGCGGGTCAGCCGCTGCACCGCGTCGAGGTCGGCGGCCAGCTGCGACGAGCCGGGAGCGAACAGGCCACGCAGGGCAGTGACGTCGAGCGCACGCAGGGCCGCCCCCCGGCGGCGCTCGAGGTCGGTGACCACCGCCTGCCAGTCGGCGGCCGGGGCGGTCGCGGACATCGCCGCAACGGACGGCGCATCCGACGCCGGAGCCGCAGCGGGTGCGCTCTGCCCGCCCGCGCGCCCGGCCACGACCAGCACACAGCCGACCAGTACGGCGCCGGCCGCGCCGACGGCCAGCGGCCGGCGGGAGCTCCCCCGGCGAACCGGCGCGGCCGGCGCCGCGGCCAAGGACACCGGCACCGGCGTGGCCAGCCCACGCAGCCGGTCGGCGAGCTCGCCGGCGTCGGCCGCCGGGGGCAGCCCGGCCAGTGCCGCGAGGGCGCGCACGTCGTCCTGTGCGGCTGCAACGCGCCCACCGAGGCCCGCGCCCAGGAGCACCGGGCGGCCGTCCGCGCCGAACCCGACGGTGTCGGGGCCGACGCGGCCGTGCGCCGTACCACCGGCGTGCAGCCGCTCGAGGGTCTCGGCCAGCGGCAGCAGCGCGGTGACGGTCTCCCCCGTGGACAGCGGGCCGCGCCGTGCCAGCAGCTCCGCCAGCGTCCCTGCGGCGGGCGCCTCCTCCACGAGCACCGCGTCGCCGTCGATGCTCAGCACCGCGATCCGGCGCGCGAGGTGCGCCTCGTCGTACCGGGGCAGGTCAGCGCCCTCACCACCGCACCAGCGGGTCACCACGACCCGTCGACCGGTTGCGGCGTCACGTCCCGTCCAGGTCTGCAGGTCTCCGCTGACGCCGGTCAGCCGCAGCGCATCACAGCCCGGCAGCTCCCATCGCACGGGGCGATGCAAGCAGCAGCGACGGCGTGCCCGCTGCCGCTGTCCACAGGGTCAGGCCAGCGCGGCGAGGAGACCGGCCGGATCCTCGACGCTCACGAAGAGCCGCCGCAGCCTGACGGGGAACCCGAGCACGCGGGCCCGTACGGGCGCCGCGAGACGCAGCTCGACCATCCGGCGCAGCGAGCCGTTGACCACCCAGGTGCCCCGCCAGCCGTGCACGCCGATCCCCGCCCAGAGGCCGACGTGCGTCGCGGTGGCGGAGGCGATCACCGAGCGGGGCAGCCTGCCCTGGAACGCCCACCCCATGACGACGTGCACCTCGTCCGCGCCCACGTCGAGGTGGCATCGCGCGGGCGGCATGCCGGTGAGGACCGCGAGCGGCACGAACCAGCGACTGAAGTGGATGGGGATGCGCATACCGCCATGATGGGACGGTGAGCCAGCTGACGGAGCAGGAACAGGACATCGTCGACGTCGTCACCGAGTTCGTGGACCGCCGGGTGCGTCCCGTCGCCCGCGACCTCGAGCACAGCGACACGTTCCCCGAGGACCTCGTCGAGACGATGAAGGACGTCGGCGTCTTCGCGCTGGTGATCCCGCCCGAGTACGGTGGCATCGGCGTGTCCACCCGGTGCTTCGCCACGGTCACCGAGCAGCTCTCCCGCGGCTGGATGACCCTGGCGGGCGCGATGGGCGGGCACTCGGTGGTGGCGACGATGCTGCGCCGGTTCGGCACCGAGGAGCAGAAGCAGCGCTACCTGCCGAGAATGGCCGCCGGTGAGATCCGCGGCGCGATGGCGCTCACCGAGCCCGGCGGCGGCTCGGACCTGCAGGCGATGCGGACGCGCGCGATCCGCTCCGGCGACGAGTACGTGGTCAACGGCGCGAAGATGTGGATCACCAACGCCCGGCGCGCCGGGGTGATCGCCCTGCTGTGCAAGACCAACCCGGACGCCGACCCCTCCCACCGCGGGATCAGCATCCTGCTGCTGGAGCCGGCGTACGGCTACGAGGTCTCCCGGGACCTGCCGAAGCTCGGCTACAAGGGTGTCGAGACCTGCGAGATGTCCTTCACGGACGTGCACGTCCCGGCGGAGCAGCTGCTGGGTGGCGAGGAGGGCCAGGGGTTCGCGCAGTTCATGTCGGGACTCGAGCTCGGGCGTATCCAGGTGGCCGCGCGCGGCGTCGGAGTCGCCCAGGCGGCACTGGACGACTCGATCGCGTACGCGCAGGAACGGGAGAGCTTCGGCGTCCCGATCTGGCAGCACCAGGCCGTGGGCCATCAGCTGGCCGACATGGCCACGAAGGTCGAGGCGGCTCGGCGGCTGGTCCTGCACGCCGCGGACGTCTACGACAGCGGCGCCCGCGCCGACCTGGAGGCGGGGATGGCCAAGCTGTTCGCCTCCGAGGCGTGCATGGAGGTGACGCTGTCGGCGATGCGAGTGCACGGCGCCCAGGGATACTCGACAGAGGTCGACGTCGAGCGCTACTTCCGGGACGCACCGCTGATGATCGTCGGCGAGGGCACGAACGAGATCCAGCGCAACGTGATCGTCCGCCAGCTCATCCAGCGCAACCGGCGGCGCTGAGCCTGCGGGCGTACCCTCGGCCCATGGCCGAGATCACGTTCGTCACGCCGGGGCGGGTGGCGTACGACGAGGCCTGGGCGAACCAGCGGCGGCTGCACGAGCAGCGGGTCGCCGGCGAGATCGGCGACACCGTGGTGCTGCTGGAGCACGACCCGGTGTACACGGCCGGCAAGCGCACCGAGGCGTGGGAGCGTCCGGTCAGCGACCCGGGCGCGCCGATCGTGGACGTCGACCGCGGCGGCAAGATCACCTGGCACGGCCCCGGACAGCTCACCGGCTACCCGATCGTGCGGCTGCCGGAGCCGATGGACGTCGTGGGCTACGTTCTGCGGCTCGAGCAGGCGCTCATCGACGTCTGCGCCGAGGTGGGGGTGCCGACCGTGCGGGTCTCCGGGCGCAGCGGGGTGTGGGTGCCGGCCGACGACCGCGGACCGGAGCGCAAGGTCGCGGCGATCGGCGTACGCGTCGCTCGCGGCGTGGCCATGCACGGCTTCGCACTCAACTGTGACTGCGACCTGTCCTGGTTCGACCGCATCGTGCCTTGCGGCATCAGCGACGCCGGCGTGACCTCGCTGTCGAAGGAGACGGGTCGGCCGGTGACCGTGACCGAGGTGCTGCCGATGGTGCAGCGCCAGGTGCAAGCGGTGCTGGCGGCGGAGCCTGCCGCATCCCGCTAGCCGTGCCTGAGGCGGCGCAGCTGCGGCACGTGCGCTGGATCGGTGGTGCCAGCGGCAGCGGGAAGACCGCCGTGACCGCCACGCTCGCCCGGCGCTTCGACCTGCGTACGTACAGCACCGACGTGGCCATCCGCACCCACGGGGCGGACCCCGGTGCCGATGCTCCGCTGCTTGCCCGGTTCGCAGCACTGAGCATGGACGAGCCGCTGGGTGACCGCGGAACCGACCGCGAGGGCTTCCGGCTGCTCCCCCGTCTTGTCGCCCCGCTCATCGACGACCCGCGACGGGCGGTGTGGCTGGTCGGGACGCCGACGATGCGCCGGGCAGTGTTCGCCGAGCGGGCGTCGCAGCAGCAGTTCTGGCGGCGTACGTCGGATCCGGCTGCGGGGCTGGAGCACCTGCTCGAGCGCGACGCGCTGTTCGCCGAGGCCGTCGTCCAGGGCGCCGAGCTCGAGGACACCGCGGACGCCATCGCAGACTGGTTCGGCCTGCGCGAGGTGGAACGGGGTGTGGCCGGTGACTACGGGCCGAGGCGGTAGTCGTGGGGGTGGACTTTGTAGGTGTGGCCGGTGGGTGCGGTCCAGGTGACGGTGCCGTCGGGGTGCAGCCGGGTGTGCCAGCGGCCGTGGGTCTTGGTCACGTGGCCGTAGCGGGTGGGTGGGTGCAGGTTGTCCCAGGCGGTCGGCCCGCCTTGGGCGTGGGGGGTGTCGTGGTCGAGGTCGGCTGTGCGGGCGGGGCTGGTGGCGCCGGGGGTGGTGGCGGTGACGTAGCGGGCGGCGATCGCCTCGGCCAGGTCGGGGCCGGGCCGGTAGAGGGTGGTGGCGTAGTCGAGGAGCCGGCCGGCGGGGTCGGTGACGAGGCGGCGTAGCTCGGCGCCGTACTGGCCGATGAGCTCGCGGAGCGTCTGGGCGGGGATCATGGTGCCGGAGGGGAGCTCGGCGGGGTGGTCGGTCAGGCCGAGCAGGGTGGGCAGGTCGACGGTGACGTGCACGCGGATGCGCCGGCCGTGGGAGCGTGGGGCGCCGGGTGCGCTCAGGTAGGCCGTGGCCCAGTCGACCAGGGCGGCGACGCGTAGCTGGCCCAACGTGCGCTCATCTCCGCCGGTCTTGGCGGTGCGGGCGTAGGCGTCGACCGCGGCGAGGACGGTCTCCGCGTCGTAGGCCGGCACGTGCACGGCGGTCACGGTCGCGGTGCCGTCCTCGGCCGGGGTCAGGTACACGTCCGCGTCCGCCTTCGCCGCAGCCTCGCGGGCGGTCAGACCGGCCGGGTCGAGCCGGGCGAGGGTCTTGGTGACCAGCCGGCGGGTCTGCCCCGCCGCCTGCCCGGGTGCCTGCTCGAGGATCAGCTCCTCGAACCGGGCCAGCATCTGCCGGGGCAGGGACCAGGAGCCGCGGGCGACCAGCGCGACCTGCCGCTCCGACAGCTCCCCGCGACCGAACGCGGCGGTGACCGCCGGCAGGTCGGGCAGGGTCCGGGCGGTGGCGACCAGGTCGGCGGCGACCGGGACGGACAGCCCCAGCGCGCAGCCGACCGCCAGCGCCGCGTCGTCGTGTGAGCCGGTCGGGGCCGGGCCGGCGACCGCGGCGACCAGGCCGGTCTTCCACGCCGCGACCTGCCGTTCCAACCGGCCGACCAGGGCGAGCAGGTCCACCCGCTCCGCCTCGCTCAGCGAGGCGACGTCCACCGTCGCGGCCAGGGCCAGCGCCCGGGCCGGGTCCGGCTCGGCGCACGCCTGCGCCAGCACCGCCGACGACCCAGGAGACTCGAACACGTGTTCGAATGTACCCACTCTGACCGGCATGCGCAACAGGTCAAGAAGATGGGGATTTCTCCCCCGGGGCCGCATGGGGACACCCCGCTGCAGACGTACGCTGGGGTCGTGGCTGTGGAACCGGGTGAGCGCCGGCTGCTGCGCGTCGAGGCGCGCAACGCGGCCGTACCGATCGAGCGCAAGCCGCCCTGGATCAAGACCCGCCTGCGGACCGGCCCGGAGTTCACCGCGCTGAAGGACCTCGTCCAGCGCGAGGGGCTGCACACGGTCTGCGAGGAGGCCGGCTGCCCCAACATCTTCGAGTGCTGGGAGGACCGCGAGGCGACGTTCCTCATCGGCGGCGACCAGTGCACCCGGCGCTGCGACTTCTGCCAGATCGACACCGGCAAGCCCGCCTCCCTGGACCGCGACGAGCCACGCCGGGTGGCGGAGTCCGTACGGACCATGGGGCTGCGCTACGCGACGGTGACGGGCGTGGCCCGCGACGACCAGCCGGACGGTGGCGCCTGGCTGTACGCGGAGACCGTCCGCGCCATCCACGAGCTGGTGCCGGGATGCGGCGTGGAGGTGCTCATCCCCGACTTCGACGCGGCGCCGGACCGGCTGGCCGAGGTCTTCGGGACGCGGCCCGAGGTGCTGGCGCACAACGTGGAGACGGTGCCGCGGGTCTTCCGGCGGATCCGGCCGGGGTTCCGGTACGAGCGGTCCCTCGACGTCCTGCGGGCCGCGCACGACGACGGCCTGGTCACCAAGTCGAACCTCATCCTGGGCCTCGGGGAGGAGCGGGCGGAGATCAGCGACGCGCTGGCCCAGCTGCGCGCTGCCCACTGTGACCTGGTCACCATCACGCAGTACCTGCGCCCCTCCCCCCGCCACCACCCAGTTGAGCGCTGGGTGACCCCGGAGGAGTTCGACGAGCTACGCGCCGAGGCCCTGGCGCTCGGCTTCCTCGGCGTGATGAGCGGGCCCCTCGTCCGCTCCTCGTACCGGGCCGGGCACCTGTACGCGCAAGCCGTCGCCGCGCGGGCCTGATCGACGCCCGTATCCTGGCCCACATGGCCCGCGCACCTCAGAGCAGCAGCCGCATCGCACAGGTGCGCATGGTCTTCACCTTCACCCGCGAGCGCGATCCCAAGCTGGTGCCGCTCATGGTGGGGCCGGGCGTGGGGATCCTCGCCGTGCTCCTGGCGCTGGGCCTCGTCTTCGGCCACCCCATCTACCTCGGCATCATCGGCCTGCTGGCCGCGTTCATGTGGGTCACGACGATCTTCGGCCGGCGGTCCATGGCGGCGCAGTACGCCAGCGTCGAGGGCCAGCCGGGCGCGGCCGCCGCGGTCCTGAACTCCCTGCGCGGACAGTGGGTCGTCGAGCCGGGGGTGGCGTTCAACCGCAACCAGGACCTGGTGCACCGCGTCGTCGGACGTCCCGGCGTCGTCCTCGTGGGCGAGGGCTCCCCCAGCCGCGTGAGCCAGCTGCTCACGCAGGAGAGGAAGCGGGTGGCGCGGGTCGCCGCCGACACCCCGCTGTACGAGGTGCAGGTCGGCAACGGCGAGGGCCAGGTGCCGCTGCGCAAGGTGCAGGCGCACTTCACGAAGCTGCCCCACAACCTCAAGCGCGCGGAGATCGACGCGGTCGCGGGCCGGCTCAAGGCGCTCGGCGGGCCCAACGTGCCGCTGCCCAAGGGCCCGCTGCCCAAGGGGGGTCGGGTTCCCCGCGGCAAGATGCGCTGACCGCGCGCGACCTCAGGCGCGCACGACGACCGAGCCCGAGGCCCGGTCGTGCACCCCGCGCCCGTCCTGGTCGAGGAAGAGCATCGGGATCACGAGCGCCATGAGCACGGCGCGGACGAACACCCACGCGCCGAGCGGCTGGCCGTCGAGACGGACGACGCGCAACCCGCGGATGCGCATGCCGGCACTCTGGCCGCTGACGAGGATGAGCAGGACGTACTCCGCCAGGAAGACGACCGTGCTCCAGTAGCCGGTCCGCAGCCCTCCGGCGATGAGCATCGCCACGGACCACGACAGCAGCGCGTCGATGAGCAGGGCGACCAGCCGTTCCGACGTGGTCGCGAGCGACCCCGGGCCGGACGCCGGCAGTCCCAGCGCCCCGCCGGGACTGCCCTGCTTGCGAGTGCCGGGTACGTCGGACAGCCAGGTGCCGGACAGTCGGGCCACGCCACCACGGTAGCCGCCGGGCGATCAGCCGGTGAGCTCGAACCAGACCGTCTTGGTGGACGCCGTCGCCGACACGCCCCACCGGTCGGCCAGATGGTCGACGAGGTGGAGCCCGCGGCCGCCTTCGGCGGCGGCATCGGGCTCGCGCTGCCGCAGCAGCGCGCGGGGGGCCTCATCGGTGACGGCGATGCGCACCCGGTCGTCGCCGACCCGCTCGATGACCAGCTCGATGTGGGTGCCGGCGTGGCGTACGGCGTTGGTCACCGCCTCGCTGACGAGCAGCGTGGCCACCTCTGCCAGCCCGCCCATGCCCCACCGCTGGAGGGTCGCCTCCACGACCGCCCGGGCCCGGGCGGGCGAGTGCGGGTCGGCGGCCAGGCCGACGCTCTCTCGCCGCTCGGCGCGCTGCGCCTGCTCGCCGGGGTCGCCGTCGACGGTCCAGAGCGCGAGCACGGCCGTGTCGTCGTCGTACCTGCGGTCGTCGTCCCCGAGCGGTCGCATCGCCGCGAGCGCCGCGTCGCAGGCGGCGTCGGCCCCGGCCACGTCGGTGACCGCGGCGGCCAGCGCGGCCATGCCCTCCTCCACCGGCAGGACGCGGGCCTCGACCAGCCCGTCGGTGTACGCGAGCAGCAGCGAGCCCGGCGGCAGCACGATGTCGTACTCGTCGTGGTCGGCCAGCCCCACGCCCAGCGGCACACCCGGCTCGACCTCGAGGAACCGCGGTTCCTCCCCCGGCAGCCGCACCAGCGGGGGCAGGTGCCCGGCGCAGGAGACGGTGAGCCTGCGGTGCTCGGCGTCCCACTCCCCGTAGACGCAGGTGACGATCAGCCCTTCCTGCAGGGACGCGACCAGCCGGTCGAGCCGGTCGAGCAGCGGCGCCGGGCGATGGCCTTCCAGCGCGTAGCTGCGAACCGCGGCGCGGACCTGGCCCATGAGCGCCGCAGCATGGACGCCGCGCCCCATGACGTCTCCGACGACGAGTCCGACGCGACCGGAGGGCAGCGGGAAGAAGTCGTAGAAGTCACCGCCGACCGTGACGCCGGTCGTCCCCGGGAGGTACCGCACCGCGACGTCGACGCCCGGGACGATCGGACGGTCCCCCGGCAGCAGCGACCGCTGCAGGGTCTGGGCGACCTCCTGGGAGTGCTGGAACAGCCGGGCGTTCTCCAGCGCGAGCGAGAGCCGCCCCGCCAGCTCGGTCATCTCCGACAGGTCGTCCGGGCCGAACGGGGCCCGGTCCCCCAGGGTGCTCATCGTCAGCACGCCGAGTGCCCGGCCCGGCACGTGCATGGGGAGCACCAGCGTCGACCGCACGTCCATCGCGGCCAGCAGGACCTCCGCGTCCTCGCCTGCGACTGCCGACGCCTCGTCCGGCGTGGTGGTCTCCAACCTCGGGACGCCTGAGTGGGCCACCCCGGCGAGCAGGTCGACCACGCGATCCGGGAGGCGTGCCACGAGCCGGCGCTGCGTCTCGGCAAGCGTCGAGTCCGAGCACTCGCTGACGAGCGTCAGCAGTCGCTCCTCGTCGTCGAAGAGGTGGACGGCTGCCGTGTCCGCGATGCGCTGCACGGCCAGGCGGCAGGCTTCGCGGCAGATCGCCGCGACGTCGTTCTGGGACGCGAACAGCCGGCCGGCCTCCGCGAGCAGCTCGAGCCTGGTCCGGGCCCGCTCCTCCAGGGCGAGCAGCCGCGTGCGCTCGAGGCCGTGGGCGCACTGGTCGGCGATCGACTCCAGGAACGCGCGCTCCACGCCGTCGAGCGGTTCCAGGCCGGGGAACGTCAGCGTGAGCGCCCCGAGGCGGTGGTCGCCGACCGTGAGCGGCAGGCAGACCAGCGTGTGGTCGTACGTCGGGGGCACGTCGCGCAGGGCAGGGTAGCGGGCGTCCCGCTCGGCCAGCCCCCGGACGACCACCGTCCGTTGGCTCAGCACCGCCTCGCCGGCAGGCATCGACTCGTCGAGCGGGAACTCGCCCCACGCGGCGAGAACCTGGGGGTTCATGCCGTGCTCACGCACGATGTGCATGCGGTCACCGGCGACCAGGGCCAGGACGCCGAAGGAGGCGCCGGTCTCCTCGATCGCCATGGCCACCGTGGTCTCGGAGAGGCGCGCGGCGTCGGCGAGCTCGGACAACCGCGCGGTGAACTCCTGCAGCCGGGCCAGCCGCCGAGCGGACCGCTCGGCGACCAGGCGGCTCGCCCGCTCGGCCTCGAGCCCGGTGGCGCGGTGCAGCGCCACCGCGCACTGCGAGACCACGGTGTCGAGGAAGTCGGCGTTGGCCGGGTCGGCGAGCGCGCGTCCGTCGGTCAGGGACGCCGCCAGCACACCGATGACCTCACCGTCCTCCGACAGCGGCTCGGCGAGGAACGCCGTCCCCGCGGACGCACCGCCGGCCAGCTGCGGGTAGCGCGCGTCGCGTTCCGCGACGCTCTCGAGCAGGATCCGCCGCCCTTCCCGCCCCGCCTCCGCCGCCGGGGCCGCAGCGTCCAGCGGCAGGTCGGTGAAGCGGACCACCACCTCGTCGGGGTATCCCACGTGCCCGCGTAGGCGGAGCCGGCCCGCCTCCCGGTCGAGCGTCCACATCGCCCCCGCGACCGCGCCGAGCGCACCGAGGCCACGCTCGACCATCGCGCGGACGACGGCGTCGACGGTTCGCGCACCGACCAGCTCGCTGCTGACCTCCTGGAGGCGCCGCAGCCGCTGTGCGGTCTGCTCCGCCGCAGCGTGCGCCAGCCGGTGGTCGTCGAACATCCGCTCAGACTCCGCCGCAGCCTCGGACCCGGCCGCAGCAGGCGGCTCCTGGGGCGGCACGGTCACGGGCGCGGGCCTTTCGCGGCAGGGCCGGGGCAGGGGAGGCCATGGTACGACGGAGGGTGCCCGCCGCCGGACCCGCGTAACGCCCACGAAACATTCGGGACACCGTGAGGTAATCGCCCCTCTCTACCGTCCCCGGTGACAGGCCGACCCGTGCCGGTACGGTGCAAGAGGTTCGTTCGGGTCACCGCCCGGCCCCGCACTGGAGGACTCATGTTCAACAACGCCGACGAGGTGCTCGGCTACATCAAGGACAACGGCGTGCAGTTCGTCGACGTCCGCTTCTGCGACCTTCCGGGCGTGATGCAGCACGTCACGATCCCGGCCGAGAACTTCGGCCAGCGGGTGTTCGAGGACGGGCTGATGTTCGACGGGTCCTCGATCCGCGGCTTCCAGCAGATCCACGAGTCGGACATGCGGCTCATGCCGGACGTCACCACCGCGGTGATGGACCCGTTCCGCCAGCACCCGACCATGGTCATGTCGTTCTTCATCCACGACCCGCTCACCGGCGAGGCGTACACCCGCGACCCGCGCAACATCGCGCGCAAGGCCGAGGCGTACATCAAGGGCTCCGGCATCGCGGACACCGCGTACTTCGGGCCGGAGGCCGAGTTCTACATCTTCGACTCCATCCGGTACGACACCTCGGCGAGCTCGACGTACCACTTCATCGACTCGATCGAGGCCGCCTGGAACACCGGTCGCGAGGAGGAGGGCGGCAACAAGGGCTACAAGCCGGCCTACAAGGGCGGCTACTTCCCGGTCCCGCCGACCGACCACTTCACCGACCTGCGCAGCGAGATGGCGCGCATGCTCCTCGACACCGGCATCAACGTCGAGCTGCACCACCACGAGGTGGGCACCGCAGGCCAGGCGGAGGTGGGCTTCCAGTTCGGCACGCTGCTCGAGACCGCCGACAACCTCATGTGGTTCAAGTACGTCGTCAAGAACGTGGCGATGCGCAACGGCCGCACGGTGACGTTCATGCCGAAGCCGATCTTCGGTGACAACGGGTCGGGCATGCACACCCACCAGTCGCTGTGGAAGGACGGCGCCCCGCTGTTCTACGACGAGATGGGCTACGCCGGCCTGTCCGACACGGCGCGCTACTACATCGGTGGCCTGCTCAAGCACGCCCCCGCGCTGCTGGCGTTCACGAACCCCACGACGAACTCCTACCGGCGGCTGGTGCCTGGCTACGAGGCGCCGGTGAACCTCGTCTACTCGCAGCGCAACCGGTCCGCCTGCTGCCGCATCCCGATCACGGGGTCGAACCCCAAGGCCAAGCGCGTGGAGTTCCGCGTGCCGGACCCGTCCTGCAACCCGTACCTGGCGTTCTCCGCGATGCTCATGGCCGGCGTCGACGGCATCCGCAACAAGATCGAGCCCCGCGAGCCCATCGACAAGGACCTGTACGAGCTGCCGCCGGACGAGCACGCCGCAGTGCCGCAGGTGCCGGGCTCGCTCGAGAAGGTGCTCGATGAGCTCGAGGCCGACAACGAGTGGCTCCAGGAGGGCGGCGTCTTCACCTCCGACGTCATCGAGACCTGGATCGACTACAAGCGCACGCACGAGGTGGACCCGATCCGGCTGCGTCCCCACCCGTACGAGTTCCAGATGTACTACGGGATCTGACGACCGACGCCAAAGTGGCCGCGCCCCGACGGGGGCGCGGCCACTGTGCCTTTCGGCCCTAGGCGCCCGGTGACGGCGGTCACACGCTTCTTCCACACATGTCCACGTGACAGAGGAGAGGTGGGGGTATGTTCACCGGCTTCAAGAAGTTCATCCTGCGCGGCAGCGTCGTCGAGATGGCTGTCGGCATCGTCATCGGCATTGCCTTCGGTGCGGTCATCACGTCGTTCGTCAAGAACCTGTTGACGCCGCTCATCGCGATTCCCGGCACGAAGAACTTCAGCGACATGTCCTTCACGATCCGGCACAGCACCTTCGCCTACGGGCAGTTCATCAACGACCTGATCGCCTTCGTGCTCATCGCGGCCGCGGTCTACTACGTCGTCGTGCTGCCGATCAACCGCATGGCGGAGCGCCGGATGCGCGGCGCCAGCCCGGACAAGAAGGAGTGCCCGCACTGCCTGGGTGAGATCCCGTTCGCTGCCGGCAAGTGCATGTTCTGCGGGTCCGTGCTGGCCGTGACCTCGGCTGACACCGCCACGCCGACGGCACCGTAGGCCTCGTCCGCTTGACCTAGGCCCCGCCGGACAGGGTCACGAAGTACTGCCGCGACCCGCCCACCTCTGGCACACTCGCTCCGGGGGGTGAGGTGGGCGAGTCCACGGTGTTCTACGAGGCGCCGACCAGCACGCAGCGTCGGGTCCGGTTGCGGCTGCGTCCGCTGCTGCCTGAACGGCTGCGCGCCACCCGGCGGCCCCGCTGGTGGGAGGAGATCCTCTTCATCGGCATCTCGTACCTGCTCTACTCCCTCGTACGCAACGGCGTACCGACGCACCAGGTGGCGGCGTTCGAGCGGGCCGTGTCCGTGCTGCACCTCGAGCGGACGCTGCACATCAACTTCGAGCTGGTCGTCAACGAGTTCGTGGCGTCGGTCGGCTGGCTCGCGCAGGTGACGAACTACTACTACGCCACGCTGCACTTCGTGGTCACCGTCAGCGTCCTGCTGTGGCTCTACCTGCGCCACCCGCTGCGCTACCGGGCGGTCCGGTCGGTCATCTACGCCACCACGCTGCTCGCGCTCATCGGTTTCTGGACGTACGCGCTCGCACCGCCGCGGATGCTGCCGGGCTACGGCTACATCGACACGATCGTCACGTTCCACACGTGGGGCTCATGGGGGTCGACGGACGTCGCAGCGGCGTCGAACCAGTTCGCGGCCATGCCGTCCCTGCACATCGCCTGGGCCCTGTGGTCGGCGATCGCGATCGTCAAGCTGGCCCGCCGGACCTGGGTGCGGGTCCTCGGCGCGGTCTACCCGCTCCTGACCCTGTTCGTCATCGTCGGCACCGCCAACCACTTCGCGCTCGACGCCCTGGGCGGCGTCCTCGTCCTCGCCGCCGGCTTCGGGGTGCAGCGGATGCTGTCCGGGCAGCCCACGTTCCGCGCCCCGGTCCTGACGAGCTAGCCGAAGAACAGCCGCTCGACCACCGCTCGCGCCCGGCGCGTCTCCCGGCGGTAGGACTCCACGACGTCCTCCCCGCGGCCGGGCGGATGCCCGAGCACCCGGGCGACACCGGCCAGCGTCCGGACGTCCATCGGCACGCTGTCCGACGGCCGGCCACGGACCAGCATGACCGCGTTGCGGACCCGGGACGCGAGCCGCCAGGCGGCCGCGAGCGTGTCCGCGTCGGCCGGGTCGAGCAGCCCCGCCTGCTCCGCTGCCTCGAGCGCCGGCAACGTGCCGGTGACGCGCAGGCCCGGGACCCGTCCGGCGTGCTGCAGCTGCAGCAGCTGCACCGTCCACTCCACGTCCGACAGCCCGCCACGCCCCAGCTTCAGGTGCAGCCCGGGGTCGGCGCCGCGCGGCAGGCGCTCGGCCTCCATGCGGGCCTTGAGCCGCCGGATCTCCCGAACGGCGGCTGCCTCGAGCACCTCCTCCGGCCACCTCAGCGGGTTCACCAGCTCCACGAAGCGGCGGCCGAGATCCGGGTCGCCGGCAACCGGCCGGGCCCGCAGCAGCGCCTGCCGCTCCCACACCGACATCCACCGCCGGTAGTACTCGGCGTAGGAGTCGAAGGAGCGCACGAGCGGGCCCTGCCGCCCCTCGGGGCGCAGGTCGGCGTCCACCACCAGCGGCGGGTCCGGGGCAGGCAGCGCCAGCAGCCGCCGCAGCTCGTGCGCCACCTCGTGCGCGGCCTGGGTGGCGGCCGGGTCGTCCGGGCCGTCGTAGACGAACAGCACGTCCGCATCACTGCCGTAGCCCTGCTCGCGGCCACCGAGGCGGCCCATGCCGATCACCGCCAGCCGTACGGGCAGCGGGCTGCGCCGCTCGGCCTCGACCTTCCGGGTGGCTGTCTCGAGAGCGGCGGCCAGCGTCGCGCCGGCAGCGTCGGACAGCGCCCGGCCCACCTCCGGCAGGTCCACCAGCCCGAGCAGGTCCGCGCACGCGATCCGGAGCAGCTCGCGCCGGCGCAGCGCGCGCGCAGCCGCGACGGCCGGTTCCCACTCGTCGTGGCGGCGCGCGGACGCGAGCAGCTCCGCCTCCAGCGCGGTGGGCGGGCGCGGGCGCAGCTCGTCGTCGCTCCCCAGCAGCGCGACCCCCTCCGGCGCCCGGGTGAGCAGCTCGGAGACGTACCGGCTCGTCGCGAGCAGCCGGGCCAGCCGCTGTGCGGTCACCCCCTCGTCCCGCAGCAGCCGCAGGTACCACGGGGTCGATCCCAGCGCCTCGCTCACCTGGCGGAACGCGAGCAGGCCGGCGTCGGGGTCCGGCGCGTCGGCGAACCAGCCGAGCATCGCCGGCAGCAGCGTCCGCTGGATGGCCGCCCGCCGGCTGACGCCGGTGCTCAGCGCCTCGAGGTGGCGCAGGGCCGCGGCCGGGTCGCCGAACCCGAGCGCCTCGAGCCGGTGCTGGGCGGCCTCGGTGGTCAGCCGGGTCTCCTCGGCGGGCAGGCGTGCGACGGCCGACAGCAGCGGCCGGTAGAACAGCTTCTCGTGCAGGCGCCGCACCTCCTGGCGGTGCGCCGTCCACTCCCGCTCGAACGCCGACTCCGGCTCGCGCCGGTAGCCGAGCGCGCGGGCCAGCCACCGCAGGTCGCGCGGGTCGGCGGGGACGACGTGCGTACGCCGCAGCCGCTGCAGCTGCATCCGGTGCTCGGTGGTGCGCAGGAAGCGGTACGCGGCGGCGAGCCGGCGGGCGTCCTCGCGGCCGACGTAACCGCCGTCGGACAGGGCCGCGAGCGCGACCAGCGTGGAGCCGCTGCGCAGGCTCTCGTCGGCGCGGCCGTGCACCAGCTGCAGCAGCTGGACCGCGAACTCGACGTCCCGCAGCCCACCCGACCCGAGCTTGATCTGCCGGTCCGCCTCCGCCGCTGGAACGTGCTCGAGGACCCGGCGTCGCATCGCCTGCACGTCCTCGACGAAGTTCTCCCGCTCGGCGGCGCGCCAGACCAGGGGCAGCAGCCGCTCGGCGTACGCGTGACCGAGCGCCTCGTCGCCGGCGACCGGGCGGGCCTTGAGCATCGCCTGGAACTCCCACGTCTTCGCCCAGCGCTGGTAGTACGCCTCATGGCTCGCGAGCGTGCGTACGAGTGGGCCCGCGTTGCCCTCCGGGCGCAGCGCCGCATCGACAGCCCAGATCGACCCCTCGGGCGTCGTCTGCGAGCAGGCGCGCATCATGCCGGCCGCCAGGGCGGATGCGGTGCGCAGGGCCCCGGTCTCCTCGCTGCCGTCCGGCTCGGCGACGAAGACGACGTCGACGTCACTGACGTAGTTCAGCTCCCGGCCGCCGCACTTGCCCATGCCGATGACGGCCAGCCGGCACGGGGCTGCGTCGGCCGGCAGCCCGGCGCGGGCGATGGCGAGCCCGGCCTGCAGGGTCGCGGAGGCGAGGTCGGCCAGCTCCCCCGCGACGTCATCGACAGCGAGGCCGCCCACCACGTCACGCGCGGCGAGCTGCAGCAGGTGGCGACGGTAGGCGACCCGCAGCGCGTCGTACGCGCCGACGTCCGCCGACGCCGCCGGGCGGTCCGGCTCGCGCGCCCCCACGGCGGCGAGCAGGGCGGCCTGCAGCCCGTACGCCGTCGGCCGGCTGGCCAGCGCCTCGTCGTCGGCCAGGGTGCGCCAGTCCCCCGGGTGGCGGGCGAGGTGCTCGGCCAGCGCGCGGCTCGTACCGAGGACGCCCACCAGCCGCGAGCGCAGCGCCTCGTCCCGCACCAACGATCCCAGCAGCCGGGTCCGGTCCGGCGCCGCGTCGGCGAGCCGGGTGAGCCCGTCGAGGGCGACGTCCGGGTCGGCAGCGTCGGACAGCGCCAGTGCCACCGGGCCGGCGGGGTCGAGGGAGAGCGCCGCGAGCTGACGCAGCGCGTGCTCGGGATCGAGGAAGCCGACCCGGGCCAGCCGCCCTTCCGCGGTCTGTCCCCGCGGGACCGGGTCGCCGGCGCTCACGCCAGAACGCTACCGGCGTACCGGTCGGGCGCTAGAGGACGCCGAGGTAGCGCTCGAGCTCGAACGGCGTGACCTGGTGCCGGTACTCCGCCCACTCCTGCCGCTTGTTGCGCAGGAAGAAGTCGAACACGTGCTCGCCGAGCGTCTCGGCGACCAGCTCGGAGGTCTCCATCGCGCTGATCGCGTCCGACAGCGAGGAGGGCAGCGGACGGATGCCGAGCGCGCGGCGCTCGGCATCGGTGAGCGCCCAGACGACGTCCTCCGCCTCGTCGGGCAGCTCGTAGCCGGCCTCGATGCCGCGCAAGCCGGCCGCAAGCAGCAGCGCGAACGTCAGATAGGGGTTGCAGGAGGAGTCCGGTGAGCGCACCTCGACCCGGGTCGAGTAGCCCTTCTGCGGCTTGTACATCGGGACCCGCACGAGTGCCGAGCGGTTGTTGTGGCCCCAGCAGATGTACGCCGGGGCCTCCGGCACCTGGCCGGCCTGCTGGTAGCCGAACAGCCGCTTGTAGCTGTTCACCCACTGGTTGGTCACGGCGGTGATCTCGGCGGCGTGGGTGAGCAGGCCGGCGATGAACGCCTTGCCAACCTTCGACAGCGCGTACGGGTCGGCTGCGTCGTGGAAGGCGTTGCGGTCACCCTCGAACAGCGACAGGTGCGTGTGCATCGCGCTGCCGGGCTGGTCGACGAACGGCTTCGGCATGAACGTGGCGTACACGCCCTGCTCGATCGCCACCTCCTTGACCACCAGGCGCAGGGTCATGAGGTTGTCCGCGGTGGTCAGCGCGTCCGCGTACCGCAGGTCGATCTCCTGCTGCCCGGGAGCCACCTCGTGGTGGCTGAACTCCACCGAGATGCCCATCCGCTCCAGCATGGTGATCGCCTGCCGGCGGAAGTCCTGGCCGAGGTCGTGCGCGGTCTGGTCGAAGTAGCCACCGCGGTCGACCGGTGCCGGCAGCGGGTCGTCCTCGCTGGGGCGACCGCTGAGCAGGAAGAACTCCACCTCCGGGTGGGTGTAGAAGGTGAAGCCGAGGTCGGCGGCCTTCTGCATCGTGCGGCGCAGCACGTGCCGCGGGTCCGCGTACGACGGGCTGCCGTCCGGCGTGAGGATGTCGCAGAACATCCGCGCCGTGCCGGGCTGCTCACCGCGCCACGGCAGCAGCTGGAAGGTGGCCGGGTCCGGCTTGGCGAGCATGTCGGACTCGTGGACCCGGGCGAAGCCCTCGATGGCCGAACCGTCGAAGCCGATGCCCTCGGCGAAGGCGCCCTCGAGCTCCGCCGGCGCGATCGCGACCGACTTGAGGTAGCCGAGCACATCGGTGAACCACAGCCGGACGAAGCGAACGTCGCGCTCCTCGATGGTGCGGAGAACGAACTCCTCCTGCCTGTCCATGCAGGCAGCGTACGGGCGGCGTGTTACGCGCGTGTGTCGGCGACACGGCCGGCGGCGGCGGGATGGCGACACGCCGAGGAACGGTCCGGTTAGCGCCGCATCGTCCGTTTCTCACCTCTAGACTTCCCGAGTCCACCGCCGGCCGTCCGTCCCAGGAGCACCACCATGCCGTCAGCCGGCCGCCTCGTCGCCGGCCGGTGCGCTGCCCGCGTCGCGGCCGCGGCACTGACGGTCGCCGGGCTCGCGGTGGGCTGCGGCAGCCACGGTCCCCGTTCGGGGCAGCCGGCCGCCCGGCCGCTGTCCGGCATCGACTGGTCGCGCTTCAGCTACCCCGTGGACTGCTTCTCGGCGAACGGCCGGCCGCAGCCGGTCCGGGTGAGTGACTACGGGGCCACCGGGCCGGACGGCTTCTTCCGCGTCGTCGTCACCCCGCCGACGTTCGGCGACGTCACCGGCGACGGCGTGGCCGATGCCGTGGTGTCGTACCGGTGCGTGGGCGCGACCGCCGGCCCGGACACCGTGCTCGTGTACGTCGCGACCGCCGCTGGACCGCACCTGGCCGCACGCCTGCTGCACGGTGCGGACGAGTACGTGACGTCGGTGCGCCCCACGGGCAAGGGCCTGGTCCTGCTCGCACGCGGCTACACCCCCGGTACGCCGCGGTGCTGCCCCGACCTGCTCGTCCGCCACACGTACACGTGGCAGGGCGGCCACCTGACGGAGACCGACCGCGACACCGAGCCGGCACACGGCCACGAGAACGCGTCGCTCGAGTCCTGACCCGGGCCGGGTCATAGGGTCGTCGCCGTGCCACCACTGCGGATCGCGCTCGCCCAGGTCGACCCCACCGTCGGTGACCTCGAGGGCAACGCCGAGCTGGTGCTGCGCTGGGCGCGCCACGCCGCCGAGCGCGGCGCGCACCTCGTGCTGTTCCCGGAGATGGTGCTCACCGGCTACCCGGCCGAGGACCTCGTGCTGCGGGCCTCGTTCGTCACCGCGGCGCGGGCCACCCTCGAGCGGCTGGCCCGCCGGCTCGCCGCGGAAGGCCTCGGCGAGCTCGCGGTCGTGGTCGGCTACCTCGACCGCTGCCCGGACCCGGTTCCCCGGGTCGGCCGCCCCGCGGGTGAGCCGCAGAACGCCGCCGCCTGGCTGCACCACGGCGAGGTGGTGGCGCGCTACGCCAAGCACCACCTGCCGAACTACGGCGTGTTCGACGAGTTCCGCTACTTCGTGCCCGGTGAGCGGCTGCCGCTCGTCCGGCTGCACGGCGTGGACGTCGCGACCACGATCTGCGAGGACCTCTGGCAGGACGGTGGGCCGATCGTCGTCGCGCGCGCCGCCGGGGCGGGGCTGGTCGTCTGCATCAACGGCTCCCCGTACGAGCGCGACAAGGACGACAACCGCTGCGGGATCGTCCGCCGGCGGGCTCAGGACGCCGGCGCGCCCATCGCGTACGTGAACATGGTCGGCGGCCAGGACGAGCTGGTCTTCGACGGTGACTCGGTCGTGGTCGGGACGGACGGGTCGGTGCTCGCCCGGGCGCCGCAGTTCTCCGAGGGCGCCCTGGTGGTCGACCTCGACCTCGCGCCGGCGAGCAGCGACCTCACCGGTCCGGTCGACGCGCAGGACCGCACGACGATGACCGTCGACCGGGTGGTGCTCTCCGAGGCCCCGCTCGAGCCGTACGAGACGACCGCACCGGCGCTCGCCCCGCGGCTCGCGGACGAGGCCGAGGTGTGGGCTGCGGTCGTGACCGCAACCCGCGACTACGTGCGCAAGAACGGCTTCGACACGGTGATCCTCGGGCTGTCCGGCGGCATCGACAGCGCGGTCACCGCCACGGTCGCCGCCGACGCCCTCGGGGCGGGGAAGGTGCACGTTGTCGGCATGCCGAGCCGCTACTCCAGCCGCGGCTCCGTCGAGGACAGCGAGGAGCTCGCGCGGCGGCAGGGGCTGCAGTGGCACCTCGTCCCGATCGCGCGCCTGGTCGACGCGTACGACGAGTCGCTCGAGCCGCTCGGCGGGCTGCACGGGCTGGCCGAGGAGAACCTGCAGGCGCGGCTGCGCGGCGTGACGCTGATGGCGCTGTCGAACGAGAGCGGGCACCTCGTGCTCACGACGGGCAACAAGAGCGAGCTGGCCACCGGGTTCTCGACGCTGTACGGCGACTCCGCCGGCGGGTTCGCACCGATCAAGGATGTGCCCAAGACCCTGGTCTGGGCGCTGGCCCGGTGGCGCAACCAGGCGGCCCGCGAGGCGGGGGTGATCGAGCCGATCCCCGAGCAGATCATCACCAAGGCGCCGTCCGCGGAGCTCGCGCCCGGCCAGCTCGACGCCGACCGGCTGCCCGACTACGCGGTGCTCGACCGGCTGCTCGACGACTACGTCGAGCGCGACCTCGGCCGGGACGCGCTGGTCGCGGCCGGGCACGACCCCGCCATGGTGGAGAAGGTCATCCGGCTGGTCGACGCGGCGGAGTACAAGCGCCGCCAGTACCCGCCCGGCCCGAAGATCACCCTGCGCGCGTTCGGCCGTGACCGGCGGCTGCCGATCACCAGCCGCTGGCGCGAGCTGGCGGCGCCGCACGAGCGCGAGCCCCGCCGGGTCCGGCCGGACCAGCCGTAGGCCGGGACCGGTCAGCGGAGCTGCGCTGCCAGCACCTCGCGGGCCTCAGCGAGGGACGGGCCGTACCACGTGAGGTGGCGGCCGCTGACGAAGCGGACGCGTGATGCCCAGCCGGTGAAGGCGTCGAGGTCCGCGGGGCCGAAGGCGTACGGCTCGTCCGGCAGCACGACGAGGTCCGGCGACAGGGCGCGAACGTCCGCGAGCTCGACACGCGGATAGCGGTCTGCGGCGTCGTGGTGCACGTGGTCGACGCCGAGCCGGGCGAGCAGGTCCCCGGCGAACGTGTCGCGGCCGAGGGCCATCCACGGCCGTCGCCAGATCGGGACGAACGCGGTGCGCCGGGGGCCCGTCGCACGCCGGCGCCCACGCCGCACGCGCCTGGCGCAGCCAGGGCGGGTCGGCGCTCGCGCCGCATGCGGCCAGCATCCGCGCCAGCGACTCCAGCGCGTCGGGGACGGTGCGCGGCGCGGTCACCCAGACGGCCACCCCCCGCGCGCGCAGGGCGTCCAGGTCGGGCAGCCGGTTCTCCTCCTCGTTGGCGACGACGAGGTCCGGGCGCAACGCGACCACCCGGTCCACGTCCGGGTTCTTCGTCCCGTCCACGCGCACGACGTCGAGCCCGGGCGGGTGCGTGCACCAGTCGGTGGCGCCGACCAGCAGGCCCGGCGCGGTGACGGCGAGCGTCTCGGTGAGCGACGGCACCAGCGACACGACGCGGCGTACGGCCCCCGGCAGCGGCACCGGGTGACCGAGGTCGTCACACGTCGGTGACACGGATGCCGGCATGGGCCTTGTACCGGCGGTTCATGGCGATGATGTTCGCGGTGAGCGCCTCCACCTGGTGGGCGTTGCGCAGCCGGCCCGCGTAGATTCCCCGCATCCCGGTGATCCGCCCGGCGAGGGCCTGGACCAGGTCGGTGGCCTCCCGGTCCTCCCCCAGCACGAGCACGTCGCAGTCGATCTCCTCGACCGCCGGGTCGAGCAGCAGCACCGCCGACACGTGGTGGAAGGCCGCGACGACCCGGCAGTCGGGCAGGATCGCGGCCGCCTGCTCGGCGGCGCTGCCCTCCTCCGGCCGCAGCGCGAACGGTCCCCGGTCGTCGAAGCCCATGGGGTTGACGCAGTCGACGACGACCTTGCCGGCCAGCGGGCCGGCGAGGTCGCGGAGCAGCGTGTCGTGACCCTCCCACGGCACGGCCACCACGACGACGTCGGCCGCGGCCGCGACGTCGGCGTTGGCGGCGCCACGCACGTCGAGGCCATCGCGCTCCTCGCGCAGGGCGGCGGCGGCGGACTCGGCGCGTTCGGCGCTGCGGGAGCCGATGAGGACGGGGTGACCCGCGTGCGCGAGCCGCCGGCCGAGGCCCCGGCCCTGGTCACCCGTTCCCCCGAGGAAGCCGACGGTGAGCCCGGCGACGTCGGGCAGCTGGCGGGGATCGGGCACGGGTCCTCCTCGGTACGGCGGCGCGGCCATCCTCGCAGGCGGGAAGAGGTCGTCTCGGAGCCGGTCCACGTGCGACGATTGTCCGGGTTTGGTGCGGCGCCGATCCCGGCAGGAAGACGACAGGCCACGGCGAACACTCCCGGTACCGGGGACGAGGGTCCCCGACCGGGGAACGCGGAGGGAACGCAACCATGTGGCGGCTGCGCCGACCGGCGCGACACCGGCCACCGGCCGAGGAGCCGGGGGCCCGGGTCAGCCCGCCTGCCGTCCCCGCCGCCGACCCCGACCGAGCACCCGGCGAGCAGACGCCGGACAGCGACATCGCCGCCCTGATCGCCGACGTGCGCGATCTGCGCCTCGCCCTGTCCGCGGACCTGTCGCTCGCCGCTGGAGCGGTCGAGAACGGGGCCGATGACATCGCCGCCGAGGTCCTCGACGGCGGCCGCGACGACGTCGCCCGCTTCCGCGCCCGGGCGCTGGCCCGGCTGGTGGCAGCCGACAGCTGCGGCCACGGCGAGCCACAGCCGGCGGCCCGGCCGGGCCTGGTCCGGCGGGCCATGAGCAGCCGCCTGCTGCCTGCCGCACCGGTGCTCGCGGCCGCGGCGGCGGCAGCCGCGTTCGCCGCTGGGGTGCTCCCCGTACCGACCACGGCCGGCCCGGGGACCGCCGCCGTCCATGCCCGCGCGGTCGCCGACAGCTGGCAGGCGTTCAGCCGCGCGGCGACCGGCCGGGTCGACGAAGCCGACCTGCTGCGCGCCGCCGCGAACCTGCACCGCTCGCTGGCCTCGCTCATCGACGCCGCACCGCACGACCCCGAGAAGGGGCAGCAGGCGCTGCTCCTGCTCCAGATGGAACGAGCGCTGCTGCTCAACGACCAGCCGCCGGGCGCGACGCAGGTGCTGGCGCAGGCGGACGACCTGGTCGCCCGGCTGGCGAAGCTGCTGCCCGCGCTGCCGCGGGCGGGTGACCACCCGAACGCCGGACGCCAGCCGGCGCGCCAGGACCAGCAGCAGCTGGACGGCCCGCAGCCGGCAGCGGGTGCCGACGGGCAGGCGGCCACCTCGCCGTCGCCGACGGCGAGCCCCTCGCCGAGCCCGAGCCCCTCCCCGTCGAGCAGCCCGGAACCGACGGCCAGCCCGTCGCAGCAACCGCCGCCGACCCTGGGACCGCTGCCGTCGCCGTCGGGCGGCTTCGCGCAGTAGGACCCCGCCGGCCGTATAGGGCTGGACGGTGGCGCGTCCCGCTGCAACCGTCGAGGCGGTGCGCACCGGCCTGGTCACCCGTTTCCTGCGCGCCGCCACGGTGGACGTCTCCCCGTTACGGTCAGGCGTACCACCTCACCGGCTCGACGCTGGTCGTCGGACTGCTGGGGATCGCCGAGCTCGCCCCGCTCGTGGTCACCGCGCTCATCGGCGGGGCGGTGGCCGACGCGGCCGACCGGCGGCGGGTCGCCCTGCTCGCCGAGCTGGCGCTCGCCGTGGTGGTCGCCGGCCTCGTGGCGAACGCCCTGCTGCCCCACCCGCGGGTGTGGCCGCTGTTCGCCGCGGCCGCGGCAACGGCAGCGCTCGAGGGCCTGCAGCGCCCGTCGCTCGAGGCGCTGCTCCCCCGGGTCGTCGACCGCGACGACATCCCCGCCGCCGTGGCACTGTCGTCACTGGTGTCGACCATCGCGTTCGTCGTCTCGCTCGGCTGCCTGCAGCGGATGACCGTGACCCCGCCGGCGGCGCAGGCCGAGCGGGCGAGCCTGCGCGGCATCGCCACGGGCTGGCGCTACGCGCGCAGCCGTCCCGAGCTGATGGGCAGCTACCTCGTGGACGTCAACGCGATGCTGTTCGGCATGCCGCTGGCGCTGTTCCCGGCCGTCGCGCAGCGGTACGGCGGACCCAGCGCCCTCGGCGTGCTCTACGCGTCACCCGCGATCGGGGCGATGGTGGTCAGTGCGGGCAGCGGCTGGGTCGCCAGGGTGCACCGGCACGGGCGGGCCATCGCCCTGGCCGCCGCAGACCGGGGCGCCGGCATCGTCGCGTTCGGGTTCGCCTCGTCCCTGTGGGCCGCGGTGCTGGCTCTCGTGGTGGCCGGTGGTGCCGACATGGTGAGCGGGCTGTTCCGCAGCACGCTGTGGAACCAGACGATTCCCGACCACCTGCGCGGCCGGCTCGCGGGCATCGAGATGCTCAGCTACTCCTCCGGCCCGGCGCTCGGGAACACCGAGGCCGGGCTGGTCGCGAGCGTCGCCGGGGTCCGCGCGTCGGCACCGCTCGCTGACGCCGCCGCCGGATGAGCACGAGCACGACGAGCGCAAGGACGACGATGCCGGCGAGCACCAGCCCGCCGACGGTCAGACGGTGCTCGAGGGTCCGCCAGCCGGTGCCGGCGAGGTAGCCGAGGACCACCGAACCGCCGGCCCACAGCAGCCCACCGGAGACGTTCCAGACAGCGAAGGTGCGGTACGGCATCCGCGCCATGCCGCACAGCCCGGGGACGAGCACCCGCAGCGCCGCGGTGAAGCGGCCGACGAACACCGCCTTGCCGCCCAGCCGGTTGATCGCCGCCTTGGCCCGCTCGATGTGGTCCGGCTTGACCACCCGCCGGGGCAGCCGCGCGAGCAGCGGCTCACCGAACCGCCGCCCGATCGCGTACCCGACGCTGTCCCCGACGACGGCCCCGGCAACGGCTGCCACGATGACCGCCGGGAGCGACACCCGGCCGTCGAAGGCGGCGACCCCGCCGAGCAGGCAGGCGACCTCACCGGGGAAGACGAACCCGACGAAGGCGGAGGCCTCCAGCGCAGGCAGCAGGAAGACGAGTCCGAGCACGGCCCATCCCGACATGTGCAGGATGTTCTGGGCGACCGCGCTCACCACCACATCCTGCCGCACCCACGCTCACTCCAGGGGCGTCCCGCAGCGTTCGCACACGGGAGGCGGGGGCTGCTCGTTCAGCCGGCCGCAGGCCGGGCAGACGCGGGGCAGCCAGCAGGCCGGGTCGCCGCCGAGGTCGTCCTCGGGGTCGATGTCGTCCATGCACGCAGCGTAGGTTCCGGTCATGGCCTACCGCGAGGTGTACGACGCGAGCATCCGCGACCCGGAGTCGTTCTGGCTCGGCGCGGCGAGGGACATCGACTGGTACACGCCGCCCACCCAGGCGCTCGACGACAGCCGGGCGCCGTTCTACCGCTGGTTCCCCGACGGCGTGCTCAACACCTGCCACAACGCGCTGGACCGCCACGTCGAGGGCGGCCGGGCGGAGCAGCGCGCGCTCGTCTACGACAGCCCGGTCACCGGTACGCAGCGCGCGTACACCTACCGGCAGCTGCGCGACGAGGTCGCACTGTTCGCCGGCGTCCTGCGCTCCGTGGGCGTCGACAAGGGTGACCGCGTCGTGGTCTACATGCCGATGGTCCCCGAGGCGGTCATCGCGATGCTGGCCTGCGCCCGCATCGGCGCGGTGCACTCGGTCGTCTTCGGCGGCTTCGCCCCCCGTGAGCTGGCCATCCGCATCGACGACGCGCGCCCCAAGGCGATCGTGTCCGCCTCCTGCGGGATCGAGGTCAGCCGGGTCATCGAGTACAAGCCGATGCTCGACACCGCCATCGAGCTGGCCGAGCACAAGCCGGAACGCTGCCTCGTCCTGCAGCGCGAACAGGCCCGCGCCCCCCTGGGGGAACGCGACGTCGACTGGGCCGAGGCGATGGCCGCCGCCACCCCCGTCGACTGTGTGCCCGTGCAGTCGACCGACCCGCTGTACGTGCTCTACACGTCCGGGACGACCGGCAAGCCCAAGGGGGTGGTGCGCGACAACGGCGGGCACGCGGTGGCGCTGCGCTGGAGCATGCCGAACGTCTACGCGACCGAGCCGGGCGAGGTGTTCTGGGCCGCCTCGGACGTGGGCTGGGTCGTCGGCCACTCCTACATCGTGTACGCGCCGCTGCTCACCGGCTGCACGACCGTGCTCTACGAGGGCAAGCCGGTCGGCACACCCGACGCCGGCGCGTTCTGGCGGGTCGTCGCCGACCACGGGGTGCACGCGCTGTTCACCGCACCGACCGCCTTCCGGGCGGTGAAGAAGGAGGACCCGCAGGGCGAGCACGCGGGACGGTACGACCTGTCGTCGCTGCGGACGCTGTTCCTCGCCGGTGAGCGGACCGACCCGGAGACCTGGCAGTGGGCTGCGGACCTGCTCGGCATCCCGGTCGTCGACCACTGGTGGCAGACCGAGACCGGCTGGCCGATCGTCGCGGACTGCATGGGCATCGAGCCGATGCCGGTCAAGCCGGGCTCGGCCACCGTGCCGGTGCCCGGATGGGACGTCCGGGTGCTCGACCCGGAGGGCAGCGAGGTGCCGCCCGGCACCGAGGGTGCGATCACCGTCAAGCTGCCGATGCCGCCCGGGGCACTGCCCACGCTGTGGGGAGACGACGACCGGTTCGTCGCGTCGTACCTGTCCCGCTACCCGGGCTACTACCTGACCGGGGACGGCGGCAGCATCGACGACGACGGCTACGTCTGGGTGATGGGCCGCACCGACGACGTCATCAACGTCGCCGGACACCGGCTGTCCACCGGGGCGATGGAGCAGGTGGTAGCCGCGCACCCCGCGGTCGCCGAGTGCGCGGTCGTCGGCGTGCACGACGACCTCAAGGGCCAGGTGCCGCGCGGTTACGTCGTGCTCAAGGCAGGGGTGCAGGCCGACCCCGACCGGCTGCGCGCCGAGCTGGTGCAGCGCGTACGCGACGAGATCGGTGCGGTCGCGTCGTTCAAGGACGTCACGGTCGTCCCCGCGCTGCCGAAGACGCGGTCGGGCAAGATCCTGCGCCGGACGATGCGCGCCCTGGCCGAGGGCCGCGACGAGCCGGCCCCCTCCACCATCGACGACGCGTCCGTCCTCGACACGCTGCGCCCGCTCCTGCGCGGCTGAGCACTGCCGCCACGCCGCGCCGCCAGGCGCCGCGAGTTGATCTGTCTCGCGCGCCGGCTGTCCGGGCCCGGCGGGGAGGGTCAGCCGCGGCGCGCGACCAGGCCGACGCCGAGCGCCAGCAGCTGCCCCGCGGCGACGACCCAGAGCATCCCGCGGGCGCCGACGGCGTCAGCGGCGGGACCCGCACACGCCGAGCCCACCGCGAACGCACCGATCTTCAAGCTCGCCGCGGTGGTGAAGACCTGCGTACGCAGGCGGCTCGGCGACAGCTGCTGCCGGACGTTGAGGGTGGCCGCGAGCAGCGGCCCGTCGACCAGGCCCGCGAGCACCGACGCGACGAGCGCGACCGCCAGCGTCGGCGCGAGCGCCACCCCCGCCATCGCCACGCCGAACGCCACCAGGCCCACGAGGACGGCCGGCTCCCCCGGTACCCGCGCCGCGAACCGGCTCCACACCGTGGAGCCCACGAGCGCACCCGCCGCCAGCAGCGAGAACAGCAGCCCACCGACGGCGCGCTTGTGGCCGAGGTCCTCGGCGAGCAGCGGGTACGCGACGACCAGCAGCCCGATCGTCATCTGGCTGGTGGTGGTGGCGAACGTCACCGACCGCAGGCCCGGTACGCGGGTCAGCAGCGCGAGGCCCTCCCGCAGCGCGTGCAGCAGCCGGGACGGTGCCTCGGCGTGGACCGCCGGCACGATCGGCACCCGGACCAGCACGAGCAGGGCCGCGAGCCCGAGGACCGCCGTGGTGACCACCGCCCACGACGGGCTGAACGCCGCGGCGAGCGAGGCGGCGACCGCCGGACCGGCGATGCCGGCGACGTTGTAGCTCGCCGCCTCGAGCCCGTACGCCCGCGGCAGCAGCCGGTCGGGCACCACGGTCGGGATGAGGCCGCTGAACCCCCCGGTACGGACCGGGTACGGCAGCCCGGCGACGAAGCCGAACGCGACCAGCGTCGCGTCGGGGAGCCGCCCGGCCGCCAGTAGCAGGGCAGCCGCCGCGGCGGCGAACACCACCTGGTTGCCGAGGAAGACGGTGCGCCGGTGACGCGTACGGTCCAGCCACGCGCCCATCAGCGGGCCGGTGACGATCGTCGGCATGGTCGAGGCGGCGACGGTCAGCCCGGCGAGCTGCGCACTGTGCGTACGGGCGAGGACGAACAGCACCGCTGCGACGGAGAACATCTCGCTCGCGAGGCGGGACAGGGTGGCGGCCGCGAACAGCGTGCCGAACCCCGGCTGGCGCCACAGCGGCGGTGCGGACGGTGGCGCCATGGTGGCAGCATTCTGGCATCGCCGTCAGGAGCCGCCGCCGCGCTCCGTCCACGCGTACAGCAGCGACCGCTCGGTCTCCGGATCGAGGCCGACCGGGTGCTCCGGCCGCCCGCGGGCCGCGTCGGCGGGCAGCGGGCGCAGCCACTGCCACGTGTCGGCGACGGTCTGCTCCACCGGCCGGCAGGCGAGCCCTGCCGCGTACGCGCGCTCGACGGAGGTCTGGAACAGCGGGTGGTCGGGCGGCAGCCAGATCGGCAGCTCGGTCCACGGCGCCACCTGGTGGTCGAGCAGGAACTGCGGGTCGACCCAGCACAGCTCGGCGTCGGTGTCCACTGCCGCGAGGCAGGCGTCGAGCAGCTGTCCCATCGTCGCGTGCCCCGTGCGGCTGGTGACGTTGAACGGCCCGCGCGGCCCGTGCACCGCGACGCGCAGGGCGAACGCCGCCAGGTCGCGGGCGTCGACGTACTGCAGCGGCGCACCGGCCGGGCCGGGCGCGACGAGGGTGCCACCCCGGGCGACCCGGCGCAACCACCACGGCAGCCGGCCCACGTTCTCGCGGGGACCGAGCACCAGCCCGGCCCGCAGCAGCACGACCCGGTCGGGCCCGAACGCCCGCTCGGCGGCCAGCTCGCCGCCCCGCTTGTCGGCGGCGTAGTCGGTCGCACCGGCGTCCGGGTCGCCGTCGACGGTGCCCTCGGACTCGTCCCCGTCGGGCGTGAGCGGCCACCGGTAGACGGACTCGCTCGACACGTACAGGTACGTCTCCGCCCGGTCGGCCAGCAGCGACGCTGCGGCGGCGACGTCCCGAGGTGCCCCCGACCACGTGTCGGCGACGACGTCCCACGTCCCGGCCGCGAGCTGCTGCAGGTCGGCCGGCACCGTGCGGTCGCCCCGCAGCACGCTGACGCCGGCTGGAGCCGGGCGGGTGCCCCGGTTGAACACCGTGACCTGCCAGCCCTCGGTACGCCCGACCTCCACGAGCGCCGGCCCGACGAAGTCCGTGCCGCCGAGGACGAGGAGGGAGGGCACGGCTGCACCGTAACCTGGGCCGGTGGCGCGGCTGCTCATCGTCCACCACACGACGTCACCGGCCCTGCAGGAGCTGCTCGAGTCGGTGCGTTCCGGCGCGGGCACGGACGAGCTCGAGGGGGTGGAGGTCGTCGTCCGTCCGGCTCTGGGCACCACCGTGCCCGACGTCCTGGCGGCGGACGGCTACCTGCTCGGGACGCCGGCCAACATCGGCTACATGTCCGGCGCCCTCAAGGACTTCTTCGACCGCATCTACTACCCCTGCCTGGAGGCGACCGGGCGTCGCCCGTACGGGCTCTGGGTGCACGGCAACGACGACACCGCCGGCGCGGTGCGCGCGGTCGAGTCGATCGCGGGGGCGTTGCAGTGGGAGCGGGTCCGGCCGCCGGTCACCATCGTGGGGGCACCGGGCAAGGAGGATCTCGAGGCCTGCTGGGAGCTCGGCGCGGTCGTCGCGGCCGCCGTCAGCGAGGCGGGCCCGTCCCGCTGAACCGGGTGCCGTCCGGGTCCCGGGCCCAGGGCGCCGGCTGCTCCCACCCGTCCTCGAACACCAGGTCGGCGAGCGGACGACGTCGTACGGGGCCGTGGCCGCCCTCCGGCCGGCCGAGGGCGATCGTCGCAGCGATCGCCACCCCGTCGGGGACGGCGAGCACCTCGCGCAGCCGGTCCTCCACCGGCTGGTGCCAGCCGGTCATCACCCCGCCGTACCCGAGCGCGCGGGCGGCCAGCAGCAGGTTCTGACACGCCGGGTAGACCGACGCGCCCTCGCTCGGGGCCGGGTCGCGATAGCGCACCAGACACGCGAGGACGACGACCGGGACGGTCTCGAACCGCTCGACGAACCGGTGCATCGTCGCGGCCAGCCGGGCCTTGGGGCTGTCGGCGGCAGCCGCGGCCGCGGCGTCGTACCCGTCCGTACGCTCCTTGGCCGACCAGATCGCGCGCGCCGCCTCACCGATGAGCCGGCGCGCCTCCAGCGCGCGCGGCCCGTCCCGCAGGACGACGAAGCGGAACGGCTGCCGGTTCGACCCGCTCGGCGCCCGGGTCGCGGCGAAGAGCATCGCGCTGAGCGCGTCGTCCGGGACCGGCTCGGCGCGGAAGCGGCGGACGGCGCGGGTGGTGGCGATGCCCTCCAGCAGCCCGACCGTGTCGGGTGGCAGCCGCATGCGTCAGCCGCAGCAGCCGCCCCCGCAGCAGCCGCCGGACGGCTGCGCGGGCACGACGGCCGAGCCGGCAGCGCGTCCGGCGAGCGCGACCGCGCGGTAGACGCGGGTGACGTCGGCGTGCCCCTCGGGGCAGCGCACGTCGTCGGCAGGTGCGGTCATGCCGCGGTGCACCTCGAAGGTGGTGTCGCAGGTGCGGCACCGGTAGTCGTAGGCGGCCATGGCGGAATCGTACGGCGCCGGCCGGCTCACAGGGTGCCGGTCAGCCCCTGCAGCCCGATACTCGTGGCGGCGACCGCGACCCAGAGGACGCCGCCGAGCGCCAGCGGCCGCAGGCCGGCCGCTCGCAGGGCGTCCGGCCGGGTCGACAGCCCGATGCCGGCCAGCGCCATGGTGATGAGGAAGCCGCTGGTCACCGTCAGCCCGTGGTGCCATCCGGTGGGGACCAGGCCGGCGGTGTCGAGCGCGCTCGCGGCGAGGAACCCCACGAGGAACAGCGGGAGCATCCGGCGCCAGGGGAGCCGGCGTACGGTCCCGCCGTGCGCGCGGCGGGCAGCGCGCACGGCCAGCGCCGCCGTGACCGGGACGATCATGAGGCTCCGGCTGAGCTTCACCACGATCCCGTAACCGGCCGCAGCGGTGCCGTACGTCGTGGTCGCGGCGACCACCGACGAGGTGTCGTTGACCGCGGTGCCGGCCCACAGCCCGAACGCGTGCTGGGACAGCCCCAGCAGGTGGCCGAGCACCGGGAAGAGCAGGACCGCGGCGACGTTGAACGTGAAGATCGTCGCGATCGCGTACGCGACCTCGCTCTCGGCGGCGCCGATCACCGCCGTCGTCGCCGCGATGGCGGAAGCGCCACAGATCCCGGTACCGACGCCGACGAGCGTGCGGGTGGCCCCACCGACGTTGAGCAGCCGCCCGCCGACCACAGCGCCGCCGAGGGCGACCGCGAGCGTCCCGAGCATCACGGGCAGCGAGCCGGCACCCGTACGGACCACCTGCGCGAGCGAGAGCCCGGTGCCCAGCAGCACCACCGACAGCTTCAACAGCGGCGCGGCGGCCAACGTGACCCCGGGCGCGAGCACCTCGCCGACCCCCTGTCGCCGGCGCAGCACCAGCGCGCCGGCGACCCCCAGCACGATGCCGAACACCGGTGCCCCGATCACGGGGAACCAGCTGCCCAGCCGGGTCGCCACAACGGCGACCACGGCGACGGCGGCCAGCCCCGGCACCCGGGAGCGCATGCCGGGCAGCGCCCAGGACGTCGTGCGCACCCGCTCGAAGACGGCGGTGGACATGGGCTCCCCCGGTGGTCGTGGACGTGGTGTCCAGGGTCACTCGACGGCTGGCCGACCGGCACGCGCCACCTGCGTATGAGGCCATAACGTATTCCTATGCCCCTGCCCCCGCGTATCCCCGAGCTCGCAGCCCTGGACCTCCTGGTCACCGTGGCGGCGACGGGCAGCGTCAGCCGCGCCGCCGCGCTCCACGGGATCAGCCAACCGTCCGCGAGCCTGCGCCTGCAGGCACTCGAGCGCCGGGTCGGCGTGCAGCTCCTGGTTCGCACCCCGGGCGGCTCTCGCCCTACCCCCGCAGGAGAGAGCGTCGTCGGCTGGGCGCGGCCGGTGCTCGAGGCGGCCGAGCGGCTCGGCTCCGCCGTCGAGGCGCTGCGCCAGCGCGACCCCGAACGGATCCACGTCGCCGCCTCGCTCACCATCGCCGACGAGCTGTTCCCGCGCTGGCTGACCGCGCTGCACCACCGGGACCCGGATGCGGTCGTGTCGCTGCGCGTCGGCAACTCGGCCAGCGTCACCGAGCTCGTCCGGGCGGGCACGGTCGCCGTCGGGTTCGTCGAGGGCCCGTCCGCTCCTCCCGGGCTGGCCTCGCGGAGGGTGGGCGGGGACGAGCTGGTCGTCGTCGTCTCCCCCACCCACCGCTGGGCTCGCCGGCGTACACCGCTGTCCCCCGCCCTGCTCAGTGCCGAGCGGCTGGTGGTCCGGGAGCCCGGCTCCGGGACCCGGGAGGCGTTCGCCCAGGCGCTCACCGCTGCCGGCACGGAGCTCCGCGCCGGGCTCGAGCTGGGCTCCACGGCTGCACTGAAGACGGCTGCGGCCGCCGGTGAGGGTCCGGCGGTGCTCAGCCGGCTGGCGGTGAGCGCAGAGCTCGCCGACGGCCGGCTCGTCGAGGTGCCCCTCGACGGTGTGGACCTCCGCCGTACGTTCCGTGCGGTGTGGACCCGTGACCGGCCGCCGACGGACGGCGCCGCCATGCTCGTCGGCGTGGCCGTACGCGCGGCGGGTCACTCAGCCTGAGCGGTCGGATCCCAACGCCTTCGTGCGGCTGGGTGGGGTCAAACGATCTTGGTTGACCCCTACCAGCCGCACGAAGGTGGTGCTGGGCCGCACGAAGGCGGCGCTCACGGGCGCCGCTGCCGAGCTCAGCCGCCGCCGAGGTCGACCTGGTACGCCTGGTAGAGCAGGTCCGCGCCGACCTGGCGGTGGCGGACGAGCTGGGCGAGCAGGTCCACGACGCCTTCGCGAACGGCTCCGAGCCGCTGCTCGTCCGCATCCTGGCTCATGGCCTCGCCACGCAGCCCGTCCAGCGCGACGCGTACGGCGGCGTGCTCGGCGCCGAGCCGCTCGAGGTAGGGGACGAGCCGGGGAGCCTCCGTACGGACCTCCGCGAACAGCCCGTGCTCGCTCTCGGTCTCCGCCACGTGCTTGTCCCAGGCGACGACGAGCGCGTCGAGGGCCGGGACGAGGTGCTCGCGCCACGCCTCCGCACGACCCGCGAGCGGGGCCGCAGTGGCCTTCTCCAGCTCCCCCATCGCGCGCCGGAGACCGGCGCGGCGGGCCTGGACGCCCAGAAGCACAACGTCTGCCATGGCTGCCTCCTTGCCGGCAGCCTGGCCGGGTCCCCGCGGGAGCGCAAGAGGCGCCCGTCCGTTCAGCCGCCCTGCCGCTCGACCTGCTTGCGCAGGTCGCTGAGGGAGGCGCGTGCCTGGTGGTGCGCGAGCGGTTCGGCCGTCTTGGCCAGCAGCCGTCCGGCGATGCCACCCGGGAGCACGTACTCGATCTCCAGGTCGACCCGGGTGCCGGCGCCGTCGGCGGCGAACACCCACCGCCCCGACTGCCGGAACCCCTCCCGGGACTCCCACGCGATCAGCCGGTCCTGCTCCCACGCGGTGACCTCCACCAGCGAACGCTCGCGCACCGGTCCTACCTCGAGCTCCACCTCGAACGTGGCACCGAGACCGTGCTCCTGCCCGGCGACCGGGTCCCACCGGCGCAGCCCGTGCAGGAAGTGCACGATGTTGCGCCAGTCGTCCACGTAGGCGAACACGGCACGCACCGGCGCCGCGACGACGATGCTGTCGGTCAGCCGTCCCACGACGGCCATTGTGCGGGCGCCTACGATCCGCCGCATGGCCCCCTTCCGCTTCGCCGTCCAGACCAGCCACGCCCCCGACGCCGCGACGTGGCGAGCCCGCGCCCGCGACGTGGAGGCGATGGGCTACTCGACGCTCTACGTCCCCGACCACTTCGGCGAGCAGTGGGGGCCGTTCGTCGCCCTCGCCACCGCAGCGGAGGCGACCGAACGGCTCACCGTCGGCGCGCTGGTCTTCGACAACGACTTCCGCCACCCGATGGAGCTGGCCAAGGAGGTCGCC
Organism: uncultured Actinomycetota bacterium; assembly: GCA_963728075.1. Classification (GTDB taxonomy): domain Bacteria; phylum Actinomycetota; class Actinomycetes; order JAFAQI01; family DASSKL01; genus CAVSIP01. The sequence continues at coordinate 164,430 of CAVSIP010000001.1, read as the reverse complement.
ACCCTCGACCTGGTGACCGAAGGCCGCGTCGAGTTCGGGCTCGGCGCCGGCTGGATGCGGACCGACTACGAGCAGTCGGGCATCCCGTACGACGAGCCGGGCGTCCGGGTGGACCGGATGGCCGAGGCGCTGACCGTGCTCAAGGGCCTGTGGTCGGGGCAGCCGGTGGACTTCACCGGCGAGCACTACACGCTGAGCCAGGCGGTGGGGCAGCCGCTACCGCACACCCGGCCGCACCCGCGGATCTGCGTGGGCGGCGGCAGCAAGCGGGTGCTGTCGATCGCCGCGCGCGAGGCGGACATCGTCGGCTTCAACACCTCCCTGCGCTCGGGTGCCGCCGACCAGGCCGCCGCCGCCGCAGCGGTACCGGAGCGCTTCGACCAGCGGGTGCAGTGGGTCCGCGACGCCGCCGGCGACCGCTTCGGGGAGCTCGAGATGCAGTGCCACACCTCGTTCGTGATGGTGGCGCCGAACCGCCGCGAGGTCGCGGAAGGCATGGCAAGCATGTTCGGCGTCGACCCCGACGTGGCGCTGGACATCCCGATCGTGCTGGCCGGCACGGTGGAGGAGCTGTGCGAGGACCTGCAGCGCCGCCGGGAGCGCTGGGGGTTCAGCTACTGGGTGGTGAGCTCCGACGCGATGGCGGCGTTCGCACCTGTCGTGGAGCGGCTCGCGGGCACCTGAGCCAACGGCTCAGCTGGCCAGGTCCAGGTCGCCGAACAGCACGAGGAGCCGGCGGACCGGCCCGGACGCCGCCACCACGAACGGCGAAGTCCCACCCGTCGTGCGCAGGCCGGCGACCAGCGCGCCGTACCCGGTCGCGTCCAGGAACGTCACGCCGGCGAGGTCGAGATCCACCCGGACGGCCCCGGTACGGCGCAGCACGACCGCGAGCGCCGCGGCCAGGTCGGCGCAGGTCGCGACGTCGAGCTCGCCGGTGACCCGCACCGTGGTGCGCCCGGCAACCGCGGCGACGTCGACGTCCACCCCCGCACCGTACGCGCCGGAGCGAGCGCCGGCACGCGGATCAGCCACTCCCTGCGTCGCGGAGCGCCCGCCAGACCCGCTCCCCCGTCAGCGGCATGTCGATGTGCCGGACCCCGAGGTGGGCCACCGCATCCACGACGGCGTTCTGCACGGCGGGCGTCGACCCGATGGTGCCGGCCTCGCCGATGCCCTTTGCTCCCAGCGGGTTGAGCGGGGTCGGGGTCTGCATGTCCAGCAGCGTGAAGCTCGGCAGGTCGGTCGCGGTGACGATGCCGTAGTCGGCCAGGTTCGTCGTGAGCGGGTTGCCGTCCGCGTCGTACACGAACTCCTCCAGCAGCGCCTGCGCCACGCCTTGCGCGATGCCGCCGTGCCGCTGCCCCTCGACGAGCAGCGGGTTGAGCACCCGCCCGGCGTCGTCAACGGTCACGATCTGGCGCAGCACCACCCGGCCGGTGCCGGTGTCGACCTCCACCACCGCGAGGTGCGCACCGAACGGGAAGGTCGCCCCCTGGGGCTTGAAGTGCACGTCGGCGGCGAGCGGCTCCGCGCCCCGCTCCGTGGCGGCGCGCGCCAGCTCCGCCCAGCCGAACCCGGAGTCGGGGTCGCCGGTGACGTGCACGCGCCCCACGGACCGGTCGAGCACGACGTCCTCGGGCGCGGCTTCGAGCAGGTCGGCGGCGAGCGCCCGGGCGCGTTCCACGACCTCGGTCGAGGCCGTGTACACGGCCGTGCCGCCGAGCTGCAGCGACCGCGACCCCCACGTGCCGACACCCTGCGGCACCACGTCGGTGTCGCCGAAGACGACCGCGACGTCGTCCATCGCGACGCCCATCTCCTCGGCGACAATCATCTTCCAGGACGTCACGTGCCCCTGCCCGTGCGGTGAGCTGCCCGTACGCACGAGAACCCGGCCGTCGTCCTGGACGGACACGCTGCCGTACTCCCCCGCGAAGCTGTCCCCCGCTGTGATCTCGACGTACGCCGAGAGCCCCAGCCCCAGCTGCACCGGGTCGCCGGCCTCCCGCCGGCGACGCTGCTCCTCCCGCAGGGCCGCGTACCCGCCGTCCGCGACCACCATGTCCAGCGCAGCGACGTAGTCCCCGGTGTCGTACGTCGCGTTGCCCTTGGTCGTGAACGGGAAGGCGTCCCCGGCGACGACGTTGCGCCGGCGCACGTCCGCCGGGTCCGCACCGATCTCCGCCGCGAACAGGTCGATGGCCCGCTCGATGGCGGCCGTCGCCTCCGGCCGGCCGGCACCGCGGTAGGCGCCCACCGGCGTCGTGTTCGTCACCACGCTGACCGCGCGGCTCTCCAGGCGTGGGATGTCGTAGACACCCGGCGCCATCAGCCGGGTGAGGAACGGCAGGAAGGCCCCGCCGCCCGGGTAGGCGCCGGCGTCCTGCACGATCTCCAGCCGGTAGGCCTCCACCGTGCCGTCGCGGCGGCCGCCGATCGTCACGTGCTGCACCTGCGCCCGGCCGTGGCCGAGCCCGGTCATGCTCTCGGTGCGGTGCTCGGTCCACCGAAGCGGGCGCCCGATGCGGCGCGCCAGCCAGGGCAGCAGCACCTCCTCGCGGTAGTCGCCGTTCTTGGCGCCGAACCCGCCTCCGACGTCCGGCGCGATGACCCGGACGTCGGCCTGCTCGATGCCCAGGGCGCCTGCGACAGCGGATCGAGTGCCGTGGGCGCTCTGCGTGGCCGACCAGACCGTGACCCGGTCCCCCTGCCAGGCGCAGGCCGACGAGCGGACCTCCATGGGCACGGGGGCGACGCGCTGGTTGACGACGCGCTGGCTGACCACCACCTCGCAGCCCGCGAACAGGTCGTCGTCGCGCCCCTCGTCGAACTCCGCGCACACGTTGGTGCCGAGCTCCGGGAACAGCAGCGCGGTGCCGGACCGGGAGTCCTCGAGGTCGACGACGGCCGGCAGCTGCTCGTACTCGACGAAGACGAGCTCCGCGGCGTCCTCGCCCTGGTAGCGCTCCTCGGTGACGACCACGGCGACCGGCTCGCCCACGTAGCGCACGACGTCGCGGGCCAGCCACGGACGGCGGAACTCGGGGTTGACCCCCAGCGCGCGCGGCTGGTGGTCGGGCAGGTCGACGTCCGCGGCGGTGAGCACCGCGACGACACCGGGCGCCTGCCGGGCCTCGTCGGTGTCGACGCCGAGGATGCGGCCGTGGGCCACGGTGGACCGGACGTACGTGACGTGCGCCGCGCCCTCGAGCAGCGGGTCGCGTAGGTCGTCGACGTAGGTCCCGCCCGTGGTCAGGAACTTCGGGTCCTCGGTGCGCACGACGCGGGTGCCCAGGATGCTCACCGCGCGGACGCTACTCCAGCCGCTGGCGGAGCCATTCGTACATGGCGATCCCGGACGCCACACCGGCGTTGATGGACCGGGTCGAGCCGTGTTGCGGGATGTGCAGCACCACGTCGACGAGGCCGCGCGCGTCCGCGGACAGGCCGGGTCCCTCCTGGCCGAACAGCAGCACGCACCGGTCCGGCAACGGGTGAGCGGTCAACGGCCGCGAGCCCGGCAGGTTGTCGATGCCGATGAGCGGCAGCCCCTCCCCCGCGGCCCAACCGGCCAGCGCCTCGACGTCCGCGTGGTGGCGGACGTGCTGGTAGCGGTCGGTCACCATCGCGCCGCGCCGGTTCCAGCGGCGCCGGCCGACGATGTGCACGGCCGCCGCCAGGAACGCGTTCGCGTTGCGAACGACCGCACCGATGTTGAGGTCGTGCTGCCAGTTCTCGACCGCGACGTGGAACGGGTGCCGCCGACGGTCGAGGTCGGCGACGATCGCGTCCTCGCGCCAGTACCGGTAGGCGTCGACGACGTTGCGCCGGTCTCCGTGCGCGAGCAGGTCCGGGTCCAGCCGCGGGTCGTCGGGCCACGGGCCCGGGTGCGGCCCCACCCCGATGTCATCCGGCATCCGGCGATCATCGCCTGCTGGCCGCGGTCAGTCGGCCAGCCGGTCGGGCGCGTCGCCATGCGCGATCCGCTCGCCCGCACAACGCGGGCCTGCAACGTCCCCGGCCGCTCAGTCGTACGACTCGGCCGCCCGCGCCTGCTGCAGCTCCCGCGCCTCGTCCCGCCCCGGCAGCCACCACGCGAGCAGGATCGACAGGACCACCGCGGCAGTGGCGATGACGAACACCCACCGGTACGCGTCCTGCGCAGCGGCGGCCACCCCCGGGCTCGCCGGCGACCGCCCACCGAGCTGGGCGAGCACGACGGACATCAGCACCGCGATGCCCAGCGACGCGGCGATCCGCCGGACCAGCGAGCGGACGGCCGTCACCTGCGAGACCCAGCGCGTCGGCAGCGAGTTCAGGCCCACGACCGCGTTGGGCATGATCGACAGCCCGGTGCCGAGCCCGCCGATGCCCAGGTACAGGGCGACGTGCCACAGCGGTGAGTGCAGGCCGAGCGTGGCGAGCAGCGCCGTGGAGGTGCCCATCAGCGCCAGCCCGCTCATCACCGGGACGCGCGCGCCGATGCGGTCCGCCAGCCGCCCGCCGAGCGGCATGGTGCAGGCCGCGCCGAAGGCCGACGGCACGAGCAGGTAGCCCACGTGCAGCGGGTCCAGGTGGCGCACCTGCTCCAGCTCCAGCGGTACGAACGTGATCCGGGCGTACTGCGCCAGCGTCACGAACGAGACCACCAGCATGGTGAGGTCGAAGACCCGGACCTGGAACATCCGCAGCTGCACGAGCGGGTTCGCGACCCGCAGGCTGCGCACGGCGAACACCGCGACCGCGAGAACGCCCGCACCTGCGGTGAGCAGGAAGCGCGCGGACGCCCAGCCCCAGCGCGGCGCGCTCGACAGCGCGAGCAGCAGCGCGGCGAGCCCCCCGGCGACGACCACGAGCGAGGGCCAGTCCAACGGCCGGCGCTCCCGGAACCCGGTGTCCCGCAACAGCCGCAGGGACAGCCCGAGGCCGACGACTCCGATCGGCACGTTGACGAGGAAGAGCCAGTGCCAGCTCGCCGCGGTGACGAGGAAGCCGCCGAGCACCGGGCCGATGGCAGGCGCCGACATGGCGGCGATCCCCCATACACCCAGCGCCGTGCCGCGCCGGTCCGCGGGGAACAGCTCGTAGATCGTCGCCTGCGCCACCGGCACCATGGCGCCGCCGCCGACGCCCTGCAGGACACGGAACGCCACGAGCATCCACAGGGACGTGGCAGCCGCGGCCAGCCCGGAGCCCAGCGTGAACAGGGCCATCGAGGCGATGAACACCTGCCGCTTGCCGAACCGGTCAGCCAGCCAGCCCGTGGCGGGCTGGATGACCCCGACGGCCAGCAGGTACGCGGTGACCACCCAGTCGACCCGCTCCGGCCGGCCGAGGGCGACGCCGATACGCGCCAGGGCCACGTTCACGATCGTCACGTCGAGGATGACCATGAACGCCCCGACGAGCAGGACGGACAACGCGACCCAGCGGTAGCGCTCGTCGACGTCCTCGCCGCGGGCAGACTCGCTCGCGCGAGTCGGGGCACGCGTCGGCCGTGCCGACGTCCGAGGCGGGCATGTCACGTCCCTGCCCGGGATTGGCCGTCCCGGAACAGGGCTACGTTGCGGGCATGGGAACCCGGACATGGTGACCGCGGCCGAGTCGGCCGGTCCGTCGCGCGGCAACGCGGTCGCGCGCCGGGTCTTCCGCGGCCTGCCGGCCCGCTACGACCGCCTTGCCTACCTGCTCTCGTTCGGCCAGGACCGCCGCTGGCGTCGAGCGGTGGTCGACGCAGTGGCCGCGGGCCGGCCGGACCGGGTGCTGGACGTGGCCACCGGCCCCGCCGGGGTGGCGCTCGCGCTGGCGCGGCGGACCGGGGCACGGGTGTACGGCGTGGACCTGACCGAGGACATGCTGCGCCAGGGGGCGTCCAACGTTCGCGCGGCGGGGCTCGCGGACCGGGTCCACCTCGCGCTGGCCCGCGGGGAGCAGCTGCCGTTCCGGGACGCCGATCTCGACGCGGTGGCGTTCTCGTACCTGCTGCGCTACGTCGACGACCCTGCCGCCACGGTCGCCGAGCTGGCGCGCTGCGTACGCCCCGGCGGGGTGCTGGCCGGCCTGGAGTTCGCCGTCCCGCCGAACCGGGTGTGGCGTGGACTGTGGTGGCTGTACACCCGGCTGGTCCTGCCTGCTGCGGGACTGCTGACCGGGGGGCCGGCGTGGTGGCGCGTCGGCCGGTTCCTCGGCCCGAGCATCAGCGGGCACTACCGGCGGTTCCCGGTCGAGGACCACCGCCGGGCGTGGCGCGACGCCGGGATCGTCGACGTGCGGGTGCGGCGGATGAGCCTCGGTGGTGGCCTCGTCATGTCGGGGCGCAAGGCGGCGGGCGGCCCGTGACCGGGACGCTGCACCGCCCCGCCTACTACGCGGCCGGCGGGGAGCACGGCGAGTGGCGCGACTGGCTGAGCGTGCTGCACCCGCCGTACACGGTGTGGCACCTGTCGTACGTCGCGCTGGGCGCCGCGGTGGCACCGAGCCGGGAGCTGTGGCGGCTGGGCGGGACGGTGCTGGCCTTCCTGCTCGCCGTGGGGGTCGGCGCGCACGCTCTGGACGAGGCGCTCGACCGGCCGCTGCGCACGAGCATCCCGCGCAGCCGGCTGCTCGCCGCAGGTGTCGCCGGGATCGGCGCAGCGGCAGCACTCGGACTGGCGTACGGCGGGCTGCGCCTGCTGCCGTTCGTCGCGGCGGGCGTGGTGCTCGCCGTCGGCTACAACCTGGAGCTGTTCGACGGCCGGCTGCACGGACCGGTGTGGTTCGCCGCCGGCTGGGGCGTGTTCCCGGTGGTGGTCGGGTGCTACGCGCAGGACTTCACGCTGCCACCCGCAGTCGTACCGGCGGCGGCAGCAGCGTTCGCCCTGTCCTGGGCGCAGTGCGCGCTGAGCACCCCGGCCCGGCAGCTGCGCCGCCACGCCACCGACGTCGACGCACGCGTCGCGCTCGACGACGGAACGGTGCGCCGGGTCAGCGCGCAGGACGCACTGCGGTCCCTGGAGACCGCTCTGCAAGCGACGTCGTACGCGATGGTGGCCCTCGCCGTGACCGTCGTCGTGGTCCGGTTCTGAACCGGCGCGTTCTGCCAGACTGGGTCTCCGTGGCCATCTCCTGCCAGCACTGCGGCACCAGCGCGTCGGACACGCGCACGTTCTGTCCCGCGTGCCGCCGGCGGATGCGCCCACGCGCCGCGGTGGCGGTAGCGACCGCGCCGACGGTGACCGCGGACCCACCTGCGGAGCAGCCGGTGCCGGTGCCGGTGGTGGTGACGGTCGAGGACGACCTCCGCCGCAACCGGCTCACCGTGGCGTTCCGCCTGCCGCTGACCGTGCCACACCTGGTGCTGCTCGTGCCGCTGTCCCTGGCCGCGGCGGTGGCGACGGTGGCGGGATGGTTCGCCGCGCTGGCGCTGGGGCGCCTCCCCGACCGGATCGCGGGCTTCCTCGGAGCGACGCCCGGCTACGCGGCCCGGGTGAGTGGCTACCTCATGTTCCTGACCGACCGGTACCCGCCGTTCGCCTGGCACGACACCGCGCACCCGGTCCGCGTGAGGCTGCCCGCGGCCGGACCGCTGAACCGCTGGGCGGTGCTGTTCCGGCCCGTCCTCACCGTCCCTGTGGCCGTGGTGCAGGCCCTGGTCGCCGCCGGCTGGTGCGTGTCCTCCGTGGTCATCTGGCTGACCGTGCTCGCCACCGGCCGCATCCCCCGACCCGCCTTCCTCGCCACACTGGCAGCACTGCGCTACGCGATGCGCTACGACGCGTACACCACGCTGCGCGTGCCGACGTACCCGTGGGGCCTGTTCGGGGACCAGGCGGCCGCCACGGACGACGACTCCCCCGGCGCCGGCCGGCACGGGGCGCCGCTGCGCCTGGGCCCGGCCGCCTCCGCGCTGCTCGCGGGCTTCCTGCTCCTCGGCGCGGCGGCCGAGGCCGTTGCGGTGGCCGTGCCGTCGTCCACCGGCGCCGGCACGAGCCGCAGCACACTGCTGGACGCACTGGATGCGGCGCACGCCACGCTCGGCCGCAGCATCGACCGGTTCCAGTCCGAGGCGAAGACCTGCCGGTCCGCGCCCGAACAGCTGCCGTGCATCCAGGCGGCCGACGCGCGCCTCGCATCCGCGTTCCGCGACTTCGACAGCCGGACGTTCCCCCTGGACTACCCCGACTCCGCCGTCGCCCCGGCGCAGCACCTCGACGATGTCACCGTCCAGCTCGCGGACGCCCTGGACCAGCTGTCGAGCGCCGGCTCGGCCACGGCGTACGCCACGATCTCGCGGCAGCGGCAGGTCGCGGCGCTGGGTGACCGGTTCGACCAGGCGTACGACACGCTGGTCGCGACGCTGCGAGGCACCGGGTGATTGGACCGCCGGGCGCTCAAGGGCACAATCGTTGCGGTCGATCGAAAACCTGTCGATCGGGACAACGGTGGTCTTTGACGTGATCGAGCTCGGCGCTGAGCCGGACGCGGTGCCCCGCGCCCGGTCTTTCGTCGCGACCCGGCTCGGGGACGCCGGGACGGAGCCGGGGCTGGTCGCCGACGCGGAGCTGGCGGTGAGCGAGCTCGTCACCAATGCGCTGCTGTACGCCGGTCCGCCCGTGCTCGTGCGCGTCAACTCCGCTGACGAGCACATCCGGATCGAGGTGGAGGACCACAGCCACCACGCACCGATGCGCGGTGTCGCCACGGCGGACTCCATGACCGGCCGGGGACTCACCCTGGTCGAGGCACTCGCGCAGCACTGGGGGGTCGAGCACACGCCCGGGGGCAAGGTCGTCTGGTGCGAGCTGGGGCCGGACGGCGACCAGGCCGTCCCGGCCGACGACGTGGACATCGACGCGATCCTCGCCGCGTGGTCCGACGACGACGACTCTCCCGAGCCGCGGGTCACGCTGACCCTGGGCGACGTCCCCACGGACCTGCTGCTGGCCGCGAAGGCCCACGTCGACAACCTGGTTCGCGAGTTCGCTCTCGAGGCGGGCAGCGGCACGGCCGTGCCGAAGCACCTCGCCAGGATGATCGAGGCCGTCGTCAACCGCTTCGCGGACGCTCGGCACTCCATCAAGCGCCAGGCGGTGGCCGCGGCCAAGGCCGGAGCGCCGCGCACGACTCTGGTCCTGGCACTCCCGCTGTCCTCGGCGGACGCCGGTGAGGAGTACCTCGCGGCCCTCGACGAGGCGGATGCGTACGCCCGCGCGGCGCGGCTGCTCACGTTGGCGACACCTCCCCAGCACCGGGTCTTCCGCCGGTGGTACGTCGAGGCCCTGGTCCGCCAGCTGCGCGACGTGTCCGCCGGACGGGAACCCACGCCTGCGCCCACCTTCGAGGAACGGCTGCTGGAAGAGGTCGACGAGCTGGCAGGCGCAAGGAGGCGGACCGACCGCAGTGCGCGCCTGCAGACGGTGACGGCGGCGCTGGCGCAGGCCCTGACCGAGCAGGACGTCGCCCGGGTGGTGGTCACGGAGGGGGTCGCCGCTCTCGGTGCAGCCGGCGGGGCGCTGCTCCTGCCGGCCGGTGACCATCGCATCACCGTGCCCGGCGTCGTCGGCTACGGCGACGACCTGCTCGGGATGCTGCGCAGCGAGCGGGCCGACGCCGCGCTGCCCGCCGCGACCGCCCTGCGCACCGGCGAGCCGGTGTGGATGGAGTCCCCGGAAGAGCTCGCCGCGCACTTCCCGGAGCTCGGACCGCTGGAGCCGACGACCCGCGCGATGTGCGCGGTTCCCGTCATCTGCGGCGAGCGGGTGCTCGGGGCGCTGCGGTTCTCCTTCGAGCACCCGCGCCTGTTCGACGACGACGAGCGGGAGTTCGTCGTCGCACTCGCGGCCCAGACCTCACAGGCGCTGGAGCGCTCGCAGCTGTACGCCGCCGAGCGCGAGGCCCGGGACGCCGCCGAGGCGGCGGCCGCACGCCTCGCCCACCTCCAACAGGTCACCGGCGGGCTCGCCACCGCGCGCACCGAGGAGCAGGTGGCGGCGGTCATGGTGGACAGCGCGGCCGAGGCGGTCGGCGCAGAGCTCGCCACGCTGTTCCTCGTGGAGGACGACCGGCTCGTGCTCAAGCGCAGCCGCGGGCTGCCCGCCGGGTCTGCGCAGCGCTGGGCGACGAGCTCGTTGGACGCTGCGCTGCCTTCCGCCGAAGCGGTGCGCGAGCACCGCACGCTGTACATCCGGGGCACCGGGGACCTGGAGCGCCGCTACCCGCTGCTCGCGGGTCAGGCCGCCATCGACCGTGCGCACGTCTGGCTCCCGCTCGGCACCGCTGCGGGCACGATCGGGGTGGTCTCGCTCAGCTTCCCGCACGACCGGCACCTCGAGCCCGCCGACCTGGGGCTGCTGCGGTCCCTCGCCGACACCTGCGCCCAGGGGCTGGAGCGGGCGCGAGCCGACGCGCACGCCCGGACGGCGAACCAGAAGCTCGAGTTCCTGGCCGAGGCGTCGGAGGCCCTCGCGGCCTCGCTGGACATGCGCGACACCCTCGCGACGATCGCGCGGTTGGCCGTCCCCCGCCTGGCCGACTGGGCCGCCGTGCACATGGTCGACGGGGACACGTACCGGCCGTTGGTGGTCACGCACACCGATCCGGAGAGGGTGGATCTCGCCGGGTCGCTGCAACAGCGCTACCCACCGGACCCGGACGCGACCTCCGGGGTGGCGGCGGTGATCCGTACCGGGCGCAGTGAGCTGCACCGGGACATCCCCGACGCGCTGCTGGGCGACCTGGCGGTCGACGACGACCACCTCGCCCTGATGCAGCAGCTGGGCCTGCGCAGCGCCGTGATCGCGCCGCTGCGGGTCGGCGAGGAGGTGCTGGGTGCGATCAGCTTCTTCTCCGCCGAGTCCGGTCGGCACTACGGCGAGGACGACCTCGGTCTGGCCGAGGATCTCGCCCGGAGGGCGGCGCTGGCCATCGCGAACGCCGAGCGCTTCCGCCGGCGCGGCGCCTCCGACGAGGGGGGATGACCGCCGCGGCAGGCCGGCGCCTGCGCCCCGGCCGAGCCGAGGCCCCGACGTTCGTGCCGCCGACGCGGCGCGGCGTCTGGCTGCTGCTCGCCCTGCTGGCGGTCGCCGTGCTGGTCGGCGCCGACCTGGCCCTGCCGTCCGGGAACATCAGCGGCACTCTGGCGATCGCCGCGTTCATCGCTGCGAGTGGCACCCGGACCCGTGACACGGCGGCGGTCGGTGGCGTCGCGCTGGTGGCCGCGCACCTGCTGTTCCTGCACGACCAGCCGTCCGCAGCCGAGATGGCGGTGCGCTCGGTGACCGTAGGCCTGTCCTGGCCGCTCGCGGTGTGGATGGTGCACGAGCGGGAGAGCCGCGAGCGGAAGCTCGCCGCGGTGTCGCGGGTGGCGGAGGTGTCCCAGCGCGCCATCCTCGCGCCGGTCCCGCCCAGGTTGGGCTCGTACGCACTCAGTGCCGCGTACGCAAGTGCAGCGGGCGATGCGCTCGTGGGCGGCGACCTCTACGAGGTGGTGCCCCGCCCTGGCGCGGTACGCGTGCTCGTCGGTGACGTGCGCGGCAAGGGCCTCGACGCGGTGCGGCTCGCAACCGTCGTGCTCGGGGAGTTCCGCGGAGCGGCGTCGGCCATGGACGGGCTCGCCGAGGTGGCGCTGCAGATGGACCAGCGCATCCGCCCCTATCTCGGCCCGGAGGACTTCGTCACGGTCGTCCTCGCCGAGCTGCGGGAGAACGGGACCTGCACAGTGCTCAACTGCGGGCACCCACCGCCCCTCGTCGCCCGCACCACCGGGCTGCACGAGGTCGACTGCGACCACGGGCTCCCCCTCGGGCTCGGTGCGCGTGGTGCCGCCACGACGTTGGGCCTCGCACCGGGAGACCGCGTCTTCTTCTACACCGATGGACTGGTGGAGGCGCGGCTGCGCGACGGCGGGTTCGTCCCGTTCGACCAGGTGACCGCACCCCTGCTGGACGGCGACGCGGGCACCGCCCTCCAGCGGGTGCTCACCGGGCTGCATCGGGCCACCGGCGATGCGCTCGGGGACGACCTCGCCATGCTGTTGGCCGAGTTCCGCCCGGTCTGAACGTCGCCGTAACCCATCCGTTCGACCGATGCCGAGCAGGGCCTCGCCGTAGGACGATGCGCGAAACAGAACGGACCGCGCAAGCAGCGACGCGGCAGCGACCCTGATCGGGAGGCCGCGATCAACGACGACGTTGCACCCCCGCCGGCCGGCGCGCGGGTGCCCCTGGAACCGACGCTGCTGCGCGCACTGTTCGAGACCGTCGCGGCGGCCCTGTGCGCTGTGGACGCGGACGGCCGGCTCACCGCCATGAACCCGCGTGCCGAGGATCTGCTCGACCGTCCGGAGGCCACCGCCGTCGGCGCCGACCTGCACGACATCCTGCACCTGAGCGAGGACGGCAGGCCGCTGCCCCGGGAGAGCTGTGCGCTGCTCGCCGTGCTGCGCGAGGGCCGGGCCGCGGACGGCGACGAGGTGCTGACGCTCGGCGGCGGGCGGCGGGCCGTCGTCACGTGGTCCGGCGCCCCGATCGTCCTCGACGGGACGCTCACCGGTGCGGTGTTCGCGCTGCGTGACTCCTCCTCCGAGCGCAAGGCCGAGGCCGAGCACCGGGTGGCGATGGCTGCGGCGCAGGCCGCCAACCACCGGCTCGCCCTGCTGTCCGAGGCGACCGCCCTGCTCGGCGGGACCCTCGACCTGCGTCAGGCCCTGCAGCGGCTCGCCGACATCGTCGTTCCGTACCTGGGTGACTGGTCCGTCGTCGACCTGCTCGAGGAGCCCGACCAGGTGCGCCGGGCTGCCGTGGCGCACACCGACACCGGCACGAACGCGAAACGATTGGTCGGCCCGCTGCCCCGGCTCGTCGACACCTCCAGCCCGCTTGGCCGAGCGCTCCGCCACGGCGAGACGCTCGTCCTGGGACCGCCGCAGCTGCAGGCCGAACCGCAGAGCGACCTGCACGCCGCTCAGCTGCAGCTGTTCCGCCGGTTCGGCGCCCAGTCGGCGGTCGTCGCGCCGCTGCGGGCGCGCGGGCGGGTGCTGGGAGCGCTGACCATCGTCCGTCTCACCGGCGCGATGCCGTACTCGGACGACGAGGTCGCCCTCGTCAACGAGCTGGCGAGCCGGGCGGCGGTCGCCGTCGACAACGCCCGGATGTACCAGCTGGAGCGCGGGGCGGCTGAGCTGCTGCAGCGTGCCGTGCTGGCGGAGCTGCCCGCGCTCAACGGGTTCACGATCGGCACCCGGTATGTGCCGGCGACCGAGACCCGGCGGGTGGGCGGGGACTGGTACGACGCCTTCCCGCTGCCCAGCGGGGACGTAGCCGTCGTCGTGGGTGACGTCGAGGGCCACGATCTGCAGGCTGCCGCGCGCATGGGCCAGCTGCGCAACCTCGTCCGCGCGATCGCCGTGGACAGCGGAGCAGATCCCGCGGACGTGCTGTCGCGGGTGGACGCGGTGGTGCGCCACCTGGGCATCGCCGACCTCGCCACGGTGGTCCTCCTGACCGCCCGGACGACGGGCTCGCGGGTGGAGCTGAGCTGGTCCAACTCCGGTCACCCGCCACCGGTCCTGCTCACCCCGGATGGCCGCGCCCGGCTGCTGGACGGCGACCCGGACGTCGTGCTCGGCCTGGATGCCCAGCGCACGAACCATCACCTGTCCGCGCCGAGCGGCTCGACGCTCGTGCTCTACACCGACGGGCTGATCGAACAGCGTGACCGCAGCATCGACGAGGGGCTGCACGCCCTGCTCGCGACGGTCGAGCGGCACAGCTCCGTGCCGCCAGAGGCGCTGTGCGACGTCCTGCTGGACGACGTGTGCGAGGCAGAGGACGACGTGGTCGTGGTCGTCGTACGACTGGCCTGAGTAGCGGTCCGGTCGTGTCAAGCGGTTGGTTGCGCATGCTGGAGAGCCGCTCGTCGAGGGGACGGCGGCTGCGGCACTGACGGGTCGTTCGGCGTGGTGGCGTCCCGGGCGGCGCACCCTGATCACGCAAGCTCGCTCTTGGCGGCTGAGGCAACGTCGGGCGCGCTCGCTCAGTGGGAGGGGTCCGGCGTGTCCAAGGGGAACTCGACCGCTGGCGCCAACAGCTGCCCGAAGCCGTCCGCGATCAACGCCAGCGCGGCGTGCTTGCCGACATCAACACCGACCAGTACGCAGCGATCGGCACCGACCTCACGCACCCGCTGCTGAAATCGCTCCTGACGCTGCCCTCCGACGAACGCCACGACGACCTCCCCAACGCGACGACACCGGGGACCGTGGACCTCCCGCGTCACCTCGAGGAGGTATCAGTCAGCCGCCCGGGAGCATCGCCGCGTGACCGGCACCCTCCTCGGCCCGGACGCGGATGAGAACGACGGCCGCGACCATGCCCACCAGGGCGAACACCGCCCCCAGGGCGAACGCCGCATCCCAGCCGTGCACCAGAGCGACGGGCATCGGGACGCCCTGCGTCAGCTTGTCGCGCATGGCCGTGCTCGCCACGGTGACGAGCACCGACAGACCCAGCGTGCCGCCGATCTGCTGGCCGACGTTGAGCATCGCCGAGGCGATGCCGGAGTCCTCGGACTGCACGCCCGCAACGGCGCCGAGAGTGATGGGGACGAAGATCAGGCCCATGCCTCCCGCGATGAGCGCGATCGCGGGCACCACGTCGGTCACGTACGACGACGTCACCGTCAGCCGCGACAACCAGAACAGCCCGCCTGCCGCGAGCAGGGTGCCCGTCGCGATGAGCAGGCGCGGCTGGACCAGTGAGATCAGCCGGCTCGCCACCTGTGCCACCACGACGATGATGAAGCTCACGGGCAGGAACGCGAACCCCGCCTTGAGCGGGGAGAACCCCAGGATGCCCTGCACGTACTGGGTGAGGAAGTAGAACATCGCGAAGACGGCGGCACCGACGATCAGCATGACCACGTAGCTGCCCACGCGGGTGCCGTTGCGGAACAGCCGCAGCGGCATGAGCGGGTGCTCCGTACGCGACTCGACGAGCAGGAACGCCGCAAGCAGTGCGACGGCGACGCCGAGCGTTGCCAGCGTGACGGCGTCGCTCCAGCCATCGGTCGCGGCGTGGATGATGCCGTACACCAGCGATGCCATGCCCGCCGTCGAGGTCACCGCACCAGGCAGGTCGAGCCGGCCGGAGGTGCGGGCACTCTCCGGGATGACGAACGGGGTGGCCACGGCGAGCGCGACCCCGATCGGCGCGTTGACGAACAGCACCCAACGCCAGGACAGGGCATCGGTGAGGATGCCACCGAGGATGAGCCCGATCGCGGCACCGGCGCCGGAGACGGCCGCGTACACGCCGAACGCCCGGTTGCGCGCGGGCCCCTCGGGGAACGCGGTGGTGACCAGCGCCAGCGCCGTCGGGGAGGCGATCGCGCCGCCGACACCCTGCAGCGCACGCATGGACAGCAGCCAGGCCTGGCTGGTGGCGAACCCGCCCAGCAGGCTGGCGAGGGCGAAGACGAGGACCCCGACGATGAACATCCGCCGCCGGCCGAACAGGTCGCCGGCGCGCCCACCGAGCAGGAGCAGGCCACCGAAGGTCAGCGTGTACGCGTTGAGCACCCACGACAGCGACGTGTCGCTGAAGGTCAGCGCCGACTTGATGTGCGGCAGCGCGATGTTCACGATCGTGGCGTCGAGGACGACCATCAGCTGTGCACCGGCGATCACCGCCAGCGCGAGCCCGGGATGCACGTGATCGTGGCTGCCCGGAGGCGCGCCGGCAGGCTCGGTCGTGGCGGTGGACATGGCGAGGGTGGTCCTCTCGGGTGGGAACCAGCGGTTGTGCCCAGGATAGTGAACGTGTGCGTTCCCTAGTGAACGTAGTGGGTCCCTTGTTGGGAACGCAAGCGTTCTCTATGGTGAGACGGTGCACACCGCCGCGACCCGGGACACCTCGAGTGACCCCCGCCGCGGCCCGCGCCGGCGCGGGGACGCACTGTGCCGGGCCATCCAGGAGGCGGTCGTCGCCGAGCTGGCCCGAAACGGCTTCGCCGGGCTGTCCGTCGAGCACGTGGCCGAGCGCGCGCACACCGGCAAGGCCAGCATCTACCGCCGCTGGCCGACCAAGGTCGACCTCGTCGTGGATGCGCTCGACCAGCTGATGCCCTCCCCTCAGGACATCCCCGACACCGGCAGTGTGCGCGGAGACCTGCTCGCGCTCCTGCGACACGTCGCCGCCGCGATGAGCGCGGAGACCGGCGCAGCGGCGCGTGCCTGCCTGACCACCAGCGGGTTGCCCGACGACCTGACGGACGCCGTACGGGAGCGGCTCCTCGAGCCACGGCGGCGATGGGTGACCGAGATCCTGGAGCGCGGCGCGGCACGCGGTGAGGTCCGCCCCGACGCGGTCACGCCACGGGTCGCCGAGGTGGGTCCCATGCTGCTGCACGGGGAGGTGCTCCAGCGGGGCCTGCCCATCGCGGACGCTGCCATCGTGTCGATCGTCGACGACGTGCTCATGCCGCTGCTGCGACCCGCGTGATGTCCTGCCCTGACCCCTCCGACGACGAGCCCGGCGACCTCCCGCCCTCCGTCGACCGGTTGCTGCAGGTGCTCGAGCTCGAACGGCTCGACCGCGACCTGTTCCGCGCGTACAACCCGCCGTACCGCACCCATGGCCGGCTCTTCGGTGGACAGGTCGCGGCGCACGCGCTGCGCGCCGCGGCGCACACGGTCGAGGCCGACCACCACCCGCACTCGCTGCATGGCTACTTCCTGCGCCCGGGCCGGCCCGGCGCCCACACGATCCTGCAGGTCGACCGCATCCGGGACGGTCGCTCGTTCACCACCCGCAACGTCGTGGCGGTACAGGAGGGGGAGGCGATCTTCGCGCTGTCGGCGTCCTTCCACACCGACGAGCCGGGCGGCGAGTACCAGGTGCCGGCACCGACCGGGGTGCCGCACCCCGACGAGCTGGCACGGTCGGGGCACGCGCACGAGCCCGGCTGGGACAACATGGCGCCGTTCGAGCGGTTCGACGTCTCACCGGAGTGGCGCGCCGACGGGGGTTCGAGCCGGCGGGTGTGGATCCGCACGCGCGGCCGGCTGCCCGACGACCCGCCGGTGCACGCGGCGGTGCTGACGTACGTCTCCGACATGGGAGCGGTCGGCGCCTCCCGGCGCGTGCTGGGCCACTTCGAGCGGCGCGGGATGGGCGCGAGCCTGGACCACGCGATGTGGTTCCACCGTCGGGTCCGCGCCGACGACTGGCTGCTGTTCGACATGCGCCCCCTGTCGAACGCCGGTGCGCGGGGGCTCGTCGTCGGGACGCTGCACACCGAAGCGGGTGTGCTGGTCGCCTCGATGGCCCAGGAGGTGCTCATCCGCACGGACCGGTGACCGCGCCGGCGGGCTACCCGACCTCCCGTCCCTGGAGGCTTGCGGCGATGTCCGCCTGCACGAGCACCGGGGACGCGGTCGGCCGGCCCAGGTAGAACCCCTGGACCCCGTCGAACCCGAGCGTGACCGCCGTACGCAGCTCCTCGACCGTCTCGATGCCCTCCCCCACCACCGTGGCCCCGACCTCGAGCGCGAACAGGACGACGGCACCCGCGAAAGCCCGGCGTGCGGGATCGCGGTCGATGCCGCGGACGAGGTCCTGGTCGAGCTTGATGCAGTCGGGCTTGAGTCTGAGGATGTGCCGGAACGAGGCGTAGCCGGCGCCCGCGTCATCGACGGCGATGCGCACGCCACGGTTCCGTACGGCCGAAACAGCCCGGGTCAGCCGGGCGTAGTCGGGCACCGACACGTGCTCGGTGATCTCGAGCAGGATCCGACCGGGGTCCAGCGGTGAGGCGTCCAGGGTCGCCACGAGCCCCTGGCTCACCACGGTGCTGGGGGCGACGTTCAGGGAGACGTAGGTGTCAGCGGGCAGGTGCCGGGCCGCCGCGTGCAGCGCGGTCTGCAGGGCGAGCAGGTCGAGCTCGACGAGCCGCCCGACGAGCTCGGCGTCGGAGAACCACTCCGCCGGGGACCGCGCCGGCTCGTCGGCGAACCGGGAGAGCGCCTCGAACCCGACGGTACGGCCCGTCGCCAGGTCCACGATCGGCTGGAAGACCGTGGCGAGCGATCGCTCCGCGAGCACCCGCTCCACCCGTTCACGAGCCTCGGAGGCACGCAGCTGGCCGACCTCGTGCGGCGCCAACGGCCGGGTCGTGGCGGTGAACCCCACCACGTGGCCGCGATCGTCCACGTGCGCGACGCCGCTGGTCTCGATCCAGTGCAGCGTGCCGTTCGCGGCGACGGACTGGAAGGTCTCCTTGTGCCACCCGATGCCATGGGTGATCGACTCGGTGAGCAGCCGCCGGGCCCGCTCCCCCTCGGCGGGTGGCAGCAACGCGAACACCGGCTGGCCGACGAGGTCCTCCGGCTCCCGCCCGAACAGGGCCCTGCACTGGTCACCGAGGTAGGTCAAGGTCCCGTCCGGCGCCATCTCCCAGACCAGCTCGCTGCCCGTCGCGGAGGCGCCGAGCAGCCGCCTGCCGTTGACCTCGGCCGAGGACGCCACCACGCGGTAGGCGATGAGGCCGGCACGCACCGCCCACGCCGCCGCCGGTGCGCAGACGAGACCGATGACGGCCAGCCAGGACTCTTCGTTGCCGGACAGCAGCCCCCCGATCCGGCCGGCCGCGAAGACGAGCAGCACCACCAGCTCGACGCCGACGAGAAGGGCGACGAGCGCGGATCGGTCGGCAGTGCCGCGACCCCCCGACACGCCACCGTGGTGCACAACACCAAAGAGTAGTAAACCCGGCCGACGATTACATTTCGAACACGAACTTCACCGGCGGGAAGCGACGCCGATCGTCCAGCCATGGGGCGGCACCGCCGCGTACCGGTAACCCTCCCCCGTCGCCTCGGCCACGGCATCGGCACCGGCCTGCCACGCGGGCGGCTGCCAGGCGGCGGGGTCGAGCGGCAGCGTCAGCGCCGCGGGCTCGTCCCCGATGTTGAGCGCGACGGCCACGGCCGCGTCCGGCCCCTCGACGGCGTACGACAGCGCAGGGTTTGTCACCTGACCGACGACGACGCGACCGTCGGCCAACCAGGCCTGGCGGCGGCGCAGCGCGATGAGCTCCTGGTGCAGCCGGTACACCGGCCAGCCGTCCTCGCCCAGCTCCTCCGGGCGCGCGGGGAACGCGGGGCGCACCGCCTCGTCCCCGCCCTCCCGGTGCTCCTTGACCCCGTGCAGGCCCAGCTCGTCACCGGCGTACACGCACGGGGTGCCCGGGACGGTGAACAGCACGGCGAGGACGTGCGCCACGTGGCGGTCGTCGCCGACGGCCGTCGCCAGCCGCGTGACGTCGTGGTTGCCCGCGAACGTCAGCGGGCGGAACTGCGGCAGCAGCTCCCCGTGGCGCTGCAGTGTCCAGCTCAGCTCGTAGAAGTTGCGGTCGTGGACCGCGCTCCACATCGCCTTCCAGAGCTCGTACTGCGTCACGGTGTCCACGCCGGTCTCCGCGACGAACCCGGCGTAGTCCCCGTGCAGGACCTCGCCGAAGAGGAAGGCGTCCGGGTGGCTCTCACGCAGCCGGCCGGTGAGCGCTCGCCAGAACGAGCGCGGCACCGCGTACGCCGCGTCCAGCCGGAACCCGTCGACGCCGCGGTCGAGCCAGTACCGGCACACGGCCGTCACCTCGTCGAGGACCGCCGGGTCGTCGTGGTTGAGCCGGACGAGCTGCCGGTGGCCCTCGAAAGTGTCGTAGTCCACCCCGTCCGGGGCGCTCGGGTCGAAGCGCACGTGGAACCACGACGCGTACGGCGACGCCTCGCGCCGAGCGAGCACGTCCTGGAACGCGGGGTGGTCCCGTCCCACGTGGTGGAACACGCCGTCGAGGACCACGCGTACGCCACGGGCACGGCAAGCATCGACGAGCGCGCGGAGGTCGTCCTCGTCGCCGAGCCGCGGGTCGACGCTGCGGTAGTCGACGGTGTCGTAGCCGTGCGTGCTGGAACGGAAGACCGGGCCCAGCAGCAGCCCGTTCGCGCCGAGGCGGACCACGTAGTCGAGCCAGTCGCCCAGGCGGGGCAGCCGGTGCTGCACCGCGGCCGCCGGCTCGCACCGGGACTCCGCGCCGAGGAAGCCGAGCGGGTACAGGTGGTAGAAGATGGCGTGTCGGGTCCAGCCAGGCATCCGCCCACCTTTTCGTACCCTCGACGGATGGTCGTCGAGGAGGTGCTCGCACACGCGGGAGCCCGCGTGCGGCAGGACCTGGAGCGCACCGGCTGCTGGTCGCCGGCCACGGAGGAGGCCCTCGGCGAGGCGGTCGAGGGCCGCCGCTGGTGGGTCGAGGCGTGGCCGGACGGCGCAGACAACGTCCCGGGCCTCGTCGCGCAGGACGTCCAGGAGAGCGTCCACGAGACCGTGCACCCGGACTGGCCACTGTGCCCGGAGCACCGCGACCACGCGCTGTTCGTCGAACCGGACCTGGGCCCGGACCCGTTCTGGGTCTGCCACCGCACCGGGCTGCCGGTCGCGCCGGTCGGAGGTCTGTGACCGCTCGGCTAGGTGCGGCGGGCGGCGCTGCGCCACCCACGCCAGCCGATGGCGCCCACGGCCGTGCCGATCGCCAGCGACACCACCACGAGCACGAGGTGGACCAGGAAGAACGAGGTCGGGCGCCCGCCGTCGAACGAGCGATCGTCCTTCGCGATGTTGCGCAGGAAGTTCGGCCAGATGGCCCACGTCCAGACACCGACGGCGAGCAGGAACCCGGCGGTTCGACGGGAGAGCGTCACCCGCCGATTATCCCGGACGGCTCACGAGCACATGCACGGCGGCAAGCCCCTCGGGCGACCCGGGCCAGTGCCGGTCGACCGCCTCGGCTCCGGCCCGGCGCACCACCGAACGCAGCACCAGCGCGACGACGATCGCGTCGTCGGCATACCCGAGCACCGGGATGAAGTCGGGGACGAGGTCGAAGGGGAAGGCGAGGTAGGCCCCCAGCCCCGCCAGCCGCCAGCGCACCCCCCTGGGCAAGGTGTTGTCCCGCGCCATCCGGGTCACCAGCCGCAGCAGGTCGGGAAGCAGCCGCACGAGCTCGCGGGGAGCCAGCCCACGTGGCCGTCGCCAGGCCAGCACGGCCACGAGCAGCACCCAGCACAGCACCAGCCCCGCCACGACGCCGACCAGCAGCTGCCACCACATCCCTCCATGGTGGCAGCCGACGACGTGACCAGATCGTGATCGAGGAGCCGCAACCCGAGCACCCCGTTGGGACGTCTTAGGAGTAACAGGCCGCGAGCGGAGGGGGGAGCGCATGGTGCTCCAGCGCGTACGCATCCATGGAGACCTGCGGCTGGACCGGGCCGCGGTGACGGCGGTCCTCGGTGAGGGCTTCTCGCTGGTCGACAGCGGCGGCGCCGAGGTGCACGTCGTCTGCGATCCGGCGACGCAGCTGGCGGAGCGCACCGACGCGCCCGTCCTCGTGCTGCACCAGCGGGCGCCGACCCCGGCAGACGTGGTCGCCGAGCTGTCCCACGGCGCCAGCCGCGTTCTGGTCACCCCCACCGTCGCCGAGCTGGGCGCGCACGTCCGTCACCTCGCCCGGCGACGCATGCTCACGCGGCAGCTGACGGCGGCGTAGCGGCCGGTTTGGTCCAGACGACGGAGTAGCGGAACAGCACGTGCCGCCGGTACTCCCGGCCGGGCAGCAGCCGCGCGGTGTCCCGCCGGACGCGTCCGTACGACTCGCGGACGTCCGCGATCGGGGACGGGTGGTGCCACTGCCCCCCGTGCCGCCGTCCCAGGGCGCGGGTGGCCACGAACCCGGCGGCATCGTGCGCCAGGTCGGGGAGCGAACGGCTCCGGCCGAGGCCCACGAGCGCCAGCCGGCCGCCGGGTCGCAGCAGCTCCGCCAGCCGTCGCAGGCCCGCCTCGCGGGGCAGGTGGTGCAGCACCGCGATGCCGACGACCGCGTCGAACGGTTCGGCGAAGGGATGCGTCATGACGTCGCCGGCGACCAGCTCGGCGTTTCCCGCAGAGCCCAGCGCCGCCCTGGCGTACGCGAGGCTCTCGGCGTGCGGGTCGATGCCGACGACCTGCTCGCAGCGGCCGGCCAGCTCGGCCGTCAGGAGCCCGGCGCCGCAGCCCACGTCCAGCACGCGGCCGCACGGTGACGGGAGGGCGTCCAGCACGAGGCGGTGGTAGTGGATGTTGTGGTTCCACCGGTCGCTCATCGCGGCACCGTAGCGGTCGAGCGCCTCGGCCGCCTCCGCGTTCGCCCACGCGGCCAGGGTCGTGCGGAGCGCCGCCAGCCGATATCGCGCGCAGCGGCCGGGACTGCCCGTACGCGTGCGCCACCATGGCGGCGTGGCACGTACCGTGGACTGGGCAGCGATCCGGGCGGTCGTGCCGTCCGCCACCGACCCCGGCAGCGCGGAGGACGTCCAGCGCGACGACCTGCACGACGGGCTGAGCTTCGACGGCGTCGACCTCGACGACCTGGAGGCCAGCGGTGCCTCGTTCCTCGACTGCGCCTTCACCGCCTGCACCGTCGGCACGGGCCGGCTGGTCAGGAGCCGCCTGACCACATGCGTGCTCGCCGACCTGCAGGCCGCCTCGCTGGATGCCAGCAACGCCACCTGGACGAACGTCGTCGTGACCGACAGCCGGATCGGCGCGCTGGTCGCCGCCGGCAGCCACCTGTCCCGCGTCACGTTCGACCATGCCCGCACCGACTTCGTGAACCTCAGGGGCGCCGCCGTCTCGCAGGTGCAGTGGGTGGGCGGCCACATCGGGGAGCTCGACCTCGGCGGCGCGGAGCTGTCCCAGGTGCGCTTCGAGCGGTGCGAGATCGACCGTCTGGACGTCAGCGGCTGCACCCTCGACGACGTGGACCTGCGCGGCGCGGCGATCGGCGTCCTGGCCGGTGTGGAAGGCCTCAGCGGAGCGCTCGTCACCCACTCCCAGCTGCTCCAGCTCGCCCCCGCAATTGCGGACCATCTCGGCATCCGGGTCGCCGATGCGGAGGACGACTGACCACCCCGGCAGACAACGACGGCACTCGTGGTTGAGACTGGCCTCAGCAAGCGTGGGTCGACCGGGCAAGGGTGCGTGACATGAGCGTGGACGAACGGTTCGCGAAGTCCTTCGACGAGATGGAGGACCCGCTCGCGGGCAAGGAGATCTTCAACGAGATCATCACCGGCCCCGTCTCCGACTGGACGACCGACTGGTCGCACCTGGAGGAGGAGTGGGCGCAGGACATGTACCGCATCCTCGACGACCTGCGCGGGCGCTGCCCGATCGCGCACACCGACCGGTTCGGCGGCGGCTGGCTGCCGACGAAGTGGGAGGACGTCGCGGAGATCGCGTACGACACCGAGCACTTCTCCTCCCGCGCGATCGTGGTGGGCAACGTACGACCGCCGAAGGAGATCGCACCGATCGGTGGTGTGCCGCCCATCTCCTCCGACCCGCCGTTCCACCACGACGCCCGCAAGCTGCTGCTGCCGGCCTTCACCAAGACCCAGATCTCCAAGCTCGAGCCGGGGACCCGCGCGTTCTGCCACAGCCTCATCGACCAGCTCGAGGGCAAGGACGTCGTCGACGCCGCACACGACTACGCGCAGCACATCCCGATGCGGGTGATCGCGGACATGCTCGGCTTCCCGCCCGAGGACGGCGCGCAGTTCCGCGAGTTCGTCGAGAACGCCCTGGAGGGCATCAACGCCTCCCAGGAGGAGCAGATCGAGCGGGGCCAGAAGCTCGGCGAGTACATCCTGGCCCAGATCCACGACCACCTCGCCAACCCGCGCGAGGACCTCACCAGCTACCTGATCAACGCGGAGCTGTACGGCGAAAAGCTGTCACCCTTCCACGTCGCCGGCACCATGATCCTGCTGCTCATCGCGGGCATCGACACGACGTGGAGCGCGATCGGTGCGTCGCTGTGGCACCTCGCGAACAACCCGGCGGACCGCAAGCGGTTGGCCGCGGAGCCGGAGCTGGTCCCGACCGCGATGGAGGAGTTCCTCCGCGCTTACGGCCCGGTCACCATGGCCAGGCTCGTGAAGGACGACATGCACTGGCACGGCGTCGACATGAAGGCCGACGACTGGGTGCTGCTGTCCTTCCCGTCCGCCAACCACGACCCCGCCCGGTTCGACCGCGCGGACGAGGTCGTCATCGACCGGGCGGAGAACAAGCACTCGGCCTTCGGCCTCGGCATCCACCGCTGCGTCGGCTCGCACCTTGCGCGCATGGAGCTGCGGGTGGCGCTGGAGGTCTGGATGGAGCGGGTCCCGGAGTTCTCGCTGGCCGACGCGGCAGCGGTGCGCTGGTCGACCGGTCAGGTGCGCGGTCCCCGTACGCTGCCGCTGCGCATCGGCTGATCGCCCAGAGCCCGATCCACTGCGGCCTGGACGTGCAGCCACGTGGTCGGGAACACGGGAACGTCCACGTCCTGCGGACCGATCAGCAGCTCCACCTCGGTGCAGCCGAGGACCACGCCCTGCGCGCCGCGCTCGGCGAGGCGCGCGATGACGTCTGCGTAGCGGCGCCGGGACTCGTCGCGGATCACCCCGAGACAGAGCTCGTCGTAGATGACCCGGTGCACCGCAGCGCGGTCGTCCGCGTCCGGCACCAGCACCTCGAGGCCACCCGCCGAGACCCGGTCGCGGTAGAAACGCTGCTCCATCGTGTACGCCGTGGCGAGCAGCCCGACCCGCGTCAAGCCGGCCGCCCGCACAGCCGACGCCGTGATGTCAGCGATGTGCAGGAGCGGGATCGACACCGCCGCCTGCACCTCGTCGGCGACCCTGTGCATCGTGTTCGTGCAGAGCAGCAGGAAGTCCGCGCCAGCCGCCTCGACCGCGCGGGCAGCACCGGCCAGCTCCATGGCGGCGTCGGCCCACCGACCCTCGACCTGCATCGTCTCGATCGGGGCGAAGTCCACGGAATACAGGACACATCGCGCCGAGTGCAGGCCGCCCAGCCGTTCACGCACCGCCTCGTTCAGCAGGCGGTAGTACGCCGCGGTGCTCTCCCAGCTCATCCCGCCGATGAGTCCGGCCGTCAGCATGGCGCGCCCATGCCGCGAACGTAGCGGGCAGGCGCGACCGGTGCCCGCGTGAGGCCCCGCCCACTAGCGTGGCTGCATGACCGACCAGGGTGTCCCGGGCGGAGTGGTGCACGAGCTGCCCGCCGACCTGCACCAAGCGCTGGCGAGCAACGCCGCGGCCCTCGAGGCCTGGCGGGACATCACCCCCCTCGCCCGCAACGAGTTCATCTGCTGGGTCGAGGACGCCAAGCGCGAGGCGACCCGCGAACGCCGGATCCGCCGAACGCAGGAGGAGCTGGAGGAAGGCCAGCGGCGGCCCTGCTGCTGGCCGGGCTGCAGCCACCGCGAGCGCACCGGCCGATAGGCGTCCCTAGGCTGCCACCATGGCCGAGGACACGTGGTCCATCCTGGCCGACCCGTTCGTCGACGGTGCGTACGCAACCGTCAAGGGTCGGGTGCGCACGTTCGTCCTGCACGAGCACCTGCTGCGGCACCTGCCAGCTCCCCCGGCGTCGGTGCTCGACGTCGGCGGCGGCGCGGCCCACCAGTCGCTGCCGCTGGCACGGCTCGGCTACGACGTCACGATCGTCGACCCCTCCGCTGCCATGCTCACCAAGGCGGCGCACCGCATCGCCGGCGAGCCGGCGGACGTACGCGCCAGGATCCGACTGCTCGAGGCCGACGGCCGCGACGCCGACCGGGCCACCGGCGGGAAGGCGTTCGCCGCGGTGCTCTGCCACGGCGTCCTGATGTACCTCGACGACCCGGCGCCCCTGGTGGCCGCACTGTGCCGGAGCGCCGAGCCGGGTGGCGTGGTCTCGGTGATGGCCCTCAACGCCGAGGCGCTGGCGGTGCGGCCGGCACTCGAACGTCGCTGGGCGGACGCGCTGGCCGCCTTCGACGCGACCGGCGAGGTGGGTGTCCTCGGGACGGCCACCAGAGCGGACACCGTCGAGGGCCTCTCGGCCCTGCTGAGGCAGGGCGGGGTCGACCCGGAGACGTGGTACGGCGTATGGCTGTTCAGCGACTGGCTGGACCTGCCCCTCGAGACGACGGACGTCGAAGCGGTCAGCGCGCTCGAGCTGGCAGCCAGCATGCGGGACCCGTACCGAGCGCTCAGCCGCGTGTTCCACCTCGTCGGCCGGGCCCGCCCCGGCCACTGAGGCACCCGGGTCAGCCGCGCTGCAGGTCCAGCTCGACGTACGACGGGAACTCCGGCGAGCGCTCGAGGGTGTAGACGCCGCCGGCGAGGTTCTGCTGCGCGGCGAGGGTCGGCGACAGGTGCGGGCTGTCCGCCGTGCTGACGGTGACCCGGATCGAGTGCCCCTTCGCGATGGTGGCGAACGTCGGGAAGACCTCGATGTCGTACCGCGTCACCTTGCCCGGCTCCACGGGCGTCGCGGACTCCTGCGTGTACGGGTGGTACGGCAGCAGGTAGCCCCCGTCGGCCGTCGCCCAGCTGCGGGAGCGGTCCACGGCCCGCAGCGACCCCAGCAGGGCACCCTCGGTCAGGGGCGTTGCGGAGCCGTCCGGCGCGACGTCCTCGACCGTCACGGCCCACTCGGTGTCGGTGGTGGTCGCGGACGCGTACAGCGTCGCCGACAGCGGTCCCGCGATGCGCATGGCCCGCGTCAGCGGGGCGCTGGTGTAGCTGATGGAGGTGAGCGGGTTGTCACTCGACGGACGGTCGTCGCCGGCGCAGGGGGCCGGGACACCGATCGCGGCCGAGGCGATCGACAGCGCACCCATGGACCACTGGTCGACGGGCCGGCTGCACGGGCTGCCCGTCCCGGTCCACACGAGGGTGTCGCTGCCTGCGGACTCCTTCGTCGGGTGATGCCGCTCCAGCGTGCCGTTGCCGAGGTAGAGCCGCTGGGGCGACGCGCCGGTGAACGGGTACGTCGTCGTGTGCACCCAGTGCGACGTGCCGAGGTCGTAGTAGTGCAGCGGGGTCGGCGTGGCACCGATCCCGGTGTCGACCCCCTTCAGCCACTGGTCGAACCAGGCGAGCTCGAGCACGTCGACGTCCACCGAGGAGCCGTTGAGGTGCTCCCACGGCCCGTCGATGAGCTGGTATCGGCCGGTCACGTGCTGCCCCGGCCGCATGGGCGCGGCCACCGGGCGCCCCGCCCAGCCGTTCTGCAGCCCCGCGTAGTTGAGCGGCTCACCGCGCTGGAAGATGTCGAACTCGCCGCCGACGAGATAGGCGGGGATGCCGTTGGCGACGATCCGTGCCAGCAGCTCACCCGGGTTGCGGGCGTGCCAGTATCCCCCCTCGTACGCCGTGGGTCCGCCCGCAAGCGTCTCCGCGGAGAACCCGACGTGGTACGACGCGAGGCCGGCCGCGTGGTCGGCCTGGACGGCCGCCCGCTGACCGACCTCGCCGGCCGACGACGGTGGCGACGAGGCGGCGTCGGTCACGGGGTTGACCGTGTTGCCCTCCGCCGTGATGCCGAGGTAGGCCTCGTCGAACTCGCTGTCGAGCAGCCCGCCCATGAACGACGTGTCGCGGTAGAGGTCGTTGGCCGCAACCATCGGGAAGATGGCCTTCAGCGGCGAGCCCGGACCGACGTGACCCGCGACCAGCAGCTGGTTGATACCGAGGTACGACGGTCCGTACGTGCCGACCTTGCCGGACGAGTGCGGGATCCCGGCCGCCCAGTGCACGAGCTGGACACCGTCGGAGACCTGCGCGGGGTCGAAGATGCCCCAGCTGCCGCCGGAGTCCCCGGTCCCCCTGACGTCGGCAATGACCTCGATGAAGCCGCGCTGGGCGAGGTAGTCGTTCGCCCCACCGGTCGCGGCGCCGGCGCTCGGCTGCTGCGCGCTGCCCGGGGCGCTGGAGCCGCCGCTGCCCTTGCCGTACGGCGTCTGCGTCAGCAGCACCGGGAACGGTCCCTTCGCCACCTTCCCCGTCTTGGGGTCGGTGGGGTAGACGACGTTCACCCGCAGGACGGTGCCGTCCTTCATCGTCACCGGAAGGTCGTCGACCGACGTCGTGCCGTAGACCGCCTTCCCAGGATGCCAGTGGCTGCCGGGCGCGAAGCTGGCCGCGATCACGCCGTGGGGCAGCTCGGGGTTGAGAGCGGTCATGCCCTGACTGCTCCCGGGTCCGGGCCCGGTCGCCGGCAGCGACTGGGCGGCGTAGCCGGCGCTCGCACACGCCAGGACGGCTGCGGCAACGCCGCCGACAACGCTCCGCCGTGACAGCACGTGCACTCCTCGAAGTCAGGGTCAGGTGACGTCCCTGACTTCGACGGGAGACGCTGCGTCTCCTTCTGGTGCGCGGTGCTCGACCCGATTCCAGCGGTGATGCAGCATGCGGGAGTGAGCGAACCGCCGCCCGCCCCACGCTTCCGGACCGACCTCTATGCGGGCACGGCTGCGTACTACGACCGGTTCCGTCGTCCGTACCCCGAGCCGCTCTTCACGGATCTGCGCGGGCGGCTGCCCCTCACGGGCGCGGGAAGGCTGCTCGACCTCGCGTGCGGAACAGGTCAGGTCTCCCTTCCCCTCGCGCCCGACTTCATCGAGACCGTCGCGGTTGACCTGGAGCCGGAGACGGTCGCGTTCGCTGCACGCAAGGACACGGAGCGCGGGCAGAGCCGGATCACCTGGACCGTCGGCGCAGCGGAGACCGTGACCGCTCAAGGCCCCTTCGACCTCATCACCGTGGGCACCGCGTTCCACCGGCTCGACCGACCGGCGGTCGCCCGCCGCATGCGCGAGTGGGTGGCCGATGACGGCGCCGTCGCGTTGCTCTGGTCCGGCGTCCCCTCCGACGGCGAGGGGCCGTGGCAGCACGAGCTGCGCCGGCTGATCGAGGAATGGGTGGATCGAGCCGGAGTGGCAGACAGAGTCCCGGCGAACTGGGCGGGGGCGATGGCCGAGTGCTCGCACCGCGAGGTGCTCGAACGCAGCGGCTTCGTCTATACCGGCCGGTTCGAGTTCCGCCGTGGAGAGACCTGGACGGTCGAGTCGCTCATCGGGTTCATGTACTCGACGTCCATCCTCAGCCGGGACGCGCTGGGGACGGCCACTGATGAGTTCGAGACCGACGTGTCCCGCCGGCTGGCCCGTTTCGGCCGCGCCGGGGTCTTCCGCTGCGACGCGACCTACGCCTACGAGCTGGCACGGCCGCTGCGAGCGTGACGCCCGCCAGCCTCGACACTCAGCGCGGCGGGGCGACCGGAATCGGCTCCGGCGTCGGCGGAGTCGGCTCGGCCGGGGCGTGCCCCGGGTCCGTCCCACCTGAGTCGAGGCGGAACGGCGGGTACTCGTCACGCATGAGCGCGACGTACGCGAGCACCCGGTAGCACCAGCGGTTGAACCCCATGACCAGGTCGAAGATGTCCGGCGGGTAGCGGCCGGTGACGGCGAGGGCCACCACGGCGATGAAGGCGAGCAGGCCGATCAGGTTGCCGAAGTACAGCCCGAACCCGCCCGCGACGATGCCGACGATCAGCAGCTGTGGCAGCGCGAGCAGCCACCACTTCACCAGCACCAGCCCCCGGCTGAGCTGCTGGGGATAGTCGACTGCAAGGTCCGCCGGGTACGTCGGGTCCGGCTGCAGGCTGAACGGCGGGTACCGGTCGGTGCCGAACGCGCCGGTCGAGTAGAAGCTCACCCGCCACGTCCAGCGCATCACCCCGAGGTTGAAGTCGAAGATCGCTCGCGGGTAGCGCCCGGTGAACAGGATCGCCACTCCCGCGACCACGGTGAGCACCATGACGGCGACCCACAGGAAAGCCAGCACGACGAGGTGCGGGACGGCCAGCAGCCACTTGACCAGCCACAGCCACCGCGACGTCATCGGATCCAACGTGCCGTCGAGCCGGACAGGGTACGAACGCGCGGTCATCGGCACACCTCCGGTCAGCCCGCGACCACGGTCCGCTGCTGGTCCCGCTGACGAGCCGCGGGTACACCAGAGTCGACTCTGGCTCGTGCACCGCGGCAGCCGGTAGGGCCAAAAGGCTCGGGCCTGGCTGAGGGACTCGGGACTTCCGCTCGCCTGCTCGAAGCGGGCGGTAGCCTGCAGGCAGGCTGCCGATCAGGAGCATCGTGTACACCCCGACCCACTTCCAGATGTCAGACCAGGACGTACATGACCTGCTGACACAGCACGGTGCGGGCGACCTGATCACGTACAGCGCCGACTGTGGCTTGCTGGCCACGCTGCTGCCGTTCGTGTACGACCGAGGCAGCGGCCCGCTCGGCGCGCTGCATGGCCATGTCGCCCGTCCCAATGACCACTGGCGCCACCACGCGGTCGGCGAGGCGCTGGTCGTGCTGCGGGGACCCGACGCCTACGTCACCCCCAGCTGGTACGCCAGCAAGCAGGAGCACGGGCGCGTGGTCCCGACGTGGAACTACCTGACGGCACACGTGTACGGCACCCTCGTCGTCCGGGACGACGTGGACTATGTGCGACGGGTCGTCGAACGGCTGACGGCGAAGCACGAGGCCACGTCGGAGCGTCCATGGTCGCTGGAGGACGCGCCGGCCCAGTTCATCGAGGGCCAGCTGCGCGCCATCGTCGGGGTGGAGCTGCAGATCACCCGTGTCGAGGGCAAGGCGAAGGCGAGCCAGAACCGACCGCCAGCCGATGTCGCGGGTGTCGTCGACGGGCTGCGACAACGGGGAGACTCGGCAATGGCCGCGGAAGTCGAGCGGCGCTCGGGCACTCACCGGTAGGCGCCGCGCCAGTCCGAGGCTCCACGAGGGCAGGAGCAGGCACACCGCAGTATCGTGCGCCCGTGGTACCCGGCAACGACTGCACCCGTGCTGGTCGGGGTAGCCGAGACGAGCTGTAGCGACGTAGGCGGAGTGCCCTCCGGGAACAGCCGGTCATGACCCATCAGAGACTGGATCAGCTGACCACTGCCCATGATCACGAGGTCGTGGTCAGGCTGCTTCTTCAACGCGGACACCGCATCCGGCGCGCCGGGACTGGTGTCACCACCGCCCTCTGCAGGTACCGACGTAGATCATCCGGCCGCCGGTGGAGCACCGCGCACTGCAGCGGCAGGCTTCTCGTTGCAGGGCACCGTTCACAGTTCGACGCTGTGCGGGCCGGAGGGCTGGTCGCGTGCGGACCGACCGGATCGAGTCACATGGGGTACCGACCGTGCAGCACGGGTACGGTTCGGCGCATAAGTGACGGTGGGGCCTCACCGGCGGCGTGCCGGTCGCGGGCAGGGTCCAGTGGCGCTCTCCAAGGGGGGTGTGTGGTGCCCAATCCCGACACCATTCTCGACAGTCTGGAGCGGTTCGCCGGGACCCTCACCAGCGGTTACGGCATCGGTGACGTTCTGCATAACCTGACCGAAGAGATGACCGAGGTGCTGGACCTCACCGGGGCGGGTGTCACGTTGGTGCACGACGGCCAGCAGCGGTTCGTCACCGCCGCCATCGACGCGATCGCGACTCTTGAGCGAGTACAGGAGCACTGGCAAGCAGGCCCATGCATCGACGCGGTCGCAACGGGACGCCCAGTGACGATGTCGGACATCGCGGGGGGAGAAGCCAGTAAGCGCTGGCCGGACTACACCGTCGCGGCCAAGACCGCCGGAATCCAGGCGGTAGCCGGAATCCCGATGCTCGCCGAAGGGGCAGCGGTCGGGGCGGTCAACCTCTATGAAAGCCAACCCCGCGACTGGTCAGCCGAGGATCTGCGAGTCGCTGCAGTCTTCGCCAACATCGCCACCGGCTACCTGGCCCATGCTTCGGCGGCACAGCAGCAGCAGCGCACCGCCGAACAGCTGCAACAGGCGCTGAACACCCGGCTCATCATCGAGCAGGCCAAAGGCGTGCTCGCCGCCAAGCGAGAGACCACCGTCGACGACGCGTTCCAGGTACTGCGCAAGTACGCCCGAGATCACAATGCCCGCATTCACGACGTCGCCCGCGCAGTCGTCAAGGGCGACCTTCTCCTCTAGCGGCCGCGCCACTGCGCTGCGTCCCGTTCACCACTGACTGCTATGGCATCTGCCAATACAGCCGGATCTCCAGCATCAACTGGCGTTGTGCAGGCGTCGCGACAGATGGCCCGCGGCATCGGCTCAAGCCGTCGACCGATCGGTGAGCGAAAGATGGGTCTATCACCCGGCACCCTCGGCGGCGCGTCCTGTACCGGCGTCCGGCACGGTTCGCGAGAAGCCGGTCGTGCGGCAAGCCCTTCAGGGCAAAACCACCGGCGCCTGATGCGAGGTAGCGCGCCCGCGCTACTGCTCGCTCAGCAGGTCGGTATGTTCGGGCGCCACAGGACAAGGCCTGCGGTCTATCTGGCGTTCTCGATCGCTCGCTCGTTTGCGCGACGCCGAGCGATGGTGACAGAGCGTGCGTTCGTGCGTTCCCGCGTTCGTGCCGCGATGTGGGCGCTTTGGCGTCTGCCTTACTTCCCGGTAGGGCGTGGGCCTCGCGGCCGCGGTTACCTGCGGGGCTGATACACGGCGACCACTGCGCCCGTGCTGGTCGGGGTAGCCGAGAGAAGGTGTAGCGACGTCGGCGGGGTGCCCTCCGGGAACAGCCGACGGCCCGCGCCGAGCAGGCGTGGGTGAACGATGAGCATGTACTCGTCGATGAGGTCGTGACCCATCAGGGACTGGATCAGCTGACCACTTCCCATGATCACGAGGTCGTGGTCGGGCTGCTTCTTCAACGCGGACACCGCATCCGACGCGTTACCGGCGAGCAGGGTCGTGTTCGGCCACGGCGCCGGGTCCCGCAACGTCGTGGACGCGACGTACTTGGGCGCGTTGTTCAGCCCATCCTTGAACGGATGGTCCTGGGTGTTCCAGTAGCCCAGCATCTCCTCGTAGCTGCGACGACCGAGAAGGAGCCGTAAGCCGCCGGCCTCAGTCACTCGCCGGTTGACCGCGGCCTGCACTTCGGCGTTCATCGCCGCGCCGGCCCAGCCGCCAAGGGCGAACCCGCCGCGAGTGTCCTCGCCCGGACGGCCTGGCCCCTGCATGACGCCGTCGAGCGTGACGGAGTTGATGACGATCACTTGGCTCACTGGCCGCTCCTTTACTCCCGCACGTGCTCCAGCATCTGCTGGACGCACCGCTCCTTGACCTTCGGATCGATCTTCTTCGGCATGACGACATCCTCCTGGACTCACAAGGAGGCGGCATCAAACCTGGGGCGCTTCAGGCGATCACAACGGCGCCCTACGTTCGGGCACCGCCGAAGACGCGTGCACCGGACCCACTCGCGGGTACAGTAGGTGTCGCAGACTGCTACACCTTGGAGGTTGTGATGGCGACGACGTCCCCGACCCGCGTCGACGACGAGTTGTACGCGTCCGCGAAAGCGGTCGGCGCCGTCATGAGCCGCAGCGCCGCCCAGCAGCTCGCGCACTGGGCGCGAGTCGGCCGCGAGCTGGAAGCGTCCGGCAGCATCAGCGCCCGTGACATCGCTCGCGTCCTCGCCGGCGACGACTACGACAGCCTCTCTGCCGAAGATCAGGCTGTCGTCCGCGCCGCCTGGGACGAGCGGATCGCCGCCCGCCTCGCCGACCTCGACCTGGAAGCCGAGTTCGTCGCCGAAGGGCATACCACCGTCGTCGAGCTCGACGAGCACGGGCGCGTCGTCGAACGGCAGCTGCACGCGCGGCCAGGCGGGTGAGCGACCCGGTCCTGCACGTGCTCGCCGGGCCGAACGGCGCCGGCAAGACCACGTTCTACCGGCACTACCTCGCCCCGGTCACCCACCTGCGCTTCGTCAACGCCGACCTGGTCGCCGCCGAACTGTGGCCGGACGACCCCGTCGAGCACTCCTACGACGCCGCCCGGGAAGCGGGCAAGCAGTGGGCCGAGCTGATCGACGCCCGCGTCTCATTCGTCGCCGAGACCGTGTTCTCCCACCCGTCCAAGCTCGACCTGCTCACCGCTGCCCACGACGCCGGCTACCTGACCACCCTGCATGTGCTCGCCGTCCCGGTCTCCCTCGCCGTCGCCCGCGTCCCGAACCGGGTCGCGCACGGCGGCCACCACGTCCCCGAAGCCAAGATCCGGGGCCGGTACGACCGACTGTGGACGCATGTCGCCGCTGCGATCGCCGCCGCCGACGAGGCCTACGTCTACGACAACAGCCGGTTCGACCGGCGGTTCCGTCGGATCGCGTACTACCGCAACGGTCGGCCGCTGTCCGCGCCGAACTGGCCCGCGTGGATCCCGGCCGAGCTGCGAACTGCCGGGCATCCGCCATCCCGGTAGGGCGTGGACGCCCGAATCGAGGGCTGGATCGCCATCCAATCCACGGGCCAGAAACCCCCGGGGGGATGCTGGTTTCATGATCATCCGATAAGTCGGACATGACAAGATCATTAGAGGTAAAGCCGCAGGTCGGGGCCCTGTTCGGTCACGAGAGGGTACCTGCGGTCAACGGGCGGCGGACGAGTCGGCCTGTAAGCCGGGTTCTGTGCACCGGTCGCCGTAGCGACCGGCCGACGGCCATCCCTCTCGGGCTACCGTTGCCGACAGCCTCTAGCGGTCTACCCGCAGGCTCGGGCGGGCCGCCCTCGAACGCCTGCGCAGCGCCTCGGCGGACCGAGGCACCTCTTGACCTTGCTCCAGGTGGGGTTTGCCGAGCCGCCCGGGTCACCCCGGGCGCTGGTGGTCTCTTACACCACCGTTTCACCCTTACCGGGCCGAAGCCCGGCGGTCTGTTTTCTGTGGCACTGTCCCGCGGGTCGCCCCGGGTCGGTGTTACCGACCACCCTGCCCTGTGGAGCCCGGACTTTCCTCGGCGGGCGCTGGATGCGCCCGACGCGGCCGCCCGGCCGGCTCGTCCGCCGTACGCGTAACGCTACGACGGAACGCGGACTTCCGACAGGGTGAGGTCGGCAAGGGACGCCAGCCGGTAGTGGCAGTCTGCCTGCGGCTGGCGGGCCGTCACCGGGTTCGGCACGTGGACGGTGACGCAGCCGGCGGCCATGGCGGCACGGACACCCGTCACCGAGTCCTCGACCGCGACGCATCGCTGCGGCTCGACCCCCATCCGGTCCGCGGCCAGCAGGTACAGGTCGGGTGCGGGCTTCGCCGTGGTGACGTCGTCACGTGTGCACACGGTGTCGAACAGCGGGCGGAGACCGAGCCGCTCCAGGTGCGGTTCGACCCACGACCGCGGCGAGCTCGAGGCGACCCCGGTGCGCAGGCCGGACGGCCGTGCAGCGTCCAGCCAGTCGCGTACCCCTGGCAGCACGGGCTGAGCGCTGACCAGCTCCATCTCGCGCCGGCGGCGCCGTTCCCGGCACGAGGGCAGGTCGAACGCGTCGCCCACGAGCTCAGCCAGCTGCGAGTCGATGACCACGCCGTCGAAGTCGAGGATCAGACCGCGCAGCACCGAGCGACCGTACCGGTCAGCCAGGCGCCACCGCGAGCCGGTAAACCGCGACGTACTGCGCCACCGCCGCCACCACGGTGAGCGCGTGGAACACCTCGTGGTGGCCGAAGATGCGCGGCCACGGGTTGGGGCGGTTCCAGCGCACGACGAGACCGCCGACGGAGTACGACGCCAGCCCGACTAGCAGGAGCAGCGCACCGGTCCCCCATCGCGGGATCACGCCCGGTACGACGAGCAGCCCGGCGGCCGCCAGCGCCACGTACAGCGCACTGACTGGCCCGCCGACGCCGCGCAGCCACACGAGCAGCACGCCGGCAAGCGCGCAGGCGGCGACCGCCGCCACGAACCCGGCCGCGACGGCCGACGACAACGCCTCGAACGCGACCACCGTCTCGCTGCCGGCCATGAACGCGAAGATCATCGAGTGGTCGAGCAGGCGCATCCGGCGCCGTGCCTGCGGGCTCCACCGCCCCCGGTGGTACGCCGCGCTCACCGTGAACAGGCCCACGCCGGTCGCCGCGTACACCGCCGCACCCACCTGGGGCATGCCCCCACGGGCGGCGACGGCCAGCAGCACCCCGGCCACGAGCGCAACCGGGGCCATCACCGCATGCAGCACGCCACGCAACGCGGGGCGCGCCGCCACCACCGCCGTCGCTGCCCCAGTAACCGTCGCCACGGGCGGTACATGCCCGATGGCAACGCGAGCACGCCCCTACGCCGGAGGCAGGTGGCCGGTGTCGTTGAGCAGGCGCACCACCGCACGACCGTCGGCGAACCAGTCCACACAGGACAACCCGACCAGGTCCAGGTGAATCCGGTACAGCGCCGACGGCGGCGCCTCCAGCGCCATGCGCAGCAGCGTCTTGATCGGCGTCACGTGGGACACGACGAGCACGGTGGCCCCCGGGTACCCCTGCAGCACCCGGTCCCGGGCGCGGCGTACGCGGCGCGCGGTGGCGGCGAAGCTCTCCCCGCCCGGTGGCGCGACGTCCGCGTCGGCGAGCCAGGCGGCGAACTCGTCGGGCCAGCGCTCGCGGATCTCGGTGAACGTGTGACCCTCGAACGACCCGAAGTCGGTCTCCCGCAGGTCGTCGTCCACCTCGACGTCGAGGCCGAGAGCGTCGGCGGCCGCCTGCGCGGTGGCGTACGCGCGCTGCAACGGCGAGGAGACGACCGCGTCGATGCCGCCCATGGCCGCCAGCCGTTCGGCGGCCGCCTTGGCCTGCGCGCGGCCGTGGTCGTTGAGCTCCGGGTCGCCCGTACCGCTGAAGCGCCGCTCCACCGACAGGTGGGTCTGCCCGTGCCGGAGCAGCCACGTCACCGTCGGCGGACTCGTCGGCGCCATCCATCCCGTCCGCGACACCGGCCGGGGCTCCGGCTGCGGCACCGCGCTGCGCGGCGACCAGTCCTCACCACGCGCGGCCGCGTCCATCGCCTCGTTGGCGAGCCGGTCGGCATGGGCGTTCTGGGCCCGCGGGATGTGCTGGAAGCGCACCTGCGGCAGCCGGCGGACCACCTCGGCGGCCTCCCGGGCGAGCACCCGCATGTCCGGGTGCTTGACCTGCCAGCGGCCGGCCATCTGCTCGACGACCAGCTTGGAGTCCATCCGCACCTCGACGGCGGACGGGTCCAGCTCGGCCGCGGCGCGCAGCCCGGCGATCAGGCCGCTGTACTCGGCCACGTTGTTGGTGGCGTGCCCGATCGCCGCGGCGATCTCCTGCAGCACCTCGCCGGTGTCGGCGTCCTTGACGACCGCACCGAACCCGGCCGGGCCGGGGTTGCCGCGCGAACCGCCGTCCGCCTCGACGACCAGCCGGCGGCTCACAGCCCGGACTCGCCGGTGCGGATGAG
Organism: uncultured Actinomycetota bacterium; assembly: GCA_963728075.1. Taxonomy (GTDB): domain Bacteria; phylum Actinomycetota; class Actinomycetes; order JAFAQI01; family DASSKL01; genus CAVSIP01. The sequence continues at coordinate 127,227 of CAVSIP010000001.1, read as the reverse complement.
GATCCGGCGGCACTCCTCGCAGCGCACGACCTGGTCGGACGGCGCGTCGCGGATCGCGTTGAGGTCGACCGTGTTCAGCTGCAGATGACAGCCCTCGCAACGGCCCCGGTGCAGCGCGGCTGCCCCAACTCCCCCGGCAGACTCGCGGATCTTCTCGTAGAGGCCCAGCAGGTCAGCGGGCAGCGTCTGCGCCAGCTCGGTGCGCTGTGCCGTCACCTTCTCGCGCTCGGCGTCGATCTCGGCGTACCCCTGGTCGCGCCGGTCCTGCGCGTCGGTGAGGTTGTCCGTGAGCGTCGCCCGCTCGGCGAGCAGCTTGTCCAGCCGGTGCTGGACCGCCTCGCGCTGCTCCATGAACTCGAGCACCTGCTCCTCGAGGTCGTCCTGCCGGCGGTGCAGCGACTCGATCTCCGACTGCAGGTTCTCCAGCTCCTTCGGCGAGCTGACCGACCCGGCGTCCAGTCGCTGCTGGTCACGCTCCATGCGCGTGCGCACCTGCTCGACGTCGGTCTCGAGCTTGCCCTGCTCCCGGCCGAGATCGCGGTCCTCGGTCTCCACCGTGACGATCTCGCCGCCCAGCTCGCCCAGCCGCTGCTCGTACGAGGCGATCTGCTCCAGCTCGGGCAGCGTGCGGCGACGATGCGCCAGGCGGTCCAGGGTGCTGTCCAGCTCCTGCAGGTCGAGCAGGCGCAGCTGGACGAACGGGTCGGCTTTCACGAGGCTCCAGGCGACGGGGCGTGCAGGGTCCACGGGTCGGTGACGAGCGCGGAGACGCTCGTCTCCACCGTAGTGCCGTCCGCTGCGAGCCGCTCGGCGAGACGGCGAGCCGCGGCCGCGAGCCAGGGCCACTCGGTCGCCCAGTGCGCCGCGTCGACGAGCGCGACGCCGGTCTCCTCGGCCAGCTCGGACGCCGGGTGGTGGCGCAGGTCGGCGGTCAGCAGCACGTCGGCGCCGGCGCGTGCCGCGTCTGCGGCGAGCTCACCACCCGCACCGCCGCAAACGGCCACCGTCCGGACGGGGCGCCCGGCGTCGCCAGCGGCCCGCAGCCCCCAGGTCGTGGCCGGCAGCGCGGCGGCAGCCGCATGGACGAACTCCCCCAGCGACACCGGCTCCGCCAACGTCCCGACCCGGCCGAGCCCGCGTGACCCCGGTGGCACCGCGAGCTCGTACAGGTCGAACGCCGGCTCCTCGTACGGGTGCGCGGCCACCAGCGCGCGCACCACAGCAGCGCGGCGCGACCGGGGCAGCACCATCTCCAGCCGGGTCTCGGCGACGGTCTCGACCTGCCCGACCTGGCCGATGGTCGGGATTCGCCCCGACCACGGGCCGGAACGTCCCCTCGCCGTCGAGCAGGTAGGCGCAGCGCCGGTAGTCGCCGATCTCACCGGCCCCGGCCTGCGCGAGCGCGTCCAGCACCCGCTGGGTGTCCTGCCGCGGCACGAACGTGACGAGCTTGTCCAGCGCCTCACCCGGCAGCGGCGACAGCGGGCCCAGGTCCCGTACGCCGACCGCTGCGGCGAGCGCGTCGGACACCCCAGGTAGCGCGACGTCGGCGTTGGTGTGCGCGACGTGCAGGCCGACCCCGGACGACACCAGCCGGTGCACCACCCGCCCCTTCGGTGTGGTGGCCGCGACGCTGCTCGTTCCCCGCAGGTAGAGCGGGTGGTGGGTGACGAGCAGATCGGCGCCCGCAGCGACCGCTTCCTCGACGACGGGCGCGACCGGGTCGACGGCGAAGTGCACCCGCCGTACGGGGGCGTCCGGGTCGCCGCAGACCAGGCCCACCGCGTCCCAGTCCTGCGCCCAGGACGGGTCGTACAGCGACTCCATCGCACGGACGACGTCGGACAGCAGGGGCACGCCGGTCACGGCGGCGAGCGTACTGTCCGAGCATGACGACCCAGGACCTGCCGGCCGACCCGTACGCCCGGCTCGACGCGACCGCCCAGGCCGAGCTCGTCGCCAGCGGCGAGGTCAGCCCCGCGGAGCTCGTGGACGCCGCGATCCGCCGCGCCGAAGCGCTCGACCCGCAGCTCGGTGTCCTGGTGACGCCGCTGTTCGAGCGAGCGCGCGAGGCGGCGCGCTCGGCCGACCTGCCCCAGGGGCCGTTCCGCGGCGTCCCCATGCTGCTGAAGGACCTCGCGGCCGAGCTCGACGGCAGCCCCATGTACGAGGGCTCCGCCTTCCTGCGCAACGCGCGCAACGTCAACCACGTCGACTCCTACCTCGTCCGCCGCTTCAAGCAGGCCGGCCTGGTGGTCATCGGCCGGTCGAAGACGCCGGAGTTCGGGCTGGTCTCCACCACCGAGCCCGACGCGTTCGGCGCCAGCCGCAACCCGTGGAACACCGAGCGCGGCACCGGCGGGTCCAGCGGCGGCTCGGCGGCCGCCGTCGCCGCCGGCATCGTGCCGATCGCGCACGCCAACGACGGCGGCGGGTCCATCCGCATCCCGGCGAGCCTGTGCGGGCTGGTCGGGCTCAAGCCGTCCCGCGGGCGTACGTCACTCGGTCCGAACTACGGCGACCTGCTCAGCGGGCTCGTGGTCGAGCACGTGCTGACCCGTACGGTTCGCGACACCGCCCGCGCACTCGACTCCGTGCACGGTCCCTGGCCGGGCGATCCGTACGCCGCGCCCCCGCCGCGCCGCCCCTACGCCGAGGAGGTCGGGGCCGACCCGGGCCGGCTGCGCGTGGGGATGCTGATCGGGCCGACCGCCGGCAACCCGCCGCCCCACCCCGAGACCGTCGAGGCGGTCGAGGTCACGGCGCGGCTGCTGGAGTCGCTCGGACACACGGTCGAGCACAGCCACCCCGACGTCCTCGACGACCCGGGCGTCACCGAGCACTTCGTCACCACGTGGGCTGCCGGCCTCACCTGGACGATCGCGTACTGGTCGCGGATCGTCGGGCGGGCACCGACCGAGGACGAGCTCGAGCCGACGACCCGCGCTCTCGCCGAGCTCGGCCGCGGGGTGACCGGCGAGCAGCTGCTGACGAGCCGCGAGTGGCTGCAGTCGGCGAGCCGCAGCATGGCGGGATGGTGGGAGTCCGGGTACGACCTGCTGCTCACGCCGACGTGCGGCGAGCCACCGCCGCCGCTGGGCGAGTTCGTACCGACCGACGTCAACCCGCTCGGCGGGCTGTTCCGGTCCACCCCGTTCGCGATGTACACGGCCGGGTTCAACGGGTCCGGGCAGCCCGCGATCTCGCTGCCGCTGCACTGGACCGAGGACGGGCTGCCGGTCGGCGTCCAGCTGGTCGCGGCGTACGGCCGTGAGGACCTGCTCGTCCAGGTCGCCGCGCAGCTGGAGCAGGCCCAGCCGTGGGCCGACCGCTGGCCCGCGGTGTCCGTACAGCCGGCGTAGGAGCGCCGCTACAGCGGAACGGTGCTCGCGTCGTCGGTCGACAGCCACGCGTCGTACGCCGGCCCGTCGAGCGTCGTCCGGTCGGTCGCCAGCAGGGCACCGTCCCGGATGGCGCGCCCGGAGGCGCCGGGAATCGGCACGGCCACCACCCTGGCGCGCACGCCGCGGGCGGCCAGCAGACGCCGCGCGAGCACGGGGATCTCGTGGACCTCGGGACCGGCCAGCTCCACGGTGCCACCGGGCCGCTCCGCGGCTGCGCGCACGAGGTGCTCGCCCACCGTACGGGCGGCCACCGGCTGCGACAGCATCCGCGGCACCGCCGCCACCGGACCCTTGCGACCGGCGGCGAGCATCTGCGCCGGGAACTCGTGGAACTGCGCGGCCCGCAGGATCGTCACCGGGACGGGGCCCGCCCCGACGACCTGCTCCTGGGCCAGCTTGGCCGCGTAGTAGCCGTGGCCCGGGACGCGGTCGATGCCGAGGATGGACAGCGTCACCAGGTGCGAGACGCCTGCGGCCGCGGCGGCGCGCTGCAGGCAGCCCGAGGTCTCGGTGAAGAATGCCTCGGCGGGCCCGCGCTGGATGGTGGCGATGTTCAGCGCGTCGATGACCACGTCCGTACCGGCCAGCGCCGTACGCAGCCGCAGCTCGTCCCGTACGTCCACACCGCGCCGGCGGCTGAGCACGACCACGTCGTGGCCGGCCCCATGGGCGGCGGCCACGACGTACCGCCCGACCACGCCGGTGCCCCCGGCGACCGCGATCCGCATGGCTCCTGCCTCTCACGCCGGTCAGCGGGCCGGGATGTCCTCGGCCGCGAGGGCCTGCCCCTTCGCCCAGGGGTAGTCGGCCTTGCCGTTCGGGGCGCGCTGCACCGTGTCGACGAGGACGATCCGCCGCGGCAGCTTGTAGCCGGCCAGCACGCCCTTGAGGAAGGCGGCGACATCCGCGTCCGTCGTCGCCGCACCCGCACGCAGGGACGCCACGGCGACGATGCGCTCGCCGAACCGCTCGTCCGGTACGCCGACGACCAGGCAGTCCTCGACGTCGGGGTGCTTCTTGACGGCCTCCTCCACCTCCTCCGGGAAGACCTTCTCCCCGCCGGTGTTGATGCACTGCGAGCCGCGCCCGAGCAGCCGGATCGTCCCGTCGGCCTCGACGGTCGCGAAGTCGCCGGGGAAGACGTAGCGGACCCCGTTCACCTCCCGGATCGTCCGCGCGGTCTTCTCCGGGTCGTTGCGGTAGCCGAGGGTCACCGCCGGCGAGGCGAGCATGCCGATCTCCCCCGAGCCGGGCTGCACCTCCTGGTCGTCCTCGGTGAACACCTTGGAGTTCGGACCGAGGCTGAACTGCGCGGTCTGCCCGACGTTCTCCCGGGTGGTGATCTGGGTGCCGATCGAGCTCTCCGACGAGCCCATCGCATCGAGCAGCGTGAGGTCGGCGTGGCGCAGCAGGCCCTCCTTCACCTCGGCGCTGAACATGACGCCGGACGAGATGACCGTCGTCAGCGACGACAGGTCGTACGGCCGGCCCGCCTCGGCAGCGTCGTCGAGTGCGCGCAGCATCGGCCGGGCGAAGGCGTCCCCGACGATGACCACGGTGTCGGCCCGCTCGTCGGCGAGCACACGCCACAGCTCGTCGGGGTCGAAGTGCCGCGAGGGCAGGGTGATGACGCAGCCGCCCACGGCCATGGGGAGGAACCAGCCCAGCCACTGGCCGGTGCCGTGCATGAGCGGGCAGGCGACGAGCGACCGCGGCGCGGCGCCCTGCTCGTGGACCGTGCGCACGGCCGCGGGCACGTCCTCGATGGAGGTGACGGGGGCACCGCGGGCCATCGACGCGAGCGTCAGCCAGTTGCCGGCCCAGTCGGCCTGCCGGTACATCACGCCCTTGGGCATCCCGGTCGTGCCACCGGTGTAGATGACGTACAGGTCGTCCCCGGAGCGCTCGATGCGCGGCGCGGGCTCGTACGACGCGAGCACGTCCGCCCAGCGCACCGCGCCGTCGAGGTGGTCACCGCCGTCGTCGACCTCGAGGTAGACGCGTACGCCGGGCAGCCGGTCGCGTACGCGCGCCACCCGGTCCGACAGCGACGAGTGGTAGACGAGCGCCTCCGCCTCGGCGTCGACGAGCAGGAAGGCCAGCTCGTCGTCGAGGTAGCGGTAGTTGACGTTCACGCCGACACCGCGCTGCTTGTAGGCGGCGAACTGCGCGACGGCGTACTCGGTGGAGTTGAACAGGTACAGCCCGACGTTGGAGTCCTTGCCGATGCCGTGCTCGGCCAGCAGCCCGGCAACGCGAGCGGCGGCGGTGTCGAACTCGCGCCAGGTCAGCCGGTCGTCGCCGTGGACGAGTGCCGGAGCGTCGGGGACGGTGTCGGCGACCGCTTCCCAGAGCGTCGCGAAGTGCATGTCAGGCATGCGGGAGTTTCTACTCCCCCTGCTCCACCGGCGCGTACGGCGCCGGCTCCATCGGCGCGTCACCGCGCAGGTAGCCGACCCCGGCGTTGACGGCAGCGACGATCGGTACGCCGAAGATGGCCCCCGGCAGACCGGCCAGCAGCGCTCCCCCCGCCAGGGTCACGGCGATCGCCAGCGGGTGCAGGTGGACGTACCGGCCGACGACCAGCGGCTGCAGCAGGTGCGCCTCGACCTGGTTCTGCCCGATGAGGACCACGACCACGACCAGGCCCGCGACCCAGCCGGAGGTCACCAGGGCGACCAGCACGGCCAGGGCTCCGAAGACCACCGCGCCGATGATCGGGATGAAGCTGCCGAGGAAGGTCAGCACGGCCAGCGGACCGACGAGCGGCACGCCGAGCAGGGCGAGGGTGATCCCGATGACGGTGCCCTGGAACAGGGCCACGAGGAAGGTGCCGGCCACGTAGCCGGTGAGCGCCCGCCAGGCGCGGTTCCCGGCCCCGCTCAGCGGCTCCCGCGCCCCCTGGGGGAAGCGGTCGACCACCCAGCCCCAGATCGTGTGGCCGTCGAAGAGGAAGAAGAACGTGATGAAGAACGTGAGCACCGCGGCCGACACCCACTCCAGGAACGTACGGCCGGCCTGCACGACGCCGGAGGCGATCTGCGACTGGTGCTTGCGCAGCGTGGTCACCAGCTTGTCGGTCACGTTCGTGACGTCGCGCTCGTTGATGTGCAGGTGCGTCACCAGGTAGCTCTTGACCTGGTCGCTGACGTCGGAGACCTGGTTGACCAGCTTCGGGTACTCGTTGCTGGCGGAGTTCACGACGAACGTGGCGACCATCCCGAGGATGAGGAAGGCGGTCACGAGGACGACCGTGGTCGCCCACCCTCGGCGTACGCCGGCCCGGCACAGCAAGGCGACCGCCGGGTACAGCAGCGCGGAGAACAGGACACCGGCGAGCAGCGGCAGCACGAGCAGCTCGAGCTTGCCCAGGAGCATCACCAGCGCGAGGAACGCCGCGGCCACGACGAGGATCCGCCAGCACCAGGCGGCGGCCCCCGCCAGCAACGGCGGAACGCGGATCGGCGCGTCCTCCGGCGGCATCGCCCACACGCGTGGTGCGGGCAATGGTGGGTCGGACGGCGGTGTCGCGTCGGCCTGCATTACCGCCGAATACCCGACTACGGCCGCTCTATCAAGGCGACGCGCGGATTCCTGGCCCAGGACGTGATCGCGGCGGCCACCGCGGGCGGGTCCACGCCGGGCAGCTGCTCGTAGGCACCAGCCGGGAGACGGGCCACCAGGGTCAGCTCGCGACCTCGTCGGCCACGCCCACCCGGCTCTCGCCGTCCTCCGCCTGCTCGGCCGCGGCCACGAACATCGTTCCGCCGCGGTTGAGGATGTCGTCGAGCCGCTCTGCCGACGCGGGCCGGGAGAACAGGTAGCCCTGGCCGAGGGTGCACGCCAGGTCCCGCAGCATGTCCACCTGGCCCGTCGTCGTGACGCCCTCGGCGATGCAGCGCAGCCCCAGGGCATTGGACATCTGGATGACCGACCGGACGATCTGCCTGGTGTGGGGGCTGCTGTCCAGGTTCGAGATGAAGCTGCGGTCGATCTTGACGAAGTCCGCGTCGAAGCGCTGCAGGTAGCGCAGCGAGGCGTACCCGGTCCCGAAGTCGTCGACGGCGACGGAGATCCCTGCCGCCCGCAGCTGCGTGACGACGGCAACGGCCATGTCGAAGTCGCGCGCCAGCGACTGCTCGGTCAGCTCGAGCACCAGCTGGCCGGGGCGGATGCCGTTGTGGGCGGCCAGCTCGGCCACGCGGGCGGCGAAACCGGGCTCGTCGAGCTGCAGCGTCGAGACGTTCACGCCCATCGTCATCGGCACGTGCGGATGGTCGATGGTCCACGCGGCGAGCTGCGCACAGGCCGTCTCCAGCACGAACCAGCCGAGTGTCCGGATCGACCCGCCGTGCTCGGCCAGTCCGATGAAGTCGGCCGGCGCGACGTCGCCGAGCTCGGCGTGCCGCCAGCGCAGCAGCGCCTCGACACCATGGATCTGGCCGCTCTCGAGGTCGACGATCGGCTGGTAGACGACATGGAACTCTTCGAGGTTGGGCTGGGCGATCTGCTCACGCAGGTAGACCTGCCTCGCGGCCACCTCGCGGTTGACGCCGTCGATGATGACCACGCCGCCCTTGTCCCGACCCTTGGCCTCGTACAACGCGATGTCGGCGTGCGACAGCAGGGACTGCGGCGTCTCCTGCAGCTCCGGCGAGGCGAACACCACCCCGATGCTCGCGTTGACGACGAACTGCCGCCCGTCCGCCTGCACCGGTTGGCGGATGCGCTCCGCGAGCCGCTCGACGGTCTGCTCGACCCGCGCCCGGTCGCCCTGGATGAGCACGGCGAACTCGTCCCCGCCGAGCCGCGACACGGTGTCACCGCCGCGTACCGAGCGCGCGAGCCGCCGGCCGATCGCGACCAGCACGATGTCGCCGGCCTCGTGCCCGTGCGTGTCGTTGATCACCTTGAAGTCGTCGAGGTCGATGAGCACCAACGCGAACGGGTGACCCCGCCGGCGGGCGAGGCTCTCCTCGACGCGCTGCATGAGCAGCGCCCGGTTCGGCAGCCCGGTGAGGGCGTCGTGGAAGGCCAGGTGGGACAGCCGCGCGGTGAGCTCCCGCCGGTCCGACACGTCGTGCAGCGTGAGCACCGTGCCCTCGAGCAACTCCGGTGCCGACGAGCGCACGGCGGTGATCTCGAACCAGCCCCACCCACCGTCGGCGCGGCGGATCCGGGACTCGGCGAAGCCCTGCGCACGGCTGCCCTTCAACACCGGAGTGAGGGCCGCGTTGACCGTGGCGAAGTCGTCGGAGTGCAGCCGGTTCCACAGCCGCTCGCCGCCCACGATGTCCTCCGGCTGGTGCCCGAGGGCCGCGACCACCGAGGCGCTGCAGTACACGATGCCGCCCTCGTCGTCGACGACGAAGACGACGTCGGACAGGTTGCTGACGAGCTCCCGCCACCAGCGCTCGCGGCTGACGAGCTCGGCGGAGCGGCGGTCGACGACCTGGGCGAGTCGATGCGCGAGGGCGGCCTGCTCGATGACGACGATGACTTGCCGGGACCCGACGAACGCTCCCAGCACGCAGGTGGCCCAGAACGCGGGACCGCCCGTGCCGAACTGGGTGGCGACCGCGAACAGTGCCAGGACCACGGGGCCGTACGGCAGCACGTGCTGGGCCACGCTGGTGACCGGCATGGACGCCGGTGCCGCCAGGGGGACGATCGCGAGGTACGCCGCGGCAGCCAGCACCAGGAACCCGACCGTCCAGGCCAGCTGCAGCACGTGCCCCGGTCGGGTGTCACCGGAGAACAGATGACCCAGATACGCGGCGTCCGCGCTGCCCACGACGATGAACGCGCCGGTCAGGGTGGACCACGCGGCGCCACGGGGCCGCGGCAGCCCGCCGCCCTTGCTGAACGCGATCGCCACGACCGCCACGTCGAGCACCGGGTAGGCCAGCGCCTCGAGGCGGGCCAGGCTCACCGCATCGGTCGTGGCCAGGATCGGGTGGAGCAGCCAGACACCGGCAGCCAGCAGCAGCCCCACCGCGACCACAGCACCGTCGAGCAGGAACCGCGCCGTCGACCAGGCGGCACCGGCTGACCGGGGCAGGCGCCACAGGCCGACGGCGATCGGCAGCGCGTATGCCAGGTGCCCCAGGTCACCGAGCGAGGGAAACGTCCCGAGCGTGCCCACACCCCAGCCGCTGACGGCCCACGTCATCGAGCCGACCGCCCAGGTGAGGCAGCCGAGAGCGAGCCAGTTCCAGGTCTGGCCCCATTCCTCGTCCCGCCGGGCCGCCGCCCGGGCGGCCATCGCGGCGATCAGGGGCGCGGCGACCACTGCGATGTCGCCGGCAGCCCAGCGCTGGCCGTCGCTGCTCGCGCCGAGGAACAGCCACCACGCGTACGTCACGAGCGCCAGCAGCCCACCGGCGAACGCCGCCACCGCGAGGATGCGGTGCCGGTTCCCTGCCAGGTCTGCGGGCAGCACGCCGATTGCGTTGACGGCGCCTCCTCTTCCTGCTTGTCTCAGGAGCCGCGTGGCCGTCGGTCGGCCGAGGTGCGGCCTGGGCACCGTGCCCGGGGCCCTAGGACGGCGTCCAGGGACATTCGTCCCGTCTCGACGATATGGCTCGGGAAATGGTCACAGCGAGTCATCGACTGACTACGGAGTGATCCGTTCGGAGTGGTCCCAGCAGGACTCGAACCTGCGACTCCCTCGGTGTAAGCGAGGTGCTCTAGCCAGCTGAGCTATGGGACCGGGCGGCGCCAACGCTACCTCGCGTCAGGCGCCCCCTGGGCGCCGTCCAACGCCACCGAGCACGCGGCGGATCGCCGCCTCCACCTCGTCGGACAGCCCACCCGTCGCTGCGGGCGACGCCCGCCGAGCAGGGGGCGCGCCCGAGTCGGCCACCTGGCCGCACGTGCGACAGGTGGTCTCGCCGAGCACCCGCGACAGCGACACCGAGCCGCACCGCGGGCAGTGCTCGACGTCGGCCCCCCAGTCGTGCGTGCGCTGGCACTCGGGGCAGACGAGCACCTGCTCCCCCGCCCGCACCCCGCGCTTCCAGGGGCTGGGACCCCGTACGGGGTCGGTCTGCCGGGCACCGCAGCGGTAACAGGGCACGGCAGGCTCCTCAAAGGTCCTGCAGCGCGCCGAGGTAGTCATCGACGCTGCGTGCCTGCGCGGGCTCGTTGACGACCGCCCAGCGGACCATGCCGCCGGGGTCGACCAGGAACGTGCCGCGGCGAGGCGCGCCGGTCGCGGCGTCGAGCACGCCGTACGCCTGCGCGGTCTGGCCGTGCGGCCAGAAGTCCGACAGCAGCGGGAACTGCAGGCCCTCGCGGTCGGCGAAGACCCGCTGGGTCGCCGGTGCATCGCACGAGACGGCGAGCACCGTGACGCCCTGCTCCTGCAGGTCCGGCAGCCGCTGCTGCAGGTCGGCGAGCTCACGGCCGCACACCGGCGTGAAGGAGAACGGGTAGAAGACGAGGAGCACGGGGCTGCCGAGGAGACCGGCGAGCCGCACCGGACGCAGGTGCTGGTCGGGCAGCGTGAAGTCGGGAGCCGGCGAGCCGACGCTGAGCGACATGGACGGGCTAGCGCTTGCCGCCGCGGCCGACCTTGGGCGCGACGAGGCGGGTGCCGGACCACTCCCGGCCGGCGCTGATGCTGCTCGTCTGGCTCAGCCCCGCCGTGGGTGCCGCCTCCCCGATCTCGCTTGGCTCGACGTGCCCGTCGCGAGCGGCCTTGGGGGTGAGCAGCCAGATGACCCCGTTGTCGGTCAGCGGCCCGAGAGCGTCGACCAGGGCGTCGACGAGGTCACCGTCGCCGTCGCGCCACCACAGCAGCACCACGTCCACGACGTCCTCGTAGTCCTCGTCGACCAGCTCGCCGCCGGCTCGCTCGACGATCGCGGCACGGAGCTCCTCATCGGAGTCGGAGTCGTAGCCGATCTCCTGGATCACCGCTCCGGGGTTGATCCCGAGACGCTCGGCGATTCCGTGCGTCCCCGCAGCGTGGTCCGCCGTGGCGCTCACAGCGCTTCCCTCCCTGGCCGTCATGATCCGCAGGTTAGTGGCCGCCGCAACGGCGGTTCCCGGTAGTCCACCCGGTTCGGGCCGTACGCGCAAGTGACCCACGGGAACTCGGCGGGGTAGACCTACGTTCATGGCTGCCGCCGAGGAGGGACATCACCACCACCACGGTGGCGTTCGCGGGGCGCTGACCAGCCTGTTCGCACCGCACCCGCACGACCCGGGATCCGCCGTCGACAGCGCTCAGGCAGGCGGGTCGTGCAGTGGCTGGGCACCTGCCGCGAGAGCCTGCACGTCCTCGGGCGGCAGGACGTCGTACGGCTCGACGTCACGGCCGCAACGCTGCCCCAGCCGGCTCGCCGCGAGCTCGGGAGCACCAGCAGCGAACACGACGTTGCCGACTCCCCGCCCGCGCAGCAGCATCCGCGGCGCCATCGCGAGCAGGTCCGGCCAGACCGCAAGCAGTGTCGATGCGACCCGGCGGGCCAGCCGCAGCTCCCCTGCGTCGACCACGTTCAGCAGGTGCAGCCCCCCGGGCCGCAGCACCCGAGCCACCTCGCGGCAGTACTCGACGCTGCTCAGCCGCTCCGGTGGCAGGCCGTCGACGAACGCGTCCTCGACGACGAGGTCGGCGCTGGCCTCGGAGCGCTCCTCGAGCAGCCGGCGGCCGTCACCGAGGTGCACCCGCAGCCGCGGGCTCGCGTGCAGGCCCAGCAGCCGCCGCGCGACCGCGACCACCTCACGGTCGGGCTCGTAGACGTCACAGGTCACCTCGCGGCGAGCCGCCAGCAGGAAGCGGGGGAAGGTGCCGCCGCCGGCGCCGATGTGGACGGTGTCCAACGGTGTGCGCGCCGGCCAGGCGAGCTGGACCGCGTCGCGGAACCTCCGGACGTAGGAGAACTCCAGGTACGTGGGATCGGTCACGTCCACGTACGAGGCCTCCATGCCGGCGACGACGAGGACCCGGCCTGTCGCGCGATTCGGGTCACGGGTGACGCGGACGTGACCGCTGTCGTAGAGGACCGCCGCCCGCCGGGCCACCTGGCTCAGCCCGCCAGCAGGCTCAGCCGCACCTGCCGGATCGGGTTGTCGATGTTGAGGTCCACCAGCGCGACACTCTGCCAGGTGCCCAGCGCCAGCTCACCGCCGACGACCGGCAGGGTCGCGTAGGGCGCGACGAGCGCCGGGGTGACGTGCGAGCGGCCGTGACCGGGACTGCCGTGCGCGTGCTGCCAGCGCTCGTCCGCCGGGAGGAGGTCGGCGAGGGAGGCGAGCAGGTCGCGGTCGCTGCCCGCTCCGAGCTCCAGCACGGCGATCCCCACGGTCGCGTGCGGGGCGAAGACGTGCAGCAGCCCGTCGGCGTGCCCGGCCTCGGCACACTCGGTGACGAAGCGCCGGCACTGCGGCGTCAGGTCGGTCACCCGCTCCTCGCCGCCGGTGGGAACCGAGATCACGGTCGTGTCCATGCCCGACACTGTTCACCGTGAGTACCCAGTACGGCGGCGTGGGGGTGTGCGCAGGGGTCGCGGAGGGCCCCGTCGCGCGGGTCAGCGCGCCGGCGCCTCCCACCCGTGACGGTGACGCCCCACTCGACGTGGACGCGGAGACCGACCGGGTCTACGAGGCGCTCGAGGCGGTGGCGGTCGAGCTGTCCGAGCTGGCCCGGCGAGCCGGGGTGCACGGCGCCGTCCTCGTCGCCCAGGCACGCATCGCTCGCGACCCGGCGCTGCTGGCGATAGCGACGGAGGGCGTACGTGGCCGCCGCTCCGCCGCCCGCGCCGTGTGGGACGCGGTCGCGGCCTACCGCGACATGCGCGCCGCCGACCCCCTGCGGCCGGTACCGCCCCAGGCCGAGCTCGACGACGTACGCGACCGTGCCGTCGCGACGCTCCTCGGCGAGCCGGCGCCCGCGGTCCCGGAGCCCGGCCACCCGTTCGTCCTGGTGGCGCGCGACCTGTCCCCCTCGGTCACCGCGACCCTGGACCCCAAGCAGGTGCTCGCACTCGTCACCGAGCGCGGCGGCCCGACGAGCCACACGGCGGTGCTGGCGAAGACGCTCGGCATCCCGGCGGTCGTCGGCTGTGCCGGTGCGGCCTCGCTGGTCGACGGCATGCCCGTCGTCGTGGACGGCGGCGCGGGAACCGTGACCACCGACCCCGACCCGCAGCTGCTCGCCGACGTCCGCCGGGCGGCCGACCGGCCGCGACGCGCGACCGCCGACCGCGGCGGGCCCGCGCGGACCAGGGACGGCCGCTCCGTGCCGCTCTACGTCGCGGTCGGCGGCCCGGCCGACATCGCCGACGCGACCGCGGTCGGCGCGGAGGGCGTCGGCGTGTTCCGTACCGAGTTCCTGTTCCTGGACCGGGACGATGCGCCGAGCATCCCCGAGCAGGCCGCGGCGTACCGGGAGGTGTTCGAGGGGTTCCCTGGCATGCCGGTGACCCTGCGGATCCTCGACATCGGCTCGGACAAGCCCGCGCCGTTCCTCCCGCTCGGCGAGCAGGAGAACCCCGCACTGGGCATCCGGGGCCTGCGCATCGCCCGCCGCGACCCGAAGGTGATCACCGACCAGCTGCGCGCCGTCGCGCGGGCCGCGGAGGGCTCCCCCGCGCACGTACGCGTGATGGCGCCGATGGTGGCCACCGCCGCCGAGGGCGCCTGGTTCGCCGCGAAGGCGCACGCCGAGGGCCTGACGGAGGCGGGTGCGATGGTCGAGGTGCCCGCGGCGGCGCTGCGCGCGGCGGACCTCCTGCGCGCCGTCGACTTCCTGTCCGTGGGAACGAACGACCTCGCCCAGTACACGTTCGCGGCCGACCGCTCCGCCGGCGAGCTGGCCGACCTGCTGGACTTCTGGCAACCGGCACTGCTGCAGCTCGTCGCCATGACCGTCGACGCCGGCGAGGCCGCCGGACGGCCGGTCGCGGTCTGCGGGGAGGCTCCGGCCGACCCGCTGCTCGCGCTCGTCCTCGTCGGCATCGGCGCGGCGGCGCTGTCCATGACTCCCGCCGTGCTGCCGGAGGTGCGGGCCGCCCTGGCGGGGCGGACGTACGCCGAGTGCCGGGAGCTGGCCCGCCTCGCACTGGGGGCAGGCAGCGCCGAGGAGGCCCGCGAGCTCGTCGCCGAGCGGATCCGCGCCTGAGGTTCTCACCGCTCGGCGTGACTATCCGGGCGGGTACGGGTCACGATGGGGGCATGGCACCTCGTGGACGCAACCGCTACTCGGTGATCACCGACGGACTGCCCAGCCAGATCCCCGACGTCGACCCCGAGGAGACCCAGGAGTGGATCGACTCCTTCGACGCGGTCGTCGACGCCGCGGGCCCGCGGCGGGCCCGGCTCATCATGCTCAAGCTGCTCGAGCGTGCCCGTGAACGCCAGGTCGGCGTACCCGCCCTGCGCAGCACCGACTACGTCAACACCATCCCGGCCGAGGACGAGCCGTGGTTCCCCGGTGACGAGTACATCGAGCGCCGGATCCGGGCCTACATCCGCTGGAACGCTGCGGTCATGGTCAGCCGGGCGAACATCATGCAGCCCGGCGTGGGCGGGCACATCGCGACGTACGCGTCGGCCGCGAGCCTGTACGAGGTCGGCTTCAACCACTTCTTCCGCGGCAAGGACGGCGGCGAGTCGGGCGATCAGGTGTTCATCCAGGGGCACGCCTCCCCCGGCATCTACGCCCGCGCGTTCCTCGAGGGACGGCTGCCCGAGTCGAAGCTGGACGGCTTCCGCCAGGAGATCAGCCGCGGCGGCCTGCCGTCGTACCCGCACCCGCGGCTCATGCCCGACTTCTGGGAGTTCCCGACCGTCTCGATGGGACTCTCGCCGCTGAACGCGATCTACCAGGCGCGCTTCAACCGCTACCTGCACGACCGGCAGATCAAGGACACCTCCCGGTCGCACGTGTGGTCGTTCCTCGGCGACGGCGAGATGGACGAGCCGGAGGCGCTCGGCGCGATCGGCGTCGCCGCCCGCGAGGAGCTCGACAACCTCACCTTCGTCATCAACTGCAACCTGCAGCGGCTGGACGGTCCCGTCCGCGGCAACGGAAAGATCATCCAGGAGCTCGAGTCGTACTTCCGCGGCGCCGGCTGGCACGTCATCAAGGTGATCTGGGGGCGCGAGTGGGACGAGCTGCTCGCCCGCGACAGCGACGGCGTACTCGTCAACGCGATGAACGTCACCCCGGACGGCCAGTTCCAGAAGTACTCCGTCAGCGACGGCGCGTTCATCCGCGAGGACTTCTTCGGCCGGGACCCGCGGCTGCGCAAGATGGTCGAGCACCTCGCCGACGAGGACCTCACCCGGCTCTCGCGTGGCGGCCACGACTACCGCAAGGTGTACGCGGCGTTCAAGGCGGCGCGTGAGCACGTCGGCCAGCCGACGGTCATCCTCGCCCAGACCATCAAGGGCTGGACGCTGGGCCCGGACTTCGAGGCGCGCAACGCCACCCACCAGATGAAGAAGCTGTCGAAGAAGGAGCTCAAGCTCTTCCGCGACCGGCTCTACCTGGAGATCCCGGACTCTGCGCTCGAGGGCGACCTGCCGCCCTACTACCACCCCGGCCAGGACTCCGACGAGATCCGGTACATGCAGGAGCGGCGGGAGGCCCTCAACGGGCTGCTGCCCAAGCGCGTGCTGCGGGCCAGGCCGCTGCAGCTACCCGGCGAGAGCGTCTACCGGCGGCTGTACGAGGGGTCGGGCGACCAGGAGGTCGCGACGACGATGGCGTTCGTCCGGCTGCTCAAGGACCTCATGAAGGACAAGAACATCGGGTCGCGGTTCGTGCCGCTCATCCCGGACGAGGCCCGCACGTTCGGCATGGACTCGCTGTTCCCGTCCGCGAAGATCTACTCCCCGCACGGGCAGCGCTACCAGCCGGTCGACGCCGAGCTGCTGCTGTCCTACCGCGAGGACACCCGCGGGCAGATCCTGCACGAGGGCATCAGCGAGGCCGGGTGCATGGGCTCGTTCGCGGCGGCGGGCACGGCTTACGCGACGCACGGCGAGCACATGATCCCGGTGTTCGTCTTCTACTCGATGTTCGGCTTCCAGCGGATCGGCGACTTCGCCTGGTCCTCCGGGGACCAGATGGCGCGCGGGTTCCTGCTGGGCGCCACTGCGGGCCGGACGACGCTCAACGGCGAGGGCCTGCAGCACGAGGACGGCCACTCGATGCTGCTGGCCGCGACGAACCCGGCGGTCGTCGCGTACGACCCGGCCTGGGCGTTCGAGATCGGCTGTATCGTCAAGGACGCGCTGCGACGGATGTACGGCGAGCAGCCCGAGGACGTGTACTACTACCTCACCGTCTACAACGAGCCGAAGCCGCAGCCACCGGCGCCGGACGTGCCGGACCTGGAGGAGGGCATCCTGCGCGGGCTGTACCGGTTCCGGGAGGCGCCGGGCGTCCACACCGGCAACGGGGCCGCGCCGCATGCCCAGCTGATCGCCTCCGGGACCGCGATGCACTGGGCGCTGGACGCGCAGCGGATGCTGGCCGAGGACTGGGGCGTCGCCGCGGACCTGTGGTCGGCGACGTCGTGGAACGAGCTGCGACGTGACGCCATCGCGTGCGACGAGTGGAACCTGCTGCACCCGGACGACAGTCCGCGCACCCCATGGGTCACCCGCCAGCTCAACGGTGCCGCCGGGCCCGTGGTGGCGGTCAGCGACTGGATCCGGGCCGTGCCCGACCAGATCGCTCCGTGGGTGCCCGGCGACTGGGTCTCGCTCGGAACCGACGGCTTCGGGCGCTCGGACACGCGACCGGCGCTGCGCAGGTTCTTCCACGTCGACGCCGAGTCCGTGACGCTCGCGGTGCTGGCCCAGCTCGCGGCGCAGGGACACGTCAAGCAGGACGTGCTGCGCGAAGCGATCGAGCGGTACGGCCTCGGCGAGATCCCGGGCGGCGAGAGCTAGGAGCCGCGGCTCCCGGTGCGCGAGGCCACGAGCACGATCACGGCCGCACCGGCGATGGTGATGGTGAGGTACGCCAGCACCAGCGCACGCAGCCCCGCCTGCGGGACCTTCAGGTCCAGCTTGCTGGACTCCACCTGCTGCACCGACGTGCTGCTCGCACCGTCGGTCGCCGTGCCGGAGGAGGTGGTCAGCGCCGTCGACGCGGGATCGGACGGCGCCGGGGCGGACCAGGTGGCACTCGCCGGGCGCTGGTCCGCCAGCGGGCGCGTGGTCGTGCCCGCGAACGGAGCGGCGACGAGAACCGCGCCGACGAGGCTCGCCGGCAGCAGTGCGGCAGCCCCGAGGCCCTTGTTCAGCACGGTCCGGCCCTCGACTGCCATGGCTGGGTGGCTCCTCGTCTGCACGTCGTCGTGTGCGTCGCCCTTGCGATCCGTTGTCGAAGGTGGTAGTGCCCGGTTCCCGGCGGGTTTGCACGTCCGTCAGGTGACTGTCACCCCGCATACACCTTCGTGTTCCGCGGCCGCCGGCGGGTAGCCCCAGACATGACTGACCGCGACGCATCCGGAGGCCACCCGTGGACCGAGCCAGCGACAAGACCAGCCCGAGGGTCGACGAGGAGCTCAAGGAGGAGACCGAGGGCATGATGCGCTCCGGCCGGCAGACCCGAGCCGAGGAGTGGCACCAGCTCGAGCCGTCCGGTGAGGGCGAGCCCGACGTCGACCGGGTTCCGGACGGCACGCACTCCGGCGGCAAGCCCGACGGCATGTCCGACAGTGACGTGGAGCTGCGTGCGGAGCTGGCCGGCTACCTCGGCCGGGACGTCTACCCGGCCGTACGCGAGCAGCTCATCGACGTGGCCATGGACGCGCATGCCCCCGACCACGTGGTCGCCCGGGTGAAGGAGCTGCCGAGCGGCCGGGAGTTCGCGAACGTCAACGAGGTGTGGGAGGCGGTCGGCGGCTCGGTCGAGCACCACCGCTTCTAGAGCCCGTACGGAGGCCGTCGCCTCGTCCGTTCGGACGATTTCACGCCCCAATCCCCCGGGATACCGACACCCGCCGCCCGATGGGGCCAGGATGGGAACGTGGGCAGCGGGGACAGGTCATGATCCGGCGGCGGACCGGCACCATCGAGGCGCTCGAGGACCACCCCAACCTCGGCGAGATCCTGGGCGTGCTGGCGCAGCTGCCGCACGTCGAAGACGGCCACGTCGCCCAGCTCGCCTCCGCCTGGCAGAACACGGTGTACGTGGCCGACGCGCGGGCCCGTGCACTGGGGCCCGACTCACCCCTCGTCACGGAGGTGCTCGCCGCGTTCGAGGCCGTCCAGTCCCTGTTCGCCGACGACATCGCCGGCGAGGAGGACTACGTCCGGGTCGACCCGAAGGTCACGCTGGTCGCGCTGAAGGCGATCCGCGACGCGATCGCCGGCGCGTACGCCCGGCCGATGCTGACCCGGGGGGAGCACGCAGCGCTGATGCGGGCGTGGCGCGACGTCTTCCCCACGCAGAACTTCGACGAGCCCGACCTCGGCCCACGCTCCGAGGAGCTCAAGGCGCTGCTCACCGCCCTGCCGAGCCTGTCCAGCCGCTGCCACGACCCGCGGTCGTCGGTCGCGTTCGAGTCGCTCCTGCGGACCGCCTGGACGATGGACGAGGAGATGCGCGACACCGCCCGCACCGAGACCTGGCAGGCAGCGGTCCTGACGTCGCGCCGTCGGGTGTGGACCCTCGTCCGGCGCAGCGCCACCGAGGCGATCGGGCGCTACTGCCCCGACTGCCGTCGGGAGTCGATGGACGCCGACGCCGAACGCGTGCTGACGCTCTGCGTGGACGCCGCGTGCGCCCTGCTCGTCGCGGACGTCGTCGACGAGAACCTCACCGACGTCCTCACGTTGCCGCTACAACAGCTGGTTCCGCAGCCGCGGCAGTCCGCCGAAGGGGCCTGACGGCGGCGTCGCACGTACGGGCCGTCGGGACCCGTACCGCTCGCAGGGCGACCTCGAGCTCGACGGGCGCGTTCACCACGAGAACGTCCCGCCCGGACCGTCGCCGCGCGGCCAGGACGCGGATCAGCGCAGCCAGCGTGTCGTCGTCCGCGCACGCATGCAGCAGGTCCACGACCAGCAGGCGACCACGGCCGCGCCGCATCTCACCGAGCGCGTCGTCGAGCCGCCCCGCGAGGGTCACGACCGTGCACCCTCGCCCCTGCCACGTCCCGCCCATCGTCATCCCCCCGCGCATGTCCTACCGATGTCTCGACACGCGGACAACCTTCCTGAAGCGTGTCCAACCCACGAAATACCGGCATTACGGACGGTCAGGCACGCTGCGTCCACGCGAGCAGCCGGTCGACGCCCCAGGTGTTCACGACTGCATCCCCCGGCACCCCGCACTCCTCCGCGCGGGCGCAGCCGTACGGCTGCCACTCGAGCTGGCCGGGCGCGTGCGCGTCGGTGTCGATGCTGACCAGGCACCCGGCGTCCGCGGCCATCCGCAGCAGGCGTCTCGGCGGGTCCAGGCGCTCCGGCCGCGCGTTCACCTCGACCGCGACCCCGAACCGGCGGCACGCCTCGAAGACGATCTCCGCGTCGAACTGGGATTCCGGCCGTCCGCGGCCGCGCACGATCCGCCCGGTGCAGTGCCCGAGGACGTCCGTGTGCGGGTTCGCGATCGCAGCCACCATCCGCCGGGTCATCTCGGCGGCCGGCATCCGCAGCTTGCTGTGCACGCTCGCCACCACCACGTCCAGGCGCTCCAGCAGCTCGGGCTCCTGGTCGAGCGAGCCGTCCTCGCAGATGTCGACCTCGATCCCCGTGAGCAGCCGGAACGGCACCAGCTCCTCGTTGAGGCGCGTGACGACGTCGAGCTGCTCGCGCAGGCGGTCCGGTGACAGGCCGCGGGCGACCGTCAGCCGCGGCGAATGGTCGGTGAGCGCGACGTAGTCGTGCCCGAGCTCCCGGGCCGCCCGGGCCATGACGGCGACCGGACTGCCGCCGTCCGACCAGTCGGAGTGGGTGTGCAGGTCACCGCGCAGCGCGGCGAGCAGAGCCTGCCCACCCTCGGCGAGCGGGGCCGCGTACTCCGTCTCCAGTCGCTGCAGGTAGCCGGGCCGGTCGCCGGCCACCGCTTCGACCACCACCGCGGCGGTCACCGTCCCGATCCCGGGGAGCTCCTGCAGCGTGCCCGCCGCGAGCCGGTGCTCGAGCTCGGTGTCACCCACCTCGGCGACGGTCGAGGCCGCCCGCCGAAACGCCTTGACCCGGTAGCCGGGCTCCAGCGCCCGCTCGAGCAGGTACGCGATCCGCTCGAGGGCGGCGACGGCGCGCTGGGTGGCACTCACGCGTGCTCCCTTCCCCGTACGGCGCCCCCGTACGGCAGGGCGGCGTCGCGTTCGAGACGGATCAACTCGCGGTCCGTACGGCGTGTCGCGGGCCGATTTCCGCACGTTGATCTGTCCCGTGCGACGAGACAGATCACCTTTGCCAGGACGGCGTGGCACCCTCCAGCAGGTGAGCAGCAGCGGCGGCGGTCGGTCGCGGGCGGCGGTGACCGTACGGCGGGTGGTCCGTGCCACGGGCACGCTGTCCACCCGCGCGGTCGGGCACATGGAGGAGCGGCTGCCCTGGTTCAGCGCGATGCCCGCCGACCAGCGAGCCTGGGTGGGCCTGGTCGTCCAGGCGGGCATCCGCGCGTTCGCCGAGTGGCTGCGCCGTCCGGACGAGGAACGGCAGATCACCGGGGAGGTGTTCGCCGCCGCCCCGCGTGAGATGGCACGCGCGGTCACCCTGCAGCAGACCGTCGACCTGATCCGGGTCACCGTCGAGGTGGTCGAGGACGCCGTCCCCGAGCTCGCCGGGTCGGACGAGGTCTGGCTGCGCGAGCACGTGCTGCGCTTCTCCCGCGAGGTCGCGTTCGCCGCGGCCCTGGTCTACGCGCAGGCCGCCGAGGAGCGGGGGGCCTGGGACGCCCGCCTGGAGGCGCTCGTCGTCGACGCGGTGCTGCGTGGCGACGACGACGACGCCCTGCTGTCCCGCGCGGCGGCGCTCGGCTGGGACTCCCGGTCCCCGGTCGCGGCGGTCGCCGGCGGCGCTCGCGAGGGCGAGCCCGAGGCGCTGCTCGACGACGTCCACCGCACCGCACGGCACGTCCCCGTCGAGGTGCTCGCCGGCGTGCAGGGTGGCCTCCTGGTGATCCTGCTGGGCGCCCCGCGTGATCCGCTCGCGGCGGCCACGGCGCTGCTGCCCGAGTTCGACCCCGGACCGGTCGTGCTCGGGCACACGGTCCCCGAGCTGGCCGAGGCGGCAGCGTCGGTGCGGGCCGCGCTGTCCGGGGTGCGCGCGGCTCCCGGCTGGCCGGACGCGCCGCGCCCGGTGCCCGCGACCGATCTCCTCCCCGAGCGCGCGCTCGACGGCGACCCGTCGGCGTGTACCCGGCTGGTGGAGGATGTCTACATACCGCTGCTCGGCACCGGCGACGCGATCATGGACACGGTCGCCGCGTACGTCGAAAGCGCCGGATCGCTGGAGGCGACGGCCCGCCTCCTGTACGTGCACCCGAACACGGTGCGCTACCGGCTTCGACGCGCCGCCGAGGCGACCGGGCTCGACGCCACTCAGCCACGTCCTGCGTTCGTGCTGCGGGTCGCCCTGACCGTGGGCCGGCTCGACGCCTCCGGCCGCACCTTGTAGGTTTCCTACAACTGCTGGGGGCTGAACTTCGTGCGCGCCGCTACGGACGAAAGCCGCCGCCGCACCTGAGGGTGAAGACGTGCTCGCCATCCTCGCCCCCGGCCAGGGCGCCCAGACGCCCGGGTTCCTCGCTCCCTGGCTGGAGCTGCCGTCGGTCGCCGACCGGCTCAGCTGGCTGTCCTCCGTCGCCGGCGTCGACCTCGTCGCCGCCGGCACGACCGCCACCGCGGAGGAGATCCGCGACACCGCGCTCGCCCAGCCGCTCATCGTCGCCGCCGGGCTCGCCGTCGCCGCCGAGCTCGGTACGAACCCGCTCCCTGCACGGGTCGTGGCCGGGCACAGCGTGGGCGAGCTCACGGCCGCGGCGCTGTCCGGAGCGCTCGCGACCGAGACGGCGCTGACGCTCGTGCGGGAGCGCGCGCGAGCGATGGCGGCAGCCTCAGCCGCCACCCCCACCGGCATGTCGGCCGTCCTGGGGGGTGACGCCCAGGCCGTCGACGCCCGGCTCGCCGAGCTCGGCCTGACGGCCGCCAACCGCAACGGAGCCGGGCAGATCGTGGCTGCGGGCCCGCTCGACGGCCTCGCCCGCCTGGCCGACGAGCCGCCCGCCGGCGCGCGCGTGCGCCCGCTGCAGGTCGCAGGTGCCTTTCACACCTCCGCCATGGCCCCGGCGCGCGAGCGGCTCGCCGCCCTGGCCGCCGGTGTCGCCGCTCGCGACCCGCGCCTGCCCGTGCTGTCCAACGCCGACGGAGCGGTGGTGACGGACGGTGCCGAGCTGCTGCGCCGCCTCGTCGCCCAGGTCGAGGCGCCGGTGCGCTGGGACGCGTGCATGGACACGCTCGCCGCGCTGGGGGTCACCGCCGTCATCGAGCTGCCGCCGGGGGGCACCCTGGTCGGGCTGGTCCGCCGCGCCCTCCCGGGCGTCCGGACGCTCGCGGTCAAGAGCCCGGACGACCTGGTCGAGGCGCGCACCCTGCTCGCCGAGCACGCCGTCCCGCCCGGCGAGGCGGCTCCCCCGTGGCGCATCGTCGTCGCCCCCACCGGTGGCACGTTCCACGCGCTGCCGGTGCAGCCGGGCACGGCCGTCGAGCAGGGCGCCCCGGTCGGCACCGTCGTCTCCGCGCGGAGCGAGGCCACGGTGCCCGCCCCGTACGGCGGGGTCCTCGTCGAGTGGTTGGCGCACGACGGCGACCCGGTCGGCCCGGGGCAACCGATCGCCCGGCTGCACCCGCAGGCGGTGCACGCGTGAGCACCGGGAACGAGGCGCGCATCCTCGGGCTCGGCGAGCACCGCCCTGCCCGGCTGGTCACCAACGACGACCTCGCCGGCATGGTCGAGACCAGCGACGAGTGGATCCGCACCCGGACCGGCATCGCCACCCGCCGGGTGGCCGCCGGCGACGAGTCGGTGGTCGCCATGGCCACCGACGCCGCGGCGAAGGCGCTGGCGCAGTCCGGCGTCGCCGCAGACGACGTCGACCTGCTGCTGCTGGCGACGTGCACGACGCCGACGACCATCCCCGGCGGCGCGCCCGAGGTGGCGCACCTGCTCGGCGCCACCCACGCCGGGGCGGCGGACCTCAACGGCGCGTGCGCCGGTTTCTGCTACGCGCTCGCGATGGCCGCGGACGCCGTACGCGCCGGCAGCGCCCGGCACGCGGTCGTCATCGGCGCCGAGAAGCTCACCGACTGGTTGGACTGGTCGGACCGCTCGACCTGCATCCTGTTCGGCGACGGCGCGGCCGCCGCCGTGGTCGGCCCCTCCGACGAGCCGGGTATCGGCCGGCCGGTGTGGGGCAGTGACGGCAGCGCCGCCGGGCTCATCACCGCACCGGCCCCGGAGCGGCTCATCCGCATGGACGGCCAGGCCGTCTTCCGGTGGGCCACGACGACCCTCGCTCCCGTCGCTCTGCAGGCCTGCGCCGCCGCGGGTGTCTCCCCCGCGGACCTCGGCGCGGTGGTGCTGCACCAGGCGAACCTGCGCATCGTCGACGCGATCGTGCGGGCGCTGCAGAAGTCCGGCCTGCGGCCGGACGCCGTGATCTCGCGCGACGTCGTCGAGACCGGCAACACGTCGGCGGCCTCCGTGCCGCTGGCCCTGTCCCGCCTCGCCGCCTCCGGCGAGGTCCGCAGCGGCGAACCCGCGCTGCTGCTCGCCTTCGGTGCCGGCCTCACCTGGGCCGGCCAGGTCATCCGCATTCCCTGAGGAAGGAAACGCATGTCCCAGCAGGAGATCCTCGCCGGCCTCGCGGCGATCGTGAACGAGGTCACCGGCATCTCGGCCGGCGAGGTCCAACTCGACAAGGTCTTCACCGACGACCTCGACATCGACTCGCTGTCGATGGTGGAGATCGCCACCGAGGCCGAGGACCGCTTCGGGGTGCGCATCCCCGACGAGGACCTCAAGGACCTCAAGACCGTGCAGGACGCCGTCGCCTACATCGCCGCCCGGGGTGTCCCGGCGTGACGTCCCCGCACCGTCAGGTCGTCGTCACCGGGCTCGGCGCCACCACGCCGCTCGGTGGCGACGTCCCCTCCACCTGGGCCGGGCTGCTCGCCGGGCGGTCCGGGGCCCGCGCCCTGGACGCGGAGTGGGCCACGGACCTCCCGGTGCGCATCGCCGCGCCGGCTGCCGTCGACCCGCTCGACGTGCTCGACCGGGTGGAGGCCCGCACGCTCGACCGCAGCCAGCAGCTCGCGCTCGTCGCCGCGCGTGAGGCCTGGGCCGACGCCGCTTCCCCGGACGTCGACCCCGACCGTCTCGCCGTGGTCGTCGCCAGCGGCATCGGCGGTCCGATCACGCTCATGGCGCAGTACGACGTGCTGCGCGAGCGCGGCGCCCGGCGGGTGTCCCCGCACACGGTGCCGATGATCATGCCGAACGGGCCGGCCGCGACCGTGGGGCTCGCCATCGGCGCCCGGGCCGGCGTCCACACGCCCGTGTCCGCCTGCGCGTCCGGCGCCGAGGCGCTGGCCCTGGGGCTCGACCTCATCCGCGCGGGCCGCGCGGACGTCGTCGTGTGCGGCGGCACCGAGGCCGCGATCCACCCGCTGCCCATCGCGGCGTTCGCGTCCATGCGGGCGCTGTCGCAGCGCAACGACGAGCCGCCCGCCGCCTCCCGCCCGTACGACAAGGGGCGCGACGGCTTCCTGCTCGGGGAGGGCGCGGGCATCGTCGTGCTGGAGACCGCGGAGCACGCAGCGGCACGCGGCCGCACCCCGTACGCCGTGCTCGCCGGTGCGGGCATCACGTCCGACGCCCACCACGTGGCCGCGCCGGATCCCACGGGCAGCGGAGCAGCCCGCGCCATGACGCTGGCCCTGCGCGACGCCGGCCTGTCGCCCGCGGACGTCCGGCACGTCAACGCCCACGCCACGTCCACGCCGATCGGTGACGTCGCGGAGTCCACCGCGATCCGCGCCGCCCTGGGGGACGCCGCGGCCGCGGCCGCGGTGACCGCGACCAAGTCGATGACCGGGCACCTGCTCGGCGCGGCCGGCGCGGTCGAGGCGGTCGCGACGGTGCTGGCGCTGCACCACGGCGTCATCCCGGCCACCCGCAACCTCGACGACCCCGACGACGAGATCCTCCTGGACGTCGTGCGGGTCGACGGCCGACCCTTCCCGGCCGGCGCCGCGCTGTCGAACTCCTTCGGCTTCGGCGGGCACAACGTCTGCCTCGCCCTGGGGCGCGCGTCATGACCTGGGCTCTCGTCACCGGCGGGTCCGGCGGCATCGGCGCCGCGACCTGCGTACGGCTGGCGCAGGACGGTCACGACGTGGTCGTCCACTGCTTCCGCGACGTCGAGGGGGCAGAGGCGGTCGCGGGCAAGGTCCGGGCCGAGGGCCGTCAGGCCTATGTCGTCAAGGCGCACCTCGGCAAGGACGGCGGCGCCGCGGAGCTCGCCGGGAAGGCGCTGGCCGCCTGTGGATCGGTCGACGTGCTGGTCTCCAACGCCGCGTCGGGGGTGCTGCGCGGCGTCACCGAGCTGACCGAACGGCACCTGGACTGGGCGCTCGACGTGAACGCCCGACCGCTGCTCACCCTCACCACGACGCTGCGCCCGACGGCGGCGGTCGCGATCAGCTCTCCCGGCTCGACGCGCGTGCTGCCCGCCTATGCCGGAGTCGGTGCCAGCAAGGCGGCCCTGGAGTCACTGGTCCGCTACCTGGCCGTCGAGCTGGCGCCCGCCACCCGGGTCAACGCGGTGTGCGCGGGCATCGTCGACACCCCGGCGCTGGAGCACTTCCCCGAGCGCGCCGCGATGCTCGCCGACGCGGTGACGCGCACCCCCATGGGCCGCCTCGTGACCCCCGACGACGTGGCCGCCGCGGTGTCCTGGCTCGCCGGGCCGGACGCCGCGATGGTCAACGGCGCAACCCTCGTCCTCGACGGTGGATGGAGCCTGCTCGCATGACCGCACTGACCGAGTCGCTGCACGTCAGCAGCGACCCGCGCGACCCCCGCGCCCGCATCAACCGACTGCTCGACCCCGCGACGCTGCGGGTGATGCACGACGTTCCTGGCACCGGCGTCGTCACCGCGGTCGGGCTCGCCGACGGAGTGCCGGTGGTCGTGTTCGCCACGGACCCCACCGTGCAGGGCGGGGCCATGGGCGCGGACGGCTGCAGCGCGATCGTCGAGGCGTACGAGCTGGCCCTGCAGCAGGAGTGCCCGGTCATCGGGGTCTGGCACTCAGGCGGGGCCCGGCTCGGCGAGGGCGCGCTGTCCCTCGACGCCGTGGGTCGGGTGTTCGCCGCCATGACCCGCGCCTCCGGTCGCGTCCCGCAGCTGTCCGTGGTGCTCGGGCCGGCCGCCGGTGGTGCAGCGTACGGGCCCGCGCTCACCGACGTGGTCGTGCTGGCACCCGACGGGCGCGTGTTCGTCACCGGCCCGGACGTCGTACGCGGCGTCACCGGTGAGGACGTGGACATGCTGCGGCTGGGCGGCCCCGAGCCGCACGGCCGGCGCAGTGGCGTCGCCCACGTCATCGCCGACAGCGAGGACGGCGCGTACGCGACCGTGCGTGAGCTGGCCTGGCTGCTGACCGTGCAGGGCGACACGTTCGGCCCGGTCGAGGAACGCCCGCTCGCGGAGCTGCTGCCGGAGTCACCGGCCCGGGCGTACGACGTGCACCCGCTGGTCGACCGGCTGCTGGACGCGCCCGGTGTGGAGCTGCACGCCCGGTGGGCGCCCAACATCGTGACGACGCTCGGCCGGCTCGGTGAGCGCACCGTCGGCGTGCTGGCCAGCAACCCGCTGCGGCTGGGCGGCTGTCTGGACGCGTCAGCAGCGGAGAAGGCAGCGCGGTTCGTGCGGATGTGTGACGCGTTCGGCGTGCCCCTGGTCGTCCTGGTCGACGTGCCCGGATACCTGCCCGGCGTCGGCCAGGAGTGGGACGGCGTCGTCCGCCGTGGAGCCAAGCTGCTGCACGCGTTCGCCGAGGCGTCCGTGCCACGCGTCACGCTGGTCACCCGCAAGGCGTTCGGCGGCGCGTACATCGCGATGAACTCCCGGTCGCTGGGTGCGACACGCGTCTTCGCCTGGCCCGGTGCGCACGTGGACGTCATGGGCTCTGTCGCGGCCGTGCGCATCCTGCACCGCCGGCGGCTGGCGGAGGTCGACGACGGACAGCGCCCGGCACTCGAGCAGGAGCTGGCCGCCGAGCACGAGCGGCTCGCCGGCGGTCTGCAGCGTGCCATCGACCTGGGCCTGGTCGACGCGGTCGTGCACCCCGACCGCAGCCGCGGTGCGCTGGCGGCGGCGCTGCAGGCGGCGCCTGCCGCGCGCGGCGGGCACGGCAACATCCCGCTGTAACCCCCAGGCAGGCATGGGGTCGGCCAGAACGGGAACAAAGCGTTCACCCGTTCCCTCACCCCCGCGAGGGGACCTGTCAGTGGAGGTGCAGCAATGCTGCTTCTCGGCGTGATTCTCCTGGTGCTGGGCTTCATCCTCGGCATCTACGCCTTGTGGGTCATCGGCCTGATCCTGGCCATCGTCGGCGCCGCCCTGTGGGTGATGGGCGCCATGGGCCGTGCCGTTGGCGGCCGCCGGCACTACTGGTGACCCTGCTCTGAGCTTTCGTGTGCGGGCGGCGTCGAGCCGCCCGCACACGCATGTCCGGGCTTCTAGACTGCGCCTGTGGCGCTGCACGGCGTTGTCGTACCAGTGGTGATCGGCGCGGCCGCGCTGGCCGTCGTCGAGCTCGTCCGCGGGCTACGCCGTGACCCCGGTGTCGAGGTGCGCGTCGGGTCTCGCCACCTGCTGGTTCGCATGCGCGGCTGGGACGTCCTGTGGGCCCAGCGCCTGTGGACGCGCATCCCCCTGTCGGACGTGCTGTCCGCTGCCGTCGACCGAGGTGACGACCTCACCGGGCGCGGGCTGCCCCTGTGGGGCACCGCCATCCCCGGCGTGCTGCGTGCAGGAACGGTGCTCGTCGACGGTCATCGTGAGCTGTGGAACGCCCGGCCGGACGCGCTGCTGCTGCGCGTCGAGCTGCGTGGCGCCCGTGGCCTGCGCCGGATGATGCTGCAGGTGGCCGACCCCCGCACGGTCGCGGACTCCATCCGGGTGGCGCTGGCCTGACCGGCCGGCGGTACGGCATCCGGGGTCAGGTCGTCAGGTAGTTCTGCGACGTCGTCGTCAGACCCTCGCCGCCGTCCTCCGTGACCACAACGGTGTTGGAGACGAAGTAGTCGCCGATGCGCGACCCGACCAGCCACGACAGCACGTGGAACGTCATGCCGACCTCGAGGACGAGGTCGCTCCCCTCACGCAGCCCGTACGGGGAGCGGTTCGCGCCCTCCATCCAGGTCGGGGGAAGCTCATCCCGACCATGTATCCGGCGTGGTGCCGCTTGTAGTCGCTCAGCCCGGCGTCGTCCACGACCTGCTGCCAGCTCCGGTACACGTCGTGCGCGGTGACACCAGGCCGCATGGCCTCGGTCACCGCCTGGAACGCCTGCAGGCACACCGCCTGCACCGGCTCCGAGCCTTGGGGCGGGTTCAGGTAGACGAACCGGCCCATGGGGGCGTGGTAACGCTGGTAGCACCCGGCCAGCTCGACGAAGAGCGTGTCGTCGGGGGCCAGGAACTGGTTGCCCCACGTGCCGTGCTCCTCGCCGAGTCGCGCGCTCGGCCGGATGAACGGGCCGAAGCTCGGCGGCTCGCCACCGGCCAGGACCATCTCCTTGAAGACCTCGGCGGCGATCGCCCGCTCGTTGGCGCCCGGGACCGTGGCCCGGATGGCCGCCTCCATCATGCGGTCGCTGACCGTGGCCGCCTGGCGCATCGCGGCCACCTCCAGCGGGGACTTGACGAAGCGCAGCCGGTCCACGGCGTCCTGCGAGTCGACCCAGCGGACCTTCGGCAGAGCGTCCATCAGGGCCTTCGTGGCGGCGTACGAGCGGTAGATGGTGTCGAAGTCCATGCCGACCCGCGCCTTGTGCAGCCGCCTCTCCTTCAGCACGTCCGCCACGAGACGGGCCGGGCTCTCGTTGTCCCGGTACCCGCGGAACTCGACGTCCGCGGCCAGCTGCGTCTCCATGGTGACGCGGTCCATCGCCCGGGCGATGAGGCACAGGGGGCCGTCGCGGGGCACCACGAGCACGTGCAGGCCGAAGTAGCCCCAGTGGTTGAGCCCGGTGAGGTAGCAGATGCTCTCCGGCACGGAGAACAGGCAGGCATCGAGCCGCCGCTCCTCCATGCTCTCGCGCACGCGCTGCACGCGCGCCGCGTACTCCTCGTCGGGGAAGGTCGGCAGGTGGCTGGGCACAGTCGAGCACTCCGAGAGTCGCTGGAGCCGCGAGGGACCACGGCCAGCCAACGGTAATCGAGCGGGCCGTACCAAGCGGCCCAACCGTGCCGATTCCCGACACCACGCGACGGGGGTCCGACACGCGACCGGACGCACGTGACTTGCGTCGGGGGGCCGATATCTGGTTGTTTTGGCGCGCTTTACGGGCGTAGCAGACCGCCCTTCATCCGAAGCTCCGTCCGGATGTCCTCGACCGCGAGCCGCAGGAGGCTTCTTCATGCCGTCCGACTCCCACCGCTCCGTCCACACCTCGCCGACCACCCCCTCGGTCTCGCGCCGCGACTTCCTCAGGCGGTCCCTCGCCCTGAGCGCCCTCGCCGTGGCCGGACCGCCGGTGCTGGCCGCGTGCGGAGGCGGAAGCGAGGGAAGCAGCGGTGGCTCAACGGCCCAGGGTCTGCTCGCCAAGGTCCGCGACCAGGGGTACGCGACGATCGGCTTCGCCAACGAGAACCCGTACGGGTTCGAGGACAAGTCCGGCAAGCTCACGGGTGAGGCACCGGAGGTCGCGCGCGCGATCATGAAGCGGCTCGGTGTCGACCAGATCAAGGGCAAGCTGGTCGACTTCGGCGCTCTCATCCCCGGGCTGAAGGCCAAGCGCTACGACTTCATAGCCGCAGGCATGTTCATCAACCCGAAGCGCTGCGCGGCGATCCTGTTCACCGACCCGGACTACTGCGCACTCGAGGCCCTCGGCGTCAAGTCCGGCAACCCGAAGGACCTCAGCGACTACACGTCGGTGGCCTCCTCCGGGGCGAAGCTCGCAGTGGAGACCGGCGCGGTGGAGCTCGACTACGCCAAGGCCGCCGGCGTGCCCGACTCCCACCTGGTCAAGCTCGACACACCCCAGGCGCTCGTGCAGGCGGTCGAGGCCGGCCGCGCCGACGCGTTCTCGCTGACCAGCATCACCGTCAACACGCTGGTGAAGAACGCCGGCGGCAAGCTGGAGATGGCCACCCCGTTCGTGCCGGTCGTGAACGGCAAGAAGCAGTTCGGCTGCGGTGGCTACGGGTTCCGCACGTCCGACCAGGACTTCCGGGACGCGTTCAACACCGAGCTGCACAAGATGCAGCAGAACAACGAGATCCTGCCCATCATCAGCGACTTCGGCTTCACGAAGGAGAACGTCCAGCTGGCCGAGCAGCACACGGCGGACGAGCTCTGCAAGGGCTAGGCCGGCCGTGTTCCTCGACCGGCTCCTCGCCGGTGCCGAGACGACGGCCCTGCTCACCGTCTACTCGGCACTGCTGGGGTTCGCGCTCGCCGTCGTCGCCGGCATCGGCATGCTGTCGCGGCGACGGTGGGTGCGGTTCATCGCGCGCACCTACACCGAGGTATTCCGGGGCGTCTCCGAGCTCGTGCTGCTGTTCTGGATCATCTTCGCGCTGCCACAGTTCGGCATCACGATCTCGCTGTTCACCGGCGCCGTGGTGGCCCTGGCGTTGAACATCGGCGGCTACGAGGCCGAGGTGGTGCGCGGTGCGCTGCAGGCGGTTCCCCGCGGCCAGACGGAGGCGGCGATCGCGCTCAACATGAGCCCGACGCTGCGGATGCGGCGGGTCATCCTCCCGCAGGCGCTCGTCGCCATGGTGCCGCCGATCCGGGTGCTCACCGTGCAGCTGCTCAAGGGCACCGCGCTGGTGTCGCTGGTCGGCCTCACCGACCTCACCTTCGCCGGCGACAAGATCATCAACCTCAACGGCAAGACGGTGCAGGTGTACCTGGAGGTGCTGGTCGGCTACTACGTCATCGCGTGGATCATCAACCGGCTGTTCCAGCTGCTCGAGGCGTCGCTGCGTCGTGGCCGCGACGTCGGCGGCGCGGTGCAGGGCTAGGGAGACCGCATGTTCCACTGGAACTTCCTCTGGGCCCACCTGGACGACATCGGGCGCGGGCTGGCCGTCACGGTCGAGCTCACCCTGGGGGGCACGGCCCTGGCGATGGTGCTCGGGCTAGTCGTCGCCCTGGTCCGTCGCAGCCGCCTCCGCATCGTCCGCTACCCGGTGGAGTTCGCCCGCGAGTTCGTCCAGAACACCCCGCTGCTCGTGCAGCTGTTCATCGTCTTCTACGTCTTCCCGCAGTACGGCGGCGTCGCGCTCTCGCCGTTCCTCACCGGCATCGTCGTGCTCGGCGTGCACTACTCGACCTACACGGCGGAGGTCTACCGGGCCGGGATCGACGGGGTGCCGACGGGCCAGTGGCAGGCAGCACGCGCGTTGAACTTCAGCCGGCGGGACACCTGGTCGCGCATCATCCTGCCGCAGGCCGTGCCGCCAGTTCTGCCGGCGCTCGGCAACTACCTGATCTCGATGTTCAAGGACACCCCGCAGCTGCTGGCCATCGGCGTGCTGGAGATGGCCGGGACCGCCCGGAGCCTCGGCACGGAGCACTACCGCTTCCTCGAGATGTTCACGGCGGTCGGTGTCATCTTCATCGTGCTCAGCTACCTGTCCTCACTCGTCGTCCGCAGGCTGGAGGCCCGCTTTGGCCGGCTCACCTGACCCCGCCGCGCCGGCGTCCGGCGCACCGATCGTGCGCTTCGACGACGTGCGCAAGTCCTTCGGCGGCGTCCCGGTGCTCCAAGGCCTGAACCTCGACGTGGCCACCGGCGAGCGGATCTCGATCATCGGGCCGAGCGGCTCTGGGAAGACCACCATCCTGCGCGTGCTGATGACGCTGGAGCGGCCCGACTCGGGATACGTCTACGTCGACGGTCAGCCGCTGTGGCACATGGAGCGCAAGGGGCGCACCGTCCCGGCGGACGAGCGCCACCTGCGCGGGTTGCGCGGACGGATCGGCATGGTCTTCCAGCATTTCCACCTCTTCCCGCACCGGCGCGTCCTGGAGAACATCACCGAGGCACCGATCCGGGTCAACGGCGTCGCCCGCGAGGTGGCCGAGGCCCGTGCGTCCGAGCTGCTCGAGATGGTCGGGCTGGCCGACAAGGCAGGCGCCTGGCCGGAGAGCCTGTCCGGCGGGCAGAAGCAGCGGGTCGCGATCGCCCGGGCGCTGGCCATGGAGCCGGAGGTCCTGCTGCTCGACGAGGTGACCTCCGCGCTCGACCCCGAGCTCGTGGGCGAGGTGCTCGGCGTCCTCCGGCAGATCGCCGAGGACACCGACATCAGCATGCTCATCGTCACCCACGAGATGCGCTTCGCCCGCGAGGTCTCCCACCGCGTGCTCTTCCTCGACAACGGCGTGATCGCCGAGCAGGGGGCCCCGGAGAAGATCTTCACCGACCCGGACACGGACCGCTGCCGGCAGTTCCTCCAGCAGGTGCTCGAGCACTGACCGGCGCGCCGGGTCACACCTCCGCGGGGGCCACCAGCTGCAACAGCAGCGTCGCGGCCGCACCGCGCGCGTCCAGCGCAGCCGCGACCGCTGCCGGCACGTCGAGATCCCGGGCCAGCGCCGTACGCACCGCCGTGATCCCGCCGTCCGACCCGGGCTGGTCGCCGGCGACCCGCAGGGCGTCGAGCACAGCGGCGGCCTCGTCGAGCTGCTTCGGCTCGTAGTCCCAGGGTTCGGCCCAGGAACGATTGAGCAGCAGCAGGCGGACGACGGATGCCGGGTGGTCGCGCAGCAGGTCGTGCACGAGGACCAGGTTGCCGGTGGACTTGGCCATCTTGTGCCCGTCGAGCCGGACGACGCCGACGCGCAGCCAGGCGCGGGCGAACGGCCGTACGCCGGTCAGCGCCTCGGCCATCGCCGCCTCGAAGGCGTGGTGCGGGTAGCGCAGGTCGGCGCCGCCGCAGTGGATGTCGAGGCTCGCGCCGACCGAGGACACCGCCATGGCCGTGCACTCGGCGTGCCAGCCCGGCCGACCCGTCCCCCAGGGGCTGTCCCACGACGGATCGTCGCCGGCGGCTGCCCACACCGGCCAGTCCAGCGGGTCGCGCTTGGCCGGGTCGTCGAGGTGGCCGCCGTACTCCCCGGTCAGGCGGCGGGCCTCGGCCTCGTCCAGCCCGGCTGCCTGCCACACCGGCGCGCCCGGGAAGTACACGCTGCCCCCGGACTCGTACGCTGCGCCCGACCGCAGCAGCTCACGGGCCAGCCGGATCACGGCCCCCACGTGGTAGCGCGCCCGGGGCTCGAGGTCGGGGCGGCGCACCCGCAACGCGGACATGTCGCGGTCGAAGTCGTACTGCTGCAGGTAGGCGAAGCGGTCGTGCGGCTGGCCGGCGCGGCGAGCGGCGGCGGTCAGCACGTCGTCGACGTCGGTGACGTTGCGGCAGACCACCGGTGTGACGTCACGGTCGCGCAGCACGCGGGTCAGCAGGTCGGCCCACACGTAGGTGGCGGCGTGGCCGAGGTGGGTGACGTCGTACGGGGTGATGCCGCAGACGTAGAGCCGCGCCCGGTCGAGGACGGGTACGGGTCGGCCGCCGATGACGAGCGGCTCGACGCTGGAGTCCGGAGCGACGCGCATGCCTACAGCCACCCGGTGCGGGCCAGGCCGTCGGTCAGCTCGGCCGGGGCGTGCGCCAGCTCGCCGGCGCGGATCCGCTCGAGCAGGCGCCGGGTCGCGGCGACGATCTCGTCGGCGGCTGCGGCCATCTGCCGGGCGTCGTCGGGGTGCACGCTGTCGGCAGGGAGCTCCGCCCGCTCGAGCAGACCGGGCAGGTCACACAGCTGCTCGCGGACCCAGCCGAGCGGGTCCTGCGAGAGCCCGCGCTCGAACCTCCGCCGCCCTGGCTCCCAGCCGCGCATGAGCGGGTGGTGGTGCGTCCGGTCGAAACTGCCCGGCGTACCGTCCACGGACTCCAGCAGGTCGGCGCGCCACACCGGCTCCCGGACCAGGATGGGCCGCGCCGCGTAGATCGAGCCCTCGTGCTCCTGCTCCTCGATGAAGCGGACCTCCAGGCGTACGCCACGCTCGGCGCCCTCCTGGCCGGGGGCGGGGTTGGGGTCGACGAAGTAGATGTCGCCGAGCACCACGCCCACCCGCTCGAACCCGAACACGTACAGCATCGCGCCCTCCGTCCGCCGCCCGGTCCGAGCGGCTCTCTGCAAGAGTGCAACACATGACTGACCTGTCGGAGGGGGACCTCCCCGAGGCCATGCGCGCGTGGGCGCAGCCGCCGCCCGGGCGCCTGATCGGTCGCGGACACCCGGCCGGTGACTTCCTCGAGGCGTACGCGTGGGACCTGCTGGAGGCCGGTGACGGGCACCTGCGGGTGCGCGCCCACCTGCCGGAGCACGTGAAGAACCCGCGCGGCCAACTCTTCGGCGGCTTCACCCCGACGTACGTCGACATGATCGCGCTGATGACCGTGCACGCCGGGGAGGACCGTACGAAGGGCCCCCGGCACTGGCTCGCGACCACGAACATGCGCATCGACTACTTCGAGCCGATCACCGGCCCGCACTTCGAGGTCGCCAGCGACCTGGAGAAGCGCCGCGGCCGGACCTGCTTCGTCATCACCCGGTTCTTCCAGGGCGGCGAGCTCGCCGCGCATGCCGTGACGACGATGCGCGAGGTCGCCTGGGACCGCCCGCTAGGCGACGCGTAGCCACCAGTCGGCGGCCGCGGCGAGGGACGCGTCAGCCGGAATCACCGCACCGGGCTCGACGTAGTGGTAGCCACGTACGTCCTCGCCGTCCGGAGACAGGATCTGCACCAGCGCGCCGGCAGCGCGCAGCGCATTGCGAGGCGCCGTCACCTCCACCTGCTCGGTCCCGTCGGCGGCGAGCACCGCGACGCGTACACCGTCCAGCTGTCCCCTGTCCTTGTCTCCTGTCCCCGAGCCGGTTCGCGGGAAGACCGAGTCAGCCGAACACCCCCATCATGTGCAGCAGCCCGAAAGCGGCCGCAACGCCGACCAGGATCGTGCCGATGCCGGTCTCCTGCTTCCACTCGGGCAGCCGCTGGGTCGCCTTGCGCACCAGCGGCAGCACCGTCCACGGCCAGGAGAAGCCGATACCGGCTCCCAGGACCGCAGGCAGGAAGGCGAAGGAGGAGCTGGTCACGGCGAACGAGTAGAGCAACGCCTCGCTGCTCTCGAGCATCACGCCGACGTACGCGGGCCAGGCGTCACCCATCGCCGTCCGGACGGTCCCCAGCGGGCCGCCAGGGCCCGCCTCCAGGTCATGGCTGCCCAGCCGGGGGCCGTGGTCGAGACGCTGCTGGCGGGCGAGCCTGACCGCTTCCTGCGTGTGGGGGCCGATCACCCCGTCGGCGACGAGGTGGTGTCGCCGCTGAAAGTCGCGGACCGCGTCCGGGTCGGCGATGTCGAGCTCCACCCGTGGGCCGGCGCCGTCGCCGGCGACCACGTCGCCGTAGCGCTTCGAGCGCGCCTTCTGCCTGTCCGGGTAACGCTCCGCGCGCAGCGCGGCGAGCGCCGCCTGCGTCTGCGGTCCGATGACGCCGTCCGCGGTGAGCCCATGCGCACGCTGGAACCGCCGGATCGAGTCCGCGCTTGCGGCGTCGACGTCGCACAAGTACTCGCGGACGTAGCGGATGGCCTGGCGAGTGGACGTGCCGATGGTGCCGTCGTCCGGCAGGCCGTACAGCCGCTGGAAGCGGCGCACATTGTCGGCGTCCGCGGGGTCCGGCAGCAGCCCCGCACCGTCCTTCGTGACAGCCCCGTCGAGGCGGGCCCGCATCGCGAGCAGCGCGCCCTGGGTCTCGGCGGTCACCGTGCCATCAGCCGGCATCCCCAGGCTGCGCTGGAACCGGCGGACGGACTCGGCGTCTGCGGGGTCCAGGTCCCGGAACGCAGCGACGGGGTCGGTCCGCACCGGGCGGTCCTTCTCGTCGGTACCCACCGTCGTGGCACCCTCCCCGCGGAGGGTCTCGAGTGCGACGGCGGTGCGCTCGTCGACGGCTCCGGTGACCGCAAGGCCGTGGTCCGCCTGGAACCGGCGGACCGCGTCGGAGTCGTCGCCGTCCAGCAGGCCCTGCTGCTGCGCCACGCGCAGCGCTCCCCGGGTCGGGGCGTCCACGTTGCCCGACACCGGCAGTCCGTGGCGTCGCTGGAACGCTCGGACGGCCTCGGCGTCCGCCGCGTCGACCCCGAACACGTACGGGTCCACCGCCTCGTAGCCCGCCTCTGCCCGGGCTGCGCGGAGCGCCGCCCGGACGCGTGCCGTGATCTCACCGGTCGGCTCCAGGCGGTGGCGGCGCTGGAAGTCCCGGATCGAGCCGGCACTGGCTGGGCCGAGACCGATCTGCTCGACCTGACCCGGGTCCGTCGGACCGCCCTTGCGGGGTCGCTCGCTGAGACCCTCGCGGATCTCCCGGAGCCCGAGGGCGAAGATGAGGAACGCGATCGTGTAGTCGAGGTACTCCGGCCCCACGAAGTGGAAGGCGGCCCACAGGACGACGGCGAACGGGATGAGGGTCACCACGGCCGCGCCGAGGGCGATCGTCGCCTTGCGCCAGGTCGACCGCGAGGCGGCAGCGGCGACGAACAAGGCAGCCTCGGTCCCCTCGACACTGTTCATGGTGAACGGCAACCCGAACGCGAGACCGTTGAACGCCAAGGCAATGCCTCCATCCGTTGCGTGCGTGTCACTTGTGGCCTTGCCGGTCTGGCGGCCAGCACGCGGGAGACCCGCCTCTGAGTCCCCTCTGAGTCCTCAGCCGGTGCCGCTAGCCTTCCGTCCATGACGAGGTCCACCGCGCTTGTCACCGGGGCGACTGCCGGCATCGGCGCGGCGTTCGCCCACCGCCTCGCCCGGGACGGCCACGACGTGGCGCTGGTCGCGCGCCACAAGGACCGACTGGACGAGGTCGCCGAGCAGCTGCGCGCGGCGTACGGCGTGCAGACCGAGGTGCTCGCCGCGGACCTCGCCTCCGCCGACGGGTGCGCGCTCGTCGAGGAGCGACTCGCGGATTCCACACGTCCGGTGGACGTGCTGGTCAACAACGCCGGCTTCGGCCTGCGCGAGGACTTCGTCGACGCCGATCTCGACGCCGAGGACGCCATGCTCGCGCTGAACGTACGCGCGGTGCTGCGCCTCACGCACGCAGCGGTGCGCGGCATGACAGCCAGGGGGCACGGCAGCGTCGTGAACGTCTCCTCGGTCGCCGGGTTCCTGCCCGGCGGCAGCTACTCGGCGACCAAGGCCTGGGTCACGAACTTCAGCCAGTCGGTGCAACAGCAGGTGCGCGGCACCGGCGTACGGGTGATGGCGCTGTGCCCCGGCTTCACCCGCACCGAGTTCCACGAGCGCGCAGAGATGGACATAAGCGGCATCCCGCAGTTCATGTGGCTGAGCACCGACCAGGTGGTGGAGACCGGGCTGCGTGACCTTCAGCGGGGGGCGGTCGTCAGCGTCCCGGGCCTGCAGTACAAGGCCATCGTGGCCCTGCTCGGGGTGATCCCCTTCGGTGCGGTCGGACGCGTGACGACCCTGCTGGGGTCGCGCCGCCCGCGTTAGTCAGCCGGCGGCGTCAGCAGCCGAGCTGGGCCGCGAGGTCGGTGAGGTCGTCGGCGCGGACGTCGAACCCGGCCACGTCGTCTGCCGTCGGCACCGCGGTGCCGGGGCCGTGCTCGTACGGCCGCGCGACGTACGCCGTACGCAGGCCGTGCGACGCGGCAGCACGCAGGTCGTCGGGGTGGCAGGCGACCAGCATCGCCTGCTCCGGTCGCACGTCGAGCAGCTCGTGCACCGAGCCGTACGTCCGCGGGTCCGGCTTGTACGCCTGCACGAGCTCGGCCGACAGCACCATGTCCCAGGGCAGCCCGGCCCGCTTGGCGATGTCGACGAGCAGCCGCACGTTGCCGTTGCTCAGCGTCGTGAGGACGTACCTCCGCCGCAGCCGGGTGAGCCCGGCCACGGAGTCCGGCCAGGGGCGCAGCCGGTGCCAGGCCAGGTTCAGCCGTACGCGCTCGTCCTCGCCCAGCGCTGCCCCGCCGAGCTGCTCGAGCAGCTCGTCGAGCACCTCGCGGTGCAGGTCGTCGAGACGCGTCCAGGGCCGCTCGCCACTGCGCACCCGCTGCATCGCCGGCTGGTAGCCGCTGCGCCAGGCGTCGGCGAAGGCCGCCCAGTCGAGCGCGATCCCCGTCCGGGCCGTGACCTCCGCACCCTCGTCGACGATCGTCGAGCGGAAGTCGACGACGGTGCCGAAGACGTCGAACGCGAGCACCTGCACGGACGCCGGGTCCATCAGCCCACCACCACGACGACGAGCGTGCGCGGCCCGTGCACGCCCTCGACCCGCTCGAGCTCGATGTCGCTGGTCGCCGAGGGCCCGGCGACCAGCGTGAGCGGCGCGAGCGCGTCCACCCGCGACAGCGCCTCGGGCAGGGTGCCGACCACCTGGTCGGCCTCCACCACGCACACGTGCATGTCCGGCACCAGGGTCAGGGCGCGGCGGCCGGACGTGTGCCCGCCGTCGAGCACGATCGTGCCGGTGTCGGCGACCGCCACCGCGCAGCCGGTCAGCGCCACGTCGAGCCCGTCCAGCTCGGCCACCGACAAGCCGCGGTCCTCCACCGCGCCGTCGGGACGCCAGGCCATTGGCAGCCCTGGCGGCACGCCGACCCGCTTCCCGGCCAGCAGCTCCCGTACGGCCGCACCGGCGTCGTCGACCCGGCGCACCTCGGCGCGGTACTCCCCCACGCGCTCGGTGAACAGTGCGACCAGGTCGCCGTCGACGCGCCGGCGGTAGTCCCGCGGCACCTCGAGCGCGGGCTGGTCACGGATCGCCGCGCGGATGCGGGCCAGCACCTCCTCACGCGCGCTCACGGCGCCACCACTCCCGGAAGGTCTCGCTGGGCACGGCCGGCTTGTCCCGCGTACGGGTCCACGGCGCCGCCGGCAGCAGCGGCAGCAGCCGTCGCCCGTGCTGCGCCGCCTCGTACCGGCGCCGGTCGGCGAACGTCCACGCCATGGCCCGCATGGCCGTCCCCTCCACGCGAGGCCGCTCGCTGGCGACGACCTGCGCTCGCAGGTGCACGAGCAGGTCGGGGATCTCGATCTGCACCGGGCAGACGTCGTAGCAGGCGCCGCACAGGCTGGAGGCGTACGGCAGCGTGGCAGCGTCGTGCACCCCGGCCAGCTGAGGGGTCAGCACGGCGCCGATCGGTCCGGGGTAGACCGAGCCGTACGCGTGACCGCCGACCCGCTCGTACACCGGGCAGACGTTGAGGCAGGCGCTGCAGCGGATGCACCGCAGGGTCTGGCGCGCGTACGCGTCGCGCAGCACGTCGCTGCGGCCGTTGTCGAGCAGCACCAGGTGGAACTCCTGCGGGCCGTCGCCGGGGTGCACACCGGTCCACAGCGAGGTGTACGGGTTCATCCGCTCACCGGTGCTGCTGCGCGGCAGCAGCTGCAGGAACACCTCGAGGTCGCGGAAGGACGGCAGCACCTTCTCGATGCCCATGACCGTGACGAGCGTGTCGGGCAGCGTCAGGCACATCCGGCCGTTGCCCTCGGACTCGAGGACGCAGACGGTGCCGGTGTCGGCGCAGGCGAAGTTCGCGCCTGAGACCGCGACCCGCGCGGACAGGAAGCGCCGGCGGAGGTAGCGGCGCGCTGCCTCGGCCAGCGCCGCCGGCTCGTCGGTCAGCGCCGGGTCGGCGCCGGGCATCGTCCGGGCGAACAGGTCGCGGATCTCCGCGCGGTTCTTGTGGATCGCCGGCACGAGGAAGTGGCTGGACGGCTCCTCCGCGAGCTGGCAGATCAGCTCGGCCAGGTCGGTCTCGTACGCCGCGACGCCTGCGGCCGCCAGCGCGTCGTTGAGGCGGATCTCGTCGGTGGTCAGCGACTTCACCTTGACGACCTCGTCGGCGCCGGTGCTGCGTACGAGCCGGGTGACGATCTCGCCGGCCTCCGCGGCGTCGCGGGCCCAGTGCACCGTCCCGCCCGCCCGCGTGACCGCCTCCTCGAGCTGCACGAGGTAGCGGTCGAGGTGCGTGAGCGCCTCGTCCTTGATGGCCGCACCCGCCGCGCGTAGCGCCTCCCAGTCGTCGCGCTCCGCCACGACCGCGGCTCGCTTGGCGCGGATGGTGGTCGTCGCCTTGCGCAGGTTGCGGCGCAGCTGGCTGTCGGCCAGCGCCTCCTGCGCGGCCGCCGGGAAGCCCGGGTGCGCGCTCACCTTGCCGCCAGGATCTCGGCGTAGTGCATGGACCGTACGCCGGCGGACTGGTGCGACAGCCCGCCGCCGATGTGCGCCAGGCAGCTGCTGTCCGCCGCGGCCACGACCTCGGCGCCGGTGTCGAGCACGTGGCGCATCTTGTCGGCGAGCATCGCGCTGGACACCGCGGCATTCTTCACCGCGAACGTGCCACCGAACCCGCAGCACTCGTCCGCTCGCGGCAGCTCGACCAGGTCGATGCCGCGTACGTTCCGCAGCAGCCGCTGCGGGCGGTCACCCAGCCGCAGCACCCGCAGCGAGTGGCAGGTCGGGTGGTAGGTGACGCGGTGCGGGAAGTGGCCGCCGACGTCCTCGACGCCGAGCACGTCCACGAGCAGCTCGGACAGCTCGTACACCGGCGGCGGCTCGACCCCCAGCTGCGCCGGGTACAGGTGGCGCACCATGCCGGCGCACGAGCCGCTCGGGGTGACCACCGCGTCGTACGGGGCGAACACGTCGGCGAAGCGGCGTGCCAGCGATGCGGACTCCCGGACGTACCCGGTGTTGTGGTGCATCTGCCCGCAGCAGGTCTGCTCCAGCGGGAACTCCACCCGTACGCCGAGCCGGTCCAGCACGCGTACGACGGCCTTGCCCACCTCGGGGAAGACCGTGTCGTTGAAGCACGTGACGAACAGCGCGACCCGCACCCCGCGACGCTATCCCGTCCGCCTGCCCCCCCTGCCCCGTGATCGTCTGCACCCGCCCCGCCGTCTATGGCGGGTGCGCCGCAGACGATCACCGGGCGGTGGGGGGTGGCGAGCGCGGGGGTAGGGGGCGGCGGCTGTCCACAGATCCGCGCTGCCATCTCGCGCGGCAGTTGCACGCCACGCACCCTGGCCGGCATGCCCCGACGCCTTCCGCAGCACGCCGGCTTCACAGCGCTGCTGCGCCGCCAGCGAGGGGTGTTCACGCTGGCCCAGTGGCGCTGGTCCGGCCGCACGGACGACGCGCTGGAGAGCCTGGTACGCGGCGGGCGGTACCAGCGTCTCCTGCCCCGCGTCTACCTCGCCGGGGACGCATCGCCGGATCGGGAACAGCTCATCCAGGCCGCGCTGCTCTACGCGGGGGACGGCGCGGTGATCGACGGGCTCGACGCGCTGCCGTACCTGGGCCTCCGGGTCCGCGATCACCCCGACGACATCGTCCGGGTAGCGGTCGACGCCATGAGCACCGCCCGCAGCCGCACGTACGTACGGCTGCGCCACACGACGTCACCGCTGCACACGGCCCGCGGCCAGCGCCTGCCCGTGCTTGCCGCCGCCTCCGCGATCGTGGCGGCCTGCCTCGAGCTCGACGATCTCCGCGCCGTGCGTGCGCTGGTCACCGAGGCCGCGCAGCGGGAGATCGTCACCGTGGCGGAGCTCGACGACGCGTTCGCACTCGCCCCACGCCGCGGCAGCTACCACCTGCGCCGGGCCCTCGAGGACGTCCGAGCGGGTACAGCCTCGGCGCCC
Source organism: uncultured Actinomycetota bacterium (assembly GCA_963728075.1). Classification (GTDB taxonomy): domain Bacteria; phylum Actinomycetota; class Actinomycetes; order JAFAQI01; family DASSKL01; genus CAVSIP01. Next base: position 84,871 of record CAVSIP010000001.1, on the reverse strand, counting down.
GAGGCGGAGTTCCGCAGGCTCGTGCTCGCCAGCATGCTGCCGGAGCCGCTGTGGAATCCCCGGCTGCGCCTGCCGGACGGCTCGGTCGTGTCCCCTGACGCGTACTGGGAGGAGGCCGCCCTCGTCCACGAGGTGGACTCGGTCGCCTACCACGGCTTCGCCGAGGCCCGGGACGCCACCATGCGCCGGCACACCCGCATGACGGCGGCCGGGCTGATGCTGCTGCACAACGCGCCGTTGCGGATCCGGGTCGAGGGGCCGGTGGTCCTGGCGGAGGTGGAGGCGGCGTACGCGGTCGGAGCACGCCGTGGTCCGGCGCCCGCCGTCCTCCTCCTCACGCCGTGATCGTCTGCAGCCGACCCGCCCTCTATGGCGGGTGCGCTGCAGACGATCAGTGAGAAGCGGGCGGGGGCTAGACGACCTGGGTGAGCCAGCGGACGGGCGCGCCCTCGCCGGCGTGCCGGTACGGCTCGAGCTCGAGGTCCCACGCGGAGCCGAGCAGCCGGTGCAGCTCGTGCTCGAGGGAGTCACGGTCCCGGTTGCGGTCGAGCAGGGCCCGCAGGCGGTCCTCCTGGACGAGCAGGTCCCCGTTCGCGCTCATGGTCGCCCGGTGTACGCCGAGGCCGGGCGTCGCCATGTACCGCTCGCCGTCGGCACCGTTGCTCGGCTCCTCGGTCACCTCGAAGCGCAGCATCGACCAGCCGCGCAGCGCGGCGGCGATCCGGCCGGCGGTGCCGGCCCGGCCGCGCCAGCCGCTGTCGCAGCGCAGGTGACCGGGCGCCATCGGCTGGCCGGTCCACGACAGCTTCGCGGGCACGCCGAGGACACCGGCGACCGCCCACTCCACGTGAGGGCAGATCGCCGGTGGGCACGAGTGCACGTACAGCACACCGCGAGCGGACACGTTGACCTCCAGCGTTCGACGAGGGACGCCTTCCCCTGCGCTCTCGACGAACCGGTCACGTGCTGCGGACACATTGTGCACCACGAGTCACTCCGGCACCAGCGTTCGAAGCCTCCGCGTGGCGGGGACATGTCCCGGTATGAGCGAGCGAATCCGAATCCTGCCCATGGCAGAGCACGAGTTCTCCGTCGACGTCACCGAGGGTCCGACCACCACGACCCACCGGGTGACCGTCCCGCAGGACCTCCGGGACGACCTCGGCCTGCCCACCGTCGACGAGGAGACCCTGGTCGCGGAGTCCTTCGCCTTCCTGCTCGAGAAGGAGAAGTCGACGACGATCCTGCCAGAGTTCCCGCTGGACGAGATCCAGAACTACTTCGACGACTACCTGACCTCGATGCGGACCCGGCTGGCCGGCTGACGCAACCCGGCCGAGGTGGACGCGCCGCCGGGCGGGCCACAATAGGCCCCGCCCATGCCCTTCCTGCTCGCCCTCCTCGCCGCCGTCTGCTACGCCGGCGCCTACGTGCTGCAGTACCACGAGGCGCACGAGGCCCCCGCCCGGCTGTTCCTGTCGCCGCGGCTGCTGCTCGAGCTCGCGGGGCACCCCATCTGGCTGCTCGGGCTCGTCGCGATGGTGGCGGGCAACCTGCTGCAGGCGGCTGCCCTGGGTGTCGGCAGCCTGGCCGTGGTCGAGCCGCTGCTCGCCTCCAGCCTGCTGTTCGCGCTCCCCCTGTCCGCCGCGTGGCGCCGGGAGCGCCTGTGCCGGACGGACTGGTACGGCGCCGTCCTCGTCAGCGGCGGGCTGGCCGCCGTCCTGGTGAGCGCCTCGCCGCGCTCCACCGAGGGCAGCATGCCCGCGGCGGAGTGGGCGATCACGGTCGCCGGCGTCTGGGCGGCGGCCACCGTCCTGGTCGCGGTCGGTCGCCGGCTGCGGGGCGCCGCGCGGGCAGCAGTGCTGGCCGGGGCCGGCGGCGCGCTGTTCGGCCTGCAGGACGCGCTGACCCGGGGGGTCATCGACTCCTGGGAAGGCGGCTTCCTCACGGTGCTCACGTCCTGGCGGACCTGGCTGCTGCTCGTCACGGCCCTCTACGGGCTGACGCTGGTGCAGAGCGCGTACGAGGCCGGCACGCTGCAGGCGTCGTTGCCCGCCCTGAACATCGGTGAGCCCGTCGTCGGGGTGGCGATCGGCGTGGTCGCGCTCGGCGAGCACATCTCCACGGGCGGGATCGTCGTGCTGTGGGAGGTGCTGGGCGCCGTGGCGACCGCGTACGGGACCTACCTGCTCGCCCGCTCCCCGCTGGTACTCGGCCGGGCGCACCCCGACCGGCAACGCGCACCGACGGCTACGCGGCGGTGATCGTGCTCGTGGTCGACGGCGCGAACGTGGTCGGGTCGCGGCCGACGGGCTGGTGGCGGGACCGGCCGGGAGCGGCCGCCCGGCTGTACGAGCAGCTGCACCGGCTGTCGCCGGCCGATGCGGACGAGGTGGTGCTCGTCCTCGAAGGAGCGGCCCGGCGCGGCGTGCCGGAGGGTGCGGGGCGCGTTCAGGTCGTGCACGCGCCCGGCAGCGGGGACGACGTGATCGCCGACCTGGCGGCCCGGTACGGAGGCCGTGCCGTGGTCGTCACGGCCGACCGTGACCTGAGACGGCGCGCACAGGAGTCGGGCGCCGCGGTGACGGGACCGCGCTGGCTCTGGGAGCGCGTCGAGGACTGACCTCCGCCCACGACGCGACCTCCGCGGCCGGGATCGGCCGGCTCAGCCAGAAGCCCTGGGCGACATCGCAACCGATCTCCTGCAGCCGGTACCAGGCGTCTTCGTCCTCGACGCCCTCCGCGACCACCGTCATGCCCAACCGGTGCACGAGGTCGACCACCGCACAGACGATCGCGTCATCCGCGGCGTCGTGGGTCATGCTCATGACGAAGGACTTGTCGACCTTGACCTCGTCGACCGGCAACCGCTTGAGGTAGGCCAGCGACGAGTGGCCGACCCCGAGGTCGTCCACGGACAGCCGGACCCCCAGGCCCCGCAGGCGCGCCAGCACCACCAGGGCCCGCTCCGGCTCGCTCATCAGCGCGCCCTCGGTGATCTCCAGGGTCAGCCGTCCAGCGGGGACACCGTGCTGCAGCAGCAGCCCGGCGAGCTCGGCCGGGAACGCGGGGTCCTGCACGGTTCGGGGCGACACGTTCACGGACACGTCCACGTGCACGCCGTGCCGGTCCCACTCGCGGCACTGGCGCAGCGCCGACGTCAGCACCCAGGCAGTCAGCTCACCGATGAGGCCGGTCTGCTCCGCCACCGGGATGAAGTTGTCCGGGTAGATGACGCCGCGCTGGGGGTGGTTCCACCGGACCAGCGCCTCGGCTCCGCGCAACGTGCCGTCGGCCATCGCCACCTTCGGCTGGTACTCGAGGAACAGCTCGTCATGGACGAGCGCCCGGCGCAGGTCGCTGACCAGAGCGAGCCGCTCGGAGCTGTGGTGGTCGCGGTCGCTGGCGTAGACCTCGACACCGGTCCCCTGGGCCTTCGCCGAGTACATGGCGACGTCGGCGCTGCGCAGCAGCGACCCGGTGTCGTTCCCGTGCTCGGGCGCGAGCGCGATGCCGATGCTGGCCTGGACGGCGAACGAGATGCCGCTCAGTGCGAGGGGCGTGAGCAGGGTCGTGCGCACGCCGTCGGCGAAGCGGCGCGCCGTCTCGAGGTCGGCACCGGGCAGGACCACGACGAACTCGTCGCCCCCCAGCCGCGCCGCACGTTCCTCGTTGGGGACGAGTGCGCGCAGGCGTTCGGCGACCTGTTCCAGCAGCGTGTCCCCGGCGGCGTGGCCGAGGGTGTCGTTGACCTCCTTGAAGCGGTCGATGTCCAGCAGCAGCACCGCGGCCGGCCCGGCGGCGACGGCCGCTGCGACGGTCCGGTCGAACAGCAGGCGGTTGCCCAGGCCGGTCAGCGGGTCGTGCAGGGCCTGGTGCAGGTTGTCCTGCACCTGGTCGCGCAGCCGGTCGGCGAGGCGCCCGTTGTGCAAGGCCACGGTCACGTGCCCGGCGAGTGCCGTCAGCAGGGCCCCGTCCGCGGCGTCGAAGCCATGGGCGTCGGCGCGCCGTTCGGCGGCGCGCAAGGCGCCGATCTGGCCCCCGTCGCCGCGCAGTGGCGAGGAGAGCACCTCGCCGGGGCGGCGGGCGGACACGCCCGCGTCCGGGCCGGTACGCACGAGCCCGGCATCGGTCTGCCGGAACAGCACAGCCTCACCGAAGAACTCCTCCGACAGCTCGATCTCGGCGACGCGGGCATGCATGAGCTCCCGGACCTGGGTCAAGGCCTGGCTGCAGACCGTCACCACCTCGAGGTCGGTGCCGACCTCGCGGGTGAAGGCGTTGAGCCGGGCGAGGTCGTCGTGCCGCCGCTGGAGCAGCAGGTGTGCGCGCTGCGCGGCGACGAGCAGCGCGGCGACCACGGCGACCGCCCAGACGTTGGTCCAGTCGTCGAGCGTGACGTTGAGCGCCAGCAGCGCGAAGCTTGCCAGCCCGACGGCGAGCGCCTGGCCGATCCAGAAGGTGCGGTTGAAGCTCGGGGCCACCCAGCGCCGGGATCGCACGCTGATCGCCGCGGTGACGGCGAGGTTGGAGACCAGCTCGATGGTGAACGCCACGAGGACGGCCGGGCCCCAGCCGCCGCTTCCGGGTCGTGCCGCGGGACCGGCAAGTGCCTGGAAGAGCACGACTCCGACGACGGTGCCGAACCACCACTGGGCCAGGTTGAACGCCAGCTTCGCCGGCGGCTGCCTCCGGTACGCGCCGAGCGCCACGGCGCCCCCGACCAGACGCGCCGCAACCAGCAGGCCGGGCTGCAGCAGGAACAGGCCCACGACGAGTGGGATCTCCCCGACACCGAAGGCCTGTGCCTCGCGACCGAAGTGCAGGTGGATGACCACGCATTCGGCCAGCGCGAAGCCGGCCGCGACCCCGAGCCACAGCCACCACCCCGAGTACGGCCCTGGGTGACCCGCGGTCACGGCGCGGTCCTGCAGCAGGGCGGCGCCGACGGCGAGAGCCACGGTGAGCAGCCACACGGCATGCGCCTTCGCCCGTGCTGGCCCTGCGGTCACATTCCCCTATCGGCGGGGTGCAGGGGAGCCTGAAGGCTCCCGGACAAGTCGGGCGCGGGTCAGGTCTGCAGCGGCTGCACCGCAGCAGCGAGGGCCGCCAGCTCCTCCGGCCACGAGGCCGGCGCGGCGACGGGGAGCACCACGAACTTGGAGAAGCCCTGCTCGACGAAACGCTCCAGCGTCCCGCGCAGGGCAGCGAACCCGACGGGCACGACCTCCTCCGGGCTCACGTCGGGGCGGCGCCGGCGCAGCAGCTCCACCACCCGGTCCGGTACGGCGTCGTGCACGTAGGACACGACGGCGCCGTAGTGCTCGGGGTCGATCGCGCGGCCGGCCTCGGCGGCCGCCGCCTCGACGACCCGGCGGCCCGCCGCGGCCTCCGCCGGCGTGCAGAGGCTCGGCAGCCAGCCGTCGCCGAGCCGGCCCGTACGCCGCAGCTCCGCCGGCGCGATGCCGCCCAGCCAGACGTCGGGCGGCGACTGGACCGGCAGCGGCCGGATACTCACGCCGTCGTAGCGGAAACGAACGCCGGCGTGGTCCACAGTCTCGCCGGCCCAGAAGCGGCGGATGAGTGGGAGGGCCTCCTCGACCCACCCGGCCCGCTCGCCGCGCTCGACGCCGAAGGCCTGCTGCTCACGCGGGTCGACCACGCCGAGGCCCACGGCGGGCAGCAGCCGGCCGCCGGAGAGCACGTCCAGACTGGCCAGCGCCTTGGCGACGAGCGCCGGCGCTCGCCCCGGCAGCACCAGGACGCTCGTACCGAGCTTGAGCCGCGTGGTGCGACCTGCGGCCACGGCCAGGCCGACGAGCGGATCGGGCGCGGGACCGCCGGCTCGCTCCGACAGCCACAGGGAGTCGAAGCGCAGCCGCTCCAGGGTGTCGACGACCTCCGCGAAGTCTGCAGCGTCCATCGCGGCATGAGTGCCGAGACCGAAACCGACGCGGACCTTCATGCGCGTACCCTCGTCACGCGATCGCCCGCTGGCCGCCGCTCCACGAGCCGTACAGCTCCGCGTAGCGGCCGCCGGCTGCGAGCAGCTCGGCGTGCGTGCCGACCTCGACCACCGAGCCGGCGTCGACCACGACCACCCGGTCCGCCCGGGCCGCAGTGGACAGCCGGTGCGCGATGACGATGACCGTTCGACCGTGCATGAGCGACTCCATCGCCAGCTCCACCTCGTGCTCCGTGCCGGGGTCCAGGTTGGAGGTCGCCTCGTCGAGGACGAGCACGGACGGGTCGGCCAGCGCCGCGCGGGCCAGCGACACGAGCTGCCGCTCTCCCGCCGACAGGCGCCCGCCGCGCTCGAGCACCTCCGTGTCCAGCCCCTCCGGCAGCGCGGCGAACCGGTCGTGGACGCCGATGGCGCGCAGCGCCTCCTCGACGTCGGCGTCGCTCGCCTCGCCACGGCCCAGCCGCACGTTGTCGCGGATGGTGCCCGAGAACAGGTAGCCCTCCTGCGGCACCACGGCGATGCGGTGCCGCAACGACGACAGCGTGACGTCGCGCAGGTCGATGCCCGCGAAGAGCACCGCCCCCTCGCTGGGGTCGTAGAAGCGCGCGACGAGCTTGGCCAGCGTCGACTTGCCGGCACCGGTGGGACCGACGAACGCGACCCGCTCCCCCGGCGCGATCGCCAGGTCGACGCCGGACAGCACCGGTGTCGCACCGTCGTAGGAGAACCCGACGCCGCGGACCTCGAGGGAGCCCTGCGGCGGCAGCACCACGGCACTGTCCCGCTCCTGCACGGTGGCCTCGGTGTCCAGCAACCGGTAGATCTTGTTGAGCGCGGCGCCCGCGGACTGCACGGTGTTGAACAGCTGCGAGAGCTGCTGCACCGGCTCCAGCACGTTGCCCAGGTACAGGACGAAGGCCGCCACCGTGCCGATGGTCACCAGGTCCTGGTGCACGAACATCCCACCGATACCGACGACCGCGGCGGTCGTCAGCACGCCGGAGATCTCGATCGTGGGGAAGAACAGCGACGTGATGCGGGTCGCCCGCATGTTGGCGTCGTACTGCTCCCGGTTGCGCCGGTCGAACACACGCTGCAGCGACGACTGCCGGCCGAACGCCTGCACCACGCGGACGCCGGACAGGCTCTCCTGCAGCGTGGCCATCGTCACGGCGATCCGGTCGCGGTAGTTGTTGTACGCGCGGTTGGACGTCCGGCGGAACCGCATGCTCGCATACATCATCAGAGGTACGGCGACCAGCGAGACGACCGCCAGCCGCGGGGAGATGATCACGAGGAGCCCGGTGGTCCCCACGAGCAGCAGCCCGTTGCTCACGAACATCACCAGGCCGGTCTGCACCAGCTCGGTCAGCGCCTCGATGTCGGAGGTCATGCGGGCCACGAGCCGGCCGGTCTGCTCGCGGGAGAAGAAGTCCAGCGACAGCGACTGCAGGTGGTCGAAGACCCGTAGCCGCAGGTCGCGCAGGAACGACTCACCGGTCCGGGCGACCAGCCAGATCTGCGCGCGGGTGAGCACCAGTGCGCCGATCGCGACGCAGACGTACGCGATCGCGACCTTGTCGAGCAACGCGCCGTCGTGGTGCGCGGGCGGTAGCGCGTGGTCGATGCCGAAGCGGACGAGGTAAGGCCCGGCCAGGATGCACGCAGTGGACCCCACCAGCACGGCGGCTGCCAGCAGCACCGTCCGCAGGTAGGGACGCAGCATGGCTCCGGTCCGGCGCAGGACGTGCCGGGTCGCGTCCGCGTCGAGGCGGTTCTCCTCCTCGCTGTCGGCAGCCATGCCGACGGTGACCGCTGTCACGAGGTCCTCCCGATGCCGTCGAAGGTGTCGTCCGCGTGCTCCTCCGCGCTCGCGCGAGCGAGCAGCTCGCGGTAGCGCGGCTCGTTCTGCAGCAGCGAGTCGTGCGTGCCCTCCGCGACGATCCGGCCGCCCTCGAGGAGCAGTACCCGGTCGGCCAGGGCGATGGTGGCCGGCCGGTGGGCGATGATGATCGTGGTCCGACCGGACATCACCTCCCCGAGAGCATCACGGATCTCGTGCTCCTTGGTCGGGTCGACCGCACTCGTCGCATCGTCGAGGACCAGCACCCTCGGGTCGGCGAGGATCGTGCGCGCGATCGCGATCCGCTGCCGCTGCCCCCCGGACAGGGAGAAGCCGTGCTGGCCGATCACCGTCTCGTAGCCGTCGGGGAGAGCCGAGACGAACTCGTGCGCTCCGGCGAGGCGGGCAGCGCGCTCGATCTCCTCCTCGCTCGCCTCCGGCGCGCCGAAGGTGATGTTCGCGCGCACGGTGTCGCTGAACAGGAACGTGTCCTCGAAGACCAGCCCCACGGCACGGCGCAGGTCGGTCAGCGCCAGGGTGCGCACGTCGACCCCGTCGATCGTCACCGCGCCGTCCTGGACGTCGTAGAAGCGGGCGAGCAGACGGGCGACGGTCGACTTGCCCGCGCCCGTGGCGCCCACCAGGGCGACCGCCTCGCCGGGGTGCACGGAGAACTCCAGGTCGTCGAGGACCGGCTCCTCGGGCCCGGCGGCGTAGCGGAACCGGACACCGGCGAAGTGCACCGCTCCCCCGCCGGCCGGCAGCGGCAGGGGGCTCGGCGGGTCCACGACGTGCGGCTCGGTGTCGAGGATCTCGGCCACCCGCTCGGCAGCGGCCACCGCCCGCTGCGACTGCGCGACGAGCATCCCGACCATCCGCAGCGGCCAGACCAGCATGAGGATGTAGGCGTTGAAGGCGACCAGCTCGCCGAGGCTGAGGTTGCCGCGGAGCACCTCGTGGCCGCCGTACCAGAGCACGGCGACCAGGCCGAGAGCGGGCAGGAAGTCCAGCAGCGGCATGTACTTCGACCGGATCCGGGCGGCCCGCAACGACGTGTCGTACACGTCACCGGCCTCCTCCGCCAGGCGAGCCCGCTGCCACGGCTCCGCGCCGAAGCCCTTGACGACGCGGACGCCGGAGACGGTCTCCTCGACGACGGTGGACAGCGAGGCGAGCTCCTGCTGGAGCGCGAGCACCTCCGGGTGCACGCGGGCGGAGAAACGCTTGGCGGCCACGGTGACGAAGGGCAGGGACGCCAGCGCGATGACGGCCATCCGCGGATCGGTCCGGAACAGCAGGAACGTCACCGCCACGACCGTCAGGGAGTTGGCGACGGCCAGCGGGATGAACACAAGCAGGAAGTTGACCTGCTGCAGGTCGCTGTTCGCGCGCGACATCAGCTGACCGGTCTGCCAGCGGTCGAAGAAGGAGAAGTCGAGGCCCTGCAGGTGGGCGAACATGCGTCCGCGCAGCGTCATCTCCACGCGGTTCGCGAAACCGGTCGCGAGGTAGCGCCGGCTGCCCGAGCAGACCCCCTGGACGACGCCGACCGCAAGGATCGCGAGGCAGTACCTCAGCAGCGCGCTGCCGGAGCCGTTCACGATGCCCTGGTCGATCGCCGCGGCTGCCAGCGTGGGGACGCTGACCTTGGCCGCGGTCCACACCAGGCCCACGAGCACGCCGGCGACGACCCTGCGCCGCTCCGGCCGCAGCGACTCGCGCATGAGCCGCCAACCTCGCGCGCGGCCCCGACGATCGCCGCCGACCAGGAGGAGGGCTGGTCTTGCTGTTGAGGTTGTCGTCACCCCCGTATCTTGGCCCCAGAACGCCGTTCGGCTCCACCCACTTCGGCGAGACGAGGTCGCCCATGCCCGAGTTCCACTCGTTCGACGGGGTCCGTCTCGCCTACGACGTGGCCGGAGACGGTGCTCCCGTCCTGCTGCTCCACGGCTTCGCCGCCGACGCGCGGACCAACTGGACGGCACCCGGTGTCGTCGGTGCGCTGGTGGACGCCGGTCGGCAGGTCATCGCGTACGACGCCCGCGGCCACGGCCGCTCCGACAAGCCGCATGACCCCGCGGCGTACGCGGACGACGCCATGGTGCGCGACGCGCAGGGGCTGCTCGACGAGCTCGGTGTGGAACGCGTGGATGTCGTCGGCTACTCGATGGGGGCGATGACCACCACCCGGCTGCTGCTGGCCGACCGGCGCGTCCGCTCGGCGGTGCTGGGCGGCATCGGGGCGGGCCTGCTCCGGCCTCGCCCGCCGGAGGTGACCGACGCACTCGCGGACGCGCTGCTGGCCGACGACATCGGATCGGTGTCCGACCCGACCGGCCGGGCCTTCCGCCGGTTCGCCGAGGGCACGGGTGCGGACCGGCATGCACTCGCGGCCGTCCAGCGGTCGGCGCGGTGGACCGGCGTACCCGAGCTGGCCCGGATCACCGTTCCCGTCCTGGTGCTCGCGGGGAGCGACGACACGCTCGTCGGGTCCCCCCAGGAGCTCGCCGAGCAGATCCCGGGCGCCCGGCTGCGCCTGGTCGGGGGAGACCATCTCGGCGCGGTGCTGGATCCGGAGTTCGCGCCGGCGATCGTGGAGTTCCTCGCGGAGGTGGATGCATCGTGAAGGTCGACAGCTTCCGGTTCCTGCCGCGCAGCTTCCGAGCCATGTACGAGAACCCCCCGCTGCTGCCCGACGAGGACCAGCCGCTCTGGGCGGAGTTCGGCTCCCGGCTGGCGGACGCGTCCATCACCCTGCTCACGTCGGCGGGCCTGCACGTCACCGGGTCACAGCAGCCGTTCGACGCGGAGCGGGAGCGCCGCGAGGCCACGTGGGGGGACCCGACGTGGCGCCGCATCCCCACCTCCGCCCGCACGGGTGACCTCGGGATGACCCACCTGCACGTACGCAACGACGACCCGCTGGTGGACCAGAACGTCGTGCTGCCGCTGCAGCTGCTCGCCGAGCTCGCCGACGAGGGCGTCATCGGCGGCCCCACCGACGGTCACGTCTCGGTGATGGGCTTCCAGGAGGAGGGGCTGCACGCGTGGCGGACGACCACCGCCGACGAGGTGGTCGCGATGCTGCGGGACGAGCGGTGCGACGGGATCGTCCTGGCGCCGGTTTGACCGGACTGCTGCCGGAACGTGCCCGTGCTGGCACGGCGAATCGAGGCGGCGGGGATCCCGACCGTGGTGGTGACGATGATGCCCGAGCTGGCGGAAGCGCTGCTCGCTCCGCGCGTCGTAGGTGTGGAGTTCCCCTTCGGCCACCCGTTCGGCATGGTGGGTGACCGGGGTATGCAGCGACGGGTGCTCGAGACCGCGCTGACGGTGCTGGCCGGTGCGGCGCGTCCGGGCACCCGCGTGGACGTGGACATCGCCTGGCCGGTCCCGCTCAAGGAGGCGTACCGGTCCTGGCAGCCGCCCGAGCCCAGCCCGATCGTGGCACGACTGCTGGCGGCTCGAAGACAGGAGGACTAGCGCGTGACGGACCACCCCCATGACCCCGGGGAGCGGACGAGCTGGTGGCCGCTCGCCGCCGTATGTGTTGCGGTGTTCATGCTGCTCGTCGACATCACCGTCGTGAATGTCGCCCTGCCGGATATCAAGGACGAGCTGCACGCGTCGTTCGACGGCCTGCAGTGGGTCATCGACGCGTACGCGCTCACGCTCGCCGCCTTCCTGCTGAACTCCGGCTCGCTCGGTGACCGGATCGGGCGGCGCAAGGTGTTCGTCGTCGGGATCGGCATCTTCACGGCCGCCTCGCTGGCGTGCGGGCTCGCCCCGAACATCGGGGTGCTGACCGCATCCCGCGCCGTCCAGGGCGTCGGTGGGGCGATCATGTTCGCCAACTCGCTCGCCCTGCTGGCGGCGAGCTACCACGGTCCGCAGCGCGGCACGGCCTTCGGGGTCTGGGGCGCCACCACCGGGGCCTCGGTGGCGATCGGTCCGCTGGTCGGCGGGGCGCTGACCAGCGGGCTGTCGTGGCGCTGGATCTTCTTCGTCAACCTCCCCGTCGGCGCCGGGGCGATCTGGCTGTCGCTGGCCAAGCTCACCGAGCTGCGCGACCGGCAGGAGCACGACATCGACTGGACCGGCCTGGTCCTGTTCAGCGGCGGGCTGGCTGCGCTGATCGTGGCACTGATCCGGGGCAACGACCACGGCTGGGCCAGCGGGCAGATCCTCGCGCTGTTCGCGGCAGCAGCGGTGCTGCTCGCCGTATTCGTGCTGGTCGAGCGACGCCGACCGGAGCCGATGCTCGACGTGGCACTGTTCCGCCGGCCGGCGTTCACCGGCGCGCAGATCGCCGCGTTCGCGATCTCCGCGGCCGTGTTCTCCCTCTTTCTCTACCTGTCGCTGTACCTGCAGGACGTCCTGGGCTACTCCGCGCTGGAGACGGGCATCCGCTTCCTACCCATCTCGGTGACCTCGCTGCTCATCGCCCCCGCGGCCGGACGCGCCACGGAGCGGCTGCCCTTCCGCTGGCTGGTTGGCGCAGGCCTCGGGGTGGCCACCGCGGGGTTGCTGCTGCAGTACGGCGTCGACGCCCGGTCCGGCTGGACGGCGCTGCTCGCGGGGTTCGTCGTCATGGGGCTCGGCATCGGGCTGGTCAACCCGCCGCTCGGGTCGCTGGCCGTCGGTGTCGTCGACCGCAGCCGCTCCGGCATGGCTTCCGGCATCAACACGACGTTCCGGCAGGTGGGCATCGCGACAGGCACGGCCGCGTTCGGCGCCCTGTTCCAGGGGCAGGTGCGCGCCAGCCTCGCGCACGACCTGCCGCAGCGGCTGCTGCCGCCGGGCGCGCTCGACCGGCTGGCGGGCGCCGTGTCCGCCGGTGCGGTCGACCAGGTGCTGCCGCAGATACCGCCCCAGGCGCGGGACGCCGTCCGCCAGGCCGCTCGCGACGCCTTCACCAGCGGGCTGAACCGGCTGTTCGTCGCCGGCGCGGTCGTCGCCTTCCTCGGCGCGCTGCTCTCCGCGTTGCTCATCCGCCAGCGCGACCTGGTGTCGTCAGGTCAATCGGTCTCCTCCGGCTGAGGCGTCGCGGAGGACGACTCGTCGGCCAGGGCGAGGATGCCGGTGAGCTGGCAGCCGTCACCGGCCTGCAGCTTGAACTGGCCACGGACGCCGTGCCCGCTGAAGGGGGCGTCCGCCTCGTGCGACTCCGAGTCGCCCCGGCCGAGCGTGAACCCGGCCTTGGGGAGCTGCTGCACGATCGCGACGACGGCGTCGTGCAGGGACAGCGGCGCGGTGAAGTCGACGACGAGCAGGTCGCCGCGCTTCTCCGAGCCGGTCACCTGCATGCCGGCGAACACGGGCAGCTCGGACGGGACACCACTCGGCCAGTCCGCAGCGGGCTGCGTCGGCGCGGGGCATTCGGTCGTCGCTGAGGTCGAGGGCAGTGCGTCGGCCTCCTGGACAGCCTTGTCGCTGGTGCCACCGCAGGCGACGGTGACCGAGAGCAGGACCCCGAGGGCGCAGAGCCGCAGCACGCGGCCGGAGGAGGTTCGTGGTGACATGCTGCTCCTAACGACCCACTTCCAGTGAGGTTGCGAGCCGGTCGAGGACGGCGTGCAGCTGGCGCCGCCCCGCCGTGGGGTGACCCATCGTCTTGAGCACCATGGCACCCAGGACGAGCGCCATCGACACGTCCCGGATCGCGGCGGGATCCAGGGCCGGGTCGATCTCGCCGCGCTGCTGCCGCTCGACGAGCGCGGTGAGGTGGTTGTCCGACATGGCGTGCAGCCTGTCCCGGGTCAGGGACCGGACGACGTCGTCCGTCCGGCTGGCGCTGAACGCGTCGACGACGAGCGCGTAGAGGTCGGTGGGCGGGCTCGACAGGATGGCGTGGGTCGTCTCCCTCAGCGGCGCGGCGCCCGGCCGATGCTGGCGGGAGCCGCTCAGCGCCTCGATGCCACGTTCGAGCTCTGCCCCGATGGCCTCGGCCAGCAGCGCGGCTTTGCTCCCGAACTGTCCGTAGATGGCACCGGTCGTACAGCCGGCGCGGGCCGCGATGGTCCGCAGGTGGGTGCGCTCGTACCCGTTCGCCACGAACTCCGCGAGGGCGCCCTCCAGCAGCCGCGCCCTGAGCGAGTCGTCCTGCGTCACGTCCTCCTCCGCATCGCCGCGCCGGGGGCGTCCGTTGTAACACAGTTACCGTCCCGGCTGACGTCGGGCCGGGCAATCCTCGCGTGGGGACCCCGTTCGGCGCTCGGGCACGGCACCATGGACGCATGTCGGTGCGGCGCCATGGCCGGCGACGTCGGTGGCTCGGCGGCGCCGTGGCGGTGGTGTGCCTGGTCGCAGGTGCCGCGCTCATCGCCAACGTGGTCCTGTACAAGGACCACACCGCCCAGGCAGGCAAGGCCCTGGTGGAGAAGGCCCGCAAGCAGATCGCGCAGCAGGCGGCCACCCCCGACCCGGCGTGCTCGGCGGCTCCGGGGAAGAACAGCGTGGCCTCGGGGGCCCTGCTCGGCGTACTCACCATCCCGCGCCTCGGGCTCACCGCGCCGGTCCTCCAGGGTGTGGCGGAGAAGCAGCTCGCCGTCGGTGTCGGCCACCTGCCCACCAGCGCGTGGCCGGGGACGGTCGGGACCGCGGTGCTGGCCGCCCACGACGTCACGTGGTTCACCCACATCGACCAGCTCAAGCCGGGCGACACGTTCACCTTCGAGCACGGGTGCGTCCGGGACACCTACCAGGTGCAAGACCACAAGGTCGTCAAGCGCGGGTCCCCGCTGTACCACGCGAAGACCCGCCAGGTGGTCCTGGAGACGTGCTGGCCCACCGACGCCCTGTACTGGACCCCGGAGCGGTACCTGGTCTTCGCCGACCTACGCAGCTCCGAGACGCTCGCCGCACCGCGCAGCAACGTCGACCTGAACGCGCACAGCAGCCTGGCTGATCCCAAGGTGGAGGAGCTGGCGGCACGCAGCTACGGCGCGCTGATGGGATCCTTCTCGCTGACGGGCACGCCCGATTCCGCGTGGCGGCAGTCCAGCCAGCCGCTCGACGTGGCGCACGCCGCCAAGGTCAACTTCCTGGGCGGCCTGCAAGCGCTCATCGAGGGGTCTCGGTCGTCCTGGCGGCTGGTCGCCCCGGGTCTGTCGATGCCGGAGATGGTGCACCGGGGCATCGCCACGAAGATCGACGGCTACCAGCAGGCTCTCGACATCACCTTGCGGGTCAACGGCACGACCCTGGACGTGGCGTTGACCCGCGCGCGGGTGCTGCTGGACGGCCAGGGGGTCTACGAGATCCGCACCCGGCAGACGATGTCGGCGGGGGTGCTGCGCGTCTCGAACTGGACCATGACGTTGGTCGAGGAAGCCTCCCTGTCGCCGAGCCCCAGCCCGAGCCCGACGCCGTCACCCTCGGTCTCGCCATCGCCATCGCCGTCACCGACGCCGTCCCGCACGCCGTCACCGACACCAACGGCCACGCCGATGCGAAGCCCCTCGACGTCGCCGTCCCCCACGACATCGGCGGCGCCCAGCACGACGGCCAGCGCAACGCCCGCCACGTAACATGGCGGGCCGGGGGCGGTAGCTCAGCCGGTTAGAGCTGCGGACTCATAATCCGTTGGTCCCGGGTTCGAGTCCCGGCCGCCCCACCACCTGACCTGCGGTTTTGCGTTCTCGGGCGTCTCGTCAGAGCCGTCAGACGGCGCCTGTGGGAACACATTGGGAACACCGCGCCCGCGGACGGCACGCGGGACCAGCGCAGCGGCTGCCTCCGCAGCCTCCCGTTCGGCGTCCTCGAACAGGCTCGTGTAGGTGTCGGCGGTGATGGATATCTGCGAGTGCCCGAGCAACGTCTGCACGGCCTTGAGGTCCTTCGTCGCCCGGTAGGTGAGCGAGGCGGCGGCACTTAGCACTCGTCAGTTGTGCGCTCCATCGCGCTGTCGCGCAACCGGCCTTCCTCGCCGCAGACATGCGACGGCTGCCACCGTCGGAGCACCCCCTCAAAGCGGGCGCCAAGCCTCTCGATCGCTGCACGCGACTGCGTATTGCGTGCGTCCGTCTTGAGGTCGACCCGTTCCACCCCCCACGACTCGAACGCATGCGTCAGCAGTAGCAGCTTCGCCTCGACGTTGACGCCGGTCCCGTGCGCGTCGGGCGTGAGCCAGGTACCGCCGACTTCCACGGCATACAGCCATTTGGTGATCGGGTGGTGCCGAAACGACAGGTACCTCGTTGCTCCCACGACGGTTTCGTCGGCGCGACGGACCTGGACGAACGGGAGTGCCTGTCCTGACTCCCGCGCGGCAAGGAGGCCGTCGACGTACTGCACCATCGCCGCCTCGTCACGAGGCACGGAGGTGTACCCGAACGACGGACGCCCGCGCGCAGCCGCCTCAACGACGGGCGAGCACGTGCGCTTTGCCCATCGCTTCCAGCCGAACGAGTGAACCTGTGAGGACGGGGCACCGAGGCGCGAGGGACACCCACGAATCCTGGCACGACGCCTCGCCGCCCGACCCGCTGCGACGATAACGGTTCCCCTCTGTGTCAAGACGCGGCTGCGGCGAGGGGCGTAGGGTCGCCGGTGGGCCCGGGAAGTGACTGTTCCGAAGTGCCGGCCGTGGGGATCGGGTCGGCCGCGCTGGATTGAAGAGACGCCCCCACTTGTCCTCCCGGGCTCCTTGCTGCCAGGTCGTCGAGCAGGTGGCGGTAGACGACGTCGGACAGGCGTCGTTTCAGGCAGCGCAGCGCTCGAGCGGGTGCTGGGGGCGGTTCGACTGGCCTAGGAAGCCTTGGACCGGTACTCAGTGAGGGCTTCGGCCGGCACGTGCGCGATGCCGTCGACCATCACGTACCGGATCTTGCGGTCGTGGATGAGCTCCATGAGTTCCCGCGTCGAAATCCCCAGCCGCCGCGCCGCCTCGGATGCTCGCAGAGGCTCAGCGGACATCGGCGCCTCCCTCCGGATCGTCGAACCCCAGTCTAAGGCTGAGCAGCCGGATCTGCCCCTCCACGGTGACGACCAGCGCCAGCCGATGGGCGCCAATCAAAGCATCACGAGCATCCTCAAGGTCTGCCAGCAACGACAGAGCCTCGTCGAGCGACAGCTGGATGCCAGCGGGAGGGTCCGGCGGGTTCACGCGCATCACCGTAGACGTGAGCTGTGACATCGGACTGCGGAGTAGCCGGCTGGGGGCGGAGACTCGTCCCGCCGTGCCCGAACATAGGGCGCCGTTGTAGTGGGGCCCCCGCGCTGGCTGCGTGACCTGCTCGGTCAGGAGGCCGCGCGCGGCGGCCGTTCGGTGATCGACACGTCGACGTTGTAGCCGAGCACGTTGAGCAGCGCCAGCAGTTGTCGCACAGATTTCGTGTAGTTGGTGGGATCGAGCAGCCGGTAGAGCTGCGTGGTAGATGTGCCGAGCCGGCGCGCCACCTCACGAGCGGAGAGTCCGGAGCTGTCGAACCGTTCCCGCGCCTGGATACTCAGGCGGTAGAGCGCGAGGTCCGCGAGATAGGCCGGGTCGCGGTTGTACTCGAGAACAGCGTCGATGTGCACGCTGCCTTCGGCTCCGGAGGCAAGTCGGTAGGTGAACCCTTCACGACCGAGCTCTGGGTCCACGCGGACGTCGCTGACCGGGTCGTCGCTCGTCGGCGGGGGGGCGCTCTGCGCGTACGGAAAGACGTACTCGTCCTTCCGGGTGCGAAGCTCGAACTGCCGTCGACGGTTGTTGGGCACGACCGCCATGATCTTCACAGCTTGCCCTCCTCGACGAGTTCACGCAGCAGACGCTCGATCCTGGCCGTCGGTCGCCCCTTCATCGGTTGCCAGTTGTCCAGATCCCATTTCACGATCAGCGTCCCGTCGCGGTAGACGTGAACGTGCCGCGGGCTGTGATCGCCGATCCAGGCGAGGAACACGTAGCCGCCGCGCCTGATCTTCGGCACCGCTAAATGTTACCGCTCACGGTGACGTTTAGCGAGAGGCGCGGACTGGTGCGGACGCCGAATCCGCTGGCGTTGACGCGATCTTGTGGGAACACATTGGGAACACCGCGCCGTCTCGGCGCCATGATCTTGGTCGCGGGCGGAGACCGAGATTGGCGCGGAGTATGGCTCTGACCTGCACAAACGCTCCCACGCCGTCATGGCATGTCACCATCTGGTTCATCGGGAGGCCGACTCATAATCCGTTGGTCCCGGGTTCGAGTCCCGGCCGCCCCACCGCGTCAGCGCACCGTACGACCTCATCTCCCGGCCGGAACACCAGACGTTTCCGGTCGGCGCCTCGGACCGGACGGCAGCTCGTGCGAACGAGACCGCTGTCACTCACCAACGGCGGCTGAACCGCGATGGGGGAGGATCGCGCCATGGCGACGACCGGACGTGGCAGCGGCGGCGAGCCTGCGGCTCGCCGCGTCGACGCACGGATCGACGAGCTGGACGACTGGCGCGGGCAGACGCTCGCCCGCGTCCGTGCCCTCATCCAGCAGGCGGACCCGGACGTGGTCGAGGAGTGGAAGTGGGAGAAGCCGACGAACCCCGGCGTGCCGGTCTGGTCGCACGAGGGGATCCTCTGCACGGGCGAGTCGTACACCAGCATGGTGAAGCTGACCTTCCCCAAGGGCGCGCAGCTGCAGGACCCCGCCCACCTGTTCAACGCCAGTCTGGGCGGCAACGCGCGGCGAGCGATCGACCTCCGCGAGGGTGACGAACTCGACGAGGCCGCGTTCGTCGCGTTGATCCAAGCGACCGTCACCCTGAACGAGTCCGGCCGCCGGGCAGCCAGGTGAGCCAGCTGCCGTGCGGGTCGGCGAAGGCGTGCACGCGGCTGCCGGCCTCGGAGAGCAGCAAGTACGCCGCTGCCGTGCCCGCCGAGCGCGGCCCGGCGCGCGAAGCCCGGGGAGGACGCCCGGCCCCTCATTGGTCGCAGTCGTAGCTGTGTCGATGCTGCGGAGCAGCCCCGGGGGGTCGGCGACCGTCGACGCCAGCTGCTCGTAACGGGGGGACGAACCCCGGGCCTCCGACTCCGCGTACATCCGGTACCGGGCCGCGGTGTCCACGCCGCGAGCATGGCACTGAGTCGTCTCACGACCGTGGGCTAGCCCCGCATCCGCCACAAATGGGCCCGGCTGACCATGGCGGGGTCACGCTGCACGGACGAAAGTCCATCCCAGACCGGCGAAGAGACGCAGCCCACGCGTCTGAAGATCGGCGAACCGCTGGCGCCAAGGTAGTCGCCGCCACGACCATGCGACGGCCGCAGCGACGGGCCTTCAGGTCAGACGCATCGTCATTCAGCAGCGCCATAGCAGGGGACCTTCATGGACCCGATACTCAACCGGTGCGTGCAGCAGCAACGGATCAACGACTGGCATCGGGACGCCCAACACTTCGCTCTCACGCGGCAGGCGCGGGAGCGTCGTCGGGCCGCCCTCTGGCGTCGGCTCGCAGCCGTGCGGTCACTCCGTCGACGTGCGGCGGTGACCGCACAACCCGCGCCGGAGCCCCCCGTCCAGCGCCCCGCAGCGAACGTTGTCATCGACCTCACCGAGCCACGACCGACGCTGCTCCCGGTTACGAGCGATGTCTCGTGCAGCCTCGCACTACCGCTCGCCCGCGGCGGTGCTCACCGCGTAGGCCGGCCGGCACGCAGCAGCTGCGCGGTGACAACCGCAAGCGCGAGGATGAGCAGTCCGGTCACGGCCAGCGCTGCCGGCACCCCCAGCGACTCGCGAAAGTAGCGCACGACCAGGGCGGTGACGTAGCCGAACGTGGCCAGCGTGCCCAGTCCCAGCAGGGCAACGTTGCGGGTGGGCACGCTCGCCGCCATCACGCCGGCCGAGGTGAGTACCGCGACGGCGAACATCCAGCCGTCGTCACCGACAGCGAAGCTCGGCGCGAGCAGGGCGAGCACGACGCCGAGCGGCAGGGAGACCCAGACCGGCTCGGTCAACCGGCGCCAGCTCAGTGCCGCCCAGGCGATACCGAGCGCCCACAGGCTCAGGGCGACGACCGGGGAGGGTGGCGAGTCCCCACCGACCGCGAAGATGAACGCAGGGACGGTGGCGACCAGACCAGCGAACACGGCGACGTTCTGCAGCGCGCGCTGACGCAGGTCCCACAGGGCGAGCGAGTACACCGTCGTGGCAACACCGACCGTGAGCGCGGTGACGGCCTCCGAGTTGCCGTACACCTCACCGGCCGCGAGGCCGGCCGCACCCGCGACGCCGACCGACGAGACGAACCACAGCGCGCTGCCGAGCCGCTCGATCGCCGCATCATGGACCCGGCTGACGGCGGTCCCGGCGAGCAGGAAGAGCGCCGCCCCTCCGCCGACCAGACCGACGTGTCCCCACGGGCTCAGCTGGTCCCACCGCTCTCCCACCGCGGCGAACGCTCCAGCCAGCACCAGGATGGCGCCGACGTACGCAACGGCCTCGGTCAGCAGTGAGACGTTACCGCGCCCGTGGCCTCCGGCTGCCGCAGGAGCCACCAGACCCTGCCGGCGGGCCCAGGCGTAGAAGCTGCCGAAGAGCACGACGACGATGACGGCGACCGGCAGCAGCCCAAGCATCGCCGGTCACCTCCTCGCTAGGACCGGATGAGGTCCTCTCCCTCTGCCACGAGCCCGCCCTCGGTGTCGTAGACCGCCGCGTGCTTGCGGTACAGCGCTTCGCGGCTCGCCCACAGGTGGTGCGCACACAGGTACAGGTCGACGGGGTGGTCCCGGCTCGCCGCGGGCGGCAGCACCACCTGGTACTGCGGGGGCGCCGGCAGCAGCACGCCCGCTGGTCCAGGGCCAGTACGGGGCGTGCCGGCGGTGGCCAGCTCCGCGTGCCCGCGTACGTCGGGCCATCGACGGAGCGGCGGGTGACGGACGACAGCGGGCGCATGGCTGCAGACTCCGGCGCGACCGGCGGCCCCACCAGGGCCGAAAGGCTCGCCACCTCGGGACCCGTGGGATTCCTCCGCTGCTTCCAGCCCGCCTCGCCGTTCGCGGCGGACATCACCCGCGCGAGACGACGCTCATGGCGCGAAGTACGGATGAGTGCTCAGATCCTGATCCTCGCGGCCAGCCCCGCCGAGACCAGCGAGCCGTGTGTACGTCAGGTCGTAGACCGCGTGCGCGCTCGGTTGCCAGCCGAGCGCCTCGACGAGCTCGCGCCGCGCACCGTTCATGGCGCGGACCACGGTAACCAGCGGCAAGTGCTCGAAGGTGGTCAACAACTGGTGCGCCACATCCAACATGCCTCCGTCAGGCACCTCGTCCCGCATCGTCGTCATGACTGCTTCCGATCGCGGGCGGTCGTCATGGTGCCCGGCCTCTGTGTCCGCATTCGCTTTCCCCCAAGTCCATGCCGGCATGACGCGCCCAGGTGGTTCCGGCGTCGGGAACTGACGGAGCGCTCCTCCGGCCGAGCCGTCAGAGGGCTCCGCAGATACCGCCGGACCGGACGTCAACCTGCAAAGACACGCACTCGCTTGGTGACGAGCCCGTCGTCCAGCCAAAACACATCGGTGGCCACGCCCTTACAGACGTATCCGGCGTACTCGAGCCGGACGTCCACGAATGCGACGCACATGGCGCCATGTGTCAGCGTGAGGCGAACGCTGTGCGCGGTGCGGTGCGGTCCCAGCACGCGCTCGAACATCTGCCCCAGCTCGTCCCGGCCGAAACAGGGATTCTCCACGAGCACGTCGCTGGCAGCCTGGTGCCAGCTCACCGACGGGGAGACGAGGGAGAGCGCCCGCCGCCAGTTGCGGGTGTCGATGGCGGCGTAGAGCCGTGTCAGCGTCCACCCGTGCTCGGCCATGGCGCCTCCATGGGAACGCGCTGTTCCCATCCGTCCCCGTCACTACGCAGTAAAGCCATGGAGCCACGCTCTGTAAACCTCGCGGCGAGACTCACGAGAAATGCCCGCGAATTGCGCTCCGTGCCTCACGTAGGAATGCCCGCGTGACGGTGACGCTGCTGGGCCATGGAGAGTCGGTTGTCGATGGCGTCTCGTGCCGAGGTCACGACGAGGTACGCGAAGGCGTATGTCAAGGCCAGGAAGGCCGATAAGGGCCGGATCCTGGGTCAGGTTGTGGGGGTGACCGGGTGGTCGCGGGACAACGCTCGGCGTCGGCTGACCGCGGCCGCGAAACTCAACCCGGGTTCCGGCAGGAGCGTGGCGGCGCGGCCGCGACGGCCGCGGTCGCCGAAGTACTCCCGCAACGCGGTGATGGTGCTGCGGACGGTGTGGGCGGCCTCGGGTGGGCAGTGCGGGAAGTACCTGGCGGCGTCGATGCGGGTTCAGCTCGACGGGCTGGAGCGCCACGGTGAGCTCGTCGACGGCGTGGACCGCTACAGCGGTGCGGTGCGCGAGGAGCTGCTCGCGATGAGCGCAGCGTCGATCGACCGGTACCTCAAGCCCGCGAAGGCCAGCGATCAGTCCGCGGGAAGACCACGACGAAGGCCTCGCCGCTGCTGCGCTCCTCGATCAAGATCCGCAAGGCCGGAGACGAGGTCGAGGCCGAGCCGGGGTTCTTCGAAGGCGACACGGTCGCGCACTGCGGGCCGACGCTCAAAGGCGAGTTCTGCAGGACAGTCAACCTGACCGACGTGCACATCGGCTGGGTGTTCACCCGCACGGTGCGCAACAACGCCAACGCTCACGTCCTCGCCGCGCTCAAGGCCGCGATCGAGCAGGTCCCGTTCGAAGTGGTCGGGCTGGACTTCGACAACGGAACCGAGTTCCTGAACAAGGCCGTGATCAAGTGGGCCGCCGACCTGGAGATCTTCTTCACCCGGTCGCGGCCTTACAGAAGAACGACCAGGCCACCGTCGAGTCGAAGAACAACCACCTCGTGCGCAAGTACGGCTTCTACTACCGCTACGACACGGCGGAGGAACGCAGCGTGCTCAACCGGTTGTGGCCGCTGGTCAACGACCGCCTCAACTACCTGACACCGACGAAGAAGCCGGTCGGGTTCGGCACCGACCGCCATGGGCGGCGCACCCGGCTCTACGACAAGCCGGCCACCCCCCTGGACCGGCTGCTCGCAGCCCAGGTGCTGTCCCCCGCCCAACAGGGTGAGCTCATCGCCTACCGCGACTCGCTGAACCCGGCCCGGATCGCCCGCGAGATCGCCGCTTTGCAAGCGGCGCTGCTCACACTCGCCAAGGACAAGACCGAGCAGCTCTACCTCGCGAGCATCCCCACCGCCCTGCCCGACGTCGCCAAAGGCATCCGAACCACGGCCGTCAGCTGACCCGATACGCGGGCATTCCTAACTGAGGCACCGATCCACTTTCGCGGGCATCTTGACGTGAGGCACTACGCCTCGGGTCGATGAGGGGAGGTCAGGACAGACCGTTGCGCGCCGCGTACGCCGCCGCCTGCACCCGCGAATGCATGCCCAGCTTGCCAAGGATGTTCTGGATGTGTGTCCGTGCGGTGTTCACGGTGATCCCCATCTCCTGGGCGATCTGCGCAGTGGTCTGGCCGCGCGCGAGACGGGCGAGGATGTCCCGCTCCCGCATGCTGAACTTGGCCAGAGGTGGGTCATCCGCGGTCTCCGGCTCCGGCGCCGGGACCGGGGCCGCGTCGGAGCCAGGGAGCACACCGATAGCCAGCCCGCCGTCGGCAACCTGGCGGACCGCAGCCGCGACGTCCGCCAGGGACTGGTCAAACGTGAGGTAGCCGCGGGCTCCCTGCTCCACCGCGTCCGTGACGGCATCGATGTCCGCATCCTCGGCGAGGACGATGACCGGAGCGTTGTTGGCCGCGCGCAGCACGCGCGTCAGCTGCGTCTCCGACCCGGCCCCCTCTGCCGTGATCGAGTCGAGAATGACGGCGTCGAACCCACCAGCGGCGACAGCGCCCAACGCCTGGGGCGCCGGCATCGCGAGTACGGTGACGTCGAGATCCGGAGCGGCGAAGGCCAGCCCGTACCCGATCAGACTCTGGCGGGTCAGCAGCGCCACGCGCTGCCTGTCGCGGTCACCACCTTCGGGCGCACCCTGGACGTGCGCACTGGCGTCGAACAGTTCGCCCACCGCACCTCCAGCCCCAGCCGGATCGCAGATGGGGCTCCCGCGATTGCCCCAAGGATCGTGTCCGTCCCTCAACGGATCCCCAACCGGGACGCTATTCCCCCAGACGTCGCGCATCTCCCGATCCCCTACGCCGTTTGCCGTAGCGCGAAAGAGACATAGCAGGAGGAACCGTCAGTGCCGTCCCACGGGTAAGCCCAATGGCCCCTCCGCGACACCTCCGAAAGGAGCCAGGCTGTGAGGCAGGAGTCAGCAGCACTCACCGGAGGGACGTCGTGGCCTTGCGTGTGGTCGTCTACGCACGTCGCCCGCTCCTGCGCGACTGCCTCAGTCAGTGCCTCTCAGCGGTGCCGGCTGTCACGACCGTCTGGCCGCTGGCGGCTCCTGACGATGTGGTGCGGCGTGTCCGCGCAGGTGCCCAGGTGGCCATCATCGACGTCGGCCGCGATGAGGAAGGTGCCGGATTCGACGCTCTCGAGGCCATCCGCAACCTAGGGCTGCCGACGGCGGTGCTCGCACTGTCCGCACCGGAGGCCGTGGACGCCGTTGCCAAGTCGATGCTGTTCGGAGCGGTCGGTGCCATCCACGCGTACCAGCGACCGGAAGAACTGGCGGATGCGGTCATTCGCGCCGCGGCCGGGAACGTCGTCCTCGTGCCGCAGATCGCGGGACCGGTTCTCCGGCGCCTCCGCGACAGACGCGCGGAGATGCAGACTGACATGCAGTTGCTCGGCCGTCTGACCCCCCGAGAGTGCGACATCCTCAAGCTTCTTGCGGCCGGCCACTGTCGGGCCGAGATCGCCGCCAGGTTGCACCTGTCGCCGCACACCGTCCGGACCCATATCAACCGCGGGCTGGCCAAGATCGGGGCCAGCAATCAACTGGCTGCAGCAGCGATCATGCGCTCGGCGATGGACGCCTTAGGCTGGGCGAACGGGCCCCGAAACACGGACCGGCGGGTCAGGTCGCGCTGACGTCTCGGTCGGTCCAGGCTGCACCGGGCACCGACTCCCGTGTATTTCTGCCCAGACTCTTGCCTCTAACGAACGACGGTGCAGGCACGGTCACCATGACTTCACCGATCCTGCGAATGCTCACGAGCGGAGCGACGGGAATGCGTCGTGAAAGGACCGATGCACTCGCTTCTCCGTCATATGCGCTGAAGGCCAGCCTCTTGGCGGCGTTGTTCGCGACTGGTGGCCTGCTCGCCCTCCTCGAGGGCTTCATGCCCTCCTACCGACAGTTGGCCGAGCGGGACTTCAGGCTGTTCATGGCTGCCGCGGCACTCACGGGCGCCGGTGTGATCTTCCTGCTGCGACACCGGCTGGGGCAGCGCAGCGAACACGCGGTCTTGGTGACCGGTGTCGCCCTAGTGACCGTGGCAGTGGTTCACAGCAGCCCTGATCCAAGCTTCTTTGCGGACGCGCTGTTCTACGGTTGGGTCCTGTCGCTGGCGTTCGCCTTCTGGCCGTTGCGCGTAGCACTGCGCTACCTGGGTCTGGTCGGTGTCGCGTTCGCCGCCGCGCTGGCGGTTCACCCGCGTGCCGAAGACGGGCTGGCCTGGCTGATCCTGATGCTCTCGATCGGGCTGCCCGCCCTCGTCGTCGGATACCTGTCCTCGGCCATTCGGCGCCTCGCCCTCACGGACGCCCTCACCGGGCTGTACAACCGGCGCGCATATCTGCAGCTGCTGGAGCAGCAGGCTGCCCGCAGCCGCCGAAATCAGACCGGGATGGCGGTGGCTGTCCTCGACCTCGACGACCTCAAGCAGATCAACGACCAGCACGGGCACGCTGCCGGAGACCAACTGCTGCGCCGGGCCGCCGACACGTGGGGCGCGAGCCTGCGAGAGGGCGACATCCTGGCCCGCCTCGGCGGCGACGAGTTCGGCCTGTTACTCACGGACTGTGCCGACCGAGAACGTGCTGCGGAGGTCCTCCACCGCGTCCTCTACCGCAGTCGTGATGTCTCCGCATCCATCGGCGCAGCCATCTGGAGCGGTGAGAGCGCGGAAACGCTCCTGAGACGAGCCGACCAGGCGCTGTACGCCGCCAAGGCGGCAGGCAAGAACTGCATCCGGTTCGAACAGGACCTCCCCCACCGCAGCGGAAGCGATGCGCCACCCAGCATCGATCTCACTGATCGCCACAGCACAAGAGCGGCCGTGCCGTCGCATCAGGACCACAAGGACGAGCCAACCCAGCCTTGACGCACGTTTGTCCCCTGCCGGTGGCGCAGCGCCGGCAATGGCCGTGCGAGTTAGTTGGTTGACGGCCGGATGTACGCAGCTGATGCGACCGGCCGGTGCCGCGCTGGCACGAGGATCGGCCTGCACTACAGCAGACGGCGTACCCCCGCGCTGCGAAAGGGGTCATCAAGGCGGCTGCACAGTCACCGGGCACGGGTCCAACGGCAATAGTGAGACCACCCTCGACCTGCACGGCGTCGCCAGACCCATTCAGTGCCGGAGAAGACATGGATGAGCATCTCGCAAGTCCCGACCCGTCCGACGTCGACGCCTATGCGTGGCACGTCGCCGTCGACGCGTACGCCGACGTCGCCTGGGTGGAGGCCCGACGAGCGGGTCTCGACCACGACGAGGCCAGTCTGGTGTGCGAGAGCGTCTGGCTGAGGTTCCTCGACGCCGTCGAGACGCGGACGCTGCTCCGGGAGGCGAGTTCCATCAGTGAATGGGTGGCTCAGGCGGTCCGCGGTGAGTCGGACCGCCTGCGACGGCTCGCCTCGTGGTACCAGAACCAGAAGGTGGCCGACAGGGGCGAACGCGTCATCGACCTGACCGAAGAACTCAGCCCGCGGAGGAACAGGTGAGCCAGACCCGAGCCCATGGTTCCCACTTTGACGTCGCCGACCTGGTGCGCTCCGCTGCGGGCGGCGATGCGTCTGCCTGGAACCGCCTGGTGGACGAGTACGTCGGCTGGCTCTGGGCGGTTGCCCGTTCCTACCGGCTCAGTCAAGCCGACGCCGCAGACGCGATCCAGACGACGTGGCTGCGGCTGCTCGAACACATCGACCGTCTCCACGATCCTGAGCGCGTCGGCGCGTGGCTCACGACCACGATGCGCCGTGAGTGCTTGCGCACGCTTGCGTACGGAAAACGGGTAGCGGCGGCTGAGGAGTCCGCACTCGAGCGCGCGGACGGCGCCGCCGACGCGAGCGACCAGCTGATCGTCCAAGAGGAGACTCGCGCGCTGCGTGCCGCTATCGACACCCTGCCGCCGCGCTGGCGGGAGCTCATGCTGCTCCTGACGATGGACCCGTCACCGTCGTACGCCGAGATCGCCGCGCGGCTTCAGATACCCATCGGGAGCATCGGGCCGACTCGGGGTCGTTGTCTCCAACGGCTTCGCGCAAACATGGCCTGACGCGCGTATCGTCTGGGGTGGTCGCCGGCTCTCACAGGGAACCGGACCATGTGTCGTCCCCGAGGAGGACGCCATCGACACCGTTCCCGACTGGGTCGCCCGTGCCGGGTACGCGGTCTTCGCGAGGCGCGAGCCCGGGGTCCTGGTCGCCGACATCGGGTTCGACAGCCTGGTGGAGGAGAGTGGCGAACTGGAGGCGGTCCGCACGCTCCGCTACGACACGCCGACGTACCAGGTCATCACCCAGGCCAGCCCCTCGCCCGACGGCCTCACCCTAACCGTGCTCGTCCGCCCTGGGGGACGCTACGAGGTGTTCGTTCGCCACGAGGGGCAGGACCTGCACGTCTCGACGGACGACCACGGATACGCGCAGGTCGACCACGTCAGGCCTGGCCTCGTCAGCCTGCGCTTGTTCAAGGCGCGCGGCGAGCAGCCGCTCCTTCGCACCGCGTGGGTGCGGTACTGACTGCACCTGTCTCCCGACGGGCGTATCTCCCCCGACGGACGAGCCCTCCAGACACAGAGGTGCACTGCGACCGCGGAGGAAGCCCATGCCCCCCGAGCAACCGCCCGAGACCGAGCGCCGCGCGGGCCGGCCGCGGCGTACCTACAACCGTCGGCAAGCGGAGGGAGCCGTGGCCCCGCCGTACTTCGAGGCGTTCGACCGGATCGCCTCCGCGCTTGAATCCATCGAGCAGCTGTTGCGTGTGGGTCACATCGACCTGACCGACGAGGAGACCAGCGGTCAGGCGCCCGCACGGCGACGCGGGCGCTGAGCAGGACGACCACCGCCCGGCCTTCGCCGCTGCGGCCACCACCCGGCCCGACCCCGTAGGGTTGCCCCGTACCGCACGCGGCGCGTCCAGGGGCACGGGTGAGCACCTCCGAGCACGACCGACGGCATCCCCGCCTGCGTCGAGCCACCGAGGCCGCGCTCAGCCGGGACGAGCCAGTGGTCTCCCAGCGCCCCCGCCGGTCCCCGTACGCGTTCCGGCTGTCGGCCGAGCCGGCCGCCGACGCGCGGCGCGCACTGTCGTTCCTCATCCAGCTCGGCGAGCTCCTGCTGCGCAGCGGGGCCGGCTCGGCCGACGTGGAGGCCTCTCTCATCGCCTGCGCCGCGGCCCTCGGGCTGCCGGACGCCGAGGCGTCCATCACGTACACCGAGGTCCATGTCTCGGTGAGCAGCGGTACGGGCGCCCCGCTGAACGACCTGCGCATCGTGCGGGTGCGCTCCGCCGACCACAACCGGCTCGTCGCCCTGCACCAGCTGGTGCTGCGGCTGACCGACGGCGAGATCGGCGCCGAGGACGCCTACGGGGAGATCCAGGACATCGCCCGCGCGCGGAAGCGGTATCCCCGCTGGGGGGTGACCGGCGCGTGGGCGCTGCTCGCCGCAGCGGTGGCCGTCCAGCTCGGCGGCGGCTGGCTGCTGGCCGTGGTCACGTTCGTCACCACGGTCGGCATCGACCGGCTAGGCCGCCGGCTGGCCTACCGCAACGTGCCCGACTTCTACCTGAACTTCGTGGGCGGGGCGATCGTCACGGCGGTCGCCGTACTCCTCACGGCCGCCGGGATCCCCGTGCACCCGCCGCTGGTCGTCGCCGGTGGCGTCGTGCTGCTGCTGCCCGGCCTGGCCATGCTCGCGACGGTGCAGGACACGCTCACCGGGTTCATGGTCACAGCCGCCGGGCGCGCGATGGAGGTCCTCATCCTGGCCGCCGGCATCACGGGCGGTGTTGCGCTCTCGCTCGTCGTCGCCCGCCAGATCGGCATCAGTATGCCGGTCCAGCCGCCCCTGTCGTTCACGCTGTCCGGGTTGCCCGGCCGGTTCGTGTCCGCCGGCGTGGTCGCCACGACCATGGCGGTGGGCCTGTACGCGCCGGTGCGCCTGCTGCCGCCCGCCTTCGTCCTCGGCGGCGCCGGCTACGCGGCCTTCCTCGGCCTCGACCACGTCCTCGTGTCGCCGGCGCTGTCCCGCGGCGTCGTCGCGGTCGCCATCGGCGTGTGCAGCCAGAGCTTCGCGTTGCGCCGGCGGGTGCCTGCCCTGGTGGTCGTGCTCCCGGCCATCGTGCCCATGCTCCCCGGTCTCACGATCTACGCGGCGATGCTCGAGCTCACCCAGGGCGACAGCTTCAGCGGCATCTCGGGCCTGCTGCTCGCGGCCACGGAGTCACTGGCGCTGGCTGCCGGCGTCATCCTCGGGCAGTACGTCGGCCAGCCGCTCAGCGCGGAGCTGTCCCGGTTCGACCGGCGTCGCACGCGGCGCTGGCCGAATGTCTGAGCGTCAGCAGCAAGGTTGCTGCTGACGCGTCCACTGGCGGGGAGAACAGGTAGCCCTGCGCCAGGTCGAAGTGGTGCTCGACGAGGGCACCCACCTGCTCCTCCGAGTCGACCCCCTGCGCCACCACCTCCAGACCGAGAGCGTGACCGAGCGCCACCAGCGCCCGGGCCATCTCGGGCCCCGCGTTGCGGTCGCAGAGATCCCGGACGAGCGCTCGGTCGATCGCGATGGTGTCGACCGGAGCACGCTGCAGCCGCGCGACGCCGGAGATCCCAGCGCCGAACTCGTCCACGGTGACGCGCACGCCGAGCGCACGTAGCCGGTCCAGCGCGGCCGCGTACCGGTCGACGTCCATCACCACCCGGTCGCTGATCTCCACCTCCACCCGTTGCGCCGGCAGCTCGGCGTCGGTGAGCTCCGCCGCCAGGCGGGCGGAGAAGGCCGGGTCGCCCAGGTCGCGGCCGGAGACGTTCAGGGCGATCCGTACGTCATGGCCGTCAGCGAGCCACTCCCTCAGCTGGACGAACGCGGACCGGCGGACCCACGCGTCGAGCTCCGCGATCAGGCCGCAGTCCTCGGCCACGGGGAGGAACTCGACCGGCCCGAGGAGACCCTGCTCGGGGTGCTGCCACCGCACCAACGCCTCCATCGTGACGATGCGCCGGGTGGCCGGCTCCACACGCGGCTGGTAGTGGACGCGCAGCCGCCCCAGCTCGATCGCCTCGCGTAGCTGCACCTCCAGGTCCCGCGGTTCTCCGCCACTGGGCAGCCGCCCCTCGGCGAAGACGAGGTACGTGGCGCGCCCCCTGGCCTTCGCGTCGTACATCGCCGCGTCGGCCCGTTGCATCAGCGCCGCGTAGTCCGTGCCGTGCTGCGGCGCGCAGGCGACCCCGATGCTGGCGGAGACGGCGACCCGCTGGTCACCGCTGAGCGCGAAGGGCTCCTCCAGCGCCTCGAGCAGCCGCCGAGCCGCCACCTCGACGTCGGACCCGGACTCCGCCTGCGGGAGCAGCACGACGAACTCGTCACCGCCGAGACGCGCGAGCGTGTCGGACTGCCGCAGGGCGCCCGCCAGCCGGCCGGCCACCTGGCAGATCAGCTCGTCGCCGCGGTCGTGACCCAGGGTGTCGTTGACGTCCTTGAAGCGGTCGAGGTCGATGAACAGCAGCCCGACCGTCGCACCGCTCCGCCCAGCCAGGCGCAGCGCACTGACCGCACGGTCCTCGATGAGCGGGCGGTTGGGCAGCCCGGTGAGCGGGTCGTGCAGGGCCTGGTGGCGGATCTGCTCGAGCAGGCGCGCGTTCTCGAAGGCGGTCGCCGCATGGTCGGCGAGCCCGGCGATCCGGGCGAGGAGGGCGCCGTCGGCGTCCCGGCGTTGCACGAAGCCGGCGCTCACCATGCCGAAGAACTCGCCGTGGGAGACGATGGGCACCGCGGCACCGGTCACCATGTGGGCCCCGGCCATCGCGTCCCGCAGCGGGGAGAGCGCCTCGTCCTGCTGGATCAGCCGTGGCTGCGGGTGCTCGGCGAGCGCCGCCAGGCCCGGCAGCTCCTCGCTGCTGATCCGGCGCGGCCCGACGTACCGCCGGTCCGGGTCGACCGCGTGGAACGCCTCGATGCGCAGGCTGCGGCCGCCCGCGTCCCAGAGCCAGACCCCCGCCGTGTCGGCACCGACGATGGTCGGCACGGCTGCGACCAGCCGGGCGGCGATCTCGGGCACGGACCCCACCCGGGCCAGCTCCCCGGCGAGGTCCAGCAGCGCCTGGGCGGTGTCCCGGTCCTGGTGCGCCTGCTCCAACGACGCCACGAGCTCGAGCGCGGCCGTCGCGTGGTCCGCGTACGCCTCGAACGTCCGGCGGTCCACGTCGGTGAACCGCGCGTCACGCGGGAAGAAGGCGGCCAGCCGGCCGTAGTGCTGCCGGGGCGAGGCGACGTCGGCCACCAGTACGCCGTCCCGCTCGCTCAGCGCCCCGACGAGCAGCCGCTGCGCCGTCGGCTCCACCGCGTCGGTCCGGAAGCCGCACTGGTGCACGCGCAGCCGGTCGCCGTCGTGCACGCGTACGGCCAGCAGGTAGCGCGGCGCCTGGACCGCGGTGCCGGCGAGCTCGGTGATCCGGGCCAGCGCCTCGTCGACGTCGCGGGCACGGACCAGGTCGGAGGCCATCCGCCGCAGCGCCTCGAGCTGGCCCACCCGGGCGTTGACCCGGTCCCCGTCGCCGGCCCGGGCCGCGTACGGCGCCGGCCGCCGAGGGTCCGGCGCCCAGGTGATGCGGTAGCGGCAGTGCGACGCGCCACGGAGCTGGCACTGGATCTCGACCGCGTCACCGACCTGCGCGAACAGGGACGGGACCTCCGCGTAGTAGCCGGCGGCCACCCCGCAGTAGAAGGGGTGTGCCGACGCGGGGTCGCTGTAGTGCGCGTCCACCAGCAGCTCGCCGTCGCCGGCCTCGACGACCTCCAGCCGCCGACCGGTGGACATGCGGGTCGCGTAGACCACGAGCACGTCGTAGGTCTCGGGCAGCGACCCGGAGGCGAACATGTCGACCGTGCCGGTACCCACGTCGGCGCGGAACATCTCCGTCCCCGTACGCCGGCCGACGTCGGCCTCGCCGCAGGCCTCGGCGGCGGCGGCGGCGAGACGGATCACCTCCTCGGAGGCCCACCACTTCGCCGGGTCGGAGAGTTCGGCGAGCGACGGCGGGCCGGGCAGCGCCGCGAGCACCCGGTCCAGCGCCTCGGGACCGGCGGCGCGCCGGACGTAACGGAGCAAGGTCTGCGGGATGACCGGCGACACCTCACGCCGCCGGTCCCCGCCCGGCCCCTCGGCACCCGCTTCCGGCACAACGCCACCCGACAGTTACGCTCAGTGACCATTAGGCCACACCCCGTGCCCGGAGTGGACCGCAACAGCCTGCCCGCTGTCAACCGACGCGCTCGCCCCGCTCAGCCCATGAGGGCAGCGGCGAGCTGCTCGCGGTGGTACGACGCGTCGCCGAACAGCAGCTCGGCGGACTTCGCCCGGCGGTAGTACAGGTGCGCGTCGTGCTCCCAGGTGAACCCGATGCCACCGTGGATCTGGATGTTGTCGGCCGCGGCGTGGAAGTAGGCGTCCGAGCAGTACGCCTTGGCCAGCTTGGTCACCAGTGGCAGCTCGTCGGAGTCCTCGGCCGCGGCGAACCCGGCGTAGTACGCCGCCGAGCGGGCCGACTCGACCTCGAGCAGCATGTCGGCGCACTTGTGCTTGATCGCCTGGAAGCTGCCGATGGGCCGGCCGAACTGCATGCGCAGCTTGGCGTACTCGACGCTCATGTCGAGGCAGCGCTGGGCGCCGCCGACCTGCTCCGCGGCGAGCGCGACGATCGCGAGGTCGAGAGTCTTGGCGAGCACCCGGGCGCCGTCACCCTCCTCGCCGATGAGCCGGGCCGGGACCTGGGACAGCTCGAGCACCGCCTGCTTGCGGGTCATGTCCAGCGTCTCGACCTTGCGGCGGGTGAGGCCTGCGGCGTCCGCCTCGACGGCGAACAGGCTCGGCCCACCGGGGGCCTGGGCGGCGACCAGGATGAGGCTGGCCACGTGCCCGTCGAGCACGAACGCCTTGGCGCCGTCGAGCACGTAGCCGCCGTCGGAGCCCTTCGTGGCCCGCGTCGCGATGTGGTCGTAGTCCCACAGGCCGCTGTCCTCGGCCACCGCGAGCGTCGCGATGGTCTCGCCCTCGGCGATGCCGGGCAGCAGCTCCTTCTTCGCGGTGTCGTCTCCGGAGACGAGCAACGCGTTGGTCGCGAGCGCGACCGTCGCGAAGTACGGCGCGCACAGCAGCGCACGCCCCATCTCCTCCTGGACGAGCATGAGCTCGACCTGGCCGAAGCCGGCCCCCCCGAACTCCTCGGGGATGGTCATGCCCTGCAGGCCGAGCTGCTGGGCCATCTGCGTCCAGACCGCGGGGTCGTACCCCTCGTCGGTCTCCATGAGCCGGCGGACCTCGGCACTGGAGGACTTGTCCTCCAGGAAGCGGCGCAGGGAGCGGCGCAGCTCCTCCTGCTCCTCGGTGAAGGACTGGATCATCGGGCGCGTCCTCTCTTGAATCTCTGCGTCACTCGGCCGGCTGGCTCTGCGTGCCGACCTTCAGCTGCCGGAACGGGAC
The DNA here is from genome assembly GCA_963728075.1 of uncultured Actinomycetota bacterium. Taxonomy (GTDB): domain Bacteria; phylum Actinomycetota; class Actinomycetes; order JAFAQI01; family DASSKL01; genus CAVSIP01. The sequence goes on along the minus strand of CAVSIP010000001.1, from coordinate 51,253 downwards.
GTTCTTGGACACGTCCGGCTCCTTGGGCAGGCCGAGGACACGCTCACCGATGATGTTGTGCTGGATCTCGTCGGACCCGCCGTAGATGGACGGTGCGGGGGCGCCGAGGAACTGCAGGGCCAGCGTCCCGTCGAGCGGGCCGTCCTGGCCGGCGAGCATGCCGTGCGCGCCGGCGATCTCCAGGCCGAGATCCCTGGACAGCCGGGTGATGTGGGACACCATGAGCTTGCCCAGCGAGGCCTCCGCGCCCGGCCGGCCGCCCGCGGCGACCGCAGCCTTGGCCCGCAGGCCGTTCCAGCGGTTGAGCTGCGCGTACGTGTAGAGGCGGGCCACGTCCTGGCGGACCTGCGGGTCCTGGTCGCGACCCATCTCCTTGGCCAGCTTGATCAGCGAGTCGGGGCCGCGGCCGGCCATCGTCGCCGCGCCGGCGCGCTGCGCGGCCGAGCCCTTGCGGACGCTGTCCACGTACTCGCCCACCGACTGCTCCAGCTGCTGCTGGACGCGCCGGCCGCCGGGCGCGCTGAGCGGGAAGCCGAGGCTGCCGCCGGCGCCGAGACCCACGCGCTCGTTCGCGAGCGTGGTCAGGGCGACGCCCCAGCCGCCGTTGAGGTCGCCGATGACCGCGTCCGCAGGCACCCGCGCGTCGGTGAAGAACACCTCGGCGAAGTGCGAGTCGCCGGTGATCTGCTTGAGCGGCCGCACCTCGACGCCAGGCTGGTCCATGTCGAGGGCGAAGTAGCTGATGCCGCGGTGCTTGGGCGCGTCCGGGTCGGTCCGGGCCAGCAGCATGCCCAGGTCGGCGTTCATGCCGCCGGAGGTCCAGACCTTCTGGCCGTTGACGACGTACTCGTCACCGTCCCGCTCGGCCCGCGCCTGCAGCCCGGCGAGGTCGGAGCCGGCGCCGGGCTCGCTGAACAGCTGGCACCACGCCTCGTCGCCGACGAGGATCGCGCGCACGTAGCGCTGCCGCTGATCGTCGGTGCCGTGCGCGATGATCGTCGGCGCGGCGAGCATCCGCGACAGGCCGGCCGGCGGGCCCGGGGCGTGCACCCTGCGGAACTCGTCGAACGCCACGGCGGCGAGATCGTTGGACAGGCCCTTGCCGAACCACTCGACCGGCCACGTGGGCGACGCCCAGCCGGAGTCGGCGAGCCGCTCCAGCCACGTGCGGATCGAGATCTGGGGGTCCCAGTTCTCGTCGATCCACGTGCGGACCTCGTTGCGCACCTGCTCGGCTGTGGCCAGGCGGGACTGTGTGGCCATCCTCGCTCCTACCTCGGGCTGACTGGTGGGGCGAGACGATACCGAACGACGTTCGGATCTGCCAGGGACGTCTACGGACGGTTTCCGGGGGAGGTGGCGAGGCCGAACCACACCGACTTCCCGCGCGCCGTGACCGCCCAGCCGAACTCGTCGGCGAGCCGGCGGACGACGGTGAACGGGTCGGCATCCTGCGCCTCGCCCGGTGCAGGCGAGCGCCGGTCGTCGTCGCGGACCATGACGACGACCCGCCCCGGCAGGACGCCGACACCGATGTCGAGCGCGTGGCCGGCGAGCAGGAGTGCGTTGGTCACGAGCTCGCTGGAGAGCAGGGCGGCCCGGTCGACGAGGTCGTCGGGGTAACCGACGAGCTGCTTGCGTACGAACGCCCGCGCGGTCGCGGCCGCCATCGTGGAGCGCGGCAGCACCAGATGCTCGCCCGCCACCTCGGCGAGGTCGGTCACCAGGTCCGGGTCTACGACGGCGTGGGCCATTGCACGCACCTCCACCCGACCCCGAGTCCTGGTGTACCCGACGGGGTGTCGGGCGGGTCAGGGGCGAAGGTCCCCAGCCCGGGCAGGACGCCGTATCGTGCGCGCCATGTCAAAGGTTGCCGCCATCGCAAAGCTCACCGCCGCCGAGGGCAAGGAGCAGGCGCTCACCGACCTGCTGCGGAGCCTGGTCGGCTCCGTCGAGACCGAGGAGGGGACGTTGCTCTACGTCCTCAACGTCGACTCGGCCGACCCCCGCACGTTCTGGTTCTACGAGCTGTACGCCTCTAGCGAGGCCGCCCAGGCGCACAGCGGCGGCGACGCCCTCAAGCAGGCCGGCCGCGCGATGATGAGCGAGGGCTTGCTGGCCGGTGCGCCGGAGATCTACCGGCTGGCGCCGCTGACGGCCAAGGGCACCGATATCTAGTCGCTCTCACTCCACTCCGCGGAAGGTCACCTCAAGGGATCCCGAGGACGTGCCGACAGGCAGGGAGGAGCCAGACCTCGGACGGGAGAGACCGCATGGCGCATGCCGCCCCCAGGGCAGCCTCGTACGCCGACGTGCGGCCCCTCGTACGGCGCCCGCCCGTAGTGCGGCGGGCGTTGCAGGTCCTGCTCGGCGGTGCCGCGCTTCTGGTCATCGTGCTGCCCCTCACCAGCCAACTGACGGCGGCCCAGCCTCAGCAGGTGCTCGGCCATCCGGTGCTGACCGTGCTGTCCGGTTCGATGTCTCCCACCGTGCGCACCGGTGACCTGGTCGTCGACCATGCGGTGGGCGGCCCGACACGCGCCCGGCTGGCCGTCGGAGACGTCATCACCTTCCGGGCGTCGGCGGGCAGCAGCCGCCTGTTCACCCACCGGATCGTCGAGGTACGCCGTGACGCTCGCGGCGCGGTGTCCTACGTGACGCGTGGCGATGCCAACGACGCGCCGGACGCCGCCGTCACGCCGGCCTCGGACGTGGTGGGAAAGCTGTGGTTCCGCGTTCCCGCTGCGGGCTACGTCGTGAGCGCCCTGGCCAATCCCTGGGCCGACCTGCTGGTCGGGGTCGCGGTCGGACTGTCCGGGCTGGCGGCCCGGCTGCTCCAGGCCGCCGGCCGCCGGCGTCCTCTGTGAGCACGGGTCCGCGAGCTGTGCCACGCCGGCGGTAGTCACTTCTAGGCATACCGGCCTGGCGTCCTGGTTAGTCTGTCGTCCCCTGATAGACACTCCGAAGTGCCTACTCCATCTCCTCCCGAGCCTCGGCCGATACAACACGCGTAGATCGCTTCAGCCCGAGTCCGGTCCACCGCGGGCAAGGTCGGGCGTGAGAGGAGCCTCAGTGAGCAAGACGTTCGTGGGCGGCGCGCACGCGCTGCCGCCGCAGCGGGGTGGTGGGCGGCCGTGGTTGCTCGCGGTGGGCGGCGCGGTCGCAGCCGCACTGGCGGTCGGCACGTTGGCCGGCGGAGTCACCCTGGGCCTGTTCTCCAGCACCCCCCAGGGGGAGACCAACACGTTCACCGCCGGCACGGTGAGCCTCAGCACGACCGCCAGCAGTGCGTGCACGGTCAGCAACCTCATGCCTGGTGACGCCGCGTCGTCGTGCACGTTCGTCGCCACGTACCAGAGCACGGAGGCGGCCTACCTCGGGCTCGACATCGTGGTCCAGACCAAGGCCGGGGTCGGTGGGAGCGCGCTGTACGACCCCGGGACCGGTGGGGTGGACATCACCGTCACCGACGGCCAGAGCTCGGCGGTGAACTACACCATCCCCACAACGGCGGACAGCACCAGCTGCCCGTCGGGCTACACGTGCTACGTGGCCACCAACGAGCTGGTCAGCACCTCCACGTTCACCAACACCTCGGGCGCGGTGACCTTCACCACCGCGGTGCACCTACCGAGCAGCGCAACCAACGCGTACCAGGGCGGCGAGGCGGAGGTCATCCTGACCGCGCACGCCGTGCAGGCCAAGAACAACCCGCTTCCGGGCAGCTGCGCCGCGGGCAGCACCTGCAGTGGGCTCAGCTGGAGCTAAAGGAGCAGTCCACTGGGCAAGCACCGGGCCGACGGAGCCGACGCCACCAGGCGCCGGCTCCGTCGGCTGTCCAGGGTCTGGGTCGCCACTGCGATGGCGGCTGTCCTGGCAGCCGTGCCCGGAGTCGCCTTCGCCTGGTTCTCCAGTCAGCCCGGGTCCCAGACCAGCACGTTCACCGCCGGCACGCTGGACGCACCGACGACCCCAACGACCATCCACCCGAACGTCAGCGGCTCGGGCACGGGTGACGTCACGCTCTCCTGGACCGACACCCTCACCCGCGACGTCACCTACCTCGTGCAGCGCGCGCCGGCGACGAGCCCGACCACCTGGGCCACCGTGAACGGCTCGGGCGCCGGCACCCCCAGCAGCTCCCTGTGCACCGGGTCCGTGCCCGGCACGGTGAGCTGCACCTACCAGGACTCCGCCGCCGGCTCGACGTCGGCGCCGGCCTACAACGAGCAGTACGTCTACCAGGTCGTCTCCGAGATCGGCGGCTTCACCGCGACGTCGGCGAGCGACCTGGCCCAGTCGCTGCCACCCGCCAGTGGTACCGAGACCTTCCTCGCCAAGCCGGACCTGAACGCGGTGTCGGCGACCGACGCCTCCGATGTCTGGGCCGTCGGCGCCTACTGCGCGGTCGACTACTTCAACGGCACCACCTGGGTGCCCCAGACGGTGCCGACGTCGGTCTGCCCGACCGGCACCGCGTTGTACGGAGTGGCGGCGAACGGAGGCACTCCCCTCATCGTCGGTGCGGACGGGGTGGCCTTCATCTGCACCGCATCCTGTACGACATCGACGCCGGCGTGGTCCGTGCTGTCTACGGCGGCATTCGGGTCGCCCACGCTCTACGCGGTCTCGGCGAACGCGACGAACAACGTCTGGGTCGCCGGTGCGAACTGCACCGCGCTGTTCTTCAACGGCAGTTCCTGGACCGCGCAGCCGCCAGGCACAGGGGTGTGCCCGTCCGGCACGGATCTCTACGGCGTCGCCGAGAACTCCAAGCATCCGGTGTACGTCGGTTCTGGCGGGTTGGTCTTCACCTGCACCGGTGCCTGTAACGCGACCCCCACCTATGCGGTCAACGCCGTGACCGGACTCACCGGGTCGCCGACCTTCTACGCGGCCGCGTCCAATGGCAACGTGTGGACGGTCGGCACAGGCGGCACCGTGGCGGTGTGCACCGGTGGCTGCGGGGGTGGCGGCGCCGCCTGGGTGGCGGTGCCATCCGGCACGACCGCGACCCTCCGTGCGGTCTTCCCGCAGAACTCCGGCAGCCTCGTCGTGGTGGCGGGCGACGGTGGCACCCTCCTGACCTGCACCGCCAACTGCAACAAGAACAACCCGACCTGGTCCGCGCAGTCCGCCGGGGTGGCGGCCGACCTCTACGGCATCACCGCACCGGACGGCACGCACACCTACGCCGTCGGCACCCGGGGCACCGTGGTGTCCAACAACGGGTGGGCCACCATAACCACGTCGGTCTCGGCCGATCTGAACGCCATCTCGGCCACCGACGCATCGAACGTCTGGGCGGTTGGCGCGAACTGCACCGTGGGCTACTTCAACGGCAGCACCTGGACGCTGCAAGCGGTGTCCTCCCTCGTCTGCCCCTCCGGTACGACGTTGTACGGGGTGGCGGCGAACGGGGGCAGCCCGATGGTGGTCGGCGCGAACGGGGTGACGTTCGTCTGTGCCACCGACTGCGCCACCGCCGCACCGGTCTGGACGTCGGTATCCACTGCGCTCGTGGGCTCGCCGACGCTGTACGCGGTGTCGGCGAACGCGAACAACTCGATCTGGGCGGCCGGGGCGAACTGCGCGGTGCTGTACTTCAACGGCATCGCGTGGGTCGACCAGACGCCCGGCTCGGCGTACTGCCCGGCCGGCACCGTGCTGCACGGTGTCGCGCAGAACAACAAGCACCCCGTGTACGCCGGCGACTCCGGCCTGGTACTCACCTGCACCGGAGGGTGCAACGCGACACCCAGCTACACGGTCAACACCGTGAGCGGGCTGAGCGGGTCGCCGGCGTTCTACGCCGCAGGCGGCGACGACGGCAAGAACCCGTGGGCGGTGGGCGCGAACGGAACGGTCGCGGTGTGCACCGGCGGCTGCGGCGGCGGCGGTGCCACCTGGACGGTGGCATCGTCGGCGACGACGTCCGCGCTGCGCGCCGTCTACCAGCAGAACTCCGGCAGCCTCGTCGTGGTGGCGGGCGACGGTGGCACCCTCCTGACCTGCACCGCCAACTGCAACAAGAACAACCCGACCTGGTCCGCGCAGTCCGCCGGGGTGGCGGCCGACCTCAACGGCATCACCGCACCGGACAGCACGCACACCTACGCCGTCGGGCGTGGTGGGCGCCTGATCGCCTACGGCACCGGCGCGACGGTCCAGCAGGCGTCCAACCTGCCCGGCACGGCGCCGACCAGCTACACGCTGGCCGGCGCCGACGTCACGGCGATGTCGACCGGCGACTCCTCGACGTACACCGGGCAGGGGCAGTGGCCGTCGGGGAACCTGCCGTCGACCTGCTCCAGTGCCGTGCCGGGAGTGCAGCTCGTCCCGTCTCCGATCGTCCCGTCGGGCACGTGGACCATCTCGCGTGCCGTCGCCACCGTCACGTTCAGCACCACCACGACGCCCTCGGCGGACGCCGCCTTCCAGCTCCTCGTCTCGGCAGACGGGGGGAGCACGTGGGCGGCCTACCCACTGACGAAGCCTTCCGCAGCCGGCACGTCCACGACGACGACGGTCACCATCACGCCCACGATCTCGACCACCACAGCGCTGCAGGGGATGCAGCTGTGCTTCCAGGGCGCATCAGGCACGGGGCCGCGACTCACGAGTTCGCTGGACCTCGTGCACGTCGACATCAACTAGACGCCCCCATCGAGGGCGGACGCCGCCCGTGGCAAGGTGTTGCGGTGCACCCGGACACCGACCTGGACGAGGATGTCCCCCCCACCGTCGACAAGCTGCTCGAGGTGGTCGAGGTGGAGCGGCTGGACCGCGACCTGTTCCGCGGCCAGAACCCGACGCATCGCCACGGCGACCGGCTCTTCGGCGGGCAGGTGGCGGCCCAGGCCCTGCGTGCGGCCACGCACACGGTGGAGGCGGGCCACCACCCGCACTCGCTGCACGGCTACTTCCTGCGCCCCGGCCGGCACGGCATCCCGACGATCCTGCAGGTGACCAGGATCCGGGACGGCAAGTCGTTCACGACGCGCAACGTGGTCGCCGTCCAGGAGGGTGAGGCGATCTTCAGCCTGTCCACGTCGTTCCACCGCGACGAGCCGGGTCAGGAGTACCAGGTGCCGCTGCCACCCGAGGCGACCGGCGGACCGGACGACCCCGGGCATCGGCAGGACAGCCCGTTCCGCGGCTTCGAGACCATGTCGCCGTTCGAGATCCACGAGCAGACGCCCCCACCTCGCGGCGCCGACGGCGTCTTCCCCTCGACGCGGCGGTTGTGGGTCCGGACGCGCGGTGCGCTGCCGGACGACCGCAGCCTGCACGCGTGCGTGCTCACCTATATCTCTGACATGGGTGCCGTGTTCGCCTCCCGCCTGGCGCTGGGTCCGGTCGACAGCTCGCGGTGGGGCATGGGTGCGAGCCTCGACCACGCGATGTGGTTCCACCGCCACATCCGGCCCGACGAGTGGGTGCTGTTCGACCTGCGTCCGGTGTCCAACGCCGGGTCACGTGGCCTCGTCGTCGGCACCCTGCACACGGCCGACGGACGGCTCGGCGCCTCGATGACGCAGGAGGCGCTCATCCGGCTCCCGCAGGACTAGGCGGGCAGCCGCGGTACCGGCACCTCCGCGGTGCACAGGCACAGGTGATGGCTGTCGTAGAACGTGGCCGCAAGCTCCGCGAGTGCCTCGTACTCCGGTGACTGGGCGACCGACAGGGACACCTGGCACACCGGGCAAGTGACCCGAACGTACGCGTCGCGGTTCGCTTGCTCGATCCGGAACTCCCCCGTGACCATGACCGACACCTCGTTCGACAAGTGGACGTCGCCGACATAACTGTCGGCCGCGGGCGAGCCGGGCGTAGCACATCGTGCGGGACACGCCGGAAAATGACGCCGAAGGACTAGTTAGCGGACACAGCGGAAGCACTTTCGTGCGAAGGGTGGGTACCGTGCCGCGTGTGAACGCGGCGACGGACCCGTGGGGGCACGAGATCACACCGCGCCCAGCCGCGGAGACGGAGCAGCACGACCACGAGATCTCGGCCCACGCCGACCAGCGCCTGCTCACCGTCGCGCTGGGACTGCTGCTCGGATTCATGCTGCTCGAGGTCGTGGTCGCCTTCACCGCCGGCTCGCTCGCCCTGCTCGCGGACGCCGGCCACATGCTCACCGACGCCGGCGCCATCGCCGCCGCGCTGATCGCCTCCCGCCTCGCCGAGCTGCCACCGGGCGGCGCGTGGACCTTCGGCTACAAGCGGGCCGAGATCCTCTCCGCCGCCGCCAACGGGATCACGTTGCTGGTGGTGTCGGTGGCCATCGGCATCGAGGCCGGCCGGCGTATCGCGTCCCCGCCGCACGTCCAGGGCCTGGCCATGCTCGCCGTCGCGGTGGTGGGCGTCGCGGTGAACGTGGCGGTCACCTGGGTGCTGTCGAAGGCGAACCGGTCGTCGCTGAACATCCAGGGTGCGTTCCAGCACGTGCTCACCGACCTGTACGGCTTCGTCGCGACGGCACTCGCCGGCTCGCTCATCTACGCCCTCGGCTGGCGCCGGGCGGACCCGGCGGCGTCGTTCGTCGTGGTCGCCCTCATGCTGCGCGCGTCGTGGTCACTGCTGCGGGAGGCGGGTCGGGTGCTGCTGCAGGCCGCGCCGCAGGGCGTCGACGTCACGGAGGTGCGCCGCCACCTCATGGAGGTGCGCCACGTCGTCAACGTGCACGACCTGCACGTGTGGACCGTGACCTCAGGCCTGCCCGTGCTGTCCGCGCACGTCGTCGTCGACGAGGCCTGCCTGGCGGAGGGCCGGACGGCAGAGCTGCTCGACCGGCTGCAGCAGTGCATCGCCGGGCACTTCGACGTCGAGCACTCGACACTGCAGATCGAGCCGGCCAGCCACGCCGACCACGAGGCCGGCGCGCACCACTAGCGGCAGTCGCCGCGGCGCTGCAGCGGGATGACCGCAATGCAGCAGTCACAGACCGCCAGCCGCGACCCGTCCGGGCGGGTCACGGCCTTGCCCACCGGCAGAAGGGCCCGGCAGCGCGGGCACCGCTCGATGACCGTCTCCACGCCGAGGACCGTACGATCCAGGCGCGTGGCGGGTGTGGGAGGCGCGCCGTTGTCACCCAATCGTGTCTTCGACTGGGCAGCGGGCAGCGCCCCGGGCTGGCTCCCCCGACTGGACTCGAACCAGTAACCTGCCGGTTAACAGCCGGACGCTCTGCCAATTGAGCTACGGGGGAACGACCGGTTCTGGACCGGTACGCGGCCCAGGTTACCCCAGCCCCGACGGAGGACCGCATGCGCTTGAAGCTCACGTTCGCGACCGGGTTCGCCGTCGGGTACCTGCTCGGGGCGAGAGCGGGTCGCGAGCGTTACGAGCAGCTCACGGCCGCGCTGCGGTCCGCCGCGGAGAGCCCGGTGGTGCAGAGCGCCGCCGGCGTGCTGCGGGCCCAGCTCGGCGAGTTGGGCGGCTCGCTGCGCCACCGGGTGAACGACGAGGTGGCCCAGCGGCTCGGTGGGCACCTCCCCGCGGACGGCAGCCCGTACCCCGGCCCGTTCACCCCGGCCGGCGCCGGCGGGCCCGATCTCAACGGCGGCCCGCACTAGCAGCCGGCCCGGACGGTGGGCCCGCCGCCGCGGCGGGTACGACGGTCTTCGAGCGACGCGACAGCGAGCGAGGAGACGACACCGATGACCAACCGGATACCCGACGCCGCCGACCCGTTCGAGGAAGAGGGTCTGCCGGGCATGAACGACGGCCTGCCGGCCAAGCGGATCACCGGCGACACCCAGGACGGCATCCCCGCGCCCAAGGACGACCCGACGGCGCTGGACGACTACGGCACGACAGCCGGCGAGCAGCAGGCGGGCGAGCCGCTCGACACGCGGCTGGCGCGCGAGCAGCCGGACATGGGCGCGCGCGCGAACCAGCCGGCCGACGAGTCGGCCAGTGCGGCCGACCCGTACCCCACGGACAAGGACGAGCTGACCGGCCGAGTCGTGCAGCCGGACGAGGGTGCCCGGCCGGACACCGAGAAGGACGAGTCCGGCTACGACGCCGGCACCGACAGCGGGGGCTACAGCGCCGAGGAGCGGGCCGTCAACGCCCGCCCCGAAGCCTGACCGGGGCCCCGGTTCCGTGCCGCGGCTGCGCCGCGTCGACTGCGCCACGCCCGGCATCACGCGGGTGCGGCGCGGTCGCGGCTTCTCCTACCACGACGTCGACGGCGAGCTGGTCACCGACGAGGAGACGCTCACCCGGATCGCCGCGCTGGCGATCCCTCCTGCGTGGCAGGACGTGTGGATCTGCCCCGCCCCCAACGGCCACATCCAGGCGGTCGGCACCGACGACGCGGGGCGGCGGCAGTACCGATACCACGACCGGTGGCGCGAGCAGCGCGACCGGGAGAAGCACGACCGGATGCTCACCTTCGCCGAGGCCCTGCCCGGTGCGCGTGAGCGGGCGCTGGCCGACCTCGACCAGCCCCAGGTGACGAAGACCCGCACGCTCGGGGCCGCGTTCCGGCTGCTCGACCTCGGCTTCTTCCGCATCGGCAGCGAGGCGTACGCCGAGAACAACGCGACCTTCGGGCTGGCCACCCTGCGCAAGGAGCACGTGACCGTGTCGGCCGACGGGGTCGTCACCTTCGACTACCCCGCCAAGGGCGGCAAGCGACGCGTGCAGTCCATCGCGGACGACAGCCTCTGCGACCTGCTGCACACCCTGCGTCGGCGTCGTGGCGGCGGCCCGGAGCTGCTCGCCTACAAGGCGGGCCGGCGCTGGCGCGACGTCCGCAGCGACGACGTCAACGCCTACCTGCGCGAGGTCACCGACGGCGACCACAGCGCGAAGGACTTCCGTACGTGGCACGCCACGGTGCTGTGCGCGGTGGCGCTGGCGGTGTCAGCGGGCGCGCCGACCTCTGAGGCAGCTCGCAAGCGCGTGGTCGCACGCGCGATGCGGGAGGTGGCTCACTACCTCGGCAACACGCCCGCGGTCACCCGGGGCTCGTACGTCGACCCGCGCGTCGTCGACCTCTACAACGACGGCGTGACGATCGCGCCGGCGCTGGACCGCCTCGGCGCCGATGTCACCTTCGGCGAGCTGGCGACGCAGGGCGCGGTCGAGGGCGCGGTGCTCGACATGTTGCGGGCCCCGTCCACGGCGCGCCGTCGCGCCGGCTGACTAGCGCAGCCCGGGGGCTCGAGGCGTGCGCTGGGAGGGTGACCGAAGGGCCTACGACGCCGCTCGTCGGGGCGAGGACGAACGGGCCGGTGCCGCGGCGTCGGCCGCTGACAGCGCGGAGCTGTTCGCCATCACGCCGAGGATGTGGTGACGGTCCTCGATGGCTCGCGCCGCCTCGGTGAGCGCCTCGGCGGCCTTCTGGGCCGACCGCCAGCCGTGCTCGATGAGATCGGAGCGGTACCGCGTGGAATGGGCGAGGCCACGCAGCCACGCCGCGACCTCGAGGGGAGGCAGGTACTCCTCAGCACGCCGCGGCATGAGCGTCCTCCTGGTGACGACGGGCACACATCTGCGCGTACCCGGCGAAAGCGCACTCCGGCGACCGGTAGCCGCAGGAGCAGGTGCCGACGAACCAGCCGCTCGGCATGCGCTCGACCCGCACGGTCGGATCGCCGGGTTCCCCGGTGAAGGCCAGGGCGGCCGCCTGCACCCGCAGGCTCTCGACCAGCGCGGTCGTGGCCCGGGACAGGTCGACCGCGGAGGGGGGTACCGCGGCTGACGCTGCCTTTCTGAACGTGAGTCGCATGGTCCGGCTTCTCCTTGTGGGGGAAGGGAGACTCGGAACGGGATCTGGGGGACGACGAACTGTCGTCACAGGTTGTGTCCCCGCAATCACTGTCGGCGAGGGCAGCTTCTCGCTGTCAGGGCACAAAGTCCCTAGCCGGGTGGGCCTACCGGATGGTTACGGGGAGGGCGGAACGGGTCAGGAATTGAACGGGAAGGCTGGAAAGGGTTAGCCCCGGCACGTGCCTCCACGCCCGCCTGACGGCCCCCGGTCCCGCCTGGGCGCCCCCTCCCCCGTACGTACGCGAGGGCCACTGGTCACTCGGACAAGGACCTGCCGGCGACTCCCGCGGCGGCTGGTCACCCCGGGTCGTCGAGGGCGCGGAAGGCCTCCTCGCGACTGGTGACCCTGAGCTTCTTGACCGCGCTGGACACGTGCCAGCGGACGGTCACCGGAGACACGAACAGGCGCTTGGCGACGTCGTCCGTCGTCAGGCCCATGCGCAGGAGCTCGAGCACCTCGAACTCGCGGCTGGTCAGGCGCGGCCCTCGTTCGCGGCGGACGACGGAGCGGCGCCTGTCCCGTCCACGGAACTCCTCCAGCACCCGGGTCACCAGGTGGCGCGGCAGTGCGGCCTCCCCCTGCAGGACGCCGCGCAGCGCCGAACCGAGCCGGTCGGGGTCCATGTCCTTGAGCAGGTACCCGATCGCCCCCGCGCGCAGCGCGTCGAAGAGGTCGCGGTCGTCGCGGGAGGCGGTCAGCATGACGATCGACACCTCCGGCAGCTCCCGGCCGATGGCGTCCGCGGCCAGCACGCCGCTGCCGGGCATGTGGATGTCGAGCAGCGCCACGTCCGGCGCGGTGCGACGGACGACCTCAACCGCGGCCTTGCCGTCCGAGGCCGCACCGACGATCTGCCAGCCGTCCCGCTCCAGGGCGTCGCGCACCCCGACCAGCGTCGGCGCATGGTCGTCGGCGATGACGACCCGCAGCCGCTCAGTCATCCCACACCGCCAGCACCGTGGTGCCCTTCCCCGGACGCGAGGTCACCGTCAGGTGCCCGCCTGTGACCTCGGCGCGCTGACGCATGGACGTCAGGCCGAACCCGGTCCGTCGCTCACCGGGCGAGGCCGGGTCGAACCCGCTGCCGCGGTCGGCGATGGTCAGCTCCAGCCGGCCGTTCAGCACCATGGTCACCTCGACGCGGTCCGTGCCGCCGTGCCGGACGGCGTTGCCCACCGCCTCGCGCACGATCCGGATCATCGCCTCCCGTCGCTCCTCGTCCACCGAGACGTGCGGGTCGAGGGTCAACGCGACCGTCGCGCCGTACCGGGCCGCGATGTCCTCCGCCGACTGGGCCAGCGCCACGTCCAGCGGCTCGTCGAGCGGCCGGGTGAGCGCCGCGATAGCCCGGAGGGACTCGTCGAGGGCCCGCTCGGCGGCACCCGCCGTACGGGCGAGCGCGTCGGTGTCGTCCGGGTGGCTGGACAGCCGGCGCAGCTGCGACCACATGTACGCGAGCTCCTGGGCGAGCCCGTCGTGCAGGTCGCGGGCGAGCCGGCGGCGCTCCTCCAGCGTCGCCACCAGAGCCGTCTGCGCCCAGTACCTCCCAATCTCCTTCGTCGCGCCGACCAGCAGCAGCACGTACGACACCGCGCGCAGCACGTCGCCGGCGTAGACGTAGGAGGAGTACAGCGACGGGAACAGGAAGTAGTTCACCCGTGCCCACGCGCTGACCGCCATCGCCGGTCCGAGCCAGCGCAGCAGCGGGTCGTCCCGGTGCCGTTCGGCGCTCGCCGTGAACAGCGTGGCCGCGACGACGTAGAGCACGGCGCCGACGAGCTGCGGCACGAGGACGCCGACGTCACCGGTGACGTGCGGGCTGGAGGCGTCCAGCGGGGGCTCGGTGACGCTGGGCAGCGGCGGCCCCACGGGCAGGGCCACCAGCGTCACCGCTGCCAGCGACAGCCCGCCGGCGACCAGCACCCGCCCCACCCGTGGCCCCTGTGCCGTGCGGCCGGGCACGGCGGCACCCCACGCGAGCAGGGCACTGCCGACCAGCCGGACGAGCAGCGGACCCCAGGTCGGGAACGCGTCGTAGGGGTGGGCGCCCAGGGCGAGCGGGACGACGGAGTACAGCAGGCTGCCGGTGGCGAGCAGGCCGAGACCGGCACAGATCAGCAGGTCCTGCAGCGCGAGGCTGCGGCGGTAGCGGCCATACAGCAGGTACGCGCCGAGCGCAGCAACCAGCCCGTCCACGGTCTCCAGGCCCACGTGAGCGGGCATGCTGCGGTAGTCGAACGCGACGCCGCGCACCGCGACGACGAGCAGCGTGACGAGCGCGCCGGCGACCGCCCAGGTCAGGGTCACCGTGCGCGGGCGCAACCGCTCCAGCCCGACCATTCCGGAGCGGAACGCTACGCGCCGGACCCCGCTCCGGGGAGCCAAACGCGGGAGCCGGTCAGTCGGCGTGCGCACACCCCGCGGTCAGCGGCCTGCCGCTGTCGGCGTCGCAGCCGGGCGGGTCGACGACCACGGTCTCCCGGTACGCACGGGTGGTGCCGTTGGCGTCGACCACCGTCGCCGTCACGGTGTACGTGCCGGGTCCCGGGAACGTGTGCGTCTCGCGGGTGTGGCCGCCGACCTTGCCGCCGTACCCGGTCGTGCCGTCACCGAAGTCCCAGGCGATCGGGCCCGCGCCGCCGTGGGTGGCGACCGCCGTACCGTCCTGGGCAGTGTTGACGTAGGTGTCGAACTGCACCGTCCGGTTCGACGACTGCGGGACGACGGCGAAGAACTGCACACCCGGCTTGCTGCGCGCGTTGGGGTCGTCCTGCAGCGGGGTCGGGTGCACGGGCGTGTAGCCGAAGCCGAGCTGCTGGGCGAGCAGACCCGAGGCGTTGACGGTGACGTCGGCGAGCGTGGCACTGACGTTGTAGGTGAGGTGGTCGCTCGGGTTGGTCTCCGTCGCCGGCGCCTCCTCCGGCGGCCAGTAGTAGCCGAGCTGGTCCTGGGCCATGCCGACGAACCGCACAACCGACGCGCCGGACACCGCGTCACGGACGGCCTGGGAGACGCCCGGGAAGGCCTCGCCGGGCTCGGAGACGTAGAGCAGCGAGCCGATCCGGAAGGCCGTGACCCACGTGCCGACCGCGCTGCCGACCGCGTACGGCGGGGTCACCGAGCGGTCGATCGTCCCGGCCCCGGCCGGGGTGTTCACGTAGCCGGTCAGCAGGTTCGCGTACACCAGCGCGCCGAGCGCAGGGTTGGTCACCGGTACGGCGACGTACTGCTCGGCGGCTGCCAGCGTCGCGTCGGTCACGGGCTTCGCGTGCCGCAGCGCGCTCAGCACCTCGTTGGTGGTGGTGCGCCCGACGTCCTGGCTGTAGTCGTAGCCGCCGACCTGGACGATGCTCTCCTGGCGGCCGAGCGTGCCCATCGCGACGACCGCGGTGCCGCCGAGCACGTCACCGAGCCGGTTGCGGGTGACACCGATGTGGTCGGCGGACATCTCACCGTGGTCACCCTCCGCCGCGCCGTTCACGACGTCGGCGTGCACGGGGATGTTCACGTACAGCCCGACGGTCTTGCCCGTCCGGGGCTGGCGTGCCCACAGCACGGGGGTGTCGCCGTCGACGGCGTAGCCGTCGTAGATGTCGGTCTGCTCGACGTTGCTGCCGTCGATCGCCGAGCTGTCCCCGTCCGCGGTCCACAGCTGCGCCGGCTGGAGGCTCTGCGCCGCCTCCTGCAGGGCCAGCACGGTCTGGTCGTGGACGCGCTCGAGGTAGTCCGGGTCGGTCGGCCCCCAGATCCCCATGATCGTCGGGGCCGCGTGGGAGTGCGTGGAGGAGACGATGAGGTGGCCCTCGTCGGTGCCGGGGTACCCGTGCGCGTCGAGCCACGCGGCCGCGGCCTGCCGGGCGTCGGTGACGCCGAACGGGCCCTCCTGGTAGCCGGCGAACCAGCCCTGCGTGTCGACGATCGCGAACTCGACGATGGTCGAGCCGTGCGCGACCGCGAACGCCCGGACCTGCAGCGGGTCGTGGGCGACCGCCGTCGGCTGGGCCATCTGGTCGAACCCGCCGAGGTACTGCGCCGTGGCGGGCGTGATGTCCTCCACCGCCGTACCGACCTGGAACACGACAGGCTGCGGGTCGGCCTTCTCGGCGAGCGCGGGACGGTCCCGGCCGCCAGGGCGGCGACCGCGAGCACGGCGAGGATCGTACGGCGCATGGCAGGAGGAGTTCGCCGCCGCGGCGGCGGGTTCCTGCCCGCTCAGCCTCCGACGCTCTCCCGGGCCTGCGCGAGGTAGCCCTCGGCCTCTGCCCGGCGCGCGGCGTCGCGCGCGTCGGCGGCTCGCTCGAACGCCAGCAGCCAGCGCAGGCCGTCCTCCCCCTCACGGCGACGCGCCAGCACCCGCACCGTCCCGCCGCCGGACAGGCGGTGCGGGTTGTTCACGACGATGCTCGCGGTGACCCGGTCGCGCACGACCTCGGGCATCCGGCCCGGCGCGGTGACCGGGTAGCCGCGGGAGCGGGCCTCGCCCTCGGCCGGCGTCAGCACCACGGTGAACCGGCCCTCGTGCCAGTCGGCACGGTCGACCTCGTCCCAGTGCAGGAAGGTCGGGTCCGCCTCGGCGGGCAGCTCCCACAGCCCGTACCGGGTCGCGACCAGATGGCCGCCGTCGAACGGCGCGGCGGCGAGCACGCGGTCACCCGTGGCCAGCCGCAGCCGCTCGACCACGTCCGGCGGCAGCGTGGTGCGTCCGGGCAGCCTCATGGCCGTAGGGCTTCCCCGACGCCGTACGGCTGACGCGCACGGCTCATCCCAGCCCCGCCCCGACGAGGATGGCCAGGGCCAGCCCGTTGCGCAGCGCGTGCACGCCCATCGAGAGCACCAGCCGGCCGCGGTAACGCACCAGCAGGCACAGGCAGAAGCCAAACACGGTCATCGCCGCCATGAGGGCGAGCGCGCCGGACTGCGCGCCCGGCGCGTGCAGAGCGCCGAACAGCACCGAGGACACGATGGCCGCGGGCCAGAACCCGATCCGGATCATCAGCCCGCGCAGCAGCAGCCCGCGGAAGATGAGCTCCTCCACGAACGGCGCGACGACCACCGTGAGGACGAAGAAGCCGGCGAGCGCGCCGGTGGACAGGTCCTGCACCCCGCCGGTGTTGCTCGGCGTCTGCAGGTCGGGGCTGGCGTTGAGCATCAGCTCGACGACCCCGGCCTGCAGCATCGTCAGCAGGATCGTCCAGCCCACGACCGTGCCGATGTCACGCCACCTGGGCCGGCCCAGGCCGAGCGCCGCCTCCCAGCCGCCGGAGCGCCTGGCCGCCCGGCGGGCCAGCCAGAGCACCGCCACGAGCAGCGCGAGCTCCCCGGCGCCGGTCGCCGCCGCGGCACCTCCCCCGACGACGTAGACGATGCCGACGACCACGAACGAGACGAGCACCGCGCCGACCGCGAGGAAGCCCTCCCTCGGGCCGAAGGTGTGCCCCGGGAGCGCCCTGAGCCGGTCGACGGACACGTCGAGCGGCGGCCGCTCGTGCTCGGGGGTCACACGTACCAGGGTCGCAGAGCCCGGAAACGACCGGCCCGGCTACTCGAGGTAGTCGCGGAGCTTCTGGCTGCGGGACGGGTGGCGCAGCTTCGACAGCGTCTTCGACTCGATCTGGCGGATCCGCTCGCGGGTCACGCCGAACTCCTTGCCGACCTCCTCCAGCGTGCGCGGATGGCCGTCGGTCAGGCCGAAGCGCAGCTGGATCACCTTCTTCTCCCGGTCGGACAGGGTGTGCAGCACCGAGTCGAGCTGCTCCTGCAGCAGGATGAAGCTCGCCGCGTCGACGGGGACCACGGCGTCGGAGTCCTCGATGAAGTCACCGAGGTGGGAGTCCTCCTCCTCGCCGATCGGCGTCTCCAGCGAGACCGGCTCCTGGCTGACCTTGAGGATCTCGCGCACCTTCTCGGGCGTCAGGTCCATCTCCTCGGCGATCTCCTCCGGCATCGGCTCGCGGCCGAGGTCCTGGAGCAGCTGGCGCTGGATGCGGACCAGCTTGTTGATCGTCTCCACCATGTGCACGGGCATCCGGATGGTGCGGGCCTGGTCGGCGATCGCGCGGGTGATCGCCTGGCGGATCCACCAGGTCGCGTAGGTGGAGAACTTGTAGCCCTTGGTGTAGTCGAACTTCTCCACCGCGCGGATCAGCCCGAGGTTGCCCTCCTGGATGAGGTCCAGGAACAGCATCCCGCGGCCGACGTAGCGCTTGGCGATCGACACGACCAGGCGCAGGTTGGCCTCGACCAGCTTCTTCTTGGCGACCTGGCCGTCCCGCTCGATCGACTCGAGCTCCTTGCGAGCTCCTCGCCCATCCGCGGCTGGGTGCGAGCTTCTCCGCGGCGAACACCCCCGCCTCGATCGCTTGGCGAGCTCCACCTCCTCGGCGGCGGTGAGGAGCCGCACCCGGCCGATCTCGCGCAGGTACATCCGTACGGGGTCGTTGGACGGCGCCTTCGCCGCGCTCCTCCTGCTGCTGGCGGTGCGCTGCTCCGCCTCGGCATCCTCCTCGTCGGCGTCGCGGTCTCGACGATCCGATGCCCTCGCCGCGACAGCTGCAGGCGGTGTCCATCGACCCGGCGGCAGCTCCGCCTGCGCCAGGCGGCACCGCCGTCCTCGGCGGTGAGCGACGCCCGCCTCCTGCCCCGGGCGATGGGCGCGACCTCGTCGACCTGAGCCAGGGCAGGGCGCTTGGGCCCACCGCGGCCCCGAGCCGGCTCGGGGACGTGCTGTTCCCCCAGCGCACTCATAGCGCCCCGATCGCCTGGTCGCGCAGCCCGCGCTGCTGCTCGAGCGCGATGAGCTCGCCGAACAGCTTGTTGTGCTCGTCGCCTCCTCGATCGGGTTGATGCGCTGCAGACGCGCGCTCAGCTCGGTGATCTGCGGGTGACGGCGATCTCGTGCACCCGGGCGAGCACCGCCGCGGCGTAGCGGTCGTCGTCCTCGCCGTCGTCCGCATCGGCTCGACCGCGAGCTCCACGATGACGAGCGCAGCGTGTCGTTGGCGGCAGCGTCGCGGAGCGCGGCCACCCATGCCTCGCTGCCCGTGGCCGACTGGGTGCCGCCCGCCGCCGTGATGGTCGCGGCGACCGCGGCGTACGCCGGGTGGGTGAAGCACTCGCGGTCGACGCGTCGAAGGCGGTCCCGCACACCTTCGGCTGCTGCACCGCGGCCTTCACCGACTCGCGCTCCACCTCGAGCCGGCGTCGTCGGGGTCCGGCCGCTCCGCCCGGCCGGCGGCCGACGGTGCGTCTGCCGTACGGGCCGTCGCCGCTGCGGGCGCGCCCCCGCCGCCGGCCTCGGCGACCCGCTCGACCACGATGTCGACGTCCATGCCGAGCCAGCCGGCCAGCCGGCGGGCGTACTCCGGGCGCAGCGCACGGTCCTTGATGCGGGCGACGAGCGGTGCGGCCGCGCCGAGCGCCTGCACCCGGCCCTCGGGCAGGTCGAGGTCGTAGCGGTCCAGCATGCTGCGGACCGCGAACTCCACGAGCGGGACGCGCCCGGCCACCAGGTCGCGTACGGCGGCGTCGCCCTTCGCCAGGCGCAGGTCGCACGGGTCCAGGCCCGACGGCTCCACGGCGACGAAGGTCTGGGTGACGAACCGCTGGTCGTCCTCGAAGGCGCGCAGCGCGGCCTTCTGGCCGGCCGCGTCGCCGTCGAAGGTGAAGATCACCTCGCCGCGCAGCTCGTCCTGGTCCATGAGCAGCCGGCGCAGCACGCCGATGTGGTCGGCGCCGAACGAGGTGCCGCAGGTGGCGACGGCGGTGGCCACCCCGGCGAGGTGGCAGGCCATCACGTCGGTGTAGCCCTCGACGACGACGGCCTGCAGCTGCCGGGCGATCTCGCCCTTGGCGAGGTCGACGCCGTAGAGCACGTGGCTCTTCTTGTACAGCGGCGTCTCGGGGGTGTTGAGGTACTTGGGCCCGTTGTCGTCCTCGCGCAGCCGCCGCGCGCCGAAGCCGATGACGTCACCCTTGATGTCGCGGATGGGCCAGACCAGCCGGCCGCGGAACCGGTCGATCGGCCCCTGCCGGCCCTCGCTGGCCAGCCCGCCGGCGAGCAGCTCCTGGGGTGAGAACCCCCTGCCGCGCAGGTGGCGGACCAGGTTGTCCCAGCCCGCGGGCGCGAAGCCGACCCCGAACCGCTCGGCGGCGGCCTGGTCGAACCCCCGCTCGGCGAGGAACGTCCGGCCGATCTCCGCACCCGGGGAGGCCAGCTGCTCCACGTAGAACTCGGCCGCGGCCTTGTGCGCGTCGAGCAGCCGCTGGCGCTGGCCGGTCTCCGTCCGGGAGCCGCGCCGCCCTGCTCGTACCGCAGCTCGATGCCGGACCGGCGGGCCAGCGACTCCACCGCCTCGGTGAAACCGAGGTGCTCGATCCGCTGGACGAAGCCGATCGTGTCGCCACCCTCGCCGCAGCCGAAGCAGTACCAGAGGCTGGGTCGGGGCTGACCTGGAACGACGGCGTGCGCTCCTCGTGGAAGGGGCACAGGCCCTTGAGCTGGCCGCCGCCGGCGTTGCGCAGAGCGAGGTGCTGGCCCACGATCTCTGCGATCGGTGAGCGCTCTCGGACGAGGGCGATGTCCTCGTCGCGGATCCGTCCCGCCACTCGACGGACCTCCTCGACGCCGGCGTTGAGCCAGTGTAGGCCCCGTCCGGCGGCGAGACGTCCGATTCGCACAGCACCGGACGTAACCTCGGCTCATGCGCCTGCGCCGGTCCGCCGCCGCTGCACTCGTGCTGCTCGCAGCCGGGTGCGGGTCGGCCACGAACGGCCCCGCGGAGATCTCGCAGAACCCCACCCCGTCCCCCACGGGCAGCCGGTTCGTGCACCCGATCGGGCCCGAGACCACGACCCCGCACCCGCTGTCGCCGTCCGCAGGCTGAGCGTCAGCAGCGCTCCATCCGGACGTGCACCAGGCCGGTGTCCGCGGTGACGAACTCCTCCCCCACCCGGCGCCGCCATGCCGGGCGTAGAAGCCCTCCGCCGTCAGCCGGGCGTTGCACCAGGTCGCGCCCGCCGCGACTGCCGCGTCGAGCAGGGCGGCGCCGTACCCCTGACCGCGTACGGCCGGGTCGGTCGCCATGCCGCGCAGCTGCCCGGTGTCCTGCCGTACGGACACCGCCCCCACGACCCGGCCCGCGGGGTCGTAGGCGGCGAGGTGGACCGACTCGGCGTCGCCCGCCCACTCCGCCGCCTCCGCGGGACGGCTCGGACGCAGCACGGCCAGCCGCAGCGGCCGGACGGTCTCGACCGGCACCCGCCGGACTACGACGTGAGCCGACGCAGCCATGCGCGGGCCGAGGTGTCGGTGAGCGAGGCGACCTGGTCGATGACGACCCGAAGCCGGGCCGCGTCGTCGGTGGCAGCGGCGAACGCACCCGCAGCGCCGGCTCCAGCGCGTCGGGCGCGCGGTCGGCCACCGGGTGACCAGGCGCAGCACGACGTCGTGCTGCTCGCGGGCCTGCGAACGGCGGGCCCGCATGACGTAGTGGGCGGTGACGGCCTTGAGCACCGCGCACTCGGCATGCGCCTCCGGCGGCACGACCAGCCCGGCGCCGTACCGGACGAGGGGGCCGTCGCCGTACCGCGCGCGGGTCGCGGCCACCGCCGCGGCGGAGAACCGGCCGATGAGCTCGCTGGTCAGCCCCTTGAGCGCCGCCTGCGCGCGCATCGACCCGTCGTACGCCGGCGGCCACCAGTCCTGTCCCTGCAGCCGGCGCAGCGCGTCGGCGAGCTCGGCGGCGAGGCGGCCGAGTAGCCCGCCGAGGCCACCTCGGCGACCGCCTCGGCGTCCAGCCGGTCGAGCGGCGTCGCGCCGGAGACCACGCCGTCCTCGAGGTCGTGCACGGAGTAGGCGACGTCGTCCGCCCCGTCCATCACCTCCGCCTCGAGGCACCGCGCCCCCTCGGGGGCGGGCTCCCGGACCCAGCGGAAGCGGGCAGGTCGTCGACGTACGTCCCGTACTTGGGGTCGTCCACGCCCGCTTGGGCCAGGGGTACTTCGTCGCGGCGTCGAGCACCGCCCGGGTCAGGTTGAGCCCCGCCCCGTCGATCTTCGCCTCCAGCCGGGTGAGCACGCGCAGCGACTGGGCGTTGCCCTCGAACCCGCCGCATGACGCGGCGGCCTCGTCGAGCGCCGCCTGGCGTTGTGGCCGAACGGCGGGTGGCCCAGGTCGTGGGCCAGGCAGGCGGCGTCCACCGGGTCCGGGTCGGCGCCGAGCGCGGCGGCCAGCTCACGGCCGACCTGCGCGCTCTCCAGGGTGTGGGTCAGCCGGGTACGCGGGAAGTCGTCGGCGCCGACCCCCACCACCTGCGTCTTGCCGGCGAGTCGGCGCGGCGCGGCGCTGTGCAGCACCCGGGCCCGGTCAGCGCGCGAACGGCGACCGCGCGCTGGGCCTGCACCTTGGCGGGCTCGGCCACGAGACGGGCGGTCGCCGTCTGGTCGTACGTCGCGGCGGGCATCGTCCGCGACCCTAGCCGCGGCCCCCGACATGATCGTGGGTCGCCCCGCAGCGTTCTTACGCGGCAGGACGACCCACGATCACGAGAGGAGCGCTACTTCAGGGCGCTGCGCCCGCCGGACTGCCGGGCGTACATCACCTCGCCGCGCCGGTTGCCCGCGCTGTCCTTGCCGAGCGAGTAGTTGTCGGCGTACGCGATCTCCGCCATGCCGGTCACCGGGTTGATCGCCAGCTCGAAGAAGTCGAGCAGGCTGCGGTCACCGCTGCCCGGCCCGACGCCGCACAGGATGCCCTGCAGGCAGATGCCGCCCTTGTGGTTCGGGGTCTCACTGACCGGACCCTCGGTCCACTTCGGGTGGGCGGTGTCCGCGCCACGGACCTGCGCGAAGTGCACCCGCCAGAGCGAGGCGTCGTCGGACGGCACGCCGTTGTCGGTCTCGTACCAGGCCACGTCGAGGACGCCCGGCGCACCGGCCGCACCGGTCGCGTAGATCGCGGCGCCCTTGTTGGTGGGCAGGCCGTCGAGCTTGACCGGCTTGCTCCAGGTCTTCCCCTTGTCCTTGGAGTAGACGTAGTACTGGTGGTAGTGACCGGAGCCCTTGGTGCCCTTGGTCGAGTTGTAGACGACGTAGACGGTGCCGGCCCGTCGAGATGGTCCCCAGGGGAAGATCGCCGCGTTCTCGGGCTCGGTCGTCGGGTCGCCGGGCGAGGCCACGGTCACCGCGTAGTGGCTCTCCCACGTCTGGCCGGCGTCCGGCGAGTGCAGGACCACGATGCCGCGGCTGGGCCCGAACGGCGGGACACCCACCCGCGGGTCCGCGTTGGACTGCGCGTCGGAGATGGAGTACAGGACGTAGAGGTCCTTGCCGTTGTTGTCGACCAGCATCGGCCCGCTGAACGTGTTCACGCCCTGGTCGAGCAGCGACGCGGGGTCGCCCTGCTTTGGCGTCGTCGCGATGCCGGGTGCGGTGGCCTGGTCGGAGGACTGCGCCGTGTGCGGCTGGGAGTCCCAGGTCGTGGTTCTTGTCCTTGCCGAGGCTGTGGGCGCCCTGGGCGTACATCTCCGCCTCGAGCGCGAAGTCGTGGTAGACGAGGTAGACCTTCTTGCCGTCCGGGCTGTGCGCCGCCGCCCATTGCCTGCTGCTCGCTCCCAGCCAGCCCCATCCGCTCCACGTCGCGCACGGTGCGGCTCGACCCGGTGTCGGAGTCGCTGATCTCCAGGTCCGCCGCGATGAGGGTGCCGTCGGGGAGGTAGTGGAGATCTCGGAGTCACCGCCGCCGTTGGGCGAGGCGAAGTTCGTGTGGCCCCAGTGCTTGCCGTCGTTGCCGGAGTACCAGATCTGGACGGTGCCCTTGCCGTTCTTGTCCGACCCGGGGGTGGAGACGGCGACGCACTTGCCATTGGGTGCGACGGCGATCGACGGCTCGCCGTACGCAGGGGTCTGGCCGAGGCCGTGGGTCGTGAACTTGTCGCCGCGCCGGTGGGCGGCGGCGGCGTACGTCCCGCCGGCGACCAGCGGCGCCGCGAGCGCGATGGCGCTCCCAGCGACGACCAGGCGACGCAGTTGCATGGGGCCCTCCATGCCATCCGGAGTCAGGGTCAGTGGTTCCCCCGACACTTCGACGCCGGATGTCCGGACTCCTCCCGCCCGCCGGCTACCGGATGCGGCGCTCCTCCCCCGCCCCAACGGCTCCGAACTGGTTAGACGGCATTCGCAGAGCGGCAGCCGCCCACAACATCCCAATCCAAGCCAGCCTCGCCGGGAGCATGTTCGGCTTCTACTTCCTGAAAGAGCCGGGCGTCGAAATCACCGACTACGCGACAGCGCCAAACAGTACGCCGATACCGAACGCTACGCCAAGTTCTTCCATGCCATGTTGGAAGCGGGCTTCTACTTCGCGCCGAGCCAGTTCGAAGCCGCCTTCATGAGCACCGCGCACACCGGCGCCGACATCGAAGCAACGATCGCCGCCGCCGAGCACATTTTCGCGTCGTGGTAGGGTTGGCGTCGCTCGGCTGAGCTTGGCGAGCCGATCGATTGTCACTACCGGGGCGTGCATTATTGTGCAGGCGCACAGCAAACTTGCAACTAAGTCAGATCATCTGGTACAAATATGAAGGCGTGACAAAAGTAAGGTCTTTGCTCTCGCGTTATTCGTAGGTAGTATTAGTTTTGACATAAAATTGAATGATCAACTCTGCCAGCGCTGACGGAACGGGTAGCAACACGCTCCGTTAGCTAGAAGAGCGCGTTCGGGGAGTAGGCTTTGGCAACCGTACTTGTGATCGAAGACGACCCTTTCATCCTGATGAATACGTTGGAAATCCTCGAATTGGAAGGATTCGACGCGATCGGGGCTGAGAATGGGGTCGAGGGCGTCGAGCGGGCGCAATCCACCCTGCCCGACCTCGTGATCTGTGACGTGTTAATGCCCAAGCTCGACGGATACGGCGTTCTGAAGGCGCTGCGAACCACCCCGGCAACGGCGAAAACACCGCTCGTCTTCGTTTCGGCAACGCCCAGCGAGGAGGTCCTCGCCGCCAGCCTGAAACTAGGCGCAACAGATTATTTGACCAAACCCTTCCGCGCAACCGACTTATTGAACATTGTCAACAAACATCTGAGCGACCGCTTGACACAGCCCAACGACATGTAATCATGCGGGAACGCGGCTCCACTCCTCAATTCAGGCGCAGTCTCATGGACAGAATCAGCGAAATCAGGCGGATCTCGCGGCAGTGAGCAGCGAGCCGCCGCTTCGCATCCTGTGACCATGAGTTCAAAAGATAAGGATACCCAATGGACTTAGGTTTGAACGGTAAAGTTGTGCTGGTCGCCGCCGCCAGCAAGGGTCTCGGCTATGGGACGGCACGGGCGCTGGCGCGGGAAGGCGCACGTGTCTCGATGTGCAGCCGGGAAGCGCTGGACATCGAGCAGGCGGCAAGCACGCTGGCGCAGGAATTCGGTGCCGAGACACTCGGCGTCGCCTGCGACGTAACCGACCCGGCAGCGATCGCCGCGTGGGTCGACCAGACGGTGACGCGCTGGGGACGGATTGACGGCTTATTCGTCAATGCGGGGGGACCGCCCGCCGCCTACTTCAAGGAAATCAGTGACGACAGTGGCAGAGCATGCAGGCAGCCTTCGAACTCACACTGATGAGCAGCGTCCGCATGATCCGCGCTGTGCTCCCCTACATGCGCGAGGGCGGCGCGATTTTGACCAGCACCTCGTCGTCGGTGAAGGAGCCGATTGAGCGGCTGGTGCTGTCGAGTGTGATGCGCGCCGGGGTCGTCGCGCTGATGAAGACGCTGGCGGACGAACTCGCCGGCGATCACATCTGCGTCAACAACCTGATTCCGGGACGGATTGACACCGATCGTGTCACCCAGCTCGATCAAGGAACCGCCGATCGGCTGGGGATCAGTTTTGAAGAAGCGCGCGCGCGCAGCCTGAAGAATATCCCGCTGGGCAGATTAGGCACGATTGACGAGTACGGGCAAGCCGCCGCCTATCTACTCTCCCCGGCAGCGAGCTACATCACCGGCGCGACGCTGCGCGTCGACGGCGGACAAATGCGGTCGATCTAAGGCTTGACCTCACCCCCCGACCCCCTCTCCATAGGGAGAGGGGGAGAAAAGCTGGCAAGAGGTATGCAGCCGCGCGCCGCTACAATTCACGGAACGCGTGGGAAGTTCTAGGGTTTCATCTGTTCGAGCGCGGCGAGATTGTGGAAATTCTCGACCGCGATGGCGGCGTAATCGGTGAGTGCGCTCAAGAGCGCGCTGTCGTATTTGGTGAAGGCGTGACCGTCGCTCGACAAGCTGGTGACGGTCAGCGCACCAATCGGTTGATTGCGGATCACTAGCGGCGCGGCGGCGATCGAATGCGCCGGACGCTGCGCGCGTTCGAGCTGTTCCGGCGTCAAAATCAACGGCTGACCATGCTCCACGACGTGCAGCGAGACCTGATCATCGCAGGGTGCGCTGACCGTCTGCGCGTGTGCCAGCGCGCGCTGCTTGACCGCCCGATAGGTCAGTTTATCCGCATCGAGCAGGCTCAGCGCGCCTTCCTCCGCGCCGGTCAGCTTGATCGCGGCATCGACCACGCGCGGCAGCAGTTGATCCAACGGCATCAGGCTGGTCACGGACTTGCCAATACCGTAGAGGACATTCAGTTCTTGCAGCCGATTCTGCAGCTCGCGGTTCGCCTGAATCAGCCGCTCGGTGAGAGCGTCTTTCTCGCGACGCAGACGCACGTCGCCGAGGCTGCGCTCGATGGCGAGCATCATCTCCTCGACCGTGAACGGCTTCTTGACGTAATCGCGCACGCCGAGCCGGTAGACTTCAATGGCGACCTCCTCCGAGCCGTAGAAGGTCATCAGGATCACCGGGATCGTGATCCCCTGCTCCGCCAGCGCCTGCAGCACTTCGATCCCGTTCATGCGCGGCAGTTGGTAATCGAGCAAGATCAAGTCAGGGTGTTCGGCAATCGCCATGCTCCAACCCTTCTTTGCCGTCTTTCGCCATCAGCGCCTCGTAGCCGTTGGGCTGGAGGACGTATTCGGCGATAAACTCCCGGTTTTCGTGCCCGTCGTCAACAATCAGGATGCGTTCCACAGCACGCCTCGTTCGGCTGGTCGGTCTATACACTTTTCATTATAGCGCGAGACGTGATTCGCGCTGCTTAAGCAGATTAATGACTAAATACGGAGAACGGGCGCAGCGCGCTGCGCCCCTACAACTCCTCCAGAGGTAGGTTTTTTTGTTAACCTCACCCCCTGCCCCCGCTCCACTACGTAGAGAGGGGGTAAAGACAGCTCGCAGAAGGCTTTTAAAATCCCCTCTCCGCCGCGGGGAGAGGGGCGACAACCAGCGATTTGAGAGGAAATATACTCCATTAAAATGCATCATTGGGTCATGTAAACCGCGCCTTGATTAAACGAAATCCCAAACGACTCGCGTAAAGCTAAGAAATGGTGAAGAAAGTCAAGTTCGCATTGTCCGTGACGGTCTGCGGGTTTATAATGCGAACAAATGCTTGAAGAAACGAGAACAGCCTTGCAGCCAGCTCCGGCAGAAACACTCTCGCGCCCCCGGCTCCACTATCGCAGAACGATTTCCAGCCTCCGCGAGATCGGCGAAACCATTGTCTTGGTTGCCGTGCTCTACGCGCTTGTCAATTTGGCAACCGCGCGTTTCGTCGTCGATGGTCCCAGTATGCAGCCGAACTTCTATACCGGACAATTCCTGATCGTCAGCCGCGCCAATTATCTCTTGGCAGAGCCTCAGCGCGGTCAAATCGTCGTCTTTCAATATCCCAAAGACCCGACGCAAGATTACATCAAGCGCGTGATCGGTCTGCCCGGCGATACGATCGAAATCCGCGACACGCAGGTCTACGTCAACGGCGCCATGCTCGACGAGCCGTATATCAACGAACCGTGCGACGCACGCCACTGCCCGGATCGGACGTGGATAATCGGCGAAGACGAGTACTTCGTGATGGGCGATAATCGCAATCACAGCAGCGACTCGCGAGTTTTCGGTCCCGTCCCGCGCCAGAACTTGATCGGTGAAGCGCTGGTCCGCTACTGGCCCCCAGCAGATTGGAACGTTATGCCGGGTTACCATGAGCAGGAGACGCAATGACCTCGACGACAATGGCGACGGTGCTTCCAGAGCAAAAGCCTCGTCCGAAATTAAAGCGGTCAACTTTAGTGCGTGAACTTCTCGAAACCATCATCTTGATCGGGTTGTTTTACACGTTGGTCAATCTCGCCTCGGTGCGCTTCTACATCGAGGGACCCAGTATGCAGCCGAATTTCTGGGCGGATCAGTTCTTGATCGTCAGCCGCGCCAATTATCTGCTGGGCGACCCGCAGCGCGGCGACATCGTGGTCTTTGATCCGCCGGGCGACGACGGCACGCCCAACGAACCGCTGCTGATCAAGCGGCTGATCGGGCTGCCGGGTGAGACCGTCTCGCTGCAAGAAGGACAAGTCTACATCGACGGCACGCCGCTGAACGAGCCGTATATCAAAGAGCCGTGCACACGCTTATGTAACGATACTTCGTGGACGCTGGGCGCAGATGAATACTTCTTCATGGGCGATAACCGGAACAACAGCCGCGATTCGCGCGCGTTTGGTCCGGTGACGAAAAATCGCATCATTGGCGAAGCTGTCGTCCGCTATTGGCCCCCGCAAGACTGGGGGATCGTCACTCGCTACCGCTTCCCTGAACAGTAGCACTTTCCTAAAGGAGGGTTCATTCCTATGGCTGAAAAAATACCCTGCCCTCGCTGCCAAATCGGTTTTCTTCAACCGGAACTGGCAACGTATACCAGTATCCATCACGGGATGCTCTTGAGCGTGCCGCAGATGCCCGCATGGAAATGCGATATTTGCCAGTATCAGGAGTTCGATTACGACGCGATGACGCAGATCGAGGCGCTTGCCGGGGATTTCGGCGCGCCGGATGATCCGGTGCGACCGGCATCCAAGCAAATGCCGGTCGATGCGGACATGGCGGAGAGCAACTTACCGCATCGAGCCAAACCGTAGCTGGTTCAGCACGCTGCGCGCCGACTGGAAATGACCAGTCGGCGCGTTTGTTATCAGGGCAAAAACTGCCCCACTCCGCTCAATTTCGCCGTCAGAGTAACAACGCGGCTAGACCCAGCCGGAATCTTCCGGATACAGATTCATAAACTTGGTACCCACGCGCGCGACCGCCATCATCTCGCCAACGGTATCGCGCCATTTCTGATAGTGGGCGGTCTGTTTGTGCAGGTCGGCGTCGGCGGGCGTGCGATAGACCTCGACCAAGCGAAAGTGCGTCGCATCGTCATTGTCTTGGAGCAAATCGAAACGCACAATCCCCGGCTCTTGGATGCTGTTGCTGGCGTTCTCGACGGTCGCGTCGCGGAACTGCTGGCTGAATTCGGGTTTGATTTGAATATCGACGTGAACGATGTACATCGGATTTTCACTCCTTAGGCTGGTTGATCGTCTGAATCACGTTGAGTGAGTACCCAGAGCATACCGGATAAATCCATGATCCGGTGCAATCAGTTTTTGGAACTGGAACGAGTCCACTGAATCGAAATCAGTAGGGGCAGGTTTGAAACCTGCCCCTACAAGTACGCCGATTGAGTTTGCGACTGCTCAGTGCGCCATGACGGCAACGTGCTCGCCCTCACTCTCCTCACGTTTGGAATTGGGCAGCAGCAGCGAGGAGATCGCGCCGCAGACCACGAAGATCGCGGCGGTTCCAGTGGCAGCGCGGGCAGCAGTTGAGAAGCCGATAGCCAGCGGTCCAAGAATGCCCGCCGCCAAGATGTTGAGGTCCGGCTGTAACTCGCTGCGAATCTGGGCGACCACCGCCGGATCGTCGAGGTTGACGCCGGTCAGCTTCAAGCCGGCACGCGCCGCCGGCGGCAGGTAGGTCAAGATCATGTCGAGCGGATCGACCGAGTTGTCGAAGCCTTCGTTGTTGTTCAACTGCTCGATCAGTGCGGATTTAGCAGTATCGCCAAAAGTGCCGATCAGCGTGCCCAGTGTCCGCGACGCCGGGGAAATCTCGCGTATTAGCGGCGACTCGCGCGCCGAAATCCTCGAAAGCGGTACTCTGCTCAACCAGCGGAATCGAGGCGCTGGCGAACGTTCCGAACATCACCGCGCCGATGATGGCGATGCCGAGCGCCGCGCCCATCTGCCGGATGGTGTTGACCGCGCCGGAAGCAACTCCGGCTTTGCGAAGGGGATGTCCGAGAGCACGAGGTTAGCCATCTGGGCAATCGACAAACCGAAGCCCGCACCGTAAACCATCAGCGGCGGGGTAATCGAGGTCAGCGGCGTGTCGGCGTAAAGAATGCGGCTCATCCAGATCAGAGCGGTCGCTTCAAGCGCCATGCCCGATCGTGATGATCCACTTTGGCTCCGATGCGGCTCGACAAGCGCTCCCGCCAGCGGCGCAGCGACCACCATCACACCCGCCAAGCCGAGCAACTGCACGCCCGTTTCGAATGCGCCCATGCCTTTGGCGATCTGCATGTAGAGCGAGAGAACAAGCAGCGTTCCAAACTCGCCAAGCGTAGCAATCGAGATCGTCAACATGCCATAACGAAAGCTGGGGTAATGCAGCAACCCGAACTCGAACAACGGCTCAATACCATGGCGTTCTTGCCAGAGCTCGACCGCAATGAACACCACGAGCAGTAGGACTCCGACGATGAAGGTAAAGGGGATAAAGGAGACCGTCCCCGCCGGGATCGCCGTCACGCCGTCCGCCAGCACGGGATAGGTGATCGGACCCAACGAGAAGACTTTGTTCGCTTCCAACCAACCGTAAGTCTGCCCCTCGATTGCGCCGAAGACGATCAAGCCCAGCGACAGCGTTACGAGGATAATCCCAATCACGTCGATGTGCGGCTTGGCGTTAGGATCGCGACTTTCGCGGATCGCCCAGAAGCTGCCGATCACCGCCAAGATCGCCACCGGAATGTTGATCAGGAATGCCAAGCGCCACGGCTGCGCCATGATACTGGTGCCGTACTCGATGAACCAGCCGCCGAGGATCGGACCGATCGCCGCGGAGACGCCCGCCGTCGCGCCCCAAATGCCGAAGGCGATCCCGCGCTCTTTGCCCTTGAAAGTCGCCGAGACGATGGAGAGCGTCGAGGGCGACATCATCGCCGCGCCCAAGCCTTGCAGCACCCGGCTGCCGATGGCAATACCAATCGTCGCCGACGTGCCAACCCCCAGCGATCCCAAAGCAAAGACGACCGCACCACCGATGAAAATGTTCCGCCGCCCGAATTGATCGCCCAGCTTGCCCCACGTGATCAGCAGCGCGCCGAACACCAACGAATAGATCGAGTTGATCCACTCGGCATCCGAATAGGACGCGCCGAACGTCTCGCGGATGGTCGGAAAGGCGATATTGACGATCGTGCTGTCGATGACGATGATGATCAAGCTCATGCTAAGGATCAACAGCGCGATCCAGCGGCGTTTATAGGCACGTTCTTCTTCGGCTGTCGCAAAGGATTCAACTGCAAGAGCCATCGTGTTCCCCTTTGATAAATTGCTGTTAGACGATTGGATTAGGCGGATGTGGTCGGCGGCGACCCGGTCTCGACGACCGCGCGCTCGAACAAGGCGACCGTGCCGTCGATCAACTCGATCAGCGCGTCGCGATCGACGTCCGGCGCGTTCATACAGTTCAAAGCGACGGACGGCAGAGTCACCAGCTTGAGGAACAGGCAGCTCGCCAGCAAGCCAGAAACTGCCGGAGTCAGTTCGCCACTAGCTTTGCCCGCTTCGACCACCGCGCCGATCTCGGCGATCACCCGCTGTTTGGCGGCAGCCACGTCGGCGCGCGTGTTCAGCACCGAAACGAAGACGTCGTTTTCGAAGCCGGTCAGCAGTCCGTCGCGGAAATAGCGGTTGATCAGCATGAACCGGAGCGCATCTTTCAGCCGCGCCAACGGCGAAAGCCCGGTCTGCGCGCAGAAATAGCGCTCGAACTCGTGCAAGCTGTCCACGAAAACGTGAGCGAGCAAATCCTCTTTGCTCTTGAAATGCTGATACAGCGTCGGCTTGGAGATCCCCACCGCTTCGGCGAGTTCCTCCATGTTCAATTGGGACGCGCCGCCAGACTGAATCAGCCGACGGGCGCTGAGCAAGATCTCACGCTCGCGCCGGTGATTCGCCCGCTCCTTGTACGACAGTTTGGTCATCTTAGGTTGTGTTCATATTCCTACGCACCCGTAAAAAATACTACCGCCCGGTAAAGCGGTCAACTGGTAAATGGTACAGGTGTCCGCTTAAGTGCATCGTCCTAACCGAAAAAGAAGGTTAACCGCCAAGACGCCAAGCACGCCAAGATATCGGCGCGTAGGGGCACGGCGCGCCGTGCCCCTACAGAGTCGGGTACGGTAAATATTCACCAACTGCAAAGCCCCCAAAAACCGGACTCACACACAGGTGCGTCCCCGCACTTGGCGATCTAGGCGTCTTGGCGGTCAGATCGTTTTGCCGCGTTGCCCCGGCGGATTGGTCTGCTGTGAGCCGTTTCCCGATCGGCTTCGGGGTATAATCGGCGGGCGAACCTCAGCCACACGGAGCCGATTGATCATGTTCGATCTCGTTTTGCGGAATGGCACAATTTACGACGGCAGCGGAACAGCCAGCTATCGGGGCGATGTCGCGCTTACAGGGCGACCGCATCGCCGCGTTGGGCGCGCCGGGAACGCTCGAAGGCAAGACGGTCATCGACGCGAGCGGCTTAGCCGTCGCGCCCGGTTTCATCAACATGCTGAGCTGGTCGGTCGAGTCGCTGATCGCCGACGGTCGGTCGCAGAGCGAGATTCGGCAGGGCGTGACGCTCGAAGTCATGGGCGAAGGCACGTCGATGGGTCCGCTGAGCGACGAGATGAAGACGAGCGGCGCGCGCACGATCCTCGGCAACGAGGACATCGAGTACGACGTGACGTGGACGACGCTGGGCGAATATCTCGAATTTCTGGAGCAGCGCGGCGTCTCCTGCAACGTCACCTCGTTCGTCGGCTCGGCAACGCTGCGGATTCACGCGATGGGCTACGAAGATCGCCCGCCGACCGAGCAGGAACTCGACCACATGCGCGGGCTGCTCCATGAGGCGATGCGCGAAGGCGCGGTCGGCATGTCCGCCGCGCTGATCTATCCCCCGGCGACCTTCCAAAACACCGACGAACTGATCGAACTGGCGAAGGTCGTCGCCGAGCACGACGGCATGTACATCTCGCACATCCGCAGCGAAGGCTGGTTCTTCGAACAAGCCGCCGACGAACTGATCCGGATTGCACGCGAGGCAAACATCCGCGCCGAATTCTATCACCTGAAAGCCGCCGGACGGGAAAACTGGGACAAAATGGACACCGTGATCGGCAAGATCGAAGCGGCGCGCGCCGAGGGGCTGCCGGTCACGGCGGATATGTACCTGTATCCGGCGGGCGGCACCGGCTTGAGCGCCTCGCTGCCGCCGTGGGCGCACGAAGGCGGACTCGACGCGATGCTGGCGCGGCTGAAAGACCCGGCAACGCGCGCGCAGATCATCGAGGAGATGCGCACGCCATCGGACGAGTGGGAAAACATGTGGCTGGAAGTCGAATCGCCGGAGCAGATCATGCTCGCGGGCTTCCGCACCGAGGCGCTCAAGCCGCTGACCGGCAAGACGCTGGCGGAGATCGCGGCGGCGCGCGGCACGTCGCCGGAAGACACCGCCATCGACCTGCTGATCGAGGACGGCGGGCGGATCTTCACGCTCTACTTCACCATGTCCGAGGACAACATCCGCAAGCAGGTCCAGCTCCCGTTCGTGAGCTTCTGCTCGGACGCCGAGTTGATGGCAGCCGAGGGCTTGTTCCTGAAACGACAGCCCGCATCCGCGCGCTTACGGCAATTTCGCGCGGCTGCTGGGGCACTTACGTCCGCGATCTGGGCTTGGTGACGCTGGAGGACGCGATCCGCCGCTTGACTTCGCTCCCGGCGGCGAATCTCAAGCTGCACGAGCGCGGCGCGCTCAAGCCGGGCTATTTCGCCGACGTGGTCGTCTTCGACCCGGCGACGATTCAGGATCACGCGACCTTCGCCCAGCCACACCAGTATGCGACCGGGATGCAGCACGTCTTCGTCAACGGCGAGCAGGTGCTCAAAGACGGCGAGCACACCGGCGCGAAGCCGGGGCGCTTCGTGCGCGGACCGGGCTGGGAAGGCTGGCAGCCATGACTCGCCGCCAAGTCGCGCTAATCATCGTCGGACTGATCGTACTCGTGGCGCGTCGTGCTGATCAGCGTCAGCGCGATTTACGCGCCGGAAGCCTCAACCGTCGAGACGGCGGATTCGACCTGCGCCGACTGTATCAGCTTCCCCACGATCAGCGGCGAAAACCTACAGGGACAAGCGTTCGCGCTCCCGGCGGATTTCACCGGCGATCCGGTGCTGGTGATCGTGCCGTTCGACGAGACGCAGCAGCGGCAGGCGTCAAGCTGGCTGCCGCTGGCAAAGGAACTCGCCGCCGCGCATGAAGGGTTCAGCTACTACGACGTACCGGTCTTCCCCGATACCGCCGCCCCCTTCAAGGTGATAATTCGCGCCGGGCTGAACGTCGTGATCAGTGACGAAGCGCTGCAAGCCATCACCATCACGGTGTTTCTGGAAGACCGCGATCAATTTCTGGCGGCGCTGGACGTCCCCGACGCGAGCGCGCTGCAAGCCCTGCTGCTCCACGACAACCGGGTGATCTGGCGGGATCAGGCGAATATACGGACGATCAAGGCGCCGAGTTTGCGCGCAGCAGTCGATCAATCGTAGGGGCGGAATGAGTTCTGCCCCTACCCGGTTTTTAGGTAAGCTAAATTGCTGATTAGGAGAAAACTCTGATGAAAGTCGTCGTCATTGGCGGAAGTGGACACATCGGCACGTACTTGATCCCGATGCTGGTCGAGGGCGGGCACGAAGTCATCAACGTCACGCGCGGGGCGCGGGAACCGTATGTCCCCCACGCGGCGTGGAAAGCCGTCGAAGCGGTACAGGCGGATCGCGAAGCGGAAGATGCCGCCGGGACCTTCGGGCAGCACATCCGCGAACTCGAAGCCGACGTCGTGATGGACTTGATCTGCTTCAAAGAGTCCAGCGCGGTCCAACTGGTCGAGGCGCTGCGCGGCGAAGTGCAGCACTTCCTCCACTGCGGGACGGTCTGGGTTCACGGACACAGCACGGTCGTCCCGGCGCGCGAAGACCTGCCGCGCCACCCGTTCGGGAGCTACGGCATCCAGAAAGCGGCGATCGAGGCTTATCTGCTGGATGAAGCGCGGCGCTCCGGCTTCCCGGCGACGCTGCTGCACGCGGGTCACATTGTCGGGCAGGGCTGGGCACCCGTCAACCCGGCCGGACATGGCAATCCGGAAGTCTTCGTCAAGCTGGCTCACGGCGAACAGGTCACACTGCCGAACATGGGCATGGAAACCGTGCATCACGTCCATGCGGCGGACGTGGCGCAGGGATTTGTCAAGGCGATGACGCATTGGAGCACGCAGCGTCGGCGAGAGCTTCCACATCGTGTCACCGGCGGCGATCACGCTGCGGGGCTTTGCCGAGGCAGCGGCGAGTTGGTTCGGGCAGAAGGCGAACCTCGCCTACCTGCCCTACGAGGAATTCCGGCACACGGTGAGCGAGGAAGACGCCCGCGTGACGTGGGATCACATCGCGCACAGCCCCAACGCCAGCATCGCCAAGGCGCAGCAGTTGATCGATTATCAGCCGCGCTACACCTCGCTGGAAGCGGTCTATGAGTCGGTGCAGTGGCTGATCGCGCATGAAGTGATCAACGTGTAACGTGATCAAGGGGCAGAATTGAGTTCTGCCCCTACCCGATTGCGTCAATAGTGGTAAACCATGTCGCGGCGGCCGGCGGACATCGCCGCTGGCAGGTCGAGGCGGGGATGCGAGCACCTCGACTTGCAGCAGCAGCCCACCGCCGCTGCGATTGTGAATGCGCAAATGCCCGCTAAGCAGCGCCACCCGCTCGCTGATGCCGAGCAAACCGTAATGCCCCAGTGTCGACAGCTTGGCGAGGTCGAAATCCTCGTCCAGCCCGTGCCCGTTGTCGGCAATCGAGACCATCAGGGTGCGCGGTGAAGTATGCTCCAGCGTGATCTCGACACGGGTCGCTTGGGCGTGGCGCTGAATATTGCTCAACCCCTCTTGAACGATGCGGAAGATCGACAGTTCGATCGCTTCGGGCAGCCGACCGGGATTGAGGTGCAGGCGCAGTTCCATTTCGATGCCGGTGCGCTTCGCCCAGTCGTGGGTGAAGGACTGCAGCGCGGCGGGCAAGCCGAGACTGTCAATCGTCGGCGGGCGCAGGTTACCACAGATGCGGCGGATGTCGTCGACCAACTGGCGAATGTTGCCGCGCACGTCTTCGAGTTCAAGCTGCATCTCCGACGAGAGCAGGTCATGCGCCTCGATCTCCTCAAGCTGGTAGTTCGTACCGAGCAAATCCTGAATGACTTGATCGTGCAGTTCGCGGGCGAGGTGTTTACGCTCCTGCTCCCGTTCAGTCAGCAGGCGGCGATGAGCCGCTTGGAGCGCGACGTTCGCCTGATCGAGCGCCTTGACCTGCTCGGCAAGCTGAGACAGCAACTGCTGGTTGAGCGTTCCCTGCGCTTCGAGGTCTTTTTCGAGCAGCAGCATCTGCCGGTGCAGCAGCTCGGCTTTTTCGCGAGCGCGATAATACAGAGTCGAGCGCCCAGAAAGCAGGCGTCGGCTGCTCCTGATTGGTGTAGCCGACCATCGCCGCGACGATCTCTTCGCGGCTGGTCACATCGGTGCGGAACGAGTCGATGTGCTGCCCGTTGCGGAGCACGAGAATCCGGTCAGTGACGGCAAATAGGTGATCGAGGTTGGTGCTGCTGAAAATGACGGTGCGCCCCGCCTGCCGCCACTGCTCGATCAGCGTCAGAATTTTCTGCTGATAGCTGTAGCTCAACAGGATCGGCTCGTCGACGAAGATCAGCTTCGCCTGCCCCGCCATCGCGCGGGCAATGGCGATCAACTGGCGCTGTTCGTTGGTCAGGTTGAGGATTTTCTCGTCCGGCGATAACGTCGTCGCGCCCAACTTCGCCAAGCAGGCGGCAGGCTTCGGCGTCCATGCGTGACTGGTCGATCCAGCGCAGCCAGCGCCCGACGTAGGGCTGATACAACTCCTGACCGAGAAAAATGTTCTGGGTGATGCTCAACGCTCCACCAGCTCAGGATACTGGTGGATCACTTCCAAGCCGATTTCCGAGGCTTTGAATTTGGGCGGAAGCTGCACCCCGTCGAGGTAGATCGCGCCGCTGTTGACCGGGTAGGTTCCGGCGAGAATTGAGCGATCACCGACTTGCCGCTGCCGCTCAAGCCCGCCAAGCCGACGATCTCGTGGGGAAAACCTCAAAACTGACGCCGCGAATGACTTCGAGCGTCCCGAAACGTTTATACAGTTTCTCGACCTGCAGCAGCGGTGTGCATACCTGAACGCTGTAATCTAGGTTTACGTGAGCGTGAAACATCAGCTTAACTATACACCCAAAGGAAGTCCGAGTGCTGAGCAATGCGTCATCAAACGGTAGTAGCTGAGATAAAGCAAAACCTCACCGCCCGACCCCCTGCCACTGCGGAGGCGGGCGCATGGCGATGAGGTCGGCAGTACGCTTGGCAGAGATGCCGCTTAGGCGATACCGGACTGCTGCTGACGACGACGGGACAGCGAGTCGACGATGACCGCGACCAGCAGGACAATGCCGGTGATGACGAATTTATCGCCGGAAGCGAGGTTGAGCAGGCTCATGCCATTCTCGACGCTGGCGATCACCAGCGCGCCGAGCACAGCGCTGGAGCACCCGCCCGCGTCCGCCGAACAAGCTCGTGCCGCCGATCACGGCAGCGGCGATCGCGTTGAGCAGCAGGTTTCCACCGCCCGGCCCCGGTATCGACCGAGCGCAGCCGCGACGCCAGAATGATCCCGCCGAGACCCGCCAGCGTGCTCGAAATGATGAACACGTAAATGCGGATGCGCTGGACGTTGATACCCGCGCGCCGGGCGGCTTCTTGGCTGCCGCCGACGGCGTAAACGTAGCGTCCGAATTTGGTGCTTTGGGAGACGAAGGTCAAGATCATCAGCCCAATCAGCAGGATAATACCGACAATCGGCACGCCGCGATCCTGATTGGCGACGGCGACGACAATCGCGCTGACGACCGTCAGCACCACCAGCTCAATGGCGATGAAACCGACCGGGCGCACGCTCAAGCCCTGACTGCGACGATTGCGGTACTGCGAAAATTGAATGAAACCATAGCCGACGATAAACGCCGCGACGACGATCCAGCTCCAGAGCGTATCCGGCGGGATGTAGGAGTTGGCGATGCCGACGACGGTCTTGTCTTGAATGATGACCGTGCCACCGTTACCAACCAAGCGCAGAACGACACCGTTCCACGCCAGCAAGCCCGCCAAAGTGACGATGAACGAGGGGACGCTAAAGGTGGTGATGATCCAGCCTTGCAGCAAGCCGATCCCCGCCGTCGCCAGCAAGCCGACCGGAATGGCGGTGTACCACGTCCAACCCGCTGCCGGGTCGCGCAGCAGCATGGCGACGGTCACGCCGCAGATAGCGCTGACGTAGCCAATCGAGAGGTCGATCTCGCCCAGCAGCAAGACGAAAACGACGCCATACGCCATCATCGTGATGCCTGCCATCTGCAAGATCAGATTGACGAAATTGCGCGGGGTCAAGAAGTTGGAATTCTGCGACTGGAAAATCATGGCGATCACGATCAAGCCGATGATGATCGGCAGCGAGCCGATGTCGCCAGAAGTGATCCGGCGCAGATACCCCCGCAAATAGTCACGCAGCGAAGCGCGGCGCTGATCTTCCGAGAGCAGTCCGTCCGCGTTAGTCGTCTCCATACTAGTCATTCTCTTTCATCTTCGGCGCAGATTGAAGGTCGCCGGTTGTGATCGCATAGACAATGTCGCGCTGGTCAACTTCGGCACGGTTGAATAAACCGGCGTTTTGCCCCAGCCGCAGCACGGTGATCCGATCCGCAACTTCAAACACGTCGAGCATATTATGAGAAATGAGGATAACGCCAAGTCCTTTGTCGGACAGCCGCCGGACTAAATCGAGCACCTGCCGGGTTTGAGCGACGCCCAACGCTGCCGTCGGCTCGTCGAGGATCACCAGCCGCGAATTCCACATCACGGCTTTGGCGACCGCAATCGCCTGCCGCTGACCGCCGGAGAGACCGGCAACCTGCTGCCGCACCGACTGCAGGGTCGAGACGGACAAGCGAGTCGAGCGTCTCGACGCAGGTTTTTTCCATACTCGCTTCGTCAAGCCGCCCGATGAAGCCGGTTCGCTCGCGTCCCAGAAACATATTGGCTACAACGTCAAGGTTATCGGCAAGCGCTAAGGTCTTGATAGACGATTTCGATGCCGAGCGCGGCGGTCGCGTGCGGGCTGTGCAGATGAACCAGCTTGCCATCGAAGTAGACCTCGCCTTCGTTGTAGGGATAAATCCCGGCGATCCCCTTGATCAGCGTCGTCTTACCGGCACCGTTATCGCCGACGAGCGCCATCACCTCGCCTGTCTTTGACCTCGAAGTCGACTTTGGAGAGTGCCTGCACCGCGCCGAAGCGCTTGGAAACGCCGACCAATTGGAGTAAAGGATGTTCCGACAACATATACTCCTTCTAAGAGCATTAGCTGGCAGTTAGCAGCCATCAGCTAAAACCGCTTTACAAATGTTCAAAAAAAGCTTCCTGTCTTTCATTCATGGGCAGGTTTCGCAAACATGACGGGCGCGGCGGATTAAGCGCCGCGCCCATTCGGAGCCTACGAACTTAGCTGCTCGCTTCCATCGTTGCTTCGGGGGTCATCTGCATCATGGCGTCAGCCGGGCAGTACTGCGCGAACTCGCCAACGCAGATTTCATCCCACGTGCGGAAGCCGTCAGCGATGACGGTCTCAGCCACGTTGTCCTTCGTCACCGAAACCGGGACGAGCAGGACCGACGGGATGTCGTTGGTGCCGTTGTTGACGCTGCCGGTGACCATCATGCTGGTGTCGGTGCCCTGAACGATAGCAATCGCCAGACCAGCACCGGCTTCCGCTTCAGCCTTGATCGCTTTGTAGACGGTCATGCTCTGACGACCCGCCAGCACGTTCTGGATACCACCGACGGTGGCGTCCTGCCCCGTGACCGGGATGAAGTCGAGACCCGCGTTCTGACGCGCGGTGATGACCGCTTGCGCCAAACCATCATTGGCGGCAATCGCGGCGTTGATGTCAGGATTGTCGGTCTGCATACCTTCGAAGATCAACAGCGCCTGCTGGTTGTCCCAATCGGGGACGGACTGCTCGGCGACGTTGGTCCAGCCGCTCGCCGGATCGTCAAACAGGGGATCGATCACGCCGTGATAGCCATTGGCGAACAGGGTCGCGTTGTTGTCGGTGGGCGAGCCGTTGAGGATGGCGACGTTGACCTTGTCACCAATCGTACCGGCATCCTGAGCTGCCTTGACCGCAGCGACCAAACCCTCGCCCTGCAGCCGACCAACGGACTCGTTGTCGAAGCTGACGTAGAAGTCCGCGCCGGGACCTTCAATCGTGAGACGGTCGTAGTCGATGACCGACGCACCAGCGTCACGCGCCATCGCGATAATCGCCGCGCCGCTGCCGCTGTCGTTGTTGACCAGCATGAGCACCTTAGCGCCGTTGGTGATCGCCTGTTCCGCCTGCGTAATCTGGGTCTGGCGGTCGCCTTCGGCGTTGACGATCGAGTAAGTCACGCCAGCGTCTTCAAAGGCGGCGGCGAGGAAACGACGGTCGTCATTCTCCCAACGGGCAGATGACTGGCTGTCAGGGAGTAAAACAGCAACGTCGACAGTATCTTGAGCCATCGACTGAAGCGCGAAACCAAACATGCTCATCAGCAGTACGACGAGCATCGCAATCCGAAAACCAACCTTGGACATTATTTCCTCCTGATGTCAATTTGTGGAAAAAAGTACAATCGTGTGGTAATCTTCACGATATGGCTCGTTCAATCTCCCTCCTCAACTAATTCGAGCGGGTTTTGTACTCCCTTCACAGGGTGAACCCTTCAAAATATAGCCATAATCACCAAAACCCGCCTGAACAAAATCCCCTTATCGTTTTGACGGAAGTCCCCTAACTGGTATTAGGGGGTATCCCCTAAGTCGCCCAGTCGCCGCTCGTCGCTGAAACTATGCTATAGTTGAGACACGCATACGATTAAGATCTGGCACTTTACTTAGTGATCGGTTTTTATTATGGCGATTTTTCGCTTACTGGTTGCCGACGACCACGCCGTTGTCCGCGCCGGAATTATCAATGCGCTTAAAGACGTACCCGACATTCAAGTTGAGGGCGAAGTCGGCAACGGGCGCGATCTGTTCACGCTGCTGGCGGAGCTTCAACCGGATCTGCTGCTCATTGACGTGACCATGCCGGATTTCGAGCCAATCTCCGCCATCGCTCAGATCCGCAGCGACTACCCCGACATGAAGATCCTCGTCGTCAGTGCCTATGACGACGACGTTTACGTGCAAGGCTTACTCGGAATCGGCGTGAATGGCTATCACCTCAAGGATCAGCCGTTGAGTGACCTCCGACTGGCGGTGACGCGCGTGCTGGAAGGCGAGCGCTGGATTTCAAGCCGCATCCTCGACAAGCTGATCCATTTCCGCGACACACCGTCACCGCTCGACCGGCTGACCGAACGCCAGCTCGATCTGCTGCGGCTGCTGCATCGAGGTTATGACAATCGCAAAATCGCGCTTGAACTCAGCTTGAGCGTCAAGACGGTGGAAAATCATCTGACGCGGCTGTACCGCATCATCGACGTGCGCAGCCGATTGGAAGCCTTCAATTTCATCGTCCAGCACCCGGAGATTCTGGCGATTCCGGGCACCGGAACGGGACCGCTGCGGTCACCCGCCGCGCAGCCGAGCGCGGGATCGCTGACGCTGCTGATCGTGGACGACAATGACCGCTATCGGAAGCAGCTTACGCGGACGATCACATCGCTCAGCCTGCATACGACGATCTACGAAGCCGAGAACACGCGCCAGACGCTCAACCTGCTGGAGCGAATCAAACCCCGGCTCGCGCTGGTCGACGTCGTGCTGGGCGACGAGAGCGGGATCACCTGCGCGCAGCAGATCACGGAGCAGTCGCCGTCCTCACGGGTGGTTCTGATCAGCGCCTACCCGGACAGCGAGTTCCGGCGGCAGGGATTGGAAGCGGGCGCGGTCGCCTTACTCGACAAGAAGACGCTCGACATGGCAACGCTGCGACAGGTGATCGCAGACTCTGACCGCTACCCCTCATCGACCCTCCCCAGACGCGGCGCAGAGACATCATCCCACACGTACAATCACAAATCTACTGAAAGTAATTATGTAGGGGCAGGACTGAGTCCTGCCCCTACGTTATATCGATCAGAAGACTACGAACCGTCCGCCAGTTGGTAGACGCGGACGTAATCGACCAGCATGGTTTGGGGG
Organism: uncultured Actinomycetota bacterium; assembly: GCA_963728075.1. Classification (GTDB taxonomy): domain Bacteria; phylum Actinomycetota; class Actinomycetes; order JAFAQI01; family DASSKL01; genus CAVSIP01. Next base: position 8,881 of record CAVSIP010000001.1, on the reverse strand, counting down.
AAGGTGCTGGTTTCGTCGGGATAACCGGGCCAACCGCCGCCGACCGCCACGTTGAGGAGGATGAAGAAATCGTGATCGAAGACCCAATCGTTGCCGTGAACGTCATTGCGGCTGACGGTGTTATACAGGTTGCCATCGACGTACCAGCGGATCACGTCCGGGTCCCAATCGACCGCATAGACGTGGAAGTCGTCGGCGAAGGCGGCGTCGCCGCCGTAAGACGCGCCGATGCCGTTCGCGCCGGAGTAGCCGGGTCCGTGAATCGTGCCGTAGACTTCTGCGGCTCTTTGCCGATGTTCTCCATGATGTCGATCTCGCCGGATTGGGGCCAGCCCGCGCTGGAGATGTCATTGCCGAGCATCCAGAAGGCGGGCCAAATCCCCTGCCCGCGCGGGATCTGGATCCGCGCCTCGACGCGACCGTAGGTGAACTCGACCTTATCCTTGCTGATCAGGCGAGCAGAGGTGTACTCACAGGTCCCGTAGTGGCAGTGATAATCGCCGGGGTTCTCCTGCCGCGCGACGATGGCGAGATTGCCGTTACCGTCGAGTGAGGCATTCTCCGGGCGATCGGTGTAATACTCGCGCTCGTTGTTGCCCCAGCCATTGCCGCCGATCTCCGCCGTCCAGTTGGCGGTATTGATGGGAGTCCCGGCGTCACCGTCGAATTCATCCGACCAGACCAGATTCCATTCGCGCGAATCCCACGTTACGCTGTTATCCACTTCGACCGGAACCTCCGTTGGACTAGGAGTAGGTTGAACGACTGACGCAGCGCGCGCCCGATTTCACAAGGCGCACGTCGTCAAGGTAGGCGAACTGCATCCCGCACCGACCGGGAAACCGAAAGCATAACCGGAAACCTCGTTCAAGCCCAAGCCATCGTCGGGCGCGCCGCTCGGCTGGAAGTCGGTGCGGCGCTGGAACTGATCGAACGGGATGGTGAACTGCTGCCAACCGGTGTAATCGTCGGTGAGGCGGTAGTACCAGCGCTCGGCAGTGTCGCCGGGTTGATTCGGGTTGCGGTTATCGAACAGGTCAAGCTGGACGACGCCCCCGGTATTGTTGCCATAGAGCCAGAAGCTGATGCCGTCGTAAGCCGTCCAGTCCTGCGAAATCCAGTTGGTGCCATCGGTGAAAGCGTGGGTGAAACCGCCCCACGAGTTGATGTCGTAGACGACGGCGAGCACGTTGTTCGGCGCAGCTTCCTTGCCGGGGACGGCATCGACCGAACTGAGGCGGCAGCAGGCGCACGGCAAGGCTGGTGTTCTCGGCAGTGTCGCCCCACGCAATAAAGCCGATACCGGTATTCGAGGCATCAGCACCCATCCAGATGCCGCTCTCGAAGTCGTCGATCAGACCGTCGGCGCTCAAGTGCGAGGCGAAATGATAGGCTGCGGGTCTGCTCGCCGCGCTGACCGCTGTGAAGATCAGCTTGCCGAAAACACTGGGATCCTGATAGGAACTGTCGCTGGTATCCGCTTTCGACCAGATCAGCTTGGTATCGCGGTCGCCGGACGACGTACCATTGAGGTGCACCTGAAAACCGATCTCGGCACCATCAGCGGGCGTGATGTCCCAAGCATCGTTGTGCAGCGGGACGGCGACTTCGAGCGCATAACCGTTGTCGGTGTACGATCCGGCGACTTTCGCGTTCGCGCTGGCGCTCTGAACACCGCCAAACACGGCTTGATCCGCCGGAAGGTCAACGTCCATCGCCGGAATGGTGATCTGGGCGACACCCGCCTTATAGCTCTTGAGCGTCAGATCGCCGGTGGCGTTGATGTAGAACTCGACCGAGTCCTCGTTCCAGTAATCGGCATCGTGCTCGCCACTGATGATAGTGTCGTCAACGACGCTGGCGAAGAAGTAGAGATTCTGGTCGTCGGCGGCAGCGGCAAAGGTGATCGACGGCTGGGTCGAAGACAGGTCGGCGTCTTGCGGCACGGTCACGCGCGGGACGCCCGCCCAATCGTCATAACTGCCGTCGAGCGTAATGCTGACCGGGAAGGGCGCGTTGTAGGTTTCGCCGTAAACGCCGTCCGGCGCAAGCGCGGCGACCGGCGCGGCTTGCGGTCGGCGCGGGAGTCGGCGTCGGCGTATTATTGGACGTGATCACGGCGGGCGGCAGCGTCGGCCGAACTTCGATCGCCGGACCGCACTCAGCGGCCAGATCGAGATACGGCGACGTGCTGTCGTCAGTGGTCAAGCCGTAGCCGTAAGGGAACAGCGGCGCGTCGCAGCTATCGGTCGGCAGATTGGCGAAATCAAACGGAAGCTGATCGACGGTGCGCAGCCACGTATAGGGCAGCTTGCCCGTGAACGGCTGATCGCCAAACAGCACGTCGGCGACGCCCTGCCCTTCAGTGCCGGGCAGCCACGCGGCGACGACGGCATCGGCGAGGGCAGCAGTTCGTCGATGACCACCGGACGCCCGGAGACGACGACGAGGATCAGCTTATCGGTCGAGCGGGCGCACGCGCCGGACGGTCGCCAGATCAGTCGCGGCAGAGCGCCAGCGTCGCGCTGTCGCCTTCGTACTCGGCATAGGGGCGCTCGCCGACGACGACAATCGCCGACGTCCGCCGTGCCGGTCAGGTCGCTGAAATTCCCAGCGCGGTTGAACATGCACTTCGCGTATCCGCGCCGACGGTGTTCTCGATGGCTTGGCGGATGGTCGTGCCGGGGGTGATGTTGCCGCTCTGCCCTGCCATTCAATCGTCCAGCCGCCGGACTGAATGCCGATGTTGTCGGCAGCGCTGCCCGCCACCAGGATCAGCGGCGTGTCTTTGGCGAGCGGCAGCGTTTGATCGTCGTTCTTCAAGAGCACCTGCGACTCGGCGACGGCTTGGCGGGCGAGCGCGCGATGCGCGTCCGAGCCGACCGTATCCGCCAGCGCCGGGTCGGCAAAGGGATGTTCGAACAGTCCCAGCTCGAATTTCACCTTGAGGATGCGGCTGACGGCATCGTCGATCCGTTCCTCGGTGATGTCGCCGCTGGCGACCGCCTGCTGCATGGTGGTGATGAACTTGCTGGTAATCCTGCGGCACCATGTTCATATCGACGCCGGCGTTGACCGACGTGACCATCGCGTCGTAGTAGGTCGGCGCGGCGTCGTCCATGCCCGCCCAGTCGGAGACGGTGAAGCCGTCGAAACCGAGTTCGCCCTTGAGCACGTCGGTGATCAGGTACTTCTGGGCGTGCATCCGCAGCCCGCCCCAACTGGAGAACGAAATCATGATGCTCTGCGCGCCCGCATCGATCGCGGCTTGATACGGCGGCAGGTAACAGCGCGCGCAGCGTCGCTTCGTCGACGTCGGTGACGCCGCGATCAATGTTGCGCGGTCCGAACGGCGAAGTGCCCCATGCCGTGCCGCCGTCGCCGATGAAGTGCTTGGGCGTCGCCAGCACAGTGTCAGGCGCGGCGAGATCGTCGCCCTGCAAGCCGTGAATGAAGGCGACGCCCAGCTCGGTGACGAGTTCGGTGTTCTCGCCGTAACCCTCGTAGGTGCGTCCCCAGCGAATATCCTGCGGCACGGCGATCACCGGGGCATAGTCCCAGTAAATGCCGGTGGCGATCATCTCTTGGGCGGTCGCGCGCCCGATCTGCTCGACCAGATCGGCGTCGCGGGTCGCGCCCAAGCCGACGTTCTGCGGGAAGATGGTCGCGCCGCGCAGATTGTTGTGTCCGTGAACGGCATCCACGCCGTAAATGATCGGGATGCCGAGGCGCGAGTTCGAGCGCGCCCTGCTGGAAGCCCGACGTCATCTGTGCCCACGTCTCGACGGAATTACCATTGGCGGGATAACCGCCGCCGCCGCTCAAAACGCCGCCGATAGCAAACTGGGTCACGTCAGCGGGCGTGAGGCTGTTCTTCTCGACCAGCGTCATCTGCCCGATCTTCTCGTCGAGCGTCATCCGCGCCAAAAGATCGGCGACGCGATCCGCGACCGGAAGATCCGGGTTGCGATAGGGTTCAGGCTGGTCACCAGTCCTGCGCGCCGGCGATGGTGACGCCGAGGCATCAAGAACAGCGCGAGGATGATCAAGAACCGAAATGGGCGTAAATGAGGGTTCATTTAAACTATTTACTCCTGTGATAAACCTAATTATCAGGGCGGCAAATCGACCGTAATCCCTAAAATGGGAGCGCTCCTAAAAATTTGTAAGCGCTTTCACCATAACAGTAAAACATGTGGCGGGGACTGTCAATCCGAATGGGGTTAAGTGCACAAAGAGATCCGAGTGCTGAGGACTGAGTGCTGAGTAAAAAGATCTCGCGCTAGCCACCGTCCCGTAGGGAGGCTAAACCGTCAAAGCGCTGGATGGATCGCTGGTAGGGGCGGATCTGAGATCTGCCCCTACCCAATCCGATTGCTGTCGTCGATGAACGTCAAGCTGGGTACACACCTAGCCTATGGAGCAGTAAGCGGCAAAGCGCGAAATCAGGCGAGCGCGGCGTCGATCGCTTGCAGTTCGGCAGGCGTGAAGTCGAGCTTCTGCGCCGTCGCGGCGTCATCTTCGACTTGGGCGACGCTGCTCGCGCCGATCAGCGCGGAGGCGGCGACTGGATGGCGCAGCACCCACGCCAACGCCATCTCGGCGAGCGACTGCCCGCGCGCTTGGGCGATCTCGTTGAGCTGGCGCGCTTTTGCCAGATACTCCGGCGTGATCTGTTCGGGCTTTAGGAAGCGCCCGGACTTGATCGCCGCGCGAATCTTCAGGGATGCCGTTCAGATAGCGATCGCTGAGCCGCCCCTGCGCCAGCGGCGAGAAGAAGATCAAGCCGATGCCGGTTTCAGCCGCCGCGTCCAGCAGATCGCCTTCGACCCAACGGTTGAGCATGTTATAGGCGACCTGATTGATCAGCAGCGGCACCCCCATCTCGCTTCAAAATCCGGGCGGCTTGCCGCGTCTGCTCACCGTTGTAGTTGGAAATACCGACATAGAGCGCCTTGCCCTGCTGCACCGCGCTAGCGAGCGCGCCCATCGTTTCCTCTAACGGGGTGTCCGGGTCAAAGCGATGGCTGTAGAAAATATCGACGTAGTCGAGGTTCATCCGCTTGAGGCTCTGGTCGAGGCTGGCAAGCAGGTACTTGCGCGATCCCCACTCGCCGTAGGGACCCTCCCACATGTCATAGCCCGGCTTTGGTCGAGATGATCAACTCGTCGCGGTAGGCGATGCAGGTCTTTCTGCATCACCTGCGCGAAGGTCTCCTCGGCGGAGCCGGGCGGCGGTCCATAGTTGTTGGCGAGGTCAAAGTGGGTGATGCCGAGGTCGAAGGCGCGGCGGAGCATCGCCCGCGCGTTTTCGAGGGTGTCATAGCCGCCGAAATTGTGCCAGAGTCCCAGCGAAATCACCGGGAGCTTCAAGCCGCTGCGCCCACAGCGACGATAAGGCATCTGCTCATAGCGATCCGGCTGCGCCAAATATTCCGGTGTAAAGGGCTGCGCCATCCATAATCCTTTCATTACTGACTGCTGATATAAGTGCAAGCTTACCTCACCCCGTCGCGAACGTCATCTGACCAATCGCGCACCGCGCAAGCGAAGAAACAGGGCGGAAAATTTGTTCGTGGCGTCTAAATTAGGTGTAGACTATTCAAAAAAAACCTCGTATAGTGTAAGTGCAGTGTGGATATTTACAAGACAATATCGTCTTTCCCACGTCGATGCTTTGGTTCAACATCGGCTATGCCAGACGAGAAGATAGATTTCTGAGCTACGTAGCCCCATACTGTGAGGGTTTAGTTACGAAAGCTCAAGTTCTTCTCAAAAAGTACCGCATGAGTGTCCTGAATTATCTGGATAGAGTGTGAGTACCCAAGGCTAGAGCAGAAACCAGTTCAAATTCAGGAGAGAGCAGCAATGGCTCAGCGTTCACGCGGTACAGTGAAGTGGTTCAATGGTGAAAAAGGCTACGGCTTCATCACCCCGGAAAATGGTCCCGATCTGTTCGTTCACTACTCGGAAATTCAGGCAAGCGGCTTCCGCTCGCTGAACGAAGGTGAAACGGTCGAATTCGAGATCACCGAAGGCAAGAAGGGCAAGCAAGCGAGTTCGGTCACGGTTGTGCGCGAATAAGCTTTAGGCTTAAAACTTCGAAAACCGCCCCAATTGGGGCGGTTTTTTTATTCCTGCGCACCCTTTGACGCGACGATCAGAATGACCGCAGCCACTTCAGCAGCTTCTTCGGTGTCGTCGAAAATATCGACGGTCACACCCATCTCCGAATACTGATCGATCAACCGGCGCATGGACATTTTGCCGACCACCTTATCGGGCATCATGATCGCCCAATACTTCCAGCCCGCCGCGAAAACGGCTGGAGTCCAGACATCCTGACCCCATTGGATATCTTCGGCGGTCATCGCCCCATTCGAGGCGGTCGTCCGAGAGCCATTTATCCGCGCCATACTGTTTGAAGACGTCGACCCCATTCATCAACATCTTGCGGAACTCATCACTGTGAATGAACTTATGGAATTGGTGATGAACGATTTTGTCCTCCGGGTAGTACCAGAGCGTTGCGTACTCGGTTTCACTAATCGTCTGCCTTGACAAGAATGCACCTCTTTCCTTCTATATTTGTTTAAGCAATATTCGGTCGTGAGTTTGCCTGACCGGTAAAATCAATACGCTTAGCTACGGGGGCTACGTCCCGAGCTTCGAGTAAGGCGGCTCGACGCTAAACCGACTTAAGCCATTTAACGGCGTCTCAGGATCATCGAAGATATCGACGGTAATCCCCGCTCTGAGATTTCTTCGATAAGTCCGCGCATGTTCATCTTACCGACCACTTTGTCGGGCATGACAATCGCCCAATAGCTCCAACCGGCGTCGAACACGCGCGGAAACCAATCCTCCTGCGCCCACTCACTATCGGTCAGGACGGGGAGCGCGGAATTCATGCGGTCGTCCGACAGCCACTTCGGACGTCGTTCTGCTTGAATTGTTCCACCCCCTTTCGAGGATCACCTGGCGGAACTCGTCCCCATGGATGAACTTATGAAATTGATGATGTACGATTTTCTCTTCGGGATAATACCAAAGAGTAGCGTACTCGGTATCGATAATAGTTTGCCTAGACACGAAAGTACCCCCTTAGAATGCAGCAACCCACAAATTAGTCTTCCGATGGGTTGTATATGCGCATTAGCAAGAACCCCCGCATATTCACCTTAGCGTTCAGACCGACTCGAGCCACTTCAGGGCAAGGTCAGGGTCATCGAAGATGTCGATGGTCAATCCCTGCGTCGAGTAGGCGTCGATGAAGTGCTTCATATTCATTTTCCCGACGACTTTGTCGGGCATCACAATCGCCCAGTACTTCCAACCAGCAGCGAATACGCGCGGAAACCAATCCTGCTGCCCCCATTCGGTATCGGCGGATGGGAGTGCAGAATTAAGGCGGTCGTCCGAGAGCCATTTATCCGCGCCATATTGCTTGAAGACATCGAATCCTTTTTCAAGAACTTGACGGAATTCGGCGCCATGAATGAACTTGTGAAATTGATGATGGATGATTTTGGCTTCCGGGTAATACCAGAGGGTGGCGTATTCGGTGTCGCTAACTGTCTGCCTTGACATTTCTCTCCGCCTTTTCAACAATCCGTGAATAAATTGTAATCGGGCAAATCGCTCGATAAGTACATTTTCACTAATTTTTCACAATGTAAGATTTCTATACATCCTAACTGTTGTTTAGAATTATTATATAAAGTATAAAGTCAAAGTTAGGATGCAACCGTAAGAAAACTCCTAAGAACAAAAAGCTTATGGGACTAATTGCCAAATCACAGCCACAATGGAAATAACAACGCTGTGTACATGTGTACAAAGGATGGTACCCACGCATGGAAACAAACACTGTAAATCTGGACGCTAACAGCCGCGAGGCATTGGAAGCGACCATCGCACAGCTTCAAGCGGAAAACGCTAAACTTGAACAAGAACTCAAGGACAGCGCCATCGAGCTAGAGGCAACTGTTGACGAGTTTTTGAGAACAGAAGCTGAAAACAAACAACTCGCCAGCGACATTGACGAGTACGTGCGCGTTGATCTGGAACGTAAGCGGCTGATCAAGGAGCTGCAGGCGGCAAAGCGGCTGGCGGATGAAAACTCACGGCTCAAATCAGAGTTTCTTTCGACCATGTCGCACGAACTGCGAACACCGCTCAACGCGATCGAGGGCTTCACCGGCATTATCCTGAACCGGATCGGCGGCACGGATTATAACCCGAAGACCGAAACCTATCTCAAATCGCATCCGCTCGAACAGCAAACGCCTGCTGCAATTGATCAACGATTTCCTCGACCTATCACGGGTTAAGTCGGGACGCTTGGAGTTGGCGAACCAACCATTTGCACCGCGCCAAGTGGCGAAGCGTTGGGCAAGCGAAATCAGCGTACTGGCGGAGAAGAAGGATCTCGCCTTCGAGACCGACATTGACGAAAAGCTGCCCGAAACGCTGTACGGGGATGAAGAATCGATTTCGAAAATCGCCATCAACCTGCTTGGCAATGCGATCAAGTTCACCGAGCAAGGGAACGTACGGCTCGCGCTGGAATGCAATGATGAGACGTGGAACATCGTCGTCCAAGATACCGGCATCGGTATTCCACCGCACGCGAGCGAGTTTATTTTCGAGGAATTTCGACAAGTTGACCAGACGTCAAAGCGCAAGTACGGCGGCACGGGCTTAGGACTAGCCATCGTCCAGAAATACGCGCGCGAGATGGGTGGAACGGTCACCGTGAAAAGCGAGCAGGGGCAAGGCAGCACTTTCACCGTCACACTGCCATTGAAGACAGAACCGATCATCGGTCTGTAGAAAGTGATGCGTTCTTATCATGTTTGATTTACCACAGAACTTATTA